>NZ_JHZW01000003.1:2195000-2196190 GCF_000688315.1 Maribacter sp. Hel_I_7 | reverse complement strand
AAACAACGATGAAGAGTTTGATCCTGGCTCAGATGAACGCTAGCGCAGGCCTAACACATGCAAGTCGAGGGGTAACAGGGAGCTTGCTCCGCTGACGACCGGCGCACGGGTGCGCACCGCGTATGGAACCTACCTTGTACAGGGGAATAGCCCAGGGAAACTTGGATTAATGCCCGTGGTACCATGACCCGGCATCGGGATATGGTTAAGCCTTCGGGCGGTACAAGGATGGCCATGCGTCCCATTAGTTTGTTGGTAAGGTAACGGCTTACCAAGACTACGATGGGTAGGGGCCCTGAGAGGGGGATCCCCCACACTGGTACTGAGACACGGACCAGACTCCTACGGGAGGCAGCAGTGAGGAATATTGGACAATGGAGGAGACTCTGATCCAGCCATGCCGCGTGCAGGAAGAATGCCCTATGGGTAGTAAACTGCTTTTATACGGGAAGAAAAGAGCTACGTGTAGCTTACTGACGGTACCGTAAGAATAAGGACCGGCTAACTCCGTGCCAGCAGCCGCGGTAATACGGAGGGTCCGAGCGTTATCCGGAATTATTGGGTTTAAAGGGTCCGTAGGCGGGCCGATAAGTCAGGGGTGAAAGTCTGCCGCTCAACGGTAGAACTGCCTTTGATACTGTCGGTCTTGAGTTATAGTGAAGTTGCCGGAATATGTAGTGTAGCGGTGAAATGCATAGATATTACATAGAACACCGATTGCGAAGGCAGGTGACTAACTATATACTGACGCTGATGGACGAAAGCGTGGGGAGCGAACAGGATTAGATACCCTGGTAGTCCACGCCGTAAACGATGGATACTAGCTGTCCGGAACCTTGAGTTCTGGGCGGCCAAGCGAAAGTGATAAGTATCCCACCTGGGAGTACGTTCGCAAGAATGAAACTCAAAGGAATTGACGGGGGCCCGCACAAGCGGTGGAGCATGTGGTTTAATTCGATGATACGCGAGGAACCTTACCAGGGCTTAAATGCATATTGACAGGTCTAGAGATAGATTTTCCTTCGGGCAATTTGCAAGGTGCTGCATGGTTGTCGTCAGCTCGTGCCGTGAGGTGTCAGGTTAAGTCCTATAACGAGCGCAACCCCTACCGTTAGTTGCCAGCATGTCATGATGGGGACTCTAACGGGACTGCCGGTGCAAACCGTGAGGAAGGTGGGGATGACGTCAAA
>NZ_JHZW01000003.1:0-2190000 GCF_000688315.1 Maribacter sp. Hel_I_7 | reverse complement strand
GTGAAACCTAATGCTAATAATGCCAATTCACATTTCCATTCTTTTTCCGTACCAGTAACTTCTTTTAGCTGTGGGCGTTGTCCTGGAGTTTTAATCCATTCTACTTCCGACGTTATTAATCCTGTTAAATTACCATCTGAATCACCAATAAATTTCTTAGTAGATATACTAAAGAAACGTTTAGCACCTTCTTTATGAGAAGAACTTGTTCTAAGTCTCATAGGCCAAAATGGCCAAGGTTGACCTTCTGGTCTTTCAGCAGTACCCATTGGCATAATTTCAAAATTTGAAACAGATGTTGCTCCATGGCGAAAAGAAGTTCCAATACAATCGGAACCAGTATCTCCACCACCAATAACAACTACATCCTTGTCAGTGGCTTTAATTTCTTCGCCTAAATCTTTAATACCGTCTACACGTCTGTTGTTTTGACCTAAAAAATCCATCGCTTGAACGACACCTTTTAAATCTGAACCTTCTATTGGTAGATTACGTCTAATGGTAGCCCCACCTGTTAATACGATAGCATCATAATCTTCTTTAAGTTTATCTGCTTGAATATCAACACCAATATGAACTCCACATGAAAATGTTATACCTTCTTCTTTAAGGATTTCTAAACGTCTATCGATAACATTTTTTTCCATTTTAAAATCTGGAATACCATAACGTAATAAACCGCCAGGTTTTTCATCACGTTCAAAAACAGTAACATCGTGTCCAGCTCTGTTTAATTGTTGAGCAGTTGCTAATCCAGCAGGACCAGATCCAACTACAGCAACCTTTTTACCAGTTCTATTTAATGGGGGTTGGGCAACGATCCATCCCTTTTTAAAGGCAGTTTCTACAATATTTTTTTCAATATTTTCAATACTTACTGGATCTTCATTAATTCCTAAAACACAAGCTTCTTCACATGGAGCTGGACATAATCTTCCTGTAAATTCGGGAAAATTATTAGTTGAATGTAAAATTTCACTAGCTTTTTCCCATTTACTTCTGTAAACTGCATCGTTAAAGTCAGGAATTAAATTTCCTAAAGGACAGCCACTATGACAAAAAGGTATACCACAATCCATACAACGAGCACCTTGCTCTTTTAGTTCCTTTTCAGGAAGCGGCACCGTAAATTCCTTATAATTTTTTAAACGTTCTTCAACCGGTTCGTATGATTCAATCTTTCTATCGAATTCCAAAAATCCTGTTATCTTTCCCATATTCCGATTTTAAATAGTTTGTAAATTTTCTTCTTCTAATCTAATTAAAGCTTGTCTGTATTCTTCAGGTAAGACCTTAACGAATTTAGGTAAGTAAGATTCCCAATTTTCTAAAATACGTTGAGCTAATGGACTTGATGTTGAGTTGTAATGACTTTCTATTAAATCTTTCAATTGTTTAATATCGTTAGCTTCTGTTACTTCTAAAAGGTTTAAACCTTCAGCACTACAGCGTTTTTTGAATGTTTTATTATTATCTAAAACGTAGGCTATTCCTCCACTCATACCAGCTCCAAAGTTTCTTCCAACTTCACCAAGAATAACAGCGACACCACCAGTCATATATTCACAACCGTGATCTCCTATACCTTCTACTACAGCTTTTGCACCTGAGTTACGAACACAAAAACGTTCTCCTGCTTTACCATTAATATACGCTCTACCTGCGGTAGCTCCATATAATGTAACATTACCGGTAATTACGTTGTCTTCTGGAACAATAGTTGATTTTTCAGGAACTTTGATGACTAATTTTGCACCAGAAAGCCCTTTGCCTAAATAATCATTAGTGTTTCCATTAACGATCATGGTTAATCCTCTTGTGGCAAATGCACCAAAACTTTGACCTGCTGATCCAGTGAAATTAAGTCTTAAAGTGTTTATAGGTAATCCTTCTGCACCGTAGGTCTTTGAGATTTCATTACTAATTATGGCTCCTACTGCACGATCTGTGTTGCAGATTGGATAATCTAAACTAAGTTTCTCCTTTCTAAATAGGGAAGGATTGGCTTTTGCAATAATATCAAACTCGATAGATTTATCTATATCGTGCTTTTGCTTTTCTGTATTATAAAATTTAGTTCCTTTAGGTACATCAACCTGATGTAATATTGGTGTTAAGTCTATACCAGCAGCTTTATAATGGTCTATTGCCTTTTTTCTATCTAGCTTTTGAACTTGACCAACCATTTCATTAATAGTCTTAAATCCTAATTGAGCCATTATTTCACGTAACTCTTGTGCTACAAAATACATGTAGTTAACTACGTGTTCGGGCTTTCCTTTAAATTTCTTTCTTAATTCAGGATTTTGAGTAGCTATACCAACTGGGCAAGTGTTTAAATGACAAACCCGCATCATTATACATCCTGATGCTACTAAAGGAGCTGTTGCGAAACCAAATTCTTCTGCACCTAATAAACATGCAATTGCAACATCTCTACCAGTTTTTAATTGACCGTCACATTCAAGAACAATTCTATTTCTTAAGTCATTTAATACAAGAGTTTGTTGTGCTTCGGCAATACCAAGTTCCCAAGGTAATCCACAATGTTTTAGAGAAGTTAAAGGAGATGCTCCTGTTCCCCCATCAAATCCAGAAACTAGAACTACATCTGCTTTAGCTTTTGCAACACCGGCAGCAACTGTACCTACACCTACTTCTGAAACTAATTTAACATTAATTCTTGCTTTTCTATTCGCAGATTTTAAATCGTAAATAAGTTGAGATAAATCTTCTATAGAATATATATCATGATGTGGTGGTGGTGAAATTAAACCTACATAAGGAGTTGAATTTCTAGTTTTCGCTATTTCAGGATTTACTTTTGGTCCAGGTAATTGACCGCCTTCACCAGGTTTGGCCCCTTGTGCCATTTTTATTTGAATTTCCTTAGCGTTTGTTAAGTAATTAGATGTAACGCCAAACCTACCTGAGGCCACTTGTTTAATGGCACTATTTCTCCAGTCACCAGTAGAGTTTTTGTAGAATCTGTTTTCATCCTCTCCACCTTCGCCTGAATTACTTTTACCACCAATACGGTTCATGGCAATAGCTAAATTCTCATGAGCTTCTTTACTGATTGAGCCATATGACATTGCTCCCGTTTTAAACCTTTTTACAATTTCTGTCCAAGGTTCAACATCTTCTAAAGGAATTGGATCATAGTTAGAAAATTCAAAAAGACCTCTTATTGTCATAAGGTTTTTTGATTGCTCATTAACCATCTTTGAATACTCCTTATAAGTGTCAGGTTCATTATTACGAACCGATTTTTGAAGTTTCGCTATTGATAACGGATTAAACATGTGTTTTTCACCGTCTCTTCTCCATCTATATTCACCACCTATTTCTAAATCTAGATTAGCGGCTACTTGTTTTTTACTAAATGTTTTATGATGACGTAATGCTATTTCTTTTTCTATTTGGTAAAGACCTATACCTTGAATACGTGTTGGTGTATTAGGAAAGTATTTGTCAACGACCTTTGTGTTGATACCAATACATTCAAAAAGTTGAGAACCACGGTAAGAGTTAAGAGTAGAAATACCAATTTTGTTCATCACCTTTAAAATTCCTTTTCCTATAGCCTTATTGTAATTTTTAATGGCTTCATCGAAAGAAATATCGGTAATATCATTTTCCTCTATTTGCTCTGCTATAATCTCATTAACTAAGTATGGGTTAATTGCACTAGCTCCAAAACCAAATAATAAAGCGAAATGATGTACTTCACGAGGTTCTGCAGATTCGATTATCACACTTAATTTAGAACGCTTTCCTAATTTTTGTAATCCGCTATTTACAAATGAACAAGCTAACAAGGCTGGAATAGGGGCCATTTCCTCATTTATATTTCTATCGGATAGAATTATAATGTTAGCTCCTTCATCAACAGATTTAGATGCTTGGTCCAATAAAGATTGTAAAGCGTCTTCAAGCCCATTATGTCCTTGCTTTATAGAATATAGCATAGGTAATGAAACTACCTTGTAATCTGGACTTACATCATAATTTTTAATCTTATCTAAATCCTCTTTTGAAATAACAGGGTTTTGAATTTTAAGTTTTCTACAGTGTAATTCAGAAAATTCAAATATGTTATGGTCACTACCTAAAGTTAAACTTATATCTGTAATTAATTCTTCACGAATACCATCCAGTGGTGGGTTGGTAACCTGAGCAAATAGTTGTTTAAAATAATTATATATTAATTGAGGTCTTTGAGATAGTACAGCGATAGGGGTATCTGATCCCATTGATCCGATTGGCTCTTTACCTGCTTTGGCCATTGGGAGAACAATAGTATTTATGTCCTCTAAAGTATAACCAAATACTGATTTTCTTTTTTCAAGCGTTTCTTCACCTAAAAATAAAGGACAATCATTATATGGAATGTCTTTTAGATGAACTAAGTTATCTTCTAGCCATTTTTTATAAGGGAATTTTTGAGCGATGTTTTCTTTAATTTCTTCATCGTTAACAATTCTACCTTCCTCCATATTTACCAAGAACATTTTACCTGGCTGTAATCTTCCATGAAAATCTACATTTTCTGGAGCTATGTCAACAACACCAGTTTCAGAAGACATAACTACGTAGTCATCTTTTGTTACTGTGTATCGTGAAGGTCTTAATCCATTTCTGTCTAGTACGGCACCAATAAAGTTACCATCGGTAAATGGTATAGATGCTGGTCCGTCCCAAGGTTCCATCATACATGAATGATACTCGTAAAATGCTCTTTTAGCTTCAGACATTTCTGCATTTTTCTCCCAAGCTTCAGGTACCAATATCATCATTACCTCAGGTAAAGATCTACCGGTCATTAATAATAGCTCAACTACCATGTCCATTGTAGCTGAATCTGATTTACCTGGTAATATTATTGGAAGAACATTTTTAATTTCATCTCCGAACATATCACTTTTCAGTAATTCTTCTCTGGAGAACATTCTAGTAACATTTCCTCTTAAGGTGTTTATTTCACCATTATGACACATGTATCTAAAAGGTTGTGCCAAATCCCAGGTAGGAAAAGTGTTTGTAGAGAAACGTTGGTGAACTAAAGCTAATCTTGTAACTACTCTAGAATCCATTAAGTCCGAGTAATAAAGACTAATGTCCAAAGGCATCAATAGTCCTTTGAATATTATAATTTTGGTAGATAAACTAGGGACATAGAAAAATTTATTTTCAGATAATTTAGAACCTATTATAGTATGTTCCGTAGTCTTTCTTGCTATGAATAATTTTAGGTTAAAATCGAAGTAATCTTGTTCTTCGTTTTCTTTTGCAACAAATATTTGTTTTACAAAAGGTTCGGTTTCAGCTGCAATTCTACCAGGAATCGATCTGTTTACAGGAACATTTCTCCATCCTAATAATTTTAACCCCTGTTTCTTAATATTCTCTTCAAAAACTGAAATGCAGAAATCACGTTGATTCTCTTTACGAGGAAAGAATATATTACCAACGGCATAATCGCCAACTTTTGGTAATTCAAAGTCACAAACGGCCTGGAAAAAGTCGTGAGGAATATCAATTAATATACCTGCTCCATCTCCTGTTTTACCATCTGCACTAACTGCACCTCTATGTTCTAATCGTTCAAGTATTTCCAACGCTTTATGTATAATGTCGTTGGACTTCTTTCCTTTAAGACTGCATATAAATCCAGCCCCACAGTTATCATGTTCAAATTCCGGTAGATATAATCCTTGCTTCTTCAGTGTCATCCTTTGTGGTATTTATTCAAAAATATCAATTTAATTGAATTATATTCAGTGATTAGAACAAATTCAAATAAAAAACTCAACGAAATAAATAAAAGCTTAAAAAATCGATAATTATGGATTTTTGAAACCTTCAATTTATCAGATTGATAAATTTAAGTTAAAATTCAGTAAATATAGGAGAGTTGGTGGGGGTGAATTGTGATTTTTATTGCTTTCTAACAATTAAGCTCAGCTTTATTTGTAGTATAACAAAGCAGATGGTGGTATTGAGAACAATCACCCCTATAAAAAGTAGGGGTGATTGTTTTGTGTTTGAGCTTTTACTTTAAAATACTTCTTGAAATTACAATTTTTTGAATTTCAGATGTGCCTTCGTAGATCTGAGTAATCTTAGCATCTCTCATTAATCTTTCAACGTGGTAATCCTTAACAAAGCCATTACCTCCATGAATTTGTACGGCTTCAACTGAGGTTTCCATGGCAACTTTAGATGCGTATAATTTTGCCATAGCTCCAGATAAATCATAATCTCTTCCGTTATCTTTATCTAAGGCCGATTGATAAACAAGTAATCTTGCTGCTTGAATTTCGGTATGCATATCTGCCAGTTTAAAGGCAATTGCTTGGTGATTGCTAATTTCAGTACCAAAAGCTTTACGTTCTTTAGAATATTTCAATGCTAATTCATAAGCTCCTGCAGCAATACCCAAGGCTTGAGCTGCAATACCTATTCTACCGCCAGCCAATGTTTTCATTGCAAACTTGAAACCGAAGCCATCTTCACCTATTCTGTTCTCTTTTGGTACTTTAACGTCATTGAATATAAGAGAGTGTGTATCGCTACCTCTAATACCAAGTTTATTTTCTTTGGGACCAATTTCAAATCCAGGTGCACCTTTTTCTATAATCAAGGCATTAATTCCTCTATGCTTTTTGTCTTTGTCCGTTTGTGCTATTACAATATAGGTACTTGCCGTACCACCATTGGTAATCCAGTTTTTAGTTCCATTTACAATATAGTGGTCTCCCATGTCAATTGCTGTGGTTTTCTGTGAAGTAGCATCACTACCTGCTTCAGGTTCAGAAAGGCAGAATGCTCCAATTTGTTCTCCGGTAGTTAATTTGGTGAGATATTTTTCTTTTTGAGCTTCTGAGCCATATTTTTCTAACCCCCAGCAAACCAAAGAATTATTGACAGACATAACTACAGAAGTAGAGGCGTCTATTTTTGAAATTTCTTCCATTGCTAAAACGTATGAAAGTGTGTCTAGGCCACTACCTCCATATTTAGGGTCAACCATCATTCCAAGAAAACCAAGCTCGCCCAATTTTTTAACTTCCTCTTTAGGGAATCTTTGCGCATCATCACGTTCAATTACCTCTGGTAATAGCTCTGTTTGAGCAAAATCACGTGCAGCTTGTTGTATAAGTCTTTGTTCTTCATTCAATGAAAAATCCATCTAATATGTATAAGGGTTAACTTCTCAAAGATAAAGATATACCAGTTAAATATTCAACTAAAGGTACCAATTTTGTTGGTTTTGATAATGGATTTTACTACTTGGTTTGTGGAGTCTTAATATTTAACATTTTGTTAAGCGTTAAAATAGGGTCAATAAAAACTTGTTAAATTTAAATTAGCAATGATTTAAGTATTTGGATGTCAGGTATCTTTAGAATTATTGTGAAATCATTAGGAATTCACAGACAATTTTAAATATCTTTAAGGATTATTTTTTTTAGAATTAGAACCTATATTTGACAACTAATAACTAGTTATTTAAAAAACCAACGAAAATGGAAACCATCATTGTTATTGTTTTTTTGGCGGGATACCTTGCCATTACCTTAGAACACAATCTTAAAATTGATAAGTTAATACCAGCATTAGCCATGATGGCTATATTGTGGGCATTAATTGCTTTGGATATTGACGGATTTACAAATTGGTTCGATTCTGCTAAGCAAGGTTTGGTAGATGGATTTGCATCTTTAGGGCATCAAGAGAAAATGCATATGATGGAGGAGTCTCTTTTGCATCATCTAGGTAAAACTGCTGAAATTCTGTTCTTCTTGTTAGGTGCTATGACGATTGTGGAAATAATTGATTATTTCGACGGTTTCGCTACTATAAAAGGTTTTATTAAAACAAAGGAAAAAGGAAAATTACTTTGGTTATTTTCAATATTAGCCTTCATATTATCTGCCATTATTGATAACCTTACTGCTACTATAGTTTTAATAACGATACTTCAAAAAGTTATTAAAGATAGAGAAACAAAATTATGGTTTGCCGGTATGATAGTTATAACGGCTAACGCAGGTGGGGCCTGGTCACCAATTGGTGATGTTACAACGACTATGTTATGGATTGCAAATAGGGTAAGTGCGGGGCAGTTAGTGCTACACGTTCTTTTACCTTCATTGGTATGTATGATTGTACCTGTTGTAATTGCAAGTAGATTCAAGGTTTTTAAAGGGTTGATAGATGGCGAATTGGAAGGGGAGAATTCGAAATCCAAATATAGCGGCGTAATGTTGTATTTAGGTCTTGGAGCTATTTTATTTGTTCCAATTTTTAAAACGGTAACTCATTTACCTCCTTATGTTGGTATGATGTTGTCTTTAGCCGTGGTAGCAACTTTTGCTGAAATATACAGTAATAAGAAATTTAGTATATCTTCTGTGGAACAAGAAGGTCAAGATAGCGAAGGTCATCATAGTCCGGTTCATCATTCATTATCAAAAATTGAATTGCCAAGTATATTGTTTTTCCTTGGGATTTTGTTAGCAGTTGCTGCTATGGAATCATTAGGAATTCTTTTTAATGCTGCTGGAGCACTAAATGAAGCAATACCTAATACCGATATCGTTGTTATGTTATTTGGTTTAGGTTCTGCTGTAATTGATAACGTACCATTGGTTGCGGCCAGTATGGGTATGTTTAGCGAGCCTATGGATAATCCACTTTGGCATTTTATTGCTTATTCTGCAGGAACAGGCGGTAGTATGTTAATAATTGGTTCTGCGGCAGGTGTTGTTGCAATGGGTATGGAGAAAATTGATTTCTTTTGGTATCTTAAAAAAATTGCATGGTTGGCATTTGTTGGTTTTATAAGTGGAGCCATCGTTTTCATTTTGCTTAGAGATTTTGTGCTCAACGCATAATTTAATTCGCAATTCATCGTTATAAAGGCAAATTCAATACTTAAAGAATATTATGTTATTATACCAGGATTTGGCTCAAGATGCGAGCGATGAATTATTGTCTGAAGAGAAAACTCTTTCGGTTATAGATTTAATATTTAACGGAGGTACGGGTAGTGTGATTATTATTACAGTACTGTTCATTATGTTAGGTGTTGCTCTGTATATCTATTTTGAACGATTGCTTGCTGTAAATGCGGCATCAAAAATAGATAAGAATTTTATGAATCAAATTCGCGATTATGTTACTTCGGGTAAGTTAGATGCGGCAAAACTTTTATGCGCTCAGACTGATTCTCCAGTGGCAAGATTAACTGAAAAAGGTGTTTCAAGAATAGGAAAACCTTTGGATGATATAAATACCGCTATTGAAAACGCAGGTACTCTTGAAGTTTATAAACTAGAGAAGAATGTAAGTATTTTGGCGACTGTAGCCGGTGCAGCTCCAATGATTGGTTTCTTAGGAACCGTAATTGGTATGATCTTAGCCTTCCATGAAATGGCAAGTAGCGGTGGTCAAGCGGAAATGGGTTCATTGGCATCGGGTATTTATACAGCGATGACAACTACTGTTGCAGGTCTAATAGTAGGTATTATAGCTTATGTAGGTTATAACCATTTAGTGAACAGAACTGATAAAGTGGTTCATAAAATGGAGGCTAACGCCGTAGAATTCTTAGACTTACTAAACGAACCTCTTTAATTTTATACTATGAAATTAAAAGGAAGAAATAAGGTCAGTCCAGACTTTAGCATGTCTTCAATGACAGATATTGTATTCTTGTTATTGGTATTCTTTATGCTAACTGCAAATTCACCGAACGCTTTAGATTTGTTGCTTCCAAAAGCAAAAGGAAAATCAACAAATACGCAAAACGTATCGGTAAGTATCGATAAAAATCTTCAGTATTTCGTTAATGATGAACGCATTAATGGAGAGTACATAGAAATTGAATTGAAGAAAGCTTTGGCGGGACAAGATAGTCCTACCATAATTTTAAGAGCAGAAGAAAGCGTTGCTATTAAAGAAGCTGTAAATGTTATGGACATCGCTAATAGAAATAATTATAAAGTTATTTTGGCCGTACGCCCAAATTAAATGGCATTTTTAGATACCAAACATAAAAAGAAATCATTGACACTTACCACATTGTTGTTAAGTGCACTCTTATTGGTTTTATTTTATATAGGTCTAACTTATATGGACCCTCCAGAAGAAAATGGTATTTCAGTTAATTTTGGTACTATGGAATTTGGTAGTGGTAAAGTTCAGCCAAAAGAAAAAATTCAATCAGAACCTTTAGATACACCTCCCGTTGAGCCAACTAAACAAGAAGTTGCTGAGTCGATAGAGGAGCCAATAGAAGAGGTTGAGGAGGCTGCGGCGGAGAAGGAATCGCCAGCCGAAAAACTTTTGACTCAAGAAAATGAGGAAGCTGTAAAAATCAACCAGGCAAAAGAAGCTAAAAGAAAGGCTGATGAGGCTGCTGCTGACGCTAAAAGAAAAGCAGAAGCTGCAGAAAACAAGAAAAAAGCTGAGGCAGCTAAAATTGCACAGCAAAAGAAGGACGCAGAAGATAAAGCTCGCCAAGAACAAGAAGCCAAAAAGAAGGCTTTGGATGAAATGATGGGCGGACTCAATAAATCTGACGGTACGGCTTCTGGAAGTGAAGGTGATGATAATAGAACAGGAGATAAGGGGCAACCAGATGGTGATCCTTATGCAACTAGCTACTATGGTTCCCCAGGTGGCGGTAGTGGTACTGGTGGGTATGGACTTAATGGTCGTTCATTGGTAAATAAAGGTAAAGTACAGCAAGAATGTAACGAGTCAGGTAGGGTTGTTGTTAAGATTATTGTGGATAGAAACGGTAAGGTTATTAGTGCCGAACCTGGTGTTAGGGGTACTACAAATAATAATCCATGTTTGTTAGAGCCTGCTAAGAAGACCGCCTTTATGCATAAATGGAATTTAGATAGTAATGCTCCAAATCAACAAGTAGGTTTTGTTGTTGTTAACTTCAAATTAGGAGAGTGACCTATAAAGAGACTTTAGATTGGATGTTTGCTCAACTTCCAATGTATCAGAATAAAGGTAAAGTAGCCTTTAATTCTAAATTAGATGGCATCATTACATTTGCAGGTCATTTAGGTGAACCACACACTAAATTTAAAAGCATTCATGTTGCTGGAACCAATGGTAAGGGCTCTAGCAGTCATTTATTAGCATCTATTTTGCAAGAAGCAGGCTATAAGGTAGGCTTATATACTTCTCCACATTTAAAAGATTTTAGAGAGCGAATTCGCATCAACGGAAAAAAGATAAGCAAAAATTGGGTAGTTGATTTTATTACTGAAAACCAGTCTTATTTTAAAACTCATAATCTTTCTTTTTTTGAAATGACCGTTGGTATGGCATTTTCTTATTTCGCTGAAGAGTTAGTGGATATTGCCATTATAGAAGTGGGTTTGGGAGGTAGGTTAGATTCCACAAATATAATTAAGCCAGAGGTAAGTTTAATTACAAATATTGGTTTAGACCATACGGATATGTTAGGCGATACAATTCCTCTTATTGCTAAAGAGAAAGCTGGAATTATTAAAACTAACGTTCCTGTGGTTATCAGTGAGTTTAATGAAGAGACTGCACCTGTTTTTAAATCTATTGCTAATGAGCGAGGTGCTGATATTATTTTTGCGGATGAAAAGGAATACCCTGATTATAAAATTGGTCTACTTGGTTCTTACCAAAGGAAAAACGTCAAAGGGGTTTTAGCCGTTCTGAGTGTTTTAAAACATTTTAATGTAACCACGGTTAATATTGAAATAGGGCTGCAAAGAGTGGTGCAAAATACTAATTTAATGGGGCGTTGGCAGCAAATAGGAAATGAACCAACCATAATATGTGATACTGCTCACAATAAGGAAGGAATATCTCTTGTGTTAAATCAATTGAAAGAGCAAAATTTTAATGAGCTTCATATTGTATTAGGTTTTGTGAAGGATAAGGATATCAGTAAAATTATACCGTTATTTCCTAAAAATGCTCGTTATTATTTTTGTAAACCAAAAATTTTTAGAGGTTTAAACGAAAATATTTTAGCAGACCTATTTTATCAGCTAGATTTTAAAGGTAATATTTATGAGTCTGTAAATAAGGCATTTAAAGCGGCAAAAAAAGCAGCAAAAACTAATGATTTCATTTATGTAGGCGGTAGTAATTTTGTTGTCTCAGAAGTTCTTTAAAATTTTATTGATTTTTCTTTTGTGGAATGTAAAAGTATTATATATTTGCACTCCTTTTGGGGCTCTTAGCTCAGTTGGTTCAGAGCACCTGCCTTACAAGCAGGGGGTCACTGGTTCGAATCCAGTAGGGCCCACAGGTTAGAAGGCTTTCATGAAAATGAAAGCCTTTTTTTATTTTTGTATGTTATATTACATATGATTTTCTTCTCTCTAGCACCTTTTTCCAACGATGGTTTATAGTACTTTAAATTCGATATTTTTATTAATAATATCGAAGGTTTAAATCTTCCAATTTAATCATAAGTTGAAATCAGAAATTAGGTTTAAATTAATACATCTATTTCTTTAGAATCATAACTATTTCATTAAAATGGATGATATCTTTTGTCCACATACTTGAGTTTCATAACAGAATTTTAAATAAGTAAACTGTTAAAATTTATAAAATGCTAAGGATGCATTAAAATATTTGTGTAGGAATGCAGAACTTGATTTTATCGTCATGATATTCTGCATCAAACGGCTTAAAACATTAATGTTTTAAGCCGTTTTTGTTTTGTAGTTAAAATTCTTAAGATATTATCAATTGTATAAAATTTACTATTGAATTTATAGAAAATGACAATTTTAGAGGCTGTAAATCGTCAAAGTAATTTTTTTTAACAATATAATAACATATATTTGGTAAACCAGTTTGACGAACCAATTTGGTAAACCAGTTAAAATATAATTTATAGCGATCCAGTATTAACTTAAAAATGAGACATGAAGCCTTAGAAGAAATTGCATAAAAAAAGGACGGGTGCTCGCCCATCCTTTTTAATAAAAACATTACTTCATTTCGAAGGGAAGTAATACACAAACATGTAAATATTACTATAAACACATTTCCTGTAAAAATAGGGATTTTCATTGATTTAAAATGAAAATGTGTGTATTGGTAAATTAGAGATTATGATGCGAAATAAGTACTCGCATTTTAAGTAGATCAAAAAGATGGCAGATGCCAATTCAATAGAACTAACTTAATTTAACACAGATGAATTTTAAACTGAAAATTTTTATGGTTGCGATGTTGCTGGTCAACATTCAATTATTTGCACAAGATACCTACGATCTATCGGGTACCGTAACAGATGCAAACAATGTACCGATACCTGGTGCGAACATTCTTGTAGCAAACACAACAAGAGGTACTCAAAGTGATTTTGACGGAAATTTTACCATTCAAGTAGCTAGTGGTGATATAGTACGTATTTCTTATATAGGGTATAGTACTCAAAATGTAGCAATTGTTGCTCAAAAAACTGTCACTGTTACCTTAACCGAAGACGCTAGTCAACTTGATGAAGTTGTGGTAGTTGGTTATGGTACGCAAAAGAAATCTACTATAACAGGTTCTATTTCTAAAGTAACGAATGAAACATTAGATCAAATAGCTGTTTCAAGGGTAGATGATGCATTAATAGGTCAAGTATCTGGTGTAAATATTCAAGCGACCAATGCTGAAGCCGGTGGCGCTCCAACCATTACAATTAGAGGTATTGGTTCTGTAACTGCTGACTCTGGTCCTGCATTGGTAATAGATGGGGTTGTTGTAAGTTCAGACTTCCTTGGTAATCTAGATATGAATGATGTTGAATCATTTGAAGTATTAAAAGATGCGGCTTCTGCTGCAATCTATGGTAGTGAAGGTTCTAATGGGGTAATTTTAATTACTACGAAAAGCGGTAAAGCAGGCAAGACTAAATTCAGCTATCAAACTTACACGGGTATTAAAAGTGCTCATGGTAGTGATGATTATAGAAAAAGTGTAGCTGATTGGGCTGCAATTGAATTAGATGCTACGGGTACACTTTCTAATGAAACTCAATATGCTCAATTATTGGTTAAAGCCACTGGTGTTGACAGAGATTGGCAAGATGTTTTCTTCGATGGAGGAACTATTACAAGTCATTCTTTATCTGCAAGAGGTGGTAGCGAGGATACTAAATTCAGTACATCTTTAAGATATCTTCATGATGAAGGTGTTGTTATTACTGATGATTACAAATTGTTCTCAGCTAATATGAAGGTCGATTCAAAAATCGGGGAAAAAGCAAGATTTGGTATTAGAGCTACACCTTCTTATACTAAACAAAGAAGATTGCCTACATCGATACACAATCCTACACGTCAATCTCCTTGGTTACCAATATACCATACAGAAGAATCATTACAATTTATAAATAGAGATGTTTATCCAGATGTTGGGGTAGGAGATTACTTCTATGAAAATCATCTTGTTGAATTAGATGTAAACGGAGATGGAAATGATAGTAGACCTCGTACTTCTGGTGATTCTAACCCATACGCTCAGTATGTAGAAAGAGAGCATTTTGAGTACAATACCAAATTATTTGGTTCTACATATTTAAGTTATGAGCTTCTTGATGGGCTTACTGCTAAAACATCTTTAGGTGTAACTCTTGAGCAAAGAAAAAGAACTAGATATGATGGGGTATTAAATCATGCTAGTGGTAATTCAAGAGCTGCTTATTATTTAGCTAATAGATTTAGAACTAGAGTTATTTCTGATAATACATTAAATTATACTAAGACGTTTAATGATGATCACGATCTAAATTTATTATTAGGTGCTACAATCCAAAAAAGAACATCAGAAGAAAGTATAACTACTGGTAGTGGTTTTTCAAATGACTTACTTAAGAATTTTCAAGGAGCTACATTGGTAGATCTTCCTACAGAAATCAACACAGAACTTAGAAAGTTAGGTTATTTTGCTAGAGTTAATTATGCTTATAAAGGAAAGTATTTAGTAAATGCTTCATTTAGACGTGATGGTAGTTCAGTTTTTGGAATAGATTCTAAGTGGGGTAACTTCCCGGCCGTTTCTCTAGGTTGGAATGTTGCTAAGGAAAACTTCTTATTAGATAGCGACGCGGTTAATACGTTGAAATTTAGAGCTAGTTACGGTCTTACTGGAGCAGAGAATTTTAATGTAGGTGATGATATTGTAAATGCATGGCCTTACTTAGCTTTATTGCAAAATTCTAATTCAATTGATAATGGTAGTATCGCAGCAGGTGTTTCTCCATTGAATATAGCAAATACATTATTACAGTGGGAAGCTTCTAAAGAATTAACTATTGGTTTGGATTATGGGTTTTTCGGTAACGTAGTGTCTGGTTCAATTGATTACTACAAAAGAACAAGTGATGAATTGCTTTTAAATAATCCTGTTTCTTACATATCTGGATTTAATAGTGGTATAGTGAATTTAGGTGAAGTTGAAAACAGAGGTTTTGAACTTGAATTAAGAACTAGAAACGTTTCTAACGAAAAATTCTCTTGGAATTCTACAATAATAGCTTCTACCAATGCTAATGAACTTTTAAGTTTTGGTGATTCTAACAATGCCCTAATTGAGGATGATTATGGTCGAAACTCTCAATGGATTAATAGAATAGGTGAGCCTATATCTTCTTTTTGGGGTTACGTAGTTGATGAAGAAGCTTTTGATGAAACTTCTTTTAGAACAACATATGTAGATAGTCCTTGGAACAGGATCAATGGTCAGTCTGATGATACTATTGTTAAAGATTTAAATGGTGATGGTTTAATTACCGAAGAAGACAAAACTATATTAGGAAGTCCTTATCCAGATTTAGTATATAGTTTCACCAATGAGTTTAAAATTGGAGACTTTGATTTTTCTTTTATGGTTCAAGGTAGCTTAGGTGCTCAGGTTAATAATATTGGTGATCAATATTTCTACAATTGGTTTGGTAATAGAACTAGAAGTGGAGGAGAGTTAGAAGCAGTTGCTAATGGTCTTGTATCAGATGTTTCATTCATCCAAGAAAAAGTATTGACGAGTGATGTTATTGCTAGTGCAGACTACTTCTCTTTACGTAATGTAAATCTTGGCTATAACTTACCAAATGATGTAACAGATCGTATAGGTGTAGCTGGATTAAGAGTTTACGCTACAGCTCAGAATTTACTTTATATAACTGCTGATGATTATCACGGTTTTAACCCAGAACATATAGATGGTAGCAACCCAAGAGCTTATGGGTCTCAAAGAGCAGGTACGCCTATCTTTAGAACAGTAACATTCGGACTTAACGTTGATTTTTAATCTAAAAAAACAAACAATGAAACATATAAAATATATAATTTTTGCCGTAACAGTGTCCGTTTTTGTTTCCTGTGATACTGAAGAATTTTTAAATCCATTGCCTGATACTGCGGTTGCCGTAGATGGGTTCTTTCAATCTGACGATGATGTGTTGTCTGGCGTGTATGGTATTTATGATGCTCTTCAAGGAGTAAATAGTAATACTGTGTCAAATATTGGAGATGCAAATAGAGGGGTGCAGTTTGAGCATCTTCTAACAGAACACCGCACAGATAATACTAGAAATGCAACACTTGAAGGTTCAAAGGCTGATTTTCACAGGTATGTTGTAAATGCTAATAATGTTGAGTCTGAAGATTATTATGCTTCTATGTATGAAGTTATTTTTAGAGCTAACAACATCTTAGATTTTATAGATGTTGCCGATGAAAGCAACCAGGCAAGATATACTGCCGAAGCAAAATTTTTAAGAGCTTATGCTTATTTTAAATTAGTTAGAATGTTTGGTGCCGTGCCATTAGTTACTTCAGTAGTAGGTCCTACGGATAATGAATCTCTTTTTACTAGAATTCCAGAAGCACAAGTTTACGATCAAATCATAGCTGATTTGGAAGAAGCTGCTAGTGTTTTAGATAATTCTTCAAAATCAAGAGCGTCAAAAGCGGCAGCGCAAGGTATCTTGGCAAAAGTTTATTTGTCATTAGATAGTCCCGACTACACTGCTGCACAGCAATTATGTGAGTCTATTATTAATAGTTCTAATTTTGCTTTAGAAGGTAATTTTCGTGACGTTTTTTATAATGAATTGAATGACGAAATTATTTTTGCTGTTCAATATGAAACAGGAAATAGTGCTGAAAGTCAAAGTTTTTCATCAGAATTCACTTCTTCAACACGAGCTGGTTCAGAAGATGGTCAAAACATAGTCAATGAAAATTTAGTTTTAGACTTCGCTGCATATGGCGGTAATAGAACAGCTGAATCGTATGTTACTTTTGGAACATCAAACGAAGTAATTAAATTTTTGCCTGAAGGGTCTGATATCACAACTTCACCACCTTCTTATGGTTCAAGTGCCCGTGATGCTGGAAACGATTACATTGCTCTACGTTATGCAGATGTACTTTTAATGCATGTAGAAGCGATATTGGCAGGTGGTGCATCAACAACAAGCGCTGCGGCATTAGCTTCTTTCCAAGCGGTTAGGGATAGAGCAGGGTTAACAGCAACTGTTTCTACAATTACAAAAGAAGATCTTTTAGTTGAAAGAAGAGTAGAATTAGCATTTGAGAATCAGCGTTGGTTCGATTTACTTAGGTTCGGTGTTGCTGAATCTGTTTTAAGTGCTCATTCTGCAGAAATGGGATATGTATTTGATGCAAGAAAATTGTTATTGCCTATTCCTGCAAGAGAAATAAATATAAGCGGAGGTCTTTTAACACAAAACCCGGGATATTAAATTTTAAAAACTTTTTAAACTATGAAAAATAAACAAAATATTTTCCGTAAAACAACCTTGTTGCTCTTTAGTATAGTTGTTACAAGTTCTTTTGTTGGTTGTGTTGGTTCTGATACTTTTAGAGACGATTTACCAGATTCTAACTCTAAGGTAGATACTATATTTCCAGAAGCCAATTTTGATTATACTGCAGATCAAACAGATTTTACAATAATAAATTTTACAGACCTTTCTACAGAGGCTTCGTCTTATGCGTGGGGTTTTGGAGGTGGAGCTACCTCAACAGATCGCGATCCATCTTTTCAGTTTCCAGGTGAAGGAACATTCCCTGTTACCTTAGTTTCTAGCGATGGAAATGGCGAAACTTCGACTGTTACAATAAACGTTGAAGTTGTAGATGAACTAGTGGCAGCTTTTCAATGTCCAGATTTTCTATGTGATCCAAGAACACCTTGGGCAGGAGAAGATAGAGGAACAACAAGTTCTTACTCTGCAAGTTCTTCACCAACGCCACCAGAAGGAAATGGTGCTGCTAAACTAAGTAGTAGTTCAAATTTTCTTGACCAAAGTATTCGTGTGGTTGCTGGCGCAACATATGAAGTAACATTTTGGTATGTAAGTAAAACAACAGGTTCTTCTGCAGGTACACTTTTAATCGAAGATGCTGATACTGGAGATGATTTCCTCAATCAAGCTATTCCGTTAACAGACCAAGCTTCAGCATATGTGCAAACTTCATTTTCATTTACCACAGGTGATGAAACGGAGAACATGAGATTTAATATTGAATATGCAGGTACTGAATGTAGATTTTCTAAAATTAGTATCGATAGACTTAATTAACTAAAGACCTTGAAATAGTAATTTAAAAATGTGTTTGCATTTAGGTATAGCCCCATTTTTAAATTACGCATCAAGGAATCATGTATACGCTTATGCCGAGAAGACTAAGGTTTAATTACCAAAGTCATTTTAGCAGAAACTAAAAAATAAAAAATAAAATATTATGAGTTTAATAAAAAAAGGAATAAGTGCCTTGTTGTTTACTGGCCTTATTATGTCATGTGATGACGACGGGTTTGAGCCAATTGAGCCAGTTGATTCATCGGGAGGGTCTATTGAAAGTGTATTTTCAAGTTTTGATGTTTCTACCGGCGGAGATGGCACTATTGTTACAGTAAAGCCATTATCTGTTGGCGTTGATTCTTACGTAATCGATTTTGGAGATGGGAGTACTCCTGCTACTGCTCTTCAAGGAGAATCTGTAACATATGATTATCCTAATGTAGAAGCTTCGGCAGATTATACTATTACTGTAACTACAAAAGCAGCTGGTCAAAGTGATCTTACAAAAACGGAAGATATTACAGTAGAGCATACAGTACAATCTATTGATAATGCTCCTGCATCGCCAGAGTTTAAAAGATATAATTTGTTGAACATTTTTACTGATGCTAGTTCGGTTGGATCAGCAGGTACCGGTGGTAAAGCCGTGGTTTTGGAATCTGGAAATAACTTAATTGAATTTTCTAGGCTACACAGTGATACAGGAGTATTTGCATTGAGTGATGAAGTTGTTGCTGCTGATGCTTTTTATAGCGAAGTGGGTTCTAACAACATTCATTTTGATGTTTATTCTGAGTTTGCGACAGGAATTGATAAGCTGAAAATAACTTTGGTAGACAGTACTAATTCTACTAGTCATGTAGTTGATAATTTAGATTTAACAGATGGTGAATGGACGGGTATAGATTTGGATTTAGCTACAGATTTTTCATCTCCAGTTACTCAATTTAAAACTATTCTTTTTGAATTAGGAAGCACAGGTACGGCAAATGATCACGCAACTATAACTGTTGATAATATTTATATGTCAAGAATGACCGGTTCAACTATTTTAAATGGTGATTTTGAAGATGGTCAAGATTTCTGGAAATGGTCAACATTTACAGATGGGGAAACAAATCCTTTTGGTTCTAGTTCAGATGGTTCTAACCAAGATTATGATGGTGTTGATACAGGAAGCAAGACAAGAGGAGCAAAATGGTCTTCAAGTCAATCTGGTGGGGAGTTTAGAACTGCTAGTTCTAGATACGCATATCAAGAACTTAACTTGGTTCCTGGAGCTGATTATATTTTAGAGTATCAATATGCAATAAAAGATGATAGCGGCACAGATCCAATTGGCGGAAGAAGAGTTGTAGGATTAATTTTAGACGGACAATACGATGATGGAGCTGATGCAGTTGATAATATTGGTGACAACCTAGGATTTAATGAAGGGTTTGTAGCTGAAGGTAAATTTTCAGATACAACTGATGGTGCAGGTACATTAGTACAGATTCCATTTACAGCTAATTCTAGTGGTGAAATTGCCATTATGTTCTATGCTGTTACTCCAAAAGATGCGTTTGTAGATAATGTAAAAGTACGTTCAGTAAATCCATAATTTAAAAGAATGTTGAAAATCCGAAGAGAAATATTAGTATGCATAGTAATACTGTTTCTATCTGTTAACGCTATTTCTCAAAATCAGAGAAGTAGTGTTACAGAATCGGATTTAAAAATTAAAAAATCAAGAAAAAAAAAGAAGGTCAAGCTTCCAAACATTGATTTAAGTAATTGGAAAGTGACCATACCGGAAGGAAAGCGAAAAGGAGGGGCAATTAGTGTAGAACCGCCAGCAATTTTGAATTATGCCACTAATGAGACGTTGAAACCTTATATGTACAATGATTCTACAAAAGGAGCAATTACTTTTTATGCATATCCTACCTCTGCTACTACCGCTAATACAAAATACTCTAGATCAGAACTTAGGGAGCAATTGGTGCCTGGTGATGATAACGTAAACTGGACATTTAAGCAAGGAGGGACTTTAAAAGCAAAACTTTCTGTAGATGATGTTTCTCGGGATAAAAGTGGTAAATATCATAAGGTTATTATTTTACAGATACATGGTAGATTAACAAATGAACAACGAGATTTAATTGACCAAAAAGATAATAACGCGCCACCGGTATTAAAAATATACTGGCAAAATGGTAAAATAAGAGTCAAAACTAAAAAACTAAAAAATACCGAAGTAAATTCTATAGGAATATTGCATGAAGAAGCTTGGACAGATGATGAAGGATTTAATTTTGAACAGGAAGTAGGATTCAGAAAGTTTCAAATCGAAATAAAAGTAACCGATGGTAAATTGGTTGTTAGTTTAAACAAAACGGAATTTGCAATATATGATGACTTTAACATGAAGCGTTGGGGCATATTTGAGAATTACTTCAAAGCTGGAAATTATTTTCAAAGCAGGGATGAGGGATCTTTTGCTAAAGTTAGTTTTTACGAACTAGAAGTGGAACATTAATAGCGTTGGTAAATGACATTTAAAACTATATTTTTTAATTTAAAGAGGTTTGCAAGTGCCGTTATACTTGCATTTATGTTGGTTTTTGGCTTTTTGAGTTGTGATAGTTCCTCTGATATAGTTGAAGATGAAGTTGAGCAGGAGGTTAATCAACAAGAAGAAGTGGAAGAAGAAGTGGAAGAAGAAGAGGAGATTGAAGAAGAAATTATAGTAGAGGAAGAAATTGTTAAAGTTGAAGGCGAAGATTATTTCTTGCCAAATATTGATTTAAGTAATTGGAAAGTTACATTGCCAATTGGCAGTCCAGATGAAGTAGAGCCGCCAGAAATTTTAGATTATGCCACTGATGAACGATTATTTCCTTATATGTATAATGATTCTACAGATGGTTCTTTAGTAT
The DNA here is from genome assembly GCF_000688315.1 of Maribacter sp. Hel_I_7. NCBI lineage: Bacteria > Pseudomonadati > Bacteroidota > Flavobacteriia > Flavobacteriales > Flavobacteriaceae > Maribacter > Maribacter sp. Hel_I_7. The sequence continues at coordinate 2,168,442 of NZ_JHZW01000003.1, read as the reverse complement.
TTTATACTTCACCGGGTTCTTCAACCGCTAATTCGTCATATTCAAGAACTGAATTAAGAGAGCAAATAGTACCTGGTAGTAATAGTACAAATTGGACTTTTGCTGAGGGTGGTCGTATGAAAGGAGTATTGTCTGTTCCAGAAATTACAACGGATGTAAGTGGTGAATATCATAGAACATTAGTAATGCAAATTCACGGTAGACTAACTAATGAACAGCGAGATTTAATTGGGGAAGACGATAACAATGCCCCTCCAGTATTAAAAGTATATTGGCAGAAAGGAAAAGTTAGAGTGCTGACCAAAAAGCTCAAAAATGAAGATTCTACCAACGAAGAAATATTACATACGGATGCTTGGGAAGATAATGAAGGCTATATTTTTTCAGAAGAAATAGGGTCTAGCAAATTTACCTTAGAGATTATTGCATCCAGTGGTAGGTTAGAAGTTATTTTGAACGACACAGACTCTGTAGTTTATGAAGATATCCATATGGAAAAATGGAGTGTTTTCGAGAATTATTTTAAAGCAGGTAATTATTTACAGACCTTAGATATTGGCGCATCTGCCAAAGTTAAATATTACGAATTAGAAGTAACACATTAGTGTTAAACGATTAATATACCTAGTATAAATAAGAAAGTTGTTTGAGTTAGATTTGTTGAAATGAATTTACTGGCCTGTTATAGGTCAGTAAATTTCATAAGCATAGAAATCTAATAATTTAAAATTTGCGATGTTAAGAATAGAGTTTACTCTTGTAGTTAACGATATTAAATCTTAACTCATGTTTTTTTTGCAAACCAAGTTTCTTTTAAAGCAAGCTATATATGAAATTAGAAATCCTCACAAGGACAGAAAATCAAGAAATACATAATGAGATTATAGTACAGCTAAGAGATTTAATGAATAATAAAAATCTTGAACCTGGTGATAAACTACCGTCAGAAAGAATGCTTTCCGACAAATTTGGAGTAAGTAGAAGTAGTGTTCGAGAAGCAATTCAAAAATTAGAATTCTATGGAATTTTAATATCAAAACCTCAAAGTGGAACCTTTGTCGCAGATATAGGTCAGGTTGCTATGAACGGAATGGTCAATGATATTTTACGCTTAGAAGAACCTGATTTTAAATCATTAGTAGAAACTAGAATTCTTTTAGAACTAAAAACAGTAAGACTTGCTGCTAGAAGAAGAACTGAAAATGATCTAAAACAGTTGAAAAACGCATTGGATGCTTATCGTAAAAAAGTGGAAAACGAGGAAGATGCCGTTCAAGAAGATTTATTATTTCATTTGGCAATTGCAAAAGCAAGTGGTAATAGTACAATGAACACTTTTATGTTAATAATCACGCCTGAAATATTGACCAATTTTGAAAAGTACCATGTATGTGATAAAAATATGGCATTTAGGGGTGTTCAAGAGCATCAAGATATCTTCGATGCTATAAAAGAACAGAATCCCCAACTGGCAAAAGAAAAGATGAAAGTTCATTTTAAGAACCTATATCAATATTGCTATAATTTGAAACCTTAGCAGATTACAGAATTTATAGGTGCTAAAGTTTAACGGATGCTGTTTTTACAAAGGAGAATATAATTCTTATGTTTTCGGCAATATCCAAACCAAAAGAATACATAATGAGTAACTCGACGAGCCCTTCAATCTGGAAAAAAATAATAGCATTAGTATTGGCTTTTGGACCCGGTATTTTTGCAATTGGCTATACCATTGGTACCGGAAGTGTTACTTCTATGATTGTTGCTGGTAGTACTTATGGCATGCAGTTATTATGGGTATTATTACTAAGTTGTATTTTCTCGGGATTACTAATGTACGCTTATGGGAATTTTGCCTTGGTTACAGGTGAAACTGCTTTGTATGCATTTAAGAAGCATTTAAAATGGGGTAAGCTCATCGCAATTCTTATAATTCTAGGAATCTCTTTTGGTCAATGGAATTCGTTGATGGGTATTCTTGGTATTTCTGCTAATATTATTTATGAAATATTTTTAATTTACTTTCCATATATAGCAGACTTTAAATATGAAGCTGTATTAATAATTGCAATTACTGTCATAGCTGTATTTTATGGTTTATTGATGGTCGGTAAGTATGCCTTTTTTGAAAAAATATTGGTGATATTCGTTACTATAATGGGGCTTTCTTTTATTATTTCCCTATTTATGGTTTATCCTTTACCGATAGAAGTGGTAAAAGGTTTGGTGCCAACAATACCAAAAGTTGAAGGAGGTCAAATGATGGTTGCGGCATTTGTAGGCACAACTATGGCTGCGGCAACTTTTCTTTCTAGGCCACTATTTGTAAAAGGAAAAGGTTGGACTATAAAAAACCGTAGTCAGCAGAAAAAAGATGCAATTATTGCGGCGACTCTTGTGTTTTTTATTAGTGCATCTGTAATGGCTGTGGCGTGTGGGGCATTGTTTCATCAAGGGCAACCTGTAACTAAGGTACTAGATATGGTAAATACGTTAGAGCCTGTAGCAGGTAAATTTGCTTTGACTCTTTTCTTTTTTGGAACTTTAAGTGCAGGTTTATCTTCAATATTTCCTTGTTTACTAATTGCCCCAATTTTATTGGCAGACTATCAATCGGGAGAATTGGATACTAATTCAAAACAATTTAGAATTATTACGGCAATAGCATGTGTGTTTGCCTTGATTGTTCCTGTATATGGTGCAAATCCTATAGAAATGCAAATACTCTCGCAAGTGTTTAATGTATTTGTATTACCATTAGTGATTTTGGGTATTATACTTTTAATAAACAACAAAAAATTAATGACTAAATACAAAGCAACTATTTGGCTTAATATCGGATTATTTGCAGCATTATTCTTTTCATGCGTTATTTCTTATAATGGGGTTATGGCGCTATTCGACTATTTTTAATTTTATGCATTACTATTAAAATAGGATTAGTAGTATCTTTGTTCCCTTAATGATAATTTTAAGGGGATATTAGCTCAGTTGGTTTAGAGCGCTGCCTTGACAGGGCAGAGGTCACCGGTTCGAATCCAGTATATCCCACTCGTCTTTTAAGAATAGTTCAAATCAAATCCAATACTCTTTCTAGTGCCATTCCTCTCGAACCTTTTATAAGTATCGTGGAGTTTTCTTGAATTTGATTTTCCTTTAAATAATCTTTTAAATTATCAAAACTCTTTAATTTGGTTGCAGTGGTTTTAGTGCGATTAAAATTCTCACCTATTAAAAGTACTTGTTCAAAATTTAGTTTTTTGGTTAAATCAGCAATATTTTGATGTTCTTCTTTTGCTGTGTTTCCTAATTCGAACATATCACCAAGAATTAAAAATTTTCTGTCTTTATTCAAGGTGTAAAAGTTTTCGAGGGCTACAGTCATACTAGAGGGATTTGCATTGTAAGCATCTAGTATTATATAATGTCCATTGGTATTTAATATTTGTGATCTATTATTGTTGGGAGTGTATTTTTCAATAGCGTTTTTTACCTCACTTAAATCAACATTGAAATATTTTGCTATTATAATCGCCGCACAGCAGTTAGTAAAATTATAAGCACCAATTAAGTTGGATTTTATAATCGTATCCTCAACTTTTATAGTAACAAATGGTTGGGCTTCTACTAATTTAATGTTGTAGTACTTAGAATTTTCTGAGCTAAATCCATATTTTTTAGTGTATGTGCCAAGTTTCTCTAATTGGATTGGGTCATCAGCATTTAAGAAAATAGACTTATTATTTAAAATCAAGTAATCATACAATTCACTCTTACCTTTTTTCACTCCTTCAATTCCGCCAAAGCCTTCTAAATGAGCTTTGCCAAAATTAGTGATGTAGCCAAAATCTGGTTCTGCTATTTTACATAAGAATTCTATTTCCTTTAAGTGATTTGCACCCATTTCAACAATAGCAATTTCAGTATCTGGTTGTATTGTCAGAAGTGTTAAAGGAACACCGATATGGTTGTTTAAATTACCTTTGGTGGCTACCGTTTTGTAAGTTTTACTTAGTACAGTGTTAATTAATTCTTTAGTGGTGGTTTTACCGTTACTACCTGTTAAGCTAATAATTTTAGCACTACAGTATTTTCTATGGAAATTGGCTAATTCTTGTAAAGCTGTTAGAACATCTTTTACTAGAATTGTCCTGTCATTAAGAATATATTCTTCTTCGTCTATAATTACTAAACTTGCTCCACTGTCAAGGGCTTTCTGCGCATATAGATTGCCGTTGAAATTTTCTCCTTTGAGAGCGAAGAAAATATCATTCGTTTTAATCTTTCTAGTGTCAGTGCTAATAGAAGGGTTTGCTAAAAAAGCAGAATGTAAATCTTGAATTTTCATAAAATCGAAGATAAAAAAAAGCCCTTTAAGAAAAGGGCTTTTTTTAGTTCGTAAAGAGAAAAATTATTTAGCTTTTTTTCCTCTAACTGTTTTGTTTTTTGTTTTTGATTTTGAACCAACTCTAGACATTGCACATCTAAAGCCGATGTAATCAGTAGCCATATATTGAGGCAAGTATCTTCTTTGCGCAGGGTCTAACCAATAAGCTCTATCTCTCCAAGAGCCACCTTTGTAAACTCTAACTTCATCATTAATTAAGGTAGTTCTATTGTTTGAAGAATCATAACCTTTAACAAGATTTCCTAATGAATCTCTTTCAACCGAATGCTTAGGAGAGTTATACATTTTCTTATTTGGGTCTTCATCTTCACCATCATTAAATCTGTCATAAAATCTTGATGAACCAGAATCACCATCTCTGTAGCCTCTATTATCGCTAGAAGAGAAATTTGTTCTTAAATAAGTTTCTTCTTCATCAACAGGTACCATTTTTATTTCACCTGGTAAATTTACTGCAACTACTTTTCCGTTTGGTAAAGTATCATATACAATAGAATCTCTTAAGATGTTTACTTTTCCATCTTCGCCAATAGCGGTTTTCATGTATATATTACCTCTGTAGTAGTTAAAATCACTTACTTCGTCATCAACTATTGGTCGGTAAACATCAGCTGTCCATTCTGCAACGTTACCAGCCATATCATAAAGACCTAAGTCATTTGGCTTGTAAGACATTACTTGTGCTGTAATATCGGCACCATCGTCAGACCAACCTGCAATTCCGCCATAATCACCTTTACCTTGCTTAAAGTTAGCTAACTGATCACCTCTACCAACACGTTGTCCGTTTCTAGTGTAATCACCTTCCCAAGGATATTTTTTTCTACCTCTGTAATTGTTATATTCTCTTTGACCAACTTGAGCCTGAGCAGCATACTCCCATTCAGTCTCTGTAGGTAGTCTGTATTCTGGCATAATAATACCACTACTTCTTTTTGCGAAAGCGGACGTACTATCCTTTTTCATTTTTCCTTGTAGAGAATCAATTTGTCCATTATAAACAGATTCTGGTCTGTTTAAGTAAGCTTCGGTACTAAAAGTACCTTGTACTTCTCCTGTAGCGGCTTGATATTTTGCGTCTTCAGATAAGTAACCTTCTCTTTCTAGCATTACCTCGTTTACACGGTCTGTTCTCCATTCAGCAAATTGTGTTGCTTGAATCCAGTTTACACCTACCACTGGGTATTCTGCATATGCTGGGTGTCTAAGGTAATTGTTTGTCATTGTTTCGTTGAAGCCTAATCTATTTCTCCAAACCAAAGTATCTGGTAAAGCACCAACATAAATATTCGTGTACTTAGGATTTTCTGGAGGGTAAACACTCTTTAAATAATCAAGGTATTCCAAATACATTACATTGGTTACCTCTGTCTCATCCATGTAAAAAGATTGTACATGTTGCGATGTAGGGGTGTTGTTCCAATCGTGCATAACATCATCTTGTACTTTACCTTTGGTAAAAGTACCACCTTCAACAAATACTAATCCTGGAGCGGTTTCCTGCTCTTTAAAATCGGTATTGTATTGAAAACCACCTTCCTTGGCATTTATTTTCCAACCTGTAGCTCTAGACGTGTTTTTTGAAGATGAAGATTTAGAACAGCTACTAACTGTTAATCCTCCTACGATTACCGTGCATGAGAGTACAACTTTTATTAAATGTTTTTTCATAATTAGGACTTGAGTTCAATTTTCATATACTATAGTAGTTTGGTCGCTATAGAAATATGATACTGTAATTTCTTTTAATTTGTTTGTCACTTTCGCTCAATAGAACGGTGTTTTTATGAGAATATTTTATAATTGAAAATAATTTTAAAAATCTCAAATCGAACTGTCAATAAATTTAGGCTCGCTTAAATAGGTAAACGCTTAAAACAGCTAATTAGTATGGTTTTAAATATTTCTTTTAGAATGAATATGTAACTATATGTTTTTGGAATAAATTACTGGAAAGAATACTTATACTTTTAAGGTGGGAATAAAATTTTGTAAAAAATAGATATTCATGCAAGATAACGGGAAAATGTGCGTTTACATGTAAAATATAAGAGCTCGAAATAGGTTAATCACTATATTTCACCTTTAAAAATTTAAAGAACTATTTTAAGATGAGAAAAATTTCAATAATTTTCTTTGTATTGATTATCGGTAAAGTTTTTGCGCAAGATGATCAGCGTGTGATTACTACGGCTGTTCCATTTCTGACAATTGCGGCAGACGCTAGATCTGCAGGTATGGGAGATATGGGTGTGGCAACTTCTACAGATGCTTTTTCTCAACAATGGAACCCTGCTAAATTTGCTTTTGCTGAGCAAAAAATGGGAATAGGTGTTAGTTATACCCCATATTTAGAAAGTATAATTACGGATATATCTCTATTAAATGCCAGCTTTTATAACAAGCTAGATGATCAAAGTGCTTTTGCGGTTAGTTTACGTTATTTTACATTGGGTGAGATAGAATTGAGACAATTTGCCAATGATCCAGGAACAATAGCAAAACCTAATGAATTAGCATTAGATGGTTCATATTCTTTAAAGTTAAGTCCAACTTTCTCAATGGCTGTCGGTGGTAGATATATAAGGTCTAACTTAAAATTACCGCAGAATGGATCGGAAGATTCTCAAGCGGCCGGTTCATTCGCAGTAGATGTAGCGGGTTACTACAGGTCTAGGGAAATTGCCTATAATAATTTTGATGGTAGATGGAGAGGTGGTTTTAATCTTTCTAATATTGGTGGTAAGATTCAATATGATGAAGGTGGTCAAGAAAACTTTTTGCCAAGTAAATTAAGTGTTGGTGGTGGTTTTGATTTTATTTTAGATCAGGACAACGTAATTGGTGTCACTACAGAATTCAGTAAATTACTTGTGCCAACACCTCAGGATTATGATGGTGACGGAGATGTGGATGCTGCAGATAATGATATTTACCAAAATGAAAGTGGGTTCAGCGGTATTTTTAATTCTTTTTCAGATGCCCCCGATGGATTTAGTGAGGAATTAAAGGAATTTACATGGGCTTTAGGAGCTGAGTATACTTATCAAGATGCTTTCATGTTAAGGACAGGGTATTTTAATGAAAGCGAAGAAAAAGGGTCTAGAAAGTTCTTTACCTTAGGGGCTGGATTTAAATTTAAAGCAGCACAAGTAGATTTGTCATACTTATTTTCAACTTCTCAAGTTAGAAATCCATTGGAAAATACACTTCGTTTTTCTCTTACATTTAATTTAGGCGAAGAGTTTTACAACGATTAATTTTAAAGATTTTATATTTTAAAAACCTGCTAAAAGCAGGTTTTTTTATGTACTTATATTTTTATGGTGTTTTTTTAACGACACCAGATTTATATTTGTAGATTGAAAAACAAAATAAACATATGATTAACCGAAAGAAGATAAGTTTTGATGTTACGGTGTACGATGCATTTAATGAATTAAATGATGCGGATCAAACTTTAATGTCAGCGGCTGTTAATGCTAGGCAAAGAGCATATGCCCCTTATTCAAGTTTTAATGTAGGTGCATCTGTATTATTGGATAATGGAGAAATCATAGAGGGTAATAATCAAGAAAATGCATCTTATCCGTCGGGCTTATGTGCAGAAAGGGTGGCTGTTTTTTATGCTGGAGCTAAATACCCAGGTATGCACATAAAGGCTATTGCAATTACCGCGGCATCTTTAAATCATGAAGTTAATGAGCCTGCCGCGCCCTGTGGTAATTGCCGACAAGCAATTTCTGAGTATGAATTTAGACAAGGGGAACCTATAAGAATTTTATTAATGGGAGAGACTGGTAGTGTTATTGAGTGTAATTCTTTAGCAGATTTATTGCCGTTAGGATTTAATAGTAGCTTTCTTAATTGATGATTTTTGCAAAAAAGTATTGTAAATAAACACGTTATATACTTTATTTGTTAAGCATATAATTTCTTAATGGATTTGCTTCTATTATTTTTATCGGTTCATTTATATGTGTATTTTTGCTCTTCTTGTATACCTTGGTCATGTTACCTTGGTTATCAATTAAGAATTTAAACCTTTAGTTAAAATTGATGAAAAAAATCACCAAGGAAACATATTTAAAATGGTATGCAGACATGCTATTTTGGAGAAAATTTGAGGACAAATTGGCTGCTGTATACATTCAGCAGAAGGTAAGAGGGTTTTTACATTTGTATAATGGGCAAGAGGCTGTTTTGGCTGGTGCACTTCATGCAATGGATTTAACCAAAGACCGAATGATAACCGCTTACAGAAATCACGTTCAACCAATTGGTATGGGTGTTGATCCTAAAATGGTTATGGCAGAACTATTTGGTAAAGTAACCGGTACCTCAAAAGGTATGGGTGGTTCAATGCATATTTTTTCAAAAGAACATCGTTTTCATGGTGGTCATGGTATTGTAGGAGGGCAAATTCCTTTAGGTGCGGGTATGGCTTTCGGCGATAAGTATGCAGGTAGAGATAATGTTACTTTGTGTTACATGGGCGATGGTGCCGTAAGACAAGGAGCGTTACATGAAACTTTTAACTTAGCTATGTTATGGCAATTACCAGTTGTTTTTATTTGTGAAAACAATGGTTATGCGATGGGTACTTCGGTAGCAAGAACATCTTTTTCTACAGAAATATGGAAATTAGGTTTAGGTTATGAAATGCCTTGTGGACCGGTTGATGGAATGAATCCTGTTACTGTTGCTCAAGAAATGAGTAAAGCTATTGATAGAGCACGTAGTGGAGGCGGACCAACTTTCCTTGAAATGAAAACTTATAGGTATAGAGGTCATTCAATGTCAGATGCACAGCATTATAGAACGAAGGATGAAGTTGAAGAATACAAAAAGATAGATCCAATTACTCAAGTATTGGATATTATCAAAGAAAATAATTATGCAACAGACGCTGAAATCAAAGAAATTGACAAGAATGTCAAAGCTATGGTTAAGGAGTGCGAGAAGTTTGCAGAAGAATCAGATTATCCACCAGTAAACCAATTATATGATATGGTTTACGAACAAGAGGATTTTCCATTTGTTCAACATAAATTATAATTAGATGGCTATAGTAGTAAATATGCCCCGTTTAAGCGATACCATGGAAGAGGGAACGGTAGCTAAATGGTTAAAAAGCGTTGGAGATAAAATAGAAGAAGGAGATATACTGGCTGAAATTGAAACTGATAAAGCGACGATGGAGTTCGAATCTTTCAATGAAGGGACCTTATTACATATAGGTATTCCAGAAGGTGATACTGCTCCTGTTGATAGTTTGTTGGCAATTATCGGTGACGAAGGTGAAGATATTTCAGCTTTGTTAGGTGGTGGTGCATCAGTTTCTGAATCAGAAACAAAATCAGCTGAAGAAGAAGTCGTAGTCGAAGATAATTCTGAAGAAGTACAAAGCGGTGGTGAAATTCCTGAAGGAGTTGAAATAGTTAAGATGCCCCGTTTAAGTGACACCATGGAAGAAGGTACTGTGGCTAGTTGGTTGAAGAAAGTTGGTGATGATGTAGAAGAAGGGGATATACTAGCGGAGATTGAAACAGACAAGGCTACAATGGAGTTTGAGTCTTTCTATAATGGTAAGTTGTTGTATATAGGAATACAAGAAGGTGAATCTTCTCCTGTAGATGCGGTTTTAGCGGTAATAGGTCCGGAAGGTACAGATGTTGATGCTGTTTTAAGTAACAAATCTGGTGGAGCTAAAAAGAGTGTCTCAAATAATACTGAAAAAGAAGAAGAGAAATCTTCTGTTGCATCCGATAATAATGAGGTTTCAAAATCAGTTGCAGATGGAGAAAGAATTTTTGCATCTCCTTTGGCTAAGAAAATAGCGGCTGATAAAGGTATTGATTTAGCAAAGGTTTCTGGTTCTGGCGATAACGGTAGAATTATTAAAAAAGATATAGAGAATTATACTCCAAGTGCAAGTCCTGCACCAGTTGCGGCTCCAAGTGTAAAAACTGAAAATGCAATTGCTTCACAACCGGTTTCTATGGCTTTGCCATCTGGTGAAGAAGGGACAGAGGAAGTTAAGAATTCTAATATGCGTAAGGCTATAGCCAAAGCATTGGGGAATTCTAAATTTAATGCGCCACATTTCTACCTTACGATTGAAGTAGACATGGATAACGCTAAAGCATCTCGTGCTCAAATTAATAGCTTGCCAGATACTAAAGTATCATTTAATGATATGGTGTTGAAAGCTTGTGCTATGGCACTTAGAAAGCATCCTCAAGTAAATACTTCTTGGAACGGAGATACAACAAAACAACATAAACATATTCATATGGGTGTTGCCGTAGCTGTTGACGAAGGTTTGGTTGTACCTGTGGTGAAGCATGCAGATTTATTAGGTTTAACACAGATTGGTAGTGCTGTTAAAGACTTAGCGGGTAAAGCTAGAAACAAAAAAATAGCACCTTCAGAAATGGAAGGTAGCACGTTTACGGTTTCTAATTTAGGAATGTTCGGTATACTTGAATTTACAAGTATTATCAATCAACCTAATTCAGCTATTTTATCTGTAGGTGCAATTGTTGAAAAGCCTGTTGTTAAAAACGGCGAAATTGTAGTAGGTAATACTATGAAATTAACACTTGCTTGTGATCATAGAACTGTTGATGGTGCTGTAGGCGCTCAGTTCCTTCAGACATTAAGATATTTTGTAGAGAATCCTGTTACTATGCTAGCATAGAATATTGGTTTTAAAATAGAATTATTAAAAGCATCCTTTCAACGGGATGCTTTTTTTTATCTTTAGATTTTAAATTTGATTTTAATATGAAACAAATAAGTACAGTATTTCTTAGCTTTTTAGTTTTAAGCTGTGGAGGAGCAAAAGTTGATCAGTCAACAGTTTTAAATCCTACCAATCCAAAAGGTGTAAAGGGTCAGGTTGTTACTAATGCAACTGTTGAAAAAACGGAAAGTAAAATATCAGCATTAAAGACAGGTACTGGTAGTTTTACAACGTCTGGTGATATTGAAACATCTATGTCTTTCTTGACTTCTGATGAACTGCAGGGTAGAGACACTGGAAGTGACGGGATAGCTAAGGCGGCAGATTTTATTCAAAATGTATTTGAAGAGTATAATATAGCTCCATATTTTGCATCTTATAGAGATACTTTATATAATTATAGTGATGGTACGGCATATAATGTAGTGGGTTTTTTGCCCGGTACCGACGAAAAACTAAAGAATGAGATTGTTATTATAGCTGCGCATTATGATCATATTGGAATAATAAGTGGTAATGATGGTGATACAATTGCCAATGGAGCTAATGATAATGCGTCAGGAACAACTACCGTATTAGAATTTGCAAAGTATTTTGGTAAATTAAAGGGCAATAAGAGAAGTATAGTTTTTGCGCTATTTTCAGCAGAAGAAAAGGGCTTAATGGGCTCAAAACATTTAGCCGAGAAGCTTAAAAATGAAAATATTGAATTATACGCTATGTTAAATTTTGAGATGGTTGGTGTGCCTATGGTAGATAAGGACCATAGCTTGTATTTAACGGGTTATGAGCTTTCTAATTTAGCCGAGGTTAGTAACAGATATGCGAATAAAAAATTAGTTGGTTTTCTTCCAAAAGCTAAAGAATTTAATTTGTTTAGAAGGTCAGATAATGCTCCATTTCATGATGCGTTCAACGTGCCTTCTCAAACATATAGTTCTTTTGATTTTACCAATTTTGGTGAGTATCATAAGGTAGGTGATGAAGCCTCGTTGATGGATTATAATTATATGGCAAAAGTTGTAAATGATGTTATACCTGTGCTTACGGGTATTATTAATTCACCTATTAAAGAAGTAAAGTATAACTAATGGAATACGTTATTGTAACTGGTACTAGTAGAGGAATTGGTTTTGAGTTGAGTAGGTTATTTGCTGATGCAGGTTTTAAAGTTTTGGCGCTATCAAGAAATGATAAACCTATTAATAGTCTTAAACATGAAAACATTGAAGCATTTCCTTTTGATGTATCTTCAAAAGAAGATCAAGATAAGTTGTTCAAATTTTTAAAGGAAAATGATTGTACTGTTTCTGCGCTAATTAATAATGCTGGTAAATTAATTAATAAACCTTTTCTTGAGTTAACAGACCAAGAATTTAAATCTGTCTATGAGGTCAATGTTTTTGGCGTCGCTTCTATGACTAAGTTAGTTTTGCCTTTTATGAATAAAGAGGGTCACGTACTAACCATAAGCTCTATGGGTGGTATTCAAGGAAGTGCTAAGTTTCCAGGGCTTTCAGCATATAGTTCTAGTAAGGGAGCAGTTCTTACATTAACCGAATTATTAGCTGAAGAATTTAAAGAAACTGGTCCGGCTTTCAATGCATTGGCGTTGGGCGCAGTACAGACTGAAATGTTAGAAGAAGCATTTCCTGGATATAAAGCACCTGTAAGTGCCGTAGAAATGGCAGAATACATAATGGATTTCGCCTTAAAAGGGCAAAAATTGTACAATGGTAAAATACTACAAGTAAGCAGCAGTACTCCGTAAAATGCAACAGACCTTAGCTAAATACTTACCAGAATTAGCAGTTAGTCCTTGTTTTGAACTAATTAAAAATAGTCACGTTCATTTGAAAATTGTGAATGAGCGCGTAACTCGTCATGGCGATTATAGAAGACGAAAAGATGGTAATCATCAAATTACAGTCAATGCATCTTTGAATAAATATCGATTTCTGATGACCTTAATTCATGAAATTGCTCATTTAATAGCTTTTGAGAAGTATGGTCGTAATATAAAACCACATGGCTTAGAGTGGAAAAAGACCTTTCAGCATTTAATGCTTCCGTTCATACGTCCAGAAATATTTCCTGCACAACTTTTACCATTATTAGCTAGGCATTTTAAAAACCCTAAAGCTAGCAGCGGTACAGATGCTCAGTTGGCTATTGCTTTAAAACAATTCGATGAACAACAATCAGATAAAACTTACGTTTACGAATTACCGATAGGGTGTGTTTTTCGTATCTATAACGGGAAAATATTTAAAAAAGGAAATAAACGAACCAAGCGTTATGAGTGTATAGAAATATCTTCGGGAAGGATGTTTTTGTTTCAACCCAATGCTGAGGTAGAATTAATAAAAAGCTGACATGAATAAAAATTATTATGCCGTTTTAATGGCAGGAGGAGTGGGGTCAAGATTCTGGCCTATAAGCACAAGTGAAAATCCTAAACAATTTCATGATATGTTGGGTGCGGGAACCACGCTTATTCAAAAAACATTTCAGAGATTAAATAAGTTTGTACCTGCCGAGAATATTTTAATTCTTACCAATGAGCGCTATAATGATTTAGTATTAGAACAGCTTCCAATGGTAAAGCAAGAGCAAGTAGTTCTTGAGCCTGCTATGAGAAATACAGCGCCGTGTATTTTATATGCAGCGATGAAGATTCGAAAAATGAACGAAGATGCTGTAATGATAGTGGCGCCTAGTGATCATTGGATTGAAGATGAGGATGCCTTTGCAAAGGATGTTACGGCATGTTTTAAAAAGTGTGAAACTGAAGATGTTCTTTGTACGTTAGGTATAAAGCCTTCTTTTCCAAACACTGGTTTTGGATATATAGAATATAATAAGACAGATAAAGCCCAACTTAAAAAGGTAAATCAATTTAGAGAAAAGCCAGATTATGAAACGGCTAAAGATTTTCTAGCTCAAGGAAATTTTCTTTGGAATGCAGGTATATTTATGTGGAGTGCAAAAACAATTGTAAACGCGTTTCAAAATTTTCAGCCTAAACAATATGCATTATTCAGAGATGGTTTAGTGTGTTACAATACAGATGATGAAAAGAAATTTATATCAGAGAATTATCCTAAAGCTGAAAATATTTCCATCGATTATGCTATTTTAGAAAATTCTGAATCAATTTATGTTAAGGAAGCAACATTTGATTGGAACGATTTAGGTACGTGGGGTTCTTTATATGATAAACTAGATAAAGACAAAAATCATAATGCCGTAGTAAATGCCAAGGTTCTGGCAGAAGATGCTAGTGGTAACATGATAAGGTCTAAGGCAGGTAAGGTAGTTGTTGTGGATGGTCTTAAAGACTACATCATTGTTGATAAAGATGAAGTACTTTTGATTTATCCTAAGTCAAAGGAACAAGATATAAAACAAGTTTTAAATAAGGTAAAGGATACCTTTGGTGATGAATTCGCTTAAGTATGGAAAACAATCTTGATCAAGATAATATTACCCCTAACAGTAACGAGAGCAATGGCGGTACTGAAGTTAAAAAAGATTTTCAAGGTCTTTTAGGTAGCGTTAAAAAGTTTTTGTCTGAATTATTGGATATTAGAACCAATACAGATCAGCAGGCTACGAAAGAAGCTATTATTGCTGATATTCCTTTTAAGGGGCATACTTCTTGGATTTTGATTTGTTCCATTTTTATTGCATCTATTGGTCTCAATGCCAATTCTACTGCGGTGGTAATCGGTGCGATGTTAATTTCTCCACTTATGGGGCCTATTTTAGGTATAGGTATGTCTGTGGCAATCAATGACATTGATACGTTAAAAAGGTCATTGAAGAATTTTGCCGTAATGGTGGTTCTAAGTGTAATAACTGCATATTTATTCTATCGTTTCTTTCCTTTGAGGGATGAGTCTTCTGAGCTTTTAGCAAGAACAGAACCCGATATTAGAGATGTTTTAATAGCATTTTTTGGTGGTTTGGCATTAGTAATTGCTCGTGCAAAAAAAGGAACTATTGCCAGTGTTATTTTTGGTGTAGCAATTGCTACTGCATTAATGCCTCCGCTGTGTACCGTAGGTTTTGGTTTGGCAATAGGTAACTGGTCTTATGCAACAGGGGCAATGTACCTGTTTATTATCAATACTATTTTTATAGCACTCGCAACCTTTTTGGTCATTAAGCTTTTACGTTTTCCCATGGTTCGCTATGTGAATTCGCAAAGGAGAAAATTGATCGGAAGATTGGCTTCCCTATTGGCAATTTTAGTGATGATACCGGCCGGTTTTACATTTTATAGTGTGTTCAAAAAATCTTTATTCAATAGAGATGCCGAAACTTTTATTACAGAAAAAATTGTGCCTTACCAATTTTCTGGAGAAGGTAAATTTTTAAAAGATTTTAGTGAAGTCATATACAACGATGATGGTAATTCTAAAATTGAATTATTTTTTATGGGTAATGAAGGTATACCCGATAATGTAATTGCTACTTGGCGAACTCAAATGGCAGAATTTAAACAACTTGAAGGTACTGAGCTTGCTGTTGTTCAAGGTTCTAAAAGTGACGAAGCAAACGAGCTTAAATACGTTAATGAGCTATACGAATCTCAGAAAAGTATTTTGACGAGTAAAGATGAGAAAATTCAGCTTTTAGAAAGTGAATTGGTTAGGTTAAACCAGATATCATCCAATCAGATTCCTTTTAAGGAGATTAGTCTAGAGGCAAAAACAAATTACGAGAATTTGGATCGCATAGGTTATGCATATTTAATTTCAACAGATTTTACTAAAACCGATAGTATACCTTTATTTGAAGTGACTTGGAAAAAGGAAGCGAAAAGAGCAGAAACGGTAAAGGATATGAATAAGCTGCAAGATTGGTTGCGTCTTAGGTTGAACAATAAGAATATTCAGATAAAAGAGATGCCCAAAGATTAGTTTTGTTCTTGAATGTACATTTGTCTCACTTTTTTAAATAAGTCAGATGAGTAGACAAAATTAGTTACCGCTTCATTATCGGTTTTGAAAATTTCGTTTTTGGTACCTTCCCACTCTAATAACCCATCTTTAAGAAAGATAATTTTCTCTCCAATTTGCATTACAGAGTTCATGTCATGTGTATTTATGACAGTTGTAATATTATATTCCTCTGTAATTTCTTTGATGAGGTCATCTATAAGAATAGCTGTTTTGGGATCTAGACCAGAATTTGGTTCGTCGCAAAAAAGATATTTTGGATTCATTACAATTGCACGTGCAATAGCAACACGTTTTTGCATACCGCCAGAAATCTCGGAAGGAAATTTATGATGTGCATCAATAAGGTTAACTCTCTTTAATACCGCATCAACTCGATCTTTCATTTCCAACTTCGACTGGTTGGTAAACATTTCTAAAGGGAACATAACATTACCTTCTACCGTCATACTATCAAAAAGGGCACTGCCTTGAAAAACCATCCCCATCTCTTGTCTTAATTCACGTTTTTCATCATCGGTATGATCAGAATATAATTTACCGTCATATGCTATACCTCCTTCTTCAGGGACAAAAAGACCTAATAAACATTTAAGAAAAACAGTTTTCCCAGAGCCACTCTGTCCAATAATTAAATTAGTTTTTCCTTTTTCAAAAGTTGTGGTAATACCCTTAAGAATATGAGCTTCGCCAAAAGATTTATGTATGTCTCGTACGTCTATCATTATCCTAGTAAAAGTTGGGTTAAAATATAATTTAGTATGATGATTACAACACTTGTCCAAACAAAAGCAGTTGTGCTGGCTTTACCTACCTCTAAGGCTCCCCCACGCATATAAAAACCATGAAAAGATGGTATCGTTGCAATTACAAATGCAAAAATTAAGGTTTTGACAAAGGCATATGCAATATGAAAAGGAACAAAATCAGACTGTAGTCCTGTTATAAAATCTTCACTGGTTAAGAATCCCCCAAACACGCCTGCCATCCATCCGCCAAATATTCCAACGTACATAGAAATAGCAATTGCAAAAGGGTAAAATAGCATTGCTATAATTTTAGGAAAAACTAAATAATTAAGAGAGTTAACGCCCATAACTTCTAAGGCGTCTATTTGTTCTGTAACCCGCATTGTACCAATACTAGACGTAATGTAAGAACCTACTTTACCCGCCATGATAATGGAAACAAATGTGGGTGCAAATTCTAGTATAACCGATTGCCTAGTGGCAAAGCCAATCAGGTTTCGTGGAATTAACGGGTTGGTAAGGTTAAGCGCAGTTTGTATGGCTACAACGGCACCTATAAAAAAGGAGATGAATATAATAATACCCAATGAGCTGAATATTAACTCATCTATTTCCTTGAATATTAGGGATTTCATTATTCTCCATTTCGTAGGTTTTTTAAAAACCTCGCGGATCATAATTGCATAGCTTCCTACAGATGCTAAATAGTTCATTCTTTAAAAATAGATTTCTTATTGTAAAAATAACAATAAAGGACTTGATTTAACCTGAGTTTAATCTTTAAAGGGGTAAATTATTTACATTTGCGTTTCAATCTTATAAGTATGAAAATGAAAAAATATTTTATTACTTCATTGTTTATTGGGACTTTGTTGTTAGTTAACGGATTAACTGCGCAGAAGAAAAACAAAGACAATACAAGTGACGATTTGTTAAGGGTGAAACCAAAATTGGTAGTGGGGATAATAGTAGATCAAATGCGATATGATTATTTGACGCGCTTCTATAATGGTTTTGGTGACGACGGATTTAAAAAACTTATTGAGCAAGGTTTTAATTGTAAAAACAATCATTTTAATTATGCGCCAACAAGTACGGCTCCTGGGCATACTTCTGTCTTTACAGGCGCATCCCCGTCTACACACGGTATTATTGGTAATGACTGGTACGACAAAGAAATAGATGCTAGTGTTTATTGTGCTGGCGATGATGCTTATACTTCTGTAGGGACTTCATCAAATGCAGGGAAAATGTCTCCACATAGAATGACCGTTACCACAATAACCGATGAGTTACGTTTAAGTACACAAATGCAGGGGAAGACTATTGCTGTAGCATTGAAAGATAGAGGAGCGGTTTTACCAGGCGGTCATACAGCTAATGCTGCATATTGGTTTCATGGCGCAGATGAAGGTAAATGGATTACAAGTACATACTATATGAACGAGCTTCCTAAATGGGTAAATGACTTTAACTCTTCTGGTAAAGCGCAATCTTATAAAAAAGAATGGAACACTCTTAGGGATATTAAGGATTACATAGAGAGTGGAACGGATAATAATCTATATGAAGGAAAGTTTAAGGATGAAATAACAACTTCATTTCCTCACAACACGGCAGAACTTTTAGATAAGACAAAGGCATTCGATATCATTAAAGCAACACCTTACGGAAATTCCTTGACGGCAGATTTTGCCATAGAGGCTTTGAAGAATGAAGGTCTAGGTAAGGATGAAATTACAGATTTTTTGACGGTTAGTTTTTCTAGTACTGATTATGTTGGTCATATGTTCGGAGTAAATTCAAAAGAGGTTCAAGATACTTATCTAAGATTGGATGAAGATTTGGCGCGATTGTTTAAAGCGTTGGATAAAAATGTTGGTGAGGGTGAGTATACTTTGTTTTTGACAGCTGATCATGCTGCTATAGAAGTTCCCACATATTTAAAAGATCAAAAAATACCTGCAGGATATATCGATAATAAAGCAAATGCAGCAAGGCTTTCCGAGTTTTTGAAATATACCTATGGCACAGAGGATATTGTTAAAAACCATTCTAATAATCAATTATTTTTAGATCATAAAATTGTAAAAAATTTAGATCTTAATTTAGCAGACGTTCAAGCTGAAATAGCGCAAGAATATTTAGGATACGATGGTATTGATAAAGTCTATACGGCTGATCAAATGTGGAACAATGAGTATACTAGGGGAATTCCATATATTTTACAAAACGGATATAATCAAAAGAGATCGGGAGATGTGCTTTTAGTATTAAAGCCTGGTTTTATCTCTTATAATACAACAGGTTCTACACACGGATCACCACAGATTTATGATACTCATGCTCCTTTATTGTTTTATGGTAAAGGAATTAAGCCTGGATCAACAATTAAACGTACTGAGATTCCAGATATAGCTCCAACAATTTCTGCCCTATTAGGAATTTCTTATCCAAGTGGTACCACTGGCACACCTATAATAGAGGTTTTAGAGTAATATGGATGATAGGCATATAGGTATTTTTGACTCTGGTATTGGAGGTACATCTATCTGGGGTGAGATTCAAGAGCTTTTGCCATATGAAAGTTGTATATATCTTGCGGATAGTAAGAATGCACCTTATGGTGAAAAATCTGAAGAACGAATACTAGAGCTGAGTATTAAGAATACAGAATATTTATTAAGCCAAGGCTGTAAATTAATAGTCGTTGCTTGTAATACGGCAACGACTAATGCCATAGATTATTTAAGGAATAATTATAGTGTACCTTTTATTGGAATAGAACCCGCGATAAAGCCTGCTGCTATAAATAGTAAATCTAAAATAGTAGGGGTATTGGCAACTAAAGGGACCTTGTCTAGCAGTTTGTTTCACAGTACATCTAAAAATCACGCTGCAGGTATAACGGTATTAGAGCAAAGAGGTACTGGTTTAGTAGAGATGATTGAAAATGGTAATCTAGAAAGTGATCAATTGTATCAACTTTTAGAACAGTACATAATGCCAATGCTTGATAAGGGAATGGATTATTTAGTTTTAGGTTGCACTCATTATCCTTATCTCATACCTATGTTAAAAAAAATGCTTCCAGAACATGTTACTATAATAGATTCTGGTCAGGCAGTTGCCAGGCAAACAAAAATGGTTTTAGATAAATATGATTTATTGACCAGTAAAGTAGAATTGGGTAAGCATCAATTTTATACCAATGGAGATGTAAATGTACTTGCTACTATTTTAAATACTACTAAATCTAATATCAATATTTCGTTCAAAGACTTTTAAGGGCGTCGGCTTTTTTTATGTAGGTTAAATAAGTGAAAGATAGTTTATGTTTTTCATCAGTTGGGTGAAATTCTTGTTTGGTCAGCATCCAAAATTCTTCGTCAATTTCTGGGAAGAAAGTGTCAGCATCTGTAAAAGTACCGTGCACACGAGTAAGCTCTATTTTATCAGAACGTTTTTCTCCTTGCTTATAGATTTCTCCACCACCAATTATAAATGCAATCTCTTCTTTAACTAAATCAATAGCTTCATCTAAAGAATGAACTACTATACATTCTTTATGTGCTACAGTATAATTTTTATCCCTGGTAATTATAATGTGAGTTCTATTTGGTAGGGGTTTAGGAAAACTTTCATAGGTTTTTCTGCCCATAATAATTTTGTGTCCAGATGTCAATTTTTTAAATCGTTTAAAATCATCTGGCAAATGCCAAAGTAAATCATTGTCTTTACCCAGAGCATCATTTTCAGCTGCCGCGGCAATCATTATAAGTGTTTTCAAAGCAATTTTTTTTTAGGTTCTATTTCTATAGGGGCTTGTAGTTCATGTTCTCGTTCAATCTCCTTCTCCATTGCGGCAATTCGCTCTTTTTGTTTCTGTACTAATTTTTCTCTTTGAGAACGTTCCCAATCTTGCCCCATAAATTTATTGGTTATGAAAACATTAAAAATGTGAAGGACAAACAAGAAAGCCCAAAAAGTAATGGCCCAAATAAACCAGTTATATTCTTGTCCGTATTTTAAAATTTTATTGATGAGCACTAGGAATACACTACCAACCAAAAAGACAACAAAATGGGTGTATAGGCGCTTCTTTTGGCGAACCCTTTTCTGAGCATTCTCTAATAACTCATGCTGTTCTAAATCTAATTTGGAGGTGTTTTTATTTTTAGAAAACATACTCTTCTTATCTTTGGTATAAAGATACAGGAATTGTACAATACGCTATAACTAATGGAAAAATTTAGAAAGGAATTTCCCGTCTTACGAAAAGGAATATATGCAAATACAGCGGTATATGGTTTGTTGTACGAATCGCTGTTAGATTGGAGACAAGAGCATGATTTGGATTTTCTGATATATGGCAGCGATATGCGAGAGAAATCTTTAAAGGTGGTCTCAGATACTCGTTCAGCAGTGGCTAATTTTTTTAATTGTAAAAGAAATAACGTAGCCTTAGTAAATAATTTCTCAACCGGACTTAACGTATTGTTAGAAGGGTTGGATCAAAAGAAGAAAATACTGCTTATAGAAAACGATTATCCCTCGCTTAATTGGGGTTTTGAGAATAGAGGTTTTGATATCGAATATTTACAAATGACCGCTACCATTGAAGAGCAAATTAAAGATACGGTTGAAAATAAGCATATTGATGTCTTGGCACTTAGTCTAGTACAATGGCTTAACGGGTTTGCTATTGATCTTAATTTTTTGAAAGCATTGAAAAACCAATATCCTAGTTTGATTATCATAGCTGATGGTACACAATTTTGCGGTAGTACTACCTTTGATTTTGATAATTCTGGAATAGATGTTTTAGGGAGCAGTGCTTACAAATGGTTGTTGGCGGGTTATGGAAATGGTTTTATGTTGTTTTCAGACCAAATTAAAGATAAATTTTCAGTGAATAATATTGGCTTTAATGCTGCTGATGGTGATTTGGGTAAAATGGATGCTGTTAGGTTTGCTAAACGTTTTGAGCCTGGTCATCTATCATCTTTGAATTTCGGTAGTTTAAAATTTTCTGTAGAGTATTTCGAAAGAATAGGAATGGATAAAATTTCTGAACATAACCGTAAATTATCTAAGTATGCTAAAGGGGAATTTCAAAAATTAGGGCTTTTGTCAGATGAGGTAGTCGGAAGAAAAAATCACAGTACCATTTTCAATATTAAGGCGAATGCAGCAACTTTTCAAAAATTAATAGACAATGATGTGTTTTGTGCCCAACGGGGAAATGGGGTGCGTTTAAGTTTTCATTTTTATAACACAGAAGCGGACATTGATACAATTGTAAAAATCTTAAAAACAGATAAGTAGAGATTCCTAATAAATTAATTTTGTAGGATTATATTTCATTGAATGATTATTAATTGCCTAATTATTACGGAATTCATAAAAATCTCTTACGTGTTGGAAATGAGTGTTTTATTATGCTAGTTTTGTCTTAAATATTAAATTAATTATCATGGCAATTGCAAAAAAATATCTAAAGACCAAGCCAGTGTGTAAGGTTACTTTTACAGTACCTACCGACGATGCAAAAAAAGTAGCTGTTGTAGGCGATTTCAATAATTGGAACGCAAAAAAGAGCGAATTAAAGAAACAAAAGAATGGTTCTTTCAAAGGAACTTTCGATCTTCCAAAAGAGAATACATTTGAATTCAAATATATTGTGGATGGAGAATACGTTAATGATGCTGAAGCTGATCGTTTTCAATGGAATGATTTTGCTGGATCTGAAAATGCTGTTTTAGAACTGTAAACTAAGTTTGTCAATATAGAAAAAGCCTGCTATTGTAAATAGCAGGCTTTTTTATTAAATACTTATGATGGATTAAACTTTTTTAAAGATACAATTTTTATACCCATATGCCTTAGATTGGTAAGCTGTTGTCATCTCTAGGCCAGATTCTTTTGCAAGCCAATTAATTATTTCATCATCATATTTCTGCGAAATTTCTGTATGTATGGTTTCCCATGACTTAAAAGCTATATTTAAATCTAGTGCTTCAATTCTTACTTTCTGTTCAATTTTGGAAACCAAATAGCTTTTTGCAGAACCTGTTTCAGGATTGTAGACTTCCCAATGCAGAAACTGTTCTAGATCAAAATTTGCATTTAATTCCGTGTTAATTCGTGCAAGTACGTTTTTATTGAATGCAGCAGTAACACCTTCTTGATCATTATAGGCATCTAAAATAGTCTGCGGATTTTTCTTTTGGTCAAATCCCATAAAAAGTAAATCTTCAGGCTCCATTAATTCTTGAATTTTTTTCATAAACCCTTTTGCTTGGTCATGTTTTAAGTTGCCGATATTAGAGCCTAGGAATAAAATTATTTTTCTGTTCTTACGACTATTTATGTCCTCTAATGCTTCAAAATAAGTTCCTTGAAAAGGCTGAACCTTAATTCTTGGTAATTCCTTTTCAATTGAATTATGAAGTTGATTTAATGCATTATCGCTAATGTCGATAGGTATATAAGTGAAATTTACATTTTTGTCACTAAATTCTTTGAGTAGAATTTTGGTTTTTTTACCATCTCCTGCACCAAGTTCAATTAGGTCGAAAACTCCAAATTCGGTGAATAAATTTGTAATTTCCTCTTTATTATCTTCTAAGATTTCATACTCACAGTCCGTTAGATAGTATGTGGGCATAGCCATAATATCTTGAAAAAGCTTGTCACCTTTCTTGTCGTAAAAATACTTGGAAGACAGGTGTTTAGGGTAATCCGTCAAGCCTGTATATACTTCTTTTTCAAACTCAGAGGTACTGGTAAGTGTCGTTTTTATGTCTTGCATACGTTATATGTCGTAATTATTTAGCTAACCTAATACCGGTGAACTGCCATTTTAAATCTGTTTGAAAAAAATTGCGATAGGTATGCCTTGCGTGATTTTTTGGTGTGGCAATAGAACTCCCTCTAAGAACTTTTTGGTTGACCATAAATTTGCCATTATATTCACCTAAGGCACCATCAACTTTTTTATAGTTAGGGTAGGGTAGGTAGGCGCTCTCTGTCCACTCCCAGCGTTGTCCCCAATTAAATAGCTTTTGTGCGGCTTCCCATTCAAATTCAGTAGGTAAACGGCAGTCTTTATATTGAGCAAAGGCAAATGCTTCAAAGTATGAAATATGTGTTACAGGCGCTTCTAAATCTACCTTGGTTAATCCTTTAAGACTATAGTAATGCCAGTCTCCATCAATCATGTGCCAATATAAAGGTGAGGTAATTTTATTTTGTTGAACCCAATCCCAACCTGCGGCATGCCAAAGGTCAAAACGTTTATAACCATCGGCTTTTATGAATTCTAGATATTCGGCATTCGTAACTAGTTTATTTGAAATTTGATAGTCATGTATATAAACTTTGTGCCTGCCTAATTCATTATCAAAACAAAAATCAGTAGAATTATGACCTATTTCATAAATACCTTCACTCATTCCAATCCAATTTTGAACTTCCTTTTCGGTAGTGTATTCTTGGATAGAATCAGAGTATTTCGGTAAAAGAGGATTATTCCCTAAAATATATTTAATATCTGTAAGAAGTAATTCTTGATGTTGTTTTTCATGATGTATTCCTATTTCTAGAACATTTAAAAGTGTGCTGTTGTAGTTTGTTTCTAGCAACTTGTTCATCGCTTCGGTAACATAATGCCTGTATTCGTACACCTTCTTTACAGAAGGTCTGGATAGGTTGCCACGGTCTGCTCGAACAACACGTTTACCCACGGTTTCGTAGTAGCTATTGAATACGAAAGAAAAATCTTCGTCAAAAATTTGATATGATTTATCGTATGTTTTTAGAATAAATTCTTCAAAAAACCATGTTGTATGACCTAGATGCCATTTTGGAGGGGAAACGTCAATTATCGGTTGTACCACATAATCTTCAATTTCAAGAGGCTTACAAATAACCTCGGTATGGGCTCTAGTTTCTAAAAAGAAATCTAAGAGCGTATCAGTACTAACCATGAAAACAATTTTTATTGTAAGATAAATAAAAATGGTCAAACGGAATTAGCCCGATAAATTAAGAAATTGATACTATTAAAGCTTGGAGTTAATGGGGACACAATACGGCATCTTTACGGGAAGAGTATTTTGAAAACTGAGTTGAAATTTTACTAGTAGATTAATATTACTATTTACCTCGTTATCTAAAATAAGACGGGGTCTATTGAGTTTGCCAATAGGTGCTCTATTAGGAAGTTAGTTAATTGCTAAAATAAAACAGTTGGTCAGAATATAAAAAATTGTTTTAAGACTCATTGCTTATATAGCCACTTTCCCTTTTATATGAGGATGCGGATTATAATCTTCTAATGAAAAATCTTCGAATTTAAAATCAAAAATATCTTTCACATCAGGATTTATATTCATTTTTGGCAATGCTCTAGGTTCTCTGCTTAATTGCAACTCTACCTGCTCCATATGGTTATTGTAAATATGCGCGTCACCAAAAGTGTGAATAAAATCGCCAGCTTCATAGCCACATACTTGAGCCATCATCATGGTAAATAATGCGTAGGATGCAATATTGAATGGTACACCTAAAAAGATATCTGCACTACGTTGGTATAATTGGCAAGATAGTTTGCCATCTGCAACATAAAATTGAAAGAATGCGTGGCAAGGAGGTAATGCGGCTTTACCATCTGCTACATTTTCAGAAAAAGTTTTAGAATTATCTGGTAATACACTGGGGTTCCAGGCAGAGACTAACATTCTTCTACTGTTAGGATTCGTTTTTAATGAGTGGATAACTTCCTTGATCTGGTCAATTTCATCATTGTTCCAGTTGCGCCATTGATGACCGTAAACAGGACCTAAGTCTCCATTTTCATCAGCCCATTCATTCCAAATACGAACACCGTTTTCTTGTAAATACTTAATATTGGTGTCACCTTTCAGAAACCAAAGTAACTCATATACGATAGATTTTAAATGCAGTTTTTTAGTAGTGACCATAGGGAAACCTTCGCTGAGGTCAAATCTCATCTGATACCCAAAAACACTTTTAGTTCCGGTTCCTGTACGGTCTCCTTTTTGGTTTCCTTCTTTAAGAACATGTTTTAAAAGGTCGTGGTATTGTTTCATAGAGATATTATTATATAAACGCTAAAAAAACTAGATAGGCGCACTGCAAAAATACCATTTAGATGAATTTTTGAACAGAAATAGTAATAAGGGTTATTAGAATTTATTAACTAAAATAACATATTGGATTATCCTAAAATCATACCGGCAATGGTAGCGGAAAGTAAAGATGCTAAAGAGCCACCAAGTACAGCCTTCATGCCGAATTCAGATAAAGTTTTTCTTTGCCCCGGGGCAAGTGATCCAATGCCACCAATTTGAATACCTATAGATGCAAAGTTTGCAAAACCACATAACATATAAGTGGCCATAATAACAGACTTGTTGAACTTTAAATGTGGTAAAGTGCTAAGGTCTTTAAGTTCTGCCAATTGCACATAGCCTACAAATTCGCTTGCTACCAATTTAATACCGAGTAATTGACCCATGAGCATTATATCTTCGTCGGCGACGCCAATTAACCACATTAATGGAGCGAATACAGTCCCTAAAATTGCTTCAAGCGAGAATTTAGAATAGGAAGTATTGTCCGCTATCCAGCCATTTAAGTGGGTTAAGTCTCCTGTCCACTCTAGAATACCGTTAACCATTGCAATAATGGCTACGAATACTAAAAGCATTGCACCAACATTAACTGCTAGTCTTAAGCCTTCAGTAGTTCCATTTGATATGGCATCCAATACATTGGCTCCAATTTTTTCAGAAGATACATGAACATCACTATTTACTTCTTCAGTTTGTGGGTATAACATTTTAGATATTACGATTGCTCCTGGTGCAGCCATCACGGAAGCGGCTAATAAATGCTTGGCAAATACCAATTGTAGCAATTCATCTTCACCACCTAAAAATCCTATATAAGCAGCTAAAACTGCACCAGCAAGAGTTGCCATACCGCCAATCATGACTAATAGAATCTCTGATTTGGTCATTTTTTCTAGATATGCTTTTATCAATAAAGGAGCTTCGGTTTGTCCGAGAAATATATTTCCGGCAATAGAAAGACTCTCAGGTCCTGAAATACCCAGGGTTTTGGAAAGTGCCCAAGCAAGCCACTTTACCACTTTTTGTATCAATCCTAAATAGAATAATAAAGAGGTTAATGCAGAGAAAAATATGATAGTAGGCAGTACTTGAAAAGCGAAAATATATCCGAAGGTTCCTGTATCTACTACAAGACCTTCAAATAGAAATTTACTACCTGCGCGGGTAAATTCTAAGATACTCACAAAGATTCTTCCTATTTGCTCAAAAACCAATTGTACAAATGGTATTTTAAGAACACCGATGGCAATTACCAATTGTAGTGCCAGACCTATACCAACCGTTTTCCAATTAATGGCTCTTCTGTTAGAACTGAATAAAAATGCTAGAAGTAGTAAGACCGCCATACCAAGAATTCCTCTTCCAAGGCTGTTGATGGAAAATCCCTCACTAGTTTCCATACCCATAACACCGGCAGTAGCTACATCTTCAACCAAAGTAGTGTCAGCTGTACTTTCTAAAGGTGTATTAATGTCTACGTCTTGAGCAAATGTAAATGCGGTAAGAATTAGTGCAAAAATTAGCAACCATTTGCCTTTTTTCATAAACTATAATTTAGTGTTTAGTTGCGTTTAGAGATTTCATCTCTCAATTTAGCCGCTTTTTCGTAGTCTTCGTTGGTGACAGCTTTTTTCAATTCAGCTTCCAATTCGTCTATAGTAAGTTCTGTATAGCCGTCAGATGCACCAGATTCTATTTCAATGGTTTCCCCTTCTTGCAATATTTCATCAACCATAATACTATCGTCACTATCTTTTTGATCCTTTTCTTTAGAAGAGAATTTTAAGAAGATACCGGCTTTATCCAATATAGTTTTATAAGTGAAAATAGGGGCGTTGAAACGTAACGCCAACGCTATGGCATCACTAGTTCTTGCGTCAATTATTTCTTCAATACCATCTCTCTCACAGATAATACTGGAGTAAAATACTCCATCTACTAATTTATGAATTATAACCTGTTTGATTACAATATCAAACCTGTCAGAGAAATTCTTAAATAAATCGTGGGTTAAAGGTCTTGGTGGTTTTATTTCTTTTTCCAAAGCAATAGCAATGGATTGAGCTTCAAAAGCGCCAATGACAATAGGAAGCTTTCTGTCGCCCTCAACTTCGTTCAAAATAAGTGCGTATGCACCATTTTGAGTTTGGCTGTAAGAGATACCTTTTATTTTTAATCGTACTAGACTCATAGGTTTTTAACTAAAAAAGGCTGTTCGAATACTTGGGGCTCCAACTATTCGAACAGCCCTTTAAGGGGCACAAAATAACAAAAATTTAGCCGTTTTGCGCTTTAAAATCCTTTAATTTTTCAATCAATTGAGGAACTACTTCAAAGGCGTCACCAACAATTCCGTAATCAGCGGCTTTAAAGAATGGTGCTTCTGGGTCATTATTAATAACAACTTTCGTTTTTGAAGCACTTACACCTGCTAAATGTTGAATAGCTCCAGAAATACCAATGGCAATGTATAGGTTACTTGCAACAGGCTTCCCTGTTTGCCCTACATGCTCGCCATGAGGTCTCCATCCAAGATCGGATACCGGTTTAGAGCAAGCTGTCGCTGCACCTAAAACATCGGCTAATTCTTCGATCATCCCCCAGTTTTCAGGACCTTTCATTCCTCTACCAGCAGAAACTACAATGTCTGCATCTGCAATGGTAGCCTTACCTACAACTTTATCGATTTCAACCGATTTAGTATCATTGGTAGCGCTCCCTGCAGTACCACTAATATCTTCAACAGAAACATCTACCTTGTTTTCGTGTGCGCCAAAAGCGTTATTTGAAACACCTACTATTTTAATATCGGTATCTATTTGTGTGTGGGCAAATCCTTTATTACTGAAAGCTGTTCTTTTAACCGTAAATGGAGATGTGCTATCTGGGGCCTGAACTACATTTGGTGCATAACCGGCAGATAATTTGGCAGATAATAACGGTGCTAAATATTTTGTATCAGTACTAGAGCTAAGAATAACAACTTTTGCATCTGTACTTTTAACAGCTTCTGCAATAGATGCAGCATATGCACCAGCATTAAAAGTTGTTAATGAGTCATCTGCTACATTCATTACTTTAGAAACTCCATACTCACCAAGAGAATCATTCTCGGTACTGTTGAAAGCTATCGCGGTAACGGTAGTGTCCATCATTTTGGCCACTGCCGAAGCATAAGAAGCGGCTTCGAACGCATTCTTTTTAAACTTTCCTTTTTCTGATTCTGTATATACTAAAACTGACATGTTTTTTGTTTTTTAATTAGTACCTATAAATAGGTTATTAAATGACTTTTGCTTCATTATGTAGCAAATCAACCAATTGATCCACGCTGTCGGCAAGTTTAACTTGTCCTTTAGGTGCTGGTTTGTCGAATTTTTTATCTTCAGTAGCTTTAAGTCCATCAACGGGTTCAACTACAGATAAACTTTTCTTTCTTGCCATCATAATACCACGCATATTAGGTATGCGAAGATCACTTTCCTCAACAAGACCTTTTTGACCACCAACTACAAGAGGGAGTGCGCTGCTTAATTTTTCTTTTCCACCATCAATTTCTCGTACTGCGGTAACATTGTTGCCGTCAATTTCAAGATTTATACAAGAATTAATGAAATTCATATTTGTCAAAGAAGCTAAAATTCCTGGTACCATTCCACCATTGTAATCAATAGATTCTCTACCGCCAATTACAAGGTCGTAACCACCGTTTTTAACTACTTCTGCAAGTTGTTGTGCAACATAAAAACCATCTGTAGGTTCTGCGTTAATTCTAAAAGCTTCATCTGCACCAATGGCAAGAGCTTTACGCATTGTTGGTTCAACACTAGGGCCGCCAACAGTAGCAATATGTACTGTAGCACCTTGTTTTTCTTTAAACCACATAGCTCTAGTCAAGCCGAATTCATCATTTGGGTTGATTACAAATTGTACACCATTAGTGTCAAATTTAGTATCACCATCTGTGAAATTTATCTTAGATGTGGTATCTGGAACATTACTTATACAAACTAATATCTTCATGTGTAAATAAACTTTATATCAATGACCACGAAGATAGCTATTTAAATCCTAATTTACTATGCATGCATAGTAAATTTTATAACTTTTTTTAAATCTGGCATTCTATTTTTTGATATTATATTTCCTATTTTTGCTTGCTTTCTAGCATATAACAAAGAATAATATTTACCATACATGAAAACACTACAATTTAGGCAAGCAATAGCCGAGGCCATGTCCGAAGAAATGAGGAAGGATGAATCTATCTATTTAATGGGTGAAGAGGTAGCGGAATATAATGGCGCTTATAAGGCTTCCAAGGGTATGTTGGATGAGTTTGGCCCTAAGAGGGTTATAGATACTCCAATTTCTGAACTTGGTTTTGCGGGAATAGGAGTTGGTTCTACTATGACGGGTAATAGACCTATTATAGAATTCATGACCTTCAACTTTGCGTTAGTAGGTATCGATCAAATTATAAATAATGCAGCTAAAATTAGACAAATGTCTGGAGGGCAATTTCCTTGTCCAATAGTATTTAGAGGTCCTACAGGTTCTGCAGGTCAATTGGCGGCAACGCACTCACAAGCTTTTGAGAGTTGGTATGCCAACTGTCCGGGTTTAAAAGTTGTTGTTCCTTCTAACCCAGCGGATGCTAAGGGATTGTTGAAAGCGGCAATACGTGATAACGACCCTGTAATATTTATGGAGTCTGAGCAAATGTATGGTGATAAAGGTGAAGTGCCAGAAGGTGATTACACTATTCCATTAGGTGTTGCTGATATTCGTAGAGAAGGTAAAGATGTTACTATAGTTTCTTTTGGTAAGATTATAAAGGAAGCCGACAAAGCTGCCGATGAATTGGAGAAAGAAGGTATTAGTTGTGAGATTATAGATTTACGTACCGTTAAGCCTTTAGATTATGAGGCGGTATTAAAATCTGTTAAAAAGACAAATAGATTAGTGATTTTAGAAGAAGCTTGGCCATTTGGTAACGTTGCTACAGAAATTACATATCATATACAAGCACATGCATTTGATTATTTAGACGCACCTGTTGTTAAAATAAATACTGCTGATACACCGGCACCTTATTCTCCTGTATTATTAGAGGAGTGGTTGCCAAATTACAAAGATGTTGTTGACGCTGTCAAAAAAGTTTTATACAAATAGGATACAATTTTGTAAAGTACTTTAGCTTCTCCGACCAAGTCTGGAGAAGCTTTTTTTATTAGTATGTTATTTGATCAAGATTTTTTATTAAAAGAATTATTTTAATGAGAGGGATATTATTCACATTCTTAAGCCTATGTTTTTTCATAGCGCAGGGTCAGACCAAAATTGGTGGCATTGTCATCGATGAACAGGGTGATCCGGTATCCTTTGCAAACGTATTCTTCAAAAATTCTACAGAAGGTACCATCACAAATGATGATGGTAGGTTCTATTTAGAATCGGAAAATAATTATTCTACGGCAATTATTTCTTTTATAGGTTATACTGAATATGAACTTCAGTTAGAAAGTAAGGTCACTTATGACTTAAAGATAACCCTTTTAGAAGCTGCGGAACAGTTGAACGAAGTGGTCTTAATTGCTGGTAAACAGTCAAAAAAGAACAATCCGGCGGTAGATATTCTTAGGAAAATCTGGGCTAAGAAACGTCAAAATGGTGTACGGCAGTTCAATCAATATGCTTATGATAAATATGAAAAGGTTGAGTTTGATTTAAATACAATTGATAGTTCATTAATTAAGAGTAAAATATTCAAAGGTTTAGAGTTTGTTTTTCAAGATTTAGATACCTCACGTGTAACGGGTAAAACTTATTTGCCTATTTTCTTAAATGAAACTTTTTCAAAAGTTTACGGAGATAATAAAATTAAAGAAGAGAAAGAGGAAGTACTTGGTAATAAGAATTCTGGTTTCGAAAACAATCAGGCAATAATAGCTTTCGTAAAAGATTTGTACCAAGAGTATGATGTGTATAATAATTACTTAAAATTCTTTGATAAAAGTTTCACTAGTCCGTTATCAAAAACCGGCGTAGATGTTTACAACTATGCCTTAAGGGATAGTGCTTACATTGATAATAAATGGTGTTATAATATAGTATACTATCCACGTCGAAAAAACGAGTTGACCTTTAAAGGAGATTTTTGGGTAAATGATTCTACTTGGGCGGTAAAAAATATAAATCTACAAGTAACAAAAAGTGCCAATATTAACTGGGTAAAGGAAATTTATATAGAGCAAGATTTTGATGTTGTAAATGATTCTGTTTTTCTTTTGAAAAGAGATTATATGTTGAGTGATTTCAGCTTTAATAAAAAAGAAGAATCTAAGGGATTGTACGGCAAACGTACATCTGTTTACGATAATTATGAATTCGATAAACCTAGACCAAGGGAAGTTTACCGTAAGGATAGAAATCCGTTAGATGTTACACAGATAATAAAGGATGATGCGTTTTGGGAAAAGAATAGGTTAGAGAGCTTAAATAAGGATGAACAGGGGATTTATAAATTGCTAGACACGCTTAAAACGGTTCCCAAATTTAAGACCTACTATAATTTCATAAGTATTTTAGGTTCTGGTTATGTAGAGGTTGATAAATGGAATTTGGATTTAGGCTCTGTCTATGATTTTTTTGGATATAATACAGCGGAAGGAGCAAGGGTAAGGCTAGGGGCAAGAACTTATTATGGGCAAAATGACCTTTGGCGTATAGAAGGCTACACTGCATATGGCTTTAAAGATCATAAATTTAAACATGGTCTGGCAGGAAAAATGCTTTTGGATAAAAACAGTAGGTTAATAGTTTCTGGGGGTAATCGAAGAGATATAGAACAGCTTGGGGTAAGTTTAACGGCAACTAATGATGTTCTTGGGCGAAGTATTGCTTCTTCTTCATTATTGACGGTAGGTGCAAATAATAGGTTGACGAATATTAATCTAAGTGCGCTTAATTTTGAGATTGAACCATTAACGAATTTAAAGCTGTCTGTTGGAGGTACGTTTAGAACCTTAAGTTCTGCTTTGCCAAACGATTTTAGTTTAGATTATGTTGATCCAGAATCTGCAACAGGAGTTTCGTCAGAAATACGTCAATTTGATTTCAATGCAATTGTTCTATATACTCCTGGTAAAAAGACAATTGGTTTTGGGGTAGAACGTAGAGATGTAAATGATACCTATAGTACTCTTTTGTTGAACTATACAAAAGGCACAAAAGGTGTGCTGGATAGCGATTTCGATTACGATAAGCTTCAGTTTTCATATAGTCAACCATGGCAATTAGGTGGTTTTGGTAGATTGTTAAGTATGGTTGAGCTTGGTAAAACATTTGGTGAAGTTCCTTTGGGACTTTTAAGTGTTGTACCTGGTAACCAAACATTTTTCTCTAACTATGGTACCTTTCCAAATTTAGATTTTTATGAATTTGTAACCGATACTTATGCGGCGGTTCATTTGCAACATAATTTTAATGGTAGATTTTTCTCAAGAATTCCTTTTCTTAGGAAATATAATTTAAGGGAAATCGTAGCTTTGCGCGGAGTATGGGGAGACCTGTCTGATGAGAATAAAGCGTTAAGCGCTCCGGCAACTTTAAATACACCGTTAAACGCTCCGTCAGATAAAATATATTATGAATATTCTTTTGGAATAGGAAACATATTTAAAGTATTTAGATTGGATTTCAATTTTAGAGGAAATTATTTAGAAAATCCAGATGCCAGAAAGTTCGGAGTTACCGGTACATTTGGATTTGTATTTTAATTCGATTAATTTTTACAATTATAACAACTAAGCAACGTTTCATAACAAACTATAAATTAAACAATTTTAAATATGGCAGCAGCAAAAGGCTTAACCTTTGATGTTTTAATAGAAATTCCGAAAGGAAGCAGAAACAAGTACGAATACGATTTTGATTTACATAAAATTCGTTTTGACCGTATGTTATTTTCTTCAATGATGTACCCTGGAGATTACGGTTTTATTCCTGAAACTTTGGCTTTAGATAAAGATCCTTTAGATGTGTTGGTAATGGGTACGGAACCTACTTATCCAATGACAGTAATGGAAGTTAAACCTATTGGGGTTTTCCATATGACAGATGAAAAAGGACCAGATGAAAAAATTATCTGTGTACCGGTTTCTGATCCAATTTGGAGTAACAATAACGATATCAGTGATTTAAATCCGCATAGATTAAAAGAAATAGAACATTTCTTTCAAGTGTATAAAGATTTAGAAGAGAAAAAAGTTGATACAGGTGGCTGGAGTAATGCTGAAAAAGCAATAGAAATCTATCACGAATGTGTTAAGAGATATGATGATAGTGAGCATAAAGCAAAGCGCACTTTTGTGATATAAATAATTTTTGACTTTATTTAAGCCACTTTTTTTAATAAAAAGTGGCTTTTTTTATTCTATTCTAATTTACTACATTAGTCGAACTAACAACTAACAATAGATTAAATGGAGTCAATGATGATTTACATGCCAATTCTTATGGCAGTATTAGGCCTAATTTATATGGGCATTAAAAGATCTTGGGTAATGAAACAACATGCCGGAGATGGAAAAATGAAAGAAATTTCAGATTATATTTATGAAGGCGCCTTAGCTTTCTTAAGTGCAGAATATAAGCTTTTGGCTGTATTCGTAGTAATTGTAAGTGTTTTGCTTGCTATTGTTTCTTTCGTAGTGCCAACTACACATTGGTTAATTGTTGTCTCATTTATTTTCGGAGCTATCTTTTCTGCTTTTGCAGGAAATATAGGAATGAAAATCGCTACAAAAACAAACGTTCGTACAACACAGGCAGCCCGTACAAGTTTACCTAACGCATTAAAGATTTCTTTTGGTGGTGGTACGGTAATGGGACTAGGTGTTGCAGGTTTGGCTGTACTTGGACTTACTGTATTTTTTATCGCGTTTTTTCAATTCTTTATGGGAGGTGTTTGGACATCTACTATGGATATGACTATCGTTTTAGAAACCCTTGCAGGTTTCTCTTTAGGAGCAGAGTCAATAGCATTATTTGCACGTGTAGGTGGTGGTATTTATACCAAAGCTGCCGATGTAGGTGCAGATTTAGTAGGAAAAGTAGAAGCAGGGATTCCAGAAGATGATCCACGTAATCCTGCTACAATTGCAGATAATGTAGGTGATAATGTAGGTGATGTTGCGGGTATGGGAGCAGATTTATTTGGGTCTTATGTAGCAACAGTGTTAGCTGCCATGGTTTTGGGAAATTATGTTATTAAAGATATGGGTGGTAGTATTTCTGATGCTTTTGGTGGTATTGGTCCTATTCTATTACCAATGGCAATTGCAGGTGTAGGAATCATAATTTCTATCATCGGTACTATGTTGGTGAAAATAAAAGATAACGACGCAAAGGAAGCTCAAGTTATGGGAGCTTTAAATATAGGTAACTGGACATCAATTATTCTTGTTGCTATTTCATGTTACGGATTGGTGACATGGATGTTGCCTGAAACTATGAAAATGGAGTTCTTTGGTGAAGGGGTATTGGAAATATCTTCTATGAGGGTATTCTATGCTACTTTGGTAGGTTTAATTGTAGGTGCGGTAATTTCTTCGGTGACAGAATATTATACGGGTCTTGGTAAACCTCCTATTTTAAAAATTGTACAACAATCTAGTACAGGTGCAGGTACCAATATTATTGCTGGTTTGGCTACGGGAATGATCTCTACTTTCCCTTCTGTGTTATTGTTTGCTGGTGCTATTTGGGCATCTTATGCCTTTGCTGGTTTTTACGGTGTTGCATTAGCGGCATCTGCAATGATGGCAACTACGGCTATGCAATTGGCTATTGATGCTTTCGGACCAATTTCGGATAATGCTGGTGGTATAGCTGAAATGAGCGAACAAGAACCAATTGTAAGAGAAAGAACAGATATTTTAGATTCAGTGGGTAATACTACTGCTGCAACTGGAAAAGGTTTTGCCATCGCTTCGGCGGCATTAACGTCTTTAGCATTGTTTGCAGCTTATGTAACTTTTACGGGAATTGACGGAATCAACATTTTTAAAGCTCCGGTATTGGCCATGTTATTTGTAGGTGGTATGGTGCCTGTAGTATTCTCGGCATTAGCTATGAATGCAGTAGGTAAAGCGGCAATGGAAATGGTGCAGGAAGTTAGACGTCAGTTTAAGGAAATTCCGGGAATTATGGAAGGTACTGGGAAACCAGAATATGATAAATGTGTGGCTATCTCTACACAAGCTTCTTTGAAAGAAATGATGTTACCTGGTTTATTGACGATTGGTTTTCCGTTGGTAATCGCATTTTTTCCTATGTTATTTGGAATGAATAAACTGGCGATTGCAGAAATGTTAGGTGGCTATATGGCTGGTGTAACGGTATCTGGTGTATTGTGGGCTATCTTCCAGAACAACGCTGGTGGTGCTTGGGATAACGCAAAGAAATCATTTGAAGCAGGTGTTGAAATTAATGGTGAAATGACTTACAAAGGTTCTGAAGCACATAAGGCAGCAGTAACTGGTGATACTGTTGGTGATCCTTTTAAAGATACTTCTGGTCCTTCAATGAACATCTTAATTAAATTGACTTGTTTAATTGGTTTGGTAATTGCTCCAATATTAGGTGGGCACGCAGAAGAAGGCGTTGCTATGCTGAATAGTACTAATGAGGTTGCTATTGAAATGAATGTAGAAAGTGCAGATCTAGCGGAAGCTATTGTTACATATTCTACAACTGTTAATGGTGAAGCTATAACTGAAAAAGTAGTCTTTAACGGAACAAAAGTAGAAGTTGAGGCTCAACTAGTTGAATTCGAAAAAGCGAATGGTGAGAAAAAAGGAACTGCGACGGAAGTAACTATAGAAAAAGTAGAGATTAATAAGTAATTTATTTACATTCAATATATAAAAACCATCAGCAAAGCTGATGGTTTTTTTGTTTTAGAGCTATTGTAATTGAAATGTTATCGGAATAGCGAAAGAAACTTTTACGGCTGAACCTCTTTGTTTACCAGGAGTCATTTTTGGCAGTTTAGACAAAATTCTAACAGCTTCTTTTTCTAGTACATCATGCGGGCCTCTTTTTCGAATAGTACCGATAGTACCATCATTGTTGATCATAAATGTAGTATTGACTCTACCTTCAATGTTCATTTCTTGGGCTAATTCTGGGTAGCGAAAGTTTTTGCGAATATGCTTTTGCATCATCTCATTAAAACAGGCTCTTTTATCTTTTTCATTCTCACAACCAGGAAAAACAGGAACTTCTTCAATTGTACTCCAGATAACTTTCACCTCTTCCTCTTCTTCTACAACTTCAAAATCTTTAACGTCTACAATCTCGGTTTCGATGTTGACTTCAATAGCTATGATTTCTGTTTCTTCAACCTCTGTATCATTCTCTTCAATTTTTATTTCTTGAGGTAAAACTTGTTTTATTTTGGGTTGTTCAATTTCAAATTTTTCAATATGTTCTTCTTCAATTCCATCCTCTGGGGTATTCATTGCGAAATCGATATTGATATCCGACTCAAATGATTTCCATTCTAAGGCGGTGTATACCATAGTTAGTACTAATAATAGTCCGACTACAAAGAACATTCCGCTCTTTTTGTTCAGGTCTTTCTGTGGATTCTTTTTTGGTTTCATAATGTTAAAATTTAGACTTGTGTAAACAAGTAGGGTTATTATTCATTTTACTTATCTAAATCTATATCAAAGAGCGTTGGTAGAAAATGAGTAATGAGTTAACGCTGCTTTTGAATGAGTGAAAGAGATATTCATTTAAAACAGACGCACAGAATGATTGTTTGTAGGTAGTAAAATCAATAATTCTTGAAATAAAAATTTTAAAGGTTGCGGAAAGACCGTAATTTTAACGCCATGGGTATTTTTAAGAAAGATAAACTTCAAATTATCAACTTCCAATCATACGGTAATGCTACTCGACTGTACGCGAGAGGTAGGGCTATTGAAGATGAAAATATCGATTTGGACCAAAAAGGTATTTTTAATTTAATGCAGAATACTTGGAAGCGGTTTGAAACTGATGAAATAAAAAACTCCCTAGTTAAGATTACTTTTTCTAATGGTCATACGGTAGAAGGTAAAACCGATAATGATGGTTATTATTTAATTGATGAGCATGTAGAAGGACTGCAGAGTCTTGCAAATGATGAGGGTTGGGTGAATTTTGAGCTGTCTTTTGCGAATACAAAACTAAAAAGGGAAATATTGCTTCAAAATCGTTTTCCTGGCGAAATGTTAATACCAAGCATTCATGCCAAGTTTGGGGTAATTAGTGATATAGACGATACTATTTTACATACTGGAGTAGTGTCTTCTTTAAAATGGAAGGTGATTATCAACACCATGTTTAAAAGGGCAACCAAGCGATTGCAATTGGAAGGAGCATCTGATTTCTACACAAAACTTCATCAGGGAAAAACCGGGCAAGAAGCTAATCCCATATTTTATGTAAGTCACAGTCCGTGGAATTTATATAGATATCTTGAGCTCTTTTTAAAGACGAATAACTTCCCTAAAGGTCCTATATTATTGCGAAGTATGGCAAGTTTTAAAAGGAGGTCTAAAAGTGATGAAAAGCCTCAAAAGCAAAAAGAAATTAATAATTTATTAAAAGCCTATCCTGATCTGCCATTTATCTTAATTGGTGATAGTGGTGAAAAGGATGGGGATATTTATCAAGAAATTTCTACATTATTTCCTGGTAGAATAAAAGCCATTTACCTACGTAGCGTAAATCATTCTAAGCGAATGAAACGAGTTGAAAATCTATTTTCTGACTTTAAGGATATTCCCTTTTTAATGGTGAATAAAACGGAAGAAGCAATTGAACATGCTAAGAAAAACGGTTTCATTTAAAAATTAACCTCTTTGTATGTTAGAAATTGGTACCCATCTAGTATCATCAAAATCATTTAAAGCATTTACTAATTGAAAGCTTTTAAAATTTTGAATGTCACTTTCTAAAATGTGAGCTTCGGTAATTTTGTTATCATCTAAAAGTCTAGCTCTACATGTACCTTGAAGCAATGGGGTAGAAGGCGTAGTTATTAGCTTGCCATCTGTAAAAAGGATGTTAGAGTAAGAGGCGTCTGTAATCAATCCATTTCTTACAATAAGCACATCTTCAGAGTTTCCTCTTTGATCAAAAAGTTGATTTAGTTTTTTACGATTATTCCTTTTTAAAGAATAATTTATGGTGTCATCATTTACTAATTGTAATGATGTAGGTATGCTGTTTTCGTATAAGGAAATAGAATAGCGGGTACCATGTTGCTTGTAGCCAATTCTCAACTTATATTTTAGAGCGTTGTCTAAATTAGTTAAATGAATTCCGTCAAATAAAGAGTAGTTAGGGTGGGTTTTGTATTGTTGAATATAGGAACTTCTAAATCGGGATTCGTGGTAATGTTCATTCTTAATTTGACTATTTTCAATGCAAACAGATTCAAATAATGGGTACATAAATTTTTTCTAAAAGTTCTTGATATTCTTCTTTCATCTCGCTTAAATGGGTAATTCCACCGCCACTTTTGTAAAAAAGCTTTTTGTTGATTTTTTCGATAAACCGAATGCTTACGGCACTGTCAATTTGTTGACCATCAAATATTCCAAAAATACCTGTGTAAAATCCACGTGGCGCAATTTCTGCTTTTGAAATAATATCTAGGGTTTTCTTTTTAGGTGCCCCGCTTATGGAACCTGCTGGTAATGTTTTTAATAATAACGACGAAAATTCATCTTTCCAGTTCTCAGGTAACTTTCCCTGTATTTCGGTACTGGTCTGCAGCAGTTCTTGATTTCCTTTTTTAATCGTGTTTACAAATCTAAACTTATTTACGCTAACATTTTTGGCAATCATAGAAAGATCGTTTCGTATGAGGTCAACAATGGTATTATGTTCGTATAATTCCTTTTTATTAGAAAGTAATAATTCTTCGGCATTGGGCACACTACTATTTATTGTGCCTTTCATAGGATAAGAGAATACGTTGCCGTCCTTAATTTTTAAGTAGCATTCTGGCGAAAAAACAACAAAGTTATCTTTATAGAGAAGCTTATATGGAGCATGTGCTTTTTTGTAAATTTCGTGAAGTTCTACGTTGGTATCAAGCGCGGTAGGAAAAGTAAGGTTTAGCAAAAAACTATTACCATTGTTTAATTCCTGCTTAACCGTGTTAAAGGCCTTCTCATAAATATCTTTAGAAATGAGTGTAGGTTTTAAATCTATAATTTTATCGTCTAACTGATTAAACGTAAGGTCATTGTCATTACTAACACCGTTTATGTTAAAGTAAATTTTTTCTTGTAAAGCCTCTTCAAACGTAAAAACTTGTTTTACAGATTTTTCAAAATCGATAATGAAGAAAAAAGGAGTTTCATCTTGAAGAAAGCGCGTGACTTTTTTTTCAAAATTTTCCAAATTTTTAGGGTTTTGAGAAGATGAACTTAAAATAGACCGTTTATTTGAGCGTCAATTTTATTCAAAATAATACCTAAGTCTTCAGGTTTATCAACAAAGTCTAAATCATCTACATCAATAATCAACAAGTTGCCTTTTTCATAACCATGTACCCAAGCTTCATAACGTTCATTTAATCGGCTTAAATAGTCAATTGAAATTGTGTTTTCATATTCTCTACCTCTTTTATGAATTTGCTTCACCAAGTTTGGAATAGAGCTGCGTAGATAAATTAGAAGATCTGGCGGATCTACCAGACTCTCCATTAAATCAAACAAGCTAGAGTAGTTTTGAAAATCACGGTTGGTCATAAGACCCATTGCGTGTAAGTTAGGAGCAAAAATATGTGCATCCTCATAAATAGTTCTATCCTGAATAATTTCCTTTCCACTTTCTTTAATCTGTAGAATTTGACGGTATCTACTATTTAAAAAGTATATCTGAAGGTTAAAACTCCAACGTTCCATTTGATTGTAAAAATCATCTAAATATGGGTTCTCAACTACATCTTCAAAATGAGGTTCCCAATTATAATGTTTAGCAAGTAATCTAGTTAGGGTCGTTTTTCCTGCACCGATATTTCCGGCAACTGCTATGTGCATAGACGTAAATTGATTAATGGTTGTGTTCTAATTCTCAACAAGATTAGATGGTACAAGATACAAGATAACTACAGGAAGTAAAAACATATTTGTTGTATGGCACAAAAAAAATGACCTCAATCCAATTCTTTGCAAAATGCAATTAAACCAAAATCATATTTTGATGTCATACTACCATTCTAATACATAAGCAAGATGAGATATAAGTGGTTCATAGGTTTAATGATTGTATGCATGGGCGTAAGCTTACAAGCGCAAGATTTTCAAGGCAAGGCAATTTACCAAAGTAAAACACCGGTAAATTTCGATTTTGGAAATAGAAACATTCCTGAGGATAGAAAAAAGGAAATGATGGAACGCATGAAAAAAGCGAACGAAAAAACCTTTATTCTTAATTTCCATAAAACGGCATCTATTTATAAAGTAGAGGAAAAATTAGAGCAGCCCGGAGAAAGAGGTGGTGGTCGTGGTCCACGTTTTGGAGCAATGGCAGGTAATGATGGGGATTTATACAAGAATATTCAGGATCAAAAGTATTTGGTGAAGAATGAATTATTAGGTAAAATTTTTCTGATTGATGATGAGTTGGAGGCATTAGATTGGAAAATGGAGAGCGAGTCTAAACAAATAGGAAATTATACGGCATTTAAGGCAACGGCTGTAAAGACTATTAAGCGACCGAATATGAGCGCTATTTTTAGAAGACTTGGTAGGGGAGAAGAAAATGATGAGGAGAAAAAAGGGGAAGAGTTTATTATAAAAGAAGTTGAAATAGTTGCGTGGTATACTCCAGAAATACCAATAAATCAAGGTCCTGGTTTGTATTGGGGACTTCCGGGTTTAATTTTGGCTGTAAACGATGATGTTACTACAATCGTTTGTTCAGAAATCACATTAAATCCTTCAGAGAAGATTGAAATAAAAGCACCTAGTAAAGGAAAACAAGTTACCCAGGCGGAATATGATCAGATCTCTCAAGAGAAAATGAAAGAAATGCGAGAGAATTTCAGAAACCGTGGTGGTCGTGGTGGCGGTAGACCAAATTAATTAAAGTACTTCTTAATTTATTTCTATTTACACCTTTCCTATGAAACATAATGTGCTTGTTATTCTTTCGCTATTATTAGCTACTATTGGTGCTGCCCAAGAAATTTCATTATCGGGAACGGTAAAGGATAGTCTAGGTGTTGGTATAGATATGGCGAATGTTATTGCCATAAATACGGAGACCAAAGGCTTAGAATCTTATGGGATTACCAATCATGCGGGGCTATTTAAATTAAAACTGAAAACTGGTCAGCAATACACGGTAAAGGTCAGTTATTTAGGGTTTAAACCAGAGTCTTTTACATTTACAGCAGGTGAGAGCGATGCTGTAAAAAATATTATAATGCAAGAGCAAGCAGCGCAACTAGATGAAGTGGATGTAACATACGAAATGCCGGTTTCGGTAAAAGGCGATACTATTGTGTACGATACCGATGCATTTGTGTCGGGCACGGAAAAGAAACTGAAGGATGTTCTAGAAAACCTTCCGGGAATTGAAATAAACGATGATGGTCAAATAGAGGTAGAGGGTAAAACCGTAAGTAAGATTATGGTAGAAGGTAAAGATTTTTTTGACGGAGATACAAAGCTTGCGGTAGAAAATATTCCGGCTAACGCCTTAAGTAAAGTTGAGGTATTGCGTAATTTCAATGAGGTGTCGCAAATGAAAGGTCTTACCAATGACGATGATAATGTGGCTTTGAACATTAAGTTGAAGGAGGGTAAAAAGAACTTTTGGTTTGGCGAATTAACTGCAGGGTATGGTCCGGATGATAGGTATTTGGCACATCCTAAATTGTTTTACTACAGTCCAAAGTACAGTATTAATATTATCACCGATTTAAATAATATTGGCGAAGTACCTTTTACGCGAAACGACTATAGAAATTTTACGGGAGGATTCAGAAATATCAATTCAAGAGGAGGTAGTTCTATTGCTACTGGTGTAGATGGGTTGGGGCTTTCTTCTGCACAAAATAATAGGGCAAATGACATTGATACAAAATTTGCTGCCGCCAATTTTAGTTATGCGCCTATAGAAGGGTTGGATTTAAGCGGATTTGGTATTTATTCTTATACAGGAACTCTTATGAAATCTGAAGGGAGCACCTCTTATATAGCAAGTAATGATGTAGAAAGCACAACATCAAATACAGATCAGACCATTCATTTGGGTTTAGCAAAGTTGAGTGCGAAATATAAGCCCAATGAAGATTTTCAATTAGATTATGATGCGCTTTTAAAACAATCGGATGATACGGAGGAAGTAGATGTGCTATCAATATCCTCTATTACCGATCAAATTGCAGAGGTAAAAAAGCAGAAGCCGTTATCTGTAAATCAGAATTTAAATATCTATTACACCTTAAATGAGAAGAACATTTTTGCGGTAGAAGCACAGCATTTATATCAAGATGAAGATCCTTTTTATGAGGCCCTTAGAAGTGAGTTCGCCTTTGTTGATATTTTTCCTGTAGATGAAAATCAGAACGTATATAATATCAACCAGGCAAAAAATATAGTAACCAATAAGGTTGATGCCAAGGTGGATTATTATAGGGTTCTTGGAAATAAAAGCAACATAAATCTAACATTAGGTACCACGCAAAGCAATCAGAATTTTAATTCAAGTATATATCAAATTTTAGATAATGAAGAAACTTTGAATATGAATGGTGATGCGTTTGGCAATGAAGTCGCGTTTCATGTGTCTGATGTTTATGCAGGCTTACATTATAAAGTTATTTCTGGAATATTCACCTTTAATCCTGGGGTTACGGTGCATCAATTCAATGTAAAAAATGAGCAGCTAGGTACAGTGGTCGAAGATAATTTGACGTCGTTATTGCCAGATTTATATATTAATGCACAACTTAAGAAATCGGAGAATATTCGTTTTAATTATCGTGTAACCCGTTCGTTTACAGATGTCAGTAATTTTGCACAAGGCTATGTGTTAAACAATTACAATTCGCTTTATAGTGGAAATCGAGATTTAGAGAGTGCACTTAACCATAACGTTTCGCTTAATTTCTTCAGTTTTAATATGTTTAATTTCACTAATATATTTGCGAACATAGCGTACACCAAAAGAATAGATGCTTTAAAAAGTGGCGTTGATATTATTGGTATTAACAGAGTAAGTAGTACCATCAATTCAAATTTTGAAGACGAATCATTAACCGCAAGCGGAAAATACGAACGTACATTTGGTAAAATAAAAGCATCTGTACAAGGTAATTTAGGTTGGTCTACAACTAACAACCTTGTTGATAATCAGCAGCGAACCTCAAATTCATTGACGCAGAATTATACAACCGCTTTATCTACTAATTTTAAGAATGCGCCAAATTTAGAATTAGGGTATAGATACACCGTTAATAATTATGAAAACGGAGATTTAGAAACAACCTTCTTCACAAGTAGACCTTATGCTCGTTTTGATGCCAGTTTTTTAAAGAACTTTATTTTCAACGTAGAGTATGATTATTATAATTATTCGGATAAGGAAGATACGATATCCAATACCTATAGTTTTCTAGAATCTACCCTAACATATCAGAAGAAAGATAGCCGATGGGAATATGGTATTAAAGGCACTAATTTATTGAATACTACAACACTGAATAGAGATAGTACAAATGAACTGTTTTTTAGCACACAAGCCTATTTTGTGCAACCACGCTATGTGCTACTGTTTGTGAAATATGATCTTTAAAAATTGAAAATTTAGGGTGCGAATTATCAAATCTTTTAAATGCGTTAATAAATAACATCATATTAAGATATTGA
Organism: Maribacter sp. Hel_I_7; assembly: GCF_000688315.1. Classification (NCBI taxonomy): domain Bacteria; kingdom Pseudomonadati; phylum Bacteroidota; class Flavobacteriia; order Flavobacteriales; family Flavobacteriaceae; genus Maribacter; species Maribacter sp. Hel_I_7. The sequence goes on along the minus strand of NZ_JHZW01000003.1, from coordinate 2,123,456 downwards.
ACTGAACATTTTTTCTATTTTTGCACCATAATTAAAATAAAGAGGAGGGATTTGACTGATTGCAACCTCTGTTTTAACCTAAGGGTATAAAACAAAAAAAATGCTAAAGCAGTTGATGCTGATACTTCATCGCATCACACTTCTTTTCGGCATTCGTTCAAATCCTTTTAAGAATAAAAAAGATTGTTATGCCATATTTATTTACATCAGAATCTGTTAGTGAAGGACATCCGGATAAAGTTGCGGATCAAATCAGTGATGCGTTATTAGATAATTTTCTTGCTTTTGATCCAGAAAGTAAAGTAGCCTGCGAAACATTGGTTACTACAGGTCAAGTAGTATTAGCTGGGGAAGTAAAAAGTGATACGTATTTAGATGTACAGAACATTGCCCGTGAAGTCATTAATAAAATAGGATATACCAAAGGAGAATATCAGTTTAGTGGAGATTCTTGTGGTGTTATTTCTTTGATACATGAGCAGTCTCAAGATATTAACCAAGGTGTAGATCGTGGTTCTAAAGAAGAGCAAGGTGCAGGTGATCAAGGTATGATGTTTGGTTACGCAACTAGCGAGACCGAGAATTACATGCCGTTAGCGCTAGATATTTCACATAAAATTCTGCATACTTTGGCAGAAATGCGTCGCGAGAATAAAGAGATTACTTATTTAAGACCAGATGCTAAGGCACAGGTTACTATAGAATATTCAGATGCCAATGAGCCAATACGTATAGATACTATCGTAGTTTCTACACAGCACGATTCTTTTGATGCAGATGATGAGAAAATGTTGGCGAAGATTAAGTCTGATATTATTTCCATTTTAATTCCAAGAGTAAAGGAACAATTACCAGCAGATACTCAGAAATTATTTGATGATCAAATCAAATACCATATTAACCCAACTGGGAAATTTGTAATTGGCGGTCCTCATGGAGATACCGGATTAACTGGTAGAAAGATTATTGTTGACACTTACGGTGGTAAAGGAGCACACGGTGGTGGAGCTTTTAGTGGAAAAGACCCAAGTAAGGTAGACCGTAGTGCAGCTTATGCAGCGCGTCATGCAGCAAAGAATTTAATAGCAGCTGGTGTAGCAACTGAAATTTTAGTACAAGTAAGTTATGCTATTGGTGTGGTTGAACCAACATCAATTTATGTAGATACTTACGGTACGTCTAAAGTTGGTTTAAGTGATGGTGAGATTGCAAAAAAGGTAGCTCAGATTTTTGATATGAGACCGTTTGCAATTGAAGAACGTTTAAAGCTAAGAAACCCAATTTATTTAGAAACTGCCGCTTACGGACACATGGGGAAAACACCTGTAACTGTTACCAAGGTTTTCGAATCTCCTTATAATGGTCGTATAGAAAGAGAAGTAGAGCTGTTTACATGGGAAAAGTTGGATAAAGTAGATGAGATAAAAGCAGCGTTTAATCTTTAACGTTATTGCTAGTTGCCGATATTAATAAATAAAAAAATGCTCCGTGATACACGGAGCATTTTTTTTGCATTTTTTATAGATCGTACATCAAACGTCATTGCGAGATACGAAGCAATCTACCGCTCAGAACTCTCAGGTTAAAATCAGCTCACAACACAATTAACATCTCTTCACAACAAGTATTATGCATTTTACCACAAAATATATTTTGTAGGAAAAAGATTACATATATTTGATATATAATAATTAGAGAACCCCAAATCTCGCCACCTAAAAGATGAAATATTTTGTACTGGTATAAACCAAATATAGATGGTATTAAGTTCAAGTTGAAGCCCCAAAAGTCAACCTGATTTTAAAACTATTTAAAAGTATCGAGTCTTTAAAAAACCTATTAAAAATATAACTTAACCTACGAATGCCATGTTAAAACGATTTGCTTTTCCCTTAGCGGTATTTCTATGTATTGTACTGCAATCTTGCACAAAAGAAACAGACCTTATTTCAGGGTATGTTGTTTTAGATGCAACGAAAAAAGAATACCGTTCTTTAAACGTTAATCCAGATTTTAAAATTGAAAAATCTGAAGGAACAGTTGCATTGATTCCTTTTTCTGATTAGATTTAAATCCAGCTAAAAACAATTTTAATGAAAGACCAATTAATTCAAGACAATACAATTCAAGTTTATAAAAGTGATTTTTTCTCAGGCATTCTTATGCTGGCCAGAAAGTTATTTATGATATAATTTTAATCGTAATTGCGTGCAGTGCTACCGAAAGGTGGTAATCTGAGAAAAAATCTGACTATTTGGAGCATGCCATTTACATGTATGTAAAATGAAGCCTTTTCAATTTATGTAGAGCTTGTTAGAAAAACTTACACTTTCTATTTTAGCCTATTATTTTGTTTTAAAGTAGGTGCCTCCTTCGATTAGGAATATGCGGTCCAAATTTTTTTTGGTAGTTTTTATCCGTAATTCTGGTCATGTTAAAATCTAGATAATCGAGTAAACTTTCTTAGATTTAAGACTTCAAACTCTTAAGACATGCCAAAGTTTACCATCAAACATTTTTTTACCCTAATTTTTCTTTCTACACTGATTATTTCCTGTAGAAAAACAGCACCTAAAGTTGCAGATGCCGAAGTCTCCGAAACTTATGTAGCGGATAACTACACCAAAAAAGAGGTAGATATCACTATGCGAGACGGCTTAAAACTCCATACCACAATTTATTCTCCAAAGGATACTTCAAAAGAATATCCTATTATTATGCAAAGAACTCCTTATAGCTCTCAGCCATATGGAGCAGGGAAGTTCAAAGAAAAAATTGCACCAAACATTCACATGATGCAAGATGGCTATATTGTCGTCTATCAAGATGTGCGAGGGCGTTGGTTAAGTGAAGGGCATTATGAAAATATGCGTGCTTACAAGCCAAATAAAAAAACCGATCAAGATATTGATGAAAGCTCAGACACCTATGATACTATTGAGTGGTTGGTGAACAATGTAGATAACAATAATGGCAATGTAGGTATTTGGGGAATTTCATATCCGGGTTATTATTCTACTTATGCAGTAGTAGATGCACACCCAGCTTTAAAAGCAGCTTCTCCACAGGCAAGTATTGCCGATTTCTTTTTCGATGATTTTCACCATAACGGAGCTTATTTATTAAGCTATTTTAGAGCAACCTCTTTATTTGGTACACCAAGACCAGATGGTGATAAACCAATAGATACGGCATGGTATGTATTACCAGAATTACCCACCGAAGATCAATACCAATTCTTTTTAGATGAAGGTCCGTTAAAGAATTTAGATCGCTTCTTTGAATATGAAACTACAGATACGCCACGTATGGCAAAAGAAGGTGTTACAGATGATTATTTCTGGAACGAGTTAAAAGAGCACCCTAATTACGATGAGCTTTGGCAAAGTCGCGGATTAATTCAGCATTTAAAAAATGTAAAACCAACGGTAGCCACAATGGTCGTTGCAGGTGAGTTTGATGCCGAAGATTTATACGGACCATTAGAAACCTACAAGAATATTGAAAAGTACAATGCCGAAAATTACAACACTTTGGTTTTTGGACCGTGGGATCACGGCGGATGGGCAAGAAGAAAAGGGCAGAACATTGTTGGTAACTACTATTTTGGGGACGGAATTTCAGAATTTTTTCAAGAGAATATAGAAACTAAATTCTTTGATCATTTCTTAAAAGGAAGTGGAGATAAGAATAGCGGACTTCCGGAAGCTTATGTATTTGATACCGGAAAGAAAGATTGGAAGACGTATGATACATGGCCACCAGAAGGTGTAGTTAAAAAAGATATGTACTTATCTTTTGATCAAGAACTGACTGCCGAGCCAAAAGCAGTAGAGGAAGTGAAGTTCATTAGTGATATTAAAAAGCCTGTTCCTTATTCAGAGGATATTAAAACGGTTTTTACACCAAGAAAATATATGACCGATGATCAGCGTTTTGCAGCTCGTCGTGGCGATGTTTTGGTTTTTGAAACCGAAGTCATGGAAAATGATATGACCCTAGCCGGTGACATTCTAGCAAAGCTAAAAGTAGCCACTACAGGTACAGCCGCAGATTGGATTGTAAAAATCATTGATGTACACCCAGCCGATGAGCCTGCTTATGAAGGCATGCAAGACCACTTGAAAATGAGCAACTATCATTTAATGGTGCGTAGCGAAGTTTTGCGTGGGCGTTTTAGAAATAGTTTTGCTGAACCTGAGCCATTTGTGGCAAACCAAAAGACAGATGTAAACATAAAGCTGCAAGATGTTTTTCATACCATTAAAAAAGGACACAAATTACAGGTGCAAGTACAGAGCACGTGGTTTCCATTGATAGATTTAAATCCGCAGACTTACGTAGATAATATTTTCAACGCAGATGAGTCAGACTTTAAAACTCAAACACATACCGTTTTTACAGATTCTAGTATTGAGTTTTCGGTGTTGGAGTAGCGGTTTTAACCTATTTATGTTCTTATTTTTAAACTAAACAAACCACCAGACAAAAACTACTAAAATGAAAAAAGTAATCCAAACAATAGCGGTTATATTATTACTGATACCAGTAACTGCTGAAGCACAAAAAAGCAAAAAAGAAATAATTAACAAATTAGATTCTCAATTTGAAGTCTACAAAGGTATTGCAAATCAACTTTGGGAAAATCCTGAATTAGGATATCTAGAGGAGAACAGTTCAATTCTTTTACAAGAAAAACTTAGTGCAGCCGGATTTAAAATTGAAAAAGGTGTAGCAGGAATACCTACTGCCTTTACGGCTACTTATGGCTCAGGTTCGCCTGTAATTGGTATATTAGGAGAGTTTGATGCTCTGCCAGGTATGTCTCAATCTGCAGAGCCATTCAAAAAATCTAGAGTTGTCGATGCACCTGGTCAAGCTTGTGGTCATCATTTGTTCGGTACTGGTTCAATGGCAGCAGCAATAACAGTTAAGAATTGGCTGGCTGATTCTAAAAAATCAGGAACGATAAGATTTTATGGAACTCCAGCGGAAGAAGGAGGTTCCGGAAAAGTTTATATGGTCAGAGCTGGTCTTTTTGATGATATTGATGCTATTGTTTCTTGGCATCCAGGCGATGAAAACACTTCAAATCCTAGCACGAATTTGGCAACGATATCTGGAAAATTTAGATTTAAAGGAGTTTCTTCACACGCTGCTGCAGCACCTGAATTAGGTCGTTCTGCCCTTGATGGGGTAGAAGGAATGAACGATTTGGTGAATATGCTTAGAGAACATACTACCGAATCTACCCGTATTCATTATGTAATAACTAAAGGAGGAGATGCGCCAAATATTGTACCTGAAGAAGCTGAGGTTTATTATGTTGTTCGCCATTCAAATAGAAAAGAAGTTAAAGCGGTTTGGGATAGAGTTATTAAAGCAGCAGAAGGAGCTGCCATAGGAACGGAAACAGAAATGTCTTACGAGATTATTGGTGGAACTTATGAGCGTTTGCCAAATGAGGTTCTTGCAACATTAATGCATGATAATATGAAATTGGTTGGTGGTGTAAACTACACCAAAGAAGAAATAAAGTTTGCCGAAGAAATCCAGAAAACTTTAAAAACACCAAAACTTATCGAAAGTGCCAGTGAAATTAAACCAATGGTATTCACTTATGGTAAAGCATCTGCCGATACCGGTGATGTTAGTTGGAATGCACCGACAGCTGCCGTAAGAGCTGCCACTTGGGTGCCAGGAACTCCTCCTCATAGTTGGCAAGCCGTCGCAGCTGGCGGAACAGATATTGGATTCAAAGGAATGATGGTTGCAGCTAAAACAATGGCGTTAACCGCAATTGATATTTATGAAAAACCGGCAATTTTGAAAGAAGTGAAAGCCGAATTTGAGAAAAGAAGAGGGGCTGATTTTAAGTATGAAGCTTTATTGGGAGATAGAAAACCAGCTTTAGATTATAGAAAGTAATGAGTTTATAAATCAGGAAGAATTCCATAAAAATCTTCTTATTTTTAAAACTATCAAACTTACCAAACAACAACAAAAATGAAAAAACTATTACTAGCTGTAGCAAGTATACTATTCTTGCTGCCAATTACTACTGAGGCACAAAAGAGTAAAAAGAAAAAGCCCAATATTATTTTCATCATGTCAGATGATCATGCGTACCAAGCAATTAGCGCGTATGATGATAAACTGTTGAACACACCTAATATTGATCGTTTGGCAAAAGAAGGTATGCTGTTTACCAATGCGAGTGTTACCAACTCCATTTGTGCACCATCAAGAGCTACGATTCTTACGGGCAAGCATACACATATTAATGGGAAAGTAGATAATTACTTCCCGTTTGATACTACACAAACGACCTTTCCGCAGATATTTAAAAAGAACGGTTATAAAACTGCCATGTTCGGCAAGCTTCACTTTGGTAACAATCCAAAAGGGGTAGATGAGTTCATGATTTTGCCAGGTCAGGGGCATTATATTAATCCCGATTTTATTGTAACCAATGGCGATACCATCACCAAACAAGGGTATGTAACCGATATTATTACAGATGTATCTTTAGATTGGTTAAAGAAAGAAGCGTCTGACGACGAACCGTTTATGATGATGTATTTGCATAAAGCACCGCATCGCCCATGGTGGCCAAGACCAGATAAGTTTAAGGAATTCACTAAGAAAACATTCCCAGAACCAGAAACACTTTTTGACGATTACAGCAATAGAGGTTCGGCGGCGAAAACAGCCGAAATGAATTTGTTGACGCACATGATGTATAGTCATGACAGCAAAATAAGACCAGAAACTTTAGCTAAAATGGAAGGCACTGTTTTTCCGGTAGTTGAAGAATTTCCAAATAGTTTTTATGGACCATATGGTCGTGCAACTGCAGAACAAAAAGCACTGTATGATCCAGTTTTAGATTCAATCAATGATTTTTTCTACGAGAATTGGCCAAAAATGAACGATACCGAGAAAATGAAATGGAAATACCAAAGGTATATGCAAGATTACCTAGGTAGTATTTCTTCGGTGGATGATAACGTAGGTCGCTTGTTAGATTATTTAGATGAAACTGGATTGGCAGAGAATACTATTGTTATATATACATCTGACCAAGGTTTTTACTTAGGTGAACATGGTTGGTTCGATAAGCGGTTTATATATGACGAATCTTTTAAGACTCCGTTATTGGTGCGTTGGCCTAATGTGGTGAAGCCAGGATCAGTGGAAAATGAAATGGTACAGAATTTAGACTTTGCACAAACCATGTTAGAAGCTGTGGGTATTAAAGCTCCAAGTGATATGCAAGGAGAAAGTTTAATTCCGTTATTAAAAGGTGAAAAAGACAAATGGACACGTGATGCGGTGTATTATCAGTATTATGAATATCCATCGGTACACATGGTAAAGCGCCATTACGGCATTGTAAACAAAGAATTTAAGCTAGTTCATTTCTATTATGATGTAGATGAATGGGAATTGTATGATAGGTTAAATGATCCTAATGAAATGAACAATGTATATAACGACCCAGCTTATGCTGACACCGTTAATAAACTAAAGAAAGATTTAGTCGCTTTGCGTAAGAAATACAAAGACTCACCAGAACAAGATCAAAAATACATTGATAAATACAAGAGTGCGGGAATGATTAAATAATCGTTTTCAATTTCGTATTTGTAAATACCCTGTTATTCGAATGCTTTCTATCTAATTATGAAATTGGATAGAAAGTATATCGAAAATCTATAAGATTATCATTGTTCTATTAATGATGAAGGATAAATTCGATTTTAATTAATCTTTTTAATATAATTTCCGTTCACATTAAAATTGCAAAGACCAATTGAAGTGACATCTTTCCATAATTTAGTTTTTCTAGCAAAAACGCAAATAATCATCAAGAATGAGCGATTATTTGCGTTTTTAGTTACAAACAGCCCTTTTAGGTACACAACTTGTTATTTTATTCAAATTTTTAGAAATGATTAGGTTTTTAAATTTCTCTGCCCTTATATTTGTAGCTCAAAGTTCACACACTTATTGAATAGTTATCAAGAAAGGTGGAGGGATTAGACCCTTTGAAACCTTAGCAACCCTTTGTTCCATACAAAGAAGGTGCTACATTCTACCCTTAGGGGATGGATAACAGTAATCGATTTTTTATCGATATTACTTTCTTATAACTTTTTGATTTTACCTACCCGCAATTTATATGGGATTAGGACGGGGCTTTTTAATTATTTAAATAATTTTAAAAACAACAAAATCATGAGTAACTACAAATTAGCAACAAACGCATTACACGCAGGTCACGACACAACTACCAATGGAGGTACAAGAGCAGTGCCTATTTATCAGACGTCATCATATGTTTTTAATGATACGGAGCACGCCGCAAATCTTTTCTCATTAAAAGAGCTTGGATTTATTTACACGCGTTTAAACAACCCAACCAATCAAATCTTACAAGATAGATTAGCTGCTGTAGAAGGAGGAATCGGAGCAGTGGTTTTTGCATCGGGTACAGCTGCAATCTCAACAGGATTATTGACATTGTTAAAAGCAGGTGATCACATTGTGGCATCAAGCAGTTTATATGGAGGTACGTTTAACTTATTAAATGTTACCCTTCCAAGATTTGGCATTACGACGACGTTCGTAGATGCTTCTGATCCTGAAAACTTTGGAAAAGCTGTACAGGAGAATACAAGAGCATTCTTTGTGGAGTCTTTAGGAAATCCGAAATTGGATGTATTGGATTTGAAAGCGATTTCTAAAGAATCGAAAGCAGCGGGAGTACCTTTTATAGTAGATAATACAGTAGCAACTCCTTCATTATTAAATCCAATAGAACATGGGGCAAACTTGGTAATACACTCGTTAACAAAATACATTGGCGGACAAGGAACTTCTTTAGGAGGTGCTATTATTGATGCTGGTACGTTTGACTGGACCAACGGAAAATTCCCGGAGTTCACAGAACCATCTGCAGGATACCACGGTTTGGTATACAGCGAGGCATTAGGTGCTGCGGCATTTACTTTCAAATTAATATTGGAAGGGCTGCGTGATTTTGGAGGAGCATTAAGTCCGTTTAACGCATTCCAAATCATTCAAGGTTTAGAAACTTTGCCGGTACGTATAAAGCAACACAGTGCAAATGCATTAGAATTGGCTACTTGGTTAGAAGGAAGGGAAGAAGTGGCTTGGGTAAATTATCCAGGGCTTAAAAGTAACAAGTACAACGCATTAGCGAAAGAATACTTGCCAAAAGGACAAAGTGGATTAGTTACCTTTGGAGTAAAAGGCGGATTTGATGCTGCTAAAAAAGTAACCGATGCTACGAAGATATTTTCTTTGCTAGCTAATATTGGAGATACGAAGTCATTGATCATTCACCCAGCAAGTACTACGCACCAGCAATTGACTGCAGAGCAACAAGAAAGTGCGGGTGTTGGTCAAGATTTAATTCGTTTATCTGTTGGTCTAGAAGATATCGAAGATTTAAAAGCCGATTTAGAACAGGCATTTGCTAGTCTTTAATTTAGACTACTGAACAAGGTATAAGCAAAAAAGACTAAACAATCGGTTGCTGCGTAAAGCTCAAGTGACCGATTATTTGATAATAAAATACTAGTGCTGGTGGCTGAGCGAAGTCGAAGCCGAGCCATAAATTGATTTTGAAATAGATGCTACATCAATTACAGATTAAAAAATACAAGACCTTAAGCGGGATCTCTCAAGACATTCAATTGTCTTATCAGGTATTCGGTAAAAAGTTGCACACTGCACCCATAATTTTGGTAAACCATGCATTAACGGGAAACTCTAATGTTACTGGAGATGATGGTTGGTGGTCTGCACTTATTGGTGATGGTAAATGTATTTATACTGAAAAATATACCATTTTGGCATTCAACATTCCGGGTAACGGTCATGATAAATTTGTGATTGAAAATTATAAGGATTTTGTAGCGGGTGATGTAGCTAGAATGTTTTTGTTAGGGTTACAGCAGTTGAAAGTGGAACGTTTATTCGCTATAATTGGTGGCTCGTTAGGAGGAGGAATTGCTTGGGAAATGGCGGCATTAAGACCAGATTTGTCAGAGCATTTAATTCCTGTGGCATCCGATTGGAAATCGACCGATTGGTTAATTGCCAATTGCCAGATACAAGAACAGTTTTTGGTGAACTCAAAGCAACCGGTACACGATGCTCGCATGCATGCAATGTTATGCTATAGAACTCCGGCTTCTTTTAAGGAGCGCTTCAAAAGAAGTACTAATGAAGAGCTGAAGGTTTTTAATGTAGAAAGCTGGTTAATGCATCATGGCGATAAGCTGCAAGAGCGTTTTCAATTATCTGCCTATAAATTGATGAATCAGTTATTGAAAACTATTGATGTAACTAGAGATGGTGATGAGAATTTCATCAAGCTTCAGAATAGTAATACCAACATACATATTATAGGGGTAGATTCTGACATGTTCTTTACTGCGCAAGAAAATAAAGATACGTTTAAGCAATTGGCGCAAGCAAAAAGTAACGTTACTTATGGGGAGGTTCAGTCGCTACATGGGCATGATGCTTTTTTGATTGAGTTTGATCAAATGGAAAAATTGCTTACCGGTATTTTTAATACCAACGGCAATATCCAAAAAATTAAGATTTTAAAGTTTGGAGGTAAATCTTTGAGTAATGGTGAAGGTTTAGAACGTGTTTTAGATATCGTTACCCAGAAGGTGAAGAATGATGAGAATGTTGCTATAGTTCTATCTGCAAGGGAAAAAGCTACTGACCAACTAGAAGATATGTTGGAAAAGGCTGCCAAGGGAAAAGATTATAAGTCAGATTTTGAGGCCTTAGAAAAATATCAGAAACATACCTATTCTAATGTCAACCTATCAGCGGAATTCAAAGGTTTGGCAAAACTGTATGAAGGTGTCTCTTTATTGGGAGATTACAGTGCAAAAATAAAAGATGAGGTTTTAGCCTATGGCGAGCTAATATCAGCCAAATTGGTCACTAAATTATTAATTGGTAAAGGCATAAAAGCCAAATTGGTAGATACCCGTGAAGTAATTAAAACTGACAATACGTTTGGTGATGCTAAAGTTCTGGAGGCGGAGTCGAAAGAAAAAGTATTGTTGAAGTTTGCTGAAATTCCAAAAGATACCGTAGCGGTAGTTACCGGTTTTATTGCTTCTACGTTAGAAGGAGAAACAACTACTTTGGGTAGAAATGGCAGTAACTATTCTGCGGCTTTGATAGCAAACTTTTTAGATGCGGAAGAATTACAGAATTACACGCATGTTGACGGAATTTACACGGCTAATCCTGATTATGTGCCAGAAGCAAAAAAACTCGCGAATCTATCATATGCGGAAGCAAATGAATTAGCGAATTTTGGAGCTACCATTTTACATGCTAAAACTATTATTCCATTAATTGAAAAGAATATTCCGCTACGTATTTTAAATACGTATAACGATGATAATGAAGGAACATTAATTAGTGCTAAGTCCAGTAAAGAAGGCATTAAATCACTTTCTGTAATAGAAGATGTTGCCATGATCAATATTGAAGGTCGTGGTTTGTTGGGTAAGGTTGGAGTAGATGCCAGAATTTTTAAGGCATTGGAATCAAGTAATATCAGTGTAAGTATTATATCTCAAGGGTCTTCGGAAAGAGGCATTGGTCTTGTAGTAAAAAAGGATAAGGCTAAAAGAGCAAAGTTGGCTTTGGAGAATGAATTTAGCAATGACTTTGAATCGAAAGATGTGAATATGATTACGGTAATAGATGATGTATCTATTATTTCGATTGTAGGTCAAGATTTAAGCACATTCCATAATCCGTTCAATGCTTTAATTAAGAACCAGATAGTACCGTTATTGTTCAATAATACGTTATCGGGTAAGAATGTTAGTTTGGTGGTTAAGAAAACTGATTTACATAAAGCTGTGAATGTTATGCATGGGCAGGTTTTTGGGATCAGTAAAAAAATAAATATTCTTGTCTTTGGGCATGGAAATGTTGGTGGCACTTTAATTGATCAGATTCTGAAATCTGCAAAAACCATTAAGGACCGTAAAAAATTAGATCTTAGAGTATTTGGAATCGCGAATTCCAAGAAGATTTTGTTAGATGAAAAGGGAATTACCAAAAGCTGGAAAACGAATCTAAAGCAAAAAGGAAAAGCATATCAAGTTAATGATGTGTTTGAATTTGCAAAACGTCACCATTTAGAGAATTTGATAGTTATAGATAATACGGCAAGTAAAGATTTTGTAGCCAACTATTTTGAATTTGTAGATCACGGCTTTGACATTGTGTCTTCGAATAAAATTGCCAATACCTTACGATACGATTTCTATCAGCTATTGCGCGAAGAGTTACAGAAGAATCAAAAGCAATATTTATATGAAACCAATGTAGGTGCAGGGTTACCATTAATAGATACCATTAAGTTATTGCATTTATCAGGAGAAAATATTACTAGAATAAAAGGAGTATTCTCGGGGTCATTGAGTTATATATTTAATACTTTTTCAGAAAGCGACCTGCCATTCTCATCTATTTTAAAAGATGCAATGCAACAAGGATTTACAGAGCCAGATCCACGTGAAGATTTATCTGGAAATGATGTAGGTCGTAAATTATTAATCTTAGCACGTGAGCTAGATTTGCATAATGAGTTTGGTGATATACATATTGATAATCTTATCCCTAAGAAATTACAAGAAGGAGCGGTTGATTTCTTTTTAGAGAATTTAGATGTATTAGATGCTAAATTCAATGAAATTAAAAAGAATCAGAAGCCTAACCACGTTTTACGTTATGTAGGTGATTTACATGGAAATCTTCAAAAAGAAAAAGGTGTGTTAGATGTAAAGTTGATTTCCGTTCCAAAAGAAAGTGCTTTAGGGCAAGTAAAAGGGTCAGATTCTATCATAGAAATCTATACAGAATCTTACGGTGAAAATCCGTTAGTAATTCAAGGAGCAGGTGCAGGAGCAGCTGTTACAGCTAGAGGAGTATTTGGAGATATTTTAAGAATAGCGGAAAAAGGGTAATCGTTTGGTTGAAGCAAACGCCAAAAAAAATAAGAAATGAATAAGAACAATAATAAATTTGAAACCAACGCGATACGTACGCAACTAAAGCGAACAGAGAACTTGGAACATTCTGTACCGTTGTATTTAACATCTAGTTTTGTATTTGAAGATGCAGAAGATATGCGCGCATCGTTTGCAGAAGAGAAAGAACGTAATATTTATTCTAGATACTCTAATCCCAATTCATCTGAGTTTATAGAAAAAGTGTGCCAGATGGAAGGTGCAGAGAGTGGCTTTGCATTTGCATCGGGTATGGCGGCTGTGTTTTCTACTTTAGCGGCATTATTAGATAGTGGTGATCATGTGTTATCGGCAAGAAGTATATTTGGTTCAACACATTCATTATTTACCAACTTCTTCCCGAAATGGAATATTGACCACACCTATTTCAAGATAGATGCATTAGAGGAAATAGAAAGTTTAATCACTCCGAAAACAAAAATAATCTATGCAGAGACGCCTACGAATCCTGGTGTGGATGTATTGGATTTAGAAGTGTTGGGTAAGATTGCAAAACGTAATAATTTAATTCTGGTAATCGATAACTGCTTTGCATCTCCTTATTTACAGCAGCCAATTAAATTTGGTGCAGATTTGGTCATTCATTCAGGCACAAAACTAATGGATGGTCAAGGCAGAGTGTTAGCGGGTATTACGGTAGGTAGTGCAGAATTAATGGATAAAGTATATCGTTTTTCTCGTATTACAGGTCCGGCGTTATCACCATTTAATGCATGGGTGCTTTCTAAAAGTTTAGAAACATTGGCAGTACGTGTAGATAGGCATTGTGAAAATGCATTGAAGTTGGCTGAATTCTTGGAGGAAAACGAAAATGTAAATTGGGTGAAGTATCCATTTTTAAAATCGCACCCTATGTATGAGGTAGCCAAAAAGCAAATGAAAGCTGGTGGTTGTGTAGTAGCTTTTGAGGTAAAAGGAGGGTTAGACGCAGGTAGGGAGTTTTTTGATTCCATTAAGCTGTTGTCCCTTTCTGCCAATTTAGGAGATTCAAGAACAATAGTAACGCACCCTGCATCAACGACGCATAGTAAATTAAGTGTTGAAGAACGTGCAGCTGTTGGTATCTCTGACGGAACCGTTAGAATTTCTGTAGGTCTAGAACATATAGATGATATCATCGCAGATATAGCGCAAGCTTTAGGATAAATATCTAACTAGTACAAATAAAGAATGCCCGGTATGTACCGGGCATTTTTATATATAATAATGTTGTAATTATTTACTTAGTGTCATGTTATATGTTGCAGTAACGGTAGATACTCCAAATAAAGATTCTACAGTTTCGTTCAACTCATAACGAAGAGACATTTTAGAATCTGTAAGTTCAATGATAGTAAAACCAACTTCTTCTTCATCAGCCCCAAAGTATAAAATACTTCCGTCTAATCTCCATTTTTCAGATTCAAAGAAGTCTTCACCTTCTTGTTCTTGTGTTTGGTTTTCTCCACCTATAGTGGTACTTAATACTGTAGTGTAAGAACCTTCACTTACTACGGTTTGTGGATCTTCAGAAAAAGTTACAACAGTTTGAAAATCTTTACCTACGGCTTCAAAAGTGGCAGGAATTACGGTTCCTTCAATTGTTGTTTCGGATCTGCCATTGGTAGCTTCTAGTGCTGTTAAATTCCATACACCCACAATTTCTTCTTCACTTGCGTTAGAAACTGCATCTTCATCATTTGAACATGATATGAAAACTAGCGTAAAGGCAGTGATAATCGATAATAAGAATATTTTTTTCATAAATTAATTTAATGGTTGCGATTTTATAACGGCAAATTGTGAGTTCAAGTATTTAACACATATTTTAATATTTGGTTATCTTAGCAATATGCTCTCAAAAAAGACAAAATATGGGTTAAAAGCGCTAGCGTACTTAGCAGCGCAGCCTGATAAAAAACCAGTTCAGATTTCAGAAATTGCTGAAAATGAGAACATTTCCCAGAAATTCTTGGAGAGTATTTTATTGAGTTTAAGAAAAACTGGCTTTTTAGGTTCTAAGAAAGGCAAGGGTGGGGGCTACTACTTATTAAGAACTCCCGAAGAAATTTCTATGACCGATGTAATGCGAGTGTTAGAAGGACCTATTGCTATGGTACCCTGCGTTAGTCTAAATTTCTACGAAACCTGTGATGACTGTCCAGATGAGCATACCTGTTCTGTTCATAAATTAATGCTTCAAGTACGTGATAGTGCCTTAGATGTGTATAGAAATAATACATTGAAGGACATCATTTCGTAATTTTCATTTTTTTTAATTCTAGGTTTCGCAATTACTCAATCTATTGCGAAAAATAAATTTTTCATGCCCATTTGTTATTAATCTACTAAATCTATAGGGTAATGGAAATTTATTTTGATTTTACCCGACTACTTTCAAAATATATACTATTTTTGAAAACTCTATTAAATTAGTAGGGTAATAAAAATTAAGTAAAAGATGATTTCAGATCAACTTATTTTAAATAAAAAAGAGTCTAAAACTACCTATAAAGAAGATAAAACTTCAGAGAAACCTATGCGTAGTATCGCTAAGGCTTTTAGTTGGAGAGTCATAGGTACGTTAGATACTTTAGTTATTTCATACTTGCTTACAGGTAAAATATCACTTGCTGCCTCAATTGCGTCTATAGATTTTGTAACGAAAATGGTGTTGTACTTTTTTCACGAAAGAATTTGGAATCTAGTAAAGTGGGGTAAATAATAAAGAAAAGGATAATGGCATTAACAGAAGCACAAGTTCAGAAGTTAAACATACAATTTAAAGGTATTCCGCCAGAAGAAATTATTTCTTGGGCCGTAAAACATGCAGAAACACCTGTAGTAACTACAAACTTTAGACCATATGAAGTAGCTATTTTACATGCGGTATCTGGAGTAAGAAATGATATTCCGGTAGTTTGGTGCGATACGGGTTACAACACTCCGAAAACGTATAAACATGCGGAAGAGTTAATTGAAAAATTAAGTTTAAACGTAAAGTTATATGTGCCTAAGCAAACTACAGCACATAGAGATGCTGTTATGGGTATTCCGCAAATTGATGATCCAAGACATGCAGTGTTTACGGAACAAGTAAAGTTGGAGCCTTTTAAAAGGGCAATGGCAGAATTTAAGCCAGATGTTTGGTTTACGAACCTAAGAAAAGGACAGACTGCACATAGGGACAGTTTAGATATTTTAAGTCTAAGTAAAGACGGGGTTTTAAAGGTGAGTCCTTTTTATCACTGGAACGATACGCAGCTAGATACCTATTTAAAGAAATATAATCTACCTAATGAGCATAACTATTTTGATCCAACCAAAGTTTTGGAAAATAGAGAATGCGGGTTACATAGTTAAATCTAGGTAGTAGAAAAGAATAAAGATAATTTATCTAAAAAATTATAATGAGTAATACAAGCACGGAATTGGAAGTAACACCATCCCTAGAACTTTTAAAAGATACCTCTAATATAAATGCTCTTGAGAATGAAGCAATTTATATCATTAGAGAAGTAGCGGCTCAGTTCGAGAAGCCTGTTCTTTTGTTTTCAGGAGGAAAAGATTCAATTACATTGGTTCGTTTGGCGCAAAAAGCATTTTGGCCATCAAAAATACCTTTCCCATTAATGCATATTGATACGGGACATAATTTTCCTGAGACTATTGAATTTAGAGATAGATTGGTAGAAGAATTAGGTTTGGAGTTAATTGTACGCAATGTTCAAGACTCGATTGATCAAGGTAAAGTAAAAGAAGAGTCAGGTAGATATTCAAGTAGAAATAGTCTTCAAACAACCACGTTGTTAGATGCTATTGAAGAATTCAAATTTGATGCCTGTATTGGTGGTGCACGTAGAGATGAAGAAAAAGCACGTGCTAAAGAACGTATTTTCTCGGTGAGAGATGATTTTGGTCAATGGGATGAGCGTAACCAACGCCCAGAGTTATTTGATATGTTGAACGGACAAATAGAATTGGGTCAGAACGTAAGAGTTTTTCCAATATCTAACTGGACAGAATTAGATGTTTGGTCTTATATCAAAGAAGAGCAAATTGAAATTCCATCAATCTACTTTGCACACAAGCGTAAAACATTTTTAAGAGATGGTATGATCTGGTCTGCAGAAGACGGTATTGTATTTAGAGAAGAAGATGAGGTTGTAGAAGAACGTTTAATTCGTTTTCGTACAGTAGGTGATATGTCATGTACTGCCGCAGTGCTTTCTGATGCTGAAACTATAGATAAAGTAGTAGAGGAAATTAGAGATTCTTCTATTTCAGAACGAGGTGCACGTATAGATGACAAGCGTTCTGAGGCAGCAATGGAGAAGAGAAAACAACAAGGATACTTTTAAAAGAGGCAGTATTCAGTAACAGTAAGCAGTTTTATAATAATTGCAACTGCAAACTGTAACTGCCAACCGAAAACTAAACAAAAATGGAAGTACTAAAAATAGCAACAGCAGGTAGTGTAGATGACGGTAAAAGTACCTTGATCGGTAGAATACTGTATGATACAAAATCATTGACCAGCGATAAGTTAGAGGCGATTGAAAAAACCAGTAAGCAAAAGGGATATGATTATTTAGATTTCTCTTTGGCAACAGATGGTTTGGTAGCGGAACGTGAGCAAGGAATCACTATTGATGTTGCCCATATTTATTTCTCTACGGCAAAGAAAAGTTACATTATTGCAGATACCCCTGGGCATGTAGAATATACGCGTAACATGGTTACGGGTGCCTCTACTTCACAGGCGGCGATTATATTGATCGATGCTAGAAAAGGTGTAATTGAACAAACAAACAGACACTTTTTTATTAATAATTTACTACGCATAAAAGATGTGGTAGTGGCAATTAATAAGATGGATTTGGTTGATTATTCTGAGGAAACGTATAACGCTATTAAAGCTGATTTTCAAGAATTGATGGCAAAACGCGATTACCAAGACCAGAAAATCACCTTCATTCCAGTAAGTGCATTAAAAGGAGATAACGTAGTAAATAAAACGGACAAGACACCTTGGTATACAGGTCCTACTTTGTTAGAACATTTTGAAGCCTTAGATAGAAAAGATATTTTCAATGTAGGAACACCACGTTTTCCAGTACAATATGTTATCCGTCCAAAAACAGATGAGCATCATGATTTTAGAGGATTTGCAGGTAAGGTATATGGTGGCGAGTTAAGTGTTGGTGATGAGGTAGTAGCACTTCCGTCGCAAACACGTTCTAAGATAAAGGACATTTATTTTCACGATAAAAAATATAAAACAGCTTCTAGACGTTCATCGGTAACAATCACATTAGATGATGAAATTAATTTAAGCCGTGGAGACATGTTAGTGAAAGCCAATGATTTACCAACAGTAGATAAGCAATTTACAGCTACAATTTCTTGGATGGATTCATTGCCTTTAGCAACAGGAAATAAATATATAGTACAACACGGTGTCAACAAAGTATTGGCAAAAGTAGAACAAGTACATCATAAAATTGCTCCGGATTATTCGGGTATCGATACAGAAGCAGATTCTTTGGGTATGAATGATATAGCCCAGGTTAGCTTTCGTTTAAATAAACCAATCTTCTATGATCAATTTAAGAATCACAGAACTAACGGTTCGTTTATTTTAATAGACACCAAATCTAATAGTACCGTAGGAGCGGGATTCATTAGTTAAATATAAAAGGTCAATTTTAATATTGACTGTTTTCAATAAGTCTATAAAATCTATAGGCAAAATATAGTAATAATTTATCTCAGTACGTAGTGCTGAATACTTAATACCGAACGATGCAGAGTTTTAGAACAGAAATAGAGAATCAAGTAGTTGCGAATGATATTTTAGAATTGGAACGCAAGATTCATGAGTTCCATGGCGGCAAATTAGATGAGGAGAAATTTAGAAGCCTACGTTTGGCTCGTGGAGTATACGGTCAGCGTCAAGAAGGGGTTCAAATGATTCGTATCAAATTACCATACGGTAAGGTAACTTCTAAGCAATTGCTTCGTATTTGTGATGTATCAGACGAGTATTCTACAGGTAGGTTACACATTACTACGCGTCAAGATATACAGATTCACTATGTGGATTTGAACAGGACTCCAGAGTTATGGTCAGAATTAGAAAAGGATGATATAACATTAAGAGAAGCATGTGGTAATACAGTACGTAATGTAACGGCTAGTGAAACTGCAGGTATAGATGTAGATGAACCTTTTGATGTTTCGCCTTATGCACATGCATTATTCCAGTATTTCTTAAGAAATCCTGTGAGTCAAGAAATGGGACGTAAGTTTAAGGTTTCTTTCTCTGCAAGTGATGCCGATACCGGACTTTCATACATGCATGATTTAGGTTTTATTGCTAAGCTTGAAAATGGAGAGCCAGGTTTTAAAGTAATGCTTGGTGGCGGATTAGGTTCTCAGCCAAGACATGCAGATGAGTTATATAGCTTTTTGCCAGCAGACCAAATTATTCCTTTAATGGAAACGGTAATACGTGTTTTTGACCGTTACGGTGAGCGTAAGAGTAGAGCAAAGGCTAGAATGAAGTTTTTGCTGAAGGATTTAGGTCTTGACGGATTCAAAGAATTATTGGCAGCAGAGAAAACAGCTGTGCCTTTTGATACTTTTCCAATTAATCCAGAAGAATATCCGAAGATAAAAGTTTCACAATTAGAAGTTCCTAAAGTAGAAATTTCTAATCAGAAAGAATTTGAGCAGTGGAAATCAACGAATGTAGTACCACAGAAACAACCAGGTTATGTTGCTATTGGTATCAAAGTTTTATTAGGTGATTTTTATACTGATAAAGCACGCTTATTGGCGAATTTGGTACTGAAATATGCTGCAGGAGAATTAAGGTTGTCGCTACGTCAGAATATTTTAATTCCTTTCGTAAAAGAAGAAAATATTGAATTTTTCTATACTGAATTAAAAGAATTAGGCTTTACAGATGCTGGCTATAACAAGGCATTAGATATTACTGCTTGCCCAGGTACAGATACGTGTAACTTAGGTATTGCTAGTAGTACAGGTATTGCAGAAGAATTAGAAAGAGTAATTAAAACAGAATATCCAGATTATATCAATAACGAAGATGTTGTAATAAAAATTAGTGGATGTATGAATGCCTGTGGACAACACAATATGGCAAATATTGGTTTTCAAGGGATGTCCGTTCGTACAAAAGATAAATTGGTTGCACCTGCACTTCAGGTTCTATTGGGAGGAAGTACAGATGGTAACGGTCAAGGACGTTTTGCAGATAAGGTGGTAAAAGTACCAAGTAAAAGAGGTCCGGAAGCATTACGTTTAATATTAAATGATTTTGATGCGAATGGCGGCGATTTATCGTTCCCTGATTATTATGCAGAAAAAGGTCAAATGTATTTCTATGATTTTCTTACGCCACTTTCATCAATTGATGATTTAACGCCGGAAGACTTTATAGACTGGGGAAATACGGAGCGTTATGAAAAAGCTATTGGAGTAGGTGAGTGTGCCGGAGTTGTAATTGATTTAATTGCGACGCTACTTTTTGAAAGTGAAGAGAAAATACAAAACGCTCAAGATATGTTCGATGCAGAAAAATGGTCGGCAAGTATATACCACGCATATTCTTCAATGGTAAATTCAGCGAAAGCGATGTTAACGTCAGAAAATACGAAAGTAAATACGCATGTAAGTATCATTAAAGATTTCGATGAGAAATTTGTAGCCGATGGAAGAATTGCTGTTGTAGGCGGATTCGAGAAATTGGTTCTTCAATTGAATCAAAATGAGCCATCAAAAGCTTTTGCAGCATCGTATATTAAAGATGCAAAAACGTTTTTAGAGACTGTTGCGAAATTTAGAGAACAGGAATTAGCAGAAGCATAAATCATGGCAGATAGTAATTTACATAAAAATAGACAGGCAAAATTAACCGTAGTAGGTGCAGGACCTGGTGATATAGAATTAATCACTTTAAAAGCGATTAAGGCATTGGAAAATGCCGATGTTGTGTTGTACGATGCTTTGGTAAATGAAGATTTGCTAGACTACGCTAAAAATGCAGAATTAATTTTTGTTGGTAAACGCAAAGGATGCTATGCCTATCAGCAAGAGCAGATTAATCAGCTCATTATAAGTAGGGCAAAATCGCACGGACATGTAGTTCGTTTAAAAGGTGGAGATCCGTTTGTATTTGGTCGTGGTTCTGAGGAAATGGAATATGCAGCATCGCATGGTTTAGAAGTTGCCATGGTTCCTGGTATTTCCTCTAGTTTAAGTGTACCGGCATATCAAAATATTCCAGTAACAAAAAGAGGAGCGTCAGAAAGTTTTTGGGTA
Organism: Maribacter sp. Hel_I_7; assembly: GCF_000688315.1. Classification (NCBI taxonomy): domain Bacteria; kingdom Pseudomonadati; phylum Bacteroidota; class Flavobacteriia; order Flavobacteriales; family Flavobacteriaceae; genus Maribacter; species Maribacter sp. Hel_I_7. The sequence goes on along the minus strand of NZ_JHZW01000003.1, from coordinate 2,102,016 downwards.
ATTACAGGAACAACAAAAGAGCATAAACTATCAACCGATGTTGCTCTAGCAGCTAAAAGTAGCGCTACTGTAGTAATACTCATGGGAATGTCCAAACTACCACAGATAGTAGCATTGTTTAAAGGCGAAGGTAAGTCAGACATGCCTGTTGCAATTATTCAGAATGGAACTCGTGAAAATGAAAAGGTAGGTATAGGCACTATAGAAACTATTGTTGATGTAGTGGAAAAAGAAGAGTTATCTAATCCGGCTATTATTATAATAGGGGAAGTTGTAAGGCATAGAGAATCACTGATGAAGGCAAAGCTTGAATATTCAAGTAATGAGAATGTCAGGTTGAGTCCAGTAGAAACCTCATTGAGTAAATAGTAATAAGTAAGTAGTTTAAATATAAAGTAGAATTTAAAGAAGTAGCATAGGGAGTGAAGACTCAATTCTAGCTGCTTTATATCAATAAATAGTTATGATTAAAACAGATATGCTCATTATAGGAGCGGGACCAACCGGATTGTTTACGGTGTTTGAAGCAGGATTGTTAAAATTAAAAACACATTTAATAGATGCGTTGCCACAACCAGGTGGACAATGTTCAGAGATATATCCAAAGAAGCCTATTTATGATATTCCGGCATTTCCAGAAATCCTTGCGGGTACTTTGGTAGATAATCTAATGGAACAAATAAAACCTTTTGAGCCAGGATTTACGTTAGGCGAAAGAGCGGAAACTTTAGATAAATTGGAAGATGGTTCTTTTGTAGTAACGACAAATAAAGGAACGCAGCATAATGCGCCAGTAGTAGTGATTGCTGGTGGTTTAGGTTCTTTTGAACCAAGAAAACCACCTATCGAAAACATTGTAAATTTTGAAGATATAGGTGTTTCTTATATGATTAAGGATCCAGAAGTATATCGCGACAAAAAAGTGGTGATTGCCGGTGGTGGAGATTCAGCTTTAGACTGGGCTATATTCTTAACCGATGTAGCTTCAGAAGTAACCTTGGTGCATAGAAGAGATGAATTTAGGGGCGCTTTGGATTCTGTTGAAAAAGCAGCTGAATTGGCTAAGCTTGGTAAAATAAAATTGATTACTAAAGCAGAGGTTAAAGAATTACATGGTAAAGATCAACTTGAGGCTGTAGTTATAAAACATACGGATAAAGAGAAAGAAGATACCTATTTAGAAGTTGATAATTTTATTCCGCTTTTTGGTTTATCACCTAAATTAGGTCCGATAGGCGATTGGGGCTTAGATATTCATAAGAATGCGATTAAGGTAAACAACGCAAAAGATTATCAAACAAACATACCGGGAGTATATGCAATTGGCGATGTAAATACATATGAAGGTAAATTGAAATTGATATTGTCAGGTTTCCATGAAGCTGCAGTAATGTGTCAGTATGCATACCAACAAATCAATCCGGGTAAACGATATGTAATGAAGTATACGACCGTTGGCGGAGTCGAAGGATTTGATGGTTCTAAGAAAGAAGCTAAGAAAGAAGTAGTACAAAGTATAGCCTAAAATACTTAAGTAATATGGCCGAAACCTCTGATTCTTTAATGATTCAGAGGTTTTTTTATGACAATTCCCCAGAATTTCGTTAACTAAATAACCTATTGAAGTTTTGGATAAGAGCATACTGTGCCGTTACTTTGCAATTAGTTCATAAATATATTGAAACGTTATCAAGAAAGGTGGAGGGACTAGACCCATTGAAACCTTGGCAACCCTTTCCAATATGGAAAAGAAGGTGCTACATTCTATCTTTATTCTGCTTACTTCTGCAGAATGTGTTATTTAAAATAGCATTACAAAAGACAGATAACTTAAGAAAAGGCATCTAGCCTAACTTTCCTTACTTGATTTCGAATTAGTTTTTTATTGGATGTAGAATCTTTTTACAACGTAAAATGAAGGATATAAAAGAAATTTTAAAAGAGCGAATTCTCATATTAGATGGTGCCATGGGTACGATGCTACAACGCTATAAATTTACTGAGGAAGATTTTAGGGGAGAACGCTTTAAAGATTATGAGCACCCATTACAGGGTAATAATGATTTATTGTCTCTAACTCAGCCTGAAGCAATTGCTGAGGTTCATCGTAAATATTTCGCTGCAGGTGCCGATATCGTAGAGACCAATACATTCTCTGGAACCACGATAGCAATGGCAGATTATTACATGGAAGATTTGGTGTATGAACTTAACTATGAATCTGCACGTATTGCGAAAAAAGTAGCTGATGAATTCACGGCGAAAGAACCTAATAAACCACGATTTGTAGCTGGTAGTATAGGACCCACAAATAAGACGGCAAGCATGTCTCCAGATGTAAATGACCCAGGATATAGAGCCGTGTCTTTTGATGAATTAAGAATAGCCTATAAACAACAAGTTGAAGCTTTGTTAGATGGTGGTTCAGATTTATTATTGGTAGAAACCATATTTGATACCTTAAATGCAAAAGCTGCTTTATTTGCTATAGAAGAAGTAAAAGAGGAAAGAAATATTGATGTGCCAATTATGGTGAGCGGTACAATTACCGATGCTTCGGGTAGAACATTGTCCGGACAAACAGCGGAAGCTTTTTTAATATCCATTTCACATATTCCAATTTTATCGGTAGGTTTTAATTGCGCTCTAGGCGCAAGTCAGTTGGTACCTCATTTAGAAGTATTATCTAAAAAGAGTGAGCATGCAGTTTCTGCACACCCTAATGCAGGTTTACCTAATGCGTTTGGGGAATATGATGAGACTCCAGATCAAATGGCAGCGCAAATAAAAGAATACGCAGAAAAAGGATTAGTAAATATTGTAGGAGGTTGTTGTGGAACAACACCAGAGCATATTACGGCGATAGCTGAAATAGTGGCTAAATATGAACCTAGAAAGTTAACGGTTGTTAGTAAATAAATCGTTTTTCGTTTCTCGTTAACGGTTTATCGTAGTTATAAGAATTAAATGGATTATAAAGATTTAGACATTTGGAGGCAGGCTAGAGTACTTGTTAAAACAGTTTATGTTTTGACAAAGTCCTTTCCAAAAGACGAACAATTTTCTTTAACCTCGCAGGTTAGACGATGTGTTATTTCTGTACCATCAAATATTGCAGAAGGTTGTGGAAGGCAATCCAATAAGGAGACTATTCATTTTTTACATATAGCGAGAGGTTCTTTATATGAGCTGGAAACGCAGTTGATTTTAGCCGGAGATTTAAATTACATTTCAGAAATAAATAACGTTTTGAAAGAAATAGAAAGAGTTAAAAAGTTGTTGAACGGATTCATAAACTATTACAAGAAATTATGAGTACAAAAAACGAACAACGAGCAACGAGCAACGAGCAACGCTTTTTAAAACTAAGCGGATTAGAACCCTTAATAGTCACTCCCGAGACTAACTTTATCAATGTTGGTGAACGAACAAATGTTGCAGGTTCTAAAAAGTTTCTTCGTCTTGTTAAGGAGGAGAAATTTGAAGAGGCACTGGCGGTTGCAAGAGAGCAAGTGGAGAATGGAGCGCAGGTTATCGACATAAATATGGATGATGGTCTGATTGATGGGAAAGAGGCCATGGTCAAGTTTTTGAATTTGGTCATTGCCGAGCCAGATATTTCTCGTGTTCCTATTATGATAGATAGTTCTAAATGGGAAATCATTGAGGCTGGTTTACAAGTAGTGCAGGGTAAGTGTGTAGTAAACTCTATTAGTTTAAAGGAAGGTGAAGAGCAATTTTTGCATCATGCAAAATTGATTAAAAGATATGGTGCTGCGGTAATCGTGATGGCATTTGATGAGGTTGGACAAGCAGATAATTATGACCGACGTATTGAAATAGCAAAGCGTTCTTATGATGTTTTGGTAAATAAAGTCAATTTTGCACCAGAAGATATCATTTTTGATTTAAATATTTTCCCTGTTGCTACAGGTATGGACGAGCATAAATTGAATGCTCTCGATTTTATCAGAGCTACAAAATGGGTTCGTGAAAACTTACCACATGCAAGTGTTAGTGGAGGTGTCAGTAATGTTTCGTTTTCGTTTAGGGGAAACAATCCTGTGCGTGAGGCAATGCATTCTGTTTTCTTGTACCATGCTATTAAAGCAGGTATGAATATGGGTATCGTTAATCCAAGTATGCTAGAGGTTTACGATGATATTCCCAAAGATTTATTAGAACGTGTAGAAGATGTTATTCTTAATAGAAGAGATGATGCAACAGAGCGTTTATTAGATTTTGCAGAGTCTGTAGTTGGTAAAACAAAAGAAAGTAAGATAGATTTATCATGGCGAGAAGAGCCGTTACAAGATAGAATTACACGAGCCTTGGTAAAAGGTATTGATCAATACATAGTAGAAGATGTAGAAGAAGCCAGATTAGCTGCTGATAAGCCAATTCAGGTTATTGAAGGAAATCTAATGACGGGTATGAACGTTGTCGGAGATTTATTTGGAAGCGGAAAGATGTTTTTGCCACAGGTAGTAAAATCTGCCCGGGTAATGAAGAAGGCGGTAGCGTATCTATTACCATATATAGAAGAAGAAAAGTTATTGAATCCGCAAGAAGGAGATTCTGATAATGCAGGTAAAATATTGATGGCAACCGTTAAAGGTGATGTGCATGATATTGGTAAGAATATTGTTGGTGTTGTTTTGGCATGTAACAATTATGAGATTGTTGACTTAGGAGTCATGGTGCCACCAGAAAAAATAATTGCAGCCGCCATTGAACACAATGTAGATATAATAGGACTTAGCGGATTGATTACGCCGTCATTAGATGAAATGGTTCATTTGGCGAAGGAAATGGAACGTAAAGACTTCAAGATTCCGTTGTTAATTGGTGGTGCAACCACAAGTAAAGCACATACGGCAGTAAAAATTGATACGCAATACAATGAAGCTGTAGTGCATGTAAATGATGCTTCTAGGGCGGTAACCGTTGTGGGAGATTTGCTTCAAAAAGATACTTCAAAAGGCTATAAAAAGAGCATTAAGGATGATTATGATGTTTTTAGGGAAAAGTTCTTAAATCGTTCTTCAAGTAAAACCTATAAGCCTATTTCTGCTGCACGTAGAAATAAATTTAAGATTGATTGGAAATCCTCTGAGATAGTTAAACCAAACAAATTAGGTATTCAGGTTATTGAAGATTTAGATTTAAATATACTAGTACCATTTATTGATTGGACTCCGTTTTTTAGAAGTTGGGAATTACATGGTAAATTCCCTGCTATACTTACCGATGAGGTAGTTGGAGAACAAGCGACCGAATTATTTGCAGATGCTAAAGCAATGCTGAATAAAATTATTTCTGATAAGAAATTGAAGGCAAAAGGTATTTTTGGATTGTTCCCGGCAAACTCAATTAATGAAGATGATATCGATATCACTTTAAGTGAAGTTGAAGGACGAGATGAAGAGCATTTTACATTTAGAACACTTCGCCAGCAATTACAGAAAAGAGAGGGTGTTGCAGATTATGCTTTGGCAGATTTTATAGCACCTAAAAAATCTGGTAGGCAAGATTATATGGGTTGTTTTTGCGTATCTACAGGGTTTGGTACTGCAGAATTAGCCGCTAAATATGAAAAAGATTTAGATGATTATAATTCCATTATGGTAAAAGCCTTAGCAGATCGTTTGGCAGAGGCTTTTGCAGAATATTTGCATAAAGAAGTGCGTATGAAACATTGGGGTTATGCTGCAAATGAAGATCTGAGCAATGAAGATTTAATTAAAGAATCATACAAAGGTATTCGTCCTGCACCAGGTTATCCTGCTTGTCCCGATCACTTAGAGAAATTGACCATTTGGGATATTTTAAAAGTTAATGAAACTATAGGGGTAGAATTAACGGATAGTTTGGCAATGTGGCCAGCAGCATCGGTTAGTGGATATTATTTTGGAAATCCGCAAGCACGTTATTTTGGATTAGGTAAAATTAAGGATGATCAGGTTAAAGATTTTGCCGAACGTAAAAATATACCAATAGAGAAGGCAGAAAGATGGCTAGCGCCGAACATAGTTGATTAGTGCGTTAGGGATAGAAGCGGCATCTTTTTCTATTTAAATTGATGTTCACTAAGATTAAAGAGTGAATTATAAATAGAAAAAATAGAGCTGAAAGCCCGCCCGAACGCCCAAAAGAATAAAGTATAAGTAATAATGCCTCCATGGAGGTTGCTCTTAAAAGGGTAATAGTATAGAACATGAAAGTAACAGACCATATTACAAACGCTAAAGGAAAAACGCTTTTTTCATTTGAAATTGTACCTCCGGTAAAAGGGCGCAATATTCAAGAATTATATAATAATATAGACCCTTTAATGGAGTTTAATCCTCCGTTTATTGATGTAACCACATCTAGAGAAGAGACTATATACATAAAGAAAGAAGGATTGTTAGATAAGAAAACCACCCGTATGCGACCAGGTACGGTGGGTATTTGTGCCTCTATTCAACATAAATATAATGTTGATACGGTGCCACATGTAATATGCGGTGGATTTACTAAGGAGGAGACCGAATACATGTTGGTCGATTGTCATTATTTGGGCATACAAAATGTAATGGCATTGCGTGGTGATGCCCGTAGTGAGCAAAAATATTTTGAACCTACCGATGGTGGGCATCCGTTTGCTATAAACTTGGTAAAACAGATTCAAGATTTAAATTGTGGCAAGTATTTGCATGAATCTATAGAAAGTGAGCATTGCAGTGAATTTTGTATTGGCGTAGCCGGATATCCTGAAAAGCATTTAGAATCACCTTCATTACAATCAGATTTAAAGCGTTTAAAAGAAAAAGTAGATGCAGGTGCCGATTATGTGGTAACACAAATGTTCTTCGATAATAAAAAGTATTTTGAGTTTGTTGAAGCAGCCAAGAATATTGGAATTACAGTACCGATCATACCAGGTATTAAACCAATTGCGGTAAAGCGACATATGCAGTTGTTGCCACAAGTGTTTAGAATAGATATGCCACAAGATTTAATTGAAGCTGTTGATAGTTGCGCTACCAACAAAGATGTACGTGCGGTAGGTATTGAATGGGCAATTCAACAATCTAAAGAATTGAAAGCTGCAGGAGTACCTGTTTTACATTACTACTCTATGGGTAAATCTGATAATATAAAGGCAATAGCAGAAGCACTTTTTTAGTTTTCAGGAAGCTAGTTTGTCAGTTCGAGTGTTTTTATATCGTAGAGTAACGGAGATATGAAAATGTGTCGAGAACCTTTGTAACGAGGGGGCTTTTCGATAAAAATTTCTTGGTGCCTCAAAAAATCACTCGAAGTGACATTATTACTTTTGTAATTACATTATTTGTAAGAAAGAACTTGGTACTTCGTACTTACTACTTATTTTTGCCCTCAATGAATTTCAAGTTTTTTTCTATTTTACTGTTATCAGTTTCTTTTTGTTTTGCACAGGAATCTACTGAGCTTAAAAAATATACCCTTGATGCAAGTCAGTTTTACGGGTCTATTATTTTACATAATCCAGATATATCGCATTTAATTACTTCGCATCCGGAAGGTGTGATTTTGAGCTATAATCGTAAAACGTATGGTGCAGAGGAATGGGAGGAATTATATAATTATCCTGATTTAGGATATTCTTTCATATACCAGAATGGCAACAACAGTACTTTGGGTGATAATTACGGACTTTATGCCCACTATAATTTTTATTTTTTTAAACGTAATGTACAGTTTCGTGTGGGGCAAGGTGTGTCTTATGCCTCTAACCCATATGATAAGGAAACCAATTTTAGAAATAATGCCTACGGGTCTGACATATTGAGTTCCACCTATTTAATGTTCAATTATCACAAAGAAAATATTTTTAAAGGATTAGGGTTTAAGGCTGGCGCTTCTATCATTCATTATTCAAATGCGAATTTTAGAGCTCCAAATACATCTACTAATACCTTGGCGTTTAATGCTGGTTTTGTGTATGATTTAGATGGAGGAAAAGAAATAGAATATGTGCATCGTGAAAAAGAAAAAGTAACCGAGCCATTACGTTACAACTTTGCGTTAAGAACAGGTATAAATGAAAGTGATGTTATTGATTCTGGTCAGTACGGGTTTGTTGTACTCTCTGCCTATGCCGATAAAAGAGTAGGTAGAAAAAGTGCGTTACAATTTGGGGTAGATGCTTATTTCTCTAATTTTTTAAAGGAGTTGATTCGCTATCAAAGTATCGCTTTTCCTGAAAATGGTGTTGAAGCAGATGACGATTATAAAAGAGTGGGTGTATTTATGGGGCATGAATTGTTCATTAATAGCATGTCGGTAATTTCTCAGTTTGGATATTATGTCTATTATCCGTTTGATTTTGAAGGGCGTACGTATCTGCGTGTTGGTTTAAAACGTTATTTTGGCGACAAACTGTATGGCGCGGTAACCTTAAAGTCTCATGGGGCAAAAGCGGAAGCAGTAGAATTTGGAATAGGAATAAGATTGTAAGATGATAGAAATGATATATAAATTAAAAAGTAATCTGGTAGAGGGCAGTCGAGGTCTTTTAGTCTTGTCTGGGATACTATTATTTTTATTTATTTCATGTGATTCGGAAAATGCATCTGATTGTTTTCAGGAAACTGGAGCTATTGTCAAGGAAGAAGTTAATGTAGATGCATTTAGTGCCATAACTGTATTTGAAAATGTAGCCTTAGTTATTAAACAGGGCGATACCCAAAAAGTTGAAATTGAAACCGGAGAAAATTTACGTAATGAGGTAGATGCTGTGGTTGAGGATGGGAATTTGTTACTAACAGATACTAACGATTGTAATTACGTACGTGATTATGGTACAACAGTGGTTTATGTTACTACTCCCAATTTAACAAGTATTAGAAGCAGTACCGGTTTTCCAATAACCAGTGATGGCGTTTTAAGTTTTGATAGTCTAAACTTGTTGTCTGAAAGTTTTACAAATCCGGAAGCAGAAACAACGGATGGAGAATTTAATTTAGAATTAAACGTAACTAGTTTAAGTATTACAAGTAATGGAATTTCCTACTTCAGATTAAAAGGGACTGCAGAAAGTTTTAATATGAGCATAGCTGCAGGAGATTCTAGAATAGAAGCTGAAGAATTAATAGCAGAACGCGTAAATCTAAATCATAGAGGGTCTAATGATTTATTGGTGAATCCGCAAACAAGCCTTACTGGAGTATTAAGGGGGACAGGAGATGTACAAAGTTTTAATCGACCTGAAATTGTTGCCGTTGAAGAATTATATAATGGTCGCTTGATCTTTGTGGAATGAACCCTATCCTTAAATATCTAAAAAATGTTTTTGCTGCCAAGCGTGTTTTAGGAGATGACACTTATTTATCTGGTTTGGTAAAAGCAGATTTTTTGTTACAACAATTAATAAAAGAAGAAAAAGCCCCTGGAATTGCTATTACCGTATTAAAAGAGGGTAAAACCTTATTTCAAAAAGGTTATGGTTATGCAGATCTGGAGCATAAGCAATTTGTAAATCCAATAAAATCAATTTTTAGAATAGCTAGTGTGTCAAAACCTATTGCAGCAACGGCATTGGCACATATGGTTCAAGAGGGCATTATTGATTTAGATGAATCTTTTTATACCTATCTGCCAGATTATCCAAAGAAGGAATGGGATTTTACTATTCGTCAATTAGCTAGTCATACGGCAGGAATTAGAGTATACAAAGGCAAGGAGTACGGATTAAACAAACCTTTGTCCATAAAAGAAGGTTTAGATATATTTAAAAATGACCCTTTGGTTTATGAACCTGGTACCGAGTATTTGTATAATAGTTTTGACTGGGTAATGATTTCTGCAGCAATGCAAAAAGCAAGCGTAATTCCATTTGAAAAGTATGTGCAAGAGAAGGTGCTGAATCCGTTAGGGATGAAAAATACATGTATTCCAAAATCTCATTCTGACCGTAACCAAAGACAAACAGGAGGTGTTAATTTTATTTCTACATCCGAAAAACAAAACCTGGTAACCAAATTTTACACAAAAGGTACAACAGGATTTAGAAAAGCAATTCCTGTTGATAATTTTTACAAATTAGCAGGCGGCGGATATTTGTCCACCTCTGAAGATATAGCAAAATTCGGACAGGCATTTTTAGATAAGAAAGTTGAAATCAGCGAAGAGATTCTCAATCAATTCTTAACCGCGCAAGAAGTTGAAGGTAATTCTACATATTACGGTTTAGGCTGGCAGGTAAGTGAAGATGCCAAAGGAAGAAAGTTCTTTGGGCATGTTGGTAATGGAGTAGGAGGGTATTCTAATTTCTTTGTCTATCCCAAAGAGCAGCTTGTATTTTCAATTTTAATTAACTGTACAGATCCTAAAGTGCAGAAAAGTTTAGATGCAATTGTAGATTGTTTTTTCAACGAGTGTAATACCTAGTTATCTAATTATTTTTTTAGTTTTAAAGAAAGGGTATATTAGTCTCACTAACCATGGAAATTGTTAATACAGAATGAGCTTACCACCAGAAACCACCTCAGTTGTAGAAAATAAAAAGAATATTAAATGGCTCCAACGATTAAAGGAAGAGAGTTGGGAAGCAGAGTTATTAGTTTCTGCAATTGCCATTTTTGGTACGTTTCAATTATTTGGGTTAATAGAATGGGCTACAAACAAATACATTGATTTATTACCTGTTGAACAATACATTTATGGGTATATGATTGTTTTTTTAGGTTTGCTAGCTATTAGCATACTGGTATCTATGTTTGTAATTCATTTTGTTTTACGAGCGTATTGGATCGGATTGGTGGGGTTAAACTCCGTTTTTCCAGATTATAGTATTGAGGATAGTGTATACTCTAGAATTTATACAGAGAAGATTTTAGCTATACTGCCAAAGCAAGAAGATACTATTCGGAAAGTAGATGATTTATGTAGCGTAATTTTTTCTTCGGCATTTACTATTCTATTGATTTACACATATATGTCTTTATTTTTAAGTATTTACATGCTTATTTACAATATGTTATTAGACTATATCCCGAGTTATATACTGTTAATTCCTTTATTTATAATCTTAAGTCTTCTAGTGTTACAAATGATTTTTAGTGTCATTGGAAATTTAAAAAAGTATAAAAATAATGTACGGGTACAAACATGGATGTTTAAATTGGTTAGATTGACATCAATGGTAACCTATGGTCCTCTTTACCGTAATTTACTTCAGGTATCAATGGTTTTTGGATCGAATTTTAAAAAGAAAAAGTCGCTAGTATATCTCGTGCTAGCGTTTTTTGCATCCGGTATATTTTTGACGTTAGTGAAGTTTCAAGATACCAATATTCCTCATTTGATTTTACCAAAAAATCATGATGTAAATCTAATGTACTTGAGTTATTATAGTGATCAAAACTCTGATGAATCATTTTTGCTAACTCCTCAAATACAATCTGATATTATAGTGGGTGAGACTGTAAAGTTGTTTATTCCTATATTTCATCATGAACGTAATTATCAAGCTGAGACATGTGGGGAATATCAGGAAGACGATAGTTTGTCCAGTGAAGAGGAAAGAGTTAAATCTAGAAAGTTTTATCTAGACTGTTATGAAAAATATCATAAGGTTACCCTCAATGGTACTTTATTAAATATTAATTTTCTAAAGAAAGACCATGCGGTTTCAGAGCAGTTTGGTATCGTAGGTTTTATAGATAAGGAGTTGTTGAAAAAAGGCAATAATACCTTGGTAGTCACTAAAACTTTGGGTGTTGTAAAAAAATTTACATGGTCTATTCCCTTTTATTATCAGCCAAATACGTTACAAAATTAGTAGTTATTGATTTTGCACTATTGAAAAATTCACTGAACATTTAACACAAAACCATTACATTTTGAGAAAGAAATTGATTTTTTCAAAAAAATAAAATGGAAAACAACCATTTTTAAATATAATTACTACATTAGCCAAAGTTTACAAGGACAATGACAAAACAATATTTCTGGAACGGTTTTTATTTTTACTTCTTTTTTAAGAGAGGTACGGGACTGTTCTAGCATATTTTAAATATAAAATAGAATTCAAGTTCCGATATATGTCGGAACTTTTTTTTTGAATAAAATTGAGCAAAAGTGAGTTTAAAAATAGCCATACAGGGAATTAAAGGTAGCAACCATCATCAAGTTGCAAAAGATTGTTTTGGTGATGATATTGAGTTAGTAGAATGTCTTTCTTTTGATGCCTTGGTAGACAAATTATTGTCTAAAGAAGCAGACCAAGGTGTAATGGCTATAGAGAACTCGATCGCAGGATCTATAATACCCAATTATGCATTGGTCAATCATAATGACTTGCACATAATTGGGGAGTATTATTTGAATATCCACCATAACTTAATGGTATTGAAAGGGCAGAAAATTGAGGATATTACAGAGGTAAGTTCTCACCCTATGGCGCTGTTACAATGTAAGGAATATTTCAGGCAATATCCGCACGTAAGATTGGTAGAAGATGTGGATACGGCAGAGACGGCAAAACGTATACAAGAGCAAAAATTAAAGCATGTGGCAGCTATTGCACCTAATGTAGCGGCAGAATTATATGGGTTGGACATCGTAGCGAACGACATACAGACGATACAAAATAACGCTACTCGTTTTATCATTGTAAAGACAAAAAATAATGTGTTGCCAGAAGCTGAAATTACAAAGGCTTCATTGCGGTTTATAACCGACCATAAACGGGGAAGTTTAGCTGCTGTGCTTAATGTTATGAGTGATTGCAGATTGAATTTGACTAAGATTCAGTCGTTACCGGTAATAGAAACACCATGGAAATATGCCTTTTTTGTTGATGTTACTTTTACGGAATATAAAGACTTTGTGAAAGCAAAAAGTCTTTTGGACATCATGGCAGAGGATTTTAAAGTTTTAGGTGAATATAAAAATGTAAGACAATGATACGTACGGCCGAAAGGTTAAATACCATACAGGAATACTACTTCTCAAAAAAATTAAGAGAGGTACGCGGCTTAATGGCACAGGGTAAACCTATCATAAATATGGGAATTGGAAGTCCAGATTTGGCTCCGTCTCAAGAAGTGTTAAATGCAATACGGGAAGCTGTACTGGAAAGTGGTGCGCATCAATATCAAAGTTACCAAGGGCTACCACAATTAAGAGCTGGTATAGCCAATTTTTATAACAATAAATTCAATGTAGCTGCAAACCCAGATACAGAAATTCTGCCTTTAATGGGGTCTAAGGAAGGTATCATGCATATTAGTCTTGCTTTTTTAAATGAGGGAGATGAAGTATTGATTCCTAACCCAGGTTATCCTACATATACATCGGTTACAAATTTGGTTGGCGCAGTGCCTAAATTTTACGATTTAACTGCAGATAACGGTTGGTTTCCAGATTTAGAAGCATTGGCAAAACAAGACTTGACTAAGGTCAAGATTATGTGGTTAAGTTACCCACATATGCCAACGGGCGCTACGGCAACTAAAGAACAATTTGTAAAGATTGTTGATTTTGCCAAAGAGCATAGCATTCTATTGGTGAATGACAATCCATATAGTTTTGTATTAAATGCAGAACCTGCAAGCATCTTAAGCATACCAAATGCAAAAGAAGTGTGCCTAGAATTAAATTCTTTGAGTAAAACTTTTAATATGGCTGGTTGGCGCGTAGGTTTTGTGTTAGGTAGTGAAGAGCACATTAATGCTATTTTGAAGGTGAAGAGTAATATGGATTCTGGAATGTTTTACGGAATTCAGAAAGGAGCAATTGCAGCACTCAACAGTAGTGATGATTGGTTTAAAGAACTAAATAAAGTATACGGCGATCGAAGAGAATTAATTTTTCAGCTGGCAGAAACACTTGGGTGTACTTTTGATAGAGATGCAGTAGGTATGTTCGTTTGGGCAAAATTACCTGAAGGCAGTGTGTCATCAGAAGAATTTATTGATGACATATTATATACAAAAGATTTGTTCATAACGCCAGGTACTATATTTGGTAGTAATGGTGAAGGTTATATTCGCTTTTCGCTATGTATTACTCAGGATAAAATAAAAGAAGCAATTAAAAGATTTGAATAATTAGATCAAACGACTAAAGCGTAGCTTTAAAAATGAATGTATTTGTAATTGGTATCGGTTTAATAGGAGGTTCTTTAGTAAAGGATATAAAGTCTGCTTTTGACAATGTAACTGTATATGGCATAGAATCTAATGAGGCAAATATAGCTGAGGCATTGACTTTGGGTATAATCGATCAGAAAGCGACCTATCAAGATTTACAATTGGCAGATATGGTCATTGTAAGTATACCTGTTGATGTTATGGTAACAGAGCTTCCTGCCATATTAGATGCTGTTAATGAAGATTGTGTAGTTTTTGATGTTGGATCGACCAAAGCACTAATTTGTAAAACTTTAGAGAATCATCCGAAGAGAAGAAATTTTTTAGCATGTCACCCAATTGCAGGAACAGAATTTTCAGGTCCGTCTGCGGCTATACATAATTTATTCAAGGACAAAACGAATATTATTTGTGAGGTGGAATTAACTGCATTTAAGCTTCAAGAAAAGGCATTAAAAGTTTTTCAGGCAGTAGGAATGAGAATTCGCTACATGAATCCGGTGGCACACGATAAGCATATTGCCTATGTGTCACATTTATCGCACATAAGTGCCTTTATGTTGGGTAAAACGGTAATAGAGAAAGAAAAGAACGAGCGCGATATTTTTGATATGGCGGGCAGTGGGTTTGAAAGTACGGTGCGTCTGGCAAAAAGTTCGCCAGCCATGTGGACACCAATTTTTAAACAGAATAAAGAGAATGTAGTAGAAACATTAGAAGAGTACATTCAAAATCTTACGGCATTTAAAGATTTGTTGCTGAAAGATGATTACGAGGGCATTTATAATGAAATGAATAATACGAATAAGATTAAAGGAATATTAAAAAAGAATACCGTTAAACAAGAAATAGAATAATTAAAATGGAAAATTCAAAACAAATGAGAACATGGTTGGATGACTTAAACCTAGACCATCCACTAGTAATAGCAGGGCCATGTAGTGCGGAAACAGAGGAACAAGTGTTAGGTATAGCACGCTCCTTAAAAGATACCGATGTAAATTATTACAGAGCCGGTATCTGGAAACCACGTACTCGCCCAGGAAATTTTGAAGGAGTAGGCGCTTTAGGTCTTAAATGGCTTCAGAAAGTTAAGGCTGAAACAGGTATGAAAACAGCAACAGAGGTTGCTAACCGTGCGCACGTTGAGTTGGCTTTAGAGCATGATATCGATTTGTTATGGATCGGAGCAAGATCAACTGTTAGTCCGTTTATTATGCAGGAATTGGCAGATGCACTAAAAGGTACCGATAAGATTGTATTGGTGAAAAATCCAGTAAATCCAGATTTAGCTTTGTGGTTAGGTGGTATCGAAAGATTGCACACTGCAGGTATCAAAAGATTAGGAGCAATTCATAGAGGATTTTCTACTTACGAAAAAACGAAGTATAGAAATATACCAGAATGGCAAATGGCTATTGATTTCAAAAACAAATTTCCAGATTTACCTTTAATAAACGATCCTTCGCATATTACCGGTAATCGTGATATGATTTTTGATGTTTCGCAAACTGCTTTAGATTTGAATTTTGACGGTTTAATGATTGAAACACATCATGATCCAGATAATGCTTGGAGTGATGCTGCACAACAGGTTACCCCAGATAAATTGGTACAGATTATGAGAGATCTTAAAATCAGAAAAGAAAGTGATCCAGAAGCAGAGTACAATTCTCAGTTGAGTAATTTAAGAGCTCAAATTGATGTTATTGACAGTCAGCTTATTGATACTTTAGGTAAAAGAATGAAAGTTTCTGACGGTATAGGTGAGCTTAAAAAGCAGAAAAACGTTGCCGTTCTTCAATCTAACAGATGGAATCAGATTTTAGGAGCTATGATTTTAGAAGGGGAAAGTAAAGGACTTAGTGAAGAGTTTATTCTTCGTATGTTCAAAGCTATTCACCAAGAATCTATAAATCATCAAGAGAAGATAGTAAACGCGTAAAATTTGCTCAATTTCATAAATATAAAACATCCGCATATTGCGGATGTTTTTTTGTGGCTAATTTAAAATTGTAAGAAAAGGTATACGTTTTAACAATATACGTAACGGTCATCCGTTAGGGGTTTATAAAATCATTTTAACCAAACCAAGAGTATGAAAAAAGTATTATTAGTAGGTATTATGTTGATTGCATCAATATCGGCAAAAGCACAATCCTATATAGGCTATTTGACCGATAACTATAGTGGTGTAAATAGTGTAATCTCTAACCCTGCGAATATAGCGGATTCTCGTTTTAAGACAGATATCAATTTAGTAGGTGCAAGTGCATTTTTAGCCAATGATTATATAGGAGTAGGTTTCTCTGAATTAGTTTCTAGTGATTTTGACTATGATACTGACGCCAATTTAATGCTTTCAAGCAATAATAACTTCTCGGGCAACGTAGATATATTAGGGCCATCCTTTATGTTTAACGTAGGTAGAACATCATCTATAGCCGTTTTTACAAGAGCAAGAAGTTTTGTTACAGGTAATGAATTTAACGGCGAAAGTATAGATGATCTTGATGACAGTATAGATGAGAGTCAAGATTTTATAGTAAACGAAGGAGATTTCTTTGCATCAGGACACGGTTGGGCAGAAGTAGGTCTTACCTATGCACAAGAGTTGATGAATAAAGAAGAACATTTCTTAAAAGGCGGTCTTTCTTTAAAGTATTTAAAAGGTTTTGGTAATGCATATGTTACAGGTAGAAATGTAACTATAGATTATGATGCCGACGGTGCAACATTGCCTGATAGCTCAACTATAGGAACTTTAGAATCTACAGGTGATTTAATTTATGGTCGTGCAGATGATTATGATGATGATAATTACGAGTATGAAGTACCAAATGCAAAAGGTTTTGGTGTCGATTTAGGTTTTGTATATGAATGGAGACCTAATTACGAAGACTATGTGGTTACAGGCGCAGACGGTGAAAAAACCGTTCTGAAGGACAAGAATAAATACAAGCTTAAACTAGGCTTGTCTCTTACTGATATTGGGTCGGTTAATTATAAGGGTAGTTTAATTGATAATTACAATATCAACAACACCATTACCCAAGATGATTATGACAATATTGAAGATTCTGATGATTTACAGAACCTATATACGTTTACACAAGCTACAGAAGATATGAAAGCTGGTTTACCAACTGCCCTTCATTTTAACGCAGATTGGAATATTAAGAACAATTTCTATTTAAATTTCAATACAGATTTATCAATGCGTTCTGCTGGTGAAAATGTTTTAAGAACAGCAAATGTGTTTTCATTGACGCCACGTTTTGAAAGCAAATGGTTCAGTTTCTATTTGCCGGTTAGCAGCTATCAATATAGCGGACTTCAAATAGGTGCAGGTTTACGTGCGGGTCCACTTTACATTGGTTCAGGTTCTCTAATATCTACATTTACTAAGAATGAGATTCAAGGAGCAGATGTGTATGCAGGTTTAAAAATACCGGTATATTATGGTCAGCCTAAAGATTCTGATGGTGATGGTATTCCTAATAAAGAGGATGGTTGTCCTAAAAAAGCAGGACCAATTGAAAATAATGGTTGCCCATGGGGTGATACTGATGGAGATTCTGTAATGGATAATGAAGATAAATGTCCAGAAGAAGCAGGTCTAGTAGAAAATAACGGATGCCCATGGGTAGATACTGATGGTGATACTATATTGGATAATGAAGATCAATGTCCAGATGAGGCAGGTCCGGTAGAGAATAATGGTTGTCCTTGGGCAGATTCTGATGGCGATTCAGTTATAGATAAAGATGATGAATGTCCTAATGAAATGGGTACGGTTGCAAACAACGGTTGTCCAGAGCCAGTAGTTACTGCTGAGGTTCAAAAGTCTTTGAACGAGTATGCAAAAACAATTTTGTTTACGACAGGAAAATCTACGCTTAAAGATGAATCTACACCAGTGTTGGTAGATATTATTGGGATATTGAATGAATACCCAAATGCTAACTTCACAATTGAAGGGCATACCGACAGTATAGGTTCTGAAGCTACCAATCAAAAATTATCAGAGAAAAGAGCACAAGCCGTATTGCAGTTTTTAATTACTGGTGGTATTTCACCATCAAGGTTAACTGCTATCGGTTATGGTGAAAGTAAGCCAATCGCTACCAACATGTACAAAGATGGTAGACAGAAAAATAGACGCGTTGAAATAAATTTAGCGCAATAGTCATAGAGTATATTTAATAAAAAAGCCCGGTCAATTGACCGGGCTTTTTTTATGTGTTCATTTATCTTTTAAAAATATAACGGGTAATAAAAATACCTGAAGAATCACCTTTACCACCGTCACTTTCAACAGCGCTAGTTACAAATGCGAGTTCCCATCCTTCGGCAACCATTGCATTTATCTTTGAAGTTATAACGGCATCATTGGCAGCTATATTCTGAAAACGGATGCCTCCAATATTGAAGAAATTTAAAAGTTTGGTTTCGTCAAAATCTCTTACCCTAATTTCATCTCTTTTAGATTTGTTACGGCTATTGTCATCTTCGGTTTGGGTTGTGGTAAATTCAGCATAATCCTTTTCTTCATTACCATCTATAATTCTAGAGCGTCCCATTCCACTTGATACGATAGATTCTACACTTGTAATAACTTTAAACTCTTGTGCGCTTAAACTTAGGGCGCCACTGAAAATTAATAGAAGACTAAAAATACTTTTTTTCATGATTTTGGTTTTTTAATAATTGGTCATCTTTTCGATGATTATGAATTACTAACACTTCAAAACATGTTTAATTGCATTTAAAAGCCTGAAATTTATTGTTATATAAATTTTGGGCTTGATAAGAATGAGTAAAAGAAATAAAAAAGACCCGATGTTTTTGGCATCGGGTCTTTATATAAAATATGTTGTTTTTCTATTGAATAGAGAAATCAAATACAGATTGATTCTCTCTACCTTGAGGTACTTGACCTTGGTAAATAAAGCAATATTCACCTGGCTCTAATGAATCAGGAGTAACTTTGAATTTATTTCCTTCAATTTCCTCTATAGCGAAGTTAAGGGCGTATTTTGGGTCTATACCACTACTACTAGTGATCCAGCTACTTTTACCTGTAATAACTTCTCTAAGATTCTTTTTCTCTTTTACGGTAAGTTTTACCAAAACAAACTCGTTAGGGTTACTTGCCATTCTAAACCACCAGTTAAAAATACCTGCATCGCTACCTTGGTTGTTTTGCATATTATCAACTTGAGTAACACTAGGGTCAAAAATAAAAGTAAATTCAGGTTGACTTTGACGAATAACGTTATTAGATTGTGTTTTTGGTAATTGTGCTTTTTGTTTAGCGTTGATTAGACCAGAAACCAATTTTTGTGCAACTTGGTTAGAGTTAGCTCCAGAAAATACACTTGGTTGAACTAATTTGTCTTCACCACTTGCATCGGTATAATAAATACCAGTTTTAGACATTGTGTTCTGTTTAGACTTATCCATAATTAAAGACAAAACTTCAGAAGAAACACCTGCATTTTTCATTGCACCTAAAGCAGTAATAGAAGCATCGAATTTTACATCCGAAGTGTTTATTTTATCAATAATCATATAATCGTCGAAACCAAGCTCGACCATTTGTACTACAGATTCGTTTGTAATTGTCTCCTGGGCTGCCCCAAAAGTAAACGCTGATAAGGTTAGCGTCAGCAATAAATTTTTAACGGATTTCATTTTCTTGATTTTGGTTATTTTTTAATGTTATAGTTCTAAATCCAAATTTATGTTAATTTTTATATTTAAAGCAGTTACTTTGTATAAAAGGAAGGTATTTTGGATAAATGGTAGGAATTGTATACAAATCTACGGGAAGTTGGTACACTGTTAAGGCAGATGATGGCGATTTTTATGAGTGTAGAATAAAAGGAAAGTTTAGAATAAAAGGTATAAAAAGTACAAATCCTATTGCGGTTGGGGACTATGTGCGTTTTGAAGTGGAGACTACTGGCGATGATACCTTTGGTATTATTAATGAAATAGAAGATCGTAAAAATTATATCATTCGTAAATCTGTTAACCTATCTAAGCAGACCCATATTATAGCGGCCAATTTAGACCAAGTATTTTTATTGGTAACATTAAACAATCCGCCAACCTATCCGGTTTTTATAGATCGATTTTTAATTACGGCCGAGGCATACGAAATTCCTGCGATTTTACTATTCAATAAAGTAGATACATATACGCCGGAAGAGTTAGATGAAATTAAATTCTTAGCGGCATTATATCGAAAAATAGGGTATACCTGTATTGGCATTTCGGCAGCGACAGGAAAAAATGTAGACAAGGTAAAAGAAATGATGGTAGGTAAGACCTCAATGTTTTCTGGACATTCGGGTGTTGGTAAGTCTACATTAGTAAATACTATTGAGCCTAATTTAGATATTAAAACAAAACAGATTTCTGAGCAACATTTACAAGGTCAGCATACGACTACGTTTGCAGAAATGTTCGATTTAAGTTTTGATGCCCGTATTATAGATACGCCTGGAATAAAAGGGTTTGGTATCGTTGATATGGAAAAAGAAGAAATTGGGAACTATTTTCCAGAGTTTTTTAAATTGAAACAAGAATGTAAGTTTAATAATTGTATTCATGTAGATGAGCCAAAATGTGCCGTTAAAGATGCTTTAGAAACAGGTGATATAGCTTGGAGCAGGTACAATAGTTACCTGCAAATGATAAAGGGCGAAGATGAGCATTACAGAGTAGATATACATGATGATAAGAAATGAGAGCAGTATTACAACGTGCATCAAAAGCCAGTGTAACGGTTAATGGAGAAAAGATAAGCGCCATTGAAGAAGGTGTTTTAATACTTATCGGAATTGAAAATTTAGATACTCAAGAAGATATAGATTGGCTCACGAATAAAATAGTCAATCTCCGTATTTTTAATGATGAAGAAGGGGTAATGAACAATTCTCTACTAGAAACAAACGGAGATGCTATTGTGGTAAGTCAGTTTACCTTGCATGCAAGTACAAAAAAAGGAAATCGCCCATCTTATATAAAAGCAGCAAGACCAGAAGTAGCTATTCCACTCTACGAAGCATTTATTGCTACCATAGAATCTAAATTGGATAAAAAAGTTGGTACAGGTGTATTTGGAGCAGATATGAAAGTTGAGTTACTGAATGATGGTCCTGTTACAATTTTGATAGATACTAAAGATAAAACTTAGGGTTCAATAATTTTTCTGTATTTTTTGTAAGAAATATACTGTTTTTGTCGTTAAGATAGAAACCAGCTTACCAAACTTATGCGCTTATCTTTTTTTCTGTTCTTCTTCGCGATAACTCATATCGCGATTGCCCAAGAATACAGTTTTTCTAAAATAGAACCCTCCTTTTTAAAAAATTCAGATGCTGTTGTTCGTTTAGATGAAAGTACTGTTTTAGTTAAATCTTCTGATTTTATGGAAGTTACATCTAAAAGAGTGGTCACCGTATTAAATGAAAGTGGTTCTAAGCATGTAAATGCCAAAGTGTTTTATGACAACGAGACCTCGATAAAGGATCTTGAAGCCATAATACTTGATGCTAATGGCAAAGAAATAGAAATGTTTAAAGAAAAGGATTTCATTGACCAAACTGCTACTGGTGAAGGAACTTTGTATTCTGATTCTAGAGTAAAATATCTCAGATACACACCTACTAAATATCCTTACACAGTTGTTTTAACCGAAAAGCATACAACATCTGATACAGCGTTTATGCCACGTTGGTTTTTTATGGATGGTTATAGACTAAGTGTTGAAAAAAGTGAATTCAATTTGAATTTGCCTTCAACAATTAAATATAGATATAAGGAAAATAATCTTGCAGATTATAATGTGATACGTTCAGAAATAGAATCTGGCGTAAATTATACAGCGGTAAATTTAAAAGCATTAGAGTCAGAAGATTTTGATCCTGAGTTTATAGAATTTGCACCTAATGTACAATTCGCACTTGAAGATTTTCATTTAAAAGGGGTAGAGGGTCATGCAACTTCATGGAAAGAATTTGGAGGTTGGATATACAATTCTCTATTAAAGGGGCGAGGGGAACTTAACGCTTCAACCATTCAAAAAGTACAGACTTTAGTTAGGGGAATAGAGGACCCAAAAGAAAAGATAAAAATAGTATATCAATTTGTTCAGGATAACACCAGGTATATCAGTGTACAAATGGGTATAGGTGGATGGGAGCCAATAAGCGCTATTGAAGTAGATAGAGTCAAGTATGGTGATTGTAAAGGTCTTACTAATTATACAATGGCTTTGCTGAAAGCAGTTGGTATAGAGTCATATTATACTATTGTTTCGGCAGGTCCAAATATGCGAAGTTTAGATTTTGACTTTCCGTCTTTACAAGGTAATCATGCTTTTTTGAACGTACCATTGGTCGATGAGGAAATTTGGTTAGAATGTACCAGTCAAGTAGTACCTGCAAATTTTTCAGGAACATTTACAGATAATAGGTATGTATTAAAAGTGGGTCCTGATGGTGGTGAAATGGTAAAGTCTAGGCAGTATACATCTGAACAAAGTAAACAGATGACTACGGCAAATATAATAATAGGAGAAAGTGAGATTAATGCGCAGTTAAAGATAAAAAGTACTGGTATACAGTACAATCAAAAATATGGCTTGTCGAATGATAGTAAAGAAGATGTGGAGAAGTACTACAAACGTCATTGGGATTACATAAATGATGTACATATTCTAAACCATGATATAGTAAATGACAAGGATAATATTGAAACAATCGAGAACATAGATATAAAAACATCTGGATATCTGTCAAAAGCAGGTGACCGCCTTCTTTTTGCTCCAAACATGTTGAATAGAAAAGAATATGTGCCCAAAAGGGATAAAGAGAGAAACCGAGATATAGTTATTAATAGAGGGTATTTAGATGAAGATGAATTTATAATAGAAATACCAAATGGTTATGAAATAGAATCTTCATTAAAGCCAGTAAAATTAAAAAATGATTTTGGTGAATTTGAAGTCAATGTAGAACAATTATCAGAATCTACATTACATTTCAAAAGGAGATTATTAATGAAGCCTGGTAAATTCTCAAAAACCAGTTATAATGATTATCGAGATTTTAGAAAGACCATTTCTAGAGTAGACGCATCAAAAATTGTACTTATTAAAATATAAAATTAATGAAATTATTTTTTTCAATCACCTTAGCTTTTATTTCATTTTCAATAAATGCACAATCTAGTGCCGTAAAGTTTGGAAAGGTTTCAATGGAGCAAGTTGCTCAGAAACTACATGCTATTGATAGTGATTCAGAGGCAGCAATATTATATAAAAAAGAAAGACTTTTTTACAATTATTCTTCTGGCAAAGGATTTAATACAACCAGAGAAGTCCATCTAAGAATTAAAATTTATAACAAGGCTGGTTTAGATTGGGCTACTAAAGTAGTATCCTTATATACCTCTAATTCTGGGGAACAAAAAATATATAATATTAAAGGGTTTACATATAATCTTGTTAATGGTAAAATAGAAGAAAGTAAGCTTAAAAAAGAAGGGATTTTTTAGAAAATGTAAGTAAATATCGCAACAGTGTTTCTATCACTATGCCGAATGTGAAGGTGGGTAGTGTAATGGATATAAGATATGACATTAGTTCTGATATGGTAGGTTATATGGATGATTTTACTTTACAATACGGTATACCTTTAGATTATGTAGAATTAAGCGTAGAGGTGCCAGAGTATTTTAATTTTAAAAGATTTACAAAAGGTTTTTATCCTATATCATTAAAAGAATCTCAAAAGAATCGAAAAATCAATTATAATTATAAAACAAAAAGAGACGATAGTTTTGGGTCTGTTGGGTCAAAATCAACAAACCAGTTGGCTGAACTTGAATTTTTTGAGAAGCATTATGAAATCAACGCAGAAAATATACCTGCTCTAAAAGAGGTTGATTACACTAATAATATTGAGAATTATAGAAGTGCAATTGTATTTGAACTAGAGTCAACAAAATTTCCAAACGCTGGTTTTAAAATATATAGTAAGTCTTGGGAAGATGTTGCAAATACAATTTATAAGTACGATGATTTTGGGGAACAAGTTAGTAAGAATAGATTTTATAGAAATGACTTAGACGTGCTTATAGCGGAAAATAAAGATGCTAAATTGTTGATATCTGAGATTTATAAATATGTTCAGAATAGAATGAGTTGGAATGATTATTATGGTGTGGGTTGTAGTGTTGGTGTAAAGAAAGCATATGAGGAGAAAAGGGGTAACGTTGCAGAAATAAATTTAATGCTAACATCTATGTTGCGATACGCGGGTATAAAAGCTAACCCTGTTTTAGTAAGTACAAAATCTAATGGTATTCCTATTTTTCCTACCACCAGTGGTTTTAATTATGTTATAGCCGCCATAGAAAATGGTGAAGATTTTATTGTATTAGATGCTACTGAAAAAATGTTGGCAGTAAACGAGTTGCCAAGTCGAGCTATGAATTGGATGGGTCGATTAGTTAGAGAAGATGGTACTTCAAAAGAAGTTTCATTAGCGGCTAAATCTATTTCTAATAAATTTGTTTTTATGCAAGCCAACATAAAGGAAGATGGCTTGATTGAAGGGGAAATGAAAATTCGTTTAAGTAATCATTTAGCTTTCGAGCATAGAATGGATAATCATGATAAAACCGAAGAGGAAATTTTTAATAATTCTTCATTATACCAAAATATAGAAGTAGATGATTTTGAGCTAAAAAATGGCAAAGCTCCAGATCAGCCTTTAGAGTATTCTTTGTCGTTTATTAATGATGAACAAATAGAGGTAATTGATGACAAATTATATTTCAATCCATTATTATTTTTAAGCTTAAATGAAAATCCTTTTAAATTAGATTCAAGAGAATACCCTATCGATTTTAATTATCCTTCTTCCAGTAAGGTGAGCATAACTTACACCATCCCTGATGGTTATAAGGTAGAATCTTTGCCAGAGAAAATAACAATAGGGCTACCTGATAAAATTGGCACTTTTAACTTCGCTATTAAACAAAATGGAAATCTATTACAGGTTGTTAGCACCACAAAGATTCAAGAAGCATTAATACCTGCTTTTTATTATGAATCTTTAAAGGAGTTTTATAATCAAATGGTACTGAAACAGACAGAAAAAATTGTTTTGTCAAGAGTATAAATGTTGTAGAGATTAACTTAAATAGTATTTAAGTAAGTGTTTGTTAATTTGTATTTTAAATAAGAAATAATAATGTTCAATACCATTAGAAAAAAATATTATTTGATTTTTATATTGTGTACTTTATCTCTTGTTGCTCAAGAAAAACCAGAATTTGGTACTATCTCACAATCGGAAAGTTCATTTACTTCTTATGATAAAGATAAAGAAGCAACAGCTGTTTATTTGTCTGAATACGGACACAATTATTTTGATGTAAGAGATAATTACATTTGGCTGATTACCAAATACCACGCTAAAGTGAAGATTTTAAACAAAGATGGTTTTAAACATGCGGATATAGAAATACCATTATATCATTCAAAAAAAAATAAGGAAAAAATAGTAAAAATTAAGGCTGTCACACACAATAATGGCATGCGTATACCCGTCAAAACTACAGAATTTTATGAGGAAGAAATAAATGAAAAATGGACTCAATTAAAATTTACATTTCCAAATGTACAAGAAGGGGTAATAGTGGAGTATGAATATGAAATGCAGTCACCTTTTCATTTTAATTTTCAGGGTTGGGAGTTTCAGACCGATATTCCTAAGTTATATTCTGAATTTTATGCTGAAATACCGGGTAATTGGCTGTATAACAGAAGTATTATAGGGTCTTTGAAACTTTCTGTGGATGAATCTAGAATAATAAGTTCTTGTTTTAAGTTTCCAGGATTAGAGCAAGATAGTGATTGTGAAGCGCTAAGATATGCCATGAAAGATATACCCGCCTTCAAGGATTCAGAAAAGTACATGCTTTCGGCAAATAATTACAGATCTAGAATTGAGTTTGAACTTTCTGAGTATAAAAGTTTTTATGGAGGCACAGATAAATATACGAAAACATGGAAAGCAGTAGATAGGGAATTTAAAACAGATGGAGATTTAGGTGTTCAGCTTAAAAAGAAAAATTTTTTTTCAAAAAGTGTTGATCCGGGTCTTTTGACTCAAGGTGATGATTTGACCAAGGCAAAGAATATTTATGAGTTTGTCAAAAATCATTTTATATGGAATGAAGAGTATGGGGTATGGAATGACAATAAAGTGAAAAATGCTTTTGATCAGAAAAAAGGTAGTGCCGCTGAAATTAATATCTCATTGATCAATTTACTAAATGCTGCGGGTTTAAATGTTAATATGATGTTATTGGCAACAAGAAACAAGGGTCTACCTAAGAAAACTCATCCCGTAATGAGTGATTTCAATTATCTAATAGCAAAAGTAGATATTGGTGAAAAAGCCTACTTATTAGACGCAACTAATAAATATATGCCTTTTGGAATGTTACCTTATCATAGCTTAAATTATTATGGTCGTGTTATGGATTTTGATAATGATAGTTATTGGTTTGATATTGTGCCAGAAAAGTCAAATGCCATCATGTTGCGTGCTCAAATGACAATCGATGCAAGCGAAAAAAAATTAACTGGAGTATTTGACCTTATAAATACAGGATATAAAAAAGTTGCTCAAGATGAAGTGTTGTCAACAACAAAAGAAGATAGTTATATTGAAAGATTAGAAGAAGAAATTTCAGATGATTTTCATATTATGTCTCATGAAAAAAAACTCAAATATTCTGATGAAAATAATTTGACAGAAAGATTCAATTTTGAAATGGAAAACTTGTTTCAAGGGGATAATATTTACTTAAATCCATTTGTGCTTAAATTTTTTGATAACAATCCGTTTACAGCTTCAGAAAGAACTTATCCGATTGATTTTGGTTATCCAATGAGATATCAGTACGTTTTAAATGTTAAAATACCGGATGGGTATATTGTAAAGTCGATACCTGAAAATAAGAACTTTTCCTTACCAGATAATGGTGGCGTATTAAAACTAAATGTATCTGATAATAACAGTGGTGCCCTTAATTTATTTTTTACTTTTGATTTGAATTCTGCACATTATAATAATGGTTATTATGAGGGTTTGAAACAACTTTTTAGTGAAGCTGTAAAAAGTCAGAGTCAATCTTTAATTGTTTTTGAAAAAATTTAAAGTACAATATGAACATTGAAAACGCACAACTAGAAGTAGATAATTGGATTAAGAAACATGGTGTTCGCTATTTTAATGAGCTGACCAATATGGCGCAGCTAACGGAAGAGGTAGGAGAGGTAGCGAGAATTATTGCCAGACGCTACGGTGAGCAGAGTGAAAAAGAGTCAGATAAGAATAAAGATTTAGGCGAGGAGTTGGCAGATGTAATGTTCGTTGTACTATGTTTGGCAAATCAGACGGGTATCGATTTGCAACAAGCTTTCGATAAAAAGTTAGATTTGAAAACAAAGCGTGATCATGACCGTCATCACAACAATAAAAAGTTGAAATAGGCGTATATTTGTCGCTTGATTTTTAAAACGATACGCATTGAAACTTCACCTAACCGGCCCAGCAAACAATCAGCTAAACAATACAATTACTATAACAGGTTCTAAAAGTGAATCTAACCGTAGTCTGTTATTGGCTGCATTATTTCCAGATATCAAAATTGAGAATATTTCAAACTCTGACGATGCCCAGGTTATGGCAAAAGGGTTGAAGATTTCAGATGGCACGGTAGATATACATCATGCAGGTACGGCTATGCGTTTCTTAACAGGGTACTTCTCTTCACAAGAAGGAAAAGAAGTAATTTTAACCGGGTCTAAAAGAATGACCGAAAGACCTATTAAAATTCTTGTTGATGCTTTAAAATCACTAGGAGCAGAAATCTCTTATGTACAAGAAGATGGTTATCCTCCAATAAAAATAAAAGGACAAAAAATAGTTAAAGATAAAGTGAGCTTGCCTGCAAATGTGAGTAGTCAGTACATTTCTTCACTACTATTAATTGCCCCAAGTTTAGAAAACGGACTAGAATTAGAGTTGGTCGGTAAGATTACTTCGGTACCTTATATTAAAATGACGCTAGCGTTATTGGAAGAAATTGGTGTAGAAACTTCTTTTGAAGGAAATATAATTAAAGTTTCTGCTAAAGATAAAGTTGCGCCTACAACCTTAGTAGTAGAATCTGATTGGAGTTCGGCATCTTACTTTTATGGTATTTGTGCACTTGCCGCTCCTGGAACAGAAATCACCTTATCTGCGTATAAGCAGAAGAGTCTTCAGGGAGATAGTGTCTTGGCAGATATTTATACTTCATTTGGAGTAGAAACTACTTTTGGTGAGAATAAGGTTACTTTGAGAAAGACCGATAAGAAAGTATTGGCAGAAAATGATTTTGATTTGGCGAATGCTCCGGACATAGCGCAAACAATAGCGGTAACTTGCTTTGGGTTAGGTGTGGGTTGTCATTTAATTGGGTTGCATACGTTGAAAATAAAAGAAACTGATCGTCTAGAAGCGTTACATACAGAACTTTCTAAACTGGGAGCTGATATTTCTGTAACGGATAAAACACTTACCATAATTCCTTCTAAAACCATTATTCCAGAGGTAGCTATTGATACATATAATGATCACAGAATGGCTATGGCTTTTGCTCCTTTAGCAATGAAAACGACCATGTTTGTAAACGATGCAGAAGTGGTTTCTAAGTCTTATCCAGATTTCTGGAATGATCTAAAACAATTAGATTTCAGTATAAAAGAATTATAATTAGGGATTTACTTGACAAGGCCTATCTGCAGATTGTATATTTGCAGCCGCAATTTGCTACATTAAATATAACAGCTACATGAAATTATCAAATTTTAATTTTGAGCTTCCAAAAGAATTATTGGCGGAGCATCCTTCTGAAAATAGAGATGAGTCTAAATTAATGGTCATCCATAGAGATACCGGAAAGATTGAGCACAAGATGTTCAAAGACATGATCGACTATTTTGATGAAGGTGATGTTATGGTTCTTAACAATACCAAAGTTTTTCCTGCTCGTTTATACGGTAACAAGGAAAAAACTGGTGCGCGTATTGAAGTTTTTCTTTTGCGTGAATTGAATGAAGAACAACGTCTTTGGGATGTTCTTGTAGATCCAGCACGTAAAATACGTATTGGTAACAAGCTATATTTTGGTGATGATGAAACATTGGTAGCTGAAGTTATTGATAATACAACCTCTAGAGGTAGAACATTACGTTTCTTATATGATGGAGCTTATTTAGATTTCAGAAGAAAACTAAGAGAATTAGGAGAGACTCCATTACCTAAGTATATTAAGAGAGAAGTTGAGCCAGAAGATGAAGGGCGTTACCAAACTATTTATGCAAAGCATGAAGGTGCGGTTGCTGCTCCAACAGCAGGTCTTCACTTTTCTAAGCACTTATTAAAGCGTTTAGAAATTAAAGGTGTTGATTTTGCAGAATTAACTTTACACGTTGGGTTAGGTACTTTTAACCCTGTAGAAGTTGAAGATTTATCTAAGCATAAAATGGATAGCGAAGAGCTCTTTATTGATGAAAAAGCAACTGATATCGTAAACAACGCTAAGTTGGAAAAGCGTCGTATATGTGCGGTTGGTACTACTGCAATGAGAGGATTGGAAAGTGCAGTTTCATCTAAGCATACATTAAATACATATGAAGGTTGGACAAACAAGTTCATTTTCCCTCCTTATGATTTTAGTATCGCTAATGCAATGATCACTAATTTCCACTTACCAAAATCTACATTATTGATGATGGTATCTGCATTTATGGGTCATGATTTAATGAACAAAGCATATAAAGAAGCAATATTGGAAAACTATAAGTTCTATTCTTATGGTGATGCCATGTTGATTATATAAGTTAAGAATACCTCCTTTTTTTAAAAGGAAAAATTGAAAATCCCGCTTTATCTGCAAATTGAGAAAGCGGGATTTTTATAATTAGTAATACCTACCTTTAAGTAATGGAAGAAATAAAGAAAAAAGATATCCGGGCATTAACGCGTGAGCAGCTTAGGGACTTTTTTGTTTCTAATGGAGACAAAGCTTTTAGAGGTAATCAAGTGTATGAATGGTTGTGGCAGAAAGCTGCCTATTCTTTTGATGTGATGACCAATTTATCTAAAGAAACTAGGGAAATGCTAGAAGCTAATTTCGTTATCAACCACATTAAGGTGGATCTAATGCAACGCAGTAGTGACGGTACCATTAAGAATGCCGTACGCTTGCATGACGATTTAATTGTAGAGTCGGTATTGATACCTACAAAGTCAAGAACAACAGCATGTGTATCTAGTCAGGTTGGGTGTAGTTTAGACTGTAGATTCTGTGCAACCTCTCGTTTAAAGCGTATGCGTAATTTGAATCCCGATGAAATTTATGATCAAGTAGTTGCTATAGACAATGAAAGCCGATTGTATTTCGAAAGACCATTGAGCAATATTGTTTTTATGGGTATGGGAGAGCCTTTAATGAACTATAACAATGTTCTAAAGGCAATTGATAAGATTACTTCTCCAGACGGTTTAGGAATGTCTCCAAAGCGAATTACCGTATCTACTTCAGGTGTACCTAAGTTGATTAAAAAAATGGCAGATGATGAAGTTAAGTTTAAGTTGGCGGTTTCATTACATTCTGCAATAGATGAGATACGTACGTCCATTATGCCTTTTAATGCAAAGTTTACTTTGAGCGATTTAAGAGAGTCGCTAGTGTATTGGTATGAAAAAACAAAAAGTAGAATTACCTACGAATATGTAGTGTGGGACGGTATAAACGATAGTCAAAAAGATGTAGACGCCTTGGTAGAATTCTGCCGCTTTGCACCATCTAAAGTAAATCTAATAGAATATAACCCTATTGATGATGGTGAGTTTAAACAAGCATCTAATGCAGCTATTGATCGTTACGTAAATACTTTGGAGAAAAATAATATTGTTGTAACCGTTCGTCGTTCTAGAGGAAAGGATATTGATGCCGCTTGTGGTCAGTTAGCGAATAAAAGTTAGAAGTATAAAGTAGTAAGTACGAGGTACAAAGTGAAAAGTACTAAGTATTGAGTACGAAGTCTAAAGTTAGAAGAGAGAAAATAGAGTATAGAAAATAGACTTGTTAGAAGATAAATTATTTAGCAAAGCTAAGCTTTAGAAATGGAAGGTATTAAGTAATACGAATTACTAGAGCAATTGCTAATATAATATCTTAGTTACTTAATACGAAAAACGCGAAGCGTTATAGCCAAAAGCCAAAAGCCAAAAGCCAAAAGCCAAAAGCCAAAAGCCAAAAGCCAAAAGCCAAAAGCCAAAAGCCAAAAGCCAAAAGCCAAAAGCCAAAAGCCAAAAGCCAAAAGCCAAAAGCCAAAAGCCAAAAGCCAAAAGCCAAAAGCCAAAAGCCAAAAGCATTCTTGAACTTGATTTTTGAGTTTGAACTTAAATTTCATTTTTACATCAACCAACAACCAACAACCAACAACCAAGTAATCATTATCTCCTCTCCGAGTACTGTTAACTGCTAGCTTTTACCTAATTTTAGCGTTCTAATTAAGAGCAACTGAAAATAGTAGCGCAAATAAAGGAACCTGTCTATCAGGAAATGGAGAAGTTTGAATCTAAGTTTAGAGATTCAATGACTTCTAAGGTTGCACTACTCAACAGAATAACCCATTACATCGTTAATCGCAAAGGGAAGCAGATGCGTCCTATGTTTGTATTTCTTACTGCAAAATTGCTGAATAATGGTGAGGTAAATGAGCGTACATATCGTGGTGCCTCGGTAATAGAGCTTATACATACCGCAACCTTGGTTCATGACGATGTGGTCGATGAAAGCAATAAACGCAGAGGATTCTTCTCTATTAATGCCCTTTGGAAAAATAAGATAGCTGTTTTAGTGGGCGATTATTTGCTCTCTAAAGGACTCTTGTTATCTATTGATAACGCAGATTTCGATTTGCTTAAAATAATCTCCGTAGCCGTTCGTGAAATGAGCGAAGGAGAATTATTACAAATAGAAAAAGCAAGGCGTTTAGATATTACCGAAGAGGTGTATTACGAAATCATAAGACAGAAAACTGCAACTCTTATAGCAGCATGCTGTTCATTAGGTGCATGTTCGGTAAAACCAGATAGTACAGATGTAGAAACATTCAGGAAGTTTGGCGAACTCTGTGGTATGGCATTTCAAATAAAAGATGACCTTTTTGATTACGGTGGTCAAAAAATAGGAAAGCCAACAGGTATAGATATTAAGGAGCAGAAAATGACGTTGCCGTTAATATACGCTTTAAACCACTGTTCCAAGAAAGAGAAAAGTTGGGCTATCAATTCTATTAAAAACCACAACAAAGATAAAAAACGCGTAAAGCAAGTTATTGCCTTTGTAAAAGAAAAGGGCGGACTCGATTATGCGGTTGGTCAAATGCTTCAATATAGGGATGAAGCTTTAGAACTACTAAGTACCTATCCAGAATCTGACTATAAAGCTGCTCTGGAATTGATGGTAAATTACGTGGTAGATCGTAAAAAATAATTTAATCTAAAAATTATTTAATTTTAAAGTACTGTAAAACAGTTATTTATAAATAAATTTTAAAATTTATTTATTTTCAGGCAACTATTATTAAAACAACTGCGTCTAGTATAATAGAAGACCAAACCAATATTTTGAAAATTATACCTTTTTATAAAAACGAAAACCAGCTCATTAAAAGAGCAATATCGGGAAGCCGAGATGCGCAAGAGCGTTTATATAAAAAGCATGCTCCAAAAATGCTAAGTGTCTGTAGACAATATATAAAAGACATTCATTTTGCCGAGGATGTAATGGTGCAAGGATTTCTGAAAATGTTCAATAAACTGGACACTTTTAAATTTGAAGGTAGTTTTGAAGGTTGGTTAAGAAGAATAATGATTAGGGAAAGTATCTCTTATTTAAGAAAGCAACAATTTGTTGTTTATGATGATGAGGTGTACGAAAAAAATCAGTCTGAAGAAATTTCGCAGAGTACAGATTTAGACATCGAACATATTCAGCTGTTAATAGATGCGCTACCGCAAGGATATAAAATGGTCTTTGTACTGTATACTGTAGAAGGGTACAAGCATAAAGAAATAGCAGAAATGCTTTCTATTACCGAGAGCACTTCAAAAACACAATTATTAAAAGCCCGAAAATTGCTACAAAATCAATTAAGGCAACAAAATATTATAGGGTATGGGAACTGATAAATTTGAGAAACATATAAAAGCCCAGTTCAAGGAAAGAGAAATTCAACCTTCAGAAAATGCTTGGGAAAAATTATCATCAGAATTAAATACTGATGACAGAAAAAAGAAACCTGTGTACTTATGGATGGGTATAGCTGCTAGTGTTATTGTTTTAATAGGAGTTACAATGTTCTTTTTTAACAGTGGAGATAAGGTTAACGAAACACAGTTTAAAGTTGTTGAAACCGATAGTAAAGAAGTATTGAAAGAGAATATACATACGGAAGAAGTACCGTTTGTAGAGAAAGAACAAGAAACTGTAGCTACAACTAGTGATTTAGAGAAAATTAATAACGTAGTAGAAAAGAAGCAAGAACCAATAAAAGAAATAGAGGTCATCAATACTACAAATGAAATTGAAATTGCATCTGTAGAACATATTGAGTCTGAAAAGATAGAGGATAAATTAGAAATTTCAGATGATATTATAAATACAAAAGTGGCAGGCATAGTTGCACAATTAAATGAGTTAGAACAGTATAGTGCTGTAACCGATGCGGAGGTAGACTCGTTATTGAAACGGGCACAGGACGAAATTTTAAGAGATAAAATTTTTAATACAAATAAATCTGTCGATGCAATGGCTTTGTTGACAGAGGTTGAGGGTGAACTTGATCAGTCATTCCGAGACCAAATATTTAATTCTTTAAAAGCCGGTTTTATCAAAGTGCGTACTGCCGTTGCAGACCGCAATAATTAATCAAACACCAATCGTTTTATTCTTCATCTCTATAAAATGCTATAGGGACAGGGATAGGAGTTTATTCATCAAAAAAAATCAAAATCGAAATGAGAACAATTACAATGTATTTAATAGTGTTACTGACCCTGTTTCTGGTGCAAAGTTCAGTAGCGCAAGAAGATTATCAAAAAACAGTAGATATTTTAAAAGAGCAAAAGCTAAGCGTAACTAGACAAGAAAAAGAAGCTTTGAAATTTGAAATAGCAGCTATTACTAAAAAGTTAGCTAATGCTGAAATTACACAAGAAGAGGCTGATAATTTAAAAATGGAAGCGGCTGAAAAGCGAGCTCTGAATATTGAGGATAGAATAGCTATAATTAATAATAAAATAGCTTTGTTAGAACGTAATAATGGAGAGGTGAAAGAATTGGATACCTTGAATTATAAATTTGCTTTTCAAATCGGTTTTGGCGATGATGACGGTGACGATGCAAAACTTTTCGGAATTCGACTAAATGAAAATCCGAATAGAAGAGAACCAATTTATGACAGAAGAACATATTCAGATTTGGTTCTTGCTGTAGGTCTCAATAATGCTATTGTAGACGGGCAATCTTTAAATGATTCACCGTATAAGATAGGAGGTAGTAGATTTTTTGAAATGGGATGGCAATGGCGTAACCGAGTATTTAAAAATACGAATTTCTTAAGATTTAATTACGGATTTTCATTTCAGTTTAACGGATTAAAACCTAAGGATAATCAGTACTTAGTGTCGCTGGATAATGGCCAATCAGAACTTCAGGAGTTCGATTATGAGCTAGATAAGTCAAAATTTAGAATGGATAACCTAGTTTTTCCTATGCATTTTGAGTTTGGACCATCAAAACAGAGTACAAGCGAAAAAAAGATGAGGTACTCTTTAAAAAATCAATTTAGAGTAGGGGTAGGAGGTTATGGCGGATTTAATATAGGCACACGTCAAAAATTGAAATACAACCTTGACGGTGATAATGTAAAGGACAAACTGAAGCGTAGTTACAATACCAATGATTTAATTTACGGTTTAAGTGCTTATGCAGGTGTTGACGGTTTTCTATTATATGTGAAATATGATTTGAATCCTATATTTAAAGATGCCGTTGTAGAGCAGCACAACATTTCACTAGGTCTTCGTTTCGACCTTTAATAAAATATTCATCAATCAAATTAGCTGTGGTGCCGTGTTTAAAAACCGGTTACTACAGCTATTTTTTATTTGGACAATTCCCGATTCATCTCCTCAGTAAATTCGTTTTCATAGTATCCACGTTTACAATGATTACATTCAATAGTGGTGTTGCTAGAAATTTTAAAGAGTTTTATCCAAAATATATGGAAGTAGTTTTTTAGTGTCACCGCTGTAAGTGTACCTCTTTGTTGGCAATACGGACAAGTGCTGTTAAAAAGTTTTTTAGTTTCTGGCTTTCCTGGTCTAGTGCCAAAGAATAGAATCATTTCACTATTTTTGATAGTTCTAATTTACACAAAATTATTTCCTTCTTGCAGAGGGATTAAGGTCAAAATATGATTTCAAAAATTACCATAGATAAAGTATATGAAACTGCTCGTTTAGAGGAGGTTATTGGTGATTTTGTACAGCTAAAAAAATCAGGGTCTAACTTTAAAGGACTTAGCCCTTTTTCTGATGAGCGTTCACCTAGTTTTATGGTATCTCCTGTAAAACAGATATGGAAAGATTTTAGTAGTGGAAAAGGGGGGAATGTAGTTGCTTTTTTAATGGAGCATGAGCATTTTACTTATCCAGAAGCTATTAAGTATTTAGCTAAGAAGTACAATATTGAAGTTGATGAGACAGAGCAATCTAACGAGCAGAAAGAACAGGCTAGTGAGCGTGAGAGCATGTATTTGGTATCAGAGTTTGCCCAAACCCATTTTAAAGAAATGTTATGGGAATCTGAATTGGGTAAAGCAATCGGACTCAGTTATTTTAAGGAACGTGGCTTTACAGATGAAACTATAAAAAAATTTGAGCTTGGGTATTGTTTGGATCAGTGGGACGGTTTTACTACCGCAGCATTGGATAAAGGTTATAAACTGGAATATCTTCAAAAAACAGGATTGACCATAGTTAAAGAGGATCCAAATAATCCTAACGGATCAAGAAAATTTGACCGATTTAAAGGTAGGGTTATGTTTCCTATACATTCCTTAAGTGGACGTGTACTAGGTTTTGGTGGTCGTATTTTAACCAATGATAAAAAGGCTGCTAAGTATTTAAACTCGCCAGAGAGTGATATTTACCATAAAAGTAAAGTGCTGTATGGAATTTACCATGCTAAACAATCTATCGCTAAAGAAGACAATTGTTATTTGGTAGAAGGGTATACAGATGTCATACAGTTTGCACAACGTGGTATAGATAACGTAGTATCTTCTAGTGGTACTGCTTTAACACCAGAGCAGATCAGGTTAATTAATAGGCTTACTAAAAATATTACGGTATTATTTGATGGAGATGCGGCAGGTCTGCGTGCATCGCTTCGTGGTATCGATTTAATCTTGGAACAAGGTATGAACGTTCGTATCTGTACTTTTCCGGAAGGTGAAGATCCAGATAGTTTTTCCAAGAACAATGAACTAGAAGAGGTGTTGTCTTATTTAGGGGATAATTCAAAAGATTTTATCCAGTTCAAGGCATCACTTTTGGTAAAAGAAGCAGACAACGATCCTATAAAAAGGGCAGATACGGTTAGGGATATTGTTAATAGTATATCTAAGATTCCCGATCGTATAAAGAAAGAAATCTACATTCAAGAATGCGCCCAGATTATGAATATATCTGAAGCGGTATTGTTTAATACCCTGGCGCAGATAGAGAAGAAAGAAGAGAAGGACGTAAAGAGCCAACCTAAAGAAGAGCAGAAAGCTTTTGATGTAGTTCGTGGTAAAGATGTAGATGAGCAAAAGCAAGAGAAAGTTGATGTACAATATGTTTTAGAGCGAAAGATTATAGAATCGCTTATGTTGTATGGTAACCATAAAGAAGAATTTGAAGATTTAGTCTTGAAGGAGAATGAGTCTGGCGACCTAGTCTTAGAGCCAGAGTCCTCTGAGATTAAGGTATATGAGAAAATATTTTTGGATCTTCAAGAAGATGAAATAGAATTGGCCAATGAAGATTTTCGTAAAATGTACGCCAAGTTAATTGAAGCTTTAAATGAGGCGGAAGAGTTTTCCATTACTACATTTGTAAATGGATTGGAGCAGGAAATGGCAAATCAGATTTCGTCCATTTTAATGGAAGAAGAGCGCTATGCTTTACATAATTGGGAGCGTAAAGAAATTTTTCCAAAGAAAAAAGAATTGGGAGTGGCTCAGTTGGTCAGCGAAACAATTTTAACCTTGCGTTGTTTCTTAATTAAGAAGAGAATGTCAACATTGCAAAGTACTACAGAAGGAACGGAAAAAGATAATAGGGAAGCGCTAGAGGAGATTATGAACTACATTCAGTTGAACAAATTACTAAATCAGAAATTGAATAGAGTATTGTCTTAGTATCTAAAAATGCTGTAAATAAAAAAAAGACCCACTAAAAGCAGGTCTTTTTTTATTCTATTCCAGTTGTAGGAATTTAGTACAATTCTAAGGCTTTTGCCTGTTGTAATAAATCTACCATATTGTCTACATTTAATTTTTTCATTAAACGAGCTTTGTAGGTACTAACTGTTTTTTCGTTTAGGTTTAATCCTAAAGCAACTTCTTTATTTCGTTTACCACTAGCTAAAAGTTTCAACACTTCTATTTCTCTAGTAGATAGTTTTCTAAAGAACCTTCTTGGTTTTTTAGTTCCTTCATCAAAAGCAAGACGTTGTGCAAGTTCGTTTGTAATGAACATGCTACCTTCACTTACTTTGGTAACTGCTGCAGTAATATATTCTACACCAGATGATTTTGATAAATACCCAAAAGCACCAGCTCTAATGGCGCTAAGAGCGTAAACATCTTCAGATTGACCGCTGTACATAAGGACTTTTACGTCCGCGTAATCTTTTTTGATTTTACGTAATGCTGCTATTCCATTAATATCTGGAATATCCATTTCTAGCATGACTACATCGGGGGTTGTGTCTTTAAGTTTTTCAAAAAGTTCTTCGGTAGTAGCTACCTCATCGATCAATTCAAATCCCTCAGCGGCTTCTAGAACCTTTCGTACTCCCATTCTTATGATAGGGTGGTTATCCGCTATTAAAACTTTGATCATTAATATTTTTTTATATAGATTTTAGAACCTATTTTGTCTGAAAAGACAACATGCAATGTAAGGCTTAAAATTCTAAATTAGAAGTCAAAGTTGCATTTTTTTATTAGTAACGTATAATTTCGAACTTTATTTTCGTTTTAATACCCTGATTCTTAGTTGAGTTGTTATTTTAACTCTTTTGGTATCTCACAAACAGGTATAGGCATCATTTTATGTTGGTTCATTGTATTTAATCGTGTAAATATAGTAAATACTTCCTTTTTTCTTCCCTCAAAATCATCCGTTGATTTGCCTTCGTCTTTCATCGTCATCGCCCATTCTAGCTCAGGATAAGAAGCGCCAATTTGGTCCTCGTCAGTTCTGTCATCACCCCAAAGTCCGTCTGTAGGGGCTGCACCGATAATCTCTTCGTTAATGCCTAAAACCTTTGCAATGGCATAAACTTCGGTTTTCATTAAATCTGCTATCGGGCTTAGGTCCACTCCGCCATCACCATATTTAGTATAGAAACCAACACCAAAATCTTCCACTTTGTTACCGGTACCTGCTACAAGATAGCGCTCAAGTGCTGCAAAATAGTAAAGACTCGTCATTCGTAACCTAGCTCTAGTGTTTGCCAAAGACATAAATCTATCTTCCTCATTCTCCACAGGAGGTAGTGTTGCTACCAAACTATCAAATACGGGAGTAAGGTTTACTGGTTGTCTTTTTACGGTAGAAAAATTCTTTTGTAACCAATCAATATGTCTAGATGCTCTGTCAGATTGGTTTTCGGCTTGGTGAATAGGCATTTCCAAACAAAGTAGGTCTAAACCTGTCTTTGCACATAGGGTAGAAGTAACCGCAGAGTCAATTCCTCCAGATACACCAATAACAAAACCCTTCTGTTTTGCATTAGTAGCATAATCCTTTAACCAATTAACAATGTGCTCAATTACCTTTTCCGTTTGCATACCACTCTAATTATTTAGTAAAATCAATTAACTTTGCCCTAAAAATAAGTTGAACACCGTGAATAATAAAATGTATTGTAAAATACTTGCTAAGGTCAAACCTATTTTTATACTATTATCAGTTTTTTTCATTCTTTCTAGCTGTAATGATAGTGATAAGGTAGCAGAAGAGATAGCCGCTATACCTATGGACCTGAAAATTTCTCGATTTGATCGTGAATTTGCATCTTCGGGTGAAGAAGGTCTGCCGGCATTGCGTAAAATGTATCCGTATTTATTTCCTGCGCCAGATAGTGTTTGGATAGCGAAGATGGAAGATTCTCTACAAATAGAATTGTTTCAAGAAGTTGGTAACTCCTTTCGCAGTTTTGAAGACGAAGAAGAAGGTCTGGTGCAATTATTTAAGCATATAAAATATTACTTTCCTGAGTATGCTGTGCCAAAGGTAATTACGGTAACTAACGATGTAGATTATAATAACAGGATTATAATGACCGATAGTCTTTTGTTTATTAGCCTAGATAATTATTTGGGTTCTGAGCATAAGTATTATGGAGGTTTTCAGCGCTACATAGCCGAATCTTTAGATCGTAATTATTTAGTTAGTGATGTAGCTAGCTCGTTTGCTAAGCAAGTGGTACCAAGACCAAGAGATCGTACATTTTTAGCCCGTATGATTTATTTTGGTAAAGAATTATACCTGAAGGATAAACTGATGCCACAGGCAGAAGATCGTAAGAAAATAGGATACTCTCAAGAGGATATTGATTGGGCTATTGCCAATGAAGAGCCAATGTGGAGAAATTTTATTGAGAATGAATATTTATACGATACCGATAATAAATTGAATCAGCGATTTTTAGATCCTGCACCATTTTCTAAATTTGGGTTGGAGTTGGATAATGAATCTCCTGGTAGATTGGGTCGTTATATAGGCTGGCAAATAGTGCGTGCTTTTATGGAGAATAATGATGTAAGCATGAAACAGTTAATGACGATGCCTGCAGATGATATTTTTAAGAAATCAAATTACAAACCAAGAATTTAAAATGGCAGATTTACATACTTCAGAAATTACGTTGCGCGTAGGATTAGATGAAAATAGAATTCCTGAAACATTAAACTGGTCTGCTCAAGACGGCGGAATTGAAAACGAGGAAGCTAAGGCAATGTTATTATCTGTTTGGGATAGCAAGAATCAAGAATCTTTAAAGATCGACTTGTGGACAAAAGATATGCCTGTAGATGAGATGAAAACATTTTTTCATCAAACATTGGTTTCTTTGTCAGAGACTTTTTTAAAGGCGACACAAGACGAGAAAATGACCGCTACCATGAAAGATTTCTGTGACTACTTTGCAGAGAACTTGAACCTAAAAGAATAGGTTAAGCAGTTTTTAGTTTCTTTTTACCTTTTACTTTTTTAATCCAGTAGATGATATAGACGGTACCAATAACCGACGGAATCATCCATGCCCAAAGGGTATCGTATTTCATTCCGGCAACTATAAATGCTGTAACGGATGCTATGAGTGCGCCTAACATTCTGCTAAGGTGGTAAATAAGCCAAAGCTTTCTGTTTTTTAGGGTATTCTTAAATAATTTGTAATCCCCATACGGTAGAAAAAGACCTATTAAGCCGAAGAAAAGAAAAAGTATAGCGTGCGAATAACCGTTTAGTAATCCGGTGATGCCGAAGCCTATCATTAGCAGTGCACTTATTACCATTGTACCAGAGACAAGTTTATCTATTAAATTGGCTTCTGTTTTTTTGACTGATTTAAATGTTAACGCTCTGTTACCTGCTAAGATCATGTAAATGGTAAATATGCCCACGAGAAATAAAAAGGTGTTCCTGTGGGTTGGTAAACGTGCTATTATCAAGGAAATGGCAGAGCTAATGATCATAGACCACGTAAACCATTTGCCTAAACGTTTATGATTTAATTTTCCTTTTCTAACGATGATACTTCCAATACCGGTAATAAGCCCTATGCCACCAAAAAAGGCATGTATGTAAATGAAGATTTCAATTATGTTTTCCATGGTTGGTTGGTTTTTTGTTACTCAAAGATGAGGTAAATGCCAACAACAAGGTAACTATAGTAACTCAATTGTAAGTTTAGTGCGCTGAGTTGAGAGGTTTTAAGAACAATATATTAACTATTGAGTATTAAGAAAAAAGTATTAGGTTTCAGATACAAAGTTAGAAGTGTGACAAAAAGGTTATTACGAGGAGTTTTTTACTACTAGGCAATCTGGTAGCTAGAGGTAGG
Source organism: Maribacter sp. Hel_I_7 (assembly GCF_000688315.1). Classification (NCBI taxonomy): domain Bacteria; kingdom Pseudomonadati; phylum Bacteroidota; class Flavobacteriia; order Flavobacteriales; family Flavobacteriaceae; genus Maribacter; species Maribacter sp. Hel_I_7. Next base: position 2,060,332 of record NZ_JHZW01000003.1, on the reverse strand, counting down.
ATATTATTGTAAATGACATTCCATTTTTTAACTTTTGCTAACAGCTAACAGCTAACAGCTAACATACTACCGGTTTTTCTTTGGCTTGCAGGACTGACAGAAATCTGATAGGTTGTTTATTTCTAGAATAACTCTGTCGTGTTCTTTTTGTAACATTTCGGCATCTTTTCCAAAATCGGTCGCTTTAAATACCTGTGCGCTAACCGTATTCATTTCTTCTTGTAGCTCGTTAAAAATGGGCTGAAATAAACTGGAATCGCTAAAAGCTCCTTTTTCCTCATATATTTTCTTGCGTATTTTTCTAGCATAAAGCTCCACCAAATCAAAATCGTACCTACCAAATTGAAGTAACTGATTTGCAGTAACAGAATCTGGAGCGATCAATACCGCTAGATTCTTCTGGAAAATAGCTTTAACCTTGCTATTGAAGTTTTTGGTGAACATAAACGAGACCGAGTTCATATTAAAACTGAAATCGATTTTTGAGCCTGAATATATAGAGTAGGAGGTAAGTGTAGCATTAATCTCCGACTCTGGAGATTGGTAGTCGCTTAATTGCAGCTCATAGTCTGGGTTCCATTCTATCGGTTCTTGAGCAACTACAAATGTGGATGATAATGCTACTACTAAAATTAAAAGATAGTTTTTCACGTAAATCAGATTTTGGACCGAATGTACTATAAAAAGTAATTCCTTAATTGCCGAAAAACGGGTTAACGTATTAAAGTTTGTTAAAATCTATAATAGAAACTCCGTTTGCTTAGAATCTGCATTAAATATATTTGGGTAGTGTTCACGGGCATTTTTCACCATAAAAGCTATGGGTAAGTCTTCAAAATGACCGTAGTCTTCCAAGTACTCCATAAACTGGGTACCTTCTTCATTAAAAGGTTGTAGTACAGCATCATTTTCTCCATCAAAATCTAAAGGAGCAACGTTAAGCATAGCGCATAAAGATGCATTAAACGTTGGAGAAATTTTAAGCCATTTTTCGTTTAGAAAAACATCTACCATGCCATGAGGTGTAAGTTCGTTAGAACCGAATTTTTCTATTAATCGTTCAACGCCAATGTGGTTTTTAACTTTCGCCAAATGAATTCTAGCAGGTATGTCTAAGGCACGAAGGCTGGCAATTAACACAATAGATTTGTCTATACAATGCCCATTAGTACGTTTGGCAATTTCGCTGGCACGGTATTTTTCTTTGTTAAGGCTTAGGTTATATGGGTTGTATCTCCAGGTGTCCCTTACTTTTAAATATAGCTGTTTGGCTATTTCCTTCTTAGAAAGCGTGGTATTTCTGAACTCAGAAATAAAAACTTCGATTTCGTCACTTTCATAGTCGTAAAAATAGGTAGGTGATAGATAATCCATTAGGCAGTGTATTTGGGTATTTACTGTAATCTGTTCAATTAAATACGTTAGACTAAGGTAATAAAATTTTATGCTAGGAGCGAAAAGCGCAGCACGCCAAACGCTAAATACATAGTACAATTTTATGGAATACTAATTCTGCCAACTGAACACTGAATACTGATACTGAACACTGATACTGTCTACTGATACTGAATACGGGTACTGCCTACTGATACAGCCTATTGATACAGCCTATTGAAAACTACTCACCTTTAAATTCTTCCGGTCTATTCTGCCAAATATGAATATACTGCCCGGTAGACATTCTACGTGCCATGTCTTTTGCATTATTGGCTAATTCGCCCTCAAAAAGCTCATCAATAGTTTCAAACCAAAGCTGTAGCCATTGTGCAAAATGGTTTTGAGAAATGGTATGCTTTAGGTTTTTATCAACGTTTACGTGTGCCTTAGACGGACTCCCTCTAAACGTACGAACACCAAAGAGGTTAGACTCCCAAAAGTCGGTAAGCTTGCTTAAATGCGCAGGCCACTGTTCGTCAGTAATGTGTCCGTTGAAAATAGGGCCTAACATTTCGTTCTTCCTTATTTTATCGTAAAAGGTATGCACCAATACGCTAACATCTTCTCTATTGGTAATTTGGGTCATGGTCTATTTTTAAGAATCAGCAACTACTTTTTCTACCCGTTCAGCAGCATCTTGTTTAGAAAGGGTAAGACGCACAATACTATCGGATAGTGCTAAAAGGTCATGCGGTACATTGGCATCTAAGGTAATGATATCTCCTTGTTTTAGTTGGTGCAAAGTACCTTGAACTCCAAAATCTATAGTCCCTTGAATTATATGGACTATGATAGGAAAAGGAGCTTTGTGCTCTTTCATTTGTTGTCCTTCCTTTAATAAAATACGAATCTCTTTAGAGAACGATGTTTCTAAAAGAACCTTAGTGACAATTTTGTGGTCGTTAAATTCTAGATTTTCAGTGAAAGATATCTTTTGCATTGTAGTTTTTCACAAAAATAGTAATGAATACAGGCTAGAAATATGACACTTCTCATACTACAACGATAAAGGTAGTTGTCCAATCAAAAAGGCATTAATTTTATAGCAATGCACGTAGCTTTTTATTTCTGATTAAAACACTTACCCAAACAAGAATTCCGAAAATAACTGGAAAAATCGTTAAGGTCATATGGTCTTTATGAATTACATGAGTTGCTACTGCGCCACCTAACCATGCGGTTACAAGCAAAGCGCCAATAAACATGGTTTTGGGCATGGCATATAGTACCGTAGATACCAACAATATTATGCCCAAGTACATGACATAATCTGAAGGATATCCCATTTCTACAGCTCCTTTAACTGCCGTTTCAGTCTGTAAAACATTATTTACAGCACCCATTAAAAGCATGATAATAACAAAGCCTTGTAGAATATAAGAGATCCACAAGAGACTTTTTGGTGTTTTTTTTACAGTTTCCATATCATATAGGTTGATTTGATTATCAACTATAATATACGTCTTATTTCGTTAAAATACATCTATTTATACTGTCGTGAATTGTAAAAAAAATAGAAGTGACTATTTAAAAATCAATCCGTTTTCAGCGTCAAACGCAGCTTGTTCTTCAGGAGATAATGCATCACGAATGGCACGTATGGTATAACCACCAACAACTTTACCCTCGTCATAATACATCCAATCACTTATACTGGCTCGGTTTACTTTAATAGTGTCTCCTAATTGAACTTTATCGGTATACACAGGTTCATTGGCAATAATGCCCATAAAATCTGAATCTACTAATTGAATATCTCGTACCCAAATATGTTCTGCGCCATCGTTTGCAGCAAATTTTTGTTTGATGGTGAAAAACTCGTAACTAGTATTCTTACTGGTAAGTGCAATTTTAAACTCTTCAATAGAATTTTTGGCATCTACCATCGCCTGGTTCATTTTAGCATTATCATCTACAACATTGTAAACATCTGGCTCACCAGTGCGTTCCGTTTTATTGGTTGAGGTTTCTTTACAAGAAATTAATATGATTAGGAAAGAAGCGATGAAAATGAATGACTTTTTCATAAGGTAGCTGTTGGTTTTATTTAGGTGAATCCAGTACTACGAAACACAACGCATTAATTCTTCTATTGTTTTACACAATAATCGAGATTTTAATACTCCTAGGATCCCATAGAAATTATTCGATTGTTCTCTTTCGTTTGGGTTGTGGACTTGCCAGAAGTAGTTTACTTCGGGTTTTTACCATTTCGAGGATCTTGTTTTAGCACTTTGGCGGTCGTACGGTAAAATGTAGGTGCGTACGAATAAAACTCGTGAGGTTGCTCAAAAAAGGTTTCTAGCGTAGTGGCAAATAGCTCCATTAAGTTGGTGCCGCCATAATCCCTGAATATTTTATACTTGCCCTCTCTAATAAGCGGCAGTTTTTTAGTCGCTATATCTTTCCATTGGTTAAGGTCGTTCTGGTTGATGTTCTTAGAAAGTCGCGATCTTTTGGTATTTTCAATGATTAAGCAATGCGCAAACTCATGAATGGCAATATTTAAACCGTCATTGGTAATAATAAAACCCTTTTCTACGGCAGGCCACGAAAGATTGACCCTTTTAGTAACCGTATTTACATCACCATTAAAAAAAACATCTCTGTTTGCATATTTGTAAGAAGTAGGCGTAACAAAGATGGTATTGAAAATACGCAGTACATCTTGTTTTAGACCAAATGTAATTTGAACAAAGGCACTAGAAATTACCAATTTCATTTCTAAGGTCAGTTCAAAACCTTCTTTAGAATCAAAATCTGTAGTGTTCAGGAAAAGTAATGTTCTAACGACAAAAGTTTTTTTGTGCTTTTCAGATAAAGCTTCGTAGTACGTATTCCATCTACTTAATACAATATGGCATTCTTGTTTGCTACTTCTCTTAAGAAAAAGGTTGACAAAAGTGTGTTTTGCGTTCAAATGGTTGGTTTGGTTGTGCTTATGTTATAATAGTGTAATAAGAACGGCAAAGCTAGTATTATTCGGTGATAGTAACACTACCAATAAGTTCATTTTCGCTAGGTATTTCAAACCAATTTTCCATAAAGTCGAAATTTTCTTGAGATACATCAAACTCATAAGTAGCTCCTTTTTCGGTATTGCGCTGTTGTACTCTTTGCCAACGCGTTTCTTTGGGGATATTCAAAAAATGAAGCTGTATTTCGTAACCGTGTATGGTGGCAAATTGCCTGAATTTTTCTCGGTGCTCATATTTTGATAATCCAAGGTCTAGAATAGCATCGGTGTTAGATTGTTCTAGCTGTGCTACGATGTTAAGGATCATGGTTTCGGCTCTTTCTATACGCTCTAAAAACCATGCTAAACCATCAGTCTCTTTCTTGTCTGGCATAAACAAGGTTTTGTTCCAAGTATCAATAGAAAAGAGCACTCCGTTGGTCTTGCTTTTTAATTGGTTTGCATAGGTAGTTTTACCTGATCCTGTGTTGCCGACGATGAGGTGTAGCATGGAGTTTTTGAAATTTTAAGTTTTAGAATAATCTTTTTTATGGATAGATAACTATTGGTTCCTACTTCAAATACTCAAACGTATCTACCATGTCATACTTAGCATCTCTGCGCATAAATTCTCTAAGAAAAGCGGTGTGGCTTCCGCCGGATATAATAAAAACTCTCTCTGTAGTATCTAGTTTAAGTCTATTTAGGTTAGAGTAGATTCTCAGATTTCTCTGATAATACTTTGCGGCTTCATCAGCACCTTCAAAACCATTTTCAGTACCTACATAGGTGAGCATATCAGCATTTGCAGTAATGAGTAAATCCAGTATTTTAGGATGATTCATTCGAGCTAATTTCTCGTATAACGATATACCTTCCTCAAAAATGTTTTGACCAGGAACGGACTCAAACGGATTGGACATGAATTCTTTATACGTTAAAGAATCAATTGCATTTGTAATTTCTGAACCAATGGCATAATTATATTCCATTTTATGATCAACACCATAAATACGTTTTACACCCGCTAATCTTCCCAATTCAAAAGCAAGAAGTTCAACTTCATTTGGTTCTTCAAAATTAGTCTCTGGCGCCTCTAAATAAGTAGCGTAGTTCTTTTGTAAAGTCTCGTTGTATTCAGGTACGGTTTCTACGATAATAACAGTAGGTTTAAACGCAGATAGCATTTTAGCTATTTGGTGGATAGAGTCTTTATTTTTCTCATTGTTTTCATCAAAATCCATGGTGTGGGCATCGCTGGTATACCCCATGTGGAAAGTAGCAAAGTTCAATACTTTTATGCTAGAACCTTCTGTTGTTATTGGCGTGGCTTCGGTGCTTTTTTCTTTTGCTTCTTTAGGAGTCTCTGCGCAAGAAATAAAGAATGATACGATCAGAAGACCTGCTACAATTTTTAAGTTTTTCATTTTTCGTTGTTTAAGTTGGTGGTCGGTGGCTTGTAATTGCTTAATATCTATTTCAATTACCGGATAATGGGTAGAAGATACAATAAGTCATTCCTAAATTGAAAGCGGCATGGCATATTATTGCTCCTAGAATAGAGCCAGAACGTTTTCTGCAAATGTAAAATAGAATACTTACGGCAAACATACTCAATACCCATATTAGCGATGGAAGAAGTAGAAACTCCCATTGTTGGTTATGGAATACAAGTCCGAAATGTGAAATATGAACTAGGGCAAATGCAGCACTATCAATTATAGAAGCCTTGGTGTCACCTACGGAATTTGCAAAACTTGAATGTACAATACCTCTAAAAAATAGCTCCTCTCCAATAGGGCTAAATGACATACCAATGAAAGCGGAAATACCAAACATGATGAGTTTGCTCTGCTCATTCATTTCTTGTGGAATGTTATAAGACTTGGCAATGTATTGATACCAATTCTGGTAGGTATTGCCATAAAGTGTATCGCCTAAAAAGTACAGTAAAATACTAAATGCGATACCGATACCCAAAGCAAAAAATAGCCAGCGATAATTGGTTGGTTTTTGTATTCCTATTTTTCTTCTGCCATATTTGCTTAAGAAAAGGAAAGGTATAATAGCCATTACAAGCATTAGTATGCCTACAAATTGCATATTGGCAATTTCATTGCCATGTAAGACTAAAATAAAACGTGGAATACAGATAAGAAGAATTAAAAAGAGTCCAAATTTCCAATCGAAATTGAAAATTTTACTCCATAAAGGTTTTAATTCTTTCTCCATTACTTATGTTTAATATCAGTACTATAGAGGAGTTAATGATAAAAGTTTAATTTTTTACAATTCCTCTTTTTTAAATTTCATCTCTATGCTTTTCAGCATATTTACGATATAAATCTGGCATTGGTCCGTCTGGATAATTTATGAATAAACTATTTAATGTCATCATAAATCGATCAGAGTTTTCTGTGGGATTATCGAAAAAAGAACTACCATCTTTTGGAAGTAAGGTAACTGCAAGTTTTATGCTTTCTGCAGATTTAACTGCGCCTATTTCAGTTAATGATATAATTACTTGTTCTCTCTTGTCAGGGAACCATTCTTCTAAAAAAGTCAGTATAGTTCCTGATTGACCTGCATTTTCTAAATGCATACACAAAAATAAATCCCATTGAATTTGATTCAGCGAATCTGGATTCTTTTCATATCTATTTACAAGGATTTGATGCAATGCTATGGAAAAATCGGAATTGTCTTTTAATAAGAATAGGCTTTCGATATCTTCTTCACTTACAATTTCATTTAGATTTTTCTGTTCAGAAATAACATCTTTTTCGATATCGGCTTTAAGGTTGTCCTTGCAACTTTGTAATGTGAATACAGATATAGTCGTGATAATAGATAAAATTATGAACCCGTCTTTTTTCCAATTTTTGAATTTCATAGAATTTATCTATTGCAATATATAAGGTATGATTTATTATACTACCCATTTGCAACTTTCGCCTGTTCTTCTAAGTCCGCTATGCCATTAAATTTTTGAAGAGATATACTCTTTTTGGTCGTTTTAATTTCAGCTACTAAGTCCAGAATTAAATCTAAAGGTTTCGCCTCATAGCCGAACATATTTTGGTCAAACTCGATACCAGCTAGTATTCCGTCATTTTCCATGCCTACACCCCAGTTTTCTATAAAGTCTGCTAATGCTATTTCAGTAAGCTGGTAGTTTGCCCAATGATTTATGGAGCAAGATTTCGCCCTGCCACTTTCTGCCCAGAAACAAAGTACACCAACAGGTCTGTCATTTTCATCATCATACTGCACAGAGGCTGAGGTTGCAAAACCTTCATGGTTTTGAAGCGCGTAAACAATGTCTGTTTCGCAAACCGTTTTTATAAATTTCTTGTATCGATTTGTAATGATATTGGAGCCTTGTTGTTCCATGTTTTGTGTTTGCGTTGTAGTCTTTATTTAAACTAATTGACTTGTTATTTTATTAAGTTGTTCTTCGGTTAAAATTGGTTCAAAGTAATTAATATAGGCATTTAGTTCTCTCAATAATTTTATACTTACATATTTAAATTGAGTATTTGGTTTGTTATTAATCATAACTATAAGGTTGCGAATTGGAATTTTTTGTTCTCCCCAATGATGTTCGTTTAAAGTTATATTTTCCGAAATGTATATATAAAGAGCAAAATTCGACCTTCTAATTTGTTCAACGGGTGACCTCAGACTAATAGAATTGACAGATTCTTTGCTCCAGTTTTTTGTTTCTATTATAAAGATACCTGCTTTTGAGATTAAAAGGTGGTCTATTTGTATAGAGTAAATTCTCTCGTTTTGTTGTTTGTGAAAAATCGGCGGAGAAAAATCTAATTTAAAATCATTGATCAAAATAAAATCGTCAGAAAGTTTTTTGATTTCTTTTACAACCAAGTTTTCTCCTATTGCTCCGGAAATTAGGTTTTTACATTCTTCTAAAACATCACGGGTGAATTCTAATTCTTTAATTTTAATTTGGGCACTTCTTTCAATCAGAATTTGCTTATTAGATTCGTATTTATTTATAAATACCTGGTCGATTTTAATTTTTTGAGATAATGGCTGAACAATTTTATTGAGTATTTTAGATTTCCTGCCTTTAAAATCATTGCATTGTTTGTTTAAATAATAAAGCTTTACACTTGATAGTATTTTGTTTATAAAATTAAGACTGTTCTTTTTATGAATTATATTAATTTTCGATTGTAAATCTGCAATTTGTCCATCAATCTTTTCTGTCGCTAAGTTGGTTATTTCAATCTTTTTTTGGGTGTTATTTTTAAGACGTATACAGGTTTTATGATATTCTTCATCCAGTTCGTTTTTAGTGTCATTTAGAACTGTTTGTTTTTCCGAATCAAATTTTTTTAAAAAATCTTTAATATCTCTAACAGATTTAAATCTAGTAACACCTCTACTTTCTAATTCATATTTAAGAGATTTTAATGATTCTATGTTTCTATATATTCTTGCCATTAAGGATAAAACTTAAATAAGCGATAACGTATTTACAATTGATTAGTTGTCTTGTGATTTACAATTATTTTTTTAAAAAAAAGCTCAAAGAATCTGATTTTAAATTTATTGGCATAGAATTATATTGTCGTAGATGAAGGAAGATTTTTGTTGTTTTTTTATCTCAGTTCTTTGTTAGGCAAAGTTTTTTTCTAATATTTCTAATCTATGTTTTAAATTTTCTTTTATTTCTTTCAGATTAATGTTTGAGTTTTTAAAACCGTGAATGTCTTTATTACAACCTCTGCAAATTTCTCGTTCCAAGCTATTTTCTTTTCCACATTCGCATTTCCAAACCTCAATGTCTTTTCTTGACAAATTGTCTAATGTTTGGTAAAACTCAACTTTAATAGGAAACTTACTTTCCAGTTTATCAATAGTTTCTTTGATTGCTTTTATGTCCGATTTGAAATAGGTTTTTTTATGAACTCCAGATATTAAAGCTCCAACGTTGTTAAGATTTTGATTGTCGCTTGATAGTAAGGAAAGGTTTTTGTCAAAGTCAACTAAATTTAATTCTTTAACAATGCTGAAAACTGGTTTTAAATCGTGTTCTTCATTATTTTCTATAAATGCAAAGATCTCTCTTGTTGCCAATTCTCTATCTATATTTTCAAAAAAAACCTTTAAGTTTTCTTTGAAATCCGTTGAGTTTTGGCTTTCGGTCATTTTGTTTAAAAGAAATGGGCTTAATTCCGAAATCTGATTTTCTATTATTAATTTCCAATTATTTTCGGTCAAATTGAGATTGTCGCTTTCTGCTTTTTTTAGAAGTTTAGTTTTTAGTTCAAGTTGTTCAAAAGCTTCTAAATCTATTAATGTGGAATTATTTGTTAATTCTTTATTTTTTCCTGCAGCTCTAACAGCAGTTCCCATTGCTGTAACCATTAACATTGATTTTCCTTGAGCGGCAATTTCGTCGTTTTCGATTGTCAGTCCGATGACGTAGTTTGCTTTTAAATAATGAGCACGCTTTTTTAATTCGTAAATAGCTTGTTGATTAATTTTTTCTAATGATTTTGTGTAAGTATTTGATTTTCCTCCAAAAATATCTCGAAAACCAGATAAAAAGTCTTTAAAAAAGTTCATACCAATTACAATACTTACTGAAATCGGTTCAATATATTCCTCAATTTCTACATTTTGAAGTGAAGAAGTTGTTGTTACTTTTATGTGTTTAAAGTGTTCCATTCAAATTTTGCCTAACGGTCTAGTAAAAGAATAGTAGCAGATTTTCACTCCATAACTTTTCGGTTAAACACAGACCTTTTTTATTTTTACTTATTTTCGATTTAGCGATTCAACCGCTATTGTTTTAATACATTGTAGCCAGTAGTAATTATTTTTTTTCATTAATTATTATTTCATAATGATATTCATTCCCACAAGGACAATCCTCTATCAAGTTCGGTTCATAGAAATTCACTAAATTTCTAACAGCATTTATCGCTTTTTCATAGTCAAAACTTATTATTTTTCGGTAGAGAGATTTATACTTTGTATTAGTTTTATCTGAATTAGGCGTAAGATGAATAATCTCATTTCTAATTTCAATTACTTTCCTTACTCTTAAATTGTCACGTTTAAACTTAGTTCTAAATCTTTTTCCGTAAACTTTTGGAAGTAAAGTATCCAGTTTATGAGTTATAGAAGGGTCAAAAATGTCACCATTTTTATCAATACATTCATCCAAAATATTTTTCGGAATTCTCCTATTTGAAAAACATTCAACTGTAGCTTGTAGATTAATAATACAATTTGATGCGTATTGAAAAAACTCACCGAAGATTTTTAAATCAATCGGTTTATTAAATTCATTAAGTGTCGGTGATTTTTCAAAAAGGTTTACTCTAGACAATATTAAATTTTTATAAAACATTGTAGCGTTAGAGTATAATATTGTCGTTGGATTAATTTCTGGAATTACATATTTAACTCCCGCATTTAAAAAATCAAAACCAAAAATCATAGAATTGTCAAATTCCAATAATAAGTCGTGATTTAAGTCATCAGAGAGTTTCTTATTTTTCAAATAGTTCTTGGCCAATTCCCTACTTTTAATAGGTATCTCAATGTTTTTCAGCGTGTCAGATAAGTCGAAATTTTTTTCAATATTCCTTGTTGGCTTTAAAATAATGTGGCTTTTTTCCATTAGTATCTGAGTGGTTTTATTGCTGGCAATGGTTGCGCTAACCGTAGTGCAGAGGCAAGAAAAATATTCGTTTACGTCTGGATACTTAGCTAAAGCTTTTTATTTAGTTTTATCTTTTCTTGTTCAAAGCTAAATCCATAAGATTTAACAACTTATAAATATACACAGACCTTTCAGTTATGTCCTAAAGTCTGCATTACGTTTAGGTTTCCTAAGTTAGTCTTCTGTTGGCTTTTACCTTGGAGGAGTCAATTTAGATTCCATCTCCTCATTTGTCCTATATATTTTATTATTATTTGGCCAAGAAACATAGTAATTCCAGTTTTTTCCGTCTTGCGTACAGGCAATTACATATTCTCCCTCCGTAACCTCTTTTACGTGGTATTCCCCGCAGCCTTTGATTCCGTTAGCAAGCATTAATTTTCCGATTTTCAGAAACTCGTCTTTGATTGGTGTCCGCCACGACTTATTATAAGTCCGTTCGTCCTCAATAATATTTGAATTTTCGCTGTTCAAATTTCCAATAACCATTGTTGCGATTATCATTCCGATAATTATTAAAATCCATTTTTTCATTTAGGTTATTTTTCAAGCTTGCAGCTAACTAGTGCATTTGATTGCAATTATACATATTGCACTATACTAAGAAATATGTGCAATCGCACTCCTAATATACCACTAAAGAATAAACCTACAATTTCCATTTCATACTACATTACGGGAAACCATAACTGGTCAAATTTCATGTATGGTTTGGGTATTTTATACGACAGATAGCGTATGTCAAAGAAAATTCTATTTATCTATAATGCCAATAGCGATGCTGGTAGCAAATTGCTAGATTTCGCTCATAAAATTATAAACCCAGCTACGTATAATTGCGCGCTGTGCTCGCTAACTTTTGGTTCGTTTACAGAAAACAAGCAGTGGAAAGCGTTTAGGGAGCGTTTGTTAGCGAAAGGCTTTGAACTAGAATTCTTCCATAAAGACGAGTTTCAAGAAAAGTACAAAAGTAAGTTTGGGCATAAGTTTACTTTTCCTATCATATTAGTAGAAACGGATCATGATTTGGAAGTGTTGGTGTCTACTGAGAAAATGAATGCTATGGAGACCGTGGAGGAGCTTGTTAGTTCCGTTGGCAGTTTTTAGTGCCAGTTTTCAGTTGGCAGTGTATATTGCTTTGATTGGTTGATAGTTGTTGGTCTTACTCGGTCGCTGAGCATAGTCGAATTGATTTGTGTTCCAAACAGGCAGATAGCCGCGCTATGCTCGCTATGACGGTTAATTCAGAAACGTCATTGCGAGAAGCTTTTCGCGACGTGGCAATCTGTTGAATGTGTGTTTTGTGTTTGGTTGATAGTTGTTCGTTGTTGGTCTTACTCTGTCGCTGAGCGTCGCCGAATTGATTTGTGTTCCAAACAAGCAGATAGCCGCGCTATGCTCGCTATGACGGTTAATTCAGGAACGTCATTGCGAATAGCTTTTCGCGACGTGGCAATCTATTGAATGTGTTTTGTATTTGGTTGATAGTTGTTGGTTGTCGGTTGTTGGTTTTACTCGGTCGCTGAGCATAGCCGAAGTGATTTGTGTTCCAAACAAGCAGATAGCCGCGCTATGCTCGCTATGACGTTGACGAGAGTTAGTAAAGTGTTCAGTTGGCAGTGCCAGTTTTCAGTTGTTTTCGTTAGTAAGTAACATTATCAGTTCGAGTGAATTTTCGAAGTATGAGAAAATTTGTATCGAGAACAGGTTTGGAACACGCGACGGTTCTCGATATAAATTTTTCACCTCCGCTATGCTTCAGTAAAAAATCCACACGAACTGACATTTCGTTTTTGAAGAGTAAAAAGTACAGCGTATTAAGTACAAAGTACAAGGTAAGAGGTACAAAGTATTAAGTAAAGAGTATTAGGTCATTAATAGCGAAAGGTAAAAAGTGAGAATTACTAAGAACTAACACAAAACGCGCAGGGTTCAAAAATCGAACAGCCAACAACGAACAACCAAAAACTATTTTTTAGTTGCCTCAAAAAATTTCTCGTTAATATCGTCTATATAGGCTAGTACTTCATCTCGACCGCTACGGTGGCTAGAGCTAGTAATAAAGTGTGGTGGTGTTTCTTCCCACATATCGGCTAAAAGTTGGTCTAAGTATTTTTGAACTTGACGCTCAACTGCCTTAGGCTTTAATTTATCTGCCTTTGTGAAGATAATGGCAAAGGGTACTCCGTTTTCGCCCATCCATTGCATAAACTCCATATCTATAGGTTGCGGATCGTGGCGTACATCTACAAGTACAAAAGAACAAACCAGTTGCTCTCGTTGTAAAAAGTAGTTGGTAATATATTTTTGAAAGGTCTTTTTATCTCTTTTGGAAACACGGGCATAACCGTAACCAGGTAAATCTACCAGAAACCAATTCTCATTGATTTTAAAGTGGTTAATAAGCTGTGTTTTACCGGGTCTACCAGAAATTTTAGCCAAGCTTTTACGCTCGGTCAACATATTTATCAAAGAAGACTTACCTACGTTAGAACGACCAATAAAGGCATACTCGGGTAAGGGTTCTTTTGGGCATTTGGCAACATCAGAATTGCTCATTACAAAGTCGGCCGACTTTATTTTCATCCGTAGGGTATTTAGAAATTGTTTTTCGTCAACCAATCATCAAGAATGGTATTGAATTCGTCTGGGTGCTCCATCATAGGTGCATGTCCGCATTTATCCAGCCAAAATAAATCTGAATTAGGTAAAAGCTCATCGAACAGTTCTGCAACATCTGGCGGAGTAACGCTATCATTTTTTCCCCAAATAATGCACGTAGGGGTTTTCATTTTTGGTAAATCTTGTGCCATGTTATGGCGTATGGCGCTTTTTGCAATTGCCAAGGTCTTTACCAATTTTACACGATCGTTAACCGTAGCAAAAACTTCATCTACTATTTCTTTGGTAGCAACTTCTGGGTCATAGAAAACATCTTGTGCTTTCTTTTTAATAAACTCATAATCACCACGTTTGGGGTAACCGTCGCCCATAGCACTTTCATAAAGTCCAGAGCTACCGGTAATTACCAAGGCCTTTACTTTTGCCGGGTATAATTTGGTATGTAAAAGACCAATATGGCCACCTAAAGAGTTGCCTAGAAGAATAACATCGTCTAGCTCTTTATAATCTATAAATTTCTTAAGGTATTTGGCAAAGTTCTTAACCGTTGTCTTCAACATCGGCATAGAGTACAAGGGCAATTCAGGAATAAGTACTTTATAACCTTTGGGAGGGAAATAGTCAGATACTCCTTGAAAATTACTAAGTCCGCCCATTAGTCCGTGAAGAATAATTATGGGTTTGCCTTCGCCTTTCTCTATATACTTAAATCCTCCTTCGTTGATCAAATCGTTTTCCATGCGCACTACTCATCAGTAATTGTCCAAATATAGGTAATTACAGAGAATAGCAAACAACTCTTTTCGATAAGGTGAGTACTTGAAACTTTAAGATTTGAATTTTTAGAGAATTACGGGGCGAGTGGGAAAATTATCCCATAAAAATCGATGAAGTGCAAAAACGTGCTCAAAAGTGGGGTAATTTATTAACAAAGTGGTTTTTAGTGGTAAAATGTGGTAATAATATTTATATATTTGAGTTATATAAACTAAACACATCCAATTTGGACATTTATTTCTTTGGGACATTTAACTGCAAAGCTGATGCTAAGGGGCGTATTATGCTCCCGGTTGCGCTGCGCAATCAAGTGGCTCCGATCCTAAAAGATGGGTTTTTTATAAAAAAATCATATTTGAGCGAGTGCTTGGAGTTATATCCGGCATATGAGTGGCACAGAGTGATGGCAGAATTGAATGAAAAGAGCAGGTTTGATGAAGAAAACCTACAATTTATAAGAATGTACACGGCAGGTTTGCGTCAAGTAGAAGTAGATGCTACCGGAAGATTGTTGATACCAAAGGATATTATTTCGTTAGCGGGCATTTCTAAAGAAGTGGTAATTGCACCAATAGGTAAGCGATTAGAGATTTGGGATAAGAAAGCATACGATGAATCTATAAGTGCAACAAAAGAAGAGAAGGTGAAGTTGGCAAAGCGTGTAATGTTAGGTGAAAAACCAAGTGGAGATGTATCATAACCCAGTATTACTGAAAGAATCGGTTGACGGTTTAGACATCAAAGAAGGTGGAATTTATGTAGATGTGACATTTGGTGGTGGCGGTCACTCTAAAGAAATATTAAAAAGGTTGGGTGCAGAAGGCAAATTGTTTGCTTTTGATCAAGACGAAGATGCGCAAGCAAATACGTTAGGTGATCCAAGATTTACGTTGATAGCGGAAAATTTTAGATACATCTCTCAATTTTTAAAGTTCTATGGCATTCGTAAGGTTGATGGAATATTAGCTGATTTTGGCGTTTCATCGCATCAATTCGATCAAGCGGAAAGAGGATTCTCTACCCGTTTTGATGCAGATTTAGATATGCGAATGAGCAAGCGTAATACGCTATCTGCTTTTGAAGTAGTCAATAAGTACACGTATGATGATTTGCGTAAGGTATTGTTTGAATACGGAGATATAAGAAATGCGAACGCTATGGCAAAAGTAATTATTGCCAGTAGGGAGGTAGAGCAGATACAAACTACAGATGCGCTAAAAGTAGCGTTGAAGCAGTTTTTGCCAGAGCACAGGCAGCATAAGATTTTGGCACAGATATACCAAGCGATTCGTATAGAGGTGAATCAAGAGATAGAAGTGATCAAAGAGTTTTTGGAGCAAGTGCCAGAATTATTGAATGATAGCGGTAGACTAAGTGTAATTAGTTACCACTCTTTAGAAGACAGGCTTGTAAAAAGATTTATAAGAGCAGGACAGTTTGAAGGAGAGCCAGAAAAGGATTTTTACGGGAATATAGATGTACCGTTAAAAAAGGTTGGCGGATTGATAGTGCCAACTAGAGAAGAAATAAAATTGAATAACAGAGCACGTAGTGCAAAATTGAGGATAGCAGAGCGAAATGGCAAAAAATAAAGTGAAAACGGGTGTTTTAGACCTTTTGAAGGGTAAATTTTTGGTGAGCGGTGACGCCCCTAAAAATTGGCTGTTCATTATTTTCATTTCTTTTTTGGCGACTGTAATGATCAGTAGCTCTCATAGTGCCGACCAAAAAGTACACCGTATCGCTTTATTAAATGAAGAGGTAAAAGAATTGCGTAATGAGTTCGTAGATATGCGATCAGATGTGCAGCAGTTAAAATTAGAGTCGAGCATTACAGGTAAAATTTCCGAAAAAGGACTTTTTCCGTCAGAAACTCCCCCGCAGAAAATTAAAGTGAAATCTTTAAATGTTGAGGAATAATGGCGACAACAGATAAAAGCATATTAAAAAGGCTCTACGTAGTAGCAGGGTTCATGGTACTCTTTGCTGGTGCGGTGCTATTTAAGCTGGTCTCCATACAAATTGTTGACGGTGAAAAATACCAGGCAATGGCAGATACGCGTACAGAGCGTATGTTCACTATTGAGCCCAATAGAGGTAACCTATATTCAGATGACGGTAGCCTTTTGGCAACTTCAGTATCTAAGTACACGGTACATTTTGATGCTGTTACCGTAAGTAACGAAGATTTCAAGGAAAATGTAAAACCACTTTCAGATGCCTTGGCAAAAGAATTTGGGAAAACATCTTCTCACTATCAGCAGATTTTAAGAAAGGCAAGAGAGAATAAAAATAGATATGCATTAATAGTGCGTAATCTAGATTATTCAGAATACATGGCGGTAAAGAAATTTCCGCTGTTTAATAAAGGAGCGTTCAAAGGCGGGTTGATCATTGAACAACATGTAAAGAGAGAGCACCCGTTAGGTAAAATTGCAGAACGTAGTGTTGGGTACGAGCGTAAAGACGAAAACGGATATTATACCCGTGTGGGTATGGAAGGTGCTTTTGGTGAATACCTAAGAGGTATATCTGGAAAGCGTTTAAAGCAAAAAATAGCAAAAGGGCAGTGGAAACCTATTGGTAACGATAATATCATAGAGCCAAAAGATGGTTATGATGTGTATTCTACTATTGACATTAATATACAAGATATAGCGCACCATGCATTATTGGGTCAGTTAGAGAAATACCAAGCAGATCACGGAACGGTAATCGTAATGGAGGTGAAAACCGGAGAGGTAAAAGCAATTTCGAATTTGGGTCAAACCACTGACGGAAAATATTACGAGCGTTTAAACTACGCTATTGGCGAGTCTCATGAGCCAGGTTCTACTTTTAAGTTGATGAATTTGGTGGCGGCTCTAGAAGATAAAATAATAGATACCAGTACCGTAATTGATACTGAAAACGGTAGATGGAAAATATATAAGCACTGGGTAAAGGATACCAAGCGTGGCGGACACGGTAAAATATCAATGTCCAAAGCATTTGAAGTTTCATCTAACGTTGCCTTTGCTAAAATGATAAACAATGGGTACAAGAACGACCCAGAGAAATATGTGAACAGGCTAATGAGTATGGGTGTTCATAAAGAATTAGGACTTCCGGTTGTGGGTGAAGGTAAACCTGTATTGCGTTACCCAGGTGACAAAGGTTGGTCTGGACTTTCATTGGCACAAATGGCTTATGGTTATGAGGTTTCTATGACTCCGCTACAGACTTTGGCTTTTTATAATGCCATTGCAAATGATGGGGAAATGGTAAAACCAAGACTTTTAAAAGAAGTTAAGGAGTGGAACAAGTCTATTGAGAAGTTCGATAAAAAAGTATTGAATCCTGCAATTTGCTCACAGTCTACAGTAAAGAAGGTACAGCAGATATTAAAGAATGTAGTAGAAAAAGATCACGGTACAGGTCACGGTATGTATTCAAAGAACTTTTCTATGGCAGGAAAAACGGGAACAACGCAGACTAATTATGTGTCTAAGGATAAATCTAAGTACGAGTACATTTCTTCGTTCGCAGGTTATTTTCCGGCAGATGATCCAAAGTACTCTTGTATTGTGGTAATTCACAAGCCAGACAAAAGTGTAGGGTATTACGGTGCAGATGTATCTGGTCCGGTATTTAAATCTGTAGCACAAAAAGTATACGCTACCTCTCCATTAACAAGTGAAGTTGATGTTAGAGATGTATTGATCGCTAAAAACGAAGATTCTCATAAAGGGTATTACAAGGCGGCACAACAGAAATATTCAGAAGTACCTAATGTAAAAGGTATGTGCGGTATGGATGCCGTTGCCATTTTAGAGAATTTAGGAATAGAAGTAATAGTAAAAGGAAATGGAAAGGTTAAAAACCAATCCATCAACAAAGGCACGGATTTAAAGTCTGTGAAAAAAATAGTATTAGAATTAATATGATGCCATTAAAAGACATATTGTATGGAGTGCGTATTGCTGCTGTTAGCGGTACTACTTCTTGTAATATAGCGTCTGTTCGTTTTGACTCTCGTGAGGTTCAAAAAGGAGATGCCTTCGTTGCTATAAAAGGCACGTTGACAGATGGTCATAAATATATAGATGCAGTAGTTGCGGCTGGTGCAAGAGCTATTGTTTGCGAGCAATTGCCGGCAAACATGGTAGATGAGGTTACGTATGTAGAGGTAAAAAGCGGCAATCAAGCATTAGCGTTGATGGCGTCTAACTACTATGGTACACCATCAAAGAATTTAAAATTGGTTGGGGTTACGGGTACAAATGGTAAAACGACCGTATCTAGTTTGTTGTATCAGTTATTTAAAAAAGCAGGATTTAAAGTTGGGTTATTATCCACCATTAAAATCATGGTCGATGATACTGAATTTGCAACAAAACATACCACACCAGATGCATTGGTGATCAATAAGCATTTGAAATTGATGAACGATGCCGGTGTAGAGTATTGCTTTATGGAAGTAAGCTCTCATGGTATTCACCAAAAAAGAACAGAAGGTCTGGTATTTGAAGGAGCGATTTTTACGAATCTTTCTCATGATCACCTAGACTACCATAAAACATTTGCAGAGTACCGCGATACTAAGAAAATATTATTCGATCAATTGCCTAAAAAGGCATTTGCACTAACGAATATAGACGATAAGAACGGTTTGGTCATGTTGCAGAATACCAAGGCTAGAAAAGCAACTTACGCCTTAAAAAACTATGCGGATTACAGAGCACAGATTTTAGAGAATCAGTTCGATGGTCAATTATTGAAAATTAATGACAATGAGCTTTGGAGCAAATTAATAGGTCATTTCAATGCCTATAATATGCTGGCAATTTATGCTACTGCAGATTTATTAGGATTGGAGCATTTAGAAACCCTTCGTTTAATAAGCGAGTTGGAGAATGTGGATGGAAGGTTCCAATATTATATATCGAAAAATAAAATTACGGCAATAGTTGATTATGCCCATACGCCGGACGCCCTAAAGAATGTGCTTGAGACAATCAACACGTTGAGAACTGGAAATGAAAACGTCATCACCGTTGTGGGGTGTGGTGGCGATAGAGACAGATCAAAGCGTCCGGTAATGGGTAATATCGCATCAGAGATGAGCAACAAGATTATTTTCACCTCTGACAATCCACGTACCGAATCCCCAACTGAGATAATTGCGGAAATAGAGGCAGGCGTAGAGCCACAGAACGTAAAGAAAATATTGTCTATTGAAAATAGAGAGCAAGCCATTAAAACGGCATGCCAACTAGCAAATGATAACGATATCATATTAATAGCCGGTAAAGGTCATGAGACCTACCAAGAAAGCAATGGCGTTCGTATAGATTTCGATGATTTTAAAATAGTAAAAGAGCTTTTAACAAGCTTAGATAAATAACCAAGGCTTAGTAGCAAGAATACAGAATATATGTTAACCTACCTGTTCGAATATTTAGAAAAACAATACCAGTTGCCTGGAGCTTCGCTGTTTCAGTTTAGCACATTCCGTGCGGCAATGGCTATTTTGTTTTCGCTAATGATAGCAACTGTTTACGGTAAGCGTGTTATTCTTTTTCTACAAAAGCAGCAAGTAGGTGAAACTATTCGTGATCTAGGTTTAGACGGTCAAAAGCAAAAGGCAGGTACGCCAACTATGGGTGGTGTTATCATTATAATGGCAACATTAATACCGGTGTTACTTTTTGCTCGATTAGAAAATATTTACATCATCCTATTGATATTCACCATGTTGTGGATGGGGGCTATTGGTTTTTTGGATGATTACATCAAAGTGTTTAAAAAGAACAAAGAAGGCTTAAAAGGCAGGTTTAAGGTATTAGGTCAGGTAGTACTAGGGCTTATCGTAGGTGCCGTGCTTTATTTTCACCCAGAGGTGACCATGCGTGATCACGATAAAACGATAATTACACAAGCGTATACAGTAGAGCAAGTAAAAGGAGCGGAAATTAAATCGACCATGACAACGGTTCCTTTCTTTAAAAACAATGAGTTTGATTATGAGAGCTTAATAGCATGGGCAGGAGATGATGCAAAAGATTATGCGTGGTTAATGTTCATTCCAATTATCATTCTAATTGTAACTGCAGTATCTAACGGAGCAAATTTAACTGATGGTATAGATGGGCTTGCGGCAGGTACATCGGCAATAATAGTATTTACGCTGGGCATATTCGCCCTGGTGTCTGGTAACATCATATTCTCCGATTACTTGGATATTATGTACATACCGCGAGTAGGAGAATTATTAATATTCATAACTGCTTTTGTAGGGGCGTTGATAGGGTTTTTATGGTACAATGCTTTCCCAGCACAAGTATTTATGGGAGATACAGGAAGTTTGACCATAGGTGGAGTTATTGCTGTAATTGCGATAATAGTGCGTAAAGAATTATTGATACCAGTGTTATGCGGAATCTTCTTTGCGGAGTCACTTTCGGTAATGATGCAAGTAGGGTATTTCAAATACACGAAGAAAAAATTTGGAGAGGGCAGACGTATATTTTTAATGTCGCCACTACATCACCATTATCAGAAAATGGGGTACCACGAGAGTAAGATCGTAACCAGATTTTGGATTGTGGGAATACTATTGGCCATTGTAACTATAGTGACTTTAAAAATTAGATAATGGCACTGTTAGTAGTTCTAGGCGGAGGAGAAAGTGGAGTAGGAACAGCCATTTTAGGATTAAAAAAAGGATACGATGTATTTGTGTCCGATAAAGGAAAAATTAAAGAGAAGTATAAAAACGTTCTTGAACATTTTGGAATTGATTGGGAAGAAGAACAGCATTCAGAAGACCGCATACTAAAAGCCAATTTAGTAATGAAGAGTCCGGGTATACCAGATAAAGTAGCCTTGGTGAAGCAGTTGGTAGCGAAAGGCATTCCTGTAATATCAGAGATAGAATTTGCATCTAAATACACCGATGCAAAAATTATTGGTATCACGGGAAGCAATGGAAAAACAACGACTACCATGCTAACGAACCACATTTTGGCGAACGCCGGATTAAAAGTGGGAATGGCAGGGAACATTGGTGATAGTTATGCGAAAATGGTTGCAGAGAATGATTTTGAGTATTACGTGCTTGAGATCAGTAGTTTTCAACTAGACGGTATTGTAGATTTTAAACCGCACATAGCGGTGATTACGAATATTACGCCAGATCATTTAGATCGGTATGAGTATGAGTTTGAAAATTATATCGCTTCAAAATTTAGAATAGCGGAAAACCAAGACGAAAACGATTATTTGATATATGATGCAGATGATACCGTTTTGGTAGAATGGTTGAACAAAAACCCGGTCAAGTCAAAATTGATGCCCTTTTCACTGAACAAACAATTTGAACAAGGTGCATTCATAGAACAAAACGAGATAATAATAAAAACAACAACAGACACTATTAGCATGATTAAAGACACTTTGGCCTTAGAAGGTCAGCACAATGTAAAGAACACGATGGCAGCTTCCACAATTGCAAAATTGATAGGAATCCGAAAGGAGACGATTAGAGCTTGTGTTTCTAATTTTCAAGGGGCTCCCCACCGTTTGGAGAAGGTGTTGAAAATACATCATGTAGAATATATCAATGATTCTAAGGCAACGAATGTAAACGCTGCTTATTATGCATTAGATAGCATGAAATCACCTACAGTATGGATCGTAGGCGGTGTAGATAAAGGAAATGAGTACATGGAGTTAATGCCATTGGTACGTGAGAAGGTAAAAGCAATTATTTGCTTGGGCGAGGATAATGAAAAGATAAAGCATGTATTTGGTAATGCGGTAGATCTATTGGTTGAAACATATGCAATGGAAGAAGCTGTGAAAGTAGCTTATAAAATTGCAGAACGTGGAGATACGGTTTTGTTGTCGCCAGCATGTGCAAGTTTCGATTTGTTTAAGAACTATGAAGATCGTGGAGATCAATTTAAGAACTGTGTAAAGAACCTATAAGGTGTTGAATATATTCCAAAATATAAAAGGAGATAAAGCTATTTGGGCCATTGCGGCGCTCTTGGCCTTATTTTCATTTTTACCTGTCTACAGCGCCAGTAGTAATTTGGTGTATGTGGTAGGTAACGGTACACCTGTAGGGCATTTGGTAAAACATGCCATCTTGTTGTTTTTAGGATTTGGAATTATTTATGGAGTACATAAAATACCTACGCACTTTTTTAAAGGGTTGTCTATGATAGCCCTGCCAATAGTACTGGTATTACTCATATTCGTATTGGCGCAAGGTACATCTGGTGGTGGTACCAATGATAGTCGTTGGATTCGTATTCCTTTAGTAGGTTTCGGTTTTCAGCCATCTAACTTGGCGGCAGTTGTTTTAATGATTTATGTGGCACGGTATTTCTCTAAAGTAAGAGAGATTAAAATAACCTTTAAAGAAAGCATATTGCCATTGTGGCTTCCGGTTTTCTTAGTGGTAGCCCTTATTTTACCGGCGAACTTTTCTACGGCGGCTATTGTATTTTCAATGGTCATGGTGCTTTGTTTCTTAGGAGGGTATCCTATGAAATACTTGTTGGGAATCGTTGGAACGGGAATTCTATTTCTGTCCATATTTATACTAACGGCAAAAGCTTTTCCAGATTTATTCCCAAATAGGGTAGATACTTGGATGAGCCGTATAGATAGCTTTTCCAACCCAGACGATACGGAAGGAACCTATCAGATCGAAAAAGCTAAAATTGCAATAGCTACTGGTGGTATAATGGGTAAAGGTGCAGGTAAGAGTGTGCAAAAGAACTTTTTGCCACAGAGTTCATCAGATTTTATCTATGCAATAATAGTAGAGGAATATGGCTTAATTGGCGGATTTGTGTTGATGCTATTTTACCTATTTCTATTGTTCAGGATTGTGGTAGTAGCCAATGGTTGTGCTTCAATTTTTAGTAAACTGCTGGTGCTAGGCGTAGGGTTGCCGATTGTGTTTCAGGCGTTGATAAATATGGCGGTAGCGGTAGAATTGTTTCCGGTAACAGGACAAAATTTACCACTGGTAAGTAGCGGAGGTACATCTAGTTGGATGACCTGTTTGGCAATAGGTATCATTTTAAGTGCAAGTAATAAAAGTATAGTACAAGAGAGTGCTTCTGATAGTGATATAGATGAGACGAACCCTTTAGAAATTTTAAGTGGGCAGTTATAAGTTTATTCTATCGGGAGGTGGTACTGGCGGACATATTTATCCGGCGATAGCCATAGCAAATGAATTGAAAAGAAGATATCCTGATGCGGAATTTTTGTTCGTGGGCGCTAAGGATAGAATGGAGATGGAAAAGGTACCCCAAGCAGGGTACAAAATAGAAGGATTGTGGATTACGGGGATTCAGCGAAAATTGACCCTTAAAAATCTACTATTTCCTATAAAATTGATAAGTAGTTTAATGAAAGCAAACAGCATCGTATCTAAGTTTAAACCACACGCCGTAATTGGTACAGGTGGTTTTGCTAGCGGTCCATTGTTAAAAATGGCCACCGTTAAAGGGGTGCCATGTTTGTTGCAAGAGCAGAATTCTTTTGCAGGAATTACTAATAAACTATTAAAGGATAAAGTGGAAAAAATCTGTGTGGCCTATGAGGGTATGGAGAAGTTTTTCCCTAAGGATAAAATTGTGTTGACGGGCAACCCGGTACGCTCAGATTTGGTAGAACTAAAGGCTACTAAAAGTGAAGCCTTGGCTTATTTTGATTTAGATGCCAATAAGAAAACATTATTGGTGTTAGGTGGTAGTTTAGGTGCTAGACGCATTAACCAATTAGTGGCAGATCATTTAGCATATTTTGAAGAACAAAGGTTGCAAGTAATCTGGCAATGTGGAAAAGGGTATTACGAAACCTATAAATCTCATGAGTCAGCAACTATAAAAGTGCATGCTTTTTTGAATACGATGGATAAAGCCTATGTAGCGGCAGATTTCATTATTTCAAGAGCAGGAGCAGGTGCGGTATCAGAATTATGTTTGGTGGGTAAACCAACATTCTTTATTCCGTCGCCAGTAGTAGCAGAAGATCATCAAACAATGAATGCATTATCGTTAGTTGGGCATGATGCGGCTATTATGATCAGAGAGAAAGAATTGGATGAGCAGTTTAAGACAGTATTTGAATCGGTTGTTAAATCGCCTGAAAAACAAATAGCATTATCAAAGAATATAAAAGCATTGGCATTACCGAATGCCACTGCGGATATCTGCGATGAAATAGAAAAAATTTTAAAGTAAAATGAATTTAACGCAAATACATAAGGTGTATTTTATTGGCATAGGAGGCATTGGTATGTCTGCTTTGGCGCGTTATTTTGCTTTCATAAATAAGGCGGTAGGCGGGTATGACAAAACCGAAAGTCCGCTTACACAAGAGTTAGCGAATTCAGGTATTGATATTCATTATACAGATGACATAAACGCTGTGTCAGATGAGTTTAAGAAAGATATAGAGCATACGTTGGTGGTGTATACGCCGGCAGTTTCTTCTAATCACTCTGAATACCAGTATTTTTTAAACAATGGATTTACAATTAAGAAAAGATCAGAAGTTCTTGGTTTAATTACAAAAGATTCTTTTTGCTTGGCAGTTGCAGGTACACATGGTAAAACGACGACATCAAGTATTCTAGCGCATTTATTAAAAGAAACAGGAGTTAAAATGACAGCCTTTTTAGGTGGTATTTCTGAGGATTTTAATAGTAATTTCTTGTTAGAAGGTACGGAGTACTCAGTGGTAGAAGCAGATGAGTTTGATCGTTCATTTATGCAGTTGACACCAAATGTAGCCTGTGTTACTTCAATGGATGCGGATCACTTGGATATTTATGGAAATGCTGAGGAATTAGAAAGAACATTTGTTGATTTTACAAAACGATTAAAACCGGGCGGAAAATTATTTGTCCGCAATGGTTTGCCTTTAGAGGGGTTGACTTATGGTATTGAAGACAATTCGGATTATTGCATCCGAAATATAAAAATAGAACGTGGCACCTACATATTCGATTTGGAGACCCCTGACCTCAAACTAGAAGGGGTTGAATTTAACAAACCTGGACGACATAATTTGTTGAATGGTTTAGTGGCTTTCGCAATGGCGATGCAAGCAGGTTCCCCACCGCATCGCCTTGCAGAGGCATTAGCAACTTTTAAAGGTGTACAAAGGCGTTTTTCATATCGAATTAAGAGTGAAGATTTCATTTTTATAGATGATTACGCACATCACCCTACGGAAATCAATGCTGTTTTTGAAGCAATTTCAGAAATGCATCCGAACAAAAAGGTATTGGCAATTTTTCAACCACACCTATTTTCTAGAACACGGGATTTTGCAGATGCATTTGCAAAAAGCCTGTCTCAATTCGAAAATGTGCTGTTGTTGGATATCTATCCGGCTAGAGAAGAACCACTTAAAGGAATAGATTCTAAATGGTTGTTGGGTAAGATAAAAAGTAGTAATAAAAAATTAATTTCAAAGGAGCAAATCATATCTGAGATTAAAAGTCAGAATCCAGAAGTTTTAATAACAATGGGTGCTGGAGATATCGGTTTAGAAGTTGTGAAAATAAAAAAAGAAATGTCGTATGCAGGTTAATTGGAATTTTATAAAGTTATCGGCTTTAGTTCTGGTAATCATGGGGTTATATGCTTTTTCTAATGAGCGTAATAGTGCTAAGCATGTTGCGGGAATGAAGGTAGAATTCGTTGGCAATCAAAATTTGTACCTCACTGAAGGGACGGTTAATAAATTGTTAATACAAAATTATGGTAGTCTCGAAAATGTGCCTAAAGAAAATATAGTTTTGAATACTGTAGAAAAGGCCCTTGAGGCCAATGAAATGGTGAAAAGTGCCGAAGTCTATCTAACAATAGATGGTGAGCTTACGTCGAAAATAGTCCAACGGAAACCAATAGGACGCATAGAAGGGGAAAATAAGTTCTATTTGGATGATGAAGGAAAGAGGATGCCTTTTTCTAATAATCATTCAGCAAGAGTTCCCATTATCACTGGTACTATCAGTGGTAAAAGCCTTGAGGATGTCTATGTGATATTGGAACACGTGAATAAGGACGATTTTTTTCGTGAATCGGTAATCGGTATTCATATAAAAGGAGAAAGTGAATATCAATTACGATTAAGGCTTAACAATTTTGTTGTGAACATAGGCGGTATTGAAGATTTGGAAGCTAAGTTCAGCAATTTTAAGGCGTTTTATGCCAAAGCGAACAAGGATCAAACCTTGGAAGATTACGCGGAAGTAAGTTTAGAATTCAATAACCAGGTGGTGTGCACTAAAATATAATAGAAAATGGAACAAACTAAATATTCAGTCGGTTTAGACATAGGAACAACGAAAATCGTTGCCATAATCGGAAAGCAAAACGAATATGGTAAGATTGAGATTTTGGGTATCGGTAAGTCCAAAAGTTTAGGTGTACACAGAGGTGTGGTAAATAATATTACACAAACCATAAAATCTATTCAACAGGCGGTTGAGGAGGCAGAAGCAAATTCTGGTCTTAAAATCGGTTCTGTTGTAGTTGGTATAGCAGGTCAGCATATAAGAAGTCTTCAACATAGCGATTACATTACCAGAAAAGATTCTGAGGAAGTAATTGGCGAGGAAGATGTGGATCTTTTATGTAATCAAGTGCACAAATTGATTATGCTACCAGGTGAAGAGATTATACATGTTTTACCACAAGAATACAAAGTTGACGGACAAGCTGAAATCCGTGAGCCTGTTGGTATGTATGGTGGTAGGCTAGAAGCTAACTTTCATGTAGTAGTTGGTCAAGTAGTATCTATAAAGAATGTTGGTCGTTGCATTAAAAGTGCAGGACTAGATTTAGGGAATATTACACTAGAGCCATTAGCATCATCTGACGCAGTATTGAGTCAAGAAGAAAAAGAAGCAGGTGTAGCATTGATCGATATAGGAGGTGGTACTACTGATTTGGCCATTTTTAAAGATGGAATTATAAGACATACAGCTGTAATACCTTTTGGTGGTGGAGTAATCACAGAAGATATTAAAGAAGGTTGTTCTATTATAGAAAAGCAAGCAGAGTTGTTAAAAACTAGGTTTGGTTCTGCATGGCCAGGAGAAAATAGAGACAATGAAATTGTTTCTATACCAGGTTTACGTGGTAGAGAGCCGAAGGAAATATCTCTTAAGAACCTTTCAAAAATAATTCATGCACGTGTTGTTGAAATTATTGAGCAAGTATATGTAGAGATCAAGAACTACGGTCACGAAGAGCAAAAGAAGAAACTAATTGCAGGTATTGTGTTGACAGGTGGCGGTAGCCAACTAAAACATTTAAAGCAATTGGTAGAATATATAACAGGGATGGATACTCGTATTGGGTACCCTAACGAACACCTAGCAGGAGATTCTGATGAAGAAGTTGCTAGTCCACTATACGCAACGGCAGTTGGTCTTTTAATGAACGCCATTAAAAATCAAGAGAAACTGAAGTTGACGCAAGAGGAAATTTTAGAAGAGCAAGAGCAGGAAGAAGAATTAATGTATGCGGAAAATGATACGAAAGTAGTAGCACGCCCCGATATACATAAAGAACGAAAATCTGTTTTTGATAAGTGGTCTGAAAAATTGAAAGAATTTTTAGATAACGCGGAGTAAGAAGCATAGTATAAGAATACATAACCAGTAATAATTAGAATATGAGTAAGAACAGCGAATTTGATAATATCTCTTTTGATCTACCAAAGAATCAAAGCAACGTTATAAAAGTCATTGGTGTAGGTGGTGGTGGTAGTAATGCCATAAATCACATGTTCCAAGCAGGTATTAATGGGGTTGATTTTGTAATCTGTAATACAGATTCTCAAGCTTTGGACAATAGTCCTGTGCCAAACAAAATACAACTAGGCATGTCATTAACAGAAGGTTTGGGTGCTGGTGCCAACCCTGAAGTTGGTGAACAGGCTGCCATGGAAAGCATGGAAGAGATTAAAGGTATGTTGGATACAACTACCAAAATGATCTTTATTACTGCTGGTATGGGCGGGGGAACAGGAACTGGTGCTGCTCCCGTAATTGCCAAGTTTGCAAAAGAATTAGATGTTCTTACTGTAGGTATCGTTACTATGCCGTTTCAATTCGAAGGTAAAATGCGAGTTGAACAAGCACAACGAGGTATTGAAAAATTACGTAAAAATGTCGACTCGCTGATCGTCATTAATAACAATAAATTAAGAGAGGTTTACGGAAACCTTGGTTTTAAAGCTGGTTTCTCTAAAGCTGATGAAGTGTTGGCAACAGCTGCAAGAGGTATTGCAGAAGTTATTACACATCACTATACACAAAACATAGATTTACGTGATGCTAAAACGGTACTGTCTAACAGTGGTACTGCTATTATGGGTTCTGCTATTTCATCTGGTTCGGCAAGAGCAAATGAGGCTATCATGAAAGCGTTGGATTCTCCGTTATTGAACGATAACAAAATTCAAGGTGCTAAAAACGTATTGTTATTAATCGTTTCTGGTGCTCAAGAAATTACTATTGATGAAATAGGAGAAATCAATGATCATATCCAAATAGAAGCAGGTTACGGAGCGAACATTATTATGGGTGTTGGTGAAGATGAAAGCTTAGGGGAAGCTATTGCTGTAACGGTTATTGCAACTGGGTTCAATATTGAGCAACAAGATGATATCGTAAATACCGAATCAAAAAAAATAATTCATACTTTGGAAGAAGGGCAACGTGCAGAGGCAATGTTGTTATCTAACACTAAAACGGTCCATACGTTAGAAATGGATGATGAGGAAGAGGAGGTAAAAGAAGTCAAACCCGTAAAAAAGTATGAGTTCGTTGAGGAAGAAGATTTCGATTTAATACCTACAACGAACTACATTAAGAATTTCAATGTTTTTTACGAGGAAGTATTAGCTGAAAATGTTTCTGAAGATGATTTTGTAATAGTAGATAAGCCAACAACTTTAAGAGATATTGAGGTAGTAGAGCCAGAAGTATTACGAGTACAAGAAGAGGAAAGATTTACATCTAATTTCGATTCATCAAGAGATGAAGAGGAAAAAGAAAACGTAATCATGTTCGATTTACATGACGAAGTAAAGGATTTAGATGTAAACGATAGTATAGAGATAGTACCTGTACTTGAGTATAACAAGAATGGTGAAAAAAGATATAGTCTTGATGATTACATGCAGTTAGAAAGTAAACTAACCGGTGCTAAATCTAAAGCAGAGGAGTTTGAGCCTAAAGTTATTGAAGATGAATTAGTCTTCGAGAAAAAGACAGTAGCTCCAAAAAGAGAGTCGTACCCAGAGGAACAATTAGATCCAATGGAAACTCCTATCGAAGAGTTGTTAAGAGAAAGAGCGGATGAGCGTAGAAGAAAATTGAAAGACTTCAATTATAAATTCAAAAATAACGCGCCAACTAGTTACGATGAAAAGAAACCTGCTTACCAAAGACAGGGTGTTAATTTGAACGATAATCCAAGAGAGAAGAAAATTTCTAGAACCTCTTTAAGTGGTGATAGTAGCGACGATATTCAATTGCGTTCTAACAACTCTTTTTTACATGATAATGTAGACTAGTAGTAGGCTCACAATAATTTATAAACCCGAAAACTAACTTAGTTTTCGGGTTTTATTTTTTATCTTCGCTGATCAAAATATACAAGCAATGGGTTTACAGCAAAGAGTAATGGAGCAGTTGAAATTAGCTATGAAAGCAAAGGATTCAGTAGCACTAGAATCGCTTAGAGCTATTAAATCTGCGCTATTGGTAGCAAGTACTAGTGGAGGTGGAGAAATCACTGAAGATGACGAAATACAGATAGTACAGAAATTAGTAAAACAAAGAAAAGATAGCGCTGCTATTTTTATAGAGCAAGGAAGACAAGATCTTGCTGATCCAGAAATGGCTCAAATCGCTGTTATAGAACAATTTTTACCAGAACAACTTACTGAAGAAGAAGTAGAGAAAGTAGTGGTACAAACTATAGATTCTATCGGTGCTTCAGGGATGAAGGATATGGGTAAAGTTATGGGAATTGTTTCAAAAGAATTAGCAGGTCAAGCTGATGGTAAATTGATTTCTACAATTGTAAAAAAGAAATTGACATAAGTTAAAAGTGTCAGGATAAGTTTTAGTTTTAATAACTAGAAATGGCCTCGTGGCGCAACTGAATAGCGCATCAGATTTCGGCTCTGAGGGTTGGGGGTTTGAATCCCTCCGGGGTCACAATTTAAAAAAAAAACCTAATCAACAGTAATATAGTTGGTTAGGTTTTTTTAGTATTTCTAAATGTTATGTGTTGGTGCAATAAACGGTATGTTAAAGTATACTAATCATGTAAGTTTTGATAACTTTAAATGGCTGATTGCGTTTATCCGTAAAAACTATTATAATCTTCTAAATAAATTAAAAAAGAATTAATTGGTTAATCCTCTTCAATAAAAAATAAATTATGAGGTAACCGTATTAGAAATAATATCTGATACAATCATTTTAGCATGTATTCTTGAGTTTTCTATGAACCATTTATGTGTTTCCATTCCGCCACAAATTACACCAGCTAAATACAAACCATCAATATTGGTTTCCATAGTATCCGGGTTATATTCAGGTAGTTTTTTAGCGTCATTACTAATGTTGACACCTAATTTCTCCAAGAAGTTAAAGTTGGGTTTATAACCTGTTAATGCCAGTACAAAATCGTTTTCAATTTCTACAACGTCATTTTCTGTATTCAAAGAAATACTATTCTCAGTAATCGATTTAACCGTGGTGTTGTAATAAGCCTTTATGCTACCTTCTTCAATACGATTTACAATGTCTGGTCTAACCCAATATTTTACACGTTGCCCCACTTCAGAGCCTCTGATAATTAAAGATACGTCAGCTCCTTTTCGCCAACATTCAAGTGCTGCGTCAATTGCAGAATTACTTGCGCCTATAACGGCAACTTTTTGACCTGAATAATAATGAGGGTTATCATAGTAATGAACAACCTTTTCTAAATCCTCACCAGGTACGTTAAGTAAATTAGGTAAATCGTAAAAACCGGTGGCAATTACAACTTGTTTAGAAATGTAGGTGTTCTTTTCAGAGACAACAGTAAATGTACCCTCATTCTTCTGAACGTTTTCTACTTTTTCAAATAGCTTAATATTTAGTTTGTTAGAGGTTACTATACGTCTGTAATATTCTAATGCCTCGTCTCTTTTTGGCTTTGCTTCTTTACTAATAAATGGAATTTCATCAATTTCTAGCTTCTCAGATGAAGAGAAAAATTGCATATTAGACGGATAATGAAAAAGTGAATTTACAATAGGTCCTTTCTCTAATATTACATAAGTAAGACCATTTTTCTTAGCTTCTAATCCGCATGCAATACCTATTGGTCCACCACCAACTATAACGATATCAAGTTCAGTTTTCATCCCTTTAATTCTTTTATAGTTTTAACTGGATCAGCACTTTTAAATACAAAGCTTCCGGCAACTAAAATATCTGCGCCAGCATCCACTAACTTTTGAGAATTGGCAGTAGTTACTCCGCCATCAATTTCAATTAGGGCAGCAGATTTTTTTCTGTTGATTAAAGCCTTGGTAGCTCTTATTTTATCATAGGTGTTTTCAATGAATGATTGTCCGCCAAAACCAGGGTTTACGCTCATTATTAAAACCACATCAATGTCTTGAATAATATCTTCTAAAAGCATAATATTGGTGTGTGGGTTTAGTGCAACACCTGCTTTCATTCCTAAAGCTTTTATAGCCTGTATAGTTCTATGTAAATGTGTACAAGCTTCATAATGAACAGTTAATATATGAGCTCCAAGATTAGCGAATTCTTCTAGATAACGGTCAGGGTCCACAATCATTAAGTGCACGTCTAAAGGCTTGGTAGCACTCTTTTTAATAGCTTTTACCACAGGCATGCCATAAGAAATATTAGGAACGAAGACTCCGTCCATGATATCGATATGGTGATACTCCGCTTCGCTTGCATTTACCATTTCTACATCTCGCTGTAAATTTCCAAAATCAGCTGCTAATAGTGATGGTGCTATACTTGGCTTTTTCATTTTATAAAACGATTATTATTCAGTACAAAAATACGGATTTGTAATTCGATGTGCTGTTGTTTTTCTTTTTGCTTTTACCTCATTTAGTCAATTGTAGTACCACCGTTTTTAGATAAAATAGGGTTTATTTTAGATTTGTATTTTCCTAGTATGCTATTCAATTTGTTTAATTCTACGTCTAACTCTGCGGAAAGTTCTTCAAAAACTTTGTAAGCTCCATTTGTTGGTTTTGCTTCACCAGATTCAACACTACGTCTTAGTGATGCTAATCTATTATTTAGTTTTATAGGAAAATTTAAAGGGTCTTGCCCTGATTGATTTTTAACTTGGTACAGTGCCTCTTCTACCTCTGATAATTCATTTAAAAATGGAGTTACCGAATTATTGAAATCATTTGAATCTATGTTGTCTTTATTAGCCATTAAAGCCTTTTTTATCTCTCGAATTTTAATGACTGCTTCGTTGGCGGCTGAAGTTTTAGCCATTATTTTGTTGGATAAAGTAAATTGTTCATCTAAATCTTCTTTGGTAATTCCCTTTAAGTTTGGATCCATTTCAATATTAAAAGCATATACTTTCTCATAATCACCAGATTTCATTTTTACCTTGTAAGTACCTAAGGGTGCTTTTGGACCACGAGCTGGTCTTGCGCTCCAAATAATCATTCCTTCAAAAGTGGTAGCTCCCGGGTATCTCATGTCCCAAGTGAAATTATTAATTCCTTTGGCAGTGGTAGGTTTAGATGAGCCGCCTTTTAACCAATATGGGAGATTGGGGTCTACTTCATACTTTGGTTTGCTACCCGTAAAGGTGTCTATTAGATTATCTTTTGCGTCATAAATTTCAAAAGTTATCGTGTCTTTCTGCTCTTTTAAATAATATTGAATAGAAGCATCGGTTAAACCTCTTAAGGCATTTGTAGGTTTAAAAAGTACGGCTTCTTGTTTCTCCATTTCTGGGGTAAATTGTCTTAAAGGTTGAATATCATCAAGTATCCAAAATCCTCTACCGTGCGTACCAAGAACAACATCGTTATCTTTTATAACTAAATCTCTAACAGGTGTATCTGGAAGTTTTAGTTGAAGGCTTTGCCATAATTCCCCATCGTTCATAGAAAAATAGACACCATGTTCTGTAGCTAGAAATAGTAAACCTTCACGAACAGGATCTTCGCGAACTGCTCTTGCAAAATGACCATCTTCAATACCGGTTATTATTTTTGTCCAGGTTTTACCATAATCATGCGTTTTAAATACATAGGGTTGTCTATCATCAACTTGATATCTATTTGCCGCTACGTATAAAGTACCAGGGTTGTGTAGCGATTCATCAATAATACTTACCCTAGAAAATTTAGGTAACTCTTTAGGGGTAATGTCTGCCCAGTTTTTACCACCATCTCTTGTGATATGTATTTTACCATCATCAGAACCTGCCCAAATAGTATTAATATCATGGTTTGATGGAGCCAACGCAAAAACGGTAGCATAAATTTCTGGTCCGTTCATATCCATGGTGATAATGCCACCGGTTTTACCTAAGGTTGATGGGTCGGCATACGTTAAATCTGGACTTATCTTTTCCCAAGATTGTCCATCATCGGTTGTTTTCCAAATATGTTGAGAGCACGTATACATTACATTTGAATCTTGTGGCGCAAACATAATAGGGAATGTCCATTGCCAGCGCTCAGGTAATGCGCTTGCAGGTTCACCAGAGAAAAACCTAGGGTATACTTGAATGTCTCTAGATTGACCGTTACTTCTGTCGTATCGTGTTAACAGCGCACCTTGGCTGCCTGCATAGAAAATATCTAGATTTTCAGGATGCTGGGTAATCCAACCACTTTCTCCGCCACCAACGGCATACGCCCAGCCATCTCCTTGACCTCTAGCCTGCATATGACCCCAACCATCACTAGGTACTGCAATGGTACTATTGTCTTGTTGTGCACCCGCTACGTGATAAGGAACATCATTAGTTGTCATTACATGATACAGCTGTGTGGTAGTGTAATCTTCTTCTGTCCAAGACTTACCGCCATTAATACTTACAACACCACCCCCATCATTGGAAGAAATCATACGATCAGGATTATTAGGGTCTATCCATAAATCATGATTGTCGCCATGTGGCACTTTAATTTTAGTGTCAAAAGTTTTTCCGCCATCAGTAGATTTCCAAAAATCTACATTAAGTCCGTAAACTGTTTCTTTATCAATCGGATCGGCATAAATTCTAGAATAGTAAAAAGCACGTTGTCTTAATTTACGCTCGTCATTAGTACGTTCCCAAGTTTTACCCGCATCGTCTGAACGAAAAACACCACCTTCATTAGCTTCTACTATAGCCCATACACGGTTAGAATCTGCAGGCGATACAGTAACACCTATTTTTCCTAACGGTCCTTCTGGCATACCTGGGTTCTTGGATAAATCTGTCCAAGTTTCTCCGCCATCTGTAGATTTCCAAAGTTTGCAATCTGGTCCGCCGCCCCACATTTTCCATGCTTTTCTTTGAACTTGCCAAGTACTCGCATATAAAACCTGTGGGTTATTTCTATCTATTATTAAATCTACTGCACCTGCTTTATCACTTACATACAATGTTTTTTTCCAATTTTTACCACCATCTGTACTTTTAAAAACACCGCGTTCTTCATTGTCTCCATAAGGGTGACCTAATGCAGCAACGTAAACAATATCTGGATTTGTTGGGTGAATTCTTATTCTTGAAACGGCTTGGGTTTCTTCAAGTCCTAAATGACTCCAGGTTTTACCGGCATCAGTAGATTTGTAAACTCCGTCCCCTTGAGTAATGCTACCTCGTAATTGTACTTCGCCCATACCAATATAGACAATGTCAGGATTCGTTTCTGCTACAGCAACTGCGCCTACAGAAGAACTGGTAATCTGTCCGTCGGTAACAGCTTCCCATTCATTACCGCCATCGGTAGTTTTCCAGAGTCCGCCACCAGTTGCACCAAAATAATACTCATTAGGTCTGCTGGGACTACCTGCCGACCCTAAAGAACGACCGCCACGTACAGGTCCAATATTTCGCCATTCCAAGTTTTCATAGAAAGCTTTGTCAAGCGTTGCGTTGTCAACTTTATTTTTAGATGATTTTTTTTGAGCAAATGAAATGCTACAAAATGATAAGAAAAGAAAAATAAAAGCGTGTAAAAATTTTGAGTTCATCAGGTTGTTGTTTGGTAGGTGATTAGAAAAATATCAGTTTGAAATTAATAATTTAATCTGCCAATTGTAAATGATTAGACAATTTTAACTGCTGGATTTTAGGTTTAATATCATACTGGTAATTAGAGGTAAAGTAGGTAGTGATTATCCTAATATTAGATTCTAAATTTGAAGAATTAATAAAACCAAATCTCAACTTTTTTTGAGATTTGGTTTAGATATTTAATTTTCTTCACCCGTATAAAATTTATGATTTTCATCTCCACCAGAAATGATATAGACAAATAGATCGGCTACTTCTTGTTCGTTCAATCTATTTAATAATCCCGGTGGCATTGGTGATATTGGGGAGAGTTCTTTTTTAGTAATAGTGTTTTTAGCAATACTTACCGTATAGCTTTCATTAAAGGGATTTGGCATTATTACAATACTGTCGCCAGCTTCAGATTTAATACGACCCGCTATTTTTTCATCTTTGTCTAAATGAAATAGGGTATTGGCATATTGGTCAGATATTTCATCGCTAGGGCTGTAAATAGCAAACATTAAATCATATGTGCTAAATTTTGTGTGAGCCTGGGTTAAATCTGGTCCTGCGGCACCACCTTCTCCACGAATTCTATGGCATACTGTACATGTTGCCGAAGCAAAAGCTCTTTTTCCGGCCTTTATGTTGCCTTGGTAATTATCTAGACCGCGCCAAACGACATCTCCCATATTCTCGCCATTATAGTTTTTACCCGGACCGAAAGGTTGGGGTAAATCTGCAATTGAGCTGGATGGGGAATAGACACCGGAGATTTCTTGAAAATACTCTCTTTTATCTTCAGGTACATTTAATATGGCCCGCTGTCTAACATTTTCCATATATGCTTTAAAGCTCATGCCTCCTTTAGAACGAAGAACATCAAAGTACCAAGAAAAATAGCGTTTTCTTAAATCTTCGTTCCAGCCTTTTTTAGCATTACTAAGCAACATTCCATAATAGATAGCCTCACTAGGTGGCATTTTTGCGATAACTTCTCTAATTAGTGGACCGTATTCCTCGCTACGAAGCGTTGCTTCTTCAGAAAGCATTTCTACACCTTTTGTGACTGTTTTTTGTTTTGTGTGATATTCAAGACGTTCAACTAATTTTTCTATTATACCATTTGCTTCTAGAAATAATAAAATTTGAGATAACTCTTTGCTTACCGCGCCTTTGGAACTAGCGAATGAGGGATTTAAAGCATTGATTATTTTTTGGCTTTGTCGGTTATCCGGTTTTCCCATTCTAATAAAATTTAGGGAGTAGGCTCTTAGAAGGTCTACTTGTAAATTTTCGTCTAGCGATTTAATGGGAATACTTAGAAGTTTGTTTAAGATTAAGGGCTGTAAATCACTTTTCCCTTGATGAATTAAAGCTATACTGCTCTCGATAATTTTTTGACTGTCTGTTTCTTTTTTGTAACTATTTAACCAAGAATCTATAGGTTGGTGTTCTAGAGCTATTCGTGAAGCATATCTTATAAATCTATCCGGATTGTCTAAATGATTCCAACCCAATTCAGTTCCCGATGTAGAAATTTTTGTATGATATTCTTCTAGTTGCTTACGAAGATTTCGTTCTTCGCTAATCAATGATTTTTCTTGACTTCGTGCGGTATTCTCTGTTCCTGTATATCGTAATCTATATAAATGGGAATCAAGTCTGCGACCGCCTGTGGCAAAGTAAATGTTGCCATCGTTACCTGCAATCATATCGGTCAAGGGTAGGGGAGTTCCTGACAGGAATTCTTCCCGCTTGGCTTCGTAAGAACTACCTTTTGGTTGCAGTTCTATAAAGTAAACGGTGCCAAAACTCCAGTCCATAGCAAGTAACCCATTTTGGTATTTTTCAGGAAGATTTAAATTTGTTGTCGATAATACGGCTGTGGGAGAGCCTTGCTCTAAATTGTGTACAGCGGGTAGATTATCTGGATAATATGCAGGCCATTTTCCAGAACCCGTTCTCCAGCCAAATTCACTGCCACTGGTAACATGGCAAATTCTTGTAGGTCTGTACCATGGCATTCCAATGTCCCATTCCATATCGGCATCATAAGCAAAAAGTTCACCATCAGTATTGAAAGCCATATCAAAGGGGTTTCTAAATCCTGCGGAAATTAATTCGAAAGACGAACCATCGGGATTGAATTTTGATATCCATCCGCCAGGCGCTTTTACATCGTTAGCATGGCCTCTAGCATCTAAATACGGAGTAAATAAATTGCCTTCACCCCAATTGGTGGGGATTCTACTATTTTCTTTTACTCTTTCGGGAATTAGAGTGTGATTACCCGCGATGAAGTAAATTTCTTTGCCATTTGGCGATAACGCAAAACTATGCGGACCATGTTCGCCGCTACCTTCTAAGCGAAGTAACATTTTGGCAGCGTCTAATTTTCCGTCATTATTAGTGTCGGTAATTCTATATATTCCGCTGCCTTTCTCTTGATCATCTGGTATGTCATCATCCCAATTCTTATTAACGGCAACATACAAGCTGTTAAATGCCCATAGTAAACCATGCGCCTCACCAATTTCAACGTCTAAAGGAGTTACATCTTTCTGTGAGAGAACAGCTCCTATTTCAGGAACTTTAAATTGATAAAGTTTGCCATATTGGTCACATGCATACATGGTATTACCATTACCTTGTGCCAAAGCTACCCAAGAGCCTTGTTCAGCATTACTAGGGTGGTAAATTTCTTCTAGCTCAAAATCTGCGGGAGTATTAAATGCAATGGAAGTTT
The DNA here is from genome assembly GCF_000688315.1 of Maribacter sp. Hel_I_7. Lineage (NCBI taxonomy): Bacteria > Pseudomonadati > Bacteroidota > Flavobacteriia > Flavobacteriales > Flavobacteriaceae > Maribacter > Maribacter sp. Hel_I_7. The sequence goes on along the minus strand of NZ_JHZW01000003.1, from coordinate 2,021,756 downwards.
CTGTGGTATCTTCCTTTTTCTGATTGCAAGAACTTAAAATTAAGATAAGAGATAAAATGAAAAAGTGGTTGATTGTTTTCATCGGTTCTTTGTATTGGTCTCTTAAAGATACAAAGTAACCTAAAGCAAAAATCAGTCTAATTGGCGCAATCCCTCATAAACGGAAATAGCTACGGCATTAGCTAAGTTTAAACTGCGAATATGTTTGCTGTAAAGTGGAATTTTCACGGCATTATCCTCATTTTCAGTTAAGTTAGATTTAGGTAAGCCAACAGATTCTTTTCCAAAAACTAAAAACATATCGTTGGTGTATTCAATTTCCCAATGGTTTTTGGTAGCTGTAGCAGAAAAGAAAATCATTTTTTTGTCTTGATGCTGCTTAAAGAAAGCATCGACATTATCATACATGATTACGTTAAGGTGTTGCCAGTAATCTAGACCAGCACGTTTAAGACGTTTATCACTTAGCTCAAATCCAAATGGTTTTACTAAATGTAACGTGGATCCTGTAGCGAGTGCCAATCTGCCAATATTGCCTGTGTTATTAGGTATTTCTGGCTCTATGAGTACAATATTTAAGCTCATTATTTTTTAAAGGATTGTAAGTATAAATGTTCCACTTTTTCTCTTGCCCATGGTGTTCTGCGTAAAAATTTGAGGCTTGATTTTATAGACGGATTACTTTTAAAACAATTAATATTGATTTGACCAGCTAAATCTTCCCAAGAATATTTCTCTGTTAGTTCTTCAAGCATGGTGGCTAACTTTACACCATGAAGTGGATTATTTGGTTGTGAATCTGAACTCATGACTGATTATTTATTTAACAGTAAAAACGGTTATTTTTGAAAAGCAACATACATTGAAAGTGCGGGTACATCAATAGTATTCTTTATTGATTTTGAGCCCTGAAGGTCAAAGGTACTACCAGAAATGGCTTTTTGCCAAGTACCATCAATTTTATAATTAATGTTTTTATTGTGTGCATTGTAAATAACCAAAATATTCTTCCAAGTATCACCATTTGCATGCTCTTCTAAAATGAAGGAGACAAGGCTGTCATTTGCTTTTTGAAATTTTAAATGCTTTTGTATATCAAGGGCATTGTGCATGGTAAATGCCGAATGTGCTTTTCGTAATTGAATAAGGTTTTTATAATACTCAAAAACCTCTTTATGGTCATTTTTCCAATTCCAGTTTATTTGATTAATACTATCCGGAAGGTTATAAGAATTATGCGCTCTGTTTTTTGTACGCAACATTTCTACACCAGCATGTAGAAATGGAGTTCCTTGAGATGTTAATACTATAGCATTAGCCAATTTGTCCATAGCAATTAATTCACTTAAAGCTGCATCTGGTCTTGAAATTTTTAATTTATCGAAAAGTGTGTGATTATCGTGACAAGAAACATAATTTATAGATTGCCAAGATTCTAAGGTCCAGGGAGCATCTGAATAGTTGACGTTACTATAGTTAATTTGTGGATGTTGAATAGCACCAACAATTCCAAATTTAATGGACGCTTCCGTATTCTTTGCGCCACTTACAAAACCCAAACTCTCATCTTCAAAAACAGAACCTTTAAGTCCGTCACGAAGGTCATCATTGAAAGCTGCAAAATGTGGAAGCTGTTGTACGTGTTTTTTTAACGCTCGTTTTTCTTCTGGTAGAGGGGATTCTTTTGCTGACCATCCTTCGCCATAAAGCAAAGCATCAGGATTAATTTTTAAAACAGCGTTAGAAATTTTATTCATAGTTTCTATATCATGAATTCCCATGAGGTCAAATCTAAAGCCGTCGATATGATATTCCTTAGTCCAATATGTGACAGATTCAATAATGAATTTTCGCATCATGGCTCTCTCTGATGCAGTTTCATTACCACAAGCAGCAGCATCTGCGTATGAACCATCTTCCCATTGGCGATAATAATAACCAGGTACTTCTTGGTTAAAATTAGATTCTTCTGTTTTACCTGTATGATTATATGCAACATCCATAATTACACCAATACCATTATCGTGAAAAGTCTTCACCATTTGTTTGAATTCCTTTATTCGAACTTCAGCATTAAACGGATCGCTTGAAAAAGAACCTTCAGGCACATTATAATTTTGAGGGTCATAGCCCCAATTAAATTGCGGGGTATCTAAATTACTTTCGTCAATAGAATAATGGTCAAAAGTGGGTAAAAGATGCACATGTGTAATACCTAATTCCTTAATGTGGTCAATACCAGTTGCTATATTATTTGGACCTATAGTTCCTGTTTCTACTAAACCTAAGTAGGTGCCTGGCATTGTAGATCCAGATTGAGGATGAATTGTCATGTCACGAATATGTAATTCATAAATAACAGCTTCATTTTGGCGCTTTAAAACAGGCGATTTGTCTTGTTTCCATCCAACAGGGTTGGTTGTCTTCATATTTAAAACCATAGCTCTATTTCCATTTACGCCAACAGCTTTAGCATAAATACCAGGTGTTTCTTTTAGCCATTTATTCTCGGTTTTAATTTGATAGGTGTAATAGATGCCGTTTAAGTCTTCTCTAACTTCCTTTTCCCAAACACCTAAATCTTTATAGGTGAGATTAAACGTAGAAAATGCCTTTGAGTCATCACCTGTTTTAAATAATCTTAAAACGATTTCTTCAGCATTCGGTGACCATAATTTAAATAAGGTAGATGCTGTGGTATACTGTATCCAAAGACTTTCTTCTACAGGTGTAGGGTACAAATTAAAATCTGTAATTGTCTTTTGATTATTGCAAGAATTAAACAAAGTGAGAATCGTTAGTATTAGTAAAAGATGTTTCATTAAAACAGTGATGTATGCTCTAAGATAGGGAAAGATTTTACTATATAAATATCTAATGGTAGAGGTATGAAGAACTTAAAGATATTAGAAACATTTATAAATGAAAAAACTCCGGTAATCAGCCGGAGTTTATTCATCAATCAAAAAACGAACAGTCATGATAAACTGTTGTTACCGTTAAAATTACAACTAATATGCCAATATTGCCAATTTAAGGAATATTTAACGTGTAATTTTTATAGCTTAAACGCTAAGGTTTTTAACCCAAATACGTTTTTAATATCTTACTTCTAGAAGTGTGCTTTAATCTTCTGATCGCTTTTTCTTTAATTTGACGAACTCTTTCTCTTGTAAGATCAAAAGTTTCACCAATTTCCTCTAAAGTCATAGAATGTTGACCTGCAAGACCAAAATACAAACGAATAACATCTGCCTCACGCGGTGTCAATGTTTCTAAAGCACGCTCAATTTCTGTACGAAGTGACTCATGTAATAACTCTCTGTCCGGATTTGGAGATTCGCCACTACGAAGTACATCATAAAGGTTAGAATCTTCACCGTCAATAAGAGGCGCATCCATAGATACGTGTCTACCTGAGTTTTTCAATGATTGTTTAACGTCTTCAACAGTCATATCCAATTCTTTTGCAATTTCTTCAGGAGAAGGCATTCTTTCATGCGCTTGCTCAAGGAAAGCAAAAGTTTTGTTGATCTTGTTGATAGAACCAATTTTGTTCAATGGCAAACGAACGATACGAGATTGTTCTGCCAAAGCTTGTAAAATAGATTGACGGATCCACCATACGGCGTAGGAGATAAATTTAAATCCCCGCGTTTCGTCAAAACGCTGTGCAGCTTTGATAAGACCAAGGTTTCCCTCGTTAATCAAATCCGGTAAAGTAAGTCCTTGGTTTTGGTACTGCTTTGCAACTGACACCACGAATCTGAGGTTGGCTTTGGTAAGTTTTTCAAGAGCGATCTGGTCGCCTGCCTTGATACGTTGTGCCAACTCTACTTCTTCATCAGCGGTAATCAAGTCTACTTTTCCAATTTCTTGTAAGTACTTGTCCAAAGATGCGGTCTCCCTATTGGTAACCTGTTTTGTAATCTTAAGCTGTCTCATTAAAATAAATTAAGTTCAGTTTGCATAGACTGCATATACTTATACGTAAAAAACTTCCGAATGTTACAATTGAGTGTAAAAAACTTCATTTTTTTGTTGAAATGCACAAAATAAAGCTCTAACATATTTGTCGGTGCTTGTTTTTTAAACTTACATGGCTGTTGATGTCTTCATAATTTTGAGTTGCAATCAGGTCTGTTTTTAAAACATACATGTATTATTATATCATTAGGTCTTAGTTTTTTACATAGAATGAGCTGTTCTTAAAATTTTAGAATTGCTATGTTGATTGCCTCTATATTTACATCTTGTTAAATCAAATATTTCTATCCTTTAGCTGAATAATTTTTTTGTTGCTTCATTTATTTGGGATGACACAAGAATACTTATCAAAAGCATCTACCTATAATGAGTTGGATGATTCAATAGGGTGGATGGGGAACTCAAAGAGTAATTTTCCTAAACATCGTTTGCAGAAAAATCTATTCTTAAATTTTGGACAAGACCATAGCGGTAGACTTAAAGATTCGTCTTAACGTTTATAAGCCCTTTTATAAAATTGATTGGCAATTGTACGAAGGGTGTATTCAATTTGTTTATGGTAAAGAAATTATTGTATTAGGTGAGATGGACTCTTATTATCAAATAAAAAAACATGTTTTTAGTCGAATGGGCTTGAAATATTATTTTATGGATATAGATAGCAGCTCAAAGCATAATACTTATATCGGAGCCTTTATCAATGCCAATTTAGGGTAAGCTAACTTTAGTGAACTTACGGAAGGGTATGTACACAAATTTGATTTTTGAAAGTAGTTTGTGCTCAATTTCAAGCAAAAAAAAACTCGTTTAATTAAAAACGAGTTTTTTAGTTATTTAAGAATAATTAATCTCTTCTTGGTTTTCTATCACGATCGTTTCCACGACGGTCATCTCTACGCTTATCATCACGTGGTGGTCTTTCAACAAAACCTTCTGGTTTTGGTAAAAGCGCTTTACGAGAAACTTTCTCTTTACGAGTACGTTTGTCTAACCCGAAGTATTTTACATCAAAAATGTCACCCATATTAACAACATCGGTTACATTTTCTGTACGTTCCCATGCTAATTCACTAACGTGTAATAACACTTCGTTTCCTGGTGCATCCATATATTCAACAACAGCTCCAAAATCTAACATTTTGATCACTTTTACTTCGTATACGCTACCAACCTCTGGCTTAAATAATAAAGAATCTATTTTTGCCATAACAGCATCAATACCTTTACTACCTACACCTAATATTTCAACAATACCTTCTTCTGTAACAGGATCTTCGTTAATAACGATAGTTGTTTCAGTTTCTTTTTGCATTTCTTGAATCACTTTTCCTCCAGGTCCAATTAAAGCACCAATAAACTCGTTAGGAATACGTCTAGTTACCATTGTTGGTGCGTGATCCTTAACAACTGAGTTTGGAGTAGAAATAGTTTCAGTGATTTTACCCAAAATATGCAAACGACCATCTCTTGCTTGTTTTAGTGCATTTACTAAAATTTCGTAAGACAATCCTTTTACTTTAATGTCCATTTGACATGCAGTAATACCTTCTGAAGTACCAGTAACTTTAAAGTCCATATCACCTAAGTGATCTTCATCACCTAAAATATCAGAAAGAACAGCATATTTACCAGTTTCAGCATCAGAAATTAAACCCATTGCAATACCAGAAACAGGTCTTGTCATTTGAACACCTGCATCCATTAATGCCATTGTACCGGCACAAACAGTTGCCATAGAAGAAGAACCGTTAGATTCTAATACTTCAGATACTACACGTACAGTGTAAGGGCAATCTGCAGGAATCATTCCTTTTAAACCACGTTGCGCTAAGTTACCATGACCAACTTCTCTACGAGATGTTCCTCTTAAAGGTCTAGCTTCACCTGTACAAAAAGGAGGGAAGTTATAATGTAAATAGAAATTTTCTTCGCCTTCATAAGATGGCATATCTATTTTGTTAGCATCTCTAGATGTACCTAAAGTTACTGTTGCCAATGCTTGAGTTTCACCTCTAGTAAAAATTGCAGAACCATGTGTTGATGGTAAGTAATCTACCTCACACCAAATTGGTCTAATTTCATCAGTCTTACGACCATCTAAACGCAAACCTTCATCTAAAGTTAAAGTTCTAATTGCAGCTTTTTCGGCTTTAGCATAATACTTAGATACTAAATCACCATAATCAGCCAATTCTTCTTCAGAGAAATTTGCTTTAATATCTTCTTTAATTTCAGAAAATGCAGTACTTCTTTCTTTTTTAGAAGAACCTGCTTTGGCAATAGCATAAACTTTATCATATGCCATGTCATGAATTTTCTTAGCTAAATCTAAATCTTCTCTTTCTTCAGCATACTCACGTACTTCTTTCTTGCCGAAAGCTTCAGCCAATTTTACTTGGGCAGCACATTGTACTTTTATAGCTTCATGTGCAAATTTAATTGCTTCAGCCATTTCCTCTTCAGAAATTTCATCCATTTCACCTTCTACCATCATTACAGAATCGGCAGATGCACCAATCATCATATCGATGTCAGATTCTGCTAATTGAGCTCTAGTAGGGTTAATAATGAATTCACCATTTACACGACCAACTCTAGCTTCAGAGATAGGACATTCAAATGGGAAATCTGATAATTGTATAGCAGCAGAAGCGGCTAAACCAGCCATAGCTTCTGGCATAACATCATCATCATGAGACATTAACTGAATCATAACTTGTGTTTCTGCGTGGTAATCTTTTGGGAATAACGGACGTAGAACACGATCCACTAAACGCATAGTTAATACTTCACCGTCACTTGGTCTTGCTTCTCTTTTAAAGAAACCACCTGGGTAACGACCAGCAGCTGCAAATTTTTCACGGTAATCTACCGTAAGTGGAAGAAAGTCCACATCACTTTGTTTGTAATTGGAAACTACTGTACATAATAACATACATTTTCCTGATTGAACAACAACAGAGCCGTGAGCCTGTTTTGCCAATTTTCCTGTTTCGATAGAAATTTCTCTACCGTCACCAAGGTCTATGACCTCTTTAAATACTTTTGGAATCATAAAATTCGATTAAAACCTGCGTATTGCAGATTTGTTAAACAATGGTCTTTCCGACTGAAATTTCTCTGGTCGGAGTTGTTGTGTTGTGTTGTGTTGACCAATGAAAAACCGTGTGTAGCTTTTTGTTCGCCTTTGCCAAAGTGTTTGGCTTAATCTCCCAAGGCATGGAGTAATTAAAAAAAAGGGGATAGTTAACTATCCCCTTTTTTGCAATATTATTTTCTAATACCAAGCTCTTTAATTAGCTCTCTGTATTTTACAATATCATTTTTAATCATGTAATCAAGAAGACTTCTTCTTTTACCTACTAGTTTCACAAGTGAACGCTCAGTGTTGTAATCTTTATGATTTTTTTTCAAGTGACCAGTTAAGTGGTTGATTCTGTGTGTAAATAAGGCAATTTGCCCTTCTGTAGAACCAGTGTTTTCTGCTTTACCACCGTGTTTCTTGAAAATTTCTGCTTTTACTTCTTTTGTAAGATACATTCCAATATTATTTTAAATGATTTTTATGTATTATGATTGATTTTCAATCAGGGCGCAAAGATACTCTTTTTTTAATATAAGAAACTATATCGAATCAAGAAATAAATTTAGGCTTCTTTAGATCTCACAGGGTTGTTCTGAATTAGGTCAATATATAGGTTAACCTTTTTCTTTAAATCTCTTCTGTGAGAAATAAAATCTAAAAAGCCATGCTCCAATAAAAACTCTGAAGATTGAAAACCTTCAGGTAATTCTTTACCGGTAGTATCTTTAACTATACGAGGACCTGCAAAGCCGATTAAAGCGCCTGGTTCGGCAATATTAATATCGCCTAACATAGCATATGATGCCGTTGTACCACCTGTTGTAGGATCTGTACATAATGAAATGTATGGTAAACCAGCATCAGATAATTGAGCCAATTTAGCAGATGTTTTAGCTAATTGCATTAATGAAAGCGCAGCCTCCATCATACGTGCCCCACCAGATTTAGAAATCATCATAAATGGTGTTTTCTTTTTGATGGCGTGGTCAATACCACGAGCAATCTTTTCACCTACAACACTACCCATAGAACCGCCTATGAATTTAAAATCCATACAGCAGATAACGATATCTTTACCAAAGGACTTTCCGTATCCTGTTCTTACAGCATCTTTAAGTCCGGTTTTTTTCTGTGCAGCTTTTAAACGCTCGCTATATTTCTTGGTATCCTCAAATTTTAAAGGGTCTTTAGAAGTAAGCTTTTCATCAAGTTCAGTAAACTTATTGTTATCGAACAGGATTTCAAAGTATTCTTTACTACCGATCCTTACATGATAATCATCTTCTGGGCTTACATAAAAGTTTTTTGCAAGATCATCAGACTCGACAATTTTACCTGTGGGCGATTTGTACCACAAGCCTTTTGGAGTGTCTTTTTTTTCCTCGGTAGAGGTTTGTATCCCTTTTTCTTTTCTTTTAAACCAAGCCGTCATATCATCCATTTATTGGTTAATCTAAAGTTTATTAAAGCGTATTAACGTTATTTAAATCTTCAAACGCTTTTTTCAAACGCTCAATAAAAGCAGTTTCACCTTTTCTTAACCAAACTCTTGGGTCATAATATTTCTTGTTAGGCTCATCTGATCCTTTAGGATTTCCAATTTGTGCCTGCAAGTAATCTTTATTATCCTGTACGTAGTCACGAACACCTGCTAAAAATGCATATTGTAAATCAGTATCAATGTTCATTTTAATAACACCGTAGCTGATACCTTCTCTAATTTCTTCTACTGTTGATCCAGAACCACCATGGAATACAAAATCGATATGGTTATGCTCAACCCCGTATTTCTTAGAAATGTATTCTTGAGAATTCTTAAGGATTTTCGGAGTTAATTTTACGTTACCTGGCTTATATACACCATGAACATTACCAAATGCAGCGGCAATTGTAAACTTAGGGCTAACTTTAGAAAGCTCTTCGTAAGCATATGCTACTTCTTCTGGTTGTGTATATAATTTAGAATCATCTACATCAGAATTATCAACACCATCTTCTTCACCACCTGTAATACCTAATTCGATTTCTAAAGTCATGTTCATTTTGCTCATGCGCTCTAGGTAACCTTTACAGATTTCAATGTTCTCTTCTAAAGGCTCTTCAGAAAGATCGATCATATGTGAACTGAACAATGATTTACCAGTTTCAGCGAAATGTTTTTCACTAGCATCTAGAAGACCGTCGATCCAAGGCAATAATTTTTTTGCACAATGATCTGTATGTAGAATAACTGTAGCACCATAAGCTTCTGCTAATTGGTGAACATGTTTTGCACCTGCAACTGCACCTAAAATAGCTGCTTTTTGCCCATCATTAGAAAGACCTTTACCAGCATTAAACTGAGCTCCACCATTAGAAAATTGAATGATAACAGGAGCATTTAAGCTTGCTGCTGTCTCTAGAACACCATTAATAGTATCTGAACCAATAACGTTTACCGCAGGTAATGCAAATCCTTTTTCTTTTGCGTAGTTGAAAATTGCTTGAACTTCGTCTCCGGTTGCAACTCCCGGTTTGATATTGTGAGCCATAATTATGTAGTTGTTTGTTTCTAAAAAAAAATGAAAAACAAAAGTAATAAAACAATTATATTTAAAAGGGATAGTTGATGCCTATTTGCAATACAGAATTCGCAAAATTATAATCTCTAAACCAACGTTTAGACTGAATTTCAGCAGGGTTGTAGGTTTTAAAGCCTAAATCTAACCTAAAAAGAAAGTAGGTAAAATCGTATCGCAGCCCAACACCGGTACCAAGAGCAATATCCTTTAAAGATCCCAATCCGTCAAAAGTAGCGTCAGGGTCTTCTACATTATCTAGAACGTTCCAAATGTTACCGGCATCGGCAAAAATTGCTCCGTTAATGTCACCAACAACAGGAAATCTATATTCTAAGTTTAAAGCTAATTTTAAATTTGCTTCATTAAAATCATTTACTGCAGATACACTACCAGGACCTAATGAGTAAGGGAACCATGCGCGGTTATCGTTTGAGCCACCACCAAAATAACTTCGTACAAAAGGAATGTTGTCAGAATTACCGTAAGGTATAGCAATACCGAAAAAAGCTCGCGCAGCTAATACATTTGAACGTGATAAGTCCCAATATTTAACATACTCAAATTCATTTTTAATGTACTGTGAAAATGGAACACCAAAAACTAAAAGTTGGTCATTGTCATTTTTGTTAAAGGGTATAAATGATGAGAATGCGGATAAAACATTTCCAGCGCCTTCAATCTTCCAGCGAAATTGATAAAATGAATTATCGATGATTCCTGTTCTATTTGTTTTATTGAACGTGTAGTTTGTTGCGAAAATTAAATTGTTTTCAGTAAGTCTAATTCTTCTTTCTTCAATTGAACTAACATCATCAAAATCGCTGGTAGTAGAAGCTACTTCATTATCTAAAATAGCACTTGTGAATCCTTTTGTACCTGATGGAATTATTAAATTAAGTTCAGTGTCGCTATCTCCTGTTTCAAAATAATCGGCTAATTCTGGGTATAAATCAGCGTCCTCATATGTGTCAGCAATATCGTCTAAGAGTTCATATGTGTTTGTATAGACATTATAGAACCTGTTACTGTTTACGTTTCTTACAAATTGGATGTTCAATAATTCAACATCGTGATTTACAAAGTCGCTAGGTGTCCAGCTGTAGCCTAAAACGGTGTTGAATGTCTGCTTGTCTAGACCAATATTATTCTGAAAATTGGTTCCAATAGCAATTCTAGTTTTAGGTAGCGTGTAATTAGGTATTATTCTAGACGTATTAATGAATGGAAACCAAATTCTTGGGAAATCTAAAGTTACATCTCCACCAAATTCTGAGAAATAGTTGGCTTCAAAAGTATTGCTGCTCAAAAGACCATAAGATCCATTTGCCGAAATGCTTAAGTTTTCTGCTCCTTTAAAAATGTTTCTTATAAGTAGGGTAGTGCCTAGACCAACACCTAATCTACGTAAGTTAGAACGACTAACTTCAAAATCAGTCCCAAGCGAATACTTGGTTTTTGGGGCTAAATAAATATTGGTATTTACCTGGTTACCTAAGGAGTCCGCTTCAAAAATAATGTTTGGATACTTAAAAACATTAAGTGCGTTTAACTGTCTAGAAGTTCTAATTTTATCTACATCTCTATAAATACTATCCTTTTTAAAAAAGATGGCATTTGCCAAAGTTTTTGGTTTAATGTCAAAATTTTTAGAGTAATGAATGGTATAATCTTGGTAATCTAGTGTGTAAAGAGAATCTTGGGTGCTTGTAGATAAGTAGTCTGTATAGATATTGATCTTATTAATTTTTTCAACTTTATAAGCAGATGTCGTTACTTCGTTTTCACCTCTAGTTTTTAAATCACCAATATTAAGGGTGATATTCATTTTTTGGTCATCTGCAGATCTAGTGGTATCCCTTAATATATCGAAAGTAATGGAGCTTTCTTGAAAATTTCTAATACCACTATTTCTAAAAATACCTGTTAGTCGTTCTCTTTCGCTGTTAAAGTTAGATAAGTCGAATTGCTGGCCTTCTCTTATTAGTGAGTTTGCAGAATTTAAAAAATAAAGCGAGTCGATTGCGGTTGATGAAATATTGTTGCCAAGAGAATCTATCATATAAGGGTCTCCTAGTGCTATATGATAATTTACTTTTGCTTTTTTGTGTTTAGTACTGTCAATAAGATATGTGGTAGAGTTGGTGAAAAAACCCTTACTCTGATAATAGGCACTTAGTTTTGCTAAAGTTAAACGTGTTTTTGTAGTATCAAGAATAGTAGGTTCTTCTCCAATATCTTTAAGCCAGTTGCTAAGACCTTTTACCATAAAAGACTCCCCTAAACGCTCTACTTGTTTAGCGGAAAGTAATTTTGTAAGTCTCTTTTTTCTGTTTTCTTTCTTATAAAGCCATTCATTAAAAGAGGAATCCGGATTTTCTTTGGCTAGGTTATATAAATTAAGTCTTAATGGATATCCTAATACGGTAGAATTGGATTTTTGATAGATAAGACTTTCTAATTCTTCGTTGTTTACTTTTATAGAATCGGCGTAGATGGAGTTCTTAATTACCAAATATTCATCTTCCTCAACTTTTTTAAGCGAGTTACAGGATAGCAAGACTATTGCTAGTAGTGATAATAAGCTTAATTTAGCCATGTTGTTTTTGGAGCAAAGTGCCATCCTCATATAAATCAAAAATACATTATTTGAATGGTTGTCAAAAGTGAATTGAAACTTATCAAAAGTCTACAGCAAAAAAAGTGCCGAAATGAGCATGGACTTTTTGTTGTTGAAGGTAAAAAGACCGTGGAGGAAGTATTGAATTCCAACATGGAGATTTATAAATTATTTACTGTTGATTCTAATGAATTGGAAACTGGTGACATACCGTTCTATTCAATATCAAATAAGGAATTATCACAAATAAGTAGCCTTAAAAATCCTAATGGATATCTTGGGGTTTTTTATATTCCTAAACCAACAGATCAAATTCTTTCAGATTGGATTTTAGTATTGGATGGTGTACAGGATCCAGGTAATTTGGGTACCATAATTAGATTGTGTGACTGGTTTGGAATTACAGATATTATTTGCTCAACGGATACTGTTGATTGTTATAATCCTAAAGTGCTACAAGCAACTATGGGTTCTATTACCAGAGTAAATGTTCAATATAAGGATCTTGATGCTTTTTTAAATTCAACACAATTGCCAGTGTATGGAACATTTATGGATGGGGTAAGCGTAAATAATACAAAACTGCCGAAAAAAGGAATAATGATTATGGGTAATGAGGGTAAGGGTATTTCAGATGCAATTGCTAAATTATGTACAGATAGGTTGGCTATTCCACAATTTGGCGAAGCAACTACAGAAAGCCTAAACGTAGCTTCTGCAACTGCAATTTTACTACATGAAATTAGAAAGTAGTTAGGTGTTGGTAATCGAATAATTTATTTTTTGCTAATTGCTAATTGCTAATTGCTAATTGCTAATTGCTAATTGCTAATTGCTATTACTATTACTATTCAAAAGTAAAATTGATGAAAAGACCACGAGTTTTTAAAGATTCAATATTTCCGGTCCAAGGACTATTTGGATCTTGATCTGGTACTAGTTCATCGGTTAAGGCAAAAACACCTCGTATGGATGGAGTGAATTTAAAGTATTCCAAATAAAAATCTATGCCAAAACCTAGTTCGTAATTATAAACCCATTTTTTCATTCTAAAAGTACCAGAGCTGTTATCATCTAGACTTTCTTCATTACTACCTAGATTTAAACTACGTGAGCCACCAGCTAATAAAAATGGTTTAAAATTCCCGAATCTTCGTGTACTTGCTTTAAGTAGAACAGGAAAATTGATATAAGTAGATTTAACTTCTCGAATAGCATCACGTTCATCATCAAAGCCAGGAAAGCCCATTAATCTTGATCCGTAATGTAGACCTGGTTCAAAGCGAAGGTCTAAAAATTCGTTAAGTCGCAGTTCGCCAATCAATCCAACATTAAAACCAAAACTTTTGCTAACTAAGACATCTTGTGCATTTTCCTTGTATTCAATTTTGAAATCATACTGATTTAAACCTAAGAAATAACCCCAGTTAATGAGTTTCTTATCCTCGTTCTGTTTGTTCAATATGGGACTTTCGTTGAATTGAGCACTCAATATATTCGTTATCAACAACGTTAGGCTTATAAAAAACCACTTCTTCATATATGCTGGTTTACGATTGTAAAACGTCAAATATATATTGTGAGTATGCTAAAATTAAATATTAGCCTTTTTCGCAACATAAATTGATGCAACCCCAAATGTTTGAGGTTTATTCGTTACATCTATAAACCCAATTTCCCGTAAAATATTGTTGAAGTTTTCGCCATGAGGAAAAACGGATGCAGATTCGCTTAGATAGCCATATGCAGAATCATCTTTTGAAAAAAGTTTACCTATTAAAGGGAGGATATTTTTTGTGTAAAACTTATATCCTTGTTTGTACGGTGTTTTAGTAGGTACTGAAGTTTCTAAGATAACTAATGAACCATTAGGTTTTAAAACACGAAGTATTTCAGCCATTCCCGTTGTAAGAGTTTCAAAGTTACGTACTCCAAAAGAAACGGTAACGGCATCAAAAGAATTATCTGCAAAAACAAGGTTTTCACTATCGCCTACGACCATTTCAATAGTATTGTCTAGATTTTTGTCCGTAACTTTTTCTTTACCGACAGACAGCATCCCTGGTGAAATATCAAGACCTACAATTTTCTTAGCACCGGTACTAACCAATGCGATAGCTAAGTCTCCTGTGCCCGTAGCTATATCCAAAATAGACTCAGGCTGTTCTTTTTTTAATATTTCAACCACTTTTTTACGCCATTTAATATCTATACCAAAAGAGATAACACGGTTTAAGCCGTCATAATTTTTAGAAATAGTATCGAACATTTTTGTAACCTGTTCCTTTTTTCCTAGATCAGAATCTTTATAGGGCGTAACTTTTTGGGGCATTTGATAGCTATTTTTTTGGCAAATATACAATATAGCTATTGCTTAATTCCTTTTTAACCACTTAGCTTGGTATAAGAAGTCTTAAAGAATTGAAAATAAAGAATAAACTAATTTAATTATGTAATTTTGTGCCTTAATAAATGCTATGTTTTTTCAAACCTACTTTTAAGTATCTGTAATATTTAAGAGAAGAAAATTGGTACTTGATTGGTAGCGCTCTAATAAAATAAATGAAGATTATAATTGCTGGTGCTGGGGAGGTAGGCTTTCATTTAGCTAAGTTGCTTTCTTATGAATCACAGGATATTACTTTAATCGATTCTAAAAAAGAAAGTCTTGCATACGCGGACAATCATTTAGATATACGAGTTTTAAAAGGTGATGCAACTTCTATTGCGGTATTAAATGATGCCCAGGTAAAAGATTCAGATTTGGTTATTGCGGTAACTTCTTCTGAAACAACGAACTTAACGCTGTGCATGTTGGCAAAGCAGTTGGGGTGTAAGCGTACTATTGCTAGAATATCAAATACCGAATTTATAAAGAACAAAGAATTACTGAAATTCTCAGAATTAGGTATAGATGAGTTAATATCACCAGAAGCATTAGCGGCGACGGAAATTCAAATGTTGTTGAATAAGTCTGCTTTTAATGATACATATGAGTTTGAGGAAGGTGAGCTGATTATGGTAGGTGTTTCTTTACTAAAGTCTGCACCGTTTGTAGGTAAGATGGTAAAAGAAGCCGCAAAGATTTTTCCTGAGCTACACTTTATGCCAATTGCACTTCAGCGAACAGGAACTCAATATACAGTAATACCACGTGGAGATACTGTTTTTAAAGAAGGTGATCAGGTTTATTTTATAACAGTGAAAAAGGGTGTTGATGAACTCTACAAACTTACTGGTAAGAAAAAAGCCGAAATCAAAAATGTAATGATTCTTGGTGGTAGTAAAGTAGGGTATAAAACTGCAAGAGATCTTTGTGCCAATAAATTCAATGTAAAGCTAATTGAGAAGAATAAAGAAAAAGCTTTTGACTTAGCAGATGAATTGCCAAATGCTTTGGTAATTAATGGCGATGGTAGAAATGTTGAATTGCTAGATGAAGAAAGTTTAGAATCTATGGATGCGTTTATAGCGGTAACCGGAAATTCAGAAACTAATATTATGTCATGTTTAGTGGCGAAATCCAAGTATATAAAAAAGACAATTGCCTTGGTAGAGAATATGGATTATTTTCAACTTTCTCACTCCATTGGTATTGATACTTTGATAAATAAAAAACTTTTAGCTGCCAATAATATCTTTAGACATATTCGTAAAGGGGAAGTGGTAGCTCTAATGCGTTTAAACAATTTAAATGCTGAGATATTAGAATTTATAGTAAAAAGGAATTCTAAAGTAACGGGAGCAATCATACGAGAATTAGACTTTCCTAAAGCAGCCACTATTGGTGGGGTTGTCAGAGGCGGTGTAGGTCATATTGCCCTTGGTGGATTTAGAATACAAGAAGGAGATAGGGTAGTAGTTTGTTGTTTGCCTTCAGAGATTCCAAAAATTGAACGAATGTTCCTTTAAGATGCGGCTTAACTTAAGAATCATATTTCATTTAATGGGGCTTCTGCTGCTTTGTAACGGAGGCTTTATGCTTTTAGCGGCTGTTGTTAGTGGTGTTTACCAAGATGGCGCTACTTTAAGTATAATGTTGGCATCTATCACCACTATGTTTGTAGGGGTTTTTATGATGTATTATACCAGGGGTCATAAAAAAGAGGTTAAACAGAAAGAGGGTTATATCATAGTAACTTTCGGTTGGATCGTGATGTCCATTTCTGGTATGCTACCATATCTATTTTCAGGAGCGATACCAACGGTTACAAATGCTTTTTTTGAAACCATATCGGGTTATACAACAACTGGGGCTTCTATTATGGATGATATTGAAGCTATGCCAGAGGGTATTTTGTTTTGGCGAAGCTTAACCCATTGGATTGGGGGTATGGGTATAATTGTATTGGCAATTGCCATATTACCATTGTTGGGAATTGGAGGTATGCAGTTGTTTTCTGCAGAAGCCCCAGGGCCTACGGGAGATAAATTGCACCCTAGAATTACAGATACGGCAAAACGTCTTTGGTTAATTTACTTTGGGTATACCGTGGCTGAAACAATCTTGTTGCAAATTGCAGGTATGTCTTTCTTTGATGCTATAAACCACGCTATGGCAACCCTGTCTACAGGAGGTTTTTCTACTAAAAATGCTAGTGTTGCTTATTGGAACGATCAACCAATGATTCAGTATATCATCATTTTCTTTATGTTTTTAGCTGGTAGTAATTTCGTTTTAAGCTATTTCGCGTTTAAAGGAAAGGTACAGAAAGTATTTAAGGATGAAGAGTTTAGGTATTATGCAGGTTTCGTTGTTGTATTTACCATTATAGTTGCTTTAGGTGTCTATTATAAAGCTAATATAACAGAGTTGACTCCTGGTTATCCTATGGTATTGGGTAAGGCGGAGAGCGCATTCAGGCATTCATTGTTTCAGATTATTTCGGTAATAACTACAACAGGTTTTGTTAGTGCAGATTTTACACAGTGGACTCCCTTTTTAACCGTCTTTTTCTTTGGACTATTCTTTTTAGGTGGCTCTGCTGGTTCAACAGCTGGTGGTATAAAGGTAATGCGTCACTTATTGATTATTAAGAACGGAGTGTTGGAGTTTAAGCGAACGTTGCATACAAATGCCATAATTCCAGTACGTTATAACAATAAAACAGTAAAGGAAAAAATCGTTTATAACATCATTGGTTTCTTCGTGTTGTATATGTTGTTATTTATTATTGGGGCACTGGTACTTGGTTTTCTCGGTTTAGATTTTGAATCGGCTATAGGTGGTGCAGCATCTTCTTTGGGTAACGTTGGTCCGGCATTAGGAAGTTTAAATCCTGTAAGTAATTTTAATAGTTTGCCAGATTTGGCAAAGTGGTGGTGTGGATTTTTAATGCTGGCCGGTAGGTTAGAACTCTTTACGGTATTGATATTATTGACACCATATTTTTGGAAACGAACATAAGCCGAATGATAACTTTCATTTATAAAATAAAAAAGTCCCTTCAAACGAAGGGACTTTTTTAATATGATTAAGTGCTGAGGTTTATTTCAGCGCCTCTTTTATTCTTGAAATAGCTTCTTTAATTTCCTTAACCGATGCGGCGTAAGAAATACGTATACAATTACCATTACCAAAAGCATCACCGGTTACGGTAGCAACATTGGCAGCTTCTAAAATATACATAGAAAAGTCTGAAGCATTATTAATTTTTGTACCGTTCAAAGTTTTACCGAAATATGCGGTAACATCTGGGTATACATAAAATGCACCTTCAGGTTCGTTACATTTAAACCCTTCGATCTCATTTAATAAACCTAAAATAAGCTTACGTCTTTCTTTAAATTCATCAACCATATATTTAATACGATCAGGAGATTCTTCTAAAGCAGTAATAACGGCTCGTTGAGCAATACAATTTGCACCACTCGTTACTTGACCTTGTAATTTGTTAGTTGCACGCGCTATGTAAGCTGGTGCGCCAATGTAACCTATACGCCACCCGGTCATAGCAAATGCTTTTGCAACACCGTTTACGGTAACTGTACGATCAAACATATCTTCAAATTCAGCCATAGAAGCATGCTTCGTTACGCCGTAACTTATATGTTCGTAAATTTCATCACTCACTACAATAATTTGAGGGTGATTTTTTAAAACGTCTGCAAGAGCACGCAACTCTTCTTTACTGTAAATTGATCCACTAGGGTTGCATGGCGAACTATACCATAGCATTCTAGTTTTAGGTGTAATGGCAGCTTCTAATTGTTGGGGAGTCATTTTAAAATCATCCTCTAATTTAGTAGGCACTTCTACAGGTACGCCATCTGCTAGTTTAACTATGTCGCTATAACTTACCCAGTAAGGACAAGGTAAAATAACTTCATCCCCTGGGTTTAATATTACTTGGGCAACGTTGTATAAAGATTGTTTTGCTCCAGTTGAAACAACAATTTGTGCAGGCTCATAACTTAAATTGTTATCTCTCTTGAATTTAGTGATTATAGCCTTTTTAAGGTCTACATAACCATCTACAGGAGTGTAAGCATTGTAATCGTCTTTTATAG
Source organism: Maribacter sp. Hel_I_7 (assembly GCF_000688315.1). Taxonomy (NCBI): domain Bacteria; kingdom Pseudomonadati; phylum Bacteroidota; class Flavobacteriia; order Flavobacteriales; family Flavobacteriaceae; genus Maribacter; species Maribacter sp. Hel_I_7. The sequence goes on along the minus strand of NZ_JHZW01000003.1, from coordinate 2,002,996 downwards.
CCTGAATTGCAGCCTCCTTAATGTAATCTGGAGTATTAAAATCAGGTTCGCCTAAGCTTAAACCTATAATATCTTTTCCTTGTGCTCTTAATTCACGGGCCTTAGCGGCCATTTCCAAAGTAGCTGACGGTGTAACACTGTTTATTCTGTCCGAAAGTTGATTGCTCATGGGTGCTATTGATTTCTAGTATTGTAATGTAGGCTCTTTGCCTAATTCTTTTAAATGTTTAAAGTGCGAAATTATAGCTTTTCTAGTAGTTTTATACTCGTGATATGGTAAATTAAATTCCTGTGCTGTTTGTTTCACAATTTTAGAAATATTTGTGTAATGTACATGGCTAATGTTAGGAAATATATGATGCTCTACTTGGTGATTTAATCCACCAGTAAACCAGTTTACGATTTTATTTTTTGTACCAAAATTAACGGTAGTAAAAAGTTGGTGAATAGCCCAAGTATTTTTCATTGTTCCAGATTCGTCTGGTAAAGGTGTGTCTGCGTCATCAACAATATGTGCTAGTTGAAAAACAACACTTAATATTACGCCAGCTACATAATGCATTAAAAAGAATCCAATTAAAATTTTCCACCAAGCAATATCTAAAATTAACATTGGTAGTACGATCCAAATAGTAATATATAATAACTTGGTAACGATAAGTGTACTCCAGTTCAATCTAGCGCTAGGTAATTTACCGTAAGATAATTTACGTTTCATGTAGCGATACATTTGCTGAAAATCTGTAGTAATTGCCCAATTAAAAGTTAGCAACCCATAAAGAAGTACGGAGTAGAAATGTTGAAACCTATGGTGTTTCTTCCATTCTGCATGTTTAGAGAAACGTAGAATTCTACCTGCTTCCATATCCTCATCATGTTCATGTATGTTAGTGTACGTATGGTGTAGTACATTGTGTTGTACTTGCCAATTGTAAACGTTACCGGCAAGAATGTATATACTGCTTCCCATTAGTTTGTTTACCCATTTTTTGTTAGAATAAGCCCCGTGGTTACCATCGTGCATTACGTTCATACCAACACCGGCCATACCGATACCCATAACAATGGTTAATAATACGTTTGCCCAATTAGGTAGACCTAAAGTTAAAATCAAAAAATAAGGAGCAAGAAAAAGAGCGAACATAACCACTGTCTTAAGGTGTAGTTTCCAATTTCCTGTCTTTTTTAATTTATTGGTTTTAAAGTAATCGTTAACTCTGCTATTTAAAGTTTTAAAAAACTTTGCAGAATCTGTTCTTGGAAAGCGAATGCTATTTTGTTCCATAATTCGGTAATCTTTTACTTAATATGATGTAATTGAATGTATAATAGTTTGATAGCTTAATTAAAAGCTAAATCTTTGCAATAGTGAATATACTAATAATATCTACTTTACAAATATACGGATGACAGCTGAAATCATATTTGAAAATTTTCCCAATTTATCTGAAGATCAGAAACAAAACTTCATAAAATTAGAGGAACTATATAAAGATTGGAACCAAAAGATTAATGTAGTTTCAAGAAAAGATATAGATGAGCTTTATTTAAGACACGTTTTACACTCGCTTGGAATAGCTAAATTCATAGCGTTTAAAGATGGTTCAACTGTACTTGATGTAGGTACGGGTGGTGGTTTTCCGGGAATTCCTTTAGCCATTTTTTTTCCTGAAGTACACTTTACTTTAGTTGATTCCATCGGTAAAAAAATAAAAGTGGTTAATGAAGTTGTAGAGGGATTGGGAATCACTAACGTAACCACTATTAATGCAAGAGTTGAAGAAATACCTGGCCAGTTCGATTTTATCGTAAGTAGGGCAGTGGCTGCTATGCCTACATTCGTGCACTGGATTAAGGGTAAAATCAAAAAGGAGTCAGCACATTCCATAAGAAATGGAATACTTTATCTAAAAGGTGGAGATTTAAAAGATGAATTGAAAGACTATAGAACAGCGGAAATCTTTGATTTGACCGATTACTTTAAAGAGGATTTTTTTGAAACAAAGAAAATGGTCTACCTACCCTTGAAATACAAAGGCTAGAGAAATCTCCTAACTAAGTTGAATTTAGATGCTAAATGCTTGGTAATAAGCTCTTCTGTATTTCTGTACAAATAGTTTAATAGAATTCCAGGTTAACATATAAAAACTGCTTAATTGAGTACTTGTTTTAGAATTTTTCATAAGAAGTTGATTTTGAATGAACTATGAATTTCGGAAATTCTTCATTAGTTTACAATTTATTAACGTTAAATTTACATTGATATTGTTTGTAACACCGGCTCTTATTTTGAAATAATAAAAAAACGCCCAATAACTACTAAGTAGTTTTTGGGCGTTTTTAATCTGAATTTGGTTTTTATTTACTCCATGGTGGTACAACACCGTTTGTTCTTGCGTAGGCAATAAGTTGACCTTTATGTTCGCCGTTATGTTCCATAATGGCTAATAAACCACCTAGTTTATTAGATTTCATAAACCCGAAATCAACTTCTTCATTTAAACTACCATCTTCTACTTTGGTAATGTTTTCAAGTACAAAATCGTTAGATTTTTTAAGAGCGGCAATGATGTTTTCTTTTCCTGTGATTTTACCCAAATTCATTACATCTACATCTTCAGGTGGCGCAAAGCCTAGTTTAGAGGCAAGAAAATAATTTCCGCCTGCTACATGCAAAAGAGCTTCGCCAACAGAACTGATGCCTTCAGCAGGTCTCCAGTCATATTTGTCCTCTGGGAATGCTTCGGCAAGTTGTATTACTTGGGCTTGATTACCTGTTAAAACTGCTTTAATTGTGTTTTGTGTTAATTCTTCTTGTGCATAAGAAAAACATCCAACAAATAAGAATGTAATTACTAGTAACTTTTTCATAGTTGAGGTTTTAAGTTGAGTGAAAATCAAAATTTATTAGAGTAATGTACTATAATTATTGAGTACAGTCAATAAAAAAGGCCGAATATGAATTCGGCCTTCTTAAATGTTTTATCCTAAAAATGGATACCTGTAATCAACTGGAGTAACAAATGTCTCCTTAATTAATCTTGGAGATACCCAGCGTAAAAGGTTTTGTGCGGAACCAGCTTTGTCATTTGTTCCAGAAGCTCTTGCTCCACCAAATGGTTGCTGTCCAACAACAGCGCCAGTAGGTTTGTCATTGATATAGAAGTTACCTGCACAATTTTGCAGGGCTTTAGTAGCTTCATCAATAGCGTATCTATCTTGTGAAAGAACAGCACCTGTAAGTGCGTATTCAGACGTGCCATCAATTAATTTTAATGTTTCGCTCCATTCTTTGTCATCATAAACATAAATAGTTACAACAGGACCGAATAATTCAGTTTCCATAGTTGTGTATTTAGGGTCTGTAGTTAAGATAACTGTAGGTTCAATGAAATAACCTTTAGACTTGTCAAAAGAACCACCTGCGTAAACTTCTGCATTCTTGTCCTCTTTTGCTTGGGTGATGTATTTTGCCAATTTATCAAAAGAACCTTCGTGAATTACGGCGGTTATAAAATTGCTCATATCCTCAGGAGAACCTGGTTTGTTAAATGATGCAATATCAGCTTTAACATATTCTAAAATCTCTTTTGAAGTAGATTTCGGTAAATATACTCTTGATGCAGCACTACATTTTTGACCTTGAAATTCAAATGCCCCTCTAGAAATAGCTGTGGCCACTTGTTTTGGGTTAGCCGTTGGGTGTGCAAGAATAAAATCTTTACCGCCAGTTTCACCAACAATTTTTGGATAGGTTTTGTAGGTATGAATGTTATTTCCTATTTGTTTCCAAAGTTCTTTGAATACGTGTGTAGAACCTGTAAAATGTATACCAGCAAAATCAGGGCTGTCCAATACCGTTTCGGTAATCATTACTGGGTCACCATAAACAACATTAATAACTCCGTCAGGTAAACCAGCTTCTTTAAAGATATCTACGATTACTTTTGCAGAGAATATTTGACTATCACTAGGTTTCCATACAACTACATTACCCATCATGGCGGCACTTGCAGGTAGGTTACCTGCAATAGCGGTAAAGTTGAATGGGGTAATTGCGTAAACAAAACCTTCTAATGGTCTATATTCGACTCTGTTCCATATTCCTTCTGCAGAATCTGGTTGTTGCTCATAAATTTGAGACATATATTCTACGTTAAAACGTAAAAAGTCAATCAATTCACACGCAGCATCTATTTCTGCCTGGTGAATATTTTTAGATTGCGCAATCATGGTCGCTGCGTTAATTTTTGCTCGGTAAGGGCCTGCAATTAACTCTGCCGCTTTAAGGAAAATAGCCGCTCGTTGTTCCCAAGTTAGGTTGGCCCAAGCATCTCTTGAAGTTAAACAGTTATCTATTGCAGACTGCACATGCTTTTTCTCCGCGGTATGATAAGTACCTACAATATGCTTGTGGTCGTGCGGTGGTGACATAGGCTTAGTATTGCCTGTACGTACCTCTTCTGATCCAATGTACATTGGTACATCAACCGTATCGTTGAAATATGCTTTGTATTGTTCCAAAACCGCTTCCCTCTCTGGAGATCCAGGAGCGTAGCTTTTAATTGGTTCGTTAAATGCTGTAGGAACTTGAAAAAATCCTTTACCCATTGTCAAAATTTTTAAATTAAAAAGTTGACCAAAGGTACTAAAAGGGTGTTGGACTAAAAACTATAAAAAAGGTAAAAGGATTTAGTTTAGGGCAAAAGGTGCACTAAATTTAAAAGTAGGAATGTAGACCCTGAATTTTTCGGCGTTATTTATGATTACCATATTATAATGACCTTTCATAGCACCTATTGGTGATGTTAGAAGACAGCCAGAATTATAGGTGTGAGAATCCCCAGGTTGAATTACAGGTTTTGTACCTATAACACCTTCACCATCTAAGGTTTCCATATCATTTAAAGAATCATATATTTTCCAATGACGAGAGGTTAACTGAACAGCATCTTTACTTTGATTCTCAATGGTAATAGTATACCCAAATGCATAATGCATTTTGTAATTTTTAAAGAACGTGCCTTCAAAAGTTGTCTGAACCGATATTTTAATGCCTTTAGTGACCTGTGTTATCATCATATTTAATATGTAAATACGCTTGCAGCGATTAATATTGTTATCGCAATACCCCCTAAGATAAAAAATATTGTATTTAGGAGAAAATACTTTATAACAGTTTTAACTCTTCCTTGCTGATAGAAATTTCGCATTGCTTTATAAAGGTAGATTGCGAATATTAAAATAAATAATCCTTCACTACCAATATTGAACAAAGCGTTAATCAAATTGCTAACAATGAGCAAGATAAATAATAATGATTGATTGTGGAAACTAAAGATTAAATGATCGGTATAAGTATATTTTTTTCTGATATAGACCATCCAAATGAAGAAAGAAAAGAACGGAAGAAAGAAAAATGTGGTAATTGGAAGTTTTGAGATCAGAGAATTTAAAAATGAACCCGGTCTTCTTTCAATATCCGATAAACTATTAGCTAAGTTAAATGCCATTTCATTTTCCTTTGCTTTCGGTAAATTGAATTTAGTGACGCCCTGTTCAAAATAATTTATGGTATCGTGTTTTATAACGGTGCTAAAAAATTGAATTTTTTCAGCGAATCTTTCGGCTATTCCGCCTGAATCTATTTTTTGGAAATATAATTCTGGGTTAGATAATAGGGTAGAATCACTTTGGCTTATTCCATTGGTAATAAACCTTTTAATTTTTAGGGAATCTAATTGGGCAAGAGCTATTTGTTTTTCTTGCTCGCTATCAAATTCAAGCTTATTTAATTCTGTGTCAAGATTAAAAATAGGGCTGTTGTTTCCTGAGCCAAATTTATTGAAAGATTCAAATTCACTATTGAAACTTATTATTAAAAAGTAAATTATGGCTAGACTTAATAGAAAACGAAAGGGGTTGGTGTATGAAAGTCGTTTGCCAGAGATATATTCATTGGTAATTTTACCTGGTCTTAAGAGCAGGGCGGCAAGTGTACGCCATAACTTAGAATCGTAAGAAAGGTAATTGGCGAGAAATTCTTCAAAAAAATCAACTAAAGTGAGTTTTTTGGTGCTGTTAGCTTGCGAGCAATTAGGGCAGTATTTATCGCTTAATTCTAATGGGTGCCCACAATTAAGGCAATTTACGCCTCTATATCGCAGTTTAAATCTTCCTGATGGTTGAATAGTTGGTTTGTTTTCCATGAATCAATGAAAAACGCGAATATACAGCTAGTTGGTGATATTTCTAGAGTTGGCAGAGCCAATACCTATTATACTATCGTACATGTCTCCAAAATTTCTGTAATATACCAGTACCAAATAGTTGTTTTCGGTAAAATGAAAATTTCCGTCTACCTCGTTCAGCTTAGTTTTTTCTCCATTTTTTAAAGCGTATTTATAATTGTAGAAACCTTGTTTCATTTTTAATTTAGCTTCTAGCATACCGGTTTTTTCATTGTACACCATCTTATTTTCATCGGTAAGAGCGTAGTTGTTGAATTTGCCAAAAATGTAAACATCATCAAGAGCTATAAACTCGGTATATGGAAGACTAAAATAAACATTGGTGTATTCCGCTTCTCTCGAAGCGTTATCTCCTTGTAGAGTTCTTATGACAAAATCACCGTTAATATCAGGAAAATAGGTGTAGGCTTTGTCATTTCTAAATCCGTCGGAAAATAAATAATGATTATAAAGGTCGGTAAGGTCTATACTTGAGATCTGTGAACTTGGCGCTCTTAGGTCGCTTGTGTCAAAAAGCAAATATTCGTTACCACCATAAAAAGCCGTTTCTTGATCGTATTTATAAACTAATTCGCTACCCATAGTGTACTGCGGTGCTATATTGGTAATGGCAGTACCCCAATAATGATTTTGAAGTATGGCTACTTTTACTTCCTTTTTGGGGTTAATCAACCTTAATGATCCGGAGGTGATGCTAAATTGAACCACCTGCTTTTCATTGATAAAATTAAAGTCCCTAGAACGTTTTACTGAAGTAGAAACGGAAACAATGTCTTTGTAAACTACAAACCTTCTTGAAAACTGTAGATCATCATCACTATTGTAGATTTCTAACAGGTAGTTGCCACTAACTTTTAACCTGACATTGTCATTAGGTATGGTTAGTTGGTAATTAGAGTAGGATTGTAATGTGCTGTAACTATTCTCGTAATCTGTAATTCGTTGGTTATCTACACCATCTAGATATTGTGATTTTAATAACGAAGACGGGGTCCAATCATAATCGCAATGAACAACCTTATAGTAATAGTCTTGCTCATTGGCCAAAAGGTCATCGAATTCTAAATAAATAGGTTCCCCGATTTTAATAACAGGAAATTGGTCTTCTGTAGGTCCTTTAAAGATGATGGACTTTATGTTATTTGGTGGATTTACTTCTACTTGAACCTGGGCAACTAAATTTTGCAAAAATAATAGACAAATAAAATGTTTGAAGAAAATGCGCATTGTACCCCGTATTTTTTAAGTAAAGGTAAACAAAAACGATGCCTAAAAAATATAGCTCGTTCTAATGTCTAAATTATGGGACAATAATTATGAAAACGAAGTTTTTGTACTTAAATTTGCTCAAATTTTGATAACCTAAAGGTCTATACGCACATGTCAAAAGACATTCGAATTAAAAAAGGGCTTAACATTAATCTTGTGGGCGCCGCAGAACAGACTACTTCTAAAGCTGTTTTAAGTAATGTTTATGCTATACAATTAAGTGATTTTCACGGAATTACTCCTAAAATGATGGTAAAGCAAGGCGCCGAAGTGAAAGCGGGAGAGCCTTTGTTCTATAACAAAAACATGGAAAGCATGCTTTTTGTTTCTCCAGTAAGTGGTGAGCTTATTGAGATTGAAAGAGGGGATAGAAGACGTATTTTGACTTTAAAGATATTAGCAGATAAAACACAAGAGGCATTTTCAGGTGCAGCTTTAGATGTAGAGAAGGTGTCTAAGGAAGAGCTGAAGGCAACTTTGCTAAAAAGTGGCTGTTGGCCATTTATTAAGCAAAGACCTTATGATGTAGTGGCTAATCCTGATACAACTCCTAAGTCTATATTTATCTCTGGTTATTCAAGCGGGCCGTTACAGGCAGATTTGAATTACGTATTACAGGGTAAAGAAAAAGAATTGCAAACGGCAATTACTGCATTGGGCAAATTAACGCCAGGAAAGGTTCATGTTTCTGTTGGTTCAGCAAGTTCACCTCTTTCTTCTATGAAAGGTATTGAGTTACATAACGTTTCAGGTCCTCATCCAGCAGGTTTGGTAGGAACTCAAATAAATAAAATAGATCCTATAAATAAGGGTGAATTAGTTTGGACGGTAACTCCTCAAGATTTAATTATCATAGGTGATTATTTGATGACAGGAAAATTCAATGCCGAGCGTGTTATTGCTCTTGCGGGGTCTTCTGTTAAAGCGCCTAAATATTACACTACTAAAATAGGGGCTGAGATTTCTACCTTTTTATATGCTAGTGGAGTAAATGAAGAAAATTTTAGGGTTATAAACGGTGATGTTCTTACAGGTTCTAAAAGTAAGCCAGATGGTTACTTAGGTTTCTATAATAATACGGTTACGGTTATTCCAGAAGGAGATGATTATGAATTGTTTGGTTGGAATAAACCGGTTTTTGATAAAATCTCTGCTACTAGAGCGTTAACGTTCTCTTGGATGCAGCCTAATAAAAAATATGATTTAGATACCAATACTAACGGAGAGCATAGAGCTTTCGTAGTAACGGGACAATATGAAAAAGTTTTTCCGATGGATATTTTTCCAATGCAACTTTTAAAAGCTTGTATGGTAAAAGATTTGGATGAAATGGAGCAATTAGGTTTGTATGAAGTAGCTCCAGAAGATTTTTCGTTAACTGAGTTTATATGTATTTCTAAACAACCGCACCAGAAGATTATTCGCGAGGGGTTAGATTTATTGCAAAAAGAAATAGGATAAGAAATGAGTTTAAAAAGTAAATTACACGAACTTAAACTAAAGTATCAGGGTAAGAAAATGGCTCCTGCCTTTAATGCCTTTCATACTTTTTTGTTTTCTCCAGATGAAACCACTCATGCAGGTGGTACACATGTAAAATCTGCGGATGATTTAAAACGTACCATGAATACGGTAATAATGGCACTGATACCAGTGTTAATATTCTCTATGTTCAATGCGGGTTATCAGCATTTTTCTGCTATAAATGGTTTTCCGGCAGATTTTTCTTTAATGAACGATTTCCTTACATGGGATAACTTTTGGATCGGTATTATTAAGGTATTGCCATTAGTTGTTGTTTCTTACGGGGTTGGTCTTATAGTAGAATTTATTTTTGCTGTTAAAAAAGGTCACGAAGTAGAAGAAGGATATTTGGTTACCGGTATGTTGGTGCCATTAATAGTTCCTATTGATACACCTTTATGGATGTTGGCGGTAGCTGTAGTATTCGGTGTTGTTATCGGTAAAGAAGTTTTTGGAGGAACGGGAATGAATATCCTTAATCCTGCATTAACAATTAGAGCCTTTTTGTTCTTTGCTTATCCAACTTGGATGAGTGGTGATAAAGTATGGGTTTATGGTGCACGTGAGCGTTCAGAAGAAATTTTGGCAGGTGCGAATGTAGATGCAATTTCAGGTGAAACAATATTAGGTTACTTGGCACAGAACAAAGGTGCTGAAATGACTTATTCAGTTTCAGATATGTTCTTTGGTTTTATTCCGGGTTCAGTAGGTGAAACTTCAGCTTTTCTAATTCTATTGGGAGGTTTGTTTTTGATTTTTACAAAAATTGCTAGCTGGAGAATAATGTTGAGTGCTGTTATCGGTTCATTAGTAATGGGCTTAATATTCAATCAAGTAGTTGATTTTGGATGGGTTGGCGAATCAAGTAAGTTTTACGGATTGATGAGTTTCGATTTCTGGAAACATTTAATCGTAGGTGGTCTTGCTTTTGGTATTGTATATATGGCAACAGATCCGGTTACAGGTTCTCAGACAAACAAGGGTAAATGGTACTATGGTTTCTTTATAGGTTTTATATCTGTAATGATACGTGTATTTAATCCTGCGTATCCAGAAGGTGTTTTCTTGGCTATCCTTTTGATGAATGTATTTGCACCAACAATTGATCATTATGTTGTAAGGGGTAATATTAAGAGAAGAATGAACAGATTAAAAAATGCCACTATCTATCCAAAAGATTCAGATGGTAAGGCAGAAGAACTTAAAGCTGAAACAGTTTAATTATGGCTAATAAAACAGATAGTAACGTTTATACAGTAGTATTTGCTGCTGTTATGGTTGTGGTAGTTGGTTCGATACTAGCATTCTTGGCCTCAGCATTGCGTCCTAATATTAAGGAGAACGAACGTTTTGAAAAACAACAAAACATTCTTTACGCAATGGGTGTTAATGAAAATGGCGATGATGCCGGTAGTGTAAATTTTATTCCTACAGATGTAGTAGAAGAAGAGTTTGCAAGTTATATTAAAGAGCAATTGGTAATACAAGGTGACAAGATTACCGAGGATAATGAGGCTTATTTAATTGATTTAAAAAAGCAACTAGCTAATATCAAAAAAGGTGAAGATTACAAATTACCAGTTTTTATAGGAGAAAAAGATGGTAAGAAGTTTTATATCATTCCTATGTATGGTAAAGGACTTTGGGATGCCATTTGGGGTTTCATTGCTTTAGACGATACAATGACGGTTCAAGGTGTGTATTTTGACCATAAAGGGGAAACACCTGGTTTAGGTGCCAACATTAAAATGCGTTATTTCATGGACGATTTTAAAGGGGAGACTATTTTAAATGGTACACAATACGCAGGTATAGATGTAGCAAAGGGTAATAATGATCCTTTAAATAAAACTAAAGATGATAATGAAGTAGATGCCTTAGCGGGTGCTACGATTACAGGTAACGGTGTTTCTGCTATGATAAGAGAAACTGTTAAATTATATAAACCTTATTTAGAAACAATTAGAGCAAAGTAATATGGCACTACTATCAAAAAAAGATACAAATCTTATTACGGATCCGTTAGCCGATAACAACCCTATTACCATTCAGGTATTAGGTATTTGTTCTGCGTTAGCTATTACGGCAGAGTTAAAGGCATCTTTGGTGATGGCTGTTTCTGTAATGTTCGTTTTAGGTGCGGGTAACGTGGTAATCTCATTAATGAGAAACATTATCCCTTCAAAAATTAGAATTATTGTACAACTTATTGTTGTGGCTACATTGGTAATTATTGTGGATCAAGTACTTAAGGCATATCAATATGAATTAAGTAAAACCTTAGCGGTATTCGTTGGTCTAATTATTACGAACTGTATAATAATGGGTCGTTTTGAAGCATTTGCTTTGGCGAACGGACCATGGCGTTCATTTTTGGACGGAATTGGAAACTCTTTAGGTTATGGGGTTATTTTGGTTATCGTAGGGTTCTTTAGAGAACTTTTAGGTTCAGGTACACTTTTTGGATATCCGGTTTTGGGTGATCCAATTATGAAAACTGGTTTATATTCTACGGGATATGAAAATAATGGTTTTATGATTATACCGCCAGCAGCATTAATAGTTGTAGGTATTATAATTTGGGTGCAACGCTCAAGAAACCCAGCACTTGTAGAAGAGAATTAACAAGACATTTAAGTAGAAATTATGTTAGAACATGTAGAATTATTTTTTAAGTCCATCTTTATCGATAACATGGTATTTGCCGTGTTCTTGGGGATGTGTTCTTATTTAGCGGTATCCAAAAAAGTGGCTACTGCAGTTGGTTTAGGTGCTGCTGTTATATTCGTATTGGCGGTTACTGTACCAATGAATTGGTTGTTAGATAAATATTTATTGCAAGACGGTGCCTTAGTTTGGTTAGGTCCTGAGTATGCCGATTACAACCTTAGCTTTTTATCATTTATTTTATTTATTGCGACCATTGCTACAATGGTACAATTGGTAGAGATTGTAGTTGAGAAATTCTCACCTTCTTTATATAACTCATTGGGTATATTCTTACCGTTGATTGCGGTTAACTGTGCAATTCTTGGTGGTTCTTTATTCATGCAAGCTAGAGAAATTGAAACATTAGGTTTAGCATTCAATTATGGTGTTAGTTCTGGTATTGGCTGGTTCTTGGCAATTTTAGCAATTGCTGCTATACGTGAGAAAATTAGATATAGTAATGTTCCAGCTCCCTTAAGAGGTTTGGGTATTACATTTATTATTACTGGTTTAATGGGTATTGGCTTTCAAAGTTTTGGAGGTATGTTAACCGGTGGCGGTGATGATGCAGAAGAGGCTAACGAACAAGTTAACCAAGTTTTACAACCAGAGGTAATAACACCTTCAGAAGAAGAGATAGTAGTAGAAGAGAACAAAGAAATTGACGAAAAAGTTATTTCTTATAACGACGTAAATAAATAAACATGATTTTAGCTGCAAGTACTGGCGGAACTATAGTAATAACCGTTGTCGCATTTCTAATACTTTTAATGGTGTTAGTGGCATTACTTCTGTTTACTAAACAAAAACTTTCTCCATCTGGTCCTGTTACCATTACTATTAACGGAGAGAAGAAAATTGAAGTAGCTTCTGGTGGATCTTTGTTATCAACCTTAGGTAATCAAAAAGTATTTTTACCATCTGCCTGTGGCGGTGGTGGAACATGTATTCAATGTGAGTGTCATGTACTTTCTGGTGGTGGCGAAGCTTTACCTACAGAAACACCACACTTTTCTAAGAAAGAATTGAACCATGGTGCACGTTTAGCCTGTCAGGTTAAAGTGAAGCAAGACATGGAAATCACCATTCCAGAAGAGGTGTTTGGTATTAAAAAATGGCCTGCGAAAGTGGTTCGTAATTATAACGTAGCTTCTTTTATTAAAGAATTTGTAGTTGAAATTCCAGAAGATATGGGCTACAAAGCAGGTGGTTATATTCAAATTGAGATTCCTGAGTGCGAAGTAAAATATGCAGATATTGATATAACAGCGCACCCAGAAGAGCATGAAACTACTGATAAATTTCAAGCAGAGTGGGATAAGTTTAACCTTTGGCCTTTGGTAATGAAGAATCCAGAAACGGTTGAAAGAGCATATTCAATGGCATCTTTTCCTGCAGAAGGTAGAGAAATTATGTTGAATGTACGTATTGCTACTCCGCCATGGGATCGATCAAAAAATGGATGGATGGATGTGAACCCAGGTGTGGCTTCATCTTATATTTTTAATTTGAAACCAGGTGACGATTGTACTATTTCTGGACCTTACGGTGAATTCTTCATCAATGAGTCAGATTCTGAAATGTTATATGTAGGTGGTGGTGCAGGTATGGCGCCAATGCGTTCTCATTTATATCACCTATTCAAAACATTAAAGACTAAAAGAAAAGTTACTTATTGGTACGGTGGTCGTTCTAAAAGAGAATTATTCTATTTAGATCATTTTTACAAATTGGAAGAAGAGTTCCCGAATTTCAAATTTTACTTAGCATTATCTGAACCACAAGAAGAAGATAATTGGAAGGTAAAAGAAAATATTGATGCACCAGGAGATGGTTTCGTAGGTTTTATACATAATTGTGTTATAGATAACTACTTAAGTCTTCATGAGTCTCCAGAAGATATTGAATTATATTTTTGTGGACCGCCGTTGATGAACAAAGCAGTTCAGAAAATGGGTGAAGATTTCGGTATCCCTGATGAACATATACGTTTTGATGACTTTGGTGGATAAACTTAAAGTCTTAGAATTGATAAAAAAACTAACCGATATGTAATGTATCGGTTTTTTTATAAAAAGTATTTTAATATGCATGTATTAACAGAACAAGAACTTCATAACTTGGCAATGAATATTGTTGGGAAGAAATTAGAAGATGAAGGCTTTGAATTTTTAGCCGTTAACAGTGAATTACGTAAAAATCCGCAATTTGTTTGTACAAAGGATAAGAAGATGCGTTTTGTTGTGGTAAAGGCAATTGAATACCCTGGTGATCCCAAGGATATGGATTTCTTCATGTCCGATCCTAAGAAAATGAAAGAACACGCAGAAAAATTTGAGGCTACAACTTTTTATGCAGGTGTTGGTTTGGTAAATGCTACAGATCATAATTTACCTGTGTATTTAGATGAGGAATATATTGTTGATTATGATGGTTTAGTTGAGATATGAAGAAATATTTTTTAGTAGTTATTGTTGTTTTTGGATTGTTTCAATCTTGTAAGCAGAGTAACAGTGTTGGTGTTCGGAATGAGAATATTGGGGGTGCTTTAGGAACATCTTATAGTATTATTTCAATTACATCTGATAAAATTGATTTGCAAAAAGAAATCGATTCTGTATTTGCAGTAATTAATCACTCTCTATCTACCTATATTCCTGAATCGGATATTTCTAGAATCAATAATGGTGATAGTACTGTTGTTGTCGATGAAATGTTCAGGGAAGTTTTCAATCTCTCAAAGGAGATCAATAAGGAGACAAATGGCTTTTTTGATCCTACTGTAGGTACACTTGTAAATGCATGGGGATTTGGACCAGAACGCCAAATATCTATGGATAGCCTTAAGATAGATAGTTTGTTGAATTTTGTTGGTTTGGATAAGATTCTAATTGATGATACCAATCGTATAATTAAAACAAATCCGAATATTTATTTAGATTTCAATGCCATTGCAAAAGGATATTCTATAGATAGGCTTGCGGCAATGCTTGATGCCAAGGGTATTAATAACTATTTAATTGAAGTAGGTGGTGAATTGGTAGCTAAAGGGAAAAATACCATTAAAGATAAATCTTGGGTTGTTGGTATTGATGATCCAGAGATGCAAGTAAAAAGAGCTACTAAAATATTGATTAATTTAAATGATAGGGCATTAGCCTCTTCTGGCAATTATCGTAAGTTTAGAGTTGATGAGACTACGGGAAAAAAGTATGTGCACACTGTAAATCCTAAGACGGGATATACACAGATTTCTAATACATTAGCTGTAACCATATTGGCAGATGATTGTGCAACTGCAGATGCTTATGCAACTGCATTTATGGCTATGGATTTAAGTGATGCTTTTAAGTTAATCAATGAGAATAAAAGGTTAGAAGCCTATATTATTTATGTAGATGAAAAGGGTGAGACACAAGAATTTTTAACCAAAGGGTTTAAAGAGTTCGTAGTTGAATAACTATTTCTTTACTAAAGGAATTATCTCGCCATTTGCTAAACGATATCTATTAATTTCTTCTTGACTCATTAGTTTGGTGAAATCTATTTCTTCTACTTTAAAACCTATATCTCTTAATTTGTTAAAATAGTCTCTGCCGTAAATTCTAACATGATCATATTGACCAAATATTTTAGCACGTTCAATTTTGTCCGTAATGGTATTGTCCTCAAAAGTTTCTTCTCTATTTAAATCTTGGGGAATTTGAAAGATACCCCAGCCACCAGGTTTTAAAATTCTATATAATTCAGACATGGCTTTTGTATCATCAGGAATGTGCTCTAATACATGATTGCAAAGAATAACATCGAACTTGTCATCTTCAAAAGGAAGGTTGCAGATATCTGCCTTAACGTCTGCTAGAGGCGAATTTAAATCTGTCGTAACATAATTTAGGTTTTTGAGTTTTCTAAACCTTTTGTAAAACGCTTGTTCTGGTGCAAAATGTAATACATGTAATGGAGCGGTGAAAAAATTAGTCTCCTCTTTTAGAAATAGCCATAATAAACGATGGCGTTCTAAAGAAAGCGTAGAGGGAGAAAGCACATTATCGCGCGGGTTCTCATACCCATAGGGTAAAAAACTGCGAAAAGTATTGCCGTCTATAGGATCTTGATAAGTATCACCTTTATAATAAGCCTTAAAAAAAGGTTTTACTAAATAGCTAAGCGATATTAATACAGGCCTTGGGATAAGGTTTAGAAAAAATTTAAAAATTTTCTTCATTTGTATTTACTAAGCTTTTATTGTAGAAGCAGTAAACTCATCCTCTTCGTCGCTTACAATACCTAAAGCTTCGTAAATATATTTGAAAGTTGATAATAATTGTGGTTTACCGTTAACTATGGCAACATCATGTTCAAAGTGAGCACTTGGTTTACCATCAGCAGTAAGAATTGTCCAACCGTCTTTAAGTTGCTTAATATTTTTTGTACCCATATTGGTCATAGGTTCTATAGCAACAGTCATTCCTTCAGCAAATTTTTTACCTCTACCGCGTCTACCGTAATTAGGCATTTCTGGACCCTCGTGCATTTTTCTACCTAAACCATGACCTACTAATTCGCGTACTACGCCATAACCATGGTCTTCTGTGAATTTCTGAATAGCATAACCAACATCTCCAACTCGATTTCCTACCTTAAATTCACGTATACCAACATACAATGACTTTTTAGTGACCTCTAATAATTTCTTAATTTCAGGGGAAACTTCTCCTACTTCGAAAGTATAAGCGTGATCGCCGTAAAAATCATTTTTTAATGCCCCACAATCTATAGAGATGATATCTCCCTCAACTAAAGGGGTGTTATTTGGAATACCATGAACTACTTGAGCGTTAGGACTCATACATAATGAGTTTGGGAAATCATATAATCCCAAAAAGCCAGGTACTGCACCGTGATCTCGTATAAAAGTTTCAGCCAAAGTGTCTAAGTGTAGTGTAGTAACACCCGGTTTTACCTCTGAAGCAATCATTCCTAAGGTTTTAGAGACAATTAGCGCACTCTCTCGCATTAATTCAATCTCTTCGGCTGTTTTTAATTTTATCATACTAATATACTTTCTGTTTTGCCCAAATTTATACCAATGAATTCTGGGTCATAAATTTAGATTTTTCAATACCCATTAATTTTAAAATAGTGGGTGCTATATCTCCTAAGACACCATCTTTTATTTGGTGTATATCTTTATCTACTAATATTAGCGGAACTGGGTTGGTGGTATGCGCTGTATTAGGGCTACCATCTTCATTTACCATTGTTTCGCAGTTACCATGATCTGCAATAACAATTACTGAGTAATCTTTTTCAATGGCTGCAGTAATTACATCGTTAGCACATTTATCAACTGTTTCGCAAGCTTTTATAGCAGCTTCCATTACACCTGTATGACCAACCATATCTGGATTTGCAAAGTTCAAGCAAATAAAATCTACATCACCCTTTTTAATTTCTGGTATAATTTTATCCCTAATTTCATACGCACTCATTTCTGGTTGCAGATCATAAGTGGCAACTTTTGGTGATGGGCATAATATACGTGACTCACCTTCAAAAGGAACTTCTCTTCCGCCATTGAAAAAGAAAGTTACGTGAGGGTATTTTTCAGTTTCGGCAATTCGTATTTGCTTTTTGCCGGCATTAGATATAACCTCGCCTAAAGTTTCAATAATATTATCTTTATTGTAAACTACATGTACATTATTGTAAGACTCATCATAGTTGGTTAGCGTAACATAATATAAGTTAAGCTTATGCATATTTTGTTCATGCATATCTACTTGACTTAGTACTTGAGTTAGCTCTCTACCACGATCTGTTCTAAAATTGAAGAAAATTACGACGTCATCTTCTTTTACAGATGCAATTGGTGTACCATCTGTGCTGGTCATTACAATTGGTTTTATAAACTCATCGGTAATATCATTGTCGTAACTTTTTTGAATGGTTTTACCAATGTCAGTAGATTTTTCACCTACTGCATTTACAATGACATCATATGCTTCTTTAACGCGCTCCCATCGTTTATCACGATCCATAGCGTAATATCTACCAATTACAGTAGCTAACTTTGTATTTTTATCTGCACCAAAGTGTACAATATCTTCTAAAAAACCTTTGCCACTTTTTGGGTCTACGTCTCTACCATCAGTAAAGGCATGTAAATACATGTTCTCTACACCAGATTCTTTACCAGCGGTAATTAATCCTTTAATATGATTTGTATGGCTATGCACACCACCATCACTTAAAAGACCTAGAAAGTGAACATTCTTATTATTCTTTTTGGCGTATTCAAAAGCAGTTTTTAAAACAGGCTCAGAACTTAAGGTGTTTTCTTTAACCGCTTTGTTGATTTTTGCTAGATCTTGATAAACAATTCTACCAGCCCCTAAATTCATATGTCCTACTTCGCTATTTCCCATCTGACCTTCAGGTAGGCCAACATTCATACCATCGGTAAGTAAGTTAGAATTAGCGTATTTAGTATATAAACTATCAATAAAAGGAGTATTGGCTTTATCTACGGCAGATACAGCTGGATCAGGAGATTTACCCCAACCATCTAATATCATTAAGATTACTTTTTTGTTCATCTTTCAAAAGGTTTTAGGATAACAAAAATACTATGTTCTATTAAGTTAAGCTACTAGATTACATACCTTTTTTATATAGATAGTGTATCGCAACATATTTTCATGATGGGTGAAGATTTGTTTGTTAAAGTTTAGTTATAACAATGTTAAAGATTGAAACAATTTAGATTAGTTGGCGTCTTATAAGTGTACACTATTGTACTCATCAATTAAAATCAATCATCATGAAAAAAGTAATTCTTACATTATCAATGGTAGCTCTTACCATGGGATCAACAGTAATGGCTTCTGAAACCGCAAATTCAACATTAACTTTTAATACAGAACTTGTTTCCAAGGTTGATATTAGTTCATTTTGTAAAGCAGTTATACAAGGAGATTTAGAGACCGTAGAACGTTTAATCGATTTAGGTGAAGACGTTAATCAAAAATCTTTGGGTATGACGCCGGCAATGTTTGCTGCCCGCTATAACAAAGCAAACATTTTAAAGGTGTTAATAGCTAGTGGTGCTGATTTGAATATGCAGAGTAGTCAAGGGTATACGGCTAAACGTTATGCAGAACTTTCAAATGCGGCAGAGGCTCTTGAATTAATTGAAACAGCAATAGGAAGCTAAGTCCATTTTAAAATATTTCTACTTGTAGAAACTAAACCCTATGCCCCGATTTTTAAAGAAATTGAGGTATAGGTTTTTTTTAGTATTTTTTAATTGTTAAATATTTATTATTTCTTTCTTAATTTCATGATATTAACATAATTATATATGTAAATTTATGTAATCAATAAAAATATTAATCAAAACAATATAAATATTATGAAAAAATCAATTTCAATTTTGTTATTCATTAGCGTGTTTACATTAACAGGAGTTTATGCAAATAATAGTAATCTTATCAATTTAAACGAATCAATATCTGTTTCGGTCAATGATGAAATTAGCTCATTGTGCAAGGCGGTAATGAAAGGGGATATTGACCAAGTTAGAAGTCTTATCGCTATAGGGGAAGAATTAAATGAAAAGTCTTTAGGACTTACACCTGCAATGTACGCTGCTAGATATAATAAGGCAGAAGTATTAAAAGTGTTATTGCTAAACGGGGCAAACCTTAATATTAAAAGTGATCAAGGGTATACAGCTAAAGAATATGCTAAAATGTCTAATGCAAAAGATGTGCTAAGTGTAATAAATGAAAATTCTTAGTATTTAAATTTTTAAATAATACATAATTCTACTCCAAATAGTGTTCAGGTAAAAGAGTAAAAAACGTTAAAAATCAAATCCGTTTGCAGCTCTTATGACAAAAGCATACAGTGCCATAAATATCATTAGGGCACAAAATACTGAGTAGACTTTTAAAATTGCAACCAATATTTCTGGTTTACAGTTTTCAAACGCCTGCACGTATAAATTCTTGAAATGTGTAATTGTTCCCATTATAGTGTTCTTCTATGATTAAATCATAGCTATAAAGGCAATTCATAAATGGCAAAATAAGCTTGGGACTTACTCAAATTTACAAAAATATAAATAGCAAGGTATGTGCTCTAGACAAAGTGCACAAAAAATCCGATTAACCCTGGTTTTTGTACTTGTCTATGGCTTCTTTAATTTTTTCTATTCTATTTTCTGGATCAGGGTGGGTACTTTGAAACTCAGGAGTACGATCAGGACCGCCTGCTGCTTTTAAAATTTCCATAACTTTAATCATTTCATAAGGATCGTAACCAGATTGTATCATGAACAATACGCCAAGCTCATCACTTTCCAATTCATCACCACGTCCATTTTTTAAAAGTGTGTTCTGACCAATACTACCTAAAATACTACCCATATCACCAGCGCCAACTGTTGCGCCCATGGTTGCTGTCTGCCAAGTTTGACTATCTGCAATTCTTTCTGCAGAATGTCTACCAATAACATGACCAATTTCATGACCTAAAACTCCGGCTAATTGAGCTTCGTTTAGTTGAGAAAATAAAGCATAGGTTATAAAGCATTGTCCACCAGGTAATGCAAAAGCATTTATGGTCTGGTCATCTGCCAATAAATGAAAATCATATTGATATGGTGTTTCTCTAGCAATACTATTTTGAACTAACTTATTACCCACAGATTCAACAAAAGATTGTAAACGTTGATCAGGATAAAGACCACCATGTTGCTGCGCCATTTCTGGAGCACTTTGTAAGCCAATGGCAATTTCTTGATCAGAAGTCATAGTAATATGCTGGGATCTCCCTGTGTAAGGGTTCTCTTCAGTATTGCTGCATTTTTGTATAAATGCGAAGGCAACAATTGCCAAACCAATAAAAATTCTAATTTTCCAACTTCCTCTTCTCATGGTAATGTGTTATAGTACAGGCTCTAAAGTACAAAATGCTTATAATAGGTCACTATTAATATCTAAAACATTATTTTGAATGTAAGATTTTAAAAATCCCATTGTAAAATTATCTGCTCCGTAAAAATCTTCTCGAATAAGAATTGATGCGATATTCTTGCTTCTAAATTGCTCAAGCATTGGTATGGATAATGGTGCGTAGCTATAATGCCAAGGTTCATATTTAAACCCTCTTCTTTTAGGGTCATCTGTATATACTAGGTAAAAACCGTAGGTCTCGGAATTTTCATCCATCCATTTTTTGAAGTCAACGTAAGGACCTTCCCCTTCAAACTTATGAGGAACCAAAACATCACCCTCTACTTTTCTGTAACCATCAACTACATCAATATCGGTACCCCAATGATGTCTACTTGTACCTGGGATGGTAGAATATTCAATTATTTTATCAATAGCATCTGTAGGATTCATGCCATCATCATCTGTATATTTTAAAAATTTGCGCTCAAAAATTGCTTCTTGCCTATCGTAATTTCTAAAGCTTGAAACTATTTTAAGGTCAATGCCATCTTTGTATGCTGCTTTTTTCATTTCAACAAAGGCATCATGAGCTTCTTTTCGAAGGTTAATGTCTTTTCCATAAAGCTCAATATCCTCTTTTCCCATAAGTTCTAAAATGGAATATTCGGTATCTTCTTGAATAAAAAAAGTTGGGGCAATGGCTAGTGCCAAAGCAGCTGAACTGCTTCTGTTGATAAATGTTCTTCTCTGCATAACTCTATATTGGTGTTATTTAATACAAAAGATTTGCCAAACTTGATCAAAATGAAAAAACTTTTGAAATTGGTAAATCATGCAATGTAAAAGTAGTGAATCTTGAACTTAAAAGATTTTAGTATCAATTTTCTTCATAAGTAGTAAGGTATAAATACCCTTGATGTTTAATGTTTAAATCGTTCAAGGTTATTATGTAATAGTAAATACCAGAAGGTAAACCTATATTTTTAGCTATTACACCATTAACATTAGAAATACCATTAAACTCATTGTTATAATTCTTCAATGAGAATACCATTCTACCGTACCTATTAAATATTTGCAAGGCATTATTTGGAGAATTTTCTATACCCTCTATAATGAGATAATCATTTATACCATCACCATTAGGTGTCATATAATAATTATCTAAAGTAATATTATCTAAAGCTTCAAATATATCTGAATTGCCCCCAATGGTCAAAATTTCATAATCGTTAGGTATAAATTCTTCGGAAGTAATAGAACCATTACTAAAATCACCTTCAACATTGGTATTACCCAGGCTAACCCAAACTTTATCAGTTACGCTCCAACCAACAACTTTTAAATCAGAAATGAAGTCACCGAAAAAATTAGCATTACTGTCTTCGTCCCAGGTCAATGTCACTTTAGAAGGAACGCTACCTTCTAAATGCCAAAATTCATATTCACTTACAGATAAAAATTCGTTCTCTTTTAAACTGGTGTCGAAACTGGTGCCAACTATACTTGGGGTGTTAGGGTCTTCGAAATAGTATGCAGATTTGGCATAATCGTTAGAGCTAATGGATTCTATACTTAACGGACGTAATTTGCCATATTGTCCAATAGGAAAGGTGAATTCAGATTTCTTGCTCATTGCGGCATAACCGTCTACTTTAGTATTATCACCTTCTCCAATGTAAAATGAATTGTTTAAGAAATTAATATTTACTTCGGATGCAACTCGTGAAGTAATAATATCACCGGCAATTAAATTAGCATTGTTTAAAACGCCAACAGTATTGTCCACATAAAGGTCATTGTCTACGGCAACCTCAAAGTCATAGAAGACTGGGTTAGAGCCACCCGATATGGTTAGTGCTTTATCTATAGAATAAAAACCTACTAAGCCTTTATTTTGATTAAAGGCACCGTTATTTATAACATCCATATGGAATCCAACAATACCATCGTCATGAATTTGAATATTACCATAGTTATGCACAGCATCTTGACTCCAACAGACCATTGGTATCAAAAGCAGAAAAATAATTTTTATTATGTTATTTGCTAGGTTCATATTTTATTTAAATGCTTCGAATATTATAACTAAACCATCTGAAAAATTATCAGTGTTTAAAGTGAATCCATCTGAGTTAAAGTTGCTTAACGTGGCGGTAGTTAAACCCAAATTATCACCATTTTGATTGGCGTAACGTATTCCGATACTGTGTGAGCTAGAGGCATATCTAGATATATCGTTTATAGAATTACCGTTACCACCGTTGAAAATAACTTGTTCAGTTATGGAGCCATTGTCATCTCTAGCAAAACCTTTCATGCTACCATAGGCATTTGGTAAGCTATTGTCATTATTTCTTGTGCCATTATCTGTATTTAGATTAAAATCTTCAATGTTAGCATATGCTACAAAAGATATTGAAGATGGCTGAAATGGAATGCCACTTATGGTAATGGAACCACTACCTGTAATTCTAAATGTACCCGTATAGGTTTTTTTCTCTCCCATAGCACTCCATGATGTGCCGTTAAAAACATAAACTTCATTATCATCAGAATTAAAAACTAACGAGCCTTTTGATGCATCTGTTGTTGCATTGATATCTGATGTGGATGCCGTAATTAAACCTAAAAGTAATCCACTATCTAATTGAGCATTGGATAATGAAGTGATTAGTAGGCTTATTACTAAAATTATATTTGTTTTCATATTCATTTCTATAAATCTAAAATGGTAAACATAAACTCAGAATCAAATCTAGAACGGTCGGTGCCACCATTATCGTTATCACCAATAATAACTTCAAAACTTGTTGTAGTTTGGTTAGAGTAGGAGATGCCAGGATCATCGTTACCGGCACCACCTCTGCCAGGTTGTGTTAATTGAATAATATAATCGGCATCAGATACTGAACCTGCAGGTAGGGTAACTCTATAATAGCCTATGCTAATTCTTGTAACGGTTACACCTAGGGTCCCTTTGGTAACACCACCAGTAGCACTAATTTTACCAATGGCTTTTATCGGGCTAGCATAGAAGGCACCTCCATTGGCACCTACAGAAATATTATTGTTTGTTTCAGCCCCTACGGTATTTGCAGTTTGGCTAGTATTGGTTTCATTCGTATAAGTGATAAGACCAGTAGAAGTATTTTGAGTTAAGTTCGTAGATATATCAGAAGATTGATTTTCCCAAACTACGGTACCAGAACTGTTTGTGGTCAATACTTGATTATTACTGCCAGGCTGAATTTTAATAGGAGTTACATTGCCATCCAATATATTTTCGGTTTCTACCGCATCAACTTTTAGTTCAGAAGTGCCAACGGCATTTGAATTAATTTCCGACGCATTCACTGAATTTGGAGCAAGATCTGATGCCGTTATTGAATTGTCCGCAATTTTACCTCCAGCACCACCACTTATAGCGCCATCAGCTATGACAGTTGCATTAGTAGGTCCTGTTACATCACCAGCTAAATTATTTACAGAGAATGTAGTTGCACTTAAAGTTAGTCCAGTACCAGCCGTGTATTGTGTATCTGTATCGACCGTATGTGCTAAATCTGAGATTTGCGATTCGGTAATAGTTAAGGCAGTTTCATGTTGGGTAACGTTTGATTCTTGTACACGAGCATTATCAAGGACTCCAGCAGTTAAATCCGCCGCATCCGTAGTATGCGCGCCTGTACTATAATTGTTATTGGCAACAAAAGCATCCACTTCCGCTTCGGAAAGTTGTGTATTGGTGTCAACTGTATGTGCTAGGTCACTGATTTGCGATTCGGTGATAGTCAAAGCAGTTTCATGTTGTGTAACGTTTGATTCTTGTACACGAGCATCAGCTAAAACACCCGAAGTTAAATCCGCCGCATCCGTTGTATGCGCACCTGTACTGTAATTGTTATTGGCGACAAAAGCATCCACTTCCGCTTCGGAAAGTTGCGTATCCGTATCAATGGTATGTACTAAATCACTTATTTGCGATTCGGTAATGGTCAATGCAGTTTCATGCTGCGTAATGTTCGATTCTTGAACTCTTGCATCTGCGAGCACACCTGTAGTAAGGTCAGCTGCATCGGTGATATGCGCACCAGTACTATAATTGTTATTGGCAACAAAAGCGTCTACTTCAGCTTCGGAAAGTTGCGTATCCGTATCAACGGTATGTACTAAATCACTGATTTGCGATTCGGTAATGGTCAATGCAGTTTCATGTTGTGTAACGTTCGATTCTTGCACACGCGCATCATCAAGAACACCAGAAGTTAAATCCGCCGCATCGGTTGTATGCGCACCTGTACTGTAGTTATTGTTTGCTACGAAGGCATCCACTTCCGCTTCGGAAAGTTGCGTATCCGTATCAATGGTATGTACTAAATCACTGATTTGCGATTCGGTAATGGTCAATGCAGTTTCATGTTGTGTAACGTTCGATTCTTGAACTCTTGCATCTGCAAGCACACCTGTAGAAAGGTCAGCGGCATCAGTAGTATGCGCACCAGTACTGTAATTGTTATTGGCAACAAAAGTATCCACTTCCGCTTCGGTAAGTTGAGTATCATCGTCACCATCATCTAAACCTGCTGGTCTGTTCGCAAGACTTGTCCATTCTCCGTCAAAGTCATCCGTTGAATCCGTATCCAAATTAGCTGGTACATCCGTTAGATTGTTGAAACTACCATTGAAATCATCGGTAGCGTCAGTATCAAGGTTCGGAAATTCGGTATTAACTGCGGCTGCAACTTGTGCATCCGTCAATTGCGTATCGTCATCGCCGTCGTCCAAACCTGCTGGTCTGTTCGCTAAGCTTGTCCAATCTCCATCGAAATCATCGGTAGCGTCTGTATCAAGGTTAGGAAATTCAGTGTTAACTGCTGCAGCGACTTGTGCATCAGTTAATTGAGTGTCATCGTCACCATCGTCTAATCCTGCAGGTCTGTTCGCAAGACTTGTCCATTCACCATCGAAGTCATCCGTTGCGTCAATATCAAGGTTCGGGAATTCGGTATTTACGGCTGCTGCAACTTGTGCATCCGTAAGTTGAGTATCATCATCGCCATCGTCCAAACCTGCTGGTCTGTTCGCAAGACTTGTCCATTCTCCGTCAAAGTCATCCGTTGAATCCGTATCCAAATTAGCTGGTACATCCGTTAGATTGTTGAAACTACCATTGAAATCATCGGTAGCGTCAGTATCAAGGTTCGGAAATTCGGTATTAACTGCGGCTGCAACCTGTGCATCCGTTAGTTGAGTATCGTCATCGCCGTCGTCCAATCCTGCTGGTCTGTTTGCAAGACTTGTCCAATCTCCGTCAAAGTCATCTGTCGAATCCGTATCCAAATTAGCAGGGACATCTGTTAGATTGTTGAAACTACCATTGAAATCATCGGTAGCGTCAGTATCAAGGTTAGGGAATTCAGAGTTTACGGCTGCTGCAACTTGCGTATCTGTTAGTTGAGTGTCATCGTCACCATCGGCAATATCAGCGGGGATACTTGTAATGTTTGTCCAATCTGGATTAAGTTCCGCATCGTTGACCGAGAATTCGGTTCCGGTAAGGTCTAAACCTGTACCAGCGGTGTAAGTTGTATCGTCATCACCATCATCTAAACCTGCTGGTCTGTTCGCTAAGCTTGTCCATTCTCCATCGAAGTCATCTGTCGAATCAATATCCAAATTAGCAGGGACATCTGTTAGATTGTTGAAACTACCATTGAAATCATCGGTAGCGTCAGTATCAAGGTTAGGGAATTCGGTATTTACGGCTGCTGCGACTTGTGCGTCTGTAAGTTGAGTGTCGTCGTCACCATCGGCAATATCAGTAGGGATACTTGTAATATTTGCCCAATCTGGATTAAGTTCCGCATCGTTGACCGAGAATTCGGTTCCGGTAAGGTCTAAACCTGTACCAGCGGTGTAAGTTGTATCGTCATCACCATCATCCAATCCTGCTGGTCTATTTGCTAAGCTTGTCCACTCGCCATCAAAGTCATCCGTTGCGTCAGTATCAAGGTTAGGGAATTCGGTATTTACGGCTGCTGCGACTTGTGCGTTTGTAAGTTGAGTGTCGTCGTCACCATCGGCAATATCAGTAGGGATACTTGTAATATTTGCCCAATCTGGATTAAGTTCCGCATCGTTGACCGAGAATTCGGTTCCGGTAAGGTCTAAACCTGTACCAGCGGTGTAAGTTGTATCGTCATCACCATCATCCAATCCTGCTGGTCTATTTGCTAAGCTTGTCCACTCGCCATCAAAGTCATCCGTTGCGTCAGTATCAAGGTTCGGGAATTCGGTATTTACCGCAGTTGCGACTTGTGCATCCGTAAGTTGATTATCATCATCGCCATCGTCCAAACCTGATGGTCTGTTCGCTAAGCTTGTCCATTCTCCATCAAAATCATCCGTTGAATCAGTATCCAAATTAGCTGGGACATCCGTTAGATTGTTGAAACTACCATTGAAATCATCGGAAGCGTCAGTATCTAAATTGGGGAATTCGGTATTTACGGCTGCTGCAACTTGTGCATTTGTAAGTTGAGTGTCGTCGTCACCATCGGCAATATCAGCGGGGATACTTGTAATATTTGCCCAATCAGGATTAAGTTCCGCATCGTTGACCGAGAATTCGGTTCCGGTAAGGTCTAAACCTGTACCAGCGGTGTAAGTTGTATCGTCATCACCATCATCCAATCCTGCTGGTCTATTTGCTAAGCTTGTCCACTCGCCATCAAAGTCATCCGTTGAATCGGTATCCAAATTAGCAGGAACATCTGTTAGGTTGTTGAAACTACCATTGAAATCATCGGTAGCGTCAGTATCAAGGTTCGGGAATTCGGTATTTACGGCTGCTGCAACCTGTGCATCCGTAAGTTGAGTATCGTCATCGCCGTCGTCCAAACCTGCTGGTCTGTTTGCAAGACTTGTCCATTCTCCGTCAAAGTCATCCGTTGCGTCTGTATCAAGGTTAGGGAACTCCGTATTCACTGTGGCTGCAACCTGTGCATTTGTAAGTTGAGTGTCGTCGTCACCATCGTCTAAACCTGCTGGTCTGTTCGCAAGACTTGTCCATTCTCCATCGAAATCATCTGTAGCGTCAGTATCTAAATTAGGAAATTCGGTATTTACTGCCATTGCGACTTGTGCATCCGTAAGTTGAGTATCGTCATCGCCATCGTCCAAACCTGCTGGTCTATTCGCAAGACTTGTCCATTCTCCATCGAAATCATCGGTAGCGTCAGTATCTAAATTAGGAAATGCGGTATTTACGGCGGCTGCAACTTGTGCATCCGTCAATTGCGTATCGTCATCGCCATCGTCCAAACCTGCTGGTCTGTTGGCAAGGCTTGTCCATTCGCCATCGAAATCATCTGTAGCGTCTGTATCAAGATCAGGGAATTCAGTGTTTACTGCTGCGGCGACTTGTGCATCCGTAAGCTGAGTATCGTCATCGCCATCGTCCAATCCTGCTGGTCTGTTCGCTAGGCTTGTCCATTCTCCATCGAAGTCGTCCGTTGAATCGGTATCTAAATTTGCAGGTAAATCGCTTAAATCATTAAAACTTCCTGAGAAATCATCTGCAGCATTATCATCAAACCCTGATAAGTCTACAATTGTTGTATTTGGGTCGTTAGATAAAGTAAGTATGCCTGTTGTAAAATCTAACGTTTGTAATTCGTTTTGGTCATCTGCATCAGCATCGTCTACATTGATTACTATGGCATTACCATTGTCAATACTAATATTACCCGGTGTATTGTCTGTTTGTAAATTTTGGTTGTCGGTAGTTACAATTGAAATAATTGTTTCAATTCCGTTTTCATTGGTATATGTGTAAGTTCCATCGCCATTATCCACAAGCGTAGATATAGTTTGTGGAGCTCCATTAAAAGTTACATTGTTTCCATTCCCATCAGTTAGGGTAATGGTACCATCTCCATTATCGGCAAAAGAAAATGAACTGGAATTGTTACCGTCACAAAGGTTCGACCATATTAGACCGTTGTAATAATGAACACATTGTGTGTCTGTATTATATATAACAGCTCCATTAAGAGGAGTAATGGCTTGCATTTGGGCAGTAGTAAGTCTTGTAAGAACAAATGCTTTGTTTGTACTTTCTAATTCAACAATGGAAGCGGAATTTATACTGTTTGGATTCTCACCTATTTTTACCTGGGCATTTGCACAGAAAGAAATGAACACGAAAGAAAGTAATAGTTTAATTTTTGTAGACATCTAAATATTGGGGAATATGTTAACATCTGTAAAAATAAATAGGTTGTTGTAGGAAAAATATAATATGTTGTGTAGCTAGGTGAATATGTTGGGAAACCCCATATGTATTTCAATTCAACGCAGTAATATGCATTTAATCTAGTATAGATGTATTTAAAAGATGTAAGAATTTTAAAATACAGTAAGAAAATACTATCAAAAGATTATTTGTTCTAATAATTGATGACACTAATAAATCATCGTGATAAGTATAGAAATCCTTGATAATTTAAGTCTTCTTCTGGAATATAGATGGTGTAAAAATATACACCTGTAGGCAATCCTTTTTCTGCTCCAAAAGGAACATTATCCATATTTGAAAACCCTACAAAATCGTTAAGATAATCTGTTTTTTCAAAGACTTTAAATCCGTATCGGTCATAAATTTGAACAAAATTGCTATTAAAATCTTGCAATTCTTCTATGAAGAAATTGTCATTGACTCCGTCATCATTTACGGAAACAAAGAAGTTGTCAAGAAAAAGAACATCTTTTGCTAAAGGCTCGAACGGAGTTTTTGAAGACCCTAGGGTTATTACCTCGTAATCGTCTGGTATAAATGACTCTGTTGTTACAAACCCTTCGGTTAATGTACCTACAGGCACACTACCAACTAGATTTACCCATTGTTGGGAAGCTTTACTCCATCCTACGGGGATAACTTCATCAACGTTTTCGGTTAAACTCCCTATAGTACTGCGGTCATTCCAACTTAAGGTTACCGTAGATGGTACAGTACCTTCTAATCTCCAGAATTCAAAAGTATTTACAAGCGCTACATCTAAATCTGTTGTATTTGTATTGTAAGCACCAAGAGGTGCCGGTGCATTATTTGGATTTTCATAGTAATATGCGCATTTAGCAAACAAATTGACACTCTCAGAATTAAGAATTAATGGTCTTAAGTATTGCACATCGCCAACAGGAAAACCAAAATTTTGTTGATTGGTTATTGCTGCATAACCTTCAATTTTGCTAAAATCGTTCTCGCCACTGTAAAATGAATTATCTACAAAATTGTAGAAAATATCTGGTTGCGATAGGGGAGTAAGAATACTACCAAATATGAAGTTGGTGTTATTGGTATTGTCCATACCTATATTTAACTGCATGTTATTCTCTAAGGCAATTTCCATGTCATAGAACTGTGGTGTTACATTCCCAGAAATGGTTAAAAGTTGTGTGCCATAAAAACCTGCCAGTCCAAGATTATTGTCCATTGGCGATTCATTGATAAGGTTGGTGTGGAAACCAATTTGCCCACCTTCATGAATACGCAAGTTGCCATTATTATATAAGGCAGTTTGGGCAGAAACGCTAGCTACCAATAGAAAGAAAAGTATATGGGTGTATTTTTTCATTTTATTCAAAATCAGAAAGCGTGAAATACCAAATTGCTGGCATTAAATTATTAGATAAAGCATCTCTAATTTCTACTGTAAAACCGTTAGTTGTTTGTGAAGTAACATAGATTCTATTATCACCTACAACTGTTAGTTGAATAATATAATCTGCATCTATTCTTGGGGATATAAAATTAACAGTATTAATCCCCGCACCTCCCGAAATGGATTGAATTCCACTTATGTTTATTGAATTTCCACCATTAACCTTACCCATTGCAAAAATTTGTGGTTCTTTCCATTCAGTACCACTCGTAGTAGCTGTTAGAACTTCCCCCTCGTTACCAGGACTGCCGTTCTCATCTAGAAGTTGTTCTGTTAGTTCTAAACTGCCTTCAGCAATTATTTCAAGCCCATTTGTCGCTGATTGCCTCAATAATAAAGTTTGAAGACCTCCTGTGGAAAATCCTAATTGATCTTGAGCAGGAAAGTACATACCAGTATTATTATCTGTGTCGTTTACAAAACGATATGAAGGTGTTGTAGCGCTACCTGCAGAATTGATAATACCTTGAAAGCGTGAAACTCCGTTAACTCTAAAAATAGTATTTGTAGTAGTTGTTGGTCCAATTCTGAATAGGTTTGTAGTATTATCCCAATTTAACCAATCATTGTTTTCAGTTGGGGAGCCGTCAGTGTCTGCGAAAAAAATTGATCCAGTTGTACCAGCTAATTCGGCATCATTGGTTCCCAGCTCCCAAGCGGTTGTTGTATTGTTCCATTTTAGGATTTGATTTGCGGCAGTTCCCGGAATAATATCCAAAGCTCCTGAAGTTAAATTCTGTGTAAGTCCGTCACCTGCTACATTAGGGTCTATCATGGTATTATCTACAGCGTCCTCTTCAATGGTAACTACCCCTGCAATGTCTATAGTGGCATCGCCGGTAAGAGTTTGTGGTGTTGCTTTACCGGTTGCATTTCCTATTAAAACTTGACCAGCGGGTAGTTCGCCGCCAACATCGGTTCCTAGTTCCCAAATTTCGGTTGTATTGTTCCATTTCAGAATCTGGTTTTCAACAGATCCTGGTATAATTTCTAATGCTCCTGAAGTTATATTTTTAGCAAGTCCGTTACCTGCAACATTGGCTGCGATCATCGTATTTTCAACTGCGTCTGCTGTAATGGTAACTACTCCAGTATTGTCTATAGTAGCATCACCAGAAAGCGTTTGTGGAGTTGCTGCATCGGTTGCGTTTCCTATTAAAACTTGCCCATCGGCTAGTGCACCGCCAACATCGGTTCCTAGTTCCCAAATTTCGGTTGTATTGTTCCATTTCAGAATCTGGTTTTCAACAGTTCCTGGTATAATATCCAATGCTCCTGAAGTTATATTTTTAATAAGTCCGTTACCTGCAACATTGGCTGCGATCATTGTATTTTCAACTGCGTCTGCTGTAATGGTAACTACTCCAGTATTGTCTATAGTAGCATCACCAGAAAGCGTTTGTGGAGTTGCTGCATCGGTTGCGTTTCCTATTAAAACTTGCCCATCGGCTAGTGTGCCGCCAATATCGGTTCCCAACTCCCAAGTTAATGTAGTTTGATTCCATTTTAGAATTTGACCAGTTGTTGTGGCGCCCATCGGGTTTAGTTGGTCCAAGCCTATTGCGTTTTCTTTGACTCGCAGTGCATCACCAGCGATTTCTATTGTTGTATCGTCTACTTTTACGCTGTATCCTGTAGTTGCATTGAAATCTGTCAGTGCATCGTCGGTATCGATGTCGGTAACCGCAGAACCCGTGACATCGGTTCCCAATTCCCAAGCGGATGAAGTTTGATTCCATTTTAGGATTTGACCAGTTGTTGTGGCGCCCATAGGGTTTAATTGGTCTATACCTATTGCATCTTCTTTAACCTGAAGTGCGTCACCTACAATTTCGATTGTGTTGTCGTCAACTATAATATTATAACCTAATGTGTTGCTATAGTCGCTTAATCCATCATTAGCATCAGTATCGGTAACGTTAGCACCGGTGCCACCGGTATTATCATTGGCTATAGCCCAAGCTCCAAGACCGGCATTAAGAGTTTCATCCCATTTAATTATCTGCCCATTAGTTGCTCCGTTTTGGTTTAAATCTTGAAGAGTGATAGTGTTGTTAATGATATTGTCACTATCAATAATATTATCTACTATCGTGAACTCTCCAATATTATTCATTGTAAGATCGCCGCCTACATCAACTCCAATAGGTGTATTTAAGCTATTACCAACAAAAATTTGTTCGTCGTTTAAGGTTGATGTCGCTGTTGTTATTGTACTCAAGTCAACATCGTTTCCACCAGAAATGGCTAAAGTATTACCTGTAAGTGTTAGGTTTTGGCTATCAGTGTTAACAGTTCCAGCAGGTATATCAATCCATCCTACAATCCCAGCAGTACTTGTTGTTAAAATTTGTGTATTTACGGGTGCAGCTGCTGAGGGTGCAATATCTACTGTACCGATTGTTCCGTTTATAATATTAGCCGTGCCGACCGAATTATTTGCAAGTTTAGCTGTTGTAACAGAATTATTGGCTAATTCTGCTGTGCCTATCGCTACGGGTGATACATCTAAAGTATAAGGGTTAGCATTTGTGCCATCGCCATTTCGAACAAGTGTACCATCAGTAGCATTTAAAATTTCATTTCCTACTATTGCATCAACCTCTACAGCTGCAGCGGGCAAGGTAATAGTTCCGCCATTTGTTAAACTTATTTCGTTCGTGGCAGGATTAATACTTAGCTGCTGCAAATAGGTAGATAAATCATACGTATTGGGGTTATTTTCTATACTTAGAATATTGTTGTCTAAACTTAGTTGCTGATCATCTGAACCAACCAACGCAGCTAGGTCTATTGTAGATACACCTGTTGTGGTAGATCTAGAAATTGTTAAGGTATTATCTAATTTATTAAAGGTTAGATCGTAAAGTTCATCAGAATCTTGCCATTGTACAATTCCGTTTTCGTCAGTAGTTAATACTTGCCCTGGTAAAAAGTTAGCAATATCAGCAGGGGCAATACTACCATCTCTAATTTCTTCGGTTCCAACAGAATTTTGTCTAAGTTCACTAGAACCAACAGATTCTGCCGCTAATTTATCTTGGGTTATAGAATTATCTTGAATATCATCTGGTCCAATACCACCATCAATAATATTGTCACCTAAAATACTGTTTTTGGCAACTTCTAAGTTATAACCGCCCGCAGATTCGGTAATTTCTATAGTACTTCTACCGTTAATAACAGGGTCGTTGGTAATGGTAAAATTAACCGCATCACATAGGTTTATCCATTGGGTACCGTCATAGTAATTTATACACTCGGTGTCGGTATTGTAGACCATACCACCACGTTGTGGGGTGATAGCTTCCATTTCTAAAGTAGATACACGAGTAATGACCAAAACCTTAGAGGTACTTTCTAACTCTAAAACCGAGGTAGGGTCTATATTTTGAGGGTTATCACCTATTTTAATTTGTCCGAATACGGTAGGTACGGTTAGTATAGTAAAAAAAATAAATAAAATTATTGCTTTCATACTTAGTGTCTTATGACGAGAAAATAGTGATAAACAAAAATAGAATTATCTTCTTAATACCCTTTATTTATAAGTTGAAATAGTATGGTAATGGGTTAAAGAACATCAATCTTCGTTCAATGGGTTTAAAATTGGCGTCTAAATTAACCAAACGGTAGATGCATATTTTACTGTAGTCATTGAAGAAATTAACAAAAGTTTATTGGCGGGTTTTTTTTTATAAAGATTACAAATCTTTTCTTTATCTTTTGAATATCCTGTGAACAGGGAATTTTCAGAATAAATACACACTAAATGACCAAAAAATTACTTTTTTTACTAGTATTATTTACAGCAGTATCAGGCTTTTCACAAGATGATACAAGACAACCTTTAAGCGGGTCGGTAATTTACATGAATATTGGCGTGCCCAATGAGAATGTAATTAATTCAACTTCTGAGCGAGCTACCATAACTAATGATCAAGGGCTATTTAGAATTAATGTAAAAGTTGGTGATGAACTTGTTTTTACAGCAGTAAACTATAATATTAAAGTGGTGACGATTACCGAAGAAATACTAGCTAATAATCGCCTAGTAGTAGAAGTAAACGAAAAGGTGACCGAGCTAGACGAGGTGGTAATTACCCCAGAACAACAAGAGCGTTTTTTAGCAATGAAGAACGAAGAATTTAAACAGCACGAATATGAAATTGATCGTAGTACTGAGGTAGAGAACATTGCCATGTCACAAACAGACAGGGGAATGCAAGACGGATTAAATTTCGTCAATATTTTTAGGGCTATTTTTAAATCTCAAGATGAAACTGTCGAAGAGGGACCAAAATTAAAGGTAAGTGAAGTGTTACGTCAAGTTTATGACGATTCCTTTTTTGTGGTAGATCTACAAATACCTCAAGATAAAATAAATGAGTTTCTATACTATTGTGATGCCAGAATGCCTGCACAAACGTTGCTTAGAAAAGAGAACGAATTTCAGTTGATAGACGCGTTGGTTAATCATAGTAAAACTTTTCTTAAAGAATTAAATGAGGAGTAGACTCCTTATATTTTTTCTCTTTTCCAGCGTCTATGTATTCGCACAGTTAGGTGAACCTAAAAGGTTAGAGGGTAAGGTGTATAGTGATGACGGAGACGTTGCCGCTACCCATGTTCTTAACCTAACATCTCAAAGAGCAACCATTACAGATGAGAATGGTTTTTTTACCATACCTGTACAGATGCTAGATACCTTAGAGTTTTCTGCCATACAATACAAGAAGAAGATTGTAGTGGTCAGTACGGCAATTATAGATAGCAAATTTATATCTGTTGGTTTAGAAGATGCTTTAACAGAATTAGATGAAGTTACCGTAACACCCTATAGTCTTAGTGGTAATCTTTTAGCCGATCTTTCTACCTTAGATTTAGAACCAATTGTTACCGCATCTACTTTAGGTCTGCCCAATGCATATGTAAAAATACCAACGAAAGCAGAGCGGGAGCTTAGTGCAGCAACAGCAAGCCCAGTCATGAGTTTTGACCCCTTAATAAATGCAATTACAGGGCGTACCAAAATGCTTAAAAAACGGGTAGAGCGAAATAAACTCTACGATAGAACAGAGCGTGTAAGAGAATTTTACGAGGATAGTGTTTATCTAAAACAGCTATTGATTCCCATAGATAAAATAGACGATTTTCTATATTATTGCGAAGTTGACCCTAGGTTTCAACAAGTTGTAGATACCCATAGCGAATTGGAAATATGGGAATACCTCCGCCAAAAAAGCTTACTGTATAGAGAGAATAATTCTTTAGATTAAGGGCATTATCTTTGGCATATGGTTTGCAAAGACATTATAAAACAATACAAAATGAAGATTGTAAGATCCGTGTTCTTATTAATGATACTGCCACTATTTGCATTTGCTGGAGCGCATAAATTTTACATTAGTGTTACCAATGTAGATTATTCGCAGAAAGATGAAGCTGTGCAGATTATTACGCGAGTATTTATAGATGATATGAATACGGTACTTAAAGAACGCTACGAATTTCCTGCTAAATTAGGCTCTGATCAAGAATCTGATTTGGATAAAGAATATTTAGAAAAGTATTTGAGAACCAAGTTTTTGGTAGAGATTAATGGTGAAACGGTAAAGTATGATTTTATAGGGAGCAAATATGACTCAGATATGGTTCTATGTTACCTAGAAGTTCCTAATATTCCGCTTAAAGACCTAAAGCAAATCGCTATAGAAAATGAAGTGCTGACAGATATATATGATGATCAGCAAAACGTGGTTCATATGAATATAAATGGGAAGAAAAAGAGCCATGTTCTAGTAAAATCGCGTCCTAAAGGAATGTTAAATTTGTAACATATATTAAGATATCCCTATAAAAACTTTAATTTTCGCACACTAAATAACTAAGTAATGATAAGAGTAAAGTACGCATTTGCGTCTATTTTATTCCTTTTTGCCGCTGTAACTTTTGCACAAGAGCCGGTAACTAAAGAAAAGGAACCTGGGCATGAAAACCAGAGTAAGTTTAAACAATTATACGAAGAATTTGCAACCCCCAATACCTACAGGTCTGCATCTGGAGCACCGGGTCCTGATTATTATCAGCAGCAGGCAGATTATGTAATGGACATTCGTTTAGATGATAAGAATGCCAAAATATTTGGAGAAGAAACAATTACTTACACCAATAATTCACCAGATGACCTAGAGTATCTTTGGGTGCAATTAGATCAGAATATTAGAACCAAAGATTCTAAGGCAGCTTTAAAAAACGGAAGCGGAATTTCTCTAGGTGATCAACCATCGGCTTTTGTAAATAACTATATGACCGAGCCTTTTGATGGCGGTTTTAATATAGATTATGTTAAAGATGCTTCAGGTAAAGCTTTGCCTTATACTGTTAACTTTACAATGATGCGTGTAGATTTAGCTACACCACTAAAAAGCGGAGATAAATTTTCTTTTGATATCAAATGGAACTACAACATTCCTGATCATACCGTAAACAGAGCTAGATCTGGTTATGAATTTTTTGAGGAAGATGGAAACAGAGCTTATGTAATTGCTCAATTCTTTCCAAGAATGGCAGTTTATAATGATGTAGAAGGATGGCAGAACCACCAATTTTGGGGCAATGGAGAATTTGCACTTCCATTTGGTGATTATGAAGTGAACATTACTGTACCTGCAGATCATATTTTAGATGGTACAGGAGTACTTCAAAATAGAAAAGAAGTATATACAAAAGAAATGATGAGTCGTTATGAGCAGGCTAAAAAGTCTTATGACAAACCTGTTATCATTGTAACACAAGCTGAAGCTGAAGCAGCTGAAAAAGGATTTTCCGATAAGACAAAAACATGGAAGCTAAAGGCAGAAAATGTTCGCGATTTCGGATTTGCTACATCAAGAAAGTTCATTTGGGACATGCAAGCGGTTAAGTTAGGAAACAGAGATGTTATGGCTGTTTCTATGTACCCTAAAGAAGGTAACCCATTATGGGAAGAATATTCTACAAAAGCAGTAGCGCACACATTAAAGTCATACTCATCTCATACATTCGATTACCCTTATCCAAAGGCAATATCTGTACATGCTAAAAATCAGGGTATGGAATATCCTATGATTTGTTGGAACTACGGTAGACCAAATAAAGATGGTAGCTATTCTGATAGAACTAAATATGGAATGATCAGTGTAATTATTCACGAAGTAGGTCACAACTTTTTTCCAATGATCGTAAACTCAGATGAGCGTCAATGGGGATGGATGGATGAAGGTTTAGATACTTTTATGCAGTATATGGCAGAGCAAGAATTTGGTGAAGCATACCCAACTGCAATAGCACCAAATGATAAGTACCCGTCTAGAAGAGGTGATCCTGCGAAGATCGTACCTTACATGAGCGGAGATCAAAGTACTATTTCACCAATTATGTCCAATCCAGAAAATGTATTTCAGTTAGGACCAAATGCATACGGAAAACCAGCAACGGCATTGAATATTTTGAGAGAAACCGTTATGGGACGTGAGTTGTTTGATCATGCTTTTAAAACATATTCTCACCGTTGGAAGTTTAAACACCCAACACCAGAAGATTTCTTTAGAACTATGGAAGATGCTTCTGCCGTAGATTTAGATTGGTACTGGAGAGGTTGGTTCTATACCACTGACTATGTAGATTTGGCTGTAAAGGATATTAAAAAATACTATGTAAGCGATAAGCCCAACAAAAAAATGCAAGCTTATTTGGCAGAACGTGGTATACCAGAATCTAATTTAAGACCAATGGTTTATTTAGAGGAATATGATGATGCTGGTATAGTAGCTTCTGAACTAAAGGATAACTTACCATCAGAATCTTCTAAAACTTTAAAAGAATTTATGATGGATAACATGACTGCGGCAGAAAGAGCGGCGGTTAAAGAACCAAAGTATTTTTACGAAGTAACGTTTAATAGCCCAGGTGGTTTACCAATGCCGTTGATCGTAGAGTATACATATGCAGATGGTTCGGTTAAAAATGTAACCTATCCTCCAGAAATTTGGAGAAAGAACAGTAAAGAAGTAAGTATGGTTATTTCTTCTACTACTGAGCTAACGGGAGTTAATATTGATCCTAAAATGGAAACGGCAGATATTGATACCACAAACAATAGCTGGCCAAAGAAAGAGCAAGAGAGCGATTTCGATAAAATGAAAGAAGGAATTAAAGGAGATTAATTAACAAAATAATTATTAAAAAAAGCCTCGTAGTTATACGAGGCTTTTTTAATTTCGATACTAAACTTGTTTATATTTGTAGTATGATTGCTATGTATTCATTATTTATTAGTGGCGCAGAAATTTTCTTCATTATGTTTATCGTAGTGATGGTATTTGGTGCCGACAAAATTCCTGATATTGCCAAGGGATTGGGTAAAGGTATGCGTCAACTAAAAGATGCTACCGAAGATATTAAACAAGAA
The DNA here is from genome assembly GCF_000688315.1 of Maribacter sp. Hel_I_7. Classification (NCBI taxonomy): domain Bacteria; kingdom Pseudomonadati; phylum Bacteroidota; class Flavobacteriia; order Flavobacteriales; family Flavobacteriaceae; genus Maribacter; species Maribacter sp. Hel_I_7. The sequence goes on along the minus strand of NZ_JHZW01000003.1, from coordinate 1,964,100 downwards.
ATTCAAAAGAGTGCCGATAAGCAGGGCATTGATACTAGTTTCGTTACCGATATAAAAAAAGATATCGATGATATGAAAAAGGACATTAGTTCTGGCTTAGGTAATGACGTTAAAAAGCAAATTAGCGACGTTAGTAAGAACATCAATGATGTAACCGGCAGTATCAAGAGAAAGTAATCTTCTATGTTAGATAAGATTTTACAATGGGATCGAGATGCCTTTGTCTATCTTAACAGTCTTGGTATAGAGCAATATGATACCTTTTGGTCAACGGTAACCAAATTTCCACCTTGGATTCCCTTATTTGCCCTTATCATAATTCTATTCTTTATTAAGTTTCCGAAACGAGAAGCAATAGCGATGATTTTGACCCTATTGGTCATGGTTTTATTTGTGGGTACAGTAACAGATTTGACTAAAAATGTGGTTGCCAGGCTAAGACCAAATAATGATGAGGAAATAAATACTTTAATTCGTATTCTAAGAAGTCCGTCAGGGTTCAGCTTTTTCTCAGGTCACGCCTCTTCTTCCTTTTCGGTAATAACTTTAACGGTACTTTTTTTAAGGCGAAAATTTAAATGGGTGTACTTATTTTATATCTGGCCATTATTATTTGCAATGAGTAGAGTGTATGTGGGTGTACATTTTCCTATCGATTTAATTGTAGGTGCGTTGGTAGGTATAGTATCGGCTTGGCTATTTTATAGACTGTACGGGGTGCTTATTTCACCCTACTTAAAGTCAGTCCATCGCGTATAGGCAACAAAACTGTTTCTAATAGAGGGTGTTCACTTAGTTTTTTATTGTAGTCTAAAAGTACCTTTGTAGTAACATCTTTAGGGTCTAAGGGTTCTACCACTTTACCAGACCACAGCACATTATCGGAAAGTATTACGGAACCCGATTTTGTTTTGGGTAAAACAACTTCTAAAAAATTATCGTACTGCTTTTTCTCTGCATCTATAAAAATAAGATCAAAAGTAATATCAAGCTTTGGTATAATATCTAAGGCGTTACCTACATGCTGTATAATTTGTGTACCATAATCGCTACGGTCAAAAAAGGTACGTTGTATTTGGGCTAGTTCTGCATTTACATCAATTGTATGTAATTGTCCGTTTTTCTGTAAACCCTCCGCGAGGCATAAGGCAGAATACCCCGTGTAGGTACCGATTTCAAGAATATTGGTAGGGTTCATCAATTTAGAAAGCAAGCTCAAAACACGACCCTGAAAATGCCCGGTAAGCATACGTGGCTGTATTACTTTTAAATGAGTTTCGCGCGTAAGCTCCTGTAATAATTTAGGTTCTTCTTGTGAGTGGTCTGCTAAATAGCTTTCTAAAAGTGGCGATAGAAAATGCATGCGTTTCTTTTTGCAAAAATAGGGTTTTAAGCCTTAATTTAATGGACTCAAAATAGGGAAGAGATGAAAACTGAAATAACGATTAGGGAAGCAGTAGATAGCGATTTGCCCGTCTTATTGAAATATGAGCAAGGCATGGTCAAGGCAGAACGCCCTTTTGACCCTACCATTAAAGATGCTGATGTTACCTATTATGATTTAGGTGCACTAATGGAAAACCCTAAGGCCATTCTATTGGTTGCCTGTGATGCAGATAAAATAGTAGCTACGGGTTATGCCCTTGAAAAACCTGCCAGACATTATTTAGATCATGAGACTTTTGCCTATTTAGGTTTTATGTATACAGATCCCGATTATAGGGGTATGGGTATAAATGGAAAAATTGTTAGTGGTTTAAAAGATTGGTGTACTGCGTCTAGATTAACGGAAATACGATTACATGTGTACAGCGAAAACGAACCCGCAATTAGAGCCTATGAGAAAGTAGGGTTTAAAAGGCATATGATAGAAATGCGTTTAAGAATAGAATCTTAAATGTCAATTATTGTTTAGAGCTTATTAAATTATAGGCTTATGATTACTTTTATATAAAATTAGTTATGGAATTTAAAAATACGTTAGAGTTTGCACAGTCTTTAGATGCAAAGGACAACTTAAAAACATATAGAGATGAGTTTATTTTTCCTAAAATCAACGGGAAAGAAGTCATCTATTTTACGGGGAATTCTCTGGGATTACAGCCAAAAAGAACCAAGTCATTTGTAGACGAGGTTATGAAAGACTGGGGAGAACTAGCCGTTGAGGGTCATTTTTATGCTGAAAAACCATGGTGGGATTATCATGAGCGTTTGGCAGAACCTTTAGCAAAAGTGGTAGGTGCATTACCAGAAGAGGTTTCAGTGATGAATACCTTGACCGTGAATCTTCATTTATTGATGGTTTCCTTTTACAACCCAACAAAGAAGAGATTTAAGATTCTGTGTGAAGAAAAGGCTTTTCCCAGCGATCAGTATATGTTTCAAAGTCAGGTTCGCTTTCATGGGTTAGACCCAGAAGAAACCATTGTTGAGATTAAGAAACGTGATGGGAAACATCATTGGAGAACAGAAGATATACTTGCAAAAATAGAAGAGTTAGGTGATGAACTAGCGCTTGTATTAATTGGCGGTGTAAATTATTATAACGGTCAGGTAATGGATATGGAAGCTATAACCAAAGCGGGAAAAGCTGTTGGTGCCAACGTTGGATGGGATTTGGCACATGCTGTAGGTAATGTAGAATTGAAATTACATGATTGGGATGCAGATTTTGCCTCATGGTGTAGTTATAAGTACATGAACAGTGGTCCAGGAAATGCATCTGGTATTTACGTGAATAAAAAACACTTGAACAAAAAGGATATTCAACGATTTGAAGGTTGGTGGGGAACTAAAAAAGAAACTAGATTTCTTATGAAGCCAGAGTTTGAACCTATGGAGAATGCAGATGCATGGCAAATAAGTAATGTTCCAATACTTTCTGTAGCACCTTATTTAGCATCGCTTACTATGTTTGAAGAAGTAGGTATGGCCAAGTTGATAGCAAAGCGAAATCAGATAGTCGCTTATTTAGAATATATTTTGCATGAAATAGATAAAGAGGTAGATAGTTCTTTTGAGATTATCACTCCCGAAGATAGAGGTTGTCAGCTATCTGTGTTTTTACACGGGCAAGGGAAATCTCTTTTTAATTATTTAATGGAAAATGGCGTAATAACCGATTGGCGCGAACCTAATGTAATTAGATTGGCACCAGCTCCGTTCTATTCTACTTATGAGGATATGTACCGTTTTGGGCAAATTTTAAAAGCTGGAGTTCTCGCAAATTAAATACTTTAATTTGCTAACCAACAATCATATGTAGATGAGGTCATTACGTTTAATATTGGGTAATGCTAGGTATTTTGGTCCCTCTTGGGTATTTGCCAGTATTAATATACTTTTCGGCACGTGGGCAATATATATACCAACGGTTAAAGATGCTTTAAACATCAGTAAATCCGAATTAGGAATTGCTATTTTCTTTTTGGCCTTAGGGGTGTTTACAATTTTTCCGTTTGCTTCAGCAATAATAAATAAGTTTGGTGTTGGAAAAACTACTTTTTACGGAGTATTGTTAAGTTGCATAACGGCAATGTTGCCGTTATTGGCACCTAATTATTATATTCTCATGGGAGCTTTATTTCTATTTGGGGCAACTAATGGTGTTACAGATATTTCTATGAATACCTTGGTGACCGAGATAGAGAAAAAGGACAAGGTGAAGTTCATGGCGGCATCACATGGCTTTTTTAGTCTTGGGGGAGTTTTGGCAGGTTTGGGTAGTTTCTTAATCGGTCCGTTATCAAATCCGGTATTACACATGTCTATTGCTGTTTTGTTGGTTTTAGTTGTCAATTTTAGATTTAGAAGCCAGTATTTCTCTGAAATTGCCGAAGAAATTGAAAACGAACCTTTTAGTTTTGGTTTGCTAAAACCATTACTGCTTTTAGGACTTATATCTTTTGTAGCAATGGGTAGTGAGGGTGCCATTGTAGATTGGAGCGGACTTTATTTAAAGGAAATTACTTTGGCCCCAGAAGCCTTATGGGGATTAGGATTTTTAGGATTTCAAGTAACCATGACATTAGGTAGATTTTTAGGAGATGGTATTAGTGACAAAATTGGATCTATTAAAATAGTAGCTATTGGTGCCATTTTAGCTATTGTAGGATATTTTCTAGTTCTTACAGGAAATACCTATTTCAGCATACTAGGTTTTGCGTTAAATGGATTGGGTTTTTCTGTAATGGTGCCCGAAGTATTTAGAATAGGAGGGAACGTAAAGGGAATAGATTCTTCTAAAGGTATTGCGTTCATTGCAGGAGCAGGCTACACCGGTTTTTTATGTGCACCCCCCATACTGGGATTCTTGGCAGAAAATTATAGTCTTACCCGAAGTTTTGTAGTGCTGCTTGCATGCGGATTTCTTATTCTTTTATTTACACTTTTATTGAAGCGAAAAAAAGCTTAGACCTTAGCCGGGTTACATTAGTTTTTAATATTACTTCTAACTTTAAACTCGTTGCTGGGTTCTTGTACTTTTTCAATAAAATCTAACATCTCATCTGTTAGTAATAGTTGGTTTTGAGCATTCCAATAACTTTGGTCGTAAGGGTGATTAATTTTAAATAAGTCCTTAGAAGTACTAACGTTTTTCTTAACATCAAAATCACCTTCGTTATCTGAAGTAGTTAAAATAAAAGATATATCGTAAAATGAGGTAAATGACTTTTCCTCATCTGTCAATTCAACCTTCACATCGTATTTTGCTGAGGCTATATAGTATTTACCTGTGTTAGAGGATTTGGAGAGCGAAATTTCTTTGTCAAATGATACCGTCCTGAATTTTATTTTTTTACCACTTTCTTGAAAAGGCTTATTTTTTAACACAACGGACATTTTAAACTGTTCCATCGCATAGTTTTCTGTATTAATAATATAATGACCCGAAAAATCCTCATTTTCAATTGTTGGTTTAGATTGAAAATTTATATTTATTTTTTTACCATTATCAAAAGTAGATTCGGTTAAATCAAAATTATCTCCAGTAGCATTTACAGGTATTAGGTTCATAAATAAACTATGGAACGATTCAAAAATAAAGTAGACATCATTTTCGTCCTTAACTAGACCAACTTTACGCATATTGGTCAGTTCTACTTTGAAATCTGTTTTATCGGGGTCAATTTCATTTGTATACAAAAGTGTTCTTCTTTCCAGTTTACCCTGTATATCTTGAATACGGGTAATTTCGCCATTATATCTTAGAACACCTCTAAGCAAAAATATCTCTTTATATGGATAAATTGGGTAGTTAGACTTCACCGAATCTCCAACTTTTTGCCACAAGGTTTTTTCATTAGTAACGATTACTTCGTTAAGCTCTAATACACTTTTGTTGAGGAAGATAGTATCTTTGATCTTTTTAAATGTTGTGTAAAGTTTATCATAACCAGCTCTGTAAACAGTAATGGAATCTGAAGATGATGAAAACTGAAAGCGACCATCGGCATTGGTCATGGTGTGGTCTTTGCCATTGTAAATACCAACGAATTCTAAAGGAGAATTGTCTGCATTATCTAAAACAATTGCAGTTTTACTATTTTGAGAATACCCGAATAGAGAAAATAAGAATAGCGCAAATACTGGTAGTTTCATATGTTGGTTGAAGTGGTAATATATACTTCAAAATCTATACCACACTATTTAACTTCAACTCCTGTAAAGTATAATGAGAAATCAGCATCAGGTCTTTTGTGCATCATGCCAATGTTTAAACCTTTCAGTTTTTTATAATCTTCCCAACTAGTAGTCATATTAGGTTCAGATTGATTCTCTTTTCTATATACCCATTCCTTAATAATGTAATCGTCACCAAAATAGTAATCATAGGCATCGCCAGGGGTGTAACCTCCGTCATTATCATATACCGTTGTCAATTTGTGCAAAGTAGTTTTGCTGATAGGCGCTTCAACACCCTCGGTATGTTTATAGGTAAAACTTTTTTGATCCCAAACCAATTGGTAAGGAGCCAGTAACCAAAATTTATCATTTACAAACCCTCCGTCTGTTGCAACCATGGTGCTGTCAACAGATTTTCTGTTATATGAGATAGTATCTTGCCTGGTCATCATTGTAACGTCATTAGACTTTGTATTCCATAACCAAGTGCGTTCAAAATGCTCGGCATCTCTATCTACGTTGAAAGTGAACTTAATACTTTGCACATCATTCCAATTATCAAAGCCATTTGCATTGGCTATTTTTTCAAGAACCGTCAATTCCTTATCTTCGGCAACAGAAATTTTAGGTTCTTTTTTGTCGGTTTTACAACCTGTAAATACACTTGAAATAAGAATAGAAAGAATAATTAATTTTTTCATTTTTAGCAGATTTTCAAGTAAATATATCAATTACAGTATCTTTAACCTACTTTTATTTTTTGTAAACAATATACCAAAGTGACATTTCTTAAAAAGCTATGTTTTATTATTATTGGAAACCAATTCAGTGACAAATCGGTTTCTGATAGTGTACATGAAAAATACACTGATTTAGAATTAATAGAACAGATTGTTTCTAAGAATGATTCTATGCTCTTTGGTGTGCTATATGATAGATATTCTAAACTAGTTTATAATAAGTGCTTGGGGTTCGCAAAATCTAATAAAGAGGCAGAAGATTTAACCCAAGATATATTTCTAATGCTTTTCGTGAAACTGGGGTCCTTCAAAGGAACATCTAAGTTTTCTACTTGGCTTTATTCTTTTACGTATAACTTCTGTGTTAATTATGTAAATAGAAATAAGGAAAGAAAGATCAATGATAATTCAGTAAAATTTGACAATCAAGAAGATGTACCAATAGATGTTACCGATAATTTGCTTTTACAGATGCAGGTGGATAAACTTAAAAAAGCTTTGGAACTTTTAGACCCAGAAGATAAATCTATCTTGTTATTAAAGTATCAAGACGGGGCATCGATTAAAGAGTTAGAAGATATATTAGATTTAAAATCTAGCGCTATAAAAATGAGGCTCAAAAGAGCAAAGGTAAAAGTTACGGAAATTTATAAAACCCTACCTTAAATGTTAGAACAGGACAAAAATCCATTTAAAAACTTACAAGGAGATCTTAAGGATGTTCCTCCAGAACTACGTAAAAAAGTTATGGAAGATGTTGCTACGGCTAAGTTAATTATGGAATTGACAGGTCTGTTTACAGGTAGTTTTGCCGCTATCATAGAAGGGATGTTAAAAACGAAATCGAAAACCGAATAAAATTTAAAGTAGAAAAAGCTAAATATGGAAACAGTTGATAAGTGGAAAGAACTCACCTTTGATTCATTAAGTAATATATTTAAGGATATTGCATCTGCATTACCAGGGATATTTGGAGCGTTTATCGTTATTATATTTGGTTGGATAATCATTAAGGTAACAACCTTTATTTTAAAGAGAATTTTCAAAGCGATAAAATTAGATACCGTTTCTGAAAAAATCAATGAGGCTAAACTTTTTGGAGATGCGGATATCAAGATAGATTTACCCAAAATAATCATCACCTTTATTAAAGTACTTCTTTGGTTAGTATTTATAATCGTTGCTTCTGACATAATGGGTTTAACCATTATATCTACCGAAATTGCAAACCTGTTGCGTTATTTGCCTGTATTGCTTTCTGCAATGGTGATTTTAATGCTAGGTCTATTTTTGGCTAAAACAATCAAGGAAGCAATTATTAAAGTATTTGGTTCAATTGGTCTTGGCGGTGGTAAGCTCTTAGGTAATGTTTTATTTTACCTAATTATCATTTTTGTAAGTATTACAGCATTGAACCAAGCGGGTATAGATACTCAGATAATCACTAATAATTTCACTATTGTATTGGGAGCATTCTTACTAGCTATTGCATTAGCACTAGGTTTAGGGTCTAGAGAGATCGTGGGTGATTTATTAAGAACCTTTTATTCTAGAAAGATTTACGAAGTAGGAGATAAGGTTAAAATTGGAGATTTACAAGGTACGGTAATAGGTATTGATAATATTTCAATGATTTTAAAAACCAAATCTGGTAAAGTAGTGATACCTATAAAAAAGGTTGTAGAGAAAACAGTTACAGTAGAAGAACAATCCTAATACATAAATAACGTTGTTCATTTAATAGAAACAGAATTGACAATAATTCATAGCGTTAATGCCGCATCTGTTTATGAATTAATTCATTAATTTTGTTAGAGATAATTAAACTTAAAATATGAGTGCTAAAAAAGGAAAAATTCAGGAAGCCATAGATGAGAAAATGCTGGAGGAAAGAAAGGTGTTCCTATGGGGTATGGTTGATGACGATTCTGCAAAACATGTAATTGATAGGTTATTATATCTAGATATGCAGAATGATAAAGAAATTCAACTTTACATAAATAGTCCTGGTGGTTATGTTACTTCTGGTTTTGCTATGTATGATACTATAAAATCTTTGAAGAGTCCGGTTTCTACAATTTGTACTGGTTTGGCTGCATCAATGGGTTCTATCTTGTTATCTGTAGGTAAAAAGGGTAGAAGGTTTATACAACCACATGCTCAGGTAATGATTCACCAACCAAGTGGTGGAGCAAGAGGTCAGGCTTCTAACATTGAAATACAGGCTAGGGAAATTATAAAAACTAAAGAATTAAGTGCCCAGATATTAGCAGATAACTGTGGTCAAGATTTTGAAAAAGTTTTAAAAGATTTTGATAGAGATTACTGGATGAATGCAGAAGAATCTATTAAATATGGTATCGTTGACGGTATTATGGAATAGATTACAAATAGCTATAAAATTAAAAAGTCCTTTACAATAAAATGTAAAGGACTTTTTTTATGGTTGATTGATTATTTTACTTAGATGCTAGAACTCCTTTTTTAATTTGTAGAATTGGGAATTCTGTTCTTCTATTCAATTCTAATTCCTCTGGGCTACAATCTTCTTTACTTGTACATTTATTAATAGGTATACGTTTACCAAATCCTTTATAAGAAACAATTCTGTCTCTTGAGATGCCATTTTCAATAAGGTATTCATAAGTAGATTTTGCCCTTCTTTCAGAAAGGTCATCATTGTATGCGTGACTTCCTACCGGATCTGTATGTGCTTCAAGTTTAATAATCATATCTGGGTAGGTATTGTTCATTACTCGAACAACCTTATCTAACTCTCTCGCTGCGTCTGGTCTAATATCACTTTTATTGAAATCGAAATATATTTTATTGAGTCCAGCTAATAATTTTAAGTCAAGAACAGGTTCAAGAACGATATCTTGACGCATTATCTTCTGAGCTTTAGGTGTAGCCGAGGTATTAAAAAATACGTTTTTATGTGGGTGTGTTTTTCTTACAGCCTCAATCATATAGGCAGTTTTTCTATTAACAGGAAATCTATAATACCCATTTTCATCTGTAGTAGTCTGTGCTACTAAAGTATTTGTGACTTGATCGTATAATGTAACTTTAACACTGTCTAGCATTTGGTTGTTTATACCATCTACAACATAGCCTTCAACATCTAACGCAGGAGTGAATTTAAATTTGTAGATATCATCACTACCCATACCACCTTCTCTGTTAGAGCTAACATAACCATCTAGTCCGTTAGGTAGACCATAATAAGCAAAATCGTCACTTGAACTATTTATAGGTGTCCCTAAATTAATGATGTCAATAACTTCACCATCCTCATTAGAAATAGTAGAGAACACATCTAATTGACCAAAACCAACATGCCCATCAGAACTAAAGAACAGTTTTCCTTCTTCGTTTATGAACGGAAACATTTCATTTCCTTCGGTATTTACAATTGGTCCGGCATTAATTGGTTCCTGTACACCACCACGCTCATGAATTTCAGCATAATAAATATCAGTACCACCATAACCGCCAGGGCGATCAGATGTAAAGTACAAGCGTGTTCTGGCTAAATTTACCGACGGATGCCCAGTAGAGTAGTAATCACTATTAATTCTAAGATTACTATTCTCTTCCCATTTATCATCCACCAGTTTAGCAGAATATATTTTTAAGTTTATTTCGTTAGAAGCGCCGTAACCTTCCTTTTTGTCATAGAAGTTATTACGGGTAAAGTACATGATAGTATCGTTCTTATAATCTGTAGAAAATGCTACCGAACTTTCATGAAATTTAGTATTGATATTACCTTTTACACGTTTTGGTTCAGATAATGGGTTATCTTCTTGAACGGCAAAAAGGTCTAACCAAGGTTCATCATTCCAGCCATAACTTTCACCGGTAACTACATCTCTTCTAGAAGAGCCGAAGTACAAGTTTCCCATAAATCTATAAGTACCAAAATCACTATCGGTAGAATTGAAAGCTACGGGTTCAACTTCATATCGTTGTCTACTATTAAATACTACAGATGCAAGGTTGCCATCTTTTAGAAAGCGTTTAACACGAGAATCGTTCTTATTGTATTTTTTATATTTTTTCAACCAAATTTCAGACTCATCTAAATCTCCGTTGGCATATAAAGCCATGGCGTATTTAAAGTAATAATCTGTTGGTAGTGTAGCATTATTAATAACCGCACTAAAATGTGGAATAGATTTTTTATAGTCGCGTATAAGTAAATAACACTCCGCTAATTGCTGGTGAGCATACTCTGCATTGAAATCGGTTTTAACCATTTTTTCATACTCTTCAATAGCTAATGAATATGAGAATTTGCTAAAATAATAATCAGCTTTTTTTTGCGATGCAATCTGTGCTATTGAAAGTTGACCTACTAGAAAGAGTAGCATCAATAGCAGAACGTTTTTATAATTTTTCATCCTATAGATTTTAAATTATTAGAAATATCTAGGAGATTTAACAGGTCCTAACACCTTTTTTGTAAGTTCATATATTAATATAATTTCATGTGTACCACCTGTGTAAGGTCTTACGGCAGAGGTAGGTAAATCATAAGCATAACCAACTCTAAAATCCCTGGAAACCTGATAGTCCATCATTGCTCCAAAGTTAGAAGCGTCGTTCACTCGGTAAGAAGTACCTACCCAAAATTTCTCGTTGAATAAAAAGTTAATCGTAAAGTCATATGTTGCCGGAGCACCATTGGTAAATTTTGTAATAATGGTAGGTTTGAAAATAGTAGTTTCAGATAAGTCAAAAACTAAACCACCAATAGCGTAGTAACTATTACGCTCTATAGCTTCAAATTCTCCATCGTTTAAATCTGTATTTAATATTCTTGGAGAAGAAAGACCTGCATACCATCTATTGGAACCAATGTAAAAACCTGCACCAAAATTTGGGTTTATACTATTGAAATTAGCATTAAAAAACTGATCGTTAGGATCAGGGTTTTCTAAGTTATAACTTGTGAAACCACCCTTTAAACCAAAGCGCATTTTAACTTGTTGGCTAACCGGAACGGTATATGAGAAATCTCCGTAAAAGTAGTTGGTGCTTTCAAAACCTAAACGGTCATTAATATATGAAACGCCTATGCCTACTTTCTCGTTTTTTAAAGGTGAATGTATAGATAGTGTACTGGTTCTAGGATTACCTTCAAGACCTGCCCACTGGTTTCTATGTAGAATAGTCGCGTTCAGCGTTTCTCTACTACCTGCATACGCTGGGTTTACCGAAATAGTGTTGTACATATATTGTGTAAACTGAGGTAACTGCTGTGCACTTACAAAAGCACCTGTAAAAAATAGAATGGCTAAAAGTAGATTAGCTTTTTTCATGGTTGTGTTTGGGTTTAGCTTTTTGGGCTATATGTTAATGTATAAGTAGGTTATCTTATTATTTACAAATTTAATTGCTCTTTTGAAGGATATGAAAAATAACGGCTGACACCCCATATTATTCGTTCTGAAACAGCATTTTCGTTCAATTGATGCATTTTTCGGACGAACTAAATTGAGCATCTAAAAGACTTGTGTATAGTAGTTTATGTCAAAAAAAATACTGGTAGAGAAGAAAAAAAACCTCACCATATTTATGATGAGGCATTATCAATAATATATTTTAATTTTAATTAGTACCTAGGTAGATATACCCATTAAATGGTTCTAAAATAGTACCTGTGTTTTTATCGGTAGCAGTAATAATATAATAATATGTACCTGTTGGCAACATACCAGATTGTCCAAAAGAACCATCGGGAGATTCACCGCCCCAGTCATTTTGATAATCTTGAACCTCAGCAATTTTAGTACCCCAACGGTTAAAAATCATAACATCAAAACTGAAGGCACAATACTCTACACCTTTTATTTCAAAGAAATCATTAACACCATCGCCATTCGCTGTAACTGCTTTAGAGATAATAATATCACCTCTTCCGCATGGTACACATTCTGTATCTACAATTACGGTAAAGTCAACATAGTACTTGCAAGTGCCTTCGGTAGAACTGTAGGCAATTTTATACTCGCCAGGCTCATGGTTCATAGGGTCAAAATAGTTTTGCTCTAATACTACATCGCCTTCAAGAATCATAAATGTACCATTGCGATCAAAATCGGCAGGTAAATAATTCAACAAGTCAATTCGCTCTTCTTCAATACAAATATTAATAGTAATTTCTTGTAATTGTGGTTGAAGAACAAATATGATCTGTTCAAAAGAAGCTGTGTTTCCACAAGAGTCAGTTACGTTCCAAGACCTAATAATCATGTAATCATCAGAATCATCTGCTTGTTGTCTTTCTTCATTAAATACAACGTCAAAATTACCACAGCCACCTGTAAATACCATTTCTGGAACCTCAGGAATATCATCACCACAAATAATGGTAATCTCATCCTCGTAAGGCTGACTCATAATTGGACCTGTAGGTTCTACAGTAATTACTTGTGTATGTTCTGTAGTATTACCGGCACAATCAGTAGCGGTCCATGTTCTGGTTACCGTATAACCAAGAGCGCAGTTTTCATCATTTGTAATTGTTTCTTCAAAAGTTACTTCAATATCTGGCTCACAAGAATCAGATGCCGTCAGTGTAGCAGCATCTGGCACCATATTACATTCTACCGTCATATCTTGTGGTAGCGCCTCTGTAAATGTCGGTGCAATTGTATCTTCTATGGTTATTACTTGAGTATGTGTACGTACATTACCAACACAATCAGTAATAGTCCATGTTCTAGTAATCGTATATTCTGTTGCACATTCATCATCTTGACCTTGAATCAATTCTTCTAAATCAACTGTAATGGCACAAGTGCTATCTGAAGTAATTACAAAAGCATCAGGAATTGAATCACAAGCCTCAATAGTTTCATCAGCTGGCCAACCTTCATTACCATCATTATCGATAATGGTTACGGTAGCAATATTGTCTGATAAAATACCTACAATAGGACTTGATATGTTCTCAAGAATTACATTGAACGTTTCTGAATCTTCAATAATAATATCATCAATAATCGGAATAACGATTGTCTGAGTATTAGAATTTGTGCCGCCAAATGTCAAAGTTTGTGTATTACGAGGAACACCAGTGTAATCGCTCCCTTCTATTGTAGAGCCATCTATAGTATAGTATTCTACGGTAAATTCATCTTGAACTTGAGCATTTAGTACCACATTAAGAGTAACGGTACCAGCGTCTTCATTTACCTCGATCGAAGTAGTATCAAACTGCACACCATATAATGACGGGTCACTATCGTTATCAATAATGTTTACCGTTGCCGTATCATTTGCAAGAATACCAACAATAGGAGTAGAGATGTTCTCCAAAATTACTTGGAAATCTTCTGTGTACTCAATTAATACATCATCGATAATCGGAATAACGATTGTCTGTGTATTGGAATTTGTTCCACCAAATGTCAAAGTCTGAGTATTTTGAGGAACACCGGTATAGTCACTACCTACTATGGTAGTACCGTCAACCGTATAATATTCTACCGTAAACTCATCTTGAACTTGCGCATTAAGGACAACATCAAGAGAAACTGTACCCGCATCTTCGTTTACATCAACTGAAGTAACATCAAATTGTACTCCGTAAAGTGATGGGTCGCTATCATTATCAATAATGTTTACCATTGCCGTATCATTGGCAAGAATACCAACAATAGGAGAAGAAATATTTTCCAAAATTACTTGGAAGTTCTCTGTATACTCAATTAATACATCATCTATAATAGGAATAACTATTGTCTGCGTATTAGAATTTGTTCCACCAAATGTCAAATTCTGCGTATTTTGAGGAATACCGGTATAATCACTACCTTCTAAAGTAGTTCCATCAACCGTATAATATTCTACCGTAAACTCATCTTGAACTTGCGCGTTAAGGACAACATCAAGAGAAACCGTACCTGCATCTTCGTTTACATCAACTGAAGTAACATCAAAAGCAACACCGTAAACCGATGGGTCAGCATCGTTATCGATAATGTTTACCGTTGCCGTATCATTGGCAAGAATACCAACAATAGGAGAAGAAATATTTTCAAGAATTACTTCAAAATTCTCGGTAAATTCAATCAAGACATCATCAATAACTGGAATAACTATAGTTTGTGTATTGGAATTTGTTCCGCCAAATGTCAAAGTCTGTGTGTTTTGAGGAATACCGGTATAGTCACTACCTTCTATAGTAGTACCATCAACCGTATAATATTCTACCGTAAACTCATCTTGAACTTGCGCATTAAGAACTACATCAAGAGAAACAGTACCTGCATCTTCATTAACGTCAATAGAAGTAACATCAAACTGAACACCATAAAGTGATGGGTCACTATCATTATCTGTAATATTAATTACCCCTTGATTGTCATTAATGGCAATTAAAGTAGTAGACAGGTTAGAAAGATCCACAAATAGACTTTCAGTAAATTCTATTAGAGAATCATCAATTATACTTATCGTAATAGGGTGTATTTCACCATCTGTACCGGCAAATGTTAACTGACCTGAATTAGTGGTATAATCACCAGGTGCTATTGCAGAATCATTAGTAGTCGTATAATCTAAAGTGAATCCGCCTTGTACGTTTCCGGTCAATAAAACATTGATAGTTGCCGTACCCGCAGCTTCATCAACAGTAATATCATCATTTTCAAATGAAATACCAGTAACACCAGGTATGTTATCATTATCTGTGATATTGATATTACCTTGGTTATCGTTTATGGCAATTAACGTGGTAGACAGGTTAGAAAGGTCTACAAACAATCTTTCCGTTGCTTCAATAACATTATCATCTATGATTGTAACTGTAACGGGATGAATTTCCCCATCTGTACCAGCAAAAGTCAGTTGACCTGCATCGGTAGTATAATCGCTAGGTTGAACAGCAGTATCATCATTGGTGGTATAGTCTAAAGTGAATCCGCCTTGAACATTACCAGTTAATAATACATTTATTGTAGCTGTACCTGCAGCTTCATCAACGGTTATATCATCATTTTCGAATGAAATACCGGAAACACCAGGTATGTTATCATTATCCGTGATATTGATATTACCTTGATTATCGTTAATACCTATTAATGTGGTAGATAAATTTGATAAGTTAACCAAAAGCGCTTCAGTCGCTTCGATAAAATTATCATCGATAATGGTAACCGTAATAGGTTGCAATTCTCCATCGGTTCCAGCGAAGGTCAATTGACCTGAGTTGCCAGTATAATCGCCTGGAGCTATTGCAGAACCATCTGCTGTAGCAAAATCTACAGTAAATCCGCCAGGTACATTACCGGTTAATTGAACATTAATAGTTGCTGTACCCGCAGCTTCATCAACAGTTATATTATCATTTTCAAACGCTATACCTGTTGTGCCAGGTATATTGTCATTATCTGTGATATTGATATTACCTTGATTATCATTAATGGCAATCAATGTTGTAGACAAGTTAGAAAGATCTATAAATAGTCGTTCTGTTGTTTCAATTAAATTATCATCAATAATACTTACCGTAATTGGATGAATTTCACCATCTGTACCATTAAATGTTAACTGACCTGTACTTGTGGTGTAATCTCCTGGTTGTACAGCAGTATCATCAGTAGAAGTATAATCAAGGGTAAATCCGCCTTGAACATTTCCGGTTAGTAAAACATTTATTATGGCCGTACCTGCAGCTTCATCTACAATGATATTATCATTTTCAAATGAAATTCCGGTTGTACCAGGTATGTTGTCATTATCGGTAATATTGATATTACCTTGATTGTCTTTTATCGCTATTAACGTAGTCGACAAGTTTGATAAATCTATAAATAGTCTTTCAGTAGCTTCAATACTATTATCATCTATAATGGACACGGTTATAGGTTGTAATTCTCCATCTGTACCAGCGAAAGTCAGTTGCCCTATATTGGTGGTATAATCACCTGGTTGAACCGCAGAATCATCAGTTGTCGTATAATCTAAGGTGAACCCACCTTGAACGTTTCCGGTTAGCAATACATTAATAGTTGCAGTACCCGCTGCCTCATCAACAGTGATGTCATCATTTTGGAATGAGATACCTGTTGTACCCGGTATGTTATCATTATCGGTGATGTTGATATTGCCTTGGTTATCGTTGATAACGATTAAGGTTGTAGATAGGTTAGAGATGTCTACAAATAAACGCTCGGTAGCTTCAATACTATTATCATCTATAATTGTAACGGTGATAGGTTGAAGCTCACCATCATTACCATTGAAAGTTAATTGTCCGCTAATAGGCGTGTAATCCCCAGGATGTACCGCTGTATCATCACTAGTAGTATAATCTAAAGTGAATCCACCAGGAACATTACCAGTTAATTGAACATTGATAGTTGCTGTGCCTGCTGCTTCGTCTACCGTAATATTATCATTTTCGAAAGCAATACCCGTTGTGCCCGGTATGTTATCGTTATCGGTGATATTAACGTTTGCTTGATTATCGTTTATGCTAATCAATGTGGTTGAAAGGTTAGAAAGATTTACGAATAATCTCTCTATAGTCTCAATTGCGCTATCGTCAATAATTGTGACTGTAATAGGTTGTAATTCACCATCTGTACCAGCAAAAGTCAATTGACCTGCACTAGTTGTATAATCACTTGGTTGAAGAGCTGTATCATCACTAGTAGTATAATCTAAGGTGAAACCACCTTGTACATCACCGGTCAATAATACATTAACCGTTACAGTACCCGCTGCCTCATCTACGGTAATATCATCATTTTGGAAAGTGATACCCGTACCTGCAACATTATCATTATCTGTAATATTGATGTTCCCTTGAGCGTCATTAATGGCAATCAAAGTAGTTGATAGGTTAGATAGATTAACAAACAACCTTTCCTTAGCTTCAATAACAGAATCATCTATTATTGATACGGTCACAGGGTGAATTTCTCCATCATTACCGGCGAAAGTCAATTGACCAGACGTTGAGGTATAATCCCCAGGCTGTATAGCAGTATCGTCATCAGTAGCATAATCTAGTGTAAATCCGCCTTGTACGTTCCCAGTCAGTAATACATTGATAGTGGCCGTACCTGCTGCTTCATCTACTGTAATATCATCATTTTTAAATAAAATACCTGTTGTACCTGGTATATTATCATTATCGTTGATGTTGATGTTTCCTTGATTGTCGTTAATGGTAATCAATGAAGTGGATAGGTTAGAAAGATTTACAAATAATCTTTCTGTAGCCTCTATAATGGTATCATCATTAATAGTAACGGTTACAGGTTGTACTTCGCCATCAGTACCTGCGAAAGTTAATTGACCGGTATTACTAATATAATCACCAGGTTCAATTGCAGAATCGTCTGCTGTTGCGTAGTCTAATGTGAATCCGCCTTGAACATTTCCAGTTAGTAGAACATTTATAGTAGCTGTACCATCCGCTTCATTAATGGTAATATCATCGTTTTGGAAAGAGATACCTGTACCCGCCAAGCTATCATTATCTGTGATATTGATATTCCCTTGATTGTCGTTAATAGCAATCAAAGTAGTTGATAGATTAGAAAGGTCAACAAATAAACCTTCGGTTACCTCAATAATACTATCATCTATAATTGAAACAGTTATAGGGAGTATTTCTCCGTCAGTACCTACAAATGTTAATTGACCATTGTTTGAAGTATAATCATCTGGTTGAATTGCAGTATTGTCAGAAGTTGCAAAGTCTAAAGTGAATCCGCCTTGAACATTACCGGTTAGCAAAACATTTATTGTAGCTGTACCTGCTGCCTCGTCAATAGTAATATTATCATTTTGGAACGATATACCAGTTGTTCCCGGTATGTTATCATTGTCATTAATAGTACCTGTAGCAGTATTTGTTGGTTGTGCATCAAAAAAACCAACGTTAATATTAGACTGTATATTAGACAAGGTAATAGTAAAATCTTCTGCTGGTTCAATTAGATTATCATCAATAATTGGCACATCTATGTTTACAGAATTGGTAGTGCTGTTGAAAGTTACTGTACCTGTAAAAGTAGTATAATCTCCAGGTTCAATTGCAGTGCCATTAGCCGTTGCATAGTCTACGGTTACCGTTTCTCCTGGTGCAATGTTACCGGTGAACGTAGCTACAAATCTAGCGTAGGTATCAGTACCTTCGGTAACAATAACATTATCGTCAGCAAAAGATACACCCGTACTACCTGAAACATTATCGTTATCGGTAATAGTCGCTACTCCCTCATTGTCATTAATGGTAGGAGTATTGGTTCCAATTGATAATTGTACTAATAATTGCTCTGTAGTTTCTATTAAGTTATCATCATTAATAGTTATAGTAACTAGTCTGATTTCATTATTTGTTCCTGAAAAAGAAACAGTGTTTGAAGTAGAAACGTAATCGCCTGGTTGTATAGCCGTATCATCTGCAGTAGTATAATTTAAGGTAAAACCACCAGAAACAGAACCTGTATGGGTTATTTCAAGAACGGCAGTGCCAGCGTCTTCATTAACAGTAACATCATTGATACTAATACCAATTGGATTGCCATTTTCACTTACATAAATATACTGAGTATGGCTTGTGCTATTACCTGCGCAATCATTCGTTGTCCAATTTCTAACTATAGTATATGAAGTACTTGTATTATCACCAATATATGTTTCGTTGAAAATAACTGTTGAATTAGAATCACAATTATCATTTGCAGAAAGTATTGGCGCTACAGGAATATTATCATGAGCTGCATATGAATCTTGCGGTAGAGACTCATTAAAAGTTGGCGCTTCATCATCTTCTATAGTGATTACTTGAGTAAAAGTAGAACTTACCCTACCACAAGCATCTGTAAATGTCCAAGTATTGGTATATGTACCCTCTGTAGTACAAGCTCCAGATT
Organism: Maribacter sp. Hel_I_7; assembly: GCF_000688315.1. Taxonomy (NCBI): domain Bacteria; kingdom Pseudomonadati; phylum Bacteroidota; class Flavobacteriia; order Flavobacteriales; family Flavobacteriaceae; genus Maribacter; species Maribacter sp. Hel_I_7. The sequence continues at coordinate 1,944,830 of NZ_JHZW01000003.1, read as the reverse complement.
GTACAAAGCTACCAGCTGTTTTATTCAATGTGAAATTACAAGAAGCCGATGCAGGAACTAAAGAATTTGCATTATTTAGCCCAGCGATATCATCACAAGAAATTGTTCTATCTAAGGCATTTGGTGCAGTAGACCAATTTACCTGTGGTGGTTGCTGCACATCAATTACCGTTGGTGTATGTGTACCGATACCACAAGAATCTGTAGAGGAAGAGCTATTGGTAGTAATAGTATCTCCATTGGTAACACCACTATAAGTTGCAGTCGCTTGTAATTCAAAACTTGCTATACAAGCTGTCTCTAAAAAATAACATGCCTCAATAATTTCTATATCAAAATCAATATCATAATTTTCACCCATATTGGTAAAACCATCTTGAGCTGTAAAGGTTAAGGTTCTAGTAGTTGGGTCATATGAATGTGTTACACCAGAAGGTAATGTTCCAACCCCAGAGAAATCAGCTTCAATTGGTAAAATAGTAGTTATTTCAAGGTCTTGAATATCATCGTTACCAGTATTGGAAACATTTAAAGTTAATGGTACAATATCACCAGCATTAAAAGGACCAGTAGTATTTGCATTTAAACTTAAGGCACCTAAACTTGGGTAGTAGACATCAACGCTCATACCCATTAAATAAAGACCGTACGATTCTTGATCCGTTGTAATTTTAAAACGGGCAAAAGTTTGATCGTTATCTATATATCTATTAGCTGTATTTGCTAAAGGAAACACAGTAGCATCAAAACCTAAGGTATTGGTACTGGCAGCATTTCTATCCACATAATTCAATCCATCTATGGTAATTCGGCTATTGAAGAAGTTATCTTCATCCCTTAATGTAGTAGAAAGTTTAGACCAGTTGTTGCTAGCGTCGTAAATTAATAGTTGATCACCAGTAAGGTCGCGGTCACCTTCTAAAGCACCTAACATTACATTAGCATTAATATTCCCGTTTGGTATAGTCTCGAAACCGCTAAAGTTAAACTCGGTTTCACCAGCACCATCAGAAGCAAAAGTATGTACATACCCATCGTATAATGTAATGTTCTTAGGGTCTAATGAAACATTTTCATAGACAAAAACAATTTGCCATCCACCGGAAGTACCAGTTACATTTGCAATACCATGAGAGCGTAAATCTCTCTCAGTAGCTTTTACGTTACCAACTTGGTAAGAACCAAAAGGAGTTGAAAGCGCATTGATATCATCAGTAATATCTTTAATACAAACGTATGGGTCATTTTGGAAATGATCATTACGACCTCTATAGATAACCTCATCTGCAGAAACTGTTGTGTATGAAGATTGACCAGGCAACATCAACTTTACTTGATTATAGTTCCAAGTCGGCTCTGTAGCACCACCACCTGTTGTGCCGTCATATTCCTTGTCAGCGGCTGCCCAATATAAATATGCTTTCTTAATATTTAAACAACTTAAAGAAGGCTCTGGGTTGGCTAAATTTGCATTGGTAGAGTTGAACGTAGTTGGGTCGGAATCAATATCAACAAACACATTGTTATTGAAATCATGGTTACCAGCTTCACCGTTATAATTACCCGTTGCGTTTCTAGAAAGTACATTGTTGGCAATCATGGTGAAATCTCCATTGATACTACCAGAATAACGAATTTCAAAATCCTTTTTAAGGTTAGTATCATTTACAAAGATGTTTACAACAGCTTCGTCTTCAGAACCATTGGAATCAACTATTTTATATCTAAACGAGTCGTTTCCGTTGAATGAAGGACTAGGTTGATATTCAAAATAATCATCTGTAGCATCAGTAGGAGTTCCATTATTTCTAAGAGTTACCGTACCGTTTATTGGGTTGTTAACTATCTGTAAAGGATTAGTCGAGGCTGGTCCGTCAAAACCATAATCATCGTTTGCAAGAACAGTAATATTTGCAGAAGCCTGATTTTGGAATACTACAAAAGAGTCATCTACAGCTGTTGGTAGGTGATTAATATCGGTAATAGTTCCTAATGCAGTTGGGTTAGATGCCGTAATTAAATTTGGAGAAATTGAAGTTATGGTAATACGTAATGATTCATTTCCTTCAATTATAGCATCTTGAATAATATTTACAGGAACCTGTAATACTTCTCCTGTTGTACCTGAAAAGTTTAGAGTACCAGTTTGAGATGCAACTGAGTAATCGCTACCCGCTGTTGTGGTATTATCTGTAATTTCATATGAAGCTGTAAATCCGCCATTTATAAGATTACCGGTATAGGTAGCTTCAAAATTTGCAGTAACATTAAATTCATCTTCTGTAAAACCTGTAACAGCAATACTACCAGAATCATCATTGGTTATAATTCCAATAGCATCGGTATTCGTAATGTTTATTTCAGGAATAGAAGGGTTGGCAATTACAATGCTTAAATTCTCATTATTTTCAATGAAATCATCACCAATAATATTTATTTGCACTGAACGTACTTCGTTATCTACACCTGTAAAATTCAATACTCCAGTAGCAGAAGCTACCGTATAATCGATACCTGCAGAAGTTGTAATATCTACAATTGAAAAGTCCACCGTAAAACCACCAGTTACCCTATCACCACTATAAGTAACATCAAAATTAATTGCATTGGTTTGCTCTACAATAGTAAATCCGGTAACAGAAAGAGAACCGCCATCATCATCTGTAATGATTCCATTTGCTTGGTTATTCAATAAGTTGATGCCCACAGAAGAACGTATGGCCACAAGATTTACAAAGAAATCTTCTTCATTCTCAATGGTGTTGTCACTAATAATAGGAACAACAATATTTCCTGTCTTAATAGCATTGGTAAAAGTCAATGTTTGTACGGTAGGGCTAGGTGTAAAATCTGTTGCATTTGCAGCAGTACCATTATTTACAAAGTAATCTACCTCAATAGTTTCACCAGTGTCAATATCGCCATTAAATTCAACTACGAATGTTGCGTTAACATTGTCCCCTGGATCTCCTTCACTTAAAGTAACAGTAGCGTTCTGAAAATCAATTCCGCTAGTTGGGGTGTTGTCATTATCGGTAATTGTACCAGTACCTGTTGGGTCTACTATATTTATTAGCGTAGTAGATAGGTTTGATAATTGAATATTTAAGTCTTCTGTTGCTTCAATAAAAGTATCTTCTAAAATATTAATGGAAACCGATTGCTGGCTGCCATTTGTAGTACCAGCTGGAAAAGTTAATTGACTAGTAGCCAAAGCAGTATTGTAATCTTTGCCAGATGTGGCAGTACCATCTGTTATGCTATAATCTACAGTGAAACTAGACTGTACTTCATTTCCATTATAAGTGATTAAGAAATTTGTACTGCCAGCAGACTCATTTACAGAGAAGTCAGAAGCACTTAAACCCGTTGTAGCGGTTTTAATATCATTATCTGTAATAGTACCAATTGCGGTAGCATCAACTAGATTAATTAATGTTGTTGATAGGTTGGATAATTGAAAGTTGAGATTTTCATTGCTTTCAATTATACTATCATCCACTATATTAAGACTAACATTTTGCTGATCTCCAGTAGTAGTTCCGGCAGGAAAGGTTATTTGACCAGATAGGGTAGGAGCTCCATTAAAATCTGTACTAGCATTTGCAGTACCATCAGTAATATTATAGTCTACCGTAAATGAATTTTGTAAATCAGCACCATTATAGGTTACTACAAAATTAGTAGTACCAATAGCTTCATCAACTGTAAAATCAGCAACAGATAAACCTGTTGTAGCGGTTTTAGTATCATTATCTATAATAGTACCAATACCCTTAGGATCTACTAAGTTGATAAGTGTCGTTGAAAGATTGGATAATTCAATATTTAAGGTTTCACTACCTTCTATGATAAGGTCGTCAATGATGTCTACGTTTACCAATTGAGTGGCACCATTAGTAGTTCCGTTAGGAAATGTTACTTGTCCAGTTTGTACCGCGTTATAATCAGTACCGGAGATTGCAGTTCCGTTAGTAATTGTATAGTCAACAGTAAAACCGGTTTTTACATTACCTCCATTATAGCTAATAATAAAATTAGACGACGCAGTAGATTCGTTGAAATTAATATCTGCAACAGATAGTCCTGTAGTAGGGCTAGTGTCATTATCTATTATTGTACCTGTGGCATCGGCATCTACAATACTTAAAAGACTATTTGAAATATTTGATATCTGCACTGTTAAGCTTTCATCACCTTCAATAACCGTATCATCTGTAATAGCCAATAATATAGGTCGTGTATCGCCATTTTCAGTACCTGCAGGGAAAGTTACCTGACCGGTAAGGTTTACATTATAATCTGAAGTTGAGGTAGTGGTAACATCAATTATGATATAATCTACCGTAAAGGCATTTTGAACAGTAGGTCCTGTGTACGTCAACACAAAATTTACCGTACCAATATTTTCGTTTACAGAAAAATCGGCAATGGATACTCCGTCACCTGCTGTAGGTAAATTTATATTTGTTATTGTACCTGTTGCTGTATCCGTTATGTTACCGGCATTGGTAGAACCATTGGTCATACCTAGGGTAAAAGTCTCATCTCCTTCAATAATAGAGTCGTCAAGGGCAGGTATTATAATACTTGTGTTTAATGTATTACTTGGAACCGAAAAGCTAGATAAAGCCGTATAGTCAGTAGGTAGGGTAGTAATATCAGAGTACAATAAATCAAAAGTTACCACCTCATTCACTGCATGTGAAAGTGTAACGGCAAAATCTAAGTCTGTTCCTTCTGCGGTAGATGCATCTGCAATTGCCACATTGGGTCTAATAAAAAGATCCACTTCGTTAGTATAGGTATATGGAGTACATAAGTTTTCACTATCAAATGCACCGAAACGATATTGGTTTCCACTATCTGTACTAGAAATAGTAGTCAAAACTAAAGCAGTAGTATTTGCACCTGAGTATATTCCTCCATTTGAAATAGCAGTCCAAGTAGCACCATTATCCGCACTAACTTCCCATTGGTAAGTAAGTCCAGTTCCGTTAACGGCAGTTGTATATGTTACGGTGTCGCCTAAATTTGCAACTTTATCAGTAGGTTGTAATGTTATACTAACTGTTTGAAAAGCCGTAGTTACTTTACTATCTGTACCAGTATAGCCACCTTGACCAATAACTAGTCCAGTTGAATTAATAGATAAAGGAGAAGTGCCTAAGTATCCGTCATCATCTGGATCAGAATGACCAGCTTCTACAGCATCAGGACATCCATCGTTATCAGAATCGGAATCTAAACTATCTATGATTGTATCTCCGTCAGAATCTCCACTACCTTCGTTAATATCTGTAATTCCATCATTATCATCATCCTCATCAACTAAATCGTTAATTCCGTCAAAATCGGTATCTAAATCATCGTCTGTAATGGTGATTTCCCCTTCATTAGCAACAAAAACAATGTTTTGAGGAACAAAGTTGGTCATTGCATTCGCATCTGGTGAGTAAGACGGCACCACCGTGAAATATTCAGTAGACTCAATAACGGTATCATCTATTATACTAAAATTACGTTGAAAATTTTGACCGTTAGAACCGTTGAAATTTAAGAATCCTGTATTAGAGTCATAATCTGAAGGTTGGGTTGCCGTATGGTCTGCAGTAGCATAATTAATTCTAAAATTGTCTTGAACCTCACCACTTAGAGTAAAAACTATTCTAGCATTACCTACCGATTCTAATTCTGTTGTATTACTTAAATTAATAGTAGCGACATCATTGTCGTGAATACGTAATGCAGAATTTTCAGTATTGATACTCACCCTAGATGGTGTAGCACCATATTTTGTAGTTTCTGCAGCATTTCTTGATTTAACGCCCCAAAATTCTTCAGATGGTTCAACTATAGTATTGTCAATAGTAGGTATAGGAATAATTATTTCTGTACCTGCAATAGAACCTGCCGGGAAAGTAACTGTGGTATTGAACGAATTAAAATCTGATCCATCACTAGCTGAACTTGTGGAACCAGGATTGGTTTCAATCGAAAAGTCTACATTATAGGCATCTTCAATACCAACATATTGTTGACCACCAGAATTAATACCATTAGACAAGGTTAAGGCATACTGTATTTCTCCACCTTCTGTAATATCATAATTGCTACCAATAACATAGGCAACATCGGTATCTATAACTGTACCTATACCCGTAGCATCTGAAAATGAATATGTACTAGATGGATCACTTAACGTAAGAGTAAACTCTTGTTGAGTTGCTTCTACCCAATCATCATTCAATGCTGCAACGGTAAAAGTAGAGGTTGTATTAAAAAAGAAATCGAGGGTTATCGAAGTAGCTCCAGAATAATCAGCAGCTATTGCAGTACCATCTGTATAGATTACGTCAAATGTATAGTTACCTAAAAGCGGACTGCTAGAAGTAACTGTAAATGTCATATTAGACCCTTCGTTCGCACTTGCGTCAGAAATAGAAAAGGTCTGTGCCAATACATCTGTAGATCCAAAAAAGAACCACATGACAAATAACAACATTGTCGATTTTATGAAAGTAGAATTCTTCATTATTGATTCTTTGTATTAGTTGAAAATGTACTGTTTGAAATATTTGAATATCGATTAACTATCTTCTGTTGAGAAAAGTCAATGTTTGCTGAAAACATGTTTTTTACAATAGTAGATGTAAGGTCAATTTGGGAACCACTGTTTTCTTTCTTACACGGATTAACTATATGATTGATTCCAAAACAAAATGAGGATGTCTCATACAATCCATATATAGGATATGTAGCTTTTTGATTTCTGTATTGGGGGAGAATACTTTTAGAAGTGTAAATTGACTTCATATTAATGGTTAAGTTTAATTCTTTATTTTATTACTTAACCTTACTTAAAATGAATGCAATTTTTTGCAAAGCATTATCGATTAGCAGGTTAAGAAAAATTTTTTGAACAGATTTGGGATCTAATTCGAATACAAAATTAGCGCCTATCTGTCCAAAATCTAAATTTTATAGTCCACACGATGTTATTCGTCGATGAACATACAGTGGCAAAATAACGCTGATATATTTCGGATATTTAATTCTTGTTGTGAAGTAAGGTAAACCTGTGGTGGTTTCTTTGTAGTCCTTTTTCTTAGGTTATTAATATCGTATTTATTGGATATAGTTAAAGTAAAATATAACTTATTGATTATCAGTTATATATAAATATATAATTGTTAGTTTATTGCTATTGTAATTACAAATTGTAGATTAAATACTTTTTCTGAAATTGTTGTAGATTGTTAAAATAGTTGTCAAAGAGGTGGAAATTAATGTAATTGCACTTTATCGGTAAAATTAGCGTATACAACGTATAACCGTGGTTTTGTACAATAAATAAAGACACAATTCTCTTTCAATTGCTTGTAGAATTTGGGTGAAAATAAGAACATCTATTCTTTCCTACAAAAAGGTGTTTTAATAGATGAAAAATTTTATAAAATGTGCTGTTTATTTAAGTGAGTATAGAAAAGTTTTAATCACTTTTTTACATTTAATTTTATTTACAAAATGTTTTAAAAAGCATCCAAATTTTCAATTATTGAGGCAGCTCTTTTTTGAATTTCTGCTAGTTTGTTTCCGTCCATTTTATTTAATAACGCCATCATCATATTCATGCGTTGATTGTCTTTAAAATGCTCTTTTTTATCTGCTAAAAAATTCCAATAAAGTGAATTAAAGGGACATGCGTTTTCACCAATTTTTTTAGTATGGCTATAATGACAATTACCGCAGTAGCTACTCATTTTATTAATATAATTTGCACTACTAACATAGGGTTTTGTAGCAACGATTCCACCATCTGCAAATTGGCTCATTCCTCTTGTGTTGGTAATTTCTACCCATTCAATAGCATCAATGTATATACCTAAATACCATTTGTCTACTTCATCTGGATCAATTTGCGTCAATAAAGCAAAATTACCAATCACCATAAGTCGCTGAATGTGGTGGGCATAGCTAGAATCTAAACTTTGACCAATTGCTTTTTGTAAACAATTCATTTTGGTTTCGGCTGTCCAAAAGAAATTTGGTAATTTATTTTTATTATTTAACTTATTTAAGTGTTGATAGTCAGGCATTTCTTTCCAGTAAATACCACGCATATATTCTCGCCAGCCCAAAATTTGCCGTACAAATCCTTCTACTTGCGATATTTCAATTTCTTTAGAATTTTCATAATAATGGTCTAAAACTGTATCTATTACCTCTTTGGGAGATATTATTTTGGTATTCATGGCAAATGATAATCGCGAGTGAAATAGGTATTTTTCATCGTCATGCATTGCATCTTGGTAATCGCCAAAATAAGGTAAGAGTTCATTACAGAAATAATCTAAAGTACTTATGCATTCTTTTTTAGTTACTGGCCAGGCAAATGTTCTTGGATTAATAACCCCAATTGTTTCTACGTTACTTTTAGTAAGCTCTTGGATAATTTCTTCAACATTTTTAATAAATTCTTTTTCATGCGGAATACTAGGTTGACCTTTCCATTTGTTTCGGTTACTTTGATCATAGTTCCATTTACCACCTTCAGGTTGATCACTATTCATCATTATTCCATGCTTTTTACGCATCATACGATAAAAGCTCTCCATAACCATTTGTTTTTTACCTTGGTAAAATTCTTTCAGTTCAAATCTGGTAGTATAAAAATGTTCCGTATCATAATGCGAAGATGTTACCTGTAGTGAACTACAAATTTGTTGAAGTTGCTGATCAAGCCTAAATTCATCTGGCAACTGATATTCAAAATTTTCAGCATTATTTTCTTCAATAACTTTTGAAATAATTTTGTTTAGCTGTTGTAGGTTATTTTTATCGTTGAGGGTATAGTATATAAATTGATTACCCTTTGCAGACATGTCATCTTTGAAATTACGCATTGCTAAAAAGAAGGCAACTACTTTTTGTATATGGTGTTTTACATAGTCGGTTTCTTGACGCATTTCTGCCATCAAGTATATAATTTCATCATCTACAGAGTTAAACCAAGAATGATTTTGATTTAATTGATCACCTAAAATTAAACGTACAGTTTTCATATGTTTTTACAATTATAGATTTAAAATAAGGTGTTTTGTAGCCACATACGTTGGTATGTTCCAGAGGCATCGTACCGTTCCGCCTGTAGTTTAATATTAAACTTTCTATCTCTGGGGTCATTACCGACACCACTATTGTACATCCAATTTCCCCAATTACTATGTACGTCATAATCAATCAACATACTTTCAAAATATGCGGCTCCTATACGCCAATCTTGTTCAAGTTCTTTAGACCAGTAACTGGCAACATTTTGTCTACCTCTATTACTCATCCATCCCGTTTGTAAAAGCTCTCTCATATTGGCATTTACAAACGACTCTTTAGTTGTACCATTTATCCAATTGTTTCTATGTGATGAATCTGTTTTCCAGGAGTATGATTTTTGTAAAATACCGTCAATATGAAATATAGAATCTTGGTATTTTAGGGATACATATTTGAAATAATCACGCCAGATAAGTTCAAAAATTAACCAATATGTATCTTGGTTTTTGGTTATTTCCTTTTCAAATTTTTTCACTTCCCAGTAAATCGTTCTAGGTGATATACTACCGTTAGCTAACCAAGCAGATAGTTTAGAACTATAATCGGTACCAATTAATCCGTTTCTTGTTTTCTTATAAAAAGCTAGTTTTTTTGTTTCCCAAAAATAATCTTGAATACGCGCTAAAGCTTCTAGCTCTCCACCTTTAAAAGGGAATGCTGATTTTTGGTGAGGCAAAATTTCTTCAAAGCCTAAATTTTTTAATGTTGGCATGGTATTTTCAAAGCCTATGAGATTTTCTTGAGGCATTTTTGATGAGATATTTTTTAAAGGTCTTATAGAACAATGTGCCTCGCACTTTTTTTTGAAATTTGTAAAAATATATGGTATAGAATTGAAGTCGTGATAGGGGATGTCGTTAGGATGAAATAGAAACTGGTCGTAAACTTCAGTGAATTTAATAGTAGATGATAATTTAGATTTTACATTATTGAGGATAACCTGTTCGTCTCTTGTCCATTCTTTTTGTAAAAAAACAGTATCAATATTTTGAGTTTCTATGAGGTTTGGTAAAAAATCAGCTGATGTGCCGTAATATATGTATAATGAAATGTTGATTTTTGCTAGTTCTTCCTGTAACTGTGTAACAGTTTCTAGTAAAAATTTGGCTCTGTATTTTTCGGTTCTTTTAAATCCGAATTCATCTCTTTCAAAAAACACAGACTCAAAACAATAAAATGCAATAGCTTTAGCACCTTTCATAGCTTCTACAATAGAAGAATTGTCTTGCACTCTTAAATCGTTTCTAAACCAAATTAAATTATTCATCTGTTTTACTTTTGAGTTTGTTGCGTCTACATTTTTCACCACAATATTTTACTTCGTCCCAATTACGCTCCCATTTTTTTCGCCATGCAAATGGTTTCTTGCAAGTAATACATATTTTGGTAGCTAGATTTACTTTTTTATGGGCCACTTACAGTATAGTTTTAGTTGGTTCATTAGGCTTGGCATACCCATATCTGCCTAAAAGAGCAGGTAATGCATAAGCGTCCAAACCATTAACCGTAACACCACTTGTTTTGTCTAATTGTAACCAGCCATCTTCATTAAGAATATTATCTGGTAAATAAATATGTTCAATGGCTCCAATAATAAGAAGACAGCCATTCTCTTTTATTTCATATTCATTAACATAGCTACACCCTAATTTAATAGCACTTTCCTTTACGTAAGGTGCTAGAAAGTTATCTAAATATGATTCTGTTAAATTGGTTTTAGAAAATTCTGAGATATCAACTTCGTAACTAGCGGATGTATGATGGGCATCTTCAATAATATCTTTATTAACTTGATTAACTGTGAAAAAACCTGTTTCCTTAAAATTGGAATAGGTGTTCCTTTTTACCGTTAAAGGTCTAAGGATAAAACCTAACATTGGCGGTGTACTACCTATATGAACAACAGAATTAAAAATGGCTAAATTAGAATTGCCTGTGTTCGATTTAGACCCTAAAAGATTTGCAGATTTGTAACCTGTACAACTATTAATTAAATGAGCTCTATACCTACTAGGCATATTACGTAGGTCCTCTATATTAAAATGTTTCAATGAAAAATATTTTTTGTCTAACAAAAATATTAAAAAATTAAACAAAAAATGAACTTCATTAAGAAAATGATTTGCTTAGTTTATAATAGTAATAACAGAAATTAGGGCATAATTTCATATTTTTAACGTTCACTTAATGTTGGCTTAAAGCCTTAAACATGACCCAAGAAAAAAAGAACATTGCCATAATTGGCTCAGGCTTGGTTGGATCCTTGCTTGCTATTTACTTGAAAAAATACGGACATCAAATAACGGTTTTCGATAGGCGGCCCGATATTAGAAATATTGAATTCTCAGGTAGGTCAATTAATCTTGCGATGAGTAATAGAGGTTGGAATGCGCTAAGGGAAGTGGGTATAGAAGAAGAAATTAAAAAAATTGCCATACCGTTAGATAAACGTGCCATGCATGTTATAGGCAAGCCGGAATATCATCAAAAATATGGTAAGGATGGTGAGGCAATTTGGTCTATTTCTCGTGGTGTTCTAAATAAGCTCATGATAGATTTGGCAGAAAAGAACGGTGTAGAATTTCGTTTCGAGGAAAAAGTATGGGATATTGATTTACCGGGAGCCAAGGTGTTTACAGGTGATAGTGAAAGAGGGGAGTGGACAGAATATCCGTTTGATTTAGTATTTGGGTGTGATGGAGCTTTTTCAAGGGTAAGGCACAAAATGCAACGTCGTAGTAGGTTTGATTATTCTCAAGATTTTATTGATGTAGGTTATAAGGAATTAACAATACCGGCAAACGAAGATGGTTCGCATAAATTAGATAAACATTCTTTTCATATTTGGCCACGAGGTAAGTTTATGTTTATAGCTATGCCCAATTTAGATGGCAGTTTTACATGTACTTTATTTATGCCTTTTGAAGGTGATATTTCTTTTGAAAGTATTGATACTAAAAAAGATGCGGTTCGTTTTTTCAATACTTACTTTCCAAATGTTAAGGATGAAATAGAAAATTTGACCGAAGACTTTTTTAAGAATCCTACAAGCGCCTTGGTAACGATGAAATGCTATCCATGGACATATTGGGATAAAGTTGCTCTTGTGGGCGACTCAGCACACGCGGTAGTACCTTTCTATGGGCAAGGAATGAATGCCGGGTTCGAAGATATTTTTGTGCTAGATGAAATAATAAAGAAATATGGTGATGATTGGGGACGTATTTTTTCAACTTATCAAGAAGTGCGTAAGCCAAACGCCGATGCAATTGCAGAATTAAGCTATCGCAATTTTATTGAAATGAGTAGTAAAACGGCAGATGCTAATTTTTTACTTCAAAAGAAAATAGAAAAACACTTTTCTGGGAAGTACCCAGAAAAATGGGTGCCAGCATATAGTAGGGTTACTTTTTCAAATAGACCTTATGCCGAAGCTCTAGCAGAAGGAGATGCTCAAGAAGAGATTATGAAAGAAGTTATGAAAATCCCAAATATAGCTGAGAAATGGGATAGTGAAGAAGTTGAAAAGATGATGCTTAAACTAATAGGGTAACTAATTCTTCAACTTCATTTCGCTCATGCGCATTGGCATGCTATCAATACGGTTAAAAAGTGCTACTAAATTTATAGGATATGCTGCTTTTAACTTTATACCGCCATCCTTTCCAATTAATATGTAGCCATCATAAGAAATAGGTAATGCGTCTGGGGTTTTAAGATTGATGGAGTTATTAGAAGTGTTTGCAAATTTTCCATTCTCATATATAAATACAATTATATCTCTTTCTTCAAATTCGATATTGCTTTGTTTGATTTCTTTTAGGGCAGAGTTCACTTCTTCAACATTAATATTGTCATTACAAAGAATAATGATTCTATTTTTCCAAGTGTAGTCGGCAATATCTTGTGCAGAAGAGTAGAAGCCTTGTATTATCATTAATAGAAGAATAATTTTTAAAGAGTTCATCATGATTAATATAAACAAAAAAAGCCATCTTTTTAAAGATGGCTTTTTCTAATATATTCAATGTTTACTACTATAATTTAGAAAACATTTTTTGCATTTTTTCACTTTCTTCTTCAGCTAAAGTAGGATCAACTAAGATACGACCACTGTGCTCATCTGTAATAATCTTCTTTCTAGAAGCTATTTCAACCTGAACCTGAGGTGGAATAGTAAAGAAAGATCCACCAGAAGCACCTCTTTCAATTGGCACAACAGCTAAACCATTCTTAACATTGTTACGAATACGTGCATATGCCTTTACTAAACGCTCTTCAATTTTATCCTGAAATTTAATTGACTCTTCAAGTAAAGCTTTTTCCTCTTTTTCTGTTTCAGCAAGAATAGCGTTTAATTCACTTTTCTTATGCTTAAGGTGTGCTTCACGCTCAGACAAACGTTCTTTAGTTTCAGAAATAACAGCTTTCTTCTGATCAATTTGAGCTTTAAATTCTTTTATATTCTTTTCAGCCAATTGAATTTCTAATTCTTGAAACTCTAATTCTTTACTGATAGAATTGAATTCTCTACTGTTACGAACATTCTTTTGTTGCTCGCCGTATTTTTTAATTAAAGTCTTTGCTTCTTCAATAAGGTTTTTCTTAGCACCGATTTCAAAGTTTATATTCTCTAAATCAGATTTAAGTTTATCCATTCTCGTTTTTAGGCCAAGGACTTCATCTTCCAAATCTTCTACTTCTAAAGGTAGTTCACCACGAACATTCCTTATTTCATCAACCCTAGAATCAATTAATTGCAAATCATATAATGCTCTTAACTTTGCTTCTACAGATGAATCTTCTTTTTTTGCCATATTAAAAATAATTGATGGGATTTGTTATACTTTCCGATAAATGGATTGCAAAATTAGGAATTTTTTTCGTAAGATAATCAACTAAAAGGTTTTTTGTAAACTGCTCAGTTTCAAAGTGTCCAATATCTGCCAAAACTATTTGGTTTTCAGCCTCGTAAAACTGATGGTATTTAAGGTCTGCAGTAATAAAAACGTCTGCTCCGGCAGCTTTTGCCGCTCCAATGGCAAAAGATCCACTACCACCCAACACAGCTACCTTTTTAATAGGTTTATTTAAAAAATTAGAATGCCTTACTAGTTTAGCGTTCATTTTAAGCTTTAAACTGGTTAGAAATTCAGTTTCTGTAACTTCATTTTCTAATTCTCCAATCATACCAATACCAATATATGGGTTGGTATTTTCTATAGATTGAATATCGAAAGCGACCTCTTCATATGGATGTGAACTCTGTAATGATTTAATAATTGCAGATTCATTGTTCTTTCCAAAAACGCATGTTAGCATTGTTTCCCTTTCAGTATGGTTTGTTCCAATAGTACCTTTCGTAGGGTTTGCATTTTTATTTGCTTTGTAACTACCATTGCCTTCTACAGAAAAACTACACTCGGAATAGTTGCCTATTTCTCCTGCACCAGCTTTAAATAGCACATTTTTAACATCTTCTAAACTATCTGTAGGTACGTAGGTTGTTAGTTTTTTTATAGTGCTTTTTTGCGGAATTAATATTTTGGTGTTTGTAAGACCAAGCTTTTCACTAATTTTTGCATTTACCCCATGTCTAGCATTATCTAGAGCAGTATGGTTAGAGTAGATAGCAATATCATTTTTAATAGCTTTTATAACGACACGTTCCACATAATTTTTTCCTGTAATTTTTTTCAATCCGCCGAAAACAATTGGGTGAAAGCTTACAATTAAGTTGCAATTTTTAGCAATGGCTTCGTCAATGACATTTTCTAATGTGTCTAAGGTTACAAGTACGCCGCTAACCTCTGTATTGGCGTTACCAACTAGCAAACCTACATTGTCAAAATCTTCGGCAAAGGCTAAAGGAGCAAAGTCTTCTAAAATTTGGGTGATGTCTTTTACGGTCATTTTATTGGAATAATAAGATTTTCAAAGATAAATTATTATAATTTCGTTCTGATGCAGGTATTACGAAAACTTCTTTTTCCTATTTCATTAATCTACGGGTTAATAGTATATCTCAGAAATCGATTGTATGATTTAGGGATTTTTTCTTCAAAATCATTTTCAACGAAAACTATTTGTGTAGGTAATTTAAGTGTTGGCGGTACGGGTAAAACTCCAATGATAGAACTACTGGTGAAATCTCTTTCAGACACTTATAAAGTTGCTGTTTTAAGTAGAGGTTATAAAAGAAAATCGGAAGGGTTTCTACTTTCAACATCATCTACAAGTGTTGAGGATATGGGTGATGAACCTTTTCAGATGAAAAGTAAATTTCCTAAAGTTCATGTTGCCGTAGATGCTAATAGAAGAAATGGCATAACAGAACTTGAACAGAAAATTAAACCTGATGTTATTCTGTTAGATGATGCTTTTCAACATAGAAAAGTAAAACCAGATTTTTCCATATTATTAACTGCATATGGAGAGTTATATATGGAAGATTGGTATTTGCCTACAGGTAACTTACGGGATACAAAAGGCGAAGCTAAAAGAGCAAATATTATTGTGGTGACTAAATGTCCTTCAGATATTTCTAAATCAGTGAGGGATAGCATTCGGGTGAAAATTAATCCGAAGTCTCATCAAAAAGTATTGTTTAGTTATTTGGCATATAATAAAGAATTAAAAGGCGCTGAAGCTTCGTTAGATTCTCTTAAAGGGAAAATGGTAACGCTGGTAACAGGTATAGCAAATCCTACACCATTGGAAAAATTTTTACTTTCAGAAGGACTCAAATTTGATCATTTGAAATTTAAGGATCATCATTTTTTTACAGCGGAAGAACTTGAAGTTTTAAAAGAAAAAGAATGCATCCTTACCACTGAAAAAGATTATGTACGTTTAAAAGATAAGATTACAAAGTTGCACTATATTGAAGTGAAACATGAATTTTTAGAAGATGGGATGGAGCTGTTGAATACAGACTTGCAACAGTTTATGATAAAGGTTTCTTAGTTCTTTTGTCAAAAATATTTTCACCTATTTTTTGATAAAATACTTCAGGTTTAAATGGTTTAGTAACCACATCGTCACACCCAGCGGCATAAAAACTCTCTAAACTATCATCTAATGAAATTGCTGTTAATGCAATAATTGGAGTGTCTTGATTAAATTTTCTAATCTCAATAGTGGCTTCTTCACCGCTTATCCCTGGCATATGAATATCCATAAGAATTGCATCATATACATTCTCTTGGGCTAAGGTGATTGCTTCATGTCCGTTGTTGGCAATATCAGAGGTCATGTCTCTTTTAGAAAGCATCTTTTTGGTGATAACCTGATTAATCTTATTGTCTTCAACGATTAACAAGTGAAGATTTTTGAAATCATAATCTTTAGGTGTAATTTCAAAAGTAACATCTTCAGAAATATCCTCTAAACTCTTCATTTTAATTTCAAAGAAGAAAGAGCTACCTACATCTAAGTTACTTTCCAGTTCAATTTTACTATTGAACAATCCTAAAAGACTTTTCACAATGGTTAGTCCTAAGCCGGTTCCGCCATATTCCCTATTAATTTGAATAGAGCCTTGTTCAAAACCTTCAAAAATACTTTTTTGTTTTTCCTTAGAAATACCAATGCCATTGTCATTAACTTCAAAATAGATAGTTACATCATCTTGAACTTTGTTCAATAATTTAGCAATAACTTTTACTTCTCCACCTTTGGTAAACTTGATAGAGTTACCGATTAAGTTCATGAAAACTTGAGAAAGTTTTAATGGATCGCTCAGTAAATGTCCAGGTATATCTGAATCGTACTCTAAGGTCAATTTTGTGTTGTTAGACTTTGCACTTTGACTTAAAGAATTTATAACCTCATTGATAACCTTATTAAGGTTAAACTCCATATTAAGAGGTTCTAACTTATTAGCGTCAATTTTATTGATATGAAGAATATCGTTAATGAAATTGAGAAGGTAATCTCCAGAAAATTTCAAAGCTTTTAAATGCTCTTTTTGATGTTCCTCTGGATTTTCCTCTAATAAGAGGTGGGTAAGGCCAGTAACAGCATATAACGGAGTTCTAAGTTCGTGACTAACCGTTGAAAGAAAGTTTGTCTTTGCTTCCATAGCTTGTACGGCACCATCTCGCGCAATCTGTAATTCTTTATTTTTAGTCTGTAATAAGTCGTTTGTTTTTAACTTAATTTGATTGTTTCTGTATAAGGTAACAGCTAAAAGAGATATTATTATTAAAAATGCAGAAGTTAAAATGGCAGTAAGTTCAGACCTATTTTGAGACTCTGTGAGTTCTTCTATTTTCTTTTCTTGGCGTGCTATTTCTTCAGTTTTGTAATCATCTCTAATCTTGTCTGCCGTTTTAGCTTCAATTTTATTCTTATCGATATTAAAAATTGAATCTTTTAACTGAACTAAATTTTGACTGTTTACAAGAGATTTTTGATATAATCCTAGTCTTTCATATACAGAAGATAAAAGTGTATTAGAATTTTTGATGTCTTTTAAAAATCCGTTATCGGTGGCAAGGCTTAATGCATTCTCTCCATTTTTTGCAGCTTCAGGTAAATTGTCAATTTTTAAATTGAGTTCTGCTAATGTTAAGTATGCTTGTGTAGTAAGGTATTCCTTTTCGTAAAGATCGGTGTTTACAATAAGGGAATTTAAATTTTTTGTGGCGCTATCGTATTTTTCTAAGCTGAGGTATACTTTAGCCTCGGTCAATAATAAATTATTATAAAAATTACGATCGTTATTAAGTTGTTTTGCTTCGTTAAGCATAAACAATGACTGAAAATTTCTATTACTTCTGTGTAAAAGAATCGCTTCAATATACTTATGCATTCCGTCACCATAGGGGTAAGCAACATCTTTTAATAAAACACTTGCGCGATCCCAATAGAATTCGGTGTCACCTTCTTTGTCTATTTTTAAATAGACAAGGGCAAGTTCATGTAAGCTATCTATAAGTCCTTTTATGTCTTCGCCCTTCTCAGCTTCATTCGCTGCCGTATTTAAGGTTTCTAATGCCAGATCTATTTTATCTTGATTTTTAAACTTTCTAGCTTGATCAAAATAAGGTTGAATGTCTGTTTGTGGAATTGGATCTTGTGAAAATACAGCGGTTGTAGTCGCCAAAATTACAATGGGGACTAGTAAGATTTTAAATACTTTATTTAAAAAAAAGATCTTCAAATATAATTTTTAATACTAATGAAGTTAATTAAATCTATAATTCTGCTGCTATATCCGGTTTCGTTATCGTACCAACCAATAATTTTAACCATTTTTCCTATGACTGAAGTCATTAATGAATCAAACGTACAAGAATAACAACTATTGTTTATATCTATAGAAACTATTGGGTCACTTGTATAATGAACAATATTTTTAAATTCGTTTTTTGATGCTTTTTCAAATGTAGAGTTTATTTCATCAATACTTGTAGCCCTTTTTACATTTAAGGTTATGTCTGTTAATGATCCATTAGGTACAGGTACACGTATACCACAACCTCCAATAGTATCTGCCAATTCTGGAAAAATTTTGGTAAGTGCTTTTGCGGCACCTGTGGTTGTAGGTACAATAGATTGCGATGCGGCACGGGCTCTTCTTAAGTCTCTATGCGGTTGGTCATGCAAGCTTTGATCCGTAGTATAGGAATGTATAGTTGTAATATAAGCTTGTTCAATACCGCAAAGATCATTGATAATCTTAATCATTGGAGCAGCATTGTTAGTGGTACAAGATGCGTTTGAAATGATATCATCAGATTTTGTCAACGTATTTTCATTGATGCCAAAAACAATCATTTTTATGTCATCTTCTGCAGGTGGGACAGAAAGAATTACTTTTTTAGCTCCATTTTTGATATGAAAGGATAAGGTTTCTTTATCCTTGAATTTACCAGTACACTCCACAACCAAATCAACCGCTGCAGATCCCCATTTTATTTCAGAAGGATGAGATTCGTTAAATAATATAATAGGTGTATCATTAACAATAATATGCTTTTCATCGCAAGAAATGGTGTGAGGAGAAGTACCATGAATACTATCGTATTTTAATAAGTGAGATAGGGTTCTGGTATCTGCCAAATCATTTATGGCAACAACATTTAAATTTTCATGTTCTTGCATTAGGCGAAATAGGGTTCTGCCTATTCTTCCAAAACCATTGATGCCTATGTTTAATTTTTGCATTGGTTATAGTAGCATATAAATAATTATACTAATGGTTCTATGAAATTAAGAACTAGTAACCATTAGTGTTTAATTCAATAAAATAAGAGTGTTTTCTTGAAACTATAGAATGTGCTTGTGTGCTTTGTAAGAAGATCTAACTAGTGCACCGCTTTCTACATGTCTAAAGCCCATTTCAAGACCTATATCCTCATATTTTTTAAATTGTTCTGGTGTTATGAACTCTTTAACCGGTAAATGCTTTTTAGATGGCTGTAAGTATTGACCAATAGTAACAACATCAACATCAACCTTGCGAAGGTCTGCTAAAGTAGTTATTACCTCGTCTTCATGTTCTCCCAAACCTAGCATGATACCAGATTTAGTTCTATTGATACCTTGTTTTTTTAAGTAATTAAGAGCTTCTAAACTACGCTCATATTTTGCTTGAATACGAACCTCCCTAGTAAGTCTTTTTACAGTTTCCATGTTATGTGAAACAACTTCTGGTGAAACTGCTATAATTCTATCCAAATGCTTCTCTATACCTTGAAAATCTGGTATTAAGGTTTCCAAGGTTGTTGTAGGGTTCATTCTTCGAATAGCCTTAACGGTTTCTGCCCATATAATAGAGCCCATGTCTTTAAGGTCATCTCTGTCAACTGAAGTAACTACAGCATGCTTAATGCCCATAATTTTTATAGATCTTGCTACTTTTTCAGGTTCTGCCCAATCCACATTTTCTGGTCTGCCAGTTTTAACGCCGCAAAAACCACATGATCTGGTACATACATTACCTAATATCATAAATGTTGCGGTACCTTCTCCCCAGCATTCACCCATATTTGGACAACTACCACTGGTGCAAATAGTATGCAGGTCGTACTTGTCAACCAAGCCTCTAAGTTGAGTGTATTTTTTACCGGTAGGTAATTTTACCCTTAACCATTTCGGTTTACCTTTTGGTGGAGCTACATTTTCTTTTAAAACTGTTGACATGCTTTAATTTTAATACAAATATACAAACTAATAAAGTGAGGATAAAGTAGAATTACATACTGCACAAATGAGTTTGAATTATAAGATTTTTTAGTGTTGGGGAAGCTATTTATTTTCTAGCCTTAATAATTTCGGAAAGTAATTTTTTTGCCCTTAATAATTTAACCTTAACGCTGTTAATAGGTTCATTTAAATTGGTGGCTATATCGGCATAGCTCAATTCATTAAAATACCTCAGATTAATAACAGCTTGGTAATGCGGTTTTAATTTTTTGATATCTCTAAGAAGATCTGCTAAGTTTTGCTCTTGAATTAATTGATCTTCCATAGAAGGGGAAACATCTAGCGCACTTGAAATGGCTTCAGAATTACTTCTGGAATCTAGTAGGCTTTTTTTACGTTTTCTAACTAAATCAATATGGATATTCTTAGAAATGGCAATTAACCAAGTTTTAAAAACATACGAATCATTGTAGGTGTGTATTTTATCAAATGCCTTTGAAAATGTCTGTATGGTTATATCTTCAGAATCATTTTCATTTTCAGTACGTTTTAGTTGAAAACCGTAAACATCGTTCCAGAACATATCTAATAAACGACTAAAGGCAATTTGGTTGCCCTCTTTCGCTTTTAAAATAGTTTCGTCTAAAGTGTCTGTGTTGTTCAAATACTGGTTTTGGTATGCGTTAGGTTAAGATAAAGATTTTTTATCTATTCTGTAATGGAATCTTTCTTGCAATCTTGTTCGCTAGGTAATTTACCGCACATTCCACATGCTTGTCCATCTTGATTTAAAAAAGGACTTTGACTAGCGCAAGTTCCCGCAAATTCTCCATCTTTTTTAGACCATATTTTTATGGCAATACCTGCAAAAGCCAATGCTAACAACCCAATGGTTAATAATACTAGTTTCATATAAAAAATTTATGCAAAGATAAAAAATAAAGCCCCAAAAATGGGGCTTTAAGAATACTTTATGTGTGAAAGCTTAGTAAGCTATATTCGCAACTATATTTTCTACACTTGGCGCATGATTGCCACCTTTTTGTTCTATTGTAATGTAACCTACGGCATTTTCAGCATATGGTAATGCTAATAATTTTTGCTGATCACCAGCTTCTTCGATAATACCTAGGTTAATCATTTTACCATTAACTTCTGCCCACATTTGAAAACATTGACTTTCAGGAATGTGAGGTAATTTGCTAACGTTAATATAAGATAACTTCTTTACAGGGTTAATGTAAGCAACAGCTTTTAAATCTTTTGCCTTCTGGTTACCCTTAACATTATACTTTTTGGTTTGAGGATTGTTTAGAACGATAAACTGATTACGTACATCTTCTAATTGCTCTTTCATGTTTTCTTCTAACAATTTTATTTTATTGCTAACAACACTGTTCTCTTCTTGTAAATTCTGATTTTGATTCCAGAAGAAAGTAGAGATGCCAATAAATAGTATAGCTGTGATACTAGCAGCAATGGCATAACTGTAAAATCTTTTTCTGCCTTTACGTTCTGCTTTTATTCTTGAGTTTATTTTATCCTTTAAACCTTGTGGAGCTTCAATAGCGTGTAATTTTGCAAATACCTCTAAATTGTCTTGCAATTCGGCATAAGTTTCTCTTACCTCAGGGTACATGGCAATGTAGCGTTCTACTTGCATGCTCTCCATATCTGTTGTAGTTCCTAGTAGGTACTGTTCCAATAAATCAGAATCAAGGAAAATTTTTATTTTGTCTTTCATAATACAACATTTAAAATCATGGCAATTAAGGCAGGACCATATATTTTGCCTAATTCGCGCAATCCAATCTTTAGTCTAGATTTAATAGTTCCTAAAGGTATATCCAACTCATCACTTGCCTCTTGTTGGGTCATTCCTTGAAAGAAAAGAGCTTCTAAAACAATTTGATATTTATCTTCAATTTTGTCTAGATGTTCTCTTACATCCATTAACTCTGGCCTTGTACTTTCTACGCCTAAAGTATATACGTCAGAAACATCTATTTGGATTTCTTTATCTGATTTTGTGTTAACACTTCTTAACTTATCTATAGCTGTGTTACGTGTAATTCTAAAGAGCCATGTAAAAAGTTTGGCTTTTTTTGGATCGTAAGTATCTGCTTTCTTCCAAATTTTTACAAAAGATTCTTGAACGACATCTTGGGCTAGTTCAGGATCACGTACGACTTTATTGGCGACACCCAGTAGGGTGTCGGCATAATTATCGTACAAAAGGGAAATCGCTTTTTCGTTTCGCTCTTGTAATAATTCAACAATATGATTTTCTAATAAAGTGCTCATAATTTAAAAGATGTACAATTTTTTATATAATGGACATCCAAATACTAAGATTGAACCGTATATGCTTAAACGCTAAATTATAAAATTGATTGTTAACGATGCGTTTTCTAAAAATATATATTGAATAAGTGGTCGGCTGGTAACTGCCCACTTTGTTTTTGGTTGGTTTGGTTTGGTAATAACCCTTGTGATTTATTTCACAGGGGTTATTTTATTAAGTTCACCTCTGGACTAATTTCAATATCAAAAGTCCTTTTAACCTCTTTGATGATTTTTGCGGCAAGGTCTAATATGTCTTTTCCAGTAGCCTTGTCATAATTAACAAGTACTAACGCTTGATTTTTGTGAACTCCAGCATCACCAAATCGTTTTCCTTTAAATCCACATTGCTCAATTAACCAGCCTGCCGGTATTTTATAAAAATCATCAGACATTTTATAAAAAGGGGCGTCAGGATTTTTAGCGATAAATGCCTCGAATATTTCAGTTGAAACTATAGGGTTCTTAAAAAAACTACCACTATTGCCTAATATTTTTGGATCAGGTAATTTGCTTTGGCGTATTGCAATAACAGCATTAGAAATATCTTTAATAGTAGGGTGTATAATCGATTCTTTTTCTAGCTGGTTTTCAATAGCGCCGTATCCCGAATTTATTTTGTGTACGTTTTTGGTAAATGAAAAAGTTACCGAGGTAATTACAAATTTATCTTTACCCTCATTTTTAAAGAAAGAATCTCTATAACCAAATTTGCATTCTTCTTTGGTAAGTGTAACCAAGTGTTGATCTATAACTCTAACAGCTTCACAACTTACAAAGCAATCTTTAAGCTCAACACCATAAGCACCTATGTTTTGAATAGGAGCGGTACCGGTATTGCCAGGAATAAGCGACATGTTTTCTAGTCCTCCAAAATTATTATCAATTGCCCACATAACCATTTCATGCCAGTTTTCACCAGCCATTACCTTGACCTGAATATTATTAGGTGACTCTGAAATAATTTGCTTTCCTTTTAAGTTTATATGAATAAATAGAGCATCAATACTATCTGTAAGCAGCATATTACTACCGCCGCCAATAATTATTTTACGGGGATAATCTGGGTTGCTTAAAATTTGTTGTAATTCTTCAATAGTGGTGATTTCAACAAAGTATCTTGCTGTAGCATCAATACCGAAAGTATTGTATTTTTTTAATGAAAAGTATTCAAGAACAACCATTAACCCTTGTAGCTTTTTAGTGCCTCTTTTAAAATACGAACAGCTCTTTTTAAGCTTTTCTGATCAAGTACATAGGCAATTCTAATTTGGTTTTTACCTAAGCCTTCTGTTGCATAAAAACCTGCTGCAGGTGCAACCATAACAGTTTCATTGTCCATATTAAATTCTTCAAGTAGCCATTGTGCAAAATGGTCTGCATCCTTAATGGGTAATTCGGCAATACAATAGAATGCTCCTTGAGGTTTAGCAATTTTAATACCTTCAATTTTTTCTAACTCTGCTATTAGTATATTTCTTCTTGCTACATATTCAGTTTTTACATCGGCAAAATAGCTGTCTGGTGTTTCTAAAGCCGCCTCACTTGCTATCTGCGCATATGTTGGAGGAGAAAGTCTTGCCTGGGCAAATTTCATAGCCGTTGCAATAAAATCTTTGTTTTTAGAAACAAGGTAACCTATTCTAGCGCCACACATACTGTATCTTTTAGAGACAGAATCTATAACGATAGCATGTTCCTCTAATCCTTCTTCTTTTAAAATAGAAGTGTGGGTTTTATCATCATAGGTGAATTCTCTATACACTTCATCGGCAACTAGAAAAATATTGTGTTTTTTTACTAATGCCGCTAATTTTTCAATTTCTTCCTTACTATATAAATATCCCGTTGGGTTACCTGGGTTACATATTAAAATAGCCTTAGTTCTAGGTGTGATTAACTTTTCAAATTCCTCTATAGGAGGTAGCGCAAAATTATCTTCCAATTTTGAAACTACAGGTACAACAGTTACACCACAAGCAGTTGCAAATCCGTTATAATTTGCATAAAATGGTTCAGGAATAATAATTTCATCGTTAGTATCAGCAATAGTGTTCATTGCAAAAGATAATGCTTCAGATCCTCCTGTAGTTACAATAAGGTCTGTAGCACTAACACGTATATCATATTTTTCATAATACTTCGCAATTTTGGTTCTAAATTCTTCAGAACCTTCCGTACGGCTATATTCTAAAACACTAAGGTTGTTATTCTTTACGGCATCTAACGCTTGTTGTGGCGTTTTTATATCTGGTTGTCCAATATTAAGGTGAATAACATTAATTCCTCTCTTTTTTGCATTTTCTGCGAAGGGAACTAATTTTCTTATAGGTGATTGGGGCATGGAAAGGCCCTTGTTTGAAACAGATGGCATATTAAATTTATTTTACACAAAAGTGATAAATGATAATGGTTCTTACAATATAATTAGGTTTTATTTGATTTTCCACTACAAGTTAAAATTAGGTATTGTATTCAATAATTATGTATCTTATAAGAGGTTAACTAATTCATACAGATTATGTTACGAAAATATACCTTTCTTTCTTTTCTTTTAGTGTGCTGTTTTTCCTTCTCGGGATTAGCGCAAACCTATAAGCTGCCTGCTGGCAAGAAATTTCATAAAGTGAAATTTCAGTTGATAAATAATTTAATTGTTATACCTATAGAATTAAATGGGTCAGAATTGTCTTTTGTTCTTGATTCTGGTGTAGGGACTCCAATACTGTTCAATTTAGCCGATCAAGATTCTATTCAATTAAACAATGTAACGGAGATAACTATAAATGGATTAGGGGAAGGAGATCCCATAAATGCTCTTAAATCAACCGGTAATTTTGTTCAATTAGGGAATGCTAAGAACACTTCGCAAAACATTTATGTAGTAATGGATGCAGGTATTAATTTCTCGCCAAGTTTAGGCATTCCTGTTCATGGTATTATTGGTTATGATTTGTTTAGAGATTTTGTAGTGGATATTAACTACATAAATAAGACAATTAAATTTTATGACCCCAATCTTTATAAATATAGAACATCAAAGAATACAAGGGTAGTTGATATGTCGGTTATTAGAAGAAAGGCGTATTTAGATGCTTTTGTTATGATTAATAAAACGGATGAAATTCCTGTAAAAATGTTATTGGATACTGGCAGTAGTGATGCTGTTTGGCTGTTTGAAGATGAGAGAATACAATTACCCGAAAAACACTATGAAGATTTTTTAGGACAAGGTCTTGCTGGAAATATATATGGTAAGAGAACCAAAATAAATCATTTAAAAATTGCAGATTTTATATTAAGCGATGCAAAAGCGGCTTTTCCAGATATGGAAACATTTACTACTATTACAGATTTTGGAGGAAGAAACGGTAGTCTGGGTGGTGAGGTTATTAAGCGATTTAATATTGCATTTGATTATACCAATAAGAAATTAATACTGACGAAGAATTCTAATTTTGATAAACTGTTTCAATATAACATTAGCGGTATTGATTTGCAGCATGCGGGCATGAGATATGTTTCAGAAAGAATAGCCGATGCAAATGGAGTAGTCCATAAGGATGCAAAATCTTATGGTAATGTGCAAATAGTATTACAAGGGGCGACAAGGTTAAGCCTTGTGCCAGAAATTATAGTATCGGGTATTCGTCAAGGCAGTCCGGCACATTCGGCAGGTTTAAGAGAGGGCGATGTAATATTGGCAGTAAATGGAAAACGTATTCATAGATATAAATTGCAAGAAATTATGCATATGCTCAATTTTAAAAAGGATAAGAAAATAAAAGTATTAGTAGAGAGGTATGATAATGACTTGCTGTTCAGTTTTGTTTTAAAACCCTTGTTCGATTAACAATGAAATATAAAAAAAGCCCAACTTTTCAGTTGAGCTTTTTAATTTTATAAAGAGTTTTCTTTATTTGGTGCCAGTGGCAGCCTTAACATCTCCTTTAATCTTTAAAACCTTTGTAGGAGTATCAGCGTTAGATATTACCGTAATTGCTTTACGAATAGGGCCAACTCTGTTTGTGTCATATTTAACTTGAATTTCACCTGTTTTACCTGGTAAAATTGGATCTTCTGGCTTTTTAGGAATTGTACAACCACAGCTAGAACTAACTTTGCTTATAATAAGTGGTGCGGTACCAGTGTTTGTAAATTCAAAAACTCTTACACCGTCTGATCCTTTAGCGATTTCGCCATAGTCAACAGTTTCTGATTTAAACTCTATTTTTGCAGCGGTATCTTGCGCTGTTAAGCTAAATCCAAGTAAGCCAATAAATAATACAAGTACTATTTTTTTCATCATTTTTAATTTTGGGTGGATTTCAAAATTAAATCTTTTCAGATCAACCTCAAAATCCTTTTGTTATACTCTAACGTTACTTATTTTTGTTTCGTATTTATATTTAGGTAAAATTCAGCTGAAATGACCGTTAGAATGTCAATTCGGCTTTATTTTTAAATAACCCAATTTATTATTATTCAAAAACTGTTCCAAATATGGAAATTCCATCAAAATATAATCCGCAGTCCACAGAATCTCATTGGTATGAGTATTGGATGAAAAACGGATATTTTCATTCTGTTCCCGATGAAAGGGAGCCTTATAGTATTGTAATACCACCGCCGAACGTAACGGGTATTCTGCATATGGGTCATATGTTAAACAATACTATACAAGATGTGTTGATAAGAAGAGCGCGTCTTTTAGGTAAAAATGCTTGTTGGGTACCTGGTACTGATCATGCATCTATTGCTACAGAAGCAAAAGTTGTAGCAAAACTTAAAGAGCAAGGTATCAACAAAAATGACCTTACTCGCGATGAATTCTTGAAGCATGCTTGGGATTGGACGCACGAATATGGCGGTATTATTCTAGAGCAATTAAAGAAGCTTGGTTGTTCATGTGATTGGGACCGTACTGCGTTCACCATGGATAAAGAAAGATATGACAGTGTAATTAAAGTCTTTATCGACTTATATAATAAAGGACTAATTTATCGTGGTTACCGCATGGTAAACTGGGATCCAGAGGCGCAAACTACCTTGTCAGATGAAGAAGTAATCTATGAGGAGAAACAAGGTCTTTTGTATTATTTGGCATATGCTATAGAAGGATCTGACGAAAAAGTGACTATTGCAACAACAAGACCTGAAACAATTTTAGGAGATACTGCTATTTGTATAAACCCAAATGATGAGCGTTTTGCACATTTAAAAGGTAAAAAAGTAATTGTACCTATTTGTAATAGAGTAATTCCAATTATCGAAGATGAGTATGTAGATATGGAATTTGGTACAGGTTGTCTAAAGGTGACACCTGCACATGACATAAATGACAAAGCTTTAGGTGAAAGACATAATTTAGAGACTATAGATATCTTTAATGATGATGCTAGCTTAAATAGTTTCGGTATGCATTATGAGGGTAAAGACCGCTTTGTAGTTAGAAAAGAAATATCAAAAGAATTAGAAGAAAAGGGTTTCTTGGTAAAAACAGAAACTCATATTAACAAAGTAGGTACTTCAGAGAGAACTAAGGCAGTTATAGAGCCAAAGTTATCAGACCAGTGGTTCCTTAAAATGGAAGACTTGGCTAAGCCAGCATTAGAAGCTGTTTTAGAAAGTGGAGATGTTAAGTTGCATCCAAAGAAATTTGATAATACATACCGTCATTGGATGGAGAATGTTCGTGATTGGAATATTTCTAGACAATTATGGTGGGGTCAACAAATACCGGCATTTTATTTTGGTGATGGTCAAGAAGATTTCGTTGTTGCGGCAAATTTGGTAGATGCATTAAAACTTGCTAAAGAGAAATCTGGAAATTCAAGCTTACAAGAAAGTGATCTAAGACAAGATGCAGATGTGTTAGATACATGGTTTTCATCATGGTTATGGCCAATGAGTGTTTTTGGTGGTATAATGGAACCAGATAATGAAGAGATAAATTATTATTATCCAACCAACGACTTGGTAACAGGTCCGGATATTCTTTTCTTTTGGGTTGCTAGAATGATTGTTGCTGGATATGAGTTTAGGGGAGAGAAACCTTTTGAAAATGTTTATTTCACCGGTTTGGTAAGAGATAAGCAACGTAGAAAAATGTCTAAATCTTTAGGTAATTCACCAGATGCGTTGAAGCTTATTGAAGATTATGGCGCTGATGGGGTTCGTGTAGGTTTATTATTAAGTTCCGCTGCAGGTAATGATTTAATGTTTGATGAAGACTTATGTCAGCAAGGAAAGAACTTTGCCAATAAAATTTGGAATGGTTTCCGATTGATAAAAGGATGGGAAATTGCTGATATTTCACAACCTGAAGCATCAAAACTTGGTTTGGAATGGTATGAATCTAAGTTGAATAAAACGCTTTTAGAAATTGAAGATCACTTCAGTAAATTTAGAATTTCAGATGCGTTGATGTCTATTTATAAATTGGTTTGGGATGATTACAGTTCTTCATTATTAGAGATAATTAAACCAGCGTACCAACAACCGATAGATAAAACAACATTTGATAAAGTAATTCAGTTGTTTGAACAAAATTTAAAATTACTGCACCCTTTCATGCCATTTTTAACGGAAGAAGTATGGCAACATATTTCTGAAAGAAGTGACAGCGAGGCATTGGTAATTTCTAAATGGCCAACTGTTGGTAAAATAGATGAAGAGTTAATTGAACAATTCGATTTTGCAGCTGAGGTTATAGCGGGAGTTAGAACTATTAGGAAAAATAAAAATATTCCAATGAAAGAGTCCTTGGAATTGTCCGTATTAAATACCGAAAAAGCTAGTGACCGTTGGGATGTTGTAATTTCTAAGCTCACTAATATTTCTGAAATTAGTTACATAAAAGAACAGTTAGAAGGAGCATTGACCTTTCGTGTAAAAAGTAACGAATATTTTGTGCCTATGGAAGGTGCGATTGATGTTGAGGCAGAGATTCTTAAAATCAACGAAGAGTTGAAGTATACTAAAGGGTTTTTAACATCTGTTCAAAAGAAACTCTCTAATGAAAGATTTGTGAGTAATGCACCTGAAAAAGTTATCGCTATAGAACGCCAAAAACTTGCAGATGCAGAAGCTAAAATTGAAACTTTAGAAAAGAGTTTGGCTAGTCTTAGCTAGAATTTTTAATAAATATATTATATAAGCCTCATTCCTAATTTATTGGGAATGAGGCTTTTTGAGTTGTTAAAATTATTCTAGTGACTCAACGTTTTTTGTATTTTTAGAAAAGAACAAAAATTCTTAAGAAAATGAAATCACTAAGAAAAGAAGATATTAAACAAGAGGTGTTCGATTTATACGATGCTTATGCGCATAATAAACTAGAGCGAAGAGATTTTGTACAGAAGCTATCTATGTATGCCGTGGGCGGTATTACAGTACCTTCATTGATGAGTTTTTTGATGCCGGACTATGAAAGCACTTTTATAGTAGATAAGAATAACCCAGATTTAGACTCAAGCTTTATAACCTATAATTCTACTAAAGGTGGTGGTGAAATAAAAGCACTGTTGTCTAAACCTAAATCAGCAACTGATAAACTGCCTGGGATTGTGGTAGTGCATGAAAACAGAGGGTTGAACCCGTATGTTGAAGATACAGCGATAAGGGCAGCTTTATCAGACTTCATTACTATTGCTCCAGATGCGTTGAGTCCTTTAGGCGGGTATCCTGGTAATGATGATAAAGGGCGAGAAATGCAACGTACTAGAGATCGAAATGAAATGTTAGAAGATTTCATTGCGGCATTTGAGTATTTAAAGTCGCACAAAGATTGCAATGGTAAAATAGGAGTAGTGGGATTTTGTTTTGGCGGATGGATATCTAACATGATGGCGGTAAAAGTACCAGACTTAGGGGCATCTGTACCTTTTTATGGAGGGCAGCCTACCGAGGGGATAGAAAAAATTAATGCTCCATTAATGTTGCAATACGCCGGTTTAGATGAACGTGTTAATGCAGGGTGGCCAGCTTATGAGAAAGCTTTGAATGTACTAGGTAAAGAAAACGTAGCTTATTTTTACCCGAATGTAAATCATGGTTTTCATAATACGTCAACACCAAGATATGATGAACCTGCCGCAGAATTGGCATGGTCACGGACTATTGAGTTTTTTAAAGAAAAATTGATTTAAGTTATTGACTATGAGTACCCATTAAAGGGTGTTTTTAAGATATGTTTCAGAATTTGAGCTAGTAATCCATTGATTTGAGTTAAGCTTAAAGGGGTGATTCTCTTAATTTTGGAATATAAACAATCTAAAAAACACACATTATGAGAAGTCTATTATGGTTAGTAGCAGTTATTTGTATAATTATATGGTTATTAGGAATGTTAGGAATTGTTCCTGGACTAGCAACCGGTAGTTTGGTACATATTTTATTGGTAATAGCGGTTATCGTTATTTTGTACAATATTATATCAGGAAAAAAGGTATTGTAAGTCGAAACTTCCAAACCATATTTTCAAAAAATATAGAACCCTTGATTGATTTCAAGGGTTTTTTTTGTGCTTTAAAAATGAATTTATTAATAGTACCTTTAGTATTATGATTAGACCTTTTGTACTAGCGGAAACGAACTGGGAGCATTTAAAAGATGAGCAAATTGATTTAGCAATATTGCCATGGGGTGCAACTGAAGCTCATAACTATCATTTACCATATGGTACAGATAATTATCAAGCGCAACATATGGTTGAATTGGCAGCCGGTTTAACTTGGGAAAAAGGTAAAAAAGTAATGGTATTGCCAACAATACCTTATGGTGTTAATACGGGACAAAAAGATATCTATTTGGATATGAACTTAAACCCATCTACACAACTGGCTATTTTAAAGGATTTGGTAGAAGTATTAAATAGACAAGGTATTTATAAGCTATTGTTATTCAATGGTCATGGAGGCAACAATTTTAAACCAATTGTTCGTGAGTTGGGTTTATTGTTTCCTAAAATGTTTATTAGCTTTTGTTTTTTTCCTCCAATGTTCGATAAGTCAAAATACTTTAAGGAAAAAGGCGATCATGCAGACGAAATGGAAACAAGTTTAATGCTTTATTTGAGACCAGATTTAGTTTTACCAAAAGAAAAATGGGGTAGTGGTAGTGCTAAGAAGTTTAAGATAAAAGCTTACAATGAAGATTGGGCTTGGGCAGAAAGACAGTGGTCTAAAGTAAGTAGTGATACAGGTATTGGTAATCCTGAATTTGCTACAATAAAAAAAGGCGAACGCTTTTTTAATGATGTTTGTAAGAAATTAGATGAGCTCTTCTGTTCTTTATGTGATGCAAATATTACGGACTTGTATGAATGAACTTGTTTAAAGCTTCATTTTTAATGGGTTTTAATAATTGGTTGGTTAAAAACCTTTTTCTCATCCACTTTAAACTCTTTTGTCAACGATAAAAGTGCTCCTAAAATAATTATATTTTTAAAGATGTATTGACTTAATAAAGTGATTGTAAAATCATTTTTACCAAAAAGAAGTTCCGGTAAAATAAATACCGGGGTAAATGTCATTACTATATGTGCAATGCTAGAATAGATTATATATTTATTTCTAAGGTTTACTAAGAATGCTATTCCTATGAAAGTTTCAAAACTCGCCAAGAGTAATAATCCCATTTGATCAGGAACTAAGTTGAATGTTAGATTAGCTATAGTTTCCTGTACAAGGTCTTCTGCTGGGCTAGTATTGGGAAAAAATTTTAGTAAACCAAAAAAAAGATAGACCATACCAATGGTCCATGGTAGAATTCTGTTATTGAACTGTAGGTTTTGTTTGAAAGTCATAACGTTGCTTTAAAGGGTTATTTCTTGAATTCATCAAGTAATTCTTGGTCAATTTTTACTTTAGTATTGTACACTCTATATGTAACTCCAAAATTTATCACGTAATCGGCAAAAGCTGCATCTCCATGTCTTGGAGAACCGGTAGATTGTTCTGTTTGTAGATCGGTAATGCTTTGTGGACGGTCTCTTCGAACAGCAAAAGGAACATTTAAGTTAAAGGAGAAATTACCTTGGTTCAATGCTAGTCCGGGGTCAATTGATAATACATTGCCGGGTCGCCTAAAACCATCATTGCCACCAATTAAATCTTTTACCGGTACGCAGTCATAACGCGCGCCCAAAGAACTTGAAAGCGTAGGGGATAGTGTAAAACTTAATCCTGTCCTTATGGAATATTGATCAGGTACCGCCATTATAGCTTCATTTTCAAGAATAGGATTTAAAGTTTCCCTAAAGGTTCTGATACCATTGGTTTCCCTAGGATTAACAAGATAGAAACCGCTGGCATAACCAAAAATACCATTGGATAATTTTTGGTATAATTGCGCATCCAAGGTAAAACCTAGACCCCCATCACCAAGCTGTATGGATTGGTCAACCGGTCTGGTCTGCGGTTCACCACTTGGACCTACATTATAAAAAATATCAGAAGCATTATAATTTCCGGTAGGTAGTTTTAAGCCTAGACCAATTGCAATATTTCCTTCAGGATGTTTTTCAAAGTCCAATAGCCAAAGTCCTACACCTAAACGAATGTCGCCAAGTCCCCTTGAAAATGTCGTATTTCTTTCATTGCGTCCATGCTCATATAAAGATGATCTTGAATTAAAGACGTTAGGTATGGTAATACTGGTGTATAATTTTTTGTTGATGCCATAAGTTAAAAAGAAATCCGTGCTATGGGAGTAATTGACCACCTCGGTATTATTCGTTACACGATCTGGTTCTTCCTCCGTACCCCTAAAATGCCTAAAGGATTTAAAGTATCTGTAATTTAATCCCAATTGAAAGTCCCCTTTGCCTATAATGTTGTTTTCAAGGCTGTTACCTACACAAGAGGAAAAGTGGCGAATGGCAACACAGCCTTGTGCCTTGACATTTAATACGGTTATTAAAAAAATAACCAATAATAGTTGCTTGTGGTTCATAATATTGTTGGTTTGGTCAGTTGATAGAAAATGGTCAACTCCAGAAATTAAGAAGATGACCATAATATGATTTGAAATAACTTAAGTGACTTAAGTTTAATTAACTCACGACCAATTTAATACTATGACCTAAATTTGAGGTTAATAGATGTCCAAAAAAGATTAATGAAAAGTTAATGCACTTAATGAAAGCTTAAGTTTGTTTAATATTAAGAACTAATTGAGTTTCTTTAAAGATTATGTGGAAGAAGAGAAACCTGTATGTAGCCCTTTTGTTTATTTCCTTGTTTGGATTGGCCATTATACAATACCAATATTTAAAGATTGGTCTTAACCTGGCAAAACTCCAGTTCAATACTAATCTAGGAAAGGTAAGTAGTGATGTTTCCTTAGGATTACAATCTAAAAACCAGCTCACCTTTTTATTGGGCAGTGCTCTTAAAAAGGATACTGCATATTTTACGATGAGCGTAGATAGTATACAGGATGCCTCAAGTTTTTTCTTAAATGATTATATCACCGAAAAATTGGTTAATAATGGGATTGATTCAGATTTTAGTTATACCCTTCACACAAAGGATTCTGCATTTTATCTTCAATCGCCCAAACAATTTAAAGTAAAGGACAATGTGGAGTCTTACCCTATTGAGCTTACCGGATATTTATCTCAACTTCTTGGAAAAAGACTAGTGTTAGAATTGCATTTTAGGAACTTGAACGGGTATTTTTTATCCAAGTTAAATGGTTTTACCTTACCGAGTATTCTGTTCATTTTGGGTATTTGTATTGCAATAGTCTGGGTGTTGCGAACATTTTATTGGCAACGGCGTGTAATTACCACAACCAATGAATTTATTAATAATTTAACCCATGAATTAAAAACACCTGTATTCTCAATTGGTTTGGCTACTAAAATTTTGGATGAAACCGCCTTGTCAACTCAAAAACCAATTTTAGGAATGATAAGGCAGCAGGTAAAAAGACTATCTGTACATATTGACAAAGTTTTGGAGCTAGGTAGTTTAGAGTCCGAAAAGAAGGTATTAAAGTTTGAAAAAGTTGATTTTAGACCATATTTGCTCAATTTGTGCAAAGAATTTGCCACATTGGTGACTATTGAGAAGGCAACCTTTACCTATCATATACAAGAAGGGGAATTTATATTGAGAACCGAAGTTTTTCATTTAGAAAATACTATTAACAATATCTTGGACAATGCAAAGAAATATGCGGATAACCCGATCATTCAACTCAATGCTTTTAAAAAGGATAATTGGTTGGTCATTGAGATAGGGGATAACGGTCAAGGAATATCCTTAAATGATCAGAAAAAGATATTTTTAAAGTATTATAGAGTTACGGGTAAAGAGCGTACTATGGTAAAAGGTTACGGACTTGGATTAAGTTACGTAAAGAATATTGTGGAAAAACATAAAGGAAAAGTTGAAGTGAAAAGTGAGGTTGGCAAGGGAACGCAAATATCTCTTTTAATACCCCTGTGTAATGAATAATGATAAACATAATATACTCTTAGTAGAGGACAGTACGGATCTTGGGTATTTATTATCGGAATACCTTAGGATGAAAAATTTCAAAATAAGTTGGTTTGCCGATGGGGAAAGTGCACTTAAAAATTTGGAAACCGTAAAATATGATTTGGCAATATTGGATATTACAATGCCAGGTATGGATGGCTTTGCCCTTGCCGAACAAATTAAAGAGCGTTTTCCAGAGCTTCCTTTTTTGTTTTTGACAGCACGTTCCCTTAAAGTAGACGTGTTAAAAGGTTTTTATATAGGTGCAGTAGATTATTTGAAAAAACCTATTGATGAAGAAGAACTGGTCATTAGAATAGAAAATTTATTGTCCAGAATGGTCGTAAGAACCACAGCTGGGGAAAAAGCTACCATTTTTAAAATTGGTAGGTATACATTTAATGTAATTAATCAAGAATTGATGTTCGAAAATGAAGCATTTCACCTGACCACCAAAGAAAGTGAGCTGTTACATTATTTGGTGATGAGAAAGAATAAATTGTGTAGTCATAAGGATATTTTGATAAAATTATGGGGTGCAAACGATTACTTTAACAAGAAAAGCTTGAACGTATTTATTACACGTTTACGGAAGTATTTGGAGATGGATGATAGTTTGAGTATAGATAATATTCATGGCCAAGGATTTATATTCCGGCAATAAGCCAAAATATTGGCTTATTTTAATTCTTTATTAGCCAATTCAATATAGGCACGCATAGCCTTTTTTTTGCTCATATTCTTAGCTTGAAATAGCGCGTTTGCCTTAAAGGCATTAATTAGAGGGGTTTTACTGCCTGGGTTATCAAAATTTGAATTCGCTATTTTATAATAAGCGTACAATTTTAAAAGTATATCTGCAGGAATTGGCTCGGTATAATTATTTACCAAAGTAACAGTTTCCTCAAATTCAATATGTAAGTTCGTCTTTTTCATTTGGGTCAACAAAAGTAGCTATGCATGTTTCGGCACCTTTTACCTTTTGGTTCAGTTTTACATTAATTTGACAATCTAAAGGTAAGAACAAGTCTACTCTAGAACCAAATTTTATAAAACCTGCATCATCACCCTGTTGTACACTTTCTCCTTTTTCAGCATAATTTACAATACGCCTTGCTAAAGCACCAGCAATCTGTCTGTAAAGTATTTCACCAAATTTAGGAGTTTTTATAACTACCGTAGTTCTTTCATTTTCTTCACTAGACTTTGGGTGCCAAGCTACTAAGTATTTACCCGGATGGTACTTTGAGAAAGTAATGCTACCACTAGCAGGATATCTAGTAACGTGTACATTTACAGGTGACATGAATATGGAAACTTGTTTTCTCTTGTCTTTAAAATATTCTTTTTCAAAAACTTCTTCTATTACGACCACTTTACCGTCAACGGGAGCCAAAATTTCATTGAAAGTTTTTAGCGCTACTCTCTTAGGGTTTCTAAAAAATTGTAGAATAATTATTAAAACAATTAAGCCCAATAATTGAACAACTAATTTTAGCCACGCTATATCAATGAAAAAATGAGCTAAAAGAACACTAGCGCCAATAATTACAAAAGAAAACAATATTATTTTTTGTCCCTCCCTATGAAACATAACTGAAAATATTTAAAGTTAAATAAGCAAACGGTGCTGCAAATACTAAACTATCTAAACGGTCTAACATACCACCATGTCCTGGTAATATGGCGCCACTATCTTTAACACCTGCCGCTCTTTTTAATTTTGATTCTATTAAATCGCCTAAACTTCCTGCAACCACAATAACTGTTGCAAGTATCATCCATTGTATTGGACTAATCAAGGCTTCAAAGGTAGCCATTAAATACGCAGCTGCCAGTGCAAATATAAAACCTCCTAAGGTACCTTCAATTGTTTTTTTAGGAGAAACAGAAGGAAATAATTTAGTGCGTCCAATGCTTTTGCCTACTAAATATGCAAATGAATCATTTACCCAAATTAGAATAAAGATTCCCATAATTAATAATTTTGCGAAAGCATCATTTTTATAAGGAATCATAGTAAGGAAAATACATCCTCCACCAATATAAAATAGACCTACAATAAATTTTTGTGCGGTATTAAATTTTATTGGTTTCTTGCTAAAGAGATTAACAAGGAGGTAAATGTCGACAACTATGGTTATCAACATTAATATATTTATTAGTTGTTGATCTTTTACTAAATAAATGAAAGCCCACCATATGGCTAAATATGCAGCAAAAATGTGATATCCTTTTAAATGTACTAGCTTTTTATATTCATATAGACAAGCAAGTCCAAAAGTCATGAATAAGAAATCGAACGCATCAGAACTTAAGAATACTGCGGACAATAATAAAATTATGTAGACAGCCCCTGTTAATGACCTTCGTAAAATTTCTTTCATACTATAAATCTTCCAGAAGTAAAAGATAAAGATTTTTAGTACTACTACCATACGTTAGAAAATCATCTGAATTTTCTGCGGTAGCTTTAAAGTGTTTTAAGGTAGTTATGTTGGCCGGTATTTTTTGGCCATATTTTTTCTTGATGGTCTTCAAACCCTCGCCTATTGATTCTACCAGTTGACTAGTTGTAGCGAATACAACAACATTGCTTGGTAGTTCATTTACTTTTTTCTCGTGCAATTGATTAGAACAAACTAGGATACTTCCGTTTTGCGCAATTAAATGCTCACAAGTAGTAAAGAATACTTCGCTCTGTCTGGCATTATTGGTAAAAGTAATTGGTTCTTTAGAAAATTTTTGGGCTAGCCTTTCATTTAAGACAAAGAAAGGCTCACTCTCCCAATTATTTTCGGTAACAATATTTTCTATTGCCCTTGAAACTTCTACATCAGAATCACAGTAAATAAATTTACCTCCATTTTGTTTAAAATGAATTGTAAATTTTTCATCAACGGGAATATTTAAATCTGGCATATGATCGCCTCGCGTTTCCGCAGTTTCTTTCGAAACCTTCTTTTTGCCACCACCAAATAAAATATCTAAAAACCCCATTTACGTTGTTGAAATAATTGCTAATCTAAAGTACTGTAATTTTAGTTATTCTCTGTAATTTCTTCTTCTTCCGATTTTGAATCTGAATCTTTTAATTTTTCAAGATTTTTCTTATTTTCTAAGGCTAAAATATCTTTTTCAAAATTTCTTACACCAAATATTTTTTCTAAATCTTCTTTAAAGATAACTTCTTTCTCTAACAATCGTTCGGCCAAAGTCGTTAATTTGTCCTTGTTATCTGTAAGAACTTTGATAGCTCTTTGGTATTGCTCTTCTATAATCTTAGATATTTCAGCATCTATTTTACGAGCGGTATCTTCACTATATGGTTTAGAAAAACCATAAGAATCTTGCCCAGCAGAGTCATAATAGGTGATATTTCCTATTTCATCATTAAGACCATAGATGGTTACCATTGCACGAGCTTGTTTAGTTACTTTTTCTAAATCACTTAATGCACCTGTAGATATTTTATTGAAAATAACTTTCTCTGCAGCTCTACCACCCATTGTTGCACACATTTCGTCCAACATTTGTTCTGGCCTAACAATTAAACGCTCTTCTGGTAAATACCATGCAGCGCCTAAAGACTGTCCTCTCGGTACTATAGTTACCTTAACCAATGGAGCAGCATGTTCTAACATCCAACTAGTAGTTGCATGACCAGCTTCATGATAAGCTATAGTTTCTTTCTCACCAGGTGTAATTATCTTATTTTTCTTTTCAAGACCACCAACTATTCTGTCAACAGCATCTAAGAAATCTTGTTTAGAAACAGCTTTTTTCTCTTTTCTAGCTGCTATTAAGGCCGCTTCATTACAAACATTGGCAATGTCTGCACCAGAGAAACCGGGCGTTTGTCTTGCCAGAAATTCAAGGTCTAATGCCTC
Organism: Maribacter sp. Hel_I_7; assembly: GCF_000688315.1. Classification (NCBI taxonomy): domain Bacteria; kingdom Pseudomonadati; phylum Bacteroidota; class Flavobacteriia; order Flavobacteriales; family Flavobacteriaceae; genus Maribacter; species Maribacter sp. Hel_I_7. The sequence goes on along the minus strand of NZ_JHZW01000003.1, from coordinate 1,905,838 downwards.
AGATGTTTTAATAGGTCTTAGGTGAACTTCAAAAATTTCTTTACGTTCACGTATGTCTGGTAAATCAACATATATCTGTCGATCAAATCTACCTGCACGCATTAAAGCCTTATCCAATACATCTGCACGGTTGGTTGCTGCCAATACTATAACATTGGTATTAGTTCCAAAACCATCCATCTCAGTTAATAACTGGTTTAATGTATTTTCACGCTCATCGTTAGAACCTGTAAAGTTATTTTTACCTCTAGCTCTACCAATTGCATCAATTTCATCAATGAATATAATAGCAGGAGATTTATCCTTTGCTTGTTTAAACAAGTCACGTACTCTAGAAGCACCTACACCAACGAACATTTCTACGAAATCTGATCCAGATAATGAAAAGAAAGGCACTTTAGCTTCACCTGCAACGGCTTTTGCTAAAAGTGTCTTACCTGTTCCTGGAGGTCCTACTAGTAATGCACCTTTAGGAATTTTACCACCTAAAGAGGTATATTTATCTGGGTTTCTTAAGAAATCTACAATCTCTTCAACTTCTTCTTTTGCACCTTCTAAACCGGCAACATCTTTAAATGATGTTCTAGTATCTGTTTTTTCGTCAAATAATTTGGCTTTAGATTTGCCAATATTAAATATTTGACCACCAGCGCCACCGCCACCGCCGCCAGACATTCTACGCATAAGGTATATCCAGATACCAATAATTAAAACAAATGGTAATAAGGATAGTAAGAAATCTAAAATGGCTGTAGATTCTTTACCAAATTCAATAATGGTATCTAAATTATTTTCTTTTTTTATCTCTGTTATTTCATTTTGAAATATTTGAAGATCACCATAATCTAAGGTGTACTGTGGTACATTACCAGAAGCTGGAAGAAATGATTTCTCGTTAACGTCTTTATGAACTTCTTTTGCAATGGCTTCATCAGTTAAAAAAACCTTTGCTTGATTTGTATTAGTAATGATTAAAACTTTTTTAACATCACCGTTTCTCAAATACTGCTGTAATTCTGAAGTAGTCGTTTTTTGGGTGCTAGCTAAATCATCACTATTGAATAATTGAAATCCAATAAGTAATACTGCTACTAATCCATAAATCCACCAAGAACTAAACTTTGGTTTCTTCGGATTTGTCTTGTTTTCTTTTGCCATTATATTTTTTTATTAATTTACGCTACTTTCTATTGTTGTGAATTTTGCATCTCCCCATAGCCCTTCAATGTCGTAAAATTCTCGAACTTGCTTTTGGAATATATGAACTACTACATTTACATAGTCCATTAATACCCATTCGGCATTGTCCTCGCCCTCTACGTGCCAAGGTTTGTCTTGAATCGCTTTACTTACTGTTTTTTGGATAGAACCTACGATCGCATTTACATGCGTATTGGAAGTACCGTTACAAACTATGAAGTAATCGCAAACGGTATTCTCAATTTCTCTTAAGTCTAAAAGATTGATATTGTGACCTTTTACTTCGTCAATTCCCTGTATTATTAATGCAATTAACTCATCGTTGCTAAATTTACTTTCCTGCATTCAAAAATTTTAATTTTTACAAAGTTATTATTTTTTTGTTCTTTTAGGTCTAGTTTTTAACAATACATTAAAGATTCACAATAAGTACTGTAAATGCAAATAATCAAACTTGATGCCACGGGGTCTACAAATACTCATTTAAAAGAATTATTACAGCAAAAAGAATTAGAGGACTTTACTATTGTTACTACTCAAAATCAGACCTTAGGTAGAGGTCAATTAAATGCTAAGTGGGAATCTGAACCTTATAAAAATCTAGCAATCAGTTTGTTGAAAAAGGATTTGGACGTTCCTGTTAATAAGTTGTTTTTGGTAAGTATGACCGTTTCTTTAGCAATAATTGATTGTTTAAGTAACCTAGGAGTACCTGATTTGTCTATAAAATGGCCTAACGACATTCTGTCAGGTAAATCTAAAATAGGCGGTATATTAATTGAAAATATTATTTCAGGCTCACAAATTAAAAGATGTATTATTGGTTTTGGGCTAAATGTAAACCAAACTGTTTTTAAAAATGCTCCACATGCATCCTCCTTAAAATTAATTATTGGTCGCGATTTTGATTTGGATATGGTATTTTATTCTTTGGTTGAAAAATTACATAAACAACTAAACCAACCAATGGCTTCTTTAGAAAAAGAACTATTTGATCAGTATCATTCTAAAATGTTTAAAAAAGGTGTGTATTGTAATTTTAAGTTGCATAATGAAGAACTAATTTCAGGCATAATAGTTGGTGTTACCATCAACGGCATGTTGATGGTAACACTAGAAGATAATAAAATTTATGAATTTGGCTTAAAAGAAATACAACTTCGGTATTAGATTTTTTCCAAATTTGTAGAAAGTGTGTTAACGAAATTCGTGATCGGCTTTTTTATCATCATTGCCATCATTGCATTGAATTCACCTGTAAAACTTAGAACTACTTCACTTTTAGCACTTTCAATTTCCTCTATATTTGCAGTTAGTGTAAAAGGTAATTTTTCACTTGCGGCGCCTAAAACAAGTTGATTAAACGGAGTTTGGTCTTTTTTCTCCAATACTATTTCTGGCATACCTTTTAAAGCAAAAAGAAATCTATTCTCGTTTAAAACTTCAAATTTGTCAATATTTTCAGGCATTAATTGTCTAAAGTTAGATAGGTCATTTAAAAAATTAAATGTTTCCTCTTTACTTTTTGATACTTGTGCTTTTGGCGTTTCTATAAGCATAACTATTTATTTGTCCATTGAGATGGATCTTTTCTCCACTCCATTAATGTTAATAATTGCTCTTCTTTTACATAGCCGGTATCTGAAGCTTGTTCAATTAAATACTCATAACTACTTAAGGTGTGCAATTCTGTATTTTTTTCTTTAAAATTTTTGGTTGCAGTTTCAAAACCATAGGTAAATACTGCCAACATGCCTTTTACATTGGCATCGATTGCTCTTAAAGCATCAACAGCATTTAAACTACTTTTTCCTGTGCTTATCAAATCTTCAATAACAACCACTGTTTGGTTTGCTTCAAGATGACCTTCTATTTGATTTTGTCGACCATGAGATTTAGGTTCGGGTCTAACATAAACAAATGGTAGATTAAGTTTATCGGCGACCAAAGCGCCTATTCCTATTGCTCCTGTAGCCACACCAACAATGCAATCTGGCTTGCCATATAATTGTTCTACCTGCTTTGCCATTTCATCTCGAATGTAGTTTCTAATGATAGGATAAGAAAGTAAAATTCTATTATCGCAATATATTGGAGATTTCCAACCGGAAGCCCATGTAAAAGGATTTTCCGGTTTCAATTTTATTGCATTAATTTGCAGGAGAAGCTCTGCTGTTTTTTTTGCAGTGTTTTTGTCTAAAACCATGACGCAAATGTATAAAGTTTTTGTTAATGAATTGCCTTTGATTTTAACAAATAAACTCTCTGATACTACAAACGGAGAGTATTTTTCGCTAAAAAAGGAATCTGTACAAGAGGCAATAAGTTCTTTGAAGAAGGGGAAGTTGGAAGAAGCGTTCATTTACCACCCAAACGGCAGCGAGATTTTAGATAAGTTTACTAAAGAAATTCCTTTGGTTAGTGCCGCCGGCGGTGTGGTAACCAATAAAGAAGGAAAAGTCCTTTTTATTTATAGAAATGACAAATGGGATTTACCTAAGGGGAAGCTAGATAAAGGCGAAACTATAGAGGAATGTGCTATGCGTGAGGTTGAGGAAGAAACGGGAGTAACGGGTCTTAAAATCGATAATTATCTACAAACTACTTATCACGTTTTTAAGCATAACGGTATTAATAAACTTAAGCAAGTTCATTGGTATGCAATGAGTACCGAATTTGATGGCAAATTAAAACCAGAAAAGAAAGAAGGCATTTTCAAAGTTAAATGGAAAGGTCCTGCTAAGATTAAGAAAGCCCTTCAAAATTCATATATAAATATTAAGATTTTGTTTCACGAAGCATAGTCTTAATTCATGATTCTAAAGACTGGGTATTGCAAATGAGCTTCTTCGTATAGCGAACTTCGTTTAAAAAGCCAGTCTAACTGTTGATACCAGTTATCATTAAAATCTGAATTCAGTTTCTTTTCATTTTCAAATTCTTTTTTTAAAATAGAATCGTTTTTCAGCATTTCAAGAGCCGTGTCTTCAAAAACATAAGGGGAAAAACCTTCTTTTTGTTGAAGTATAGTGTCAAAGAAATTCCAGTTAAAAAACGAATCTACTGCCGCTGGTTCTAAAGTTTCTAAGAGATATCTAAAACCAGGTTGATTTACAGGTATTATAATATCACCAGCCTTGAACTCCTTTGTAATGTTTTTTGCATTTACGGTAGTATTGTAATGAGGGTAGTGCCCTTCGTAAGGTGAACTATACGTTTGGTAATTATCTATTTTATAGGATTCTATATTGAATACGGAGTCTTTTTTAAGCGTAGTATAAGTGATATTGTTTATATCAAGTTTGTTGATTATATTTTCCCACTGCTTACCAATAACGTATGCTTTTGGAACTTTAACAGAATCTGACGGGGTATAAAAATCTTTATATGCTACTTTTGTTTCTATTGGTATCTCTCGGTTATATTTTAAGCGTGTAAGACCTGTTACTTCACTAGTTATAGTATCTGCTTTATATCCTTTAAATAGATAATTAGTAGCCTTGGTAGAATCTATTTTCCAAGCTGTAGTATAATATTCTTTAGTGTTTATAGATGCAAAAGCAGTATCTCGCATAGTTCTAATTTCATTTCCATCTTTTTCGGCAATTGCAATCATTTTATGCAGGAGCTCGTAAGTACCTTCAACGCGTTTATCATAAGGTTTTAGCATATGTGTTTCTACCATCATCCCAACAGTATTCCACAATGTGGTGTAACCAGTAGAATATCTAGGGTGATCCATAAATTGCTGAAAACCATTTTCAGGAGGGGAGTTAAATACATTTACATAAGGTGTAATATCCCAACCAGAATTGAAGAGTGAATCATGTAGTTGAGGCATTAATGCTTCATGAACATATTCTCCTAATTCTCCACCTAGTTTATTATGTTGTGTAAAAAGGTGTGTTAGCGTATACTGGTAATCGGCACCATTACTAACATGGTTGTCAATAAATACATCGGGATTTATGAGATGAAAAATTTCAGCAAAGGTTATAGCGTTTTTGGTATCGGTTTTAATGAAATCCCTGTTAAGATCATAATTTTTAGCATTACCTCTAAAACCATATTCGAGAGGTCCATTTTGGTTAGCTCTAGAAGTACTATTTCTGTTTAATGCGCCACCAATATTGTATATGGGTATAGTACAAATTATGGTTTCATTGGGTGAGTCTATTTCATTGCTTGCTAAATCACGAAAAAGCAACATGGTAGCATCTATTCCATCACTTTCTCCAGGATGAATACCGTTGTTGATCAACATCATGGTATTATCCTTGCCTAATTTTTTAAAATCAAAATCACCTTTTGCGCTATAGGTTACCACATGAAGTGGTTTGCCGCTGTCTGTGGATCCAATGGTTTGAATATTAATCGTAGAAAATTCTTTAGACAGTTTTATGTAAAAGTCAATTACTTGATCGTAAGTGGCGGTTTCTGTTTTGTTGGATATTTCAAAAGGAGTGGGGAAATCGGTTTTAGTATTTTCAACTTTATCTTGACAAGATATTAATAGAAGTACCGATAATAACAGGAATGGCGTTTTCATTTACAAACAATTATGGTGGCTATTGTTGCCAGAATTGATTGTAAAAATAATGATTACTTCAAAGCTTACGCTACTTTGGTAATTTCTGTTATTGTATTTCTATCAATAGGTTTCTGATTGAAGGTTATTAAGTGATGACTTTTGCTTTTAAAATATTCCCATTGTTTTTGATCACGAGGGTCAATAGAAGAGGTTACTATATTTATTCTAATCTTTTCTGTAATTGGAAGTTCAAGAAATGCCTCTAAAAATTCCCACCCATCCATAATTGGCATATTAATATCCAAGAATATAATTTGTGGTATTTGATGATCATTGTTATAGAAATCTGTTAGTGCATCTATGGCAATCTTGCCATTAGCATAAGCTTCAATTGAGTTACACTCAATACTAGAAGATATTAATTTACGTAGACCGAACACTGTAATAGCATCGTCATCAATTATAGTGATGTCACTAATTTTTTTCATTAAAGAAAATTTTAAATTCTGTTCCTTTTCCTATTTCACTGGTTACTTCAACCTTGCCGTTCATGGCATCAATTTGATTTTTAGTAAGATATAAACCAATACCTCTTGCATCTTTATGGTCATGGAAGGTTTTATACATGCCAAATAATTTTTCACCATATTTCTCCAAGTCTATACCAAGACCATTATCCGTAATGGTTAAAATAGAATAATCACCTTTCTTTTCGGCACTAAGTACTACTAATGATTCCCGTTCAGGATCTCTATACTTTACAGCGTTAGTAATAAAGTTCGTTAAAATACTATCTAAATATGCAGGAACGGACTTTACGCTGAAATCTACCGGAATGTTGTTCTTAACTTTAGCTTTACTGTTAGAAATAAAGGCTGATAGGTTTTTAGTTGCATCAACTACTTTATCATTTAAATTAATCTCTTTAATTTCTATGTTTGTGTTGGTATTGATAGATACCACTTCATTTAAATTATCTAATGTTTCTAATAAGTTATTTGAAGCTTGAGTTAGCATACCTATAATATTCTTCTTTTCATTTTCATCCTTTTCACTTTCTAAAAAGTTTAAAAGCATAGAAAAATTTGCGGAATGTGAACGTAGATTGTGAGAAACAATATGGGCAAAGTTCAAAAGTTTTTTGTTTTGAACCGATGCAATATTTATAATATTTCTAAGCTCTTTTTCTTTTTCCTTTAATTTAGAAATATCTAAACTTATACCGACTAGGCCATATGCAATGCCTTTATTGTTTAGTAAAGGTATTTTAGAGCTAAGAAAAGAGGTTTCTTTACCGTTTAATCTAGTATTAACTGTTTCTTTTCCTATTACTGGTTTTAAAGTGGTCATTACCCTTAAATCTTCAGCTCTAGATTTTTCGGCAGATTCGTATGGGTAAAGTTCAAAGTCGGTTTTACCTATTATTTCTTTTGGATCTTTAACACCCAAATATTCACACTCGGCTTTGTTTATAAGAACCTTTCTAGATTCTGTATCTTTTATATATACATTAACTGGTAAATTATCAATTAACGTTCTTAATAGTTTTTCGTTATCAACGGTTTTAATACTGGCTTCTACTTGCTCATGTATATCTTGAAAGGTACCAATTAAACCAACCATTTCCCCTTTATTGTATATAGGTTTACCCCCGGCCATTACCCATTTTTCTTTACCGGTATCTGTAATTATTTGCAACTTTAAGTTGCTATAGGCCTTTCCATTATTTTGAGCTTCAAAAAGTGCCATGGATATTGCATTTCTGCTATGCCCTTCCTTAAAATAATAGATGGCATTTTCAATATCTGGAGAAAAATGTTCAGGTACTTCATGAATAGCCTTTGTTGTTGAACACCAAAAAAGTTGGTTGTCAACTATATTATATTCCCATCTACCAATTTTGGTAATTTCAGTCTGCTGTTGAAGCAGTAAATTTTTCTTATTAAGTTCTAATTCATTATTAACGGCATCGGTAATATTGCTTAATTGTATAATAGCCCCAATGATGTTCTCATTAGTGTCATACCATGGTGCATTTGTCCATTCAAACCAAAGCTCTTGACCCCTCGTATCAATAACTTGGTGTATGCCCATAGGTTGTGGATTGCCGTTAAAACAATTATCTAATACCATTTTCCATTTATGGCTTAATTTTGGAAAAACAGCAAATAAACTTTTAGATTTATAACTCTCGCCATTTTTATTAAAAATACTCGTCCAAGTGTCAGATGTCTGAACAATATTATGATCAGTGTCTATAAAAGCCGTTGGTGTTGGCAATTGTCTAATTATGTACGAGGTATTGGATACTAGGGGAACTTTTATCATACCGATGTAATTTCTTACGAATTTAGCGGGATTGCTGTATTTTACTACAAAATTGTTGTGAATGTTATCATTTACGTTGTAAAAGATTCAAAAAGCTACTTTATCAATTATTTTCTACTTCTTATTGAAATGAAACCTGAAAGTAGTTCCTTGGTTAGGTGTGCTTTCTACTGTAATTTTACCCTTCATAGCATCCATCTGGTTTTTAGTAATGTAAAGACCAATTCCTCTAGAATCTTTATGTCTATGAAAAGTTCTATAAAGACCAAAAAGCTGCTTGCCAAATCTATCTAAATCAATACCTAAACCATTATCTTCTATACTTAATATGGTGTAGTTCTTATCTTCTTCCACACTTAAAATGATAATTGGCTTTTTATCTTCGCTTCTGTATTTAATTGAATTGGTAATGCAATTTGTTAAGATGCTATTTAGATAGGCGGGTAATGCTTTTACTACTGTCGTATCGGGAATTTCGTTTATAATTTTTCCGTTCGTTTCCTTTAGAAGTCCGGCAATATTTTGTTCAACAACAAATAAGCTTTCATTTAAAGAAAGTGGTTTCTTTTCTTCGTTAATACTAGATTTTACAGCAACAATTTCTCTTAAACCTTTTATAGTTTCAGATAAATTATCTGAGGCACTGAACAACATGCTCATGAATTTATTTCGCTGTACTTTACCCGTTTCGTCATTTAAGAAGTTAAGCAATAGCGAAAAATTGGTTGCATGCGTTTTTAGATTGTGAGAAACCATGTGTGCAAAATTTAATAGTTGCTCATTTTTCTCTCTTGATGATGATATAGTGTCTTTCAAGTTTCGCTCTAACTTAGCTTGTGTCGTAATATTCTCTACGGTGCATAAAAGACCTTTAACACCATCTTTATTTTCAATTAAAGTACCTGTTATTTTAATATTTAAATTATGATTTTTCTGATTTGTATAAGTACATTTTATAGGTTTAAAAGAACCATGTTCTGTTAATTGCGCTTTTAAATCAGCAATTTTATTTTTGATTTGACCATTAATAAATTTTTTATAATTATGTCCTAAAAAATGCTCTTTATTATAACATGTAAGCTTACTGAAGTTTTGGTTGACATCTATAAATTTACCTGTGGTCATATCTATAATTGCCATACCTAATGGCACTTTTTCAAATAATGGATACTCAGATGAAATCTCGTTTACATTATTCTCTTTCTTTAATCTACTTTCATTAATGTTTTGAATTGTACCAATAATTCTAGTGCATTTACTCCCTTTAAATTTTGGTCTACCAATGGTATTTACCCATATAACCTCTCCATCAGATTTTTTTAACTGTAATTTTTCATTCCAAGGTTTGCCAGAATTTATTGCTTCGGAAACTAGTTTTTTGATAATTTCTTGAGATTCTTCTACATAGAAATTAATAGAATTTTCTAGTGTAGGTTTAAAATCTGAAGACAGCCCATAAATTTTGTTAACGATCGGTGTCCAATTTAAAGTTTCATTTTGCACATCATAATCCCAACTTCCAATTTTTGCGACAGAACTTTTTTGATTTAGTATAAGTTTTGTCTTATGAAGTTCAATTTCAAGTTCTTGAGTTTTAGAAATAGGTTCTACTTTAATAATGACTCCTATAATATTTCCGTAACCATCTTTCCATGGGTTTAAATGCCAGATAGAATCTTTAGAAGAATATTGACAGTTTTTTGCATTGTATTTGAACTTAATATCTCGTAATCCGTCTAAACTATATTTTAAACGGGCTTGTAAATCTTGTGATAATTCAGGGAACAAATCAATGAAATTCTTACCTTCTATATCGTTTAATTCAAGTCGATAATTAGCCTGCCATCTTGGAGATGCACTAATTAGATTAAAATTTGTATCAATAATTACAATAGATGATGGAATTTGATTAATCCAATCTAATGAAAAAGACGAGTTATTTTGTGATTTAAACATAGGTAGAAAGAATTTTCCTACGAATTTATAGGAATATTCCATCTTACGTATACAAATTGTTGTGATTTTGCGAAAATGTGTTGTTGAAATGGCCAAAGTTGTTGTGTGGCCGATGAACTACATCTATTTTCTTACAGAATCTGGTACTAAGCCCGTATAATCACCGCCATTGCGAATTACGTCTCTTACAATAGAGGAACTTATATATGATTTACCCGATGAGGTCAATAAAAACACGGTTTCTATCTCAGATAATTTTCTATTTGTATGGGCAATTGCCTTCTCAAATTCAAAATCTCCTGGGTTTCTTAATCCTCTTAAAATAAAGTTTGCGTCTACTTTCTTACAAAAATCCACTGTAAGGCCTTCATATGACTTTACAGATATGGAAGGTACATCTTTAAAAGACTCTTCTATAAAAGCAATACGCTTTTCAAGACTGAACATGTATTTTTTGTCGGCATTTTTACCTATTGCAATAATTATTTCATCGAACAGCGTTATACCACGCATAATAATATCATGATGACCTAAGGTTAAAGGATCAAAAGAACCTGGAAATATTGCACGTCTCATAGATGGGTTTTACTTTTTAAATATAGGTATTTTAAGACAATGCCTCTGTAATTGCATGCTCAAATAACATACTTAGTTCAATGCCAGCTTCTTTAGCTTGTTGTGGTAATATACTCGCTGTAGTTAAACCAGGTGTTGTATTCATTTCTAATAAGAAAGGCTCATCGCCAATAAATATAAATTCGCTTCTAGAAAAGCCGGTCATCTTTAATACATCGTATATTTTTTTTGCTGCGATGGTGACGTTCTTTAATTGAATAGGGTTTATTCTAGCAGGAGTTATTTCTTGAGATTTTCCTTCATATTTAGCTTCGTAATCAAAGAAGTCGTTTTCGGTAACTATTTCTGTAATAGGTAAAACAGTAGTGATTCCTTTTAATTTTAAAACACCAACAGAAACTTCGGTTCCTTCGAGGAAGCCTTCAATTATAATTTCATCATCTTCTTTATAAGCGGTTTCAATGGCACCCTTTAGTTCAGAAGACTTATATACTTTAGTGATACCATAGCTGCTTCCAGATTTGTTTGCTTTAACGAAACAGGGGAGTTTTACTTTATCTATAATTTCTATTTCATTGATAGTATCACCCAAATTTAGATAGTAAGATGGTGCAGCTTTAATTCCGTAAGGTTTTAAAACACTTAGTAAATCTCTTTTATTGAAAGTTAGCGCTGCTTGGTAGAAATTACAAGTAGTATGCCTTATTCCTAATAATTCAAAATAAGCTTGCATTAGTCCATCTTCACCAGGAGAACCATGTATGGCATTAAAAACACAATCAAATGTTATTGAATTACCATCTTTAGGTATTGAGAAATCGTTTCGATCTATAGGGGTTTCATTATCTGCATCATCAACATAAACCCATTTGTTTTTGAAAATATGTATTCTATATAGATTAAATTTTTCTTTGTTCAGGTAATTATAGACCACATTACCACTTTTAAGCGATATTTTATATTCACTAGAATAACCGCCCATTATAATTGCTATATTTTTTTTCATTTATGGTCTATTAAGAATGTAAAAGCAAAGATGAAGCATTGAAATAAAATAAAAAAGAAAACAATCAGCATTAATACAAATAGAATTAATTTTTAAGGATGAAGTAACTATAAACCGAAGCCGTAGAATGGTATGGGGGCATTTACTATATTTGTCGGGTCAAATAATAAGTATGAAGAATTTTTTCAATTTTTTAAAAAGTAAAACCTTTTTTATTCAATTAGGTCTTGCGTTGTTGGTGTTGATTGTTGTGATTTTTGTCACATTAAGATACCTGAACAGTACCACCAACCACGGTGAGTTCGTAGAAGTGCCAGATTTTTCAAAAAAATCGGTTATGGATATGAGAAAATCAATTGAAGAAGCCGGCTTAAGATATGAAGTATTGGATTCTGCGAATTATAACCCAGACTACCCAAGATTTTCTATTATTGAACAAAACCCTTCTGCAGGATCAAAAGTAAAAGAAAATAGAAAAATATATTTTACGGTTAATCCATCCGGATATAAAAAAGTTACCGTTCCAAAAATCATTCAGGTTACCAAGCGTAATGCCTCTTCAATGTTAAAAGCTGTAGGTTTAGATGTGCAAAGGGTAACCTATGTAGATGAATTAGGAAAGGATATGGTATACCAAATAAAATACAAAGGCAAGTATATTAAGCCTGGCGATAAATTACCTAAAACATCCAAAATAGAATTGATCTGTGGTAATGGTAGTATTACGGAAAGAGCAGTAATTAAATCGGAATCTGAAGATTAGATGGAGAATATTGAGCAGCCAGAGAATGAAGATGGAGAGCTTTTTGAGCATCATAAAATAGTAGCATCAAAAGGTCAAGAACCGTTAAGGGTAGATAAATTTTTAATGAATTTCATTGAAAATGCTACTCGAAATAAAATACAACAATCTGCAAAAAACGGACATGTTTGGGTCAATGATCAGATTGTGAAATCTAATTATAAGGTAAAAGCAGGTGATGAGGTTAAGGTGTTATTTGAACATCCGCCACATGAATTTTTATTAGTACCAGAAGATATTCCTTTAGATATCGTCTATGAAGACGATGTTTTGTTAATTGTGAATAAACCCGCTGGGATGGTAGTACACCCTGGTCATGGAAATTATTCTGGGACATTGATAAACGCACTTATTTTTCATACCGATAATTTACCATCTAACAGTAATGAGAGACCAGGTTTGGTTCATCGTATAGATAAAGATACTTCAGGCCTTTTAGTAGTGGCAAAGACAGAAGCCGCTATGACGCATTTGGCAAAGCAATTTTTTGATAAAACTTCTGAACGTGAATATATAGCTCTGGTTTGGGGAAATATTGAAGAAGACGAAGGTACAGTTGTAGGTAATGTGGGTAGAAACCCAAAGAACCGTCTACAAATGCATGTTTTTCCAGATGGTGAAGAAGGTAAAGAAGCGGTTACACATTTTAAGGTTTTGGAAAGGTTGGGTTATGTTACTCTAGTGTCTTGTAAATTAGAGACAGGTAGAACCCACCAAATTCGTGTGCATATGAAATACATAGGGCATACGTTGTTTAATGATGAGCGTTATGGAGGTGAAAAAATCTTAAAAGGAACAACATTTACAAAATACAAGCAATTTGTAGATAATACCTTTAAGTTACTGCCAAGACAAGCATTACACGCCAAGACATTGGGCTTTATACACCCTGTAACCGGAGAGCATATGAGTTTTGATTCAGAAGTGCCAGAAGACATGACAAATGCTATTGAAAAATGGCGTAGTTACAGTAAAAATAGCACAGAATAAGATTTCTCAATACCGCTATTTAAACTCTTTTTTATCTTTTGTAGGTCTTCCAATTTATCCTTTTTATTTTTGGGCTATTAAAATTGCACTATGAAAATTGTTATTTCTCCGGCTAAGTCATTGAATTATGAAGCTGAGCTTCCTACAGCAACATATACCTCTCCAAAATTTATAGAGGATGCGGAAAAACTGAATAAGATATTAAAGAAAAAGAAGCCTAAAGCTCTTTCAGAATTAATGTCCATCTCAGATAATCTTGCACAATTGAACTGGCAAAGAAATCAAGATTTTAGTATTCCGTTTACACCGGAAAATTCAAGACCTGCAATTTTTGCGTTTAGCGGAGATGTGTATCAAGGTCTAGATGCCTATACGTTATCTGAAAATAAAATTGATAAACTTCAACAAACGCTTCGTATTTTATCCGGTCAATATGGTATTTTAAAACCGTTGGATTTAATGCAGCCCTATCGTTTGGAAATGGGCACTTCCTTAAAAATTGGTAGAAATAAAAATCTATATGAATATTGGGGCAGTAGGCTTACCGATCATTTAAATAATGAAATGGTTGAGGGTGAGTTGTTGGTTAATTTAGCAAGTAATGAATACTATAGTGCTTTGCAGCCAAAGAATATCAAAGCAGAAATTATTACACCAATTTTTAAAGATTGGAAGAATGATAAATTAAAGATAATCAGTTTTTTTGCAAAAAAAGCTAGAGGAGCTATGGTAAGGTATATTATTGACGCCGATGCAAAAACACTGTCAGATATAAAAGGGTTTAATTTAGATGATTATGAATTTAGTCAAGAGCATACCCTAAAAGAAAATCAACCCGTCTTTATAAGATAAAATATTATCTACTCTTTTTCGTTCTTAAGTATATATAAAATACGTTTATGAAAAGGGTTCTTTTACTTGCAGTTATTTGTGTTGTAACGTTATTATCTTGTACAGATAGAGATGATGAATTTAACTTTGTAAATATTCGCATTCAGAATAGTACAGAGCTCTTATTCACAGAAGTGCGTATTGCGCAGAAAGATACTGTTTTTGAAAATGTTGAGGCAGGTAAATTCTCTGAATATATGGAATTTGAAACTGCATCTTCAAATATGGCAATAAGTATTCAGACAGATTCTACCAGCTTAAATTATGTTCCAACTGAAGTTGCTTATGACTCATTGCCAATGGGTTTTTATACTTATGAAATTTCTTTAGATGAAGAAAATCAAGTAGACGTCATTTTTAGGATTGACTAAATGATTATTTCTTTTTATTAATTTTTATTTTTTCTTCAATTGTAGGTCTTTTTTTGATTTTACGAGGTCTTCTTGCTCCGTAAGAATTGTTTGATATTTTCCCTTTTTTCGATTTCTTATCTCCCTTACCCATATCTCTATTTCTTTACTTTCTTTTAAAGTTAGTAATTTAGTAACGATTTGTCTACTGAATGGGCTCAAGAGAATTAAACTATAATGCAAAACGTTTTTGAACACACTCACCCATACACTCCATTTATTGATAACACTACCTTAAAGCTTATTGTTGGCACCTTACCACCGCCACGTTTTACAACAGGAGAATTGAAGGATGGCGATGTTAATTTTTGTTATGGTAGTAGAGATGGGCAGTTGTGGCCAATTTTAGATAAGATTTTCAATTTAAATCTTAAGTATGAAACAACAGCAAGCGCAATAGAGCAGCGCAAAGCTTTTTTAAAATCTAGACGTATAGGTGTCTGTGATATTGTAGCTTCGGCAGAACGCCATAAAATGGACGCATCTGATATTGGAATGCAGAATGTAGTTTTAAGAAATGTATTATGTTATTTAGAAAAATACCCTAATGTAAATACACTTCTTTTTACAGGAGGAAACAGCAAGAACGGACCTGAGTATTTTTTAGAAAACACTTGAAGGAAAATTCTGTTACACTAAAGAACGTTTCTAATGTTGTACCTAGAATTCATGAATTTACTCATCCTTCTACAGATAAAATAATAAAAACAGTATCTTTAATTGCACCCTCAGGTGCGGCAAATAGAGCAGTGGGTAGTCTAGAAAGTTATAAGAAAATGAAAAAAGAAAACCCTACTTTTAACACAGTAGATTTCAGGGTACTTCAGTATAGCGCTTATTTCTAGTCTTTAAAACCTTTATAAACTAAAAAGAGTCTTGTTTTTAAACAAGACTCTTTTACGAGAACACTATATGAAAATGAAAAAATTTATTATTTACTAACATTGTAAATGTAGATAGCTTTAGGTGTTTTGCGGAATATTTGTTGCCAATACAGAGAATTTTGTGGTATACTTCGTTGAATATGATATTTCACAAAAATGATTCTCTAAGTTCCCTAGGATTAGCGATATTTATGTTCGAATTTTATCGAGTTAACCATAATGGTACGCTCAAAAGTTTTTGATATATGCAACAACAAGAAAGATTGGCGGAGTTTAAGAAATCTGTCCAAAATAAATTTAATGTCTATAACAGTCTATTTCTTAATCTTCCCTACGAGAACATTGAAAATGTAGGCATGTTAATTCCATTATTGCTTAATCAATCTGAAAAGGGATTGAGCAACGGTCTTAACCCGAAGGAGATTCTTGAGAATTTTTTCGAGAATTTTGTAGAAATAAAATCTGAAAAGGAACAAATAGATTTTATGTTCCGTATCATACAATACGTAGAGCGCCAAGTAGTTCTTTATGATAGTGTAGAAGATGCGGCATTTCCAAAATTGCACAAACATTCTAGTTCATTGTCTTTGAAAGATTATTTTCAATTAGTTGAAAAGAATAATTCATGGGATACAATTTGGGATAAGCTAAGCAACTTTAGTGCAAGGATAGTTTTAACCGCACACCCAACACAATTCTACACACCAGCTGTTTTAGATATTATTACGAACTTAAGAACATTGATTCTAGAAGATAAGATTGATGAAATTGATGTAGGGTTACAGCAGTTGGGCTTAACATCTTTAGTCAATGCAAAAAAACCTACACCATTAGATGAAGCTAAGAATATAATCTACACACTAAGACATGTGTATTATGACGCTATTGGCGAGATGTATGCATATATTAAGGGCAGCGTAGGTTCTAAGCAGTTTGAAAACCATGATATTGTAAAGTTAGGATTTTGGCCTGGAGGTGATCGTGATGGAAACCCATTTGTAACTGCCGATATTACTAGAGATGTAATGAACGAGTTACGTTTAACTTTAATGAAATGTTATTATAATGACCTTAAAGGTCTTGTGCATAAACTGACTTTTAAAGACGTACAAGAACCGTTGCAAAAATTGCGCTCAAACTTGTATACGGCTATGTTTGATAGTTCTAAGGATATTGGATATGAAGATTTAATCTTACCGTTAGAGGAGATTAGGTTAATACTTATTGAAAAATATCAAGGACTTTACTTAAAAGACTTAGAGAAATTTATTGATAAAGTAAAGATTTTTAAAGTCCATTTTGCTACCATAGATATAAGACAAGACCATAGTATGCACACTAAGGTAATGGTAGAGGTTTTGAAAAAGAACTCTTTAATAAAAGAAGACCTAAGTGAATTAACCGAAGAGCGATTAATTGATATTCTTTTACATGAGAATTTACAGTTAAATGCAAATGATTATGAAGAGGAAATTGTAAAGGATACTATCAAGAATATTCTTCAATTACAGACTATACAGGATAAAAATGGTGAAGAAGGTTGTAATAGGTATATCATTAGTAATTCAGAAGATATATTTTCTATCCTCTTTGTTTACGCATTGTTTAGATGGTGTGGTTGGGCAGATAAAGAAATAACCTTTGACATTGTACCATTGTTTGAAACCATGAACGGTATGGATAATGCGCAGGCTACAATGCAATTCTTATTTAATTTACCAGAATATAAAGCACATTTAGAGAGCAGAAATAAAAAACAGACCATTATGCTAGGTTTTTCTGACGGAACCAAAGATGGTGGCTATTTAAAAGCAAACTGGTCTATTTTGAAAACCAAAGAAGAATTATCAGAGGTTTGTGATGAACATGATATTGCAGCTGTGTTCTTTGACGGTAGAGGAGGACCACCAGCAAGAGGAGGTGGTAAAACACACCGTTTTTATGCAGCACAGACTAATAAGGTTGCAAATAATGAAATTCAATTAACAATACAAGGTCAGACCATTACCAGTACCTACGGAACAAAAGAGCAGTTCATTTATAATAGTGAACAGTTGTTAACGGCAGGTTTGTCTAATACTATTTTAGATAAGGAAATTGTTATTTCTGATGCGGATAGAGATTTAATAGAAGAATTATCTGAATTAAGTTTTAAGAAGTATGATGATTTAAAACATCATGATAAGTTTATGCCGTACTTAGAAAATATGAGTACGCTAAAGTATTACACTAAAGCCAATATTGGTAGTAGACCAGGTAAGAGAGGTAATAAGGCTAAATTAGAATTATCAGATTTAAGGGCAATTTCTTTTGTAGGTTCTTGGAGTCAATTGAAGCAAAATGTGCCAGGTTATTATGGTATAGGTACTGCTTTAAAGAAAATGGAAGATGACGGGCGTTTTGCAGAGGCACAACGATTGTATGAGGAAGTACCATTTTTTCAAGCTTTAATGATGAATAGTATGATGAGTCTTTCTAAATGTTATTTTGAACTGACAAGTTATATGAAGGAGAACGAAGAGTATGGTGCTTTTTGGGAAATTCTACATGCAGAATACAAGCTGTCAACCGCAATGCTTTTGAAGTTATCAGGAATGGAGTTTTTAATGCAGAAAGAAGCTATCTCTAGAGAGTCTATTAAAATTCGTGAGAACATTGTGTTGCCATTATTGGTGATTCAACAATACGCACTTCAAAGAATAGGTGAAGGTACCGAGTATAAAGAGTTGTATGAGAAAATTGTAACAAGGTCTCTTTATGGTAATATTAATGCAAGTAGAAATTCTGCTTAATAGTTAATGATTTTAATGTAAAATGGCTCTGTAAATTATATACAGAGCCATTTTCTATTTTAGGGTTTATTTTTTGCCTTATGTGGAATAACTAGCAAGAACATTAATTCTATATCTTATTCATGTTGTTTTGGCTAGTTTATTCTTTTGAGGTACTTAAAATGGCATAAAATGTTTCAATACCATAAGCTATTTGCCCAATTTTTAAATTCTCATTAGGGCTATGTTGATTGTTGTCAGGGTTAACCATAGGAACGATAAATGCCGGAATTTTCAATTCATTGATGAAAGGAGATATAGGAACTGTACCACCCATAATTCTAATTTGTACAGGCTTTTCTCCAAATTTATTTTCCATAGTTTTTACAATACTATTTCCAAAAGGGTTATTTAAATCTGTGCGGAAAGCATCGGTAACAGAACCTTCTTTAATAGTAACAATTCTGTCATATTTTAAACGGTCTTCTTTGGTAGGCTCAGTAGCCATAACATGATAACCTTGATTTTTAATATGGTCTTTTACTAAGTTTTTAAGTCTGGTACCATCAGATTCTGGTACTAATCTTAAATCTAATTCTGCAGTAGCCGTTGCCGGTACTATTGTTCTTGCTTTCTCGCCAATCCATGCAGATCCTAATCCCCTAATGTTTAAGGAAGGATACTGTAAAGCTTCTTGATAAAAGCTACCTACTTTCTCAGGATTGGCAATTGCTAGGTTGGTGTTGATTTCTTCCACATTGTCTGGTACACTTTTTAATATTTCTAGTGTAGCTTCATCTAAAGTAATACCGTCATAATATCCTTTAACTAAAACTCTACCATCAACATCTTTCATGGTGGCTAGTAATTGAGCTAATTGAAAACCAGGGTTTGGTGCATAGTTGCCATAATGACCACTGTGCTGAGGTTTTATTGGACCGTAAGTAGTTATAGATAATGTTGTGATACCTCTACAGCCATACACGATAGTCGGTTTCCCAGACACATGTACGGGTCCGTCATTAATAACTAGAAAATCTGCCTTAAGTAAATCTTTATAGGTACGCACAGCTTTTGGTAATGGTGCGCTACTCTTTTCTTCTTCACTATCTAAAATAACTTTTACATTATAAGGTAAGTCTACTTTGTCTTTTTTAAGCGCATCTATAGCATTTAGGAACATCACAATAGGTCCTTTATCATCAGATGTTGACCTTCCAAATAGTCTCCAATCATAATTAATATCATCGGTTAAATCTGAAAAGGATTCTTTTTTCCAACCATCTTCGGTTTTAGATTTCAATTCTATTTTGTATGGATCTGATTGGTCCCATTTTGTAACATCTACAGATTGCCCATCTAAATGCATATAAAATAGAATCGTTGGTTTATTGTCATCTATTGGTAAGTTGGCAAAAAATAGGGGTAAACCTTCGGTTTCAAGAATGGTGCTATTGAATCCTCTCTCAGTAAACTTTTTTCTAAGCCAATACAAGTTTGTGTCTATATCATCTGCATTTAAAGCATCATTTGGTATGGCTACAAATTCTCTTAGTTCAGTTATTGCATTTGCAACCTTAGATTTTATAAGAACTGAATCTTGTGAGTAGGCAGAATAAAGTGATAAGAATAATAGAAGGGTAAGAAATTTTTTCATTTTCGTTCTCGTGAATATATTCTTTAAATGTAAGGAAAATAGAGTAAAAAATACGCATTAGGGACAATAACGTAAATTATGGCAAGTCATAAACTTTAATATAAAAATAGATACATAATATTATTATTTATTGATGCGAATTTTAATTTTTGAATTAAAAAATTCTATTACTTTGATAGGTTTATAAATTGTAAAAAATGAAAAATTATATTCAATATTTCTTGTTGTTTTTTGTGCTTTATTCATGTTCTGATGATAATACAATTTCTGAGGTTGAAGAGATTGATTCTGGAAATATTGAAGTTACTGTTTTACTGGGGTCTGAAGCTGCAATTGGTGCAGTGGTGACTACAAATCCAGAAACTAGAACATTGGTAGTTGGAGAATCTGGTGTAGTGGTTTTTAATACTATTGATTCAGGTAATTATGTAGTCAACGTGGTGTTGAACCAAAATCCTGATTTTGTATATTTTCAAGAAATTGTACTTACTAAAAATGAAACTGAAAAGATTATTTTCAATATCCCTGAAATACCAGTTGTAACTGAGCAAGAATTGGATGTTGATTTTTTATTAAATGCATCATATGATAATTTGCGATCAATATTTAATGCAGATGCATATTTATCATATTGGGGAGATACTGGTACGGATATATTAAAAGCTAATCCAAATTTTGATAGTAATCTGGTTGATTTAGATGCCTATTCTTTCAATGCTCAATCTACTATAGTAAATCAGGTTTGGACAGAACATTATATTCAAATAAGGGGCGTGAATTTGGGTATTGACTATTTATTGGACTCTTCAAACGTTGTAACAAGTGAGATTGACAGAAAAGAATTAGAAGCGAATTTTAAATTTTTAAGAAGTTTATTGTATTTCAATCTAATTAAAATTTATGGTAATCCGCTTTTAAGTATAACAGCCGAAATAGATTTAAGCGGTCCGCCAAACTATCCTCAAAATCCAAATACCACCTTTGCTCAAATAGAAGACGATTTGCTTTATGCAATTGAAAATTTACCAGTTTCAAATAGTAATGAGCGTGGCAATCAGTTGAGTGCAAGATTGTTATTGGCCAAGGTCTATATGACCATGGCCGGCTTTCCTTTAAATGAATCCAGTAAATACAGTAATGCTTTAGAACAGTTAAAAGTACTTCAAGGTCAATATGAATTAATGGTAGGTTATAATTCTATTTTTAACGAAGAAAATGAATCTTCTAATAGTGAAATTATATTTAAAATTACTTTTGATGGAGGTGAAAATTCTAAAAGTTCTTTTAACGATTATTGGGGCCCCTTGGGTATTTCTTCGAAAGATGCTTTGTTACTTGTTTCTGGTTTTGAAAATTCATTCAATAAAGCATTATCATTTGAGAACCCTGTAAGTTTTCCGATAGAAATTGAAGACAATCGGTTTAAAAATACAATAGCGACATTCTCTATATCTGGGGGTAGTATTGTTAATGAAGAAGATCCAAAGAATTGGAGACCTTTAAAATGGTATAATGGAGAATTACCAGATGCAAATTTTGAGTCTATATCGTTTGACTATCCTCTTTTAAGATATGCTGATGTATTGTTGTTATTAGCTGAAGCTGAGAATGAAGTAAATGGGCCAACTCCTTTAGCTTATGCAGCAATCAATCAAGTTCGGGAAAGAGCATTTGGGAATACCGAGAACAATGTTCCCGGTAATCTTAATAAAGAACAATTCTTTAATATAATTTATTTAGAGCGAAAATTAGAATTATGTTTTGAAGGCTATAGACGAGATGACTTAGTTAGATGGAATAAGCTTCAAGATGTTATCGATAATTTTAACTCTACTAATGACTTTTCTAAAGACTACCAACCGCATGAGTACATTTGGCCTATACCGCAATCGGAAATAGACTTAAATCCAAATGCAATACAAAATCCAGGTTATTAGAAGGTTGATCATCGAATTGTCTTAACAAACTCAGCAACAGCGTTAGGTCCATTAGTCGTCAAATGTTTAATAAAAGCCGAACCAATTATAGCGCCTTTCGCAGTTTTTGTAGCTTGTTGAAATGTTTCTTCGTCTTTAATACCAAAGCCTACAATTTGCGGGTTTTTTAAATTCATGGCTGAAATACGCTCAAAATAGTTTTCTTGTTCTTGACCAAAACCAGATTTAGAACCTGTAACACTTGCTGAACTAACCATGTAGATAAATCCGTCAGAAGCACTGTCGATCTGATCAATACGTTCATCACTAGTTTGTGGTGTAATCAAGAATACATTTATGAGTCCGTATTTTTTAAATGTGGCTTCGTAATCTTCTTGATAAACATCTAGTGGAAGATCAGGTAAAATGAGTCCATCAATACCAATTTCTTGACATTTTTTACAGAATGCCTCAACACCATACTGTAGAACAGGATTAAAGTATCCCATAATAATTAAAGGTATCGAAACAGATTTACGAATATCTTTTATTTGATTGAATAGTATTTCTGTAGTCATTCCATTTTTCAGTGCAGCTGTAGAGCTTTCTTGAATTGTTGGTCCGTCGGCTAATGGGTCACTAAATGGTAAACCTATTTCAATCATATCAACCCCATTCTTTTCCAAATCTTGAATAATTTGTACAGTGTCTTTCAGTGAAGGGTAACCGGCGGTAAAATATATAGAAAGAAGTTTTTTATCCTCTTTTAATTTCGATGTAATTCTATTGCTCATAATAAGGTTATGCTAACTTAAAGTAATCAATATAAGTGTTCAAATCTTTATCTCCACGACCAGAAAGACTAATAACGACAACATCGTCTTTTTTGAATTTCTTATGTTCAAAAATGGCAAATGCATGTCCTGTTTCTATAGCCGGAATAATACCTTCTAATTGAGAAAGCTCTAATCCTGCAGCCATAGCTTCATCATCTGTTGCCGAATAAAACTCTGCACGACCAGATTTAAATAAATGGGAGTGCATTGGTCCTACGCCGGGGTAATCTAACCCTGCAGAAATAGAATATGGTTCTGTAATTTGACCATCAGTAGTTTGCATCAACATGGTTTTACAACCGTGAATAATACCTACTTTTCCAAGAGCGGAGGTAGCTGCGCTTTCTCCAGAATTAACACCTTTACCTGCAGCTTCAACAGCAATAATGCCAACTTCAGGCTCGTGTAGAAAATGGTAGTATGTACCGGCGGCATTACTGCCACCACCAATACAAGCTATTACATAATCAGGATTTTCGCGACCTTCCTTCTCTTTTAATTGCCATTTTATTTCCTCGGAAATAACAGATTGAAAACGAGTAACCATATCAGGGTAGGGGTGTGGTCCAATAGCTGAACCAATAATATAATGTGTGTCTACCGGATTGTTGATCCAATCTCTAATTGCTTCGTTTGTAGCATCTTTTAAAGTTCTACTACCAGATTTAGCAGGGCGTACTTCGGCACCTAGCATTTTCATACGAGCGACATTTGGAGCCTGGCGGGCAATGTCAATTTCACCCATGTAAACGATGCATTCCATTCCCATTAATGCACAAACAGTAGCAGTGGCAACACCATGCTGACCTGCACCTGTTTCGGCAATAATTCTAGTCTTGCCTAATTTTTGAGCCATTAGAATTTGACCTATGGTGTTGTTTACCTTGTGCGCACCAGTATGGTTAAGATCTTCTCTTTTTAGATAAATTTTACATCCGTGCTTTTCAGAAAGGCGTTTAGCAAAATATAGGGGAGAAGGTCTACCAACATAGTCTTTTAAAAGCTGATTAAATTCTTTCTGAAAAGAATCTTCATACATCAGTTTTAAATAATTCTGTCGTAGCTCTTCTACATTTGGGTACAACATTTCAGGTATAAAGGCACCACCAAATTCTCCGTAGTATCCTTTTTCATCAGCATTATAATTCATAGCGCTTCTTTAAACTTTTGTAGTTCATCAATATTTTTTAATCCTGGTTCCAATTCAAACTGGCTATTTACATCAATAGCATAACAATATTTAGATTCAGGCAACTTCATGAATTCAGTAATCTTATCAAGATTGTTTAATCCAATACCTCCGCTTAAAAAATAAGGTTTGGTAGAAGGGTAATTTTTTAAAACGGACCAATCAAAAGTATAGCCATTGCCACCAGGTAGTTTCCCTTTAGTGTCAAAAAGGAAGTAATTGCAAACACCTTCATAAGGTTTTAAAATTCCGAAATCAAATTCCTCTTTAATAGAGAAAACTTTTATGATATCAACTTTCTGATTTTCTTTCTTAAGGTCAAAAGCAATCATAGTACAGTATTCTGGACTTTCGTGACCGTGTAATTGTAATCCCTGCAATTGATGCTGTTTTACCATCTCAACAACATAAGTATGGTCAGCATCAACAAATACTCCTACTTTACTAATTGTATGTGGAAGGTTTGGCATTTCACCTTCAAAAAATCTTGAAGAATGTTCCCAAAATATAAAGCCTAAATAGTCTGGTCGCAATTGTGCAACTTCAGTCGTATTCAGTTTCATTCCACAAATTTTAAGCTTCATTAGTTCTTTAGGTTTTTAATGAATTCAATTGCACTCTCACCAGGGTTGTTCGTTTTCATAAAATTCTCCCCAATTAAAAAGCCTTCATAACCATATGGTTTTAATTCTTTAATAGCCTCTACAGAACTAATACCACTTTCAGAAACTTTGACGAAATCATTGGGAATCAGTTTTGATAACTTTTTACTAGTTTCTAAACTAACCTCAAAAGTCTTTAGATTTCTATTGTTTACACCAAGCATATCTAAACTGGGCATAATAGATTTATGTAGTTCATCTTCGTTATGTACTTCTAACAATACATCTAAACCTAAACTTTTAGCAAGCTCTGAAAAGGTTTTTATTTCTTGTTTTGTTAAAATAGCGGCAATTAATAGAATTACGTCAGCACCATATGCTTTAGCCTCAATTATTTGATATTCACTGACAATAAATTCTTTTCGTAATAATGGTAACTGTACAGATGCTCTTGCTAATATTAAATCCTCAATAGAACCACCAAAATATTTAATGTCGGTTAAAACACTCATGCCACATACACCAGCTTTCTCATAACCTTTAGCCACCTGACCTACGTTTGCATTTTGGTTGATGCTTTCTTTGGACGGAGACCTACGTTTAAATTCGGAAATAATTCCCGTATCACTATTTCTTAGTGCTTGAGCTAAAGAAAAAGTATCCCTTTCAAAAAGTATAGAATGTTCAAATTGAGAAGGAGGAAAAATCAATTTTTTTAAATCGACTTCCTTACGTTTATCGGCTACTATTTTATCTAGAATATTCATATACTATATGTTCTTTATAATCTCGTTATAGCGAGATACGAAGCATTCTCTTTAATTTTTACTTAGTTCCTGTATTTTCTTCAATGCTATCAATCCTTTTCCACTTAGCAAAGATTCTTTAGCTCTTTCAAAACCTTGAAGTGGTGTCAAATCTTCTACCGTTGCAATAGCAATACCTGCATTGGCACACACCACATTATTTTGGGCTTCGCTACCTTTGCCTTGTAAGACGTTTAAGAAAATTTGAGCAGAAGTATCAATAGAATCTCCTCCAATAATATCACTTTGCTTAATTTGTTTCACACCAAAATCTGATGGTTTTAGCATACTCTCTGTATGGTTAGAAATAGTTTTGGTATTTCCTGTCAAAGAAATTTCATCATAACCATCTAATGCATGAAGTACAGTGAAATTTTTATCGGTCTTTTGATATAAGTATCCGTACATACGTGCCAGTTCTAAGTTGAAAACACCAACCATTTGGTTCTTTGGAAATGCAGGATTAACCATAGGACCTAACATATTAAAGAATGTTTTAACGCCTAAATCTTTTCTGATCGGAGCAACATTTTTCATGGCAGGATGAAATAAGGGAGCATGTAAAACACATATACCAGCTTCATCAATGCATTTTTCTAAAAAGCCAGCATCATTACTGAATTTTATTCCAAGAAACTCCATTACGTTGCTACTACCACATTTAGAAGAAACTCCGTAATTACCATGCTTAGTAACTTTTACGCCTGCACCTGCAGTGACAAATGATGCTAGTGTAGAAATATTAAAAGTATCTTTACCATCACCACCAGTACCACAAAGGTCAATAGGGTTGTAGGCAGATAGATCTACCGCCAAACATAAATCTAGCAAAGCATCTCTAAAACCTTCTAATTCTTCAATGGTAATACTACGCATCATGTATACGGTTAAAAAGGCCGCTATTTGACTAGTGTTGTATTCACCTTTTGCAATATTCACGAGAATACGTTTTGCATCTTCCTTTGAAAGTATTTCGTGATTTATAAGTTTATTTAGTGTCTCTTTCATTCTCTAAGTTGTATTACATAAAACCTTAAGCCTTATTATATGATAATTAAGCTTAAGCGTTTAACCAATTTTCTAACATCTTTTTCCCTTGCGGTGTTAGAACAGATTCTGGGTGAAATTGAACAGCTCGAACATCGTACGTTTTATGTCTTAGCGACATTATCTGTCCATTTTTATCAACGGAGGTAGCTTCTAAACTATCTGGTAAATTTGGGTTCACCACCCATGAATGGTAACGACCAACTTCAATTTCATTTGGAATACCTAAAAATAAAACATCTTCTTTTGTGATATTTATTTTCGTTGCAATACCATGATAAACTTCATCTAAATTTATGAGAGATCCACCAAATACTTCTGCAATGGCTTGTTGACCAAGGCATACACCAAAGATACTTTTGGTAGGTGCATACTTTTCTATAATTTGTTTCAGTAAACCAGCTTCGTCAGGTATACCAGGACCGGGTGAGAGTACAATTTTATCAAATGCATCAACCTCTTCTAATGTAAGTTGGTCGTTTCGTTTTACAATAACCTCGCAACCTAATTCCTCTAAATAATGCACTAGATTGTAGGTGAAACTATCGTAATTATCTATGACTAATATTTTCTTCATTTTAAATATCTTCAGCTATTTCTAATGCTTTGGTCAATGCGCCCAATTTATTAAATGTCTCTTGTAATTCACTTTCTGGATCAGATGCAGCAACTAAGCCGGCACCCGCTTGGTAATGTAATTTGTGATTTTTACTTAAAAAAGTTCTAATCATTATGGCATGGTTAAAGTTTCCTGTAAAATCCATGAAACCAATAGCGCCACCGTAATAACCGCGACTTGTTTTTTCATATTTTTCAATAAGCTGCATGGCCATATGTTTTGGTGCACCACTTAATGTACCTGCGGGGAAAGTATCTGCTACCACTTTCATAGTAGGGATATCACTTTTCTTCAATCCCGTAACCTTAGAAACTAGGTGAATAACATGCGAGAAAAACTGCACTTCTCTATAGTTTTCAACTTGTACAACACTACCATTTCTACTAAGGTCGTTACGTGCAAGATCTACCAACATAACATGCTCGCTATTTTCTTTATCGTCTGTTTTTAATTCTTTTGCCAGTTGCGCGTCTTGTTCGTCATTACCCGTTCTTTTGAATGTACCTGCAATAGGATGTATTTCTGCTTTACCATCACTGACAATTAATTGTGCTTCTGGAGAACTACCGAATATTTTAAAATCGCCATAGTCAAAATAGAATAAATAAGGAGAAGGATTTACTGATCGTAAAGCTCTATATACATTAAACTCATCGCCTTTAAAACCTTGAGAAAAACGTCTACTTAGCACAAGTTGAAATACATCTCCGCGTTGGCAATGTTTCTTAGCTAGAGCAACATGCGCTCTATATTCTTCATCCTCTAAATTAGACTCTCTTTCACCATCAATTTTAAAATTGTAAGTTGCAAAATTTCTAATATTTAATAGCTGTTCTAATTCTGGAATATTGTTTTCAGTTTCATAACAATGAGCAAAAAGATATGCTTCATTTTTGAAATGATTTATGGCTATAATGTTTTGATATACCGCATAGTAAATATCTGGAATTTGAATAGAATCATCTTTTACAGATAATTTTACATCCTCAAAATAACGAACGGCGTCATACGCCATGTACCCGAACAACCCGTTGTTAATAAATTTATAGTCATTGTCATCAGCTTTAAAAGCCTTGCTGAAAGAATCTATAATGTCAACAACGTTTGTTTGTGGGGTAATTTGTATTTCTTCAGTAACACCATCTGGAAATTGCTTGGTAATAACTTCGTTTTCTACTTTAATTGACGCAATAGGGTTGCAGCAGATATATGAAAAGCTATTATTGTTGGCGTGATAGTCACTACTTTCTAATAAAATACTGTTTGGAAAACGGTCTCTTATTTTTAAATAAACACTTACCGGCGTAACAGTGTCGGCAAGAATTTTTTTATGATATGTCTTAAATTGATAGGTCATAGGTACTTTTATAAAATAAAGAAGGCTTGTCGTGATGACAAGCCTTTATATAGTTTTACTACAATGATGCTTTGCTCACGATGTTTTTCGTAAGTTGTTCCACCACCAAGTATTTACATTTAAATTTTTCATTGAGCTCAAATATAAAAAGGAAATTTAAACTATCAAACTTTACCTTGTCAAAAATAAAAATCCCTTTGTATTTATATCAAAGGGATTTTAAATTGTTGTAATATGAATGTTTTAAAACAATTATAGTGCTAAATCAACCACTAAGTCAAAATCATCATAGATTGCTTTATCTCCAAGATTGTCAAAAAAGCTTCCAGAACCATATTTAATATCAAATTTAGTTCTATCTACTTTCATAGTTGCTGAAGCTTTGTTTTCAAACATAGATACTACTAAAGTTACTGGTTTTGTAATTCCTTTTATAGTTAAATCTCCAGTAACTGTGTATGAGTTATTGTTCATTGCCTTAACAGAAGTAAAAACCAATTTAGAAGTTGGGTTACTTTCTACGCCAAAGAAATCAGCAGATTTCAAATGACCCTCAAGTTTTTCTTTTCCTTTTCCTGCTTCTAGGTCATTACACGAAATTGATGTCATATCTATAACAAATTCACCACCTGTTAATTTCTTGCCGTTCATTTCTAAATGACCAGATTTTAGATTAATGTTACCATTGTGTTCTCCTGTAACCTTGTAACCTTTCCAAGTAACTGTGCTTTCGCTAACTTTTATTTGTTTTTTTTCTCCATCAATTGGTGTAGATGCTGTTGCGCTAAAACCGAATATAGCTACGAATGCTAAACTTAATAATGACTTCTTCATGTTCTTTAATTTTAAAATGATTGTG
The DNA here is from genome assembly GCF_000688315.1 of Maribacter sp. Hel_I_7. Lineage (NCBI taxonomy): Bacteria > Pseudomonadati > Bacteroidota > Flavobacteriia > Flavobacteriales > Flavobacteriaceae > Maribacter > Maribacter sp. Hel_I_7. Next base: position 1,876,605 of record NZ_JHZW01000003.1, on the reverse strand, counting down.
TTTAATTTATATATGGGTAATAATTTGTTCTTTAGAATATCTAACCTTAGGGTAGTGCTGTGTTGTGTCGTCAGCAGATCTATAACCAACTGCCAAAACTACGGCAGCATTTAAATCTTTGTCGGTTAGACCTAAAATTTCATTGTATTTAGCTTTATCGAAACCTTCCATTGGGCAGGTGTCAATTTTCATTTCAGAAGCTACGGTCATTAAATTCCCTAAAACAATGTACGCTTGGTTAGATGTCCAAGTATTCTTATATGCATCGGGTAAAACTAAAAGTGTAGATTTCATAGTTTGAGAAAAGCCTTCAAGGTCTTCTTTTGAAACTCCACGTATAGCCATAATATTAGCTATGTAATCGTCGATTATGGTTTCATTAAAAGTTGGTTTATTTGCAAGTACTATTAAATAAGATGCATCTGTTATTTGAGGCTGGTCATAAGAAGCTTTTCTTAGTTTTTGTCGTACGTCTGTATCTTCAATAACATAAATTTCATATGGTTGTAAACCATAAGAAGAGGCAGTTAATCTTGCAGCTTCTAAAAGAGTTTCTAAATCTTTTTCGCTTACCTTTTTTGAGCTATCAAATTTTTTGGTGGCATAACGCCAATTCAATTTATCTACTATTGAGTTCATTTATTTTTAACTTAAAATTTATTTAATAATTCATTTAGTTCATGTAATTCTGCATCGCTAAAGTTTTTAAGTATTTTCTTCTCAGCTTCAAAAAGTATTCCATCAATTTCATTTAGAAAATTTAAGCCAGCTTCAGTGATGACAATTTCAACCTTTCTTCTGTTTTTTAAACAGATTGTTCTGTTGACGAAATTTTTTAAAATTAGTTTATCGACTAATCGTGTAGTGTTGCTCATTTTGGTAACCATTCTATCATTTATGGTAGAAAGATTGGCAGGTTTACCATTTTGACCCCTTAAAATTCTTAAAACATTAAACTGTTGTATAGAAATATCATAAGGTTTAAGAACCGCAGATACTTCCTCATCTAGTTTATTGGCAACTAATGCTACATGTATTAATGTCCGTTTTACCAACGGCATTTTTTTATTTGTTTTAATAACTTCCTCTACATTCATGTCGATACAATAATTGTATATACAAATGTATGTTTAATACATGGTTTAAAATTATCTTTAAGATTAATTATTTGTTAAAATTATCGGAGACCAACAATTACAGAAAAATCAATTATTTTTACCATATATAATTTATACTATGGCAGATTTATCACAACAAGATTGGGAAGAGCAGTTAGCGAAAGATTCTAATGCTATCATACTCGATGTAAGAACAGAAGAAGAAATAGAAGAAGGTATCATTCCAAATTCTATTAACATTGATATTTATAAGGGTCAAGAGTTTGTAGAAGAAATTGAGAAATTGGACAAAACTAAAAATTATTACGTTTACTGTAGGTCAGGTAATAGAAGTGGACAAGCTTGTGCAATAATGAAAAACCTAGGGTTTGATACTGCATATAATCTTCAAGGAGGTTTTATGAACTGGGAAGGAGAAACAGCTTAATTTTTATTTATTTCAGAAAATATGCCCGCTTTACAGCGGGTTTTTTATTTTTATAAAATGAAGGAAGACTTGCTTCATTTTATCTGGAAGTTTAAAAAATACCCCATTAATGGACTTGTGACCACATCTGGCGAAGCTATTAACGTGGTATCTACAGGAATACATAATCATTTAAGTGGACCGGATTTTTTTAATGCTCAATTAGAATTGAATCAACAATTATGGGCAGGAAATGTTGAAATTCATATAAAATCTTCTGACTGGTATGCTCATAATCATCAAGAAGATTCAAATTATGATAATGTAATACTGCATGTTGTCTGGGAAGATGATTTATCGGTCTTCAGAAAAGATGGTAGTCAAATACCTACATTAGCTTTAAAAGAATATATTCCATTAAAAATTTTAGATACCTATCAAAATCTCTTTGACGCCAGAAACTATAAATTCATTAATTGTGAAAATGAGTTTATTAAAGTAGATGAATTTATTAAGGATAATTGGATGGATCGGTTGTTTGTAGAACGGTTAGAACAAAAGAACGTCATAATAAATAAGTTGCTCGAAGAAACAAATAATAACTGGGAACATGTTTTGTTTCTAATGCTGTTAAAAACCTTTGGCTCTAAAATTAATGGAGAAACTTTCGTGGAAATAGGAAAATCTATTAATTTTTCAATCATTAGAAAGTTATATAACAAACCACTGGAAATGGAAAGTTTGCTTTTTGGGCAAGCCAATTTGTTAAATGGCGCAGATGAAGGTGACAAGTATTTTAATGATTTAAAAAAAGAGTATGCATATTTCAAGCATAAGTATAATTTAAACTCGGTTTTTAAGTCTCCAGAATTTTTTAGACTAAGACCTTCAAATTTTCCTACCATTCGTATAGCGCAACTAAGTGCCATTTATGTTAAGAATAATAATTTGTTTCATTTATTAATAGAGAAAGATGAGCCTAATGTTTCTGGGGTATTAAATGCAGAAATAAGCGAGTATTGGGAAGACCATTTCAATTTTGGTAAAACTTCTAAAAAAAGTAAAAAGAGAGTTACTGATTCTTTTTTAGATTTACTTATGATCAATACCATAATACCTTTAAAATTTGCCTTTCAACGTTATAAGGGCAGTGTAGATAATGATGCATTGTTAAAATTAATGAAAGATATCAAAAAGGAGGAAAATAATTTAATATCTAAATTTGGAAAATTAGGCGTGATAGTTAAAAGCGCTAAAGATTCTCAAACATATTTACAATTGTATAATAATTACTGTAGTAAAGACAAATGTTTAGATTGTGCTATAGGGGCATCTTTAATGAATATAAAAGTCTAATTTTATACTAAATGAATGTATTCTATAAATTATTACTCTATTTTCAGAAAAGAGGGTTTGAGGTTTGTGGTAGAATTGCCGAGCGTTTGGGTATAAGGGCTAGGGTGGTTAGAACCTCTTTTATTTACCTCACTTTTGTTACTGTTGGTTTTGGATTTGCATTATATCTATTTTTAGCATTCTGGCTAAGAATAAAAGATTTAATTTATACAAAACGGAATTCTGTTTTTGATTTATAAAGTATGATACAATTATTTAAATCTAAAATTTATTTAGCATTGACATTAATGCTAATGGTTTTAGCTTTTGGTGTGCTTGGGTATCGATTTGTTGCAGATTATTCGTGGGTTGATGCTCTTTATATGACCATTATTACGGTCACCACTGTTGGCTTTTCTGAAGTAAGACCAATGGGTCCCGAAGGGAAAATATTTACAATTATCCTTATAGTTACTAGCGTATTTATAGTTGGTTTTGCCATATCTATAGTTACGGAATACCTACTCTCCAGAAATTCAGTAGAACTGCTAAAAAAGAAGAAGATGAAGAATGCAATTGAAAATTTAAATCAACATGTTGTTGTTTGTGGCTTTGGACGTAATGGTATGCAGGCAGCAGAAAAATTGAAAGCATACAAGCGCCCATTTGTAGTTATTGAAAAAGAAAAAGAAGTAATAGAGAGGTTTAGTGAAGATATTTTGTTTGTTGAAGGCGATGCTAACGACGATGATGTATTGTTAGAAGCAGGTATTGAAAGAGCACAATACCTTATTGCTACTTTGCCAGATGATGCAGCAAACTTGTTTGTGGTTTTATCTGCTAGGCAAATGAAAAAAAATCTATTTATAATAAGTAGGGCATCTTTGGTTAACTCTCAAAAAAAGTTGTTTTTAGCCGGTGCCAATAAAGTTATTATGCCAGATAAAATTGGAGGTGATCACATGGCTTCGTTAGTGGTGATGCCAGACCTGATTACTTTTATGGATAAGCTCTCGATGGAAGGTGAGAATACCACAAACTTGGAAGAGGTAGCTATAGAGGATTTTGCAAATCAAATTGATTGTAATTCGTTGAGAGATTTAGATTTACGAAGAAAAACAGGTTGTACCATAATAGGGTATATCTCTCCAGATGGTGATTATACCATAAACCCCGAAGCAGATATGAAACTACAGCCAAAAAGTAAGGTTATAGTATTAGGTAGACCGGAACAAATAAAGAAATTAAATGAAATGTTCAATATAGAATAATCATCTTTCTGTCATATATATTTGATTGCATCCATTATTTTTAGGATATTGCTAGATTAACTAACTAATTCAAAAAAAATTTAAACTTATGAAGTATAAACTTCTAACTCTATTAACACTGTTAATACCGTTTTTAACCATTGCTCAAGAAAAAGGTTTGGATGAAATAGTAAATGATGCTTTTATGCCCTTTGCAACTTGGTGGGAAGCAACTGTTTTGACATCCGTTCCAATAGCTGGTTACAACATTCCAATAGTTTTAATATTGTTGATAGCAGGGGCAACTTTCTTTACCATTTATTTCAAATTCCCTGGTATTACTAAATTTCCTTTGGCTATTAATGTAGTTAGGGGTAAATATGAGGAAATTGAAAAGTACGGACTTGAAAAAGTTCAGTTACACATGACCGATGATGGAGATATTCCTGATACAATTAGAGATGAGAGTGAAGAAGGAGAAGTAAGTCACTTCCAAGCTTTGGCTACAGCCGTTTCAGGTACAGTTGGTTTAGGTAATATAGCAGGTGTTGCAGTAGCTATTGCATTAGGTGGTCCTGGGGCAACCTTTTGGATGATTGTATGTGGATTAATTGGTATGTCAACAAAGTTTGTTGAATGTACGTTAGGTGTAAAATATAGAGATGTAGGTCCTGATGGAACAGTATACGGTGGACCAATGTATTACCTGTCAAGAGGTCTAAGTGAGAGTAATTTTAAAATTTTAGGAAAAATTCTAGCAGGTGTTTTTGCTGTTCTTTGCGTAGGGGCATCATTCGGTGGTGGTAATGCATTTCAATCTAACCAAGCTGCTGTTCAGTTAACTTCTATGTTCAATTTAGAAGGCGGTGCAACTGGAGTTATTATAGGTGTTATTCTTGCGATTCTAGTAGGGATTGTTATTATTGGTGGAATTAAAAAAATTGCAAGTGTTACAGAAAAGATAGTTCCGTTTATGGCGGGTATTTATGTTTTAGCTTCTTTAGTTATCATTTTTGCTAATATTAAATATATAGGTGATGCCTTCGGTATGATTTTTTCTGGTGCATTTTCACCAGATGCTGCTCTTGGTGGTGTTATTGGTGTTATAATTGTTGGTTTCCAAAGAGCTGCATTCTCTAATGAGGCTGGTGCTGGATCTGCTGCAATTGCGCACTCGGCAGTAAAAACAAGATACCCTGCAAGTGAAGGTATCGTAGCATTACTAGAGCCTTTTATTGATACTGTTGTTATTTGTACTATGACAGCCTTGGTTATTATATTCTTTAATATGGATGCAGGCGCTTTTGAGTATGGTAATGGTGTTGGTAGTACCGTAATGTTAAATGAAACTGGTGCTTATATTGGTGGTGTAGATTTAACTTCTATGGCATATGATTCTGTAATACCTGGTTTTAGATATGTATTAACAATTGCAATTATATTGTTTGCTTTTTCTACAATGATTTCTTGGTCTTATTACGGACTTCAATCTTGGAAATATTTATTTGGTAGAGGTAAAACTGCAGATATCGCTTACAAAGTATTGTTTTTAATGTTTGTTGTAATTGGTGCGGCAGCTACGTTAGATGCTGTTATTAAATTTTCAGATGCGATGATTTTAGCATTGGTTTTTCCAAACATGATAGGTCTTCTAATTCTTTTTCCTAAAGTGAAGAAAAGTTTGGTTAGATACTTAAATGCTATTAAAGAGGTATACTAATAAATTTAGATTTTGATAAATTTTAAATCCCACTTCAAGTTCAATAAACAAGAACGAAGTGGGATTTTCTTTTTATTATTTTTTATCATAATTATTCAGTTAGGGTATTATGCATATGAATCTAATGCTGTTAGTCAGCCATATCCTTTAGTGGTTGATAATGATGAGCAAATCAAAATTGATTCATTAAAGAACATTACTGCTACAAAAGATACGGTAACTTCCTATCCGTTCAACCCTAATTTCATTACAGATTATAAAGGCTATACTCTAGGGATGTCGGTAAATGAGATAGATAGGTTGCATAGTTTTAGAGATGAAAATAAATATGTGAATTCTGCTAAAGAATTTCAAAATGTAACTAATGTTTCAGATTCGTTATTAAATGCGATTTCTCCAAATTTTAAGTTTCCGGCTTGGACTCAAAACAAAGAGAAAAATTCATCTAAAAAAACAAACATATATGTAGTTAAACCTGAGAACAGTAAAATCGTCTACAAAGATTTAAATACAACTACGGCAGAAGAATTACAAGAGATTAATGGAATTGGAGAGAAATTATCTGCTAGAATTATAAAATTTCGAGATAGGTTAGGGGGCTTTGTAATAGATGATCAATTATTTGATGTCTATGGTCTTGAAAAAGAAGTTGTAAATAAGACTTTGAGGAAATTTAAAGTGATTTCTAAACCAGAAATTATAAAAATAAATGTAAATACAGCAACTGCTGCAGAATTGTCTAAATTGATATATCTTCAAAAACACGTAGCTCAGAGCATAGTAAATTATCGTAATCTCAACGGAAGTATCAATTCTTTGAACGAATTATTAAAAATAGAGGATTTTCCGGCAGAGCGTATTAATAGAATTACTTTATATTTGTCATTATAAAAAAAACGCTATGCAAAGTATGTACTTCACTGAAGAACATCAATTATTTAGGGCCAGCCTAAAGGATTTTTTACAAAAAGAAGTTGTTCCTCATATAGATAAATGGGAGGAAACTGGAACAATTGAAAGATTCATATGGAAGAAATTTGGAGATATGGGTTATTTCGGTTTGTTAACTCCAGAAGTAGATGGTGGTCTTGGTCTTGATCTTTTTTATACAATTATTCTACTAGAAGAATTACAAAAAGTTAATTCTGGCGGATTTGCAGCTGCAATTTGGGCACATGCCTATTTGGCTATGACGCATTTAAATAAGGAAGCAGATTCATTTCTAAAAGAAAAGTATTTGAGACCTAGTGTTGATGGCGATAAAATTGGTTGTCTTTGTATATCAGAACCTTTTGGAGGAAGTGATGTGGCCGCAATGAGAACAACTGCAGTTAAACAAGGTTACCATTATATTTTGAATGGTTCGAAGACCTTTATTACAAATGGTGTATATGCTGATTATATGATCGTAGCGGCAAAAACTAAACCTGAGCTAGGTAATAAGGGTATTAGTATTTTTGCTGTTGATAGAAAGAGTGAAGGCGTTACGGCTAGTAAATTAAATAAATTAGGTTGGAGAGCTTCAGATACCGCAGAATTGGCATTTGATAATGTAAAAATACCTGTGGAAAATTTAATGGGTGAAGAAAACATGGGCTTTTCATATATAATGGAGCACTTTTCATTGGAAAGATTGATAATGGGAGTTAATGCTCATGCACGATCAGAGCATGTTTTAGATTATGCTTTAAATTACATGTCAGAAAGAGAAGCTTTTGGGAAGTCAATCAACCAGTTTCAGGCTTTGAGGCATAGAATTGTTGATCTTCATGCAGATATAGATATGTGTAAAGAGTATAACTATTCTGTTGCTTATCGTTTAGATAAGGGGCAGTACGTGGTTAAAGAAGCTACGATCTCTAAATTAAAATCAACAAAGGTTGCAGACGAGGTTGCTTATGAGTGTTTACAATTTTTAGGGGGCTACGGGTATATAGAAGATTATCCTATGGCACGTAACTTTAGAGATAGTAGATTGGGGCCTATTGGTGGAGGAACGTCAGAAATATTAAGAGAAATAATTTCTAAAATTATCATCGATAAGAAAGAATATAAGCCGGCTACAGTATAGTTTGGAATATAAAAAGTTTTAAAAACACATTATAGGTTGCCTATTTAAATATAGTTAGTATATTTGCAGCCTTAATCACAAAAGAGAGGAGGTTTAGCCCATGTTAATAATACCAGTAAAAGAAGGAGAAAACATCGATAGAGCTTTAAAGCGTTTCAAACGTAAGTTCGATAAGACAGGTACAATGAGACAGTTACGTAAGCGTCAACAGTTTAATAAGCCGTCGGTTGTTCGAAGAGCACAGATACAAAAAGCAGAATATATTCAAGGTCTTAGAGATCAAGAAGAAATCTAAACTTTGTTTTGATAAATTTAAAATCCCGCTATTTGCGGGATTTTTTTTGCTCAAATTTCAACTAGTTTTAAACTTTAATATCTTAGTGTATGTTTTTAACTGAATTTATATCATATCTAGCTCTAGAGAAAAATTATTCTGCGCACACAATAAAAGCGTATGAGAATGATATTTTAGAGTTTAGCGGATTTTGTAAATCTAATTATGATATTGAAAGTATTGATAGTGTAGAGTACAGTGTTGTGAGGTTATGGGTGGTAGATTTGTCTGAAAGACAAATAAATAATCGTTCTATTAATAGAAAAATATCTTCTTTAAAAGCTTATTTTAAATTCCTAAAGAAATTAGGTGTGTCCCAAATTAATCCATTGGTAAAACATAAAGCGTTAAAAACCGCAAAAAAAATTGAAATACCATTTTCAGAATTAGAAATGGAAAATGTATTGTCTAAAATTGAATATGCAAATGATTTTGAGGGTGTTAGAGATGAGTTGTTAATTCATGTGTTGTATGTTACGGGTATAAGAAGGGCAGAGTTGATTGAGTTGAAAGTTTTAGATGTGGATTTTGAGAACATGACTTTAAAAGTATTGGGAAAGAGAAACAAGGAGAGGGTCATACCTATGTTGGCTGAAACTAAAGAAAAATTTAATAGATATCTCAGCTTTAGAGAAGGGCTACCTGAGATAATAGATGAAAGAAATATATTCTTAACAAAGTCTGGTAATAAATTATACGAAACACTTGTTTATAGGTTAATAAAAAAGTACTTTAGAGAGGTTTCCTCAAAGGTAAAGACGAGTCCTCATATTTTAAGGCACACCTTTGCCACGCATCTTCTAAATAAGGGTGCAGATTTAAATGCGGTCAAAGAGTTGCTTGGTCATTCCAGTTTAGCTTCTACGCAAGTATATACGCATAATAGTATAGCGGAGTTAAAAAAGGTTCATGCAAAGGCTCATCCAAGAGGAGGAAAATAATAATTGTATAATCTGGCTAAGTAAATAAGCCATAAATTTTCTGACTATGAAGGTAAATACACAATCGGTGAATTTTAATGCGAATAGTAAATTGATTAATTTTCTTCAGAATAGACTTGATAAGGTGGAAACCTTTTATTCTAAGGTAATTAGCTCTGATGTTTATATGAAGGTTGAGAATACAAGTGCAAAAGAAAATAAGATAGTTGAAATAAAAATTACGATACCTAAAGATAAATTTGTTGTTAAAAAACAATGTAAATCATTTGAAGAGGCTGTGGACTCAGCCTGTAGTTCGCTGGAACGTAGGCTAATAAAGCAAAAAGAGAAATTAAGATTACAAGCTTGATTAAAAATTTTTAAAAATTTGTTTTGAATAAACAAAAAATACTATACATTTGCAGTCCGTTAGAAATAGCGGGCTTTTTTATGACAGAAAAGTCGTGAAATAAGCCGATGTAGCTCAGCTGGCTAGAGCAGCTGATTTGTAATCAGCAGGTCGTGGGTTCGAGTCCCTCCATCGGCTCTTAAGTTCTTTAAAATATTAGTTTGAGGGGAGATACTCAAGCGGCCAACGAGGGCAGACTGTAAATCTGCTGACTACGTCTTCGCAGGTTCGAATCCTGCTCTCCCCACAAAACTATTTAGAAAAGAATTTTATTGAAATATTGTAATATTATAAGCGGGAGTAGCTCAGTTGGTAGAGCGTCAGCCTTCCAAGCTGAATGTCGCCGGTTCGAACCCGGTCTCCCGCTCTATAAATTTGACAGAAATGTCATTCCTGCGAAGGCAGGAATCTATCCTTGGGTAGATTCAACACTTTACGCCGGTGTAGCTCAGGGGTAGAGCGTTTCCTTGGTAAGGAAGAGGTCACGAGTTCAATTCTCGTCATTGGCTCAATTAAGGTATAAATTTGTACACTAATATAAACTAAGAATAAAATACATTAAACATGGCAAAGGAAACTTTCGATCGTTCCAAACCGCACTTAAATATAGGTACTATTGGACACGTGGATCACGGTAAAACTACATTGACTGCTGCTATTACTACTGTTTTGGCAAATGCAGGTCTTTCTGAATTGAGAAGTTTCGATTCTATCGATAACGCTCCTGAGGAAAAAGAAAGAGGTATTACAATTAACACTTCACACGTAGAGTATTCTACAGCTAATCGTCACTACGCACACGTTGACTGTCCTGGTCACGCGGATTACGTAAAGAACATGGTTACTGGTGCTGCTCAAATGGATGGTGCTATATTAGTTGTTGCTGCTACGGATGGTCCTATGCCACAAACTCGTGAGCATATCCTTTTAGGTCGTCAGGTTGGTATTCCAAGAATAGTTGTATTCATGAATAAAGTGGATATGGTTGATGATGAGGAATTGATCGAGCTTGTTGAAATGGAAGTAAGAGAATTGCTTTCTTTCTATGAGTATGATGGTGATAATGGTCCTGTAATCGCTGGTTCTGCTTTAGGTGCATTGAACGGTGAGCAAAAATGGGTTGATACTGTTATGGAGTTGATGGATGCTGTTGATGCGTGGATCGAACTACCTAAAAGAGATGTTGAAAAGGATTTCTTAATGCCTGTTGAAGATGTATTTACTATTACAGGTCGTGGTACTGTTGCAACTGGTCGTATAGAAACTGGTATTGCAAATACGGGTGATCCAGTTGAGATCATTGGTATGGGTGCTGAAAAATTAAACTCTACTATTACTGGGGTTGAAATGTTCCGTAAGATTTTGGATAGAGGTGAGGCTGGAGATAACGTAGGTATCTTGTTAAGAGGTATTGAAAAATCTCAAATTAGCCGTGGAATGGTAATCTGTAAGCCAGGTTCTGTTAAGCCACACGCTAAATTTGAAGCTGAGGTTTATGTATTGAAAAAAGAAGAAGGTGGTCGTCATACGCCATTCCATAATAACTATCGTCCTCAGTTTTATGTAAGAACAACTGACGTAACAGGTAACATTGCACTTCCTTCAGGAGTTGAAATGGTTATGCCTGGTGATAACCTTACTATTACGGTTGAGTTGATTCAGCCAATCGCATTAAGCGTAGGTCTTCGTTTCGCTATCCGTGAAGGTGGTAGAACAGTGGGTGCTGGTCAGGTAACTAAGATTATAGATTAATTTCAATCTAATAAGAGTATTGTATTTAAGGGTGTCTCGCTCAAGCGGGACACCTTTACATGCAAAAAATAGAATTGGTGATTAAGTTCATCGTTCATACGGGTGTAGCTCAGTTGGTAGAGCACTGGTCTCCAAAACCAGGTGTCGGGAGTTCGAGTCTCTCCTCCCGTGCCATAATAGAATTTGGATTAATTATCCTACTTTGTTGAAATTGTAAAATAGAATTTAAATGTTCACATATATAAAAGAATCCGTTGAAGAGTTAAGGAATAATGTTACTCTTCCTTCACGTGCAGAGTCATCTAATTTGATGGTTATTGTAGCTGTGTTTTCTATCCTTTTCGCTTTAGCGACATGGGGTGTGGATACGGTCTTTAGTAAAGTGATTAAATCATATTTCAACTACGTTTTAAACTAATAAGGACTATGTCAGAGGTATTGGAAAAGAAATGGTACGTTGTCAGAGCTGTCAGTGGTCAGGAGAATAAAATCAAGGGATACATAGAGAGTGAGGTAGAGCGTCATGGTTTTTCAGACTATTTAGAAGATGTTCTTGTTCCTACCGAGAAGGTTGTTCAAATCAGAAATGGAAAGAAAATAAACAAAGAAAGAGTTTATTTTCCTGGTTATATTATGATTAAAGCCAATTTAGGTGGTGAAATGGTTCACATTGTTAGGTCTATAACTAATGTTATAGGATTTTTAGGGGAAACTAAAGGGGGTGACCCGGTTCCTTTAAGAAAAAATGAAGTGAATAGAATGCTAGGTAAAGTAGATGAGCTAGCTGTTAATACTGATAGTGTAGCAATTCCATTTGTATTTGGTGAAACGGTTAAAGTTATTGATGGTCCTTTTAATGGCTTCAATGGTACTGTTGAGAAGATTAATGAAGAAAAGCGTAAGCTTGAAGTTATGGTTAAGATTTTCGGAAGAAAAACTCCGTTAGAGCTTAGCTATATGCAAGTAGAAAAAGTATAAATATTATAATAAGTGTTACATACATATAATTAAAGTAGTGTTGCTTCCGTAAACACACTTTCAATTTAATTTTAAACAATGGCAAAAGAAATAGGTAAAGTAGTTAAACTACAAGTTAAGGGAGGTGCAGCGAATCCATCGCCACCGGTTGGACCTGCCTTAGGTGCTGCTGGTGTTAACATAATGGAGTTCTGTAAGCAGTTCAATGCTCGTACACAGGATAAACCAGGTAAGATATTACCAGTTGTTATCACCGTTTACAAAGATAAGTCTTTCGACTTCGTTGTAAAAACACCACCGGCGGCAATTCAGCTATTGGAAGCGGCTAAGATTAAGAAAGGATCTGGCGAACCTAACCGAGTAAAATTAGGTAGTGTTACTTGGGACCAAATCAAGGCTATAGCCGAAGATAAAATGGTTGACCTTAATGCGTTTACAGTAGAATCAGCTATGAGTATGATAGCGGGTACTGCACGTTCTATGGGTATGAAGGTAGCAGGAAAGAAACCTTTTTAAAATCTTAAAAGTAATTAAATGGCAAAGTTAACTAAGAAGCAAAAGGAAGCGCATTCTAAAATAGAGAAAGATAAATTATACTCTGTTACAGAAGCTTCAGCTTTAATAAAAGAGATAACCAATACAAAATTCGATGCATCTGTTGATTTAGCAGTTCGTTTGGGTGTAGATCCAAGAAAAGCTAATCAAATGGTTCGTGGTGTGGTAACATTACCTCATGGAACTGGTAAAGATGTTAAAGTTTTGGCTTTGGTAACACCAGACAAGGAAGCAGAAGCTCAAGAAGCGGGTGCTGACTATGTTGGTTTAGATGAGTATTTGGAAAAAATCAAAAACGGTTGGACGGATGTTGATGTTATCATCACTATGCCAAGTGTAATGGGTAAATTAGGTCCTTTAGGTCGAGTATTGGGGCCAAGAGGTTTAATGCCGAATCCAAAGACAGGAACTGTAACTATGGATGTAGCTAAGGCTGTATCTGAAGTTAAGGCAGGTAAAATAGATTTCAAAGTTGATAAAACAGGTATCGTACATGCTGCGATAGGTAAAGCTTCTTTTTCTGCAGATAAAATTGCAGATAATGCTAAGGAGTTGTTGGATACTTTGAATAAGATGAAGCCAACTGCGGCAAAAGGTGTTTACATGAAATCAATTTTCATGTCTAGTACTATGAGTCCTAGTTTGCAATTAGATCCAAAGTCAGTTTAACAGCTGGTAGTTAAAAATTAAAAGTATGACAAGAGAAGAAAAAGCAACGGTTATAAAAGATTTGACTACGCAGTTGGCAGATAGTACCACTATTTATGTGGCAGATATCTCAGGTTTAGATGCAGGTACAACTTCTGATTTAAGAAGAGCTTGCTTTAAAGCTAATATAAGACTGGCTGTAGTTAAGAATACTTTGCTTGCAAAAGCAATGGAAGCTTCGGAAAAAGAATTTGGTGAATTACCAGAAACATTGAAAGGGAATACTTCTCTTATGTTTTCTGATGTTGCCAATGCTCCTGCAAAATTAATAAAGAATTTTAGAAAAAAATCTAATAAGCCTTTATTGAAAGGAGCTTTTGTAGAAGAAGCAATTTACATAGGTGATGAAAATTTAGATGCTTTAGTTAGCATTAAGTCTAAAGAAGAAATGATTGGTGAAATTATTGGATTGTTACAATCTCCAGCCAAGAATGTTATTTCTGGACTTAAATCTGGTGGTGGTAAACTAGCAGGTATTCTAAAAACATTATCTGAAAGATAAGTACGCACAATTAACTAAGTATATTTTAAAAATTTTATTAAACGATAGAAAATGGCAGATTTAAAAGATTTCGCAGAGCAATTGGTTAACCTTACTGTAAAAGAAGTAAATGAGTTAGCTGATATATTAAAAGATGAGTACGGTATCGAGCCTGCAGCAGCAGCAGTTGCAGTAGCAGCTGGTGGTGGTGAAGCTGGTGAAGCAGTTGAAGAGAAAACTGAATTCGATGTAATTTTGAAAGCAGCAGGTGCTTCTAAATTAGCTGTAGTTAAATTAGTAAAAGAATTAACTGGTTTAGGTTTGAAAGATGCGAAAGATATCGTTGATAGCGCGCCAAAAGCTGTTAAAGAAGCAGTTTCTAAAGATGAAGCTGAAGGTATTAAAAAATCATTGGAAGAAGCTGGAGCAGAAGTTGAGCTTAAATAATAGCAACAACCATATTACTTTTGGTTTAGGTCTTTTCGCTTTTGGCGGTTAGACCTAAGCCATTTTATAGATTTAGGTATATTAAGATGTATACTACTCATTTAGTACTCACGATCAAAACACTGTCCGTAGATGTTCACAAATAATACTGAAAGAATAAGCTTCGCTTCCGCAAGAAACACACCGGATTACCCGGATTTCTTAGATATTCAGATTAAATCTTTCCAAGACTTTTTTCAACTAGAGACTAAATCAGATGAAAGAGGTAATGAAGGTCTTTATAATACCTTCATGGAAAATTTCCCAATTACTGATACAAGAAATCAGTTTGTATTGGAATTCCTTGATTATTTTATAGACCCACCAAGATATTCTATACAAGAATGTATTGAACGTGGTCTTACTTATAGCGTCCCTTTAAAAGCACGTTTAAAATTATATTGTACTGATCCAGAACATGAAGATTTTGAAACGATTGTACAGGATGTGTATTTAGGTACAATTCCATATATGACTCCAAGTGGTACTTTTGTGATCAATGGTGCAGAGAGAGTTGTGGTTTCTCAGTTGCATAGATCTCCAGGGGTATTCTTTGGTCAATCTTTCCATGCAAACGGAACAAAATTATATTCTGCTAGGGTAATTCCTTTTAAAGGTTCTTGGATAGAATTTGCTACCGATATTAATGGCGTTATGTATGCTTATATCGATAGAAAGAAAAAATTACCGGTTACAACTTTATTCAGAGCTATTGGTTTTGAGCGTGATAAGGATATTTTAGAAATTTTCGATCTTTCTGAAGAAGTGAAAGTTTCTAATGCCGGATTAAAAAAAGTTCTTGGTCGTAAATTAGCGGCAAGAGTATTGAACACTTGGCATGAGGATTTTGTTGATGAGGATACTGGTGAAGTTGTATCAATAGAACGTAATGAGATTGTTTTAGATAGAGATACTATTCTTGAAAAAGATCATATTACTGAAATTATAGATGCTGATGTAAAAACTATTCTTTTACATAAAGAAAATAATGCGCAATCTGATTACGCAATTATTCATAATACATTACAAAAGGATCCAACGAACTCTGAAAAAGAAGCCGTTGAACATATCTATCGTCAATTACGTAATGCTGAGCCGCCAGATGAGGAAACAGCACGTGGTATTATTGATAAATTATTCTTTTCTGATCAACGTTACAACTTAGGTGAAGTTGGTCGTTATAGAATGAATAAGAAATTACAGTTGGATATTGGAATGGATAAGCAGGTATTAACCAAAGAGGATATCATAACTATAATAAAATATTTAATTGAGTTAATTAACTCTAAGGCGGAGATTGATGATATTGACCACTTATCTAACCGTCGTGTTAGAACAGTAGGGGAACAGTTATCATCTCAGTTTGGTGTTGGTCTTGCTCGTATGGCAAGAACAATTCGTGAACGTATGAATGTTCGTGATAATGAAGTATTTACACCTATAGATTTAATTAATGCGAAGACATTGTCTTCTGTTATTAATTCTTTCTTCGGAACAAATCAGTTGTCTCAGTTTATGGATCAAACGAATCCATTAGCTGAAATTACGCACAAAAGAAGATTGTCTGCATTAGGGCCAGGTGGTTTATCAAGAGAGCGTGCTGGTTTCGAAGTACGTGATGTTCACTATACACACTATGGTCGTTTATGTCCTATTGAAACTCCAGAAGGTCCAAACATTGGTTTGATTTCTTCATTATCTGTGTTTGCTAAAGTAAATCCAATGGGGTTCTTAGAAACACCATATAGAAAGGTTACTAATTCTGTTGTTGATTATAAAAATTTCACTTATTTAAGTGCTGAAGAAGAAGAAGGAATGAAAATTGCGCAAGCAAACATTCCAATGAAAGAAGATGGTACTATTGATGCTGAAAAGGTTATTGCTAGAGAAGAAGGTGATTTCCCAGTTGTAGATCCATCAGAAATTCAGTATACGGATGTAGCTCCTAATCAAATTGCATCTATTTCTGCATCTTTGATTCCATTCTTGGAACATGATGATGCGAACAGGGCTTTGATGGGATCTAACATGATGCGTCAGGCAGTTCCTTTATTGAAACCACAATCACCGATTGTAGGAACAGGTTTAGAGCGTCAAGTGGCTTCTGATTCTAGAGTATTGATAAATGCTGAAGGTGATGGTGTTATTGAATATGTAGATGCTCAAAAAGTAACTATCAAATATGATAGAACTGATGAGGAGAGATTAATTAGTTTCGAGGAGGATAGTAAAACATATTTCTTAGTTAAGTTCAGAAAAACGAATCAAGGAACAAATATTAACCTTAAACCAATTGTACAAGTTGGTGATAGAGTTAAAAAAGGACAAGTTCTTTGTGAAGGTTATGCAACTGAAAAAGGGGAATTAGCATTAGGTAGAAACTTAACAGTGGCATTTATGCCGTGGAAGGGTTATAACTTTGAGGATGCAATTGTAATTTCTGAAAAGGTTGTTCGTGAAGATATTTTTACGTCTATTCATGTTGATGAATATTCTTTAGAAGTAAGAGATACAAAATTAGGTGCAGAAGAGCTTACTCATGACATACCTAACGTTTCAGAAGAGGCTACAAAAGACTTGGATGAAAATGGTATGATAAGAATTGGTGCCGAGGTTAAGCCTGGTGATATTCTTATTGGTAAGATTACACCAAAAGGTGAGTCTGATCCTACACCTGAAGAAAAATTATTACGTGCCATTTTTGGAGATAAAGCGGGTGATGTAAAAGATGCTTCTTTAAAAGCTTCACCTTCTCTTAGAGGTGTTGTAATTGAAAAGAAATTATTCTCAAGATCTGTAAAGGATAAGAGAAAACGTTCTGAAGATAAAGAAGAGCTTTCTAAGTTAGAATTGGAATACGAAGTAAAATTCCAAGAATTAAAAGATGTACTTGTAGAGAAATTATTTACAATAGTAAATGGTAAAACTTCTCAAGGTGTGCTTAATGATTTAGGAGAAGAAGTTTTACCTAAGGGTAAAAAGTATACCATGAAAATGTTAAACTCTGTTGATGATTTTGCACACCTAGTAGGTGGTAGCTGGACAACAGATAACGATACTAATGGATTGGTTGCTGATTTACTTCATAACTATAAAATTAAACTTAACGATTTACAAGGAAACTTGAGAAGAGATAAGTTTACAATTTCTGTAGGTGATGAATTACCTGCAGGTATTATGAAATTAGCTAAAGTTTATATTGCTAAGAAGCGTAAGCTGAAAGTTGGTGATAAAATGGCAGGTAGACACGGTAATAAAGGTATTGTATCTAGAATAGTACGTCATGAAGATATGCCGTTCTTGGAAGATGGAACTCCTGTTGATATCGTACTTAACCCACTGGGTGTACCATCGCGTATGAACATTGGACAGATTTATGAAACTGTATTAGGTTGGGCAGGTCTTAAACTTGGTAGAAAGTATGCAACTCCAATTTTTGATGGTGCTACATTGGATCAAATTAATGCTTATACTGACGAAGCAGGTATTCCAAGATTTGGACATACATACTTATATGATGGTGGAACAGGTCAGCGTTTTGATCAGCCTGCAACAGTAGGGGTGATTTATATGTTGAAACTTGGTCACATGGTAGATGATAAAATGCACGCACGTTCTATAGGACCATATTCATTAATTACACAACAACCTTTGGGTGGTAAAGCTCAATTTGGTGGTCAAAGATTTGGTGAGATGGAAGTTTGGGCACTTGAAGCATATGGTGCATCTGCAACTTTACGTGAGATTTTAACGGTTAAGTCTGATGATGTTATCGGA
Source organism: Maribacter sp. Hel_I_7 (assembly GCF_000688315.1). NCBI lineage: Bacteria > Pseudomonadati > Bacteroidota > Flavobacteriia > Flavobacteriales > Flavobacteriaceae > Maribacter > Maribacter sp. Hel_I_7. Next base: position 1,858,305 of record NZ_JHZW01000003.1, on the reverse strand, counting down.
AGAGCTAAAACCTATGAATCAATTGTTAAAGGCGAAACAATGCCAGAACCTGGTTTACCAGAATCTTTCAACGTTTTAATGCACGAACTTAAGGGATTAGGTTTGGATATTAGACTTGAGGAATAGTTCAATATTTTATATTGAAAACTATTAAGTAAAACAAATTAAAACATTATCAGCACGCTATTATGGCTAGAATAAAAGATAATAACCCAATAAAAAGGTTCGATAAAATTTCAATAGGATTAGCTTCGCCAGAATCTATTTTGGCAGAGTCTAGAGGTGAAGTTTTAAAGCCCGAAACAATTAACTATAGAACTCACAAACCAGAACGTGATGGTTTGTTCTGTGAGCGTATTTTCGGTCCTGTAAAAGATTATGAATGTGCTTGTGGTAAATATAAGCGTATTCGTTACCGTGGTATCGTATGTGACCGTTGTGGAGTAGAAGTAACGGAGAAAAAAGTACGTAGAGACCGCGTAGGTCATATTAATTTGGTAGTACCAGTTGCTCATATATGGTATTTCCGTTCTTTACCTAACAAAATAGGTTACCTATTAGGTTTGCCGTCCAAGAAATTGGATATGATTATTTACTATGAACGTTATGTAGTAATTCAACCTGGTATAGCTAAAGGTCCTGAAGGTGAAGAAATCCAAAAAATGGATTTCTTAACTGAGGAAGAGTATTTGAATATTTTAGATACTATTCCACAAGAAAATCAATATTTAGAAGATTCTGACCCAAATAAGTTTATTGCTAAAATGGGAGCGGAGTGTTTAATTGATTTATTAGGTAGAATAAATCTTAAAGAACTTTCTTTTGAGCTTAGACATAAAGCAAATACAGAAACTTCAAAGCAACGTAAAACGGAAGCTTTAAAGCGTTTACAAGTTGTTGAAGCTTTAAGAGAATCTCAAGAAAATAGAGAAAATGAGCCGGAGTGGATGATAATGAAAGTAATTCCGGTTATACCACCAGAATTACGCCCATTAGTACCATTAGATGGTGGTCGATTTGCAACATCTGATTTAAATGATCTTTACAGAAGAGTAATTATTCGTAATAACCGTCTTAAAAGATTGGTAGAGATTAAAGCTCCAGAAGTTATTTTACGTAATGAAAAACGTATGCTTCAGGAAGCTGTTGATTCTTTATTCGATAACACGAGAAAAGCGTCAGCTGTAAAAACAGAATCTAACAGACCTTTGAAATCTCTTTCTGATTCATTGAAAGGTAAGCAAGGTCGTTTCCGTCAAAACTTACTTGGAAAGCGTGTTGATTATTCTGCACGTTCGGTAATTGTTGTTGGACCAGAATTGAATTTATTTGAATGTGGGCTTCCAAAAGACATGGCAGCTGAATTGTACAAACCATTTGTAATCAGAAAACTGATTGAAAGAGGTATTGTAAAAACAGTAAAGTCCGCTAAGAAGATTATAGATAAAAAAGAGCCTGTAGTTTGGGATATTTTGGAAAATGTATTGAAAGGTCACCCAGTATTATTGAACAGGGCACCTACTTTGCACCGTTTAGGTATCCAAGCATTCCAACCTAAATTAATAGAAGGTAAAGCGATTCGTCTTCACCCATTAGCATGTACTGCATTTAATGCGGATTTTGATGGGGATCAAATGGCGGTTCACTTACCATTAGGACCAGAGGCAATTTTAGAAGCTCAGTTATTAATGCTTGCTTCTCAAAACATATTAAACCCTGCGAATGGATCACCTATTACGGTACCATCACAGGATATGGTCTTGGGTCTGTATTACATGACCAAAGAGCGTAAATCAACACCAGAAGTTCCGGTGATTGGTGAAGGTTTAACTTTTTATTCGGCTGAAGAGGTAGAAATTGCTTTCAATGAAGGCATGGTAAATCTTAATGCAGGTATAAAAGTTAGAGCAAAAGATTTCAATGAAGAAGGTGAGTTGGTTTATAAAATTATACCTACTACTGTTGGTCGTGTATTATTTAATAATCACGTGCCAGAAGCTGCAGGTTATATTAACCAAGTTCTTAATAAGAAAGCCTTAAGAAATATCATTGGTGATATTTTAGCAGTTACAAGTGTTCCAGTAACGGCTGCTTTCTTGGATAAGATTAAAACCATGGGTTATGATTTTGCCTTTAAAGGCGGATTGTCATTCAGTTTAGGTGATATTATTATACCTGCTGAAAAAATGGATATGATCGGTGAGGCCAATGGTCAAGTTGATGGTATTATGGCTAACTACAACATGGGTCTTATTACCAATAACGAGAGATATAATCAGGTTATTGATGTTTGGACATCAACTAACGCTCAATTGACAGAGTTGGCTATGAAACGTATCCGTGAGGATCAGCAAGGTTTCAACTCAGTGTATATGATGCTTGATTCTGGTGCAAGGGGTTCTAAAGAGCAAATTCGTCAGTTAACTGGTATGCGTGGTTTGATGGCTAAGCCTAAAAAATCTACTGCCGGTGGTGGTGAAATTATTGAAAACCCAATTCTTTCTAACTTTAAGGAAGGTCTTTCTATCCTAGAATACTTTATTTCAACACACGGTGCTCGTAAGGGTCTTGCAGATACCGCTTTGAAAACAGCAGATGCTGGGTATTTAACAAGAAGATTGGTTGATGTGTCTCAAGATGTTATAATTAACACTGAGGATTGTGAAACTCTTAGAGGAGTTGAAGTACAGGCGCTTAAGAAGAATGAAGAGATTGTTGAAAGCTTAGGGGAAAGAATTTTAGGTCGTGTATCATTACATGATGTATATAACCCTATGACAGAAGAATTAGTTCTTCAGGCTGGTCAGCAAATCATGGAAGTTGATGTGAAGAGAGTTGAAGCTTCTCCGATAGAAAAAATCGAAGTACGTTCAGCACTTACATGTGAGGCGGATAAAGGAATATGTGCTAAATGTTATGGAAGAAACCTTTCTACCAATAAAATGGTACAAAGAGGTGAGGCTGTGGGTGTTGTTGCTGCGCAATCAATAGGTGAGCCAGGTACACAACTTACATTAAGAACATTCCACGTAGGTGGTATTGCAGGTAACATTTCTGAAGATAATAAGTTAGAGGTAAGATTCTCAGGTATAGCTGAAATTGAAGATTTAAGAACAGTAACAGGAGAAGGTTCAGATGGTAAACCAGCTGAAATTGTAATCTCTAGAACAAGTGAGATAAAAGTTGTTGATGGTAAAACAGGTATAACTTTAAGTACTAGTAACATACCTTACGGTTCTCAGTTATTTGTTGAGAATGGTGCTAAAGTTACTAAAGGAGATGTTATTTGTTCTTGGGATCCATATAACGGTGTAATTGTATCTGAATTCCCTGGTAAGATTGCTTATGAAAATATAGAGCAAGGTGTAACTTATCAAGTTGAAATAGATGAACAGACAGGTTTCCAGGAAAAAGTAATTTCTGAATCTAGAAACAAGAAGTTGATTCCAACTTTATTGATTCAAGATGCAAAAGGAGAAACTTTACGTTCTTACAACTTGCCGGTAGGTTCACACATTATGGTAGATGATGGTGACAAGATTAAGGAAGGTAAAATTTTAGTTAAGATTCCACGTAAGTCTGCTAAAGCAGGTGATATTACTGGTGGTCTTCCTAGAGTTACAGAATTATTCGAAGCAAGAAACCCATCTAATCCAGCTGTTGTTTCTGAAATTGACGGTGTTGTTTCTTTCGGTAAAATCAAAAGAGGAAATAGAGAAATCATCATAGAGTCGAAATTGGGCGAAGTGAAGAAATATCTTGTAAAGCTTTCTAATCAGATTTTAGTACAAGAAAATGATTATGTTAGAGCTGGTATGCCATTATCAGATGGTTCAATTACTCCAGAAGATATCTTGGCTATTAAAGGTCCGTCTGCTGTACAACAGTATTTGGTAAACGAAGTTCAAGAAGTTTATAGACTACAAGGTGTGAAAATTAATGATAAGCACTTCGAAGTAGTTGTTAGACAGATGATGCGTAAAGTAAGAATTCAAGATCCGGGTGATACCATCTTCCTAGAGAATCAATTGATTCACAAAGATGATTTCATAAAAGAGAATGATGAAATATTTGGTAAGAAAGTAGTAATGGAAGCAGGTGATTCTGATAACCTAAAACCAGGTCAAATTGTTACTCCTCGTGAGTTAAGGGATGAGAATTCTTTATTGAGACGTGGTGATAAGGCTTTGGTTGAAGCAAGAGATGCTGTATCGGCGACTGCAACTCCAATACTTCAGGGTATTACTAGAGCATCGTTACAGACGAAATCATTTATTTCTGCTGCATCTTTCCAAGAAACTACTAAAGTATTAAATGAAGCTGCTGTAAGTGGTAAGATTGATACGTTAGAAGGTCTTAAAGAAAATGTAATTGTTGGTCATAAGATTCCGGCTGGTACGGGTATGAGAGACTACGATAGTATTATCGTTGGTTCTAAAGAAGAATATGATGAAATTATGGCTCGTAAAGAGGCACTAAGATTCTAAATTTATTATAACCCTCAAATTCTATTTGAGGGTTATTTTTTTATAAAATTTTAAATATGAGTGACAGCAAAAATCCTAATCAAAAACAGATTAATATTGAGTTAGATGAAAAAATGGCAGAGGGTATATATTCTAACCTTGCAATTATAAATCATTCAGTATCTGAATTTGTAGTTGATTTTATAAGTATGATGCCAGGTGCACCAAAAGCAAAAGTGAAGAGTAGAATAATTTTAACTCCTCAACATGCTAAGAAATTTTTAAAAGCGCTAAACGATAACGTTCAGCGTTTTGAAAAAGCAAATGGTACTATAAAGGATTATGAACAACCATCCATACCAATTAATTTTGGTCCAACTGGAGAAGCATAAAAAAAGCCCAACTTTTAAGTTGGGCTTTTTTTATTCAAATTCAGAAGTGAAATGTAGTTTTACTGATGGATATTTTTGCTGTGTCATTTGAAGTGAGAATGAAGAATCTGCTAAAAATACCAATTGTCCCTTTTTATCCTTTGCTAAGAATTTTTGCTTTACACGTTCAAATTCTTTGAATTCATCCGTTTTTCTATTTTCGGTACCTACCCAACAAGCTTTGTATACATTAAAATTTTCATAGCTACATTTAGCTCCATATTCATGTTCAAGCCTATATTGTATAACTTCAAACTGGAGTGCTCCAACAGTTCCGATTACTTTACGTCCATTAAGTTCTAAAGTAAATAGCTGGGCAACACCTTCATCCATAAGTTGATCAATACCCTTGTTAAGTTGCTTAGACTTCATTGGGTCAGCATTGTTTATATATCTAAAATGCTCAGGGGAAAAGCTAGGTATACCTTTGTAATGTAAGCTTTCTCCTTGTGTAAGCGTGTCTCCAATTTTGAAATTACCTGTATCATGTAAACCAACAATGTCTCCGGGATATGAAATATCTACAATTTCTTTTTTCTCCGCAAAGAAGGCGTTCGGACTAGAAAATTTTAGATTCTTTCCTTGTCTAACATGTAAATAAGGTTTGTTTCTTTCAAAGGTACCGGATACAATTTTTATAAAAGCAAGTCGATCTCTGTGCTTAGGATCCATGTTGGCATGAATTTTAAAGACGAATCCTGTCATTTCTTTTTCATTTGCTTCAACTAATCGCTCTTCAGCTTTTTTAGAACGTGGAGTAGGGGCGATTTGAATAAAGCAATCAAGTAATTCTCTTACTCCGAAATTATTTAATGCGGAACCAAAGAAGACAGGTTGCTGATCTCCTTTTAAATATAATTCTTTGTTGAATGGAGGGTAAACGCCCCAAACTAATTCTAGATTATCTCTTAATTCGGAAGCAGCTTTGTTACCAATGATTTTATCTAATTCAGGATTGGTTACATCGTCAAAGGCAATCGTTTCTTCTATATTCTTTTTACTATCACCGCTAAATAGGTTGATGTTTTTTTCATAGATATTGTAAATTCCTTTAAAGTCGTATCCCATTCCAATAGGGAAACTTAGTGGAGTTACAGAAAGACCTAATTTTTGTTCTAATTCATCTAGTAGATCAAAAGCATCTTGACCTTCTCTATCTAGTTTATTAATGAATACCAGCATTGGTATTTTACGCATGCGGCAAACTTCAACTAGTTTTACGGTTTGTTCCTCCACACCTTTTGCAACATCTATAACGACTATTACGCTATCTACAGCTGTTAAAGTTCTAAAAGTATCTTCAGCGAAGTCCTTATGACCAGGAGTATCTAATATATTTATTTTTTTATCTTTATAAATAAATGCAAGAACTGAGGTCGCAACAGAAATACCTCTTTGTCTTTCAATCTCCATAAAATCACTTGTAGCTGTTTTTTTTATTTTATTATTCTTAACAGCTCCAGCTTCTTGTATGGCACCACCAAAAAGTAATAATTTTTCAGTTAATGTAGTTTTACCTGCATCTGGGTGAGAAATTATTCCAAAGGTTCTTCTGCGTTCTATTTCTTGCTTAAAGGTCATATACAAAATTTGTGCAAAAGTAAGATAATTTCAATTCTTAACATTTAAGATTACTAAATGATAGTTTTAGGTTTTCAATAGTTTTGAATGTTTCACATCAATTGAATGAATATTATTTTGAAATTAATAAGATATTTTTCAAGTAGAATGGTCTTTAAGTTCATAATTATCGTAGATAGTTCAAATGTTAAATATTATAAAGTAATTGACCTAATTTTTTAACCGATTGTCTTTTGAATTTGATGGTTAATCGAAAAAGAATTTGAGTTGATTCATTTATAATATATCTTAGCATCGTTTTAATAAGACTGCCCCACTTTCTTATATATTACAATAAAAACTCTACCCTTGTGCCATGGTGATTAGTAAAACACTAACACTTATGGGTAAAATTACTTTTATAAAAATTAACAGATTAATTTTAAATAGTTCTAACTATTTATTTTTTTGTTTCCTTGTATTTTTCTGTGGCCTAAATTTATTTGGTAGTCAAAACAAAGCGCTTAATGTATTGTCTGTCAAATCAATAGATGCTGAAGTTGATTGTACGGTTTATGATTCCAAAGAGATTCGTTCAGAAGATTTAGGTGTTCAGAATGGTGTTGATAATGGAACCCTAATTGTCAGCAATATAGATGTTAGTTATAAATGGGGATTGCCAGAAGGCAGTATTCTTGTTAGTATGACCGGTGGTAGTACGTTTAATTCTGGATTGTTCATGGTTCAGAATGATAAGAGAATAAATTTTTCTATAACAGGGTCGGTACCTGTTATAATCACGGCAAAACACTCTGAGTTGGTCGGTGGTAATAGTTCAGATGGTATAACTGCTTTAGATGGTGTTGTTTATAATTTTACGAATACCATACTTGCAGATGGCTTAACTTCAGGAACAAATGGTAATAATTATTTTGTACAGAATAGTAGCAATAGTTTAGTTGATGAACATGAAAGATTTACATGGGAATCTACAGAAGTAGCTAATCAAATTGAATTCTATACAACTTCGCATTTTAAAAGTGCTGTAATTTTATTTTTGAAGCCGATTGTTTGTCAAAATGAAATTGATACAGATGGTGACGGAGTTCCTGACAGTGCCGATCTAGATGATGATAATGATGGTATATTGGATACGGTTGAAGACCCGAACCTGGATGGTGACAACGACCCGTTGACCGATCCGTTGGATAGTGATAATGACGGTAAGCCAAACCATTTGGATATTGATTCGGATAACGATGGTATACCTGATAATGTAGAGGCACAGACCACATCGGGCTATATAGCTCCAAATGATGACGATGCCGCAACATATGCTTCCAACGATGGCGTTAACAGTGCATATCCTTCCGGACTTACACCTGTGAATACTGACGGTACGGATAATGTGGATTATTTGGACAATGACAGTGATAATGACTCCGTACCTGATAACAACGAGGGCAACGATTTCAATTTTGATGGTATTGCCGACCAGACCTATACAGGGATAGATACGGACGGAGATGGTCTTGACGATGGTTACGAAGGTTCGGATGTAAATGACGGATTCGACGTTAACGACGAGATCGACGACCCGGCGAACGATCTACCTGATACGGATGGCACCGAGGATGTGAACTATAGGGACCTGGACGATGACGGTGATGGAATAGAAACACCAGACGAGGATGCGAACAATGATGGCGATCCAACCAATGACGATAGTGATAACGATGGTACTCCGGATTATTTAGATCCTGATAGTGCTATTGAATTAGATGTACTTGATGATTTTGTATCCACTCCGGTTGATACACCTATAGATATCGATATATTAGAAAATGACCTTGGAGTTCCAAGTGATGGAACATTGACCGTAACGGACCCATCAAATGGAACGGTTGAAATCAATGATGGAGGTACACCTGACGATATTTCTGATGATACCATTATTTATACACCAAACGATGATTTTGAAGGAACTGAAGTAATAGAATATACGGTATGTGATGCAGAAGGTAACTGTGATACAGCGACTGTTACCATTACTGTAGGTGACCCAATAGCTTTAGATGTAGTTGATGATTTTGTCTCCACACCTATAGATACACCAATCAACATCGATATATTGGAAAATGACTTTGGAGTACCAAATGATGGGATATTGATCGTAACGGACTCATCAAATGGAACGGTTGAAATCAATGATGGCGGCACTCCTGAGGATATTTCTGATGATACTATTATTTACACTCCGAACGATAGTTTTGAAGGAATAGATATTATTGAGTATACTGTATGTGATGCAGAAGGTAACTGTGATACTGCGACTGTTACCATTACTGTAGGTGAACCAGTAGCTTTAGATGTTGTTGATGATTTTGTCTCTACACCAATTGATACACCAATCGATATCGATATTTTAGAAAATGATCTTGGAGTTCCAAATGATGGGACATTGACCGTAACTGACCCATCAAATGGAACAGTTGAAATCAATGATGGCGGCACACCCGACGATATTTCTGATGATACTATTATTTATACTCCGAACGATGGTTTTGAAGGAATAGATATTATTGATTATACTGTATGTGATGCAGAAGGTAACTGTGATACTGCGACTGTTACCATTACTGTAGGTGAACCAGTAGCTTTAGATGTTGTTGATGATTTTGTCTCTACACCAATTGATACACCAATCGATATCGATATTTTAGAAAATGATCTTGGAGTTCCAAATGATGGGACATTGACCGTAACTGACCCATCAAATGGAACAGTTGAAATCAATGATGGCGGCACACCTGACGATATTTCTGATGATACCATTATTTATACACCAAACGATGATTTTGAAGGAACTGAAGTAATAGAATATACGATATGTGATGCAGAAGGAAACTGTGATACTGCGACTGTTACCATTACTGTAGGTGACCCAGTAGCTTTAGATGTTGTTGATGATTTTGTGTCTACACCTATTGATACACCAATCGACATCGATATATTGGAAAATGACCTTGGAGTTACAAGTGATGGAATATTGACCGTAACGGACCCATCAAATGGTACAGTTGAAATCAATGATGGCGGTACACCTGACGATATTTCTGATGATACTATTATTTACACTCCGAACGATGGTTTTGAAGGAATAGATATTATTGAGTATACTGTATGTGATGCAGATGGTAATTGTGATACTGCGACCGTTACCATTACTGTAGGTGATCCAATAGCTTTAGATGTAGTTGATGATTTTGTGTCTACACCTATTGATACACCAATCGACATCGATATATTGGAAAATGACCTTGGAGTTCCAAATGAAGGGACATTAACTGTAACTGACCCATCAAATGGAACAGTTGAAATCAATGATGGCGGCACACCCGACGATATTTCTGATGATACTATTATTTATACTCCATACGATGGTTTTGAAGGAATAGATATTATTGAGTATACTGTATGTGATGCGTTTGATAATTGTGATTCTGCAACAGTTGAAATAACAGTTGTTGATAATGATTCTACAGATATTGACGACAATCCCATAGAGGTAAATCAAATGGTTACGCCGAACGGGGATGGTAGAAATGAATTCTTGTTTATAAGAGGAGTTGATAAAATTCGTAGCAGTACATTGAAAATTTTTAATAGATGGGGTGTAGCTGTATATGAAGGCGAGAATTATAATAATCAAAATAATGTATTTGATGGTCGATCAAGAGGTAGGTCTACATTAGGGGTAGATGAATATCTTCCTGCAGGAATATATTTCTATATTTTTGATTATACTACCTTTGAAGGAGAAAGCAAAGTTGATAGTGAATATCTTTATATTAGTAGATAATAGTTGATAAAATATGAATATTAAAAATAAGTTTTTAATCCTGTTTGGAGGTTTGTTGCTCGTTTGTAGTAGTGCCGTTGCCCAACAAGATGCTCAGTATACCCAATATATGTTTAACACAATGAGTGTAAACCCTGCTTACGCAGGATCAAGGGGGCAATTAAGTATCACCGGATTATATAGATCTCAATGGGTTGGCCTTGAAGGAGCTCCTAAAACCCAAACATTAAACATTCAATCCCCAATTAGAAATAGTAAGCTTGGGTATGGAGTTTCAATTGTAAATGATGAGATAGGTAACGGTGTTGTACAGGAAACATATTTCGATGCTGTTTTATCTTATACTATAGACGTTTCGGCAGAAGGTAAATTATCATTTGGATTAAAAGCAGGCGGGAATTTACTAAACCTTGATTTTAACCAACTACGTAATTTTGATTCGGAACCTGTAGATTCAGATAATATTGAAAATAAGTTTTCACCGAATGTAGGTGTTGGTCTGTATTATCATTCAAATGAATTTTACGCTGGTCTATCAGCTCCAAATTTATTTCAAACAGAGCATTTTGATAATTCTCAACAAAGTGCAAACAGTGTTAAGTTTTTATCTAAAGAAAGAATCAACTTTTATTTAATTACGGGATATGTTTTTGATTTAAACGGAAACTTGAAATTTAAACCCGCATTGCTAACGAAAGTTGTAGGAGGTGCTCCTTTACAGGTTGATGTATCTGCCAATTTTATGTTTAATGACAAATTTACTTTTGGAGCAGCGTACAGGTGGGATGCTGCTGTAAGTGCTATGGCCGGATTTCAAATCTCAGATCAATTCATGATAGGCTTAGCATATGATAGGGAAACAACAGATTTGGGAGGAACTCAGTTTAATGATGGGTCATTTGAAGTACTTTTAAGATATGAATTGGTAAAATCATTTCAAAGACTGGTTTCACCACGTTTTTTCTAAATGGCAAACTTATATATGAAACATAAAGTAAAGTTTATTTTAGTGATGTTATTGTTTGTTCATGGGTTGACAAAAGCCCAAGAACGCCTAATTCAAAAAGGGAATGAAAAGTTTGAATCATATTCTTTTAGTCCGGCAATCGATATTTATAAAAAGGTATTGGATAAGGGGTATGTATCAGCAGATTTGCTAAGAAAATTAGGTAATTCTTACTATTATAATGCTGATTACAAAGAAGCTGCTGAAACTTACAAACAACTCGTTACAGATTATTCGGAAGAAGTTACTGCCGAGGACTACTTTAAGTATGCTCAATCTCTTAAAACCTTGGGAGATTATGATGCTTCTAGTGGTGTAATGAACAAATTTATCGAGATAACTAAGAGTGATGGTCGTGCTACTGCATTTAATGATGATCGTAATTTTATGTCGGAAATTGAAGAAAATTCAGGAAGGTATAACTTAGGTTCTTTTGAATATAATTCGCCTTATTCCGATTTTGCACCTTCATTTTATAAAGAAGGATTAATATTTTCATCTGATAGAGATACTGGTAATTTCGCAAGATATCGTCATACCTGGAACGCAAAAGATTTTTTAGACCTGTATGAAGTTAACGCAGATAGTTCTTCTATAAATCATGTCAAAAAACTTGGAGAAAATGTAAATACTCGCTTTCATGAATCTACTTCAGTTATCACTAAGGATGGTCAGACCATGTATTTTACACGAAACAATTCTGAAAAAAGAAAAACAGTAAAAGATGATAAAGGTATTGTAAGACTAAAGATTTTAAGAGCTGTACTAACGGATAAAGGTATTTGGGGGGAAGTTGAAGAATTACCTTTTAATAATAATTCTTATTCTGTAGCTAACCCTGCTTTAAGTCCTGATGAGAAAACCTTATACTTTGTTTCAGATATGCCAGGTACATTTGGTGAATCAGATTTATTTAAAGTGTCTATCAATGAAGATCGTTCATTTGGAACTCCCGAAAATTTAGGTTCAAATATTAATACAGAAGCAAGAGAAACCTTTCCTTATATTACTAGTGAAGAGATATTGTATTTTTCTTCTGATGGTCATCCAGGGCTTGGTGGTTTGGATGTGTTTGCTACTAAAATTAAGAGGCAAGATTTTACTGGAAAAGTTTTAAATGTTGGTAAGCCAGTAAATAGTAACAGTGATGATTTTACTTTTATTTTTAATGAAGAGCTAAGAACTGGATATGTAGCATCAAATCGTGAAGAAGGTTTAGGCTTCGATGATATTTACAGCTTTACAGAAACGAAACCTTTGGTTTTTGACTGTCTTCAGAAAATAACTGGTACCGTAAGAGATAAAATTACTAATGAATTATTAGTTGGGGCTACTATTAAAGTCATTGATGAAAAGAATGAAGAATTATTATCTACAATAACTGACTCTGATGGTACGTATAGTTTGGAATTAGATTGTACTAAAGGTAATTTTGTCAGAGCTTTAATGGAAGGTTATGTTCCATTTGAAGAGTATATCGGAGTGTCTGATGGGAAGCCAAAGATTATTGATTTTTATTTGGAAAGGGATAATATAACTGCCGGTTTTGGTGATGATTTAGCAAAATTACTCCAATTGAGTACTATCTATTTTAATTTTGATAAATATGATATCCGAAAGGATTCTGAAGTAGAAATTGAAAAGGTTATTGCCGCTATGGAAAAATATCCAAGTTTAAAATTAAAAGTAAATTCTCATACAGATAGTAGAGGTCCAGCTGCTTATAATTTATGGCTATCACAAAAGAGAGCCGAATCTACTGTTAATTACATGATAAAAAAAGGAATATCTAAAGACAGACTGGTTAGTGAAGGTTTCGGTGAAACTAAATTGCTCAATGAGTGTTCTGATGGAGTTAAATGTTCAGCTGCTAAGCATGATATTAACAGGAGATCAGAGTTTATTATCCTAGAGTAATTTTAAAATAAATTTGTAATAAAAAAGCGACCAATTATATTGGTCGCTTTTTTTATTATGATAACGCAATGTATAAAAATTTATGATGTAATATATTTTAAAACTCTGATAGTGTCCTATTTTTAGGTGTACAATAGATGAAATGCAAGAAAAAAAAGCAATTTAAACAGTAATTTTAAAAGGCTAAACAGCAGTATTTTAAGCGTTCACTTGCTAATAGCCTTACTTCACAACAAATTTTAGGGATGACCTGAACTCCTAGCTATTTTTACAGATGATATGTAATGCAGAATTTTTTCTGTAAAGTTATATCACTTACATATATTTATGAGTTTAAAGCATTTCTGTTATTTATTAGTTCTAATGTGTGCCACAAGTTTCTATGCCCAAGAAACTTATTTGGATACGTTTACCAGTACTTTTTACGGTAGTAATGAAGGTACTCAAAATTTTAGTTCTGACTGGTTCGAAAGTGGTGACGACGGTAATGCTTGGGGAGGGAGAATACAAATCACTGGAGGTAGGTTGCGTTTCAGAAATCTTGATAACAGATATATTTATCGATTTGTTCCTTTAGCGGGAGCTTCATCCGCAACTTTGACATTGGATTACGATGCAAATTCTGCAGGGGGTGAGGCAATAGATGTGTACATATATAATGCAGATAATAACCAGTGGAATTTTGTAGAGAGAATAGATGGTGGAACTGGAACATTGACATATAATTTGACTAATGCACAAATAGATTCAAATCCTGCAGTTATTTTTTATCGAGGTGATACCAATTGGGGAAATAATGATACCATTTATATTGATAATGTACAATTCTCGGCAACATTTGGATCTGAAGTATTGGTAGATGATGTTACTGTAAACGAAAATGCTGGTACTGCAACCTTTACAGTAAGGCACAGTGGTAGTGCTGCGAGCGGACCTTATAGTGTTAATTATACAACTTCGAATATATCTGCGATTGCGGGCCAAGATTATACAGCATCAAGTGGAACTTTAAATTTTGACGGTACCATTTGGGATACCGAAACTATAACCGTTTTTATTACAGATGATACTATATTTGAAGGTGACGAAACCTTTAGTTTTTCCTTTGTTTCAACTACTGACCCTAATATAGATATTACAGATACAGCTACAGGTACCATCTTGGCAAATGACGCTTTGATTATAACTGATGGAGGCTCTGCAACTACCTGTGATGATATATTTTTAGATTCTGGAGGAATTAGTAATTATTCTGATAACGAAGACCTGGTTTATACTATTTGTCCAGATACAGCAAATAATTATACACAGGTAAATTTTGATCAGTTTGATGTAATTCCCGGTGATATATTATACGTATATGATGGTAACAGTACTGGTGCTACATTAATTGGGCAATATGATAATGATAATATACCTACCCAAATTTTTGCCACTAATACCAACGGTTGCTTAACTTTTAGGTTTACATCAAATAACAATACAACGGGTAACGGTTGGCAGGCTAGTGTTAGTTGTTCACCACCTGGACCTAAAATTGTTGTAAATGATGTGTACGTAGATGAAGATTCTGGTAGTGCAATTTTTACAGTAACACACGTACGTGATCGTCATGGATATAGCTGGTTATTTGGTTTTATTGAAACACCGTTTACCGTAGAGTATATGGTTAGCGATGGTACGGCTAATAATGGTAGTGATTATATATCAGTAAATGGTACACTTACTTTTACAGGTGAGGTGGGCAATGTTCAAACTTTTTCGGTACCTATTGTAGATGATGGAGTGCCTGAATTAGTGGAGTATTTTACAGTAGGGTTTTCAGATGCCACTGCTCAATATGCTTCGGTAGATTATAGTGATACGGCTAACGGTTACATAAATTCTCAAATTTTGGCAAATGACCCATTAACGCTTTTTCAAGAATTTGATGGGTATTACGATTATTCAACCACAGGAGGTTCTTTAAGAACAAATGATAATAATACCGATGCTTGTTCTATCACTACATCATCTTCAAATACGTTGATTGCACCAATACCAAATACAGGTACTATTAAAAAAGCATATTTATACTGGGCACATTCAAGTACAGTAGTTGATGGTACGGTCACTTTTGAAGGTCAGACTGTTAATGCAAACTATCAATATCAAACAACATTGACCAATAGGAATTTTTATGGTTATGTAAGTGATGTTACAGATATAGTGGCGGGTGTAGCAAATCCATCCACCAATGTTTTTGATTTTTCTGGATTGTCTATAGATAACTCAAATACGTATTGTTCATCGGCAACTGTATTAGGAGGTTGGACGCTTTTTGTCTTTTATGAAGATCCTAATCTTCCTGCAGTAAATATTAATTTATATCAAGGTTTTGATGGTTTAAGTAATGATGGAAATTCATTTACTTTAGATAGTTTTTATGCAATTGCAGGTGCAGGTGCAAAAGCATCATTTTTATCATGGGAAGGAGATTCCACCTTAGATGGTAATAGCTCTGGTACAACTAACCCTAACGGTGAACGACTCTCGATTACGAATCAGGCAAATCAAGATTTTACATTATCTGGAGATGGTGGTCAAACAGGAAATAATGCCTATAATTCAACTATGTATGATAATACCACAACACCAGATTATAATGTAAATACAACATATGGTGTAGATTTAGATACTTATGATATTTCTACTTATATCTCTCCTGGAGATTCTCAGGTAACGGCAAATGTAGATGTGGGTCAAGATTTCTTGATATCTGCAGCAGTGGTATTAAAGGTTCCTTCTAATCTAATTGCGGGTACCGTTTTTGAAGATGTTAATTATGGTGGTGGTCAAGGTAGAAATATGACCGATGCCAATGGTGTAGGTATATCTAGCGCTATTGTAGAATTATACGAAAGCGATGGCACCTTTGTAAGAAGAACGACTTCAAAAGTAAGTGGCGATTATAGTTTTGGTGGTATGGCAGATGGTGATTACTATGTTAAATTGGTGAATTCTACGGTTAGGTCTAATAGAGATAATGGTATTAACTGTACGACTTGTGTACCGATACAAACATTTAGAAGTTATGGTGATGTTACCAATACAATTGAAGTGTTGACCGAAATTGGGGGAACAGATCCAACAGCCTTTAGCGATTCGGCTTTAGGTGTTTTTGACGATTCACAAAGTTTATCATTGGTAAGTATAGCTAGTAGTGGTGTTGCTAATATAGATTTCGGATTCAATTTCAATACTATTGTAAATACAAATGAATTTGGTCAAGGTTCTCTCGAACAATTTATTTTGAACAGTAATACGCTAGGTGAAACTGGTCTTGATATTGAGGCTAATTCAATTTTTGACCCAGCAGTGGAAGAAGATGTATC
The DNA here is from genome assembly GCF_000688315.1 of Maribacter sp. Hel_I_7. NCBI lineage: Bacteria > Pseudomonadati > Bacteroidota > Flavobacteriia > Flavobacteriales > Flavobacteriaceae > Maribacter > Maribacter sp. Hel_I_7. The sequence goes on along the minus strand of NZ_JHZW01000003.1, from coordinate 1,841,689 downwards.
TATTTTCATGATACCACCAACTGGTGATAGTTTTGGTAGAACGGCAGATGTAAATTATAATGCTGCAGGCTATTTTAATATTTTAATTGATGATTCAAATGAATTATCAACAATTACAGGTACAAATACAATAATAGATGGTAGAACCCAAGCAGCTTATTCTGGTGATGTTAATTCGGGTACAGTTGGTGCTGGTGGTACATCTGTTGGGGTTTCTAATATAGCATTGCCAAATTATGAGAGACCTGAAATACAGGTGCATAGAGACAAAGGTGATGTATTTATCTCAGAAGGGAATAATGTTACCATTAGAAATTTAAGTGTATTTGCAGATAAGAATTCAGCGATAGTAGCGGAACAAGGCTCTTTAAATGTTGTTCAAAACATAATAGGTGTTGATGCTACAGCTAACAATTCGGGCGATTTAAAAGTAGGAGTAGAAAATAAAGGAGCGGATATTAATGTAGATGGAAATTATCTTTCGACCATAACAGAGTCAGCTATTTTAATAGATGGTGGTAATTCAAGTATCATCCAGAATAATCATTTTATAAATAATGGTAGTACAGCTTGTGATGATTCTATTTTGCTTGCAGATGGTTCTGGTGTAATTATTAGGCAGAACTATATTGAAGCATCGGCATCCACTGCTATTGATGGTGAAGATAAAGTAGATAGCATTATTATTACTGAAAATTCTTTAACAACATCAGGGCAAGATGGTGGTAATTGTCAAGGAAATCCACAGCAAATGGCTGTGAAATTGGCTGGTAATGGTTCTTCGGTAACAAATAATAAAATATATCAAAATGGTGGGGCCGGTATTGCTATTGTTGACGGTTCATCAAACTTAATTAGTCAAAATTCTATTTATGCTAATGGAACGGTAATTCCAAGTTTAGGTATAGATTTGGATATGGATGGTGTAACTCTAAATGATACAGCAGATTCGGATTCAGGACCTAATAATTTAGAAAACTTCCCTGTTATTAATTCTGCATTTATTTCTGGAACCAATCTAGTAGTAACCGGGTGGACTTCACCAGGGTCAACCGTTGAGGTATTTTTTACTGATATAAATGAAGGCACAGCTACATTAGGTGATAATCAATTGGGGCTGACCCAAGATTATGGTGAAGGTCAAATTTATATAGGTACAGCGGTAGAAGGTAGTTCAGATGATCAAGATGCAACATCATCATCATTATATCTTGATAATGACGGAAATACTGATAATACAAATAAATATAAGTTCGTATTCCCTTTACCATCAGGTACGGCTGTAGGAGATCTAATAACCACCACAGGAACAAGGTCAAACTCAACGTCTGAATTCTCACCAGAAGTTGTAATTAAGACTTACACGGTAATTACTAATAGAAATATTACGTATCGTATAAAAAGTAATTAAAATTATTACAGATGATTCTTACAAAAAAAAAGCTTGTTAGCTCTGTGTTTTACTGGTGTTTAATGTTTAAACCACATTTTTTGATTAGTTAACCTTACCCTTGTCATTATTGGCAACATTAATTTCTTAGCCTTCTAAAATCAGCGGATTTTTATAATAAGAAATCATGCTAAATAATTCCCCCTTATTGGCATTATAAAAATTTTTCCATGGGGGTTTCTCTTATAAAGAGGATAAACTTGAGTTATATAGGCTTTATTGGTATAGCCTTATTATCAAGTTCAAAAATAATTTCACAAACAACTTTTACTGAAAGTGCAGCTTCGTTTGGTTTAAATTTAGGCCAACCAAAAGATGGTGGTCATGCTTGGTCAGATTTTGACAATGATGGAGACCTAGATGTTCTTGTTCTAGAGAATAACAATAGCCAAAACATAAAAAGTTTTTTAATGCGTAACAATGGTAACAACACGTTTACCAATGTACAACCAACCTTGGTACCTGGTATGCCAGGAGACTGGGCAGAAAGACAAGCCGTTTGGGGAGACATAAATAACGACGGCAAACCAGATTTTATGATTAACTCTTCTGGTAATACTAATTCTAGACATGCAATTCAAATTTTTATTCAGAACGCTAATGGTACCTTTGGTAATGGTATAGGTGGTACAGCTCCTATAACTATTGGTAGAACAGGTGCTACTATTAATGTGCCAAATGTAAATTCTGAAGGAACCGGGTTTTTCGATTTTGAAGGAGATGGTGATTTAGATATTTTCTTTGATAATCATGATATGGGTATAGAATTATTACGAAATAATTTTATTGATCATACAACCCATACAATAGCCAATCCAGCCCCTAATGTTTTATTTACTCATATTACAACAGGTAATGGAAGTGGGGTCACTGAGTTTGGGTTAAATCAATTTGCTACAGATGGTGATTATGGTACTGCGGCAGATGTTAACGATGACGGTTGGGTAGATATTTTTATGCGTAAGCGAGATGAGAACGATTTTTTCTTAAACCAAGGAGGGAATTTTTCTAATGGTGCAGATTTAGGGCAGGCAGCAAATAACAACAAAGGAGGTAATGGACTTTGGGATTTGGATAATGATGGAGATTTAGATGCGGTCTGGACAGAAAACGGTCAAACACAAATACACAGAAATGATGGAGGAGGGGTATTTACAGCCTTAGGTGCTTCATCTTTTCCAGGATTGCCGCAACCTGGTAATGTAAATAATGGTAGTTCTGGTGCTCGCATAGATGCTTTGGCTGGTGGAGATATAGATAATGATGGTGATATAGATATTATTCTTGTAGGTAACAGTAGAAGTTATTTATACATAAATCAATTGAACAGTCCCACACCGGCACCAGGTGTAATTGGCAGTGGATTAGCAATGAATTTCTCTTTAGATTCTCAACAGTTTAATACAGGTAGAGATGGTGAAGGTACTACCATGGTTGATATTGATGATGATGGGGATCTTGATATTTACATCAGTATTAATAATAATAGCAATCAACTTTACATAAATAATTTACCGGCAGCCAACCGAAATAATCACTTGTTAATAGATGTTACAGAAGATAGAGGTGCAGATGGTTCCACAGGCGGCTTTTTAGGGAGGGTCGCTATTGGTACTAACGTGTTAATTAGAGATTGTTCCGGTAATATAATTAGTGGACTAAGGCAGGTAAATGGAGTGTACGGGCATGGTACACAACAATCGGAAGAAGTGCATTTTGGTTTGCCCTTAGGAGAAAATGAAACCTATATTATAGAAGTTCATTATCCTAATTTCTATGATGCTTCTGAGCCAAGTGGTTATTCAAGGTTAATAGCAACGGCAATAGCGCAACCAAGTACAATTGCGGGTACAAATCACTATACTTTAACAACAACAGATGCAGAGTTAATCGAAAATCCTAATGCTCCAATTGCAGAGGATGATGAGGTGCGAGTGGCTTATGGAAATTCGGTTTCTGTTCAAATCCATTTATTTACTAACGATTCTGAACCAGATGGAGAAAATTTTTCAATAGAAAATGTTACTCAACCAGCTATTGGTACTGTTGTTATAGATGATGCTGAAAACGGAATTGTATCCTATACATATAGTGGCGCAACACCTTTTCCTGGTACAACATCTTTTGATTATACTATTACAGATTCTACAGATTCTCTTTGTCCCTCCTTGGGTAAAAGTGATACTGCTACTGTGCGTATTATTGAACGTTGTACAGATCCTTCTGGAATAAATACCGATGGTGATGGAATAAATGACGTTTGTGATGTTGATAATGACAACGATGGTATTCTTGATTACGATGAAGGTTGTGGTAATCTAATAATCAACCCTTCTTTTGAGATGCAAGATTTTACGGATCCGGCAACTTTTCCCGACGGATTTACAGATGGATCGGGAACGTTTATAGGAGCAACTTATAATTCAAATCAATTAACAGGTTGGAACTATACTACGAATTTAGATGGTTGGGTAGGTTTAGGAAGTCCATCTTGGACAACAGATATCTATGCGCCAGCATATCATGGAAATCAATATGTAGATATTACAGGAAATAATAACGTTACTGGAGGAGTGAACAATACGCTTTCTCAAGAAGTTAATACTGTAATAGGTGTTACCTATATGGTATCTTTTTATTGGGGAGAAGATATTGGTCATGAAGTTGGAGCACCGGTAATATTAGATATCGATATTATAGATGCAAGTAATAACCATCTTATTGATGAAACGCTAAACTTTACGGCAGAGGGGTTGGTAAGTGGTATAAGAGGACCTAAGCAGTGGTTTTATTACGAACGTAATTTTGTAGCAACCACTACCACCTCAACAATACAATTTTATGCCACTCCAGATGGCACGTCAAATGGTGCAGCTGTAGATTTGGTAAGTATAGCGGCCACTACACAATGCTTAGATACTGATGGTGACGGTACTCCAGATGCTTTAGATTTAGATAGCGATAATGATGGTTGTTTTGATGCTTTGGAAGGAGCAAGTAATTTAGGTTTTCCAGATCTAAATAGCGATGGTAGTATAGCAGGTGCTGTAGATGAAAATGGTGTGCCCATAGCAGTAAGTGGTGGACAAGGTAAAGGCAGTAGTGTAGATGATTCTGTTACTTCGGGTCTTTGTGATGATGACAATGATGGAGTAAATAATGCAAATGACAAATGTGAAGGATTTGATGATGCAATCGATAATGATAATGATGGAGTTCCTGATGGTTGCGATTTAGATAATGACAACGATGGTATTTTAGATACCATAGAATGCTCTAAATCTTCCGGTACGGTAAATAACTACGATTTTGGGTATTGGATATTTAACTCCCCCGGTTGGACAGGTTCTGGACAACAATGGAATAGAAATGCCAATAGAGCTTGGTTTCCAGAATGGAACGGAACTGGTACCGCAAGTTTTTATCAAACTATAAATGTAACATCAGGTGCGGTCAATACAATTACTTTTGATCTAGGAGCAGATAATAACTATGGTAAAGAAGTTACCCTAAATGTATTAATTGAAGGTGTTCAGCAATTTACGGAAACTTCAAATCAGATAGTAACAAATAACGGTGGTCGTTCTCAGAATGATAATGAAACATTGAACATGACTACACGGTCATTTTCATTTGTTCCAACTAGTAATACGGTAGAGCTTCGTTTTAACGGTGTTGCCATACAGACAAATCACGACAGAATGTACATTGATAATGTTACATTGAATACTGGTTGCGGCGATTTGGATGGTGATGGAACTTCAGATATTTATGATCTGGATAGTGATGGCGATGGTTGTTTTGATGCTCTGGAAGGAGCTGATAATTTAGATTTTTCAAATTTAAATGGTAATGGTAGTATTTCAGGCAGTGTTGATGTAAATGGAGTGCCCGTAATAGTAAACGGTGGTCAAGGAAAAGGAAGTAGTGCAGATTATACAGTTACTTCAGAGTTGTGTGATGATGATGGAGATGGTGTTAATAATGCAAATGACAAGTGTCCTTATTTTGATGATGCTATAGATAGTGATAATGACGGTGTACCAGATGGGTGTGATGTTGATGATGACAATGATGGGGTGTCAGATTGTGATGAATCTATAGATAGTGTAACCAATGAATTTGCATGGACGTTGAATACACCTGCAGGAAATTTAGAAATGGATACCGAATATGATTCAAAAATTGAAGATTGGGTATTAAGTGATACGGAGACTATGATAACGAATGGTTCTCAATTTTCGGTATCCGGTAGTAATATGAGAATAGAATCTTTTTCTTCTGAAACTAAAGAAGAGGCAGTTCAGAATGGAGATTATATTGAGATATCTTTTACAACCAGTTCAGTGGTTTCTTCTTTGGCTTTAAATGAAATACGTTCTGGTTGGTATAGACCAGACCTAGGTGATTCTTATTACTCTGCTACAGCTTTTACAAGAGCTGGTACTACTGTTTGGACCACGTTGTCAACAGATGTTTTTCATACCGATAATGGCGGTGTATATGCTACTTTTCAGCATTTAGCTAATGGTCCGGTTTATTTGGATGGGAATACGGAATATACATTTCGTTTTTATGTATACGGTCAAGTAAATGATTCATCTCAAGACTACTCAATAATTGATGATATTGCATTTGGTATTACTGCTTGTAGAACAGATGATTTAGATGGAAATGGAAACCCTAATCATTTAGATTATGATAGTGATGGCGATGGTTGTAATGATGCCGATGAAGCATATGCAGATAGAAATACAGACTTGGACAATAATGGAATGTATGGCTCAGGAGTACCAACGGTAAATACAGATGGGTCCGTGGTAGCAGCTTCTTACGCTGCACCGGCAGATGGTGATAGTAATGGCGATTATGATTTTTTACAAGTTACGGCCGCTCTAGTTATTACAGATCAGCCACAAGATCAAATGGTATTAACAGGTGATGATGCTACTTTTACAACGTCAGTTACAAATGCAGACACCTATCAATGGCAAGTGAGTGTAGATGGTGTAAGTTTTACTAATGTAGTTAACGATAGTGATCATACTGGAGCTCAAACAGCATCTTTGACAGTGTTGAATTCCCCAAAACAAAAAGAAGGATATTCGTATAGAGTATTGGTTTCAAATAGTAGTAACACGTGTACTGTGATAACTTCAAATGCAGCGTTACTCTCTATAAAAGTTAGAACTGTTATTACAAATAAACGAATTACATATCGTATAAAACCCAATTAATTATAGTTCGCTATTTTGAGTAATTATAATACAAAAATGCATGCTATCCGTGGGTTTAAATTATCAACGTAAGATTGAAAATATATAAAAAAACCAACATTTTAAGATGTTGGTTTTTTTATATATAATTTGAAAATTTTTTGGTTTTTTATAGTAGCAATAACTTCCCGTATAACAACGCATCTTCGACGAACAACAATCAAAATTTATAAATATTTAACAAACCCAAACCTCACCTTTATAGAAGTATATAGCGTAAATATTGGTCTACACAACATTTATTTTAGGGTGCAGTACTTATAATGAATATTTGTGTAATGTGAATACCAGTGATCCGTCTTGTTCAAAATAGATAGAATACTTCTGGAGCTAACATTTTGAAAAACCTATATGACCAACGAATTATTGAAGGTGGAATTGAATAATAAAAGTATGAAGAGTCAAACTACTACAAACCTAAGTAATGCCATTAAATTTATAATGGTACTATTTACTTTACTAATATCTGGTATCTCTATGGCACAGACAACTGTGACTTTAGAAGATCAATGTAATTGTGAAGTACTGCAAGGTACAGATGTTTCTGCACCAGGGGTAGGTACACCGGCAGGTGCCGATTTAGGAGATTTGTATGTTAATACAGATACCGGAACCATTTACTATTGGAATGGAACCACTTGGGAACTGACAACTACGGATGATCAGCAATTGCAAAATTTCACTTTTGATATATCTACAAATATTCTGTCATTAGAAATTGAAGATGGAAATATAGTTACAGTAGATTTAGCTTCTTTAGATAGAACTGCTGCTGAAATTGAATATGACAATTCCATATCGTTATTGACCGCAACAAATGTTCAGGATGCGATCGATGAGATCAATGCATCTGCAGGAACGGTTGCCTTGGTAGATAATTTGGACGGAACATATACGTTCACGAATGCTGCAGGTGTAGATACAACGATCAGCGATACTTCGATATCCACGATGTCACCAGCGGTTGACGGAGTATATACATATATGGATGAAACAGGTGCGGTACAAACCATCGACACGAACGCGAATGCAAATCCGTATGATAACTCCACATCGTTATTGACCGCAACGAACGTTCAGGATGCAATCGATGAGATCAATGCATCAGCAGGAACAGTTGCCTTGGTAGATAATTTGGACGGAACATATACGTTCACGAATGCTGCAGGTGTAGATACAACGATCAGCGATACATCTATATCCACGATGTCACCAGCGGTTGACGGCGTATATACATATATGGATGAAACGGGAGCGGTACAAACTATCGACACGAACGCGAATGCAAATCCGTATGATAACTCCACATCGTTATTGACCGCAACGAATGTTCAGGATGCGATCGATGAGATCAATGCATCAGCAGGAACGGTTGCCTTGGTAGATAATTTGGACGGAACATATACGTTCACGAATGCTGCAGGTGTAGATACAACGATCAGCGATACATCTATATCCACGATGTCACCAGCGGTTGACGGCGTATATACATATATGGATGAAACGGGAGCGGTACAAACTATCGATACGAACGCGAATGCAAATCCGTATGATAATTCCACATCGTTATTGACCGCAACGAATGTTCAGGATGCAATCGATGAGATCAATGCATCAGCAGGAACAGTTGCCTTGGTAGATAATTTGGACGGAACATATACGTTCACGAATGCTGCAGGTGTAGATACAACGATCAGCGATACATCTATATCCACGATGTCACCAGCGGTTGACGGAGTATATACATATATGGATGAAACAGGGGCGGTACAAACCATCGACACGAACGCGAATGCAAATCCGTATGACAATTCCACATCGTTATTGACCGCAACGAACGTTCAGGATGCGATCGATGAGATCAATGATGCGGCAGGAACAGTTGCCTTGGTAGATAATTTGGACGGAACATATACGTTCACGAATGCTGCAGGTGTAGATACAACGATCAGCGATACATCTATATCCACGATGTCACCAGCGGTTGACGGCGTATATACATATATGGATGAAACGGGAGCGGTACAAACTATCGACACGAACGCGAATGCAAATCCGTATGATAACTCCACATCGTTATTGACCGCAACGAATGTTCAGGATGCGATCGATGAGATCAATGCATCAGCAGGAACGGTTGCCTTGGTAGATAATTTGGACGGAACATATACGTTCACGAATGCTGCAGGTGTAGATACAACGATCAGCGATACATCTATATCCACGATGTCACCAGCGGTTGACGGCGTATATACATATATGGATGAAACGGGAGCGGTACAAACTATCGATACGAACGCGAATGCAAATCCGTATGATAATTCCACATCGTTATTGACCGCAACGAATGTTCAGGATGCGATCGATGAGATCAATGCATCTGCAGGAACAGTTGCCTTGGTAGATAATTTGGACGGAACATATACTTTTACGAATGCTGCAGGTGTAGATACAACGATCAGCGATACATCTATATCTACGATGTTAGATAATGGTAACGGAACTTATACGTATACCGATGAAGCTGGCGTTACAAGTATAATTAATACTAACGGTATAGTTGTTAGCAACCTAGTTGCAGGTAACAGAATAGCAACCTTAACGGAAGCAGATGGTACTTTTTCTGATATCAATGAAACGATAACAAGTATAGCAGATAATGGAGATGGTACAGTAACATTTACAAGAGAAGATACCAGTACACAAACTATTTCTAAATCTCAATTAACTGATAATGGAAATGGAACATTTACATTCAATAATGGCGATGGTACACCTGTATCTTTTGTAGGTACAGACGATCAAAATGCGGATGAAGTTAATTTAGCTACACCATTAGATGTTGACGGAGATGCTGTAAATGAAACAACTGTAGAAGAAGCTATTGCTGATATTGTTGCTAATAGTAGTGATAATCAAGATTTAACGGGAGCTAACTTAAATGGATCAAATCAACTTCAAATAGATATTCAAAGAGGAGCTTCTACGACAGTAGATTTATCTTCTTTGAGCGAAACAGTAATTGCTGGTTCAGGTGCTGTTACTGTTAATGATGATGGTAATGGAAACTATACGGTTAATTCTACAGATACAGATGAAGATGAAACCAACGAATTAGCGGTTTTGGCATCTGGAGCACCAAGCACAAACGGTGTTAACTCTGGTGATACTTATGTTGATACAGACAATGGTCAATTATATGCATGGGATGGAACAACTTGGCAACAGGTTGGTGGTAGCGCAGCACCAGATGCTGATCCAGATCCAGAAAATGAACTTTCAGATATATCATTAACAAATACTACGTTAGAACTTACTAACCCTGCACCTGGTGCAACAGGTGTAGATTTAAATAATACGTTCGCTACGGACACGGAATTATCAGATGCTATCACAGCAAGTGAGGCATTAGATTTAGATAAAGATGATCAGAACGAATTACAAGATTTAGAAGATGTATTAACTAGAGACCCTAGTGCAGGAGGTATTGTTATTACAGATGTAGGTACACCTGTAAATGCAAACGATGCTGTTAATAAGGCATATGTAGATAATCTTGCTGATGATGATGTTAGTGTAACTAACACGGCTGCGGGTAATAGAATTGCTACAATTTCTGAGCCAGGTATAACAGCTGTAGATATTAATGAATCGGTTACGACATTAAGCGATGCTGATGCTGATGGAATTTTCGAATATGTATCTGAAAACAATACCACCACTTCTTTTGATGGTACTGATGACCAAAATGCTACTGAAGTTAATTTAGCTAATCCATTAGATGTTGATGGAGATTTGGTTAATGAAACTACGGTAGAGGAAGCTATTGCTGATTTGGCGAATAATAGTAGCGACAATCAAGATTTGGAGCTAAATAGCAGTACAAATATTTTAAGTTTGACCAATGATGCTTCTACAGTTGATTTAACTCCATACGTAAACGATGATACTAACGAGATTCAAGATTTAGAATTAACTGGAGATAATCTTACGCTGACCAACGACCCAACTGCAACTGCAATTGACTTATCGAATTATAGTGAAACAGTAGTTGGAGCAAATGACATCACGGTAACCGATGATGGAAGTGGAAACTTTACCGTTGATTATTTAGACGGTGATAAGAGTGATACTAACGAAATTCAAAATGCGGCAGAAGTAAATTTAGCAACTCCTATTGACGTCGACGGAGATACTGTAAACGAAACAACAGTTGAAGAAGCTATTGCAGATTTAGCTAATAATAGTAGTGATAATCAGAATTTGACAGGAGCGACATTAAACGGGTCAAATCAACTACAAATAGATATAGATAGAGGAAGTTCTACAAATGTAGATTTATCATCACTTAGCGAAACAGTAGTTACAGGTACAGGAGCTGTAACCGTTGATGATGACGGTAACGGTAATTACACAGTGAACTCTACCGATACAGATGAAGATGAGACCAACGAGTTAGCGGTATTGGCATCAGGAGCACCTAGTACCAATGGTACAAATTCTGGTGACACTTATATTGATACGGATACTGGGCAACTTTATGCTTGGGATGGAACTATATGGCAACAAGTAGGGGGTAGCGCAATTCCTGGCGATGCAAGTGATACAAATGAGCTAATAACTTCTTTTGGAGTTGTGGGTACCAATCTTCGTATTACTGAAGCGGGTACTGATTTTGATGTTCCTTTGAGTGATTTAGGAACAGACAGTCAAGATCTTTCTTTAACTGGAGATGACCTAACATTAACAAATGACCCAACTGCCACTGCAATCGATTTATCTGATTATAGAGAAACAGTAGTAGGTACAAATGACATCTCGGTAACTGATGATGGAAGTGGAAACTTTACTGTTGATTATGTAGATGGAGATAAGAGCGATACCAATGAGATTCAGGATTTACAACTAACTGGAGATGACCTAACATTAACGAATGACCCAACTGCTGCTGCAATCGATTTATCAGATTATAGAGAAACAGTAGTAGGTGCAAATGACATCACGGTTACCGATGACGGTAGTGGAAACTTTACAGTTGATTATGTAGATGGAGATAAGAGTAATACCAATGAGATTCAAAATGCCGCACAAGTTGACATTGCGGATGGTGCAGATAATTTCACATCGACAGATGTAGAAGGGGCATTGGCAGAACTGGCTACAAAGACAGATGACGACATTACTGGTGCTGTATTAGACGGTAGTAACGAATTGACCATAAGTGAAGGAACTACAGATGTAACAGTTGATTTATCATCTTTAAATGAAACAGTAGTAGGTACAAATGACATCTCGGTAACTGATGATGGAAGTGGAAACTTTACAGTTGATTATATTGATGGTGATAAGAGCGATACCAATGAGATTCAAAATGCAGCTCAAGTTGACATTGCGGATGGTGCAAATAATTTCACATCAACAGATGTGGAAGGTGCTTTAGCGGAATTGGCATCAAACAGTACAGATAATCAAGATCTTTCTTTAACGGGAGATAACCTAACATTAACAAATGACCCAACTGCAACTGCAATCGATTTATCAGATTATAGAGAAACAGTAGTAGGTACAAATGATATTACGGTTACCGATGATGGTAGTGGAAACTTTACTGTTGATTATGTAGATGGAGATAAGAGTGATACCAATGAGATTCAAGATTTAGAATTAACGGGAGATAACCTTACACTGACCAACGACCCAACTGCAACTGCAATAGATTTATCCGATTATAGAGAAACGGTAGTCGGAACAAATGATATTTCTGTAAGTGATGATGGCAACGGTAATTATACAGTTGATTATGTTGACGGCGATAATGATTCCACAAACGAATTAACACAAAGAGGAACAGGTGGTCCAACAGGAACACCAGCTGAGGGTACAACCTATGTAGATACAGCAAGTGGTCAGTTATATGTTTATGATTCTGGAGCTTGGCAGCCGGTAGGTGGAAGTGCAGTACCTGGCGATGCAAGTGATACCAACGAGTTAATAACCTCTTTTGGAGTTGTAGGGTCGAACCTAAGAATTACTGAAGCCGGTAACGATTTTGATGTGCCGTTAAGTAGTTTAGGAACCGATGAACAAGATTTAGAATTGACAGGAGACAACCTTACATTAACAAATGATCCAACCGGTGCGGCGATAGATTTATCAGATTATAGAGAAACAGTGGTTGGTACAAATGACATTACCGTAACTGATGATGGTAGTGGGAACTTTACTGTTGATTATGTTGATGGAGATAAGAGTGATACTAATGAGATACAGGATTTAGAACTAACAGGAGATAATCTTACATTAACAAATGACCCAACTGCAACTGCAATCGATTTATCTGATTATAGAGAAACGGTAGTTGGAGCAAATGATATTACCGTAACCAATGATGGTAATGGAAATTACACTGTTGATTATGTTGATGGAGATAATGATTCAACGAACGAATTAACAGTAACTGGTTCAGGAGGTCCTTCAGGAACAGCAACAACTGGAACTACATATGTAGATACTGTTACAGGTCAATTATATGTTTATGATGGAACTTGGCAACAAGTTGGTGGTAGTGCTACTCCAGCTGCAGATATAGTAACAACATTATCTACAGCAGATAACATTACATACACATATATATCAGAGAATAATACATCGACATCTTTTGATGGTACTGATGACCAGAATGCAGCTCAAGTTGGCATTGCAGATGGAGCTAATAATTTTACATCAACAGATGTGGAAGGTGCTTTAGCGGAATTGGCAACAAACAGTACAGATAATCAAGATCTTTCTTTAACAGGAGATAATCTTACATTAACGGATGACCCAACAGCAACTGCAATCGATTTATCAGATTATAGAGAAACAGTAGTAGGTACAAATGATATTACGGTTACCGATGATGGTAGTGGAAACTTTACTGTTGATTATGTTGATGGAGATAAGAGTGATACCAATGAGATACAAAATGCAGCTCAAGTTGGCATTGCGGATGGTGCAAATAATTTCACATCAACAGATGTAGAAGGAGCATTGGCTGAACTTGCTACAAAGACAGATGACGATATTACTGGTGCTGTACTAGACGGCAGTAACGAATTAACCATAAGTGAAGGAACAACAGATGTAACAGTTGATTTATCTTCATTGAATGAAACAGTGGTTGGTACAAATGACATTACCGTAACTGATGATGGTAGTGGAAACTTTACTGTTGATTATGTTGATGGTGATAAGAGTGATACTAATGAGATACAGGATTTAGAACTAACAGGAGATAATCTTACATTAACAAATGACCCAACTGCAACTGCAATCGATTTATCTGATTATAGAGAAACAGTAGTAGGTACAAATGACATTACCGTAACTGATGATGGTAGTGGAAACTTTACTGTTGATTATGTTGATGGTGATAATGATTCCACAAACGAATTAACACAAAGAGGAACAGGTGGTCCAACAGGAACACCAGCTGAGGGTACAACCTATGTAGATACAGCAAGTGGTCAGTTATATGTTTATGATTCTGGAGCTTGGCAGCCGGTAGGTGGAAGTGCAATACCTGGCGATGCAAGTGATACCAACGAGTTAATAACCTCTTTTGGAGTTGTAGGGTCGAACCTAAGAATTACTGAAGCCGGTAACGATTTTGATGTGCCGTTAAGTAGTTTAGGAACCGATGAACAAGATTTAGAATTGACAGGAGACAACCTTACATTAACAAATGACCCAACTGCAACTGCAATCGATTTATCTGATTATAGAGAAACGGTAGTTGGAGCAAATGATATTACCGTAACCAATGATGGTAATGGAAATTACACTGTTGATTATGTTGATGGAGATAAGAGTGATACCAATGAGATACAAAATGCAGCTCAAGTTGGCATAGCAGATGGAGCCAATAATTTCACATCAACAGATGTAGAAGGAGCATTGGCTGAACTGGCTACAAAGACAGATGACGACATTACTGGTGCTGTAATAGACGGCAGTAACGAATTAACCATAAGTGAAGGAACAACAGATGTAACAGTTGATTTATCTTCATTGAATGAAACAGTAGTAGGTACAAATGACATTACCGTAACTGATGATGGTAGTGGAAACTTTACTGTTGATTATGTTGATGGAGATAAGAGTGATGCCAATGAGATACAGGATTTAGAACTAACAGGAGATAATCTTACATTAACAAATGACCCAACTGCAACTGCAATCGATTTATCTGATTATAGAGAAACGGTAGTAGGTGCAAATGATATTACCGTAACCAATGATGGTAATGGAAATTATACTGTTGATTATGTTGATGGAGATAATGATTCAACTAACGAATTAACTCAAACGGGTTCAGGAGGTCCTTCAGGAACAGCAACAACTGGAACTACATATGTAGATACGGATACAGGTCAAATGTATGTTTATGATGGTTCTTGGCAACCAGTAGGAGGAAGTGCTACTCCAGCGGCGGATACAGTGACAACATTATCTTCAGCAGATAATATTACATACACATATACATCAGAGAATAATACAACGACATCTTTTGATGGTACTGATGACCAGAATGCAGCTCAAGTTAGCATTGCAGATGGAGCCAATAATTTCACGTCGACAGATGTAGAAGGGGCATTAGCTGAATTAGCAGGAAATAGTACAGATAATCAAGATCTTACTTTAACGGGAGATAATCTTACTTTAACGAATGACCCTACTGCAACTGCAATTGATTTATCCGATTATAGAGAAACGGTGGTAGGTACAAATGATATTACTGTTACTAATGATTCAAATGGTAATTACACTGTTGATTATATAGACGGTGATAAGGATGATCAAAACGAAATAGAATTACCTACAGGTGGAAATAATGGTCAAGTACTTTCTACTGATGGTTCAGGGACATATACATGGGTTGACGCAGATTCTGGTCCAGCAGGTGCTGATGGTGCAGACGGAAACGGAATAGCCTCAACAACCGATAATGGAAACGGGACATTTACGTTGACTTACGATGACGGTTCTACATTTACGACATCAGATTTAACGGGTCCAACAGGAGCTAATGGCGCTGATGGAAATGATGGTACTAATGGAACAGATGGAGCAGACGGAAACGGAATAGCCTCAACAACCGATAATGGAAACGGGACATTTACGTTGACTTACGATGATGGTTCTACATTCACGACATCAGATTTAACGGGTCCAACAGGAGCTAATGGCGCTGATGGAAACGATGGAGCAGACGGAAACGGAATAGCCTCAACAACAGATAATGGAAATGGAACATTTACATTAACTTATGATGACGGAACAACATTTACGACATCCGATTTAACAGGTCCTCAGGGAACTGCCGGAACAAACGGTACTAATGGAACGAATGGTACTAATGGTACAGATGGAAACGATGGAGCAGACGGAAACGGAATAGCCTCAACAACCGATAATGGAAACGGGACATTTACGTTGACTTACGATGATGGTTCTACATTTACGACATCAGATTTAACGGGTCCAACAGGAGCTAATGGCGCTGATGGAAATGATGGTACTAATGGAACAGATGGAGCAGACGGAAACGGAATAGCTTCAACAACCGATAATGGAAACGGGACATTTACGTTGACTTACGATGACGGTTCTACATTTACGACATCAGATTTAACGGGTCCAACAGGAGCTAATGGCGCTGATGGAAATGATGGTACTAATGGAACAGATGGAGCAGACGGAAACGGAATAGCCTCAACAACCGATAATGGAAACGGGACATTTACGTTGACTTACGATGATGGTTCTACATTTACGACATCAGATTTAACGGGTCCAACAGGAGCTAATGGCGCTGATGGAAATGATGGTACTAATGGAACAGATGGAGCAGACGGAAACGGAATAGCTTCAACAACCGATAATGGAAACGGGACATTTACGTTGACTTACGATGACGGTTCTACATTTACGACATCAGATTTAACGGGTCCAACAGGAGCTAATGGCGCTGATGGAAATGATGGTACTAATGGAACAGATGGAGCAGACGGAAACGGAATAGCCTCAACAACCGATAATGGAAACGGGACATTTACGTTGACTTACGATGATGGTTCTACATTCACGACATCAGATTTAACGGGTCCAACAGGAGCTAATGGCGCTGATGGAAACGATGGAGCAGACGGAAACGGAATAGCCTCAACAACAGATAATGGAAATGGAACATTTACATTAACTTATGATGACGGAACAACATTTACGACATCCGATTTAACAGGTCCTCAGGGAACTGCCGGAACAAACGGTACTAATGGTACTAATGGTACAGATGGAAACGATGGCGCCGACGGAAACGGAATAGCCTCAACAACCGATAATGGAAACGGGACATTTACGTTGACTTACGATGACGGTTCTACATTTACGACATCAGATTTAACGGGTCCAACAGGAGCTAATGGCGCTGATGGAAACGATGGAGCAGACGGAAACGGAATGGCATCAACAACCGATAATGGAAATGGAACATTTACATTAACTTATGATGATGGTTCTACATTTACGACATCCGATTTAACAGGTCCAACAGGAGCTAATGGCGCTGATGGAAACGATGGTGCTGACGGAGCAGACGGAAACGATGGTGCTGACGGAGCGGACGGAAACGGAATAGCTTCAACAACCGATAATGGAAACGGGACATTTACGTTGACTTACGATGACGGTTCTACATTTACGACATCAGATTTAACGGGTCCAGCGGGTGCTCCAGGAGCAACAGGTCCTGCAGGTGATCCGGCAACGGATGATCAAACATTGGCAACAACTGGTGCTGCTGGCCAAATATCAATTACAGGAGGTAATGCTATTACTTTAAATGTAAATGATGCCGATTCAAATGCATCAAACGAGCTTCAAACACTATCTAAGTCAGGTACGAATATAACTTTGTCTAATGGTGGTGGTACAGTTTCTATTGCTGATAATGATAACAATTCTAATAATGAAATACAGACAATTACATCAACAGATGGTTCTGTAACAGTGACTCCAACAGGTATTAATTATAACTTATCTGTACCAACAGCAAACGGTGCAGAAACGATTGTAGAAGCTGCGCCAGACACAGATATTAGTGTAAGTGGTACAGGTACATCAGCTGATCCATATTTGATTGCTAATACAAGACCTGATATTTTCTATCCGCCTTCTATAGAGGTAGATGTGGCAACAACGGGTACTGGTAGAACAATAGATTTACATGCAGAATACTTATCTCAATATGGTACGCCTTCAGTAGTTAGTGCAGGAGCACCAGCAGCAATACCAACGTATGCCAATACTGAATTATATTATTATGTTACGTATTTTGATCCTACTGTTTTTGCTAACGTTAGTGTTGATGCATTAGGTGAAATGACTTATGATGTTATTGCTGCACCAACGGATTATAATACATTGATTAATGTAGTTTTTGTAGCCAAATAATTAGCTTAATAAAGCTTAGATCCCAAATCGATTTGAAAAAAACGCATATATATAAAACCATATTTCTCAGTATCGTTACTACGATACTGGGGGTATTGGTATCTAATGCCCAGTTCTTACTTCAGGCACCTACGGATAGTGATCAAAATAACTTTCGTTGGTATGAAGCTTCAGACACGGTAACGGTACTTGGTACAGATTCTTTTTACGAAGTAACCCAACCAGGTATTTATTTTGCAACATATGATGGTACCTTGTGTGGTTCTAATGCTACCGGTTATTTCATTGTAACGGATTGTAATAATCCAGACAATGAAGTAACGATGGATATTACTTCTAATGTGCCCAGTACAGCCTCGGTAAGCTGGAGTCC
The DNA here is from genome assembly GCF_000688315.1 of Maribacter sp. Hel_I_7. Classification (NCBI taxonomy): domain Bacteria; kingdom Pseudomonadati; phylum Bacteroidota; class Flavobacteriia; order Flavobacteriales; family Flavobacteriaceae; genus Maribacter; species Maribacter sp. Hel_I_7. The sequence goes on along the minus strand of NZ_JHZW01000003.1, from coordinate 1,823,097 downwards.
ACCTTTAGTAGGTGATCAGCTAAGACCAATGGTCATTGCAACAGATGCTGTGGTAAAGTATACGGCACTTGTTACAAAAGCGGGTAATACGTTCAGTCTTCCTAATTTTACGGTAGTGTGTTTACCACAAGCGGCAGATTTAGAAGATGATTTGGTTACAACAGACGAAGAAGTTCCTGTCGTTATTGATATTTATGATAATGATGCAGATTTACCAGATGTAGGTGCTTTAACAACTACAGATCCAGCTAATGGTTCGGTAACAATTGATGATGGTGGTACACCAAACAATCCAATGGATGATATTGTTACTTATACTCCAGATGTAGATTTCAATGGTACTGATAGTTTTGACTATACTATTTGTAATGCCTACGGAGATTGTAGTACGGCAACCGTAACTATAGAAGTATTACCAATATTAGATACTAACGATGATTCAATTGCAATTGATATCAATGCAATTACAGCTATTGATACATGGCAAGTAAACGATAATGATTTACCTACAGATGGTACATTTAGCGTAACGCAACCAACAAATGGTTCGGTAACTGTTGATGATAATGGTACACCAAATGATCCATCTGACGATATTCCAACATACTTCCCTAATAATAATTACTTAGGCACAGATGCTTTTGATTATACGGTTTGTGATGCAGTTGGTAATTGTAGCACATCTACCATAACAATTCTTATTAATCCTTTAGGTGTTGATATGGATAGTGATGATGATGGTATCGTTGATAGTTTTGAAGATCTGAATTTAGATGGTGATAATGACCCATCTACCGACCCAACAGATTCTGATGGTGACGGCTTCCCAGATTATTTAGATATCGATGCTGACGGCGATGGTATACCAGATAATGTTGAAGCTCAGGCGACGGCAGATTACATTCCGCCTTCAGGGATCGACGCGAATACCAACGGGTTAGATGATGCGTATGAAGCTAATGGTTTAACTGGATTGTTTCCTGTGGATACAGACGGAGATAACCTACCTGATTATTTAGATGAGGATAGTGATAATGATAATGTATTGGATGCTATTGAAGCTCATGACTACAATCACGATGGTATTGCAGATGTAGTAAGAATAGGGTCTGATAAAGATAATGACGGACTTGATGACGGATATGAAGGTGCTATTTCAGTTGATATAGATGTCAATGATGAAATTGATGATCCTTACGCACAATTGCCAAATACCGATGGTGATGAGGAATCTGATTACAGGGATACCGATGATGACGATGATGGCATTGAGACCCGTGATGAGGATATTAACCTGAACGGTGACTATGTAGACGATGATTCTGATGGTGACGGCATACCTAACTACTTAGATTCAGATTTAGGTCAGCTAGAAGAAGAAATCGAAGTTTTCAACGTTATTACACCTAATGGTGATGGTATACACGATGTTCTAAGAATAGACGGATTACAGAACTATCCGAATAATACATTGAAAATCTATAACAGATGGGGTGTATCAGTCTATATGACAAGGGCGTATAATACAGAGGGTAATGTGTTTGACGGAACATCCGAAGGAAGAGTTACGGTAGATGTTGATCGTAAGTTACCAGTAGGTACATATTTCTATATTCTAGATTATGAACTACCTAATGGAGAAACAGAAACGCTTTCTGGTTACATATATATAAATAGATAAGAACAATGTTTTCAAAATATATATTCAATAATAAAATACAGGTACTTAAGCAAGTTGTCGCTATTGTGGCACTTTGCTTTGGGGTATTTTCTTATGGACAGCAAGACGCACAGTATACGCAGTACATGTATAACACCATAAGTGTAAACCCTGCTTATGCCGGTTCTAGAGGACATATTAGTATTGGTGCCTTACATAGATCGCAATGGGTAGGTTTAGATGGTGCGCCAACAACACAGACTTTTAATGCACACTCACCCATAGGGTATAGGGGGGTAGGTTTAGGTGTGTCTATAGTTAATGATGAAATAGGGCCAACATCAGAAACTAATTTTGATATTGATTTTTCTTATACCGTTTATACTTCAACGGAAGGCAGATTAAGTTTTGGTTTAAAAGCGAGTGCTAACTTGTTGGATGTTAGGTTTTCAGAATTAAATCAATATACTACAGATCCTACTTTGCAGCAAGATATAGATAACAGGCTTTCTCCTAACATTGGGGCTGGTGTATACTATCATACCGAAAGATTCTATTTAGGATTGTCAGTACCTCGTTTTTTAGAAACAACACATTTTCAAGAAACCAACCTCTCTACAGCTAAAGAACAAATGAACTTGTATTTAATTACGGGGTACGTTTGGGATTTAAATGAGTCTTTAAAATTTAAACCGGCACTACTTACCAAAGTGGTAAAAGGTGCACCGTTACAAGTCGACTTATCTGCAAATTTCATGTTTAATGATAAATTTATTTTAGGAGCAGCCTACAGATGGGATGCCGCTTTTAGTGGTATGGCAGGCTTTAATGTGTCCAATAAATTCTTAATTGGTATTGCTTACGACAAGGAAACTACCGAACTAGGTAATGCAGCTTTCAACGATGGTTCATTTGAAGTAATTTTCAGATATGATTTTATTACGACCAAGAACAACCTCAAATCTCCACGTTTCTTCTAATTTTTCCTATTAACGTATTATTATATGTTCTACTTTTCGTAAAATAAGTTAAACGCCTTATTTTTACCTAATGAAGGAAGAACAGGTAATTCTCGTAAACGAAAATAACGAGCAAATAGGAACTATGCCCAAAATGGAAGCCCATGAAAAGGCTGTCTTACATAGAGCATTTTCTGTATTCATAACCAATGATAAGGGTGAGATCATGTTACAACAACGTGCGGCATCTAAATATCATTCTCCATTATTATGGACAAATACATGTTGTAGTCATCAACGTGTTGGCGAATCTAATATTGAAGCCGGTAAAAGAAGACTGCAAGAAGAAATGGGTTTTCAAGCGGAGTTAAAAGAATTATTCTCCTTTATTTACAAAGCTCCTTTTGATAATGGATTAACCGAGCATGAATATGATCATGTTATGTTGGGTAGTTTTAATTCAGAACCAAATATAAATCCAGAAGAGGTAGAAGCTTGGAAATGGATGTCTCCGCAATTGGTTAAAGAAGATATTGCTAATAACCCTGATGATTACACAGCTTGGTTTAAAATTATATTTGAGAAATTTTACGAACACTTATTTAATATACCAGCGAAATAATGAAGGTAAAAGTTAGTAGGAAAGCACATTTTAATGCTGCCCACCGTTTGTATAGAAAAGATTGGGACGATAGTAAAAACACTGAAATATTTGGAAAATGTAACAATCCTAATTTTCATGGGCATAACTATGAATTGATAGTAAGTGTAACCGGAGAGATAGATCCTGAAACTGGTTTTGTTATGGATATGAAGGTGTTAAAAGATCTGATCAAATTAGAGATTGAAGACTATTTAGATCATAAAAATTTAAACATTGAGGTGGAGGAATTTAAAAGCTTAAACCCAACTGCAGAAAATATTGCCGTTATTATTTGGAAGAGATTAAGACAGCACATAACAAAGTCACATGATTTAGAAGTGGTGCTATATGAAACTCCAAGAAATTTTGTAACGTTCTCGGGATAAATTAATTACATTACTGAAAGAATAATCTCGAATTTACGTTTTTAACCTAATCAAATTGACCAATAAAAAATACACGATGATACATCCTTTAAAATTTAGACCAATCTTAAAAGAAAGACTTTGGGGAGGAACCAAGTTAAAAGAGGTTTTTGGTAAACCTATTGAAAGTGATATTACCGGAGAAAGCTGGGAATTGTCTACTGTTAAAGGAGACATTTCTGTAATTGCAAATGGTAGCTTAGAAGGCAAATCACTCCAAGAACTTATAGATTCTAATGCAGAAGAGTTATTGGGAAAAAGTGTTGTTGAGCGTTTTGGAAAGGAATTTCCGATTTTAATTAAGTTTATTGATGCTAAACAAGATTTATCTATACAACTACACCCAAATGATGCGTTGGCAAAAGAGCGTCATGATTCTTTTGGTAAAACGGAGATGTGGTATATTATGGATGCAGATCCTAAAGCTGAACTAATTGTTGGTTTTAACAAAGATGTTACCAAAGAAGAATATGCTGAAAGTATTGCTAATGATACTTTGCTTGATCTTCTTAATTATGAGCAAGTTAAAGAAGGAGATACTTTTTTTATAAATACAGGTAAAATTCATGCTATTGGAGCAGGGGTAATGTTAGCAGAAATTCAACAGACTTCAGATGTTACTTACCGTGTTTTTGATTTTAATAGAAAGGATAAAGATGGTAATCTTCGTGAATTGCATACTGAGTTAGCTTTGGATGCAGTCGATTATGAAAAGAAAGATGATTTTAAAGTCTCTTATGGTCATAATAAGAATGAGGTAAATACAATGGTGGATTGCCCATACTTTAAAACAAACTTCATAGAACTTACAGAAAATTTAGAATTAGATACAACGCAAAGAGATTCTTTTACCATATTTATGTGCGTTGGTGGTGAAGCGTCAATTCATACAGCAGAAGGGGAAGTATCTATTAAAAGTGGTGAAACAGCCTTGTTACCGGCTTCTACCAATAAAATAACATTACAATCTACGGGAGCTAAACTGTTAGAAGTTACTATTTAAGGCTTAATTAACCGTATGGCAATTCAAAAATTGTATTTTTGCAAAAAATAATTAGAGATGGCAAGTATTAAAAATTTAAAGAAAGATATTAATAATGTTCTTGGTGACATTATAGAAGGTGTTTATATAGTTGAGGCTGCCAATGGTACTACTCATTCAAAAGAAGGTACTGCTATCATAGATGAGGCAATTGTTTCATTTGATGAGTTAGTAGCTAAAGTCAACAAAAATGATGTTGAGAATAAAAAAGCACATTTTAAAGAAGTAAGAATGGACTTAGAGAAAAAAGCAACTAAATTGGTTGAAGACCTAAACAAGTTAGCTTAGTCTTAAGACTATTTAAAAACTAAAAAAGCATCCTAAGTTTAGGATGCTTTTTTTATTGTAACAAAGTGGTCTTCTCTATTTAATTCTTCTTTAATAGCGTAGCCAATTCCTTACCATATTTAGACGCTGCTACCTCTGGTGATAAAACACTGTAGATTGAATCTAAGTATTTAACATTTGCATCCGGTATTTCTTTTAAAGCAATATATGGTGCTATGAAAGATGATTTATTGTTAAGTGCAAAGTTGATGGCAAAAGCATAACCACGTTGTGTATTTCTATTACTAATATTTTGTAAAGAATCTATGCTCACTTGGCTAAGTTGATTTTCTGACTGAGCGGCTTTCATCATTATTTCAATATTTCTCTTATTGATCCCAGTCATGTTCTTTCTAAATTCCTCAAGTTTTTCTTGAGTTTCAGAGCCACTAATTTCCGCTGTAGTATCAAAAGTGTTCCAATCGGTATTGATAGTTATGGTTCCTGGTTCGGCAAAAAAAGTAATACGGTCGTTAATATCGTTGTTATCCTTTTTATTTAAGTATAAGTAAAATACCTCAGGACTCAATAATTTGGTTTTGAAAGAAAAATTACCATCTCCATTTATAGCAACAGAATCAACGGTAACTAAAACACTGTCAGGCACATGCTGTAAATAAAGCATTCCTTTTTTTAGACCTTTTACTTTTCCGTTTACAATTAATGTTTCATCTGGGTTATCGCCGCAAGAACTTAATGCCAATAATGCAGTAACAACAAATAATATTTTTTTCATTCTTTTTATTTAGGGCGCAAATATCTATAAAATTTGATAATAAAGAACGCCAAGCCTTATTTTCTTAGTAACAATGAATACTTATAGACTTGAAGCTACTTCCATTAGGTAAGCACAAAGTAATGCTCCACCGGTACCTACAACGTAGCCTAATACCGCTAAAAGTACTCCCACAGATGTTAATGATGGGTGAAATTCAGCAGCCACTACTGGAGCTGATGCGGCACCACCAACATTGGCTTGGCTACCTACCGCTAAAAAGAAGTAAGGTGCTTTAATAAGTTTAGCCACTAATATCATTAAACCTGCATGTATGGTAATCCAAATAAATCCTACGGCTATCAATCCTGGATTTTCTAGTACTTTTCCTAAATCCATTTTCATACCTATTGTGGCAACTAAAATATAAATGAACATTCCGCCAATTTTACTGGCGCCTGCACCTTCATAATTTTTTGCTTTGGTAAAAGAAAGTGCTATCCCTAAACATGTAGCAATAACAACCATCCAAAAGAAAGCAGAACCTAAGAAGGAAAGGAAACTTTTTTGATCACTTACCGCGTCAAATGTACTGGTAAGAAATGTACTGATATGGTCGCCAAAAAAATGCGCTAATCCTACGGCGGCAAAAGCTAATGACAACATTATCATATAATCATTTAACGTAGGTACACGTGTAATTTTATCAGTAAACTTGGTTACTTTTATTTTTAAGGTTTCAATGGCAGAGGTATCTGCTTTCAACCATTTATCAATCTGTTTTGTTTTACCTACACCTAATAATACTATGGCCATCCAAACATTAGCTACAACGATATCAATTAATACCATGCCACCATATTTTTCAGGATTGTATTGAAAAATTTCTAACATAGCAGCTTGGTTTGCTCCACCACCGATCCAGCTTCCTGCAATAGTAGATAACCCTCTCCAAATAGCATCAAAATCATTACCGCCTACAGTATCGGGAGAAAAAATAGATACAATTAATATAGCTATAGGTCCACCTATGATTATACCCATACTACCTGTCAAAAACATGATAATTGCTTTTGAACCTAAATTAGAAATGGCCTTAATATCTATGCTAAGTGTCATTAGAACTAGGGCAGCTGGCAGTAAGTACCTGCTAGCCATAAAATACAGATTAGATATTTCATCAGAAATAATACCTGTACTGGTTAGTATGGCAGGTAGTAAGTAACACATAAGTACTGCAGGTACAATAGCGTAAAATTTACTCCAAAATCCGGTTTTTAAACTTGATGTATAAAAGATGAATCCTAAACAAAGAGCTAACAGTCCAAAGACTACCGTATCATTTGAAATTAATGGTTGTACAAAAAGGTATGGCATAAATATTTTGATAAGTTGCTAATTTCAAATATAGTTAAATAACCAAGTTTTCTGCAATATAATGGGCTACACCATCTTTTGTATTTTCTAGAGTGATGTAATTAGAAATGGCTTTTACTTCTTCTCTAGCATTGGCAACGGCAACTCCGAAGCCAACATTTTCAAGCATTTCAATATCATTGTAATTGTCGCCAAAAGCGATAATATCATTTAAAGTCTCATCTTCTTTCATCAGCGCTTTAATTGCCGAGAGTTTTGATACCGATTTTGGTGCGATTTCAATAAGCGTATCATTAGAGCGATATAGGTTGAGAGCTACACCTAATTCCTTTTGAAGAGCAGGCATTAAACTATCGGCACTTGCTTTGGTACACATGAGCATAATTTTATGGGCACCTATGTTACGTTTTTCCCAATTACTTAATGTATGCTCGGTATCTTGAAATACAGGCGTAGATTTTGTGTATTTGATTTCTTTTTCAACCCTTAAAGAAGTTTTTGGTACATACCATTCATTATTGAAGTATAATCCTAAATCCGCTTCAAGTTCGCTGCACAGCTTGTAAATTTCTTTTAAAATATCCGTAGGAATAAAAACTGAAGTGAGTTCTGTGTTTCCAGATAAGACTAGAGCTCCATTGTAACAAATAATAGGTTGTTCGGTAATACCTAAGTCTTCTTGAATATACCGCATACCACTTGGCATTCTAGCAGAAACAAGTATGATCTTAGTCTCGTTTTTTATTTTATTAATTTGTTCAATTGCATTTTTAGAAACATCACTTTTAGTAGAAAGTAAAGTTCCGTCTAAATCTGAACACAAAATTTTATACTTCATTCTAGATATTTAACCAGTAGGTGAGTTTTAAATTTATGGAACGATATTTTGGCTCAAATGAGTTGACGAAATAATTATCATTATACACGATAAATAAATCGGATAGGGGAGCAAAACGCCATTGTAGACGAGAGTTGAACCCTAAATTATCTCTTTGATTACTATACTGTACCAGTGTAGACCAAAATATAGATTTGCTAAAGGTAACATCTATTTTTGGGCTAATAAGCCAAATATCGGTGCTTGAATATGGTTGCGGTAGTGATATTCTGTCATAATTCATAGCTAGAGATAAAAATACCTTTGGTTGAAACCTTAGAAACATTTCAGCACTTAATGAAAATCTATCGCCATTATAAAAACTACCCATGGTGGGCGCAACAGAATATGCAAACCTTTTTCTACTGTCTGATTGATATTCTAATGAAACATAGTTATAATGGTAACCTAATAGACCAGGTAACGGTATAGCATCATCCAAATCTGTTGGGTCAAATTCTTCAAAGAGATAGGTGTATGAATGTGTGAAGGAAACATTGATTTCTGACTGATCATTGAATTTAGATTCCCAAGCACCCATTAAATCATAATCTGTATGTAAAAAGTCATTTTCCGGACTCCATGTCATAACTGGGAAAAATTGAAAACTATGACTTTGTAGAGCACTATCTTCCGGCCAAAATACACGTTCTGCCATGGTGGCTGCTTTAAAAATATCGGTTCTACGAATAAAACCAAGATCAGATCTAAAATCTTCACCAATATACACCATGTCTTCAAAAAAGTTCCAGTTTCTAGAGTTGTATTGCATAAACGCCCCGGATGAAAGATTTGCTTTTCCTGCATTATGGGCAAATGATTTATGCAGATAGAATTTACTGTTCCAAATATTGTTATTTGAAATTAGATTGTAATCTATACCAGCTACTCTATTATATCGGTCTTCGGGATCTTGAAATTCGTAATCTCCAAAAGTTTGTCTATTAATAAAGAACATACCAATGTTAGAACGACCAAAGATAGATTGCTGTAGAGCTAGCATGGTATTGTTGTTGGAGGCAATATTTTCCTCTAGGTCTTCACCAGTTTGCAGGTTTAGAAAGCCTAGTCTTAGGCTCTTGGTGACTTTACCACTTAAACGAACACCACCAATAATTTTGTTCTCAATAGAATTGTCGGCTGTATCTTTAGCAATTCCTATACGCCTAGAGAAAAAAGGATTGGCATCTCTACCGCCACCAAAACTGCCAAATAGGTCGCTATTATCGATAAAAAATTGTCTTTTCTCAGGAAGAGAAACCTCAAAACGCGTTAAGTTAGTTATTTGGTCATCTACTTCTACCTGAGAAAAATCTGGGTTGACCGTAATATCTAAGTTCATACTATTACCAATAGCAACCTTGGCATCTCCACCAGCTTTTATATTGGTGTTGCCATCGTTTAATTCATAATCTTTTTGGGAAATCATATTCACATAAGGAATAACGGTTAGGGGAGTACTGTATTTTCCTAAAGGCTTTTCAAAAACCATATCTCCCATGAAGGTTAGACCATAGATATTCTGGTTTTGAGGAATATTCATCCAAGTACTGTTCTCGTTAGATTGGGTGTCAAATCTATAGCTATTAAATCTCCACTTTTTTTCACCTTCTTTGAATTTGAAAGCAGTTAAGGGTATAACCATTTCCGCGGTGTAGTAATCATCATAAATTTTAGAATCCCCACGCCATTTTACATCCCATGAGATAGTAAATCCGTTTAAATTTAATCCACCACCAGAAACAAGACCTTCACGGCGAACTCCGTATGGGTTTATACCAAAAAGAAAAGCATTGTTACCATCATTAAACGTGTCGAAAAGTAACGTAATGTTATCACTGTTACCAGCTCTAAAATCTCGCTTTAAAGATTGAATGGAATAATCTTTACCAGCTGTATAGACAGTAATGCCAACATAAAGGTTGTCATCATCATACAACATTTTAATTTCAGTCTGTTTTTTGGACTGTACGGTGTCTAAGGGAAAGTATTGCCAAAAATCATTAGCCTGATCTGCTGTAGACCAACTCTGTTCATCTAAGATTCCGTCTGGTGTTATTTCAACATTAACTTTTTTAACAACGAATGATTTATTTTTCGTTTGGGTATGTGCAGAAAAGCAAAGAAGCACAAGTACAAGTGTACTTAAATATTTGGTCATTTTGGTCATAGTCTGGTAGTTGACCAAATTTAACATTTTGTTTGATTAAATACGTGCTAAACTCATTTTGGTTTATTTTGCTTAGGTTCTCTCTTTGCTTCTTTTAAAGTTTTCATCAACATCCATTCAATTTGCCCATTAGTGCTACGAAATTCATCTGCAGCCCATTTCTCAATAGCTTGCAGCATCTCTTCGTTAACACGTAATGCAAAAGGTTTTTTCTTACTCATTTAGAAATTAAACTTTTCAATATTATTAATTCGGAACAATTAGGTTAAGAAATCTGATCAATGATTTAAAGTCCCAGTATTAACAATAGGAGCTACATCTTTATCAGAACAAAGAACAACCATTAGGTTACTAACCATCGCAGATTTTCTTTCATCGTCTAAAGCTACCAAATTTTTCTTGCTCAATTCTTCTAAAGCCATTTCTACCATACTTACGGCTCCTTCAACAATTTTGTGTCTTGCGGCAACTATAGCGGTAGCTTGTTGTCTACGTAACATGGCATTTGCAATCTCTTGAGCATATGCTAAATATCCTATTCTAGCTTCCAAAACTTCTATGCCGGCCATCGATAAACGTTCTTGTACTTCTTGTTCTAATGCTTCGCTTACTTCATTAACACTTGATCTTAAGGTTATATCTTCATCTAAACCTTCATCGGCAAAATTATCATAAGGGTACATGCTCGCTAATTTACGCACAGCTGCATCTGTTTGTACGCGAACGAAATTTTGGTAATCATCTACGTCAAAGGCAGCTTTATAGGTATCGGTAACACGCCAAACCAATATAGTACTTATCATTATTGGGTTACCTAACTTGTCGTTTACTTTTAGGCGCTCACTATCAAAGTTACTTGCCCTCAAAGAAATTCTTCTTTTAGTATATAGAGGATTCGTCCAAAAAAGACCGTTTTCTTTTATTGTACCCACATATTTGCCAAATAATAGCAAAACTCTTGAGCTATTTGGATTTACCAATACAAAACCTGCACACATAATCAATGCGGCAACAATCATAAAGGCACCAACATAAATTCTTAATAGTGCTATTCCTCCAATTAATAATGCTAAAGCAACAAAAAGCATTAAGTAACCATTTTGAGCTTTGTGGGTTTTTTCTATTTTCATAATTTATGATATTAAATTGATATCATAAATATATCAAATTAAATAACACGAATTACAGTTTAATTGAAATTGATTAATAAATCGATCAACCATTAAACTTTTTACTTTTCTTTTTATTCGGATTTTTAAAGAGGCGTTTAAAGAATCCATCTCGTTTTACGGGGTCGCAATTCAATGATTCTAATACTGAAGATGATGGGTTTGGAAAATTAGATTTTGTATAGTTATAAAAATCTTTGTCTTTATTCAGTTCTTTCATCCAAAGTCCAAATAGGGGTAAGGCAGCATTTGCACCTTGTCCTATACTAGTATTACTAAATCCTATTTCGTGTTGATCCAAACCAACCCATGTTATATGCACTAGTTTAGGGGTAAGGGCTACAAACCACGCATCTTTATTATTTTGAGTTGTTCCGGTTTTACCGGCAATGTCATTTTTAAGTCCGTACGTAGTTCTTAGCCTAGATGCCGTACCATCATTAATTGTGGATTTCATCATTTCAATCATAATTTGACCAGTTTCTTTAGAAAAAGCGGATTTTTTACTCAATTCTGATTGAAATTCGACTAAAACTGAGTCCTTATGATTAGAAATACTCTTTATCAAATAGGGTTTAATGTGCTTGCCATTATTTGCATAGCTTGTGTATGCTTGGGCTAAATCGATAATTTTTATTTCTCCCGTACCTAAAGCAATAGACGCTTCGTTGGGTAATTTATCTTCAATACCCATTGCCGCTGCCATTTCTAAAACATTTCCAATACCGGCTTTTTCTAAAACTTTTACTGCAATGGTATTTATGGAATTACTAAGACCCTCTTCCATAGAATAGTTGAGGTAAGCTTCGTCTTTACTTCCAGAATTAGAAGGAGACCAACCTTTTAAATTATCATATTCAATTTCTTCTGCAGAAAAATATGTGCACGGAGAAACGCCTTGCTCTACGGCAGTGGTGTAAACGATTGGTTTAAACGTTGATCCAACCTGCCGTTTGCTTTGAGAAATATGGTCATATTTATATTGTTCAAAATTTATACCGCCAATCCAAACTAAGATGTCTCCATTTGTTGGGTCTACGGCTAAAGAACCTGTATTTAAGAATTTGGTATAGTGCTGTATACTGTCCATTGTGCTAGCAGTAACTTCTTCATCACCTTCCCAAGAATTAAAAGTTCTTTTTTTCTTGTCTTTAGATAAGCTGTCAATAATTTGTTCATGAGATAACCCAGATTCTTGCAATCTTTTGTAGGAAGGAGTTCGTTTGGCTATCTTTTGCATTAGGTTCTTATCTTTTAGCCAGGGCGCATTTTTACCATAACTCTTTTCAAAACTATTTTGCAATTTAGTCATATGGTCTACCATAACTTCTTCTGCCAGTTTTTGCATTTTATAGTTTAGGGAAGTGTAAATTTTTAATCCAGATGTATAGATATTGTAATCAGTATCATTTTCATTTTGTTCTTTGATCCAACGTAACATTTCTTTACGCACCTCTTCTCTAAAATATGGTGCAATACCCGCATTATAGTCAAACTCTCGGTAGTCAAGATTTAAATCTTCTTGAGAGAATTGAGCAACTTGCTCTTCTGAGATAAAGTTGTTGTTATACATTGCTCGTAGTACCAAATTACGTCTGCCCAAACTTTTATCCGGAAATACTCTGGGGTTATACCCATAAGTTGCTTTAAGCATGCCCACTAAGGTAGCAGCTTGTGGCGCGGAAATATCTGTAGTACGAGAATTAAAGAATTTTAAAGCGGCACTTTCAATACCAAAAGTATTATCGCCGAAAGAAACTGTATTTAGGTAATTGGTGAGAATTTCATCTTTTGTAAATATTTTCTCGAGCCTTTTGGCAATAATCATTTCCTTGATCTTATCTACAATGATATTTGTTTTGTTTCTTTCTTTCCTCGGATAAAGGTTCTTCGCCAATTGTTGGGTTAATGTACTACCGCCACCAGAAGAATTGTCTCCTAAAAGAATGGTTTTAAAGCCTACACGAATAAGACTTCTAATATCAATACCATTATGTTCATAGAAGCGTTCATCTTCAATAGCGATTAAAGCATGTTTTAAATGTTCAGGAAAATCATTGAAAGTAATTGGCTGTCTATCATATAAATAATACTTGCCAATAAGAACACTATCTGCAGTAAAAACCTCAGATGCCATTTGATATTGAAAGCTAGAGAGTTCTTTTTTAGATGGTATCTTTCCCCATAATCCGAGGTTTACACTACCAACAAAAATTAAAAATAGAGCAAATAGGCATAGTACTCCTATACCTAATACCTTAAAAATACTTCTTTTTCGTTTAGATGGTTTTCTCGTCTTCTTCTTCATATGTGCAAGTTCAGATATAAATTCAATCTTACCAAGTTTTAACAATAGCTTAAAATTTGTTGTACTATTTTTGGGCAAAATTTTAGAGATGAAGATTAGTATTATTTTATTGTTTTTAGTGACGAATTTTGCCTTTGCAAATGATATGTATTGGTCAAAGACAGGACATAGGGTAGTAGGGGAAGTTGCTGAACAGCATTTAAGTAAGAAAGCAAAACGTGCTATATCAGAGCTATTGGATGGAGAAAGCTTGGCTGCGGTTGCTAATTTTGGAGATGAAATAAAATCTGATCGTGCATATCGTAAGTTCAGCGCTTGGCACTATGTAAATATTCCTTTTGGTAAAACATACGCAGAAATAGAGAAGAACGAATATGGCGATTTGGTACAAGGCGTTAATACCTGTTTAGAAATTATAAAGGATAAAAATAGTAGTAAGGAGGATAAAGCTTTCTATTTGAAATTTCTAGTGCACTTAATTGGTGATTTACACCAGCCTATGCACGTAGGTAGGGAAGAAGATAAAGGCGGAAATGATATACAATTACAATGGTTTGGTAGTGGAACCAATTTGCATAGAGTTTGGGATTCTAACCTTATCAATGAAAACGGTATGAGTTTTACTGAACTTGCCTCAGAATATCCAAAAATGTCCAAGCAACAGATAAAATTTTTACAAGACGGCAGTTTATTGGACTGGGTGGAAGAGTCGCATTTATTGGCAGAAAAACTATATGCTTCAGTTGAGCCGGGCGAAAAATTGAGTTACCGTTATAGTTATGATTGGTGGGATACTGCTGCCAATCAATTGCAAAAAGGCGGAGTTCGTCTTGCAGCGGTACTAAACGAAGCATTTAAGTAATTCTCAATTACCGTTTAGAAATTTTATTGCCGCTTATATTTCGTTGTCTAGAACATCTAAAACGGTCCATTTCATCTGATCTAAGTTTGGCATGTTTAGTAGCACGGCCTTGAACGCGTTTACGCCACATTCTAAAACTACTTGGTTTCATTTCGCGACGCATGACTTCGATAGTCTCTTGTTCGCTAATACCAAATTGGAAAGTAATGGCTTCAAATGGTGTACGGTCTTCCCATGCCATTTCAATAATACGGTCTAATTCTCTTTCTGTAAATTCTTTAATCATAGCGATATAAAGGTACTAAATGAACATAAATAGGCAATAATACATATCAACTTTTTTGTACCTCAAAAAAAGCTTCTAATTAGTATGTGTAGATACCAACTAGAAGCTTACTATTGTTTAATGCTATATATAAGGTAAAAACTTATACCAATATAGTTTTTAGTTCATTTCTATATTCCGACGGATTTTGACCGGTAAATGCCTTGAACGATTTATTGAAGTGCGAAAAGTTATTGAATCCGCATTCAAAACAAACTTCTGTAATGCTCATTGGTTTTTCTGCCAAAAGTTTAGAGGCATGTACTAAACGATACTCGTTTACAAATTGTATAAAGGTTTTATTCGTCATTTTTTTAAAATATCTACAGAAAGACGGTATGGTCATACTTACCATAGTTGATATTTCTTCTAGCGTTAATTCTTCACGAAAGTTACTCTTTACGTGATTGAATACTATATTAATACGATCATTGTCTTTTACATCGGTAGTAAAAGAAAATCCTTCAGCATTCAATAAGCGCATATCATCAGAATTGCCCAGGTCATTTAATATATTAAGGATAGAAAGAAGACGTTGAAAATCTGTTTGATATTCTAACACTTCCATTTTATCGCCGATCTTTCTTTTCGTTTTACCAGAAAAGGCAATTCCGCCACTAGCTTTATTAAAAAGACTTTCAATTTTCCTCATTTCAGGAATCTTAAAGAAATCGGTGCCTAGAAAATCGGTTTTCATCTGTACAACAGTTTCACTGGTATTACCGGTAAGGGCATCAGTGAATCCGCAATGTGGAAGATTACTTCCTATTAATATAAGGTCTCCATTTGTATAATAAGATACATGACTACCAATTTGTCTTTTACCAGAACCACCATTTACATAAACCAATTCTAGTTCTGGGTGGTAATGCCAAAGATTATTTTTATTCAGTTTATGCTCATCAAATTTCTGATAAGTGAAAGAATGACCAAAGTCTGGCTCAATAGCTTCGAATGTAGGTTTATTTTTTAGCATAATACTTAGGGGTTACAGTATAAAATTAAACATCTAATTTTAGTTGTTCTTTGCAAAATTAACTAAAATCTATGTAATCTTAACATAGGGGTAAGAAAGGTTATGTGAAGTGGTTAAAATAGCACATAAATTGGGAAAATATGATGTAGTGAGAGCTTTACATCGGCTGTATGTTTGCAGTGTAAATTATCATTAACCCTTAAAATAATTTATTATGAAAAACCTAGTAAAATTCACAACAGTTGTTGCCTTTATGTTAGCTACAGTAGCAGGCATGGCAAGAGAGCCAAAATTAAACCTATTATCTGCAGGTAAAGCCAAAAGTGTGGTTTTAACAATGGATGCTTCAGTAAATGGCGTTCAGGTTAAGTTAATGGATTCTGATTTAAATGTTATTTATTCAGAAAAAATGAGCGAGGGACAATTTAGCAAGAAACTAAACCTTAAAGATTTAACAGATGGTGTTTATTTCCTATCTGCCGATAATAACATGACAGAATATTCATATACAATTGTTTTAGATAACAATGATGTGAGAATCGTAGAGTCTGATGAAGATATCAAGCCTTTCTTTAGAAAGACTGATAATATGATCTTCATGAACTACTTAAACTTAGATAAATCTAAATTGTCTATTAAGATATACGATACAGAAAGTAGAACAGTATTTACACAAGAAGTAGCAGATGAAATGATTGTTGAAAAAGCATTCAATTTCACAGATGCTTTTCCAGGAACTTACACAGTAACAGTGAAGTCTGCTGGTAAAACATATACTGAAGAGTTTGTTGTTAATTAAGTTGATTTTAAAAAGGGGACGGGAGCGTCCCCTTTTTTGTTTTCTATACTTTTAAATATATAAATGCCCAATACATAAGAGCAAACTGTAATGGTAGTCTTAGAAGTAAAACCCATTTTGGAAAACCTGCACCTGCTTTCTCACTAGACAACATATAAAAGTGTACTAATAAAAATACCGCGAGCATAGCTATAATACCATAAATGGAGAAGTCTTTAGTTACTTTGAAAAAAAGACCAAAACCCAAAATGATTTCTGCTAAACCGCTTAATAAGACTAAAGGTTTGTGAAAAGGCAGGTACTGTGGCATAATTCTTAAATATACCTTGGGTTTAATAAAATGCAAGATGCCGCCAATTATATAAATTGTGCCCATTAGATATAAATGCCAAGGATATGCCATAAGTTATTTTTGGAAAATGGAATTTAAGCTTTAGTGTTCGCTGAAATCCATTTCATTAATTGTTCTTCAAGTAGCGCTAATGGTACACAACCAAGTTCAAGTACTTTTTCGTGAAAAACCTTTATGTCAAAATCGCTACCTAAATTAGCTTCGGCTTTTGCGCGTAACTCCATAATTTTAAGTTGACCAATTTTATAGGATAACGCCTGACCTGGGTTTGCCATATATCTTTCTATTTCAGCAGTTATACTAGCTTCAGATTCTGCTTCGTTGTCTAAAGAATATTGAATAGCTTTTTCTCTAGACCATCCTTTAGAATGAAGACCTGTGTCAACAACCAAACGAACGGCACGATGCATTTCTGCACCCAACATTCCAAAATATTGGTAAGGATCTTTATAAAGACCTAATTCTTTACCTAAAGATTCTGTGTACAAAGCCCATCCTTCGCCATAAGCACTATACCATAAAGATTTTCTAAACTGTGGTAAATCTTCGTTCTCTTGAGTTAGGGAAATTTGAAAGTGATGTCCAGGAATTGCTTCATGTAAAAATAAGTCCTCATCAGAATAAGTGTTATACGAAGTAACATCTGGTATAGGAACATAAAAAATACCAGGTCTGGTACCGTCTAAGGAGCCGGGGTTATATTCTGCACTAGCAGAAGCTTCTCTAAAAGCTTCGGTACGTCTTACTTCGAAAGGCGTTTTAGGTTGTTTGCTGAATAGCGCATTTACCTTGGGCATCATTCTTTTATGAATATCATTGAAATTTGCAATAACCTGCTCTGGATCGGTAAAAGGCATTAGTTCTTTTTTATTGCGAACCTCCCCAAAAAATGCTTTCAAATCTCCTTTAAAACCAACTTGTTTTTTTACGGCTTCCATTTCAGCACTAATTCTTGCAACTTCTTTTAGTCCAATTTCATGAATTTCATCGGCAGACATAGTAGTTGTCGTATACAGTTTAATTTGGTGAGCGTAGAATGCATCGCCATTGGGTATACCTTGTATGCCACTGGTTTTTCTACCGGCATTAAGATATTCGGTAGCCATAAAATCATGAAGCTCTTTATATGCAGGAATAATTTTGTTGTTGATAATGTTCGTATAAACTTCTATCAATCTTAATTTATCTGATCCAGAAAACTCAGCAGGAAAGTTTTTAAGAGGAGAATAGAACAAGTTTTCTTCCAACTTAACGTCTGCCACACTTGCT
Source organism: Maribacter sp. Hel_I_7 (assembly GCF_000688315.1). NCBI lineage: Bacteria > Pseudomonadati > Bacteroidota > Flavobacteriia > Flavobacteriales > Flavobacteriaceae > Maribacter > Maribacter sp. Hel_I_7. The sequence continues at coordinate 1,804,842 of NZ_JHZW01000003.1, read as the reverse complement.
AATTGCGGTAATACTTTTTTGATAAGAGATTTTGGAAGTACATTTTTAACTTTTATACCTTCTTGCATTTTAGTTTTTGCAGAATGTAACCAAACTACATAGTCTTCTAAACGCTTACTCCAGTTAACATAATCTTCTGTTGTATTAAATGGTTGAGCACTTGTACCACCAGCTAATTGACCCATCATCAAATTCATAGACCACATTTGGTCAATAGGAGTATATTGCTCAAAAGCAAGACCTTCTAAATTTACTTGACATTCCCATTTTAATATAGATTTGGACATTTGCTCACTTTCAGAAAGTTGGGCGTTGTCAAATTTTTCAGCTTTTTTTAAATAACTGGTGTAATAATTTTTCAGCTCTTTATTATAGTCATCTGAAAGAAAGTTAGGTAAGGTGTCATTGTAACTATTATTACCTTGAAAAGTGGCGATTAGGGGATTCAATTTTAATCCATCTTCATAATAATGCGCCAATAGCGTAATAAAGCCAATGTTATGAATAGTAGGGTTGGTAGTAACCTCAGAATTGGGTTTTAATTGCGCTTCGGTATTTAGCCCAGTAATTAAGGCAAATAATATAAATAGCTTTTTCATTAAATTATATATTAAAATTAAGATAGGTATTTTAAATATCTGTCCTTTTTGTATTGAGGGACAGATTCATTTGTCATGAACAAGTCTAGCAAGTCTTTAGATTTATCTTTTGCGAACATTAGTTCATAAAATTGCTGAGAAGTCAATGCATTTGTAGACCGCTCAACTAAAGTTATTTCATCGCCTGCGTTTACATGACCTTCTTCTAAAACTTTCACGTATGTGCCGGGGTGATTATGGGTAATAAATTCTTTAAGTATTTTCTGAGTGCCAAAACGGATGCCTAATTTATAACAAGGCTCACGGGGTTGCGATACTTGAACAAGTACGTTTCCGATTTTATAAATATCGCCTACGCGAATTTTAGATTCATCAAGACCTTCTACGGTTAGGTTTTCACCGAACATACCCCAATCCCATTCTAAATCTGGATATAAATTCTTCCAATAATCGTAATAATCGGCAGAAAATAAATAGCATGCTTTATTAACACCACCATGATGAACACGGTCAATTACAGTGTCATCTTTCACATCATTTTTGGTTAAGAATAAACCTTTAGAAGTAGGGTATTTGAAGATACCCGTTTGTTCTTTTTCACCGTTCCATTCAAAAGTTACAGCGTCCCCTATATTCGTTGAAATCACCTTCATATGGTGAAGATAAAAAAAGCACTAGTATTTTAAGTTATGGGTCTTACTAAAGTTGACCAAACTATTGTTAAATCGGTTAAAAATGTATGGTATTTATTAGTAACCTATGATTTATTCGTCTGTTTGTTACTTATTTCTAAATTCAGTAGTTAGCTTATGGGTCTTAGTTGGTTGTCAAGGTGTCTTGTAATACACCGTTATGTTGGTTAATTGATGAGGTTCTGTTTTCAGGAAAGTACCAGAATGGGATGGTAACTAGTACTTCTTCTTTAGTTTTAGATTTTGGGTCCATTTTATTTTCTTTAGTAGGACCGGTAATAGTCAAAATGTGTTTGCCTTCACTTAGATTTTTAATATTTAGATAGGTTTCAAAACCTATTCTCTCTTTGGCATTTGAGCTTATTATAAAATCACTTACATATTTCTTTGAATCTATTTTTAAAAGATAGATTTCATTAACAGTTTCAAGATATCCTTTTAAATTCATTACATTTTTCTTGCCAGAAGCATCGTCTAAACCTTTTTTGAAATCAACAGTTAAGGAAGATTTTATACCTCTTTTATCTTCTTCAGGTTTAAGGGTGTTGTTTTTATCAAAAATAAAGTCTTCCATTTCTTTATTATATAATAGAAAAATAGGAAGGTATTTAGTTTTAATAATTTTGGAAGGTATTGATGCTATACTAATGAACTTATCTTCTTCTGTTGATAAATTATCATAATGGTCACTTATTATTTGATACTCAGATGAGTCATTAGTAGAAATCAAATAATTTGAATTCTGATAATTTAAGGAAGAAATAATAGCAATTAAAATATAAATAGGTAGTAAGATAAAACTTAGGCGTTTTCCTAATTTATTATCTAGAAAGTTATATGCTAAAGGACGATATAAAAAGGATAACGTTAATTTACTAAATACCCAGTATATGGGGAAGTAAATAGTTGATATCCACTTTTTCTTTTTTAAGATACCTTGACCTAAAAAGTCAATGAACACAACAATTGAAGAAAGAAGAAACGGAATTACTAATGCAAGAATTATAATTCGTATTACCCATTTAGGAAGAAAAATTAATAGTTCGAAACTTTGAGTAATTAATATTAGACTGAAAATTACAGAGAAGAAACCAATAACATAGAAAATCATTAAAAATGAAACTGCAAATATGATACTACAATAGGTTTCGAGGTTGGCAATATATTGATCAAACGAACCAACTTTTCTTTTTAGGTACGAAGTAAATTTCTCGGAATAATTAAGAGTTGAGTAGTTAATATCACCAGATACATATCTTAAGCCTATTGCACCTATCCATAGCCCTCTTAATAGTACATGTACAACCAAGTTAAATGTGAATATTTGACAGCATATTAGAATAACTGCCCAAAATAATCCAAACTCATCCGTTCCAGCAACAGTACCCGCCGCAACTTTCAACTCTATTGGTTCATATGCAGCAAATAGACCGTAAATAGCAAAACCAGAAATAATTAATTCTAATTGCCAGCTTTCTTGCTGTAGCTTATCTAGTAATTTTTTAAAATTGACGCTTCTGTAGTTGGTGCTCATTTAATTCTTAGTTTCTCAACTGAAAGATAACCACATTTAACAAAAAAGCCACTACATTTTTTGTAGTGGCTTTTTAAAAGATTAGAGGAAATGTAATTTATTTTACCATCTCATAGCTACGTTTAATAAACTCCGTCAAAGCTTTACCTTTAAGTAAGCCTTTAGATAACTTCGCCAAGTCTAGTGATTGATTGATCAATCGCTCTTTTTTCTTCGCAGTTTTCGTGTTTAAGAATTCACTTACCAATGGGTGATTTGTATTTACAATTAAGTTGTACATATCTGGCATAGATCCCATACCAAACATACCACCGCCACCGCCGGTCTGTTGCATCTCTTTCATACGACGCATAAACTCAGGTTCTGTGATAGTAAATGGTGATGCATCGCTATCCATAGCTTCTAATTGTACAGTAAAGCTTTTGTCAGTGATTGCTTCTTCCAACTCTTTCTTTAAAGTCTCTTTTTCCTCATCAGATAATTTAGAGATTTGAGTTTCTTCTTTTTGTATTAACTTATCAATATGATCAGCATCAACACGTGCAAAAGAAATATTCTCTTTAGAACTTTCTAGCTTCTGCATTAGGTGACCAATGATTGGAGAGTCTAATAACAGAACTTCATATCCTTTAGCTTTAGCAGTTTCAATATAACTGTGCTGCGCTTCTTTATCAGATGCGTAAAGAATAACTGTCTTACCGTCTTTATCTGTTTGGGTGTCCTTAATTTTTTCCTGTAACTCACCAAAAGTAAAGTAACTACCGTCTACTGTTGGATAAAGAGCAAATTTGTCTGCCTTATCAAAGAACTTATCTTCAGAAAGCATACCGTACTCAATTACGATTTTAATATCGTTCCATTTCGCTTCAAATTCCTCACGGTTGTTCTTGAAAAGTGAGTTCATTTTATCGGCAACTTTTCTAGTGATGTAAGAAGAAATTTTCTTTACGGCACCATCTGCCTGTAAGTAAGAACGTGATACGTTCAATGGAATATCTGGAGAGTCAATAACCCCACGTAGCATCGTTAAGAATTCAGGTACTATACCTTCAACGTTATCTGTAACAAATACTTGATTTTGATATAATTGTATTCTATCTTTCTGCTGATTTAAATCGTTAGAAAGCTTTGGAAAATAAAGAATACCGGTAAGGTTAAAAGGATAATCTACATTTAAGTGAATATGAAATAAAGGCTCCTCAAACTGCATTGGATAAAGCTCTCTGTAAAAACTCTTGTAGTCTTCTGGCTTTAAATCTGCAGGTTGCTTTGTCCATGCCGGGTTTGGATTATTAATAATGTTATCTACCTCTTTAGTAGGTGCAGGATCTTCCTCTTTTGCGCCTTCTGGTTTTGGTAAGGTCTCAGTTTTCATTCCAAATTTAATTGGAATAGGCATAAACTTGTTGTACTTACTTAGTAGACTGTTTATTTTACCATCTTCTAAAAACTCTGTGGAATCATTTGCAATATGAAGAATGATTTCTGTACCACGAGTATCTTTTTCAGCAGGCTCCATGATAAATTCAGGAGAACCATCACAAGACCATTGTACAGCTGGCTCATCTTTGTAACTCTTGGTAATAATCTCAACTTTATGGGCTACCATAAATGCAGAATAGAAACCTAGACCAAAATGACCTATAATTCCTGAGTCTTTTGCAGAGTCTTCATATTTGTTCAAAAACTCTTCAGCACCAGAAAACGCTACTTCGTTAATGTATTTTTTAACTTCTTCTTCAGTCATACCAAGACCTTGATCAATGATATGAAGTTTTTTGCCTTCTTTATCTACCTTGATCTCAATGATAGGATTGCCATATTCAACCTTAGCCTCGCCAATAGTGGTCAAATGCTTCATTTTTAAGGTTGCATCTGTTGCATTCGAAATTAATTCTCTTAGAAAAATTTCATGGTCACTGTACAAGAATTTCTTGATCAGTGGAAAAATGTTGTCTACCGACACATTAATTTTACCTGTTGCCATTTTTTATATTTTTTACGCCACTTTTAGTGTGGCTATTGTTAATATGATTGTTTGTTGCTATTGGTCAAAAAAAATACCACAATAGGTTATCGTGACAAACTGACAGTTATCTGACTTTTTAAAGTTTAACATATATTTTTGTTTATGAATTATGTAAAAAAGTTAAACATAATGTATATTTGTATTGTGGTTATGAAAAAGTGCTATGAAAAAGAATTTTAAGCATAATCACATGTTGATTATTTATTGGTTAGGTTGTTTGAAAACGTGCTATTATTCAATAGCACGTTTTTACTAAATAAAAGCTAATGTTTTATAAAAACGGCTAACTATGAAATCTACATCGTACCTTTTTGTAAAATAAATTGTTATGTCTGCTAAAGCTAAAAAAGTAACTAAAGATTCAATTATTACCATGTTCATGGATTATGTTTTGGAGAATGAAAAACTACCCAAAACGGTCTATAAATTTTGTAAAGTAAATGCTATTGAAGAATCGGACTTTTATCTCTATTTCGGTTCTATAGAGGCATTAAAAAAAGGAATTTGGAATACCTTTTATGAGAATACGGTTAATGTTATTGAAAAGAATAAGGAATATCAGGATTTTACGAACAGAGATAAAATGCTCACATTCTTCTATACTTTTTTTGAGGTGCTAACATTAAATAGAAGCTATGTATTGTTTATAATGGAGAATGCCCCTAGTCCATTGAAAAATATGGAGCAATTAAAAGGGCTTCGAAAAAATATTAAAGAATTTGCGAAAGTATTGATTGCTAATGGTAATCAAAATAAAAGTTCAAAATTAACCAAACATAATCCACAGTTGTTTTCAGAAGGGGCTTGGTTACAGACCATGTTTTTATTGAACTTTTGGAAGTCTGATGATTCTGCCGGGTTTGAAAAAACAGATGTAGCTATTGAGAAATCGGTTAACACCATATTTGATGTCTTTGATAATACCCCTTTAGAGAATATTCTAGATTTCGGAAAATTTCTATATAAGGAAACCTTTGCCTAATCTAAATTCTGCAATTTGAAAACACTAGATAAAATACCTACAGGGAAAATAGAACGCGCAAGTAAGCTTGTGAAAACAGGCGCTAAAATTGGCGGTAATTATGCCAAATATTTTGGTAAAAAAATTATCAATCCAGATACTACTAAAGACGAGTTAAATGAAGATAATGCCACAGATATTTATGATGGGTTGAAGTCTTTAAAGGGTAGTGCGCTCAAAGTTGCCCAGATGTTAAGTATGGAAAAGAATCTACTACCCAATGCGTATGTAGAAAAATTCTCTCTATCTCAGTTTTCAGTTCCACCATTATCTGCACCTTTGGTGAGAAAAACATTTAAAAAATACTTAGATAAATATCCTGAAGAGGTTTTTGACACTTTTGACAAAGATTCTATAAATGCTGCTAGTATTGGGCAGGTTCATAAAGCAACAAAAAATGGAAAAAATTTAGCCGTTAAAATTCAGTATCCTGGGGTAGCACAAAGTATAAGTAGCGATTTGGCAATAGTAAAACCAATTGCCATTCGTATGTTCAATCTAAAAGGAAAAGATTCAGAAAAGTATTTTAAAGAGGTTGAGAATAAATTGGTTGAAGAAACAGACTACATTTTAGAAGTTGCCCAAAGCCAAGAGATTACTAAAGCTTGTAAAGTAATACCGAACATTAAATTTCCAGAGTACTATACTGAACTTTCAAGTGAGCGTATAATTACAATGGACTGGATGACCGGTATGCATTTAAGTGAATTTGCGAAAACTAATTTCTCGCAAGCCACTGGTGATAAGTTAGGTCAGGCGTTATGGGATTTTTACATGTTTCAAATTCATGGGTTACGTAAGGTGCATGCAGATCCACACCCAGGTAATTTTTTGGTTAACGATGATAATGAACTAATTGCAATAGATTTTGGGTGCATAAAAGAAGTACCAGACTCATTCTATGTTCCTTATTTTGAGTTGGCTAGACCTGAAATCATATCAGATGATGAGAAATTTACAGCTAAGTTATATGAACTTGAGATTTTAATGGATTCAGATACGCCAGAAGAAATTTTATTTTTTAAATCAATATTTCATCAATTGCTAAGTTTATTTACTTCACCATTTCATAATGAACGTTTTGATTTTGGCGATGAGGTGTTTTGGGGTAAAATTGCGGCGTTAGGAGAACAGTTTTCTTCAGATAAACAAATAAGAAAAATGAATGGTAATAGAGGTTCAAAGCACTTTTTGTATATGAACCGTACTTTTTTTGGTCTTTATAATCTTCTTCATGATTTAAAAGCTAATATTATAGTGAATGACTATAAGAAATATCTAGATTAAGTATGCAGCTATTATTCTTTTAGGTAGCCTATGTTACATTTTTAAATAGAATTCTTAATAGTTGTTTATATTGCAACACTAATTATACCTGAACTTTATCAGGGTTAAAATATTACTATGTATAATTCAAAAATAATTGGCTTAGGTCATTATGTACCTGATAACGTAGTGACAAACGATGATTTGTCAAAGGTGATGGATACAAATGATGCTTGGATCCAGGAACGTACCGGTATAAAAGAAAGAAGGCATGTAGTTAAAGGTGATGGTGATACAACTACGACCATGGGTGTAAAAGCCGCTAAAATTGCTATTGAAAGAGCAGGTATTGATAAAGATGATATTGATTTTATAGTATTTGCAACTTTGAGTCCAGATTATTATTTCCCTGGTCCTGGAGTTTTGGTTCAGAGAGATTTGGGAATTAAAACGGTAGGAGCATTAGATGTCCGTAATCAATGTTCTGGTTTTGTATATGCAATCTCAATTGCTGATCAGTATATTAAGACTGGTATGTATAAGAATGTACTTGTTATTGGTTCTGAACTTCATTCTCATGGTTTAGATATGACCACAAGAGGCAGGGGAGTTTCCGTAATTTTTGGTGATGGTGCCGGTGCGGCTGTTTTATCTAGAGAAGAAGATAATACAAAAGGTATATTATCTACTCATTTACATTCAGAAGGTCAGCATGCCGAAGAACTTTCTTTAATTGCTCCAGGTATGGGTAAAAGATGGGTTACAGATATCATTGAAGATAATGATCCTCAAGATGAATCTTACTTCCCGTATATGAATGGTCAATTTGTATTTAAGAATGCAGTTGTTCGTTTTAGTGAAGTTATTATTGAAGGTTTAGAAAAGAATAAACTGAAGTCTACTGATATTAATTTATTAGTGCCACATCAAGCCAATTTAAGAATATCTCAATTTATTCAAAAGAAATTTCAGTTGAGTGATGACCAAGTTTTCAATAATATTATGAAATATGGTAACACTACGGCAGCTTCTATTCCTATAGCACTTACAGAAGCCTGGGAAGCCGGTAAAGTAAAAAGCGGAGACTTAGTAGTTTTAGCTGCATTTGGTAGTGGTTTTACTTGGGGCAGTGTAATTATAAGATGGTAAAAATAAAGCACCCATAGTTTTTGCTATGGGTGCTATATAGTTTACCTAATAAGAAAAAACCAACCAATCTTCTATATCAAATATCACTATATAAAGTAATAGACGCAATTAAGTTCTTATTGTTACTTTAATGATTCAACTTTTGAATTATAAAGAAAAATTGTTGTGGAAGTAATGTCTTTTATAAAAAGCATAAAAAGAAGAAACCCGAACATTCCAAAATGAATTGGAAGTCGGGCTTCAAATGCTGATAGGCTATACTAAACACTAACCATTAACTATAAACATATAGCGTTACCAACAATATTTTTATACTCAGAGAGTATCTAACTTTACTAATAGACGAAATATTGCCTTATTAGTTACATGTTAGTGAACTTTTAACATTTATTTATCATGAAAAAGACCCTAGTATTTGGAGCCTCGTTAAAACCAAATCGATATAGTAACATAGCTATACATCGACTGGTAGATTCGGGGGTAGAAACTTTAGCCTTCGGGTTAAAGGAAGGAACGGTTTCTGGAGTCAATATCACTAATAGATTAAGCGAAATTAGTGATATTCACACAATAACCCTATATATAAATCCAAAAAGACAAGAAGAATATTATAATAGTATTATTTCTTTGTCTCCAAAACGTGTAATTTTTAATCCTGGTACTGAAAATCCTAATTTCTATAAATTATTGAAAAACAATGGCATAGAGGTAGAGGTAGCATGTACCTTAGTGTTGTTGAGCACCAGTCAATATTAAACAATATCTTTTTTGCCGGTTGAGGTGTTTTTCTTGCGAATGAGCCATAAACCTATAAAGGTCAATAACCCGTTTAACGGTAAAAGCTCATATCCAAAAATATAGCCACCTAAATATTCACTTGGTAGCTTCGCTAAAATTAGAATAAAGGACACACAAACAAGGGCGACAATCCATACATATTTATCCTTTACTTGATGTTTGGTGAATATGCCAAAAGAGAATAGTCCAAGTAAAGGACCGTAAGTATATGAGGCTACAGTTAAAAGACCGTCAATGACATTTCTATCTAGAATGTATTTAAAGGATATTACCACTAATATAAGTAGTATGCTCATACCAATATGTGTAACTCTACGAGTCTTCTTGGCTACATGCTCAGGTTTCTTTTCTGTATTAAGAAAATCTACACAGAATGATGTTGTTAAAGAGGTAAGAGCACTATCAGCACTACTATAAGCTGCAGCAATTAAGCCAAGCATAAAAGTAACGGCAACCGTTATACCCAAACCGCTATTTAAAGCAATTTCTGGAAACAATAAATCAGATTTTGGAGAACCGTCCATAAGAGGGATAGCGATATTGTGAGCATCTGCATAGATGAATAGTAATGCACCAAGTAGCATAAATACGAAAGTGACAATGACTAATACGATACTAAAACTGACCATATTCTTTTGAGCTTCCCCTAGATTTCTGCAAGTCAAGTTCTTTTGCATCATATCTTGATCAAGTCCCGTCATACAAATAGTAATGAACATTCCGCCTAAAAATGATTTTACCAAATGGTTTTTTGAAGAAAGGTCATCTGTAAAAAACGTTTTGCTGTACTGACTTAATTCTTGGGAGTTTAAAAATTCAATGAACGTCCAATCCATTTTATCCAATATAAAATAAATGGAAAGTCCTACGGATATCAGCATAAACAACGTTTGTAAAGTATCTGTCCATACAATTGTTTTAATACCACCTCTAAAGGTATACACCCATATAAGTAAAATAGAAAGAATAACGGTGATTTCAAAGGGAACGTTCCAAGCGTCGAATACAAATTGCTGAAGAACGATAGCTACTAAAAACAATCTAAAAGCTGCGCCAAGAACTCTTGATATAAAAAAGGAAATTGCCCCTACTTTATAACTTACAAAGCCAAACCTGTCGTCTAAGTATTCATATATAGAAGTTACATTTTGTTTGTAATAGATGGGAAGCAGAACGAAAGCAGTTACCATGTAACCTAAGAAATATCCAAAAACTACTTGCATGTAGCTAAACTCAGATGCTTCTACCCAACCAGGAACGGAGATGAACGTTACCCCGGATAAAGACGCGCCCACCATACCAAATGCAACCAAGTACCAAGGGGATTGTTTTCCTGCCTTGAAAAAATCTTCGTTAGAATCGTTTTTGCCGGTGAAATAGGAGATAATTAATAGCAAAACAAAGTAACCAGAAATTAATAGTAAAATATGAGAGGCGTTCATGTTGTAAAATTTGCGGCAAATTACAAAAAGTTATAGGAGGTAGAACGATTACTTAAAATCTTAGAGTTTAATTTGAGAATACTTTAATTAGTAATTGAAAAGCTAATAGAACATTTCTTTACCCATTAAAATTTGATACCTTTTCAGGTATTAAATTTTAAATAAAAATAATCATGCTACAAGAATTCCTCTTAAAGAATAGGGCTTTATTTCATTTAATGATAATTAGTTTATTGGTCAGTAATATATTGGTTGGTCAGGAAAGTCTAACTGCAGACAAGAAAATTAATAAAGAGGTTGGTAAACTTTTGAAAGATAAAAGTATTAAAACTGCTTTTGAATTTATAGATGAAATAGAAAATGAAACGGAGAGAGATCTAATTACGTTGACCGAAATACCAGCTCCGCCATTTATGGAAGCAGATAGAGCAGAGGCTCTTAAAAATATGTTTGTTAAAGCAGGTTTGGTAAACGTTTCTATAGATGAGGTTGGTAATGTTATTGGAATTAGAAAAGGAACAGAAGGAGGCATGGTAGTTGTTTTAGATGCGCACTTAGATACTGTATTTCCTGAAGGAACGGATGTAAAAGTGGTGAAAAAAGGTGATACTTTATTTGCGCCGGGCATTGGTGATGATACCAGAGGGCTTTCTATGTTGTTAGCTATTTTTAAGGCAATGAAAAAGGCTAATATAAAAACCAAAGCAGATGTTTGGTTCGTTGGTACAGTAGGTGAAGAAGGTATAGGAGATTTAAGAGGTGTTAAACATTTATTTAAAGATGGTGCACCAAAAATAGACTCTTGGATTTCCATTGATGGCGGTGCTATTGGCAGAGTAAATAATGCAGGATTAGGTTCTGTTAGGTATAAAGCTTTGTTTACGGGAAAAGGAGGTCACTCATGGGGAGCTTTCGGGTTGGCAAATCCTCATCATGCGCTTGGTTTTGCCATAAAAGAATTTACAGAGAATGCAAAAGCTTTTACAGACAAGGGTGCTAAAACAAGTTTTAATATAGGTAGAATGGGAGGTGGTACTTCTGTAAACTCAATACCTTTTGAGTCTTGGATGGAAGTTGATATGCGGTCTGTTGATAGTGGTAGATTAAAGGAGGTAGAAGCTATTTTTAAACAATCAATGCAAACGGCTTTAGAAGAGTATAATAATACAGGGGTAGACAATAAAATTTCATTAGAGCTAATAAAGATAGGGGACAGACCATCTGGAGAACTTTCGCTAGATACCCCGTTGGTACAGCGAGCTATTAGCGCCACTAATTTATTTGGATATGAACCTAGCCTTACTAGAGGATCTACAAATGGTAATATTCCTATTTCCTTAGGTGTTCCGGCAATAACAATTGGTAGAGGTGGTATTGGCGGTGGGGCGCATTCTCTTCATGAATGGTGGCTTAATGAAAATGGGGCAGAGGCTATTAAATTAGCAATGTTACTTACGGTTATTGAAGCTGGTCTTCATAAATAACTAATAAAGTTTTAGTTTGTCATATATAGTTAGCAGCCATGGTTGTTGGCGAAACGTAATTTTTTTTTCTAAACTTTTTAAATGTTAAATAATTTTGTGAAAACCGTGGGGCATGCTTTTCAAGTTTAGTTGTAAATTTATACCGAATAAAAGCTATGGATTTTTCATCTAAATTATTAGAAAACGCAGTGTACGAAGTCTCACAATTGCCAGGTATTGGCAAGCGTACGGCTTTGCGATTGGTACTTCATTTATTGAAGCAACCAGAACAGCGTACAGAAAACCTTTCTACATCATTAGTAAATTTGCGGGGCAAAATTCAATTTTGTCAAAATTGCCATAATATTTCTGATACTACTATGTGCGAAATATGTGTCAATCCTAAAAGAGATGATGCTTTGGTTTGTGTAGTTGAAGATATTAGAGATGTAATGGCTATAGAAAATACAGGACAATTTAGAGGTAAGTATCATGTTCTTGGAGGTAAAATTTCTCCTATGGAAGGCATAGGTCCTCAAAATTTGAAAATTGGAACCTTAGTGGATAAAGTGAGAAAAGGCGTAATAAAGGAATTAATTTTTGCGTTGAGTTCTACCATGGAGGGCGATACTACCAATTTTTATATTTTCAGACAAATAGAAGGATTGGAAGTCAAGACCTCTACAATTGCAAGAGGAATAGCGGTAGGCGATGAACTGGAATACGCTGATGAAGTCACTTTAGGTAGAAGTATTTTAAATAGAGTACCGTTTGAAGGTTCTTTGCGTCAAGATTAGTTATTGTATTTAAGGTAAATATCAATAAAAAGGTATTTATTTTATTATTTTTGCAAAAAATATAAATAAAACAAGCTTTAAATTATCGATATGTCAAAATTTGAATTAAAACTACCACGTATGGGAGAGAGTGTTGCGGAAGCAACATTAACGTCATGGTTGAAAGAGGTAGGTGATACAATTGAGATGGACGAAGCCATTTTTGAAATTGCTACAGATAAGGTTGATAGTGAAGTGCCAAGTGAGGTAGATGGTATTCTACTGGAGAAATGCTATAATGTTGATGATGTTGTCAAAGTTGGTCAGACTGTGGCTATCATTCAAGTTGGAGATGATGTTGATGTTAGTGAAACTTCAAATACCCAAAATGATGTTGTAGAAGAAGAGCCTGTTCTTGAGGAAATGGTTTCTGCGGCAGAATCTGCTGTGGTACATGCGAAAGCAGAAACATCTTCGGTTCATGTAAATGGAAGTTCAGACAGATTCTATTCTCCTTTAGTTAAAAATATAGCCAAAGAAGAAGGTATTTCTTTTGAGGTGCTGGATCAAATTGCTGGTACGGGAAAAGATGGAAGAGTAACCAAAGATGATATCTTAAGTTATGTAAAAAACGGAGTATATGAACCTGTTGCTAAAGAAGTTGCTTCAAAAACGGTACAACCAGTACAAAAAGTGGAAAGTTCAGAAGACGCTTCGCAGGAAAAAGTGAAAGAGGAAACTACGAATACAGCGGTTGCCGAAAAACCTAAAATGCAGGTTGCTCGTGGAGACGAGGTTATTCCAATGACAAGAATGGGCAAGTTGATTGCCAAGCATATGACAGATAGTGTTTCTACTTCTGCTCATGTACAGAGTTTTATAGAAGTTGATGTTACTAATATTGTTAAATGGCGTAATAAAATAAAAGATGGGTTCTTTAAAAGAGAAGGTGAGAAATTTACCTTTACACCAATTTTTATGGAAGCCGTAGCGAAAGCATTGAAGAAATATCCTATGATGAATATTTCAGTAGAAGGTGATACTGTTGTTAAGAAGAAAAACATCAATATTGGTATGGCAGCTGCATTGCCAGACGGTAATCTTATTGTTCCAGTAATTAAGAATGCAGATCAATTGAATTTAATGGGTATCGCTAAAGTTGTAAACGACTTGGCAGACCGTTCTAGAAATAATGCATTAAAACCAGATGAGGTTCAAGGTGGAACATATACAGTAACCAATGTTGGTACATTTGGCAGTGTATTTGGTACTCCTATTATTAATCAACCACAAGTAGGTATTATGGCGTTAGGTGCAATACGTAAAATTCCTTCTGTAATAGAAACATCTGAAGGAGATGTAATAGCTATTCGAAGTAAAATGTATTTATCTCATAGCTATGATCACAGAGTGGTTAATGGTGCTTTGGGTAGTATGTTTGCAAAAGCTGTTGCAGATTATCTTGAAGGATGGGATGTTAACCGAGAGGTGTAAATTCAAAAAAATAAAATTACCAGATACCCCATAATACTTTAAGTATTAATGGGGTATTTTTTTTGTTGCATTTTGATTTGCAGTTATTTAACTGTGACATATTTTTTGTTCCAGTAATTAATTTGTTTCATAATTTTTCAAATTTCTGTCCTTTGAATAAATTAAACAAGGGTAACTTTGTGCGTCTAAAAAACGAAAAGGTATCTTTGTTAAAAGTAGAACACGTATGGAATTAAAGCTTACCAGACCTATTTGCTTCTTTGATTTAGAAACAACTGGCATCAATGTAGCAAAGGATCGTATTGTAGAAATAGCAATACTTAAGGTATATCCTAATGGAAACAAGGAAAGTAAAACATGGCTTGTTAATCCTGAAATGGTAATACCAGAAGAGGTAATTGCAGTGCATGGTATTACCAATGAAAAGGTAGCGAACGAACCTACATTTAAAGAACTTTCTAAAGAAATTTATAAGATAATAAAGGATAGTGATTTGGGTGGTTTTAATTCTGATCGATTTGATATTCCTTTATTGGCTGAAGAATTATTACGTGCCGATATTGATTTTGATATGAAAAATACAGTGTCTGTTGATGTGCAAACAATTTTTCATAAGATGGAAAAACGGACGCTAGAAGCTGCATATAAATTTTATTGTGATAAAGATTTAACCGATGCCCATAGCGCAGCTGCAGATACAAATGCAACCTATGAAGTGTTGCTTTCGCAATTAGATAGGTATCCTGATTTAGAAAACAATATTAAAAAGCTATCTGAATTTTCCAGAAGAAAACAATCCGTTGATTTTGCAGGCTTTATTGCATTGGATGAAGAAGGTGAAGAGGTGTTCTCATTTGGTAAGCATAAAGGGAAAAAGGTACATGCGGTTTTAGAAAAAGAACCAGGTTATTTTGGTTGGATGCTTAATGCCGATTTTCCATTGTACACAAAAAAGATTCTTACTCAAATTAAATTGAGCAAACTCAATAATAAACTTGGTTAATAAATGCGCATTTTTTTAGTAATATTTTTTTTGATAGTAGGGGTAGGGCATGCTCAAGAGGTTTTGGTAGAGGGGCATGTGTTCGATGAAAAATCAAAGACATCTGTACCATATGCAAATATTAGTTTTCTAAAAACCCTTAAAGGTACTTCAAGTGATGAGGACGGTTATTTTTATATAGATGTTCCAGAATCATATTTAGAAAGAGACGTTCATATTTCAGCATTGGGTTTTAAAGACACTATAATGTCAGCCAAAGTTATTTCTGAAAATAAAAAGATATACTTAAAAGAAGAGTCTTTTGAGCTTGAGGAGGTTGTGGTATCTCATAGTTTAGGAGATTCACAAGTATTAAATCCAATAAGTTCTTATAGTATTAAAAGCGGATTTTCATCGGCAGAAACCCCTTGGGTATTGGCTTTGTACTTCCCTAACATTGGAGCGGCAAAAAAGTATTTGGAGAGAATTACCATCTATGTGCAAAAAAATAGCAAATTCAAAAGAGAGTCATCTAAATTTAGACTTCGGTTGTATGATGTGGATAAAAATACCCGAAAACCAAATCACGATTTAATTCGCAAGAGCATTATTTTAGAGAGCTCTAAGACCGAGGATTTTGTTTCTATTGATTTGTCTAGCATGGGTATAAGAATTCCGGAAGAAGGTATTTACGTAGGCTTAGAGTGGCTCTTTCTTCCTTATAATTGGTATACAAATACCTATAAGCATGCTATTACCAACAAGAAAGTTATAGAAGATAGGTTTGCACCCACCTTTGCTGCCGTTTATCAAAAAAACCAAAATTTTAAAACGATGGTTTATGGAATGGGAGAATGGAGTGATTTTGCTATAAAGGCACCGGGAAATAATGAGAACTTAATACCTGCCATAAGTTTGAAAATGTCTAAGAAAAGATAAAATCAATATGAAGATTATATGTATTGGCAGAAATTATACTGCACATATCGATGAACTTAAGAACGAAAGACCAGAAGAACCAGTTGTTTTTATAAAACCAGATTCTTCGGTGCTGCCGAAACAACAAGATTTTTATATACCAGAATTCTCGAACGACATACATTATGAAGTTGAGGTTTTAGTGAAAATAAAAAAAGTAGGTAAGCATATTAGCGAAGAATTTGCACATACATACTATGATGAAATTGGACTCGGTATAGATTTTACTGCAAGAGATTTGCAATCAAAATTGAAAGAAAAAGGATTACCTTGGGAAAAAGCCAAAGGGTTTGATGGTGCTGCTGTAATAGGTGAGTGGCTTCCTAAAACCGATTTTAAAGATATTAATGACCTAAATTTTAAGTTGTTAAAAAATGACGAGGTGGTTCAAAATGGTAACACTAGTTTAATGCTTTGGAAAATTGATGAAATTATAGCCTATGTTTCAACTTTTTTCATGTTAAAAAAAGGAGATATTATTTTTACAGGAACTCCTGCCGGTGTTGGGAAAATAAGTCCAAATGACTATCTTTCGGGGAGTTTGGAAGATAAAGAGCTTTTTACCTTAAAAATTAAATAATGATTTATAACCTGGATAAGATTAACGAGATGGCAGAGGGGGATCAGGATTTTATAAATTCTGTAATATCTGTTTTTTTGGAAGAAGTGCCTGAAGATCTAGATGCTTTAGAAAAAGCCCTGTTGGCAAAAGACCATGATCAAGTATACAAACTTGCCCATAAAATAAAGCCTAATGTTGATTTGTTGGGTATGGAACAAACACGAGCCATTGCTTTAGAATTGGAAACATTGGGTAAGCAAGAGGCGAATATGGCAGAAATAGAGGAGAAATTTCCAATGCTAAAAACCGATATAAATCAGGTTGTGGCAGAATTGAAAAATGATTTCCATTTATAATGCTTGCAGAAATAATTACCATTGGCGATGAAATCCTCATCGGTCAGGTCATTGATACCAATTCCGCATTTATAGCCAAAGAACTTAATAAGATAGGTGTCTCTGTATATCAGATTACATCTATACAAGATGAGCGAGTTCATTTATTAAATGCTTTTAAAGAAGCGTCAGATCGTGTAGACGTTGTATTGATAACTGGCGGGCTAGGTCCTACAAAAGACGATATTACCAAACATACGTTGTGCGAATATTTCAATGATGAACTTGTGGAAAATGCAGAGGTTCTCGCTCATGTGGAAGAATTATTTGCGAAGTATATTAGTAATACACCTATATCGGATATTAATAGAATGCAAGCCTTGGTGCCTAGTAAGGCAGAGGTCTTACATAACGCAAACGGTACAGCGCCCGGTATGTTGATTAGGCAGGGTGAAGTTACTTTTATTTCCATGCCTGGCGTCCCTTTTGAGATGAAGCATTTAATGACGGATTCTGTAATTCCAAAATTAGCGGCTTACTATAAACGCCCTCATATTATTCATAAGACCATAGTAACTTATGGTATGGGAGAAAGTGCTATAGCGAAACGTATTGAAACTTGGGAAGATGAACTGCCTTCAAATATTAAACTGGCGTACCTCCCTAATTTAGGGAAAGTAAGATTACGGCTGTCTGCAAAAGGATCCAATTATGATGAATTAGCAAGTGCAATGGAAGCGGAATCTGAAAAGCTATATCCACTAATTAATGATATAGTTTTTGGTTTAGAGGATGATGAAAGTTTAGAAGAGATTGTTGCTAAATTATTGACCAGTAAAAATTTAACCTTATCTACTGCCGAAAGTTTTACAGGGGGTAAAATTGCTGAAAGAATAACTTCTGTACCTGGTGCCTCTAGCTATTTTAAGGGTAGTGTGGTAAGTTATGCAACAGAAGCTAAAATTAATGTTTTAAAGGTGCCTGAAGAGCTGGTTGAAAAGTATTCAGTAGTAAGTGCAGAAGTTGCTACGGCTATGGCAAAAGGCGCAAGAGAGTTGATGAAAACCGATTTTGCAATTGCTACTACAGGTAATGCGGGACCTACAAAAGGAGACTCAAATGCAGAAGTAGGAACAGTGTTTATTGCAATTGAAGGAACCACGTCGCATTTTGTACAAGAATTTCAGATGGGAAGCACCCGTGAGCGTGTTGTGGAAAAGTCTGTAAATAAGGCTTTTGAGCTTCTTCAAAAAGAAATTTTAAAAATGTGATCTTTATTGTTGTTGGAACGATAAAAAAGATATAAATTTGCACCCTGTTTAAAAGAAAAAGTCAGCACGATGTCAAAAGTATGTGAAATTACGGGGAAGAAGGCGATGTTTGGAAACAATGTTTCGTTTTCAATAAATAAAACGAGAAGAAGATTTGATGTAAATCTATCTAAAAAACGTTTCTACATTCCTGAAGAAGACCGTTGGATTACTATTAAAGTTTCTACAAGAGCTTTAAAGAGTATCAATAAAAAAGGAATATCTGCTGTTTTGAAAGAAGCAAAAGCAAAAGGATTCGTTATTAAGTAATCTGGAAAATAGAGCATTAAGATGGCAAAGAAAGGTAATAGAATACAAGTTATATTAGAGTGCACAGAGCATAAAGAATCTGGTCAACCAGGTACTTCAAGATATATCACAACAAAAAATAAGAAGAACACTCCTGAGAGATTGGAAATTAAAAAATTCAATCCTATTCTTAAGAGAATGACCCTTCATAAAGAAATTAAATAGATTCTTACTTTAAGAGAATCACAAAAAACATAAGACATGGCTAAGAAGACCGTAGCAAGTTTACAGACAAGTTCTAAAAGATTGACAAAAGCTATAAAAATGGTTAAGTCACCAAAATCAGGTGCTTACGTTTTTGTAGAGCAAGTTATGCCACCAGAATTGGTAGATGCTTGGATTGCCAAGAAATAAGAATTATAACTTTTAATAGTTATTGAGCCCCTTTCCTACGAAAGGGGCTTTTTAATTTTTATATTTGAATAACCATATGATTAACAATGAGCTTATTTAAAAAAATATTTTCTTCCCAGAAAAAAGAAACCTTAGATAAAGGTTTGGAAAAAACCAAGACCAACTTTTTTTCTAAGTTAGGAAAAGCGGTTGCCGGTAAGTCTAAAGTAGATGATGATGTACTAGATAATTTAGAAGAGGTTTTGGTTTCTTCTGATGTTGGTGTAGACACTACTTTGAAAATTATTCAAAGAATTGAAGCCAGGGTTGCTAAAGATAAGTACGTAGGTACAGACGAACTCAATGCTATATTAAGAGCTGAGATTGCCGGTCTATTATCTGAAACAAATGATAGCGATGATGCCGATATTCAGATACCTAAAGATAAAAAGCCGTATGTAATTATGGTTGTTGGGGTGAACGGTGTAGGTAAAACAACTACAATTGGTAAATTGGCATATAGATTTAAAAATCAAGGCTTAAAAGTTGTCTTAGGTGCTGCAGATACCTTCAGGGCTGCCGCGATAGATCAGTTACAAGTTTGGGCGGATCGTGTAGATGTGCCAATAGTTAAACAACAAATGGGTAGTG
Source organism: Maribacter sp. Hel_I_7 (assembly GCF_000688315.1). Lineage (NCBI taxonomy): Bacteria > Pseudomonadati > Bacteroidota > Flavobacteriia > Flavobacteriales > Flavobacteriaceae > Maribacter > Maribacter sp. Hel_I_7. Next base: position 1,785,119 of record NZ_JHZW01000003.1, on the reverse strand, counting down.
ATCCTGCTTCTGTTGCTTTTGATACATTAAGCTCGGCGGTTACTCAAGATGCCGATGTTGTGATAATTGATACTGCTGGGCGATTACATAATAAAGTTAATTTGATGAACGAATTGACCAAAGTAAAACGTGTAATGCAAAAGGTAGTTGAAAACACACCGCATGAAGTTCTTTTAGTGCTAGATGGTTCTACGGGTCAGAATGCATTTGAGCAGGCCAAACAATTCACTAAAGCTACAGAGGTTACTGCTTTGGCAATTACCAAATTAGATGGTACTGCAAAAGGTGGGGTAGTAATAGGTATTTCAGATCAATTTAAAATACCGGTTAAGTATATTGGTGTTGGTGAGGGTATTGAAGATTTACAGGCATTTAATAAACACGAATTCGTAGATTCATTCTTTAAAATTTAAAATTGAAGTATAGCTGGTTCATTTTATCCTTTATAATTTATAATATAAGTTGGGGACAAATGAGTCACCCTAAAGCTAGTCCGTTTTCTAGGATAGAGCAAGAAGTGGGGCTTTCAAAAATTTCCATTGAATATTCAAGACCATCGGCTAGAGGACGAATATTGTTCGGAAATCAAGAAAATGGTGAACCTGGGTTGGTACCTTATGGTCGCATTTGGCGAGTTGGCGCTAATGAATCCACGAAAATTTCTTTTGATTCTGACGTTGTAATTGATGGACAAGAATTAAAAAATGGAACTTATGCTCTATATGCTTTTCCTGAAGAGAATAAATGGCAAATAGTATTTCATAACAATAGCACACATTGGGGTGATGGCAGAACAAATTATAATCCTGAAGAGGATGCACTTCGTATTTTAGTTCTACCTACCAAAACACATGATTTTCAAGAGAGTTTTCTAATTTCATTTGATAATTTAGACCATAATAGTGTATCGATGATTTGGAATTGGGGGAATACTCAGATTTCTACGCCCATTCAATTTGATACAAAATCTATTATGCAAAGGCAGATAGATAAAGAATTATCAAAGACTCCTACACCACAAACATTTTATGAAGCTGCACGATATTATCAAGAGCAAGGTATTTACTTGATAAAAGCGCTTAGTTATGTAGATTTAGCAATTGAGAAAGGTGGCGACACTTATTATTATCACAGAGTACGGTCTTTAATCTTAGCGGATTTAAATAGATATGCTGAAGCAATTAAAGAAGCTAAACTATCTTTAAAACTAGCAAAAAAAGAGGATAAAGATGAGTTTGTACGCTTAAATGAAGATAATATCAGAAAATGGAAAACCTTGTTGTTTCAAAATAAATAACAGTTATGATAAAGCATGTTTTATTAATATTTGTGATTTTGTTAAGTGCATGTAAGAACGAGCAGGAATCAAAAAAAGAAGAAGTAATTCTTTGGACACCCTATAATGATTCTATTGAAGTTGCAGACAATACCGATCATGAAAATGGTCGTATGCAATACAGGTTAATTCAATCAAAAGTTCTTGATAAAAATGAAGTGTTTGTGCCTTTATATGATGAAGTTTCAAAACTTACTAAATCTGAATATGAGAAGTTGGTTCCTTTAATATTGGAACAAGATATTTTTACAATTAGAAATCATATAAAAGAAGATAGGCTCACGTATGAAAATCTTGTGTTATTTTATTTGTACCGTATTTATAAATATGAGTTGAATAATGCTACTACTCTAAATACCATTATAGCACTTAATAAAGATGTAGTTGAACAGGCGAGAGAATTAGATAAGCAGAATCAAATGGGTGTGGCAACTCAAATTCAGCATCCAATTTATGGCATGCCAATTTTGTTAAAAGACAATATTAATGCATTAGGCATGAAAACGACCGCTGGGTCAATAGCATTAATGAATAATGAAGTAGACGATTCCTTTATTGTTCAGCAATTAAAAAAGAATGGAGCTTTAATTTTAGGAAAAGTAAATTTAAGCGAATGGGCATATTTTCTATGTACGGGCTGTCCGGTTGGGTATAGTGCATATGGTGGTCAAACACTGAATCCTTATGGTCGTAGAATATTTGAAACGGGAGGTTCAAGCTCCGGCAGTGGAACAGCTGTTGCTGCCAATTATGCTGTTGCTGCAGTAGGTACGGAGACATCTGGCTCTATTTTGTCTCCTAGTAGTCAAAACTCAGTCGTTGGTTTAAAACCGACAATAGGCTTGTTAAGTAGAACAGGTATTGTGCCCATTTCAAGCACTTTAGATACTCCTGGACCTATGACTAAAAATGTAAAGGATAATGCAATTTTATTATCTGCAATGCTAGGGTTTGATGAATTTGATGCAGCGTCTGTAGAAGATAATTATCCAGGTATATTGTCTTCAGGCTTGCATCCAAAAGATTTTTCGGAAATTAGATTGGGTGCTATTAAAGATTTATTGGAAACTGATAGTATTTATAAACAAACAGTTGAAAATTTTAGTGAGGCAGGTGCAACCATAATTGAATTTACACCACCAGAAGTATCCATGGATGGGTTTTTGAGTATATTAAATATTGATATGCGTAACGATTTAAAGGCATACCTAAAAGAGTATGCAAATCCAGATGTTATAAAAATTACCTCAATTGAAGATGCAGTAGCATTTAATAATGCAGATTCATTGATTAGAATTCCGTACGGGCAAGCATTGTTTGAAGGCATGTTATCAGATACTACCACAACTACAGAGTTAGAAGAAATAAAAGCTAATCTTGAAAAAAATGGACGCGCTTTCTTCGATACAGCGATGGATAAGTACAAACTAGATGCTGTTTTATCTATTAATAATTACCACGCTGGTTATGCTGCAGTAGCTAAATATCCTGCTTTGACAATACCTATGGGGTATAAAGCATCTGGTGAGCCGTTAAGTTTGACATTTATTGGAAAACAATTCTCAGAAGCTAATTTATTGCAAATAGGAAAAGCTTATGAAGAAAAATTTCCTAACCGGGCAATACCTTCAGATTATCGGAATTAATAAGTTTGGCTAAAATGAAAAGAAGAAGCTTTGTAAAAAGAACTTTTCAGTGGGGAGCTGGGTTGGGTTTGTTGATTGGACTATATAGTTGGCAAATTGAACCGTTTTGGATGGAATTTGTTCGTTTAAAAATGCAATTAAGAAATTTACCAGAAGGGCTAATTGGTAAAACGGTAATGCAAATCAGTGACATTCACATAGGAAATTCATTTGACTATCAATATATAATAGATTCATTTAAAGAAGCTCAAGAATTAAAACCTGATTTCGTTGTCTATACCGGCGACTATGTAACCTATGAAGACAATGAACAATTAAATCAATTGCAAGAGGTTTTAAAGTTTGTAGTTAAAGGTGCTATGGGTACCATTGGCATATTGGGAAATCATGATTACGGAATTGATTTTGTCGAAGATGAAGTCGCACAAAAAATCACGAAGAGTTTAGAAGAAGTAGGGGTGACCATGTTACGAAATGATGCCGTGGAAATTAACGGACTCAATTTTTTAGGAATGGACGATTTTTGGGGAAGTAATTTTTATCCTGAAAAAGCTACAGCAAAATATAATTCTGATAAAGCAAATATTACCCTATGTCACAATCCGGATGTATGCGATCTGCCAGTCTGGAATAATTTTAAAGGCTGGATACTTTCCGGTCATACACATGGTGGACAAGTAAAACCACCATTTTTGCCTGCACCTTTATTACCAGTAAAAAATAAAAATTACGATGCTGGTATAAAAGATTTAAAAGATGGTAGAACTCTTTATATCAATAGGGCATTAGGCTGTCTACGTCAAGTACGTTTTAATGTAAGACCAGAAATTACGGTTTTTGAACTTACTAGAGAGGTTTAAGTTATAAGTGCCTAGTCAATAGATTGAATCACTTTATTAGCTGATAACCTAGATTTTCCGATTATATTAGGTTGAGTATTATCCTCGGAATGTCGGTAACCAATAGCGACTGAAAATAGTACTTTGTGGTCATTGATTTTAAGAATATCCTTATATTTTTCAGGTTCTATGCCTTCCATAGGTGTAGAGTCAATTTCCATAGCAGCACAAGCGGCTAAAAAGAATCCAAGGGTAATATATACTTGTTGAGATAACCAGTTAATAGTTTTTTCCGCTGGTTGCGGTTTTACAAATTGCTTGAAATATCTTATTGCTCCTTCGTTCAAATTTTCTTCAACACGTTTTTCAAACTCTATTAGATTGTCCATAACACTGAATACAACCAAATGACTAGCATCTTTTATTTTGGTAGCATTAAAATATGAAGCGTCAGCTAAATCATTTTTAACTTGTTCATTTGATACAAATGTGAAAAGCCACGGTTGGCTATTAATAGAGGACGGACTAAGTTTAAGAATATCTTTTAAATCTTGAATATCAGAATCCAAAACCTTTCGGGTAGTATTATATTTTTTAGTGGTATATCTGTTTTCTGCAAATTGCTTAAAGTTCATATTGTATTAATTTAACTATTCTCGGTTTTATAGTCTCTATAACTAATAAGAAGAATTTTTATTATTATCGATAAATTTTAATTTTCTATAATAGCATTGATCAATCCCCAAATTTCATTATCGAAACTTGAAGGACCTAAAAGGTCTTCATTACTTGCCCCGCCCATGCGTACAATAACCAAATCTAAACTTGGCACCATGTATAATTTTTGGTCATTTAAGCCTAAACCAGCATAAAGATCAGCTGGAGCATTAGGTATTAAACTACCTGTAAATTCATCTTCAGAATTAGGTAATCTAAAACTGCTTTTACCATTTAACCAATACAGATATCCATAAGCAAGATTATAGTTTTGAGATGAGTTCGTCATGGCATTAAAATAATTTTGATCAGAGAGAATAGATAAACCATCCCAATTTCCTTGGTTTAAGTTTAAAATTCCAAAGCGGGCCATACTTCTGGCGGAACTATAAAATACATTGTTATAGCCTACTTTAATAAATAAGCCTTGCATTCCTATTGGTTCTTTAATTTTTTCAGAGAAATACGAATTAAAATCTTGTTGTGTAGCAAAGGCAATTACATCGTCCAATAAAGTGTACGGTGCGTTATGATAATACCAAAAAGTACCAGGTTCGTTTAAATAAGTTAAACAATTGGGGTCTGTACAGAAAATATTTTCAACAGTATAATCTAAACCAGTAGTCATAGTAAGCTGGTTTTCTATCGTAATATTAAGTTCTTTTTCACTCGGTAAACTTGACCAACCTTCACCTAAGTAGTTTGATGTTGTATCGGTTATTTTAAGAAATTCTTCTTCCTGAGCAATACCGGTAAGCATTGCAGTTAAATTCTTTCCGGCAGAATTCCATGCATGGTTATCATCTGAGGTAAAATCGCCAAAATATTTTTCTATTACCATGCGCCCGTCTTTTAAAACGATAAATGCATCGGTGTTGTTATCCTCTAAAAAATTATAAAGATTATCTACTTGATCTTCGTTCCATCCCAAGGTTTCCATTGATATAGTTTCCCATTCATTGGTTCTGGAAATAGGAGGGAAGTAGGTATCCGTAGGTATAGGAGCCAATGCTGGTGGAGTCCCGCTCTTATCGGTTTCTGAAGTAGGTTCAGAATCACTTGAGCATGAGATGAGAATAGATAGTATGGCAAGCAGGCTGAAATATTGGGAGAATTTCATGGTTAATTTAAGGTTTGGGTATTTATAAACAGTAATCAAATAAAGATTACGAGTAAATTTGTCCATATCTAACGTTTTTAAATACCCAAATCGTATTTTTGCACCCCAATTTAAATTATGAGGACAAAAACCCTTAAGAAGAACAAAATCAATGTGGTAACTCTAGGTTGCTCAAAGAATGTTTATGATTCTGAAGTACTCATGGGCCAGTTAAAGGCCAATGACAAAGAAGTTGTACATGAAGAAGAAGGAAACATTGTTGTTATTAACACTTGTGGCTTTATTGCTAATGCAAAAGAAGAAAGTGTTAATACCATTTTAGAATATGTTCAAAAGAAAGAAGACGGCGTTGTAGATAAAGTTTTTGTTACAGGATGTCTTAGTGAACGTTACAAGCCAGATTTACAAAAAGAGATTCCTAATGTAGATGAGTATTTTGGTACAAGTGAATTACCCGGATTATTAAAAGCTTTAGGGGCAGATTATAAGCATGAATTAATAGGAGAGCGTTTAACTACAACTCCTAAGAATTATGCTTATTTAAAAATTGCAGAAGGTTGCGATAGACCTTGCTCTTTCTGTGCAATTCCATTAATGCGAGGTAAGCATAAGAGTACTCCTATAGAAGACTTGGTAACCGAAGCTGAAAAATTGGCTTCTAAAGGAGTAAAAGAGCTTATTTTAATTGCTCAAGATCTTACCTACTACGGGTTAGATTTGTATAAGAAAAGAAATCTTGCAGAGCTATTAGAAGCTTTGGTTAAGGTAGAGGGTATTGAATGGATAAGATTGCATTATGCGTTTCCTGCTGGTTTTCCAATGGATGTATTGGATGTGATGAACAGAGAACCAAAGGTTTGTAATTATTTAGATATTCCGTTACAACATATTTCTGACAGTATTCTTAAAAGTATGCGTCGAGGAACTACAGAAGCCAAAACGACCAAATTACTAAAGGAGTTTAGGGCTGCGGTACCAGAAATGACCATTAGAACAACTCTTATTGTTGGTTACCCTGGTGAAACAGAAGAAGACTTTGAAATTCTTAAAAACTGGGTTGTTGCCATGCGCTTTGAAAGACTAGGATGTTTTACATATAGTCATGAAGAAAATACACATGCGTATTCTTTGATTGATGATGTTCCAGAAGAAACAAAGCAAGAGCGTGCTAATATTATAATGGAAATACAGTCTCAGATTTCTTGGGAATTGAACCAGAAAAAAGTAGGTGAGGTTTTTCGTTGTATTATTGATCGTAAAGAAGGTAACTACTTTATAGGTAGAACAGAATTTGATTCTCCGGATGTAGATAATGAGGTTTTAATAGATGCAACTAAGCACTATGTAAAGCAAGGTGAGTTTGTAAATATAAAGATTACAGAAGCAGCTGATTTTGACCTTTATGGTGAGCCGGTATAAAGAATAATGGATTCTCAAATTGTATTTGAGAATCCATTGTTTTTATCTTTTTTAAAGTTCCTTTTTCATCATACTTATTGTAAAATATCCTAATAGACCTATTACAATAGCTATAATAGCCCATAGCCACCATTTATTTTCGAAAAGAGGTGCGGTAGTTTGTATTTCTTCTTTAGGTAGCTCGGTAACTTTACCAAAACTCAAATTAGAAATGCTTTCTGGTAATGATACTCTTGTTTTAGTGATATCATAATTAGGTCTCCTTGCATTTTTCTTACCATAAACTAGAAAGTAATCTGCAGGTTGAGTAAAACGCGTGGTTAGCGTATGTATATATCCCTTCAACCTAACATCAGAAATTTTTAAAGGTTGATTATCGTTGTTTAAAATTATGATACGAATCTTTTGGGCCAAGGTGCCTGGTAATTGAAAACTATTATCTTCAATAGAGGAAAGCGTTTTTGTAGCCATTGGTCTAAAATTGTAGTGATACCCCTTTTCAGTTTTAACACTATCAGCTAAATATTGAATAGAAATAGATCTGTAATAATCAATTTTGTCATCGACCGTAAGTTCTAATAAATTAAGAGGTACGCGATTATTTAAATCAACATCTATAATAGTTTTTTTGTCCTCTTTAGAAACTTCAAAAGAGCGTACTTTATAATCACGATATGCTGCTATTTTTTTTGCCTTTTTTAGAATCTGTACTGAAGTTAAATTCGGTTTTTCTGGACTCTTTATCAATAACCTATAAAATTTGAAGTTTGCATCTGGAAACTTCAATGTGGTAAAGGAATAATCGGTTTGGTCATTATTTATAGATAGGATACGATAATCTTCTAAAAGATTAAACCATTCATTCTGGTTCTGACTTCCTTCAAGCGTAATTAGCCAATTAAAATTAATGTCTTGTATGTTTAACTTAATTTCATTGATTAATTCTTTCTGAGGAACTTCATATGTATAGAAAAATCCTTTAGAATTATTAACGGTATTTAGAAGGTTAAAAGAAATCTCTGAATTGGCATGCTCTGCTTTTGAAACCCTGTGTAAATAAGGGGCTTCAACTGTGTCTGTAGCGGTTACGCCATAAATACGAATATCTGCCATGTTGGTATTTAAATCTCCAAATACCTCGTTAGGCACTTCAATGTTGTGCCAAAGACTATCTACTCCTATTAAGTTTATTTTCTTAGAGTAAGAGTTCATCTGTGCATTACAGAATGATATTGCCAATAAAGTAAGAATTACAAGTAGATTAATTTTTGGTTTCATCAGAAATAATGTGTTTGTATTTATTGTATAGAAATGATATTATTAATAATAAGATACCCAATGAGACAAATACGATTGTCTTAGATATGGTATTCAATGATGAAATATCATAGAAGAACAATTTAATTAACGTGAGGGAGAAAAGAAAAATGGCACCAATACGTAAGTGTTTTTTCTTTTTCCAAATACCTATTGCAATTAATAAAAGAGCATAAAGTCCCCAAAGAATACTAAGTCCTAATTTGTAAGATTGATCAGATCCAGATAAATCCATCCAGTTTAGTAATTCACTACTGGTAATCCAAATTATAGATACATGTAGTAGAATTTCAAACGAAATTTTGTAATTGATTTTTAAATAATCTTGTTGTGCTGATTTATAAATAGTAAACAATAAGAATGCAAAAAATGCAAAGGAGATGTACCTAAGGTAAATATTAAAAGTTCCAATAATATAAAATTCAGTAAGCTCTTGGAAAATGAAATTTTCGCGTAGCTCACTTAATATATAAAGACCAATTGTTAAGAATGCAAGGGTTGTTAATAATGCTGCAACAATTGATACAATACCTAAAACCTTGTCTTTAATTTTATAGGTGTTTACTAGGCTTACAATGCTAACGAAAAACATGGTATAGAGTATTTTCCAAATAGATTCAAGGTCTTTGAGATTAAAATTGTATTCTGGGTAATAACCAGACTCACCAGATATTTCTATTTTAGATGCCTCAAAGGCATTATTCCAATACTGTTCAATTTCAAGATAAAAGGCAAAATAAAGAGTACTTACAAATAAAAGAGGGACCCCAATCCCCATTATTTTTTGAACTACAGATTGTTTCTCTGAGACGAATTTTATTTGAATCCAATTTATAAACCCAAAGACCGCAGCACATAATATAGAAGTCAAGAAAGTGGTATTTAATAGAAGGCTCCATTCTTCTGTGGTATTTAGATAAGAGTAGCTCTGTGCCCAATCCATCGTTAAACTTAAGAACGCTAAAGCAGCCATGATATATGAAAGGTATTCATAGAAAACAACTTTTTTGGTACGACCTATCCAAAAAAGCAGTGCAGCTTCTAAAGCCCAAATTAGTGTTACCCAGTTACCATCTAATTGAACAGGTACGGCGATGGTGATAAATGTGAGTACAAAACCTGCAGTTAAAAAGAACAGTTTACGATCTGCTAATTTCCTTTTAAAAATTAATACGGTGATTCCAAAATGTATTAATGCGTTAAGAAGCGTAAATAGTCCTAAATAAAGTTCTCCTCCTTCATAATCATACTGCCAAGCAATTCCAAAACCATAAAATAGGAATGAGTTTAATAGAATCAGAATGATGTCGCCAACCTTAAATTGTTCAGATTTGATTAATTTAAAAGCGAGGAACGTAGCATAAAAAAGAAAGAAGAAAATACTGAGGAATAAAAATCCCATAGCGAAATCTTCATCATAGCTAGAAAAAGAATACCACGTGCCATAAATTAACCAAGTAAAGGTGAATGAAACATAATAGAGGGCTTTCCAATACTTCTTAAAGGAAATAACCAATAGACCAATATTAATTAAGGCTATGTAGCTAAATAGCCCTGTAAAGTTACCTGAGTCATTGCTTAATAAAAATGGTACCGCGTAAGCACCAACAAGGCCTATGTGCGCAATAACTTGTTTATTATAGCTTAATGCAGATACTACTCCAAACACGGTACATAACAGCATAATGCCGAATGCCATTAGTTGTGGGAACAACCCGTAGAGGTCGTACGCGGCAAAGGTGATGAAGTATAAAATAGCTAATGCGCCACTTACTAAAACAGCACTATAATTCTCATATTTTGCTTTTAATTTAAAGCCAAAACCAATTAGACCCAAACCTACCAAATAACCTAGGATTATTCTGGTGAGAGGACTTATTAAGTTATTTTCAATAGAGTATTTTGCACCGATAACAACACCAATTACGGTAATTAATATTCCTATTTTGTTAATAAGGTTTTCACCGATGAATTTCTCAAGATTTGATTTTCTTTTTGGAAAAATCTGTTTCTTTTCAAGAGTAGGTATAGGTTCTTCTTTAATTTCAACTGGTTCTACCTGTGTTTGATTAGTAGTCTCAATAACAACCGGCTCAGTAATGGTAATAGATTCTTTTTCAAATATTGCCTCTTTTGGTGTATTTGGTTGTTCTTTAGAATCTTGATTGAATTTTAAAGCTTGTGTATTTCGAAGTATTTGAATATCTCTACGAATTTCATTTACCTCAATATTAAAATCTTGCTGCTTTTTTAGAAGTGATTCTAACTTCTGCAACAAGACGCTTATTTGTTCTTGGTCGGTAGCCATAGGCGTTGGTTTTAACCCTTACTTAAAAGGATCTTCTAGTTTAAACGTAAAAGATGTGAATATGTTGGAAAGAAATTTCTGTACGTTAAAATAAAATATCCCTGAAACGATTATAATTGTTTCAGGGATATAAAAAATATTCATTTTTAAGCGAAAATCTATAAAAGATAGTTACCGCTCAAAATATAAATATATATACATTGCCGCACCAAAATTGGAGGCATCTGTTGAGACTAAACGCCATCCCTCTTTTGCATAACTATCTAGCTTTTCTTGAATTTCCTTGTTTGAAGTATCAACAATATGAAATTTATCAAAGGTTAGTTTTGAATAGTATATTAAGGTTTCAACTTTATATTCTTTCATGATATTATCTATTTAACCATGAATAATGCGTTGGCAAAAAATAATTTCCCATTTTCCCAGAAACCTCTAAAAAGCGGATTGTCTACCATGTAAATTACTTGTCCACGCCCCATTTCTTCGGTTCCGAAAATTAATGTTTCTGCTATTTTTTTCTTTGCCTCACTTCCCGCGAAACCAGATATTGGTTCGTTATCTCCCTCACTTAAATATACAGCACTACCGTTATCTAAGTACTTATAAGAACGCGCGCCCAATTTTAAAGTAAAGTAGGTGTCGTCGTAACCATAAGCTAGTGGGTTGGTGTTATCTACTGTCGCTTTAAAAATAGCTCCAGTAATTGTAGATTTTATCTGCTCTCTTTCAGAAATTTCAAAAGATCCAATGGTATCTGAGGAGTCTTTTTTTATTTCTTTTTCCTTCAAATCAAAATCATCGTCAGATGCGGTAATACCATCAATTGCGCCACCCATGGCAATTAGCTTACCTCCATGTTTTACCCAATCTTTAATTTTTTCTTTAGTGTAAGTGGTTAAAAAACTATTGTACCCTCTACCATCAGGTAAAATCAATATATCATATTTGGCAAGGTCAACTCTCGCAAAATAATCTTCATCCAATACAGAAATAGGGTAGTCTAATTGTTGTTCAAAGAAGTTCCATATTTCACCAAAACGAAGGGTAGAGGTCGGCTCTCCAGAAAGTACTGCAATATTTAAACTTTGAATAACATCAACATAACTAGAGCCAAAATCTTTTCCACTTTCAACAAAACCGGTGTTGGTAGAGATAAGATTTTTATTATGATTCTTAGAGGCTGTACTTAAAATTTTGTTGAAATTTTTAAGGTTTTTGTTGTCGCTTTTAGTGATAATTAATGTGCCACGTTCATGAGCAATTCCATCTACTGTGAATGGTTTATGAGCATAACGCACACGTACTTTATTGCGTAATAATTCAGCTAAGAATCTGGCATCTTTCATGCTGTTCCAGTCTGCTAAATAAGCATAACTATTTGCTGCTACACCTTTAAGTTCTGGTTTGCTGTTTACAGCAGTTGTTCCATTAAAACTACTTTCACTAGCAATTGCATTAACTCCGTAAGCATAGGGCAGAGACCATGCTGTAATGTCATAAGTAACAGAGTCGCTTAGTTTTGCCATTGGCTCAAACAATACCTTAACCAATGTGCCCTTTGCCTGATCTGTTGAAATGACAATACTTTTGTCGCTTGTTTTCAAAGAGCTAATTTTTCCTGTAGCATAGTTGTAACCTTTTACGGAACTATTACTGCCAGCTTTGTATTCAATTTCGTGCTTGCTTAACAGGTTGGTCAATAATTCTAGCTTATCAGGATTACCGTTAAGGACATAGCTTTTATATTTGAAATCTTTTTTAAGATGAAATTTTTTAAACTCATCATTTAATTTGTTCACATTGTTTGCCGCTACCTCTACAGTAGATAAACCTGTAGTATGGTGATGCGCAATTCTATCTTTTAATGTAAGTGTGTCGCCAATACTGGTTATAATGCCTAAACCTGCACGACCACTACCACCTTGTTCGTAGGTCATACCGATACCACCGTTGTAAGTAGGGTAGGTGTCACCATAACTTGGATAAAGTAGGTCAAATACTTCTTTAGTAAAATAAAACCAACCGTTTTCATCAAAATATTTGGCATGATTTTTACCGATAGTTTTTTGAAATTCTCTTTGAAAATCGGTTACAACCTCATGAAATGGCTCTGCGGCAGGAGCAAAATAATATGGATTATCTACGCCTTGTTCGTGAAAATCTACGTGTACGTGAGGCAACCATTTATTAAACTGCTTTAAACGTTGTTGACTTTCAACTTGTGTTAACCAGGCCCAATCTCTATTTAAATCGAACATGTAGTGGTTGCTACGGCCGCTCCACCAGTTTTCATGATGCTCCTTGCTATTAGGGTCTACTTGGTTAGGTGAATTTTTAAATTGATTGTACCAGTTAACGTAACGATCCCGTCCGTCAGGGTTAATACATGGGTCAATTAAAACTACAATGTTTTCTAGGTAACTACTTTTGCTTGTAAATAAATCATAAATGGTTTGCATTGAAGCCTCTGTACTAACACTCTCATTACCATGAACATTATAGCTAAGCCATACAATTGCCTTGTCTGGTGTGCCCTCGCCATTTAATCCTTTCATATGCTCTTCCCTAATTTTGTCAAGGTTTTGCATATTTTCTTTGGTAGAAATAGTAGCCAATAATAAAGGCCTGCGTTCATTGGTTTTACCGTATTCAATAAGCTTCATACGTTGAGGTTCAGCTTCTGCTAAATATTGATAATAATCAACGACCTCATGGTGTCTTGTAAATTGTGTTCCTAGTTCGTACCCTAAAAACTCCGACGGAGATTTTAACTGAGCTAAACCTAAAAGTGGCATTAAAAGTAATGCGTAGCGTAAAATTAGTTTCATATAGTTATTTGTGTTCTGAGTCATCCAAATCTATTAAAATAATTATAAAATGACATTGATTTGTGATGTATTTCGCCGAGTAATTGGGTTTTTAATACTAGTGGTAATTAACTTATATTTAGGAAATGTAAAACGAAAGGGTTTTATATTTACCACGTATTTACTTTTTATATGGATATTGATTGTTTGCCCATTGCAAAAACGGGCTATTTTTCGAAATTAATTTGCGACTACATTGCTAAGGATGCTAAACTTAAACCATTATATAATCGGTTTCCCGATGTTGAAGGTTTCAAAGGGCAATTAGAAGAAAAAGGGAAGCATTTTTCCCAAGTCCAGCGAAATGTGCTGCATGCTTCTATGCAAAAGCAATATAAGAATACCGATACTTCTGAAGGTACGGCTACCAATATTGAGCTATTAAAAGAGAAAAATACGTTTACCATAGTTACGGGGCACCAATTAAATCTATTTACCGGTCCGTTGTACTTTCTTTATAAGATTATTTCCACTATCAATTTAACAACACAATTAAAAAAGGAATATCCAAATTCTAAATTTGTGCCTGTTTATTGGATGGCTACAGAGGATCATGATTTTGATGAAATAAATTATTTCAATTTTAAAGGATTGAAATTTCAATGGAATAAAGAAGCTTCGGGTGCTGTTGGTCATTTGACTACAGAAGGTTTAGATGAGGTTTTTACGCTATTTGCAAAGTCAATAGGAGATAGTAAAAATGCAAATGTATTAAAGCAACTTTTCGAAGAAGCTTACTTAAAGCATAATAACTTAACGGATGCAACTCGTTATTTAGCGAATGAAATCTTTAAGGACTACGGATTAGTAATTGTAGATGGTGATGATATCGACTTAAAAAAGTCGCTTGTTCCATATATGAAGAAAGATATTTTTGAGCAAACCGCTTTTGATAAAGTTTCGGAGACAATTAAGGAAATAGAGCAGATTTCTACAGATTATCCTGTTCAAGTAAATCCTCGTGAAATCAATTATTTCTATTTAAAAGAAGGAATTCGTGAACGTATTATAGAGAGTAAAGGAGCGTATGTTGTAAACGACACCAACATTTCTTTTACAAAAGAAGAATTGATTTATGAGATGGATACACATCCAGAACGGTTTTCACCTAATGTAATCGCCAGACCTTTATATCAAGAAGTTATTTTGCCTAACCTATGTTATATAGGCGGAGGCGGAGAAATAGCCTATTGGTTAGAATTGAAAACTGCTTTTGAAGCCATGAATGTTCCGTTTCCAATTTTATTGGTTCGAAATTCAGCCTTGATTATAACTGGAAAGCAAGCGGACAAGCTAGAGCGAATGAATATCTCAAAATCAGATATATTTTTAAAGCAAAATAGCTTGATCAATAAGAAGATTAGAGAGATATCAAATATTGACATTGACTTTTCTCCACAAAAGAAATTATTAGAAGAGCAGTTTAAAGAAATGTATGCACTAGCCGAAAGGACAGATAAATCATTTATAGGTGCGGTAAAAGCCCAAGAAGTAAAGCAGAAAAAAGGTTTGGATGCTTTAGAGAAAAGACTACTGCAAGCACAAAAGAAAAAATTAAAAGACCATGTTGTTCGTATGACCGAACTACAGAACGAAATTTTTCCAAACCAATCTTTGCAGGAAAGACAATCAAATTTTTCTGAGTTTTATTTAGAATATGGTGAAGGTTTAGTGCCTATGTTATTTAATGCCTTAGAGCCATTAAATTTAAGTATCACGGTCATTACACAAGATTAAATATGGGCAAAAACGTGTTTCTAAATAAGATAACCGTACTTGCTATTTTTTCCTTTCTTGCCATAACTGGTATTACATTCTTTAAAAGTGCACTAGAGTTAGAAGATGCTGAGCAAGCGTACTATTCTCAATGGCTTCGCTGGGGTTATGATGATCAACCACCGCTATACACATGGTTGCAGTATGGCTTTAATTCTATATTTGGTGTTAGTAAAATTTCTTTTTCAATTTTAAGAGGGCTTTTATTTGCGTCTACATTGTTGCTGATGTATCGGTTTTCAAAGTTTAGAATACAAAATGAAGATCAATCTAAACTAGCTGTTTTAGCCTTGGCTTTAGTACCTGTGTTTATCGATTTTACTTTCCGTAGACTTTCTCATACAAGCTTATTGTGCCTTTGCATAGTAGCCTCTTACTATTCTTTGCAGCTTTTAGTAGAGCGTAAGTCAGTATTAAACTATTTGTTTTTAGGTTTAATAGTAGGTGTAGGGTTACTTTCCAAATATAACTATGCATTTTTTCTAGTAACCTTTGCTCTGGTTGCTTTGTGGGATAAGGAATTGAGAGCTATAGTTTTCAATACAAAAATACTGGTATCAATTTTCGTTTCTGTTTTATTGATAGCCCCACATGTTTATTGGTTACTGGGTCCTGACGAATTTCAAACTTTTTTGACCTCTAGTGTAGAAGAGAAAATAGGAATGGAAGATTCGGAATCGGTTTTTTCGTTACTACCTATTTTAATTTATTTAAAAGGCTTGTTTGCTTTATTGTTCCCTATTCTTGTAGTTATTGGTATAGGCTATTTCTTAAAAAACGCGAGTTTCAATAGGTTAAAAATAAACTGGTTTATGAAAATGTTCTTTGCGCAATTACTGGTCTTAGGGGTGTTTTTTTTCATTTTTAAAAGTCAGAAAGTAGAGACTAGGTGGTTGCTGCCGCTCTTTATTCCTTTTGTAGTTCTGTTGATAGAAACAGTTAATTTTAAGAATAACACGAAATTAGTTGCTGTTGGGTATTGGGTTTTTATTGCTGTAATAGCTGTTCAAACCATTAGAACGCCAATAGAAAAGGTATTGAACATACCTTCATCTGTACATTTTGGATTTGAGCCAGTTGCCAGTAAATTGCAGCAGAATTATGATGAATATCAATGGGTGCTTCCAAATGTGACCTATGCCGGTAATGTGCGTTTGTTAAATACTGACAGAATAATACTTTCTGCAGACGATTATTCATTAACAGCATTAAAAATAAAACATAAAAGGGAAATTGAAATAACCATTAATCCATCAGTAGTAAAGCAGACCACGGCTATAGATAGTCTAATTGTTTTTGGTAAGGATATGGAAAATCTATATTTCTATAAAAATTAAGGAACTAAAAATTCCCCATTCCATTTATCATTGGTTTTTACAAAAAGAACTCTAATATGATTGGGTCTTTGAAGTTTTAAATATTCAATTTTAGTAGGCGTAATATCTAAAATAGTAAAGTAATTTTGGTCTTCTAAATATTCTACATGCTCAGGGTTTTTAATAAAACTACCTGGACTATTATCCGTTATGTAATCTTTTCTACTATTTGGCTGAATATTGTTCCAAGTAGCAGTAAGCCTTTTGGTATCTGTTACTATGTTGGCTATACCTTCTACTTTCAATTGCAACATTTTTTCTGGGTGGTAAAGTAAAAAGCTAACTAAATTGTTCATTTTAATATGCTGTATTTTCTCGGTACGGTTATCTGTGTAAACACTTAAGATTAATTCTTTTGAGACCTCTCGCAAAACAACCGTGCGTAGACGGGCTACAGGCTCATTCCCCACAGTTGCCATAGTAATAAATCTAAAAGGATGCTCTTTTTCGGTTACGCCCTTTTTAATTTCATTATTTAATTCTTCAAAAAATGAATCAATCAAATTACTAATTTATATTAAGGTAAAAATAAATGGATTTATGGGTAGGATAATTGATCAGTTGGTTGTTATATAGATGATAGCTGTGAAAAGAAATTGATTAGGTTCAATTTAAGGCTTTTGGTTTAAATTTGGTTTTTAATTTAGTTGAAAGCTCGGGGTGGTTCCTGGGCTTTTACTTTTTTAAAATAATATTGTAAGGATATTTATTTGATACCGACTTAGGTGTAGAATACAAATTGTTATGAAAAAGATTTTTTAAAGTATTCGATTTGATGATTGGTTGAATTAAAAGCCCGGGTGATTACCGGGCTTTTGTATGTAATATGTTTATCTTATATATAGGGAGTAGATATGTTCTTAATTTATTCTTTCCCAGATCAGTAAATGCTATTGATCAAAGTAGTACTATCACTTGACCTTATATTCTAAGCGCATGGTAATTGATGCTGTTTTGTTTTTAGATGAGGTATTGTAAGCACCGCCCCAGCTATAATCTTCACCAGAATTTTGCCCTGTTATTTGAAATACCCCCATATTGGCAGATACTAGGTCGCCTAAATTACTTCCTGCATTTTCTGCAATTTTTTCAGCGCGTATTCTTGCATCTTCAGTAGCTTTTGAAATCATTTCAATTTTTAAATCGGCTAATTTGGTATAATAATATCTTGGTGGTGATGAGTTAAATTGCACACCTTTATTTAATAGCTCTGTTATTTCTCTAGATACGCCTTCAATCAAAGCAACGTCTTCAGATTCTATTTTTAAAGTCTGCATTAATTGATAACCTCTAAATATGCTACCTATATAATTACCGTTTTCATATTGGTTGTCGCGCATTTCAGTGGTCTGAACACTATTGAATATTATGCTGCTTGCATCTATACCTTTAGAGATTAAATATTGACGAACAATCTCTTTATCCCCGTTTAGTTGGTCAAAAGCAGTTTTAAGAACTGTACTGGAAGTAGAAAATTGACCTTCCCAAACAATTAGATCAGAGGTAAAATTTTCGTTACCTAAGCCCGTAACGGATATCATTTGTGGAGGGTTTGCCCTTTGAATATAAGCGTTGCCCAAAAAATAAGCAGCTATGATAATAGCCGCTCCAAAAATAAATGCACTAAGGTGTTTCATAAAAAATATTTAAATCGAATCTAAATATAACAAAAGATCCTTTTCAAGAACGGTCAATTTGCTATTTTTGCCCATGCAAAATAAAGTCCTGATACTAGATTTCGGTTCACAGTATACCCAATTGATTGGAAGACGCGTACGTGAGCTTAATATTTTCTCTGAAATTAAACCTTATAATAAACTACCTGAAGATCTTTCTGAGTATACAGCGGTAATCCTTTCTGGATCTCCTTTGTCAGTTAGAGGTGAAGATGCCGTTCACCCAGACTTGTCTGAAATTCGTGGTAAAAAACCATTATTAGGCGTTTGTTATGGCGCGCAGTATTTGGCACATTTTCATGGTGGTAGTGTAGAAAAATCTAATACAAGAGAATATGGTCGTGCTAACCTTAGCTTTATTAAGGAAAACGAACCATTTTTTGATAAAGTAAGCACAGGTAGCCAAGTATGGATGAGTCATGCCGATACTATTAAGCATCTGCCAGAGAACACAACGTTGTTGGCAAGCACACATGACGTAGAGAATGCTGCTTTTAAGTTTGAAGGTGAAGAAACCTATGCTATACAGTTTCATCCGGAAGTGTATCATTCTAAAGATGGCAAACAAGTTTTAGAGAACTTTTTGGTGAATATTGCTGGAATGGAGCAAACTTGGACTCCAGATGCTTTTGTAGATAAAACAGTAGCGGAGTTAAAAGAAAAGATTGGCGATGAAAAGGTGATTTTAGGATTGTCTGGTGGAGTAGATTCTTCTGTGGCAGCTGTTCTATTACATAAGGCAATTGGAAAAAATCTTCACTGTATTTTCGTAAATAATGGTCTTTTAAGAAAGAATGAGTACGCTGACGTATTAAAGCAATACGAGGGTATGGGGTTAAATGTAAAAGGAGTTGATGCTTCGGCACGTTTTTTGGATGATTTAGCAGGAGAGAGTGATCCAGAAACAAAAAGAAAAACCATAGGTCGTGTATTTATAGAAGTTTTTGATGATGAATCTCATTTAGTCGAAAATGCAAAATGGTTGGCTCAGGGTACTATTTATCCAGATGTTATAGAATCGGTTTCTGCAACTGGTGGTCCGTCACAAACTATAAAGAGTCATCACAATGTTGGTGGTTTACCAGATTTCATGAAATTGAAAGTAGTGGAGCCATTAAAAATGTTGTTTAAAGATGAGGTAAGAAGAGTAGGAGCTAGCTTAGGTATAGATAAAGCTTTGTTGGGTAGACATCCATTTCCAGGTCCAGGTTTGGCTATTCGTATTTTAGGTGATATAACCCCAGAGAAGGTGGCTATTTTACAAGAAGTAGATGCAATTTTTATTGATGGTTTAAAGAAGTGGGATTTATATGATAAGGTATGGCAGGCAGGTGCTATGTTATTACCTGTAAATAGTGTTGGTGTAATGGGTGACGAGCGTACATATGAGAAATGTGTAGCACTTAGAGCTGTAGAAAGTACCGATGGTATGACTGCGGATTGGGTGAATTTACCGTACGAGTTTCTACAGAAAACATCAAATGATATTATTAATAAAGTCCCTGGGGTGAATCGTGTCGTATATGATATAAGTTCAAAGCCACCAGCAACAATAGAATGGGAATAGTATGAAATATATATTTAATCAAGTTTACATCATTTGGGCATTTTGTGTTTTGGTCTCTTGTACTGCAATGGCTCAAAAATTCAATACCCATGAAGTTAAAAGAGGAGAGACTTTAGAGAGTATTTCTAAACTGTATGGCGTTTCTACGGCAAGCATTTTACAATACAATAAGGAAATAAAGTCTGGGCAAGATTTAAGGGCTAATACAATTTTGGTAGTTCCGGGAGCTAAGATTGCTGCAAAGCCTTCCAATTCTACTAGTGGTCTTGGTAAAAATGTAATTCAAGATTCTGTTGCAGATAGGGAGCCCATTGGTTTTACCGAACATAGGGTTAAGAAGAGAGAAACAATTTTTGGTATTTCACAAATGTATAATATTACCGAAGATGAGTTAAAAAAATACAATCCTACATTGTATGCTTCTCCACTTCAAAAGAAGATGGATTTGCGTATACCAAAATATAGAGCTCCAAAATTAGAAGAGGTAGGTATTAATGAAGACAATTTTGAGAAGTATATAGTTGCGCCAAAGGAAACAAGGTGGAGTATAGCTCATAAATACGGTATCACTATAGACAGTATGTTGGTATTAAACCCTGGTTTGTCAAAGTCCAATAATTATTTATCTGAAGGCTATGAATTGTTGATGCCGAAAATTGCAGGTAGTACTGTAAAGAATCAAGTAACTCAATTATATACTTCATATACCGTACCTGCCAAAATGAACTTCTACCGTTTAGAAAAAGAATTTGGTGTTAAGTCAGACGAAATAGTACGCCTTAATCCAGAAATCACGGAACGTGGTGGGTTAAAAGAGGGTATGGTAATTCGTATTCCAGAGCAAAAGGTAGAAGCAGGGGTAATAAATACGGATAATTACATCTTTTATGAGGTTAAACCAAAGCAAAATGAATTTAGATTAACTAGAAAATTTGGAATGACTTGGGCAGAATTGGTTCAGTTGAATCCAGATTTAAAGGATGGTTTAAAGGCGGGAATGGTTCTTAAATTACCAAAAGATAAAGTAGGTGATTTTGAAGTTAGAAATGCGCTGGTATTGGATAAGGTTAATTTATTAGACAGTATAAATGTAGCAGTTGTTCCTAAAGTCTTATTTCTATTGCCATTTAGGTTAGATAAATTAGACTTGAACAATAAAGAGGAAACCGAAAAAATTATTGATAATAGAAATAGTTTAAAATACAGTTTAGGGCTTTATTCTGGAGCATTGATTGCAATAGATTCTATGAAATCTTTAGGTGTATCTATAGATGTGAAAACATTTGATAACCAATTAGATTTGGTGAAGACTAAACAAATATTACAGGGAGAGCAGTTAGGTAGTTATAGTGCAGTTTTTGGTCCGTTAGATATGGCTTCATTAAAGGAGACGGCAGTGCAAGCATCTAAGTTTAATGTACCTGTTGTAGCTCCGGTTCCTGCTAAAAGCGATATAAGTTTAGATAATGTATTCTTCTCATATACTGATGAAGAGGTATTGTGGAAGCATATGTTAGATTATGTAGAAACCAATCATAAAGACGAAACTCTTTTGATCATTGCAGATGAGGATAACAAAAAAGAGAAAGATGCTATTCTTAAACGTTTTCCAACAGCTAAAGTGGTTGTAGTAAAAGAAGAAGAAAAGAATATAGGTATAAATAGAGATAAATTACAAACCTTACTTTCAGATGACGTAGCAAATTGGGTTTTTGTAGAGTCAGATAATTATAAGCTGATTTCCAGTGTTGTTTCTATCTTAAATTCCTTCAATAACACAGCATTTGATCCTGTATTGGGGAAGGATAAGGTTAATGTGCGCATGTTTACAACAGATATGAATTCTGCATTTGAAAATGATGTGATATCAAATACACATTTATCTAATTTGAAGTTTACGTATCCTTCTGTAAATCGTCAAGTGTCTAATAATTCCTTTGTTGAGCGTTATAGAACACGTTTTGGAGATGATCCAGATAAGTATGCCGTAAGAGGCTTTGATCTTACTTATGATATGTTGTTAAAATTGGCTTATAAGAACAATTTGGTTGACGTTTCTAGAATTATAGGAGAAACAGAGTATAGCGGTAATAAGTTCAATTACGAAAGAAAAGGTGTATCAGGATACTATAATCAGTCGTCATATATAATGATGATGGATGATTTAAGAATTAAAACAATAGAGTAGCATGACATCAAAAGTTACATACAACGGAGCGTTAAGAACAGAATGTGTTCATTTGAAATCTAATGATTCATTTGTAACAGATGCACCAGTAGATAATAATGGTTTAGGTCATGCATTCTCGCCTACAGATACGGTAGCTACAGGTTTGGCTAGTTGTATGTTAACAATGATGGGTATTAAGGCAAACGGATTGGAAGTGGACTTAAAAGGCACTACAGCATCAGTTACCAAGCATATGGCAGCTTCTCCAAGAAGAATATCTAAAATTGAGGTTGAGGTACATTTGCCAAAAGAAATATCAGATAAGAATAGAAAAATTTTAGTGCACACTGCTAATACTTGTCCTGTGCACTATAGTTTACATCCAGATATAGAGAAAGTAATCACTTATAATTGGGACTTATAAAAAAGGCGCATTTAATTCTAGTTTTATTGGCAACGCTGACCATCCCATATGTTCAGTGTCAAGAAGTAGTGTCTTGGGAACCTGATTTTAGATTTACTTGGAACGATTTTAAAGGCGATGTGCCAATAACATCTGGCGCGGCAGCGACCACAGCAAGTGGTATAACATATCGCTTTTCTACATATTACGAAAATGATGAATTAAAGATTGATTATAACGTATATGCCTATTTTTATCCTACAAAATCTTGGTATAAACCTAAGTTGTGTAATGAGGTTACTTTACTCCATGAGCAATTACATTTTGATATTACCGAGCTCTACGCACGTAAAATGCGTAAGCAATTAGCCGAGACAAAATTTACCAAAAACATAAAAGAGGAGATTAAAAAAATCTATAAAGCAACAATTCGCCAGCTGAATGATTTTCAAAATAAATACGATTCAGAAACCAATTACTCTAGAAACTTACCTGTTCAAGAACGTTGGGTAAAAGAGATAGAGGCGGCTTTAAAAAAATAAAATTTTTAGTAATCCATAAATAAAAAAGCACCTCTAATTGTGGTGCTTTTTTATTTTAAAGATGCTCACGCGTTAAACATCACAAATGTTAACCCCTTGCTTTAATGCAGCTAATTTATCATCCCAACTTGGTACAAATTCTTGAGCTACGTGCCCAGTATAGCCAGTTTTTAAGATAGCCTTCATTACGGCAGGGTAAAAAATTTCTTGAGTTTCATCAATCTCATGTCTACCTGGGTTACCGCCTGTATGGTAGTGCCCGTAGTATTGATGATAGTCTTGTATATTTCTTATAATATCACCTTCCATAATTTGCATGTGGTAAATATCATATAGTAATTTAAAGTTTTCAGAACCTATGGTCTCACAAAGAGATACACCCCATTCAGAAGTGTCGCACATATAGTCCTTATGATTTACTTTACTATTTAAAAGCTCCATTTGTAGAACTACACCGTGTTTTTCTGCTAATGGCATTAATTGTCTTAGTCCTTTGGCGCAATTTCTTAACCCTACCAAATCATCCATTCCATTTCTATTACCACTAAAACAAATTAGATTAGTATATCCGGCTTCGGCAACTAAGGGTATTACTCTTTCGTAATCTGCAATTAACTCTTCATGTAAAGAGAGGTCGTTCCATCCTTTTTCAATGCCCATGCCAGCACCCCAGCACATAGATGCGTGAATGTTATATTTTTTGAGAAGAGGAAATTCATCAGGTCCTACCAAATCAATAGACCGAATATCAAGTTCCACTAAATTTTTTAAAAAATCTTCAAAAGGGATGGTTCCATAGCACCAATAACAAACGCTATGATTAATATTGTACTTTAATTTAGCTGTAGTATCGGTTTTTCTATTGTTCGCTATTGCAGCTGAAGTAGTTAAGAATCCCACAGAAGCAGCTGCTGAGGTTCCAATAAAATTTCTTCTTTTCATGTTGTGTGAGTTGTTGATTCCTTAAAGATAATTTTTTTAGTTTTAAAAATGGAAATAAAACCTGATAAGGAAAAGTTGATAGAATTAGCCCATTACCGTATGCCGTTCGGTAAGTATAAGGGTAGATATTTGATAGATTTACCAGAATACTATTTAGTATGGTTTCAACAAAAAGGATTTCCTGATGGTAAATTAGGAGATTTGTTGCGTTCTGCGCTAGAAATCCGAACAAATGGGCTAGAATCCATAATTCGAAAAATACAAAAACATTTTCCTAAGTAAACCCTTTAAGTTCTAACCTCAATTTGTAACTTTGTGTCCCGTAACATAGAATTCGATACATGGCACAAACCAAATACATCTTCGTTACGGGAGGCGTTACTTCATCATTAGGAAAAGGCATCATTGCTGCATCTTTGGCGAAATTACTGCAATCTCGCGGCTACAAAACTACCATTCAAAAGCTGGACCCTTATATTAATGTAGATCCAGGAACACTAAACCCTTATGAGCATGGCGAATGTTATGTTACGGATGATGGTGCAGAAACCGATTTAGACCTTGGTCATTATGAGCGTTTTTTAAATGTTAGAACCTCACAAGCTAATAATGTTACCACCGGAAGAATTTACCAAAGCGTAATTGAAAAAGAGCGTAGAGGAGAATTTTTAGGTAAGACGGTACAAGTAGTTCCCCATATAACTAACGAAATTAAAGAACGTGTTCAGTTGCTAGGTAATAGTGGTGAATATGATATTATTATCACCGAAATTGGTGGTACTGTAGGGGATATAGAGTCGCTACCTTATATAGAAGCGGTTCGTCAATTACTTTGGGAGTTAGGTGATAATAACGCAATTGTTATTCATTTGACCTTGGTGCCTTATTTATCTGCAGCGGGTGAATTAAAAACAAAACCAACCCAACACTCTGTAAAAACTTTAATGGAAAGCGGTATAAAAGCCGATATTCTTGTATGCAGAACAGAGCATGAAATTTCTAACGAGATAAAGGATAAATTGGCGCTTTTCTGTAATGTTAAGCGAGAAGCTGTTATACAGAGTATTGATGCATCTACCATTTATGATGTACCATTGTTAATGCAAGAAGAAGGTCTTGATACTGTTACATTGCAGAAATTGGCATTACCAAATACGGTAGAACCGGATTTAACGCGCTGGAACGAATTTTTGGTAAGACACAAGAACCCAAAGAACGAAGTTACTATTGGTTTGGTAGGTAAATATGTGGAGCTTCAAGATTCATATAAATCTATTTTAGAGGCATTTATACATGCAGGAGCTTCTAACGAAGTGAAGGTGAATGTAAAATCTGTTCATTCAGAATATATAACTGCCGATAATTACGAAAATAAATTAAAAGGCTTAGACGCTATTTTGGTTGCTCCAGGTTTTGGTGAGCGTGGTATTGAAGGTAAAGTGAAAGCTGTAGAATATGCACGTGTTAATAATATTCCTTTTTTAGGTATCTGTTTAGGTATGCAAATGGCGGTAATAGAATATGCACGTAATGTGTTAGGTCTTGCCCAAGCAAACTCTACCGAGATGGATGATAAGACTCCTGATCCGGTAATAAGTATTATGGAAGAGCAAAAGAGTATTACCGATAAAGGAGGTACTATGCGTTTAGGGGCTTGGGACTGTGAATTAAAAGATGATAGCTTAGTTAAGAAAATGTATAATGGAGATTCTCAAATATCTGAGCGTCATCGTCATAGGTATGAATTTAATAATGCTTATTTAGAGCAATTAGAAAATGCAGGCTTATATGCAACTGGCTTTAATAAGGAAACCAATTTGGTTGAAATTGTTGAGTTAAAAGATCATCCTTGGTTTATTGGCGTACAATATCATCCAGAGTATAAAAGTACCGTAGCTAATCCGCATCCTTTATTTGTAGGCTTAGTTAAGGCAGCTTTAGAGTACAAAAAGAGACAAACTAATGCCACAATGGCATAAACATCATATTTGGACATATATTTGCTTTCTTAAAAATTCAAATATTCCCAATTAATTAGAAATACCACATGGAAGAAAAGAAATTTGATGTACAATCCATAATAGGCTTCGTGCTTATTTTCGGAATACTCATCTTCATGTTTTACCAAAATCAACCTACTCCAGAAGAGTTGGAGGCAGAAAAGGCAAAGCAAGAACAAGTAGAGGCTGCAAAAGCATCAGTAAATTCAGAAACAGAAACTGTTATTAATGATGTTCCTCAGTTAGATTTACAAGATTCAACTGCAGTTGCTAATTACCAAGGTAAACTTGGTGCTTTTGGTTTTACAAAACCTTCTAATGCAACAACAACTATAGAGAATGAAGTTCTTTTATTGAAAATCAGTAATAAAGGTGGACAGATTGTAGAAGCGAAAATGAAACAATTCGTTACTTATGATTCTGTTCCTGTTTATTTGATTAAAGATGGTAATGCTTCATTTGGATTAGATTTTTCTACATCTGATAATAGAGTGTTGAATACTCAAGATTTATTTTTTGAGCCTTCAATAACAAAAGACAATGGTAATCAAGTATTGTCATTAAAAGCCAAGACTTCTAGTAATCAATATTTAGAATATAAATATGTAATGAAGCCAAATGATTATTTGGTAGATTTTACTATTAAATCTAAAGGATTGGATAACGTAATAAGCTCTAGCAAGCCAGTGCAATTAGACTGGAAATTAAAGGGTATACGTCATTCTAAAAGTATAGAGTACGAAAATCGTTATACACGTTTAACGTATAATCATGAAGATGGTAAAATTAGTAAACTGTCAGAGGGTAGTGATGATGAAGAAACGGAAGAAGATGTAAAATGGATTTCTTACAGACAGCATTTCTTTAGTAGTATTCTAGCTGCTGATCAACCATTTAAAAGTGGCGATTTAACTTCGGTTAATTTAGTGGAAGAAGAAAGTAGAACTTTTGGTTTTACAAAAGAATATGCTTCTAAACTACCAGTAGATTTAGAAGGTGGTGAAATTGCAAAAGATTTACATTGGTATTTTGGTCCAACAGATGTTGAAACATTATCCAAATATGAAGATTTAGGTTTGGTTGATTCCATTCCTTTTGGATGGGGAATATTTGGTTGGATCAACCGCTATGTATTTACACCTTTCTACTCTTTAATTAGTACTTATTTTCCTTATGGTATTGCTATTATTATAATGACAATTTTAGTTCGTTTAGCAATGTCACCGGTTACGTATAAGTCTTACTTGTCTCAAGCGAAAATGAAGGTGTTGAAGCCGGAGATTACAGAGTTAGGAGAGAAGTACAAAGACAATGCTATGAAAAAGCAGCAAGAAACCATGAAATTATATGGTAAGGCTGGTGTAAGTCCTATGAGTGGTTGTATACCTGCAGTCATACAAATGCCTATATTCTATGCATTGTTCATGTTCTTCCCAACATCATTTGCATTACGTCAGAAATCATTTTTATGGGCAGATGACCTTTCATCTTTTGATACTATATATCAATTTCCTGAAGGATTCTCTATTCCGTTTTACGGAGATCACGTTAGTTTGTTTCCAATTTTGGCATCCATAGCAATCTTTTTCTATATGATGATGACTACAGGACAAAACATGCCAACACAACCAGGTATGCCTAACATGAAATTTATCATGTACCTAATGCCATTTATGATGTTGATTTTCTTCAATAATTATGCGAGTGGTTTAAGTTTGTATTACTTTGTTTCTAATACTATTACTATTGGTATTATGCTAGTGATTAAGAATTTTATTCTCGATAATGATAAAATTCATGCCCAAATACAAGAGAATAAAAAGAAACCTAAGAAAGAGAACAAGTTTCAAAAGAAAATGCGTGAAATGATGGAACAGGCAGAAGCGCAGAAAAAGAATTAAAAATTATACGTTATTATATAAAAGAAAAGCCCTTTCAAATTTGAAAGGGCTTTTACCATTTGTTAAGGTTGGTTTGGTAAGATTTGGGATGGTAAATATGTGATTTATTTTAAGTTCTATAAAAAGTTAGTTGTCAAGGGTGACATATTGTATGTTAAAGGAGTATATGCTGTTGTTAGCAATTTTTAGGCATAAAGAAAACGAGTAAGAGTATAGGTTATTTCATGTTCATTGAATTTAATAGGATGTAGTAAAGAATTGAATATATCTTATAATTGTATGGTATTAATTTTAAGGGATTAAGACTTTTTAATAAGTTGTTAAAGAATAGTATATTGAATTAGGAGTATTTCTATATGATTGTAATTGAGGTAGGATCAAACATTTAAACCATATTTAGAACATAGTATTTCGTTTGATAAATTAAAGAATGTACATTTAGTATGAATCTCTTACTTATCAAGTTTTTAAAATACAACGATATAAAATGTAAAAAAAGCCGCATTATGCGGCTTTTTGAGTTTTGAATAAAAGGTATAGATTAGTTTGTTGTATCTGGTATCATTACTGTGTCAATGGCATGTATAACACCATTATTAGCTTGAACATCAACAGCAATAATTCCAATTTCAGAATTACCTGAACCATCTGTTATGGTAACAATATTGTCACCATCTATTGTAAAAGTTAAGGTGTCGCCTTCTAATGTGGCAGGCGATGTTAATCCGTTGCTTAAATCTCCAGACACGATATTAGCACCTGCGATAACATGATGATTTAAAACAGCAGTTAAAGCATCTCCACTAGGTACTTCTGCTAAATTGGCAAATGCTCCGTTAGTAGGCGCAAATACGGTGAAAGGTGCTGGGTCAGTACCGTTAGGCGTTCTTAAAACACTAACAAAATCTGGTTGATCTACAGCTGTCAACGCTCCTACAAGTGAACTAAAGTTAGGATCTGCGGTTGCGAAAGTAACTACTGTTGGTAAATCAATTACTGTATTTACAGCATGGATGATTCCGTTAGTTGCAATAATATCGGCAGCAACTACAGTGCTTGTTCCGTTTAGAGTAACTCCATCATCAATGTTTACGTAAATACTTAAATTATCTCCATCAGCATTCATAGCTGCAGTATTGAAATATGTATTCGTAAGACTTTCTGCATTAGCTGCTGCACCAGATATAACATGATAAGCTAAAATTGAATTTAAGTCGTTGTCCGAAGGGTTTGTAAAACTTTCAAAAGCTGTGTTCAAAGGAGCGAATACGGTGAAATCAGTTTCTGAATCAGTTAATAAAGTAGTGAACGTTGTATTATTGTCAGCAGTCAATGCACCAACTAAAGATGTCAAATTAGGATTAGCTATTGCATGATCTACAATATTTGGAAGTCCAATTACGGCATCAACAACATGTACAACACCATTTATTGCTTTATTATCCGCTGCGGTAACTGTAGAATTTCCGTTTAATGTTACACCGTCTTTTGTATTAATGAACATGCTTAGATTAGCATCGTTTGCACCTGCAGTAGAAAGTGTAGAAACATAACCGCTGCTTAAATCCGTAGATAAATTAGTACCAGCCACTACATGGTTCAGTAATACTTGTGTAAGTATCTCTGTTGGGATGTCATCCAGACTATTAAAATCATTAGCCATTAAAAATGCTTCAAATGCATCATTTGTTGGGGCAAATACGGTAAAAGGACCATCATTTGCTAGTACTGTTGGTAAGTCTCCATCAGCTGCAACTAATGCATCTACCAAAATACTTAGGCTGGGTACAGAAACCGCTAAATCTGTAATAGATACTAATAATACATTACTTAATGCATCTAAAGCAGCTTGTGGAATTAATACTTTATCAATAATATGTACAACGCCGTTTTCTGTTTCTACATCAGCTGTAGTTACCGTGGCTATTTCTCCAGCAGCATCTGTAAAGGTTACGCCATCTGTTAAGCTTACAGTTAGGTTTTCGCCCTGTAGTGTAGTAATAGATTGTCCTGCGGTTAATTCACTAGAACTTACTGCTGTACCAGGTACAACGTGATAGGTTAGAATAGTCGCTAACAAATCTTGTAACTGTTCGTTATTAAAATCGTCTAAAGAATCAAATCCATCCAAACGAGCTAATAAATCTGTAAAGGCTTCATTTGTTGGAGCTAATACTGTAAAAGGACCTTCACTACTTAAAGCGGTAATTAAGTCGTTATTTGTACTTTCATCAGCTTTCGATAGAGCCGCAACTAAAGAACTTAAAGAACTTGTTTTTTGAGCAGCTTCAACAATATTATCGTCATCTTCGATAATTATAGGATTTTCGTTGTCATCATCGCTACATGATGCAGCAAAGATAAGTAGCATTACTAATGCCGTAAATTTTAGAATTTTACCAAGAATTTTCATGTTATATAGGTTTATTGTTTAACAATTATTAATCAAACTTAAACAAAATAATAATTTAAAAAATTAATGATATGTTAAAAAATTATGGCAAATTATATTTTATTATTGTTTTATGGGCTTTAAAGTATTGATTTTATAATATGTTCTGGATGTTTAATGTTACTTTTTGTTTATAATTATTTTAGAAAAGTTTAACAAATAATTTATTATTTAAATAGGTAGATTAGAATTTTATTCAAATTATTAAGGAGAAGATGGTTACATCTTATAAAGAATCTTGTTACTTATAAAAAAGTCTTTCTGAAATGAAATTTTGTAATTTTGTTACGACGAAGTAGAAGAGATGAAAAAAGTAGTAATAGGACTTTCTGGAGGAGTAGACTCAAGCGTAGCGGCATACTTGCTAAAAGAGCAAGGTTATGAGGTTATTGGCTTATTTATGAAGAATTGGCACGATGATTCGGTTACGATATCAGAAGAATGTCCGTGGTTAGAGGATAGTAATGATGCACTTATTGTCGCTGAGAAATTGGGTATTCCATTTCAAACAGTAGATTTAAGTGCTGAATATAAAGAGCGTATAGTTGATTATATGTTCAAGGAATACGAAATGGGGCGTACCCCAAACCCAGATGTGCTTTGTAATAGAGAGATAAAGTTTGATGTCTTTATGAAAATTGCAATGCAGTTAGGTGCAGATTATGTAGCTACAGGTCATTATTGTAGAAAAGGAACTTTACAAAATTCTGACGGTACAGAGACTTATCAATTACTGGCAGGTAAGGATGGAAATAAAGATCAATCTTACTTTTTATGTCAATTATCGCAGGAGCAATTATCAAAAACTTTGTTCCCAATAGGGGAGTTGACCAAGCCACAGGTAAGGGAAATTGCTGCGAAAATGAATTTAATTACTGCAGATAAAAAAGATTCACAAGGTTTGTGTTTTATAGGTAAGGTAAGATTGCCAGAATTTTTACAACAGCAATTAAAACCTAAAACGGGTAAAATAGTAGAGGTGCCTGCAGCTTTTGACACATACGACAGAGAAACACCCAATTTTTCAGATAAAAAGTCTGAATTAGAGTTTTATGCGGAGAAACCAGTCTATCATTTAACTGATGGTAAAGTTGTTGGTGAACATCAAGGTGCACATTATTTCACCAAAGGGCAACGTAAAGGGTTGCATGTAGGAGGTACTAAAGAACCATTGTTTGTAATAGATACTGATGTTAACGAAAATATCATTTATACCGGTCAAGGTAAAGCGCACCCCGGATTGTACAGACGAACATTATTTGTAAACGATGATGAAATACATTGGGTACGTCAAGATTTGGCATTGAAAATTGATGAAAAGTTAGCGGTAAAAGCAAGAATTAGATACCGTCAAGAATTACAAGAAGCAACAATTTATAGGGTTGAAGGTGGTATGTATGTTGATTTTAAAGAGATGCAATCTGCAATTACCGAAGGTCAGTTTGTAGCTTGGTATTTAGAAGATGATCTTATTGGTTCGGGCGTAATTTCTTAAATTAGAGGTATCTTTTTTTAGGTGAATAGACACTTTAAGAATGACAGTCTTAAATATCTCTTATGCAAAATAGAATTACCGAGCTCTTCAAAATTGAATTTCCTATAATACAAGGAGGAATGGTATGGACCAGCGGTTGGCGATTAGCTAGTGCCGTCTCTAATGCCGGAGGTTTGGGTGTTATTGGTTCTGGTAGTATGTATCCAGATGTATTGAGAGAACATATTCAAAAATGCAAACGAGCGACTCAAAAACCATTTGCAGTCAATGTACCAATGTTGTATCCCGATATTGATAAATTGATGGATATTATCTTAGAAGAAGGGGTAAAGATTGTTTTTACTTCTGCAGGAAATCCAAAGACTTGGACATCGTTTCTAAAAGAAAAAGGAATTACGGTAGTTCATGTGGTCAGTAGCCTAAAGTTTGCATTGAAAGCACAAGAGGCTGGTGTAGATGCTATTGTTGCTGAAGGATTTGAAGCTGGTGGACATAATGGGCGAGATGAAACTACTACCCTAGTTTTAGTCCCTGCAGTACGAGAACAGATTACTATTCCGTTAATTGCCGCAGGTGGTATTGCCACTGGAAAAGCAATGTTAGCGGCAATGGTCTTAGGAGCTGACGGAGTGCAAGTGGGTAGTAGGTTTGTAGCAAGTGAAGAAGCATCAAACCATATCAAGTTTAAAGAAGTTGTGGTCAATGCCAAAGAAGGAGATACTCAATTAACATTAAAGGAATTGGCTCCTGTTCGTTTAATCAAGAATAAGTTCTATCAAGAAGTTCAAAAAGCATATGCTGAAGGCGTAACTACTGAAGAATTGAAGATGTTATTGGGTAGAGGTCGTGCCAAAAAAGGCATGTTCTTAGGTGATTTAGAAGATGGTGAGCTAGAAATTGGTCAGGTATCTGCTTTGATACATGACATAAAACCAGCTGGTGAGATTATAAAAGATTTAATGAACGAATTTTATAAGAGGAAAGCAGAACTTTCCTCATTATAATTTATCTTCCCCTTCAATAATTCGCTCTTTATTTTTTAAAGACGAAAGATATTCCATAAGGTCACGGAGTTCTCTTCTAGAGATCATACGACCCATGGCGGGCATTGCAGACATGGAGTTTTCTCTTCTTGAAATTCTTTTTAAAGGAATTTTTAAAGGTTCAGCTTCAGATGTTCTAAGTAATAATTGTGTATTGTTTTCTTCAATTAAAACACCTTGCACTTTCTGCCCGTCATTCAATGTCAACGTAACGGTGCCATAGCCTGGTGCTAATCTTACACTTGGTTCTATAAGTGCCTCTAACAATTGTTCTCTACTTAAAACATTAGCTATATTATCTAATGCCGGACCAACTTCTCCACCAGCACCATTTACGGAATGACAACGAACACATTGCGCTGTAGGATTATTGTTAAAAACAGATCTACCTGTCCACCAGTTACCTCCGTAAAGTGTTTCTTGAAACGAATCGGCAGAATAGCCTGCCTTGTTCAATTTGTCTAATTGTGCAATTAATGCAGGATTTTCAGTCGCATTTACAGATTCCATTAAATCAAGTAAAATACCTTGTTTTAATTGATTTTTACTGGCTTTATCAATTAGGCTCGTAAGTATGGCGTTGCTATTTGCGTCAGGTAAATCACCTAAGACGTTTAACATTCTTTGTTGCTCAGAGATAGACCCTTTTTTAAATATAGGGTCAACAATTGCAGGTAATTTTTCTTTCGGTAAGTTCAGTTGACCTAAAAGGCCTACTGCTGCAGTTCTTACTTCTTCATTTTTATCTTGCATGCCAATAGACATGGCGCTTTCCATTCTATTATATTTTAATTGACCCAAGGCAGTTAAAACAGCAGCTCTTACTTCAGGTGATCTATTCGACTTAAAAATATAAAATAGCTCATCATTATAAGAGTTAATACCAACTGCGCTTATAGTTTTAGAAATACCTATTAATATTTCAGGTTGGCGCTCTTTAAGAAATGACGGAATATCTTTTTTAATTTTCTCTTCTAACTGACCGTTCTCTCTTAATATTTCGCCTCTGTATCTACCATCTACGCGATCTAAAAGAGAAGGATTGTTCCATGTACCTAAGGCAGCAAGAGCTTCCCCACGTAAATCACTAGACACATTTGTTCTTTTTGCAAAATTGATAAGCATATCTAACTGCTCATCACCACCCACGCGTAAAGCGGCATTAATAGCTCTACGTAACAAGGGTTCAGATTTTAATTTTTCATTATTTAGCGTTGCTGCTAATGCTGGTAATGCAGCCGCAATAGAAAGGTCATCATTGATTGCACGAGCGGTTTCAGTAATAATGTATTCATCTTCATCAGATAAGAATACAGAGATTTTAGGCTCTTGTAATTTTCTTAAAACAAGAACAGCTGCGATACGCAAACTTTTATTATCGCTATTGGCAAGAGCTAAAAGTGGTTCGGCATTTCCTATTCTTGAAAGTGCTAAAACTGCGGCATGTCTTAAATAAAGATCCTGATCATTATTCGCTTCGATCATAGCTATTAATGCTTCGGTCGCATTTTCATACTTCATACGCCCAAGTGCCTGTGCAGCAAAAAACTTTACCCTATCATTTTCATGAGTAGTAAGCGATATTAAACTGTCGGCAGCTTTCTCATATCTAACATCTCCTAAAACTTTTGCACTTTGCGCTATAATTTCGGGGTCATCGTCTTGTAATAAATTCAAAAGTGGCTTAGCATCATCCTTATCATTTGCGGCTATTTGCCCAATACCCCAAATGGCATGAATGCGTGCAAATTGGTTTTCATCTTCTTTTATAACTTTTTCTAAGGCTCTATAACCCCAAAAGGTTCTTTTAGCAAGTTCAAATTGTGCTTTTTGGCGAATTCGCATATCGCCATATGATAATAATTTCACTAAATTATCTGTCTTATCATCTTCATAATCATGAGTCATTAGTCGTTGTGTTTCCAACCGTTCTTGTTCTAAGTCATTGGTTTCTTTATTAACGTCTAATTTCCATACTCGACCATAGTTTTTGCTACCCCATCCATTAACCCAATCGGCAAGATACAAAGCACCATCAGGTCCAAAATCTATACCTGTAGGTAATACTCCAGATAAAATAGATTCATCTGAATTAAGCTCAAAAGAGGCGCCTTTTGGCTTTAAATCGAACGACCAAATATGAGATCTACTGGGGTCACCTACAAATTCTACCAAGAAGAATTTATTCAACCATTTTGTCCCTAGCGCAGTACCTGGGTTATATCTCATACCTGTGGGACCATTATGAAAATTCTGTATAGGTGGCATGATATATGCAGCCTGCCCATCCCAACGAGGTGTAAAAAGCTTTTCATCCATCCAAACATTGTAGCCATTGTTCTTTGGGTCTGTGTATTTACCATACTGCCAATTAGCTCTCCAACCTGCATCTGAACCTTCAACTATATGCACTAATCTTTCACTTTCTCCTTTATGGTCACCATCATTATCAGAAGAAATTATATTTCCGTAGGCATCAAAAACAAACTCGTGGGTGTTTCTTAGTCCGTGTGCAAATACTTCAAAATCAGTCCCATCAGGGTTACTTCTAACAATAACGCCTTCATTTGGGTATTTATGGTTCTCACCATCAACCGTAGTAATATTTGCGCCAATATCTCCAATTCCCCAATAGATTTTACCATCTGGTCCTTCAACAGCACCAGACATACCATGACCGCTGAAACCAATATGCACGGCAAAACCAGTAGCAATACTGGTCTTCTCATCTAAAATCTTATCACCATTAGTATCAGTTAGCCGATACATGCCTGGACCAATACCTACAAAAACATCATTGTCCCTAACTAAAAGCGCACCAGCTTGATCATTGATTTCATCATTAAAGTCATTCATGATTTGGGTGGAAACATCGGCTATACCATCCTTATCCAAATCTTGTATCATCCAAATTTCATCTTGTTCAACAGTAAGGTCTTGCCAATCATGAATACTATCGTTATTTAAATCTGGAAACCATTCGTTCTCCTTACTAAGTTCTGGAGCAAAGGTTTTATGAAGAAACGCACGTCTATCCTCCACAGATTCTAGGGCTATTGATTCTGTCATCCAATCTCTATGGCTACGAATATCAAATTCTGAATTTTTATTTCTGTTAGAACGTGTAATGTAGACGTTGCCTTCGTTGTCAATATCCATAGCTATTGGATCTGGCGCTAAAGAATCAGAAGCCCAAAGACTTAATTCTAAACCATCTGCTACCTTTGCGGTAATGGTTTCTCTAGCTTTTTTTGCCATCTCAATAAGGTCCGTACTATCTTGTTGAATGGTTAATGGAATTTCAGTAGGATTTCTATTTATACAAGAAGTGCACAAGAATACAAGGCATATTGCCCCAAGTAGAAGCTTTTTAAAAAATGTCATTGTTGATTGGTTGAATTGAAGTTTAAATGTAGCAAATAATGTAATTAATAAATAATGAAATTAATGTCAAGTTAAATTACTAACATCATAAGTAAAGCTTGTCTTTTTTTTGAATTTGAGAATATTTAGTTCTATGTTGGGAAGCTGTATTTAAAAGTTCTTTTATATTTGATTACTTATCAAACCTAAAATAATATGAATACTATTAAAACAGTTGCTTTCTTCTTTCTGTTGACTTTTAGTTTTACCACATTAAAAGCACAAGAAGGTCACCCGTTAGAAGGAAAATGGAATTTAACCATTGATCAAGAAGGAGAAAAACTACCATCTTGGTTAGAAATTAGACACTCAGGTACCAACACGTTGATCGGAAGATTTACATACGCATTTGGAAGTGCAAGACCAGTAGCAGAAATAGAAAAGCATGGAGATTTATTCTCTTTTGAAATTCCGCCACAATGGGAGCCTGGTGCTGCTAATATGGAATTTGAAGGAAAAATAGTTGGCGAAGGTTTAGCCGGAACTATGATTTATGTAGATGGCAAGACCTATAATTGGACAGCTACCAAATCTCCTAAACTACCATATTATAGCAATGCTAAAAAGGGAAAAACAATATCGCTCTTTAACGGAAAGAATTTAAATGGTTGGGAGATGAAACCAAATAACCAATGGGCGGTTAAAGATGGTTTACTTACAAGCGAAAAACCTGGTGTTAATTTAATCTCTGAAGAAAAGTTTAAAGATTTTCAATTACATGCAGAGTTTAGATATCCAGAAGGTAGCAATAGCGGTCTATATTTAAGAGGGCGTTATGAGGTGCAAATAGCTGATAATATTGGCTTAGATGCATCTTCAATTTACTTTGGTGGAATTTATGGTCTATTAACACCAAATGAAAATGTAGCCATGAAAGCAGGGGAGTGGCAAACATTTGATATTACTTTAATTGGTAGACGTGTTACAATTGTAGCTAATGGTAAAACGATTATTTCAAACCAAAATATAGATTCTATGACAGGTGGTGCTTTAGATAATAATGAGGCAGCAGCTGGACCTATTATGATTCAAGGAGATCATGGTCCTGTAGAATTTAGAAAACTAGAAATTACACCATTGAGTAAAGGGTAGTATTATAGAATACTTGTAAAAAAAAGCCTCCATTATTGGAGGCTTTTTTATTGATTTTAATTAAGCTCGTTAATTAAAGCTAATGCTTTTTCTTCTTGATCTTTATGAACATAGATTTCTACTAACTCTGGTAAAGGAGTGCCAAAACCTGCAAGACGTGCGGATTCTGTTTCATCTTTAAGAATTGGTTCTATGTTATTCTCTTTTAATGCGAGTTCTATGCGATGTGCAACTATGCTATTGCCACCGAACACTTTTATATAATTTGAGTCCATAATAATTATTTTAAATTTTTAGTTACGTCTTTAATATACGTATTGAAATTTTTAAATGTTGTTGTCAAGATTTCAATTTGTTCTTGTGCCTCTACCCAATTTTTTTGTTCGATAGCCTCTCTTACCCCAGGTAAAGTTTTTACGCCGTAACCGGTATAAAAACCAGGAGCATAAATTTGGTGTTTAAACCATGGTCTACGTGGTAATCCTTTTTCAGAGGTAAGCATTTGTTCCGCTTTCATTAAACTCTTGTTTAAACCATCAATAGATTTTTTTGAAAGAGTAGCGGTATTAATTTTTTCAAACTCGGTAATAGTAGCTTCAAGTGCTACAAGTTCATTTTGTAAAGGTGAAAAATCAATATAAGGTATAAGTTCTTTTTTCGTCGGAGTTTTAACCTTTTTGGTTGGATCTGCTGCTAATTGATATGTATTTAAATCAATCATTTTATTATGCTTCAATACCTCTTTTCGCATACTTTCAGTCTCATCGATAATTTCTGTAAGGTAATTTGAAACAGTAGATTTCCATTGCGAGAAGTTTAAAGGAATAACATCGGCATTTGCTAAACGTAGGGTAATAAGACCGGCAGTATTTGCTAAAGCAACACCATAAGCAAATTCTGGATCCTTAAATCTTTTGTAATGTGGGTAAGTATCATAAATAGTGTGATATTCACCACCTCCATTTTCACCGCCAAAACCTAGGTTTAAAGCAGCAATACCGGCATGTTGAATAAACGGAGTGTAATCTGATCCAGAGCCCAATGCATATAATTTAAAAGAGTCATCGCCACCATTAACCATATTCGCTGCAATTCTACGTTCTTTAACAGAGACATTTGTTTGTGGGTCAACAACAGTGCTTGCCACTTCACTTACCATAGCTTGTAAAGAGTGCGATCCGCCAGCACCTAAAAAGCCACGTCCGTTACCGTCGGTGTTAATATATGCAACAACTTTTTCTTGAAGTTCTTTTTTATGGTCTTCAACCCATTCTGTAGATCCAATTAATCCTGGTTCTTCGGCATCCCAAGCACAAAATACCAAGGTACGCTTTGGTTTTTGACCTTTTTTTGCAAGTTCGCCAATAACTTTTGCTTCTTCCATAAGGGCGACCATTCCACTAATTGGGTCATTGGCACCATGTACCCATGCATCATGATGATTACCACGCATTACCCACTGATCAGGAAATTCTGTTCCTTTTAGGGTTGCAATAACATTATGGGCAGGTACCAGTTTCCAATCGAATGTAAGTTTTAAATGAACCTT
This sequence comes from Maribacter sp. Hel_I_7, assembly GCF_000688315.1. Lineage (NCBI taxonomy): Bacteria > Pseudomonadati > Bacteroidota > Flavobacteriia > Flavobacteriales > Flavobacteriaceae > Maribacter > Maribacter sp. Hel_I_7. Next base: position 1,746,143 of record NZ_JHZW01000003.1, on the reverse strand, counting down.
TGCTGGTCCAGGACCAATATGATATGTAATTGGCAATCCACCTCGCCAAGATTCTGGTGCAACAGTACCATCTAAAGCTGATAAAAGCGGAAGTGCATCTTCGTAAGAAATTGGTAGTACAGGAATTTTTGTAATCGTCGGGGCATCTTTTCTTTCTAATCTTTTAGCGTCTTTTGTAGCTCCGTATCCAGGAGTTAATACATCTCCAGGATATGTAGGCATATCCATAACCGAACCACGCTGTACCCCAGTTTTATTCTTGTAGGCTCCTTTTGGATAAACATCACCTTGGCCATACCCATCATCTTCTGGGTCAGAGTAGATGATACAACCAATAGCTCCTTTTTCGGCGGCTAGTTTCGGTTTTATACCTCGCCATGAGCCTTGATATTTAGCAATAACTATTTTACCTTTTACGCTAATGCCAAGCTTTTCTAATTCTTCGTAATCTTTCGGTATTCCGTAATTAACAAAGACCAATTCAGCCTCTACATCCCCGTCAATAGAGAATGCGTTATAGCTAGGTAGCAATGCATCACCTTGTGCTGTAAAAGGGTCGCCTTCTACAGGTACTGCCGTTAATTTGGCTTTGTATTGCGTAGGTCCTGTTAATTCTAAAACCCTTTCTGTTGGATAAGGAAATAGAATTTGGTAGGTTTCTATTTTTGCATCATAACCCCAAGATTCAAATTGATTTTTAATCCATTTTGCATTCTCTTCTCCAAATTTGGTACCAACCCAATGAGGTTCTGCAGCCATTTTTTGCATCCAAGTATCAAGATTTGTTGCGTTTAATTTTTCTTCAAAGCTTTTTTCTAGCTGTAATTGTTTATTGGTATTCTCTGGAGTAAAACCAATAATTGAAGTTTGAGAGTATCCATTGAGAAAAATAATTAGAAATAGGGTGGTGAGTAAATTTTTCATAATACAAAGTGTAGTTATTTAGGTTTAATTAGTTTCTAGTTTTATGGTAGTTCCACTTTTGGCACTGTTAATAGCCGCTTGTAGAATTTGCATGGTTATAAGGTTATTTTCTAATGAGTATACATTAAAAGGTTCTAAAATAAGATTGCCATTGATGACATTGGCAAAAACGGAAAAAGGATCATCATAAGGTTTGTCACGTTCCGGTAAAAGAAATGTTTCTTCTGTATAGTCACTATATCCTTTTGATAACCTTAATCTTAATTGCGTAGGATTGTCAGAATAAACAGCGCCTTTTGTGCCATAAAGTTCCATGTCTTTTCTTCCTATTGGCCAATTCCAAGAAGGTTCTAAAATTGCCATTTTATTGTCATAGGTTAAAATAATAGTGGCGTCATCATCAACATCAGGGTTGTTTTCTGGTTGTAGATGTTGTGTGACAGCGGTAACACTGTTAGGTATTTGGCCCTTGGTAATCCAAGTCATTAAATTAGCTCCGTAACAACCAAAATCTGTAATGGCACCACCACCATTTAATTCAGGGTCTGTTAACCATTCTAAGAATTCATTTGAAACGCCAATTTTTTTTGGAGCTTTATGACCATCTCTAATAATTACTTTTCTTAATTCTCCAATAGTCCCTTGTTCTAATAAACTGTTGGCCTTAACATTAGTTTCGTACCAAGAGGTTTCATAATTTGTTAATACTTGAATATTATGTTTTTTAGCGAGATTGTTAATTTTAAGAGCATCTTCTAATGTAGTAGCCAATGGTTTTTCAACCATTACATGAATACCTTTTGGTGCAGCTGCTTGAACTATAATTAAATGATCTTTAATATTGCCAAATGCTGCTATGGCGTCTGGTTTTACGGCTTTTATCATTTCATCCATAGAACTAAAAACGATATCCATTGAAAAACCAAATTCTTCAGAAAGTCTTTTTGCTAGTTCTGTATTGGTTTCAACAATACCGACCATATTGATATCTGACTGAACCTCTCTACTTAAAATCCATCCAACATGACCATGGGTAAGACCTGCAACACCAAGTTTCAAAGGCGGGTCTTGGGAATAACCAATACTCATAAAGAACAATATTAACAGTGTAATTAATTTCTTCATCGAATTATAATTTGGTTAAATTTTTTTTTTTAAATGCTCCTATTTTTAACTAGATTCTAATAAATTATCATGTATAGTAAAGTAAAAGGTGCTACCAACATTCTCTTCTGATACAACCCATATTTTACCAAGATGATGGTCTATTATTTTCTTGCTTCCATAAAGTCCGATACCCGATCCTTCAAATTTAGACTGGTTATGTAATTTATGAAACGCATTAAATATATTGTCTTTATGTTCTTTTGGAATTCCAATACCATTATCTGCAACACTAAATAAATACTCATTAGACTTTTTTTCAGAAGAAATGGTGATTACGGGTGCTTTGTCGGAAGTTTTAAATTTTAACGCATTGTGAATTAAGTTCTGGAACAACATGCGTATATCGTTAGGTCTTGCCGTAAGTACTGGCATTTCGCCTAAATGAATGGTAGCATTGGTTTCTTTAATTCTTTCAGAAAGATCATCTAAAGCAAGTTGAATTATCTCAGTAATATTTACGTTTTCCATTCCGCTGGAATTTCCAATTTCAGCATACTTTAAAAGTCCTTCAACTAAATTTGTTAATCTAGTAGAACTGCCTTGTAAATGTTTTAGATAGCTATCAAAATTGGCATAATTACTAGCTTGGTATTGCTTTTCTAATTCTTTGGCAATGACATTAATGTTATTTAAAGGACCTCTTAAATCATGGGTTACAATAAAAGTGAATTCCTCAATATGGGTATTCTTTAATTTTAACTCATTATTTAAAACAGCCAACCTATTGTTTTGAAATTTTAGGTCATCTTGAGCTTTTTTTAAATTTAGTTCACTCTCTTTTAATGCTGTAATATGATTTTCTAAATCTGTAGTATACGTTTTGGTCTTATTCTCATCATATATTCTAAACGTTAGTGATAACCAACCCAAGCAGGCTAAGAAGGCAAAAACTTCATCAAATGGTACATCAATAGTACCCAAAATGGGTTCATGAATAGAAATGTAAATGGTAGGGATAATAAATGCAAGAATATCAAAAGTTATAATTAGGTTTCGTAACCTAGGGTTTCTACGATACCCTATATATGCTAAAAACCCCATTGTGGCAAAGGCCACAGCTTGACCAAAAAAACCGCCAATTAAAAATATCAAACTCATGAACATGACTGGGGGAAACAAGGTCATGTAAATTCTGGTAGCTTTATGATAACCTAAGCGATTTAAAATAAAACCAATACCGAAACCTAGGGCAACAACAAATGACAGTATTTGTTCTATATAAGAATGAAAAATTAGGGCGTATATAAATACTGCAAATGTAAAAATTGAAGATATAATGGTTATTAAACCAAATTCATCTAAGAATTTACTACTCTTCAAAGGTTTTTTTATTGATGTCGTTATATGTTCAGACAAACTATTTTTTTTAATATATGTTATTTTTTGGAAGGTTAAATGAGTGCGTATTTATATTAAATCTCAAAAAGTAAAATATGAAGAATTGGGGGAGTTTTTAACGTTATCATATTTTACTTAAATATAAGAAAGTAGTGGTATTAAAAATTAAAAAGACACCTTTTTTTGATGTCTTTTTAAACTTGAATCTTCATTTAAACAATTTACTAATTAAAAGCTCATAGGAACCTCTATTACTAATATTTTCGAATTGCCATTCGTTTTAAAATTAATAGTATCGATATCCCAAATTCCTAATCCGTCACGTTTGCTTAGTTTTTGATTTTCCAATTCAAATTCTCCTTCCAAAACAAATATGTAGATTCCGTTGCCTTTCTGTTTTAAAGTGTATGAATCTGTTGTTTCAGATTCGTATTCACCAAGATGAAACCAGGCATTTTGATGAATCCACACACCGGAATCATCCGGGTTTGGAGAAAGAATTTGATACAAACTATTTTTCGTTGCAATATCTTTAATTGAGATTTGATCATAACGCGGAGTAACATTTTCTTTGTTAGGAATAATCCAAATCTGTAAAAATTTAACTGGCTGATCTTTATTCTTGTTATACTCGCTGTGGGAAACACCGGTACCTGCACTCATAACCTGAACATCACCAGCTTTAATAACTGTTGAGTTGCCTATATCGTCCATATGTTGAAGGTCACCCTCTAACGGAATTGAAATAATTTCCATGTTGCTATGAGGGTGTGTGCCAAATCCTCTCCCGGCAGCTACCGTGTCATCATTTAGTACTCTTAATACTCCGAAATTCATTCGTTCAGCATCGTGATAGTTAGCGAAACTAAAACTATGGTATGAATTTAACCAACCATGATCAGCATGACCTCTGGTATCAGATTTATGTAATGTAGTTTTCATTTTCATCTATTTTTAAATTACAAGTTAGTCGAAAATTTTGGTAAAAGTTTACATTGTAAAATTCTGTGGCGCACAGATTGAACCTACTGAAATTGGTATTTAATCTAATAAAAATGTTAATAGGCAAATTAATATATTTATATAATTTAATTTGTTGAAATTCGTTATAGAATTAAAATGCCAAATCCCCTATAATGAAATTAATTATACTTGTTTTTGCTATAACCATTATCACCAAAATAAATGCGCAAGACCCTAGCGATGCAGCAAAACATATTGGAGCAGGTATTGTTATTGGTGTTGCGGGTGGTTACTCCGCACATAAAATAACTAACGGTCAACGTGGGTGGAAATGGGCAGGCGCAGTTGGTAGTAGCCTGGCTGCTGGTCTTGCAAAGGAAACTCTTTATGACAAGCCCAAGGGATACGAGTGGGAAACAAAAGATGTGTTGTACACAACCTTAGGCGGTATACTGTCTGGTATGGCTTTAGATATATTGACTAGCAATACTAGAAGAAGAAATGGTGGAGGTAAAAATTGTGGTTGTTTGGTTATAAATCTAGATACTGAAAATAAATTAGACTTGCCATTGTTCGTTGATAATGGCACTGGTGATATAAACTCTGAACTACAAGCTGCTTACCTACTTAGATAATTATTTATAACAGTCCTTTAGCTTTTATCTCTAAGTATTTATTAATTGTATTAATGGTTAAATCTTCAGGTTTGGTCAAAATTGTTTGTATCCCATACTTACGTAGTTCATTAACGACCAATTGCTTTTCATATATGAATTTTTCGGCAATGGCTTGTTCAAAAACGGCTAATGTGCTATTGGGTTTCTCTTTAGCATAAGATATTAGCTCAGAATTCTCAAAGAATATTACCACCAATAAATGTTGTTTAGCAATTGCCTGTAAATAGGGTAATTGCCTGTGTAATGCATCTAATGTTTCAAAATTAGTATATAATAGTAATAAGCTTCTTTGGGGTAGATTTCTTTTTGTATCAATATACAATCTACTAAAATCACTCTCCACGAAATTAGTGTTCAGATTATATAGCGTCTCTAGAATTAGATTCATTTGCGAGCTTCTACGTTCTGCAACAACTCTATTCTCTATTTTATTACTAAAGGAGAACATACCCGCTTTATCATTCTTTTTGAGAGCAATGCTACTGATGACCAATGTAGCGTTAATGGCGTAATCTAATAAAGTTAGGGCGTTAAAAGGCATTTTCATCACCCTCCCTTTGTCTATAATAGAATAAATGGGTTGAGATTTTTCATCTTGAAACTGATTGACCATAAACTGACCTCTTTTGGCTGTGGCTTTCCAGTTTATATTTCTAATATCATCACCTTGAATATAATCCTTGATTTGTTCAAACTCCATCGTATGCCCTATGCGACGAATTTTTTTAATACCAAATTCTAGTAGTCGGTTGCTAAATGCCAAAAGGTCATATTTACGAAGTTGCAAGAAAGAAGGATATACGGGTACTTCTTTATTATGACTAAACGTATACTTATTAGCTAAAAACCCAATAGGAGAGGAAGCGAAAATATTTAAATCACCAAAACTATAAACACCTCTTTCTACGGGTCTAATGGTATAGGAATAAAATTTTTGTTCCCCAGATTTTAATATACCCAGAAAACTAAAATCACGCTTCTGAAATTGAAATGGAAGCTCATCAATTATGTTGACATTACATGAAAATAAATATTGATTGGTTACCTTGATTTTGATACTGTTTTCATCTCCGTTAGAGAGTTTGTCAGGTACTATTCTATCAGCTATTATATTGCCTTTAGAAAAAAATAATAATACTGTATCTACCAAGATTAATATTAAGAATAGAAAGAAAAATATCTTGGCAATGAAAATAAAATTCTCAAAAATATAGGATACCAAAAAGCTAAAAATCACCCCTGTTAAAACAAGGAAGAACCTCTTTTGAAGAAATATATTTTTAAAAATTTTTTTCACAGAATTTTATCTTGGAATTTCTATAGTTTGAATGAGGTCTTTAATCATTTTTTCTGCAGTATAACCTTCCATTTCACGCTCAGGTGTAAGTATTATTCTATGACATAAAATAGGACCTACTACCTTCTTTATATCATCTGGAGTTATAAAATCTCTACCATTAATAGCAGCGACTGCTTTTGATGCTTCTAAAATTGCAATAGATGCCCTAGGGGAAGCCCCTAAATATAAATTGGCATTGGTTCGTGTATTATTGACGATTGCTGCTATATATTTCAACAGATTATCTTCTACGATAATATCCTTAATAACTTGTTGGTAAGATGCAATTTGTTCCGCAGAAAGAACGGAATCTATTAATGCTTCTACATTTATATTTTTCTGTTGGTGCTTATTCTCTAAAATCTGAATTTCCTCTTCTAAAGTAGGGTAGTTGACATTTATTTTAAATAAAAAACGGTCTAATTGAGCTTCAGGTAATCTGTATGTTCCTTCTTGTTCTATAGGATTCTGAGTGGCAAAAACTAAAAACGGAGGTTGCATTTCAAATTCATTACCGTCAATAGTAATTTGTCTTTCTGCCATTGCTTCAAAAAGAGCGGCTTGTGTTTTTGCTGGAGCTCTGTTTATTTCATCTATCAGTATTATATTAGAAAAAATAGGACCTTTCTTAAATTCGAATTCAGAAGTCTTTACGTTGAAAATAGAAGTTCCTAAAATATCGCTCGGCATTAAGTCTGGCGTAAACTGAATTCGGCTAAAATCTACATTCATTGTTTTTGCTAAAAGCTTAGCGGTAACCGTTTTGGCTACACCTGGTACACCTTCTATAAGCGAGTGCCCGTTTGCCAAAATAGAAACGATTAATAATTCGATCATTTCTTGTTGACCAATAATAACCTTACCTAATTCTAATTTTACTTTTTCTACAGAATCTTGGAGCTTGGTAAGATCAATTCGAGAATTAAATTCTACGTTATTTTCATCTTGTATATTATCTTCCATAAGATTGTTTAAATGTATTTATTTTCTGAGCAAGGTTTAAAGCATCTTGTTCAGTATGTATGGGTTTATTTTTAAGACTAAGTATGAGTTCAATAATACTTTTAGTTTCTTCTTTTGGTTTTCCTGCTTTGGCAGTTAATTGAGTAATTAATTTTTTATCTAAAACAGTGGTGTCTACGTAATATCTATTTCTAATATAAGTTAAGAAGTAGGTGATTTTTTTATCGTTTAAATTCTTGTAATCTCTGTGTTGATGATAGAGAGACCCAACTGTTTTTGCAAATTCTACAGAAGAGTTTTCAAGCGGTTTTATAATTGGTATTATGCGTTGTTCTCGCTTGGCTTTAAAAATGACAAAAAGTAATAATCCAACAATCAATAAATAATAGCTCCATTTTAGGGCAGGCTGATTCAGTATAAATCGCATTGGCGAAGTAATAACTTTACGACCAGATTTTTTATAGTCGTCCCAATATAAAAGATGGTCTTCTAAGTAAGAGAAACTTTGTGCACTGTAGTTACTATTTTCGCCTAAAAGATAATAGTTAGAGTATGCAATGGGTAAAGTGTTTATGATAAAACTTCCTTTACCAAAAGATGTTTTTATAAAGTTGGCTCTTGTTTTTAATTTTTCCGTCTCGTTTTCTAAAAACGTTGAGGTTTTAAACTGAATGTATCCAAGTATTTCTGTGTTAACAGTGTCAACACTTGTAAAATAAGCTGGATTGACACCTCTTGTAAAATAGAAATGTTCCTGTTTAAAACTTTGATTAGAAAATGATGTCTTTACAGAGTCTTCTTGAATATCATATTGTTGGGTAATTTGAATATTTAAAGTGTCCGCCAATTGCCCTGTAAAATTGCTGCTGGCAATGAAAACCTGATTTCCATTTTCGACATATTTTAAAACCTGGTTAGTTTCTTGCTCATCTAAATAGATGAAGTCATTAATCATTATATAATTGGAAGTGATCGTAGAATCATTTTCAATAAGAAGATCATACACGCTTTTTTCTACTTTCTCTATATCACTATTTGGAAATATGGAAGGGAGTTCATTAAATAAAACAAAACAACCAAATGGTATTTTAGAAATAGAAGTATATGAGGGTCGCCAATTAATTGGTCTAGGGCGCACAATTTCCGTTACAATGATGCCAATAAGCACAGTAACCAAAAGCCCAAGTATTATTTTAGAACGTTTCCCCAATTTATGGTTTTATTAGTTGGTTTATCGATTCGAAATCTAAAATCGATTTACTGTATTTAATTTCATCTATTGGCTGCTCACCATACCATATATAGTCGTACAGGTAGGTTATTTTTTTAAATCCATTTTGAAGTTGGGGCTGTTTAATTTCGCTTAAATAATCCGAATTAGTTTTATCAAAATGCCATTCAACAATATCATTTACAGATAATTTCTGTAACGTTAGTAGAAACTGATATCGTATTGCAAGTCTATAATTTTTATCGTTTAATGCTGTATTAAGAAGCGTATTAATATCAATACTTTCTATGTGTTCTTCCGTTAGGTTTATATCATTTATTGCCTTGGCTTTTTTCTGAAAAATAGAATTGAAACTTTCGTTGATTAGTACTTTTACAATTAGATATATAGCCAGAATCACTAGCAAAAAGTATATAAAATATTCAATAATCTGAAGTACTTGTGGGGATAGTGTTATGCCAAATACGTTATATAAACCTTGACCTATCCAATTTATAAATCGAGCTAAAATATTTTGAGATTCACCTGTTTTAAAGGTATAATTAAACTCATCTCCCGTATACTTTTTAGAAAGGTCTTCTTCAATATTTCTAGATGTCAATATTGAAGATGAGTCAATTTTTATGATGCTATCATTCTTCTCCTGTGCAAAAGAGCAAAGGGTTATTAGTTGAAAGAATATGAGAAAAATAAAATATTTCAAATTAATCGTTTTGGCCTATCTGATCAATGGTAGCCCTAGTGTTTTCGTTGTATGTTTTTTCGTGCAAAGCATAATATAAAATACCATTAACGAACTGAGTAAGACACTGCCCGTACACTGCAATAATAAGTATAAGACATGTACTTAAAGTATATATAATTGTAGAAACGATAGAGTGGGAGTAATCTACATCGTTTTCAACTACATGAAATGTATAGACACCGATGATAATACCAGGTACAATTAAAGCGATCATTAGTAAAAGACCTAATAACAATCCCATAATAAAATTGACACCTACAGATTTCCAAAAGTTAGAGGTTACTAATTTCCAGCCTTCGCCTAGTGCTTCTGTAACACCTTTTTTCTTTTCTAACATATCAAAGAATGAAACACCTATCCATGCTGTTAAGAAAAATTGAACAATGTATTGGGCAAAAAATCCTACCAATGGTATTATAGCCAATATAATTGCTGCAATTATAAATGCTATATAAATAGGTATCAATAAAAGAACGAAGAGGGCAATATTTCCAAATTGGTTTTTTACCAAGTTCCAAACCTCTTTTTTATCTACATTGTTATCCCTGGTCTCTACATATTTTATCATATAACTAGTGGATAACGAGTAGTTAAGAAAAGCAACACCTAAAAAGATGATGGCAAATAAAAACCCTCCAATTCCTAAGTATATATAATAGTCTTGCTCAAAATCATTACCACCAACAAAAGAATTCTGACCCGTTTCTTGTGCAATCATTCCTAAAAAACCAGATACTAATAAGTAGCTAGTTATTAAAAGTCCTATTAAGAAAACGCCGTTATAGCTTATAAAAACATTGGTAAAGTTTTTAATGTTTTGTTTAAAATAGTCAAAATAAACAGAAATAATTCCGCCAAAATCACGGTTTACCCGTAACGGTATGTAATTGTCTTTCATGTTGGTTATTTAGTAAAATGGGGTATACTATGTAATAAAATATGATTAGAAATAATGAAGCACCAATTATTAGAAAAGCTAACCAATTTGGCATGCTTGTATATCGTGTTATAAAACCTTCAATAAACCCAGCAAGGATAAAAAAGGGAATTGTACTAATAACAACCTTTAGGCCATCTTTAGCCCCTTTCATAAATGATACGCGTCTAGAATAGGTTTTTGGGAAAAGAATACTATTGCCCATAATTAAACCGGCACAACCAGCTATGATTATTACGGAAATCTCAATGGTTCCATGCAACCAAATTTGTTTATTAGCTTCAAAGAATACACCTTTTGTATAAAAAAAAGTAATGAATGCTCCGAGCATTACTCCATTGCTAAAAAGAATGTAAGCAGTTCCAATACTGGTGATAACACCAAAAGCAAAGGCAAGAAATGCGACTCTAATATTATTTATGGTAATCCCTAAAAAAGAACCAATTTCACTACCGCCTTTATAAATTGCAGCTGGATCTCCGTTAGCAATGTTATTAAGGGTTTCATTAACATAGGCATCACCCAATATTAAACGTACAAAAGTTGCATCGTTTAAAGCTGAAAGCGAGCCAATGGCAGAGGCTATAACAAAAATTAAAAATGCTACCCCTAGCGTATTATGGTTTTGCTTAAAGAAAAGTGGAAATTCCGTCTTCCAGAAACTGAAAATCCTGTTTCTACTCTCCTTTTTATTCTTATAAATTTTTTGGTGCGCTTGTGATGCTAATCCGTTTAAATACAATAAAGTCTTACTTTCTGCGTAATACGTTTGCGCATAAGCTAAATCATTGGTCAGTTGAATGTAGCCATTGGCAAGTTCATCTGGGTTTGTAGTAGCACCTAGGTTGATAGCCTTTTCAAATGCTATCCATTTTTCCTTATTTTGCCTTACAAAAGCAGCTTCGCGCATAAACTATTTTTACCTTGTTAAATTTAAGACTTAATGAATAACCTCCAAATCAATACAACGCAAAATGTTAATCTTAATTATACTATTGTTGGTATAGGTGAAAGAATTGTAGCATTTTGTATCGACGCTTTTATACTATATCTCTATTATGCTTTGGTAAATTTAATAGGTGATGCCATTGGTTATATCTATGATGATGGTTGGACACAAAGAGGAATAGTTGCTTTAATTACATTACCTGCAATGTTTTACAGTTTACTGATGCATATTATCTTTAATGGTAGAACTGTAGGTAAAATGCTTATGAAAATGAGGGTGGTAAAAGTTGATGGTTCACCAGTACACTGGAGCAATTTTTTAATTAGATGGATGCTACGTTTGGTTGATATCTGGATTTTTGTAGGATCAATAGGGATACTTACTATTTTGTTTTCTGAAAAAAGACAACGTTTAGGTGATGCGGCCGCAGGTACCGTAGTAATCAGTACTAAGAATAAAACAACTGTTTCACATACCATACTTGAAGAAGTTGAAGATACTTATGTGCCTCAATTCATGAATGTTACCTTGTTGACGGATAAGGATGTAAGACTGATCAAAGAAACCTTTAGTATAGCCAAAAAAAGTAACGATTTTAAGACATTAAAAGCGCTTAGGGATAAAGTAGATAGTATCTTGCAGACCAATTCAGAATTATATGATATTGCATATTTAAATACTGTTTTGAAGGACTATAATTACTTTACTCAAAAGCTGTAGATAATGTTTTATTTCATCATTGATATTTTAGGAACCATTGCATTTGCAATATCCGGAGTTTTGGTTGCAATGGATAAAAGACTAGATGTATTTGGTGTGCTAATCATTGCTTTTGTAACAGCAGTTGGTGGTGGTACTTTAAGAGATCTTTTAATAGGGATAAAACCTGTAGGATGGCTGAATGCACCAATGCATCTAATGATAATAGTAGTTACCGTATTATTGGCGATTATTTTTGTAAAGCAGTTAAAGTATGTAAGAAAATCATTATTTCTATTTGATACTATTGGTATAGGGTTATATACCATGGTAGGTATAGAAAAGGGTTTAGCTGCAGATTTGTCTCCGGTAATGTGTATCGCTTTAGGTACAATTACAGCGTGTTTTGGCGGTGTAATACGTGATATTTTATGTAATGAAATTCCGGTGATATTTAGAAAAGAAATTTATGCAACCGTATGTATTTTGGGCGGTTTGGTATATTTTCTTTTAATTCAATTCCCAATTGAAAACATAATTGCCTATTCTATGGCAATTGTAACCATAATAATCATGCGTGTATTGGCGGTACAATTTAAAATTTCGTTACCGAACATCTATCGGGAAATAACTTAATTCATCAGAAAGGCAAGAATTATTTAAGTACTTCCGCTTTTTCAATGTAAATATTTTGCAAAGGCCAATCTCCTTTTTCAACAGGCTGATTATTAATTTTGTCAACTACATCCATACCTTCAATTACTCTTCCAAATGGGGTGTATTCATTGTCTAAATGATAAGAGCCAGGATCGGTAACTACTATGAAAAACTCAAAAGGGGAGGCTAACATATGTGGGTTATCCATTTCGCTACTAGGCATAGAAATAGTACTTCTATGGTGTTTATGGCCTTTTCTAGTATCGGGTGGTAATAAATACCTGCCTATTTTTGTTCTTTTTTTACCAGTTCTTTCGTCATCAGAATTACCACCTTGAATTATAAAGTTTTTCACCACTCTATGAAATTGGGTATAGTCGAAATATCCTTTTTCTGTTAGGTAGATGAAGTTAGCCCTGTGGTAGGGGACATTATCATACAACTCAACAATAAAGCTACCAAGGTTGGTAGTAATTTTAACTTTGTTAGAAGTTAAAGTCTTTTCATAATTGAAAAAGAAATCGATGGCATTGTCTTCGTTAAGTTCAAAGGTTTCCTCTTGTTTTTCATCACCTACTTTATTTTCGGTAATTTTAGTTGAATCTATAACTACTTCTACTGTTGTAGTTGTATCATCAACTTTCTTAGAAGTATCTTTGCAGCTGGTTAAAGCGAGAATGGCAGCGCAGAAATATGAATAGTATTTAAGTAAACGCATGGATTTCAATTTTTTTGAACAACGAATATCAAAAATAAAGGATCTACCGCTACCGGGAGAGGCTTCGCAATATAAAATGGCTCCAGAAAGTCGGTTAGAAGATTTAAAACAAATCAATATTGCTAAGAAAAATCCACGGAAGGCAGCTGTTATGGCATTGTTTTATCCAACGGTAAATCAAAATACAAACTTGTTGTTGATATTGCGTAAAACCTATAAAGGAATACACTCTAATCAAGTTGGTTTTCCAGGGGGAAAGGCAGAAAAGTCTGATGATGGATTATTGACCACCGCATTACGAGAAACACATGAAGAAGTAGGTGTACTACCTAATGATGTTACTTTGGTAAAAGAAATTTCAGAGATTTTTATACCACCAAGTAATTTTATGGTGCAACCATATATAGGTTTGTATAAAAACCCGAAACCTTTTGTAAAACAAGATACTGAGGTAGAATTAATTCTAGAAGTGCCGATAGTGGACTTTTTAGATGAGAATAAAGTTATTTCTAAAAAATTAACGACATCATACGCGGAAGATATTGAAGTACCAGCCTTTGAATTAAACGGTTATATCGTTTGGGGGGCAACCGCAATGATGTTGAATGAGATTAAAGAGTTATTAAAGCAGGTGTTGTAAGGCATATTTAATTATTTTAGCATTCTATGGGATTATTTGATAAAAACCCTTTTGGGCATAATTTATATATTAAAAAGTGGCTAATTCGTATTTTGGCCTTACTGTCGCATCAACGCTATAAGGGATTTAATACATTAGAAATTGAAGGTTCTGATATTATCAGAAATCTGCCAGACAGAAATGTGCTGTTTGTAAGCAATCACCAAACTTATTTTGCAGATGTAGTGGCTATGTTTCACGTGTTCAATGCTAGTTTAAGTGGGCGAGAGGATTCCATTAAAAATTTAGGGTACATATGGCAACCTAAATTGAACATGTATTATGTTGCTGCAGCGGAAACGATGAGGAAAAGTCTGTTGACCAAAATAATGGCCTATGCAGGTTCTGTTAGTGTTGAAAGAACGTGGCGTTCTGAAGGTAAAGATGTTAAGCGTCAAGTGAAAATGAGCGATATATCTAGTATAGGTAAAGCCTTAAATGATGGTTGGGTAATTACGTTTCCCCAAGGAACAACCACACCATGGAAACCTTTACGAAAAGGAACGGCGCATATAATCAAGAAGTACAAACCTGTAGTAGTACCAGTTGTTATAGATGGTTTTAGACGTTCTTTTGATAAAAAAGGGCTCCGTGTAAAGAAAAAAGGTATTCTTCAATCTATGGTTATTAAAGAACCATTACAGATAGATTATGATAATGAAACTTCTGAATCTATTATAGAAAAATTAGAGTATGCAATTGAACAACATCCTTCATTTTTAAAGGTGATTTCAAAAGCGGATCTTTTGGCATATGAAGAAGAGAATAAGCAGCGTAAGTGGAAAAATTCTTAAACTGCTAAATGTCTTAATTCACTATAATTCTGTTTTAATTTTCTAAGTAAAAGTCCGTAAAGTAGAAAGTATATTCCACCCATAGCTAAAGTTAGTATGACGCCGAAAATTCCAATGGAAAGCATTATAGTTATTTTTAGCTTTTCTTGTGATATGTTTTCTAGACTATCTTTTAATTCAGGAAAGGCAAGGGTGATATTATCGTTTAGGTAAACACCAATTATCATCATAATGATAGTAACCATTATCATTGATAAAGAAAAGATGACATAATGCTTTACTGTTTTTCTAGTTTTAATTATTTTCTTCATCAAGTTCTTAGAGTTATCTAAAACCGATATTTCCTTGAATCTTTTATAGAATTGAAATATAAAGTAGAACGCTACTAAATAGGTGAAACCAGATAAAAATAGCAGGTACTTCGATATTCCTATTTTATCATATATTTCCATTCCCTCGCGCATTGAAGGTAAAAGATATAATAGGTGAGGCACTGTAAATTCTAATATGCTTATTATGAGTATCCATTTAACAATAGAAGAAGATTTCTTCCAAATCATTTTATGTATCTCATCATAGCTTAGTTTAGGAACATCAAATTCCTTCTTCTGCCAGTCTCTCTTTAATAATTCCAGTTCATCCGTCATACGCTTATGGATTCAAAATGGTTCTTAATTTTGTTTTGATACGATTCATTTTCACTCTTGCATTTACCTCGGTAATACCTAAGGTTTCCGATATTTCAGCATAATTTTTATCCTCAAGATATAAAAATACTAAAGCCTTATCAACATCATTTAATTGCTTTACTGCTTTGTACATCAGTTTCAATTGCAATTCTTCGGTCTCATCATATACTTCGGCCTTAATTTTAAAAATTATAGACTCATAGTCGGCAGTATCAATTCTTCTTTTACGCTTTCTATACAATGTTATGGCAGTATTCAGTGCTACCCGATACATCCATGTACTAAACTTGGCATCGCCCCTAAATTTTGGATATGCCTTCCACAATTGAATAGTGATTTCTTGAAAAAGGTCATTGTGAGAGTCACGGTCATTTGTATACAGGGTACACACCTTATGGACAATATTTTGATTGTCCTGTAACTCGGTCACAAATTTGTGTTCAAGGTCTTTATTCACTATTAGTTGGCTGTTCTTACGGTGTTAGTCTATGTTTGGTTTCATTTGTTACAATAAATCTGCAAATACGTAAAAAAAAGTGCCAAGGTCAACTTGGCACTTTTCTATTCTATATTAATGCTAGACTATTTTCTATAATCCAAAGCAGGTGCTCTATCACCTAGAAGAGGGATATATTTAAAATCTGCACCTCTCTTTTCTATGAACTCAGCTTTAGCAGTCTCAATCAATTTTTTATCCTTGAATAAGTCTATAGCTGTCATAGTTAATGTTTTCGCAGCAATCATCATTCCTTTATTACCAATTGAAGTACCACCTGCTGCAACAGCTTGCCAGCTATGAGCCGCAGTGCCAGGTACCCATGTAGCCGTGCTAAAACCTACAGTAGGTACAGTGAAACTTACATCTCCAACATCAGTAGAGCCAAAAGCTCTCGCTTCGGTTTTATAAGGCTGTACATTTTTTGCTGTAGCAAGGTCCGCTTTTTCCTGACCTAAAGATTTTGCAATTTTATCTGCAAATGCTTTTTCTTCAGTACTATATTCCATTCCACCTACTTCAGATAAGTTATCATGCATTACTTTTTGTAAGGTAAGATTTGGTAGTAACTCATGTGTACCACCAATCATTTCGTAATCCATTGTAGTGCCGGTACCTAAAGCAGCGCCTTCAGCGGCTTTTACCATACGGTCAAAAATATCTATTACAACATCACGTCTATTATGGCGAGCATAATAATATACTTCAGCAAAATCCGGCACAACATTAGGAGCTTTACCGCCGGCAGTAATCACGTAATGAATTCTAGCTTCTTGTGGTATATGCTCTCGCATCATATTTATCATCATGTTCATAGCTTCTACACCGTCTAAAGCAGAACGTCCTTTTTCTGGTGATGCGGCAGCATGTGCAGAAACACCATAAAATCTAAATTTGGCAGACTTGTTTGCTAAAGCGGCTCCGGCACTTGCAGCATTCTGTGCACCTGGGTGCCAATGTAGAGCAATATCAACATCATTGAACAAACCTTCACGAACCATAAATACCTTACCAGAACCACCTTCCTCAGCAGGTGTACCGTAAAAACGAATAGTACCTTTAGATTTATTGGCTTCTAGCCATTCTTTAGTTGAAATTGCGGCAGCTGTAGAGGCTGTACCAAATAAATGATGACCACATGCATGACCGGCAGCAGCACCTGCAGATTCTTTTTCTGCAACCGCTTTCTGAGATAAACCAGGTAAAGCATCATATTCACCCATAATTGCAATTACAGGACTTCCACTACCATATTCCGCAATGAATGCTGTTGGTATACCGGCAACACCTTTTTTAATGGTAAACCCAGCATCTTGTAAGGTCTTTTGTAACAAACCAGAGCTTTGTTCTTCTTGGTAACCCATTTCTGCGAATTCCCAAATATTTTGAGCTATATTTCCGTAATCGGCACTTTTTTGATCTAATTTTTTAATAATATCTTTTTCGCTCTTTTGAGCATTCATCGAAAAAATGGAAGTACTTAGTACTACCAATAAAATAAGGGTTTTACGCATTTTGGTGTTTGTTTGAGTTAGAGCTTAAAGATACTAAAAACACATTATTATTTTAAAGTGGAAGTCCATTTGTTTAATTTTGCATTTAAGTACTATACTATGAACATACCACTTTCAAGCTATCCTAGAATTGTAATTATAGGTGGTGGTTTTGGCGGAGTTTCTCTAGCTAAAAAATTAAGTAAAAAAGAAGTACAAGTCGTTCTTATAGATAAGAACAATTACCATACTTTTCAGCCTTTATTATATCAAGTATCTACAGGTGGTCTTGAACCCGATTCCATTGCATACCCATTGCGTAAGGTGTTAATCGGATACGATAATTTTTATTTCCGTTTAGCGGAAGTGGAGAACATTGATACTGCTGGTAAAAAGTTAAATACTAACATTGGTGATATAACTTATGACTATTTAGTTGTTGCCACAGGTTCAGAGACAAACTTTTTTGGTAATGAGGAGATAGAAAAGAATGCAATGTCGATGAAGTCGATACCGCAATCTTTAAATCTTCGGAGTTTAATATTAGAAAATTTTGAACAGGCACTTCTTACAGATGATTACCATGAACGAGATGCTCTAATGAATTTTGTGATTGTTGGTGGTGGTCCAACAGGGGTAGAGCTTGCTGGTGCTTTAGCTGAAATTAAAAAAGGAATACTTCCAAAAGATTATCCTGATTTGGATACTAGAAGAGCACAGATAAATATTGTGCAAGGTGGCGATTGCTTATTGCCGGGCTTTAGTGCGCAGGCCTCAAAAAAAGCAGAGGACTTTTTAGAGAAATTAGGGGTACAAGTTTGGAAAGGTGTTCGTGTTACGGGTTACAATGGTAAAACCGTTACTACTAAAACAGATTTGAAATTCGATTCCGCAGCAGTAGTTTGGGCTGCTGGTGTAAAAGGTGCAATTATTCCAGGTTTAGAAGGTGAAGGCGTTGCCGCTGGTGGTAATAGAATAAACGTAAACGAGTTTAATCAGGTAATTGGTCATCCAGAAATATTCGCTATTGGAGATATTGCTTGTATGGCTACAGTAGATAATCCCCGAGGACATCCTATGGTTGCACAACCCGCAATTCAACAAGGAAAGTTATTAGGAGAAAACTTAATTAAGCTAGTAGAGCATAAAGCTATGAAGCCTTTTATCTATAACGATAAAGGTAGTATGGCTACTATTGGTAGAAATAAGGCTGTTTGCGATATTAACAAATTTAGGTTTCAAGGGGTTTTTGCCTGGTTTGTTTGGATGTTCGTTCATTTATTTTTTCTTATAGGTTTTAGAAACAGAATGGTAGTTTTTATCAATTGGGTATACAACTACATTAGGTTTGATAGAGAAGCTAGATTGATTATCCGTCCGTTTAAAAGAGATTACAGTCAATTTAAAGATTAGTCAACTTAATAAGTGGTTTAATTCGTAATAGTTTAAATACTTGGCAGTTAAAGTTTTGCTAAGTGTTTCGTTGGCTCTATTTTTTAAAATATCTTTTGTAGGAATTTATTTTCAATTACTTAAGATATCCAACCTATGAAAGTATTTATGAGTAGTTTTCTATTCTTGTTTGTCATAGTATCTAAAGGGCAAGTAAAAGAAAATCCACCAGTATCAAATTTACCTTCGTCATTAATTGGATTGTCAATAACTGGACATGCTTACCCTGATTCTGCACTTGGTGATGTTCATAAATCATTCCTGGTACAATACGGATTATCTAAATCAACAAAAATTGAACTTCAAGGTTTTTATGATACTTATCTTTTAACCGAAAGGTTTAGGTCTAGTTTATTAGCTAAAGTGTATTTAAGTGAGCGATTATATCTGCTTGGTGGGTTAGAGGCAGAGGTGGCTACTGAAAATGCAGGAATTGGAAGTACGCCTTATCGTATTGGTTTTGTGGCAGGATTGGGATATGATGTTGATGAAAATTTGATGATAGAGGTAAAGGCTAATATTCAATTAAATGATCCAAATTTCGGGGCATATGGTGAAAAACATGTCGTTATGCCTGCTGCATTTGTATTAGGAAGTAAATGGAAATTTTAATAACTTTTTCTGGGGTGATAAGTATTCATGACCTCGGCTAAGTGGGATCTATCCACATGCATGTAAATTTCTGTTGTAGTTATGCTTTCATGCCCTAACATTTGCTGAATAGAGCGTAAATCGGCTCCGTTTTCTAATAAATGCGTGGCAAAAGAATGTCTGAATGTATGTGGACTAATATTTTTTTTTAAGCCGATGGTTATGGCTAAATTTTTTACAATGGTAAAAATCATAGCCCTAGTAAGTTGTTTTCCTCGTCGGTTAAGAAAAAGAATATCTTGAAACCCTTCTTGAATATTTAGGTGAACCCTTATTTCATTTCTGTAAATATTAATATACTTTTTATTTACAGGGCTTATAGGAACAAAACGTTGCTTATCTCCTTTACCGGTAACTTTAATAAAATCTTCTTCAAAAAATAAATCAGATATTTTTAAGCCAATAAGTTCAGAAACTCTTAATCCGCAGCCATATAGTGTTTCAAGTATAGCTCTATTTCTCTCCCCTTCGGCAGAGCTTAAATCAATACCGCGTATTAAATTATCAATTTCGTTCTCAGATAAAGTGTCGGGTAATTTCCTGCCTAATTTAGGAGATTCAATTAAATCCAACGGATTGTCTTTTCGATAATCCTCAAAAATAAGATAGTTAAAGAAACTTTTAAGTCCCGATATAATTCGTGCTTGAGATCGGGGGTTAATCACTTTCGCAATTTCATAGATAAATTGTTGAACTGTGTCTTTATCAATAAGAATAGGAGTAACGTTAATATCATGGGTTTCAAGAAAAGACATTAGCTTTTCAATATCCATAGTATAGCTCTGAATAGAGTTTTTTGATAAACCGCGTTCAAGCTTTAAGTAAGTGGTGTAATCTTTCAGCGCATGTTTCCATTTCATGGTTTAAAGATAAAGAATACATTAATCAGTAGTTTATAAAGTATAGTCTATAGCCATGTAAAATGGTATTATATAGCGTAAATTCTCTAAATTAAATATTTTATAACCTACCTAATTGTATGATGTACAACTACTTTTATGGTGTTCACAACAAAGATGCCTGTAAGCTTACTCTTACCTTTATTTTTGTTAGAATAAACCAATCAACCATGAATAAGTATTTTATTTTATTATTAGCCTTATGTCTTTCAACCGGAATTTTCGCTCAAGAAGGATTTAAATTCGGGATACAGGCAGGAATACCTTTAGATGATTATAATGAAGCGGTAAGTGTTGTACTTGGAGCGGATTTCTCATACATGTATCCGTTAGGTGAAGTAGTAGATATAGGGCCTGCTGTAGGTTATATTCATGGTTTTGCAGAAACCTTTCAAACAACGATTATTAGGGAAGAACAAGAAGCTGTTCAGTTTTTGCCATTATCTGCAGGCGTTCGTTTTTGGACATCAAATTATTTTTCATTTGGTGGTAATGTAGGTTATGCTATGGGTATTAGTGACGGTAATGAAGGTGGTCTATATTATAGACCTACAATTGCTTATTTAATGAGTTCAAGTGTGGAGGTTAATTTATCCTATACTGGTATTGATGTTGAAGAAACTACATGGTCTACGGTGACCTTAGGAATTGTCTATAATTTTGAGCCTAAATATAGAACACGTCGCTAGTGAAATACTTTAGTTAAGCAAGTTTAATTTACTTCTTGTGTTTCTAATTCATTGTACGGCAACATTCATTATTTTTGATGTATGAAGATTATCATAATTAATGGTCCCAACTTAAATCTTTTAGGAAAAAGGGAACCAGATGTATACGGAGCCGAAACTTTTGAAAATTACTTCTCAAAGCTACAATTCAAATTTAAAAACGTTGAATTAGAGTATTTTCAATCTAATATAGAAGGGGAGCTTATTTCTAAAATTCAGGAAAAGGGTTTTAGCTATGATGGTATTGTATTAAATGCTGCGGCATATACGCATACATCTGTAGGTATTGGAGATGCTGTAAAAGCAGTAGAAACTCCCGTTATAGAAGTGCACATATCAAATACTCACAAGCGTGAAGAATTTAGGCATGTGTCTTATATTTCACCAGCTGCAAGTGGTGTAATACTAGGCTTTGGTCTTAAAAGTTATGATTTGGCCATAGAGAGCTTTTTGGTTTAGAAGGTAAAACCTTTACGTTATTCAAAGCACTCTTTTTCAGATAATATAAAATATATAGCTATTTTTTTGATGGTAGTGTGTATAAACTAACTACCGTAACTGAAGAATCACCTTAATCGGCTTTTTCAGTTCTTAAGTATTTTTCTTCTACATAAAAAGTTGCGAAGGGTAGAAGTGATGCTATCCCAAATATAAATACTTTTTTAAAACTCCATTTGTGTTTGAAACCTACGATTAGAGTAAGTGCAATAAAGGCAATAAAAAGCGCACCATGTGCATAACCTACCCATTTATTGGGTTCAGGTATTTCTGCCCAATATTTTAAAGGCATGGTTATCCCGAACAACGCCAAATAGGAGATTCCTTCTAAAATTGCCGTTGCTCGAAATAATTTTAACATGCTATATAAAATTGTAATTAATTATAAATGAATAACCTCGTCATATGCTGCTGCAACTGCTTCCATAACAGCTTCGCTCATAGTTGGGTGTGGGTGAATTGTTTTAAGTACTTCATGCCCCGTGGTTTCTAATTTGCGACCAAGAACAGCTTCAGCAATCATATCTGTAACACCTGCGCCGATCATATGGCAACCTAACCATTCACCGTACTTAGCATCAAAAATAACTTTTACGAATCCGTCAGAAGCACCAGAAGCTTTTGCTTTACCACTTGCAGAGAATGGGAATTTCCCTACTTTAATATCAATACCTTTTTCTCTTGCTTGTTTTTCGGTTAAACCAACAGAAGCAATTTCAGGAGAACAATAAGTACAGCCAGGTATGTTACCATAATCTAATGGCTCAACATGCATTTCTGCTAACTTTTCAACACATAAAATACCTTCTGCAGATGCAACATGTGCAAGAGCCGGTCCTGGTGTAACATCACCAATAGCATAGTAGCCAGGTATATTTGTTTGGTAATAATCGTTAACCAAAATTTTATCACGATCGGTAGCGATACCTACATCTTCTAAACCTATATTTTCAATGTTGGTTTTGATACCTACAGCAGATAATACGATATCAGCTTCTAAAACTTGTTCGCCTTTAGCGGTTTTTACGGTTGCTTTTACACCATCACCAGATGTATCAACAGATGTAACTTCTGCAGAAGTCATAATCTTAACGCCCGCTTTTTTGAAACTTCTTTCTAATTGCTTAGAAATATCTTCGTCTTCAACAGGTACTATGTTTGGTAAATATTCAACAACGGTAACTTCAGTTCCCATTGAATTGTAGAAGTAAGCGAATTCAATACCTATTGCGCCACTACCAACAACAATCATTTTTTTAGGTTGCTTTTCTAAGGTCATTGCCTCTCTGTAACCTATTATTTTTTTGCCATCTTGTGGTAAGCTTGGTAATTCACGACTTCTAGCCCCAGTTGCAATAATGATATTATTTGCACTGTATTCAGTAGTAGTACCATCTTCAGCCTTAACGGAAACTTTCTTACCAGCTTTTAAAGTTCCGTAGCCTTTAATAACTTCAATTTTATTCTTCTTCATTAGAAACTGAACACCTTTGCTCATTCCTTCAGCAACGCCACGACTTCTTTTTACTACAGCATCAAAATCCTTATCGGCACCGTTAACTGTTAAACCGTAGTCTTCTGCATGCTTTAAGTATTCAAATACTTGTGCAGATTTCAATAAGGCTTTAGTAGGTATACAACCCCAATTTAAGCAAACGCCTCCTAAACTTTCTTTTTCAATAACGGCAGTCTTAAAGCCTAATTGTGCAGCCCTAATAGCGGTAACATATCCACCAGGACCACTACCTAAAACAATAATATCGAAAGTGCTCATATTTTGATTTTTTGTAGTTTGAATTGAGGTGCAAAAATACAAAACCTAATTGAAATTGATTGTAGGTTTTTAAAATATGACCTTTAATAAGAAATTGTGATATTTTGAAAAGTTTCTAGATGACCGATTATGAAACTATTAGAAAAAAACAAGAGGTCTATTTAGACCTCTTGTTTTTTAAAATGCTAACATGGATTTATTCTGCAGGAACAAAATCTAATGCAACACCGTTAATACAATGCCTTAAGCCAGTAGGATTAGGACCGTCTTCAAAAACGTGGCCTAAATGACCGCCACATGTAGCACAGTGCTCTTCTGTTCTCTTGTAACCGATTTTATAATCAACATCATACGCTACATTACCTTTAATTTCTTCATAAAAGCTAGGCCATCCGGTACCAGAGTCAAACTTGGTGTAGCTTTTAAAAAGAGGAGTTGCACATGCTGCGCAAACATAAGTACCTTTTTCTTTGTTCTTTAAAAGTTCGCTCGTAAAAGGGTTTTCTGTAGCAGCTTCACGCAATACATAATATTGAGAATCGGTTAACTCTTTTTTCCATTCGCTATTTGTCTTTTGAACGGCAAATTCTTTTTTCTGGCTGGGTTTAGTTTCCTTAGCCATTTCTTTTTCTTGTGAAGTACCCTTGCAACTAACAAAAAGTACTAAAAGTGCAATTGCTATTTTAAATTTCATTTTTCAATTTTTTATTTCTGTCGATAAAATTATGTGTTCCTTTCAATGTACTGTATTTACGTAACTTTTAGGTTAAGGTTTTAAATAATATAAATAAAAAAAGTCTTTGATTATCAATCAAAGACTTTAAATAGGTTAACCACATGGGGTGTTAATCTAATGTTACTTTTTGAATGCTTTCTTCGGTTATACCTAAATGTGCCATTACAGAATTAATGTTTGAAGTGTCTAATTTGCCGGTTGTTGCAATTTCTCCAGGAATAATTACTACACGTAAAATTTGATTATCTGTAAAATCTGTACTTAAAGTACTTAAATCAAAATTGCCATCTATGAAAACTTGTGCGTCGAATAATGTATGTGAAAAAACATATTGTATTATCCCTTCATCAAAAAAATAATTTTGAGGTAATAACCCCCATGAATCTTCAACAGCTCCGTCACCAAATTCCACTGGTCCATCGTATCGATATATTAAAACCACATCTTCTTTAAAAGTCTCAAAACTGGTAAAATCTGAAAATGTAATTAAATAGTCATAAAGATTATCCGTAGCATCATACATGAAATTAACACCTTCTAATTCAAATACCTGTGCCTGAATTGCATCTACGCCATCTTGACCGGCAGGTCCTCTTTCGCCATCAAACCCGTTAAATCCCGGTGGTCCTTGTGGTCCTTCACATGATATAAAAAATATAGTAATTAGTGCTCCTAAAAATAAATTCAGTTTTTTCATAATGTTATAATTTTTCGGTTTGAGTTTTTATTTTGAATAGTTGTTTCAAAAAGCGTTCCATTTTTGGTTTTTAGATATTTAAATCGGATATTAACTGCTATATTTTCAACAAAAATGAATTGAAGTCGACCGTCTTTAAAAGATGATTAGCTTTACCAAAATAACCTTTTATATGCCTAACGTAATAGTTCACTCATTATTCACTGATTTTGATATCAATCTTTTTAAGGGAGGTAAGCATTATCGACTCTATGAAAAACTGGGTTCGCATTTAGTTGAAGTGGATGGCGTAAAAGGAACTTATTTTGCCGTTTGGGCTCCATCAGCGAAAACAGTTTCTGTTGTAGGTAATTTTAATTCTTGGGATGTTCAAGAGCATCAACTAAATGTTCGCTGGGATTCTAGTGGTATTTGGGAAGGCTTTATTCCTAATATTGGAAAAGGTGAAATCTATAAGTATAAGATACAATCTAACAATAATGATATTTGGACAGAAAAAGCAGATCCTTTTGCTAAATATTGCGAACATCCACCAAATACAGCGTCTATTATATGGACTTCTGAGCATGATTGGAAGGATGATGCTTGGATGGGTTATCGAAAAGACAAAAATGGTTTAGATAAACCTTACTCCGTTTATGAGGTGCATTTAGGTTCATGGAAGAAAAATGCGGAGAATAAATTTTTAACCTACAAAGAGTTTGCAATAGACCTAGTTGATTATGTGAAGGAAATGGGGTATACCCATGTAGAATTCATGCCAATTATGGAGTATCCTTATGATCCGTCTTGGGGATATCAATTAACAGGATATTTTGCGCCTACATCAAGGTTTGGATCACCAGAAGATTTTAAAATGTTGGTAGATACTTTTCATCAAAATGACATTGGTGTAATTTTAGATTGGGTACCATCTCATTTTCCAGAAGATGCTCACGGACTTGGTTTCTTTGATGGTTCTAATTTATATGAACACCCAGATAGAAGAAAAGGCTACCATACAGATTGGAAGAGTCTCATTTTTAATTATGGAAGAAATGAAGTTAGGGCATTCTTAATAAGCAATGCTATCTTTTGGTTGGATCAATTTCATGTAGATGGTTTACGAGTAGATGCAGTTGCATCTATGTTGTATTTAGATTACTCTAGAGAAGAGGGGGAGTGGGAGCCAAATATATATGGTAATAATGAAAATTTAGAGGCAATATCTTTTATTAGAGAATTGAATGAGGCGGTGTATACCAATTTTGATGGTGTACAGACAATTGCCGAAGAATCCACTGCTTTTTCTGGAGTATCTAAACCTGTAGCACATGGCGGGTTAGGCTTTGGAATGAAATGGATGATGGGCTGGATGCATGATACGTTACAGTTTTTTCAAAAAGAACCAATATATAGAAAGCATCATCAGAATGATTTGACCTTCAGTATGACCTATGCTTTTACAGAGAACTTTATGTTGCCGTTTTCCCATGATGAGGTGGTTTACGGAAAGCAGTCATTAGTATATAGAATGCCGGGTGATGAATGGCAGCGATTTGCAAATTTGAGGTTGTTATTCGGGTACATGTTTACCCACCCAGGAACTAAATTAATGTTTATGGGCGGCGAATTTGGACAAACTGCAGAGTGGAATTTTGAAACAAGTTTAGATTGGCATTTATTACAATATGATGGTCATAAAGGCATACAAGATTTTGTAAAAGATCTAAATCATTTGTACAAAGGGTCTCCTGCATTATATGAAAAGCAGTTTAGTCCAGAAGGTTTTCAATGGATAGATTATAGTGATCATGAAAATTCTGTATTGTGCTATGTTCGTAAAGGGCATGATGATAAAAACGATTTAATTATAGCATGTAACTTTACACCTATACCAAGAGAAAATTATAGAATAGGTAATCCTAAAAAAGGAAAACTTAAAGAGGTTTTAAATAGTGATAACGCCAAGTATGGTGGAGTCGGAAATGTGAATAATAAAATAAAGAGCTCTACCAAGCCTTTTCACGGACATGAGAAATCGATTGAAATAACGATTCCGCCTTTAGGAATTGTGATACTGAAATAACTTGTAATAAATAGGTCTTCATTTAGACCACTACAAGGTATTTCTGTAGTACTATTAATTTGATATTTTTTAATTCATAAGTTAATGATTACAAATACAGAGCTTGAATATAAAGGTAATTTATATCCAAACCACATCGTTGAATTTTCACAAGACTCAGATAAAATATACTTCACGACAGACAACGGTGTTGTCTTACAAATAACAATTTTAAGGGGTAGTATAATACGTTTTAGATACGCTACCAATTATAACTTTGAGCCAGATTTTTCTTATGGTATTGACCCAGACGCCACTATGGGTTATAGTAAGTTAGAGGTAGTGGAGAATGATACAGAATATATAATATCTACTGCAAGGCTAAATATACTGGTAGATAAAAAAACATTACGTACTCAAATTTCAGATTTAGAAGGTACTATTATAAATGAAGATGAACTAGGTTTTCACTGGGAAGAAAACTACGAGTATGGTGGTAATACTGTAAAGCTTAGTAAAATAACGCAATCTGGAGAAAGTTTTTACGGCATGGGAGATAAAGCCATGCATAGTAATTTAAAAGGAAAAAGAGTAGAAAATTGGGTAACCGATCAATTTGCTTTTGCTAAAGAGCAAGACCCATTATATAAAGCAATTCCGTTTTACGTAGGCTTAAATAAAGGTAAAGCTTACGGTATTTATTTTGATAACAGTTTTAGAACTGGTTTTGATTTTTCACAAGAACGTAGAAACATAACTAATTTTTGGGCAGACGGTGGCGAGATGAATTATTATTTCATTTTTGGTCCAGATATGTCAAAAGTGGTAAGCTCTTATTCTAGTCTTACCGGTACTCCAGAATTGCCTCCAATGTGGGCATTAGGTTTTCATCAGTCTAAATGGAGCTATTATCCAGAAAGTAATGTAAAAGAAATAGCTAGTGATTTTAGAAAACATCGAATTCCGTGTGATGCCATTTATTTGGATATAGATTACATGGATGGGTTTAGATGTTTTACATGGGATAAGAACCATTTTCCAGATCCTAAAAGGATGATAAGCGAATTGGAGGAAGATGGCTTTAAAACCGTAGTAATGATTGATCCAGGTATAAAAGTGGATCGAGATTATTGGATTTATAATGAAGCTTTAGAGAACGATTATTTTTGTAAAAGGGGAGATGGCCCCTTAATGCATGGTAAGGTGTGGCCTGGAGAATGTAATTTTCCTGATTTCACCAACCCTGCAGTCAGAGAATGGTGGGCAGAATTATATAAAGAATTTATGTCTGACCTAGGTGTACATGCCGTCTGGAATGATATGAACGAGCCAGCGGTAATGGAGGTACCTACAAAAACGGCCCCTTTAGATACAAGACATAATTATGATGGTCACCCTTGTACGCATAGAAAAGCGCACAATGTATATGGAATGCAAATGGTTAGGGCTACTTATGAAGGGGTTAAAAAATATGTATATCCAAAAAGACCATTCGTAATAACAAGAGCTGCATTTGCAGGAACACAAAGATATTCTTCTACGTGGACAGGAGATAATGTGGCTACATGGGAACATTTATGGATTGCCAATGTACAAGTGCAACGCATGTGTTTAAGTGGCTATTCTTTTGTTGGGTCTGATATTGGTGGATTTGCAGAACAACCAGATGGCGAACTATTTGCTAGATGGGTACAATTAGGAATATTCCATCCATTTTGTAGGGTACATTCAAGTGGAGATCATGGTGATCAAGAACCATGGTCGTTCGGTTCTGAAATTACTGATATCGTAAGAAAATATGTGGAACTACGGTATCAATTATTACCTTACTTATATACTATGTTCTATAAGTATACGAAAGAGAACATTCCAATGGTGCAGTCTTTAGTGTTTTTTGACCAAGAAGATAGTCAGACGCATTTTAGAACAGATGAGTTCATTTTTGGTGAAAAAATATTGGTGTGTCCAATACAAGAGCCCAACGCGCAAGGTCGTAGAATGTATATACCACGTGGAGATTGGTATGATTTTTGGACTAACGAACATGTAACAGGAGGCAAAGAAAAATGGGTGGCTGCAGAGATAGACATGCTTCCAATTTTTGTAAAAGCCGGAGCTATAATTCCTAAATATCCTGTTCAGCAATATGTAGGGGAAAAGAAAATTGAAGAATTAGTTTTAGAAGTATATTATAAAGAAGGTACAGAAGCTTCTGAGGTATATGAAGATGCAAATAATGGTTATGATTACAAAAAGGGTAGGTATTCTTTAAGTAATTATAAATTGACGGGTAAAGAGAATTCCCTGACCATTCAGTTGTTTAAAGACGGTACTTTTGATACTGAATATGAGATGGTAAGGTTAAGTTTTCATGGTTTGTCTTTTGAGATTGTGAATGTTATGGTTGATAATGAGGAAATCTCAATAGAGAGTTTATCTGTAAATGATAGTGATGATTTACGAATAAACAAAAACTTTACTTTATTGCATTTATCAGGAAAACAATAACTTTGTAGCTTATACCATTAACTTTAAATTAAGGACATGAAAAAATTATTATTAATAGTACTAGTCTTTATAGGCGTTTCAGCCTGTAAAGTAAACCCTTTTACAGGGCAGAAAACTTTGAACTTTTATCCAAACAGTCAAGTGTTTCCATCTGCATTCGCACAATATGATCAGTTTTTAACTGAAAATAAAGTAGTAACAGGTACAAGCGATGCTCAAATGATTACAAGGGTAGGGCAACGTATTTCTTCTGCGGCAGAGCGTTGGTTAACTGCAAATGGTTACCCAGGTTATTTAAAAGATTATTCTTGGGAATACAATTTAGTAAACGATGAGACTGTAAATGCTTGGTGTATGCCAGGTGGTAAAATTGTATTTTATACAGGAATATTACCTATTACCCAAACTGAAACAGGTGTTGCGGTAGTTATGGGGCACGAAGTTGCACATGCTTTAGCAGACCATGGAGCACAACGCATGAGTGCTGGTACTTTACAACAAGTAGGAGCTGTTGCCGGTAATGTAGCAATTAAAAATCAACAAACTTTAGGCTTATTTAATCAGGCTTATGGTGTGGGTACACAGTATTTAGGTATGTTACCTTTTAGTAGAGGTCACGAAACTGAAGCAGATAGAATTGGATTACAAATTATGGCCATTGCAGGTTACGATCCTTACGAAGCAGCAGAATTGTGGAAACGCATGAAGGCAAACAGCGGGGGCCAAGCACCACCAGAATTTATGAGTACGCACCCTTCTAATGATACAAGAATTAATAATCTAACAGCTTGGGCACCAGATGCCGCGGCAGAAGCAGCTAAATTTGGAGTGACTAAATTCCAATAAAACGTTAAGGATTATTGTATATTGAAGCCGTTCAGAAATGAACGGCTTTTATTTTTTATATATGGGAGAAACATTAGATCTAAAAGGGAGTAAAAAATTATTGAATGCATGGGCCTTTTATGATTGGGCTAATTCGGTTTATACATTAACTATAGCATCTTCAATTTTTCCTATCTATTATTCTACACTATTCTCGACTAAAGATGAATTGGTTACTGCATTTGGTTTTGATATGAAGCAGACCGTTCTCATTTCAATAGTTACTGCTTTCACCTTTCTTGTTGTAGCATTTTTGTCGCCTGTATTATCTGGTATAGCAGATTATGTTGGCAATAAGAAAATGTTCATGAAGTTTTTTTGCTATACAGGTAGTTTGGGTTGTATTGGGTTGTATTGGTTTGATCTAGAGCATATTCATCTTAGTCTGTTGTTCTATTTTATGGGATTAATAGGGTATTGGGGGAGTCTAGTTTTTTACAATTCGTATTTGCCAGATATTGCGTTTGAAGATCAACAAGATAGTATTAGCGCAAAAGGATTTTCATTAGGTTATTTTGGGAGTGTTCTATTGTTGTTATTGAATTTGGCAATGGTCATGAAACCAGAGTTGTTTGGGTTTGATATTGGTGAAACTGAAGATTCACTAAACTTGGCTAAGGTAGAAGCGATGAGAATATCATTCATAACAGTCGGATTATGGTGGTTGATTTTTAGTCAATATACATTTTGGGTGCTGCCAAAGGGAGTAGGTAAAGGGCACCAAATAACTAAAGATATTGTGTTTAATGGGTTAAAGGAACTTAAAGTTGTCTGGGGTCAATTGAAAGAAAATGAAAGACTAAAACGTTATCTAAACGCTTTTTTTGTGTTTAGTATGGCTGTACAAACAATTATGCTAGTCGCAGTATATTTCGGAGAAAAAGAAATTGCATGGGTTTCTGCAAGTGAAAAGACTACAGGTTTAATTATTAGTGTATTGGTTATACAATTGGTAGCCATAATTGGTGCTGTTATTACCTCCAAAGCATCAGAAAAATATGGTAATATTAAAACGCTAATAGTTGTAAATGCTATTTGGATGCTATTATGTGTTTATGCTTACTTTATGGTAACACCTATTCAGTTTTATATTGCAGCCGGTTTTGTCGGTTTGGTAATGGGAGGTGTACAATCTTTAGGGAGATCAACATATTCAAAATTTTTACCGGAAACAGAAGATACTACATCGTATTTTAGTTTTTATGATGTAGCTGAAAAAATAGGTATTGTTATAGGTATGGCACTCTTTGCTATAATAGATCAAGTAAGCAATATGAGATATGCCATTCTATTTTTGTTCGTATTCTTTTTAGGCGGTATTATATTGCTATTTAGGGTTAATGAAACAAAAAAGCCCCTTTAAAAGAGGCTTAATTGAATTGATTGTTCGCTATTTTGATTTTATACTTTACCCTTTAGAGATATCTCCTGAACCAGAGGTTTTTGTATTTACTTTTTCAGGATTGCCTCTATAAGAGATGTCACCCGATCCAGATACACGCGCTTTTATAGATTTATTTGCGGTTACTTGTATGTCTGCAGATCCAGAAACGGTTGCCTCAACATTATCAGCCTCAAGGCCATATGCTTCAATATCCCCACTACCTGATATAGTTGCTTCAAAATCAGTAGTGTTACCGCTAAGGGTAATATCCCCTGAACCTGACATTGTAGCTGATATAGTGTTAGTGTCGATATCTAACGTAATATCACCAGAACCAGACATTGCCGTACTGAATTTGTCTGTTTTAATTTTTGTTTTACCAACAATATCTCCAGATCCTGACATGGCCACAGAACTTATAGATTCTATCGGCACTGTAATATGAATTCCAGACTTCCAGTTACTAGATTTAAGATTTACACCTTTTTCCGTTTTAATAACCAATTTGCCATCTTTAACTTCGGTAATGATATATTCTAATAGATTCTCTTCACCTTCTAGCGTAATCTCACCTTCACTACCTGCAACCAAATCTATATCAAACCAGCCAGAAACCGCTACGCCGTCATAATCTCCGGTGCTTCTTTCTATGGTTACATTATTTCCATTTCCTTTAATTGTTTTTCCCCATTGGGCAGAACAAGATAAGGATAGTAGACCTGCACATACTAATACACTTAATTTTCTCATGATTTTCATATTTAATTGATTGATTGATTATTTTTTGGTAAAACTGATTCCGCCATAGTCACTTGATAGCGTTATTTTATTTCCACTTCCTTTAGACCCATAAAAACCTTCATAGTGTTTGTCCGAAGATTTTTCTGTACTGATGTTTATGGTAAAGTCATCTTTTCCACTAACTCCTGCATAACTGGTCGAAATATCGAAATCGAAATGGTATTCACTATGATATCCAATTTTGATTCCGGTATAGTCAGTTCTAATATTTACATCGCCAGCATCAGCGGCAAGTTCTTCTATTCTTATAGATCCATAGTCGGCAACAATAGAAACATCACCATGTACGGTACCTAATTTTACAGTAATATAATCGCCGTTACCATCAATACTCTTTAATTCGTCAATATCCATATTGCCGTAATCACTCGTATACTCTAAGTTATCCATAATGCCAATACTAGCGTTGGTATAGTCTGCATTAATAGCAAGATTTCCTGCTTTTTCTATAGTGAAACCAGAGTAGTCAGCTCTTATTTCTCCACTATTGATATATCCAATTGTAGACTTAGAAGTATAATCGAAGTTTAAACGGTTGTTTCGACCTCTAAGTTCACCCAACTCTAGTCTACCATAGTCACAATTAATTCTAGCATGACCGTCAATTCTATCAAGAATAATGTTGCCATAATCATTACTAAGATCAACATTGTTTTTTACAGGAACTTTTATGGTGTAGTTGATCTGCATGTTAACATTGTTGTTGTTTCCCCAGCTCCATCCCCAGCCATTACTACTTTTATTGAAAATAGTTTCTGCAGAAACACGTTCGCTACTGGCTTCAAAATCAATTGAAATTTCATCTAGTTTTTTCTGAACCTTTTCTTCGTTATTACCATTGGTTTTAATATGAACTTCGATAACGACCCTATTCTCGTTCCAAGAAGTGATATTTAAATTACCGTATGAGTTGTTGATTTTTAGCAATGCATTAGCATTGACATTAAATTCTTTTTTAATGGTCTTTTCTCTAGTATGCTTGCCATTAAAATCAGTATCGTTGGCATTGGCTACAGTGGTAAATGCTAATAATAATAGCCAGGTATATTTATATAGTATAGTTTTCATCATTCGATTTTTTAATTGATTTAATATTTTCAATTTGTATCATTACCTCGTTTAAAAGGTCTATTCTGGTTTGGAAATTGGTAATCATAGCACTTAATATAAGTTTACTATTACCACCGTTTAAAAGATCCTGTTCCATTTTGGTGTAATTCAATTGAAGCTTTTTCAATTGGGTCATGGTGTCATTAATTATTTTTTCTGTTTCTGGTGATTTTTCAGAATTCAGTTCGTTGATTTGCTCTTCGATTAAATTGGCGAAATAAAATTGGGTCTTAGAAGCTTCAGGTGAAATTTCGGCAACCTTATCATCAATGCTACTAGCAGTATTAAGTTGAAATATGCCTACAGATAATAAAATAGCGATTGATGCGGCAACAGATAAAAATAGTAACCAAGAATTATTTTTCTTTGGTGTAAGTTTTGTTGCTCCTTTAGATTCATTTAATTTTTCTAAAAAACGTTGCTGGTGCCCATTTGTGGGTTCCGCATAATCTATAATATCCTGTAGCTTGTTAAAAAGCTCGTCAATAGTATCTTTCTTCATTAGACTGCGAGTATTAATTTCTTTCTTAAACTTTCTTTAGCTCGTGAAACAGTAGTTCTGCAATTGGCATAACTAATGTTCATGATTTCGCTGATTTCATCATAATCAAACCCTTCAATTAGATGTAAGGTCAAAGAAATTCTGTAATTGTCTTTTAAATCTTTCATGGTTTCCATCACTTTTTGAGCCTTTAGTTCTGTAAACACATTGTCAGATGCAATTCCGTCATTATCTTCGACCTTGTACAATACTTCATCTAAAGCAACTTCATTCTTTTTTTGTTGCTTTCTATATTGATGTATGCTGTTGTTAATAACAATGCGTTTTAACCAGGATCCAAAAGTTACTTCACCTTTAAAAGTATGCAGTTTCGTAAATGCGCTTAAAAACGATTCTTGCATAATGTCTTCTGCTTGGGCAGTGTCCTTTACGATTCTGATTGATGTGTTGAACATAGCCTTGTAATACCTGTTATACACTTCTAGCTGTGCACTCTGTTTACCGGCCATGCACAATTGCACTAGCTCATCAATATGTTCTCTTTGTTGGCTCAAAAAGTGATTGGTTTTATTGAAAGATGATTCAATTTACGGTTTGTTACAGTTTGTTAGAATTAATATGATATTATTCTTTATTTCTATTCTGTTTAATTTTTAAAATGATTCTTTTCACTTGGCACAAGAATTGAAATACATAGGTGCAAATGAAGGTGTTAAAAGCTATAATAGCTTAGTTTTCATTGCATTTACGGCATTTATGTATAATTTATAAAAATAAAATTCTGTTGGTTTAATGACAGAATGACCGATATATGAGTATGGGAGATTCTAAATTTTCAAATTTTGACAACATGTCCTTACAGGGAATCGATCAAGATTCTGAGCTTATACCACTATTGACCCCAGAAGATGAGGAACAAATGAATAGTGAAACGCTACCAGAAACCTTACCGATTTTGCCTTTAAGAAATACAGTTCTTTTTCCTGGTGTAGTAATACCTATTACTGCAGGAAGGGATAAGAGTATTCGTTTAATAAAAGATGCCAATAATGGTTCTAAAGTAATTGGCGTAGTATCTCAAAAAAACGAGGAAACTGAAAATCCTGATGTACAGGATATTAATACTTTGGGTACAGTCGCAAAAATTTTGCGTGTTCTACAAATGCCAGATGGTAATACAACTGTAATCATTCAAGGTAAAAAACGTTTTGAGGTTGCAGAGGTGTTAACTAAAAAGCCTTATTTAACAGCTACAGTAAGGGAGACTAAAGAGATAAGACCTGAAAAGAACGATAAAGAGTTCTTGGCTATTATTGAGTCGATCAAAGAATTGGCGCTGAAAATAATTAGGGATAACCCTAATATTCCTAGTGAGGCTTCATTTGCTATTAAAAACATTCAAAGCGATTCATTCCTTATAAACTTTGTTTCTTCTAATTTAAATTTAGATGTAAAAGCAAAACAAGATTTACTAGAAATAGGAAGCTTGCAAGAAAGAGCATTGGCAACATTGAAATATATGAATGTTGAAATGCAGAAATTAGAGCTTAAGAATGATATTCAGTCTAAGGTTAGAAATGACCTGGACCAGCAGCAAAGAGAGTACTTTCTGCATCAGCAAATGAAAACCATTCAAGAAGAATTAGGT
Source organism: Maribacter sp. Hel_I_7 (assembly GCF_000688315.1). Classification (NCBI taxonomy): domain Bacteria; kingdom Pseudomonadati; phylum Bacteroidota; class Flavobacteriia; order Flavobacteriales; family Flavobacteriaceae; genus Maribacter; species Maribacter sp. Hel_I_7. The sequence goes on along the minus strand of NZ_JHZW01000003.1, from coordinate 1,710,365 downwards.
GGGGTTTCTTATGATGAGGAATTAGAGGAGATGAAAGTCAAATCTAAAAAGAAGAAATGGGGCAAAAAGGTAAGAGAGCATTTTGAGAAAGAACTATCAAAAATGAAGCGGATGAATCCGCAAGTGGCTGAATATTCAATCCAAAGAAACTATCTAGATTTATTATTGGATTTACCTTGGAAATCGTATTCAAAAGATAAATTCGATTTAAAACGAGCACAAAGAATTCTAGATCGTGATCATTCTGGTTTAGAAGATGTTAAAAAGAGAATCATTGAATATTTAGCGGTATTGAAACTGCGAAACGATATGAAATCTCCAATTTTATGCCTGTACGGACCTCCGGGTGTTGGTAAAACTTCATTGGGAAAATCTATTGCAGAGGCATTAGGTAGAGAGTACGTTAGAATGTCATTAGGTGGTTTACGTGATGAAGCTGAAATTAGAGGGCATAGAAAAACCTATATTGGTGCTATGCCAGGTAGAATAATTCAAAGTCTTAAAAAGGCAGGTACATCAAATCCGGTTTTTATACTAGATGAGATAGATAAATTATCTAATAGTAATCAAGGTGATCCATCTTCTGCAATGTTAGAAGTGTTAGATCCTGAGCAGAATAGCGATTTTCACGATAATTTTTTAGAGTTAGGTTATGACCTTTCTAAAGTGATGTTCGTTGCTACAGCCAATAATTTAGGTAGTATACAACCAGCATTGAGAGATCGTATGGAGATTATTCATGTAAGTGGATATACCATTGAGGAAAAGGTAGAAATAGCTAAAAAGCATTTATTGCCAAAACAATTGACTGAGCATGGTTTAGATACTAGCCATTTAAAAATTGGCAAACCACAATTAGAAAAAATTGTGGAGGGTTATACCCGTGAATCTGGAGTTCGTTCTTTAGAGAAGCAGATTGCTAAAATGGTACGTTATGCAGCTAAATCTATTGCTACAGAGGAAGAATATGATATTAAGGTAAGCAACGAAGATATTATTGAAATTTTGGGAGCACCCAAAATGGAACGAGACAAATATGAAAATAATGAAGTTGCAGGTGTTGTAACAGGTCTTGCGTGGACAAGTGTAGGTGGTGATATTCTGTTTATAGAATCGATACTTTCAAAAGGTAAAGGAACTATGAGTATTACCGGTAACCTTGGTAAGGTGATGAAAGAGTCGGCTACCATTGCAATGGAATATATAAAGTCTAATGCAGAAAGGTTTAATATTAATCCTACTGTATTTGAAAATTACAATGTACATATTCACGTGCCAGAAGGAGCAACGCCAAAAGATGGGCCAAGTGCCGGTATAACCATGTTGACATCATTGGTTTCTTTATTTACTCAGAAACGTATTAAAAAGAGCTTGGCTATGACGGGTGAAATTACGTTACGTGGAAAGGTATTACCTGTAGGTGGAATCAAAGAGAAGATTCTAGCTGCTAAACGAGCCCGTATAAAGGAAATTATTCTTTGTGCCGACAATGAGCGCGATATTAAGGAGATTAAAGAATCATACTTAAAAGGACTTATTTTTCATTATGTAAAAGAAATGTCTGAGGTTATAGATATTGCAATTACAGATGTTAAAGTAAAAAACGCCAAGGAGTTATAAATTCTCTTTTCTTTATATTTATGTTAGAATGAAAAAAATAACAATAGCAATTGACGGTTTCTCTTCTACAGGCAAGAGCACTTTAGCTAAACAATTAGCTAAGAAGTTACATTATATATATGTAGATACAGGTGCAATGTACCGCGCCGTAACCTTGTTTGCTATGAGGTCCGGGTTTATAGAGGAAGATAAAATTGATGAAGATTCATTGATTAAAACTTTAGATGATATAGACTTAAAATTTGTTTTTAATTCAAATTTAGGTTTTGCCGAAATGTATTTGAATGGCGAAAATGTAGAGAAGGAAATAAGAACTATGCCTGTGTCAAAAAATGTGAGTCAGGTTTCTGTTATCGCAGCTGTGCGAGAGAAATTGGTAGCTATGCAACAAGCAATGGGTGTTGATAAAGGTATTGTTATGGATGGCAGGGATATTGGCACAGTGGTATTCCCAGATGCTGAACTTAAAATTTTTATGACAGCATCACCAGAGAAACGTGCGGTAAGGAGATATAAAGAATTATTGGATAGAGGGGAGGATGTTGTTTATGCAGATATTCTGGAGAATGTTCAAAAACGAGATCATATTGATAGTAATCGTGCAATATCACCTTTAAAAAGAGCTGAAGACGCTATAGAGTTTGATAATAGTGATTTAGGTTTAGAAGATCAATTTCAAAGAATGTATGAACATTCCCTTCGAGTTATAGAAAGTCAAGCATAAAAAAAAGAGGTTAGCATTGCTAACCTCTTTTTAAATATATATTATATATACTAGTTGTTTGGAATAACCAATACTTGATCTGGATGAATAACATCTGGGTTTTTCAAAACACCAGTGTTAGCTTCAAATATAGCTTTGTACTTCATAGGATCACCATAGTAATGCTTAGCTATCTTACTTAAAGACTCACCACCCTTAACAACGTGTCTGTGATATACAGATTCATCTTCAACAGTAATATTAGCTTTTATATCAGAAGGACTTTCGCCACCTATTTGCTTAATTTTATCCCACATTAGGTCTTTTTCATAAGGAGTTTTTGCTTGTCCTTTTATTTTAAGAACATCACCTTCAACAGTAACGTTACCGTCCTTTATACCTAATTGCTCACCTAAGTCTAAAAGACCTTGATACTTCGCTTTAACACTCATAATTATAATTTTTAATGGTTAATTTTATGCTTCTAAGTTACGCATATTTATAATATTTTATTCCAAAATCGTGCCATAATCGATAAATGAATGAAACATAATTAGTTGAGTTGTCTAATTTAAATAAAATGATTATTTTTGCACACCTTTTTCGCAAGGAAGTCAAGAGAGAAGGGATTAGATAAACAAATAATTATAACAACTTTCATAGTCGTTGCCTAAGTCTTGATAAGGTTATGAAATACAAATTATTAATCAGCAAATGGCTGAAGAAAAAACAAACGCAGAGGTAGAAGCTACTACTGAAGCAACACAACAAGCTGTTGAAACTCCACAGCAAGATCCACAAGAATTTTTAGAAAACTTTAATTGGGAAAAATACGAGCAAGGAATTGAGCGTGTTGATGATTCTAAATTAAAGGAATTTGAAAGTTTAGTAGCCGAAAATTTCGTTGATACTGCCGATGAGGAAGTAGTTGAGGGAACGGTAGTTTATATCACAGATAGAGAAGCTATTATTGATATCAACGCAAAATCTGAAGGTGTAATTTCGTTAAACGAATTTCGTTACAACCCAGGTTTAAAAGTTGGTGACAAAGTAGAGGTATTGATCGATATTCGTGAGGATAAAAGTGGTCAACTAGTATTATCTCACAGAAAGGCGAGAACTATTATGGCTTGGGACCGTGTAAATGCGGCTCATGACAAAGAAGAAATCGTTAGTGGTTTTGTTAAATGCAGAACTAAAGGTGGTATGATCGTTGACGTATTTGGTATTGAAGCTTTCTTACCAGGTTCTCAAATTGATGTTAAGCCTATTCGTGATTATGATCAGTATGTTAACAAAACAATGGAATTCAAGGTTGTAAAGATCAACCACGAATTTAAAAACGTTGTTGTTTCTCATAAAGCTCTTATTGAAGCTGATATTGAAGAACAGAAGAAAGAAATCATTAGCCAACTTGAAAAAGGACAAGTATTAGAAGGTGTTGTTAAAAACATTACTTCTTACGGTGTCTTTATTGATCTTGGTGGTGTTGATGGTTTAGTTCACATTACTGACCTTTCTTGGAGCAGAATCAACCACCCGAACGAGGTTGTTGAATTGGATCAGAAATTAAATGTTGTAATTCTTGATTTTGATGAAAACAAATCTAGAATACAATTAGGTCTTAAGCAATTAGAGAAGCATCCTTGGGAAGCTTTATCTGATGAAATTAAGATTGGTGATAAAGTAAAAGGTAAAGTAGTTGTTATAGCTGATTATGGCGCATTCATCGAAGTTGTTGAAGGTGTTGAAGGTCTTATCCACGTTTCTGAAATGTCTTGGTCTACGCACTTGCGTTCTGCACAAGATTTCGTAAATGTTGGTGATGAGGTTGAAGCGGTTGTATTGACATTGGATCGTGAAGATCGTAAAATGTCTCTTGGTATCAAGCAATTGACTCCAGACCCTTGGACTGATATTACAACTAAATATCCTGTAGCTTCTAAACATAAAGGTATTGTAAGAAACTTTACAAACTTTGGTGTTTTTGTTGAGCTAGAAGAAGGTATTGACGGTTTAATTTACATCTCTGATCTTTCTTGGACTAAGAAAATCAAGCATCCATCTGAGTTTACTAACGTAGGCGATACTTTAGAAGTTGAAGTATTAGAATTAGATGTTGAAGGTCGTAAGTTAAGTTTAGGTCATAAACAAACTACTGAAAACCCTTGGGATAAATATGAAACTGAATTCGCTTTGGGTACGGTTCATACGGCAACCATTTCTGATGTAGTTGATAAAGGTGCAACAATTGAATTTAACGAAGATATTACTGCATTCATTCCTCAACGTCATTTAGAGAAAGAAGATGGTAAGAAACTAGGTAAAGGCGATGAAGCTGAATTCAAGATTATTGAGTTCAATAAAGACTTCAAGCGTGTTGTAGCTAGTCATACTGCTATTTTCCGTGAAGAAGAACAACGTAATGTTAAGGCAGCTGTCAAAAGACAAGCGGCTAGCGCAGATGAAGCTAAGCCTACTTTAGGTGATGCTAACGATGCACTACAAGCGTTGAAAGATAAGATGGAAGCTGATTCTAAGAAGAAGTAATTTCTTATTATAGATCCTGATAAAGGATTAAAAGTAAAAGCCCGGATATATATCCGGGCTTTTTTAGTTTTCATTTAATCGGTTCCTATTAGGGTTCTAAGAAAATGAATTACTAGTGGAGAATTTAAAATGAATAGGACTTTGTATAATTTCTATTCGCTGTCTTTTACTAATTGATTTTTCTCTTCACAAACCATAAATCTTCTAAGCTTAGGTTTAATGTAATAAGGTGGTAGTTTTCTTTGACTAGAACGTTTTGTAATAATCCTTTAGAGCCATAACTATATGATAGGTTAATCATTGAATGCGTGCCTCTGCTTGTAGGTATACCAACACCTGCAGTAAAATTGTAACCTTCTACTTTACTATCGCCAATGGCTAAATATCCATTATCATAATTGTAGCCCAATCTGTAGCTTATTCTTTGACCATACTTATAACTAGAAGGGTCTTGAAGGTATTCTAATCCAAATGCATAAATATCTTGGTCTTGATAGTTGCCAATATTTTCAGATTGATCGGTGTCTGTCCAGAAGTTTTTCTTGTAATCTGCACTAAAAGTTATCTCTTCTATAGGTTTTATACTCATCCCAAACCCAAGTTCTAAGGGTAGTTTAAAATCTGAAACATAATCAGAACTTTCATCTTCAACTGAAATATCTATTCCAGAAAGGGATTTATTTACAGATCTTTTAAGGTTACCATTTAAACTTGTTGGTAATTGTGCAGTACCACCAATAGTAATTCTGTCATTGATGTCATATTGAAATCCAAAGCCTAGTCTCGCCCCACTATAGTTGGTTTTTTCTATAGATTCAAATGTGGTGGAACTGTAAATAAAAGATTCGGTTTCTTCAATATTTCCAAATAAAAACGAAGCACTTAAGCCAAGTCTTAGTTTAGGTGTAAGTGAGTAACCAACATTAAGTTTAATTTCGTTTAGACCGCCCAATCCTGTAATGTTACTTTCAAAACTTTCTGTTGAACCTTCTATATTACTGCTAACTCCCAGAATAGAGTATCCAACGTCACTATAGGGTGTCATCGTAATACCTGCGCCTAAATTTTCCATTACTCTAAATCCGAATGCAAGATTTGAGAAATTGACATTCGATTTTCCTTCGGAGGCAGATGAATTACTGTAATTATTATATTCACCTGTTACCCCAATATCATATAAAAATGAATTCTGTGGAACCAATGCGTAGTTAGCAGGATTTAAGTTATTAAGTTCATAGGGCGATTTTATCCCAATACCGCTGTAGCCCAAACTATTGAATTTGCCAATGCTGGTTTGGTTAATAACCCCTAAACCATATAATGAATATGGAGAACTCGTTAATGCCTCGGACTGGGCAAAAATATATTGAGAGCCTATTACTAATAAGGTGATTGTACTAAATATAATTTGATTAATCTTCATCGTATATACCGTATGTTAATTCTAAAATTGTTTCGTTTTCGCCATTTCCATTTCCACTCATAATAAATCGATCAACAGAAGAATTATAATCTATAGGAAGTAATATTAATGCATCATCTATATCTCTGTCTTTTAATTGTAATTCTTCCAAATAATAAGCCAGCGATATTTCATAATAGATGTCATTGAATTCTTGATTGTCTCTGTTAAGAATGGCGTAAGATGTAGAGGTTAAGGTTTCCGTCAAATTATTGTTCTGGTCAACAACGTATACGGCAAGCGTGTCTCTAAGCTTTAAATGGTCGTCATAAGACTGTGCAACAGGTTTTATTTTAAGAACGCCATCCAGTATTGTTCCATTACCAGGTATGTCATAAAGGCTGTTAATATGTGGAAACTGTACACGCATGGCTATACCTATACCAGATTCTATAAAGCTTTGGTTGTTAGAGTCGGCACTTTCTAAATTTACTTTGCTATTGGTAAGCGTTTGCAGAGGGGCAATAGGATCATCTGCCGTAATTTTATTAAAAAATGGAATAGGGGATGTTGTTGCATTTATTTGAATGTCCATATATTCTTGCACAGATTCATCTGCTGTATCTGTACTAAAATATAAACGTAGATAAGTGTTTTCGGAAGATTTAGAAAAGCCAATAATAGAACCATTATCGGTGTCATCTGGTACAATACCAATTCCTTTAAAGTAATCTCTATACTCATCAGAATTTACAATGTTTTTTTCTTGTAGTCTAGAGAATACATCTGTACCAAAATCATCAACAAGGGTAATAGTAATTGAATCTCCAGCCAATGGTCTTGGGTAGTATTCTAAAAAACCTAAATCATCTTCATCATAGCCAATGTTACTAGTATTGTAGAAGTAATCATCGCTTTCAGGCTTTAAGTTTTCGTTTATTTTTTTAATGTGTATTGTGTTCTTCTGTAGTGTGTCATTGTAATAATACTTATCATACCCTAATACCATAACAATACTATCAAATTCGGCTTCACTGTCAATAGTGTAGGTTTCTGGTAAAAACTGCATGTAGCTAGATGCTGTTATGGATCCAAAAACGGAGTCTGTGTATTTACCAGTAAGTATTCTAGTAGATTCAGAAGTGGTAATACTATCAAACTTCATGGTAGAAGTACTGACCGTCAATGTATCAACCAGTATAAGACGAATATTACTGTCTGTAAACGTTTCACCAGCTACAAATTCTGAATCATTATATATTTCACTGCTACAAGATATTACAGCAATAGAGAGGAAACCGCCAAACATTATGATGTAGAGCGCACGTACTTTGTTTAGGAACACCTTCATTTAGAATTTAATTTTTATCAAAACTAAATACCAAGTACGGTTGTAAAAACCTGAATAGACGAATCCCCAATGTTAAGGGATGAACTCAGTTATTTAAACTATTAATGAAATGTTTGTGTTGGTAGATGAAAAACTGGGTTTGGTATGTTAAAAACCAACCTTAATCTATTGTGTTTTTTGGACACTAAGGTCTCTAGTAGATTTGAACCAGAAAAGAAAGAACCTTTAAACAAAAAATAATGAATAAAAGAAAATCGTATGTGTACAAGATTACTGGAATGGCATTAATGGCCATGGTAATTACAAGTTGTTCAAGTGATGATGACGATGACGATTTAGGCAACTGGGTAGATAAGTCTGTTTTTGATGGCAGTGCTAGAAGTAGTGTTTCTGGATTTACTATTGACAATGTTGGTTACATGGGAGTAGGTTATGACGGGGATGATTATTTAGCTTCATTTTGGGCTTATGATATAGAGGGAGACTACTGGTCACAGAAAGCGGATTTTCCTGGTGTTGCCAGAAACGCAGCGGTAGGTTTTGAAGTAGATGGTACTGGTTATATAGGTTCTGGTTATGACGGTGTTGATGAATTAACTGATTTCTATAGTTATAATACGGCAACCAACACATGGACCGAGATTGCTTCTTTACCAACAGCAAGAAGAAGTGCGGTTGGTTTTGGTGCAAATGGTTTTGGCTTTGTGGGAACTGGTTATGATGGTGAGAATGATAGAAAAGATTTCTGGAAATATAACCCTGCAAATGATACATGGGTAGAATTAGTAGGTTTTGGGGGAAACAAACGAAGATCGGCAACCACATTTACAATAGATGGTTTGGTGTATTTGGGTACCGGTGTTTCTAACGGAGTTTACTTAGATGATTTTTGGGTATTTGACCCTACAACAGAAAGCTGGACAAAGAAGTTAGACTTGGATGAGGAAGATCAGTATGCTGTAGAAAGAAGCAACGCTGTAGGATTTACGGTAAACGGATACGGTTATATAGCCTGTGGTGAATTAGGCGGTGCAACTAACACTGTATGGGAATACGACCCTTCTTCAGATGAATGGGATCAAAAAACTTCGTTTGAAGGGGCTACAAGACAAGATGCGATTGCTTTTTCTAATGGTAGTCGTGTGTTTATAGGTATGGGTAGAACAGGTACTTTATACTTAGATGATTTAGATGAATTCTTTCCTCTTGATGAATACGAAGAGGAAGATTAATTTTTCATAGTGAGTGCAATTGTTAATTTTTTGGGTCAATCTGTGTGGATTGGCCCATTTTTAAACATTTATTTATGATTTCTACTGCAAAATATTGGGTTGTTATTGTGTTATTTTTGGCACTAGGCTTTGGGTACTCAATTTATAATCAGCCATTAACTAATAATGATCACACATTTCATAGTCAGATTGTAGATTTAAATGATGGTTATGGTTATCAGATTATGAAAGGAGAGAAAATAGTGATTTTACAAAAGTTTATCCCTGGTTTTCCTGGTAAACAGAAGTTTGTTACCAAAAAGGAAGCTCTTAAAACGGCAGGTTTAGTAATCTCAAAATTGGAAGATGGAAAGTCGCCAGTTTTATTGCCGTCAGATTTAGCAGAATTGAATATTTCTACTGCAGTAAGTCACTAATTTCTATATGAAATCAATTATTAAAAATAGAGTTCAAATAGTAGTTCATATAAGTATATGGATTTTGTTATACGGGCTAACTTTTTATCCTATTTTAAATAATGAAAGACCAATTCCTTCAGATGTTTTTCCAAAGTTACTTGTTATCCTTGTTCTTTTTTATTTCAATTATTTCTATTTAGTGCCCGTATATTTATTGCGAAAGAGTGTTTTTATATACTTAATGGTTTCGTTGGGTTTATTGATAATATCAGTAGTAGCGTTAAATCATTTCTATGAGCCAAAATTTCCAGAAAATTTTTTTTTAGGTAGAAAACCTCCGAGAGATTTTGGGTATATACCAATTTATAGGTCATTTGTAAGTCTTGGTATACCTTATGTCATTAGTGCTATTTTAAAAATGTATGTAGAGTGGAAAAGAAATGAGAATTTACGATTATCGGTTGAGAAGGAAAATATTAAATCTGAATTACAATTTTTAAAAGCACAACTAAATCCTCATTTTTTATTTAATACTCTTAATACCATTTATGCACTTTCGGTAAAAAAATCACCCGATACTTCAGAAGCTATAGTTGATTTGTCTGAGTTAATGAGGTATATGATTTACGAGGCAGACAAAGATTTGGTGCCTCTAAATAAAGAGATAGACTATATTAAAAGTTACATTCAGTTACAGCGTTTACGTTTATCTGATAGTGAGAATGTTTGCTTAAAAATAACAGGTGAAGATAGGGGTAGGGCAGTTCCACCACTATTGTTTATTTCCTTTATAGAAAATGCATTTAAATATGGTACCGACTATAAAGGGAAAACCTATGTGAAAATTACCCTGACCATTACGGATACTTCTGTTTTTTTGAACGTAAAAAATAAAATTGGAATTTTTAGAGAACCTACAAAAAATTCTGGAATTGGTTTGGAGAATATTAGAAACCAGTTAGAGTTAATCTACCCTGGGTTGCATAATCTTGAAGTTGATAACGATGGAAAAGATTACGAAGTATCATTAACTATTTATCAAAAACAATCTAGCTTATGAAATGTATTATTATAGATGATGAGCCATTAGCGATCGAAATACTATCGGGATACTGCGAAAAGTTAGATTTTATAGAATTGGTAAACACATATACCAATCCGTTAGATGCTATTACAGAAATAAAAGAGAAGAAAATCGATTTAATATTCTGTGATATAGAGATGCCTCAAATAAACGGAATAGATTTTATGGGCACTTTAGATAACAAACCTTTGTTCATATTTACAACGGCATATTCTCAATACGCTGTAGATGGGTTTGAGTTAAACGCTGTAGATTATTTAGTAAAACCAATACCGTACCATCGTTTTATAAAATCGGTGTCTAGAGTACAAGATTTAATTTCTAAAAAACAAACACCTATTATGGAAGCAAACGTATTCTCATCGACCGGCGATAATTCAGTAGAAAAAAAGTTCATTTTTGTTAAGGCTGAATACGAAAGTATTAAAATAGATCTTGACCAGATTGAATATGTACAGGGGTTAAAAGATTATTTAAAGATTCATATAGCCAATACCAATAAAACCATTTTAACGTTAATGAGCTTTAAGGAGATTATGAGCAAATTACCTGCAAACCAATTTCTTAGAGTGCATAAGTCTTACGTTGTTAATGTAAATTATATTAAGACCGTTCAACGTAATAGAATTGTCATTAATGATATGCGCATACCTATAGGTGAAAGTCATAAAGAGGCATTTTTCTCCATTTTAGGATTGTAGTAGCGCATTTAAAAACTTGAATTATATTTTTCAGGTTTACTTCCTGATTTTACCTGTCATAGTTTAGATAGAATTATCTATTTTTGTTAAGCTAAAGCACGGGTGCCTATTATGAGCGAAAAAGTTTTACTCTCTTCCAAAGAAATAAATATCATCCTGCATCGTTTGGCTTGTCAGCTTCTTGAAACCCATTTGAATTTTGATAATACGGTTTTAATAGGTATACAGCCAAGAGGTAAATTTCTTGCACAGCGCTTAACCAAAATTCTTAAAGAAGAATATAAGGTAAAGCATATAGATGTTGGTTTCTTGGATATTACTTTTTATAGAGACGATTTTAGAAGAGGTGATAGAACCTTAGAGGCTACAAAAACAAAAATTGATTTTTTAGTAGAAGATAAGAATGTGGTCTTAATTGATGATGTTCTATATACCGGTAGAAGTATAAATGCTGCATTAACAGCCTTACAATCTTTTGGTAGGCCTAAAGATGTAGAGTTATTATGCTTAATAGACCGCAGATTTAGTAGACATTTACCAATACAACCAAATTATAGAGGGCGCCAGGTAGATGCTATAAATGATGAAAAGGTAAAGGTGATGTGGAAAGAAAATGATGGAGAAGATATTATATATTTAGTAAATAGATAAGAAAATGAGCGAACTGAGTGTGAAACACTTATTGGGAATTAAGTATCTAAAGGAAACCGATATTCAGCTTATTTTTGAAACTGCCGATCATTTTAAGGAAGTGATCAATCGTTCGATTAAAAAAGTTCCTTCGCTACGAGATATTACAATTGCCAATATATTTTTTGAAAACAGTACAAGAACTAAATTATCGTTTGAGCTAGCTGAAAAACGACTCTCTGCAGATGTACTTAATTTTTCCGCCAGTCAATCTTCTGTAAAGAAAGGTGAAACATTGATAGATACCGTAAATAACATTTTGTCTATGAAAGTAGATATGGTTGTTATGCGGCATCCAAATCCTGGAGCAGGTATATTTCTATCTAAACATGTAAACGCGTCTATTGTAAATGCAGGTGATGGAGCTCATGAGCATCCAACACAGGCGTTATTAGATTCATATTCCATTCGAGAGAAACTAGGAGATGTTGCTGGTAAAAACGTGGTAATTGTGGGAGATATTCTTCACTCAAGAGTAGCGCTGTCAAATATTTTCGCCTTAAAATTACAAGGAGCAAATGTTAAAGTATGCGGTCCTAAAACATTATTGCCTAAATATATAGATTCTTTAGGCGTAGGCGTGGAGACTGATCTTAGAAAAGCCTTAGAATGGTGCGATGTGGCTAATATGTTACGTATACAAAACGAAAGATTGGATATTAGTTATTTTCCAACTACCAGAGAATATACCCAACAATTTGGAGTAAATAAAAAGCTATTGGATAGCTTGGATAAAGAAATTGTAATCATGCACCCAGGTCCTATAAACAGGGGCGTTGAAATTACGAGTGATGTTGCAGATTCGAAACAATCTATAATTTTGAATCAAGTTGAAAACGGTGTCGCGATACGTATGGCGGTTATTTATTTGTTAGCATCTAAAATTAAATGATATGATTTTTACTAAAGAAGGGTCGTTGATTATAGTTTCTCATGAAGAAATTTCAATTGAACGTTTTTTGCTGAATTTGGAAAACGAATACGCTAAGTTGAAGAACGATAACTTGGTGTTAGATTTGTTGGGTTTCTCTAAATTAACTCCATACAATGTTATTTCATTTTTAGAAATATCTAGAAAACATAAAAAGAATGAACAGTCATTTGTTTTGGTGTCCGATAAGGTATCTTACGATGATGTGCCAGAAGAAATCAATTTAGTGCCTACACTTCAAGAAGCTAGGGATTTAATTGAAATGGAAGAAATAGAACGTGATTTAGGTCTGTAATTGTATAGACTTAAATAATTTAGAACTTAGATAATATGCGCCTTACTGTATTGGGTTGCTATGCTGCAACACCAAGAACACTTACGAATCCTACATCTCAAGTTCTTGAAATTAATAACCACATTGTATTAATTGATTGTGGAGAAGGTACGCAAGTAGAATTAAGACGGCATAAAATTAAGTTCTCTAGAATTAACCACATTTTTATTTCTCATCTTCATGGAGATCATTTTTTTGGTCTTCCAGGTTTTATTTCCACCATGCGGTTGTTGGGTAGGGAAAAGGAACTTCATGTTTATGGGCCTAAGGGAATAAAAGAGGCAATTACATTTCTTCTAAAATTAGGAGATTCTTGGACTAATTATCCGTTACTTTTTCATGAATTGTCCAGCAAAGAATCTGAGCTTATTTTCGAAGACGAAAAGATATCTGTAACTACTATTCCATTAGATCATAGGGTGTATACAAACGGTTTTTTGTTTAGAGAAAAAATAGGTAAAAGAAAGTTGAATATTGATGCGGCAGAGGCGTACGGAATAGACAAAGCTTATTATCATAACATAAAGAATGGAAAGAACATAACTTTAGATAATGGTAAGGTAGTTGATAATAAGGAATTGACTTTTGATCCGCCAGCACCAAAATCATATGCCTTTTGTAGTGATACTATTTATGATGAAAGTTTAGCAGCTAAAATTAAGGATGTTGATATTTTGTATCATGAGTCCACCTTTTTAGAGTCAGAGGTAGATTTAGCGACTAAAACAAAGCATGCCACAGCTAAACAAGCTGCAAAAGTAGCTAAAGATGCTAACGTAAAAACCTTAGTGTTAGGTCATTATTCTACGCGTTATAAATCTATAGAACTTTTTAAAGAAGAAGCGTCTACTGTTTTTCCAAATGTTCTGCTTGCCGATGACGGAAAGACTTTCGATTTTTAGATGTTTTAATCCATTTTTATACCATTTATTTTCCTTTCTTTTTAGAACTTTGTTTATCTTGTTTTTAACACGAAAATGATGCAGAAAGATTTAGGTGATTACAGAAAATCATACGAGAAAAGTGCGTTGATGGAAGACAGTATATCTGACAATCCTATTCAGCTATTCCAGACTTGGTTTTACGAGGTCGAAAAATCAGATGGAGTAGATGAACCTAACGCCATGACGGTTTCAACTGTAGGTTTAGATGGTTTTCCAAAAAGTAGAGTAGTTCTTCTTAAAAAGTATACCCATGAAGGTTTTATATTTTACACTAATTACAACAGTGAAAAAGGAAGGGCGTTAAGTGAATACCCTAAAATTTGTCTCTCATTTTTTTGGCCGAGTTTAGAACGCCAAATTATAATAAAAGGTACTGCTGAAAAGTTAGCAAAAAATCTGTCTGATGGTTATTTTGAATCTAGACCAGACGGAAGTAAGTTAGGTGCATTAGTTTCTGACCAAAGTACGGTCATAGAATCAAGAGGCGTTTTAGAAGACAAACTTTCACAATTAGAAAAAGAGTATAACGGAAAAGAAATTGAAAGACCAGAACATTGGGGTGGTTATTTGGTAAGACCGGTTTCAATGGAGTTTTGGCAGGGAAGACCAAATAGGTTGCATGACCGTATTCGTTATACATTAACCGAAGATTTTGACTGGAAAATGGATCGTTTGGCTCCTTAAATATACAATATGAAGAATCTATTTTTAATGCGCCATGGTAAATCTTCATGGGAACTTAATGTAAGTGATCAAGATAGGGCATTATTACAAAGAGGTATCATTGATGCCCAATTAGTGGGTAATGAGCTTAAAAGTAAAAACTTAAAAATAGATCGTGTTTTCACGAGTCCGGCAAATAGGGCTTTTCACACTTGTATGATATGTTTAAGAGCATTAAATTATCCTTTAGAAAATTGTAGTATAGTAGAAGATTTATATGATTTTTCTGGAGAAAAAGTGCTTGAATTTATTCAGGGTTTAGATAATAAATTAGAGAATGTACTTTTATTCGGTCACAATCATACCTTTACCTATTTAGCTAATTCATTAGGTAACAAGCATATAGATAATGTACCTACAAGTGGGTTGGTGCATATAAAATTTAACGAAGATTCTTGGGCTTCCATTTCAAAAGGCTCAACAATACAAACCATTTTTCCGAAGCAACTAAAAGCATGATAAAAAATAACAATCAATACGTAAATAGAGAAATAAGTTGGTTATGGTTTAATGAGCGTGTTTTACAAGAAAGCGCAGATAAGAACGTGCCTTTAATTGAAAGACTTCGTTTTTTAGGTATTTTCTCTAACAACCTAGATGAATTTTTTAAAGTGCGTTATGCAACTGTAAAGCGTATTGTAGAGGCTGGTAAAACAGGAAAGAGCGTTTTGGGTGGTGAGAAGGCTAAAGATCTTTTAGAGGAGATTACGAATATTGTCATTGAGCAGCAAACCAAGAGTTTAACCATACTTAGAAGAATAGAGCATGAACTTGAGGGTAAGAACATTTTTATCATCAAGGAAACAGAACTGAACGAAAACCAAAAGGAATTTGTGAAGGCATATTTCTTAAAAGAGGTTAGTCCACAGTTGATGACCATTATATTAAATGATCTTACCCGTTTTCCGACCTTAAAAGATACTGCCGCATATTTAGCAGTTAAAATGGTTATTAAAAGTGAAGAAAGTGAAAAGGAGAAACGATATGCTTTAATTGAAATTCCTAAGGGAATAGACCGTTTTGTTGTATTACCAGACGAAGGTGATAAGAGCTTTATCATCATCTTAGATGACTTAATTAGATATTGCTTGGACAATATTTTTACCATGTTCGAATACGATTCGATATCTGCTCACATGATTAAGATTACTAGAGATGCAGAACTTGATATTGATAATGATCTAAGTAAGAGTTTTATTGAGAAAATATCTTCTAGTGTAGAGCATAGAAAAACGGGTGATCCGGTACGTTTTGTATATGATAAAAGTATCAGTAGAGATACATTGACTTTTCTAAAGGAAAAAATGAATATTGAAGATACGGATAGTGTAATACCAGGTGGTAGATATCATAACCGTAGAGATTATATGGGGTTTCCTAGTTTAGGAAGAAAAGACTTATTGTATGATAAAATAACAGCGTTACCTGTAAAAGGTTTAAGTGTCGAAGGAAGTATTTTAGAAAGCATTGCAAAAAAAGATTATCTGCAATACACTCCATACCACACCTTTACCTATATTTTAAAATTTTTACGAGAAGCGGCACTTGATCCTAAGGTGCGTACAATTAAAATTACGGTTTATAGACTGGCAAGTAATTCTCAAATAGCGGCATCATTGATTAATGCAGTTAAAAATGGTAAGCAGGTTACGGTACAAATTGAGTTACAAGCTCGTTTTGATGAGCAAGCAAACATTGAATATGCCGAACAACTTCAAGCTGAAGGGGTAAAGTTGATTTTTGGTGTACCGGGTTTAAAAGTGCATAGTAAGATATGTTTAATTGAGCGTGAAGAAGGCGACTCATTAAAGCGATATGGTTTTGTAAGTACTGGTAATTTTAATGAATCTACAGCAAGAATTTATACGGATTATACCTTGTTTACAGCGTATGATCCAATTTTAAAGGAATTGAACAAAGTATTTGATTTCTTTGAAACAACGTACAAAATCAATAAATACAAGCATCTTATAGTTTCTCCGCATTACACTAAAAATGCATTTATAAAATTAATAGATAATGAAATCGCTAATGCTAAGCAGGGCAAAGAAGCTTACATTAAAATAAAAATGAACAGTTTCACCTCTTACAAGATGGTAGATAAGTTGTATGAAGCTAGTAGGGCGGGGGTAAAGATCCAGTTGATCATAAGAGGTATATGTTGCTTAATACCAGGTGTTGAGGGCATGAGTGAAAACATAGAAGCGATTAGTGTTGTTGACAAATTTTTAGAACATACAAGGTTGTTTGCTTTTGCAAATGGTGGTGATCCAAAAATATATATATCATCTGCAGATTGGATGACAAGAAATCTAGATTATAGGGTAGAAGTAGGTTGTCCAATTTATGATGAGGATATTAAAAAGGAATTAATGGAAACTTATGATATCTGTTGGAGGGATAATACAAAGGCTCGTGTTTTTAATATGGCGCAAGACAATGCATACCGTAAAACATCGATACCTAAAATACGATCACAATTTGAGACCTATAATTATTACTTAAAAAGTTTAGAATCCAATGAATAGGTTAACCGTGAATAGATTCTTTTGTACCTAAATTTTTCATGATTTGGGCTTCATATTCCAAAAGACTGTTCCATTTCTTATTAACCTCTTCTAATTCCCCATATTTACGGGCAAATTTTAAGAACATAGTATAATGGCCGGCTTCACTTATCATTAATTTATGATAGAAGTCGGCTAATTTTTTGTCTTCCAATTCTTCAGAAAGTAATCTAAAACGTTCACAGCTGCGTGCCTCAATTAAACCGGCATATAATAATCTATGAACCAATTGTGTAGTTCTGCTACCACCTTTAGGAAAAAATTTAATTAGTTCAATAACGTAATCATCCTTACGGTCTCTTCCTAATGTATTTCCGCGTTTTAGAATAAGGTCATGTACCATTTTAAAGTGCCCCATTTCCTCTCTTGATAAAGCTACCATTTCCTCAACAAGTTCAGTATATTCAGGAAAAGATACAATCAAAGAGATAGCTGTACTAGCAGCTTTTTGTTCACAATAAGCATGGTCTGTAAGTATTTCATCAATATTTTTCTCAACAATATTTACCCATCTTGGATCAGTTGGTAATTTTAAGCCTAGCATAGTTTACTTTTTTTCAAAATTAGAAAGATTTTGAAGACCTCACCAATTATAATTAAGAACCTGCACAACTTACTGATGAATAATAATTATTTTTGAAGTAAAGTCAATCTTTATTATAAAATGCACAATCGAGAAGATATCCAGAATATAGTAATCAAATACGGAAAGCCAGAAAGTGTTGCTTGGTTGAAAGATAAAATTGAAAAGATGGCAGGGAATAAATCGTCAAAAGATTTATTTATGACCTATAGTCTTTTGAATGTGAAATTTAGTGCATTAAAGCCTATATCGTTCGAAGATTTAGATAATGATAGCTCACGCTATTTTAATGCACATAAAGCAAATATTCTACAGGTGGCACGTATATTTCTATTGTCAGAAGTTCTAAGCCAAGACATAGAATTTTATACACCTAAGGTGGCTAATATTATTCAGGTAGCTGATACTGGTGAATTGGAAACATTTTTGAAATATTTGGTTTTATTACCAAACCCTGAAGCCTATAAGCAAACTGCAGTAGAGGCATTACGTACCAATATTGCAATAATTTTTGATGCAATTTCGTTGAATAATACATATCCGGCAAAATACTTTAATGATCAACAGTGGAATCAAATGTATTTAAAGGCTGCATTTATGGAGCGCGATCTTTCGCAAATAGAGTCTGTTGATGAAAGGGCAAATGAAGATCTTACTAGAATTATATCAGATTATGCTCATGAAAAATGGGCGGCCTCTAGAAAAATAGATCCGATGTTTTGGCGACCTGTTTCAAAATTTTTGAATGAAGAACTTTTAAATGACATGAATACGCTTCTTGAAAGTGAAGATGTGATTGAGAATAAATCAGGTGCGTTATGTTGTTATTATTCAGAAAATGATAAAGCAATAGCACTTTTAAATAATAAGCCGGAGTTGAAACATAAAGTGGCAGACGGGCAAATTAATTGGAATACGATTAAACAATAATAGAATGGAAGATAAAATGATGATTATTGACCCGCATGTACACATGACGTCAAGAACCACGGATGATTATGAAGCAATGGCAGCGGCGGGGGTAGTAGCAATAATAGAACCTTCTTTTTGGTTAGGTCAGCCTAGAACCCAAGTAGGTTCTTTTCAAGATTACTTTAGTAGTCTAGTAGGTTGGGAACCTTTTAGAGCTAGTCAATTTGGTATAAAGCACTATTGTACAATAGGTTTAAATTCTAAAGAAGCCAATAATGAAGCATTGGCAGAGCAAGTAATTGAGCTGTTGCCGCTATACTTACATAAAGAAAATGTTGTAGCTATAGGGGAGATAGGATATGACGACCAAACGCCTGCAGAAGATAAGTTTTTTAGAATGCAGTTGGATATGGCGAAAGAATTGGATATGACCGTACAAGTTCATACTCCGCACCGAGATAAAAAAGCCGGAACTATCAAAAGCATGGAAGTTTGCTTAGAACATGGTTTAGACCCTGCAAATGTAATTATAGATCATAATAACGAAGAAACGGTTAAAGAAGTTTTAGATCGTGGATTTATAGCTGCATTTACAATTTACCCTAAAACTAAAATGGGAAATGAACGTATGGTTGAGGTTGTTAAAAAATATGGAAGCTCTAATATAATTGTAGATAGTTCAGCAGATTGGGGCGTTAGTGATCCTTTGGCTGTGCCAAAAACAGCTTCTTTGATGTTGAAAAGAGGTATTTCAATGGAAGATGTAAGAAAGACTTGTTATCAAAATGCCTTAGATGCTTTTAGTAAGAATGGAAAAATGAAAGAGGCACATTGGCTACAACCAGATAGCATTAATCAATCGCAATTATTTAATGATAATAGTGTTTTAAGAGGTCAGAAACCACGAATAGACGAAGACCAAATTACTTAGAATGAAGGAGAAATTAATGGGTTTTGCTCGTTTGGCAAGACCCGCAAATTTGCCAACTGCAGCGGCAGATATTTTGGCAGGTGTTGCTATAGCTTTATATCTTAAAAATATTGAAGTACTTAAATTTCTTGGAGATCAGAGTGCTGATATTTTGTCATTGGTGTTCTCTTCTATAGCACTCTATGCTGGTGGTGTTGTATTCAATGATGTTTTCGATGCAGAGTTAGATGCTGTTGAAAGACCGGAAAGGGCAATACCTAGCGGACTTGTTCCTAAGAGGGAAGCGGTTTATTTTGGAATTATTTTAATGCTAATAGGTATTACATTGGCTTTTAAATGTAGTCTGTTGTCGGGACTAATATCAATTGCTTTGACCATTGCGATATTAACTTACGATGCATACTTTAAACAATTTTCATTTTCAGGTCCTTTAAATATGGGAATCTGTCGTGGATTGAATTTGCTAATGGGTATGTCTATTTTAGGAATGCTCTCTCATTGGTACATTTCAATTGTTCCGGTAGTATATATTTTTGCTATTACTTTAATAAGCAGAGGAGAAGTTCATGGAAACAATAAAAAACACATTGTTTGCGCAGGTATTTTGTATGCAATAGTTATACTGTCTATTGCGTTAGTTGTAATGCAACAGAAAGACAATCTAATAGTGTTATTACCGTTTCTAATATTGTTCGGATTTTTAATTTTCAAGCCATTAGTAAAGGCTTTTAAAGAAAATTCACCAAGCAATATCAAAAAAGCAGTTATGTCTGGTGTTTTGTCACTTGTTGTCATGAACGCATGCTGGGTAGCTGGTTTTTCAGATTGGTACTTAGCATTGGCAGTTTTGTTGCTTTTACCATTATCAATGCTTTTGTCTAAATTATTTGCAGTAACATAAATTCATATGCAATTACAACCTATAAAACAGTCTTTTAAAGTTCAATATGATTATCAATTGTATTTTACTTCTGGATTATTTTCTTTGGAGAATCCTTTATTTGAAAAATTAATAGCGGATTACAAAGATTTTGAACCCGTAAAATTACTTTTCGTTATAGATGATGGGGTAAAAAATCATCACCCAGCTTTAATAAATCAAATTTCGGCATATTGTAAAAAACATCAACAGACTATAAAGTATACAAATACTTTGGTGTTACCTGGTGGAGAGCAAGTTAAGAATAGTGATGAAGCTGTTGAATCCGTTTTAAAGGGAGTAAATGATAACAAAATCTGTCGTCATTCATTTGTTGTAGTAATAGGAGGTGGTGCAGTGATTGATATGGTTGGTTATGCTGCTGCAATTGCACATAGAGGCGTTAAATTGATTAGAATACCTACAACAGTGCTATCCCAGAATGATTCTGCGGTTGGGGTAAAGAATAGCGTAAATGCTTTTAAAAAGAAAAATTTCTTAGGAACATTTGCACCGCCATACGCGATTATAAATGATAGCAATTTTTTAGAAACTTTAGAGCAACGTGATTGGATTTCAGGTATTTCTGAAGCAATAAAGGTTGCGTTGATAAAAGATAAATCGTTCTTTGAGTATATTTCTGACAATGCTACAAAGCTAAAGCATAGGGAAATGGAGCCAATGCAATATGTAATTTATAAATGTGCAGAAATGCATATGCAGCATATTGCCCAAGGTGGTGACCCTTTTGAATCTGGTTCATCTAGACCTTTAGATTTTGGACATTGGGCTGCCCACAAAATGGAATTCATGACTAATTATGAATTACGACATGGTGAAGCGGTAGCAAAAGGAATTGCCCTAGATGTAACCTATGCCCAATTAACAGGTTTAATTTCAGAGGCAGATTTACAACATATTTTAGATGTAATGATTTCTATAGGTTTTGATCTCACACTCCCTGTTGAAAGTTCTAACGAGATTCAATCCTTGTTAGATGGTATAGAGGAGTTTAGAGAGCATTTAGGTGGTCAATTGACAATTACCTTAATTTCTGATTTAGGTGTTAAGCACGATGTTCATACTATTGATATGGAGCTGATGGCTAAGGCTGTTTTAAAATTGAATCATCAATTCGCATTAAATTAAAACAATGCAAATAAAGGAGAATCTTCACTTAACTTATTGTACCAATATTCATCCTGGTCAAGATTGGAAAAGTACTTTTGATAGTATAAAAAAACATGTACCCGCTATAAAGCATAAGGTTTCAAAAGATCAACCATTTGGTCTAGGGCTACGTTTATCCAATAAGGCTAGTGAAGAACTAGAAATTGGGGATAACTTGTTCAATTTCAAAAAGTGGCTATCAGAAAATAATGTATACGTTTTTACCATGAACGGATTTCCTTATGGTAATTTTCATGATGAACGTGTAAAAGACATGGTACATGCTCCTGATTGGACAACAGATAAACGTCTGACATATACAAAACGATTGTTTCGTCAATTATCAGAATTATTGCCTGATGGATTGAATGGTGGAATTTCAACCTCACCAATTACCTATAAATATTGGCATGAGACGGAAAAAGATACTCAAAATGCATTTGAGACTGGTGCTAAGAATATGTTAGAAGTTGCTAAACAATTACTTGAATTAGAGAAAAGTACCGGAAAATATTTACATCTAGATATAGAACCTGAGCCAGATGGTTTGCTAGAAAATAGTGATGAATTAGTATCTTTTTATACAAACTATTTACTGCCTTTAGGGGTTGAGTATTTTAAGAAAGAACTGGGTTTAGGGCAAGAAGAAGCTGAAGCGGTAATTAAAAAGTATCTGACCGTTTGTTATGACATTTGCCATTTTTCTTTAGCATATGAAGAGCCGGAAGATACGTTTGCGAAGTTTAAAAAAGAAAATATAAGAGTTGGTAAAATTCAAGTAAGTGCAGCTCTTAAAATTCTATTTAATGGGAAGGACAATGAGCGTATTTGGAAAGAATTATCTCAATTTAATGAGCCTACTTATTTACACCAAGTCACTGAGAAAATAGATGGTAAAGTAAAAACATACAGTGATTTGCCATTAGTTTTAGATGGAGAAAGAAATCATAAAGAACTTCGAGCGCATTATCATGTTCCCATTTTCTTGGAAAAATATGGAGAGTTGTTTTCAACACAAGATCATATTTTAAAGACGATAGATTTCATTAAATCTAATTCGGTATCTGAACATTTAGAAATCGAAACTTATACGTGGGATGTTTTGCCTACAGATTTGAAACAAGATTTAACAGTATCCATAATAAGAGAAATAGAGTGGTTTAAATCACACATGTAGCATGAAAAAAACGGTAGTCATAAATGTAGTTGGGTTAACGAAACGGTTGATAGGTGAGCATACTCCGTTTATAAAATCGTTTTTAGAAAAAGGTGAAGCTGCTTATATTGAGCCTGTATTGCCAGGGGTTACCTGCGCAGTGCAATCTACATATGTTACAGGTAAATGGCCAGCGGAACATGGTATTGTGGGAAATGGCTGGTATTTTAAAGATGAATGTGAAGTTAAGTTTTGGCGACAGTCCAATAAATTGGTACAGCAACCTAAACTTTGGGATGATCTAAAGGAAAAGTATCCTGATTTTACTTGTGCAAATCATTTTTGGTGGTACAATATGTATTCTAATGTAGATTTTAGCATTACCCCAAGACCAAATTATTTGGCAGACGGAAGAAAAATTCCTGATGTTTATTCATATCCTCCACAATTACGAGATGATATGCAAAAAGCCTTGGGTACGTTTCCTTTGTTCGAATTTTGGGGACCTAAAACAACTATCAATTCCTCTAAATGGATAGCCGATGCCGCTTTGTTGACAGACAAAAAGCATAATCCAGATTTGACATTGATTTACCTTCCTCACTTAGATTATAATTTGCAGCGATATGGTCTTGATTTTGAAATCATTTCAAAAGACCTTCAAGAAATAGATACTGTTGTTGAGCAATTAGTAAAGCATTATGAAGCATTGAATGCTAGGGTAATTTTGCTTTCGGAATACGGAATTACAAATGTAAACAGACCTGTTCATCTTAATAGAGTATTAAGAAGAGAAGGTATGATTGCCGTGCGTGAAGAAAGAGGCTTAGAGCTCTTGGATGCTGGTGAGAGTGATGCTTTTGCAGTTGCAGACCATCAAATAGCACATGTATATTGCAAAGATTCAAAAGACATTGCACGTGTAGCGAAAATTATAAAATCAGTTGAAGGTGTTGAAAAAGTTCTTTATGGTGATGATTTAAAAAACTATCATATAAATCATGAACGCTGTGGAGATATTGTGGTAGTTGCAGATAAAGATTCATGGTTTACATACTACTTTTGGTTAGATGATTCAAAAGCTCCCGACTATGCACGAATGGTAGACATTCATAAAAAGCCTGGATATGATCCTGTTGAAATGATGACAGATCCAAAAGATAAATTGGTGATGGCGAAAGTGGTGGGTAAACTTCTTAAAAAGAAAATGGGCTTTAGAACTGTGATGGATATAATTCCTATTGATGCAACTTTAATAAAAGGTTCTCATGGGAGATTAACTGAAGATATTGAGGATTTCCCCATTTTCATTAGTAATCATGTAACGGGTGATAATCATCAGAAAATTACGGCAATACAAGTGCGTGATCTTATTGAAGATCACTTATTAAACTAATTTCAAATGAATAAATTATTTAAGGTTTTAGGTTATCTTTTTGCGGTTTTATTTACAATTAGTGCTGTATTACAATACAATGATCCCGATTCTCTACATTGGATAATTATATACGGAATTGCTGCATTAGTATCTCTTTTATTCGCTTTGAATAAAATAGGATTTTTAGTACCGTTAGTTTTAGGAGTGTTAGCTTTTATAAATTTTGTGTATTTATATCCGTCAGATTTTCAAGGTTTTGATTTAAACGATGGAGATATAGAAACTGTAGAGTTAGGTAGAGAGGCATTTGGATCCTTAATAATTTCCATAACACTTTTAGTGTTTGCCTTTAGAATAAAAAGAAAACTAAAGGTATAAGTCGAATTCTGTTCTTAATAAATCAATAACTGGATTCTTCTTCCTTAATTTTTCATACTTTTCTTCGGGAGTAAATGCAAATTTTGTTACTGTAGTTTCATTTACCGTAATTTCTAAATGAACAAAGTGATTATTCAACTTAGTTCGTAGATACTCCATCAATTCAAACTGCTCACGCTCAATTTCTTTCTTCATAGTTCCGTTAGGAAGCTCTAAGTGAATAGCGAAATTCTCTTTTAATTTAGGAATATCTGAATGTAGGTTAGAAGCTAGAATTTTTTGCCCTTTCTTATCTATGATTTCTATAAAATCTGCCCAGTGCTTACGCAATTCTTCTTCTGTAAATGGGTCTTTAGGTAAGTTGTTCTCATCTATTACAACTTCAATTTTATTGAGCTCATGTTGTTTTTTTGCATTAAGACTAGATATGGACAAACCAGAAACCCTTTTTGTAGGGCGATTAATAGTCAGTTTTTTTGCAATTTCCTTTACTTCTGGGCTTGAATTATTTGGATTGGCTACTTGCTCTGGTTCTTTAGTCTTTAAAGAAACTTGCTCTTGCTCAGTTTTTGCAGCTATTTTAACATCGGTTGGCGCTTCTGGTTGTTTAGGACTACCATTTTCATGTGTGGCTTTAGCTTGAATTTTTTGATTGCTTACTTCTTTAGAAACAGTAGTATTATTTTCAGAAACTTTTGCAGGTGCTTTAGGTAGTTGCTTGTAAAAAGCAGAAGGAGCAATAAAATCAATAGTCTTATTCTGTAATGCTACAGATTCAGGATTTTTTTTTTCTCCATCAAAATTGATAGAGGCAAGCTTCATAAGAGTTAGTTCAACTAGCAAGCGTTGGTTCTTACTTGTTTTATATTTTAGATCACAGTCATTTGCGATATCTAAACCTTGCAATAAAAATGAAGGAGATGTTCTTTTACTTTGGTCTCTATATAATTGCTGCGCTGCTTCACCAACTTCAAGTAAGGTAATAGTGTCTGGATGTTGGCATACCATTAAATCTCTAAAATGCGAAGCTAGACCAGATATAAAGTGGTGACCATCAAAACCAAGTGACAATGTCTTATTGAAAAGTAATAGAAGATTTGGAATGTTATGTTCCAAAATTAAATCTGTTGCTTCAAAATAAGTGTCGTAGTCTAATACATTCAAGTTTTCTGTGACTGCTTTACGTGTAAGTTCAGCGCCTGAAAAACTAACGACCCTATCAAATATAGATAAGGCATCACGCATAGCACCATCAGCCTTTTGGGCAATGATATGAAGAGCATCGTCCTCGGCATTTATACCTTGGTTTTCAGCAATATATTTTAAATACTCAGCAGCATCTTTGACCGTAATTCTTTTAAAATCAAATATTTGACATCTAGAAAGAATGGTAGGTATAATCTTATGTTTCTCTGTAGTTGCTAATATGAAAATAGCATGCTTTGGCGGTTCTTCTAAGGTTTTTAGAAAAGCATTAAAAGCAGATTGAGATAACATATGTACCTCATCGATAATATAAACCTTGTATTTACCAACTTGTGGTGGTATACGTACTTGATCTATAAGATTTCGAATGTCGTCTACAGAGTTGTTAGATGCGGCATCTAATTCAAAAATATTGAAAGCAAAATCTTCATTTTCTTGCTCCGTGCCATCAGAATTTATCTGTTTTGCCAAAATACGAGCACAAGTAGTTTTACCAACACCTCTAGGTCCACAAAATAATAGTGCTTGGGCTAGGTGATTTTGGTCTATTGCATTTTGTAACGTATTGGTAATAGATTGTTGACCTACAACATCTTTAAATGTTTGAGGTCTATACTTTCTGGCCGATACGATAAATGGTTCCAAAATTCTGTCTCTGATTAAACTTGTACAAATATAAATATAGCAGTGAATACTAACGAGAATTAAGAATAGAGATCATCCATAGTTATCAACAATTGCAGTACATTTGCGCAAAGCAGGCCACCTTATCGCTGCCAAGTAATTGGGAGAGGAAAGTCCGGACACCATAGTGCAGTATAGCGGGTAACGCCCGTCCGCTGAAAAGTGAGGACAAGTGCAACAGAAAGCAAGTACAGTTCGGCTGTAGTGAAACCAGGTAAACTCTATACGGTGAAACGTCATGTAAATCGGTGTTTAAGGGCTGCACGCTCAAGCCGAAGGGTAGGCGGTTAGAGCACTGGGGTAACCCATTGCCTAGATAAATGATAAGGAATTCTAATTTTTTAGTCTACAGAATCCGGCTTATGGCCTGCTTTTTTAAAAACTTAAGTATTGAGTTTGAAACCTTACTGATGCTTTGAAATCTAGTTGCTTGTTTTGTGTGCAGAAGTGTAATGGAAAGTTTTATTTCTCAAAAAAACTAAAAACACTACCACCATATTTTCTAGAGTTTTTGTAGTGTGGAAATTCGGCTAAGCTGGTACGGTTAGAATGTTCAATGATTAAAACCCCGTCTTCTAATAATAAATCATTCTCAAAAACTAGTTGAGGTAGTTTCTCAAAATTGGTCAAATCCATATCATAAAATGGATCAGCAAAAATAATGTCGAATTTTTCGGTATTTCGCTTTAAAAATGAAAAAACGTCACTTTTTAGAGTACGAATATTCATGTCTAAAAGCGTTACAGTCTTATCAATAAAATCTACGCATCCTGAGTGTGCATCTATTGCAAGAACATCGTCAACTCCTCTAGATGAGAATTCATAGCTTATGTTTCCTGTACCTGCAAATAAGTCAAGTATTTTTAAATCAGGAAAATAATAGTTATTGCTCAAAATATTGAACAAACTTTCTTTGGCCATATCTTTAGTAGGCCTTACAGGTAAATTTTTTGGTGCGGTTAAATTACGTCCTTTATGTTTTCCTGAAATGATGCGCATTATATCGTATTAATAAGTGTGAAATCTAAAGAGGATGCTGTTGGTTCTCCAAGCTTTATCAACTGTGGTGTTGATGGAGCAAAGATGCTGATATTTTGAATGTAATTATAACATAATTGATAAATGTCATCATCCTCTTCTATAGCACCAAATAACTTAACTGTAACTGTTTTAGGGTCTAATTCTAATTGTTCTATTACAAATAAAAGATAATATGCAAAGTCTTCTTTAGTATGGTATTTAAAACTATTGTAGAGTAGCAGCTTGCGCTGGTTTAAAACGGTAATATCTAGTTGGTTTTTATTTACATGGGCAAAACATGTGGTTTCTAAGCTTTGCGATTGATTATTCATTAATGACTGTAATAAAACGGTGCCATTATGCATGAAATTAAACTCGCCAAATAAATCGTATATGTAATTATTGATATTTACATAAGGTACATAGACATTTACTAAATCATGATTTTCTACCTCGTCAAAAGCTAAAACATCGGTGGCTAAAACTTTCGTATTAAATTTAAGGTATTCGTTTAAATTGTCTGATTGGAATAGGGATTTAGGTACAAGTCCAAAAAGGGTATTTCTGTGAACAACTACAACTTCATCAAATTGCATTTCTTCAATATCATGTTGTTGAAATAGATTTTCCAATTCATTCTTAATCTCCATAGGATTTTTCTCATCTGAAAAATCAACCCTATCAGAAATCAAGATTTTTTGTGAGACAGTATCTGCCACACAAAAAGAAAGTCCATTCAAGCTAACCTGAATGGACAATTTCTTAAAATTTTTATCCGCTATATTTAAGCTACTATTTTTTTTCTTTTTTGTCATAAATAGCAGGCCAGTTACCAGTTGTGCTAACATCGTCTAAAGAACCTACTTTAATAGATGGTCCATTAACTTCTTCTACACTTAATGCAGCTTTTTCACGAGATAAAAGATCTTTTGGTTGATCATAAAGAACTACCTCTTTATCAACTTTTACTTCAAAAACAGGAGCTTTATATCCACTTTTCTCAACAAATCCAGCTTTCATCTCAAATTTTTCGCCATTTGCAGCTGTAGGTACTTCCATTAAGCTTTTATATCTACCATCACTTTTAAAAAGTGAATCTTTTACAGAAACAAAACCCAACGTGTCGATAATTTTCATTTCTTTCAACATATCAATTCCATATGCTTTATCGAATTCCATGAAAGACGAATCTCTCTGTTGTGTAATTACATATTTACCAGTATCAATAAAACGAATAAGACTGTTAAAGTCATTTGCATATTTACCGTTTACTGTTTTGTAAGCTTCTTGAGAATTTTTAATATCTTTTAATTTGGCAATAACTTGAGAAAAACGTTCCTCTTTTACCTCTTTAAATTTGATTGGTCCAGTTATGGAGTTGTAAATAAAGTATCCTAAAGCGATACATCCAATCCAAAGTACAATTTGTATAATGGTCTTCATTTCGTATGTGTTATTTTTATTTAGTGGTCTTCACAAATCTACAATTTTTTTTTAATGGTAAAAGTTTTTAGCCTAAAAATCATCTTTATCTTTGAGGGCTCATGAAACCAACAACTCCCGCATCATTCTATAGTATACTAGAAAGTAAATTTCCACATACACCAACTGCCACACAATCAGTGGCTTTGCAAAAGTTAGCGGAATTTACATTGTCAACAGTTAAAGATGAAGTTTTTTTATTAAAAGGTTATGCCGGTACTGGTAAAACGACCTTAATAGGGACTTTAGTTAACAGTTTATGGAAGGTTCAGAAGAAAGCAGTACTTATGGCACCTACTGGTAGGGCGGCAAAAGTGATGTCTAATTATTCAAAAACGCAGGCTTTTACAATTCATAGAAAAATTTATTTTCCTAAAAAACAAAGTGGTGGTGGAGTGCAATTTGTTTTAGCGCCAAATAAGCACAGAGATACATTATTTATTGTTGATGAGGCCTCTATGATACCAGATACTGCTGCAGATTCAAAATTATTTGAAAACGGTTCTTTATTAGATGATTTAATGATGTTTGTGTATTCAGGTCATAAATGTAAATTACTTCTAATTGGGGATACTGCTCAATTACCACCAGTACATTTAGTGTTGAGTCCGGCGTTGGATGGGGATAAGCTGTCTTTAAACTACAATAAGGAAGTTGTTCGTTTAGAGTTGAATGAAGTTGTACGGCAAGCGGGCGATTCGGGGATATTGGCTAATGCAACTTTGTTAAGAGAACAATTACAAAGTAATTTCTTTGAAGATTTTAAATTTGATGTAGACCCTTTTACGGATATTATACGTTTAATAGATGGCAATGAAATTCAAGAGGCAATAGATAGTTCTTATTCAGAAAATGGTAAAGAAGAAACTGCATTTATAGTCCGATCTAATAAACGTGCAAATCTTTACAATCAGAATATAAGAGAGCGAATTTTATTTTTAGAGAATGATATTGCTGTAGGCGATTTTATGATGGTGGTTAAGAATAACTACTATTGGTTAAAACCAAGCACGGAAGCCGGTTTTATTGCAAACGGTGATATTATAGAGGTTTTAGAAATATATGATATTAAGGAAATTTACACTTTCAAATTTGCTGAGGTTAAGGTAAAAATGGTTGATTATCCAAATATGCCTCCGTTTGAAACAGTTTTGTTATTAGACACCATAGCAGCGGAATCTCCCTCTTTATCATATGAAGATGGTAATAGACTTTACCAAGAAGTAATGAAAGATTTTGCCCATGAGAGCTCTAAGTACAAGAAGTTTCTAGGTGTAAAGAACAATAAATATTTTAACGGGTTACAAGTTAAATTTTCTTACGCCATAACATGTCATAAGTCTCAGGGTGGACAATGGGATACCGTTTTTATAGAGCAACCTTACTTACCTAACGGTATAGATAAAGAATATTTAAGATGGCTATATACCGCAGTTACAAGAGCAAAAAATAAATTGTACCTTATTGGGTTTAAGGATGATTTTTTTCTTGATTAAGAAAAGATTATTTTAGTGATTATTGATATAATAAAATATACTTTTTAATAGTAGATTTAATATGACGACCGATACAGTTTTAAGTATATTTTTAGGAATAGGATTAGCGGCTTCTGTGGGTTTTAGGGTGTTTTTACCCTTATTTGCATTAAGTCTGGCCTCTTATTTTGGAGTTTGGGAATTAAATGATAATTGGGAATGGATTGGAAGTTTGGTAGCTGTTTTAACCTTAGGTGTTGCTACATTTTTAGAAATATTCGCTTATTTCATTCCTTGGTTCGATAATTTACTGGACAGTATTTCCGTGCCTTTAGCTGCAATAGCCGGTACTGCAGTTATGGTATCAACCGTTGCAGATTTAGATCCCGTAATAACTTGGTCTCTTGCAATAATTGCAGGTGGAGGAACTGCTACTGCGATAAAGGGTGCAGGAGCAACCGGTAGATTGGCGTCTACAGCAACAACCGGTGGTTTAGCAAACCCTGTATTAACGACTGTTGAAACAGGGGCAGCTGCAGTAGTATCTGTGGCTTCTATATTTGCACCGATACTTGCTGCCGTTTTGGTTATTATTATTTTGGTAATAATCTTTAGAATTTATAGAAGCTTAAGACCAAAAGCAAAAACTTAAATTAGATTTAGTTGAAGAAAATAGCAATGATTCCTGCCCGTTATGCGGCATCGAGATTTCCTGCAAAATTAATGCAAGATTTGGCTGGTAAACCGGTCATTTTAAGAACTTATCAAGCAGCAGTACATACAAAGTTGTTCGATGAAGTGTATGTAGTCACCGATAGTGATATTATTTACGAAACCATCATAAAAGAGGGTGGTTTGGCTATCATGAGCAAAAAAGAACATGATTGTGGAAGCGATAGAATAGCTGAAGCGGTTATGCATATGGACGTGGATATTATTGTAAATGTACAAGGAGACGAACCTTTTACAGATAGAGAAAGCTTAGAAGGTGTCTTAAAAGTTTTTGAAGATGATGTGCATAAGGAGATTGATTTAGCTTCCTTGATGGTGAAAATTACAGATGAAGAGGAAATCAACAATCCAAATACTGTAAAGGTAATTGTGGATAATAGAAATTTTGCATTATATTTTTCAAGATCTCCAATACCTTATCCAAGAGCTAAAGATTCAAATACCACTTATTTTAAACATAAAGGTATATATGCATTTAGAAAAAGTGCGTTGGTAGATTTTCAACGGTTACCAATGTTGCAATTAGAGGCAACAGAAAAAATTGAAGCTATACGTTATTTAGAGTATGGCAAGAAGATTAAAATGGTAGAAACTGATGTTCAGGGAATAGAGATAGATACACCTGAAGACTTAAAGAAAGCCCAAGAAGCATGGAAATAAATTTTGACGGAATTAATGTAATCGGTTTCGATGCAGATGATACCCTGTGGGTGAACGAGACTTACTTTAGAGATACAGAAGATAAGTTCGCCAATTTATTGGAGAAGTACGAAACCAAGAATAAAATAGACCAAGAACTGTTTAGGACCGAAATCAAGAATTTAGATTTATATGGTTATGGTATTAAAGGGTTTATGCTTTCAATGATTGAATGTGCACTTGAACTATCTAATAATCAAGTTTCATCTAAAACAATTGGTGCATTATTAGATCTTGGTAAAGAAATGATTACTCAGCCTGTAGAATTGTTGGATGGAGTTGAAAATGTTTTAAAAAGTTTAAATGATAAGTATCGTTTAATTGTTTTGACAAAAGGAGATTTATTGGATCAAGAAAGAAAGTTAGACCGTTCTGGGCTATCAGAATATTTTCATCATGTAGAAGTATTGAGTGATAAAAAGGAAAAGAATTATACCGATCTACTAGAACATTTACAGATAGAGCCAAGTGAGTTTTTAATGATAGGTAATTCTTTAAAATCAGACGTTTTACCGCTAGTTGAAATAGGAGCGAGGGCAATACACGTACCATTTCATACCACGTGGGAACATGAAGAAGTGAAAGGACCGGTAGAGAATAAGGGATACATGACGATATCTACACTGACGGATATTTTGGAATATGTTTAATGTAAATCGAGGTGAATAAAAAAATGGCATTAAAGAAAATACCAACAAAAGCTTCAGAGGAGTTTAGAAATTTTCCGATGGTACCCAGAATAGTCTATGGTAAAGGAAGTTTCGATACTTTAGGTGAAATATTGATGCCAAAAAGGAAGCATTCAGAAGCACCGATGATTTATCTAGTGGATGATGTTTTTGAAGGAACGGAACTTTTAGATAGAATACCAAGTATATTTTGTGATCAAATAATATTGATTTCAGCAGATGAAGAGCCGAAAACAGAACAGGTAGATGCTCTTGTGAAGATGCTAAGGGGTAAGTATACAGAATTACCTTCAGGTGTTATTGGTATTGGTGGTGGCACATTGTTAGATTTAGCAAAAGCTGTAGCGATAATGCTCACCAATAAAGGTGATGCATCAGAATATCAAGGGTGGGATTTGGTAAATAAAAAATCTATTTATCATGTAGGTATACCTACTATTAGTGGTACGGGTGCAGAGGTCTCAAGAACAACAGTTTTGTTGGGACCTGAAAAAAAATTAGGTATTAATTCTGATTATACCACTTTTGACCAAGTACTACTTGATCCAGAATTAACTAAAGGCGTGCCAAAAGAACAATGGTTCTATACAGGTATGGATTGCTATATACATTGTATTGAATCACTTAACGGTACCTTTTTAAATGCCTTCAGTAAAAGCTATGGTGAAAAATCATTGGAGCTTTGCAAAGAAGTGTTTTTAGAAGATATAGAAGCATCTGAAAGTAGAGAAAAACTCATGATGGCATCATGGCATGGCGGTATGAGTATAGCCTATTCTCAAGTAGGGGTAGCGCATGCAATGAGTTATGGGCTTGGCTATGTTTTAGGGGTTAAGCACGGCATAGGAAATTGTCTAGTTTTTCAATATTTAGAAGAGTTTTATCCGGAAGGAGTAGCAGTGTTTAATAAAATGCTAGCAAAGCATAAAATAGTTTTGCCGAAAGGAGTATGTTCTAATTTGACTTCTTCTGAAATGGACAAAATGATTTCTGTAGCATTAGGTATGGCTCCATTATGGGAAAATGCACTAGGAGAAAATTGGCAGTCCATTATTTCACCTGAAAAGCTAAAAGCTATTTACAGAAAAATTTAATACAGTATCCATCCATCTAGATACTTAGCTGGTAATCACTTCAATTTTATGATGCAAAAAATAGCAAAATTCATCTATTTCAGATTATTAGGGTGGAAACTTAATGGCGAATTTCCTTCGTATTTAGATAAGTTCGTATCAATAGTGGTACCGCACACCAGTTGGTGGGATTTTCTCTTAGGGCTATTAATACGTGCTGTATGGCAAGAGGAAATAAATTTTGTTGGTAAAAAGAGTTTGTTTAAACCTCCATTTGGATGGTTTTTTAGGTGGACAGGTGGTGCACCAATAGATCGAACAAAAAACAATGATACGGTTAAGGCTACGGCTCAGATTTTTAGTGAAAGAAAAAAGTTCCGATTAGCACTATCTCCAGAAGGAACAAGAAAGAAGGTAGAGAAATGGAAGACAGGTTTTTATTTTATTGCTAAAACCGCTAATGTCCCCATTGTATTAGTTGCTTTTGATTATGGTAAGAAAGAAATTAAAATTTCAGAACCAATAATTCCTACGGATGACCAGGAAGCTGATTTTAAAAAATATCATGCTTTTTTTGATGGGGTGGAAGGGAAGCATAGATAGATATTAAATTTATTATTTTAGAAAAATTAATTTTCCTTATAAATCTGATCCATACTGCCGATCGTCGATTTTTTGAGTGTTTTATCTGGTAATTAGATGTTAATTTTCCGTTAATATAATACTGTCGTAGTTTTAATAGTGTCAATTAATTTATTGTTTTTCCCCTAATTTTTAATATCCCATATATTATTTATTAACAATCGATTATTGTTGATAGATAGATGTCTAAATATACCAATATGAAAATAAAAAGGGGCTTAAATGGATGGTTAAAAATAGTTGCTGGTTTCACGATAATTTCAATCTCAATGAGTTTTGGTTCAATGTTTTTTGGACCTGGTTATAATGATGTACAACCAATAGGACCATTTGTAAATTATAATTTTCCAGATGTTAATCTTAATCATGAACCTTACGAAATTGCATATTCCAATATACGATTTGACTGGCCTATAACCTATACCGCAATACCTAATCATAATCGAGTTCTAATTGGGCAATTAGATGGAAAGATTTATTGGATGGACGATAGCCAGGGAACTTTGAATAAAAATTTACTGGTTGATTTTACAAATGAGATAGGCGATGCTGTTTTGCCAAATATTGAAGTTTGGGACGGTGGACTTCTAGGATTGGAGGTTCATCCAGAATTTGGCGAAGTTGGCAAAAACTTCATTTTCATATATTATACTACTGAATCAGAGACAGGAGATGATACTTTAAATAGTGGTGGTAATGGCACTTTTGGCTGTGACTTAGCAAATTTTCATGGAAACTATATCCATTTGGATCGTTTTGAAATAAACCCTTCAAATATGTCATTTGTTGCAAATTCCAGAAAGCGTATGATGCGAAGGCGTATGTTGAACACTACGCATAGAGGTGGAGCAATGGAATTTGGAGATGACGGTTTTCTTTATATAGCTACAGGTGAACAAGGTAGAGCTGTTAGTGCGCAAAATTTGAGTGATAATTTAGATGGTGGAGTATTGCGCATAGATGTAGATATGAATTCAAATAAAAGTCATCCGCCAATTAGGATTATGCCTGATAATGCTGGGGAAACTGATGAATTTTCAGGTAGGTTTTATTGGATACCGAACGACAATCCTTTCTTAAGTGCTTCAGGTAATAATTTTGAGGAATATTATACTGTTGGCAATCGAAGTCCTCATAGAATGAGTAAAGATTCTCAAACAGGAAAACTATATATTGGAGAAGTTGGTCAAAGTACACATGACGAAATAAATGTTGTCTCCAAAGGTAAAAATTATGGCTGGCCAGTTTGGGAAGGTGAAATACCTGGTCCCTTCAACCAGTGTAATATTCAGATGTTAAATAATATGGAGCATGAAGTTCCATTAACATCATTTAATAGAGATGACGCTAAATCAATAATAGGGGGACAAGTTTATCGTGGGTCAGAATTTATATCCTATAAGGGAAAATATATTACTGCTGATTGGCTTACACAAAAGATATTTTCTGTCGATATCACTGATGGAAGTCATGTTGTTTTAGGAACTCTTCCTAAGAGACCAATTTCATTTGGGGAAGGAAAGGACGGTAGTATATATTATTTGTTACAGGGAAACAATGTACAATTACTTCGTTTCGTAGCCCCGGTATTATCATCTGGTATTCCACAATTACTTTCAGAGACTGGAGTATTTACAAATTTGGGCAATTTAACTGTGACCAATGGTTTTGTACCATATGATATGATTGATGCATTTTGGTCTGACCGAGCTGTTAAGAAACGTTGGATGGCAATTCCTAATGATGGAACACACGATTCTGTTGAGGAACAAATTCAATATTCAGAAAATAATAATTGGATTTTTCCGGTAGGTTCTGTTTTAGTGAAACATTTTGATTATCCTATAAGTGATAGTAATCCAGAGTTAACTGCAAAAATAGAGACGCGGATTTCAATTAAAAATAGTGATAATAATTGGACATTTTTATCGTATAAATGGAATTCTTCTCAGACAGATGCAGTCCTTGTAGATATGACTACGGGTGAAGAACGATCAATTGGTGTTGTTAAAACTGATGGGGGAACACGTACGGAAATTTGGCGCTATCCTTCGACAAATGAATGTTTAAATTGCCATAATGAATCTTCTCAAGGTACTTTAGGTCCAAGAACAAGGTATTTAAATATTGAGTATGATTACTCCACCCATATTAATGGAGGAATGGTAGCCAATCAATTAGTTACTTTAAGTCACTTGGGAATTTTAGATGAACAAATTATTGATTCTGATACACAAGATTTTTTGACCCATACCTCCATCGATGATCTCAATGCCACCTTAGAAGATAAAGCTCGTTCATATTTAGATTTGAACTGTGCTTATTGCCATTTGCCATCAAATGGACTACGAGCAGAGTTTGACTTAAGGTTAATAAATTCTTTGGAAGAAACTGGTCTTTTAACTGCTGGTATAGGTGAAGTTGTTGAAGGTATTGGAAATGATCAAAAAATTTTATACCCAGGTAATGCTGCAAAGTCACATATTTTTTACAGGGTAAACAGTACGGATTCAGGAATTATGATGCCTCCAATTGCTAAAAATAAAATAGATGAAAAAGGGGTTGAACTTTTACAGGAATGGATTAATCAACTAAATGTCGAGCCAAATACTGGTAAATTCAATGATCCTGATGCGAATATCAACCTAGGTCTTTTGGACGATGCGGTTCTCAGTGGTACTGTCGGTGATGGTAGGGGCACGATGGAGGCTATATTGTACGACCCCTTGTCTGACGGTTATTTCACACCTACACGTTTCAACGAGTACGGGGAGGACCGGTACGTTAATCTAGGTCGTCCCGTTGCGGATGACGGTTTCAGATGGCAGGTTGATTGGCCTACGCCCAAGCGTATCAACTATATTACTTTCGGGGGAACGTACCCTAACCAGCCCCAGCCAAATTCGATGTGGAGGATATCGTATCTGCACAACGGAAGTTGGGCCGTACTTGAAGAGGGCAAGGGCGGATGGATCGACTCCGGTATCTATGAATGGGGAGGGTCGACGCAGTACCCTATCGAGGCCGATGCGCTCCGGGTTCAGGTTTACAGCGATGGAAACAATGATCTTGTAAGCATCCATCTCCGGGGAAGGGGCGGAGTGTCCCAATATGTGGACGATAGCGCTATGGCGACCAAGGCCACGTTGATTCAATATCTGCCGGGAGAGCCGGCTCCGGACACTACTGCACCCGTTATAACGTTATTTGGACCCAACCCACAAGTGATAGAATTGGGCGTTGGCTATACCGAATTGGGTGCGACGACCGATGATGGTTCTTCCGTAACGATAGATACGGGAGCGTTCGTCGATGCCATCGGGAGCTATGATATAGTTTATAGTTCTAGCGACGGCATTAACGCCTCCGAGGAAGTTGTCAGGCGAGTCGATGTAGTGGAGCCTGTAACCGAATCATTCAATAATCCTGATGCGAATATCAACCTAGGTCTTTTGGACGATGCGGTTCTCAGTGGTACTGTCGGTGATGGTAGGGGCACGATGGAGGCTATATTGTACGACCCCTTGTCTGACGGTTATTTCACACCTACACGTTTCAACGAGTACGGGGAGGACCGGTACGTTAATCTAGGTCGTCCCGTTGCGGATGACGGTTTCAGATGGCAGGTTGATTGGCCTACGCCCAAGCGTATCAACTATATTACTTTCGGGGGAACGTACCCTAACCAGCCCCAGCCAAATTCGATGTGGAGGATATCGTATCTGCACAACGGAAGTTGGGCCGTACTTGAAGAGGGCAAGGGCGGATGGATCGACTCCGGTATCTATGAATGGGGAGGGTCGACGCAGTACCCTATCGAGGCCGATGCGCTCCGGGTTCAGGTTTACAGCGATGGAAACAATGATCTTGTAAGCATCCATCTCCGGGGAAGGGGCGGAGTGTCCCAATATGTGGACGATAGCGCTATGGCGACCAAGGCCACGTTGATTCAATATCTGCCGGGAGACCCGGCTCCGGACACTACTGCACCCGTTATAACGTTATTTGGACCCAACCCACAAGTGATAGAATTGGGCGTTGGCTATACCGAATTGGGTGCGACGACCGATGATGGTTCTTCCGTAACGATAGATACGGGAGCGTTCGTCGATGCCATCGGGAGCTATGATATAGTTTATAGTTCTAGCGACGGCATTAACGCCTCCGAGGAAGTTGTCAGGCGAGTAGATGTAGTGGAGCCTGTAACCGAATCATTCAATGATCCTGATGCGAATATCAACCTAGGTCTTTTGGACGATGCGGTTCTCAGTGGTACTGTCGGTGATGGCAGGGGCACGATGGAGGCGATATTGTACGATCCCATTGCGGACAATTACTATACGCCAACACGGTTCAACGAGCACGGTGTGGCTTATCAAGAAAACCTAGGTCGTCCCGTTGCGGATGACGGTTTCAGGTGGCAGGTTGATTGGCCTACGCCCAAGCGTATCAACTATATTACTTTCGGGGGAACGTACCCTAACCAGCCCCAGCCAAATTCGATGTGGAGGATATCGTATCTGCACAACGGAAGTTGGGCCGTACTTGAAGAGGGCAAGGGTGGATGGATCGACTCCGGTATCTATGAATGGGGCGGACCTGACCAGTACCCTATCGAGGCCGATGCGCTCCGGGTTCAGGTTTACAGCGATGGAAACAATGATCTTGTAAGCATCCATCTCCGGGGAAGGGGCGGAGTGTCCCAATATGTGGACGATAGCGCTATGGCGACCAAGGCCACGTTGATTCAATATCTGTCGAATTCGTCATCGGCTGCAAAGGTTAAAGAAATGCCGGAGAACAAAATGATTGTCTATCCAAATCCTGCAATTAATGAAACGTCTGTGAGTTTTATATTACCGAATACAGTCGAAACAATACAAATTTTTGATGTTACTGGTAGGTTGGTTAGAACAATTGAAAACGGAACTGTGGATTACAAGTCTTCCGTATTTTTTAATGTTCAAGATTTACAAAATGGAATTTACTATATAAAATCTTCACATAAAAACGGAAATCAATTTTATAAGCGATTATTAATTCAGCATTAACTTTTTAAAAATTTTAAATAATTTTTAATTGATTAAGAATCAAAAACTTGCAAAACTCATACAGAATATTAAATTGTCATTATTAAATATGAGCTGTTTGTCGTGACAAATATAACTTTTATCGTAAAAATTTTTAAAACTACCCCTATATTGAACAATAATATATATTCTTGTTAAGTACATATTTTTTGTGTTTTCAGCCTTTTAAAGGCTAAAATATCCCCCCAAAAGGTATTTATTTCGTACCCCACTTACGACAATAAATTAACCTGTATAGTGCTTTGGTTATTATCTAACCAAACCTATTTTAAATGACTAAAAATTACTCGACTAGTAATCCTGAGCCATTCTTTTGCTCTTTGGATATTCTACTTTGTTTACTTAATTCAAAATCGTTAGTTGGTGTTCATTTAATAATGTGTTCATTAGCGAAACACACCTTTCTATATACTTCTCTCAATCAAAATAACCATTCTATTCCAGTTACACTATGAAGAAAATTCTACTTTTCACAACCGACTTGTTTTCAAATTTATTCTTGCCGTTTAACTTTAAAAAGAGCTTTCAATCTGAGTTTAGTAAATACTTAATAATTTCTACGGTTTTATTTCTAGGTTTTACAACTGGATTAATTGCACAGAATGTAAATATTGTATTTACTGAACCTACAGATACAAATATTGAGATTGGTGAGAATTTTTCGGTAACTGTTCAATTTCAATCGGGAGCACAAGAAATTACAGGAGCCCAATTAAAACTGAAATATAATCCTACTGTACTACATGCAAATACCGTTACCACTGCAGCTAGCTATCCTGTTTCTCTTGAAAATGTTATAGATAACTCAATAGGTACAATTAACTATAATGCAGTTTCATTTGCGTCACCCAAACCCTCGGGTGATAATGATTTTCTGACAGTAGAATTCACAGCATTGTCTAATGGAAATAGTGATTTATTGTTTTTTGATTCGCCAAATGGTACGCTAATCGTTACAGGTCCCGCGAGTAGTTCATTTACTAAAAATTTCATTGATAGTTCTATACAAGTAGGCACAATTAATCAATCTCCAACGGCTAATTTTACGGCAACTCCTGGTATTGGCGCACAAAGTTTAGAAGTTGCTTTTAATGCAGGGACTTCAACTGATCCTGATGGAAATGGTACAATTGTTTCTTATTCTTGGGATTTTGGTGATGGTTCTCCAGTTCAATTAGGTCAAACACCAACTTATATATATTCTAGCGCAGGAACTTATACCATAGAGTTAACCATTGAGGATGATGGAGGGTTAACCGATGTAATTACTAAAAATATAACTGTTACTGAAACCGTAGTTAATACAATTCCAAGTATTACAGCAATAGCCAACCAAAGTGTTAATGAGAATGGTGTTCTGAATTTGAATAATGTTATTGAAATATTAGATGCGGACAATGATAATTTATCCGTGACTATATCATCAATATCTAACGAGCCCCAAGAATTACAATCAAATAATAATTCACCTCAAACGGACCCATTTCCTTTTAACGCTTCTGGCTTTCTTACAGAAAATGTTTTAATTAACACACCAGGTTCTTACTCTTCAGATTTAATAGTATCACCAACATTTGGGGATGGGGGTTCTAATGGAGATGGAAGTGCAGTTTACACTATTACAATATCAGTTACTGATGAAGATTCAAATACAGTTATAGAAACTTTTGATGTCACTGTTAATGACATTCCCCAAGAATTGTCTGCTTCAAATTCGGTAAGAATTGAAGCTGAATCTTATGACAATCAAGGTAATTTAGGTGGTGGAGTTGGTGTAGGTGTTGAGGTAGGCGCAAAAACAGTGGTCGGTTTTACTGGTCCTGGAGATTTTGTAGAATATACTATCAATGTACCAACAACAGGTACTTATGAATTTAACTTTAATTCCTCTAATGGTTCTGCACAAACGGGTACATTAACAATTAACAACGAACCATCTGCAACTGTAATTGTACCACAGTCAACCAACTGGTCTGTTTTTGGTAATTATAATACTAGCATTTTATTAAATCAAGGTATTCAAACTATACGTTTTGATTGGTCTGGAGGTAATCAATATTATTCTAATACAGATTATTTTGATGTTACTTTTATTGGCTCAATAAACACTGCACCAACAGTATCGATTCTCACTCCTGTAGATGGTTTAGTAGTTTCTAGGGGTACTTCATTTAATATTTCTGGAGATGCAAATGATTTAGAGGATGGCAATATTTCTTCAAACATTAGTTGGTC
This sequence comes from Maribacter sp. Hel_I_7, assembly GCF_000688315.1. Lineage (NCBI taxonomy): Bacteria > Pseudomonadati > Bacteroidota > Flavobacteriia > Flavobacteriales > Flavobacteriaceae > Maribacter > Maribacter sp. Hel_I_7. The sequence continues at coordinate 1,668,681 of NZ_JHZW01000003.1, read as the reverse complement.
ATCAGATTCAGATACAGGTTTTATTGCTACACCTAATACTGGTTCAGCAGTTACTGGAGTTTTCTTAGAACCGGGTATTCAGACTTTAAAAGCATTTGTTTCTGATTCTAATAGTTCACCATTAACTGTAACTGATGAGATAAATGTGGAAGTTTCCTGTCCTCAAGTAGCTTTTCAAAGTCCGTCAGAAGGTTCGGTAATTACTGGCACTTCGGTAACTATAGATGTTAGTACAGTTGATTTATTATTTGGTACCGTAGCAAATCCTAATGAACATTTTCATTTTTTTATAAACCCACCAGATGTTAACAATATTGATGTTAGTAAAAGAATTTCTACTGCACTAAACGGAAATCAAACCGTATTTACTTTTGATGATTCCAGTGGAGCATTAGCCTATGATGGAAATGGAAATGGTATTATTGAAGGTGCAAATACAGTTGTAGTGGTAGCAGCTCGAGCCAATCATGTAGAGTTTGATTGCGTTGGAGCTAAAGCAATTCTTAATTTTATTGTTACTCCTGCCATAACAGATACAGAAGCACCTGTCATTACTTTGAATGGTAGTTCTGTAATTGATTTAAATGTTAATGATGTTTATGTAGATGCCGGTGCAACGGCAACAGATAATGTAGATTCTAATGTTACGGTTAATACTTTAGGTAGCGTAGATACAAGTATTGCAGGACAATATGAAATTACTTATTCAGCAACTGATATCGCTGGTAATACGGGAACAGCAATTAGAACTGTTAATGTAAATACGACTACTCCATTCCAGATTTGTATTGCTTCAGGCTCAGCTGGTTTAACTGCTTTTGGTAGAACATTTATTGGTGATCCTAATAATGTTGCTCCAACAGGCCAAGGTTTTAGTAGAGCCAATGGCAAAAAATATTCCGGATACACTGGTGCAATTGCGGGAACAAATACTCCAGATGAATTGCTGTTGTTTCAAAAAGAAATTTATGGAGGCAAAGATGCTGCCAATCCTTCGCTTGAATATAATGTGCCTGTAACTAATGGTTTTTATCAAGTAGATTTATATATAGCAGAAATTTATCATCCGGCATCAGGAGGTCGTGTATTTGATGTTTCGCTTGAAGGAAATATAATACTTGATGAATATGATCCAGTAAATCCAATTAAAGATGGAATTAGTTCCAATCAAACTGCAATTACAAGAACCTATTTTGTAAATGTAGTAGATGGTTCTATTGAAATTGGAGTTGGGCCAGCCTCAACGGATAATGGAAAAATTTCAGGTTTCTGTATAACAGAAGTTGCTTCGGCAAACCTTTTACCTTCTTCAGCAATCGGAAACCTAACTGCAGAAGCGGGTACTCCAGTAAGTTTGGGATTAAATATTAATGATCCAGAGAACGATAATTTAACCATTACTATTAATCCTGCGTTACCAATAGGTTTATCTCTTGACGTAGCCAGTAAAGCAATTTCTGGAACAGCATCCATAGATGCAATTGGATCATATGTTTTTAATGCAATAATTAGTGATGGAAACAGCTCGCCTGTAACAGAGCAATTTCAATTGGAAATTACCGCACCAGCAAATGATACTTCCCCGATAATAGCTACTATTAATGATATAATTGTGAATGAAGGAGATCCAATTTCCTTATCGGTTACTGTTACAGATGATATCAATCCTAATGCAAATCTTGAAATTTTTGATATCAGTTTAGGAGGTACAAACACTCCTTTTAATCCTACCACATCGGTCAACGGTTATACATTTACAGGAACAAATGGGAACTACATATTAGACTGGACACCCAATCAGGGACGCTCTTATTTAGCTAGGGTAACCGCCAATGACGGAGTAAACCCATCTGTTATAGAAGAATTTACAATTAATGTAGCACAACAAGTTGCAGGTACCATAATAGCCAACACATTTAATAATCCCATACCGTGGTATGGTAGTAGTAACCCACAAGGAGGTTTAACGGTTGCCATTGAGACGGCGGGCAATGTTGGTTATATTGGCGCCGGTGAGTTTTTGGAATATCTAATAAATGTGGAAACGGTAGGGGCTTACGATATTACTTTTACTGCCGCTAACGGAAGTGGAGCTGATGGTACTTCTACGGATATAACCATTTTAGAAGAAGGTAATGGAACAGCTTTAGGAACAGTAACTGTCCCAAAGAAGGAATGGAATATTTATGATCCCTTTAGCACAGCGGTAAACTTTACAAATACAGGTTTAAAAACCTTACGTCTAGAATTTAATGGCGGAGTTAATATTCAACAATTTGTTTTTGCACAATTAACGGCAACCCAACCGCCAATATTCACAAAAGAAATAACAGATCAATCAAATTTAGTAGGTGATAGCCCTCAAGGACTATTTATTGCAGCAAATGATCCAGATGGTGGAGATGTTACCTTTTCAGTTACTGGTTCACTTCCTACAGGATTAACTATAGATTTAACTACAGGAGAAATTAGTGGTACTATCTTACCAGGAGCAATAGATAATAGTCCATACTCGGTAATCATTACAGCAACAGATGATGAATCAGAAACGGCAATATCAAGTTTTACTTGGACGATAGAGCCATTAATAGTCTTCCCAATTTGTGTCAATGTAGGTAATCAACCATCAGTTAATGCTTTCGGAAAAACTTTTGCTTCCGATCAGTATTTAACTTCAGTTGCAACAGCTTATAATAAAGTTGTCTCCAATTACAGTGGTGTAGTTCAAGGAAGTGGTGAGGAAGCTTTGTTTCAATCGGAGAATTATAATGATCCCTTAAATTATGCAGTACCTACTGGAGATGGTCAATTTACAGTTGAACTTTATTTCGCAGAATTATACATAGGAGTTGCTGGTGGAGGAACCAATTTAGGTGCTGGTGAACGTTTATTTGATATTAATGTTGAAGGTTCCATAGAAACTAGCGTTGATTTATTTTCCGAGTTTGGCCCCTTAACCGCTGCAACAAAAACATTTTCAGTTACCGTTACTGACGGAGTATTAAATATTGATTTGGATGCAATAGCCGACAATGCTAAGTTGAGTGGTTTCTGTATAGTTGAGACCTCAAATTTTGTTACGAATGCAGCCCCTTCACTGTCAATAGAAGTGGTGGAAGATGTATTGGATTGTGAAAATAATGGAGAAGATTTTATCTTAACCGCATCAGCGAATGATGCAGAACAAGGCAATTTGGATAGTATCATAGTTTGGAAAGACAATGTTGGTACTATTGTTGGAACAGGTGGCACACTTGCTTTGACAAGTGTTATTGGATCTGCTACCTACACAGCTGAAGTACAAGATGCCACACCCGCAATTGTTACCCAAAGTATTACGGTAAATGTTATTGCAAATACAGCTCCTACTTTAGAGGATATACTTGCTGCTCCGGTCACAATTGAACCTGGAGAAACGATAAGTTTAAGTAGTGTAGCTGCAGATTTAGAAGATGATGATACCACTTTGACAATCAGTTGGAATTCTGACATAGAAACAAATAATGGAGGAAATTTAGGTACGGGAAGTAGTATTACTCCTATATTAAATGTCGTAGGAAATCATTTTATTACTGCTTCTGTAACTGATGCATGTGGAATAACAACAACAAAAACAACTACAGTAGTAGTAAATACGGAGGATGTTACAGCACCTATAATAACCTTAAAGGGTGCCAATCCTCAAATAATAGAACTAGGTGACGGTTATTCAGAACTTGGTGCTACTACAAATGACGGTTCCATAGTAACTATCGACGCAAGTGAATTTGTTGATGCTGTGGGCAGTTATAATATTTTTTACGATGCCAACGATGGGCTCAATGATGCAGTGCAAATAGTACGTGAAGTTAATGTTGTGGACACTTCAATACCTATAATAACCTTGAACGGTGACAATCCGCAAATAATAGAACTTGGAACTGGTTATTCGGAACTTGGTGCTACTACAAATGACGGTTCAATAGTTACTATTGACGCCAGTGCATTTGTAGATGCTGTGGGCAGTTATAATATTTTGTACGATGCTAACGATGGGGTAAATGATGCAGTGCAAATAGTACGTGTGGTTAATGTAGTAGATAATGTGGCTCCTATAATTACACTGAATGGTGCTAATCCTCAATATATTTCACTTGGTAGTGGTTATACTGAACTGGGAGCAATAACAGATGATGGTTCTTTGGTTGCAATAGATGCGAGTGCATTTGTAGATGCTGTGGGTACTTATAATATTCTTTATACAGCTAACGATGGGGTAAATGACGCCGCACAAATAGTACGTGTTGTCAATGTTTATGAAGATGGTGTTTTTTTAACCATAAATCCAGTTAATACTAACGTTAGTATTGGAGATTCTTTTGACGTTAAAGTTTTATTATCAACGGGTATACAGCGAGTTAATGGGGCGGAAATTCATTTAAATTTTGATCCCGCTATTTTACAGGTTTCAAGTTTGACTCCAACAACAATACCTTTCAATATTCCAGTTCTCACACAAAACTTTGATAATACACAAGGCACAATAGATTATGGGGCAGGCACTTTTACAACACCATTCCCATCCGGTAATTTTGAAATGATAACAGTTTCTTTCACCGCAGTGGGATCAGGAAATAGTCCTATTAACTTTATCAATCCAGAGAATACGGCAGGGACAGTGGTTACCGCTAATGGAAATGTATTGGACGGAACTAACAATGGTACAGTGGTCGTAGATGTTACTCCCGGAATAGAAATAACACCAAACAGTATTTCATCTACTTTATTTGTAGGTGAAACAACCATTGTTTCCTTTGATTTGGATTCTAATAATGAAACAAATTTACCTACATCAGCTAATATAGTTATCACTGATAATGCAACGTCAAGTACTTCAACATGGGCAACAACTCCTGCAATTGGGATACAAGGTATTAATGAATTGGTTTTTAATACAATAGGGTTAGTTCCTGGTCTATATACGGCAACGCTTACTGCCTCTGGTATAAACGGATATGATGATGTTTCTATTCAAGTGTCACTACAAGTAGCAGAATTACCTAATTTGGTATTTAATTCAAACAATTTTGAGTTTACACTAGATAGTGAAGAACAATTGTCTGAATCCTTTGAATTAGTTACTTCGAATGATAGTCCTTTGCCACAAGATTTGATACTTACAGCAATTGATGCTGCTACTTCTCAACCGCCCACGTGGTTAATTCTAAATGGCGCAAATAACGGATTTAGTATAAATACTACCGGATTATCTCCTGGAGATTATTCAGCTTCCATTACAGCTTCAGGTAGTAATGTATTAGAATCAACTACTACGATAAGTCTCACGGTATTAGATTCTATGCCATGTGCAAGAGTAGCGTTTGAAACTGGTGGAAACATTAATAATTCTAGTACCTATGGTGGTGGTTTGTTTATTACCAATAATTCATCAGGTAATGTAAAAATCACATCCGTTAGTATCGATTTAAGTACAGCCGTTCTACCAAATGTTGTTTTTGATCCAATTGGTACTGCTGGTGATGCAACTGCTCAATGCGTTACAATTGTTTCGCAAACCGGAGGAGATTCAAACGTAGGTCTTACTATCCCGGGAAATAATGGAACAAGTTCAGATGTAGACTGTGTAGCTCCATTTTCTGACCCAAATGGACCAGGAGGATATAATGTTATGACTTTAGATTTTAATGATTTTGAAGCTGGAGAAACAGTGGATATAGCGGTAGATGTTGATCCTAGAAGCATAGAAGGATTTGATTCCGCTGGAAATGCAGGAGCCATTAGCGGTACAGAACTTATTGGGTCTACTGTTACTGTAAATTATTCAGATGGTAGTTCAGCTACAAGGCAATTGTATCAAGTTGGTAATAGTGTAGTAAATTCTGAAAATTTCTTTAATCCAGCATTTGTACAATGCGATGCACCTTCAATAAGTTTAGAAGGAATTGGTGATAATGGAATAGTGAATGAAACAGAACAAACAGCTTCCCTTATCGGACCAGCCAATGCTAGTATTGAAGTCTTGGTATATGGCACTACGTTAGAAGATATAACAACAAATATGCCAACGGATTTATTTGAAATGAACAAGATACAGTCGCTGCAAGAGTATGTAGGAGTATTGGATGCTTCAGGACAGTTAAACATACCATTGAATTTGACAGAACTTTCTAGTAAACAAGTATATTATATTGTTGCAACTGTAATTTCGAATGAAGACGATTGTGGACAAGGCGCTTGTAATATTTCCAATGTTTTAAAGGTGAAAATAGATACTGAAGTTCCAGTGATAGCTCTAACTGGTGATAACCCACAGGTTATCGAACTTGGGTCTGGTTATCTAGAATTCGGCGCCATATCAAATGATGGTTCACCTGTAATAGTAGATGATTCTGCATATATGGATGCGGTCGGTAGTTATGAAATTTTATATGATGCTACTGATGGCGTCAATGATGCTATTCAAGTAGTACGTATTGTAAATGTAGTAGACACAACTAAACCAGTGATAACTCTCAATGGTGACAATCCGCAATTTATCGAGTTTGGAGATGAATATACAGAACTAGGCGCTACCGCTACTGATAATTCAGACGATAATGTTAGTTCAGCAATAGTTATCGGTGGTGATATTGTAGAAACGGATATCGAAGGGGTCTATGTTGTGACCTATAATGTTAATGATGCGTCTGGCAATGCTGCCGATGAAGTAGTTAGAATAGTCAATGTAATTGAAGGGTCTGGCACTGCGAATAATCTTGCTGATGCTGATGTTAACCTAGCACTTTTACCCGATGCTCTATTGAGCGGTACAGTTAGCAATGGCCGTGGCACACCGCAAGCAATTCTTTATGATCCTATTAAAGACGATTATGTCATAAGCACAAGATACAATGAGTATGGAGTGCTCTATAATGTTAACCTTGGTCGCCCTAGTGCTGATGACGGTTTCAAATGGCAGGTAGATTGGAGTTCGACCAAGCGCATCAACTATATAACATTTGGAGGAACATATCCAAATCAGCCTCAACCAAATACACTTTGGCGAATAAGTTACCGTCATAATGGTAGTTGGATCGTTATCGAAGAAGGTCGTGGAGGCTGGATCGATAGTGGTATTTATGAGTGGGGCGGCGCATCACAGTTCCCCATTGAGGCCGATGCCCTAAGGGTACAATTGTACAGCGACGGCAATAGTGATTTAATAAGTATTCATATTCGAGGAAGAGGAGGGGTATCGCGATACAATGATGATAGCTCAACCGGGACCAAGGCAACATTGATACAGTATCTACCTAGCAGTGGTGCCGATACAATTGAGCCAATAATTGTATTAAACGGTGGTTCGACCATTAATCTGAATTTAGGCGATGAATATACAGAGCTTGGCGCTTCCGCTACGGACAACGTAGATGGAAATCTTAGTTCAGCGATAGTTATCGGTGGGGATATAGTGGATACTGATATTGAAGGGGTCTATAATGTAACCTATGACGTTGTCGATGCGGCTGGTAACCCCGCAGATCAAGTAATACGAGAGGTGATCGTTAAGGATATTGAACAACCTGTCATCTTATTGAACGGTGGTTCGATTATTAATCTGAATGTAGGGGATGAATATACAGAACTAGGCGCTACCGCTACTGATAATTCAGACGATAATGTTAGTTCAGCAATAGTTATCGGTGGTGATATTGTAGAAACGGATATCGAAGGGGTCTATGTTGTGACCTATAATGTTAATGATGCGTCTGGCAATGCTGCCGATGAAGTAGTTAGAATAGTCAATGTAATTGAAGGGTCTGGCACTGCGAATAATCTTGCTGATGCTGATGTTAACCTAGCACTTTTACCCGATGCTCTATTGAGCGGTACAGTTAGCAATGGCCGTGGCACACCGCAAGCAATTCTTTATGATCCTATTAAAGACGATTATGTCATAAGCACAAGATACAATGAGTATGGAGTGCTCTATAATGTTAACCTTGGTCGCCCTAGTGCTGATGACGGTTTCAAATGGCAGGTAGATTGGAGTTCGACCAAGCGCATCAACTATATAACATTTGGAGGAACATATCCAAATCAGCCTCAACCAAATACACTTTGGCGAATAAGTTACCGTCATAATGGTAGTTGGATCGTTATCGAAGAAGGTCGTGGAGGCTGGATCGATAGTGGTATTTATGAGTGGGGCGGCGCATCACAGTTCCCCATTGAGGCCGATGCCCTAAGGGTACAATTGTACAGCGACGGCAATAGTGATTTAATAAGTATTCATATTCGAGGAAGAGGAGGGGTATCGCGATACAATGATGATAGCTCAACCGGGACCAAGGCAACATTGATACAGTATCTACCTAGCAGTGGTGCCGATACAATTGAGCCAATAATTGTATTAAACGGTGGTTCGACCATTAATCTGAATTTAGGCGATGAATATACAGAGCTTGGCGCTTCCGCTACGGACAACGTAGATGGAAATCTTAGTTCAGCGATAGTTATCGGTGGGGATATAGTGGATACTGATATTGAAGGGGTCTATAATGTAACCTATGACGTTGTCGATGCGGCTGGTAACCCCGCAGATCAAGTGGTCAGAGTTGTCAATGTTATTGAAGGGTCGGGCTCTGCAAATAACCCTGCTAATGCTGATATTAATCTTGCACTTTTGCCCGATGCGGTACTTGGCGGTACTGTTAATGGAGGTAGAGGCACTTTGGAAGCGATACTTTATGATCCTGTAGCGGAGAATTATTTTACGCCTACCCGTTTCAATGAATATGGAGTTGGTCGATATGACAATCTGGGACGACCTGGTGCAGAGGATGGTTTTAATTGGCAGGTAAATTGGTCTACGCCCAAACTTATCAACTATATCACTTTTGGAGGTACCTATCCTAACCAACCACAGCCTAACTCGATGTGGCGGATTTCCTACTTGCATAACAATGAATGGACCATTCTTGAAGAAGGAAAAGGAGGTTGGATCGATTCAGGGATTTATGAATGGGGCGGATCGATGCAATTTCCTATCCAGGCAGATGCACTTCGTGTGCAAGTGTACAGTGATGGTGCCAACGATCTTGTAAGTATCCACCTCCGTGGAAGGGGTGGAGTGTCCCAATATGTGGACGATAGTGCTACGTCAACTAAAGCAACGTTGATACAGTATTTGCCTAGTTCATCATTTACTTCAAAGGCTAAAGAAATGCCGGAAAACAAAATGATAGTCTACCCTAACCCTGCAGTTGCTGAAACTTCCATAAGTTTTGATATTCCTACTACTGTAGAAACAATTCAAATATTTGATGTTACAGGTAGATTGATTAGAACCATTAAAGGAGGTGCTATTGATGAGAGAGGTGAGCCAGTAAATGTGCAAGAGCTACCGGTCGGAGTTTATTTTATTAAAACACAGGATACTGAAGGTCACCAATTTCAAGAAGAAATGGTTATTAAACGACAATAACGAGATCTAATTTATACCCACAACCACTTTACTATAATAAAGATTTATATTATGAAAAATAACAAACCAACCCATGTAAGTTTTAAACAAATCAAGTTTATCTTGATTTGTTTAGGATTTGCTTTACCAACGATGATACATTCTCAAGATTTTGGCTCTAGTGGTCTTTTTGGTGAATCTTCTAATAATCCAACGTCGCTTCAATTTGGACCAGATGATCGATTATATGTTTCTCAGCAAAACGGAACCATATATTCATATACTATAGACCGGAATGGTCCAAATGATTATGATGTTGTATCTACAGAAACTATTAATTTGGTTCAGAATATTCAAAATCATAGTGATATTACTGGACTGGCCGATGGTCAAGGAAATAGGCAAGTAACAGGTATATATGTTTCAGGTACAGCTTTTAATCCAAAATTATATGTTAGTTCTAGCGACCCTAGAATTGGAGCCGGTGGTGGTGGCAATGATAGTGGTTTGGATACTAATTCGGGTATGATTTCATGTCTAACTTGTATTGGCGGGGTAGTTGATAATGTTTGTACACAATGGGAAAAAATTGATTTAGTAAGAGGGTTACCAAGGTCAGAAGAAAACCATGCTACTAATGGTATTCAAATTGATGATAATACAAATACATTATTTTTAGCTATTGGTGGACATACAAATGCGGGTTCTCCTTCAAATAATTTTGCTTTGACCACGGAATATGTATACTCGGCGGCCATAATTAAAGTCAATTTAAATATGCTCGAAAGTATGCCGGTGAAGACATGGTCAGATGGATCAAAATATAAATATGACTTACCAACATTAGATGATCCAACACGACCAAATGTAAATGGAATAAACGATATAAATGCACCAGGTTATAATGGAATTGATCCAGGTGATCCATTTGGAGGAAATGATGGGTTAAATCAGGCTAAGATAGATTTAACGGGACCAGTTCAATTGCATGCTACTGGTTTTCGAAATCTTTATGATATTATCTTAACAGAATCCGGGAAAATGTATGGTGTAGACAATGGAGCAAATGGGGGATGGGGTGGTCATCCGGAGGGTGAGGCTGATTATACTTCAGAAATTCCAGTTGGAGGCACTGCAACCGTAACTAACAATTTTATTTCCGGAGAACCAGGTTCAAATGGAACAGGACCCGGAGGAGATGATAAAGTGAATAATAAGAATGGTTTACATTACATTAGGACCTTAGAATCAGGAGATTTCAATTATGCGGCACCAAATGAAAAATATTATGGAGGACATCCAGCACCAATTAGAGCAAATCCTGCTGGTGCGGGGTTATACGTAAATGGTACGTTTAGAAATCAAATTTTAAGTTCAACTGACCCTAATTTTGCAGCTAATTCACTTCCTGTAGATTGGCCCCCAGTACCAATTTCTATGGCCAACCCCGCCGAAGGGGATTTTAGAAATTCAGGTCAAGATGATAATACATTGTCCAACTATGGTCCTTCTACAAATGGTCTAACTGAATATACCGCAAGTAATTTTGATAACGCATTGAAAGGTAATCTTTTATTAGCAGCCTATAACGGTAACATTTATAAGGTGGTATTGAGTGCAGATGGTAAGGTAGCCACGAATTGTCCTGCTGTACCACAAAATGGTACTTCAACGGTAGGTGATTGTAGTAATGGCAGTGCAACTTTCGCATCTGGTTTTGGGTCAAATCCTCTAGATGTTATTGCTCAAGGTGATAATGATACTTTTGCTGGTACAGTTTGGGCGGTAACTTATGGTGCCGATAATATTACAATTTTTGAACCAACAGATTATAATGGAATAGATCCTGGGTCTTGTGATGGATTAGATGATGATACTATCGATGATGATGGTGATGGATATACAAATGCAGATGAAATTGCTAGTGGTAGTAATCCTTGTTCTGGAGCCAGTCAACCTAATGATTTTGATGATGTTGTAGAATTTAATGGTTTCAAGCGTTCTGATTTTAGTGATACAGATGATGATAATGATGGTATTTTAGATGTAAATGATGCTTTTTGTTTTGATCCGCAAAATGGTAAAAGTGGAATTGGAAATATTCCTTTTAGATTAGATTTGTTTAATTCTACAGGCTATGGTTTTGGAACTATAGGTTTTACAGGTATAATGACCAATGGCAATGAAGATTATTTTAATCTTATTGATGATATTGGAGATGAATTGGTTTTTGGAGGAACAGCTGGTGTTTATACAGATCCTTCAGTTACAGATGGAGATGCTTATCAAGCTACTAATACACAGAAAAATGCCTTTCAATTTCCTATTAACTCTTCGATAGCAACGGGTTCATTTTCCGTTTTAGGACAAATTAATGGTCCATTTTTTAATGATATTGCACCGCTTAACTATGCTGCACATGGAATCTTTATTGGTGCAGGTGACCAAGATAATTATTTAAAGTTAACCATACGAAATAATGGAGGTATACCAGCTTTTCAAATATATTATGAAAATAATGGGCTAAGTACATCAGATCAAGTTGTGAATGCTCCCGGAATTCTATCTGCAACCGCTCTCAAGCTATATTTAAGTATTGATCCTGGTACAGGTAATGTTCAAGCTAGTTATTCAGCCGATAATGGAACGCGAATAGATATAGGTAATCCTATAACGGTAATTGGCGATTTGTTAGATGCCATACAGGGAACCTATACAATCAATGGTGTGCCAAGTGCATTGGCGGCAGGCCCGTTAGCCACTTCAGCGAATGCGGCCCCTGAATTTTCAGCAAGTTGGGATTATTTTGTAGTGGAACAAAATTTATCAGAAACAACAGCTTTAGTAGAAATTAACACAAGTGGTATAAATGGTAGTACTTATGGTAACTCTTCGTTTTATGTAAAGAATAATTCAGTTGGGGCAAACATAACTAATGTTACTTTTAATCTATCAACAGCAATTATTCCAGAAGTAGTTTTTGACCCTTACGGAAATGCCGGCGATGGTACTTCTAAAGACTTTACTCCAAATGGAGGGGGAGCGACTACCACAGGTAAAACTACTCATACTTTTTCGAACGCATATGAAGGTGGCTTTTATGGACTATCTATTGATTTTAATGATTTTCAACCAACAGAAGAGTTGGCATTTGGTTTAGATGTTGACCCTATAAGTATAAAGGGAGGGAGTTCTCCTGGTCCTAACGAATCTGGTAGTGTTTCAGGGTTAGAATTAGCTGGTTCTACGGTTACTGTTACATTTGATACAGGGGAAATATGGACAGTAGAATTATATAGAACACAACCAGATTCTGATAGTGAGTCTGTAAATATTGTTAGAAATGCATTGCCCAATGCCCCGGTAATAGAAATGCTAGGTGTAGCAAGTAAAAGTATTGTTTCAAATGCAAATCAAACTATAGTAGTTACAGCTCCGGTTGATGCAAATGTGACACTTTTACAAATGGAGGCTGGTCTCTTTATAAATGGGTTAACAGGACCTTATGCAGATGTAGGTTATGGAATAGACCCTTGGGAAATCAATAGCGTAATTGGAATTCAAGAATATGATGGTATTGCGGATAATTCTAGTCAAGTTAGTTTTCTAGTTACCTTAACCGATATAGATGAGGAAGCAGGTTATGCAGTTTTTGCTGCCGTTGTAGTGGACGATGATGGTGCTACAAGTAATTTATCTAACTATATAATTGTAGAATTCGATGAGTCTGCTGTACCAGCAGAGATTATTAGAATTAACTCAGGTGGTCCCGAATTTACTGATGCTTCGGGTAACACTTGGTCAGCTGATCAATACTTTGTTGGTGGAACTGTTTATACAAATGAAAAAGCAATTGCAAATACAGTTGACGATATTTTGTACCATACAGAGCGATACGCACCTACTTTAAATTATGAAATCCCTGTTGCACAGTCAGGTAATTATAATGTTAACCTTGCATTAGCAGAGTTATATTTTACAAGTGCAAATGGCGGAGTTGGCTCAAGGGTTTTTAATATAACTATTGAAGGTCAGACATTATTATCTGATTATGATATATTTAATGATGTAGGTAATGCTTCTGCTGTGATCAAGCAGTTTCAAAATATTAATGTTACAGATGGTTTTTTAAGTATTGTAATGACAGCTACTGTTAATAATGCAAAACTATCCGCTATTGAAGTTTTATCAAGTGATATTGAGGTTATACAAATTCCTATTGTTGCTAATCCTATATCTAACCAAACAAATCAAGAAGGCACAGAATCATTAATTGATGTTTCCGCAACAGGTGGTAATGGAAATTTGATTTATACAGCCACGGGACTTCCAATAGGCTTAGATATTGAACCTACCAATGGTGATATAATAGGTACCATTTCAAATAATGCTGCCACTGGAGGACCTAATTCTAACGGAGTATATCCAGTTACAATAACGGTCGATGATAGTGATAGTATTTCCGATGATGCCCAAATAATAACATTTTCATGGACCATTACAGCTGGACCAGGAAGTGGAACAGAACAAGTGCTTTTTAGGGTTAATGTGGGAGGACCAATGTCTGCAGCATCAGATGGTTCATTACCAGAATGGGCAGCAGACCAAAGTAACTTTGGTTTAGAGGGTAATTCTCCTTATTTGGCAGCGAGTACAACAGGCAATAGCATTTATTTGGGAACTTCAGGTAGTGCTCACCCTGGCGCAGTTATAACTACTGATCCTTCTTTGACAGCATTTCCTGGAATAAACCCAATAGTTTTTAATTCTGAACGATATGATGCTGTGGCAATTCCAGAAATGCTATGGCAATTTCCAGTTGAAGCAGGAACTCAAGTTGAGATAACATTATTGTTCGCAGAATTATTTGGAAGCATAACAGCTGCCAATCAAAGGGTATTTGATATTTCGGTAGATGGTGTAGTTCCTTCAATATTTACAGCAATTGATCCTTACGCAATAGCTGGTCCTAAAGGTGCATTTGTACGTTCTTTTACTACAGTGTCTGATGGAGTTATTGATTTAGAATTCATTCATGGGATTGAAAATCCGGCTTTAAAAGGAATTCAAATTAAAGCCTTGAATTTCTCTGGAAATTTACCTCCAACATTGACATCTATATCAACAAAAAATAATGTTGAAGGTGATGCTGTAAATGTACAGGTAGTAGCTTCTGATGATGACAATTGTGGGTCTTATATATATTCAGCTTCGAATTTACCTGCTGGTTTACAAATTAATGCCTCGACAGGTCTTATTAGTGGAATACTTGAACAAGGAACAGGGGGCTCTGGTGTTGATGGTGCCTTTATAGAAGATAATGGGTTAGTTATTATAGAGGCTGAAACTGATTTTGTGGATTCTCCAAGTGGATGGAATCTTGAAACAGGTTCTCCATCTTATTTAGTTGCAAGTCAAAATAATTACGGAAATGCAACAGGAGGTCAAATTTTAACGTATAATGTTCAAATCACGACGCCGGGTGTTTATCGATTACATATGAAATCTCAATTTACAGGGACAAATGCAACCGAGGAAAATGATACTTGGTTTAAGATAGATAATACATCTGAAGTTCATTTCTTTAGTGTTCAAGGTGGATCTTTAAGTAGTACCTCTGAGCTAGAAGGATTACTTTCTGGTAGTGGCTCGAAAACGCTTTATTACCCAGCTGGAAATGCACAGGGTAGAACTGATCACGGAAATGAAAATGCGGGTAGCAAGGGATACTTTAAAGTATATAGAAGTGGAGGAGGAGGTAATAAATGGGATGCCAAGACAATAGATAATAATGGTTTTCCAATCTATGCCTATTTCCCAAATGCAGGAACATACCCAATTCAAATGGCTGAGCGCTCCGCGGGTCATAAAATTGATCGTTTCGGTTTAACAAATATTGATATTCATGGTACAGGGGTACCAACAGGTACTCTTAATGGGGCACAATCTATACAAGTTGAAGGTGGAACGGCAGGTGCTTCCGCAGGAAGTCCTTATGCAGTGCAAGTTTCGGTTTCAGATAACTGTTCACCACCGGCATCATCAGTTGTAAATTTTGACTGGATTGTTTCTTCAGGACAAACAGGCATAGGCTCTGCGTTTGTACAAGTAAATGCTGGAGATGGGTTAACGGCTAGTACATATGGAAATAATTCATTCGTTATAGAAAATACTGGGGCTGTAGATATTACCAGATTAGAGATAGAAACAAGTACAGCTTTCATGTTCGATGTTGTTTTTGACCCTATAGGTACGGCAGGAGATTCAACAGCCAAATGCCTAACTCCAGGAACTTTAGGCGATGGGTCTGCAGTAGTTGGGCAATCAGTAACGGACGCATGTATTGATCCTTTCTTTAATCCCCATAATGGTATTGATAATGCAGAAGGCTATGATGGTATGGCAGTTGATTTCACAGATTTTAATAGTGGTGAAAAGTTTTATTTTGGAGCCGATATGGATCCTACAAGCATTAAAGGTGATTTAAGTGCAGGTGATTCAGGTTCAATATCTGGTTTTGAACTAATTGGAGCAAAAGTTACCGTATATTTTGCAAACGGGCAATCATATACATCCTCCTTATGGGATGAAGGTTCATTGGGTGGATCTGATGCTATAATTACAGAAAATACGCTTACTGCACCTATAATTAATGCAGTAGGTTTAAATACCCCAATTGTAACTGGTAATGTAAACCATACAATAAGTATAACAGGAGAACCTAATGCTACCGTAGAGTTATTAAGAGTAGATTCTCATTTATTCATTGATCCGGGAAATCCTACAGTTGGTTATGATGTTGACCCATTTGAGGCGAACTCGGCTATGGCAAAAGAATTATATAGTATTACTTTAGATGGATTAGGTAATGGGGCTATTCCCGTAGTATTGACAAAAACATTAGGTACGGGCAATGCGCCAGATGGAGGTCTTAATCACATTTTAGCTATTACGACATCCCCAAATGGAAATAGTTTAGCTTCTAATATTGTAGTATTGGAATATGATTCAACTGTAATAAATACTGATATGACTATTACATACTCTATTCCTTCATGGGAGGCAACTGAGGTAAATTTTAATGTGGAAGCATATCCAGTAGGTTCATCAACCGCAAGCCTATCAACAACAATTACAGCTAGCGAAGGTCTACTTTTAGTTTCTGGACTTGCACCAGGTTTATATGACTTAGTTATTAAAGCAGATAGACATTTACAAATGGTATTACCAAATATTTCTATAGTATCAGGAGTTAATTCTAGTGATATAGGTCAATTGAATGGGGGTGATGGCGACGGTAATAATATTGTAGATTTCATAGATTTTGGTATTTTGGCGAATAGTTATAATATTTCTCCAGAAGATGCTGGTTTTGATATTAATGCTGATTATAATGGAGATGGACTAGTTAATTTTTTGGATTTTTCAGTATTAGCGAACAATTATAGTATTGAAGGAGATAAATATCCTGAGGACGGGCAATAATAATCTAGAGGCTGAAAACAAAAGAAAGGAGACCATTTTGGTCTCCTTTCTTTATATAATTATATTGGATAATTACTCTTCCATAGAATGGTAAACATTCTGTACATCATCGTCTTCTTCTAACTTTTCTAAGAGTTTTTCTACATCTGCAGCTTCCTCTTCATTTAGTGATTTTGTTACTTGGGGAATACGCTCAAAACCAGATGATAAAATTTCTATTTCTCTATTTTCTAATTCTTTTTGAAGTGCGCCAAAACTTTCAAATGGACCATAGATTAGAATTCCATCGTCATCAACAAAGACTTCTTCTGCTCCAAAATCGATTAATTCCAGTTCCAATTCTTCTGGGTCAATACCTTCTGCAGGTATTCTAAAATTACACGTATGGTCAAACATAAATTCTACAGAACCAGATGTACCCAGGTTACCATTGCATTTATTAAAGTAGCTTCTAACATTGGCAACTGTTCTGGTATTATTATCTGTAGCAGTTTCTACTAAGACGGCAATACCATGAGGTGCATATCCTTCAAATAGGACTTCTTTATAATCTCCAAGGCTTTTATCGCTTGCTCTCTTTATAGCTCGCTCTACATTATCCTTTGGCATGTTTACAGACTTTGCATTCTGTATAACAGCTCTTAAACGTGAATTGGAATCTGGATCTGGTCCGCCTTCTTTTACGGCCATCACAATATCTTTGCCTATACGAGTAAAGGCTTTTGACATTGCTGACCATCTTTTCATTTTACGTGCTTTTCTAAATTCAAAAGCTCTTCCCATGGTAAATTATTTTTAACAAATGTACAAAAAGGGTTATGTTCAGAAATCATACAAATTATAATTACAGAACATCCTTTTTATAAAATTAATGTTGGTTATTAAAATTCACTTTCTATGATTCCTTCTATAATTCTTGCCAATTCAAAATCTTTTTCTGTAACACCATTGGCATCGTGAGTGTTTAAACGGATATTTAATGTATTGTAAACATTGCTCCAATCTGGATGATGGTTAAGAGCTTCACACTCAAAGGCTATACGGGTCATTACTGAAAATGCTTCCTTGAAATTTTTAAATTCAAATGTGGTTTCTATGGCACCATCCACATATTCCCATCCGTCAAGTTGACCCAAATAGTCCGCTATTTGCTGGTCAGTAAATTTTTCCATTTCTTTCATAATAGTTGCTAATTTAAAACATGATGGTCAATAATATCTTGAAATGTAAACTGTAAATTTTTAGGCAATTTATTGGTCTTAGGTAAAACTGCCAAATACCGATCTTCATTTGTGGTATAGACTCTTTTAATTATAGGGTTAAAGTTGCCTACACGCTCTAAGATTTCTTTGATAAAATCTTCGTGATGTGTAAGGTCATTACTTCCTAAGTGGTAAATACCTGTTTTATTTCTATTGATAAGATAATGAATTTGCTGAGTAAGCTTATCATCATTGGTTACATTTAATATCAAATTAGGAAAGACTTCTACGGGTTTATTTTCTATAATCGCCTTTTTCATTTCCTTAATCTTAGGAGAACTATTGCCAAAAACCATTGGTACTCTTAATATTGCCATTTTCTCTTTTGGCAGTCTAAGTAGCATATTCTCAATCTTAATTTTAAGTCTACCATATATACTTTCAGATAATGTCTTGTCCATTTCGTAAGATGGATATTTGCTGTAAGCGTCAAAAACATTAGCTGATGATATAAAGTAAATTTTACAGTTTTCTTTTGAAATATATTCTAAAATATGATTGTGAGCGATAACCAAAGCGGCAAAATTTCCTCTTAAAGCAGAAACTATTATTTGGGGCTTTACCTCTTCTAAAACTTCAACAATATCATCTTCTTCTAAATTGTAATGAAGAAATTGTTTATTAGATGAGTATGAATTTGCGGCATGACAATAGGTGCCATAAGTATCGAAATAATTACAAAGTTCTTTGTAAATCGCGTTACCAATGAAACCGCTTCCGCCAAGAATCAATATTTTTTTAGTGTCTAATTTCAAAAAATAGAAAGTTCAGTTTCTGTCGTTAATTTTTCTAGTGCAAGCATTCCTAATTTAGAATTTCCTTTAGGGTTTAGTCCCGGAGACCATGTTGCTACACAGAATTTATTTGGTAAGAAGGCAACAATACCACCGCCAACACCACTTTTGCCAGGTAGCCCAACTTCAAAAGCAAATTCGCCAGCTTCATCATAAAACCCGCAAGTCAACATTATAGCATTAATACGTTTTACCTGAGTTGTAGTTAAGAACGTGTTATTTCTTCTACATTTACCATGATTCATAAACATGTAGAACGTATTTGTTAATTGCGCACAACTTATACTAAGCGAACATTGATGAAAATAAAAATCTAGAACGACGTCTACAGCATTATTCAAATTACCATATGATTTTAAAAGGTTAGCAGCTGCAAAATTTCGGAATCCAGTTCGTTTTTCAGATTTTGCAACATCAACATCATAAGCTATAGTATCGTCATTGGCAATGTTTTGAACGAAAGCTAAAAATTCTTCCTTCGGATGTTCTAATTGAGAAACTAGAATATCGGCAATTACAATAGCACCAGGATTTATCAACGGATTTCTAGGAATTCCGTTTTCTAATTCTAAAAGCGATAAATGATTGAACGGATCTCCAGAAGGTTCAACATCTACACGTTCCCAAAGTTTTTCTCCAATGAGTCCTAAAGCCATAGAAAGGCTTAAAACCTTCGAGATACTTTGAATCGAAAATTTTTCATCAGAATTTCCGGCAGAGTAGGTATTCTGCTGAATATCTATAAGATGAATTCCAAAATTTTCTACATCAATTTTAGCTAATTCTGGTATGTAATCTGCAATTTTACCTCTATCCTTTTCTTTAGATGCAGCCTTGTTAATTGATGTAAGAATACTTTGAAAATCTATCATTTACTTTTGTAAAATGGTAATTTAACTACGGTAGCCGGTACAGCTTTTTTTCTAATCTGAATATTAATCTTACTACCTATATCTGAGAATATTGGGGGAACATAGCCTAAGCCAATGCCTGTGCCCATTGAAGGAGACATAGTACCTGATGTAACAACACCTATAGTTTTACCGTTACCATCAACAATATCATAACCATGTCTTGGTATACCACGCTCATCTAGTTCAAAAGCAATAAGCTTACGTTCTGCTCCGTGTTGTTTTTCCTTTTCTAAAGCTACAGAGTTTACAAAATCTTTATTGAATTTTGTTACCCATCCTAAACCTGCTTCAATTGGAGAAGTGTTATCGTCGATATCGTTGCCGTAAAGGCAGTATCCCATTTCTAGACGCAAGGTATCTCGAGCTGCTAGACCAATAGGTTTAATTCCGAAATCTGCTCCAGCTTCAAAAACTTTATCCCATATTTGTTTTACTTCGTCATTCTTACAATAAATTTCAAATCCTCCAGAGCCGGTATATCCTGTGGCAGAAATAATTACATTATCTATACCTGCAAAATCGGCCACTTCAAAATGATAGAATTTAATATCAGCTAAATTAACAGAAGTTAAAGATTGCATTGCTTCAACAGCTTTAGGTCCTTGAATAGCTAAAAGAGAATACCCTTCAGAAATGTTGGTCATATCTGCTTTAAATTCTTCATTATATGATGAAATATGATTCCAGTCTTTTTCAATATTAGAGGCGTTCACCACTAATAAATATTGCTCTTCTTTAATTTTATAAATGATAAGGTCATCAACAATACCCCCAGTTTCATTAGGTAAACAACTATACTGTGCTCTTCCAATAGTCAATTTTGTTGCATCGTTAGATGATACTTTTTGAATTAAGTCTAATGCCGTAGGACCAGAGATTAAGAACTCGCCCATATGCGATACATCAAAAACACCAACACCATTACGTACGGTTTCATGTTCGGCATTAACACCTTCGTAAGAAACGGGCATATTATAACCAGCAAAAGGAACCATTTTGGCACCAAGAGATTCGTGTGTGGCAGTAAGCGCAGTATTTTTCATGTTCTATCTTTATTAACAATACAAATTTATTGAAAATAAATAGAAGCCATTAAGGCTGAGCATCAAATTGACAAAATAAAATAACCTTTAAATGAAGCCTAAGATTTTAAAAGAAAATCCTTAAGACCTTCGTAATTAGAAATCTGAATTGATGTTTTAGTTTTTCCCATCACTTTTTGAATTTGAGCAGGTATTTCTAATTTCTCATTAAGTGTTTCTTCTACAATGTCCAAGAATTTTACTGGGTGTGCCGTTTCTAAAAATATACCGTAAGTTTCCGGATGTTGCTGTTGATATTTTTTAAGACCTAAATAACCTACAGCTCCATGAGGATCAGCAATGTATCCGCTTATATTGTAAATTTCCTTTAAAGCCTCTTTAGTATTATTATCATCAAAAGAATAAGAAGAAAGATTCTTTTTCAATGCTTCAAAATCATCCTTGAACAAATGTCTTATTCTAATGAAATTACTAGGGTCGCCAACATCCATCGCATTAGATATGGTAGCTGTAGATGGCTTAGGATTGTACTCTTTTGTAAGCATAAATTGCGGTACAGTGTCATTAACATTTGTTGATGCTATAAAATGTTTAACAGGCATACCTAACCTTTGTGCCACTAACCCCGCACATATATTTCCGAAGTTACCGGAAGGAACTGAGAACACAATTTCTTTACCTTTGGATTTTACTTGTTTGTAAGCAAATAAGAAGTAGAAAAGTTGCGGTAACCATCTGGCTACATTAATGGAATTAGCTGATGTCAGTTTCATTTCATCAAGTAGTTCTTTATCTAAAAATGCATTTTTTACCATTGCTTGACAATCGTCGAAAGTGCCATCTACTTCTAAAGCAGTAATATTTTTACCTAAAGTAGTTAATTGTCGTTCTTGAATATCACTTACTTTTCCGCTAGGATATAGAATAACAACATTTACACCTTCAACACCTAGAAAACCATTAGCAACTGCACCACCGGTATCACCAGAAGTAGCAACGAGAACGGTAACCTCATTTTTTGTAGATCTAGAGAAATATCCTAGACATTGTGCCATAAAACGAGCTCCTACATCCTTAAATGCCATAGTGGGGCCATGAAAAAGCTCTAAAGTGCCAATGTTAGGTGTAATTTCAACAACAGGAAAATCAAAGTCCAAAACTTCTTTTAAAATATCCTTTAATACATCGTCAGGAACAATGCCAGAAACAAATTGCTGTATCGCCTTAAAGGCAATTTCTTCATTGGAGAAACTTTCAATATTCTCAAAAAAGGAAATTGGTAACGGATTAATTTCTTCAGGAAAATACAAACCTTTATCAGGAGCAATACCGTTTACTACGGCTGTATCAAAAGAAACTTCGGGTGCTGTATTATTTAAACTATAGAATTTCAAACTGAAAATTTTTATTGTTATAGGTATGTGCTACTAAACTTATAAAAGTTTAACGCCTTCCATATTAATTTTTGAAACATGTATTTCGTAAGCTATGCCAATTTTATCATAAACTGATTTCATGGCATTGCCAACTTTTAATGCAGTTTCGTTCCCTTTACTAAATGCGAATATTGATGGACCAGATCCTGAAATTCCAGATCCCAAGGCACCTGCTTCTATTGACACTTTTTTTACTTCGTCAAAACCAGGTATTAAAATAGAACGAATTGGTTCTACAATATGATCTTCTAAAGAGCGACCAATTAATTCATAGTCTTCTTTAAATAATCCAGCAACTAAACCGCCCACATTTCCCCATTGTTTAATTCCGGTCTCCATAGAAATAGTGGTTTTCAAAATTTTTCTGGAATCTGAAGTTTTTATTTCTATCTGCGGATGTATTATGGTAACATACAACTCTGTTGGTGCTGGAATTGAAATAATATCTAACGGACTGTAACTACGTACCAATGTAAAACCACCAAATAGTGCAGGGGCTACATTATCGGCATGGGCAACATCACTTGCTAAACGTTCACCTTCCATTGCGAATTTTACCAATTCTGTCTTACTGAACGGGTTACCCAATAAATGGTTCATTGCCCAAACAGCTCCGGCTGAACTAGCGGCACTACTACCAATACCACTTCCCGGTTTTATTTTTTTATTGATTTCAATTTCAAATCCGCCATCATAATCCGAAGCCAATAAAAATGCATTACCGGCAACACCCGCAACATTGTTCAAGGTTTCTTTTGGTAAATCTTGCCCAGTGAGTTTAGTAATTTTAATCCCTTTTTGTGGCACTTTTCGAATGATCATTTCATCACCGACCGAGTCTAGGGCAACACCTAGCACATCAAATCCGCATGAAACGTTCGCAACAGTAGCAGGGCAAAAGACTTTAATTTCGTTTTGGTTCATAATTAATACTCCTTTTATGAAATTTAGAAATTACCAATTCGTATAATATCTGCAAATATACCAGAAGCTGTTACAGCAGCACCTGCACCTGCACCTTTGATAATCATAGGTTGGTTAGGGTAGCGCTCCGTATAAAATAATACAATGTTATCACTGCCTTCTAGATTATAAAAATCATGACCTTTAGGTATTTCTTGTAAGCCTACACTTGCTTTGCCATTATCAAACTGAGCAACATACTTTAATTTGCTATCGTCATTTTTGGCACTTGTGTATAATGATTGAAAATGAGCTTCATGTTTTATTAAAGAAGCGAAAAATTCGTCATTATTGGCTGTGTTTAAACTTTCTTCAGGTAAGAATGGATTATTAGTAATATCACTGATTTCCAATTGATTTCCGCTTTCACGCGCCAAAATCAATATCTTACGCATAACATCAACTCCACTTAAATCAATTTTTGGATCAGGTTCTGTATATCCCTCTTCCTGAGCTTGTTTTACAACATCATGAAAGGTGGTTTTGTCATCGAAATTGTTAAAAACAAAGTTTAAACTTCCCGAAAGAACAGCTTGAATTTTCAAGATTTTATCTCCAGAGGCAATAAGATGTTTTAAAGTATCAATAATTGGTAAGCCTGCACCAACGTTAGTTTCGAATAAGAAAGGAGCGTTGTATGCTCTTGCTAATGTCTTTAAATGCGAATAATTTTCAAAGGCAGAAGAACATGCAATTTTATTACAGGTAACCACAGAAATACTATTGCTTAAATATTCACTGTAGGTTTTTGAAACATCTTCACTTGCAGTGTTGTCTACAAAGATGCTATTTCTAAAATTTAAACTATTTACTAGTTCTAAGAATTTTGCTTTATCCGCTTTTTGACCTTCGGCCAGTTTAGTTGACCAATCTTTTAAGTCTATTCCTTTTTCATCAAAAAGCATAGTTCTAGAATTGGACATTCCAATTACGCGAATGTTTAATTTCAAATTCTCTTTTAAGAATTTTCGTTGTTCTTTAATTTGTTCTAGAAACTTTGCACCAACATTACCAACACCCATTACAAATAGGTTTAGTTGTTTTATGTTTTCCTCAAAAAACTCTTCATGTAATGCGTTCAACGCTTTTTTCACATCCTTTTCATCAATGATGCATGAAATATTTCTTTCAGAGGCACCTTGTGCAATTACTCTAATATTGACATTGTTTTTTCCAAGTGTACTAAACATTTTACCGCTTAGCCCTTGGTGGCTTTTCATATTATCACCAACTAGGGCAACGATAGCCAAATCTTTTTCAGGTATTACTTGTTTAATACGACCTCTTTCAATTTCGTATTCAAAAGCTACATTAACAATGTTTACTGCTTTCTCTACATCATCTGCAGAAATACCTACACATATAGAATGCTCTGAGGATGCTTGGGTAATTAATACTACACTTATATCTGCCTGGGAGAGAACTTCAAAAAAGCGTTTTGAGATACCAGGTATACCTACCATTCCAGGTCCTTCTAAGGATAATAGTGCAATATTGCCAATGTGGCTTATACCACGTACTGTTTTTCCTTTTTCATTCTTAGATTTGGTAATTAATGTTCCTGCTTCATCAGGACTAAAAGTGTTTTTTATAACGATAGATATGCCTTTTGATAATACAGGTTGTATTGTTGGCGGATAAAGTACTTTGGCACCAAAATGCGATAATTCCATAGCTTCCTCATACGATATATGCGGAATAGCCTTCGCTTGTTTTACCATTTTTGGGTTAGCCGTATACATACCACTAACGTCTGTCCATATTTCTAAAATATCAGCATCTACGGCTGCAGCATATATAGCGGCACTATAGTCAGAACCACCTCTACCTAATGTAGTAGATACCCCATCTTCTGAAGTTGAAATAAACCCTGGGCAAACAGTAATTTTCTTAGTTGATGAATTAAAGAAATCTGCACAATTTGCATTAGTTTTAGTGAAATTCACCGTGTTTTTACCATTCAACTTACTGGTAATTATAAGTTCTCTACTATCTTTAAATTCAGCATCTAACTTTTCGCTAATGAGATATTCACTAATTATGTATGATGAAAGAAGTTCACCGTAGCTAACTATTTTATCAGATAATTTAGGAGTTATTTCTCCAATGAAAAAAGCGCCTTCCAGTAATGTTTCTAATACATTGAATTCACTTTTAACCTTGCTAAGTGCCTTACTTTGCGCAGTAACAGGTAATAGTTCTTTTATAGTAGATAAATGTCTTTCTTCTAATGTTGTTAAAATTTCTTTATATGATTGATCTTGTGTTGAAGCTAATGACCCAGCTTCTAACAATAAATCTGTTACACCTCCTAGAGCAGAAACAACCAAAATGATAGGGTCATTGTACGTAGAGATTATATTTTTTATTTTAACTATATTTTCGGGTTTGGCTACAGATGAGCCACCAAATTTTAGAACTTTCATGTTATTGAAATATTGACTTTGTAATTAAGATATGGTGTAATTAAACACAGGTACGAGAAAAAATAGTTTTTACCCCCAAGGGGTGAACCATGCAGTTGTAGAACCATAGTTAATGGTAGTAGAAGTGTAATCGAATTTTATGTCTGTTTTATAGCAGTCCATAATACTAATTGTTGAAAATCAAAAGTAGTACATTTGGTATCCTAAACAAATGATTGCACAATTTTTTACGGAATCGTTAGGTTTTAGATATAAAAAAAATAAAGAATGAAATTATATAGTGCAAAACAGATTTATAAGGCAGATCAGATTTCTATTAAAAAAGAGGAAATAGGAAGTAACGAATTAATGGAGCGTGCAGCCCTGCAACTCTTTAATTGGATGCATTTACGTATGCAAGGTGCTCCTGTAAAAATACATTTGTTTTGTGGTATTGGTAATAACGGTGGCGATGGTATTGCCCTTGCTAGACATCTCGTTGATCATGGTTACAATATAGAAGTGTATGTAATTAATTATAGTGAAAAACGATCTAAAGATTTTTTAATTAATCTAGACAGATTAAAAGATAGAAAAATTTGGCCTAATTTTATGAACTGTGATGATAGTTTACCTGAAATAGGTAAGGAAGATATCATTGTGGATGGAATATTTGGAATAGGCTTAAATAGAACGCCAGATGCTTGGGTGGCTAAAGTAATTCAACATTTAAATGATTCCCAAGCTTTTATTTTGTCAATAGATATCCCGTCAGGATTATTTACAGATGAAGGTCCAAAGGATGTGAACTCCATTATCAGGTCAAATTTTGTTTTAAGTTTTCAAACTCCAAAACTGGTCTTTTTCTTACCAGAAACGGGTCCTTTTATAGAACAATGGGAGGTTTTAGATATTGGTTTGGATCCAGAATATTTAAAGGAAACAGAAACGGATTACGAGCTCATTGGTAAAAATGAAGTATTAACTCTTTATAAACCTCGCGAGAAATATGGGCATAAAGGTACGTACGGACATTCTTTAATCGTAGGAGGTAGTTATGGAAAAATGGGATCGGTATGTCTATCATCTAAAGCCGCTCTTCAAGCAGGTAGCGGATTAGTAACCTCATATATACCTAAAATCGGTTATGTTATTCTTCAGGCTTCTTTGCCCGAAGTTATGGTGCTAACAGATGTAGACGAGAATGAACTTTCCAATATAAATTTCGATATAAAACCAAATGTGGTGGGTATAGGGGTTGGTATGGGAACCACAAAAACAACAACGACTGCTCTAGCCAATTTTTTAAAAGTAAATAAATTGCCATTGGTGATTGATGCAGATGCATTGAATATATTATCAGAAAATAAAGATTTATTGAAAAGCATACCTGAGGATTCTGTCTTAACTCCCCATCCAAAAGAGTTGGAGCGATTGATAGGGAAGTGGAAAGACGATTTTGATAAACTTAATAAGGTTAAGAAGTTTTCAAAGAAGTATAAATGTATTGTAGTTATTAAGGGCGCCCATACTATAATTGTACATAATGAAAAAGGATATGTAAATACAACAGGAAATCCTGGTATGGCAACTGCTGGTAGCGGTGATGTGTTAACAGGGGTAATTACGGGACTTAGAGCGCAAGGCTATGCTGCCTTAGACGCTGCAATATTTGGAGTCTACTTGCATGGTAGAGCTGGTGATATTGCGGTTGAGTCTACTGGTTTTCAGTCATTGACAGCCTCTCATGTTATTGATAATCTAGCCAATGCTTACTTAGATATGTTTAAGCTGCCTGAGCAGCCTGTGGTAGAAGAAGAAAATAAATAAAATTATTTATTAAGAATTAACTCTTCTTTTAACCCACTTAAGAGCGTTGTCATATTCAATGAAAAACTTCATTGGTTTTTTATAGAACAATTTTTCAATCTTAAAGTTATGCATATCTATCTCTTTAACAGATACAATAGCAAAAGCTTTAAGGTTGTCTAATTGTTTAAGATAATTGTAAATAGTAGGGTCAATGGCAAATGAGTGTTTGCGTAGACTAATGAAACCGAAGTTTCTATCTCTAAAATGAATTTCAGATATCCCGATAATTTGATAAGCTCTTTCGAGTGTTAGCGTAGCTCCCTCGTCAAAAATTGATACCATGTAATTATCATAAACTTGAATTTTCCCTGTTTCTAATTCGTACTCCCTTACAATTACCTTCTTCTTGGTAGATCCAACTTTCATTCTCTTCGTATTAGTATAGTGTGTCTGAAGCGAAAATATACTGAACTACATTATTGGGGTAAATTTTTAGTTTAAACGCGAAAATATCGTTCATACTACGTATGGCTACTATTGAGTGTATTTTTATTCTTACATTATAAAATGAATTGTACGAAAAAGGAGCCCTATGTAAGGCTCCTTAATTATATTTAAAAAAAAGAAAATCTCTATGTTTTAGGAGATTCTTCTTCTGCTTTTTCTATTTTAATAGTCAATTCTTCACTTTTCTTGTCAAGCTCAATATAAATACTGTCACCTTCTTTAAGTTTAGAATTTACTATTTCTTCTGCTAGTGCATCTTCAATGTACTTTTGAATAGCTCTTTTAAGAGGTCTTGCTCCATATTGTTTGTCAAACCCTTTTTCTGCTATGTAGTCTTTAGCTTCATCTGTAAGATTCAAGTGATAGCCAATATCCTTGATTCTTTTATAAAGTTTAGCTAATTCAATATCAATAATCTTATGGATATCTTCTCTTTCTAAAGCATTGAATACAATTACATCATCAATTCTATTTAAGAATTCAGGAGCAAAGGCTTTTTTCAAAGCATTTTCAATAACCCCTTTCTGATGTGAATCTTCTTGAGATTTTTTAGCAGAAGTACCAAAACCAACACCTTGTCCAAAATCTTTCAATTGTCTGGCTCCAATGTTAGAAGTCATTATAATAATTGTATTTCTAAAATCTATTTTACGACCAAGACTATCAGTTAAAAAACCATCATCTAATACTTGTAAAAGCATATTAAACACATCTGGATGCGCTTTCTCAACTTCATCTAAAAGTATTACAGAGTAAGGTTTTCTTCTCACTTTTTCGGTAAGTTGACCACCTTCTTCATAACCAACGTATCCTGGAGGTGCACCAACTAATCTAGAGATTGCGAATTTCTCCATGTACTCACTCATATCTATACGTATAAGTGCATCTTCAGAGTCAAAAAGCTCTTTAGCCAATACTTTTGCAAGTTGTGTTTTACCAACACCAGTCTGTCCTAAGAAAATAAACGAACCAATTGGTTTGTTTGGATCCTTTAGTCCCGCTCTATTTCTTTGAATAGCTTTAGAGACTTTGGCAACGGCATCATCTTGACCAATTACGTTAGATTTTATTAATTCAGGTAATCCGGCCAGTTTGTTACTTTCGGTTTGTGCAATTCTGTTAACAGGAATTCCGCTCATCATAGAAACAACATCGGCAACATTATCTTCGCTAACAGTTTCTTTGTTAAGCTTACTGTCATCTTCCCAACGCTCTTGAGCTATGGCAAGATCTTTCTCTAAACCTTTTTCGTCATCACGTAATTTAGCTGCTTCTTCATATTTCTGCTTCTTAACTACACTGTTTTTTAGTTCACGTACATCTTCCAATTTCTTTTCCAATTCAAGTATTTGTTTTGGAACGTCCATATTAACGATATGCACACGAGAGCCAGCTTCATCTAGAGCATCAATAGCCTTGTCCGGTAAAAAACGATCTGTCATGTACCTATTTGTCAATTTAACACAAGCTTCAATAGCTTCGTCTGTATAAGTTACATTATGGTGATCTTCGTATTTACCTTTTATATTATGTAAAATTTCAATTGTTTCATCAACAGTAGTTGGTTCAACAATTACTTTTTGAAAACGTCTTTCTAAGGCACCATCTTTTTCAATATACTGTCTGTATTCATCTAAAGTGGTAGCACCAATACATTGAATTTCTCCTCTTGCCAATGCTGGTTTAAACATGTTAGAAGCATCTAAGCTTCCTGTAGCACCACCTGCACCAACAATAGTGTGTATCTCATCAATGAATAAAATAACATCGTCATTTTTTTCAAGTTCGTTCATTACAGCTTTCATTCGCTCTTCAAACTGTCCACGGTATTTTGTACCGGCAACTAAAGAAGCAAGGTCAAGTGTAACCACTCTTTTGTTATAAAGGATTCTTGAAACTTTCTTATCTATAATGCGTAATGCCAATCCTTCGGCAATAGCACTTTTACCAACACCTGGCTCACCAATTAATAACGGGTTGTTCTTTTTTCTACGGCTAAGAATTTGAGAAACTCTTTCAATTTCTTTTTCTCTACCAACAACAGGGTCTAATTTATTTTCCTCTGCCATTTGGGTGAGGTCTCTACCGAAGTTATCTAAAACAGGAGTTTTGGATTTTTTAGCACCTTTCTGGTTAGAGGCAGCACCAAACGTGCTCTCTTTTCCTTCATTAGCATCTTCAGAATCACTTGGAAAGGATTCGGCCGTTGGGCCGTCTACCATATCGTCGTCACTTGTAATCATAAATTTAAACTGTTCTTTAACGCCATCATAATCTACTTTTAATTTATGTAAAAGCTTTGTAGTCGGGTCGTTTTCATTTCTAAGAATACACAGTAAAAGGTGCGCAGTATTAATAGAAGAGCTTTGAAAAAGTTTCGCTTCTAAAAATGTTGTTTTTAAGGCACGCTCTGCTTGTCTTGTCAAATGCAAGTTCTTTTTATCCTTTTGTACGCCACTGGCGTTAGGATTGGAAGGACTAAGAATTTCTACTTTTCTTCGTAAATGTTCTAAATCAACTTCCAAAGCATCTAAAATACTTATGGCCTTCCCGTTTCCGTCTCTAAGAAGCCCTAGCATGAGGTGCTCGGTACCGATAAAATCGTGACCAAGTCGTAATGCTTCCTCCTTGCTATAAGCAATTACATCCTTTACTCTTGGGGAAAAATTATCATCCATATACTATATTATCTTCTATAAAATTACTAAATCTCATCCAATCAATGGCAATTACCATACCTATAATCGTTAAAGTTATTGTAAAACCCATTAAATGTGCGTCTCTAGGCGCAAAAATGAGCGTATATAATGAAAATTAACATTTCGTGGGCATGTGTTAATAAAATTTGATATAATTAAAACGACTTAGTCTTTAAACGCTTAGGATTTAAGTATATTGGCATGCTTTTTTACTAATTAAAAAACATAAGATTTTAAGATGGCTGACGGTGAAAAATTGATTCCCATTAACATTGAAGACGAAATGAAATCTGCCTACATTGATTATTCAATGTCGGTCATTGTGTCACGAGCCCTGCCAGATGTCAGGGACGGATTAAAACCCGTGCACAGAAGAGTTCTTTTTGGAATGCATGAATTAGGGGTTAGAAGTAATAGCTCGCATAAAAAATCTGCCCGTATTGTGGGTGAGGTTCTTGGTAAGTATCACCCTCATGGTGATACTTCTGTATATGATGCCATGGTTCGTATGGCTCAAGAATGGAGTTTACGATATATGCTTGTGGACGGACAAGGTAATTTTGGTTCTGTTGATGGTGATAGTCCTGCAGCGATGCGTTATACGGAAGCCCGTATGCGTAAGATTGCAGATGATATGCTTATAGATATAGAAAAGGAAACGGTAGATTATCAATTGAATTTTGATGATTCTTTAAAAGAGCCTACTGTACTTCCTACTAGGGTTCCTGCTTTATTGGTTAATGGAGCATCTGGTATTGCTGTAGGTATGGCTACCAATATGCCTCCACATAATTTAGCGGAAGTCATCGATGGTACTGTTGCGTATATCGACAATAATGATATTGAAATAGATGAGTTGATTACGCATATTAAAGCGCCTGATTTTCCAACGGGAGGTATTATTTATGGCTATGATGGTGTGAAAGAAGCTTTTCATACAGGAAGAGGGCGTGTAAAAATGCGTGCTAAAGCAACTTTTGAAGAAGTTCAAGGTCGTGAATGTATCGTTGTTACGGAAATACCTTATCAGGTCAACAAGGCCGACATGATCAAGAAAACTGCGGATCTTGTTAATGACAAAAAATTGGAGGGTATATCCAATATTAGAGATGAGTCTGACCGTAATGGTATGAGAATCGTTTATATCCTTAAAAGAGATGCCATTCCTAATATAGTATTGAATATGTTGTATAAGTATACAGCATTGCAAACCTCTTTTAGTGTCAATAACATTGCACTTGTTAATGGAAGGCCGCAATTATTGAACGTTAAGGAAATGATTCATTATTTCGTAGAGCATCGCCATGAAGTTGTGGTTAGGCGTACGCAATTTGAATTAAAGAAAGCTGAGGATCGCGCGCACATTTTGGAAGGGTTGATTATTGCTTCAGATAATATTGATGAAGTTATTGCAATCATTAGAGCTTCTAACAATGCTGATGAAGCAAGGGCAAACTTGATAGAACGCTTTAAATTAAGTGAAATCCAAGCCAAGGCAATTGTAGAGATGCGATTACGCCAACTTACCGGTCTGGAGCAAGATAAACTAAGAACGGAGTATGATGAGATAATGCTCTTAATTGCCGATTTAAAAGATATTCTTGAGAAAAAAGAACGTAGAATGCAAATCATTAAAGATGAGCTTCTAGAGATAAAGGATAAATACGGTGATGAAAGAAGATCGGTAATTAATATTGCTGGTGGAGATCTTAGTATGGAAGATATGATACCTGATGAGCAAGTGGTAATTACCATTTCTCATGCTGGTTATATTAAAAGGACACCATTATCAGAATATAAGACACAAAATAGAGGAGGAGTTGGTCAGAAAGCATCATCAACTAGAAACGAAGATTTCTTAGAGCATTTATTTGTTGGTACTAACCACCAATATATGTTGTTCTTCACTCAAAAAGGTAAGTGTTTCTGGATGCGTGTTTTTGAAATTCCAGAAGGAAGTAGAACATCTAAGGGTAGGGCTATACAGAATCTTATAAACATTGAACAAGATGATAGTGTAAAAGCATTCATTTGTACACAAGATTTAAAAGATGAAGAGTATATCAATGCGCATTATGTTATTATGGCAACTAAGAAAGGTGTTGTTAAGAAAACATCTTTAGAGCAATATTCTAGACCGCGTCAAAATGGTATAAATGCCATAACTGTTCGTGACGGTGATGAATTGTTAGAAGCTAAATTAACTACTGGTTCAAGTGAGATTTTCTTAGGACTTAAATCTGGTAAAGCTATTCGTTTTGAAGAAAGTAAGACGAGACCAATGGGTAGAAATGCTTCAGGTGTACGCGGTATTACTTTGGCAAATGACGAAGATGAGGTAATCGGTATGGTTTCTGTTCACAATTTTGAAGATGAAATTTTGGTTGTGTCTGAAAAAGGTTACGGAAAACGTTCTAGTATAGAAGATTATAGAGTTACCAATAGAGGAGGTAAAGGAGTTAAAACTATTAGTGTTACCGATAAAACCGGTGGACTTGTAGCTATTAAAAATGTTACTGACTCTGATGACTTAATGATAATCAATAAATCTGGTATTGCAATTCGTATGAGCGTAGAAGACTTACGTGTAATGGGTAGGGCAACGCAAGGAGTTAGATTAATCAACATTAAGGGTAATGACTCAATTGCTGCGGTTGCAAAGGTTATGAAGGATGAGGATGAAATAGAGGAAGCTGAAATACTTGATATAGAGGTAGATGCAGAAGATGGCACAGAGATTGATGATACTGATACCGATGATAAAGAATCATAAATTGTAAACACTAATACTTAATATATTAAAAATGAAGAATAGATTATTACTTGTAGCGGCACTGACATTTACAATGGTCGGTTTTGCACAAAAAAACGAGATAAAGTCTGCAGAAAAGGCATTGAAATCTGGTGATTCGGCTTCGGCTCAAACAGCAATAGAAGAGGCATCTGGTACAATTGCAGCTGCTGATGAAAAGACACAAGCTCAATACTATTTTACTAGAGGTAAGATTTATAGTGATTTAGCTAAGAAAGGAAATAACGATGCGTTTGAAAAAGCAGCAACTTCCTTTAAGAAAGTTATTGAAATAGAAGAAGCAACTGGTAAGCAGAAGTATTCTGCTGAAACTAATCAATATATGGCTGGTTTAACCGCTGATTTGGTTAATTCGGCAGTAAGTGATAATGGTAATAATAAGTATAAAGAAGCAGCAGAAAAGTTGTACATGAGCTATACGCTTAGTCCAAAAGATACTTCTTATCTATACTATGCTGCAGGTAGTGCTGTAAACGGAGGTCATTATGAAATGGCTTTGGATTACTATAACAAGTTGCAAGAAGTAGGGTATGATGGTAGTGCAATGGTTTATAAAGCTACAAATGCTGCAACTGGAGAAGTAGAAGAGATGGATAAGGTTCAACGTGATCTTATGGTGAAATCTGGTACATATTCTAATCCTGTAGATGAGAAAACACCATCTAAAAAAGCTGAAATTGTTAAAAATACAGCTTTAATTTATACACAATTAGGTCAAGATGAAAAAGCTTTAGAGGCTTATCAAGCGGCAAGAAAGAGCGATCCAGAAGATGTAAATCTTATTCTTAATGAAGCTAATTTATATTTCAACCAAGGAAATAAGGATAAGTTTAAGGAATTGATGGCTCAAGCAATCGCATTGGCTCCAGATAATCCAGATTTACATTACAATGTAGGTGTAATAAGTATGGAGCAAAACAATTATGATGATGCACGTGTATCTTATAAAAAAGCAATTGAATTAGATCCTAAATACACTAACGCTTATTTAAATCTTTCTACGACTTATGTAAATGAAGGAAATGGAATGATTGATGAAATGAATTCATTAGGTAATTCTAGAGCGGATATTGCTAAATATGATGAATTGAAAGAAAAGAAAGATGGTTTGTTTAAGCAAGGTGCTGATGTATTGGAAGATGCGTTGAAGAACAATCCTGATAATGAAAATGTAATGACTCAGCTTAAGAATATTTACGGAGCAATGGGGGATACTGAAAACTTCATGAAAATGAAGAAGATGTTAGGAGAATAATTATCCTTCACATTAAATAAATTAAAAGGCCCTAATTAGGGCCTTTTTTTTTTATTACTTTTTTAATAACTCTTAATTGATGTGTGTAGGTTCTAAGGTCATTATTAAATATGCCCGTATGGTCTATTCGATCTATTCTTACTTTTCCATTAACATGAATAACATAGTTGTTTTCCATAATAATGCCTACATGGTCAATGGCACCGTTAACATTATCAAAAAAGGCTAAATCACCAGCTTCACTTTCTTCAACGAAGCTTAAAGCGGTACCTTGAGTAGATTGATTTTCTGCAGTTCTTAAAATATTGTATCCGTTTATTCTGTATACCATTTGGGTAAAACCTGCACTATCAATACCAAAAGGAGATTTTCCTCCCTTTAATTCCGGGGCGTTTAAATAGAGCAATGCGGTTTTCACCAAATTATCTTTGGGTTGCACGGAATTTAAAATAGAACCATCAAAATTAACGGATAATGAAGGAATGTCTGGAATGCAAGATCCTAATAAGATAGGTGTTACTATTTCGTTAGTATCCGCAACATACGATATCAGATCTGCAACAAATTTTTGTCCCTTATTTTCTTGAATTGAATTAAATTCATTTTCAGGAATAAAAGTTAGTTGACTGTTCATGATCCAGCCTTCACACTTGTCTGATATAGTTTTTATTCTAGACCAGTTTTTTCTGCTTTCCAATATCTTGTAATGTTCGCCAAACAAAAGTTGGGTAACTAATTCAGATACCTCTTCTGTTGCACTTCTTACAGGAATAATGCTTAACTGACAAATACCGTACTGCATGTAATTTTTTTATGCGCTTATAGCCTTTCTATAATTATAGCAGAAGCACCGCCACCGCCATTACAAATTGCAGCAGCTCCTATTTTAGCATTGTTTTGTTCTAATACATTTAGTAATGTAATCAATATACGTGCACCTGAGCATCCTAGTGGATGACCTAGAGAAACGGCACCGCCATTTACATTTACATTTGAATCGTTAAGCCCTAATATTTTCATATTGGCAAGCCCAACAACAGAGAAAGCTTCGTTAAATTCAAAGAAATCAACTTCCTCTAATTTTAAATTAGATTTGGCCAATGCTTTTGGTAATGCTTTTGCAGGAGCTGTAGTAAACCATTCTGGCTCATGAGCAGCATCTGCGTAACTTTTAATAACAGCTAAAGGTTTTAAATTCAATTCCTCAGCCTTTTCTTTGCTCATTAATACTAAAGCAGCGGCACCATCATTGATGGTTGATGCATTTGCAGCGGTAACAGTACCATCTTTAGAGAATGCAGATCTTAAATTTGGGATTTTGTCAATGAATACATTGCTAAATTCCTCGTCTTTATTCACCATTTTAGGCTCTCCACGTCTTTGCGGAACGGCTACAGGGATAACTTCATTATCGAATTTTCCATTCTCCCAAGCTTCTGAAGACCTTTTGTAAGATTGAATAGCGTATGCATCTTGATCTTCTCTACTAAATTCATATTTAGTAGCACAAGCATCTGCACAAACACCCATTGCATTTTCGTCGTAAGCATCAACTAAGCCGTCTTTTTGCATACCGTCAATTAAAGAAGTAGGTCCAAATTTTGTACCTGTTCTCATATGTACATAATGTGGGATAAGGCTCATATTCTCCATTCCGCCAGCAACAACAATATCAGCGTCTCCTAAAGCAATTGCTTGTGCGCCTTGCATTACCGCCTTCATTCCAGAGGCACAAACTTTATTTATAGTGGTACAGGGTACGGTATTGGGAATGCCTGCAAAAATAGCAGCTTGTCTAGCCGGAGCTTGACCTGTTCCTGCTTGCACAACATTGCCCATTATAACTTCATCTACCAAAGTAGGGTCAAGGTTTATTTTCTTCAATGCGCCTTCAATAGCCACTGCGCCCAATTTTGGAGCTGGTATTGTTGACAATCCGCCCATAAAACTACCTATTGGGGTTCTAACAGCTGATACGATAACGACCTCTTTCATGTTTTTAATAATTTAATAGCACGAAATTACTAAATTCTATAGCAACCCAAGGGATATCGTTTCAATTACTAGTTATCAGTTTATAATTTTCTATTTTTGATGAACCTAATACAATTTTCTTTTGGATAATCTATACAGACAGCAATCGCTCATTTTCAAATATATACTCTATGTTGTGGCCGTTTCTTTTATTGTGTTTTTTTTGCCCAAGGGAGGTAAATTCAAATATGAGTTTCAAAAAGGGAAGCCTTGGCAATTTGAAAACCTATATGCCCCTTTTGATTTTTCTATTCAAAAGACCGATGCTGAAATAGCTAAAGAGAAACAGGTTATTGAAAGTAATCAATTACCGTACTATAGATATGATAGAGCTGAGGTAGAAAATGTGGAGCAATCTTTTGAACAGAAGTTTGAAGATAAATGGAGTAATTCTACACTTAAGGATAATCAAAAAAAAAGTTTAAAATATTTCTCGAAAGTAATACTGGATTCCGTCTATTCAAAAGGAATTTTACAGAACAATGGTAAGCAAGTTCAGCGTAATTTCATTTTTCTTGTAAAGGATAACGAAGCAAGCAAAGTTAGAGTAACAGATTTTTTTAGGGTCAGTGAAATTAATGATCTTGTAGGTAGAATACTATCTGAAAATAATTTATCCATTTTCGAGAAAGAAACGCAAGCACTGTTTTTTGATATTATAACACCAAATGTAAGTTTTGATAATAATCTTACGCAAAAAGCAAGAAACGAAGCTTTATCTAAACTTTCTTATACCAGGGGAACAGTTGATCAAGGGCGATTGATCATTGCTAAAGGTGAAGTAGTAGAGGCAGAAAATTTAAAGATATTAGAGTCTTTAAAATCTGAATATGAGTCAGAACTTTGGACGGCAAACAATTACTATTATATCTTAATTGGATATACTGTTTTAGTGGCATTAGTACTTATTATGCTATTCTTGTTTCTGAAAAAATATAGAAGAACAGTTTACGAGAATAATGTCAAAGTAACCTTTATATTCTTCAATATTCTTTTAATGGTCTTTATAACCACAATGGTTATAAAGTATAACGACCAATTGGTATTTGTAGTTCCGCTTTGTATCCTTCCTTTAATATTAAAAACATTTTTTGATGCTAGGCTGGGGCTGTTTGTACATGTGCTAACTATTTTGATACTAGGCTTTGTGGTGCCTAATAGTTTTGAATATATATTCCTCCAAATTATAACAGGTATCGTTACCATACTTACCGTATCAGAGCTTTATAAAAGAGCTAATTTGTTTGTTAGTGTTGGGCAGATTACATTAATCTATATCATAGGTTATTTGGCATTTCATACCATTCATGAGGGAGATTTAAGTGATATTGAATGG
Organism: Maribacter sp. Hel_I_7; assembly: GCF_000688315.1. Taxonomy (NCBI): domain Bacteria; kingdom Pseudomonadati; phylum Bacteroidota; class Flavobacteriia; order Flavobacteriales; family Flavobacteriaceae; genus Maribacter; species Maribacter sp. Hel_I_7. The sequence goes on along the minus strand of NZ_JHZW01000003.1, from coordinate 1,630,479 downwards.
TATACTTTAGGGTTGTTTCTGTTAAATGGAATGATAACTCTTTTTGTGCAGCCATTGATCTATATTTATGAAAAGCTTTTTGGACTTGTTTCTGATGTTTCTCTGTTAGAGTTGTCCGATACCAATTCTAAGCTATTAAAAGAATTGTCCAATAAGGCTCCAGGTACATTTCATCATTCCTTACAGGTTGCCAATTTAGCAGAGGCAGCAGCGAATGAAATTGGAGCGAATGCTATGCTGGTAAGGGTAGGGGCTTTGTATCATGATATTGGTAAAATGAATGAACCTACCTATTTCACGGAAAATCAGGTTACAAATGTTAATCCGCATGATGAATTGAGCCCTAAGGATAGTGCCCGTATCATTATTGATCATGTTATAAAAGGTATTGAAATAGCTAGAAAGAATAATTTACCAGATAGAATTATCGATTTCATACGTTCGCATCATGGTACAACTTTGGTGTTTTACTTCTATAAAAAGCAAAAGGAATTGGAAGAAGATGTGAACGAAGAAGATTTTAGGTACCCAGGACCTTTGCCATTCTCTAGAGAAACGGCCATTTTAATGATGGCAGATTCTGTGGAAGCGGCGTCAAAAAGTTTAAAGAATCCTACTTTTTTAATTATCGATGAGTTTGTTGATAAGATAATTTCAGGTCAAATGAAGGCAAATCAGTTTTTGAATGCAGATATTACGTTCAAAGAAATTGAAACAATCAAGAAAATCTTCAAACAAAAGCTAAGAAATATCTATCATTTACGTGTGGAATATCCTGAGTAACAAGGGGGTAATTTTATATTAAAAAAAAACTTCAAAAATAGTTGCGTAGAACCAGTTATACTTATACATTTGCAACCGCTATTTAGAGCAACAGTTCATTGAAGAATTACTGGAGAGGTGCCTGAGTGGCCGAAAGGAGCGGTTTGCTAAATCGTCGTAGGTGGAAACATTTACCCAGGGTTCGAATCCCTGTCTCTCCGCAACAATACGTTGAGAGACATATTTTTTGATAACCAATTCGGGGTGTAGCGTAGCCCGGTTATCGCGCCGCGTTTGGGACGCGGAGGTCGCAGGTTCGAATCCTGCCACCCCGACAAAAAGCCACTGAGAAATCAGTGGCTTTTTTTGTTTATATACATTAGGGTAGAGAAAATTTAAAAGTGGTGTTTTCATCTAAATTTGTTATACCCCTGTAATCCTTGATTTTTGTTGAATAACAAGCAATATTTAACTTAAATTTTGCTATTTTGATTATCAAATAATTTTTGATGTACAAGTGGTTAGGTAACCTCTTTGCAATAAAAATAGTAATTGGATTAAAATGAATAAAAGGATACTTCTAATTGTCCTATGTTGCTTAAACGGTATACTTTCTCAAGGTCAGTTTAATAACTTCAAATTTGAAAATTTAGATACTGTAGATGGTTTGTCCAGTAGCACATGTCTTACAATTTTTGAAGATTCTGAAGGGTTTTTATGGTTTGGAACTATTGATGGGCTCAATAAATACAACGGCTATGAGTTTGAGATTTATAAATCAATTTTAAATAATCCAAGCTCCCTCAGTAATAATAGAATAAATGCCATAGTAGAGGGTACAGATGGTAATTTATGGATTGGAACTAATAACGGTCTCAACTATTACAACAAGAAAACAAATAGTTTTTTACGAGTTGATTTATATAAGCAACTATCACTATCTAACAATCCACGCAAATTTATAAATGCACTACTTTTTGATAAAGAAAATAACGCTTTATGGGTAGCCACTAATAATGGAGTTATTAAAATTATTCTTGAAGATTTTACTACAGATGTATCTGATTTAAAATTCTACTATTACCTAAATGATGATTCTAATTTAAATTCATTAGATAATAATATTGTTAATGTAATACTCAAAGATCAGAACGGTGTTATTTGGATTGGGACTAACGGTGAATACTTAAATAAATATAATTGGGAGCGAGATAACTTTGACCGTATTTTAATAGAAAGTGAAAATAACTACGAGCTTAATCATATTCATAAGAATGTTTTTGTTGATGCGGACAACGATTTTTGGATAGGTAATAATCTATCCAATATCATTTATTGGGATAGAACGAATAACATCTTTACACACAAATCATTTACATCAGAAAAAGATGTGGCTATTAGAGATATGCATTTAGATGTAGATGGTAATATATGGGCTTCTACAGATGGTTATGGTATATTTATTTTAGATAAAAATGAAGAAAAAGTTGTTCGTAATCTAGTCAACAATATTTCAGATTCTTTTTCTTTACCTAACAATAAGCCATCTAAGATTTATGAAGATAGCAATGGTATATTTTGGATAGGGAGCTATGATAAGGGAGTTAGTAAATTAGATCCTTCGCAATATGCATTTGGACATTATTATTATCAACCAGGAAACCCCGATGGACTTAATGAAAAAATTGTACAGTCTGTTTTAGAAGATTCAAAAGAGCGAATTTGGATAAGTGCTTATAATGGTGGTTTAAACCTCTTTAATAAAGAGAATAATACATTTCAGCATTTTCCTCACAAACCAAATAATACCAATAGTATAAGTTCAGACAGAATACTTTACACTTTTGAGTCTAATGACGGTCAAATTTGGGTCTGTACGCTAGATGGTGGGTTAAATAGTTTTAATCCAGATACGTATAATGTAAAAAGGTTTTTGCATAATGAAGCGGATGTAAATTCAATTGGGCAGAACTCTGTGTGGTCTGGTGTAGAGGATAAGGATGATAGAATATGGTTAGGGCTTAGAACAGAGGGCTTAAGTCTATTTGATCCTAAAAGTGAAAAGTTTCACAACTTCAAAAATGTTGCGGGAAAAGAAAATGGACTAGCCAGTAATTTTGTTTTCTTTTTGTTTGTTGATTCAAGAAACAGGTTGTTGATCGGTACATCTTTAGGTTTAAATTATATAGATCTTAATCAGTTAGAAAATAGAATTCCAAAGACCCTTACTTTTAAGGAAATTAAAAAACCGGGTATAGAAGATAATCTTATAAATCATATATCAGAAGACGAAATAGGAAATATTTGGATAGGAGCAGATACAGGAATATATAAACTTGATGCTGATTTTAATGTGTTGAAATCTTATTCTTCGAAAGAAGGGTTACCCAACAACCTAGTGGTGGGTATTCAAGAAGATGACAATCATAATTTTTGGGTATCGACAAAAAGTGGATTGTCACTGTTAAACCCAGAAACAGACCAAATAAAAAATTTTAATATTCACGATGGTCTACAAGGTCCTGAATATCAAAGTAAATCTATAGATAAAACTAAGGATGGTAGAATCTTAATAGGAGGGATAAATGGGTTCAATATTTTTCATCCGGATGATATAACGCTAAGAACTTCAATAACATTACGCCCCACTATAACCCAGTTTACTTTAAATAACAAGCCTATTGTAGTTGGTGATACGGTAAATGATAGGGTATTATTAAATGATAGGATTGCTGACTTAGAAAATCTAAAATTAAATTATGATGAGAACTATGTAGCATTCGATTTTTTAGCACTTCATTTTGAGAATCCTGAAAGAGTACAGTATTCTTATAAATTAAAGGGTTTGGACAATGACTTTGAAACAATAGGGGCTAAAAGAGAAGTAAGCTATTCTAACCTTAGTTCTGGTAAATATGTGTTTGAAGTAAAAGCATCTTTAGATGGTGATTGGGATAAAGCAGAAGCCGCAATTGTAAACTTTGAAGTTCTGTCCCCTCCATGGAAAACATGGTGGGCATATTTAATTTATACTTTGTTAGGCTTATTAGGTTCATACTTGGTTTTACGATATTACACCCAAAAAGTTCAAGAAGCCCAAGAGCACGAATTAGATCAAATGAAGCTTCAATTCTTTGTCAATGTTTCTCATGAGTTTAGAACACCGCTTACATTGATCATGAATCCTGTAGATAAAATATTGTCTAGCTACACATATAATCCAGAAGAAGTAAAATCTTCTGCTATTTCCATACAGCGTAGTGCCCGTAGGTTGTTGCATTTAGTAAATCAATTATTAGATTATAGAAAGATGGATGTAGGTATGGCACCGCTTCAATTGGAAAAAGGTGATATCGTCAAATTCAGTGAAGATATTTTTTCATTATTCGTAAGTCTGGCAACAAAGAAGGAAATAGATTATAGGTTTGAATCAGAATCTGAGGATATTGTTTTCTTGTTTGATTTTGATAAAGTTGAAAAAATAATCACCAACTTAATTTCTAATGCTTTAAAATTCACAAATGTAGGTGGTGAGATTACGGTTTCCATTAAGAAAATAGCACAGAAAAAAAGCTCGTCTAAATTGTTCTTTCTTAAGAAAGAAATGATTGGGGATTTTGTGGAGATTACAGTAACAGATTCTGGTGTTGGGCTAGATAAAGAACAGCTTAAAAATATTTTTTCTCGATTTTATCATATCGATATTACTAAATCTGGAACCGGAATAGGGCTAAATTTTACACAAGCCTTAGTTGAAAAACATGGTGGCGAAATTTTTGTGGAAAGTGAATATGGTTTAGGTAGCAAGTTTGTTGTAAGACTACCATTAGATAATAAGTCCGCAGCTGTAGAAGTAGAAAGTATAAAGAATGAATTTTTAATTAATTCAATGAAATCTGTTGAATATGAAATGTACATTGCAGATGATGAGAATTTAGTTTTACCCAATCCCAATAGCGATAGTGAAATAGAAAAGCCTACTATATTATTGGTAGAGGATAACAAAGAATTACGACAGCATTTAAAAAATGATTTGCAAGATAAGTATAAGGTGCTTCAGGCAAAAAATGGAGAAGAAGGGCTTGAAATGGTTAAGAAACGTTATCCAGATTTGGTAATAAGTGATGTGATGATGCCGAAAATGGACGGATTTGAAATGTGCAGATTATTAAAGACTGAATTTGAAACCTGTCATATTCCCATAATACTGCTAACTGCAAGAAGTCTTGAAATTGATAGAGTAAGTGGTTATGATAATGGTGCAGATGCATATTTGTCAAAACCATTTGTTACTAGTGTTTTAAAATCGAGAATAAGAAATCTAATTGAAGCAAAGAAAAGACTAAGAAAACGCTTCTCAGAAATTGGAGGTATTTTCCCATCTAGTGAGGTAACAACCAACAATATGGATGAGGTGTTTTTGGATAAAGCTACCAAGGTGGTTTTAGATAATGTAGATGATGAAGATTTTAAGCAAGATGATATTTTAAAGGAATTAGGTATAGGTAGATCTCAATTCTACCGAAAAATTAATACGTTGACAGGAAATAATCCTAGTCATTTTATAAGAACGATTAGGTTAAGATATGCGGCTGAATTATTAGAGAAAAACTCTTATTCTATTAAGGAAGTTACCCATATGTGCGGATTTAATTCAACAGCATACTTTAGTAAAACTTTTAGAGAGTTGTTTAACGTTACACCTACAGAATATATGGAAGGTAATAAAAGCGATATAATTGAGGATGATAAATAATATTCATCATTTATAAATGAATAATGAATTGTTTGAATATTAAAAAAGGCAGCTATACGTAACGTATAACTGCCTTTAAACTAACTCAACACAATTATCTTAGTAACCAGGATTCTGGTTTAGGTTTTCATTTAAACTTGTTTGCGATGTAGGTATAGGAAATAAGTAGTTATCTCTTGTAAAATTGCGTGTAGCAGAAGGTTGAACGATCAACGCTCTTCTTTCGCCCACGCCTGTTTCCGTAATTCCTTCACCAAAGCCATATCCGCCTGGCGTGTATAGGTCTGGGTTGTTTTCATAAACAGTACCTTCTATAACTGCACCATAAATAGTTTCGCCAAGCTCTTCTTCTGCGATTCCCCATCTTTTTAAGTCATTAAACCTGGTAGCACCTTCTGCATAAAGCTCAATAGTACGCTCTCTTCTAATTTCAGTTTCTATATCCATATTATTGGCTGCTAAGAAAGAATTAGAGATTGCAGGTAAGCCCGCTCTGGCTTTCACCAAGTTAATAGACTCATTCATTTGAGCATCAGTAAGACTACCGTTTAACTCATATAGAGCTTCAGCATACATTAAGTAAACTTCTGCCAAACGTATAAAAGGCATATCATAAGCTTCCGTTTTTGTTGCTCTGTATGCTTCGTCTGTACCCCATTTCCAACTCATGAATTTGGAGTTGAAATAGCCAAAATTGTTGGTGCCGTTCAATAGTACATCTCCGTTTTGAGGAATTTCACCAAGATTTTTATGGTAGGTAAAATAAGCAGTCATTCTATAATCTCTGTTTTGAAACTCATCAGGAGTATTTTCATAACCTTGAAATAATGGAGACTGATCTATAGGTAAACCATCTGTACTTAAGAAAAGGTCCATCATTTTTCTACTAGGCTTAACTCTACCTTCATAAACATGACTTAATAAGTCACCAGCTTGTCTAAATGTAAAATCGTATTTATTATAAAAAATAAATTCTTTGTTGGTTGCCTTGTCTAAACCTGCCGGGTTAGAGCCGCCGTCTTCTAAGTTGAATAAGAAATTAGAACTCAAGTTATCTAAAACATCATTGTAGTTCCAAAGTTCAAAACCACCTTGGTCCATTATGGTTTTAGTAAGTGTTACCACTTCTTGTAAATAAGGATTTATTTTGGAAGCATCAAAGCCTGTACTACCGGCACCAACAGCAACACCATCACCATCTGTAGTAGTACCAACGTATTTCATCCAAGTAGCCTCATGTAATAAAACATCTGCTTTAAATGCCATGGCAGCCCATTTACTAATTTTACCTTTATCTTCTGATGAAATCTCTTGCTCTGTAGGTAGTCCTGCAATTGCTTCGTCTAAATCGGCTAAAATTTGCGCAACAACTTCATATCTGCTGTTACGAGGAGCATCTAATTCTTCATCACCAACATCTAAAGGTCTGGTAACCAAAGGAACACCACCAAAACGCTGTACTAAATTAAAATACTGGTACGCTCTGTGAAACTTAGAGGCAGCCACATAAGCTACAATACTTTCTTCACCTTCGTAAGCCTCTGCTCTTTGTAATAATAGATTGATATCTCTAATAGTAGAGTATGGGGTAGAGTAGTATCCGTCAGATTCAGGAGCTCTAGTATCACCTCTACTATATATTTGCATATCGCTATCTTCCGTATATCCGACCAAATCAGAACCGTGATCAGCATAAATTCCTTGATCATACCTCCACGTCATTAGGTCTGTATAGAATCGGTTAGAGCCGGTTAAAAAATGATCAGCTTCAGTATAGTAAACCTGGTCTGTAATAGATGCAGGTGGGTCCAAATCTATAAACTCGTCTTCACATGATGTAAAGAAGACCATTAAACATGGTATTATTATATATTTTATTTTTTTCATCTGTATATGATTTTATGATGTATAATCTACTTTTATAATTGTATTAGAGCGATACTTTTAAACCTAATGCCCAAGTACGCATAAATGGGTAGGCACTATTGTTAGAGCTCGCTTGAAACTCTGGATCGTAACCATCTTTAACGCTAGTTAACTCGAACAAATCGTTTCCTGAAAAATAGATACGTAAGTTATTAATAGGTGTATTTCCAATGCTTAAATCTCTAAAAGTATACCCTATAATAAGCGACTTTAATCTCATATATCTATTATTCTGTAAGATATGATCTTTGGAACGGTAGTTCCAGGCAGATAATCCACGTTGAGTGGTCAACCTAGGAAATTCAGCATCTCTATTATCTTCGGTCCAAGTTCTACCTAACCATGTGTTAGATTGATTTTGCCATTCAGCTTGAAAAGGTTGCGCAAAATATCCTGTTCTATAAATGTTATGCTCAAGGGCTCCTTGAAAGAAGGCACTAAGATCAAAATTCTTATACTTTAAGTCAAAATTGAAACCGTACACATAATGTGGAGCGGCATCACCACTATAGGTTAAATCTTCGTTATCTAGTGTACCATCTCCGTTAGAATCTACAACACGCATATCTCCTGGTCTTAAAGCATCGTTAGAAGTTTGTAGCGGTAAAATTCCACCTTCATTTAAGCTAGCATAATAAGCATCAACTTCTGCTTGAGAATCAAAATAACCATCTGTTTCCCATAAGAAGAAGGAGTTGATCGGTTTATTTAAAATATTTCTTCCGCTTTCGGCATCGTTTAAATTCTCAAAAATTGTTTGAGCGCCATCGTATTGGGTAATCTCATTTCTGGTATCACTCATATTGGCACTAACTGTGAATTCTAAATCGCCAATATTCCCTTGGTATCCTAACATGGCTTCCCAACCATCGGTTTCCAATGTTCCAATATTGGTAAATGGTGTTGCCGTACCTAAAACAGATGTTTCAATACCTCTAACCAACATACCTACGTTTTCTTTTTGGTACAAATCAAAAGAACCAAAAACCTTACTGTTGAACAGTCTAAAGTCAACCCCAATTTCTTTGGTTACTATTCTCTCCCAAGTAGTACTGCTACTAAATAAGCTACTAGCAACAGAAGTTGCCTGTTGACCGGCATTTGTTTCTCCAAATACGGTATTGCCAAAACCTACGGTAGATAAGTAACTAAAATCGCCAATACCAGAAGTACTACCTAATTCACCGTAACCACCTCTAAGCTTTAAAAATGAAATTAAGTTGCTTTCTTTTAAGAAGTCTTCTGAACTAATTACCCAACCACCGGAAACACTACCGTAGTTAGACCATTTAGAGCCTTCGGCAAATCTAGAAGATCCATCTCGTCTACCTTGAACCTCTAATAAGTACTTGCTTTTGTAATCATAGTTAATACGGCCAATATAACCAAAGAAACCCCAAGAAGTTCCACCACCAGAAGTGGTCACCAATTGATCTGTAGCTCCTAAATTGATATCATAAACTCCATAATCAACAAAACCGTTTCTTTTAATTGAATATTCGTTAACATCATTCTTTTCAGCTTCAATAGCTAAAAGTCCAGATAGGTTGTGATCCCCGAATTGATTAGCATAGTTTAAAGCACCTTTGTAGTTCTTATAAGTAATGTTACCGTCATTTCTGTCAGGACCTGTACCTTCTTGAATAGAGGTAGTGTTATTTATATTGTTAGAAAATTTACCTCCCCAGCTATAAAGTGGTACAGATACCGCATAAGTTTGATATTCACTATTTTGTCTACTAATAGCATAAGACCCGGTAAAATCCAAATGATCTGTAAATTTATATTTAGCTAAAGCAGATATTTTAAACTGCTCTACGGTCTTGTTTTCACGACCACCATCTATAACTTGAGCAACACCGTTTCTGTCACCAGTAATTAGGTCACCACCAAAGTTAGCGTAATATTGACCATCTGCATTATAGGTTGGAAAAAGTGGTGCATCCCACGTAGCGGCCTCTCTACCCAAACCTCCTGAAGGTCCTGAAAATTTATTATTGAAATAAGTAATATTGGTATTGATGCTTAGCCTATCACTAATATCAGCGCCATAGTTCATGGAGAAATTATACCTGTCAGAACTATCATCGGCTACCTTTAGACCACCAACGTTGTTGTCATAACCGGCAGATATACGAAAGTTGCTGCTTTCTGTACCTCCAGATATACTTATGTTATGCTGGCTAGAATAAGAATTACCGAACATTTCATCGAATCTAGGAGCATTACCTAACCAGATGTTTCCGTTAATAGGTAAATCATAGTATCCCTCAAAACCAGAAGCAATTCTATCAACAGTTTCAAGATCGTTCCAAAAGAAATATCTAGGTGGTTTACCAGAAGCGATATCTTCACGGGCCGCTGCAGCATATAATTGTCCGTATTGCGACATTGTCGGTGTTGGTGGTCGAATACCTATAGTGCCAACTCTAGACACCGTGCTGATATCTACGGAAATCTTGCCCTTACCTTTTTTGGTAGTAACCAAAATAACACCACCAGCGGCACGAGAACCGTATACAGATGCAGAACCACCTTTTAATACACTAATACTTTCAATATCATTAGGGTTCATATCATTGAATGAAGAAGAATTGATTGAAGGAATACCGTCAATAACAATTAGTGGCTCAATTCCGTTGATAGAAGAAGCTCCTCTAATTAAAAAGTTGACACCCTCGTCTCCGGGTCTTGATGAGGTACGAGTAACTACCAAACCAGGTGTTCTACCTTGAAGTGCCAATGCCGGACTACCAACTGCTAGATCTTCAAAGGCTTCTGCCTTAACTTGTTCTATGGAACCTGTTAAGGTTTCCTTTTTGGCGGTACCATAACCTACAACAACCACTTCGTCTAATGCCGTTGTGTCTGGCGCTAGCGCTACATTGATTTCACTTTTTGAGCCAACAGCGATTTCTTGTTTTATAAATCCTAAATAGGATATTACAAGAATTGCATCAGATGAAGGAACGGTTATAGAGTAATTACCGTCAAAATCTGTCACTGTACCTGTAGTTGTTCCTTTTACTACAACGGCAACCCCAGGAAGTCCCATGCCGTCATCACTACTTACAATATTACCTGTTACCGTAAGTTGCTGTTCTTCGTTTAATAAGTGTACGTCGCTAGTTAAAGTTGAACTGGCTGAAATCGCGAATGCTTGATTCGTACATAAAACTACAAACCCTACCAATAAAGGTATCATGGTTTGTAGTTTCCATTTAGAAAGTTTGATTAGTTTAATCATAAGATTGTTAATTTAATTAGTTAATTAATGTCGTTTCATCAGTTTCCCGATACAGTAATTATCATATTGATATTTGTTAAGCCAATGTTAATTATAATTGAAGCAAAGGATTATAAATTATTACTCAATGGATATAAATTATATTCCTTTTTGCTTAAACAAGGGGTAAATCCGCTTTTTATGGCTTTATAAATTAGTTGATACGTATTTTTTTAACAGTTTTTTTGTTGGTATTAAATAATAGGTCACAATCTAAAGTTTTCGAAAAACTAACTATACCTATTAGATAGATAGATATTCCGATTTATTAACATTTCTATTTAAAATATTGATTTACAGTATGTTGAGTGTATTGTTGTATAATGAACCACTTCAATTGATACAAATTATGGCATAGAAATATTTTTAATTAAAGAAGATTTCCGACCAATTAATTTCATGTAAAAGCTGTTTTTTTTATTTGTAGGCTACAAATCAATTTTTTTATCTGAAATAGGTGGAATATCGCATAATAACCAATTTTAGCTTGAATAATAAGTTGTTTTGAACGGTATTTTATAGTGTTTGAATGATAGTTTATCTCCTTCAAAAGACATTCTTAATAAACTTGTTTAACAGTAATTCATTAGCAATTTTATCAGTAAAATTTTCCTTTTCAGAATCATTTTTACTGAATTAAACATTTACAAACTATGGCATCAATTTGCCTAATTATTAAGAAAAATATGAATCGATTATTCCTATTACTTTTCGCAGTGGCATTAACCAATTGTACTGACCATAAAGAGGACAGTTCAGTTGATATTGAAAAGATATTATCGCAAAACGTAGAAAAAACAAAAGAGACTTTAAAAGAATTGACACCAGATCAAGGATTTGCAAGAAATATTCCTAATGGGCAAACTAACTGGGAATTGGTAGGTGTAAAAGATTGGTGTAGTGGTTTTTGGCCTGGAGTAATTTGGTATGCCTATGAAGCATCAGGAGATGAACAACTAAGATTACAAGCAGAAGAATTTACGGAACCATTAAAAACGATAGCATATAGTCCTGCAGAAAACCATGATATTGGTTTCATGTTATATACCAGTTATGGTAATGGCTATAGGTTAACTAAAAATGAAGAGTATAAAAATGTGCTATTGGCAGCTGCAGATACTTTAGCTACCCTTTATAACCCTAACGTAGGATCTATATTATCATGGCCGTCACAGATACAGTTTAGACATAATACTATTATAGATAATATGATGAACCTAGAACTTTTGTTTTGGGCAGCAAAAAATGGAGGTAAGCAAGATTTGTATAATGTAGCGGAAAGCCATGCTTTGGTGACCATGAAAAATCTAGTTAGAAAAGATAGTGCTATATACCATGTAGGCTCTTTTGATGAAACCACGGGAGATTTTCTAAAAGGGCAAACACACCAAGGGTATGCAGATGAATCTATGTGGGCGAGAGGTCAAGCTTGGGGAATTTATGGATTTAGTGTTGCCTATAGAGAAACCTACAGAAAAGAGTTTTTAGATACCGCTATAAAAGTTTCTGAGCATTATTTAAATAGACTGCCAGAAGATGGTATTCCATATTGGGATTTTGATGATGTAGATATCCCTAATGTTCCAAAAGATGCTTCTGCAGCAGCCATAGCCGCTTGTGGATTATTAGAATTGTCAAAGTTTGTAAAAAACGAAGAACAATCTAAAAAATATGTATCGGCTGCTAGAAGAATGATAAACTTATTATCTGAAGCACCATATTATAGTGGAGATACCAATCAGGCTCTTTTATTACATTCAACAGGGCATTTACCACATAAATCTGAAATTGATGTACCAATTATATATGCAGACTATTATTATATGGAAGCATTATTAAGGTTACAGAAAATGGATGAAGACAATTCAACTGAACTAGCTAAATCTTAAAATTTGCTCTGTGAAAAAACTGTCAATTTTTCTTATAACATTGCTTGTGTTTTTAGTTTATCAAAACACTATTTCACAATCTATACCATATACTAAAGGAAGAATACTTATAAGTTCAGATGGTAACGAACATGATCATGATGATTGGGCGGCTACACCAATGTCCTTGGCATTGCTTGCCGCTAAAGGACTTCAAGATAGTTTAGTACTTTACACCTTTAGTGATCATATATGGGGAAGCAATATAGAAAAGGACAATGGTAGAGAACAAATGCAGAAAAGTGCTATAGAAGGTAAAACGATATACAATTTTAAAAACTCTCGGTTTATTGAAGCAGTAGCAAAGAGTGATTTTGCTATAATCAGCATAACCAAGGAAATCAATACATCTTCGCAAAACAATAGATTGTATATCATTGCAGCGGGTCCAATGCATTTAGTGGGGTCTGCTATTGCCAGGGCAGATGCGAACAAGCTAAAATTTGTTCGGCTAATTTCACATTCTAATTGGAATAACAATCATGCCGATAAGCCATATGAATGGGAAGAACATAGTGGGTGGACCTTAAAAGAAATTAAGGAACAATTTGAATCTAAAGGATTGAAAATAGACCAAATTGTAGACCAAAATGGAGGTGCCGATTATGAAGGATTAAAAGCACCGAAAGAACTTTATAATTGGATTAATACGTCTAAAATAAGACAGCATTCAGCCAAAATAGCAAAGCAATTAGATTGGTTGTACGAACGACAATTAACGTGTGTTAAAAAAGGAGATTTTGATCCTTCGGATGCAGGTATGATAGTGTATTTACTCACTGGTAAGGAAAAGACCCATCCAGATGATGTAAAACAAATTATTGAAAATCAAGAAGAGAATCAAAATGAGTAAAAAAATACTTTTATGGTCTATCACCGCTGCATTAGCCGGATTTCTATTTGGTTTTGATGTAGTTGTTATTTCAGGTGCTGATAAGAAATTACAAGAACTATGGCAATCATCAGATTCCTTTCATGGTTGGGTGGTAATGGGTATGGCACTATGGGGCACCGTAGTAGGTGCTATTTTTGGTGGTAAGCCTACCAATATATATGGTAGAAAAAACACCTTGATAGCTATTGGGGTACTATTCGCATTCTCTGCAATAGGTTCGGCATTGGCGAACGATCCTTATATTTTTGCCCTTTTTAGATTTATAGGTGGTATTGGGGTAGGAGCTTCTACCATTGCGGCACCAGCTTATATCTCTGAAATTTCACCAGCTAAGGAACGCGGAAAGTTAGTAGCTATGTACCAATTCAATATTGTCTTTGGTATCTTAATAGCCTTTCTATCAAACTATTTATTAAGTGGTAGTGGAGAAAACGATTGGCGATGGATGTTAGGTGTGGAAGCTATACCTGCTGTTTTATATATTCTTTTTGCATTGAAACTACCTAAAAGCCCAAGGTGGTTATTATCAAAAAACAAAATAGAAGAAGCCAAGAAAGTATTGGCAATAATAAATCCAGATATTGATGTTGAGCAACAATTAAAATCTATTGATGGTAGAAACAAAAAGCCCGATACTTCAGAAACTATTTTTATCAAAAAATATCGTTTTCCACTTGTTTTAGCCTTTTTATTTGCTTTTTTCAATCAATTTTCCGGTATAAATGCCTTTTTGTACTACGCTCCAAGAATCTTTGAAGAAGCCGGTTTAGGTGAAAGTACCGCACTTTTAAGTAGTGTAGGTATAGGGGTCACCAATTTAATTTTTACACTTTTAGGAGTTTTTTTAATAGATAAATTAGGAAGAAAAACCTTAATGTATTTTGGTTCAATTGGCTATATAATCTCATTAAGTTTAGTTGCAATGGCATTTTTCTTAAACTGGTCAGGTATGGCGGTTCCTATATTTCTATTTCTTTTTATAGCTGCGCATGCCGTTGGTCAAGGAGCTGTAATCTGGGTATTTATCTCTGAAATATTCCCAAATCATTTGCGGGCATCGGGTCAATCTTTCGGTAGTACAACACATTGGGTATTAGCGGCATTAATTCCGTCATTGATTCCATATTTATTTAGTCACCCCGAAATAGGGGCGGGAGTGGTATTTCTCTTTTTTGCTGCTATGATGGTTTTGCAGTTACTTTTTGTAGCTTTTATGATGCCAGAGACAAAAGGCAAAACTCTTGAAGAGTTAGAGGAATTAATGTTGAATAAAAAATAATTATAGTATGAGTAAGAAAGTATTTGGGTGCATAATTCTATTATTTCATATCACCATTTTTGTCTTTGCCGGTGATGTAGATACGCTAATTGTGCATAGTAATGCAATGAATAAGGATATTAAAAATGTAGTTATCACTCCAGATGGGTATTCTAAAAAAAGCGATACGTATTCAGTAGTGTATTTATTGCATGGTGCAGGAGGAGATTATAAAACATGGTTAAAAGTAGCACCTAAACTAAAGGAGTATTCAGATTTTTATAATGTAATTATAGTATGTCCTGATGGTGAAAGAACAAGTTGGTATTTAGACAGTCCTATAGATTCCACTTATAAATATGAAACATATGTGTCAAAAGAACTTATAGCCTCTGTTGATGAAAAATATAATACCAAAAAAGAAGCAAAAGGTAGAGCAATTTCTGGTTTGAGTATGGGTGGTCATGGTGCATTATATTTGGCTTTTAGGCATACCGATATTTGGGGAGCTGCAGCTAGTATGAGTGGTGGTGTGGATTTACGACCGTACGGGTTACGATGGGAGATTCAAAAACGTTTGGGTAGTATAACGGAGTATCCAAAGTATTGGGAGGAGAATAGTGTAATTAATTTGGTGCATCTGATTAGCGATAAAAAGTTGACTTTTCAGATAGATTGCGGAACGGAGGATTTTTTCTATCCAGATAATAAAAGGTTACATGAAAAATTAATAGAAAGAAAAATTCCGCATGATTACACGGAAAGACCCGGTAAGCATAATACTGATTACTGGAGAAATTCTATTAAGTATCAGTTGTTGTTTTTTAATGATTTTTTCAATAATAATTCAACAAAAAGCTAATGCTGTTAAATCCATTTTTTAAAAATAGAAACTCATTAGCATTACTGCTGGTTATTGTTTTAAACTTATCATGCTCTAAAGTACCGGAGTATACTGTGGTATCACCTAACGGGGAAAATGTATTTACTGTTTTTCCGGACTATTTTACTGACCAAACAGGCGGTATAGGTTTTGAGGTAATGTACGAGGATAAGCTTGTTTTGCTTCCTTCGGTAGTAGAAATCACTTCTAACCATTTTAACTTTAAAGGAGATTGGTCTGTTTTAAAAGTTGATGAGAATAAAGTAGAAAATAGCTGGACTACAAGGTTTGGAGAACTAAGTGAGGTGCCAGATAATTATCAGGAAATTAAAATTCATCTAAAAAAAGGTGATGTACGAATAAATTTTATTGCTAGAGCCTATAATGAAGGAGTTGCATTTGCTTATGAAATTCCTGAACAAGGAGAAGTAAAGGAGTTAGAGCTTGATGAGAAAATTCATTATAATTTCAACAAAGATCATATGCTTTGGTCAACTCCAAAGCGTGAAAAAGGAGTATTAACCGCCCAAGGAGCGTATAAAAAGATTCCCCTATCACAGTTAGAAACAGGTATTGAAAGACCTTTGTTAATAGAAATTAGCGATAGTGTCAAGATTGCATTGGCAGAGGCAAATCTGGTGGACTATGCTAGATTAAGTTATTCTAAAGGAACAAATTCAGACTTCAGTATTGAATCTTCCTTAGATGGTAGAATGGCAGAAGAAAAACAGGATACTATAACGGGGGCATTAGTATCAGAACGAAACAACGATATATTTAAAGTAAAACGAAAATTACCTTTTCAATCGCCTTGGCGCGCAGTTATGATGGGGGAGAACGAAGGTGAATTATTGGAGAACAACTACCTCATTCAAAATTTGAGTGCACCAAGTATGTTAAAAGATGATTCATGGGTTATTCCTGGAAAAGCTTTACGAGAAGCAACCTTAACAACAGAAGGCGGTAAAGTTGCTATTGATTTTGTAGCTGAACATAATATGCAATATGTATTGTTTGATGCTGGTTGGTACGGTAATGAAATGTATGAGGCGTCTGATGCTACTACGATTACTTTAGACCCAAAACGCTCAAAAGGTCCTTTTGATATTGAGGCAATTACCCAATATGCCAAAGAAAAAGGTGTAGGTGTAATTTTATATGTTAATAGAAGGGCGCTAGAAAAACAATTAGATGAAATATTACCGCTATACAGAAAATGGGGAGTTGCGGGTATAAAATTTGGTTTTGTACGTGTAGGCGATCAAGAAGCTACTGCATGGTTACATAACGCTATAAAAAAAGCCGCGGATTTAGGTTTTGTAGTAGATGTTCATGATGAGTATCGCCCTACGGGTTTCTCCAGAACATACCCTAACTTATTAACTCAAGAAGGCATTGCCGGTGATGAAGAGAGTCCTTCCAATGAACATACCCTAATTAGTATGTTTACAAGAATGTTGGCTGGTGCTGCAGACAATACAGTTTGTTATTATAATAGCAGAGTAGATAAAATGGGTTCTCACGCCTCACAATTAGCAAAAACCGTGTGTCTTTTTAGTCCGTTACAATTACTTTATTGGTATGATAAACCTGCCTCTTCGTTAGAGAAAAAAGACGGACTTTGGGGCGATACCAGACATATTGGAAATGAGCCAGAACTTGAGTTCTTTGATGCTGTACCTACAACTTGGGACGAAACAAAAGTCTTACATGCTACAATTGGTGAAATAGGCGTAATAGCAAGAAGAAAGGGATCCGATTGGTTTATTGGTGGTATTAATGGGAATTTACCACAAGACTTGAAATTAGATTTCAATTTCTTAAATGATGCTACCACCTATTCGGCAAAGTTATATACCGATGATGAAAACATTAATTCTAGAACAAAAGTGAAAATTGAAGAAATGCAATTAATGCAATCAGATACAATTGGCATAAAAATAAAACCGAATAATGGATTTACTATGCACATAGTTCCGTTAAATAAAGTTGAATAGTGAGATCATATAATTGTAACATATTGAAAAGGCTTCGTGTACTATTGTTATTGCTTGCAATAATTTGTAGTTCAACAGCGCTTGCTCAAGAACCAATACACCCAAGAGTATATATAACAGATCAGAACAAAACCGCTTTCCTTGAATCTATTGTGAATGTAGCATGGAAAAAAGAACTGATTGTAGGAAAAAAAGAACGTTTACAAAAGTATATTCAGTTGTGGCAAAATGATTCGGAATGGTTGGTTTCTAGATTACAAATGAACTGGAAGACTAAGCATGATAAAGTCTATTTAAAAGAAGGAGATTTTTCTCATTCAGAAGGTAGTGCTCCTGTGCCAACGGTACGTTTTTCAGGTACAAGAGATTGGGCTACAGAGTACAAAACACCTTCTTTAGAAACAGTAGAGCCATACTTAGATGACTCTAGAGGTTTATATTTAGAGCACAAGAAAACAGGTAAAAAAGAATGGGTACATCCAAAAGAAGCGGGTCATATAATTGAAGGTATTAATCGTAAGATTATGTCACTTGTAGAAGATGCAGCATTTCTATATTGGTTAACGGGTGATAAGGTATATGCAGATTTTGCTTCACCAGTTTACATGACTTACATTGATGGAATGTATCATAGAGATGCACCAATTGATTTAAGTAATTCTAATCAACAGTTTATTTCGGGCTTAGCAACTTTTGAGGTAATTCATGAAAAAGTATTGGTACACCTCATCACATCTTATGATTTTTTATATAACTATTTTAATGAAAGTAAATTAGATGTATCTAAAAGTGAATCCGTCTTTCAAAAGTGGGGAGACCAAATCATAATAAATGGAATTCCGAATAACAATTGGAATCTTTTTCAAGCGAGATTTCTAACCTACGTAGCATTGGTTCTTGAACCAAATGAAAAGTATGACAACGGCAAGGGTAGGGAGTATTTTATTGAACATACGTTTGAAACTTCTACCGACAGGCAAACAGCTCTTAAAGAATCTTTATTGGTATATGATCAAACAAACGGCATATGGCCAGAATCTGCTTCGTATTCGGTTCACGTAATTACCACACTTTTAAATATTATCACCCTTTTGGATAATGCGACTAATACCAATGAATTAGCAAATTTTCCTGTAGTTGAAAAGGCTGCCTTGTCCTCATTTCAATATCTATTTCCATCAGGGTATACCATAGGTTTCGGCGATTCTAATCACAAAAAATTACCGGCAGAAAACTTTGAATTATTGATAGCCAATTATAATAAATATGATCAGAAAGACAAATTGCAAACGATAGCTGGTTTGTTGAATGATATGATTGTAGAAGGAGATTATGAAAGAAAGGCAAAAGACCTTTTTCAATTATTCTTCTATGTTGATTCTCTAGAATTCGAAAAGATTAATGATGGGTCAGAAATACAATTGACCACACCCACGTTTTATTCACCTAATGTCAGTTGGTTTAACCAAAGGATAGGAACTGGTGAAAACGCTATGATGGTTGCTACTACAGCCTCATATGGAAACCACACACATGCCAATGGAGTATCTATTGAACTATATGCAGCTGGCTATGTTCTAGGTCCGGATATGGGAAAAGGTTCAAGCTATTGGCATGATGATCACCGACAATACTATTCTAGAATGCCCGCTCATAATACGGTAGTAGTAGACGGTATTTCAGATTATGAAGCTATGCGTAGCTATCATGCATTTAAATTGAAAAATAGTTTTCCATTATCCGGTGAATCTCCCAGTTTTGATAAGGTTACTTATTCAAATGTCTCATTTTTGGAACCTAAAACAAAAGCAAAACAACAACGGTTTACATCTTCCATTCTAGGACCATCTGGTCAAGGTTATGTTTTGGATATTTTTAGGTCTAAAAAGCAAAATGAAGGTGTTCAACGGCATGACTATTTTTACCATAATCTTGGTACGGAGCTCACAATAAAAAACAATCAAAACACCTTAGCTTTAGAAAGCACTAATGATTTAGGTAGTCATCAAGGAGACTTAGCAGCCTATGATTATTTGAAGGAGAAAAAGAAGGTAAAAATAGCAGAAGACTTTACAGCAAATTTCAACTTTAATAACGGTGAGAACGCTACAAACTTAATGGAGGTATTTGTTAAAGGTAGTACAGATCAATCGGTATATACCGCAATGGCTCCAAAATCTAAAGCTTTAACAAATGGTACGGCACCAAAATTATTGGTAGATAAACCTATACCAACATTAATTGTACAACGTAATGCAGAAGCATGGAATAACCCATTTGCAATGGTGTTCAATCCTGCTTCAAAAGAGGGGGCCAATTCAATTTCTAATGTTCAGTTCTCAAAATCAGAACAAAATGCAAGTACGCAATTTGTTGAGGTAACGTTTGCAGATGGCATTACAAAAGATAGGTTTACGGTAAATGATTCTGAGGAAGCCATAATACATGAAGACGGTTTATTTCAAAACGGATTTTTATCAATTGTAAGAAAGAAAGAAAATAGCCCCTCGTTCATATTTCTATCGGGTATGTATAAATATGAACAAGAAAATTGGGGTGTTTTGGCAACAGGTGTTCCAGCTACGGTCTCATTTGAAATTACCAAAGAAGAAATAACAATACAGAATAGCGATCCAATAGTGTTTAATATTCCACAGCCTGAAGTAGGTAAAGAAGCTATATTATTTGTCTACGAAGGAGAGAAATTAATTGACACTAGAAAGGGTTTGAAAAGCTGGGTAAATGGTGAGCAATTTGAATTTAGATTATCTAAAGGTTATGCAAAAGCAATAGTAAAAATAAGAGACATTAAAAATGAAGAATAGAAAAGAAAACTATTTTACAAAATGGAGCATGTGCTTATTGGTCATGTTTCTATCTGTCTCTGTATATGGGCAAAAGAAGTTTAGTAGGGAAATTCCTGGAAAAGAGGTAAAGGAATTAATCTATAAGATTGTTGATGCCGATACATTAAAAATGGAACTTTATTTTCCTGATAATGTAAAGAAAAATAAAAAGTACCCAACAATTGTTTTTTACTATGGTGGTGGGTGGAACGGCGGTACAGTAGACCAATTTAGAGATCAAGCTGGATATTTTGCATCTCGTGGTATGGTTACCGTATTAGTAGATTACAGGGTAAAAAGCAGACATGGTACTACGCCATATGAAGCTGTAAAAGATGCTAAATCGGCAATAAGATATTTAAAAGAACATGCAAAAGAATTACATATAGATAATACAAAAATGGTAGCATCAGGTGGGTCTGCAGGTGGTCATTTAGCTGCAGCCGTGGCTTTATTACCAAGTGTCAACGAAAGTACAGATAATCTTTCGGTCGATACAAATGTGAGTGCCTTGGTATTATACAATGCTGTAGTTGATAATGGTCCTGGTCCCGGTGGCTTTCAGTATGAAAGAATGGGTGAGGCGTATTTAACTATTTCTCCCATTCATAATATAGAAAAAGGAGCTCCGCCAACATTATTTATTCTGGGCGACAAAGATCATTTGATTCCTGTTTCCGTTGCCGATGATTACAAGGCAAGAATGGATGCCGTAGGCAGCAGATGCGAAGTATTAATTTATGAGGGTCAAGGTCATGGTTTCTTTAATAAAAGAGTAGATACCGATAAATATTATAGGATTACAACTCGTGAAGTCGATAAATTTTTATCCTCACTTGGTTATATCAAAGGGCAACCTACATTATAATAAGTCACATTTATGAATAGATATATACCCATTTTGTTAATGATGTTTCTGATGTTTTCATGTACACCAGAAAATAAGTCAATGGAGCTATTTGTAAATCCGACAGAACAGGCAAAAGGTGATGGATCAGAAGTATATCCATTTTCAACCATACACGAAGCAATTAAAAAAGCAGAGGAAGTGAAAAAATCATTTCCTAAGATCAAGATAACAATTACACTTCTTAAAGGTGAGTATTATTTAGAGGAACCAGTAGTTATTAAACCTTTTTTGAATGGACTTACAATTACCGGGGTTGATGCTTCACAAGTACATATAAAAGGATCGCAATTGTTACATCCAATTTGGCAAAAGTATGAAGATAAAATCTACATCACTGAAGTACCTGCCAATATAGATTTTGATCAGTTGATTATAAACGGAACACCTCAAGTACTTGCGAGGTATCCTAATTATAATGAAGAGGGTGGTTACTGGCAAGGGCATGCGGCAGATGCAATTAGTAAAGAAAGAATATCTACTTGGAAAAATCCTATTGGATCCTTTTTTCATGTATTGCATAATGGAAAATGGGGTGGATTTCATTATAGAATAACAGGAGTTAATGATGATGGAACTGCAAAATTAGAAGGCGGGCATCAAAACAATAGACCATCAAAACCACATGAAGAATATCGTATGGTAGAAAATGTGTTAGAAGAATTAGATGCACCAGGCGAATGGTTTTTAGATAAAGACGCTTCTAAGTTGTATATATATCCTACAATAGAAACAAATTTAGAAAGTGCAATAGTTGAGGTTTCAATATTAAAAGATTTGTTTCAATTGGTTGGAACCGAGAAAGACCCAGTGAAGAACGTTACAATTTCTAATATTACCCTGCAGCATACCAAGCGCACTTTTATGGAAAAATACGAACCGCTTTTACGCAGCGATTGGACAATCTATAGAGGCGGAGTGGTATTTTTTGAAGGGACTGAAAATTGTAAAATAGAACAATGTATTCTTAAAGATTTGGGTGGTAATGCCATACTCGCAAGTAAGTATAATAACAACCTTCAGATTACTGAGAATCATATTTACGATTGTGGGGCAAGCGCTATTAGTTTTATAGGTGACCCTTCCGCGGTTAGATCTCCTGCGTTTCAATATGGTGAAGTAGTTCCTTTTTCCGAAATGGATACGTTGTCAGGTCCTAAAAACGAATTTTACCCAAGAAACAGTTTGGTAGAGAATAATTTAATACATCGAATAGGTAGAACTGAAAAACAAACAGCGGGTGTTCAAATAGCAATGGCTATGGATATTACTATAAAAAATAATAGTATTTATGATGTGCCCAGAGCAGGTATAAATATTGGCGATGGTACTTGGGGCGGACATATTATTGAAAAGAACGATGTATTTAATACAGTACTAGAGACCAGTGATCACGGTTCTTTTAATTCTTGGGGTAGAGACCGATTTTGGCATCCAAATAGAAAAGTGATGGATAGTTTGGCTATTGAGCATCCAGAAATGTACACATGGGATGCTGTAAAAACAACTACAATTCGTCAAAACAGATTTAGATGTGACCATGGTTGGGATATTGATTTAGATGATGGTTCTTCTAACTATCACATATATAATAATCTCTGTCTTAATAATGGTATAAAATTGAGAGAGGGTTTTGAAAGGATTGTAGAGAATAATATTATGGTAAATAATTCTTTACATCCACATGTTTGGTTTGCTAATAGTTTAGATGTTTTTAAACACAACATTATTGCGAAATCTTATCAAGATGTAAGTTTAAAAGGATGGGGAAAAGACTTGGATTATAATCTCTTTCCAAATGAAGAAAGCATGTTAAAATCTCAAATCTATAGTAGAGATATCCATAGTGTTTTTGGTGACCCCAAATTTAAAGATCCCGCTAAACTTGATTTTACGGCAACTGCCGATTCTCTTATATCGGCTATTGAATTCAACAATTTTCCTATGGGTGAGTTTGGGGTACAAACTCTAGAATTAAAACGCTTAGCTAAAACTCCTGAAGTCCCTGTATTTCGTGCTAATAATCATACAGAAAAGGAAGCTAGCCCAACTGTAGAATGGCTGCGTAATAGTTTAAAAAGTGTTGATTCTGAACAAGAGCAATCTGCGTACGGTTTAAATTCTCCCCACGGTGTAATTGTTTTAGGGGTATGGAGTAAAAGTCCGGCTGTGGAAAACAACGGATTAAAAAAAGGAGATGTAATTATAAAGGCAGCTGGTAAAACAATAAAAAATGTAAAGGACTTTTTTAACATCGATCAAGAGCTTCAACAAGGAGAAAAACTTGAAGTAGTGGTTATGCGTAATCAAGCAGAGAAAATACTATCTATCAAAACAAAATAAAAATCTAACTAAGTAAATAACAACGAAATGAATAAACTAACTAAAACACTAACGGTACTTGTGTTAATTGCAAGTATGAATATGGGCTGTGCTCAAACGAAGAAGGCGGTACAATTGTCTGACGATGATAGAATGGAGTGGTGGCGAGATGCCAAATTCGGTATGTTCATTCACTGGGGTGCATACTCTATAATCGGAGGGGAAAGAGGAGAAAAAATAGCTGGCGGTGGTGCCGAATGGGCAATGGATAAATTAGATTATACCATTGAGGAATATGAGAAGTTTCCCGCTATGTTTAATCCAGAATTATTTAATGCAGATGATTGGGTGAAAATGGCTAAAGATGCCGGAATGAAATATATAGTAATTACTTCAAAACACCATGATGGCTTTGCACTTTGGGATTCTCAAGTATCTGATTATGATATTATGGATGCAGCTCCTTTTAAACGAGATATTATTAGAGAGTTAGCTGAGGCTTCAAGAAAGCAAGGTATAAAATTTGGAGTTTATCACTCTATCGTAGACTGGCATCATCCACAGGCACAGGGTAATTTATTTCCAAATTATAATGCAGGTCAGAAAGATCAAAGTGTTGTAAATCCTGAATTTCCTCAATATTATAAAAATTACCTGAAACCACAGGTTAAAGAGCTATTGACCAATTATGGAGATATAGATGTGGTTTGGTTCGATGGGGATTGGATTGCCGATTATACATCAGAAATGGGTAAGGAAATGTATAGTTTCATTAGAGAAATGCAACCGAATACCATTATAAACAACCGTGTGGATAAAGGAAGAAAAGGAATGGAAGGCATGGATATGGAAGGGAATTTTGCGGGTGATTTTGGTACGCCAGAGCAAGAAATACCTGCAACTGGTATTGCCGAAGATTGGGAAGCATGTATGACCATGAACGGTACTTGGGGTTATAAGCCAGATGATACTAAGTGGAAAAGTAGCGAAGACTTAATTCAAAAACTAGTGGATATCGTTTCTAAAGGAGGTAACTTTTTACTGAATATTGGACCAGATGGTTTTGGTAGGTTTCCTTCACAAAGTATTAGACGATTAAAAGCGATGGGTGAGTGGACCGATGCTAATGGTGAGTCAGTTTATGGCGCTAAAGCAAGTCCGTTCGATATGCCAGAATGGGGCAGATATACAACTAAAGACGGAGTAATTTACGCCCATGTTTTTGATTGGCCAGAAGATGGAAAATTAAAGCTTCATAAAGATTTAAAATTGAAAAAAGCTTCTTTATTAGTAGCTCCAGATACTGAAATTAAGATAAATAAGACAGCTGATGGCTCAGTTTTAGAATTACCAGAATCTGCACCTGATGAAATTGTAACTGTTGTTAAGTTGAGTTTGTAAAATATTGATTTTTAAATATTTGTACTCAATAATCGATTTTTTAGTTGAGGTGTTATTGAATGAGTTAAATGTAAAAATTACGAAAAGAATCATAGTTTATAGACATTGAACTATGATTTAATTGAATTTTAATTAAAAAAAGTAACATTGCTATCATCTTAATTAAAGAGGTGCAATGTTATTTTTTTATAGCATGTAACAAACGACACAAACAGAATTATGGTAAATAAAAAATGGAACATATGGTACGCTCTTTTTTTAATTTCGCTGTTAATAGTTGTAGCGTCTTGTTCTCATAAAACCGAAGAAAAGCTTTTAAATTTAGATATGGACATGTATCTGCAGCATGCAGATAAGGATACAATTTATCCAACTCCCCAGCAAATTGAAATGCTAAAATCGGTAATGCCAAAAGAATCTTTTCAGCCAGCACCAAAGTTGGCAGATAGGGTATATTGGAATGCTATTGCAGAATCAAAATCTGGAAAGGAATATCTAATAAAAGCGAATGCATTATTAGATAAAAAGCCTGAGGTTCCAATTTCAGATAGTATCTATAGATTGGCAAATAGAGATGGTAATAGAGGAATTTACAAACCTAGATATTACAGAACTATGGACCGTTTAGAACATTTTATTTTAGCGGAATGTCTTGAAAATGAAGGTCGATTTTTACCTCAAATAGAAACTTATAGTAATTCCATATTAGGTATGAAATCGTGGTTGCATCCAAATCATGATGATAAGAATAATGGTGTATTGGAAGGTCGCCGCGTATCAATAGATTTAGGAGCACGTAAGTTTGGGTCTGTATTGGCATTGGCAAATTATCTGTTAGAAGAAAAATTGACACGACAATTAAAAGATCAAATTAATAGGCAACTGCAAAAACGAATTATAGATTCCTATTTACAAAGTACCAAATATTTAGACGAGAACAATAAATGGATAAAGAGTACTAGCAATTGGAACTCAGTTTGTACAAGTGGATCAGTTTTAGCGACCATAACAAATTCTAAAAATTATGACGAAAGACTTGCAGTAGTTGGTTCAGCTTTAAACAGCATGAATTATTATTTAAGTGGGTTTGGTGATGATGGGTATTGTTCGGAAGGTTTAGGATATTGGGGCTATGGTTTTGGTCATTATTTATATTTGGCACAAATTTTATACGATTATACAGAAGGAAGAATTGATTTATTCGCATTCAATAATGCAGAGAAGTTGAAGAATGTAGGCAATTTTCCTCAAAGCTTTGAAATTCAGAATGGAACTTGTGCACCTTTTGCAGATGGTGTTTCTTCAATCTCAAGCAAAGGAAGCAATTTTGCCTATGTTTTGTCTGCAAATTATTACGGAGCTATGATGCCAACCGAAATTAGAATGGAGGAAGCAGCAGAGCAATTGATTGCTTGGCAATACCCGGAAATGTTTCAAGTTGTTGAAAAATCGAAGTCATCGGAATTAACAGATCATACGTATTTCAATGATTTTGGGATGGTCATTTCAAGGGGAAAACAGGAAATTCCATTTTCAATTGCCCTAAAAGCAGGTCATAATGCCGAAAATCACAATCATAGTGATGTGGGTACTTACGAGATTTTTTTAGATACTGATATGATAACTGGCGATATAGGAGCACCATCTTATAGGGCAGGCGCATTTTCACCTGACAATAAAGCTAGAAGTTCATGGGGGCATCCAGTTCCAATGATTAATAATCAATTGCAATCTAATGGTATTGAGTTTAAAGGTATTATAACCGAAACCAAATTCACAGAGGTTAGAGACGAAGTAGTAATGAATATTTTACCAGCCTACGAGCTACCTATGCTACAGACTTTGACCAGAACCATCACAAACGATAAATCTGGTATGGGCACTATTACTATTGAAGATCAATTTAAAGCAACGGAACCCGTAAGCTTTGGTTCCTCTATAATGACACTGAACACTTATAAAATTATAGATGATACTACAGTAATTTTAGAATCGGAAAATCACCAAGTAAAAGCTGAAATTCAGAGTGAAGGTTTTACGGTCGGTATAAAAGATGTGATTGTTCCTGTAGAACATTTAAGGGAAGGCGCACCAGCCTACAGAATAGGAATTGAAGTTGATAAACAAGTTAAAGAAGGGAAATTAACGATTACGTATACACCATTATAAATGATTAAATATATATACCAAGAGACAAGAATGATTACAAAAACTAAAATTGATTCAGGGATTATTGCTAGAACATTCAGTTTAGTATTTTTTTTCTGTTTGTTTACTATTAATAGTATTGCACAGAATACTACAAAAATTCCATTACCAACCAATTTAGAACAAGGATATCCAAGAATATATATCACCAATTCAGAAAAAAAGGATTTACAGAAAACCATTAAAAAAGAAGCTTGGGCAAAAGAAGTTTTAGAAGGTCTGCATGACAAAGTTGATAATCATGTAGAGCGCCACGTTTCAGATGCTGAATGGATGGTTTCTCGTTTACAGATGTACTGGAAAACCAAAGCTACCAATGTATATGTGAATGGTGTGGATTATTCTCATGCAGATGGGGAAGCACCTGTGCCTACGGTAAGGTTTACAGGTTCACGTAATTCTGCTACACCATATGCCAAGCCTAGATTAGAAGATATACAACCTTATATGGATGACCCTAGAGGATTGTACTTACCGAATAAAACAAAAGAGGGACATCCATTTGAGTGGGCAGAACCGTCTAAAACGGGTAATATAATTGTTTCTATTAATGAAGATATTATTGGGCTGGCCAGAGATGCCGCTTTTCTATATTGGCTGGAAAATGATGAGCGTTTTTCAAAATTCGCGTATGACATCTTCCACATCTATATGGAGGGTATGTCTTACCGTAGCGAACCTATAGATTTATTGAATGGACATATACAAACCCTTGTAGGTTTCACACATTTTCAAGTTATACACGAAAAAGCTTTGAGAGAGGTATCCATTCTATATGATTTTTTACATGGTTACATAGAGGCAAATCATCCAGAAAATATTGCGATGTATGACAAGACTATTAAAAGATGGACAGATCAGGTAATTAAAAATGGAGTGCCGCAGAACAATTGGAACCTTCATCAAGCAAACATCATTTTAAAAGCGGCAATGGTGTTGCAGGATAATGAAAATTATGAAGATAAAAAAGGGCGTGAATACTATATTGACTACATTTTAAACGTTACCTCGGCAAGGCAATGGTCGTTATCTAAGTTTATAGATTACGGATATGATGAAAGCAATGGGGTTTGGAATGAATGCCCTAGTTATTCACTTGGGGTTACTAGTAGTCTTACCCATTTTATTAGAGACTTTGACAATACTTTTAATCATAATATTCTACCGTACACGCCGGTTATGAGTAAAGCTGTAAAAATGATGCCACAGTACCTGTTTCCAAATAATCAGATAGTTGCATTTGGCGACTCATACTATGGACCAATAAGTACCGAGGCAATAGGAGATATGATTCGAATTGCCCAGAAAAATGGGGATGACAATTTGGAAAATGAGTTTACCGGGTTATATCGCTTATTTGCGGATGATGCAGAACAATCAGGGAAAGATAGGGGTACAAGTTCAAAAAGCATTTCTTCCTTTTTCGCAAGCAAGCCTTTGTCGTTAAATCCAAAATATAAGCAGCATAAATTAGAAGATTATATCACACAGACCTTTAATGCCCCAAATGTTAGTTGGCATGTACAGCGAATGGGCACCGGTAAAGATGGGATGATGATCTCTTTAAACGGCTCTTTAGGTAATCATATGCATGCTAATGGTATAAATATGGAATTGTACGGAAAAGGCTTTGTTCAAGGTGCAGACCCGGGCAAGGGAGCTAATTATCTTGAGCCAATTTATTTGGAATACTACTCTCAGTTTCCAGCACATAATACGGTCATGGTCGACGGAGCTTCATCATATACCGAAATGTTAAGCTACCATGCTTTTGATGTTATGGGCGAGTATCCAAAATCTGAGCAAAAAGAAGGTTTTTATTCCGATATCACCTATTCGGATGTTTTCTTCTTAGAACCGGAAACCCGTAGTGATCAATCTCGTTTAGTTAGTATTGTAAAAACAGGAGAAACAACAGGGTATTACATTGATGTTTTCCGTTCAAAAAAACAACGAGCAGGAGATAAATTTCATGATTATTACTACCATAATCTAGGTCAATCTATGAGTATAATGGATACCGATGGTAACCCATTAAAATTAATGCCAAGTGAAGAAATGGCATTTGCAGGCGGACATCTATATGCATTGGATTATATGTGGGATAAAAAATCGGTTAAATTAGAAGAGGACTACCAAGCAGAATGGAAGATTGATATGCCCGAAGGGGAAGATGATGTATTTATGAATCTATGGATGAAAGGTACAGAGGGGCGTGAGGTTTTTTCTATAAAATCACCTCCCAACAAAGCATTCAGGGGCAATCATGGTATTCCCTATAAAGTTGATAAAGAACCTTATTTAACCTTCGCGGCAAGACAGCATGGTGCTGCTTGGGAAAAACCTTTTGTATCGGTTTACGAACCCTTTACTTCCGCAGAAGGAAAAAGTATAGCTAATATTTCAAGCTTTGAAGACCAAAATGGAAATACTGAGTTTGTTGGACTAAATATCACTCATAAATCTGGTAGTGAAGATGTTGTTTTTTCATCAGCTAATCATAAAAAAGTAACCTATAATAAAATGTCTACCGATGCTACCTATACATTGATTGCCAATGAAAAAAATGGAGATTGGTTGATATTTATAGGAAATGGGAAAGAAGCAGCTGTTAAAGGATTCAACATTTCAGCGAACGAATTTGGGAATGTAGTACTAAAGGAAAAAGATGGTGAATTGTGGTTGCATAACGAAGTTGCTGTGACCATAACACAGGATAATAAAGAACAACAGTTTAAGGCAGGTGATCTAAGGGTAATCTCTATCAATTAAAACATATAATGATGAAAATAAGTAAACTGATAAAATATAATATAGTAGTTGTATTAGCGCTTGTTCAATTTAGTTATGGTATGCATAATGATGTCAAAAGTTTAGATGCTGATGTAGTTATATACGGAGGTACTTCTGCAGCTATAGCCTCAGCAGTACAACTGGTTAGAATGAATAAATCTGTGCTGATTGTTTGTCCTGAGAAGCATATTGGCGGATTATCATCAAGCGGATTAGGATTTACAGATTTAGGTAATAAAGAGGTGATTGGAGGAATTTCAAAAGAATTTTATCAAGAAGTTTATAAGCATTATCAGAATAAAGATGCTTGGAATTGGCAACCAAGGGAAGAATATGGTAACGAAGGTCAAGGTACCACAGCAATAGATGATGAATTTAAAACAATGTGGACTTTTGAACCGCATGTTGCTGAACAGATTTTTGAAAATTTTATAAGGGAAAATAATATTTCCATACACAGGGATAAGTGGTTAGATAGAGAAAAAGGCGTTAAAGTTGCGAATGGGAAGATAACTTCAATAGCTATGTTAGACGGCACAATTTATAAAGCTAAAATTTTTATAGATGCAACATATGAAGGCGATTTAATGGCAGCTGCTGGAGTTAATTATCACGTAGGTAGGGAAGCTAATAGTGTTTATAACGAACAATGGAATGGAGTGCAAAAAGGGGTATATCATCATAGCCACAATTTTCAAGAGCTAAATATTAGTCCGTATATCATACCAGGTGATTCTACAAGTGGTGTGCTTCCTAGAATAGCTACGGGACGCATAGGTGAAAACGGATCTGGGGATAATGGGGTACAAGCCTATAATTATAGATTATGTACTACTAATGCTGAAGGCAATATTGTTCCTTTCGAGAAACCTGAAAATTATGACCCAGCTCAGTATGAGTTGCTGAGAAGGATATTTAAGGGCGGAAGACACTCAATGTTTGGAGGAGGAAAAATACCTAATAAGAAAAGAGATGTCAATAATGTAGGTCCTTTTAGTTCTGATAATATTGGAATGAACTATGAGTACCCCGAAGCATCTTATGAAAAACGAAAAGAGATATTAAAGGAACATATTGATTATCACAAAGGCTTACTTTACTTCTGGGGTCATGATGAAAGTGTTCCTGAAAGATTTAGAACTAGTATTAAAAAATGGGGACTTGCCAAAGACGAATTTACGGACAACGGTCATTGGCCATATCAGATATATGTACGCGAAGCAAGAAGAATGATTGGTGAATTTGTAATGACCGATAATGAAATTTTGGGTAAGAGTAAAGTGTTAAAGCCAATAGGAATGGGGTCTTATGCTATGGATTCTCATAATGTACAAAGATATATTTCCAAAGAAGGTTATGTGCAGAATGAGGGAGATCTTGGTATAGAACCAGATGCGCCATATCAAATACATTTAGGCACGATTCTACCCAAACAAGAAGAATGTAGAAACTTGTTAGTACCGGCGGCAGTTTCAAGTTCTCATATTGCATTTGGCTCTATTCGTATGGAACCGGTATTTATGATTTTAGGGCAAAGCGCAGGGACTTTGGCAGGCATGGCAATTAATGAAGACCAAGAAATTCATGAGGTAGACTATGATTCGTTGAAAAATAAGTTACTAAAAGATGGTCAAGTTTTAAGTTATTAAAAAAGACGAAGCATGAATTTAAAGTATTTTTTACTGCTTTTATTTATGATGATATCTTTTCAAGATGCGTTTGCTCAAGTTTTCAATGAGGGCGTGGCAGGTAATACATCAATAGATTTAGAAAAACGAATTGAAACTGATGTATTGAATAGAGGGGCACATTTGGTAATTGTTATGGTGGGTACCAATGATATGCTCAATTCTAAAAAAATGCTAGACTATAGTGCATATGAAAAACACTTAAAGAGCATAGTGGGCACAATTAAAAATGAAGGAGCAGATGTGTTATTGGTGTCGCCACCAACTGTTGATAGTGTGTATTTATTTCAACGTCATGACAGGGAAAGATATGAGCAAACTCCAAATCAAAAACTAAATGCAGTTGCTAAAATAATGGAGCACCTGACCATAGAAGAAGAAATAGATTTTTTGGACCTACACAGTATTTTTAAACAAATGAGATTACCGGTTCATAACAGAGATGTTTTTATACAGAATATAAGTAATAGTGGTAGAAAAGACGGTGTACATCCAACATCCTTAGGTTATCGTTTTATCGCAACTGTAATCTATCAATATATTAAAGCGAATTATAAGAAAATCGACAAAATGAAAATAATCTGTTTTGGAGATAGTATTACATATGGTTCAGGCGCTGAAAACCCTGGAGATAGCATTGGTGAAAGTTATCCCGCAATACTATCACAACTTTTAGCAAAACCTTCAAAGAACTAATACAAAACTAAGTCCATGAGAAAAAAATATATACTTTTAAGTAGTTTAATAGTGATAACATTATTTGGCTGTAAAGAGAATAAGAAAGTAGAAGAACCAAAAGAACAAAAGCGGCCTAACTTTTTATTTGTACTGGTTGATGACCAATCGCCGTTCGATTTTAAGTTCTATGATTCAACGTCGTCATTAGATGCGCCAACAATCACCAAATTGGCTAACGATGGTATGGTTGTAGAAAACGCAAGGCATATGGGAGCCATGGTAGGTGCGGTCTGTACCCCTTCTAGACATATGATTATGAGTGGTAGAACGGTATGGAGTTTGCCCTCTATGCAGGGATATGTAAACCCTACTGCCCCAGAAAATTTAGAAGAAAATACTATAGGTGCCGTTTTTAATAGAGCAGGGTATAACACCATGCGTACATGTAAGGTGGGAAATTCATATCCACAAGCAAATAAGCAATTTACAGTTGTCAAAGATGCTACAAAAAGGGGAGGAACAGAAGAATCTGGTAGTGCATGGCATGCAGAACAAGTACTTTCTTATTTAGATGATAGAAGTGCCGTAAAAGAAGAAGATCCGTTCTTTATTTACTTCGGATTTTCTCATCCACATGATATTAGAAACGGTACGCCAGAATTACTGGAAAAGTATGGGGCAACAAACCATACTGATAAATATAGTCTTCCGACTGCTAATGATAAGCAACCGCCATTACCAGATAATTATTTAAATAAACATCCTTTTCATCATGGTCATTTAGAACTACGTGACGAAGAAAATGTTAGTGGAGTATGGAAAAATAGGGATGAAATCACGGTAAGGAATGAGATTGGAAGAGAGTATGCGTGTTCAGAAAATATAGATATTCAGCTAAATAAAGTCTTAAGTAAGTTAGAGGCTATGGGCGAGTTAGACAACACCTATATTATTTATACATCTGATCACGGTATTGCTGTAGGCCGCCACGGTTTAATGGGCAAACAGAACTTGTACGAACATTCTTGGAGAGTACCATTAATAGTTAAAGGGCCTGGTATAAAAGCAAATCAGCGAGTAGAGGGAAATATTTACTTGTCTGATGTATTACCTAGACTGTGCGACCTTGCTGGTATAGATATTCCCGAAACAGTTCAGGGTACCAGTTTTAAGCCTGTGCTAATGGGTGAAAAAGAAAGTTTGAGAGATGTAATGTATGGGGTATATGCAGGTGGTTCAACACCAGGTATGAGAACAGTTAAAAAAGGAGATTGGAAGTTGATCAAGTATGATGTGTTAGATGGTAAGGTTCAAGAAACGCAATTATTCAATATAGCTGAAAATCCAAATGAATATATAGCTCAACACAATAAATCAGCGGAAATGCTAAATGATTTGGCAGAGAACCCTAAGTATGCCGATAAGTTGAAAGAAATGGAGGCACTACTTTTAGAAGAAATGGAAACTTACGGAGACCCTTTTAGATTATGGAATCAAGAAGCTAAATAAGAACAGTTATGTACAAAAAAATAGCAATTAGAGCATCAGTTGTAATACTAGTATTATTGAGTGTCAACAATAGCTGGGGTCAACTAATAGAGACTATTGAAAAACCAAATATTATAGTATTTCTATGTGATGACCTAGGGTATGGAGATTTGTCCTCTTATGGACATCCATTCATAAAAACGCCTAATATTGATAAACTGGCTGAAACGGGAATTAAAATGACCAATTTTTATTCAGCAGCACCGGTTTGTTCCCCTTCCCGAGTTGGTCTTTTAACGGGACGTAGTCCAAATAGAGCCGGAGTATACGATTTTATACCTGGTCCTAAAAAAAGTGAAGATTTGCGAGATCAAGTCCATTTGCAAAAAGGTGAAGAAACATTGCCCGCAATGTTAAAAACTGTAGGTTATGAAACTGCATTGGTAGGTAAATGGCACTGTAGTTCTTTGTTTAATAATCCTGCACAACCACAACCCGATTATTTTGGGTTCGACCATTGGTATGCTACTCACAACAATGCATCGCCAAGTCATCAAAACCCAAAGAATTTTGTTAGAAACGGAGAGAAAGTCGGGCAGCAAGAAGGGTTCAGTTGCCAATTGGTGGTAGATGAAGCTATGAGTTGGTTAGATAATAGAAAGGGAGATAATCCATTTTATTTACAAGTAACGTTTCATGAACCTCACGAACCGGTTGCTTCACCTGAAGATTTAGTGCAAGAGTACTTGCCATATTCTAACGGTTTGGCAGAAGCAGAATTTTTTGCCAATGTTGCCAATGTCGATAAAGCAGTAGGCAGGTTATTAGACTATTTAAAAGAAAATGGAGCTGATAATACAATTGTAATTTTTACTTCTGACAATGGTCCAGAAACATTTACACGCTACCCTGGTGCTGAACGAACATTTGGTCAAACAGGAGGGTTAAAGGGGAGAAAACTTTGGACAACAGAAGCTGGTATTCGCGTACCGGGAATAGTAAATTGGATAGGTAAACCAATGTTCAAAGGAACTACGGATGCCGTAGTATCAGCCTTAGACTTTTTACCAACGCTTGCAGAAATTACTGGAGCACAATTGCCTAATAGGGAATTGGATGGTGAATCATTCCTTCCATTATTAATTACAGGGAAATTTAAAAGGTCTAAACCTTTATTATGGGGCTTTTATAATGCGCTCAACGAGCATAAAGTTGCAATGCGCCATGGAGATTATAAAATATTGGCTCGCCTAAAGAATGAAGGCGAATATTTACCGCAGATAATGAATGTATATGAGGGTAATGAAACATTGATAAAGTCTAGTCAACTTACAGATTTTGAGTTATATAATTTAATGGAAGACCAAGCTGAATCTGTTAATCTAATTGATGAGAAACTTGAGTTGTTTATTCAAATGAAATCGCTTTTAAAATCCGAATATAATTCTCTTTTAGAAGGTAGTCACATATGGGTGAAATCAGAGTAAATATAAAAACAAGGATGTAACGGTAAAGTAATAATAATGAGTAAATATGTAATAGCAGCTTTTATCTTTTGGGTTTATGGAAGTGCTATGTCATTTGCTCAGGATAAAAATGTACTAATCATCTTCATTGACGACCTAAGACCAGAACTAAATTCATTCGGAGCTAATTATATCCATTCCCCAAATATTGATAGCATTAATGCAAGAGGTCGAGGTTTTAGTAGGCATTATGTAAATGCGCCCAGTTGCGGACCTTCGCGATATGCTTTTCTAACAGGGCAATATGGCTTAGAATACAGGGGAGAATCCAATCAATCCTTATTTAAAAGAGCAGAAGGGGTAAATGATGAAAATGTGAGTATAGCACCCAGTATGCCAGAATGGTTCCGGAACAATGGCTATACAACGGTATCCGTAGGTAAAGTTTCTCATCATCCTGGAGGAAGAGGTGGCGACAACTGGGATGATAGCAATATTTCAGAAATGCCAAATGCATGGGATAAACATATAATGCCAGTTGCCGAATGGGAGAGTCCAAAAGGTGCCATGCATGGGCTGGCAAACGGAAAGGTGCGAACACCAGATAATAGGGATATTATAGAGGCTGTTGACGGAAATGACAAAAGTTATCCAGATGGGCATATTGCAGAGGAAGGTCTGCGACAAATTGATGCATTGGTAAAAGGGGATAAACCTTTCTTTTTAGCCATTGGACTTATAAAACCACATTTACCATTCGGAGTTCCTAAAAAGTATTTTGATCTCTATGAGAATGTAGAAATTCCGCCAGCATTACATCCTGAAAAACCAAAAGGGAGGACAACATGGCACGGCTCTGGAGAATTTATGAATTATAACCGATGGGGAAAGGACCCTCGAAATGATAAGGACTTTGCACTAAAACTTAAAAAGTATTATGCAGCTTGTGTAAGCTATGCAGATAAACATGTCGGTGATATTATTCAAAAATTAAAGGAAACCGGTGCAGATAAAAATACCATCGTTGTCCTTTGGGGAGACCATGGTTGGCATTTAGGGGAACACTCCATTTGGGGAAAACATAGCTTATTTGAAGAATCGCTTAGGTCTCCGTTAATCATTTATGACCCAACGATGCAGAATAGGGGAGAGATGAGTGATGCCATTGTAGAATCGGTCGATGTCTTTCCAACGTTATGTGATATGACTTCGCTGTCTATTCCAAGTTTTACGGAAGGTATTTCGTTAAAACCTCTAATTGAAAATCCTGATACAACAGGTCATGAGGCGGTAGCCTATATATCAAATGCCACAACTATTAGAACAGATCAATACAGGTTTACACAGCATAAAGATGGTGCGGTAGAATTGTATGATCACCAGAATCCATTGGGAGAACAATTGAATATAGCAGAACATAATCCTAAAATTGTTCAAGAGTTAAGAACTTTACTATTGAGTAAAACGGCGGATAAGGCATTTATATATTCAAACAAATAAGTAAACTCGTAGCAAACAAAACCTAAAAGAAGACCTGTAAAATGAAGAGTAATAGTATAATAATGAATTCAAAGGTTATGTTGATCGTTTGTCTACTGTTAACCAGTATTACAGTATCAGCACAAACTATGGTAAATTCTTTAGAAGAATTATTTCCGTATTTGCAGCAAGATAGTGTTGAGGTTGTTTTAAAACCAGGAACGTATACTATAATCGCAGAAGATATAATCAATGATAAATTCAAGTCAGAGACAAATATAGATAGGCACAAAGCATTGGTGTTATTGTTGTTTTCAGGTAATAGTAGTACTTATGATTTTACCAATGTTAATTTACATGTGGAAACTAAAGTTTTAACGGTGTATGGTGAATATGATGAGTTTTATGAAATTCAAGTAACAGGAAATAACAATGTTATAAAAAACCTTACAATGGCAGATATTGGTTCGGTAAATGACTACCCCAAAAGAAGAGCTTGTAATGTAGTTATGGATGGTGCAAATAATAAAATAGAAGGTCTACATTTAAGTACCAAAGGATCTTACCCGTATGGTTATGGAGAAACGTTTGGAAAAGGAGGCAAAAATGTAATTCCTCATTTTAAGCATTCTGCCTTTTTGGTTCGGGGTTATAAGAATCATGTGAAAAACTGTACAATTATTCACAGATCTTATGGGCATGCCTTGTTTATGCAGGCGGCAGATGAGCCTTTAATAGAAGGTTGTTATATAGAAGGTGCCATGCGATCTACAGATGATATGCTTGCTGAAACTGGTACAGGTTCAGACGGCGATAAAGCCGGTTTCATGACATATTTTGGGTATAAATTACCACCAGGGTATATGATGAGCATGGGCGAAGGAGGTATAAGAGCATATAATGGTGGAGAAACTATAATTGACGGTGTGGAGTATAACCGCGGAACTTCGAACCCAACAATTATAAATTGCACGGTAAAAAATATGAGGGCTGGGGTAACATTGACACATGCCACAGGAACTAAATATGTAAGTGGTACTACGGTTATAGGGTGCGAAAGAGGTTTTTGTATTGGCACTGGAGATATTGTAGATAGTTATGCCGATACACAGTATGGACCGGCATTAGGTGTAGATTACATTACCGATAGTGGTATGAATGCGGAAATCACCTTATTGCCTTATGAAGGGAAATCATATAATGGCAGCGGTCATGCGGCTATAATAATAGGGAGTAATCATAAAATTACGCTTAAAAATGCGAATCCTAATCCAGATCAAAACCTTAAAATTAAAATTGGTGGCGATAACCGAACCATTGGTTTGCTTGCAAAAGATGAAAATTATTCTGCTTCTAATATTTTACTGCACAACTTCACCGAGTACCCTGTAGAACTAGATGATAATAGTAGTGACTGTAAAGGTATTTCAGCAGGTAAGGTATTAGATGAGGGTCGAAATAATCATCTGTTCTTCAAGGAAATTTTAAAAGATTAAGCGGATAATTTATCTCTCGTATAAAACTAATTAAAGAATAAAAACAATTATAGACCTATGTTTTTAATAGCAACAAAATCAACCTTCAGAAACCATAATTATTTTTCTCTATCACTACTTATTGTCATAACATCTTTGTTATTCTCATGTCAGGAGAAAAAGCAAATCACCACAGATAAAAAGAGTAAACCCAATGTTATATTAATATTGGTAGATGATCAAGGCTACGGTGATATTGCCGCATTGGGTAATCCATATATTAAAACACCTAATTTAGACAAGCTTCATTCACAAAGCGCCCGATTTACAGATTATCATGTAAATCCTACTTGCGCACCAACAAGAGCTGCATTATTAACAGGTCATAATGCAAATAGGGCAGGTGTTTGGCATACCATAAACGGAAGGTCTATGTTATTGGAAACTGAAACGACTATGGCTCAAATATTCAAGGATAATGGGTATTCAACCTCCATGTTCGGGAAATGGCATTTAGGGGATAATTATCCTTTTAGACCACAAGACAAAGGTTTTGATGAAGTTCTATCACACGGTGGCGGTGGAATGGAGCAAACAATGGATTATTGGGATAACGACTATTTTGACGATATGTATGTTCATAATGGAGAGCTTAAAAGATTTGAAGGTTATAGCACAGATATTTGGTTTAATGAAGCTATTAAGCATATCGAAAAAAATAAAGACCAACCCTTCTTTTGTTACTTGCCAACGAATACGGCTCATTCGCCCTACTTTGTAGCCGATAAGTATATAGAGCCTTATACGGATAATGATAGTATTCCTTTACCTGCGTTTTATGGTATGATTGCGAATATTGATGAGAATGTGGGCAAGCTTGTTACTTATCTAGAAAAGTCAGAACTTATGGATAATACCATCTTGATTTTTACAACGGATAACGGTACGGCTCAAGGCGCTAAAACCGACGGGCATAGATTAGACGGTTTTATAAAGAAAGGCTTCAATGCCGGTATGCGTGGGGTCAAGGCAAGTAAGTATGAAGGTGGACACCGAGTTCCATTGTTTATTCATTGGAAGAATGGAGGAATAACCCTAGGGAAAGATATTGATGAACTAACTGCACATTTTGATGTACTACCTACATTGGTAGAGATGTGCGATTTAGAAGTAGATTCGGCTATCGATTTTGATGGTAAGAGTTTACTTCCGCTTATAAATGGAGAAACAGAAGAGTTCAATAATAGAATTGTCATTACTAACTCTCAACGTACCGAAATTCCAGAACCATGGCGTAGAACATCATTAATGCAAGGAAAATGGCGATTGATTGATAGTACTGAATTATATAATCTGGCTACTGATCCAGAACAGCGGATAAACATTGCCCAAAATTATCCTGATAAAATTGCGGAGTTCAAGGAAGCTTACAATACTTGGTGGCAAGATTTACTTCCGGGTTATGAAGAACTACCACGTATCTATGTTGGGCATGAGAAAGAAAATCCTGCAAAGTTATATTGTCATGATTGGCATACGGATGGTGATAGTCCGTGGCATCAAAGACATATTCGTACAGGCTATATGGATATTGGGCTTTAAAAGTTGTTGAAGCAGGTACGTATTCAGTTAAACTTAGAAGATGGCCAGAGGAAACAAAATTGGCATTAAATGCAGAAGCAGCAATAAGACCTGCAAAAGAAGGTACTAGTGTGTCCGCAAGTAAGCCAGGTAAATCTTTACCTATTACTAAGGCAAGATTAAAAGTGCAACAGGTTGATAAGGAAATCGATGTAGATCCTACCCAGGAATATGCAGAATTTACTGTTGATTTGACCAAAGGAGATACAGAACTTCAAACTTGGTTTACATTAGAGGATAAAGAAACCTTGGGAGCTTATTTTGTTAGTGTAGAAAAACTAGAATAGGCTAAGTGCTTGATTTTTAGAATTTAATTTTATCCTGATTCATAATTTATCAAAAATGAACTATGAGTTATAATTAAATTAGAGCTAAAATCCCATATTGCATTGTATCGGAGTTAATCTATAAAAAGAGTCATAAGTCTAATGAATAGTAACTATTTAAAAGCATCAATATTTCTGCTGTACACTGTGGTTTTTAGTTATAGTTGTGCTCCAACGTTAAAAGTACTGGAGTTAACTGATTCTTTAGAGGTAAATGCCAAGTTGTTATACGAAGAAAATTTTGATGATAACTTAGATGCTTGGCAAGTGGAACAAATGGAAGGGGGCAGCAGCATCTTAAAAGACAGTAAACTAGAAATAGATGATGTTGCTGGTTGTACAATTTGGTATAAGAAAGAGCTGTCTGGACCTATTATGATTGAGTATGATACGTATATCATAGATGAAGGAGGTGCTAATGACCGGGTTTCTGATATGAATTGTTTTTGGATGGCAACTGATGTTGAGAACCCAGAAAATTTGTTCGCAAAATCGGCATCTAGACATGGTAAGTTTTCTAACTACGATAATTTACGCCTGTATTATATGGGTGTGGGTGGTCATGATAATACAAAAACGAGATTTAGAAGGTATGTAGGTAATGGAGAAAGACCATTGTTAAAAGAGCACGATTTTACTAAAAACGAGTATCTTTTAGAGCCGAACAAAAATTATCATATTAGAATTATTGCCTACAATAATGTAATTCAATATTATAGGAACGGAGTTAAAATGATTGACCTATATGACGAAGATCCATATACTAAAGGTTATTTCGGATTTAGAACGGTCAAAAACCATATGACCATTGATAATTTTAAAGTGTACAGATTAAAACAATAATAAAAATATAATTAAATGTCTACAACGTATAAAACAAGATATGCTTCTAGTCCAGAGGCAGTTAAACAATATGATACTACAGCTTTACGCAATGAGTTTTTGATTGATGACCTTATGAAAAAAGGAGAGATCAATCTTACTTATACGCATTACGATCGATATATTGCTGGTTCAGCAGTTCCTGAAACAGCTTTGCAATTGGAAAGTATTGATCCTCTAAAAGCGGAATTTTTCTTGGAAAGAAGAGAAATGGGGATAATCAACGTTGGTGAAAGCGGTTCTGTTGAGGTAGATGGTAAAACTTATAGTCTAGGGCATAAAGATGCTTTATATATTGGCATGGGAGCTAAAGATGTCGTTTTTAAGAGCGATGACGCTAATAACCCTGCTAAATTCTACATCAATTC
Source organism: Maribacter sp. Hel_I_7 (assembly GCF_000688315.1). Lineage (NCBI taxonomy): Bacteria > Pseudomonadati > Bacteroidota > Flavobacteriia > Flavobacteriales > Flavobacteriaceae > Maribacter > Maribacter sp. Hel_I_7. Next base: position 1,588,820 of record NZ_JHZW01000003.1, on the reverse strand, counting down.
GGCTCCAGCACATACAACGTATCCAACCAAAAAGGTAAGTTTAGAAGAGGCTAATAAATTAGAATTAGGGTCTTTAGAAACAGCAAACCATAGAACGGTAAGCCAAATGATTATTGGTGGTGTGGTTACCACTTGCCAATTGCAAATGGGAATGACAAAATTGAAAACAGGTAGTGTTTGGAACACGATGCCGGCTCATGTTCACGACCGTAGGATGGAGGTCTATTTTTATTTAGACGTTCCAGAAGGTCAGGCAGTATGTCATTTTATGGGGCAACCTCAAGAAACACGTCATATATGGATGCATAATCATCAAGCTGTAATTTCTCCGCCATGGTCTATTCATTGTGGTTCAGGAACGTCTAACTATACTTTTATTTGGGGTATGGCGGGTGAAAATCTAGACTACAGCGATATGGATGTAGCAGCAATAACAGAATTAAAATAAAATTATGTCTACGGAACTATTTAATTTAAAAGGAAAAGTTGCTCTTGTAACTGGCAGTACACATGGTTTAGGTATGGCTATGGCCAAGGGCTTAGGTATGGCCGGTGCTAGATTGATAGTTAATGGTAATTCATCGCAATCTAAAATAGATGATGCTGTAGATTATTATAAGTCTTTGGGCATTGATGCATATGGATTTAAGTTCAATGTCACGAATGAAGAAGAAGTAATCAAAGCTATAAATGACATTCAAAGTAAGGTTGGTTCAATAGATATACTTGTAAATAATGCAGGGATAATTAAACGAACTCCTTTGGAAGATATGGAAGTTGAAGACTTCAAAGAAGTTATCAACGTTGATTTGGTGAGTCCGTTCATTGTGTCAAAGCACGTGGTAAAAACCATGATAGCAAAGAAACAAGGTAAGATTATCAATATTTGCTCAATGATGAGTGAGTTGGGTAGAAATACCGTTGGTGCATACGCTGCTGCAAAAGGAGGTTTAAAAATGTTGACCCAAAATATGGCTACGGAATGGGCAAAACATAACATACAGGTAAATGGTATAGGACCGGGTTATTTTGCAACCAGCCAAACAGCTCCAATACGTGTAGATGGTCACCCGTTTAATGAATTTATTTTGAATAGAACGCCAGCTGCAAAATGGGGAGATCCAGATGACTTGGCGGGAGCGGCAATATTTTTATCTTCAAGAGCTAGCGATTTTGTAAATGGACATGTTCTATATGTTGATGGTGGTATTCTAGCTACCATAGGTAAACCAAGTAATGAAAGCTAAAATTATGATCAATCTAAACTCTCTAAAGTATTGTACGGCTATCTTAACCTTGTTTTTGATTGGTTGTGCAAGCGAAAAACCGTTACAAATACAAGTAACTAATAATTTGGATATAAATCGTTCTTTCGAGACTGTTGAAATTGATTTAAGTCTTTTGAAATCAAACGAAGAACTTAAGCTTACAGCCGGAAAAACATATAAAATCAGTGAAGTAGGTACTACTTCAGAATTGGTTTCACAGTTAAGTGATACTGATGGGGATGGTACTGCAGATGTATTATTGTTTCAGCCAACAATAGATGCGAATTCAAGTAAATCTTTCACTATTGGTCTTAAAGATATTGAAGATCAAACAGATGAGATTCCTACCTGTTATTCACGATTCGTTCCTGAACGTACAGATGATTATGCTTGGGAAAATGATAGGGTCGCATTTAGAACATATGGTCCTGTTGCACAAAAAATGATAGAAGACAATGTGCCTGGTGGTACATTGTCTAGTGGAATAGATGCTTGGTTAAAAAGAGTAGATTATCCTATCATTAATAAGTGGTATAAAAAAGAACTAGAGACAGATGGGTCTTATCATGAAGATGACGGAGAAGGTTTAGATAATTTTCATGTGGGTACTAGTAGAGGAGTAGGTGGTATTGCAATTAAGGTAGATACTGCATATCAATTTTCAAGAAATTTTACAGATTATAAAACTATTGAAACCGGACCGATTAGAACTAGTTTTTGGATTATGTATGCACCATGGAAAGCAGGAGATAAAACCATAGAGGAAAAGAAATATATTTCTTTGGATCGAGGAAGTAACTTGTCAAAATTTAGGGTTGAAATTGACGGGTCGGAAACACTGTCTGTAGGTCTTACACTCCATGAAAAAGATGGGGAAACAACTACAGATGTTGAAGAAGGTTGGGTAAGTTATTGGGAACCATATTTTGGCTCAGAATTAGGAACTGGTGTTGTAGTTCCTTCAAGCGCTATGTTGGGATATGATAAATATGTAACCGATGCCAAAGATTTAAGCAACTTATACGCACAAATAAAAGTAGTTGACGGTGAAGCAGTGTATTATACAGGATTTGGCTGGAAAAAAAGTAAACAATTTAGTTCAAAAGAAGAATGGAACAACTATTTAAAGCAATTTGCTAAAAAGATAAATACACCATTACAAGTAGAATTAGTGCAATAAAATATTCAGATAATCTGTATACTTTCTGAGTTTGTTTACTCATACTTAAATATACAGATTATCTGTTTTTATTAGTTTATTTTCTTAATAAGATGGTTAGGAAAGTCTAATGTTCTTTCACAACAAACCTGTTCCATCACCTGTTGCAATTCGGTTTTTAATAATGAGATAGTATGGTTGCCACCTTCATTTCCTAAGGCGGCTACTCCGTACATAAATGATCGCCCTAAGAAAGTAAACTCTGCACCAGAGGCCATAGTTCTGGCAATATCTGGACCAGAGCGCAAACCACTATCCATCATTACCTTAATTTGATTGCCATACTTCTCTGCTATTCTGGTCAATGGTCTAATTGTAGATTCCCCTGCATCTAATTGTCTTCCGCCATGGTTAGAGACAATGATACCATCTATTCCTAAGCGAATAGCTTTTTCAGCATCCATTTCAGACGCTACACCTTTTAGAACTAATTTGCCTTTCCACATATCGCGAATAGGCTTAATCTTTTCCTCGTTTAATCTACCGGTAAAGGTTTGGTCCATAAACTTGCCTAGTTGTTTTAAATCTAAGTTTTTAGGCATATAGGGTTTTAGTGTTTCAAAATTAGGCTGCCCATGAATTAGCGTTTTCATAGCCCATTCTGGTTTACCTAGAATTTGGAGTATATTTTTTACACTCATATTTGGAGGCATAGCCAAACCATTTCTAATGTCTCGTGGTCTAAAACCAAAAGTAGGTACATCTGATAAAATTACGAGAACTGGACATTCTGCCTGTGCAGCTCTATTGATCATGTCGTCTCGTAATCTATTTTCCGTTGGATGATATAATTGAAACCAAGCCTGGCCTTCTGTTATCTCAGAAATTCTTTCAATACTACTTGTAGATACCGTGCTTAATACAAACGGTATGTTATGTTCAAATGCAGCTTTGGCTAAAATTTCAGGAGCGTTTGGCCACATTAGACCTTGTAGACCAACTGGTGCAATACCGAAAGGAGCATCGTATGTATGACCAAATAACTCGGTTTTCATATCAGAACCTGTGTGCTTACTTAGGTAACTAGGAGATAATTCTACCTCTCTTATTTCTGCAGTATTTTTTATCAGGTTTACATCTTCATTACAACCACCGTCCAAATATTCAAAAGCAAATTTTGGAATTTTCTTCTTTGCTTTATTTCGTAAGTCGGTAACAGAAGGGTAGTTGTTGTTTATGGTAAGTTTGGCTTTACTCATAATTCAAATATTTTGTTCATTAATCGCCATTTTTCTCCAGGTTTAGAATTTGGTATAGCTTTTTGGTATTTCCACATCAAATTCTCCCATTCTTGGACTTTAAGGTTATTTTTATCTGCTTCTTGTTTCTTCTCAAAAGAGAATAAGACATTCGTCTCCATAATCATGAATAGCCGATTTTCAACTAGATAAATTTCTAGTTTTTCAATGTGAGAATCTTTGATACTTTCAATAATTTCTGGCCATACCTTTTTATGGTGTGTAATATATTCATTTATAAGAACAGCATCATTCTTTAAATCTAAAGCAAAACAATATTTTTTATTTTCCATTTAGTTCTGATAGTATTTATTGGTCATTTGCCCATAAAAAGCGATGATTACAAAACAGATCAAAGGTAAAATGAAGGAGAAATTTACTTCAGATAATCCTAGAATTTGAGTGTCATTCACACCAAATCCGCCAATATCAATAATTTTTCCTTGTAGTCCTGGCATTAAAGCCCCACCTACAATGGCCATAACTAAACCGGCCGCGCCAATTTTTGATTCTTCTTCTTCTAAATTCTCTAAAGCTATACCGTAAATGGTAGGAAACATAACCGACATGCATAGCGACATGGCTACCAGGCAGTAAAGTCCTATTTCGCCCACTAAAAACATGGTTCCGAGTGATGCTAAAATAGCAGCAAAGGCGTAAATTAAAAGTAGTTTACCTGAGGATATAAATCTTAAAAGATATGTACCAATAACCCTACCCACTAAAAATAAAATAAAAGCTACAATTTGATAATTGGCAGCAGTTTCGCTATCCATGCCAATAGCTTCTGCATATTGGTAAATATAGGTCCAACACATAATTTGTGCTCCTACGTAGAAAATTTGCGCAACAACACCAAAAACGTATTTTTTGTTTTTCTTCAAAGAATTAAAAGTATGGCTTAAACTGGGTATGGAGCCATCACCTTTAGATTGTGGCATTTTACTAACTGCAATAAGTACTAAAATAGCCAGTATTACCAGCCCTAAAATAACATATGGGTCTCTAATAACCATTAAATCTGATGTTCTAATGAGTGCTTTTTTAGATTCTGATAAAGCACTATAATTCTCTATATCGTCTGATTGTAGATTTTTTAGTACAAATTGTTGCGCCACCAAAAGCCCCAATAAAAGTCCTATAGGATTAAAAGCTTGAGCCAGATTTAACCGCTGAGTCGCTGTTTTTGGGTCTCCCATTGCTAATATATATGGATTAGCAGTAGTTTCTAAAAATGCTAGACCAAAAGTTAAAATATATAATCCCAAGCAAAAGAACCAAAATTGTTCTGTAATTGCAGCAGGATAAAAAAGTAACGCTCCTGTGGCATACAAAGCTAGACCAATAAGTACACCCACTTTGTAAGAGTATTTTCTAACAAACAGCGCTGCAGGTAACGCCATACAGAAATACCCTCCGTAGAAAGCCATTTGTACCCAAGCCGCTTGTGAATTAGAGAGTTCTAAAACTTTTTTAAATGCCTGTACCATTGGATCGGTAACGGCATTTGCAAATCCCCATAGCGCGAATAATGATGTAATTAAAATAAAAGGCAAAAGCGCTTTTTTAGAAACTATTGGTTTTTTATCAATATTCGACATTGGTGGTTGGTTTAGAATTAGGTAATTAATTTATAATCTAGGCTAATGTTATAATGCACGATCTAAATGACTATAACCACCATCTACAAATATTAATTGACCAGTAGTGTGGCTAGATTTTTCAGATAATAAAAATGCAACCATATCTGCAATTTCCTCAACTGTGGTCATTCTGTTTTCTAAAGGAATTTTTTCTGTAATACCCTTTAATTTTTCTTCAGGGTTGGGTAGAGAGTTTATCCATCTATCATACAAAGGCGTATAGCATTCCGCAACAATTACAGCATTAACTCTAATGGAGTAGGGTAAAAGTTCTACCGCCCATTCTCTAGTAAGTGCATTTCTACCACCATTTGCCGCAGCGTATCCAGAAGTTCCCCCTTGTCCGGTTACCGAAGTTTTAGATCCAATATTTACAATAGCGCCTTTATTCTTTTTTAGTTCTGGCAATGCATAATGTGCCATCATATAGTAATGCGTAAGATTTCTTGAGATAGATTTCATGAAGTCATCATGGTTACCTGCTTCTAAGCCTACAGAATCATTTACTCCTGCATTGTTGACCAAGCCATCTATTCTTCCAAATCTAGAAATACAACTATCAACAGCTTCCTTACACTGTTCTGGGTTTGTAAGCTCGGCAAAAGCATAACCAGCCTGGCCACCGCTTTTTTCAATCTCTGAAATAACTGAAACGATATTGGCTTTGTTTCTTCCTAAGATGTAGGGAATTGCCCCCTCTTTGGCAAGGCTAATACTTATTCCTCTACCAATACCAGATGAACCTCCAGAAACGATTATAATTTTATTTTTCAATTTTAAATCCATGGTTTGGTATGTTTTATTTTTAGATAGATATAATTTAAATAGTTATTCCGTAAAAATTTATGGCATTCAGCCCCATAACTTGCTGTTGTTCTTGGCTGGATAATTTCTTAATATAGGTAGTCACTATCTCCTTTGTTTTTGAGTAATTTCCAGATAATAGACATACGGGCCAATCTGATCCATACATGATACGATGCGCCCCGAATTCTTCAAAAATCACATCAATATATGGGATGAAATCTTCAGTTTTCCAATTATGCCAATCTGCTTCTGTGGTTAAACCTGAAAGCTTGCAATACACATTGGGCAATGCTGCCAGTGTTTTAATAGCTGTTTTCCAAGTTTCTATTTCCCCAAATTTTATGGAGGGTTTTGCTATATGATCAAGTACAAATTTTTGATCCGGAAATTTTGAAACTAAGGTTGCACAGTTTTGTAATTGATGTGCATAAATTAATAAGTCGTAGGTTAAATTTAAGGGTGCTAGCTTATTAATTCCATTAAGAAACGTTTGGTCAAGCATAAAGTCATCCTTTTCCGCCTGTAAAATATGACGAACCCCTTTAAAGAGTGTATCTTGACTAAAATATTTTAAGCGATTTTCAACACCGGTATCACTAAGGTTTACCCAGCCAACAACACCTTTAATGAACTTGTTATTTTTAGCTAAATCCAATAAAAATTCAGTTTCTTGTTCAGACTGGTCTGCCTGTACTGCAATGCAACCATCAACATTGTTTGTTTTAAGAATGGGTTCAAGATCAGCAGGTAGAAAATCTCTCTGAATGATTTTCATAGTATCATCTATCCAACTATCTCTAACCGAATCATACTTCCAAAAATGTTGATGGCTGTCAATTATCATTTTGTATATGCCTTGGCTACTTGTTTAGAACTACCTAGTTTTTCTATACCTAATTCAACCACGTCACCAGGGTTTAAATATCTTGGAGGGTTGAATCCTAAGCCTACACCAAAGGGTGTTCCTGTTGATATGATGTCACCTGGTAAAAGTGTCATGTATTGACTAATATAACTAACCAATTCAGGCACATTGAAAACTAAATCTTCAGTATTGCTATTCTGTAATAATTCACCATTTACTTTTAGCCATAGATCTAAGTTATGTGGATTAGCAACTTCATCTTTAGTAGCTAAAAATGGACCAATAGGAGCAAAAGTGTCACAGCTTTTTCCTTTTACCCATTGTCCCTCTTTTTCTAATTGAAATTCTCTTTCACTATAATCATTATGCAGCATATAACCTGCAACATAATCCATGGCATCCGCTTCTTCTACATAACTGGCTTTTTTACCTATTACTACTGCTAGCTCTACTTCCCAATCGGTTTTTTTACTGTTTTTAGGAATTATTACATCGTCATTAGGACCTACAATGGCAGAAGTGGCCTTAAAAAATAAAACAGGTTCGGTTGGTACTTTCATTCCACTTTCTGCTGCATGCTTTGCGTAATTTAAACCAACGCAAACAATTTTAGAGGGTTTTTTAAGGGGAGGAGCCAAGCGTGTGCTCTTGTCTATTTTTGGTAGATTTTCTGCTTTTTCATCAAGCCAAGATTTTAGTCGGCTTAAGCCATCGTTATTAAAAAATTGTTCATCATAATCTTCTCCAAAACTAGAAGTATCTACCCATTCTCCATTTTCAAGGATTACACCTGGTTTTTCATTCTCTATTGTTCCAAATCGTATTAATTTCATGCTATATATTTTATCCGTTAAGTTTTATGAATCCCCCATCAATTGGGAAATCTGTTCCTGTAATAAATGAAGCCTCGTCAGAACACAGGTAAAGGGCTAGGTCAGCTACTTCTTGGGGTTTACCCATTCTGCCAATTGGTTGGGTTGCCGATAATTTATCGAACATTTCTTCTTCTTGCCCAGGATAGTTGTTTTTTATAAATCCGTCAACAAAGGGAGTGTGTATTCTAGCAGGGGAAATACTGTTGCAACGAATACCATCCTTAACATAATCCTTCGCAACAGAATACGTCATGGTAAGCATAGCTCCTTTACTCATAGAGTATGCAAAACGATCATCTATACCTACGCTTGAAGCAATTGATGTCATGTTGATAATAACGCCACCATTTTCTTTCATCTTTGGTATTAAGGCATACATACAGTTATAAGGACCTTTTACATTTACTTCATATATGCGGTCTAAATCTGCTTCTGTCGTTTTTTCAATATTTCCAACATGAGCAATCCCCGCGTTGTTGATTAAAATAGATACGTTATGCTTAGCTGTAATTTTATCTATGATATTGGTAACTTGTTTTTGCTCGACTACGTTACAATTATAGGCAAAAGCGTTACCACCTTCTTCTTTAATTACGTTGACGGTACTTTCTGCATTATCCGCGTTTAGTTCTAAAATATGAACTGTAGCGCCCTGTGCGGCAAAAGTGGTAGAAATAGCCTTTCCTATGCCGCTACCGCCGCCAGTAATAATTACATTTTTGCCTTTTAGGTTAAACTTCATGTATATTATATTTAAATATTCTGTAATTCTTTTTTCCAAAATTCACCATCGGGAAAAGTATAGGTATCTAAAGAATCTTCTTTCATTGTAATACTATAACCTGGTAATTTTGGAGGCATATAAGCTCCATTTTTTATAACAACCGGGTCGTAAAAATGTTCATGTAAATGATCTACATATTCAATGATTCTATTTTCCATAGTTCCACTGATAGCTATATAATCTATCATGGATAAATGTTGAACATACTCACAAAGACCAACACCGCCCGCATGTGGACAAACAGGAATATTGAATTTAGCGGCCATTAATAAAATGGCTAAAATTTCATTTACCCCACCAACTCTGCAGCTATCTATTTGACAGATACCAATAGCACCTGCTTGCATTAGTTGCTTAAAGATAACTCTGTTTTGACAATGTTCGCCAGTAGCAACCTCAATTGGTTTTACTGCCTTGGCAATTTTAGCATGTCCTAATATATCATCAGGACTTGTAGGCTCTTCAATCCACCAAGGGTTAAATTTTTTAAGCGATTCCATATTGGTAATGGCTTCATCAACATCCCATTTTTGATTGGCATCCATCATAAGCTTTAAATCATCGCCAATTTCTTCACGAATAATTGCGGCGCGTCTCATATCATCCTTAAGATCTGATCCCACCTTAATTTTCATATGTTTAAAACCACTTTCTTTTGCCTCTTTACAAAGACGTCTCATTTTATCGTCAGAATAACCTAGCCAACCGGCAGAGGTAGTGTATGCTGGATATCCTTTTTCTTCTAAAAGAGCAATGCGTTCTTGTTTAGTAGCCTCATTTTTAGATAATATTTCTAGGGCTTCTTGTGGTGTAATGGCATCGGTAATGTATGTAAAGTCTATACATGAAACCAGTTCCGCAGGGGTCATGTCTGCTAAAAGTTTCCAAAGTGGTTTCTTTTCGACTTTGGCATATAAGTCCCAAACAGCATTTACAATAGCGCCAGTAGCTAAATGGATTACCCCTTTTTCTGGACCTAACCATCTTAATTGGCTATCACCGGTAATCATTTTCCAAAAAGCTCCCATGTTTGCAGTGAAACTTTCTAAAGATTTACCAATAACCAGATGAGAAAGAGACTTTATGGCTTGGGTGCAAAGTTCGTTACCTCTACCTATAGTAAAGGTGAGTCCATGACCTTCATAGCCTTCAGGGGCATTTGTTTTTAAAATGACATATGCAGCACTATAATCTGGATCTGGGTTCATAGCATCTGAACCATCTAAAGATTTGCTTGTAGGAAAACGGATGTCCCTCGCTATTACATCAGTAATTATGATAGAATTTGACATTGATTTAGTTTTAATCAAAAATATCTCAACTAACACCTTAAAACCACCTAATAAAATACCAAATTCGATACTTTTTTTGCATTATGATTATAAATGTTTTTTATGTTGGCTTAAAAAGGAGGAAGGAGATTCATTTTTTATAATTCTAAACTGTCTATTGAAATTGGAAATATTTCCGAAACCACATGCATAAGCAATTGATGTAATACTCTCTTTGTTTTCCAATAACATTTTACATGCAAAGCCAATTCGTATTTCATTTAAAAATCTAGTAAATGGTTTACGATGTATGGTTTTGAAAAACCTACTGAATGCAGAAGCGTTCATATTGGCTAATTCAGCAACGTCTTTAGAACTTATAGGGGTATGAAAGTTTTGATAAACGTATTCATATATAGTATTTAGTCTTTTGTTTTCCGTTTGATGAAAAGTATTGATGAAACCATTACTAGATAATAAAGTGTAATGTTGCGTCTGTTCTAGTTTACTTAAAATTTCAATTATTCTTGTTATTTTGATAGCAGGATTAAGACTACTTAAATTAAGTAACTCATTTTTTATATTATCAGTAACGTTGTTAAATTTAATTCCTTGGGTCGCTTTTTTTAAAAGATGAGATATAGGTTGCATTTCTGGCAATGACAAAAACTCTTTGCCTACAAAATTATCTTTAAAATGCACTGACACCGCCTGAGCGGTAAGACTTGAATTTTCTTCGAAATATGCCTCGTCATTTAACCACATATGTGGTACGTTTTTACCTATTAATATTACTTCACCAGATTGAAATTTTTCAATGCTATCACCTACAAATCTGGTTCCGGTACTCTTTATAATGTAGACCAATTCTAATTCTTCATGAAAATGCCAAACCTTTAAAAAGTTCTTATAATTATTTTGAGATACAGTAATTGAAGTATTTCCTGTACTGGACCTATCTAGTAAATGAAGTTTCATTTCATGAATTTAGTACAAAATACGAACTATATTGAATGTATAAAAAATATCTAATATTAGAATGAGCGTTGAAGCAGATTGTTTGTACTTATATACAAATGATTAGGGCGAAAACAACATTGTTGTTTTCGCCCTAATCATTAAAAAATAAACATCACACAAAGTCTAAAACTTTATGTATTTACATCCTAATATCTTGTTTTGTCGTTTTTAGATGCCCAGTTATTAAAAACTTCAACAGCTTCTTCTTGTAACATTTGTTTAAAGTGAATTTGTCTGTCTTGCATGTCCACTTCCAATTCGTCATAAATAAACTGGTCATCAAAATCTATCGCTTTTGCATCTGCTTTATCACAACCATAATAAACTGCTTTTGGTCTAGCCCAATAAATGGCACCAAAACACATAGGGCAAGGTTCGCAAGAGGTGTAAATAATGCAATCTGTAAGTTGAAAAGTACTTAATTTTTTACAGGCATCTCGTATAACAACCATTTCTGCGTGTGCAGTAGGGTCATTTGTAGAGGTTACTTTATTATGACCTTCGGCAATAATTTCTCCGTCTTTTACAACTACAGCACCAAAAGGGCCACCTGCATTAGAGTTCATTCCTTTTGCTGCCATTTCAATGGCTCTTCTCATAAAAAACTCGTGATCTTTCGTCATATTTCTATAATTCTAATAATATATTGTTGAGTAAATGGGGGTGCAAATTACGTCATTTATATACAATTCTAGGGCTAGTGTTTTTTGAACATGAAAGATATTTTTTAGGGGAATGTTAAAATAATTATGAAAGATTAGGATAATAATACGACTGAATGTTAAAACCGACCAATTTTAAAAAGATTTAAGAGCATTATTGTTTAGGTAATATTTTTTGCATTTGCAGCTCCATAAAATCTATTCAACTGTCGTATGAAGTAACTCTGTTAAATTTATAGCTTCTGTATACAATTGATAATCAGTAATATTGGTTTCTGTTAAAATTATAATTTGAAAGCAATAACTAAATATTGGTTCCTGGAAGGATTTAGCCTTTTTAAAAAGTTAGGGATGCCTTCTATGATGAAACTATGTGATTTTTTAGAAATGGATCATGTAGATAAAGGCAGTGTCATTGAAATAGGAGCACGAGATAGAAAATGCATTTTCTTTTTGAAAAACGGATCTGTCAAAATTATGGACTCAGAAAGTGACATTGTAAAGTATGTCGTTAAGAAGGGAAATATTTTTGGAGAACTATCCATTTATGATAAAGATAGTTCATCTAAAGAAGTAGCCATAGCTCTAGAAGACGTAGTAATTTGTTATATAGAATCTGATATGATGGAAGATTTGATGGAAGAACATAAATCTTTAAAAAATGGCTTGCTAAAAATTTATGGCCTCCGCATTAGAAAATTAGAGACAAGACTTCAAGACCTGTTATACAAAGACAGTAAAACAAGAATCTCTGAATTTATTAAAGCCTACATAGAAGAGTTCGGTGAAAGTAATAAGGAAAGGGTAATTGCAAAGAATCTTCTTTCTCACAAAGATATTGCCAACTTAACAAACACTTCTAGACAGACGGTCAATAACGTATTAAGTACAATGCGTAAAGACAACGTCATTGATTATGATTCAAAATTTATATCATATTCACAAACCACTTTAAGTACAAACACTAAGTAAACCAACTATAATGAAAAAGTTCACCCATTTTCTCCTAATCTTCCTTTTAGTATTAGTTACGAGTACTATTTCTTCTCAAGAAATAGAGCGGTCCATTTATGTTACAGCCAACACATGGGATGTTTCTGATACTGAAGTGCTCTCTGAGATTTCAAAAAAATCGAAATTAGTAAATAAACCTACCCTATTAATATTAGGTAACGCTGCACCTAAAACTGAAATAGAAAAATCATTGGATAAGCAGTTGTCTATATTATCAAATTTAGGAAATGATGTCATTTTTATTCCTGGTAATAAAGAGTGGGTAAATGGGTATAAAAGTGTTTCTGATATTGAAAAGTATATTCAGAAAAATAGCAAAGCCAAATTTTCTCCTGATGATGCAGAACCTATTAAGCATCAAGATTTGGGAGAAAACGTAGAATTGATTACGGTAGATTCTCAATGGTTTTTAGAAAACTGGGACGATCACATTTATATTAATGAAGAGTCTGAAATACAGAATAGAACTTTATTCTTTTTGGAATTTGAAAATCGCATAAAAAAAGCACAAGGCAAAATCGTTTTTGTTGCAATACATCACCCAACAAAAACATATAGTAAACAAGGTTTTCTTAGTAATATTGGCGGATTCTCTACACAAGAATTTCAAAATAAGCAATACCGATCACTTAGAAACAGATTAAAGACAATTGCCGTAGGGGCAGATAACGTTATCTTTTTGTCTGGTCAAAGTAAAAACTTGCAATATATAAAAGGTAATGTACCTCAAATTATAAGTGGAGCAGCCGGTAAACTTGAAGCAGTAAAAAATGGCGAACAAAGTGATTTTTCTATTGCTAAAAAGGGTTATGTACGTCTAGATATTACTACTAACGGTAGTGTATTGGCAAAATACTATGCTTTAGAAAACGGCACTTTTAATGAGGTTTTTAAGACGACCGTTCTAAAGAACGAAACTGAAGATTTAGAAGTATACAACTTTAATGAAAATCTAGGAACAACTAAATCAGCGGCTATTTATACTAAAGAAGCTGCTACTAAAAGTGGATTCTATAAAGCGCTTTGGGGTGAACATTATCGTAAATTCTATGGTAAAGAAGTTGATGCGCCAGTTGTTTTCTTAGATACATTAATGGGCGGTTTAACTCCTTTAAAACGAGGAGGAGGGCAACAATCAAAATCGCTTAGATTAGAAGATAAAGGGGGTAAGCAGTATGTTATGCGCGCTTTAAAAAAGAGTACCATAAAGTTCTTACAAGCGAATGCTTTTCAGGAAACTTATATTGGCGATGTTTTAGACGGTACAACCGTCGATAAATTTTTAGCCGATTTTTATACGACTTCAAACCCATATACTCCTTTTGTTATAGGTGGATTGTCTGATGCGGTTGGTGTCAATCATACCAATCCTATTTTATATTACATTCCTAAACAAGAAACCTTAGGTGTTTATAATGACGAGTTTGGCGATGAGTTATACATGATTGAAGAACATGTAGGCGATACACAAATAGAAGCAGAGAGTTTTGGGAAACCGTTAAAAATATTAAGTACTGCAGATGTTTTACAAGAAATAAACAGGTCGGGTAAATCTGTGGTAGATGAGCCTTCTTATATCCGTGCAAGAATATTCGATATGCTTTTGGGAGATTGGGACCGTCATGAAGACCAATGGCGCTGGGCGCTTTATAAAAATGAAGACGGAACGGAGTATTGCAGTCCAATACCTAGAGACAGGGATCAAGCATTTTCAAAATACGACGGTACTTTAATCAGTTTTTTAACAAGAGTAATACCAGGGTTGCGTAAAATGCAAACTTATGATGAAGACCTTAGAAGTGTAAAATGGTTTGCAACGTCTCCGTATCATTTAGACCTAACTTTTATTCATGCCTCTGGATGGGAAGAATGGGAAAAGCAAACTGATCATATTCAAAAAGAACTATCAGATGCTGATATTGAAAATGCTTTTGAAGCAATTCCCGAAGAAATAAAAGGACCTGTTATCGATGATATAAAGCAGAAATTAAAAGGCAGACGAGATAATCTTAAAAAAATTTCAAAAGCGTATTACGTCTATTTGAATAAATTTCAAGTAGTTACTGGAACACAAAAAGCAGATGATTTTACAATAACGAGGTTGGCTGATGGAAAGACTTCGGTAAAAATAGACCGTAAAGATTTAGGTCTATTGAATCATACATTTTCAAGCGATGTTACCAAAGAAATTTGGCTCTTCGGGTTAGATGGTAAAGATACTTTTACGGTAGAAGGAGAAGGAGATCATCCTATAAAAATTAAAATAGTAGGAGGGAAGAAAAATGATACTTACGATTTTAAGAATACTCGAAAAGTAAAATTATACGATTACAAGGATAAGGAGAATACCATTGTAAATAAAAGATCTAAAAAATGGTTGGTAAATGATTATGAATTAAATAATTACGATCATAAAAAAGTAAAGTATAATTTTAACCAGTTGTTGCCTATCATAGCATTTAATCCGGATGACGGAGTGAAATTAGGAGTGATTAGCAATCATACATCATATAGTTTACAACGTAATCCGTTTACGTATAAGCATAGTATCAATGCAGCATATTATACCAGTACATCAGGTTTCGATTTGTCGTATAAAGGTGAATTCTCAAATATATTTCATAACTGGAATTTTGGTTTAGAAGGTTTATATACAAGTCCTAGTTTTTCAGAGAATTTCTTCGGTTTTGGAAATGAAACGCTCTATGATGCTGATGAGGAAGATTTAGATTTTAATAGAATTAGAATTAGTAAATTTAAAGCAGCAGTGTCATTGCAATGGGAAGGTATTAACGGAGGTTCTTTCTATTTTAAACCTTTAATAGAATCTTTTGAGGTTGATAATACAGAGGGTCGTTTTGTAGCACAACTACCACAGACTAATACAATTTTTGATAGGCAAACCTATGCGGGTGTAGAAACTGCTTATAATTTCAAAAATAAAAACAGTGCCGCTTTCCCTACTTTAGGACTAGATGCAGGATTGACTATAGGTTATAAAACGAATATAGGTAATACCGGCGCAGATAATAGCTTTGCCTACATACAACCACAATTAATTATAGACCATAAATTAACCAAAAGCGGAAGTATCGTTTTTGCAACCAAGATTGCAGGTGAAGCATTGATTGGTGATGATTTTGAGTTTTACCATGCAGCAACTATTGGTGGTATCAAAAGTTTAAGAGGATTTAGAAATGAAAGATTTACGGGAAAACAATCTTTTTATCAGAATACAGATTTAAGGTTTCCTTTAGGAGGGTTAAGAACTAGCCTTGTTCCATTTAGATTTGGACTTACCGGTAGCTTCGATTATGGTAGGGTTTGGGTTGAAGATGACAATTCTAATAAATGGCATAATTCGGTAGGTGCGTCAGCTTGGCTTATAGGAGCCGAGGCATTTACGGTAAATCTAGGATATTTTAATAGTGTAGATGGGGGGCGTGTAGTCTTCGCACTAGGCTTTTCTTTTTAATTAAAAAATTACAACCAATGAAAAAACCAATTGCAATTGCTCAAGTAAGCACTTTAGAAAACAAGAAACCAGAACACGCATTAGTCAATGGTTTGGATTTAGTTATTGTAAAATTTGATGATGATATTTCTGTATTGTACGGTAGATGTCTGCATAGAGGAGCTTTAATGTCAGATGGTCATGTGGATGGTCATAACCTTATTTGTGGTGTTCACGGCTGGGATTATAGAGTAGATACTGGAGTTTCAGAATACAATAATGCAGAGGTGTTACAAAAGTTTACTACTAAAATAGAAGGGGATAGTCTTTTTGTTGATGAAGAAGAGATAGATGCTTATTTAGTAGCCAGTCCGCAGCCATTTAATAGAGATGCTTATTTAGGAGCTTACGCAGATACCCATCCTGAAGAAACAGAACCGTATACAGGGTATATAAAAGAATTAGCCACAAATGGATTAAAAAACTTGGGTCATCACGGATTCTCGGCTTCTATGGGGGTGGATAGAAATACCTTGCCAAAATGGAGCGATATTCAATTTTTGCCTGCCCAATTGGCAAGAAGACCTTTAATAGATGAAGTTGCCGTAGCAACAAAGGTGGTTATTGGTCCTAAAGCCAAGAAGCCTTTACATTTAGATATTCCTTTATTTGTTAGTGATATGAGTTTTGGCGCATTATCTAGAGAAGCTAAAATAGCTTTGTCTAAAGGAGCGCAGTTAGCAGGTACAGGTATTTGCTCAGGAGAAGGCGGAATGTTACCTCATGAGCAAGAAAATAACAGCAAGTATTTTTATGAACTGGCTTCGGCAAAATTTGGATTTTCGTGGGATAAGCTAGATAAAGTACAGGCGTTCCATTTTAAAGGCGGACAAGGAGCAAAAACAGGAACTGGCGGTCATTTGCCAGGTGCTAAAGTAAGTAAGGAAATTGCTGAGGTAAGAGGTTTAAAAGAAGGCGAGACGGCAATTTCTCCGGCAACTTTTCCAGATTTTCATGGTGTAGATGACTTCAAATTTTTTGCAGCTCAGGTAAGAGAACGTACGGGTGGTATTCCAATCGGATTCAAAATAGCAGCCAGTCATATAGAAAAAGATATTCAGTTTGCATTAGATGTAGGTGTAGATTATATCATCTTAGATGGTAGAGGTGGGGAACAGGTTCTGCACCGACCATATTAAGAGATAATATTAATGTACCTACAATACCTGCTTTGGCAAGAGCAAGAAAATATCTAGATAAAGTAGGTGCTACAGATGTAACCTTGGTAATTACAGGAGGTTTACGAATTGCCGAAGATTTTGGTAAAGCCCTTATGTTGGGGGCAGATGCTATTGCAGTATCCAACTCAGCTTTGCAGGCAATTGGTTGTTTGGGTATGCGTGCTTGTGGTAGTAACAACTGTCCGGTGGGTATTGCTACTCAAAAAGAATCATTGCGAAGTAGGTTGATTATAGATTCTTCGGCGAAACAATTACATAACTATTTTGATGCCACAAATAACCTTATAAAAGTTATTGCAAGAGCCTGTGGTCATGATGATATCTCAAAATTCAATTTTGAAGATCTATCTACTTTTAATCATGACATGCATCGTTTAACAGGAATTAATTATGGTGGTGTTAACCCCTAAAAACAAAATATAAATGGAAAAAATGATGCACTTAGCAGCACAATATTTAGCAGCTGCAGGAATAAGTTTTGTAGAGAAGAAGGCAGATGATAGTCATACTAATCTTGGATGGTCGATTGATAAACAACGTTTAGAAACACACTCATTATCAACAGACGGAGACGTTCTTGCTTTAAACTACAACACCTTTTCTTTGGAGTGGGATTCTCCTAAGAACAAAGCTTCTTTTGCGTTGGATGGAAAAACCCATCAACAAGTATTGGAATGGTTAACGAATTCTGCAGATTCATTTTTGGGTAAGACATATACCTATGATTTTCATTACGACCTGCCATATTCAATTGATGATTCTTTCACCTTTGTACTAGATGGGTCTAAATTAAAGGAACTTGCCGATTTAAGAACTTTAACGCAGTCTGGTTTAGAAAAAACGCTTGCCGTAAATTGTTTAGAATCAGATATTCGTATTTGGCCACATCATTTTGATTCGGGTGCTTATGTTATAATTTCTGATGATTTATCTATTGGCTTTGGTTTAGCTGTACCCGATACGATGGTCACTGAACACTATTTTTATATCAGCGGATACAAAGGTCATAGTGGTTTAGATACTTCTAAGTTTGATTCACTTTCCTTAGGTGAATGGAAAAATGAAGGGTTCAAAGGAGCAGTTTTACCAGCTACAAATATTAATGAAGAACAAGCGGTACAGTTTTTTACGGAAGCTATTAACACCTATAAAAAGTAAATATGCAGGTAACCAGTCTTTCCTTAGAAGCCTTTAAAGAAATGGATTATTGGGCAGTTGAAAAATACAACCTGTCCATTGAATTGATGATGGAAAATGCAGGGCTTCAATTAGCAAGATTAATCGCAAAAAAAGCAACTGAGACCTCTGTAATTACTATTGGCGTTGGTAATGGAAACAATGGCGGCGGCGGACTAGTAGCTGCTCGTAGACTTGCTGCTTGGGGATTTAATGTGAATTTAGATTTGGTTGTACCTATTACCAAAGACCTGCCAAAAGCACAATTAGAAAGAGCATTGCTATTTGGGGCAAAAGAAGGCATCCTGGAAACCACTGATATTTGGGTAGATGCCTATCTCGGATTCTCTCAAAGATTGCCTCTTTCAGAGGCATTTGTAAAAAGTATTGCATTAGCCAACGCATCATCGGCATATAGAATTTCATTGGATATTCCTGTGGGTATATCTACAGATGGAGAATTGTTAGGGTTTAAGGCAAACCAAGTAATGACCTTGGCAGCTCCTAAAATTATTTTAGAAAAATTACCAAGCGAAGTAGAAGTGTTTATGGCTGATTTAGGAATTCCAAAGTCTGTTTACGAGCATTTTAATATTAAGATGCCAAATTTCAGTGATAACCAATTGATAGCTTTATAAACATTATATGATAAACGATAAAGAAGAAGCCAAAGAAATCGATAAGCAACTAAGAAAAGAATTGGGTATTGATAAGGAGAAGCTTAAAGAATTAAAGAAGAAACTTTCAAAAGTTGAACCTCGCTCAGAACGTGGTGCAGAAACTTTGTTTCGTTTGGTGTCTAAAAATCAGTATACCTTGAATACGATGATCGATAGAAAATCGAACATTCTTATTTCTATCAACGCGCTTATTCTTTCTATAATTCTAGGTACCGTTTTAAGTCAGTTAGATAAAGACCCACATCTTATATTTCCGGCAATTATAATGTTAGGAACCAATCTAATTTCTATAGCATATGCAGTATTTGCGACTAGACCAGAACTTACGCACGGAGATAAGGGGACTAATAACCTTTTGTTCTACGGTAATTTTAATACCATGAATGAAGAAGAGTATACCGAAGGGCTAACGAGTTTAATGTATAAGGGAGACGAACTTTACAAAACCATTGCAAGAGATACGTTTCATTTAGGTAAGACTATAGATAGAAAGTTTAAACTACTTAGAACTTCTTTTCATGTATTCTTAGTAGGTATTATTTTGGCGGTGATAGGGTTTATAGCTTGCCATATCATGTTTGCTATGTAGTCTTAATCTAATAGTTCAGCGTTCGTTTTAATTCTAAAACAACGCTCTTCTCCTAAATAAAGCGGATTCCCATGTTTCTCAGACCAAAATCCGTCTAGAACATCTTTGCTAAGGCACTGGTATACGACAACACCTTTATAAACATTTTGATCTTCACCAGAATATCTAAAGTTTATAACCAGAATATTATTCTTAAAGAATCCTGTGCCTGTTTGTTTCTGCGTTTTATTAATAGTCCATTTTGCTATAATTCTCTTGTTATCATCTAGAGATAATAACAGCATCCCTTTGTACACATTCGATTCCCCGTCTTGGTTGCTTCCAATAATAGTATACGAACCAACTAATTCTTCAATATTCATATGGCATTCAATTAAATGGCGAAAGTATTGAAATTTTCAGTTTTAGGTCACCTTATAGTAAAGTCTACACTTTATATGTTTTAATATTCTTTTTCATCTAAAGTTGAACCTTGTATAATTCCAGTAGAGTTGTAGATTCTTCAGAAAAGAACAATCTTTAGACTTTAAATTAAACTGACAACGACCATGAAGAAAGTGACCATGTATTTTGTAATATTATTTTTTTGGTGCGGATTTAACATCAAGGCACAAGAACAACAGTATAAGAAAAACCAACCATATTCTTCTTATTGGTTTGTGGAAGAACTTTTAAAATGGTCACCTGAAAACGATAGGGACGCTAAGTTTAATGTAAGTCATGTTGGTTTGGCAAATCGTTTTGTAAATGATAGTATTAATTTGAATGCAGATACTCAAGAGATTCCGGGTGTCATAGCATTAATGGCGCCACATACAACCAACTTTCATCCATCTCAAGGTTTTTCTACCGTTAAACAATATGCATTCCCATTCTGGCAATACATAGATTATTTTGTGCAATGGGGAGGTTCAGCAAATGAGGGAATCATTGTACCACCAACCGCTTTTTGGATAGATGCTGCACATAAAAATGGAGTGAAGAGTATAGGTACTGTATTTTTTCCGCCTAATGTATATGGAGGTAAAGAGGAATGGGTCTATGAGTTTCTTGTGAAAAATGATGATGGCAGCTTTCCTGTAGCAGATAAACTTATTGAAGTAGCAAATACTTATAATTTTGATGGATGGTTCATAAATCAAGAAACATATGATTTAAAAGGAGATGTGGGCGAGTTAATGCAGCAGTTTATAAAGTATTACAGAGAACAATCCACCTTAAAATTGGTTTGGTATGATGCTATGATTGATGACTCTAGGGTAATATGGCAAGATGAGCTAAATAACCATAATCAAATGTATTTCCAGAATGACGATATCAACATGTCTGATGTATTCTTTATTAACTTCAGGTATAACGAAGTTAATTTAGAAGATAGTAAAGCTCTGGCGCAGCAGTTAGGGAGAAGTGAGTGGGAATTGTTTGCAGGTATAGATATTCAATCTAAAAGTTATAAGACTCCCGTAAAATGGGATATGTTATATAAAAATGGACAACCTAATAATACTTCCGTTGGGTTATATTGGTCTAATTCTACGTTTGATATATCAGAAACAAAGACTCCGGAAGATGTATATAGTAATGAACAGAAATTCTGGAATGGCGGACCTACCATAGAAACCAGATTTGGAGAAAGTACTTGGTTGGGCTTCTCAGATTATTTTACTCCACGTAGTGTAATAAATGAATTGCCATTTAAATCGAATTTTAATTACGGTCTAGGAAAGTTCTATAATGAGAATGGGAAAACCATTTCTAATAAGGAATGGCATAACCTGAGTATTCAAGATGTATTGCCAACATGGCAATTTCAAGTAGATAGTACAAAAGTTAAGGCTACAATTAGTTTTAATGATAGTTATGTAGGTGGTAGCAGTTTGTTCTTTGAAAGTATTCAAGATACTGAAATTCCATTATACAAAACAAAAATTGAACTTGACAAAGCTGTAAAAGTTCAGGTTGTATCAAAAACCACCGACAATTTAAGTTTGGAGCTGTATTGCAAATTATCTAATGGAGAAATAGTAACTTTTCCAATTAAGAAAACTAGTACATGGAGTACAGGTACTTATTCTGTTCAGAGAAATAAAAAAGTACAAATTTCAGAAATAGGAATAATAACAAAAGGAAAGGGTAGTGCATTTCTTGGGGAGATATCTTTATATAATAAGAAAGAATTAAAACCGACTACTTCATCATTTATTGCAGAGACATTTGTAGAAGATAATAAGGCTGAATTGTATATTCATTTTAATGAAATTCAAGAAAATGTTTATCATAATATCTATTATTTAAATGCCAATAATGAAAAGGTGTGGTTAGGTAAAACACCGTCACAAGATTTCTATATTCCTGAAATACCTACAAAAAATGGAAAAATTAATTTAATAATTCAATCAGTCAATTTAGGTGGTGAAACAGGAAAAATGGTACGTAAAGTACTCGTAGTTTCTAAAAACTAAAACTTGAATAAACGGGTGAAGATCTGATGCTTCGGTTCATGTAGATTCTGCTATTTAATTGAGAGGAAACCTGTTAAGATTTAAGATTGAATTTGTTAAAATTTAGCTTAAGTTTAATAGTACGTTATTTTTAATATTTTCATATGATCAATCATAAAAAAAAATAATTCTCAAAATAATTTTTAAGGATAATTTTTAATCTTGATCTCATATTTTTCTTCAGATATAGAGTTTTAAGTAGTTGAAAATCAATTTTTTAAAAAGGGTTTATTGCGTTTTTTGTTTTCTTCGTTTTTGGTCTAAAAATACAATTGTTGATAACCATGTTAAAAGCTTAATTGATAAAACATGAAATCAAGACGATTTATTTTTGACCTTTATACCTCTCTAATAAAGTATATCATTAACTTTTTTTTAACATGAAAATATCCGAAGTCATTAAAAGGGATTTTACTACAAAACCCTTCCATTTACACAAGATTACTAATGCCATTTTAAAGGCTATGACGGCTGTTGAACATGGTGGTCCTGGTGAAGCTGAAGTAATATCAAATAATGTTCATTTAGCTCTTTTAGAACGAAAGCAAGCGGATGCAAATTATATTCCTACAGTAGAGGAGGTTCAAGATTTTGTTGAAAATAAATTAATGGAAGGTGGTTATTTCGATGTAGCCAAGGGGTATATCCTTTATCGAAATGAACAAGCACAAAGAAGAAAGTCTAATATCTTTGAAAAGCGTGTTAATCTTAAGCCATATGAATACCCGGCATTATATGAATATGTATCGGCAATAAGACACTCATATTGGATCCATACAGAATTCAACTTTACAAGTGATATTCAAGATTTTAAAACAGGGTTAAATGATATTGAGAGAAATGCGATAAAGAACACCATGTTGGCAATTTCTCAAATAGAGGTTGCAGTTAAAAGTTTTTGGGGAGATATCTATCATAAAATGCCTAAGCCAGAAATTGGTTCGGTAGGTGCAACTTTTGCTGAAAGTGAAGTTAGACATCATGATGCTTATTCACATTTATTAGAGATTTTAGGATTGAACGAAGAGTTTAAAAACTTGAAGAAGAAGCCTGTAATCATGAAAAGGGTTCATTATTTAGAGACAGCTCTTAAGAATTCTAAGAGTGAGAACAATCAAGAATATGCAGAGTCAGTTTTATTGTTCTCCTTATTTATAGAGCATGTGTCTTTATTTTCTCAGTTCTTGATAATCATGGCTTTTAATAAGCACAAGAATATGTTCAAGGGTATTTCTAATGTAGTAGAGGCTACTTCTAAAGAAGAGCAGATTCATGGAGATTTCGGTATTGATATCATAAATATTATTAAGGATGAAAACCCAACATGGTTCAATAAAGAATTTCACGGTACGGTACAAGAAATGTGTAAAGAGGCATTCTTATCGGAAAGTGATATTATAGATTGGATTTTTGAGGCAGGTGAAATTGATTTCTTACCTAAGAAATTAGTGAAAGAATTCATTAAAAAGAGATTTAACGATTCTATAGAAAGTATTGGAATCGAAAAAATATTTGACGTTGACGAAGAATTACTATCGCAAACAGAATGGTTCGATGATGAAATTATCGGAACAAAACATGGCGATTTCTTCGTAAAACGCTCTATCAACTATAGCAAAAGAACACAAAGTATAACCAGTGACGACTTATTTTAAATGAACGATTCAAAAATTAATTTAGAGAGCAGCATACAAGAAGAAACAAAACTGAATGGTTCTAACGAGCTGGTACAAGCTAGAAAAGAAGCCTTAAAAAGTTTAGTTAAGGACAAAGAAGAAGGTTTTAAATGGTTAAATGAGGATAGCCGTAACTTTCTAGGTTCTGGGTATTTATCACCAGGGGTTTCTGCAGAAACTCGTATTCGTGAAATTGCTGATAGAGCAGAAAAAATATTGAACATGCCTGGTTTTTCAGACAAGTTCTACGGTTACATGAGTGAAGGTTTTTACTCATTGGCATCACCAGTTTGGTCTAATTTCGGAAAAGAAAGAGGATTGCCAATTAGTTGTTTTGGTTCTAACATATCTGATGATATGGGTAATATTCTATATACTCAATCTGAAGTAGGTATGATGTCTAAATTAGGTGGTGGTACATCTGGTTACTTTGGTAATATTAGACATAGAGGGGCAGAGGTAAAAAATAATGGTAAAGCTTCAGGTGCTGTACATATTATGCAGCTTTTTGAATCTATGGTAGATGTAGTAAGCCAAGGTTCTGTTCGTCGTGGTCGTTTTTCACCATACTTACCGGTAGAGCATGCAGATATTAAAGAATTCTTAGAGATAGGTACCGAAGGTAACCCAATTCAAGAGCTTACTCATGGTGTTACGGTTACCAATGAGTGGATGCAAGAAATGGTAGATGGTGATAATGAAAAGCGTTCTATCTGGGCAAAAGTATTACAGAGAAGAGGTGAAATGGGGTACCCATATATCTTCTTTAAAGATAATGCGAACAACGGTGCTTCGGATGTATACAAGGAAAAAGGACACAAAATTCATGCAAGTAACCTTTGTACAGAAATCATGTTACCATCAAGTGACGAATGGTCGTTTGTATGTGTATTATCTTCTGTAAATGTTCTTCATTATGATAAATGGAAAGATACTGATGCTGTAGAAACAATGGTATTCTTTTTAGATGCTGTTATTACTGAATTCTGTGAAAAATTAGAAGCATACCGTGATTCTGAAAGTCGTGAGGATCGCCAAACGTTTATGTTCATGGAGCGTGCTTACAACTTTGCAAAAGATAACCGTGCATTAGGTTTAGGTGTATTAGGATGGCATTCTTTATTACAATCTAAATTGTTGCCTTTCAATAGTCAAGAAGCATATAATTTGAATAGTGAGATATTCAAAACAATAAAAGAAAAGTCATATGCTGCTTCAGAAGAGTTAGCCGATAAATTTGGTGAGCCAGCAGTATTAAAAGGATATGGAAGAAGAAATGCTACGTTGAACGCTATTGCACCAACTACATCTTCTGCATTCATATTAGGTCAGGTTTCTCAGGGTATAGAGCCAATTTGGTCAAATACATATGTGAAGGATATTGCAAAAGTAAAAACTACCATAAGAAATCCTTTCTTAGTAGAGCTTTTAGAGGAAAAAGGAATGAATACTACAGAAGTATGGCATAGTATCCGTGATTATGACGGATCTGTACAACATTTAGATTTCCTTTCAGACTTGGAGAAAGATGTATTTAAAACATATTCGGAAATTGATCAGATGGATATTATCTATCAGGCGGCAAACAGACAAAATCATATTGATCAAGGTCAGTCAGTGAATATTATTGTTCACCCAGACATGCCGGTGAAAGAGATTAATAAAATTCACGTGACTGCTTGGAAATTAGGTTTGAAATCATTGTACTACCAACATAGTATGAATGCAGCACAAAAATTTAAGCAAAAGAAAGATTGTGCTAGTTGTGAAGCATAAGACTTCGGTAGACTAGAAATAGTTATAATATATTGTACATCTGGTGTATTAGCAAAGTATCATTACTTTACTAATACACCAGATTTTTTTATTTAATTGGGTAGCGCAAGTAAATTGTTGAATTAATTACTACCCTATTAAATAGGGAGTATTATGTTAAATTTTCAGTTTAATTAATCCTTTTTATTTTTTTGTTGTCAAATAGAAATGCTTCGTTTGCATTAAATCATGTTTTCTGTTAAAGGAGAGGGTAAAGGTGCTAAAACCTTGTTAAATATGACTTAATATATACCCAAAATTGGTGATTAGGTTTAGATTTGTTAGTAACCAAACAACCAAATTCCATCCTCAAACCCTATGAAAACAAAATACATTGTTTACAGTGTTTTGCTAATTGGAATTATCGCGCTAATTGTCTACCGCGTTAATGCAAATAGCGAAATAGGAGAACCAAAATCATCATCAGAAACAACCAAAGCAACAACAGTTAAAGGATTGGTTCTGTATCCCCAGAAATTCAACGATAACATTTCGCTATCCGGTACCGTTGAAGCCAATGAACAAATAGAGATTAGAAGTGAAGTATCTGGAGTAGTAGAAAGTATTAACTTTCAAGAAGGTGCTAAAGTAAATCAAGGGCAAATATTATTTAAGGTAAATGATATTGAATTACAAGCTCAATTATCTAAGGTACAAACAGCTCAAAAGTTAGCATCTGAAAATGAGCGTCGCGCTAAATTACTACTAGAAAAACAAGCTATTAGCCAAGAAGAGTATGATATTGTTAGCGCAGATTTTCAATCTGCAAGTGCAGAGTCTCAACTTATAAAAGCGCAATTATCCAAAACAATAGTTAGGGCACCTTTCTCAGGTACTATAGGATTAAGGGCCATTTCTAAAGGAACTTATGTAACACCAATTACACCCATAGCCAAATTGATCAACACCAGTAAATTAAAAATTACTTTTTCAATTCCAGAAAAATACGCTTCTCAAGTTACTATAGGGTCTAAATTAACTTTTACTACTTCAGATTCAACAGCCGAGTATGAAGCGGAAGTTTATGCTATTGAACCAGAAGTTGAAATAGCAACAAGAACATTAAAGATGCGCGCAATAGCAGAGAATAAAGAAGGGAAACTATACCCTGGTACCTATGCAAATGTAATGTTGCCGTTAGAAAGTATAGATGATGCATTAATGGTACCATCAGAATCGCTGATACCTGTACAAAATGGAAAACGTATATTTATTTCAGACCATGGAATGGCAAAGGAGATAGACGTAAAAATAGGCGCTCGTACAGGTAATGAAGTACGTGTACTAACAGGTTTGAAGGCTGGCGATACCATTTTAACCTATGGTGTTATGGCCTTAAAAAACGGAACACCGGTAAATATAGATTTAGAGCAACCTGAAAAACATTTTGCAGAATAATGAATCTATCAACCTTAAGTATAAAAAGACCGGTACTCACCATTGTAATGAATCTTACTATAGTGCTATTTGGTATTATAGGGTATACGTATTTAGGTGTCCGTGAATTTCCTTCCATTGATCCCGCCCAAGTATCGGTAAGAACTACATATTCGGGCGCTAATGCAGATATTATTGAATCTCAGATTACAGAGCCATTAGAAAAAGCCATTAATTCAATTGATGGAATTCGAAATATTACCTCTTCAAGTGTTCAAGGTTCAAGTTCTATTAGTATTGAATTTAATTTGGACAAGAATTTAGAAGATGCAGCCAACGATGTTAGGGATAAGGTTTCCCAAGCGGTTAGAAGTTTGCCCGATGATTTAGATGCACCACCAGTGGTTTCAAAGTCAGATGCCGATGCGCAACGTATACTTTCCATGACCGTGCAGAGTGACGGTAAAAATATACTGGAACTTTCCGATTATGCCGAAAATGTAATTGCACAAAGAATAGAAACTATACCAGGTGTAAGTAGCGTGCAAATTTGGGGTCAACGTAGGTACGCCATGCGCCTATGGATCGATCCTTTAAAATTAGCGTCATATGGTCTAACGGTAGCCGATGTTCGAAGCGCTCTATTGGCTCAAAATGTAGAGTTGCCATCTGGAAAATTAACTGGTGATAATACCGAATTAACCGTAAAGACCATAGGTAATTTAAATACTGAAGAACAATTTAATAATATCATTATCATGGCCGATAATGAAAAATTGGTTCGTTTAAGTGATATTGGTCAAGCCTCGTTAGAAGGGGAGAACATGGAAACCAAAATGAGTGATTCTGGTCAGCCAATGGTAGCCACAGCGGTTATTCCTCAACCTGGTACAAACTATTTAGAAATTGCCGATGCCTTTTATGAGGAGTACGAAAAGCTTAAAAAAGACTTGCCCGAAGGGTTTAAATTAAATATAGTAATAGATGATACCGTATTTGTTAGAAGAGCGGTTACAGAGGTTGCCGAGACATTGCTAATTTCCATCATATTAGTAATTCTTGTAATTTTTGTCTTCTTCAGAAACTGGTCAATGGCAATGAGACCATTAATTGATATCCCTGTTTCTCTAATTGCTACATTTTTTGTCATGTGGCTATTTGGATATTCTATAAATGTACTGACGTTATTGGCTATTGTTTTAGCTACAGGACTTGTAGTGGATGATGGTATAGTAGTAACAGAAAATATCTATAAGAAGGTAGAAGAGGGCATGAGCCCTATTGAAGCTGCTATAAAAGGATCAAACGAAATATTCTTTGCGGTTATTTCTATATCCATAACATTGGCAGCGGTATTCTTACCGGTAATATTCTTGGAAGGATTCGTTGGTAGGCTCTTTAGGGAGTTTGGTGTTGTACTTGGTGCTGCAGTGCTCATATCCGCATTTGTATCATTATCGTTAACACCAATGCTGAATGCCTATCTTATTAAGCCAGGAAAGCAGAAGCGATCAAAATTTTACAACGTAACGGAGAAGTATTTCTTAAAAATGAATCATTCTTACGCAGAATCGTTACGTGTTTTTATGAAACGCAAATGGCTAAGTTTTCCAATACTTGTTGGTTGTCTAGGACTTATTGCTTTATTCTATATTCTACTACCAAAAGAAACGGCGCCTTATGATGATCGTAGTTTTATTCGGTTAAATGTAAATGCTCCAGAGGGGTCGTCATATGAATATATGGACCGTTTAATGACAGATATTACAGAATTAATCAATGATTCCGTTCCTGAGAAAAAAGTAAGTTTAGTGCTGACTTCGCCTGGTTTTGGTTCATCATCTGTAAATAGTGGTAGGGCAAACATTGCTTTGGTAGATCCTAGTGAACGAGAGCGATCACAACATGAAATTGCCGAAGATTTAGGACGATGGGCTAAAGCATACGTGGGCGGAAAATCAAACGTATCTGAACGACCTACAATTTCAGTAAACAGAAGGGGAGGTCCTCCAATACAATTTATAATACAAGCTCAAAATTTTAAAAAACTAGAAGAGAATATCCCAGCTTTTATGGCGGAAGCAGAGAAGGAACCAACCTTTTCATTTGTAGATGTAAATCTAAAATTTGATAAGCCAGAAATTTACGTGACCATTGATCGTGAAAAAGCCGAGACTTTAGGTGTTTCTGTAATTGACGTCGCAGAAACATTACAATTATCATTAAGTGGGCAACGTTTCGGATACTTTTTAATGAACGGGAAGCAATATCAAGTTATTGGGCAATTTGATAAAGAAGATAGAAATGCACCTATGGATTTAACTTCCATTTTCGTAAAGAATAAAGATGGCTTATTGATCCAGTTAGATAATTTGGTACAAACATCAGAACATAGTAGTCCGCCACAGTTATACCATAATAATCGTTACATGTCTGCCACGGTCTCTGCGAATTTAGCACCTGGTAAAACCATTAATGATGGAATTGAAGCCATGGAGCGTATAAAAGATAAAGTTTTAGATGAATCTTTTACAACGGATTTAGGAGGAGAGTCTAGAGATTTTGTGGAGAGTAGTTCTAATACATTGTTTGCTTTTGGCTTGGCTTTATTACTTATATTCTTAATACTTGCCGCACAGTTTGAAAGCTTTATTGATCCATTTATTATCATCTTAACAGTGCCAATGGCAGTTGCCGGCGCACTATTTTCATTGTGGTTATTTGGACAATCTTGGAATATATTCAGTCAAATAGGTACCATAATGCTTATTGGTCTAGTGACCAAAAATGGTATACTCATCGTAGAGTTCGCAAACCAATTACGAGAGCAAGGTCTAGAGAAAAGAGAAGCTATTTTAAAAGCATCAGAATCTAGATTACGACCAATTTTAATGACCAGTTTAACTATTGCATTAGGTGCATTGCCTATAGCATTGTCATTAGGAGCAGCCTCTACAAGTAGAATAGGAATGGGTGTAGTAATTATTGGCGGCACCATGTTTTCATTAATGCTAACCTTATTTGTTATACCAGCACTTTATATGTTATGGTCAAGAGAGAAAGTAGAAAGACCAGAATTTAAAGCGCTAGAAACATTATAACATGAACAATTTAAAATACATAACGATTATAGTATGTCTAATTGCCTTTAATTGTTTTGGGCAAGAGGTACTTACTATTACAGATGCAGTTAAAACCGCAGTTAAGAATAATTATCAAATAATTACCGCAGGTAATAATCTAAAAATAGATTCTCTATCGGTAAGTCCTGGTTTTGCGGGTATGCTACCAACTTTAGAAGCTAGTATTGATGATACCAATAGTGTTCAAAACCTTTCTCAAACCCGCTCTGATGGTTCGCAAGTTGAACAAGACAATGCCAAGAATAATAACCTTTCATATGGTGTAGCATTAGACTGGACTTTATTTGATGGCTTAAGTATGTTCGCTAATTATGAGCAACTAAAGCAGAATCAAAATTTAGGTGAGCAAGAATTGAAACAGGTGATTCTTACCAAGGTAGGAGAGGTGATGATAACGTATTACGACTTGGTGCAACAGCAACAGCAATTATCTGCTTTAGATAGTACTATTCTAATTTCAAAACAACGGGTAGAACTGGCTCAGAACCGTTTTACAATTGGTAAAGCTTCAAAATTAGAAGTGCTAAATGCACAAGTAGATTTAAATACGGATCAAACATTGATGCAACGTCAAAAGGAATTGTATGCCAATACCAAGATTGAATTGAATAGACAATTAGCAAGAGATTTAAAGACAGATTTCATAGCTGTACCAGAAATTTTTGTAGATGATAGTTTGCTATTGCTTAATTTGGAAACGGAGGTAGTAACCAATAATCCTGAATTGAATGCAGAACGTATTAGCAAACGAATAAGTGAGTTGGAGCTAAAACAAGTACGTGCGGCAAGATACCCTACCATTTATGCAACTACCGGGTATAATTTTGGAAGTTCAGAATCTAGTCTTGGTTTTACAACTAGTTCAAATTCTAGAGGTTTTAATTATGGTTTTGGGGCTACATTGAATCTTTTTGATGGTTTCAAACAAAATAGGAATGAAAAAATTAGCAAGTTAGAATTACAAAATGCAGAAGTTGCTATTGAAGAGCAGCAACAAGAGTTATTGTCATTTTTGAATACAACTTATCAAACCTATTTAACGAACATCAGTCTTATTGAGCTAGAAGGTAACAATGAGGCAATTGCAAAGGAGAACTTAGATATCACTGTTGAAAAATATAGAATTGGTATCATACCCACTCTAGAGTTTAGAACCGCACAATTAAATTATATTAATGCCAAGGTTCGTTTTAGCAATGCTAAGTTTCAAGCAAAATTATCGGAGATAATTCTAAAACAATTATCTGGTAATTTAGATGTTTAGAAAAATACTAGGGGTTATATTTAAAGAAACTTAACATTCAAGAGTTCTCTAGAATCCATGTATTAAGCTCTTTTACGTCTTTTGCTTTACATAGTTGTGTGCCTTCGGTCATTGTGGCCGCAGTACCGCAAGCAACACCAAATGCAGCCATTTCATGTATGGATTTACCTTGTGCTAAAGATAAGACCATACCGGCCACCATACTATCACCTGCACCAATGGTACTTTTTTGAAAGACAATAGGTGCTTTTATATAATCAATTTTATTATCTGCTACTATCATTGCTCCTTTAGGTCCCATTGAAATAACTAAAATCTTACAAGGTTTGTTCTTAATGAAATTCTTGGCGACAATTTCAAGTTCAACATATGATATTTCATTAAGTCCACATAGTGTTGCTAACTCACCTAAATTAGGTTTTAAAAGGTAAACTCCTTCATTAGCACCCTTTATTAAAGCATCACCTGAAGTGTCTAAAATATATTTGGCTTTATTCTTCTTTACTATTTTAGAAACTTGTGCAAAGAAATCAGCTGGCATTCCTGGGGAAAGGCTTCCACTTGCTACCAAGAAATCATTTTCAGATAGTATAGCGTCTAATTGTACTAAGGTGTTTTTCCACTCACTTTCTTGAACTATAGGACCTGGCATTCCAAAACGATATTGTTCGTTATTCATGGTATCGGTAACAGCAAGGTTTTCACGTACCCATCCATCAATAGGTATTACTTGCTGTACAATATTCAGATCTGTTAGTTGATTTTGCAGATGTGTTCCCGTTGGTCCACCGGCCAAATACATACACAGAGATGTACCTCCTAATTCTTGAATTACCCTTGAAACATTAATTCCGCCGCCACCAGGTTCAAATACAGGGGTGTTACATCTTAATTTGCTGTTGGGTCGTATTCCTTGTACAGTAGTACTTTTATCAATAGCGGGATTTACAGTAAGGGTTATAATATTATTCATGCTAATATTATTCATGATTTGTATCAAATATAATTTGATGAATTAGCTACAGCTATGACAAATGTCATTTGTAAAAACCATGTTCTCAAATACCTTAGTTTAAAATTAATAGACATGAAAGGTGTTTTCAGAATAGGAAAAATTTCAGGCATTAAGATAGAAGTTCACTGGACATTTACTTTGTTACTTATTTGGGTAGCATTTCTAGAAATACAGAAGGGTAGTGGTCTAAATAGAATTCTTTTAAATGAAGCACTTATTTTAGTCCTTTTCTTTTGCGTGGTACTTCATGAACTGGGGCATGCCTTGACTGCTAAGAAGTTTGGTGTAAATACCAAGAATATTTTGTTGTTGCCAATTGGTGGAGTAGCAACATTGGAAAAAATGCCAGAAAAACCTGCTCAAGAATTATTAATAGCATTGGCAGGTCCGGCGGTAAATGTGGTTATTGCTTTGTTACTCTTTTTAGTTGTACCTGTACGAAGTTATTTCAATTTCGATTCAATAGTCCTAGAGGAGATGCTTTTTGAGGCAACATTTCAAAACTTTTTATTTTACCTTTTTGTAGCCAATGTAATGTTGGTAGTTTTTAATTTAATTCCTGCTTTTCCGATGGATGGAGGTCGCATTTTACGTGCACTTTTGTCCTTTAAACTCGGTCGTGTTTCTGCTACTGATATTGCTGCAAGTATTGGACAAGGTTTAGCTTTTGTGTTTTTCGTACTAGGTCTATTTTTTAATCCCTTTTTAATTTTAATTGCTCTTTTTATATTTCTTGGTGCATACGGTGAGAATCAAATGGTAAAACAGGGAGATTTGCTAAAAGGACATTTGGTAAAAGAGGCTACACTAACTAATATCACAAAATTACAAGCTAACAATAGTGTAGAAGAAGTAATTACTATTCTACTAGCAGGTAATGAAAAGGACTTTGTAGTAGTAGAGAACGAGAAAATTATAGGTGTTCTGACCCAAAAAGATGTTATTAAAAATGCAAAGACACCATCAGTGATAGTTGGTGATATTATGCAGAGAAAATTTAAGACCGTAGATGTTTCAATGGAAATTAGTAAGGTATTGGAAATGATAGGTAAAGAAAAGAATAATTTTTACCCAGTAGTGGAAAACGGTCTGCTTGTTGGAGCTATAGATACAACGAATATCAGCGAATTTATACTAATTAAAACTTCGAGCTTAAACAAGGTTGAGTAAATATACTGTCACTAACTAATCTATTTTTTATATTAACCTTTAGAATAAATGGAATATAAAGGATAGAATTTCTCAAGAGAATTATTTCGCTAGATTTTTTAATCTTCCTGTTTTAAAATTATCAGTTTTTTAATTAAAAAAAATCAGTATTAAATAAATACTGAATAGATACTAATCTTCATTTTTATGCTTTCGTTTGCTACGAATAAAATCTAGTGCTTTACCTGATAGGAAAGTGATCAACAAACTTTTTACAGTTTTGTTTTGAGAAAAATTGATTCCTAGACCTTGTCTTATTTGACGCGGAACTAAATCAGTTTTGGTTTGATTGAATTGTAGTTTAATGCTCTCTTCGTCAATTTGACGCCTTAGATTAAGAACCTTCAATCGCTCATCTATTTCTTTAAAAGAATGGTATTGATTACTCATAATCAGTCAAAATAATATTTAGATAATTTTTTAAGTACGGGTCTATTAAGCTGTTCTCTAAAAAGATAGAGTAATATAGCGATAAGAATATAAAAGCCAGCTACTAGTATAAACCCACTAAAATAACTGTTCAATACCTCAGAAAGCCATAGACATGCTGCGAATGAAACAAAAAGCAATGCAAAAAGTGAGCTTACGCCAATTAGAATAAATTTTAGTAAACCTGTGACATTCTTTGATAGGACTTTAAAAATTTTAAGCCTATAGTATTCATCGCTATGTTCAATATATGACCCCACTTCGGTTTTTAGCCCCATGAGGTCATTTTTCAATTCTTCAAAAGCCATGGCTTATTTGTTTAGTTGAGCATTCTTAGCTTTCAAATCTTCAAGTTTACGTTCTAACTTGTCAATAATATCATCCGCTTTATAGCTCATAGTAGAAATAGCTTCATCTAGTTTTCTGTCAAAAGCATCCTTCTTTTCATTTGCTGTTTTAGTAAGTTCATCTTTTGCATGTGAAACACGTTCAGCTAAATCATGACTAGTATCTTCTACTTTTCTTTTGATTTTATGACGGGTTTCAATGCCTTTTTCTGGAGCATAGAGAATACCTATTCCTGCACCAATTGCAGCTCCGGTTAAAAGAGCTAGTAATACATTTCCACTATCGTTTTGCATGATATTTGTTTTTAGTTATTATGAAATTCTAATTCCATAATAAATTTAAGTACTAAAAAACAATTTGGATATGACATACATCATATTCAGCAATTTATGTTTTAGGTAAATTGCTGTTTATGAGAATGATTGTGGTGTAATAGACCTGATGACAAGCCTAAGAATAGAGGTGAGATAATGGTAACCTAAAAGATGATTTTAGTGGTATTTAGGCTATTAAATTATAAACTTGCTTTGCAATCTCTAATTCTTCGTTAGTTGGAATCACCAATATTTTTACTTTAGAACTCTCTGTATTTATTTCACGAATTGTAGATGATCTTAAATCATTTTTAGCATCATCTAAATGAATATTAAAATAGTTCATATCCTTACAAACTAATTGACGCATTAAGCTTGAATTTTCACCGATACCTGCTGTAAAAATAATAGCATCTAAACCGTTCATAATAGCTGTATAAGCTCCAATATATTTTTTAATGCGGTAAGCATTCATTTCTAAAGCAAGAATGCATTCATTGTTACCTTTACTAGCCTCGCTTTCAATATCACGTAGATCATTATAACCTGTAAGACCTAGCATACCACTTTGTTTATTCAAGAGTTCCTTAACATCATCTATGCTATATCCTAAGGTGTCTACCATGTAAAAAATGATAGAATGGTCAATATCTCCACTTCTGGTACCCATCACAAGTCCGTTAGAAGGAGCAAAGCCCATACTATGATCTACACTTTTTCCGTCTTTAATTGCGGTTATGCTGCATCCATTTCCTAAGTGAATCGATATGAGCTTTGATTTTTTGAGTTTTAGATATTCTATAGCTTTTTCAGATACATATTTATGGCTGGTACCATGAAATCCGTAAGCCTGAATTCCTTTTTCTTTATACAATTCCCCTGGTATTGCATATTGTTTTGCTTTAACGGGAATTGTTCCATGAAAAGCGGTGTCAAAAACAACAAATTGCTTAGAGGTATCAAATATTTCCTCAGCCATTAATATACCTTCTAAATTAGCGGGGTTATGCAATGGAGCTAGAGGAGAAAGGTTTTTAATCTTGTTCTTTACTTCCTCATTTATTAAAGTAGTTTTTGTGTAGCTACTACCGCCATGTACAACACGATGCCCAATAGCATCAATATCATCTGTACTTTTTATTACCCCTTTTTCACTATCGAGTAGAAGGGACGTAATTCGTTTTAAGCCCGCTTTATGATCTTTAATTTCATAAATTTTCTCAATTTTAACGTGGTCTGTTTTATAGGATGAAATAGCTTCTTTACTCCCAATACGTTCTATTGATCCAAGACAAATAATCTTTGCCGAAGGCATTTCTAAAAGTTGATATTTTATAGAAGAACTACCGGAATTGATAATTAAAATATTCATGAAAATTGGTTTAAAATCCTTGTGCTTGTATTGCAGTTATAATTACGGTGTTAAAAATATCATCTACGGTGCAACCACGACTTAAATCGTTAACGGGTTTGTTTAGCCCTTGTAACATTGGACCTATTGCCAAAGCTCCGGTTTCACGTTGTACAGCTTTGTAGGTATTATTACCTGTATTTAAATCAGGGAATATGAATACACTTGCCTGTCCGGCTACTTCAGAATCTGGTAATTTACTTAGTCCTACTTTAGCATCAACCGCGGCATCATATTGAATAGGACCTTCTACTTTAAGGTCAGGTCTTTTTTCTTTAATTATTTCGGTGGCCTTACGTACCCGGTCTACATCTTCACCAACACCGGAAGCACCAGATGAATAAGATAACATAGCTATTTTTGGCTCAATACCAAAAGCTGCGCTTGTTGCGGCAGAGGAAATAGCAATTTCAGATAATTGTTCTGCTGTTGGGTTAGGATTAATGGCACAATCTCCAAAAACAGTTACCCTATTAGGTAAACACATAAAGAAAATGGAAGAAACTATTGAAACATCGGGTCTAGTTTTAATGAATTGAAGTGCTGGTCGAATCGTGTGTTGGGTAGTATGCACTGCGCCGGACACCATACCGTCTGCATGACCTTTGTATACCATCATTGTACCATAATAAGAAACATCTTCCATTAAATCTTTAGCCATGGCTAAATTGACATTTTTATGTTTTCTTAGTTCAAATAACGTGGTGGCATATTCAATAAATTGATCAGATGTAGTAGAATCAATAATAGTTATAGAATCAATATCCAAATCGATATCCAATTCCATTATTTTAGCTTTAATCTGTTCCTTGTTGCCTAACAAGGTGATGGATACGGCATCAGCATCAATTAGTTTTTTTGTGGCTAAAAGGATACGTTCATCTAACCCTTCAGGCAAAACAATATGTTTTTTTGTGGACTTAGCTTTTTGAAGAAGGTTATATTGAAACATTCTAGGGGTAATTCCCTTTGCCTTAAATGTAATTAAGCGTTCTGCTAATTCTTTAGTAGGAATATGCTTTTCAAACTCTTGAATAGAGGTAACTATTTTCTCTTTATTATCCGCATAAATACGAGGTCTAATGGTGCCAATTCTATTGGTTACGGAAAATGTACCGCCAGCAACCGAAAGTATTGGAATTATATCTGAAAGTCCTTCAATTAGTTTTGTGATAGATTCCTCTGGAAGTAGGCCGCCCGTAAGAACAATACCTGAAAGTTTTGGATAATTAGTAGAGATATTGGCTTGTAACGCGCCTAGAATAATATCTGCTCTATCACCTGGGGTAATAACTAAACTATCTTCTTTTAAATGGGTAATGTAATTTCGTAATTGCATTGCACCAACACTAAAACCGGCTACTTGATTATTCATGTAATCTTCACCAAAAAGAATTTTAGCATCCAACTCTTGAGCTATTTCTTTTACCGTTGGACTACCTAAAATGCTATTAGTTGGAATGGTGCCTACTAATACATTATTAGGTAATTTTTCTTTTAATCCGTTAGAAACGATATCCAAATTTTCTGGCTGAACTTTATTGGCGATAATCAATAAAACTTCAACCCCTTTCTCCATAAATGAATCGTAGGCCATGTACAAATTGCCTAATAATTCATCTAATGTTTTGCCTTTTCCGCTTGCAAGAATAACCGCTGGAATACCTAAATTCTTAGCTATGAGTACGTTGATGTCCCATTCAATAATGGCTCCTTCTCCAGAAAAATCTGTTCCTTCAACTAATACAAAATCGAACCTATTTTCAATGGTTTTGTACTTATGAATGATATGACCAACAATTTCATCGTCTTTATCCTGGTTTTTTAATTGTACCACTTGACTACGCGTATATGCGTATGCCTCCTCTGGCTTCATATCTACATTAAAGTAGCTCAAAACCGTATCAATATGATTGTCAATTTTTCCATTTGCAACGTCATCAATAATAGGTCTGAAATAGCCAACTTTTGCTGTCTTGCCTAATAAGAGTTGCATAAGGCCCAATGAAACAATTGATTTTCCACTATTGGGTTCAGTGGTGACAATATAAATAGCTTTACTCACGTGTTAATGGTTATATGTGTTTATTAAACCTTTAAAAATAAGGTGTGCTTGTTAAAATCTGACACTAAATTTAAAGTTCTAGATTATTTTAAATTTTATAAGGTATTAGATATAAATATAAGTAATGTTATTGCGACAACAGTCTCGTTTTCTTATTTGAAACAAGGTTAATTTAAATTGTTTTAAGTTTTCAAATCTGAATTATAACTAAATAAACAAAGGCAAATTTAATTACCATAGGCTCATTTAAACATGACAATGCTCATAGTATAGGTATGAGCATTGTCATTTTTATCGAAAGTAGTTTACACTACTTTCGATTCATATAACAATGTAGTTTGTACTATGACCGAGAAGTTTAAAAAAGACCCTGCTCCACAATTTTTAACAGAAGAACGTGCTTTTCT
The DNA here is from genome assembly GCF_000688315.1 of Maribacter sp. Hel_I_7. Lineage (NCBI taxonomy): Bacteria > Pseudomonadati > Bacteroidota > Flavobacteriia > Flavobacteriales > Flavobacteriaceae > Maribacter > Maribacter sp. Hel_I_7. Next base: position 1,550,040 of record NZ_JHZW01000003.1, on the reverse strand, counting down.
TGATGGTCCTAGAAGTAGGTTTAAAGAATTGTGGTTTACGTTTAAGGTACAATATCAGTTTATTAGAGCATTCAGAAAATTACACTTTATTGGACCCTGTGTAACCGTTTTTGGTTCTGCTCGTTTTAATGAAGATAATGTCTACTACAAAAAGGCAGAAGAAGTAGGTAGAGCATTATCTGAAATGGGGTTTGCTGTTATGACCGGTGGCGGACCAGGTATTATGGAAGCGGCTAATAAAGGTGCTTACCTAAACAATGGTTATTCTATTGGGTGTAATATTATACTGCCGCACGAACAAAAACCGAACCCCTATTTACATAAGTGGATCAACATACCTTACTTCTTTGTACGCAAATTTTTACTGCTGAAATATTCATATGCATTTGTTGTGTTGCCAGGTGGTATTGGAACGCTGGATGAGCTTTTTGAAGCAGTAACGTTGATACAGACTAAAATGATTCACAACTTTCCGGTAGTGGTTATTGGTAAAGAATATCATAAAGAACTATACCACCATATAAAGACCATGGCTGACAATGAAAGTATTTCAAAAGAGGATATGGATTTAATGTTCTTGACAGATTCGGTTGAAGAAATGAAAGCGCACCTTAAAGAACATGCCGTTAAACGATTTGGACTTATTAAGAAACCAATGCGTAAAAGATGGTGGTTTGGAGAAACCGAAAGAAATTATAAAAATAATAACCTATAATAATGAAAATCAGACTTATATATTTAATGACCCTTATTTTTTCTTTGGTCTTTCTTAATTCTTGTCAGTCAAAAAAACAATCAAATTTAGAAACAGCCCAAATAGACAGTACAGGAATAACACTGGTATACCAAAAGTTACTTAATGAACCAACACTCATACAGATTTCAAAAGATATTAAGGTAGGAAAGTATTTTCAGTTCATGGATTCTGTGGTTGGTAAATATGATTCTATTGTGCCTTATGATTTATCTGAACATCTACTGGTGCGCAATAATCCTTGGATTATTGATACACTTGAAAACACTGATTATTATAGAATGATGGCTCGCGATTCATTTGTATATGACCAAAAGCAAATGATAGTACTACCAAAAGGGAGTCAATTAACTATTCCAGATTCACTCAGTGCCTGTAAATTATTGGAAGCATTTTCTAATACAGAAATTGATGTGAATATACCTGAATATAAATTACGCATCTTTCAAGATTCTACTTTGTTGTATGAGTTTCCGGTGAGAGTAGGGCAATTTAGAGAACGGTATTTAAAATTTGGAGACCGAGTGACCGATTTAAGAACGAAAACAGGAAAAGGTTCTATTGTTAAACATGTGAAGCATCCAGATTTTTATAATCCTGTAAATGGAAAGCGTTTTTATGTAACTAGAAGAGATGATGAGAAGACTACAATGATGCCACAAATTCCATGGATAGAAACTGAAATCAATAATGTCAGAAATGGACAAATGATTCACCCTACTACAAACCCTAAAACGTTAGGAAAAGCATATTCTAACGGATGTATTGGATTAGGGGAGGCAGACTCTTGGAGGGTGTATTATTATGCACCATTGGGTACCAAACTCCGAATTAGGTATGATTTGGAGACCTATGATGAAGGTATTGTCATTTCTGTGCTTAGAGATGTTTATCGTTTAGCCAATTAGAATGAATATGAATTGGCTTTGTATCCCTAACTAAGGTATGCTATATTAATAATTTTATTAATTTTACTAAAGTGAATAAGCTGTTTTCCATACTACTATCATCGCTCATCATGCTGCAAAGCTTTGGTGTGCATTATGATGATATTGTTCAATTAGACGAACTAATTGAGCATGCGCAGTTTCATAGCGAACAGTATGGAGATAATATGATTGTTTTTCTTTCCAAGCATTATGGAGAATTAAAAGCGGATCATCAAAGAGATCACCAAGAAGAAAAAAAGGATCACGAAAAACTTCCTTTTAATCATAATAGTACTTCTCATACATGTGTGGCAGATGTTTTTATTAGTATCTATAAGTCAGATTTGAATGTAGTTGAATTTTTAGATTATAAATCTGCCAATTTCTATTATCAGGCACCAACATCTTCATTGCATACACAAGGTATTTTACAACCACCGCGCATTTCATAATACAATCGATTTTTAATTTTTTAGTTCAAATTCATCTCTGTGAATTTGAGCGCTTAACATTGATTTATATGAAAACATGCTTTCACATATCATTAATTTCAGTTTAAAGAATAAGCTAATTATTCTATTATTTACCGTATTCATAGTTGGCTACGGACTATTTGCCCTTTCACAAATTCCGATTGGGGCAGTGCCAGATGTAACGAATAACCAAGTTCAGGTCATTACTACGTCGCGGAATCTTTCTACTCAAGATATGGAACAATTTATAACCTATCCGGTAGAATTAGAAATGGCAAACTTACCAGGGGTTAAAGAAATTCGTTCTGTGTCAAAATTCGGTCTATCGGTGGTAACCATAGTATTTGACGATGATTTAGGAACGTATTTGCCAAGACAATTAATTGCCGAGAAAATATCTTCTGCTTCAGAGAAAATACCTGCTGGTTTTGGTACTCCACAAATGGGACCCATAACTACAGGATTAGGAGAAATCTATCAATATATATTGGAGGTGGAACCTGAGTATAAAGATGAGTATACCACCACAGATTTAAGAACGATTCAAGATTGGGTTGTTAAACGCCAATTGTCTGGTATACCAGGTGTTGTTGAGGTGAACACCTGGGGCGGATTTTTAAAACAGTATGAAGTCGCTATAAACACCCAAAAGCTAAACGCCATGAATATTACAGCAAGTGATGTTTTTAAATCACTTGAAAGTAATAATAGTGTTTCTGGTGGTGGGTATATAGAAAAGGTGAATCAGGCATTTTTTATTCGTGGAGAAGGCTTAGTTACATCTCTAGATGATATTAGAAATATTGTTGTGAAAAATGAAGGCGGAGTCCCTATCTATATAAAAGATATTGCTACGGTAGATTTTGGTAGTGCCATACGTTTTGGAGCGATAACCGGTAATGGGGAAGGTGAGAAGGTCATGGGGCAAGTGATGATGTTAAAAGATGCGAACTCTAAAAAAGTGATAGAGGCTGTTAAAGAACGTGTTGCTGAAATTTCAAAGTCACTACCAAAAGGCGTTTATATAAATCCGTTTTTAGAGCGAAGTGAACTGATTGCGAAAACCACTTTTACGGTCACCGAAAACTTAATTTTAGGATGTTTGATAGTCATCTTTGTGGTAGTACTGTTATTGGGAAACTTCAGATCTGGTTTAGTGGTAGCATCGGTAATTCCGTTATGTCTGTTGTTCGCATTATCACTCATGTATATATTCGGAGTCGATGCCAATTTAATGAGTTTAGGAGCTATAGATTTCGGTATCATTATAGATGGTGCGGTAATTATTGTAGAGTTCATAGCCTTTGAAATCACAAGAAAACAGCAAGAAATCAATAGTCTGGCAACGTCTGAAAAACAACAGCTAAAAGATGAGATAACCTTTAATGGGGCATCAAAAATGATGAATTCTGCCATTTTTGGGCAACTTATAATATTAATCGTTTTTATTCCTATTCTATCTTTAAGTGGAGTGGAAGGTAAAATGTTTAAGCCTATGGCACTAACATTTAGTTTCGCTTTAATTGGCGCAATGATATTATGTTTTACGTATGTACCAGTGGCTGCATCAATTTTCTTGAAACCGTCTAAAGAATCTGATAAGAATATTTCGGTTCGCCTAATGAAATGGTTGAACAAGAAATATGAACCAATTATAGACTGGGCATTACAAAGTAAGAAATTGGTTTTGGGGATTGCATCGGTATTTCTTTTGGGTGCAATTTTCTTGTATAGCACTATGGGTAGTGAATTTGTGCCAACATTAGATGAAGGTGATTTTGTAATTCAGCCTGTTTTAAAAACGGGAACGTCATTAAGTAAGACCGTAGAAATAACCACTGAGATTGAGAAAATTCTACTGAAAAAATTCCCAGAAGTTCAACAGGTGGTAACTAGAATTGGGGCTGCCGAAGTACCAACGGATCCAATGTCAATGGAAGAAAGTGATGTCATCATTAAACTGGCTCCAAAAGGGGAATGGACAAGTGCTGATTCCAAAGATGAGCTAGCTGATAAATTTAAAGAAGCTTTGGCTATTATACCGGGTATGGAAGTAGAGTTTACCCAACCTATAGAAATGCGTTTTAATGAGTTGATAACCGGAGTACGGGCAGATATTGCCATTAAAATATTCGGACCTGATTTAGATGTTCTAGCTAGAAAAGGAAGTGAGATTGGTAATTTGATTAAGAATGTAGAAGGTGCCGCGGATATTAGTGTGGAGAAAATTGCGGGTTTACCAGAGATGAGCGTCAACTATGACCGTGCTAAAATTGCCCGTTTTGGCTTAAATATTCAAGAATTGAATGATATGGTATCCATGGGTTTTGCAGGTAAAACTGCGGGCAGTGTGTTTGAGGGAGAAAAGCGATTCGATTTAGTAGTACGATTAGATAAAGCGAAGCGACAAGATATTGATGATCTCAAAAATCTTTATGTAGATCTACCAATGGGCGGTAAAGTGCCTTTGACTGAATTGGCAGAAATCAGTTATAAAAAAGGAGCCGCTAAAATTTCTAGGGATGATACAAAGCGCCGAACCGTAGTAGGTGTAAACGTTCGTAACCGCGATTTACAGTCGGTAGTAGACGATGTTCAGCAATTGATTAATGAGAAAGTTAAGTTACCGGCAGGGTATACTATTACCTATGGTGGACAGTTCGAAAATTTACAGAGCGCTCGTGACCGTCTTATAATAGCAGTGCCAATTGCATTGGTGCTCATTTTCGCACTACTTTATTTTGCTTTTAAATCGGTAAAAGAAGCGCTAATCATTTATTCTGCAATTCCATTGGCAGCAGTTGGTGGCGTATTACTGTTATGGATGCGAGGTTTGCCATTTAGTATATCTGCAGGGGTTGGGTTTATAGCACTTTTTGGTATAGCCGTATTAAACGGAATCGTTTTAATAGAGCATTTTAAAGAACTGAAAAAGCATTCGTTCAATAATTTAGATGCGTTAATAAAACAAGGAACCAAAGATAGATTAAGAGCTGTATTGCTTACCGCTTCTGCAGCTGCTCTAGGTTTTTTACCGATGGCAATATCCACAAATGCAGGTGCTGAAGTACAAAGACCATTGGCAACTGTAGTAATTGGGGGCTTGTTTACGGCTACCATATTAACCTTGGTCGTTTTACCTGTGCTATATTCCATCTTTGATAATTATGATAATACAAGAAAGCCGATTCCTAAAACAACTTTGCAAAATGGTATAGCGTTTATTGCGCTACTCATAACTGTTGGCGTATCTGCACAAGAAACAAAAGGTCAAAATCTTGATGAATTGTTATCCTCAGCTATTGAAAACAATATGGGTTTAAAAGCTGGTAAATTAAAAGTTGAGGAATCTCAATCGATGATTAACAGTGCTTTTAATTTTAATAAAACGCATGTGTATTATGAATACGATGAAAATAATCTTGCCATTAATGACGTACCATTAAAGGTCTTTGGTGTACAACAAGATTTTCGTTTTCCAACTGAATATTTTTCTCAAAAGAGGGTGAATAAGGTGAGGAATAATTTGGTGCAAACTGAGTTCGATATTCAAAGTAAGGCTATAGAAAGAGATGTGACTATTGGGTATTACGAGTATCAAATTGCCCGTGAAAAAGTTAGGGTTTACAAACGTTTAGATAGCTTATATGCTAATTTTTCATCTGTTGCCGCCAGAAAATTTGAACTGGGCGAAACCAATTATTTAGAAAAAATTACCGCAGCTTCAAAACAGCGGAAAATCAATCTAGATTATCAACAGGCAATTCAGCAGGTATCTATAGCACATGCTAATTTGTTGCGAATAATTCAAGTTGAGGATAGTTTAGAGCTATCTGAAGAAATGAATCTTAAAATCGATTTGAAAGCTATTACTGTTGAAAGCACTCCAGAGATTGCCTATTATGAAACTAATATGCAATTAATGGCTGCCGAAAGTAATTTTGAAAAACAGCAATTACTTCCAGATATAAGTGTAGCCTACTTTCAAGGTTCAAATTCAGAGTTGAACGATAACCTTATTGGATATCAATTGGGTTTAAAAATTCCGTTGTTGTTCAGTGGGCAAGCCGCTAGAATTAAAGCTTCAAAAATTGCCAAAGAACGGGCGGTAACCGAGTCCATTGATTATAAAATTCAAATAAAGTCGAAGCAAGAAATCTTACTCAAAAAAATTGTACAGATTCAAAATTCGCTCAATTATTATGAAAATGAGGGCACTGAGCTATCCGATGAAATTTTAAAAACCGCTCAAATTAGTTTTAAAAATGGTGAAATTGATTTCTATCAATGTATACAGAGTTTAGAAAGTGCCTATGATATTAAATTGGGCTATCTAGATAAATTGAAAGAGTACAATGAAACTGTTATAAACATTAATTTCTTAACCTTATAAATACTGCATCATGCAAAACTATATATATAAAATTTCAGCCTTATTCATTTTTGTGATACTATCAAGTTGTGGAGAAGCAGAAAAACAATCCAACGAAAATGGTGTGTCAGAAGGAAATAATGACGACCGAATTCAAATTTCTAAAGCACAATTTGACCAGAACAATATGGAGTTAGATGTCATAAAAGAAATGGAATTTCCTATATCGATTACTACTTCAGGTATGATAGATGTGCCGCCAGAAAATAGAGCAGTAGTTAGCGCCACTATGGGTGGTTATATTAAAAGAACACCGTTATTAATAGGTGATAAGGTTCGTAAAGGTCAATTATTGGTGACTATTGAAAATCCGGAGTTTGTAGCCTTACAGCAAGAATATATGGAGGTGAATGGTCAACTAAGTTATTTAAAGGCTGAGTATGACCGCCAGCAAACTATGGTTGAAGAAAAAATATCTTCACAGAAAAGCTTTCTTAAAGCAGAGGGCGACTATAAAACAGCGGTCGCAAAATATAATGGGCTACGTAAGCAATTAGGCATGTTAAATATTTCAGCAGAACAAGTTGAAAAAGGTAATATAAGTTCAGAAGCATCCATTTTTGCACCAATAGCAGGTAGTATTACCAAAGTAAATGTATCTAGAGGAACGTTCGTTTCGCCGTCGGTTTCAATCATGGAAATTATTAACAACGACCATATTCATTTAGAGTTGTCTGTTTTTGAGAAGGATATTTTGAAAGTGAAGAAAGGGCAACTGGTAGCGTTTAAAATACCAGAATCATCAACAGAAACTTTCAAGGCAGAAATTCATTTAGTAGGTACTTCAATTGATGAGAATAGAACAATTAAAGTTCACGCTCATTTAGAGGATGAAGAGGCTGCTAATTTTCTAACAGGAATGTTTGTAGAGGCGAATATTATTACAGATGCATCCAAACAAATGGCATTGCCTACAGATGCTATCGGTGTAATTGATGACCAATCTTATGTACTAGTTTTAGATGATACAAAAGAGGGCAGTTATTACTTTAAACAGGTGCCGGTAAAAGTTCAAGGCAGTTATCAGGATATGAGTGCATTAGGTGAAAAAGTGATTTTTGAGCAGGGAACACAATTTTTAACAAAAGGTGCGTTTAGCCTGATAGGAGAGTAAATGATTTTTCCTTTTTAGTTTTAAAGTAATTTGATTTTAAAAGAAAGGTTTGGGTATAATTATTGACTTATGTTAAGTCCAATTGATAAAAGATATGAAAAACTATATAGTACTAGTATTGTTTGTAGTAACTGGATTAGGTTCATCGTTTGCACAAGATTGGCAAACCGATTTTAGTAAAGCACAAGAAATGGCTAAATCTAAAGACCTGCCAATTATATTGGTTTTTCAAGGCTCAGATTGGTGTGCGCCATGTATTAAGTTAGATAGGGATGTATGGACTACAGATGAGTTTAAGGCTTATGCAAAAGAGCATTATGTAATGTTACAAGCAGATTTTCCGCGCAGAAAAAGTAATGCATTACCAGAAGAGCAATTGAATAAGAACAAGGCATTAGCAGAAAAGTATAATAGAAACGGAGTATTTCCTTTTGTAGTTGTAATGAATGCTAAAGGCGAGGTGTATGGAGAAACGAGTTATAAAAAGTTAGCTCCAAAAGAATACATAAATGAAATGAATTCATTCATTAAATAAGGTGAAGAACATATTTCTCATACTAGCGTTATTTTCTCTTGGGTCACTTGTTGCTCAAGAGCCTTATAAGCGCACCTTAAAATTAATGGGTAGCCGTTTTGATATTACGGTGGTAGCTAAAGATCAAGTTGAAGCTGATGAATATATAGGCTTGGTTGTCAATGAAATAACAAGAATAGAGCAGTTAATTTCTTCATGGGATTCAAACTCACAAACATCGGAAGTAAATAGAAATGCAGGATTGCGACCAGTAAAAGTAGATGCTGAATTATTTGATTTAATTCAAAGGGCAATCGGTATTTCTAAGTTGACCGATGGAGCTTTTGATATCAGTTATGCTTCGATGGATAAAATTTGGAAGTTTGATGGTAGTATGACCGTTATGCCTTCTGCAGATTCAATTAAAGCTTCGGTTGAAAAAGTGGGTTTTCAAAATATAGTGTTAGATAAAGAAAGCAGTACTGTGTTTTTGAAGCTGAAAGGAATGAAGCTTGGCTTTGGTGCAATTGGTAAAGGTTATGCAGCAGATAAGGCTAAGGACTTATTGATTTCAAAAGGTGTTGTGTCAGGTATTATCAATGCATCGGGAGATATGAATACTTGGGGTAGACAACCCGATGGCAGCGAATGGAAAGTTGCCATTACCAATCCTATGGATAAGAATAAGGTTTTCGCCTTGTTGCCCATAACCAATGGGGCAGTAGTGACTTCAGGAAATTACGAAAAGTATGTAACTTTTAATGATGTACGGTATACGCATATTATTGACCCGAGAAGTGGGTATCCGGCAACGGGTATAATAAGTGTTACCGTGTTTGCCCCAAAAGCAGAATTGGCAGATGCTTTGGCAACATCGGTATTTGTGATGGGCATAGAAGTAGGCTTAAATCGTATCAATCAATTACCAAAAGTAGAATGTATTATAATCGATGATAAGGGGAATATCATCACATCGAAGAATATAGAAATAGAAAAATCATGATAAAGAAGATTTTGATTATTGCAGTTGTTGCTTGCTCATTTGGCAGCTGTGCGGTACTTAAAGAGTACGAGAAAATAAATATTAATGATCCAGATATGGTTTTGCAAGATAAAAAGGCAGACCGTAATGTAACTACCATGCATTCGTACAGAGAAGCTGCTGCTGGGGCAAATGGAGGTAAGACTGGCGGAGGCTGTGGCTGTAATTAATAAAATGGAATTTCACAAAAAATGAAAATATTTAAATCGATAGGTTTTATAGTAATGTTACTCTTGGTTGCGTCGGGTTATGCGCAACAAGATCAAGATGGTGTAAAAACATATAAGAAGAGAGTTTTAGAAACTACCGAGGTAGATTTCTTGACTAGCTATTACTCGCAAGATGGAGACAACGCTGCGGTAAGTGGAGGATTAGGAACCGAAGAGCTTACAGATTTCACAGGTACATTTGTGGTGTCTATACCATTAAACGATGATGATGTACTTACCATTGATGCTGGCGTTTCTGCGTACACATCGGCATCTTCTAGTAATGTTGACCCGTTTGATGGCGGGCAACCGGCAGACCCTTTTGTAGCTAGTTCTGGAGCATCAAGTTCAGATACTTGGGCAAACATATCTGGTTCATACAGTCATAGTTCAGATGATAGAAATACAATTGTTTCAGGTAAACTATCGGTATCTTCAGAATACGATTATTTCTCTTTAGGTTTCGGTGGCGGATTAACGAAATTATATAATGAAAAGAATACTGAAGTAAGTGTAAACGCCAACGTGTATTTAGATAAATGGAACTCCATTTATCCTTCAGAACTTAGACCTTTTGCAAGTGGCGCTAATGGTTTGGCTAATGGTTTGTTTTCCAATAATACAATTACAGGAAATACTGACTATAGTCCTGTTTTTAATGAATTCACTGATGAAACAAGAAATTCATATTCCGTTGGATTCGGTTTTTCACAAATTCTGAGTAAGAATCTTCAAGGTTCATTGGCGTTAGATTTTGTGCAACAGCAAGGATTGTTATCAACCCCGTTTCAACGTGTATATTTTGCAGATGTAGCAGATTCATTTATTGATAATTTTCAATTGGCTGATGCTATAGAACAATTGCCAGATAGCCGCTTTAAAGTAGCAGCAGGTGGTCGTTTAAACTGGTATGTAAATGAAACGGTAGTAGTACGTAGTTTCTATCGCTATTACTATGATGATTGGGGAATTAGCTCACATACGGCAAGTGTGGAGCTTCCTATAAAATTGTCGGATAAGTTTACAGTATATCCTTCCTATAGGTATTATCAACAAACGGCTGCAGATTATTTTTACGGATATGAAGAAGCATTATCTACGGAAACTTTTTACACCTCAGATTATGATTTATCGGAGTATTCTGCGAATCAATTTGGGATGGGAGTTTCGTATACAGATATATTTACTAAAATGCATATTTGGAAACTAGGTCTTAAAAGTATTGACTTGAAGTTTTATAAATATGACAGGGACACCACTTTTAGTTCTAGCATTATTACCGCAGGATTTAAATTTGTAATGGACTAATTGATGAAATAAGATAGATTAAAAAGCAGGTCTTACGACCTGCTTTTTATTTTTGTTGAATGGTTTTTAATTTTAAAAGCATTGGATAAGTACCAGATGAAATAGTTAACTTTTCAAAAATATTGATAGCAACATAATTTTAATTTGAATGGAATTAAGAAAGGAATATGACCTTATATGTGTAGGTGCAGGTATCATGAGTGCAACGTTGGCATTATTGGTAAAACAGTTAAAGCCAGATCTTAATGTACTGATCGTTGAACGATTAGATAAGGTGGCGCAAGAAAGTTCAGCAGCTTGGAATAACGCGGGTACAGGTCATTCTGCATTATGTGAACTTAATTATACGCCTGAGGATGAAGCTGGTCATGTGGATATAAAAAAGGCAATTGAAATCTGTACGCAATTTGAAATTTCTAAGCAGTTTTGGTCTTTTTTGGTGCGAGAAGGGTTAATTAAAAATCCTAAATCGTTCATTTCGCCAGTTCCGCATCATAGTTGGGTAAAAGGAAAAGTGAATGCAGATTATCTAGAAAATAGGTATAAGGCACTGAAAGAACATTTTATGTTCGATACTATAGAGTTCACTAGAGAGATAGCTAAAATGAAAGAGTGGTTCCCGTTAATGATGCATGGGCGTAACGATGATGAAGTAATGGCTGCATCTAGAATAGATAGGGGAACGGAAATGAATTACGGTTCGCTTACCGAACAATTATTTGAAATTCTTGATAAGGAATACGATACTAAGATTTTGTTTAATACTGAGGTTGAAGATATAGACCCAGACCATGATGAAGATTGGCTGTTAAAAATGGAAGACCTTAATACGGGTATTAAAAGCACGGTAGATGCTGAGCATGTGTTTATAGGTGCTGGAGGTGGTAGTTTATTATTGTTGCAAAAAGTAGAAATAGAGGAGAAGGATGGTTATGGAGGTTTTCCGGTGAGTGGAGAATGGTTAGTCTGCAAGAATAGAGATTTAATAGAACAACATAACGCAAAAGTATATAGTAAAGCTGGAATTGGGGATCCACCAATGTCCGTTCCTCATTTAGATACTAGATATATCAATGGAAAACGAGAATTGTTATTCGGACCTTTTGCAGGTTTTAGTCCTAAGTTTTTAAAAGAAGGTTCAAACTTAGACTTATTTAAATCTATCAATTTTGATAATCTCCCTTCCATGTGGGGTGTATTCTGGCATAATCTACCACTGACCAAATATTTGGTAGAGCAAGTAGCTATGAGTTTTGAAGATAGAATGGAATCTTTAAGAGCATTTGTAAAAGATGCAAAAAATGAAGATTGGGAAATAGTAGTTGCTGGTCAAAGAGTGCAAACAATTAAGAAGGACGAGTTTGAAGGTGGTTCTTTAGAATTCGGAACACAATTGGTAAGTAGTAAAGACGGTAAAATAACATGTCTTTTAGGAGCATCTCCTGGAGCATCTACATCTGTAAGGATTATGTTAGATGTTCTAGAGAAAGCATTTCCAGAACTAATGTCAACAGAAAAAGGAAAAGAACAATTAGCTAAAATGGTTCCCTTTTATAAAAAGGAAGTGACCAAAGATTTGTTTGATCAAGAACTTGCAAGAGTAACCGAAATTTTAGAATTGTAAAGCAATCATACATTTTCATTTAAGCTATTATATTTCTTATAAGCACTAAATCAATACAATAAAAAGACGGTACTTGCATTATTGTATTTTACCACCCTTGCAACAAATAGAAAATGCGAATTAGATTTCTTTTATTTTTTCTTTTTAGTATTAGTTTTTTCTCACAGGCACAATTAAGCGATTTAGCCAGATTAGATTTTACGTTTATCCCTAATAAAGGATCAGATGTAGAATATACACGATCACGATTTCTAATAAATTACCCAATAAAACTTAAAAAAGAAGGCGAATACGTACTCTTGGGGATAGATTATAGTAACGTACATCTTCGTTTTAAAAGCGATGAATTACCATTTGAAAGAAGTTTATTGAACGATTTTAAATTATTGGATTTTACCATTGGGTATACAAAACCATTAAATAATGGATGGCGTTTGGGTGTTCGTTTTCAGCCAGGTATAAGTACCAATCTTACTGCTAAAAATCTAAATTCTAATGATTTGGTTTTTTCAGGAGATGTAGTATTTATTAAAAAGTTTGAAAATGATTTTGATAAGCCATCTCGTTTAATTGTTGGATTATCTTATTCGCAAAATAGGGGATATGTTTTTCCGCTACCCTTTATAAGTTATTATAAAAAGTTTAGACCAGATTGGTCATATAATCTTGGTATTCCAAAAACCAATTTACAGTATCACTTATCAGATAAGCACCGGTTTAAATTATTTGGGCAATTAGATGGTTTTACATCTAACATACAAAATGGGGCATTAGTTAACGGAACAGACACTGCTGAAATTATAAATATGTCCTTAATTAATGGTGGTTTACAATACGAGTATCATTTTACAAATCATCTACAATTAGATTTACGTGCAGCTTATAATTTCAGTTTAAATAATAAATTGAAAGATGGTAGTAACAATACATTGTTTACCATAGATAATGATTCTAGAAGTTATTTTAGAGCAGTGCTAAGGTTTAAAATATAGTAGGTTTGAATTGAACCTATAAAAAACGCCGGAAAATTTCTTTTCCGGCGTTTTCGTTTTACAATAGCATAAGGGCGTTAGCCAATTACCGACTTTTCAGTAATAAATGGTTGATTGTAATGTCTTTGACCAGTAGCTTTATATAAGGCATTTGCTAAAGCGCCAATAATTGGTGGTAACGAAGGTTCTCCTAATCCTGTTGGATCAATACCGTTATCTACAAAATAAGTTTCTATTTCTTTTGGTGCCTCTTTATGTCTAATTAAACGATAGGTATCAAAATTATTATGTTGAGGCTTACCATCTTCAAAAGTCATTTCGCTATATGTAGCATGCCCTATTCCATCAATGATTCCCCCTTCTATTTGATTTTTAGCAGCCATTGGGTTTATTACAATTCCGCAATCTACAGCACACCACACTTTATTAACTTTTGGTGAATTCGTATCGTCAGAAAGGTCTAAAACTTGCGCTACATAAGAATTATGACAATAGTAGGCGGAAACTCCTCTTGCTGCACCATTTTTTTGATTACTGTCCCAACCAGATTTATCTCTAACTAATTTTAAAACACCGGCATAACGTTCTGGATCATAGTCATTCTTTTCTGGTTCGCCAACAGGATCTTTTATTGCTCTGTCAAACAACGCTAATCTAAATTCTATAGGATCTTTTCCGGCAGCTTCGGCAACTTCATCTAAGAAGGCTTGCTCCGCACCGGCAACAAAGTTAGAGCGTGGTGCACGCCATGCACCAGTGGTTACATTGGTTTCCAGACTAAATTTTTCTGCTAGGTAATTATCTACGGCACCGGCAGGAAATCTATTTTCAAAAAGTAAATCATCGTTAGATCCTGCACCTTTTACATGCCAAGCAATTAAATTGCCATCCTTATCCAACCCTGCTTTATATTTTACTTTGTACGTTGGGCGATAGGTACCTTGTGTCATATCATCTTCACGAGTATATACCAATTTTATAGGAGCTTGCATGTGCTGTGAAATCACAGCCGCTTCTACACCAAATGTACCGTATAGGCGTCTTCCGAAACCACCGCCCATTCGGCTCATTTTAATATCAATTTTTTCAACTGGCATGTCCAATCTAGAAGCTAAGGTCTTTTCTAAAAATTCTGGAGTTTGTATTGGTCCGTTAAACAAGGCTCTCTCGGCGGTAACATCTGCATAGAAGTTCATGGGTTCCATTGTATTGTGCGCTAAAAAAGGAGCACTGTAGGTACGTTCTATAACTTTATCTGCCTTATTAAATGCACTAACTACATTCCCGTCTTTACGGGCCGGTTCTTTGGAAGACGTGTTTAATAATTTAGTTAATGCCTCATCATGGCCTGCAGTGCTTTCCAAGTCACTTGATTTCTCCCATTCAACTTTTAATGCTTTTTTGGCTTGCATACATTGCCAAGTAGATTCACCAACAATAGCAACTAATTTATCTATAGCACCACCATCAGACCATTGTCTTTCAACACCTTCAGGATATACATCAATAGGAAAAATATCTTTTATACCTGGCATTGATTTTACAGTTTCGGCGTCCATTGACTTATACGTCATACCAAAAGCAGGTGGGTGAATAATCATAGCGATCATCATTCCTTCCTCTTGAATATCAATACCGAATAAAGGCTTTCCGGTAACAATATTTGGTCCGTCAACATTTCTTTTATCCGTTCCTATAATATCAAAATCACTAGTTTCCTTTAAGGTTACTTCTTCAGGTACCGGCATGGTAGCCGCCTTAGAAGCCATTTCTCCGAAGCTCGCAGATTTCTCTGAACCATCATGGGATATAATTCCCGCTTTAACTGAAATTTCTGATGCTGGTACTTGCCATGCTTCAGCAGCAGTGGCAACAAGCATATGTCTGGCCGTAGCACCTGCCATTCTTAACCCAGACCATCCTGCACGTATAGATTGACTACCACCGGCAAGTTGTCTTTGAAAAATATCTGTATTCAATGGAGCTTGCTCTACAATTACATTTTTCCAATCTACCCCTAATTCATCTGCAACGATCATTGGCATAGAAGTTTTTACATTCTGCCCAATTTCTGGATTTGGCGACATAATGGTAACCATACCGTTATCTCCAATTTTCAGGAAAGAATTAATATCGAACCATTCTTTAGGTATGTTGCTCACCTGCTCTGGAGTTGGTTTACATGAGGCAAGCCAACTAAATCCTAAAATCATACCGCCACCAGCGAGCGAACTGCTTTTTAAGAAAGAACGTCTATTATATGTTGTTTTTATGAGAGTCATCTGTTTATTTTTTGAAGGTTAATATTCCAAAATTGTGGGCAATTAATTTACGCGTTAGAAATACTCGAAGCATTTTTGATTGCTTTTTTAATTCGCGTATATGTGCCACAACGACAGATATTACCGTTCATAGCATCCTCTATCTCTACATCTGTAGGATTAGGGTTCCGTTTTAAAAATGCACTGGCATTCATGATCTGGCCAGCTTGGCAATAACCACATTGGTAAACATCTTCTTCTAACCATGCCTTTTGTACAGGATGATCTCCATTTTCTGAAAGACCTTCTATGGTAGTGATAGATTGGTCACCAACAGCTGAAACAGGTAGTTGACAAGAACGCACTGCATTATCACCTAAGTGAACGGTACAAGCACCACATTGAGCAATTCCACAACCAAATTTTGTGCCTACCAATTTTAAATGATCACGTAATACCCATAGTATTGGAGTAGATGGGTCAACGTCTACTTCTTGGGTTTTTCCATTAACTTTTAAACTGAAATTCGCCATTAGATTTTAATATTTATTTGAGTCCCTTGAAATTAGGTATTTTTTCAGAGTAAATGCCCAGATTTACAATTAAAAAATCATAAAATTTTACTTGAATTAAGAACTAACACAAATTGGGCGTATTAAGTATATGTGTTTGATATGTAGTTGGTTAGGGTATATTTTTGTATTCTAACCATTTGTAAGAGGTTTTAATAAGATTTTATAATATAAAATCGAACGAGTTATTTATAAAAGTTATCGTGATACTGGTTTAGAATTTACCTAGGTAATTTTAGATGCTGAATTATACCATTCTTTTTCTAATTGAAATGGTTGTAAATACTAGAAAATGATAACTCAAAATATATCAGGCGTTATTTCTGAATCAATTATAAGTACTGTAGGTAATACCCCTTTAGTACGATTAGATAGAATTTTGGCGGATAATTATTTCAATTTATATGGAAAATTAGAAGCGGCAAACCCTGCAGGTAGCATAAAAGATAGAACGTCTCTTTTTATATTACAAGAGGCACTTGCATCAGGAAGAATTAAAAAAGGGGATACGGTAATAGAATCAAGCTCTGGTAATATGGCACTAGGTTTGGCACAAACATGTTTATATTACGGTCTTAAGCTTATCGTAGTAGTAGATCCTAAGCTAAATTCACACACAGAAAAAATTCTTAAAACATACGGTGTACAAATAGAGCACGTAACAGAACCCAAAAAAGAAGGTGGGTATTTGGCGGCTAGGTTAGAAAGGGTTCAATATTTATTAGACACTATTCCAAATAGTTTTTGGTCCAATCAATACGGTAATCCTGATAATCCTAAAACGCATCATAAAACCATGACAGAAATTATGGATTCGTTACAGGGCAAATTAGATTATCTATTTGTGGCAACAAGTACTTGCGGAACACTAATGGGATGTGCAGATTTTATCTACGAGAATAAACTGGACACAAAAATTATAGCAGTGGATGCCGTAGGAAGCGTACTATTTGGAGGTCCGCCTTTAAAAAGATTAATACCGGGACATGGTGCCGGGGTCCCTTCTCAATTTTTAAATACTTCTAGAATATATGATCATGTTTATGTTGATGATGTAGACTGTGCTCGTGGGTGTTGGTCTTTATTGGAAAAAGAAGCAATATTATGTGGGGGTTCTTCCGGTGGAATTTTAAGTGCAGTTAAAAAGTATAGTAAGAATATAGAAGAAGGTAGTAATTGTGCAATGTTTCTGTGCGATCGTGGAGAACGGTATTTAGATACCATCTATAATCCACAATGGCTTTTAAACGAATTACCAGAAAGTAAAAATGCATTTACGCCAATAGGCGGTTGGTAGTAAGTTATATGGAGAATAGAAAAACATATCGAATAGGAATTATAGGTTTTGGACCTAAGGGATTTTATGGTTTTGAAAGGTTGGTGGCTCACTTAAATAAAAATACATTTTATCAACTTATTGAAATTCATATTTTCAATACCACAGAATATTTTGCGGCAGGTGATGTTTACAGAACAGATCAACCGGAATATCTTATAATGAACTATGCGAATAGAAACATTAATTGCTGGTCATTAGAAGAGCCAATATCAAATGTGGAAGAAACCGTAGATTTTGTGTCGTGGTTAAAAATTAACGGATACACCAATGCTGCACCTGGAGATTATGCACCAAGAAAAGTTGTTGGAGATTATCTTATACACTGTTTTAAACGGGTTGTTGACAGTTTACCTAAAAATATAAAAGTAATAACCCATATAGGTTCAGTAGTAAACGTAGAAAAGAATGAAAAGTCATATTTGGTAATGGGTAGCTACAGAAATATGGGCAATGAGTTTAGTGTTGATTGTCAAAATATATTATTTACTACTGGTCATCATTCATTTAAATCACAACAAACCAAAATAATAAACAATAAAAATAGAATTGATTTTATATACCCTGTTGATGAAAAATTAAGCTCGGTAACAGCTAATTCTTTAGTTGCAGTTAAAGGATTTGGACTTACTGCTATAGATGCTGTTCTTACATTAACAGAGGGTAGAGGAGGGGAGTTTAAAAAGAACGATAAGGGAGTTTTAAAATATATTTCATCTGGTAAAGAGCCTTATAAAATTTATCTTTTCTCTAGAACAGGCTTACCAATGGTACCAAGAAATGGTTCTCCAACTTCAGAAATTGAACTTCAATATTTTAGCGAAACGATAGTAGAAAATTTTAAGGAGAATAGACCAATTAGTTTTAATTGTACCCTATTACCATTGATTAAAAAAGAGTTCTATTTTGCTTTCTACACTGCGCTATTCAATTCTCACGGGCATCAACTTTACTTTGATCAAGATTTCACCGTAATAGAAAATCAGGTAAAGTTTTTTCATGAAGATTTTCCAGAATGCCCTGTATTTAATTGGGAAACTATAGTAGACCCATTTAAAGATGAGCCTGTTTTATCATCTGTAGTTATACAGGTGTATTTAGAATTTTTATTAGAAGAGGCAAAACGAGGAGAAGATAAAAGTCCGTTCATGGCAGCCGTAGCCGTATGGAGAAAAATTAGTCCAATTTTTAATGAATTGTACAGTTTTGGAGGTTTAGATGCTGTGTCTCACAAAGAATTTGATACCTATTATTTTGGGTTGTTCAATAGGCTGTCTTACGGACCGCCGGTTAAAAATTTGCAAAAAATAGTAGCATTGTGTAAAGCAGGGTTGCTAGATTTTTCTTTTGCTAAATCGGCAAGTTTTACCGAAAATGAGGAGTGTGGCAGTTTTAGTTTAAAAGTTGAAAACGGACAAGAAACATCGGTAGATTTTTATATAAATGCTACAATTTCAAGGGCAAAAGAAAAAGACTTTGAGAATGAGTTGTATCAAAATTTAAAAAGAAACAAACTTATTGTGGAGTACGAAAATAAACTGAATACTTCATATAAACCGGGCTGTTTGGCATTGAACGATGATGGAAATCCTATAAACGAAAATGGGCAGATCAATCCAGATATTACATTTTATGGAACACCAACAGAGGGTATAACATTTGATAATGACACCTTATCAAGGACTAGAAATGACTTCGCTACAGGGTGGGCGAAACAGACTACTGCAGCAATTTTAAAAAAAGATGGATCAATCGATAATTATGAAAGAGAAGAAAATGTATTATAAAGGAGCACCAAAAAATGAATTGACACCAATAACCTCTAGTTGGATGCATGAACTGTTCAATGATCAAGATGTTTTAAGAGGCTTAATTGAACGTTATGGTTCTCCCGTAAACATACATCACCTACCGTCTTTCAATGAAAATAGCAAAAATTACAAGGAACTTTTTGAGTCATACGGATTAAAGTATCGCATTTTTTATGCAAGAAAAGCAAACAAATCAAAAGGTTTGGTAAAGCAGGCATTTGCCTCGGGAATAGGTGTAGATACTGCAAGTTATAAAGAGCTAGAACAATCTTTGTCCTTAGGTGGCAATGCAGAAAACCTCGTGCTGACCGCAGCTATTAAAACTGAAGCGCAAATTAAATTGGCTATAGAAAATGGCGTACCTATTATTTTAGATAACGAAGATGAATGTGTTTTGACACAATCTATTGCAAAAGAGATTGGTAAAATAGCAAATGTTGGGTTTCGCATAAGCGGATTTGAGGTAGATGGAGAAAAGCTGTACAGCCGGTTTGGTTTTGATGTAGATGAGATAGTTGATTTTATTGGTTCTTATGTTGGGGAACAAAAAACTTTTGATTTTCTAAAAGTTACGGGGCTGCATTTTCATTTAGATGGATATTCTACCCACCAGCGTAGTGTAAGTTTAATTGCTAGTATTACAATAGCATCAACCTTGAAAGATAAGGGACATGAGCTATCCTTTATAGATATTGGTGGGGGTATTTTAATGAATTATTTGGAAAAAGAAAACGAATGGGTAACCTTCAATGAAAATCTGAAAAAAGCAGTAGTAGAAAACAATAATGATATCACATTTAACAGCAATGGTCTAGGCTTTAGACTTGAGGATGGTGAGCTAAGAGGTAAGTTAAATACCTATCCATTTTTCAATACGGTTAACAAAAATTCTTTCTTGAAAGAAGTACTCGATTTTATAGATGAAGAATCTGGGTTATCGGTAGCATCTTTACTACTTAAGAATGATATAGAAATTCGTATTGAGCCGGGTAGATCATTATTAGATCAAGTTGGTATAACGGTCGCAAAAGTTAGTCACAGAAAAAAGGATGCCAAAGGACAATGGCTTGTAGGTTTAGAAATGAATATGAGCCAAATGATGAGTTCTAGTGCAGATTTTTTATTAGACCCTTTTATGTTATATAGTTCTGAGGTGGCGAAAGAAGAGTCTGTAGATGTATTTTTTACAGGAGCTTATTGTTTAGAAAGAGACGTATTGTTGAAACGTAAAATTACCTTACCTAGACTACCGGCAATTGGGGAATATGTAGCATTTGTAAATACAGCAGGTTATATGATGCACTTTTTTGAAACAGAGGCACACCTTTTTGAGCTTTCAACTAATTTAATATTTACGGGTTCACATGAAAAGCTATCGTTTTTTCAATTTATTGATGATAATAAGATTGTATTAAATTCATAATTAATACTTTAAAATAGCATTGTCAAATGCATCAATAACAATGTGTTTTAAGACAAGATGAATTGCGGGTTGTGAGTACATTGTATCAAAACAATATATCATGAAAATACAAGCATATTTAGCCTTCAACGGCAATTGTCAAGAAGCATTAAACTTCTACGCAAATCTGTTTAACGCAGAAATAAAAAACAGACAAACATATGAGGATAAGAAAATTGATGTCCCGTCCTCCTTTAGGCAAAAACTGCAACACGCAGAGTTAAAGGGGAAAGGAGTTCATTTTATGGCATATGACGCTGCTCCAGATACTCCATTGAATAATGGTAATCAAATTAACATGAGTGTTGATTTGAATGATTTAGATGAAGGGAAACAATTATTTAAAGAATTATCTACCGGTGGTCAAGTACATCATGAATTTAGAGAGCGAGAATGGGGACACTTTGGTAGATGTACAGACCGTTTTGGTATTGGGTGGATGATTAATGTTGATAAATAAAAAGTAATATGGATATAATATATGAGTATGACGGCGTAACAGCTAGTTCAAGATTAGAAGGTTATGCAGCTGAAAAATTAAATAAGCTTCATCATAAATTCGACGATATAATTAGAGCAGATGTTTTTCTAAAACAAGAAAATACATCATCTGATGAAACAGGTATGATCTGTAACATACGTTTAAGTTTACCTGGTCCACGAATTTTCGCAGAAGCCAGCAATGAGAATTTTGAAGAATCGGTGAATGAATCGGTTAGGGAATTAGAACGGCAGCTGAAAAAGCGAAAAGATAAAATGAAAGCTTATTAAATATTAGGCATTAAAAAAGCCCTTGCAATTGCAAGGGCTTTAATTTTTGATGGAGTTTTTTTATCTGTGATTTTCTAAAATCTCAGTAGTTTCCAAATCGTTCTGCAAAAGCTCTTTTTGAGCTCTTATAATTTCTTTTAAGCGATGTGGCATCATAGTTTCTGCCAATGCTTTATCATAATCTAAAATGGCAGCTTTATCACCTCTTACGGCTTCTTCTAGCATTGCTTCATCATTATCTTCTGAAAAAAATGCTTTAACATCCATCCAGGTTCTATGTAATGTACCTGCACCACTACCTTCAATTTCTACACTACCTAAATCTAGTTCTGGAGCAGCAGCTCTAAGTTCTCTAAGAAATTGCATACGTTCAACAACCTTCTTCTCAAAATAGCTTTTAATTCCTACTTGTTTTGAATTTTCAGATGCTTTTTCGAATCCTTTAATTGCATCTTCATTTTTACTTATTAAGTCCTTTAGACTATCCTCAATTTTTGCTATATCTGTATTCATAATATTATTTTTTAATAGGTGTTTACACCTGTGATTAAATAAAATTTCTACTTCTAAGGTATAAGTATGTCAGCATTAACATTGACTATAAACAATAGTACTTTTGCTTTATTGATTAAACAGCAATATCCCATAAACACTATGTTTTTAATTGTTTTACGCCTATTATTTCAGTGAATAGAGCTAAGAAGAATTAGCAGCTCGTATTATTTTCGGTGAGAACTTAAAAAATAAAATTATGGGACTATCACCACTATTTGGAGTAGCAAAAATGTTAGTAAGAAGTAGAAAATTGAAAATGGCAGCTGTTGGTTTGCAGCTTGCATATTTAGGATATACCTACATTTCAGATAAAAGAAAAAATAAACAGGTATCAAAATAAAGAAATAATTCACATATATAATTGATTTTAAACAGGTTATAGTGTTTTTTGAATTCTATGGTTTATCAATTTTACAAAAACCTATGAATTTTTATTAATAACAGATTGAATGAGTTGCTAGACCTTTGGAGTATTAAATCCCCAAAATCTAGTATTATGAACAATTCAATTAAAATCAGCCTTTTGTTTGCCTGTATGGCAACCATGGGTTACGGCCAAGATTTGGCCTACAATGACACTTCAACCAGTTTTCATGAAAAAAAGATTACTGAAGTATCTAATAGAGTAGAGAATTATGAAAAGTTAAAATCACTTGGCTACTCAGATTCTGAAATTTTTGAAGATCTTGGCAATGCCAATTTCCTAACCAAAAAATATGCGAATGCATTATACTGGTATGGTAAGCTAATTGAAATATCTGAAGATGGTACTTTAAAGAAAAGCTATCAGAAGAGGTTTGACCATGCGGTATCTCAATTAGGAAAAGAAGTCCAGAATGAAATTGCCGATGAGAATTGGACGGAATTGGTGAAAGACGATTATAAGATGACGCACACCGTTGTGCCTTCTCGTTTAACATCTAATAATAGAAGAAATTTTTTACCATGGGATGACCAAGGAACAAAAAAAGAATTTGCTTCAAGCAGTGCCAAGCCGTTAAATACTACTGGTGAATACGCTCCACCGGTAGCCCTTACCAATGGCGGTAATACGGCGTACTACAGCAAAACAACATACCGAAAGCCAGTAACCGGTATGTTCTCCAAAAAGAAAGAAATTCATAAAATTTACAAAGCCGATAAAATTGGTGGAGAATGGAAAAAAATCACTGAAGTAGCGGTGTGCCCAGGAGACTATTCTGCAAAGCATCCTGCTATATCACCAGATGGTAGTCGTTTATTCTTTGCCTCAAACATGCCCGGTACCTATGGTGAATATGATATTTATGTAGCTACCATTCAAAAAAATGGAATGTTAGGACAAGCCAAAAACTTAGGCTCAAAAGTAAATACCGCTAAGAATGATGTTCATCCTAATCCTATCTCAAACGGAAGTTTAGTATTTGCTTCAGATGGTAGAGAAGGGTACGGTGGTCTAGATGTGTATATGGTAGAAGTTGGTCAGCGTAGCGTTGGTCTTGCTGTAAACATGGGCAATACTATAAATAGTTCTTATGACGAATATTCTGTTAACCTATTGCAAGGAGACGGTTCTGGTTATGTAGTTTCTAATAGAATTGCAAAAGGCAAGCGTACACAGAATGTAGCTTTTAATTTAAATGATAAACCTATTAATGATAAAGATAGAGACGATCGCTTCTTAGAAGCATTCAACTCAGAAAGACAGACACAGTATTCCAGTTCTGTATTTGAAGATGAATAACCACCCATTATTCATTTCCCCCAATTCATTTGACAAATTCAATTTTAATCGTAAAAATCAATCGTTATGGAAAGTCCGTTAAAAATCAATAGTTTTCTTATTGCATTACTTTTATTGGCCCTTGTCCAAACAGTAAAAGGTCAAGAAACCAATGCAAACTTAGGATCTAGTAGTACATACCACAATCAATTATTCTTCAATCGTTTTTTTATAAACCCAACATTCTCCTTAGTGCGAGAGAATAAATCATATTTAAACATTCTTCATAGAAATCAATCTGCAACATTCGAGGATAATAGCCAAAACTATTTTCTAGGATTTAGCAACAAATTAAATGATCATACCGCAGTAGGTATTGGTGTATATAGCCAATGGTCTGGTGTTGTTCAAGAGTTCGGATTTAATGCCAATTATGCATCATCAGTTCAATTAGGAGAAAAATCTGTGCTTACATTTGGTACCAATGTTACTTATTTTAACCAAGGGTTAGATAAGAATAGAATTGTTGTAGCTCAAGACGATCCGCAGATTGCAGACTCAAGAAAAGAAAGTAAAATAGCTATACAGCCAGGAATTAATTTATCGCTAGGTAAGTTCGATTTTGGTTTTTATGCAGAAGACTTATTAAAGTACAATCAAACAACGAACGAATTTTTAACTGACCTGTCTACAAAAAGTGTAAAGGGATCAGTACAATATACACACTCATTTGAGCATACAAGGGGTCTTTTTGAAGACGCTCGTTTAATGCCAATGGCTCAAGTAGGTCAAAACTTAGATGGTAGTTTATACTATTTTGGTTCTTTATTATTAGATCTACCAAATTATGGTTGGTTGCAAACCACGGTAGATGAAGAATATGGTGTTGCAGCAGGAGTAGGTTTCAACTTAAGTGAAAAAATGTCTTTAGGATATTTAATGGAGAAAGATTTATCAAGTGAAGATGCAAACCTTGGGTGGAATCATGAAATTACCCTAGCATATAAATTTAAGGATGATGATTTAGCTATCTCTGTAGCCGATAATTCATCAGACAATCAAATAGATAATATAGTACGAAACTATGAGGAGCAAATTGCTCACTTAATAGAAGAGCGTGATAGTGCAAGAAAGTCTGGTCGTAGAAATCAAGAAGCTTCTTCTAATACTTCTACATCTGTTTCAGAAAGTAGCTTGGCTTATGAGAACAAAATAATTTTAGATGAGCTTATACTTCGTCAAGACTCTATTGAAGAACAACGAATAGCG
The DNA here is from genome assembly GCF_000688315.1 of Maribacter sp. Hel_I_7. Lineage (NCBI taxonomy): Bacteria > Pseudomonadati > Bacteroidota > Flavobacteriia > Flavobacteriales > Flavobacteriaceae > Maribacter > Maribacter sp. Hel_I_7. The sequence goes on along the minus strand of NZ_JHZW01000003.1, from coordinate 1,524,910 downwards.
GCTTTTGAAGAACGTTTTGAACTAATAGTTAGAATGTTACGTAATGATATTGATACGACGATAAAAAGCTCTTTACAAGATTTTAGTGTAGAGGATAATACATCTTATGCATCTAATGACATTAATGATGATGCAATGGACTTTATAACAGAGCCTGCAGATGCTTTTGCCACTGCAACGTCATCATCACCATCGGTAGCAACAACTACTTCTTCAAGAAGAGCAAATTTTAAAGAATTACCATCTACAAATAATAACTTTAAAGCATTACCTGTTAAGATGCTGGTAGAATCTGATGTAATAGATATGAACTCTGGTTACTATGTAATTGCAAATGTATATAGTCAAACAAAGTACATGAATGCATTTATGAAAGAATTAAAAGAGAAAGGTTTAGATCCAAAACAATTTTACAATAAAGAAAACGGTCTGTATTACGTGTATTTAGCAGACTACGATTATAAGAATGATGCCCAAATGGCAGCAAGTACAGATTTAAATGGAAAATACAATCAAGAGAAATGGATTATGCAAGTAAACGAATCAACGGCTACTGCGTCTAATACTTTTGAAGATGATTATATAACAAGAGAGTAACGAATTTAAAAGCCATTAATTTTTACGGTTTTATGGTTGATTTGAATTGTCAATAAAAGGAGGGGTATTATCCGGGGGGATAATTGGGTCCCCTCCTTTATTTTTACATTTACAAAAATGGTGATTCTCGATTTTAACTTTATGTTAACTATCGATGAATTACCTTATTTTTTAAGAAAACTTGGTATTTGAACGAAAATTTCTAGGTTTTCAACGGGTATATTACAATAATATCTATATTTCAATCAGCAAATAGATTCAAACCCAATTGTATAACCCCAAATCCCCCCACAACCATGAATGAATTTAACCTACGTAATTCCAGTTCCGGAACCCATCTTATTCTACATAAGATTTCTATTTTTTTACTGTTAAGAAATCTCATTAATCCAAAGTTTGGCAAACGCCTCAGTATTACAAATTAATTCACTAGCGAAAATTCGTTTTTGATTTAAATTTATGACTGAACAAAGTCGAAGTACAATCTTTTTTTCTGGTTGTTCTTTAGGGCAATAGTTGCCATTATATATGTATATATGAACCTATAGTCTATACTATTTGGTCAAAGTACATATATATTGTTTAGTTATTCTAGTCTTGTAAATACTCAAAAATAACTTTAGTTATTGTTCTGTAATTAGAATGATAGCTGTAAAACTATGGAGATTATGAAAAATTCAAACATTAGAATAATACTATTAGAAAAAGATACATCGTTACATTCTGTATATAAAAATCACATTGAAGATATCGAAGGATATGAAGTGGTAGGTAGCTATACTTCTGCTAAAGATGCCATAAAAGATTTCAAGTTTACAAAACCGCATATTGTACTTTCTGAAATAGATTTAAATGACATGAACGGTGTAGATGCTATCAAGCTCTTTAAAAAGAAAGACTGGGAAGTAAAAATTATAATGTTCAGTGAAATCAATGATTTCGACATTATTAAAAATGCTTTCAAGAAAGGAGCAAATGGCTATTTGACAAAACCTTTGACTTTAGACAAACTAGAGCATGCTTTGCGTAGTATGGAAAAAGAAGGTGCTGCCATGAGTAATGATATTGTAAAGAAAATTATTAGCAACTTTCATAAAAAGACATTCGCATTTTTCTCTGAACGAGAAAATCAAATTGTAGATTTTTTATGTCAAGGAGCTACTTATAAAATGATTGCACAAAAGCTATTTGTAACCCCAAGTGCCGTAAATTTTCACATTCAGAATATCTATTTAAAATTAGATGTAAACTCTAAATCTGAGGCACTTTCTAAATTAGAACAACTTCAAAATCAACTAGAAGAATATTAAATTGAAGGGTTGTAGTTTGTTATACAGCAGGTAATGCGAAAACCTTTTCGGAAATATTGATTAATATATTTAATATGTAATTAACTGATATTAAGTTAATTGAATTAATTATTTGTTGTTTGTAAATTTATAGAAGAAATGCGTTTACGATAATTTTCGTACGGTAAATATCGATTGCATGGTATAGTAGTTATTTTTGGTTTAACTTATTACAGGAAAACCAATTTATACTATTTATGTACCATTTAGGATTAGATATAGGAAGTTCATCTATTAAGATTGCTCTAGTAAATGCTTCTACCGGGAAGAGTGTAGGAGTTGTTACGGAACCTGAGACAGAAATGTCTATGGAAGCTGTAAAAAACGGCTGGGCAGAACAGAGTCCAGAAGATTGGTGGCGCTACGTTGGTAGTGGTATCGATAAATTATGTGTACAGAATTCTATTAATAAAACCGATATTTCTGGTATCGGTATATCATATCAAATGCACGGTCTAGTGCTTATTGATAAAGAAGGTAATCCTTTAAGAAAATCTATAATTTGGTGCGATAGTAGAGCAGTAACAATAGGTCAGAATGCTTATGAAGAAATAGGTGCTGAAACTTGCGATACACATCTTCTAAATTCACCATCAAACTTTACGGCTTCAAAGTTAAAATGGGTAAAAGAAAACGAGCCCGAAATTTACTCACAGATTTATAAGATGATGCTTCCTGGTGATTATATCGCCTATAAGTTGTCTGGTGTAGTAAATACTACGGTTTCTGGTTTATCTGAAGGTATTTTTTGGGATTTCAAAGAAGATGCTGTTGCTGATATTGTTTTGGAACATTACGGATTAGATAAAGATATGATTCCTGATATTGTAGATACGTTTTCAGTACAATCTCAGGTCAATGATAAAGGAGCTACAGAAAGCGGACTTTCTATTGGTACACCTATTTTATATAGAGCAGGAGACCAACCTAACAATGCCTTGACCTTAAATGTTTTTAATCCTGGTGAAGTTGCGGCTACTGGTGGTACATCTGGGGTTGTGTATGCCGTAACAGATAACCTTTCAGTAAAAGAAAGCTCTCGTGTAAACAACTTTGCGCATGTAAATTATTCTCCAGGAAAACCAGCTAGAATAGGGAAATTACTTTGTATTAACGGAGCTGGTATTCAATACAGATGGTTGTTGAATAATCTTAATGTTGAATCTTACGAAGAGATGAATACGTTGGCGAATGAAGTACCAATAGGTTCGGATGGTGTAACCATGATTCCTTTTGGAAACGGAGCGGAAAGAATGCTTAAAAACAAGGAAGTCGGTACCCGTATCGTAAACCTTAATTTAAATAATCATGGTAAAGGTCATATGTGTAGGGCAGCATTAGAAGGTATTGCATTTTCTTTTGTTTATGGCATGGAAATTATGGAGTCTGACGGTATAAAAGTAAATGTAATGCGTGCAGGGAACGACAACCTTTTTCGTTCAGAAATCTTCTCGAATACAGTTGCAACTTTAATAGGGTATGATATTGAGATTTATGATACCACTGGGGCAATTGGAGCGGCAAGAGCGGCAAATTTACATAAGGGCGATTTTGAAGCTTTCGGTAAGGCAATATTGGATAACGATTATGTAATGACCTTCAGCCCTAAAAAAGATAAAAAAGGATACCAAGATGCATATGCAATTTGGAAAAATGAATTGGAATTAATTTTAAACAACTTATAAAATCAATATAATGGCAAACAAGGAATATTTTAAAGGAATAGACAAAATTAAATTTGAAGGAAAGGAATCTGATAATCCTATGGCCTTTAAATATTACAATCCTGATCAGGTAGTGGCTGGTAAGACCATGAAAGATCATTTTAAATTTTCAACTGCGTACTGGCACACATTCTGTGGTCAAGGTTCAGATCCATTTGGTCCTGGAACACAAAGCTTTGAGTGGGATAAATCATCAGATGCTATACAAGCTGCTAAAGATAAGGCAGATGCAGCGTTTGAATTTTTTGATAAAATAGGATTTGATTACTACTGTTTTCATGATTTCGATTTAATTCAAGAAGGTTCAACTTTTGCAGAGTCAGAAAAGAGATTGGCAACAATTACAGATTACTTGAAGGTTAAACAACAAGAGTCTGGTAAGAAATTACTTTGGGGTACAGCTAACTGTTTCTCAAATCCAAGATACATGAACGGTGCCGCAACCAATCCAGATTTTAATGTTTTGGCAAGAGCAGGTGGTCAAATTAAATTGGCTTTAGACGCTACCATAGCTTTAGGTGGTGAAAACTATGTATTCTGGGGTGGTAGAGAAGGTTATATGTCTTTATTGAATACAGATTTAGGTCGTGAGGTTGATCATTTGGGTCAGTTTTTAACCATGGCAAGAGATTATGCACGTAGCCAAGGGTTTAAAGGAAACTTCTTCATAGAGCCAAAACCAATGGAACCTATGAAGCATCAGTATGATTTTGATTGTGCTACTGCAATCGGTTTCTTAAAAGAGTACGGTTTAGAGAATGATTTTAAAATGAACATTGAGGTAAACCATGCAACTTTGGCACAACATACTTTTCAGCATGAGATTGCTGTAGCTGCTAAAGCAGGTATGTTAGGTAGTATGGATGCTAACAGAGGAGATTACCAGAATGGATGGGATACAGATCAGTTTCCAAATAACATTCAAGAAACAACAGAGGCTATGTTAGTATTCTTAGCTGCTGGAGGTTTACAAGGTGGTGGTGTTAATTTTGATGCTAAAACAAGAAGAAACAGTACAGATTTAGAAGATGTATTTCATGCACACATTGGTGGGGCAGATACTTTTGCTAGAGCTTTGATTACAGCAGATAAAATTATTTCGTCTTCTTCTTACAATAAACTACGTGAAAACAGATATAGTTCTTTTGACTCAGGTAAAGGAAAAGATTTCGAAAATGGTAAATTAGATATGAAGGATCTTTACAACATAGCCAAAGAAAATGGTGAGTTGGAATTACAGAGTGGAAAGCAAGAATTGTTTGAGAATATCATTAACCAATATATATAAATCTACAACCCTAAGACTATTTTAAATAGTTGAAATTTGGGTAATAATATTAATATAATATGAAGTAATCTGTCCCTTGGTTTTCCATTAGGGACAGTTTGCTTTAACCAATAATTTAAAGTGTCAATTTAAATCTGTTCTTTTGTAGTTATAAATTATGAAAAAAGTAACTCTAAAGGATATTGCCGGTCATTTTAAGGTGTCTATTTCAACCGTTTCTAAAGCGATTAATGATAGTCATGAAATTAGTAGTGACCTTAAGCTTAAGATACAGACATACGCAAAAGAAAAGCACTATAAGCCTAATAGACTTGCTCTTAATTTATTGAATAGAAGCACCAAAACTATTGGTGTGGTTGTGCCTAATATATTAAATTACTTCTTTGTCCAAGTACTGTATGGTATAGAGAAAGTAGCCAATGAAAGTGGCTATAATATCATTAGCTGTATTAGTAACGAATCTAAAGCAAAAGAAACAAAAACGCTTGAATTTTTTGATGCAGGAACTGTTGATGGGGTTATAATGTCACTGGCAGAAGAAAGTCAGAATGAAGACAAACACGATGCTTTAATAGATGTTATTAACAACGATATTCCCGTAGTTCTTTTTGATAGGGTTTCTGACAACGTACAATGCGATAAAGTTGTAGTAGATGATCTTGAGGCAGGATATAAAATCACCAAACACCTAATTAATATTGGCTGTAAAAATATAGCGGTAGTTAACCCTATATCTAGTTCTAGTGTAGGGAAATTAAGGCTTTTAGGCTATAAGAAAGCGCTAGAAGAATTTGAGATGCCTTTTGATCCTAAATTGATTATTAATCTTACGGTTAAGGATGATTTAGATTTATTAATGTCGTTTTTACTGAATTATAAAACCATTGATGGTATTATAGGTATCGATGAATTAATTGCCGTTCAAGTTTTGGAAGTAGTGAAAGCAAGAGGATATAATGTGCCAAACGATATTTCAATAATTGGTTTCACCAATGGGCAGTTATCAAAATACGTAACGCCATCATTGACCATGGTAAGCCAGCATGGTAAATATATAGGTGAACTTACAGCTAAACTATTGATTAATAGAATAAAAGACCCAAGTTTACCTTACCAGACCAAGATTGTAAAAACAAGTTTATTGGTTAGGGATTCTACTAAAAAACTACAGTAATTTAAACTGTATCTGGGTGTGGATGTTCCCAATCTCCACGATAATTTCGCTGTAATAGGGCAGTGGCTTCAGGGTCATTTACAACAATTCTGCTTTTTGGGTCGTAGACCAAAGGTCTTTTTAAATCCATTGAAAGATTGGCCAAAATGCAACTAGCAGATGAAATATGTCCCTCTTCAATATCTGCCACTGGTTTTGTACCGTTTTTTATGGCATTTAAAAAATCTATCATATGTCTACGTGTAGCGGGTGCCGCATGTAATTCTAAATCTTTTTCAGATGAGTCTTCAGGGTATTTCTCTTTCTCGTATAGAACTTCAAATTTTATAGGTTCGCTACCATCTATGGGGGTAAATTCAGCCTTCATAACGTCACCTTTAAGCACACCATTAGAACCATAAATTTTAAAAGCCCAAGGGTACTCGTTATCAGCTGGGTTTCCCCATGTTCTATGTTGCCAATTACAGTTAAGTCCATCATATTCAAAAACGGCGGACTGCGTATCTGATATATTAGATTTTCCACCTTTTTGAACAAATATTCCTCCTTCAGAACTAATACGTTTTGGCCATCCCAAATCTAACATCCAACGAACGGTATCTAACATATGCACACACATATCGCCCGTAATTCCGTTTCCATATTCTCTAAACGTACGCCACCATCTTTTATGGGGTAGACCATCGTAAGGTCTCATAGGTGCAGGTCCTGTCCACATTTCATAATTGAAAAAATCAGGTACTTCTTGCACAGGTGGGTTGCCATTGGCACGCATGTGGTAATAGCAGCTCATATCAACATGACCAATGGTACCAAGTAAACCGGTATCAATAATTTGCTTTTTAGCATCTATTAAGTGCGGTGTACTTTTTCGTTGTGTTCCTACTTGTACGACCCTGTCATATTTTCTGGCTGCGGCAACCATAGCCTCACCCTCCATAACATCAACACTTATAGGCTTTTGAACATAAACATGAGCTCCAGATTTTAACGCTTCAATACACGTTAATGCGTGCCAATGATCTGGCGTACCAATAAGTACAATATCTAGACTATTGCTTTTTAGCATGGTTCTATAATCAGTATAGAGCTTAGGTTTCTTTTTATTTTTTTGACGTTCAGAAACTAGTTGTGCTGCAGTGTTAAGTTGATTATAATCAACATCACAAAGTGCTACAACTTCAATATTAGCAACTTGTATAAGCCGCATTAAATCTCCGGTGCCATACCAACCGGTGCCTATAAGCGCTACCTTTTTCGGCTTTTCATTGGCAAAAAAATCAACCCCGTATGAATTAAATGTTGTTAGCAGTAATGATGCTGATGCTACCTTAATAAAATTTCGGCGCTTAAAAGTGGTAGATGAAGTGGGCATGATAAGTTGAATATTAATAGATTATGAACATCTTAAAAAGAGGTGTCAATATAACGATTACTTTAAAAATAATGTTGAATGTTTAAGAATTTGTCAGTGTGATGCATTATTAGGTATATTTAAATCAAAATTAGTATCTATCCAATGAATTTACGTATCTCTATTATGTTACTATGCTTTTTAGTAACAGGTCTCGCCAAAGCAGAAATTACACTACCTAAAATTTTCTCTAATGAAATGGTCTTACAAAGAGAGGCCAATGTATTATTGTATGGTTGGGCAGACCCAAATGAAGAATTTACTATATACACAAGTTGGAACGATGCAACGGTAGTTGTAAAAACAGGAAATAATGCCAAATGGAAGGTAACTGTAGAAACACCAAAAGCAGGCGGACCGTTCCAAATACTCTTTAAAGGTAAAACCAATGAAATTACATTAAAAGATGTGTTGATAGGTGAGGTGTGGCTTTGTTCTGGACAGAGTAATATGGAGTGGAGTGCAAATAGTAAAATTGCGAATAAAGATGTGGAAATAGCCAATGCAAATTATCCAACTATTCGCTTATTTTCTGTAGCTAAAAGAACCTCAAAATATCCACAAGAAGATGTTTCTGGAACATGGGTAACCTGTTCCCCAGAATCTATGCAAGATTTTAGTGCGGTCGCCTATTTTTTTGCTAGAAGAGTTCAAGAGGAATTGAATATACCTATTGGGTTAATAGATAACGCATGGGGAGCTTCAAGTGCAGAAGTGTGGACACCAGAATCTGTATTTAAAGCGCATCCAGAACTGGTAGAATCGCATAAAAAAATAGTACCAAATAAATGGGTGACCGTAGAAAAGTCTTCATTATATAATGGTATGATTGCTCCTCTAACAAAATTTAAAATTAGCGGTGCTCTTTGGTATCAAGGCGAGTCAAACACTGCCAATGCAGAAAATTATCAGAAACTTTTTTCGAATATGATTACATCTTGGCGAACAGCATGGCAAGATGATTTTCCATTTTACTATGTGCAAATAGCTCCATTTAAGTATGATGACGAGTTTAGCGGAGGTATAGTTAGAGACCAACAGCGTAGAACGCTTTCGTTAACAAATACAGGTATGGCAATGACAAGCGATATTTGTACAGTAGAAGATATTCACCCTTTAAATAAGCAAGATGTTGGTTTGCGTTTGGCAAATATTGCTTTGAAAGATCATTATAATTTACTGAAGGGTCAAGAAGTCTATGGTCCGTTATATGCCTCTTCAGAAATTACAGGAAATCAAATTATAATAAATTTCCACCATGCCGATGGGTTATTTAATAAAGGGAAAAAACTAAACCTTTTTGAAATTTCAAATGAAAAAGGGCAGTGGTTTGCCGCTAAGGCCAGAATTAAAAATGGAGCGGTAATCGTTAGCTCAAAAGAAGTGAAGAATCCTAAAGCGGTAAGATATGCTTGGCGAAGTACAGATATTGGTACATTGTTCAATGCCGTTGGTTTACCAGTATCTACATTTATTAGTGAGTAAAAAATATATAAAGTGAACTAATGTGCTTTAAAAATATACGCCCGTCATGTAACTATGGTTATTCAGCTAAAAACACGGGTTCTTATTTTATTAAATAGTTAAATTGTAATCAATAACTAATTTCAAATTATGCAGATAAAAGAATCCTCAGAAATCTTTGATGTTATCATCGTAGGTTCAGGAGCAGGTGGTGGTATGGCTACCAAGCAGTTGGCAGATGCAGGTTTAAATGTAGCTGTTGTTGAAGCGGGTCCGTTTTTTGACCCAGCTGATCCAAAAACCATGACGCAATTAAAGCAGCCATATGATTCTCCACGCAGGGGAGCAGGTACAGATAGAGCTTTTGGCGAATGGGACATGTCTTGGGGAGATTGGGAAGTTGAAGGAGAGCCATATACACATGCAGAGGGAACTGAATTTAGGTGGTGGCGTGCAAGAATGTTAGGAGGACGAACCAACCACTGGGGACGTATTTCTTTACGTTTCGGACCAAAGGATTTTAAAGGTAAAACACGTGATGGTCATGGAGATGATTGGCCAATAGGATATGAAGATGTTAAACCTTATTATGATAAATTAGACAAGTTAATTGGTGTTTTTGGTACCAATGAAGGTAGAGAAAATGATCCTGATGGGTTTTTTCTTCCTCCCCCGAAACCGAGATTACACGAGTTGTTTTATATAAATGGAGCAAAGAAGTCTAACGTACCGGTTATACCGGGTAGGCTTTCTATGTTAACCAAAAGAATTAACGCAGATCGTGGAGTTTGTTTCTATTGTGGACAATGTGGTAGATCTTGTCAAATATATGCCGATTTCTCAGCAGGTAGTTGTTTGATTTTTCCAGCTCAAAAGAGTGGTGGTCAGGTAAAACTGTTTGTAAATTCAATGGTACGTGAGGTTCTTACTAATGAAGAAGGTAAGGCAACAGGTGTCTCTTACATAAACAAAGAAGACAGAAAAGAATATACACTTAGAGGTAAAGTGGTTGTATTGGCTGCATCTGCATGTAGCTCTGCACGTATACTTTTAAACTCTAAGAGTAAGCAACACCCTAATGGTTTAGGAAACAGCAGTAACCTAGTTGGTAGATATTTACATGATTCTACAGGTTCAGGTGCTGCAGGTGTTATACCAGGCTTATTGAATAGAAAGACATCTTATAATGAAGATGGTGTAGGTGGTATGCACGTTTACTCACCTTGGTGGGGCGATAACTCTAAATTAAATTTCCCAAGAGGATATCATATTGAAGTTTGGGGAGGTATGAGTCAGCCTAACTACGGTTTTGGTTGGGATCCAAATGCTTTGAACCAATACTTCGGATTAAAATCAGGAGGTTATGGTGATAGTTTACGTGATGATGTAAAGAAATACTACGGGTCTGTAATAGGATTTGGTGGACGTGGAGAAGCAATCGCCTATAAAGATAATTATTGTGAAATAGACCCTACAACGGTTGATCAATTTGGTATACCTGTTTTGAAGTTTAACTACAAACATTCAGAATATGAAGTAAACCAGGCGAAGCATATGCAAGATACCTTTGAGGAGATTATTCATAACATGGGTGGTCACTATTTAGGAGAAAAGCCAGGAAAAGATAAAGATTACGGATTGAACAAACCAGGTGAGATTATTCATGAGGTAGGTACGACCAGAATGGGAGATGATCCTAAAACATCGGTTACAAATAAGTTTCAGCAGTTACATGATGTAGACAATGTATTTATTGTAGATGCAGGTGTTTTTGTATCTCAGGCAGATAAAAACTGTACTTGGACAATTATGGCACTTTCATGGAGAGCATCTGATTATATAATTGAACAACTTAAGGCACAAAATATTTAGAAGATGGATAGAAGAAAGAGTTTACAAACTTTAATACTCGGAGGTGCTGCGGCAACTTCTGGGCTGGTCTTCAATTCTTGTAAGACTGAAAATGGAGAATCTATTGATGAAGCCATTACAACCAGTAGCGAAAAGTATTTTGGAAGAACGCCTGCAGAATTAGAGCGTATTGAGAAGATTAATGCTGAACAACTTTTCAATGAGCATGAGATGGAAACCATTGCAGCTTTAAGTATAGTAATACTACCTCCAAAAGAACCACATGGTGGTCCAATAGAGGCAGGTGTGCCAGAGCTTGTTGAGTTTATGGGGAAGGATATTCCAGATTTGGCTCCTATTTTGTTAGGTGGACTAATGTGGTTAGATCATAAAAGCAATACTGAATTTGGTACTGAATTTAAGTCGGCTACCTTAGAGCAGAAAAAGCAAATTTGCGATGAAATCTGCTGGCATGATACAGAGAAACCTTTAAGCGAACAACCTTTAGAAATACAGTTTTTCTATACTATGCGTGGTCTTACGGTAACTGGTTACTATACTTCTAAAGTAGGTATTGCAGACTTGGGTTATAAAGGAAATTCACCAAATGTATGGGATGGCGTACCGCAAGATGTACTTGATCAACATGGTGTTGCTTACGACCCAGAATGGATAGCGAAATGTGTAGACCAAAGTCAACGAAACGTTATTGCAGAATGGGACGACGAAGGTAATTTACTTACGTAAATAGTAAAATGAGTATGAAAAAAGTAATAATAGCCGCTATCTTTTTAGGTAGTGGTTTTTTAGCGCAAGCCCAAGAAGTAGGATTGCAACTATACAGCCTTAGAAATCAATTTAAAATGGATGTGTCTAACACATTAGGATTGATTAATGAATGGGGTATCACTAAAATTGAAGGTGGCGAAACGTATGATTTACCAATAGAAGAGTTTAAAGCTTTACTAGAAGAAAATGATTTAGACGTAGTAAGTGTAGGCGCTGGATTTGGTGACTTGGAGAACGATGTAGAGAAGGTCATTAAAAATGCAAAAGATTTTGGAGCTAAATATGTAATGTGTGCATGGGTACCTCATGATGACAATAATTGGGCTTTAAAAGAAACAAAACACGCTACAGAAGTATTCAACAAGGCTGGTAAGATTTTGAAAGAAAACGGACTAGTTTTAGCGTACCATCCACATGGTTATGAGTTTAGACCGTATAAAAACGGAACCTTGTTTGATTACATGGCTAAAAATGCAACTCATTTTACATTTGAATTAGATGTTTTTTGGGCACAACATGGAGGTGCAGATCCGCTAGCGCTAATGAAGAAATATCCAAAGAAAATTACATTATTACATCTAAAGGATATGGAAAAAGGTATTGAAGGAAATAATACCGGTCATGAAGAAGATGATACCAATGTAGTTTTAGGAACAGGGCAAATAGATATTGGCGGAGTAGTTGCTGAAGCTAAAAAATTAGGAATTGAATACATGTTTATAGAAGATGAATCTAAAAATGTAGTCACTCAAGTACCTAAAAGCTTAGTTTATCTAAGTCAACTTGAAGAATAGAACCAATTACCAATACCAACCATTAGCCCCTATTTCATTTTTGAAGTAGGGGCTTTTTTTATTTAAATAAGTAGTAAAATTTATTTATTCCTTAACGGCTAAACCGACCATAGAATCTGCTGTTCCATAATACAGAAACCATTTGTCATTGAAATATACCAAGCCTTCAATAAAAGTTGTTCCTGCTTTATATTGACCACTTATTTCGTGCGGTAGACTAGGACAGATGAAAGGAGTATCTAATCGCTTTATCAATTTTGTAGGATCATTTTTATCAAATAAAGCTTGACCACCACAATAAGTACCTTCTGGGAACTTACTTGTTGCTCCTTCACCACTTAAGTTTTTTCCGTTATATAATAATAAAATACCATGTTCTGTATATAAAGCTGGTGGTCCAGGTTCGGTTAAGTGACTATCGAATTCATTTAATGATGGCGTAAAACTATGTAGTAATTCACCTTTTTCATTTAATGTAGGTTCCCAATCCACACCATTTATAGAAGTAGCAAGGTTCACAAACAATTCGCCCCAATACATTAAATACTGACCATTTATTTTTTTTGCAATTAGTCTGCCATCAATCAACTCTGTAAAAATTGATCCAGATTTGCTCCATTCGTCCAAAAACTTACCGTCGTAAGCATCTTCAAACACAGGACCTTGTTTTGTCCATTCTTTAAGGTCGGTAGATGTAGCACTAGATAAACGGGCAATATCTTTGTTCCAACTTGTATAGAGCATAATATACGTACCGTCAGGTGTTTCTATAATGCGTGGGTCTTCAATACCACCAGGTTGATCATATTGAGAAAACTCGTCATTGTCAGGGAAAAGTACAGGAGTAGGGTGTTTTGTGAAATTTATACCATCAACACTATAGGCTAAACCTATACGAGAAGTTCTATGCCCTAAAATAGCTTTAGGATTATCTTCTGCCCTAAATAGCAGAAATACAGTGTCGTTTTTTACTATTGCACCCGGATTAAAAACATCGGCTTTTTGCCATTGAACCTCTTTTTTAGAAATAGGATCTAAGAAAGTATAAGAAGAATCTGCTTGCATTATAGGGTTGATATCTGTTTTCTCAAAACCTAATAACCAAGGCGATTCTACTGCTTCGGTTGTTGTAGTAAATGATTTCTTTTCATTTTTACAGGAGACACAAAAAATAGCAAGGGTTAAAAGTAGGAATAGGTTGTTGTTCATGGTTTTTAGTTAAATTGCTGTAATTAAAGGTTTAAGTAAGGTAGACAAATTTCTATCAGAACTAACACTATTTAGTATAATATATTGAACACCAAAAGAGTATAGAAAATGAGTTCGTTGATTATTTTAAAAAACAACTATCTAAGCTATAAGTGCTTGCTTATTATCATTATCAGTTTTTTATTCCTACAATCTTGTAAGGACAATGCCAAAACTGTAAAAGCAGAAACAGCAACTACTGATGTAGAAATTAATGAAGATTCTATTTCTAAAATAGAACCAATAGCCATAAAAATTGAGAAGAAAGTTACACCGTTGACTTCTTTAAAAGATACAACATTTGTACGCTTAGCAGATTATAGCGATGGTTTTGAATATGATTTAAGATACGCTACCAATAATAATTTTCTAAAGGAAAAAGTATATGATTGTGCAGAATGCTATACAAGAGTAAAAACAATAAAGGCATTATTAAAAGCTAATGAAGAGTTTAAAAAGAGCGGAGTAAAAATAAAGTTTTATGATTGCTACAGACCTAATTCTGTACAATACAAAATGTGGAAAATAGTGCCTAATCCACAATATGTTGCTAACCCCGTAAAAGGTTCTATACATAATAAAGGTGGTGCGGTAGATATAACTTTGGTTACTTTAGACGGGGAGGAGCTGGATATGGGGACTGATTTTGATTTTTTCGGAAAAAGGGCCTATCACGATAATTTTGACTTGCCAAAAGAAATTCTTGATAATAGGAAACTATTAAAAAGCACCATGGAAAAATTCGGGTTTTGGTCTACCAGAACAGAATGGTGGCATTATAACTTACAAGGGGCTTCAAATGACCCAATAGCAAATTTTAAATGGAATTGTGAATAGTATAAATTATATGATATGAAAAACACACTATTGCTGTTATTGTTACTAATGGTAAACAGCTTCTTTGCTCAAGATACTATTATGCAGTTATGGCCTAAAGATAAAATACCTAATCACTTAAAAAGTGTGGAAAAAGAAATACATGAGCAAAATGAAATTTTGCGAATTAGTAAAGTTCAAGTCCCTACAATTGAAGTGTATTTACCATCAAAACGAGATGCTACGGGAGAGGCAGTTTTAATTTTTCCTGGCGGAGGGTATGGAATATTAGCTTATGATTGGGAAGGTACAGATATTGCAAAATTTTTGAACAGTAAGGGTATTGCAGGTATAGTGGTAAAATATCGTCTACCATCAGATATTTCGCAAACCGACAAAAAGTACGTACCACTTTTAGATGCTCAAAGAGCGGTAAGGCTAGTTCGCGGTAATGCTGAAAAGTTTAATGTAGAGCCGAATAAAATAGGAATTATTGGATTTTCAGCTGGCGGACATTTAGCATCTACATTGGGAACGCATTTTAATGAAAAAGTTTATGAGCCAATTGATCGTATAGATGTAGAAAGTGCACGTCCAGATTTTATGGCGTTGGGGTATCCTGTAATTTCTTTTGGAGAAATGACTCATCTAGGCTCAAAGAAAAATTTAATAGGGGAAAACCCAACCACCGAATTAGTCAATTATTTCTCAAATGAAAAACAAGTTACTGAGCTAACTCCACCTACATTTTTGTTACACGCAACAGATGATACCGTTGTGCCAGTAGAAAATAGTTTGTTATTCTACAAAGCCGTTAAGGATAAAGGTGTATCGGTAACCATGCATATTTACCCAAAAGGTGGTCACGGTTTCGGGTTAGGTTTACATGATGAACATTTAAAAGATTGGGGAAATAGAATGTTAGACTGGATAGTATCGTTGAGATAATTAATTTAAGTTTTGGTAAAAGTTATATTTTAATCTATAGAACTTCTTTATTTTTGCAGGCTTAATTTCGGGATGTAGCGCAGTCCGGTAGCGCACTCGGCTGGGGGTCGAGTGGTCGCAGGTTCAAATCCTGTCATCCCGACCAAGCGATAAAGTGAACCATGTGAATGGTTCACTTTTTTGATTACAAGAACGTCATAAGTAAAGCTTATGTAAACTATTTGAATAAAAAAGAGAGGCGTAAGTTAGCCTTCACTTTGTCATTTGTAGTTGACATAATCAAGTTGAATTTTTTTAAGGGTAATAAGTGAAGTGAAAATTAGTAATGATAAATAACACATAGGTATTCCCGAATCACTTTTAGGGCATTCTGCATTACCTATAAACTGCATTACCGATGCCACTAAAGCAATTAGAGCTGCAATACCGGTAAATAGGAAGTAAATAAGGTTCCATTTTATTAGCAAATGCGAAATAAGGGGAAGTATAAAGCAAATTAAGATAATTAGACAAGCAGGCACTGCCCCAAATTTAGGGCAGCCATTACCAGTAGTAAATTCTGTAATAATTAGACTTCTCGCGCCCAGAATAGCGATAATGAAAAATACATTTATAATTTTAAAGTAATTCTTAGACAAAAGGATTCAATTGTATACCCAATGCCTTATATAAATTCTAAATGGTAATATGTTAATGGGCAATCACAGCATATATAACACCAATAAAAATGATTCCGCCGAAAGTAAACCCAACCAATTTACCAGTAATTTTGGATCCTTTAAAAGCGGCAATACCTAGTTTAACCAACATATTACTCATGACGGCGGTGACGATGACCGAAGAAGCTAATTTTAATTTTTCCCCATCCAAGGCAAATTTTGCTAAGCTAATGGTAATGGCATCGGTATCAGCTAAACCAGCAATTAAAGCTGAGTAATATAATCCGCTTTCACCAAAAAACTGATTGCTATAAAAAACAGCAAATAGAATTACTACATAAATAACACCGAACCCAATGGCATTAAGAAGATTCATTGGATTTCCAAGTTTAATGTTTGTGTCAGGTTTATTTGAATCCTCTTTAATTAATACTAAAGACACTGTAAGACATATTATTGAGAAAATTGCAAAAGGTATAGCTACATACATAAATAACGCACTATTGAATATGTAAGTCAACAATGCGAGTCTGGGAAACATAATTGCCGATGCAATGATGATACCCGCAGCATATTTTTTGGATAGTTCGGGAGATTCAATACTTCTAGATGCATAGCTCCAGGTTACCGCGGTGCTTGAAATGAGTCCACCAAGAATTGCTGTTAATAGAATTCCTTTTTTAGAGCCTACAAATTTGACCAGAAAATAGCCGATGAAATTTAAGAAAGAAACGATAACGACAATAGATCCTATCTCAAACGGATTTAATAATTCATTGGGTCCATAATTGTTATTGGGTAAAAAGGGTAATATCAATAAAGCTATAATGGAAAATTTTATTAAAGCAAAAAGCTCGTCTGAGGTAATATTGCTAATAACGGTGTGAAAACGGGTTTTAAGAGAAAGCAGCGTAACTATAATAACAGCCGTAGCTACAGCATTTCTATAATATGCAGCAGAAACCATTAAGCCTAATAAAAATGTTGCAATCAAAGCTAAGTTGGTGGTAAAACTTCTTTCATATTCTATGGTTTCTTTATATAAATGATTGAAACCTAAAAAGAAAATAAAAGCACCGAAAGCAACTATTGGTAACCATACGGTATAGATATCAGTTAGGCTACCTAGTGCAAAACCTAAAATGGCAACAATAGGAAAAGCTCTTATTCCGGCAAAACCTTTGTCTTCTTTAAGGTTATTGTATTCTCTCTCTAAACCAAGAATAAGACCAATACCTAAACTGATAATAACACCTAGAATATAGGGGTCTATAACTTTACTTATAATTTTGATGTCATCCATATGTTTTACATTTAGAATTGATCATTTCTAAATATCGATATAACAATGTAAAACCCTAAGAGTGCAGATAATACAAACCCAATAGCACCTAAAAGGGGAATTCCATTTATTAATGGGGGCATTTTAGCCATTACTAAAAGTGAAGATCCTATAGAAAGAGCTGCTATAATAACGGCAAATACCAAACGATTTCCAGCTTTACTTGTAGCAAGTTGAAATTCTTGCAGGCCTTTATGTTCGTGAACAACTTCTAATTTTCCTTCTTTTATTTTTTTAATGATGGTATTAATGTCATCAGGTAACGTGTCAGCTAGTTCATTAATTTCTTTTATACGTTTCAGGTTCTTTTTCAAAAGGTATTTAAAGCTAAAACGCTTGCGCATTATTTTTGCCGTATACGGCTCTAGATTATTAGTGATATTAAATTCAGGATCTAGTTTAAGGCCTACACCTTCAATAAGAACAATTCCCCTTATCAGCATATAAAGGTAGTGGGGTATTATAATTTGATTTTCGTATAATACAATTTTGAACTGAGATAAGGTATCACCAAGTTTAATGTTTTGTATAGCGGTATTGCTAACGCCATCTAATAATTCATATAGATCTTGTTCTAATTTTTTATAATCTGGAATATCGGTTCTTATCGCAATTTTTTCGAGGAGAGTGATAATTCTTTTAACGTCTTTACTTAAAAAATACAGTAATAGATCATTTATTGATTCACGTTCGTTGGGTAAAATAGTGCCCATCATTCCAAAATCAAGAAAACATATCTGTCCTGTTTCTGCGAGTATAAAAATGTTTCCTGGATGTGGGTCTGCATGAAAAAAGCCAAAATCTAATATTTGCTCAATATATAAGTCTACCCCAATTTTAGCAACTGCTTTAGGATTAATATTTACTGCTTTTAAACTATTGATATTAGAGACTTTGATACCGTCAATATATTCCATACAAATAATTGTATCGGAAGAAAAATCTCGATAAACTTCTGGAACGTGAATAGATTCATTTCCCCTAAAATTAGCGGCAAAGCGTTCTGTATTCTCTATTTCCTTTGCAAATTGGAGCTCTTCTTTTATACTTTTTTCAAAAGAATCTATAACTCGTATTGGTTGAAAAGCTTGTGCCTGACTACTGTATTTTTCAAGACTTTCCGCTACTTGCTTCATGACCATTAGGTCAGCTTCAATAACTTCTGTAATATTTGGTCTTTGAATTTTTAAGATAACCTCATCACCATTAATAAGTTGGGCTCTATGTACTTGAGCCAAGGATGCCGCTGCTAATGGTTCTAACTTTATGGTCGCGAAATATTTAAATTTTTCTTCACCAAGGTTTTCTTCTACCACTTTTAAAACATCAAAGTCTTTGACCATAGGTACATGGTCTTGCAATTTTTCAAGTTCTAATATTAACTCTAGCGGCAACATATCTTCTCTAGTACTGAAAATCTGCCCTAATTTTATGTAAGTGGGCCCTAGGTCTTCCAAGACCATACGAATGCGTTCGTATTTTGAAAAAGATAAATTCTTCTTAGTATCAGGATGGTTTTCTAAATACTTATTTGGAACTAATTTTAAAATTGGACTATGCGACAGCACATCTTCAAAGCCATATTTAACAAGTACATTGAATAAAGTGGCGTACCTCTTTATTTCTTTTTGAGATGGAATTCTTAATATGGCCATTTAGTATTGGTCTTTTGCGATATGTTTTTATTCATATTATAAAATGGAAATAGTCGTCAACTAATATTTATTACGAACTTGATAATTTTATAAAATCTAATTTGAAATTGATTTTTAAAGAGCAGTTTTATGCTCATCTAAATAATGATTTAAGAGTTGTTTTAAACTTTCAAGATATTCTTGCATAATCTCTTTGTCCATGTGCGGATGTTGAATAACAGGTAAGGTTAAGGGGTTTTCATCTAATGATCGATAAAGCTCTGGGTAATTCGTTTCTATGTTCAATGTAAGTTCTGTGATTTCATTAAGTATTTTATGTAATTGCTTCATATTCTTTGGTTTTAATTAATTGACTTGTGGTAAAACTAATAAAGGAATTTTTGTTTTAGCACTTAGATTTTTAATGATATTTTCTCTTAAGAGTTGATTGAAAAAGCCATGTTTGGTTTTTAAAATTACCATGGTGTCAATACTCTTATTTTCTTTTTCAATTTGATAAAGAGTATAAGCCACATTGTCTTGAAGTTCAATTTCAAAAAAATGATTTTTAACTTCTTTCAATTCACTTTTCAATAATTCTTTGTTCGATTTTTGTTCATCGCTTAAAGCTTCTTCGGTTTTGACATGTGCAATATTTAAAGTAGTTTTTTTTAAGTTAACCATTTTCAAAAGAGGAGATAACTCTGCATTTGTAAACGTATGTTTATAATCGGTAGCCAAAACAATTTCTTTTGAACTAGACCTCTTATATTCTGGTGGAACAATAATTAAAGCTGAATTTTCTAGATGCTTAATTAGATCTAAAGCATTACTACCAATAAAAATCTGACTGAAAGTAGATGCGCCCTTTGTGCCAATAATAACAAAATCTGCGTTTATGATGTTTTGAGATTGGTTCGTTAAATTCAAAACAGATTCCGTTTTTAAAATACCTTCAAAATAGAAATCTTTATCCGCAGTTTGTAATTCTAAACTTTTTACCAAAAAATCTAAAGATTTTTGAGTGGCAGATTTAGACATTTCTGATGACGGCGCATTATGGTAGCCATGAAGAATGTAAAAAGTGCATGCCTCATTTTTAAAAAGCTCAAGAGCGTAATCAATTGCTTTTAGTGCATTTACAGAAAAATCTGTAGGTATAATAACTTTTTTCATAGTTGAAAAGCTTTGAATTTAATACATAAATAGTTTGGTTTTTATGCTCTGGTAATACCTAATCGTTTTACCATTTCTTCACCATCAATAACATGTTCGGTGATAGCAAAAACTTCTTTACGGTTAGTTCTATATTGCTTTACAAATAGCGCAAGGTCATCTTCAAGTTGTGCATGTTCAGTTCTAAATTGATGTGAATCATATGCAAATGGGTTTTCTATTAATTCAGCTAAGTGATGTAAATGGATATCTACTTGTTTTGCCAGTGTATCGCATTTCTTATCAGTGTCAATAAGGCTTACTTCAATTTCCCTTACCATATCAATATTTTCTTTCTTCGCCATCCACATAAAGTACTTTTTTATTAAATGATTTAAGAACTTTAGGTCTTCATTATAAAAAGCGATATCAGATTTCCAATGCTCTGTTAGTACGTAAAGTGAGTTCCAATCCGCTTCGTGAATGTAATTGTCTTTGGGTCTATTTCTAAAGCTGCTCATGTTATCAATATTTAATTATGAATAGACCATAAAGTTAGAGAGAAGGATAATGAGATATTATGACGAAAATCATGATAAATGAGAAGCGTAGAGATTAATCCAGAATTACATAGCTATTTTTCATTCTATGAATTGTAAAGTAGATTACGTATCAATTAATTGAATATGATTTTACTCATAGTATAACTTTAAATATTCCGCTTAATTTGAGGTATAACAAATATTAGTTATGCAAAAATTAAAAATCTGTTTACTGTTTGTATTGTTTTTATCGTGTTCGCAAAAGCGCGAAACGGTATATCCTCAAAAAGCTAAGCTAACATCATCTGTATATGCTTCAGTTACCATACAGCCAGATAGTTTGTACAAAATTTACACGGTTGTAGCAGGTATTTTAGATGAGAATTTAGTTGAGGAAGGAGACCTTGTTAAAAAAGGTGATGCAATCCTAAAAATTAACGATCGTGCCCCTAAACTAAATTCAGACAATGCTTTTTTATCCTTACAACAATCAAAAGAAAATGTACAGGGCAATGCTGCTATATTAAAGGATATTGAAGATGATATTTATTCGGCAAAATTAAAATTTACTAATGATTCTATCAATTTTAGTAGACAGAAGCGTCTTTGGGATCAAAATATAGGTTCAAAATCTGAATATGATACAAAAAAATTGGCCTATGAACTTTCAGAGAATCAATTAAAACAGCAAAAAGCTAGGTATGCCCGTACTAAGTATGATTTGGAGACTAAAATGGAACAAGCTAAAAATAGCTATTCTACTACCCAAATAGTTATAGATGATTATACGGTAAACAGTAAAATTAACGGTAGGGTATATGCTATTTTAAAAGAGCCTGGTGAGCTTGTTAATACTTTAGAACCTTTGGGCGCTATAGGCAGTGCTACTAATTTTAAAATTGTAATGCTTATAGATGAGGTCGATATCATTAAAGTAAAGGTTGGTCAGCAAACTTTGGTAACCTTAGATGCTTACCCAAAAGAAGTTTTTACGGCTTCGGTTAGTAAAATATATCCTCAAAAAGATGAGCGGTCACAAACCTTTACAATTGAGGCATTGTTTACCAAAACACCTGCTACATTATATCCAGGTTTAGCTGGAGAAGGTAATATTGTTATTTCTGAAAAAGAAGATGTGCTAACGATACCTATAGAATATTTAATGGATGGGAATATGGTGGAAACTGAAGAGGGTGAAGTACAAGTTGAGGTAGGTTTTAAAAATTTAGAAAGCGTGGAGATTTTATCTGGCATAACTGAATCTACCAAGCTTTTAAAACCAAAAGTATGACAAACTGGAAAGTTATACTGAATATAGCAAAAACACATCTTTTAACTAAGATGAAATCTACCGCAACAGCATCTTTAGGGGTCACATTTGGTATTGGTGCTTATATTACCATGGTTAGTTTTATGACTGGTCTTAATACCATGTTAGATAGCCTCATATTAAACCAAACTCCACATATTCACTTGTATAATGAGATAGAACCTACGGCAAATCAGCCCATTTCATTATATGAAGAATTTGAGAATTCGGTGCATATGATTAGCTCTATAAAGCCTAAACAAGGTCAAAAGAAGATTCATAATGCATTGCCCATTTTAGATTATTTAAAGAAAAAAGATAAGGTAAAAGGGGCTACGCCACAGGTAAGGGCACAAATATTCTATTTATCTGGAGCTCTAGATCTTGGTGGTACCTTGGTTGGTGTAGACATAATGGAGGAAACAAGACTATCTAATATGCGCGATTATATTGTTGAGGGTAGTCCAGAAGCTTTGAAAAATACGGATAACGGTATTTTATTAGGATCAGGATTGGCAAGTAAGTTGTCTTTATCTGTGGGCGATAGAGTACAAATCAGTACCGTAAGAGGGGCAATTTTTCCTTTAAAAATTGTTGGTATTTATCAAAGTGGAATTGCAGATATTGATAATTCGCAAAGCTTCTGTAATTTAAAAACTGTACAGCAAATTTTAGGTGAAGCGCAAAATTACATTACAGATATTAATATTAAGCTAAATGTTATTGAAGATGCACCTGCCTTAGCTCAACTTTTAGAAAAACAGTACAATGTTACTGCTACTGACATCAATGAAGCAAATGCTCAATTTGAAACTGGGTCTAATATTCGAAACTTAATAACCTATGCCGTATCTATTACACTACTTATAGTTGCAGGTTTTGGAATCTATAATATTCTGAACATGCTCATTTATGAAAAAATGAAAGATATAGCGATTTTAAAAGCTACAGGTTTTTCAGGTTACGATGTTCAGTTGATATTTATGAGTCAAGCCATGATTATAGGTATTGTAGGTGGTATTTTAGGATTACTGTTAGGGTTTGTACTATCTGTAATTATTGATGGCGTACCTTTTGAAACGGAAGCATTGCCAACTATTACAACGTATCCTGTGGATTTTAACGTAGGTTATTATGTAATAGGTATTGTATTCGCGCTACTATCAACATTTGTTGCAGGTTGGTTACCATCTCTTAAAGCAAGGCATATAGATCCGGTAAAAATTATAAGAGGCACTTAAGCATATAGAACATGGATAAAGTACTTGAAGCCAAGGGCATAAATAAACATTTTTTAAAACCAAAAGATTTTCATGTTTTAAAAGATATTTCGTTTGCCATAAAAAGAGGAGAATTCGCATCGATTATGGGTAAATCTGGATCAGGTAAATCCACATTGCTATATATTTTATCTACCATGGATACAGAATATACTGGCGAATTATATTTAAACGATACTTTGGTAAGCGGTAGATTAGCTTCAGAATTGTCAAGAATTAGAAATGAACATATTGGGTTTGTATTCCAGTTTCATTATTTGTTATCAGAATTTAGTGTATTAGAGAATGTAATGTTGCCAGCAAAAAAGTTAGCTCGTAAAAGTCATCAAGAGATTGAGCATGATGCTATGCAGAAATTAAAAATGTTAGGCATAGGGTCTTTGGCTCTGCAAAAAGCATCGCGTATTTCTGGTGGTGAAAAACAGCGTGTGGCAATCGCCAGGGCATTAATAAATAATCCCATAATACTAATGGGAGATGAACCTACCGGTAATTTAGATAGTTATAATTCTGATAATGTATTTAATATTTTTAAGCAATTAAAAGAGGAGGAGGGGCTATCGTTATTGGTAGTGACCCATGATGAAGATTTTGCTAAACGAACCGATTATATTATAGAGATGGAAGATGGTCGTATAATAGATAAATCAGTACTTTCTATTTAAATTTTCAACTACGTGAGGTATATATTATTACTTCAAACTAGTAATGTAAAAAAGAGGCTTCAATTTAATTGAAGCCTCTTTTGTTTAATTCAGTATTTACTGTTAACGTTTATAGTCGAAAGATATCCAATCTGCATGGCAAATGTTCTGCGTTGTATTTTCTTTGTTTTTAAAGACTAAGTATAGTGTGGCATTTTCTTTAGTTGTAGAAACGGGTATATTATAGTAAACTGTTTCTTCTTTCCCATTATGCCCCAATAGTTGTTTGCCTATAATTTTACCATCTATACGGTCTTCATGTATTTCTACAGCACCTTTAAATTCTTGATCTAGATTATAAAAAGCTGCAAATTTTAAATGTTTCAGGTCTTTTAAATTAATGTCATTAAATTTTAAGAAAGAACCATCTTGAAGAACACCAACAACTCTAGATTTACTTGTACTCCAAATTCCAGTACCTTCTTTAATTTCGTCGGCATTTTCAGCTTCTATTTTCTGACTTTTAAAGATAATTTGCTCACTAACGGTGAGTTCAGAGTTTGGTTGGTTTAGATTGCCTTTATCACGATAAGAAGCCATTAAAACATAATTTCCTTCACCTTGTTTACCCATGTGTTCATTGAACGTTAATGTACCTTTAAGTGGAAGAGATTTTTTAACTACTTCAGTTGAAGGTTTTAAATCCAATATATATTCTACCATTAAAGAAACCTCCTCTACGCTAAGTTGAGGGTGTGCCGACATAGCATTCTCGTCCCAAACGCCACCGCCACCTTTAATAATTTTAGAAACGAGATACCCTGTGTCGTCTTTACTATATCGTTTCGCAATGTCTGTATAACTTGGTCCGTTGACCTTATCCAATACAGCATGACATGCTTTACAGTCAGACGCTTCAATAGCTTTTTTACCAAGAGGTTCGAGGTTACGTTGATGTCCTAAAGTAGCTTTTACAAAATCTCTCCCTTCAGGTATATAATCAAAAGTCACTTTTACATCCTCCGCAGAAATGGAGTTATTTTGTGTTGAACCATCTTGCATATCTTCTACGATAATCTCATAATCCAATTTCTTGCCATCCCAATAAATAGAGTCTTTGTTGGTAATATTTATTGCTAAAGTAGGAGTGTCATTACCTACCAAAATTTTTGAACTCGTAGTAGATGAATTACCATCAGTATCGGTAACCTTTAAAACTACATTGTAACTACCGTCTTCAGTAAAAACGAATTCAGGATTTTGCTCTTGAGATTGAGATACCTCTTTAGTAAAATACCAATCGTAGGTAAGTGCATCGTTGTCAAAATCAATTGAGTTCTTTGCAGAAAATTGTACGTTTAAAGGGGAAGCGCCAACGGTCTTGTCATGGTCAAATTTTGCAACCGGTTCTCTATTTCCTTTTATGTATGTAATGCTACTTAAACGAGCATCTAAATTTTGTGCATTCCATTTTTGACCATATTCCAGTATATACATATTTCCGTTAGAAGCAAAAATCATATCCATAGTATGTGAAAATTCTTCATTGGGCATAAACGCATCGGCCTTTACATAATTCTGATTTTCATCTAGCGTAATAACATAAATCCAATCTCTCATCCATTCATAAACGAACAATTTATCTTCAAAATAGTTTGGCCAAAGATTTTCGGCACCAGTCATGTCCGATTCGTGAAAAACCGGTCCCGCCATAGGGTTTATACCGCCTTCGCCCATCCAAGGAAATTCATCTGATCTATAGTATGTCATTGGTATCATAGATTTTTGAGCAAGAGGCATCTCTTGAATACCGGTGTTGTTTGGTGAATTATTGATGAGGTGTTCTGGATCGAATTTATCACCTGCAATATTGGTTGCAAAATCAAAATCATTATAAGCTTCATTATAACCTCTAGTAAATGGCCAACCCCAAAAACCAGCTTTCCTAGCTTGGTTATATTCACCCATACCACTAGGACCTCGATTAGGATCTGCTTTTCCGGCATCTGGTCCTATATCTCCCCAGTATAAAAATCCTGTTTTGCTATCAATGGAATGTCTGAATGGGTTTCTTAACCCCATGGCATAAATCTCAGGTCTAGTCTTGTTTGTTCCAACAGGGAAAAGATTTCCTTCTGGAATAGTGTAACTACCATCTGCTTCAGGTTTTACTCGTAATATTTTACCTCTTAGGTCATTT
This sequence comes from Maribacter sp. Hel_I_7, assembly GCF_000688315.1. Lineage (NCBI taxonomy): Bacteria > Pseudomonadati > Bacteroidota > Flavobacteriia > Flavobacteriales > Flavobacteriaceae > Maribacter > Maribacter sp. Hel_I_7. The sequence goes on along the minus strand of NZ_JHZW01000003.1, from coordinate 1,498,689 downwards.
GTGTTGGCGGCAGAACGTTGAGAATCCCATCCGGATCTGTTGGGGCGTTCGTCCATTGGCGCAAACCCGGATGATTCAAAAGGGTTTGTATTATCACCCAGAGCAATGAAAAGATTACCATTAGGTCCAAATTCTAAAGCACCACCACTATGGCAGCAATGACGATCTGTGGGTATTTCCATTAATACTTTTTCAGAATTTAAATCGAGTTTATCGTTCTTTAGTATAAAGCGAGAAACATGTTGTTTAGACATATCACCTTTAACGGAATACAAAAGATAAACCCAATTATTCTGAAGGTAATTAGGGTCTACAGCTAAGCCTAAGAGTCCATCTTCATTGCCATAAAACAAGTCTAACTGAGCTATGGTCTTTGTTTTTTCTGTTTTAAAATCAAATAGTTTTAAAGCACCATGGCGTTCTATGAACAAAATTCCTCTACCGGGAAGTTCGTCTAATTCCATAGGTTCATTCAAATTAAAGTCTAATATGTTTTTAACAAAGCGATCTTCTGGCGGTACCCTATCTGTTTTAGATAAGGAATAGTTTAATGTGCCATTACCAACGGCATAGTTGATACCACCAAGTAAATGATTTAAGAATTTTGGGTTTAGAAATGTTTCATCTGTATGTCCCATTTCAGTATAAAATGCTCTACCGCCATCATAATTGTGATACCAAGAAATAGGATGGTTTTCTGGGTTTGTACCACCTTCATAACTACTCTCGTCAATAGAAACAAGTATATTAATATCTGGATTGATATTCTTGAAATTATACCACTCATCACTTTTGGTCCAAGATTCGTCTAAATGCTGGGTAGATGAGTGGGATTTGTCGTTAACAATCAATTTTGCTTCTTGAATACGCGGGTGATTATTGAATACCGCACCAACTAATTTGTTATACCAAGGCCAATCATATTCAGTGTCTGTAGCTGCATGAATACCAACAAAGCCTCCACCTGCTTGAATGTAACGTTCAAAATCTGCCTGTTGAACATCATTTAAAATATCTCTAGTGGTATTATTAAATATAACTGCGGCATAATTTTTTAGAGAATCTTCTACCATATAATTGTCATCTTCTGTTGCGATAACATTATATCCATTTTCCTCTCCTAATTTTTTAATAGCTTCAATGCCAGCCTCTATAGAGCCATGTCTAAAGCCTTGTGTTTTACTGAAAACTAAGATATTATCTTTCTTTTTTGTGCAGTTTGTACATAATGCAATACAGCATAATAAAAAGCATAGTTGCTTTATTGAACGTTTAGTGGTTTTGATCATTGGTGTAATTTGGTGTTTTTGGTTTTACCCTTAACAATCAGGGTTTTAGAATGAATTGTAATCAGCCCTTGGTAAAGGGGCTGCCTAAAGATATGAAAATGGGATTATGATTCATTAATTGAAATTACCACAGTGCTGGTTTTTTGGTTGATTGTGGTCATATTTTGTTGAAAAATTTAATGGTATCTTAATACTTTATTTAGAGATTTTCTCAAAACTATAAAATTCATGTGGACCACTATTTTTATTGTTATTTATAGTTTATTGACAATTGTAATCGTGCTATCCATTATTTTACACGGGGCAAAACCAACAAAAAGTTTGGCATGGATAATGGCTATTTTCGCCTTGCCCGTAGGTGGTATATTTCTTTACTTGGTAATTGGAAGAAACAGGCGCAAACGAAAACTTATACGTCTAAAGAAAGACCTATTCAATAAACTGCCCAAACCGAATACCGAACAAGTGAATTTGTTTAATGGCAGGTATAAAAAATTGATGACCCTTAATTATAAAAATTCACACTTTCCGCCAACGGCTCATAACAAACTACATTTATTAAAAGATGGTAAAACAACTTTTGATTCGATTTTTAATGCTTTGGAACAAGCTACATTACAGATACATATACAATATTATATTTTTGAAGAAGGAGAGTTAGCAGATCGCTTAATGGCTTTGTTTAAGAAAAAAATTGATGAAGGTATTGCCATAAGAATGATCTATGACGGTATTGGAAGCTTTACGCTAAGCAAGAACTATTTAAAAAAATTATTGGACATTGGGGTAGAGGTGTATTCTTTTCTTCCCTTTAAATTTGGCAGATACTTTTATTCTTTGAATTATAGAAATCATAGAAAAATTATTGTTGTAGATGGAAAAGTAGCTTTTACAGGCGGAATTAATATTTCTGATAAGTATCTAAAAGGACAAGTAGGTCTGGGCAAATGGCATGATATGCACTTAAGATTAGAAGGACCGGCAGCCACACAATTAGATCAGGTTTTTATGACAGATTGGTATTTGGTAAGTACTCAATTATTACAGCCTTTACAGCACTTATACAATCAATTGCCAATGAACTCTAGTGAATTGGTACAAATTGTCGCCGGAGGACCCGATGATGATTTTCCTGTTCTGGAACAGACTTATTTTTCAATTATTAATAAAGCCAAAGAATATCTTTATATAACAAACCCTTACATTATACCAGGGCAAGCTTTGATACAAGCATTGCAAACTGCGGCTTTAAGTGGTGTTGATGTTAGGTTATTGGTTTCTGAAAATGCAGATAATAAGGTTGTGAGTTGGTCTGTACATTCTTATTTTGAAATGTTCTTGAAATCTGGTATTCGAATATTCCTATTCCCTGACGGATTTTTGCACAGTAAAATAATAGTAAGTGATGATACTATTACATCTATTGGCACAGCTAATTTAGATGACCGTAGTTTTGAACAGAACTATGAGGTAAATGCAATTATATACAACAAGGATTTTGCTAAAATCTTAAAAGCAGACTTTTTAAATGATTGTGCGGTTAGTAATGAGTTATTATATAGTGATTTTATTAAAAGACCTTGGGGTAAAAAGTTGAAAGAAGGAGTAGGTAAAGTTCTTAGTCCTCTTTTCTAAGTGTTAATCCACCTGTGAAGTGAAAACCAAATCTTGATCTTCCATAGCTGTAATAACTAATTTCACATAATCTTTAATAGCCTTATCAATATTATCAGGTTCTGTAATTTCAATAATACCTCTCCATATCATAGCTCTTTCCTTTCCTTCGCAGATACAGTACAATGTAGTTTCAGCATGGTAAACAGTATATTTTTCGTAGTAAGCATCATCGTAATATATGCCTTGGTGCTCTAAATAATCATCGTTAAACCTAGCTTGGTGATCGTCCCAACGCGATATAGATTTTACAAAATTATCGCGGTCTTCCGACCCTGTAATTTTGGTTAAAAGAATAGCATCAAAATCTTTGTCTAAAAGACTTTGTTCAACAGCATCCAATTCTTTATCGGTCTTACGAGAATCTGTAAGCGACAGGTCGAAAATATCAATACTACGCCATGCCTCAACATTTCTATCAGTAAATTCTTCTTGAAGTTCACTTTCAAAGTTTTCTCTAGTATCATCGCTCTGTGCCATACCTACAATTAAAACTTTGTTGGCATTGAATAATACAATATCTGGATTTTTCCAATTCTCTACTAAGCTAATAGAAGAACAACCCATTAACATCAATGACAATACTACGATCAACTTTTTCATAAGAAAGGTAAATTTAGTTGGATTATAAGTCGAAGATACTATTTAGAAAATATCAAGAATATGACGATTGTCAGTAAATATGATATGAACCTTCTGGCTTTTGATTAGTTATAACCATAAATCTATGTTTTCTTCCAATTTAGGAATATGACAGTCCCAACCTTTAGTATCTCTAATTTTAACCTTAAAAGCATCTAAAGCACCTGGTTCTCCATGAATAAGAAAGACTTTTTCTGGTGTGTTTTTAATATTATCTATAAAATTTAGAAGTTCTGCCTGATCGGCATGTGCAGAAAGACTTTCTATAAAATGAATACTGGCTTTTACAGGATAATATTTTCCAAATAATTTTAGTTCATGTGTGCCTTCTATTAGTTGTCTGCCTCGTGTACCTTCGGCTTGGTAACCAACCAGTAATACCTTTGTTGTAGGTTCATCTACTAGTTGTTTTAAATAAGTTAAAACCCTGCCACCGGTTACCATACCGCTACCTGCAATAACTATTTTAGGACGTTTGTCATCTATAGTTTTCCATGTATCTGCGTATGATGTAATGATGTTGAAATGATTACACATAGCTTCATAATCAGCTTTACTAAGTTTATGCCAGTCTGTAAATTGCTCAAATACACCTAGCACATTATTACCCATAGGACTATCTATAAATATGGGTATGTTGGGTATTTTATTCTTCTTGTATAATTGCCAAAACAAATACATGAGCAATTGTAGCCTTTCAACGGCAAAAGAGGGTATGATCAATGTTCCTCTTTCGTGTATGGTCTTTTGAACTAGGTCACTAAGAATTTCGGCAATATTTTCTTTTGGATGAAGTTTGTTGCCGTAAGTACTTTCTAAGAATAAATAATCTGCCCATTCGGGTCTTTCTGGAGGTAATAAAAGTTTATCGTCTAATCTACCAACATCACCAGAAAAAGCAAATAGTTTTTCGAAAATCTCTAATTCAATAAAGGTCGATCCAATGATGTGACCGTTGTATCTAAATTTGAATCTAATATTATCTGACAGCTGAACCCATTCATCTTTCTGTCTGCCAGAAAATAAATCAATAGTTCTTTGAGCTTCTTTTAAATCATAAAATGGTAAAGCTTTAGGGTGTTTGGAATAGCCTTCTTCATTTGCTTTCTTTGCCTGCTCTTCTTGTATTTTAGCACTATCAAGTAATATGATTTGTGCAATTGATAGAGTAGGGTAGCTACCAATTATTGAACCTTTGAACCCTTCTTTTACTAATCTAGGTAGATAACCGGTATGGTCTAAATGACCATGCGTTAATAGTACTACATCTATTTTACTAGCATCTATTGGTAGTGGCTCCCAGTTCTTTTCCCTTAGCTCTTTGAGACCTTGGAACATGCCGCAATCTATCATAATATTCAATTCAGGAGTTTCTAAATAAAATTTAGAACCGGTAACCGTACCAGAGGCACCTAAAAATTTTAGACTAACTTTTTTCATGCTATTAAGATTTACAGAGTTGTTCAATTTCTTCTAGAATTTTTGTTTTTCTTACGCTAGATATTCCTAAATGATCCAAATAAAATTTATCCTTTATGAGTTGTCTGCATAAAACCACATTTCTGCTCAGTAAAAATTGTTTTTCTCTTTTAGATAAAAGACTTGAGACAGTAATAGGGTAGAGCCCTAAACGATCAATTCTATCTTTGAGTCCGTCTTTCTCTGGGTAATCCCAACTTAACAGATAGAGATTGGCACATTTACCGTAGGTAATAGCATCTTGGGTAAATCTAGTATTGGTAACCACCCAGCCAAGATCTAATGGCTTAGTATTATTTTTATTAGTTACCCAGTGGTCTTTTACATCGTTGTATCTAGAATGTATATATAATGGCACTTTTACATTACAATTGCGCCCTTCCTCATTATGAAATTTACATTCTATAATAGTTACCTTTTCCTTTTTATCTGCCACAACATCTATTTCATGAGTAACACAAGATCCAGTTAATGTGACACCAACTTTTACATTGTAGCCAGAATATTTTAATATTTCAGCAATAAACCGCTCAAAAGGAAATCCGGTCGGACCTAATTCGTAAATGGCTTTTTTAAGTTTGTATTTAGATGCAAATACAGATTTATTCTTTTTAAGTAGAGCATATGCTCTATTGTAGATTTCATTAGTGGTGATACCATCAAAAAGCTCATCGTAAACTTTACCTACAATATCTTCCACCAACTCATGGTTTGCGCCACTATGCTTAAGTGAATCTCTAAGCTTGTCTAATGAAAACTTCATTTTTTGCCCTGAAGATTTTATAATATCAATAGATTCCCGGTTTTGCATATTACTTTTTTAAATTAACATTAAGTGGCGGAATTTCTAATAACTGTAATGTTGTAGATGCTAAGATTACCTTACCATCAGTTTTAGAAATTGCTTGTTCAATATGTTGAAATAAGGTGTGTTTTGTATTTCTTCTTCTTTTATAATCAGTAATGTATCTAAGGTTTAATTGAATCCAATTATCTGTAAGGTTCATCGCAATGGTTGGTTCTATTGTCGCATTTTCAATGTAATAATGAGCCACCATTTCTTCCCATTTTGCTTTAGATTTTTCAGTGTAATCACATAGCAGTTCATTAGCACTGTTCATCATAATAGATTTTGCGAGGTCAGTGTCAGAACCATAGGCGATGAGGATATTTAATTCATCCCAAACGAAAGGAAAATCCATCGAATAATTTTTGATAGGTCCTTTAAAAACAAATGCATTGCTAATCTTTACAATTCTACCAGAATAATTGTCACTGCTTACCCATTCACCAATTTCCATTATCGTTGTATAAATACTATCAATATCAATGACATCTCCCTTAATATTATTGATTTCGATACGATCACCAGGTTTGTAAACGCGAACAAAAAATATATAAAAAGACCCTGCAATACTTAAAATTAATTCTTGTAGTGTAAAGGTGATACCTGCCGTAAATAGCCCAATTATTATGGTATAATCTTTAAAACTATCAACGGTAAATGCCATTAATATCATAAAAATAATAAGTACGTAACCAACTATTTCTACACCCTTTTGTGCTTTATATCTAATAGAAATATCTTCAATTCTTTTTTTAAGAATTTTTCTAATAAACCCTATTATGAAAATAATGAAGAGTATCCACGTAATTAGTTTTAATATTTTAACTAGTGTAGCGTTTTCTAATAATGTTGAAAGTATATCCATATGGAGATTTTAAAAAAACCGCCAATGAAATGATTTCTTTGACGGTTTTAATTTTAAACATTAACCAACTAAAAATGCTTAAAAATTATCTTATCACGATCTAAAATTAAAATCAATGCAATGCTAAAATTGGAACATCACTGTCATAGCCAATTTCTTTAATTAGAGGTCTAGAGAAAACACTTCCAAAAAAGAAATGTTTACGATTAATGAATGCCACCATATCACTATCTCTACTTTCAATAAAACTTTCTATACCCTTACCTAAACTTTTTTCTGTAATTGTATGAAAATGATGAGGTGTGTCACTAAAAATTGCCGCTAACAACTGCTTATTGTTTAGTTGAGTTTCGGTCAGTTCTTTTTTCTTATCAAGGTGTAGAATGGCAATTTCTGCATTGTGCATTTTAGCCAATTCTATAAGGTATCTAAACTCCGATCTTTTAAAAACATCTTTAAAATCTGTAGGGAAAACAATTTCTTTTGGTGACATAAACGAAACATGCTCAGGTATTGCCAAAACAGGACATTCCCTGATTTTTTCCATTGCCATAACAGTATTACTACCAAAAAGAACACCTTTTGTTCCGGAAGCACCTTTTGTACCCATTGCCACTAAATCTATATCTTTTTCTGCTATTAGATTTTTGATAGCTTCGGATAGAAAATTAGAAGTAGATACTGTATAATAATTGTGCTTGGGGTTGTCTATATGTAAAGCAAGCGTATCTATTAGCTTTACAAAATTCTTTTCAGAATCTAATTTTGCCTCTTCGAAAACAGCACTGCCTTCTTCAGGAATATTTAAACTATTGGTTGTGTATTGTTCAAAACTAAATACATTTAAAAAATAAAAATCACAATTTAATTTAGCATATAAATCAATTGTATATCTAATTGCGTTTAAAGCATTTTTAGAAAAATCCGTAGGTATTAAAATACGCTTATTCATAGGTGACAGATTTATATTATTTCTTAAATGTATAGTTCAAACAAATGAATTACTATGATAAATATCAGTCTTGTAAGGGTAAAATTAAAAATGGGATTTTAGCATAAATACTTAAATCCATTATAACCGGCTCATGTAAGAAGCGTTCAAAGAATTTTCTTCTATGGTATGCCATTGCCAGTATATTTATATCTCTTTCTACAATAAAATCTTGTATAACATTCGCTTTGTCGGCATAGTTCCAGATTTCATCATAACTATGAGGTATTTTAGTTAAGCACTTATCTAATAATTTTTGATTAGAAACCTGTTTACTTGTCATTAATTCTTCTTCATTAACATGTAAAACAGCAATAGAGGCATCGGTTATAGCAGCGATATTCAATAACATTGAAATAGTATTTTTTGTACACCCTTTTTTATAGTCGGTAACAAAAGCTATTTCATTTACAGGTTTAAAGGCAATCTCTTTGGGTATGGCTAGAATAGGGCATTTAGTAATAGTATTTGCAATTTGAATGGTATTACTGCCCATAAATAATTCTTTAGCCCCTGTTTTACCCTTGTTACCCACAACTACGAGGTCAATTTCATTGGTGTCTATGATATTGGCTATTACTTTAGTAAGATTTCCTTTGCTAGATATTGTTTTGAATTTATGTAATTCATTTTCTGTATCAAGTACAATTTTGTGCATTGTCTTGGTAAGGTTTTCTTGAGATGAGTTTTGTAATTTTTCCATCTCTTTCTGTCCTGTGAATAGTGCACTTTTGGCACTTACTACAATATCATCGTATGAATGAACAATATGGAAAGTACATTGTTCCGTTGCAAAAATTTGAGTAGCATAATAAAGCGCATTATAGGCTTCATTAGAAAAATCTGTTGCTACAAGAATGTTTTTAATTTTCATAATTATTATTGTGGTATTACTAAGAAAGGAACGGTAACGTGAAAGCCAATTTTCTTAATTACCGGTTCTATAAATAAGCGTTCTAGAAAGGTGTGTTTGTTTTGCACCATAACCAATAAATTTATTTTTTGCTTAATCTGAAATTCATTGATTGCAGTAATAATCTCATTACTTTTTACCTCGTGAAAAAATCCGTTTTCAGTTAGTACATTAGCAAGTTGTTCTCTGTTTTTCTTTTGAACAATAGTAAGTTCATTGCCCGTATAAACATGCATAACGTTTACTTGCGACACGTGAGAGTTTACAATTTTAAGAAGAGAAGCCAGGCTTTCTTTATTTAATGAAACCTCAAAGTCATTAGGGAAAAGTATTTGTTCTGGTACTTCATATTCAAAACCAGAAGGAATAACCAATACTGGGCATTTAGAATTTTTGATAACATGTACCGTGTTGGTACTCAATAGTATCTCTTTTGCACCTGTAGCACCTTGTGTGCCCATAATAATAACATCTATACCTTCGGCTTCTACGGTTCTTGCTACCTCGCTAGAAAGCACATTAAGTGCAGAATGGGTAGTGAAAGTATGCAATGGATTTTCAAATTCTTTTTCTAATTTTTTCTTCAGATTTTCAAGGTTATCTTGAGAATTCTGTTGTACGATATCTCCAAGACCAATTTGTGCTGGGCTACCCATTAGGTATTCTGTATGATAGACCGGAGGCATGTAACTATTTAAAAGAAAAAAAGAACACTTTAAATCTTTGTATAGTGTTAGACCATAACGAATGGCAGTTAAAGAGTTTTCTGAAAAGTCTGTTGGTAATAAAATACGTGTCATAGTACTGTTATTTAATACTTTAAAATTAAAAATAGATGATGACAAATAGTATGATATTCGTCATCATCAATATTTTTATTTAGCTTTATTATTAGTTGTTAAATAAAAAGCAATGAAAAAGAAATTTCGGAAATCGATAGGATCAGATGTTCCAACGCTGGTATTCTTTTATGCCACTTGGTGTACACCATGTAAATTAATGAAACCTACTGTTCTGCAGATTCAAGAAGAAATGGGTAATGCTCTAAATAGTCTAGAAATAGATGTAGAGATTAAAAAGGGTATAGTAAAAAGATATAATGTTAAGAGTGTACCTACTTTAATTCTTTTTAAAAACGGAAAACCTTTATGGCGACACTCTGGTGTTATGCCCGTAGCTGAAATTAAAACGGCTATAAATGATAGAATTTAAAGCTGTTTTTAATTTTAGAGATCACCAAAAGGTATTTTACTCATGTATGACCAAAAAGGGTACTTTAGTATGATAACTAATTCTTTCTACCGTAGGTCTAAATAGAATACTTTCTAAAAAATTTAGATTTTTAGCCACCATTATTAACATATCTAAATTTCTACTCTCCGTAAAGCATTGAACCGATTCATCTATTTTTTTACCCGTTACTTCATGAAAGGTGCATTCCGTTTCTTTAAAATAGTCCAATAAAAATTTTTTGATTTTAATTTGGTTCGTATTCAGTTCTTCGCCTTTGCTCGAAATATATAATAACCTTAAGGCAGAATTTTTTAATAGAATTATGTCTTTGATAGTATCTAAAACTTTTATTTCATAAGCTAAATTTAAATCTGAAGGTAAACCTATTTCCTTTACACTTTCATAAGTAGCAGATTCTGGTACGGCCATAATTGTACATGGCACTTTGGTAATTACATTACCGGTATTGCTACCTATAGACACAGCTTTAAGACCAGAAGAACCTTTGGTGCCCATTATTATAAGTTCTATATTTTTCTCTTTAACCTGATCTTTCAATTGGTCTGTAAGAAAACCATAGATAGCTTGGGTTTTAAAATAATGCTTTGTATTTAATGGTAGTTTCTCAACTTTCTTAATAAGTACTTTAAGTTTTTCTCTACTTTCCGCCAATATTGTTTTCTCTAAAAGATCGGGAGAAACATACATAGCTGCTTCACCACTAGAATTGGTGTTAATTGCGTTGATATGAACAATATGAAAGGTACAGTGCGTCTTTTTAAAAAAGGAAATTCCGTATACCAACGCGTTCCATGCATTATCAGAAAAATCTGTGGGTATTAATATGTGTTTCATTGTAAAATTTTAATTGTTAGAACAGAAATATGGCTATTGTGGTAAAAACAGAACAGGTATTTTAGAATGAAAAGCAACCTTTTTTACTACGGCTTCACCTATTACTTTTTCCCAAAAGGTATGTTGATGGCGTATTAAACTTAGAATGCTAGAATGAGAATTTTCTGCATACTTGTCAATACTTTTAGAGACATCAATTTCAAACGGTAAGTTTTTAAATTTGTAATCAAGACCAGATAATCTTTCCTTCAAAACCTCTTTATTTGACTCTTGATGTTCGTTCAAGATAAATTCAACCGAAACATGCACTATTTCTATGGTCGACTTCCATATTTTAGAAAGTTCAATAATTGGCTCCAATCCATTCTTTTTATAGGGAAAAGTAAAATCGGTAGCAAAAAAAACAGATTTCAAGCTTTGAAAATTGTAACCGGAAGGAACTGTAAGAATGGGAATATTTGTTACTTTCTTTAAAACCTTCACAGTATTGCTACCTAAAAACACCTCTTTGGCACCAGTAGCTCCTTGAGTTCCCATGATTAGAATATCTATGTCATTTTCGTTAACAGCAAGTTCAACGGCATCTTCTAAATTTCCCGGTTTTGAAAGTGTGCTAAATTGATGCTTAAGATTTTTGTGATTTATTGCAAAATAGGTTAGTATCTCCTCTAATTCTTTTTTGGAGTTTTTAGAAAGAGAATCATAGATTACACTAAGTCTTTGATGATTTTTAGAACCCATTAAGTTTAAAGGAGAGGGTTCAAAGGCGTGTAATATATAAAAGTGGCAATCAACCTCTGTATATAATTTTATTGCTGTAAAAATTGAATTCCAGGCATTTTCAGAGAAATCTGTTGTTATAAGTATTTTTTTCATGGTTGTAGAGTTTTAGTTAACGGGACAGATTTTGCATTACCAAAAATGGTATGGTAGGGGAGAGCCCTATTTCATCAATGGTAGATTGGTAAAGCATATCTTCTAAAAATGAATGTCTTGAATTTACCATAACCAGTAAGTCCATGTTATTTTCGTTGATGTATGCCAATATTGCTTTAGCTCTATTGTCAACAGTAGTTCTAACAAATGATAGTCTAGCATGCGGCAAAGATTCTTCCAAGAATTTTTTATTATCCAATTGTCTTAAACTCAAATCCTCAAAATCAGAAATATAAAGGCTATGGACTTCTGCCTTGAATTCTCCAGCTAAAATATCTAGCAGTTTTAATTCTCGGCGTTTATACGGTAGCATGTAGTTGCTTGGAAATAGTATTTTTTTAGGTTGACTATAGTCATAATGATCAGGAACAGCCAAAACAGGACATTTAACATATTTGAAAACTTGTACAGTATTACTACCAAAGGTTATTTTGGAATTTGCGGTAGCACCTCTGGTACCCATAATTATCAAATCGATATTTTTAGAGTCTGCAACATTATTAAGGGCATCGACCAAAGATTCAAATGAAGAAATCATTTCATATTTATGCATTGGATTATGCGTTTTCGTCTTTGTATCGTTAACAAGTTTCGTTAGTTTATTCTCAGAGCTTTTTGAATGAATTTGTCTTTGTTTCTCAAAAGCTTCTTTATCAAAATTATGAAAAGGACCATATACTTCATCGGCATACGCATGAAGAAAATAAAAATTAGCACGTTCACATTTAAAAATATTAATAGCGTAGGCAATAGCGTGATCTGCATTGCTTGAGAAATCTGTAGGAATAAGAATATTTTTCATGGCTATTTTTTTTTGATACTCTAAAAGTATTGGAGGGTATCAAAAAAACCTATGATAAATATCATGCAGTTATAATTCTACACCTATTTAATGGTTATAAAATGGATTGATAAAAAAGGGATAAATATTTTTTTGATAGAATAGAAATAAAAATATAAGAAACTAATTAACAATGGCTTACGGTATATTGTTAGAGCAAATTTTTATCGTCAAATTATATTAATAAGATTTGGTATTACTGATATTCGTCATAGTAATTACCTAATTAGTAAGATACTTTAGTAGAACATTCTAAAAACTAGAAATTATGAAAAAAGTATTAATCTTATGGATAATGGCATTAATGGTAACCTTGCCTATTTCTGCACAAGTTTTAAAAAATATTGACGAAATAGCCCCTTTTAGTGAAGGCTTGGCGGCAGTACGTAAAGGCAAGCAATGGGGCTTTATTAATGAAGAGGGTAAAATGGTCATAGCTTTTAGAGATGATATTTATGTGAGCCCAAAATCAGACGAAACTAAAAAAGGTGTTTTAGGGGTTAAGTATCCTTTGTTTAATGAAGGCTTGTGTCTAATTAAGCAAACTGTTGAAGATGGTGTTCCTGTATTTGGTTTTATAGATACATCCGGTAAGGTGGTTATAGAACCACAATTTTTAAATATATATCCATTTAAGGACGGTTTTACAACTGCGGTGCTTTTCGATAAGACCATTAAAGGAGAAAATGAATTCAAACTAAAGATTTACGAGTATAAATTTTTTGATGTACGTGTAAGTGCTACAGGTGAAATAACCGATTATTTTGAGAAAAGAGACCACATACAAATGACCGTAAAAAGGTATCAAATGCCAGAAATAGGAGCCAAAATTTTAAACAAAAATTTAGTGGCTACACATACTGCTGAACAAGGGTGGTCAATAGATAAATTAGAAACAAAAAATTAATTTGCCATGAATAGATTAAAAGACAAAGTAGCGGTTATTACAGGTGGTACAGGAGGTATAGGTCTTGCAACGGCAAAACTATTTATAGAACAAGGGGCAAAAGTTGTTCTGGTAGATAATAACCCAGAAGCTATTGAAGAGTCTCGAGCTAATTTTAGTGACAAGAACGTATCCTTTTTCCAAGCTGATGTTTCAAAAAAAGAAGATAATATCAAGTTTCTTAATCATGCTTTAAAAACCTATGGTAAAATAGATATATTCTTTGCCAATGCAGGTATAGAAGGTACTTCAAGTCCAATTTCAGAGTATCCAGAAGATATATTTGATAAGGTAGTTGCTGTAAATTTAAAAGGAGTTTGGTTGGGTTGCCAGCACATTATACCTAAAATGGAAGAAGGTGGTAGTGTTATTATAACTTCATCAGTTGCGGGCTTAAAAGGATTTGCAGGTTTAGGGGCATATGTGGCTACAAAACATGCTATTGTTGGAGTTATGAGAGTTGCAGCTGCAGAAAATGCAGTACGCAAAATTAGAGTGAATACGATTCATCCTGGCCCGGTAGATAATAATATGATGCGTAGAATAGAAAGTGATATGTCTCCTGATAGTCCAGATGCCGTTAAAGACGGATTCACATCTACAGTACCTTTTGGGCGTTATGCCACTTCAAAAGAAATAGGTGAAATAGCGTTGTTTCTAGCTTCAGATGAAAGCAAATACATTACAGGCTGCACACATCTTATTGATGGAGGTATGCTAAATGCATAGCTAGTTGGTATTTAAATGATTTGGTAAAACTTGACAAGATGAATGGTGGCATTTATAATGTCAAGTTTTATTTTTGAAAACAGTATCTTAGAAAATAAATTAGCATTCATGATCATCCATAACTTAGGAGAAGAAAACTCAGTTCTTAATCAATTTATATTAGAAATACGGGATTTGCAGATTCAGAAAGATGCCATGCGTTTTCGTAGAAATATTGAACGAATAGGAGAAATACTATGTTATGAGTTCAGTAAAGAATTGACATACAGCCCACAAAATGTAGAAACTCCTTTAGGAAACAAAGCTATGAGTTTAAGCCATGATCAGGTGGTCATATGTTCCATATTAAGAGCAGGGTTACCATTACATCAAGGACTTTTAAATTATTTGGATGCTGCTGAAAATGGTTTTATTTCGGCATTTCGTAAACATGAAGGCGACGATGATGATTTTGAGGTTATTGTAGACTATTTCGCTGCTCCTTCTTTAGAGGGTAAAGTACTAGTACTAACAGACCCAATGTTGGCTACGGGTAGAACCTTAGAAAATGTTCTTTTAGCTTTAAAAGAAAGTCATGGTACACCTTCGGCAATTCATATCATATCTGTTATTGGATCTAAACAAGGTATTAGTTTTATAGAAAATATATTCCCAGAGAACACTCATTTATGGATTGCAGCCGTTGATCCAGAACTAAATTCAAGAGGCTATATTATACCAGGTATTGGTGATGCCGGCGATTTGGCATATGGTCAAAAACTATGATGAGATGTTCATTTTAGAACGCTTTCTCCATTTTACCAATTCATACCAAATTACCGAAGCGCTACCTATAGCTATTGTTAAACCTAACTGAGAAAATGATAGACTTTCAAATTCAAAAAAGCGGGTTAGGGCAGGTATATATAATAATGCTAACGATAATATAATAGTTAAGCCAATAATCAGTGGTACTAAATTGTTCTTGTATTTTAAAGTGGTAAAAATTGAATAATAAAAAGACCGATTTACCAAGGTTAAAAAAATATTTGCAACTATTAAAACCATAAACACCATAGTACGCGTGGTATTTTCAGTGAACCCAAGGTAAATAGTGTACTGATATGTAAACAACGCACCAATAGTTATGGCAATACCTTGCATAATGCTAGTGGTAAGTTCTTTATAGTTGAAAAATGTAGTTGAAAATGGTCTAGGTTTTTTGAACATCAAATTCTTTTCTAAAGGTTCGTTTTCAAAAATTATAGAACAAGTAGGTCCCATAATTAACTCTAGAATAATGACATGTGACGGGGAGAATATGTTAGGGTATATCCACCGTAATGCTAAAGGGATAAATACTGTAAGAATGATGGGAATGTGAATTGAGATGATATACTGAATTGCTTTTTTAAGATTTGTATATATTTTTCTTCCCATGGCAACAGCGTCTACCATTTTAGATAAATCATCGTCTACCAAAATCAAAGAAGCGGCTTGCTTTGCTATTTCAGTTCCTTTTTTACCCATAGCAATACCAATGTGCGAAGCCTTAAGTGCTGGTCCGTCATTTACACCATCACCTGTCATGGCAACTACTTCATTGTTTTTCTTTAATGCATTTACAATTCTCAATTTGGCATCGGGGAACATGCGTGAGAAAACATTGATATGCTTCACTTTTTCTTGCAACTCAGCATCGGTGAGTTTCATTAATTCATCACCCGAAATACATTTTTCATAACCTTTAAAATTAATCTGTTTAGCAATTGCCATAGCAGTATTGGCGTTATCACCAGTTACCAACTTAACTTTAATACCGGCACTTTCAAAATCTTTAAGAACTTGCGAAATATTATCTTTTGGTGGATCATAAAATGCAACAATTCCTTTAAAATCAAATTTAAAATCTTGTTGTTTTTCTGGATAAGTATCCTCGTCAAAAACTGCTTTACCCACGGCAAGCATTCTATAACCGTCTTTTCCTAAATTGACAAGAGTTTCTTGAATTATCTTTATTTCAGAAGGGGTAAGGTTAGATACTGCCATTATAGCTTCTGGTGCACCTTTAGCAGCTATTATTCGTTTTCCTTTCGCATTCTTAAATACATGGGTCATCATGGGTGGCTTACCACCTAATGGATATTCATGAACCATTTTATAGTTCGTACGCTCATCTAAGGAAGTTATTTTTTTATAGGCATCATGTAAAGTAATTTCCATGGGGTCAAAAGGTATAGGTTCACTAGCCCACATAGATATGGTAATTAGTTCTTTTTCATTTGCACCTAAATCATCTTTAGCGTTTATGACAGATCCGGTTTCTAAGGTGAACAGCTTTGCCAAAGCCATTTTATTCTGGGTAATAGTGCCGGTTTTATCAGTACAGATAACGGTAGCACTACCTAAGGTTTCTACAGTTTTCATTTGTTTGACTACAATACCCATTTTCATTAATCTCCATGCACCTAAAGCCATAAAAGTGGTAAATGCCACAGGAATTTCTTCGGGTAGTATGCTCATTGCAAGGGTTAAAGCTTTTAATAAACTATCTAGTATAACACCAGAACGTATATAATTAATTAGCCAGACCAAAAGAAATATGACACCACCCCAAATGGACATCAATTTTACGAAGTTGAAAATCTTGAGTTCTAAGGGCGTTTTTTCCTCGTTAATATTCTCTAGACTTTTTCCGATTTTACCAAGTTTTGTAAAATTTCCAATAGCTGATATTTGGGCAATGGCGAGTCCGCTAGCAACAGTAGTTCCAGTAAAAATTAAATTATCGGAACTATTGGAGTTTTTATAGACGGAAAGCGATTCTCCGGTTAAAATAGACTCGTTTACAGAAAAATCATTGGAATGTACAATGACACCATCGGCAGAAACGGTAGTGCCTTCTTCAACCATGAGATAATCGCCCACAACAATATCTTGACTATCAATTTCAACAACGGTACCATTACGTATTACGTTACTTTTTGGGTGCGTTAATTTTTCAAGATTCTCCAATGCCTTTCTACTTCTAGAATCTTGATACAGTGATATGGAACCAACTAAAATAATAGCAGAAGCTAAAAATATGCCGTCGCCCCAGTTACCGGTTATAAAGTAGATTGAAGAAGCAATGAGTAAAAGAATAACCATTGGCTCTTTAACAATACTTTTAAGTGCATCTAAAAAGCTGTTTTCTTTTTTATAGTTAAAAGTATTTGTGCCATGCTCTTTTTTCGAAGCATTCACTTGCTCATTGGTTAGTCCGGCAATACCGAAGTCTGAAGGGTTGATCATGAACTGTTATTGATTTGCAGATAGTAAGTGTTAGAACAATAAGATACTAAAGTATCTGAAATCTTTAGTTAGTTCACTGATATTTATCATATTATATGAAGCAAAATAACCTCAAATTTATACAACTAATAATAGAATAATAATCAAATGGAAACTGTAATAAACGATGTGCGCATAATTATGAAAGAAACATACTCTAAGTTGGTTTCTTTTAAACGTAAGGAGAATAGAGAATCCTTTAATTCCGAATTACTAAAGGTATTACCTCAAATATATAGGTATGTCTCTAAAAGACTTAATAGTGCGGTTGCTAATGGTAAATTGAATAAGGGAATGTTTAATCCCAATGATTTTACAGATCAATTATTTATAGAAGTTTATGACAATATAGATGATATAAAAACGGAAAATGAATTACACATTTTTCTATTTAAAAAAGTAGATGAATTATTAGAGGATAGTTTGGTAGAGGAGGAGTTTGATCATGTGTTTTTTGATAATATTGATACCTATTCTAAACCAGAATGGGATGCTATGGAAGAAAACTATACCCAAGATGGCGACGGTGATTTCTTACTTCTAGAGGAGCTTGATGATAAATCTGTTGATAAGAGTAACTATTCTCTTAACCAGGTTTTTATAACGGAAGAAGAAAAACAACTGGCAGATAAATTGGATGAATCTTTGAACAAAGAACGTATTTACCGTCATATTCAATTAGTACTTGATAAAATGAATATGCCAATGAGAACAGTTTTTGAACTCTATGCAAATGAAGGGTTAACTACAGAAGAAATTGCAGAAATACGGAAAGCAACACTTAGTCAAGTAGAAGACTTATTGTCCTCTGCAAGAAAATTATTAAAAGACAGTTTTGAAAAACGATTTCTGTTTCAAAGTAATTAAATAAAAAAGCTCTCATTTTAAATGAGAGCTTTTTTTATACTGTTTTTAAAGCAATCTAATATTTAGATATCTGTTATTCTAATTTTTCCAGTTAGTTCTGTAATATGAATTCGAAAAACAATGGGTGCATCTTCGGTATCTATTTTGGCTGAAAACTCACTAATACAATTGGGGTTCTCACCATATTTTTTACGAATCACATTTTTTACCCCATCAGAAAATTGATGTAACATATGTTTGGCATCAATACTTGAAAGTTCTTCAAAAGTACCTTGAACCAACAAAGATTTCCAATTAGAGATAGAAGCTATTTCGTCGATGGACAAACAAACAGCTATGTTTTTTCTCATCTCCTGTATTTTATGACCTTCAGAAGAATAGCTGGTTATTGAATTGGTTTCTGGGTCATAGAAATAGGTTATAGGTACAATATGTGGAGATCCACCTGAAATATAAGCTAATCTGCCAACGTAGTTTTCTTCCAGGAGCGCTACACATTCCTTTTTATCCAAATTTCTTCTCATGACCTATTATTATTTATGATGCCTTAAAAGTATAGATCATAGCGGTAGTTGAACATGATATTGGTCAGTTATGATAGAACTACCATTAAATCTTAATATAAGAGGACAATATCTATGGTTAAGCTTTATTTTTAATAATTACTTTTTTGAGAGAAATGTTTAGCACTTTTAGAGTACTAGTAATAGATATAGCTTTCCAAAAAAAAGAATAGATTTGAAGTTGTTCTAATTTTTTAATTGCAATCAAAAGAAATCAAATACCAAACTAATGACCAAACCAACAACAAAGAGTTTTATCACCGTTTTACAAATTACCATTCTGGCACTGTTTTTTTCTTCATGTACCAATAATTCAAAGCAAGCTATATTGTTGCCAGCAGCTAATACTATCCCAATTGATGACGATGATTCAAGGGATTCTGTTCTTCTAAAAGCAGCACATGTAATTCCATCAGAAAATCAAATGAATGCGCTGAAAGATGAATTTATAGCATTTGTACATTTTGGACCAAACACTTTTACAAAACTGGAATGGGGAAATGGAATGGAGGACCCAGCGGTTTTTAATCTTAAAAATTTAGATACTGACCAGTGGTGCAGAGCAATGAAGGATGCCGGTATGAAAAAGGTTATAATAACTGCAAAACATCACGATGGTTTTGTGTTATGGCAAAGTAGGTATACTAAACATGGGGTAATGTCTTCACCTTTTGAAGATGGTAATGGAGATATTTTAAAAGAGCTGTCTCTTTCTTGTAAAAAGTTTGGTATAAAATTAGGGGTTTATTTGTCGCCTGCAGATTTATTTCAAATTGAGAGTAAAGAGGGGTTATATGGTAATTTAAGTAAGTATACCAAACGCACAATTCCTAGAGAGGTTGAAGGTCGTCCATTTGAAAATAAAACAACATTTGAATTTGAAGTCGATGACTACAATGAGTATTTCTTGAACCAATTATTTGAATTACTTACCGAATATGGTCCTATTGACGAAGTTTGGTTTGATGGTGCCCATCCCAAGAGAAAAGGCGGACAGCAGTACAAATATAGAGACTGGAAGAAGTTAATTACAGCTTTGGCGCCTAACGCGGTTGTTTTTGGTAAAGAAGGCACAAGATGGTGTGGTAATGAGGCTGGAGCTACCAGAGATACGGAGTGGAATGCGATACCATATACCGAAGATCCAAGAACAATGAACTTGTTCGCCGATATTACTGGTGAAGATGTTGCAAGTATAGATAAACTAATGGAAGGAAAGTATTTGCATTACCAACCTGCAGAAACAAACACGTCTATTAGAGAGGGTTGGTTTTATAGAAACGATGATGAACAGCAGGTAAGAAACACAGATGATGTTTTTGATATCTACGAAAGGTCTGTTGGTGGTAACTCAATTTTCTTGTTGAACATTCCACCAAATAGAGAAGGTATATTTTCTGAGAAAGATGTTAAGGTTTTGCAAGAAACGGGTAAGCGTATTAAGGAAACCTATGGTACTGACTTATTGGAAAAAGCCGAAGGTCCTGTAGAATTATTGGATGCCAATGAGGATACATTTATGGTTTTAGATAATGATAAATTAATACTTGAGTTTAAACTACCAAAAGAGGCTAAGATCAATAGGTTTGTCATTCAAGAAGATGTTAAAAGACATGGTGAGCGTGTATCTAAACATGCATTAGATGTCTGGATAAATGGAGACTGGCAAGAGGTTGTTTCTAGTACAAATATTGGGTATAAAAGAATACTTAGATTTCCTGAGGTAACAACAAATAAATTTCGATTACGCATTTTAGATTATAGGGCTATTCCGGTTCTACAAAATGTTTCAGCTCATTACTACAAAAGTAGACCGCCCGTTTTAGAGATGCATAGAACAAAATTAGGATTAGTGGATATAGCACCTAAAATGACTGATTTTAAATGGAATCCTCATGGTGAAAATGCAAGTGGTAATCTTACTAAGGGAATGAAAATTGTATATACCACAAACGGTGAGTTACCTTCAGAAAGTTCTACTGAATATAAGGAGCCATTTGCATTTGCAAATGGTATGGTAAAGGCATTAGCAATTATGAACGGTGAAGTAGGCAGTATGTCTGAACACAACTTTGGCTTACTTAAAAATAAGTGGAAAGTAATTGATGATAACGGTTCAGTTAAAGAACATAATGGCGATATGCTAATTGATGAAAATAAAGATACTTTTTGGCAGTCTGAAAAGAACCGTATATATAAACAGTATGTTACATTAGATTTAGGGGAGCAGACTAGTATTAGTGCTTTTAAGTATACACCACCAACGACTGTTGCTACAGGAATGATTCAAAAAGGAATCATTTATAGTAGTTTGGATGGGGAAAATTGGAAAGCAATAGAAAATTTCGAGTTTGGTAATCTTATTAATGATCCTACCCCTAGAATGCATAAGTTTAAAAGTTCATTTTCAACACGGTATGTTAAACTAATGGCTTTAGAAATTGCAGGCGCAAATGATTCTGCAGCCATTGCCGAGTTAGATTTTTACAAATAAATTTAATTGCCTTTATATATTGGATTCTACCTTTTTTACATGGAGGTAGAATCCATTTTTTTTGCTTCAATTTTTGGCTGATTATTACTTTATTAGTGCACTACAAGTATCTCTACGTTTTATCTACACCCAGCCTAAAAATGTATTTTAAAGATTGAATAGTATTTATACTCTTATTACAATCAACGAATTCTAGTTGATATCCAACGAATACTAAAAGCTACCCTATATAGCGATTGTTCACGATTAGATTTGACTCAGAATTAATAATCTAAAACTACGATCATGAAACTATTTTACACCATTTTACTTTGTTGCACGTTCTTCGCAGGTTTTTCTCAGGACGATAATAGTCCTTATTTATTGGTATCTACCGAAGATGCTGTTATACCCTTAAAATCTTCAAAAACAGAAGTTGAAATTTCGGGTACTATTGCCCATGTAAAGGTTACGCAAGTATATCAGAATAAAGGAAACCAGGCAATTGAAGCTAAATATGTCTTTCCCCTTTCTACAAAAGCAGCGGTACATAAAATGCAAATGACTATAGGCAACCGAATTGTAAACGCCAAAATATTTGAAAAACAAGAAGCGCAAAAAGTATACGATAAAGCAATAGATGAAGGTAAACGTGCAGCAAAATTAGATCAGAACAGACCTAATGTATTTCAAATGAATGTGGGTAATATAATGCCAAGTGATGAAATTTCAATTGCTATTTATTACACAGAATTACTGGTTCCTGTAAATGGCGAATATCAGTTTGTGGCACCAGGTGTTGTTGGTCCGAGATTTACGGGAGAAAGTGCTGTAAATGAAGAAAGCTTCAATATGCCATATACGGCTAAAGGAATTGCAGACACTTTTGATTTTGACATGACGGTTACCCTAAATGCGGGTATGATCATTCAGAATATTAATAGTACTACACATAATGTAAATGTCAATTATCCAGATGCGAAGACTGCTGAGGTTTTTTTATCCGAGGAAAATAAAAATCCATCGAACAGAGATTTCATTTTAAATTATAACCTACGTAGCAACCAAATACAATCGGGTTTACTGCTATTCGAAGGCGAAGATGAAAACTTCTTTACATACCAAATGGAACCCAATAAGAATGTTGTTTTAGATGACATTCCGGCACGTGAGTATTTATTTATTGTTGATGTATCGGGTTCTATGAACGGGTATCCTTTAGAGGTGTCAAGAGAACTAATGCGCAATCTTTTATGTGGATTACGAATGACGGATACGTTTAATGTGCAATTATTCGCATCGAGTTCAACAATTTTCAGTCCAACTCCGGTAGAGATTAATGAACAGAATATTGAAGCAGCCATTCGGTTTTTATCCGAAGGTCAAGGTGGTGGCGGAACACAATTATTAAGTGCACTAAATGAAGCATACAAATTACCAAGGAAAAATTTAAACGTTGCCCGTTCTATGGTAATTATAACTGACGGATATGTAAGCGTTAAAAAGGAGGCTTTTGAGCTTATTAGTTCAAATCTAGATCAAGCAAATGTCTTCACTTTTGGTATAGGTTCTAGTGTAAATAGATATTTAATAGAGGGTATGGCTAAAGTGTCGAACAGCGAATCATTTATTGCAACGACATCAGAAGAAGCGGCAGAAGTTGCTAAAGACTTTGCTAAATACATTTCAACGCCATTATTAACACGAGTAAAAATAGAATCAAAAGGCTTTGATATGTATGACCTTGCCCAAAAGAGCATACCAGATGTATTTGCTGCGAGACCAGTTATTGTTCACGGTAAATATAGAGGCAAGGCTGAGGGTAAAATTATAGTAACCGGGTATCAAGGTAAAAAACGATTTAGAGAAGTGTATAATGTATCTGACGGGCAATTAAGTAAGCAAAACAAAGCATTACGTTACTTATGGGCTAGAAAGCGAATAGGGGAATTAGATGATTACAAGAAGCTGTTTAATGAAGATGTGAAAGCTGAGGTGGTTGCACTAGGACTTAAATACAACTTAGTTACCAATTATACCTCGTTTGTTGCTGTAGATGAAGCCATAGTCAATAAAGACGGTTCATTGATGAAAGTAAAACAGCCCTTGCCAATGCCAGATAATGTAAACAATTCCGCCGTAGGTGCAGAAGCAGAGGTCAAAGAAACCAGCAAGTTCAAACGAACTTTTACAATAGCTTTTGAAGGCATAATAGAGAAAAAAGACAAAAGACGAGTAACGATGGAATTTAAAGTGATGTATTCAGAATTAGTAACAAAGTACTTAGGTAAGTATGAAAGTCTACGCATAAAATTTAATGCCCAAGGTAAATTTGTCGGTGTTGAAAAGCTGGAAAATGGAAAATGGATTTCTGAGGATAAAATAAGAGCAGACTTTTCTGAAATAACTATGAAATCAGTCCAAAAAGAAATGACATTGACCCTTAAAAAGTAGGCGGTATCAGTTTTCAGTAAACAGTTTTAATAAAAACGTTCCTGCCTGGCGGCAGGTAAGTTTGCAAGGCACGAAGTAATCTGCTAACTAATTAGAGATTGCTTCGTACCTTTCTTTATATCTAATGTATACTTTTTTGATGGTCATTTTCCAATGTAAAAATCCCAAGTAAGAACATGTGGAATTTGAATAAAATCTGGATGTTCAACGAATTCTAGATGAAGGTCTACGAATACTAGAACAGCATCTAAAACACGTTATGTCTACCCTAATTTAGAGGTGTAGAAACAAAACAACTAAAATTAATACTATGAAAAATTTAATCTTATTTATCGCTGTACTAAGTGTTTGTATTACCAATGCACAAGAGTTTCAATTAACGGATAAATACAATGTAGCCAACCAAAGAACTATTGGGCAAGAGGAAGAAGATACATGGGCACTAGATGTAATTGTATCAGAGAACCCAGGTAATCGTTTAGGGACATTGACTATTTCAGATTTTGGATTGTTAGACGAAATACGCATTTCAGTTTTAAAGAATCCGGAATTAGAAAATATTTCGGAAGTATTAAAAGTAACCCTAGAATATAATGCCTGTTGCGCAAGTACAGAAGAGTTCTATTATTTGGTAACCAATGATAATGATTTTATAGCGCTGCCAAGTGTTAAAAACGAGTATGGTTATGAACCTATTTCAGACATACACTACATTTTTCCTAATCAATCATTTGGCAAGGAAGGAACAATTCTAAGAGCAGCATTACAATACACGGAAACATATACGATCAAAGACATTAAGGTGCTTCGCAGCATTGCTTGGAACGATGATGACTTTGATAACGATGATGACTTTGATACTGAAGACGCTATATCAGCAATTAATTATTAATAACCCTTAAAATTTAGAATTATGAGAAATTTAAAGAAAAGTGCCTTATTCCTATGCTTATTTGCATTTGTAAACATGTTCGCTCAAAACGCACAAGAAGTAGAATTTGAGATTATGGACAAGGAAATTCCAGCAGAAGAACTAACCTATGAATATTTATTGGCGCACAAAGTTTTTCTTCGTGAAAAGCCCTCTGTTAGAAGTGAGAAGATAACGCTTCTTGATATTGGTACTAAAATGGTGCTTTGGGAAAAGAGTTTGTATGCCAAGGAAATTAACGGTATAAAAAGCCACTGGTACAGAGTAACAACAGGAGACCAGACCGGATGGGTTTGGGGAGGAATGATTGCTCAAAAATCTTTTGGAAGCATTGCAGACAATCAGGTGAAGTTTGTATATGGGTATGAAAGTATCGCTTTGAATGCGTCGGGCGTTGCAGAAGCAAAATACCAATTACGTGCTTTTAAAAATGGAGTGCAGTTAGACAAAATGGTTTTAGATAGCCTAGGTGCAATTCCTGTTCATATTGAAAACCATGGTAGTTTAGGTTTATTCAACGTAGAAGATGTAATTACGGTAGATTTAGCCGATTCGGATTCTGGCTACCAAGTAGGGAAAAGTTATATTTTTTGGAACAACGGAAGATTTAAAAAAGTGGCTAGTTTAATTGACTATGCAGACACCAATTATTTGAAGACAGAATCTTTTGTTTTTCCATCGGATATGCAAGGCGTTAAGAGTACTATTTTATTGAAGACGACCATTACAAAAAACATCAAAACACTAGATGATGCTTTGTCTCAGAACAATGTAGAATTCATTACAACTCCGTATACCTGGAATGGCTCTAAGTTGATGAAAAAGGAAAAGGCTCAGGCAATTACAAAAGATGCTATAGTAAGTACGGACTATTAAAAGATGAAAATGAATAAGTATACAATCTTAGTATTGGTTTGTGTTTTAGTGCTAGGCTGCAAGAAGCCGTTTTCGAAAAGCTCGGAGACGGCGCTTGCATCGCCTTTTAGCGGAGCGAAAGTGCAAGAATCTATAGTGTTTATTGCAGGTTTTGACGAAGGTGACAATACGTATTACACGAATGCAAAACGGTATTTCACTAAGAAAGAAATGCAGGTTGTAGCGAATTTGTTTTCTATAGATGAGATTATAAATTTTATAAATAAGGCAGAGGAGAATCACATTCGTTTTAATGAAATACATATTGTTAGCCATAGCAATGCTTGGTTAGGAGTGTCATTAAAGACATCTAAATCTGGCGAGCGCATTACAGTAAAGACATTACGGAATGCTATTCAAGAACAAGAAATTCAGTCAATTAAAAATGAAGCAACTTCAAATTCAGAAGTAATTTTTCATTCTTGTGGATTAGGTGAAAATCAAGATTTGTTGCAAGAACTAAAAAATACGTTGGGAGCAAAACAAGTATCTGCATCAACATACTTTAATGTATTCGGCGGAAAATTTGCAGAACATTATTTAGCTAAACCATATTATGGCTATTACCCAACGGCAGAATCTAAAGGACCTGCTTATCTTTCTAAAGAATTTAAGGAAACGTATCCAGATATAGATGTCGATTGGTTTACAGCCTTAAAGACAAGACAAGAATCGTCTTTTGGTGAAGCGTACAGTTTCAAATTTAATATTCCGGTAGATTGGGAGTTTACTTTTGACAACACGGATGATATGCCTAAATTGGAAAACAAAGAGGTAATTATGGATTGGATTTCAGAATCGCCAGAAATGGCAGAGGTACTTTTTAAATTGAATATTCCGATAGAGAAATTCCGATGGAGAAGTACTGTAGAAGGCAATATATTATTAATAAAAGGAAAAACAACGGTACTGTGTGTATTGGCACCTATTTTGCAATCTAATGACCAAAATGAATATCAAAGCGTTACGGTAAATGACCCTTCGCTGTATCAAATATTATAACGGTATCAGCGTTAAAATGATACTTGAAACCTTAAAATAGAAAACCTTTTTTTGAAACTTTATTTGAAATACGTATTGATTGTGTTTTGTTTCTTCGGAACAATACAATTGTTTGCGCAAAACAGTCAGCTAAGACCTTATACAATTGCAGATGGTTTACCACAGTCTCAAGTATATGATATACTGCAAGATGAAATGGGTTATTTGTGGTTGGGAACACAAGGTGGTGGATTAGCAAATTTTGACGGAAATGTCTTTGAAGTTTGGAATGAAAGTGATGGATTACCTTCTAACTATATAGATGCGTTATACACATCAAACGATTCTTTATTTGTTGGGAGTAGAAAAGGACTAACTATAAAAGTCAAGAATCGCTTTATAAATTTTGAATCTCCCCAAATACTCCAAATCTATTCCGCAGAAAACGTTCTATTCATTGGAACTAAAAAGGGAGTTTATAGGTATTCTAAAAACAAGCAACTTCAAAAAATTACTATCAATCCAGAGATTGATAGAAGTGAAATTAACACCATACTTTTTGATGGAAATTGGTATTGGTTAGCTACCAATAATGCCTTATGGAAACTTAATGAATTAAGTGAATCTGCAACTGAACAATTGAAAGTTGAGGTCAATAATTTTAAGTCGGTTCTGTTACATAATAACAAGATAATTGCCGCAACATTTGATGATGGCGTTTTCATAATGGACGCAGAGAATACTGATAATCAGTTTTTAATGCCAGAACCATCGCGCATCAATTCCATGTCAATTCAAAATGAAGATGAATTATGGCTAGCCACTGATAATGATGGTATTACGATTGTAGAGACCGAAAAATTTTCAGAGATAAAACGATTAAATACGGCTGGCGGATTAGCTACTCCGCATATAAGAAAAGTAATCAATGATGACAATGGTAACCTTTGGATTGCAACTTCTGGTGGCGGATTCTACAAATACTTTCAGAATAATTTTAAGCATTATGACCAACGAACGGGCTTAAAAGGCAATCGTATTTATGCGGTTCATAATGCCCCAGACGGATTATGGTTCTCTACTTCAGAAGCTGGATTATCAAAAATAGATTCTGCAGGTATCCATCCATTACCAAGCGAAGGTTCCTTTTTCGATGTAAAGATTAAAACAATTACCAGTGATGCCAAAGGCAATATTTGGGCGGGTTCAGATAATAGAGGACTGCTATTTCGTGAAACTAAAATGGTCGATAGTTTGGTGTTCTCGTCAAGCGAAACCTTTTTAATTCAAATAGATACGGTTTCCGTTGAAAGAACCACCAATCACATTATTGATGAAAGTAAAGGCTTTCCGTCAGATTGGGTGCGTACCGTAATTACCGATGATGATTTTATATGGGCAGCTACCTATGCTCATGGTATCGTAAAATTCAATTACTACTCTGACATTGACAGCCTGGTGGTTAGAAAAACCTTTTCTAAGCGAAATGGAATTACCGACATGCTGATAAAAGGCATGGTTAAAAGTCCAGATGGTAAGCTGTGGTATTCCACACAAAATGGTCATTTGGGCTATATAGAAAATAATAAGGTGACGAGTATTGAAACTGGTTTGGAGCAGCAAACAGCTATTGGTACAATTTTTTTCCATGAAGAAACTATCTACTTAGGTACTTCTGGTAAAGGTATTTGGTATGCAAATAGCACCAATCCCGTAAATTTTCAACAATTAAAAGGAAGCAAGAATTTATCTTCAAATAATATCTATCAGCTCATTTTTGATGATCAAGGGTATCTGTGGGCAGGCTCAGAAAGGGGAGTCGATAAAATAGAATTGAATAAAGCTAATGAGATTGCAGACGTATATCACTTTGGTAGAAATGACGGATTTCTAGGGATAGAAACCTGTTTAAATGCGGTAGATAAAGATGAACAAGGTAATCTGTGGTTTGGTGCTATTTATGGGTTAACAAAACATATACCAAGTGAAAGCAAAAAAGCTTCGTTACCACCAACAGTATATTTTACGGGGGTAGAGGAGCGTTATAAAAATATAGATTCACTAGTTTTAAAAGATTGGACGAATAGTGACAAGGTACTGCAATTAACTCCCGATCAAACACAACTAGGTTTTTCCTTTAGAACGGTAGATGTTGACCACCCCAATGAAATAGAATACAGAACAAAATTAGATGACACCGATTGGAGTCCGTGGGTAAAGCAGAACAAGCAAAATTTTGCTGGTCTGGCATATGGTCCACACGATTTTTCTGTACAATCTAGAAACTTTAGATGGCAAAAAAGCGAGCCAATAAAATTTAGCTTTTTTATTGATAGTCCGCTGTATAAAAAAGACTGGTTTCAATGGTCTGTTTTGGAATTAGCTATTGTAGTGTTATTAGGTATTGGCTTGTTTTACATTCGTAAGATTAAGGCAAAAAACAAAGCAGAACAAGAACACTTGAAAACTCAGAATTACCTTTTGACCTTAGAACAGAAAGCATTGCAATTACAAATGAATCCGCATTTTATATTCAATGTCTTAAATGGTGTAAAAGCTATGGCAGGTACGAAACCAGAAAAGATGGATGCGACCATAAATAGCTTTGCCATTCTACTTAGAGAAACCCTTCAGAATTCTAGAAAGGAGTATATCAGTCTAAATCAAGAGATTAAAGCGCTAAGGCATTATATAGAAGTAGAAAAGCTGATGGCACAAAAACCTTTTGAGTATGCCATTGATTTTCAAACCAACCCTGATGCAGAAGATATTTTAATTCCGCCAATGTTGATTCAGCCTTTTGTAGAGAATGCGATAAGACATGGAATTTTAAAAGGAGATAAACCAGGGAAACTAACGATAAGGTTTACTACTTCTAAAACGCATTTGCATTGCAGCATAATTGATAATGGTTTGGGTATTTTTAAATCGCAAAATGAAAAGCCAAAAACAGACCATCAATCTATGGCATTGACCGTGACCAAAGAACGATTAGAATCTATATCAGGAACAAATACCCTGCATATACGTGAAATTAAGAATGAAGATGGTAGTATTAATGGCACCAAGATTACCTTTAAAATACCATTACTAACAGATTATTAGAGACCTATGCATACAGCGATAATAGTAGAAGACATGATTGACGCTTTAACCCTTTTAAAGAAGGATATAGAGACGCAACATACAGATATTGAAATTATCGCCACAGCACAGAGTGTAGTGGAAGCTGCCAAGGTTTTGCGTAAAAATCAGCCCGACATTCTGTTTCTGGACATTATGCTGGGAGATGGTACAGGGTTTGATATTTTAGAGATTTTTCCCGATTTAAAATCCAAGATTATATTTGTAACCGCAAGTGACGAGTTTGCCATACGAGCTTTCAAATTTGCCGCAATCGACTATGTATTAAAACCCTATTCGAACGAAGATTTAAGCTTAGCGATATCTAGAGCAAAAGAACAGCTGCAACCGAATAAAGAACGACTACAGATTTTAAAAGAGACTATTTCTGCACCCGAGAAAAAACCAAATAAAATATCATTACATACGCTAGACCAGATTATCATTGTTAGTTTAGATGATATTGTACGATGTGAATCTGATAGCAATAACACTATTTTCCACCTTCAAGATAAACGCAAGATTTTCGTAACAAAGACCTTAAAATACTTTGCCGACCTTTTAAGTAGTCATGATTTTGTACGCGTACACCAAAGTCATTTAGTAAACCTTCAATGCATCAGCGCCTACATAAAAACAGATGGCGGTTATTTAATGCTGAAAAATGGAGAGAATGTTCCGGTATCCGTCCGTAAGAAAACTGAGATTATTGAGATTTTAGATAAGATGCATCGGTAGGTGAAATTTAGAAGAGAGTATTCTAATCACTTTATAGAATATCAATAATTAATTTTTTTTCTAGTTAGTTGAGAAAACAAAAAATCAACACCCCATTTTTACATTATTCTCAAAAACTTATTTTTAAGTTATATTTTATGTTAAGGTTAACATAATTGTTAAAAAACCCTGTCTATTTTTAGAGAGCTGTAATTAATGTCACGAATTCTGTGAAGGATGATATTAAGTTTTGTCTTTAGTTATAGTAATACAGTTTTGCAATTATAACATTCATAATACCATAAATGTTGAGGTAAGATGTCCACTTAGAATATCTATCCTTGAGAACCAATTTAAAACTAACACATGAAAAGAAGAGATTTTGTACAGTACGCCGGGCTGGGTGCCGGAGCTTTAATGATGCCTTCATTATTGCTAGGTAATGATATCCCGACGGAAGCTTTACTAGAACCAGGAATGGATGTCTTGATTAAAAAGAACATGGCAGATGTTGCCCTAAATACGGCCAAGTCTTTAGGTGCTACATATGCAGATGCTAGAATAGGTAGATACTTAAACCAGTATGTGTTTACTAGAGAAGATAAAGTACAAAATGTTGTGAATACAGAATCTTTTGGTATTGGTATTCGTGTAATAGCTAATGGCACTTGGGGATTTGCATCAACAAATAGTGTTACTGCAGACGGAATTAAAAAGGCAACAGAGCAGGCAGTTGCTATTGCAAAAGCAAATTCAAAAATTCAAAAAGATCCAGTTAAACTAGCCCCTGTAAATGCATACGGTGAGGTTTCTTGGAAAACACCTATAAAAAAGAATTTCAAAGAGGTACCGGTTTCAGAAAAAGTAGATTTATTGTTAACTGCAAACGCAGCTGCATTGGACAATGGTGCTGATTATGTTAACTCTGCTTTATTCATGGTTAATGAGCAGAAGTATTTTGCTTCTACAGACGGTTCTTATATTGATCAAGATATTCACCGATTATGGCCTACGTTTAGAGTAACTGCTATTGATAAAGCTAAAGGAAACTTTAAGACTAGAGAGAACATGAGTGCTCCTGTAGGAATGGGCTATGAATATATGGATGGCTTAGAATCTGAAAAACTAGAAGGTCCAGCAGGTCTACGTTTATATAGAAATAGCTATGATATGGTAGAAGATGCTACCATTGCGGCAAAACAGGCTAAAGAGAAATTAACTGCTAAATCGGTTGATGCCGGTAAGTATGATTTGGTTTTAGAGCCTAATCACTTAGGACTAACAATTCACGAATCTGTAGGTCACCCATTAGAGTTGGATCGTGTATTAGGTTATGAAGCTAATTACGCAGGAACTAGTTTTGCATCTTTAGATAAATTAAAATCTGGAAACTTCCAATACGGTAGTGATGTAGTTAATCTTGTAGCCGATAAAACTCAAGTAGGTTCTTTAGGTGCTGTTGGGTATGATGATGAAGGAGTGAAAACGAAGAAATGGGATTTGGTACGAAATGGTGTACTAACGAATTTCCAAGCAATACGTGATCAAGTTCATATGATCGATCAAAATGAATCTCATGGTTGTTGCTATGCTCAAAGTTGGGACGATGTTCAGTTTCAACGTATGCCAAATGTATCATTAGAACCAGGAAAAGAGAAGTATTCTATTTCTGAGATGATTAAAGATGTTGAGAAAGGTATTTATATTGCGGGTCGTGGATCTTATTCTATTGATCAGCAACGCTACAATTTCCAATTTGGTGGTACAGTGTTTTATGAAATTAAGGATGGTGAAATTGTTGGCATGCTAGAAGATGTAGCTTACCAATCTAATACTCAGGAGTTCTGGAATTCTTGTGTTAAGATTTGCGATGAAAGCGATTACCGTTTGTTTGGAACTTTCTTTGACGGTAAGGGTCAGCCTTCACAATCTAGTGCTGTGTCTCACGGTAGTTCTACCGCTAGGTTCAATGATGTAAACGTAATTAACACAGGTAGAACTATTTAATTAGGGATACTCTTAAAACAGAACAACAATGGCAATTTATACAAAAGAAGAAGCAAGAAAAATATTGGAGAAAGCATTGAGCTTTTCCAAAGCCGATACCTGTGAGATTAATTTAAGCGGTTATAATAGCGGTAATATTAGATATGCACGTAATACGGTATCAACATCAGGTTTTAGTTCCAATCAAAGTTTGGCTGTACAGTCTAGCTTTGGAAAAAAATCTGGTACGGCAACTATCGACGAATTCGATGATGCATCGTTAGAAAAAGTGGTAAGAAGAGCTGAGGAATTGGCAAACCTTTCACCAGAGAATCCAGAATTTATGGAGCCTTTGGGTCCACAGATGTACGATGAATCTATTAGTTTTAGCGAAGCAACAGCTAACATAACCCCAGAATACAGGGCAGAAGTAGCTAGTAGTAGTATTGTTCCAGCAGATGCAAAAGATGTAACTGCAGCAGGATTTTTAAATGATTCTGCCGGTTTTAGTGCTATGATCAATTCAAAAGGATTGTTCGCATACAATCAATCTACCGATGTAGATTTTACAGTAACCATGCGTACTAATGATGGTACAGGTTCTGGTTGGGTTTCTAGAGATTTTAATGATGTAACAAAATTTGATGCTGACGAAGCTGCTAAAACAGCGATTGACAAGGCGGTATTGTCTAGAGAGGCAAAAGCAATTGAACCAGGTAAATACACGGTTATTTTAGAGCCTGCTGCTTCTTCAGATTTGTTACGTAATATGTTCAGGTCTTTAGATGCACGTTCTGCAGATGAAGGTAGAAGTTTTATGTCTGGTAAAGATGGAGCTAATAAATTAGGAGAAAAGATTGTAGATGAACGTGTAAATATTTGGTCAGACCCACTGAATCCAGAAGTGCCGACAGCTACTTGGAATGGAGAAGGACAACCGCTAAAGAAAACAACTTGGTTAGAAAATGGAGCGGTTAAAAATTTAGCTTACGATCGTTTTTGGGCAAAAGAAAAAGGAGTAGATCCAGTTCCTTTCCCAACCAATGTTATCATGGCTGGTGGTGATGCTAGTTTAGAGGACTTGATCAAGAGTACTAAAAAAGGAATTTTGGTTACACGTTTATGGTACATACGTAGCGTAGATCCACAAACTTTACTGTATACAGGACTAACTAGAGATGGAACGTTTTATATCGAAAACGGAAAAATTAAATATCCTGTAAAAAACTTCAGGTTTAATGAGAGTCCGATTATCATGTTAAACAATTTAGAAACGCTTGGTAAACAGGTGCGTATCAATGGTAATTTAATACCATATATGAAGGTTCGCGACTTTACGTTCACCAGTCTTTCTGATGCGGTATAGGTGATAGAATTATAATTAAAACTGGTTGTTTGTGAAACTTCACGACAACCAGTTTTCTTTTTGCAGCTTCATTATAAAATAAGCGATACACTTTTGAACAACGAATTTTTCTTTACTAGGTTACAATATGAATCCGGCGATTGGGATGTAGATCAGCGTATGCCTTCCAACTTGTTGAATTCTTTGGTTGAGTATACTACTTTAAAAGTAAATACTCAAGAAAAGATAATCACCTTGGCAAGCGATGATATTTTTAAGAGTCCGTTTTGTTATATCTCCGGACATAAATTGGTGGAGTTTACCAAGAAGGAAAAAGAGAATTTCGAAAAATATATCCGCAATGGCGGTTTCGTATTTGCCGATGATTGCAATCATGATATTGATGGTCTTTTTGCAAAGTCTTTTGAAAGGCAGATGGAGGAAATATTTGGTCCGTCCGAATTAAAAAAGATACCCAACGATCACGAAATCTATTCTATTTTCTTCGATTTTGAAGACGGTCCGCCCACCACATCACAAGAGCTGAACGGCTGGGGCGATGATTTGGTCCATGATTATTTAAAGGCAATAGAAGTTAACGGTAGAATAGGAGTCTTATATAGTAATAAGGATTATGGTTGCGAGTGGGATTATGATTTTAGAAACAAGCGTTGGTATAAAATAGACAATACACGGTTTGGGGTCAATATAGTGTTGTACGCCCTTACCTCATAAATACATTTTTGAATGGATAAAGAATTACAACGTATTGCAGATGAGGTAGAAATGCTTTCCGGTAAGTTGAAAGCCTTAAAACAAGAAATAGGAAAAGTAATTATAGGTCAAGAAGAGACAGTCTCTCAATTACTAATTACATTTTTGGCTGGTGGTCATGCTTTGTTAGAAGGTGTACCTGGCTTGGCAAAAACCTTAATGATCAGAACTTTGGCAAATGCCATTGATTTAAAATTTAAAAGAATACAGTTTACGCCAGATTTAATGCCCTCGGATATTATTGGAACCGAGATATTAGAAGAAGACCATACTACAGGTAAAAAGTTCTTTAAGTTCAACAAAGGCCCTATATTTTCTAATATTATTCTAGCGGATGAAATTAACAGAACACCTCCAAAAACACAGGCAGCATTATTGGAGGCAATGCAAGAATTTGAGGTTACCTATGGCGATAAAACGTATCCCTTAGACAAGCCATTTTTTATTCTAGCAACTCAAAACCCTATAGAACAATCAGGAACCTTTGTATTACCAGAAGCACAACAAGATCGTTTTTTACTGTACATTAAAATAGGATATCCAACCAAGCAGGATGAAGAAGCAATCTTAAAAGCTACTACAGGAACCTTTAAAAAGAAACTGAATAAAGTAATTTCTGGAGAAGATATAGTGCGTTTACAACAGCTTGTTCGTGAAATTTCAATAAGCGATGCACTCATCACTTTTGTAAGTGATATCATTCGCGCTACTCGACCAGAAACCACAACAGATTCTTATGTGAAAGACTGGGTAGATTGGGGAGCAGGTCCGCGTGCAGGTCAAGCTATGATCTTAACGGCAAAGGCTAACGCTCTATTAGAAGGTAGGTTAGCGGTAACCTTAAATGATATCAAAAGTGTGGCATTGCCAGTACTTCGCCATAGAGTGTTGGTCAATTTTAGAGCAGAGGCAGAAGGTATTACTTCAGATAAAGTTGCTAGTCATTTATTAAATACTATAGAAGTAAAAGGTAAACAAACAACCTAAGGGCAAGCCCGAAGGGTACTGAATTATAAATCTAATTTTGATTTCGGCGAAAACATAAAATCAATCAAATCTCGATTATTGGGTAAATGGCAAAACAAGACTATCACGATTTATTAAAACCAGAAATCATCAATACCGTTTCGGGACTATCATTGATATCCAGAATTGTGGTGGAGGGGTTTACTTCTGGTTTAAATAGAAGTGCCAGTGTTGGTCCGGGAATGGAGTTTAGCCAATACCGTGGCTATGAACCAGGAGATGATCTTCGGTTGCTAGATTGGAAAATGTTGGCGCGTTCCGGTAGATATTATATCAAGCAATCTGAAATTGAAAGTCAGGTAACCATAAAATTCATCGTAGATGCCAGCGCATCGATGTTACATAAAGAAGATACCTTGTCTAAAATGGATTTTACCCGTGTACTAATAGCTACATTAGCTTACATGGCACAAAAGCAGGGAGATTCTGTTGGTCTTTTCGCACTCAATGAAAATGATGTAGTCAGTATTTACCCTAAGGCAGATAAAAAGCATTACAATCGCTTATTGCTAGAACTCATCAACCTTTCAAATACTGGTAAATGGCCAGAAACACATATTTCAAATAAACGCATACCGAATAGAGGGGGAAAAGAATTGATATTTTTCTTG
The DNA here is from genome assembly GCF_000688315.1 of Maribacter sp. Hel_I_7. NCBI lineage: Bacteria > Pseudomonadati > Bacteroidota > Flavobacteriia > Flavobacteriales > Flavobacteriaceae > Maribacter > Maribacter sp. Hel_I_7. The sequence continues at coordinate 1,462,371 of NZ_JHZW01000003.1, read as the reverse complement.
ACGGATATGTATGAAACGGGTGAGGAGATTTCAAAGTTTATCAAAGGATTAAAATCTGCTAGAAATGAAGTGGTCGTACTTCAAATTATGGGCTCTGCAGAAATGGATTTCAATTACGGTTCGAATATCACTTTTGAAGATTTGGAAACTGGAGCACGAGTAAAAGTAGATACCGAAAAAGCTAAAACAGAATATTTGGCTGCTCTTGAAAGCAGATTGAAAAAGGTCAAAGACGAATTGCTTTCGAACGGAATTGATCATTATGTCTTTCGTATGGATGCACATTTGGGTGAAGCATTACAATTATTTTTAAAACAACGTAAAAGACTCGGTTAATATGTCATTCGCACAACCTTCGTATTTATGGGCTTTATTGGGACTTTTGGTTCCAATAGCTATCCATTTATGGAGTAAGAAAGAAGCGAAAACTATAAAGATTGGTAGCGTTCAATTGTTATCAGAATCTAAATCAAGACAATCTAGCAGCATTCAATTAAACGAATGGTGGTTGTTGCTATTGCGTATGGCGATTATTTCCCTCATCACTTTGGTCATGGCAAAACCGCAATGGCAGTCAAAGGTGAACAACAGCAAACTGACCTATGTTATTGAACCTGAATTAGCAAAGAATGAAAATTTCATGGCTCGTTTTACTGATTTGCAGGCAGATCAAGAAATAAGACTTTTACAATCAGGGTTACCCATAAACAATATTGAATATACTAATTCAGAAGATTTTAGAAGTGCAGATTACTGGTCGCTAGCATCAGAAATGGATGCTTTACAAACAGATAGTATTATTGTTTTTACCAACGGATATGCAAAAGGACTAAAAGGAGCCAGACCTGAAACCAACCATCACATCAACTGGATCGTTTTGGATTCGGCACAAACTTTTGAGAAGCCTTTATTAGCATATCAGACAGAGAAAAATATAACATTATTTACAGCCAATAACAGTCCGGTAGCTTCAAAAATAGCAACAAAGATTATTGAATTAGGTGATGTATACCAATTGACATCTAATGGCGATAGTTTACAGGTTTCAAGTTCAAGTTCAAGTTCAAGTTCAAGTTCAAGTTCAAACTCAAATTCAACAAAAATCCCTTTAATTCAACAACCAGCTCTAGAAGTTTCTTTGGTTTATACAGATAGTCTAAGTGCCGATAAAACCTATATAGCAGCAGCATTGGCGGCTTCATCAACGTATTTGAATAGAGAAATAAAAGTCGAAAGTTCCTTAGATAACGAAGTATTGAAGAATAAAGAAAGTGATCTAACGATTTGGTTGAGTACTAAACCTGCTTTAGTTTCAGCTCGAAAAAAACTTGTATTTAAGAACGACACCATTTCTAATGCGCTGATAATAAAAGGGGAAGATGAAAATACATTTTATATAACAGAAAGAATAACCACAGAAAATGCGGTATCTGGGAGATTAACAGAGAATCTACTTAGTATTTTAGATGTCAATAAAGCGGTAACAGATCTACAAACCAAAGCCAATATTCGTACAGTTACCGAAGTAGACTTAAAAACTAATTTCATAGAAAATAAAGCATCTAAAACCCACCAAGCCAGCTGGAATCTGAATCCGTATTTATGGGTTGTTCTTTTGGTATTATTAATTGTAGAACGCTTTGTAGCTTATAAACGAACACAGTAATGGAATCAGGCAAACTACACTTGATGAAATTTCACAGGCGTTGGCAAATCTTGTCATTCGCAGAAGCTGTTTTGTATGCTATAGGCATTGCGGTTCTTTTCTATTTAGTATCTAAAAATCTTTGGGGTGGTATTTTAAGCTTTGTAGTTGCAGTGGTCGTTTTGCTTTTGATAAAGAAGCCTTGGAAAAATAGTTTAGATACCACGGGCAATTATATAGATGCAAATGTTGATGAGGCGTCTTTTAGTACAGGTTTGTTGCTACAACCAGTAGATTCATTATCGAATCTTGCCAAGTTACAACGCTATAAAGTATCTGAAGAGCTTACGAAAAGGCTAGGTACTATTAATCCGCCTAACAAATTAAAACAGGCATTATTGGTTACGCTAGGGTTGGTATTACTTGGTGTTGTGGTTCAGAGATTAGACTTGTTTAAAGGCGCAGAAAGTGTTTTAGGGAATTCTACTAACGAAACACAAATTCAGTTTATAGCAATGGATAGTATTAGTGACAAGTCCGTCATTCCAAAAATTTTCAGTCAAGATATTAGTGTTACATATCCATCTTATACACGAAAAGGAACCATTGTGGTAAGCAACCCAAATATTAAGGCAATTGCTGGCGCTACGGTTCAGTGGTTGTTGGAATTTGATAATCCTGTTCAAGAAGTCTACCTAGACCGAATGGGGGAACTAATTCAGTTGCAAAAAGGCGAAAAGGGGTATCGTATACAGCAAGTTGTATCAGAATCGGGCTTCTACAATTTTAAATTTAAGAATGAAGAAGGCATTGAATTTACGTCAGATTTATTCTCGTTGGAAGCAATACCCGATAATCCCCCAGAAATTGAGATTTTAGGATTAGAACAATACACCTATTTTGATTTTTCAGACACTAAGATTGTCGAACTACAAAGTGCAATTACGGATGATCACGGAATTGATGAAGCCTATATCATAGCCACCGTGAGTAAAGGATCGGGAGAATCGGTGAAGTTCAGGGAAGAGAAATTGAATTTCAAGGAAGCTATTTCGAAAGGTTTGAAATCGGTGAAGGCTAAGAAAACACTAGATTTAAATGCCTTAAAGATGGAATTGGGTGACGAGCTCTATTTTTATATTGAAGCCTTTGATGAAAAACAACCCAAACGAAATGTGTCACGCAGCGAAACGTATTTCGCAGTTATAAAAGATACCGTGAGTGAGCAATTTGGAGTAGAAGGGACTTTGGGCGTAGATCAAATGCCCGATTATTTTAGAAGTCAACGCCAGCTGATTATCGATACCGAGAAGTTAATGAAAGATAAGCCCAGCATTACAAGCAAAGAATTTAAGTCTAGAAGTAATGAACTGGGGTTTGACCAAAAAGCACTACGATTAAAGTATGGTCAGTTTATGGGAGATGAATCTGAAATGGAAGAAGCTCCGGCTGAGATCGAAAGCGATGAAGAAGGTGAGGACCATGATCATGCTGAAGATCAAGAAAATATCTTAAAAGAATATTCGCACGATCATGATGGTGATAATGAGCATAATTTGGTAGCGGCTGAAAAAGCAGAAGAGGCAGAAGACCCTTTGCACGACTACCTTCATAATCATGATGACCCAGAAGAGTCCACCTTATTTGAAGAATCGTTGAAGACAAAATTGCGAAAAGCTTTGAATATCATGTGGGATGCCGAATTGCATTTAAGTTTAAATGAACCAGAAAAATCACTTCCATTTCAATATGATGCACTGACCCTTATTCAAGAAATAAAGAATAGTGCCCGTATTTATGTACATAGAATTGGTTTTGACCCACCGCCAATTAAAGAAGAAAGCAGACTTACTGGTAAAATAAAGGATGTTGAGAATTATCGAAAGAACGAAACCAAAGAGGTGGAAAATCCTTTTGAAGCATTAGAGAATGCTGTTGCTCGTTTAGAACAGTTAATACAGCAAGAAAGCACTTTTAATGAGGCTGATAATGCACTTTTTACTGCTGCAGGCAATGAATTGGGGCAACTGGCATTAGTTAACCCAAGTAAATATTTACAAGTCTTACAAGGCTTAAAACGTATTGAGAATAATACGGGGCGAACAATGAATAATTATAAATTCGTTCAAAAGGGATTGTTATCAGCATTACCAAAAACACCGCAAATACCTGGAGCTAAAAAAGAGTATATAGACGAAATCAATTCATTGTTTCTTAAACAACTAGAGGTTTATGATTGATGGTTTCTCATTTTTACAAAAAGAGCTTATAATCCCCATCTTACTTGGCGGATTAGTAGTTTTTAATATTTATGTTTGGAAAGAATGGCAAACAAAACAAAGGGGTCGGTTTGTTGTAAATTCTATTGTGGCTTTGATAACAATCTTGGCATTGGGTATATTAATTCTAGAGCCTACAAAAGAAGTTGAAATTAATGATAGTCAGGCATTAGTGCTGACCGATAATTTTAATGCCGTAGTAAAAGACAGTCTTTTAAATCATTATAAAGGTATAAAGGTTTTAGATTACAATCCAGTAAAATCGATTCGTAGTGAGCTCGATTCCCTTACCAATGTTATTGTACTAGGTGATGGCGTAGAACCATATGATTTTTATTTGTTCGATAGTATTTCCACAACCTATATTCCAAATGCTGAACCAATAGGAGTTACGCGATTGAACTTTACAGAACAACTTGTATTGGGAGGTGAATTAAAGGTTTCTGGTAGTTATTCAACTCCTATAGAAAAGTCATTTTTAGTACTACAAGATTCAAGAAGTAACGGGTTAGATTCTATTCAATTTACTGAAGATAAGAATGTAGATTTTAACCTAACTACTCGCCCAAAAGTAGCAGGAGCATATGTTTATCAATTAGCGATTAAAGATAGTGCAGGCGTTGTCTTAGAAACGAATCCGATTCCTATAGAAGTGCTAAATAAAGAACCATTACGTGTTCTGATCTTAAATACATTTCCTACGTTTGAGACAAAATATCTAAAGAATTTTTTGGCGGAATCTGGACATGAAGTCATTGTTAGAAGTCAATTGACAAAAGGGAAATATAAGTTTGAATATTTTAATACGCCAACACAACCGGTTTATCAATTTACTGATGTGGTATTGCAAAATTTTGACATCGTTATTACAGATTCCGAAACGTATATGAGTTTAGGGAAATCAGTCAAATCTAGATTTGAAAAGAGTATAGCAGAGCATGGTTTAGGACTATTTATTCAGCCAAGTGATTTCCTTTTTAATACCCGAAGCAGCGATGCCTATTTCAAATTTAAACGTGATAGGATTAACACTGTGAAATTACCTACTTCTGCTGCAGAAACAGAAAAGTACCCGTATCAGTTTGATGAACAATTATTAGTAGAGCCCATTCACTTAGGCGGAGTATCAAACCTTGCTGCGTATCGACAAATGGGTAATGGAAAAATTGCAACAACATCACTATTAAATAGTTATCAGCTTTTGTTGAATGGAAAAAGTGAAGTATACCATGGTATATGGACCACCGTTTTAAATAAGATTGCAAAGAAGAAAGGGCAGGCAGTTTCATGGGAGTCTAACACTAAAATTCCAAGAAAAGATGAGCCATTTCATTTTGAAGTTCGAACAAACTTAGAGGAGTTGGGTGTTATAAATGAAGATAGTATTTCGGTTGCGCTGGTTCAAAAGGCATTACTGCCGAGTCACTATTCAGGAACTGTTTATCCGAAGAAAATAGGGTGGCATACATTACAAGTTGAAAATGATAGTACAGACTTTTCATATTATGTTTTTGAAAAGAATGATTGGAAAGCTTTAACTAGTACCATGATTATAGCAGCTAATAAAAAGCAATTCGCAAACGAAACTCAAAAAAACAGGACGGTTTTTGTGGACCGTCCTGTTTCTCAATTATTGTTTTATATCCTCTTTCTGCTAGGGGTAGGGTGGTTATGGCTTTCACCAAAACTAGCCGCCGAAGGCTAAACCACTTTATTAATTTAGTGGGGTAATTTATTTTTTACTAATCCGTAAACGAAAGTGCCTAAAAGTGCTCCACCAATAACAACAAGAATAGAGGAGTAGCCTGCACCAACAAGCACATACATAGGTCCGGGGCAAGCACCTGCCAACGCCCAACCTAATCCGAAAATGATACCGCCAATTAAATAACGGGCAACACTTTTGGTCTTTGGATGTAAATTCATCTCATTACCACCAATCGCCTTAATCTTATATTTTTTGATGATTTGCACACCAATAACACCGATAACAAGTGCAGAGCCTATGATACCATACATGTGGAAAGATCCAAATTGAAACATTTCATAAATGCGAAACCACGATGCTGCTTCAGATTTGTACATGATGATACCGAAAAAGATTCCTATAGTTAAATAACTTATATATTTCATATTAACTGAATATTAGGGGGAATAAAAGGTGAATCATAACTAGACCTCCAATAAAGAAACCGATAACGGCAATTAAAGAAGGCAACTGCAAATTACTGAGTCCAGATATGGCATGACCACTGGTGCAACCACCGGCATAACGAGCACCAAAGCCCACCATGAATCCGCCAATAATTAAAATTGCCAATACAAATGGGTCTGTAAGATGTTCAGAAGCAAAAAGTTCAGTTGGTAAATAAGCTTCTCCGGCACTTTCTATTCCGTAATCGGTAGAAAGTTGTTGAGCAACTTCAGGATTAATTTTCACTGTATTATCAGACATGAATTGGGAAGCGATAAAGCCGCCAATTACAGCACCAACTACAACAACCAAATTCCACCGTTGAGCTCGCCAATCAAACTTAAAGAAATCTGAGTATTTGCCAGCACCACCAATAGAACACATGGTTCTAAGGTTAGAAGACATTCCAAATTGTTTTCCTACATAAAGTAGAATAAACATCGTTAGGGCAATTAAAGGTCCGGCCACATACCATGGCCATGGGTCATATAGTAAATTCATTATCTATTTAATTCAAGTTCAAAACCGCTAAAGAAAGCGCAAAGAAAATCATTCTTATGTAACCTTGGTTACATAAGAATGACATTAACTTAAATGAATTACTATTTTCTGAATTAGAGACCTAATTGCGATAGGAACTTTAGGTAGTGTAAAATTCTGAAATTCGGTATGTTATGAGTAAATGATGAGCTGCTTTTTTATTTTTTTAATGATAAGACCAGCTTTACAAGTTTAACACAGTATCAATCATGTTTAAAAGCACATGAATTAAATATTCCACTAATTTTTAATTCCGAATTTTTTAAGAATAGTCTCTAATAAGCACCATTTCGTAAAAGCCGACTGTATAATATTTACACCTATAAAAACGGTGAACCATAGCCAGTTGATATTTACATAGACAGCTAATACAACACTCAATAAAACCATTGTACCTACTATAACTCTAAAATATGTGTTTAAAATGTTATTCTATTTTTAGAAGAATCAACAACACCACTAAAGTGCTGTTGATTCCTGAATTTTTTATTTGTTATTTTCTGTACTATCCATTTCAGGATAATTCTTTTTTTCTATCATATAATACACCAATGGTACCACCAATAATGTAAGAACTGTAGATACAATAGTACCTCCCATCAATGAAATCGCAAGACCTTGAAAAATAGGATCAAATAAGATTACGAAAGCTCCAATAACTACGGTACCTGCAGTAAGCAAAATTGGAGTGGTACGTACCGCACCAGCTTCAATAGCAGCTTGTTTTAAGGGCACACCTTCGGCTAAACGTAGATTAATGAAATCTATAAGTAGTACCGAATTTCGTACCATAATACCTGCAAGGGCTATCATTCCAATAAAGGAAGTAGCGGTAAAAAATGCGCCCATAATCCAGTGACCTAAAATAATTCCAATTAATGATAATGGTATGGCTACCATCATTACAATAGGTGCTTTAAAGTTTTGGAACCATCCTACAATTAAAATATAAATTAAGATGATGGCTCCCATAAAGGCAATTCCTAAATCACGGAATACCTCAAGAGTAATTTGCCATTCACCATCCCATTTAACGGTATAGTCATCTTCAAACTCAGGTTGGCCTAAGTACATTTCGGTAATTTGATATCCTTTAGGCAATGCTATTTCTTTAAGCTTTTCATCCATACCCAAAATAGCATATGCGGGGCTCTCTAATTCTCCTGCCATATCTGCCATTACATATACCACGCGTTTTTGATTTTTGCGGTAAATACTCTTAGCACTTATGGTTTCTTTAATATCAACTAAATCTGCAATAGGTACCATATTACCCTGTTTAGAAGTAATCTTTAACTGTGAAATATCTGAAATTGTTGATTTCTCCTTTTCATCTAAAGCCAATAGTAAACCTACTTGGTTGTTAGCATTTTCATCGTATAAATTAGTTATGGCTCTATTGGATAATGCCATGTTCATGGTATAGGCAATTTGCTGTGGTGCCACACCATAAAGCATTGCTTTCTCTTTGTTGATTTCGAATTTATATTCAGTTTGGTCAGCTTCTACTAGCCAATCGATATCAACAACATCATCAGTATTTTTCAAGATATTTTTAACACTACTCGCAATTTTAATCTGTTCCTCATAATCAGGCCCATAAACTTCAGCTACAATTGTAGAAAGCACAGGAGGTCCTGGCGGAACTTCAACCAACTTAACATTGGCATTGTATTTAGCAGCTATTTTCTGTATATCTGGACGTAGTAAACTTGCAATATCATGACTTTGAGCAGAACGTTCACCTTTATCAATAAGGTTTACTTGAATATCTGCCATATTACTACCACCACGTAAATCATAATGACGAACCAAACCGTTAAAGGTAATAGGGGCAGAGGTACCTACATAGTTTTGGTAATTAACAACCTCTGGTCTAGTAGATAAATATTGAGCAATTTCTTGAGCAACCACACCTGTACGTTCTAACGTAGTACCTTCTGGCATATCTATGACTACTTGAAACTCGTTTTTGTTATCAAAAGGCAACATTTTTACAGCTACAGATTTGGTAAAAAACAATACCATTGATCCCATTAGCATTAAAAAAGTCAGTCCTAAAAACAACCAACGTTTGCTTTTGTTTTCAATAAGAGGGCGTTCATATTTATTATAAATTCTGTAAATAAAGGTTTCCTCTAAAGGCTTTTCTTTCTTTTCAACTTCACCTTTTTTATCTTTTTCTCTCAAGAAAATATACCCTAAATAAGGCGTTATGGTCAAAGCCACGAAAAGAGATAAAATCATTGCTATTGATGCACCTATAGGCATTGGAGCCATATAAGGACCCATTAAGCCAGATACGAATGCCATTGGTAAAACAGAGGCGATAACAGTAAAGGTTGCTAAAATAGTAGGGTTACCAACTTCGTTTATAGCATAAAGTGCTGCCTGCTTAAACGGTAGTCGTTTCATTTTAAAATGCCGGTGCATATTCTCGGCAATAATAATAGAGTCATCTACCACAATACCTGTTACGAAAACTAAGGCAAATAATGTAATTCTGTTTAAGGTGTAGTCAAGCATATAATAACTCAACAACGTCAAAGCAAATGTAATGGGTACGGATAAAAATACGACCAAACCACCACGCCAGCCCATTGCTAACATAACCACTAATGTTACCGCAATTATAGACCCTATTAAGTGTAATAAAAGTTCGGACACTTTATGAGATGCCGTTTCTCCATAGTTTCTAGTGATTTCTACGTGAACATCATCTGGTATAAGTGTCGTACGTAAATGGTCAACTTTATCAATAACGATATCTGCAATTTTCATTGCATCTGCACCTTTTCTTTTTGCTACCGAAATGGTAACCGCTGGGTATTCAGATTTGTAATCTGATACCTTATCGCTTGCTTGACCAAAACCTAACGACACATAACTTTGAGGAATCTCTGGTCCGTCTATAATGCTCGCAATTTGTTTTAAATAAATTGGTTGGTTCTGTTGTACACCAACCACAAGGTTTTCAACATCGGTAACCGAAGCCAAAAAATTACCGGTATTTACCAAAAACTCGGTATCATTCTTATCAAAACTACCAGAGCTCAATTGAGCATTGTTAGCCTTAATCATTTCAGAAACAGATAAGAAATCTAAGCCACTGGCGGCTAGTTTATCCTTATCTAAAACCACACGTAATTGACGATCTTGATTACCAATTTTATGGGTAGTAGCTACATCGTTAACTTTTTTAATCTCGCTTTCCAGTTCTTGTGCCATTTGGCTCAACTGGTACCCGTCATAGTTTTCGCTCCATAAGGTAAGTCCCAGCATAGGTACGTCATCAATAGCACGCGTTTTTACCAAGGGGAATGTTACGCCCTGCGGCATAATATCCATATGCTTATTAATTTCATTGTATAATTTTACGAAAGAACGCTCTATGTCTTCGCCCACGTAAAACTGAACAATGACCATACCCTGTTCTTTCATTGAAGTTGAATACACATATTCTACACCTTTGATATTCGAGATTAATTTCTCTAAAGGTTTAATTACACGAGATTCTACTTCAGCAGGACTCGCACCAGGGTAGCCTACAAATATGTCTGCCATTGGCACGTCAATTTGTGGTTCTTCTTCCCTCGGAATCAAAAACGAACTGTACACCCCAATGACCATAAATACAATCATTAGTAGTACCGTTAACTTGCTGCCTATAAATAATTTGGCAATTTTACCAGCTAAACCTTCCTTCATTATTTCTATATTTTATTTGTGTGTTACCACCTGCCGGTTGGCAGGTGGTCGGGCTTTCCGCTCATACTCCTCGGCACAAAAAGTGCCTGTGGGGTAACCGCTTCAATCCCTAACCCAGACTCGTTTATTGATTGGAGATTTTTGCTCCGTTAAATAATTTTCCTTCTGCAGAAACTATATATTGTTCATCTGCAGATAGTCCTGATAATACTTCTACTTGATCACCAAAAGTTCTTCCCAATCGCAACCAACGTAATAAGGCAGTGTTGCTTTGACTCACGGTATAAATTCCAGATAATTGACCTTTTTTAACAATGGCTTGTACAGGTATCATTACGGCAGAACTTGTTGTTTTTCGTGCTACGGGAAATTGTACGGTTGCGTACATACCAGATAAAATCTGAGCATCGGTTTTATCTAATATAACCTTGACCAAATATTGACCTCCTGTATTTTTAGAAGAAGTACTCACTTCTGTTACCTTACCTTTTACATTCTCATTTAAAGCTTTTACCTGTACGGTAACCTCAGTGTCATTTTTAACAGCAAGAATTTCAGATTCCGGAACCATTGCCAAAACTTGATATTTACCAGGAGATTCTACTTCTAGCAAAGGCATACCTGGGTTTGCCATATCACCTGCACTAATGAATTTATTGGTGACCACACCATTAAAAGGAGCACGAATATTCGCATAACCCATTTGTGCATTTACACCGTTTCTCATTTGTTTAGCAGACTCTAAACGTGCCTTAGCCATGTTATAATTGGCTGTGATATCATCTAGTTCTTTCTGTGAAGCACTGTTTTCTTTAAATAAAGTTGAAAATCTATTAAAGTCCTTTTCGGCATTAGTAAAAGCAGCTTCAGCCTCAGTGATTCCTGCATTTACCTGTGCTAATTGAGCCGATACATCAGCATTATTAACACTCATTAATAATTGACCTTTATTCACTTTATCACCAACATTTACATATATCTTATCTACATACCCCATCATACGGGTACTGATATTTGCACTTTTAGCAGCTTCAATTTTTCCACTTACGGTTAAAAACGGACTACTATTGTCCTCAGAAACAGTTTTTACTTGAACGGCTATTGCTGGCGAGTTATCAACTACAGCTTTTTTATCTTCGCTTCCACAACTAGAGATTAGGATTGTTGCTCCTAAAATTGCCGTGATTATATATTTTTTATTTTTCATCTTTATGCTTGGTATTAAGTAATGGATTTATGCTATTCTTTCGTTAGAAATTGTACATACGCCAAGGCGTAATTATGTTGAAAAATTGTTGCGTAATATTCTAATTGCTTTTGAGAGTATTGTGTTTCGGACATTAGTAAATCTGTAGTTTTTTCTAAACCTTGCTTGAACCTATTGGTGCGTATACGTAATGATTCTTCAGATTGTTCTAGTGCCAGTTTTGTAAGCTTTAATTTGTTTTTAGCATCTTCATAACCTCTTTTTGCTTTGTTAAGCTCTAATTGGCTTTCAGATTTATACTGTTCTAATTGTAGTTTAGATTTGTCATATTCAGCCTTACTCTTTTGAGATTTTCCAAAACGCTTACTTCCTTCAAAAAGATTCCATTTTAATTCTGCGCCAAATAAATATCCTTGGGCTTGACCTTGAAAAATTTCATCGTCATGTAACTCATAAGTGCCAAAGGCATTTAATCTAGGTAAGAAAGCCATTTGGTCTGCCTTGTGCATTTGTCTATATGCTTCGGTAGCAGAATTCATGGCTAAAATATCTTTTCTGTTTTCAGATAAGTTTACAACCGTTGCAGTCGCATCATTAGTGATAGCTAGTGAATCTGAAGGTTTTAAAATTTCATTTTCATCAGCATTCATTAAAACAGATAGGTAGTTGCTGGCATTTAGAATATTACTTTTTGCGTATTGCAGTTGATTCTCTATTTCTGTAACTCGCACTTCTACAGAAAGAACATCAGATTTTTGTAGGTAGCCTTGTTTGTAGCTATTGTCAGCTATACGCTTATTTTCTAAAGCTGTTTCTTGGGCTTTTTCTAAAACCTTCACCGTTTTATAGGCGAGTTGTAATTGCATATACGCTTTTTCAACCTCAAGCGCTAAATAATCTTCTGTTCGTCCAGACTGTAGTTCAGTGGCTGTTAACTTAGCTTTTGCTGCTTTACGTTGATAGATTCCGTCGAAGTTTATAAGCGGCTGTTGTACTTCAACCCTGGTCGCAAAATCTTCTATTTGACTAGGGTCGTTTAACAAATCTGGGTTAAAATCTGCCGCAGTTAAAATTTCCTGATTCAGTTTGGATCCAAAAGCCATTAGCGGGTTAGTGGTAGCAATACCAGTATGCGATACACTAATATTGGGCAATAATATAGCATTGGTCTGATTAAAATCACCCTTAGCGGATAACACATCTTGCCGTGCCATTTTTAACGTGTTATTGCGTTCCTTAACTTTAGTTAGAACTTCATCTTTTGTAATAGACTTAGTTTGCTGTGCAAGTCCAGAATAAAAGACGAATAACAATATCAATCCTATTTTATACTTCATCGTATTCATTTATTTAATACAAAATTAGGGTGCTAAAACAGCCTGTACAGTAACTAATGTTACCGAAGGAAATTTCTTTCTTGAAAAAATAGCTGTTTAAAAAGAAAAGGCACTCTTTTATAAAGAGTGCCTTTTACAACCAACTGAAAATGAAATGTATATTAAGTTTATGTTTTAGGAGATTTAATAAAAATATTGACTAATAGTCCGCCCATTAAACCGCCATATAGTGTACTGTTTATTGGTTTGGAAGTAATGGCACAAGTACCACTAAGGCAACCAATTTCTGCGTAATACAAATACCCTGTAATAGCACCGATCACCACACCAATTGTGGTTAGAAAAATCCCTTTTTTAATCATTAATTATTTGCTTTTCTAGTACCGCCATGACCACCAGCCACTACTAACATTATTTTTATGCTTAACCAAATGAACTTAAAAAATTGAATTATTGGGTTCATCATATAAAAGCGTTTCGATTTTGATATTCTCTGTGTCATTTTTTTGGTCTTAAGTTTAATTAATTTAAAATTTAGAGTACCCTTCCTTAAGCTATTCAGGAATTAGCCACCAAAAAGGTTTCATTTTTGCTTTATAGATAAAGGCATAGTGTAAGGCTAGTTTTAACCAATGCCCGGCCAACCCAATTTCACCAAAAGTTTTGCCTAATTGTCTACCTTGTGTTTCGGGATATTTGTGATAATCAGGTACAATAGGGTAGGTGGTAATACTAATGCCACTACCTTTTGTCATTCCATATCCTGCCGATGCAATACACGCAGCACCCATATTACCTAACGAACCTTTGTGGTGTAATTCTTTTTTTCCGTTAATAATATCAATAATATTATCTGCCACTAATTTTGCGGTAATACCAGAAGGCATTCCTGTTCTGGGTGGGGCTGGGGATATAGTTGTACCATTTTTGCTTACCCTAGGTTTTGAAATTGCATGAGGTGGAGCAAAAGCAATACCAGGTGCAAAAATATTTTTATAAGATGGATTCTGATACGTTTCAGGCCAATCTTGTACACTCCATTCTTCATATGGTTTAGGCGTATAATCAGCATCTACCAACATAAATCCTTTAAAGAGTTTTTCTGTAATATCTTCGTTATTTTTATCAAACGCTTTAAATCCATGCCCTGAGAAAGCAGGTATTAGCATAGCAAAATCATAAGTTTCAGTATGGTATTCACCATCTAGGGTTTCATAATGAGCTATACCGTCTTCTATTTTATTGACCCCTGCACCAATAATCCATTTTATACCACGGTCTTCAAAAACCATCTCTACCATTTCGCTAGATTTCATGATATTGTTGCCGTAACTGAGTAGCATGCCATCCATACCAAAATCACCTAATTGATGCTCATTGGCAATCCATATAACTTCAGCTTTGTCACGTACGTTATGTCGTCTCAGTTCTTGTTCAACATTTAAAATATATTCGAAAGCTGCGCCTTGGCATGTAGATTTTGCGTGACCAGTGCCAATAAGTATTTTTACTTTTTTACCTTGTTTCATTTCCTGAATCAAGTCGTTCAAAGCATGCCAGGCATGTTCGGCGTGGGTATATGTACAAACAGAATATGCTTTATTAGTTCCCGGATTTAAACCTTCAGTCATGTCAAAAGCTAATTTGGGACCAGTAGCGTTTATCAAATAATCATAGGTTACTTTTTCGGTTTGTCCTTTTTTCTCATCGTTTACATATTCAATTTTTACAAAAGGCCGTGTAACCTCGGCATCACCTTCTGGGTGAAACGTAGTTACTTTCGCTTGTTTATAACCGATATTTTTTTTCCTGTATATTGGAGCTAAGGGAAATAGAATTTGTTCAGACTTCATTCTACCGATACCAACCCAAATGTTTGAGGGTATCCATTGGTAATTGCTGTTTGGCGAAACGACTAATACTTCATGTTCTTTCGATAATTTTCGACGTAGATGAGCTGCTGCAACATGACCAGAGATTCCTGCACCTAAGATGACTATTTTTGACATTATTATAATCTTTTAAGTTTATACTAAGGTCTCTTTAATCTTAAAGCTATACAGTAACCTTTGTTACATAAACAGATTTAATTCATTTCGTAATAATCGAATATTAAAAACAATTACAGATTGTTAATGTTACTTTGGTATAGGCTATTGACTATTATCATATTTCTATTTTAATAGGATCCTTAATTTTGAAAAATCTGATTAAAATAGGTTAGAAATGAGAGGAAGTTCAAATACGTTAATTTATATCATAGCTGGTGTTATTGTTCTTCATTTTGTAGTAGGCTTCATTTGGCTGATATATAAAATGAATAAGAAGAAAGATAACTAGGGTTTTTCGTTTATGATTTATTGAACTTATTATACATCATTTTAGCTAAAACAAGACCTAGTGCTCCGCCTAAAGCCGATACTACTAAATTGATTATTAGACGAAACCCATCAAAATCACCATCGTTCATTATTGACCATGGATTAAAACCCAATCTACCAAAAGTCTTTATGAATAATATACTTCCAAAAACCCCAACAATTGTATTGCCAATAACACCAAACGAGTATTTCTGAATTAGAAAGCCTGTAGCATTTGCGGCAACAATTCCTATAAGTATACTGATTAATGAAATTAAAGTGCCAGTCATAGTCTTTTCTTTAATCTAATGACCATAATCCATATGATCTATTTTTCCTCCCATTAATCTTTTTTGAACAATGAAATAGATAATTAATAGAATGAACCCAATAAAACCCCAAGTTAAAGCTACAGATAAGCCATAATTAGATGCTGCTGTATTGTATATGGTTAAAGGCTCGTTCACTGAATTTACTGAAGGTAGAATTACTGGGAACATAGATGCTAATGATGAAGTAATTCCGCCTAGTATCAGTAAAGTTGAGAGTGCAAAACCATGGATTTCTTTCTTTAACTTTTTAATGAAAAATAAGCCAATAAGCCCGGTTAGATATATAAGAGGAAATATCATGAGATATGGTTTTTCCATAAAATTATCTAACGAATTAGGATTAACTACTTGCCATACTACTAAAGAAAAAATGGTTAGCGCTGCAAGCGCAATATTAAGTTTAAAGATGATGTTTTTAAGATTACCGTTTATGGATGAATTGGTTTTTAAAATTATCCAATTTGCACCATGAATAGCCAAGGTGACTACAGAAATTAAACCGATAATAATCGTGAACCAATCTATGATTCCTGGATGATCTGATAAAGGGCTAAAACTACTGTTCCATAAAGGCAAGAAAAAATAATGCCCTTCATATACAGATACTCCATCTTCAACTCCGCCTAAATTTACTCCTCTGACAACATTACCTAAAGCAATCCCAAAAAATAAGGCTAACAATAAACTTGAAACTCCAAAAGATTTATCCCAAATATCTTTCCACATTTGAAAATGGAATTGACCTCTAAACTCCAAACCTATAGCTCTAAAAATAATTAACCATAAAACAATTATTAATGGTAAGTAAAAGCCACTAAATACAGAAGCATAAAAAGTAGGGAAAGCCATAAATAATAGACCACCAGCGGCAACTAACCAAACCTCATTAGAATCCCAAAACAAACCCGCAGATTTTGCAATGACTTCTTTATCTTTTTCCGTTTTCGCAAAAAATAAATGAATGATTCCTGTGCCAAAATCATACCCATCTAAAATGAAAAATACTGCTAAAACTATAGCAATTGCTATGAACCAAAATGTTTCCATAATTTAATGTGTTTGATGTTTAGGACCTTGATTAATTGTTTTACCCACTAAGACTAAGAACAAAAGTCCTAATAGCATATACAAGGCTACAAAACCAAGTAAAGTAAATAAGGTGTTACCTGATGAAACTGTAGGAGACACCCCTTCAGTTGTTCTTAATAAGCCATAAACCAAATAGGGTTGTCTACCTAGTTCTGCCGTATACCAACCTGTAAGATTAGCTATGTATGGGAATGGAACCAAAAACATGATAGACCAAAGTAATGCTTTTGATGTGTATAGTTTTTTACGCCATAGTAAAAAAGCAGCCAGCGCCATTATAGCCATAAATACGGTGCCTAAACCAACCATTATATGATAAGAATAGTACAAAGCAGGAATGTTATCTGGTAATTCTTCTTCTTTAAATTTATCCATACCCACTATTTGCTTATCCCATTCTTGGTAGGTTAAGAAGCTTAATACATTGGGTACAGCAATTTTATTATCTAATTTTTTCTCTACCATATTGGGCTGCCCTATGAGAACAATTTCTGCCCCGGCATGTTCAGTTTCAAAAATACCTTCCATAGCTGCGAAAGCTGCCGGCTGGTATTTTGCGACATTTTTCGCATTCCAATCGCCAGTAGGAAAAGCCACCAAGATGCTAGATACCAAACCAAATATGACTCCAGTTTTTAAGAACAATTTTCCGTGTTCAATTTGTTTGTTTCTTAGTATGTAAAAAGCTCCAATGCTGGCTACCACAAAGGAAGAGGTGACCACAGAAGCCAATTGATTATGTAAAAAGGCGGGTAGAAGCCAAGGGTTACCAAATAGAGCGGAGAAATTTTCGAGAACAAACTTACCATTGTCCAATATTTCATATCCTACGGGATGTTGCATCCATGCATTGGTAGCCAAAATAAACCAGCCACTTGCCCAAGAACCTAAGAATACCAGAAAACCTGTTAAGAGGTGTAGTTTCTGTCCCATTAACTTTTCACCAAAAATAAACAGCGCTAAGAAAGAAGATTCTAAGAAGAAAGAAAAGAGACCTTCCATTGCTAGGGTCTGTCCAATTATACCTCCTGTTAGTTCAGAGAATTTTGCCCAGTTGGTGCCAAATTGAAATTCCATAGGAATACCTGTGACAACGCCCATGGTAAAATTGATGGCAAAAATTTTCATAAAAAATTTAGCGGCATCATTATATTTTTCAATTTTATTTCTGAGGTATTTCCATTTAAAATAGACGATTATTAATGACAGGCCCATGGTCATTTGAGGAAATATATAGTGGAAAGTAATAGTAAATGCAAATTGCAGTCTATCGTAAAAAATCATGTCCTCCATATGCTATATTATTTACAATATTTAGTATGATTACAAAAGTAGACAACAGGTGGTTTTTAAAGGTAACCATTGTTACATAATTGAAAAAAATCTATATTAAATCACCATTTTAACAAGATAACTTTGTGAGCTTCTTTTTTTATTAAAATTTAGGGTCAATCTTTCTAAACATAAAAATCCCTGAAATTTGACTCTTCAAATTTCAGGGATTTTAATATTGCTATTCTAGGTACTAGTCTTTATATGCAGAAAGCATCCAAACTAATTTTTCTTGTTGTGTAATATAATCGCTCATTAATGATACTGTTCCTTCATCTTCAGCCTCAGCAGCGATTTTAAGTGTAGCCCTTTCTTTTTTTAATAAGATACTTAAGCTTTCTAATATATTATCAACAGCCTTATCGCCGTCAACAACATTTTCTATAGCCTTAATCTCAGAGCTTTCTATATACTTGGCAAAAGTATGAATAGGTGTATTGCTTAAAGTAAGTACACGTTCTGCAATTTCATCTACTTTAATCAAAGCATCATTATACAATTCTTCAAATTTCATATGAAGTTCAAAAAATTTTCTTCCTTTAATGTTCCAATGAAAACCTCTTAGATTCATATAAAACATTTGGTAGTTAGATAACACATCATTTAAATGAGTTGCGATATCGTTAGTGCTGTTTTTGTCTAATCCGATGTTTGATAAATTTGTATTTGTCATAATTATTAATTGTAATTATTAATTTTTTCACTTAGGTCGAATACTGGTGTATTCTTAATCTCTTTTGATACAATGCTATATCCTGCAGCACTTCTATAACCTCCAGCACAATGAATAACAATTGGCTTGTTCGTAGGTATTTTATCTATTGAATTGCGTAATTCGTTTAAAGGTACGTTAATAGCATTGTCAAAAAATTTGTTCTCTGTAAATTCACTTTTGTTTCTTATGTCTAAAATGGTGAAATTTTCTTTGTTTTGATCAAACTTTGTAAAGTCAAAATTATCCGACTTTTCGTAGTCGTCATTTAAGGTCAATACTGCTTTTATTTGCTGTTCATACCCTATTTTTGCTATTCGTTCAAGTATGTCTTGTCTATCGCTTATGCTTTCCACCACCATATAAAAAGGCTCTGAAGGTTCAACTATGGAACCTAGCCAAGTTTCTAGTTTATCATCAATATTTCGAGCCATAATATTAATGGAATTTGGTAAATGATTTTTCTTGAACTCTTCTTCATCTCTTGTATCGATTATCAAAATATCCCTTTCAATTTTAAAAGCGCCTATTTTTAATGGAATTTGAGAAATAAACTTTTTAAAATTTGATGCACCTTTTTTATTTATATCTACATCATAGCCAAAATAAGATGGAATGAAAGGCTGATCTTGTAAAATATGGACAACAAATTCTTTTTTGGTTAAATTTTTAAATGCCCAATTACCAAGACGTTCATTGCCTAAAGTACTGGAAGATTCATTGCTCATGTTTTTGCCGCAAAGTGAACCAGCACCATGTGCCGGATAAACTAAGGTGTCATCAGGTAAATGATTGAATTTGGTCTTCATTGTAGTAAACATAGCTTCGGCAAGTTGCTCTCGTTTCGCTTTCATATTACCAGCTTTCTCTCTTAAATCGGGTCTGCCAACATCACCTATGAACAAAGTGTCGCCTGTAAATATGGCTTGTTTGGTATTTTTATCTTTTGCTACGATTGTAATTCCGTCAGGTGAATGTCCGGGAGTATTAATTGCGGTAAAGGTTACCTCATTCATTATAACAGTAGTGCCATCGTCAAATGTTTTATGGGGATAATCGGCGCCTACTAGCTCACTCACATAAATTATGGCTTCAGTTTCTTTATGAATTTGTAAATGTCCACTAACGAAATCGGCATGAGGATGCGTTTCGAAAATGGCAACAATTTTAGCATCGTTTTCCTCGGCAAATTTATAATATGGTTCTGGATCTCTAGATGGATCTACTAAGGCCATTTCATTACCACTTAAAATCGCGTATGAATAATGAGCCAACGGTTTATCTTCAAATTGTTTGATTATCATAAGATCAGTTTTTAAGGATTATCAAAGAATCGGTTTTGAAAAGTTTTCAAAACCGATTTCAATATAATTATAAAGATTTTTTGGCAAGGTACCAATCAACTTTTTCTAAAGTATCATCTTCTAAACGAGCATTTAGTTCATCTAAGGTTTTTGGAGATGATACAATAACTTTATCACCTCTTTTCCAGTCTAATGGCATAGCAACTTTATGCTTGTCAGAAGTTTGTAATGCATCTAGGGCACGTAAAATTTCATCCATATTTCTGCCTACATTTAATGGATAGTACATTACTAATCTAATTTTTTTCTTAGGATCAATAAAAAATACTGCCCTTACCGCAGCCGTTTCACTTTCGTTGGGTTGTAACATTCCGTAAGCTTTAGAAACCTTCATGTCAAGATCTGCAATAATCGGAAAGTCGAAATACACACCTGTATTTTCTCTTACGTTCTGTACCCATCCTAAGTGTGCGTGAACACTGTCTATACTTAAGCCTAAAAGCTCGGTATTAAGTTCGTCAAATTCGCTTTTACGAGTTGCAAATCCACTCATTTCAGTTGTACAAACCGGAGTGAAATCTGCGGGATGCGAAAACATAACAATCCATTTGTCTTTAGCAAAATCAGACATTTTAATTTTACCCTTAGTTGTTACAGCTTCAAAATCTGGTGCTATATCACCAATTCTAGGCATTGAAATCACTTGTTCCTGTATACTATTTTCGTTGTTCATAATAAATATTATTTATAGTTTTATATTTTTTGATAAAATTAAATTATCAAACAGGTTTACAATGTAACCTTGGTTACACATATCAATTTTTAACAATTTTTTACAAATACAAACAAGCTTAACCTTGTAATTTAGCTTTTGTACATAATAATTAGTACTGTCAAGATTAAGTTAGTTATGTGACTAATGTCACATTTTAAATCAATAAGGGCGCTTAATTTTGCAGCATGAAGTTGTCAAGCTTTTCTATATCAATACTGTTTACATTCATTTCATTGGCAAGTTGTTTTAAGACTGCTAGTGTAATGAGCTATTATGCTTTGTTTACAACTGATTTTGTGGAGCGCTTTTGTGAGAATAAAGAACGACCAGAATTAAAATGTGATGGTAAATGTGCCCTATCTCAAATATTATCTCAGAAAGCCGATGATGAAAAGACACCAATTAATTTAGACTTACTTAAAAACGAAACAGTATTGTTTATTGGAGCGTTGACTGCATATGAGTTTGTACAACAACCTAGAAAAGTGGTGCATAATGTACTGTATCGTGTTCTTTACGATTTTCATTTCTTTGAACGTATCAAACATCCTCCCAAAATTTAAAAATTTTCATTTCAATTTAATGTATCTAACTCCTTATTAAGAGGAAGTTCGATAGTATTTCTATTAATTAAAATTTTTAAAATGAACCTAAAATATCTTTGGGTACTATCGGTATTATTATCGACACCCTTATTATACGCACAAAATTTATCAGGAAAAATCATCTCTAAAATTGACCAACAACCACTTGATGGTGCTCACATTTTGACTAATAACGGATTAGCAACATATACTAATTTTGATGGTGATTTTGTTTTAAAAAATGTTGAAGAAAATGTGATATTGACCATATCTTATGTTGGGTATAAAACCATACAACAACAAGTACTTGACATTAATACCCCAATTGTAATCACTTTACAAGAAGCGCCCATTGCCATAAATGGAGTTTTAGTGACAGGAAATATGAAAATTGACCCAGTACTTACCTTAGAGACCAATGATTATGTCAAAAAAATAGTTCAGCCCAGAAACGTGGCTGATTTATTCAATGATGTTAATGGTTTTTCATTGATTAAAAGAGGGAATTATGCAATTGATCCTAGTTTTAGAGCAACGCAATATGAGCAGTTAAATGTGCAGTTTGATGGTGGTACTAAAGCCATGAATGCATGCCCCAATCGTATGGATCCCATTACTACCCATGTGATACCAGAAGAAATAGAAAAAATTGAAATTATAAAAGGACCATACTCTGTTAGATATGGTGCAACTTTTGGTGGTATCGTTAATATGGTAACCCAAAAACCAACTGTAGAAGATTATGGTATTCACGGTAGTGTAAGTGGTGGTTATGAAAGCAACGGTAATTCTATGGTATCTATGGCAAGGTTGCAACAGGCAACTGAGAAATATGACGTAGCAGGTAATATTGGTTTTCGTGATTTTGGTAATTATGAAGATGGTGACGGTACAGAAATTCCGTCTTCTTTTAGAAGCTTGGATTATGGCATAAAAGCGGGTGTTAATTTTACTGAAAATCAAAGACTACAAGCACATTGGCGACAGTCATTCGGGCGCGATGTTTTACATGCTGGTCTTCCTATGGATACCGAAGAGGATAATAGTAGTATTCTCTCTTTAGATTATAAATTAGGCAGTATGCCAGGTCTTGTAGAAAGAATAGATTCTAAAATCTATTATAGTTATGTTGATCATGTAATGACCAATTACAAAAGGCCAACTTTTATGATGACATCTGCAATTTCTGCAATTGATGCTACAACGGCAGGTGGTAAAGTAGAGTTAAAATTAAAACCAACAGACAATCTTGCCCTATTTACAGGTGTTGATGTTTTGCATATTGCTCGAGATGGCAATAGAACACGTCTAGTAAAAAGCAATACTATGGGAGTTTTAGAAACACCCTTGACATTTGAAGATAAGATATGGCAAGATTCCTATATAAATGATATTGGTTTATTTGCAGAAGGTAAATACCCCATAACAGAAAAAACCATGTTAACTGCAGGTGTACGTTATGATAATGTTACTTCTGAATCTAAAGATCCAGAAGCTGATTTTGCTGCTTTATATACTAATCTTGATAAAAGAACCGAACATAATTTTAGTGGTACAGCTTCAATTAAATATGTGTATTCTCCTCAATTTATTATGGAAGTGGCGTATGGTCGTGGTGTTAGATCAGCAAATATGATAGAACGTTTTATTAATCATTTCAGCGTGGGTCAAGACTCGTATGAATATGTTGGTAATCCTAATTTAGAGGCAGAAGTAAATAATCAGTTTGAGGTAGGTTTTAAAGGAAAAATGCCTATTTCAGAAAACACTTTAGATATGTTTAGGTATAGCACTTCATTCTATTACTCCCTTTACGAAAATTATATAGTAGCTATCATAGATGAAACACAAACAAGAAAATTCATGCCAATGAATGAACCCTCTAATGCAAAAGTTTTTAGAAATTTAGATGATGCGTACAAGACAGGTTTTGAAATTATGGCAGGTGTAGACTTTTGTAATCATTTCAATTTCACCACTGAACTTGCTTATGTATATGCTAAGAATAATGACTTAAATGAGTCATTACCCTTGGTACCACCTTTAGTTACAAGATTTAAATTGGGCTTTGAAAAAGAAAAGTTTTGGGTGAATGCAGAATATAGGCTGACTGCCGAGCAAGATAATATTGCGTATTCTTTTGGTGAGCAGGTTACACCAGGGTATGAAATAATGGATTTACGTTTAGGTGTAATACCAATGAAGAACCTAACCTTAGGTGTTGCTGCATTAAATGTTTTTGATAAAACGTATAGTAATCACCTCAATTTTGCATTTAATAATCAGGCTGAATTTGGAACAGAACCCATCAATGATCCAGGAAGAAATCTTTCGGTTTTTGTTCAATATGAGTTTTAATAGATGTTATTAAAAAAAGGGGACCATACTCGGTCCCCTTTTTTAATTTAATGAATTACTATTTTAGTTTTATGGCATTAAAATATAACCATCAAGTTGATAATTGGCAAGCACCATCATAGCAGATAAGCCTAATTCTGTATTCGGGTTTAAATCTTCTGCCGCAATACCTCTAGATGCCGTAGCTTGGGCGCATACTATAAGTTTTACACCGTAATCTTTTAAAAGTTGAATTACTTCTGAATTAGGATTTTCTTTATCATATTTGGCTTTATATTTTTCATCGTTTAAAGCGGTAAATGTAGCTCCGCCGTGCACAGCTGCCACAATATTTACTTTATCTGCAGAAATGCCATTAACACCTAGCATATTTATCATACGTGCAATTTTAAAATATCCAATATTAGAACCTTCCATTTCACGTTCGTCTTTTAGGTCAAAAACGATATTGTATTCCTTATCCGGATCTGGTAATGTAGTCACATCTTTAAAATCCTTTATTTTTCCGTAACCATCAATTACTGGTGTAATCCATTCCTGTGCAGATGAGAGTTGTGTAGCCATAATTGCTATTAAAATTAAAAGTACTTTTTTCATGAGTTTGTAGAATTTTAAATTAGTGTAGTTTGGTTTAAAGTATTCGATGATTGCTACTAATGTCCGTTATTTTTTAAAGTAATAAAAGTAAGTAGGGTTATTTAACGCAACTGTAACTCATGTTACAGTAATTATTAAATAGAAGTTCTAGATTCGTTGACTAAATTAGTGTTGTAAATATTTTATAAGCTTATTATATAGGTATGGAAGAATTAAGAACATTGGCCAGAAAGCTATATCATTTATTTATAGTGGGGTTTATATTGGTCCTGACCATATTTGTAGTGCTACTTACGTATGAGCCGAAATCTGAAATTTACTCGCCAATAATAGCAGACGAAATAACATCTACAGCTATATGGAAACCCAAAGATGCTATTGCTGAAATTCCTAATATGTCCGAAACCGTCAAGAAAGGATATTACTTGATAGCGGAAACTTCAAAATATATGGGACCGAATGCAGCGCGTGCCGAAGATCGATATAGCGGTAATAATTTGGCGTGTACTAATTGTCATTTACAAAAAGGAGCACAGGCAGGCTCTGGCTCTTGGGTTGGAATTATAGAACGATTTCCACAGTTTGGTGGCAGAGGTAATAGAGAAGGTACTATTGAAGACCGAATAAATGGGTGTATGGAGCGTAGTATGAACGGCAAAATGCTTCCGGAAGGTTCTGGTCAAATGAAAGCGATTGTGGCCTATATGAATTGGTTGAGCGAAGATGTACCAGAAAATAGAAAGGCAGAGTTTAAAGGATATCCAAAAATAAAGATACCTGCTGTTGCGGTAGATTTAGAAAAGGGAAGTCAGGTGTATCAAAAAGAGTGTATCATCTGTCATGGTGAAAAAGGAGCGGGAGTTCTTAATGCGGTCGATGGTAAAAGCTACACCTATCCACCACTTTGGGGTCCAGATAGTTTTAATGATGGTGCAGGTATGAATAGGGTGATTACATCTGCGGAATTTATTAAAAGCAACATGCCTTATTTGCAGGCAACATGGGATAATCCCAAATTAACAGATGAAGAAGCTTATCATGTGGCGGGTTATATTAATAGTTTTTCAAGACCTCATAAGGCAAATAAGGAAGATGACTACCCTAATAAAAAATTGAAACCGGTATCTACTCCTTATGGTCCTTGGGCAGATGATTTTTCTCCAGAACAACACAAATACGGACCTTTTCCACCAATAATGGAGTATTACAAGAACGAATACGGTATTACCAAAACGAAATAGGCTTTATGCGAATACTATTAGTACTACTTATTTGGCTACCTATTTTTTCTATGGCACAAGATACTGTTGCGGTAAAGAAAAAAGGAATTTTATCTGGGCAATGGCGAACGTATTATATGATGACGTCAAATAAAGGTGAATTAAAAGACTTTAATGCTTTAGCGACAGGAGGTAAATTAAAGTACCAGTATACTCTACTAGAAAACTTAGAAATAGGTGCAGCATTATATAATGCTACCAATTTAGGATTACAAGATTTATCAAATCCTGATGCTACAACAGGCAGATTAAGTAGATATGAAGAAGGATTATTTGATAGGCTTAACCTTAGTAATGATGCGGTCTTTTTATTAGGGGAATTGTATGCAAAATATAAATTGAACCATCAAGCTTTTACTTTAGGTCGCATTAAGGTAAATACACCACTTATAAACCCTGAAGATGGTAGAATGATACCCACTTTGGTACAAGGATTTTGGTATAACTATAAAGCAAGTAAAAGTACTATTCAATTTGGATTATTAAATGAAATAGCACCTAGGTCCACAGGTCAATTTTATGGTATTGGTGAAAGTATAGGCACATACCCAGTAGGTAGAAACAATCTTGGTAGTGCATCTCAATATGCAGACAACACGTTATCTGATTATATCTTAATGGCAAATGTCGATTTTGAAGTAACTGACGATTTTAATGTGAGAATATGGAACCAATATGTAGACAATATATTCAATTCGTTCTATATAAAACCTGGTTATAAAATTTCTGAATCGTTGATGTTGGAAGGGGAGTGGTTGCATCAAAATAAGGCGGGCGATGGTGGTAGCGGTATAGATTCCCTTCGCTATTTTAATCAGAAATCATCGGATGTTTTAGGAATGAAAATCGCGTATAAAAGTAAAGCAGGACTAGTTTCTTTGAGTTATAATAGAATTTTACCGCACGGTCAATTTATCTCACCAAGAGAATGGGGTAGAGAAGATCTTTTCAGTTTTCAAAAGCGAGAACGCAGCGAAGGTTCTGCGGATAATCATACACTGGTTCTAAACTATAAACAAGAGTTTAAAATTCTTAAAGAGGATCTAAACCTAATTTCAATATTGAGTATTGGAAAGCATTGGAAACCAGATGTAACCAATGCTATTTTAAATAAATATGCAATGCCAGATTATACCCATATCAACCTGGATATTTTCTTTAAAATAAAGAAAATTAAAAACCTACGACCAGAATTATTGATTACCTCTAAAATGGGAAATGGGGATATTCAGGACAACCCAAATTTCTATTTCAATAAGGTTGATTTGTTTCATTTGGATTTCATTATTAACTATAATTTTTAGTCGCAAAATCTAACCAACTTCATTAAAATAAATTATAGAATCATTTTAAAGATAATTACTTTTTCAATTTACATGTATTCACACCAAACAAGGTATACAGAGGGCAAAAGCTAACAAATGTTGTCAATATTAAGATTGCGGCAACAGCCAACATAATATAACCTAAAACACCAGTTACTGTATCCGTATAAAATGTAGTTAAAAGTGCTACGGCAATAAATATTCTAATAAAACGATCTGTACTTCCCATGTTTTTTTTCATGATACTAATTTTTAAATTATGATTTGTTTGCAAATTGTAATGATTTGCGTTTATAAAAGACTTATCAATTAAGCAGCTTGTATACTGCTCATTATAAATGCAATGTATACGTAATCAATTACATAGAATATGATAATAGTCATGTGTAAAGTTCAATGTTAATGGGAAGAATTAATGTAACTTAAGTTACTAAGTTGCGATTTTAAAAAAAGTATTTTTGTAAAAATGGTTAATTGAATGGAAGCATACATAGAAGCATTCTTAAATGCAGTTTCAGGAACATTTACATGGACTTGGAAATCAATAATTTTCAATGTTCCTTGGTATTTAAATTATTTTTGGGGTTTAATTCTTATCTCGTTGGTAGTATGGTTTTTAGAGATAGTTTTTCCTTGGAGAAAAGAGCAAGGTGTTTTTAGAAAAGACTTTTGGTTAGATGCTTTTTATATGTTTTTCAATTTCTTTTTGTTCGCTATAGCAATTAGCGGCATCTATAAGCTGCTGCAAGTACTTTTTGAGGATATAGGTGTAGCATCTAACAGTCTGGCGCTTATAGATATTTCCAATTGGCCAATGTGGGGCCAGCTATTATTGTTTTTTGTTGTATTGGATTTTGTACAATGGTTTACGCATACTTTGCTTCATAAATATGCTTTTCTATGGAATTTTCATAAAGTACACCATAGCGTGAAAGAAATGGGTTTTGCTGCACATTTACGTTATCATTGGATGGAGAATATCCTGTATAAACCTTTAAAAACTTTTGGTGTAATGATTTTGGGTGGTTTTGAACCAGAACAGGCGTATATAGTCCATTTTGCTGCTATAGCTATTGGTCATTTTAATCATTCTAACATAAAAATTACTTGGGGACCTTTAAAATATCTGTTCAATAATCCTGTAATGCATTTATACCATCATGCCTATGATTTACCAGAGGGAACGTATGGCGTCAATTTTGGTATTAGTTTAAGTATATGGGATTATATCTTTAAGACGGACTATATACCAGAAGATAGCGGTAATATAAGGTTAGGATATCCTGGAGATGAGAATTTGCCAAAAGACTTTTTAGGGCAAGCGGTACATGGTTTTAAGCCAAAGAAGAAGTAAACAATTTAACCTCTTCTTTGGTTATTTTATGCTTATTAAGATAGTTTGCCTGAAGCACAACTTACAATAGATTTGGCTTTAGATAATACTGAGTTATCTTGGTCAATACTGGGGTATCCAATTGACTTTAATTTATCTTTTGCTGCTGTTATTCCTTGCTGGTTTAAAGCGTCGAATTGAACAGATGACGATTCTACAGACACAGATACATTTTTTATTGCTGGTATCTCTTCCAATTTAGCAATTATAGTTTTGGCACAACCGCCACATTTAAGGTTTTGAATAGGAATTACTGATGTCATATGACGTTAATTTAATTTAGATTAAAATGGATTAGTTCCAAGCACTATAACCTCCTTTTAGATCATATACTTGTGAAAAGCCTAATTTTAATAGCTTACGGGCGGCTTTTTGGCTTCTTGCCCCTGATCTACAATAGACATAAACGGGTTTATCTTTATCAAGTTTTTCAAAATATTTATTAAAATTACCAGCGTTAAAAACATCAACGTTTATTGCTTTTTTAATATGTCCGCTATTAAATTCAGAAGCTGTTCTTACATCAAAAGGCTTTATATCGTTAGTGATAATTTGTGTTGCATATTCGGTCTTAATCAGGATAGTGATATTACCTGTGGTTTCTTTTTTTTTACCGAAGAGTGTACTTAAAAATGACATAGTATTTTGTTTATAATTAATATTCAATATTAAAAGGAAACGGTCTTTAGTATATGACCGCTTCCTTAATAAACCAACCAATAAAAAAATCTTTGAGTTTGTAAATGTCTATTTGAATTACAAGGTTGTAGGGCAAACAAATTCAGAGACTGGAATACCAGCTTCTTGTATAGCTTTGAACCCTCCTTTTACATCTATTAGATTATGAATACCTCTACTTTTTAAAATAGATGCCGCAATCATACTTCTGTAACCACCGGCACAGTGTACATAAAACTGTTTCTTTTCTGGAAATTCTGCTAAATGATCATTTAGAAAATCTAACGGAGTATTTTTTGCATCTAAGATATGTTCAGATAGAAATTCAGATTCTTTACGCACATCAAATACAGGTGCTTTTTCAGTTTCAAGAACTTTTTTAAGCTTGTTGGCATCAACTTGGCTAACGGTATCATATTCCATTGCTGCCTTTTTCCAAGCATCAAAACCTCCTTCTAAATACCCTAAAGTACCATCAAAACCAACTCTAGAAAGTCTAGTTACTGCCTCTTCTTCCATACCAACAGGGGTAACCAATAAAATAGGCTGTTTAACATCGGCGATTAAGGCACCTACCCAAGGAGCAAAGCTACCGTCAAGACCTATGAAAATAGAACGCGGTATATGACCTGCCGCAAAATCATCTTGGTTTCGCACATCTAATACAATGGCATCTGTTTCATTTGCAGCAGCTTCAAAAGCCTTTGGGGAAAGAGCTCTTGTACCACGTTCCAAGACTTCTTTTATATCTTCATAACCTTCTTTGTTCAATTTTACGTTTAAAGGAAAATATTGAGGTGGTGGTAGTAAACCATCGATCACTTCATCAATAAACTCTTCTTTCGTCATATCTGAACGTAAAGCGTAATTCATTTTCTTTTGGTTGCCCAAGGTATCTACTGTTTCTTTCATCATATTCTTACCACATGCAGAACCGGCACCATGAGCGGGATAGACGATGACGTCATCTGCTAAAGGCATAATTTTTTCACGTAGACTGTCAAATAAGAATCCGGCTAGGTCACGCTCTGTTAATTCGCCCATTTTCTGAGCAAGATCAGGTCTGCCCACATCACCTAAAAATAAAGTGTCTCCGCTAAATATAGCATAGTCTTTACCATTGGCATCTCTTAGTAAATATGTGGTACTTTCCATTGTATGACCAGGAGTATGTAATGCAGTAATAGTAATATCACCTAATTTAAACTCTTGATTATCTTTTGCGATTATAGCCTCGAAAGACGGATTTGCTTTTGGTCCGTATATAATATCAGCACCGGTTTCTTTGGCCAAGGTTACATGACCACTAACAAAATCGGCATGAAAATGAGTTTCAAAAATATATTTGATTTTAGCATTATCTGCCGCAGCTTTCTTTATGTAAGGCTGTACTTCTCGTAGAGGATCAATAATGGCGACTTCTCCATTGCTTTCAATGTAATAAGCACCTTGCGCAAGACAACCCGTATATATTTGTTCTACTTTCATAAGTTCATATTTATTATTGAGACAAAATTACATTTGTAAAAAGGACTACACAGTAACTTAGGTTACATAGCTATTAAAGTAAAACAGCCCTGAATAATCAGCGCTGTCTTAAGTTTTAAAAATTACAATAGTGTTGATGGGCAAACGTATGCTGTTTTAGGTAGTGTTGTTTTTGAAATAGCTTCAAATCCACCTCTAACATCTGTGAAATCTTGCCATCCTCTTTGCTTTAAAATCGAAGCTGCTATCATACTTCTATAACCACCGGCACAATGTAAAACGAAAGGCTTGTTTTTAGGGAATTGAGATAGATGCTGATTGAATTCATTTAAAGGAACATTGATGGCGCCTACCACATGTTCAGAATCAAACTCGCTCTTTTTTCTAACATCAATGATTAAAGGTTTTTTAGTAGCGTATAATGCTTCCAATTCCTTACCCTCAATTCTATCACTTGTTTCGTAATCCTTTTTAGCTTCTTTCCAAGAATCAAAACCACCTTTTAAAAAGCCTACCGTATTATCATAACCAACACGTGCCAATCTTGTAATAGCTTCCTCTTCTTTATCTTTATAAGTAACTAGTAGTATCTCTTGTTTTATATCTGGTATCATTTCACCTACCCATTGGGCAAAACTACCTTCTAGTCCAATATTGATGCTATTAGGAATAAACCCTTTTGCAAAATCTTCAGCATTTCTAGTGTCTAATACTAGTGCCCCGGTTTCATTGGCAACAGCCTCAAAAGCCTCTGGAGTGTATGGGGTAGTGGCACGATCCATTATCTTGTCTAAACTTTCATACCCTTGAATGTTCATTAAAACATTTTTAGGAAAATATCCTGGAGGAGCTGTGAGTCCGGTTAAGAGTTCTTTTATAAATTCCTCTTTGCTCATGTCTGGTCTTAAAGCATAATTTACTTTCTTTTGATGCCCTAAGGTATCTGTGGTTTCTTTACTCATCATTTTACCACAAGCAGAACCGGCACCGTGGTTAGGGTACACAATTAAATCATCGCTCAGTGGCATAATTCTATTACGAAGAGAATCGTATAAATAACCAGCTAGTTTTTCTTCGGTTAAATCTGCCACCACATGTTGTGCTAAATCTGGTCTACCAACATCACCAATAAATAACGTATCGCCGGTAATAATGCCGTGCTCTTTTCCATTCTCATCAATTAAGAGGTAGGTAGTACTTTCCATGGTATGACCAGGAGTGTGAATGACTTTTACCTTATAATCGCCAACTTCAAAAATTTGATTGTCTTTTGCTATTGTTGCCTCATAAGCTGGTTTTGCACCAGGACCAAATACAATTTCGGCATTAGCTTTTTTCTTTAATTCTAAATGACCACTAACAAAGTCGGCATGAAAATGAGTTTCAAAAACATATTTGATTTTAGCATTATCTTTCTTTGCTCGATCAATGTAGGGTTGTACTTCACGTAACGGATCAAATACGGCGGCAACGCCGTTACTTTCTATATAATATGCGGCGTGTGCCAAACATCCGGTATAAATTTGTTCTACTTTCATGTTTATGGTTTTTTAATTAATGAAATAAAAATACCATTTGTAAAAGAGCTGTACAGTGACATTAGTCACATAAGGAAAATTTTATTTGAAGAATTCCATGTAGAAAATAAAGCCTGCCATTACAAGAATAAAATAACCGAAACCCTTCTTTAATTTTTTGCCATCAATGAAGTTACTAAGATAACTTCCTATGAAAATGCCGATGAAGGAAAGCGAAGTGAAAACCGATAGAAACTTCCAATCTATTTCCATGGTCATTGCATCACCTAAAAAGAAACCCATTAAAGATTTAATAGCAATAATGACCAAAGACGTACCTACTGCAATTTTCATTTCAACATTTGCTAAAATGACCAAAGCTGGAATAATTAAGAATCCGCCACCTGCACCAATTAAGCCGGTAATGCTACCAACTAAAAGACCTTCTAATAAAATTAATGGATAATTATAAGTTACTTGCCCCGTTTTAAGAACCGTCTTTTCTTTTTTAAGCATTGAATATGCTGCAGGAATCATTAGAATGGCAAATAGTCCAAACATTGCCATTCTACGTGTAAATTGAAAGTGTTCAATTTGAAATAAAACATCTGGCATAGCTGGCACTACATAATGTCTAACAAGCGTAACACCTATAATTGCTGGTATACCAAATACAACGGCGGTACGCCAATCTACATACCCTTTAAGATGTTGTTGCCAACCCCCGACAAGAGCACTTGCACCCACAATAAAAAGAGAATAGGCGGTTGCAGCTTTTTCGTTAATTGAAAAAAGATATGCCAATACGGGTACTGCTAAAATAGAGCCACCTCCGCCAATGAGACCTAATGATATACCAATTATTAAGGCGCTGATATAACCAATAATTTGCAAAATTTCCATGTGATGTATTTGATATCACAAAAGTAGAACGGTGCAAAAACCTGTGCAGTAACAATGGTTACAGAAGGATTATAAATCTAAAATTTCTAGGTAATTTCGATGGAGTTTAATTTTACCCATTTCCTCTAATTTCTTTAAAAGTCTAGATATGACAACCCTAGAACTATGAAGATCATATGCAATATCTTGATGGGTACTATGAATAATATCATCTTTAGTAACCCTTGCCTTTTCTTTTAAGTAGCCAATTAAACGCTCATCCATTTTTTGGAAGGCAATACTGTCTAGTGTACTTAAAAGTTCGTTTAGTCTTACGTGGTAACTGTTAAAAACGAAGTTTCGCCAAGATTTATATTTAGCTGTCCATTCTTCCATTTTCTGAATAGGAACCATAATCAGTTTTGCATCGGTCTCTGCAACAGCTCTTATTTCACTTTTGGCATCGCCCATACAACAAGCCATGGTCATAGAACAGGTATCTCCTTTTTCTAGGTAGTATAGCAACAATTCATCACCATCTTCATCTTCCCGTAAAATTTTAATAACTCCAGAAATCAATAAAGGCATACCTCTTAAGTAGTCACCTATTTCTATTAATTTATAACCTTCGGGCACTTCTTTAAAAGTACCTACTTGTACAATTTCATTAATAAGTTCTGGCTCAAAGATATTTCCGTATTCTTCCGTTAAATTCTGAATCATGCTATGGTTAATTAATTTTTTGAGCTATTTCTTTATCATATTTAAAAAACATATTTGCCCAAATTGATTTTGACACTGCTGCTATCCAGGGCATAGTCAAGATCAGTACGACAACTATAGTAATGAACAAGGTAGGCAATGAAAGATTTAAACCAAATAATAATATTAATACATAAGTAGCTACCGCTACGGCAATACCTACTGCATAAGATACATACATAGAACCCGTATAAAAACTAGGTTCAATACTATATTTTAAATCGCATTTCGGGCAACGTTCTTTTACCTTATTAAAATTACTTAATTTATAAGGATTAGCCTCAAAGAATTTTCCTTTATGGCATCTAGGGCAACTTAAAAATATGATACTGTACAACTTGGAACCTTTTGGTAACATGCATTAAAATTTAGCAACAAAATTATTGGATTTGGATTATCTGATCGGTAACATTGGTTACATAACAAAGCATTCTATAACTATTAAAAGAGGGGTAAGTTATTTTTTTACATTGTACTGTGAACTGATAAAAATCATATTATAAACTATTTATGACATGTAAGTTTGTCATTAAATAAGACTTTTATGTGTTCGCTTGTTCAAAAATATAATGTTCCAGGACCTAGATATACTAGTTACCCTACTGTTCCTTTTTGGGATATTTCTACATTCTCAGGTAAGAAGTGGGAAGAAACAGTTAAGAAAAGCTTTCACCTTAGTAATTCATCTACAGGTATAAGTCTATATATACATTTACCGTTTTGTGAAAGTATGTGTACGTTTTGCGGTTGTCATAAGCGTATTACAAAAAGGCACGATCTGGAACTGCCTTACATAAAATCAGTTTTAAAAGAGTGGGGGTTATATAGAAATTTGTTTGATGAAAAACCGATTATTAAAGAACTACACTTAGGTGGTGGTACACCAACATTTTTTACTCCAGAGAATTTAAAATTTCTTATTGAAGGAATTTTAAGAATAGCCACAAAAGCCGAAGATGCTGAATTTAGTTTTGAAGGTCATCCTAACAATACTACAAAAGAACATTTACAGGCATTGTATGACGTTGGGTTTAGAAGAGTAAGCTTTGGTGTTCAAGATTATAATGAAACAGTTCAAAAGGCAATTAATAGAATTCAACCTTTTGAAAATGTAAAAAATGTAACCGAATGGTCTAGGGAAATAGGTTATGATTCTATAAGCCATGATATTATATTTGGTCTGCCCCATCAAAAATTAGAGCATGTTATAAATACCATAGAAAAAACAAAAGAACTAAAGCCAGATAGAATTGCTTTTTATAGCTATGCACATGTGCCGTGGTTGGCTGGAAACGGTCAAAGAGGGTATAATGATGCAGATTTACCTGCAGGTGAAGAAAAGAGAACTCAGTATGAAGTTGGTAAAGAATTGCTGTTAGAGTATGGTTATCATGAAATTGGTATGGACCATTTTGCTTTAGAATCTGATAGTTTGTTTAAAGCTATGGAAAATGGAACCCTACATAGAAATTTTATGGGATATACTAGTTCTAATACCCATTTGATGGTTGGGTTAGGAGCATCTAGTATAAGTGATAGTTGGTATGGTTTTGCACAGAATGTAAAAAATGTAGAAGAGTATCAAAATTTAGTTGCAAACGATATTATTCCACTTTATCGAGGTCATATTTTAACAGAAGAAGATCAAATTATAAGAAGACATATCTTAAATTTAATGTGCCAGTTTCAAACATCATGGAGTGTATTTAAATTGCATTTACCGCAATTGGATAGTATACTAGATAGGCTGAAAGAATTGGAAAGAGATGGTATTGTGGTAATTACCGAGGGTAATTTAAGAATTACAGAAAAAGGCAGACCTTTTGTACGTAACGTTTGTATGGCATTCGATTTACCATTACAGGATAAATCGCCAAATACGAAGTTGTTTTCAATGACCGTTTAATATTAAAAAAGATAAAGTCCCTATTTTACTAATTGCTAAATAAATTAATCATGAAAAAAATTATTGTACTTACAGATTTTTCAGAACAATCGGAATATGCTTTAAAAGCAGCTGTTGATTTAGCCAAGAAACACGATGTAGAACTTTTTGTTGTTCACATGTTAGAGCTTAACCAGGCCATACTTCCGTCAACAGATGGTATTTATATAGAGCAAACAGTTTTCATGGTAAAATTGGCAGAAAAGAACTTAAATGAATTCTTAAAGAAACCATATTTAGAAGGTGTTAAGGTGACACCGGTAATAAAACATTACAAAGTTTATAGCGAGTTAGATGCAATGGCAAAAGAGCACGATGCAGACTTAATTGTCATGGGCTCTAATGGTGCTAGCGGATTTGAAGAATTGGTTATAGGATCTAATGCAGAAAAAGTGGTTAGAAATGCAACCGTACCTGTTTTGGTGATAAAAGGTAAGGTTGAAAATTTAAACATTGAACGTTTTGTTTTTGCTTGTGATTTTAACGATGATAATTTACCTGCTTTTCAAAAAGCAAGTGAGTTTGCAAAATTACTAAAAGCATCTATGGAGGTTGTTTATATAAACACACCTAATGATGATTTTTTAAGCAACAGAGATGCATATCAAAAAATAAACAAGTTTTTGTCCAAAGCAAATTCAGCGCAACAAGTAGAAATTTATAATGACTATAGTGTAGAGCAAGGCATTATTAATTATGGCAATACCATACTTGCAGATGCTATTGCCATACCTACGCATGGCCGTAAAGGAATTTCACACTTCTTCAATGGCAGTGTTGGTGAAGATGTGGTGAACCATGCTAGAATACCAGTGATTACATTTAAAATATAGATACTAACCTATACTATAGATAAGAATAAACCCAAGGTGAAAGCCTTGGGTTTATTTGTTAAATATATTCATCAATTAACTATGTGAATTTTGAAAATTACGTAATTCTATTTACCCAGTTATAGGTAGCTTTTTAGATAACAAATACCAATAATTCAATTAAGATCATATTAAAGGACAAATATGTCTTTATATATGACCTTAATCATGTTTTTTCCTTTTTATCACACATACATTTGTTCAGTTAATAAACCAATAAAAATATTAAAAATGAAAATAGCTTTAAGAAGTATCGTGGTCGTGTTTTCACTCATGCTAGTAGCATGCGGCGGTAAAGAAGAAAAGAAAAAAGAAGGATTTAGTGTAGATCGTGCCAAAACTACAGAAAAAGCAACAGAGGCTCTTACTGAAACTAGTACAGAAAAACCTTCTGAGCGTGTAGATCTAGAAAATAAAGGAGTAGGTCCTATTACGTCTGTGACTTTATCTCCAGATATTGATACGGCATTGGCAAAGAAAGGTGAAGAAACTTACAGTCAAATGTGTATGGCTTGCCATAGAATAGATAAAAAATTCATTGGTCCGGCTCCAACAGGTGTTTTGAAAAGACGTAGTCCAGAATGGGTTATGAACATGATCCTTAACCCAGAAGTTATGGTTAAAGAAGATCCTTTGGCAAAAGAGCTTATGGCAGAATTTAATGGAGCACCAATGGCTAACCAAGGGTTGACCGAAGATCAAGCACGTAGCATACTTGAATATTTTAGAACATTAGAGTAGTAAATAAATAAGATAACCACAAACATAAATAAAATGAAAAAGTACTTCTATTATCTAGCAGCGGCTCTAGGGCCAATTCTGCTTCTTTCAGGTTGCGGTGACCAAAACGGTAAGGCATCCTCAAATGGAGCACTTGCATCAAATAATGCAGAGAAAGTATATGTAGCCCCTGGTGAACATGATGAGTTTTACGCATTCATGTCTGGCGGGTATAGCGGTAACGTAACCGTTTATGGTCTTCCTTCTGGGCGTATGTTTAAAGAAATTCCAGTTTTCTCTCAATTTCCAACTAACGGTTATGGATATTCAGAAGAAACAAAACCTATGTTAGAAACTTCTTTTGGTTTTATACCAACTGATGATTCTCACCACCCGGATATTTCTCAGACTAATGGTGAATTAGATGGTAGATGGCTTTTTATAAATGGAAACAACACACCGCGTATAGCTAGAATTGACCTAAAAACATTTGAAACTGCTGAGATTATAGAAGTTCCAAATAGTGCAGGTAACCACAGTTCTTCTTACATCACTGAAAATTCAGAATATGTAGTGGCAGGAACACGTTTTTCAGTTCCTATTCCACAAAGAGATATGCCTATAAAAGATTACAAAGGTAACTTTAAAGGAGCCTTGTCTTTTATTAGTGTAGAACCTGAAACTGGTAGAATGGATATAAAATTCCAATTGATCATGCCTGGTTTTAATTATGATTTATCTCACCCAGGTAGAGGTAAATCTCACGGTTGGTTTTTCTTTACAACGTATAACACAGAAGAAGCAAATTCATTGTTAGAGGTTAACGCTTCTCAAAACGATAAAGATTTTATTGCAGCGGTAAACTGGAAAAAAATTGAAGAGTATATTGAAAATGGTGGTGGTACAATGGTACCTGCAAATTATACACATAACGTGTATAGCGATGAGACTCATAGTGCTACTTCAACAATGAAGAAAGAGGTTCTAACAATAGATCCTACAAAAGTTCCGGGTGCTATATTCTTTATGCCAACACCAAAATCTCCGCATGGGGTAGACGTAAATCCAACAGGAGATTACATTATTGGTAACGGTAAGCTTTCTGCAGACCTTACAGTGTTCTCTTTTGATAAAATGATTGCTGCAATTGACGGTAAAAAGTATGATGGTGAAGCTTATGGTATTCCTATTTTAAAATTCGAAGATGTATTGGCTGGTCAAGTCAAAAGTGGAGGATTAGGTCCTTTACATACAGAGTTTGATGGTAAGGGTAATGCGTATACTACGTTCTTTATTTCTTCTGAAGTTGTAAAATGGAAAGTAGGTACATGGGAAGTTATTGATAGAAAACCAACTTTTTACTCTGTTGGTCACTGTATGATTCCTGGAGGAAATTCTGCAAAACCTTTTGGTAAATACCTGGTATCCATGAACAAGATTACAAAAGATAGGTACCTGCCAACTGGTCCAGAATTAGAACACTCTGCACAGTTGTATGATATTTCTGGAGATAAAATGGAGTTAATCTATGATTTTCCAACACATGGCGAGCCGCACTATGCAGCTGCTATCCCAGCATCTATACTAGCGCCTAAATCGCAGAAAATCTATAAACTAGCAGAAAACGAACATCAATTTGCTACAAAAAATGTTTCAGATGCAAGAGTAGTGAGAGAGGGTAATGAAGTACACGTGTATATGGCA
This sequence comes from Maribacter sp. Hel_I_7, assembly GCF_000688315.1. Lineage (NCBI taxonomy): Bacteria > Pseudomonadati > Bacteroidota > Flavobacteriia > Flavobacteriales > Flavobacteriaceae > Maribacter > Maribacter sp. Hel_I_7. The sequence continues at coordinate 1,423,452 of NZ_JHZW01000003.1, read as the reverse complement.
ATGATCCGTAGTCACTTTACTCCAGATAATATAGAAGGTATTAAAGTTGGTGATAAAGTATATTTCCATATCACTAACCATGAGCAAGATTTTGATGTGCCACACGGCTTTATGATGATCGGTCAACAGAATTCTGGTTTATTAATAATGCCTGGTCAAACAAAAACATCTGTTTGGGAACCTAAGCAAGAAGGGGTATGGCCATTTTACTGTACAGATTTTTGTTCTGCTTTACACCAAGAAATGCAAGGTTACGTAAGAGTTTCTCCTGCTTCATCTAATATTGACCTTTCTTGGTCTTTAGGTGAGTAAATTAAGAACAAGTAAATAAATTATTCAAACAAAAAGCAGGTCGCGTACCATGACCGACCTGCTTTTTTATTTGAGTATCAAGTTGTTTCATAGTTATGATTTTTAAGATACAATAAGATGAAAAAGGCAAGTGTAATAATGATAATTGGATCTCTATGTTTATTGGGATTGTTTGCGTTTCCACTTTGGAATATTATGTTAGGTGCGCCTCAATATCCAGATCCATTGGGTATGAATATTCATATTTCTGGCATACAGGGCGTTTCTGAATTTGATTTACAGAATATTGACGGTCTTAATCATTACATAGGTATGAAGACTATCCCTAAGGCTGATGAAATGTGGGAGTTCAATATATTTCCTTCAGTGATTATCGGTATGGTACTTTTAGGAGTGATACTGGGAATGTTAGGCTTCTTTCAAAAAATTGATTACCGGTATTTCTTAGGATGGTTTGTACTAATGTCTATCTTAGGTATTATGGGTATGTATGATTTTAATCTATGGTTAACAGACTATGGTTCAAATTTAGATCCCCATGCAATTATTAAGGTGGTAAACGAAGACGGAACACCAATGTCATATAAACCACCACTTTTTGGATATAAAAAACTATTGAATTTTGATGTAAGTTCAATGCCGGCAACAGGTGCATGGTTCATGTTCGTAGGTATGATGCTTACCGTAGTTGCTTTTTTTTTAGGATGGAAAAGTAAAAAATCATAGTAATCTCAACAAACCATAAATAACTAAATAATGAAGAATCTAGCAATAATAGGGGTCATATGTGTTCTAGTATTATCGGCATGTAATAGTGAACCTAAACCAATTACTTATGGTTCTGAAGGTTGCCATTTTTGTACTATGACTATTGTAGATAAGCAGCATGCTGCCCAATTTATGACCAAAAAAGGAAGAAGCTACTCTTTCGATGCTACAGAATGTATGCTAAACCATTTACGCGAAATAGATACTGAAACAGTCGCATTATTTCGAGTAAATAATTATACAGATCCTGGGGTTTTTATTGACGCTACACAGGCAACATATTTAATTAGTGAAAACATTCCGAGTCCTATGGGTGCATTTTTATCTGCTTTTTCAAATGAAGAGGCTGCTAAAAAAGCGCAATCAGATAATACGGGAGTTTTATATACCTGGACTGAACTAAATGAAAAGTTTAAAAAGGAAAATCCTTTTTAAACTTAATAGAGCAATTTTAAAAATTCAGACCTATTATATAGTATTTTCTTAAAGAAAAACAATATCAGTTCTACATTACCAACAAACCCAATCAAAGCATAAACCAGTAGGTAAATTTATTAGTGATAACATGATACGATACCAAAGCTTATTAATTTTTACGTTAGTACTTATGGTAACTGCAAATCTATGGGCGAAACCTATTATAATTTGCGATAGTTGTGAGGTAAATTCTATTTCAGAAGGAGTTAAAATAGCTATGGAGTTTGATACGCTTCTAGTGAAAAAAGGAACTTATAAAGAGCACAATATTCTAATAGATAAACCATTGACTTTAATAGGAGAGGATTATCCTATAATTGATGGAGAAGAGAAAGGAGAAATTATACGTATTGTATCAGATGGTGTAACGATAGATGGCTTTTTTATCATCAATGTAGGTACTAGCTATACCACGGATTATGCTGCAATCCGAGTAGTTAAAAGTGAAAATTTTCTAATTCAGAATGTAGTACTAGAAAAATTATTTTTTGGTATTTATTTAGAAAAATCTAATTACGGTAAAGTCTATCACAATAAAATAATAGGAGATGCGAAAGACGAGTATAATTCCGGAAATGGAATTCAACTTTGGTACTCGCACCATGTTGAGGTCAGCAATAATATTGTTCAAGGCGCAAGAGATGGTATTTACTTAGAGTTTTCTGATAATATTACAATAGACAATAACAAAAGCACAGGTAATTTAAGATACGGTCTACATTTTATGTTTTCAGATGATGATGTTTATACCAATAACCTTTTTGAAAATAATGGAGCAGGGGTAGCGGTTATGTTCTCTAAGGGAATAATAATGAAAGGCAATACTTTTCGTAAAAACTGGGGTACAGCTTCTTTTGGTGTTTTGTTAAAAGAAATCAATGATGCGAAAATAATTGAAAATACCTTTGAGGAGAACACTATTGGCATACATATAGAAGGTTCTAACAGAATTGAATACAAAGGGAATAATTTTATAAATAACGGATGGGGTATTAAAGTACTTGGTGCTTGTTATGCCAATTCTTTTAAGGGAAATAATTTCTTGTATAACAGTTTTGATATATCATATGACGGTAAGTTAAATGATAATGTATTTGACAGTAATTATTGGAGTGATTATACAGGTTATGATTTGGATAAGGACGGAATTGGAGACGTGCCGTATCGCCCTGTAAAATTGTTTTCTTATATCGTGAATAAAACACCAGAGTCTATTGTTCTCCTACGAAGTCTTTTTATGGATATTATTGATTTTTCTGAAAAAGTATCACCAGTGTTTACACCAGACAATTTATTGGATGCCAACCCCTTAATGACAAAAGTAAAATGATTCATATTGAAGGTTTACAGAAGAAATTTGGAAAGAACATTGTTCTTTCAGACTTAGATCTCAACATTGAGAAACCAGGTGTTTTTGCCATCTTGGGTCCTAATGGCTCGGGTAAAACTACCTTGATTAAGAGTGTTTTGGGTATGGTGGTACCAGATAAGGGAAGTATTTCTGTTTTGGGAAAATCAATTAAAAATAGCTGGAAATACCGTAAAGAGATTGATTATCTACCACAGATAGCAAATTTTCCGGGTAACTTAAAAGTGCACGAGCTTATTCGAATGATCAAAGATCTTAGACAGAGCCCAAGTGATGAAGATAGATTGATAACGCTTTTTAAACTAGAACCATTTTTAGATAAAAAACTCTCAACCTTATCAGGAGGAACAAAACAGAAAGTGAATATCGTTTTAGCTTTTATGTTTGATAGTCCGTTGTTGATTTTAGATGAGCCTACAACGGGTCTTGATCCAGCATCTTTAATTCATTTGAAAACCCTCATTAGAGAACAAAAAGAAATGAATAAAACAGTATTGATTACTTCTCATATTATGCAGTTCGTAGCAGAAGTTTCAGATATAATTGTCTATTTGTTAGAAGGTAATATTTATTTCAAAGGAAGTATTGAAGAACTGAAAACCAAAACGGGACAAACAGATTTAGAACATGCCATAGCGGCGATAGCAACCACACCAGCTCATGCTTAAAATATTAAAATACAGTTTTTACGACCTAATTCGTAGCCGATGGAGTTACGTTTATTTTTTGTTTTACCTATTGTTAGGTTTTGTATTGCTATTCTTGAACAATGATGTTTCAAAGGCAATCATAACTCTAATGAACGTTATCATAATTCTAGTGCCTTTAATTAGTACCATCTTTGGTATCATGTATTTTTATAATTCAAAAGAGTTTACAGAGCTTTTATTGGCACAGCCGGTTAAACGTTCTTCTATTTTCTTAGGGCAATACTTTGGTGTTGCGGGCTCTTTAACTTTAAGCTTGGTGTTAGGGCTTGGTATTCCGTTTGTACTTTACGGCTTATTAAAGAGTGATGCTATTTTTGACTTTACCCTGCTCTTGGTAACAGGCGCTTTTTTAACTTTAATTTTCACTGTACTAGCTTTTAATATAGCCTTGTCTAATGAAAATAAAATTAAAGGTTTTGGGTATGCTGTTTTGCTGTGGTTGTTTATGGCAGTAATTTATGACGGACTTTTTCTGATGTTTTTAATTATTTTTAAAGAGTATCCGTTAGATAGTTTTTCTCTTGGTGCAACCATTTTTAATCCAATAGATTTATCGCGAACCTTAATACTTTTAAAGTTAGATATCTCCGCACTTTTGGGATATACAGGTGCTGTTTTCAAAAAAATTTTTGGTACAGATCAAGGTCTCTTTGTGTCTATCTTTATGCTTATATTATGGACGTTATTACCAATTTGGCGATTGGTGTTCGTATCTAAGAAAAAAGACTTTTAACTTAGCCCCATAAAATGGCGGTACAAACAATTAATCTTAAGACACACACGAAGTTAGCACTGGGGTATTTTGTTTTAGCTGCGCTCTTAGGCTGTGTCTTAAGGTTTTTTAAGGTGCTTGAAATTCCTATTACCTATAAGTTTATAGTTCATACCCATTCTCATATAGCTTTGTTGGGTTGGGTATATTTGGCACTCACGACATTACTGTATAAGCTTTATTTAAGTAATGCAAAAGTTCATAAAACGTATCGGAGAATCTTCTGGTTTACACAAATCACCTTATTGGGTATGCTGTTCACCTTTCCTTTTCATGGATATGCTGCATTCTCTATTATTTTTTCAACCTTATTTCTATTTGCCTCTTATTGGTTTTCTTGGTTCTTTTTTAAGTATATTCCTTTAAAGTTTAGTACCGCGCCATCATTAAAATTTGCGAAGTCTGCCATTTTCTACCTACTACTTTCTAGTATTGGTCCATGGGCTTTGGGAGCTATAATGAATACCCTTGGAGCTACCTCTATATGGTATCGTTTAGCAATCTACTTTTATCTCCATTTTCTTTATAATGGTTGGATGATTATGGCACTTATTGCTGTTTTATTATATGCTATTGAAAAAAAGCACCATATTTTACCTCAAAGAAGTTATAATAACATCTTTATAGGATTTAATTTGGGTATCATTTTCTCTTTTTTTCTTTCAACTCTATTTTCACAACCTTCGGCACTGTATTATGTATTTGGTGGGCTAGGGGCAGTATTACAGCTTTGGGCATTTTATAATTTAGTGATTTTCTTAAGGGAAGCTAAACTGAATAAGGAAAGAATATTTTCTTTATTACATCAAAATATTTTAACAATAGTAGCAATCCTTTGGGCGGTTAAAATGGTATTGCAATTACTAAGTTCTGTGCCGTATTTTGCTAATTTGGCAGTAACGTATTTAGATTTTACAATCGGTTATTTACATTGGACGTTTTTAGGGGTAGTAACACTAAGCTTATTTCTTTTTTTGGACTATTTTAAATTACTATGTCTGAACAAAAAAATGCTCTGGTTATATGTTTTTGGCTTTTTGCTTACAGAAGCACTTATTTTTTATAAAGCTATTGTGTCATGGCAAGAGAGTACTTTAATCTCAGAATATATAGTCATTTTGGCTATAGCAAGTCTAGTTATATTAGTGGCTGTAATTGGTATATTATTAAGTAGTTACAGACTTAAAACTAAGCACTAATGTTTAAAAAAGCTCTTTTAACGTCTTAAAAAGGTGAGTCCCTCTTCTATACCCATAGTTAAATCATAAAGGCTTGTATTCTCTAGCATATCTCGCAAATCATTTCTCATTTGAACAAATCTATCGTGAACGGGACAAGGTTTATTAGCGTTACACTGTTTAAGACCCAGACCGCAACCTTCATAAACTTTGTTACCATCTATAGCATGCACAATCTGGTTAAGTTTTATTTCAGGAATTTTGATTTTATCAATCTCAAAACCTCCAGACGGACCTTTTACCGAGCTAATGATATTGCTTCTAGTTAATTGTTGTAAAACTTTAGCAGTAAAGGCAGCAGGTGAATCAATCTTCTCCGCAATCTCTTTAAAGTTTACACGAGTATCATCTAGTGATTTTAAGGCTATGTACGTCGAAGCTCTAATTCCGTATTCGCAGGCTTTTGAAAACATTGACAAATGTGTTATAGATTAAAAATATAAACGCTATTCCTGAATGAAATCATAGGAGTTAGTCTATATCATGTAAATATCAGTAATAATGGTTTTTTAGAATATGAATTATATCATAAAATAAAATTAATTACTATCAAAAATGGAGTCCAAACCGGGCTCTCTTTTTTATTTTATGAAATTAAATTCTTTTAATTCCCTAAATGCTTGTTGTAGAACACCCAAGCCTGTTTAGCAACGTCTCTACCTAATTCTAAACCTGCTATATTATCTGCTTGTATGTGGTAACCGCCCATTACTCTAGACATTCCCGCCATGTTTGCGGCTTCGGTAAATGTGGGGAAAGTTATGGTAACAGGTTTTCCGTAGAATGCAGAATCTATTTCTGTTAAAGTTCCTGGTACCAATTCAATAGACTCACCAAAATAATCATCACCGGTAAAAAGGCGCAATATTTCTGCACAACCACCACTAATGGTACTATGACCAGATGTGTAACTAGGAAACGGTGGGCAAAGAAAAATATCAGGAGAATAAGGTCTCCATTCTTGTCCTTTCATTTCAACAATACCTACACCAGGTCCGCCCCAAGCTTTAATCATCTTGTCTTTGTAATATTCATGTACAAGAGCGTAAGGTCTAGCATAGTCGTAGTACATTTTTGAATCCCAAGAAGCTATAAAGGCATCCATTGCGGTTATTTCGGTTAAGAAATACATTTTTACATCTTGGTCAAGGGTATGGTTATCTCGGCGAGAAACATCTTGCGCAAATTTCAACCAGTGTCCCGCTTGTTGAACAGACTGTGGTCCGTCTCGCATAAATTCGACCAAAGCTTTATCTTCATCGGTAAGGTTGGCCTGTAGATCAACAACTTCTTTAACTTCTTTTTTTAACTGTTCTGATCCTACCATTGGTGGCGGGCCTGGTCTAAATTGATCAGCCGATGTCATGGTGATAGGAATTACTTTTTGCCAGTAAGGAGTAAGGCATCCTGGTGCATATTGTCCGCCTTTTCCATCAGAAAAGTATTTAGGTTGCCAACGGTTGATGTCTATACTTTCATCTGCAGTATTTACCGGGCTATAATTAGTATAGTCAAAATAAGCCTCTCCGTTAGATCCTTCTACTTCGCCATATTGATTACTGCCATCATTTTTTCTTGCTTCTATTGTTGATTTAGCTGCCAAATTACCAACACCTTCAGGAGTAGTAGGGTCAGTAGAAGTATTATCTGGATCAAGACCTAATTCAACCATAAATTTCCTGAACATTTCTGTATCAGAATAGTAATATTCTTTCATGGCACCAAAAGCGGCATAACTAATAACAATTTCTTTATTTGAAAGTGTTTGCTCTGCTAATGGTCTTCTTTCTACATTTTTTAGGTAAACAGGAATTGCATTTTCATCATATACAGACCAAGCATCAAAAATAGAGACAAAGATTAAACCAAGGTAGCGAGAGGTTATCGTAGGTCTTGGTTTAAATTTTTCGGTATCGGAAGCCGTTGCATCCAACGCCATTTTTCCCCATTTATAGGCTATGTTTTCAGTTCCCTTTGGTTCTTCTACATTTTGCTGTGAAAAAGAGAGTTCTGTGTTCAACAAAACAAAGGCTGAAACTAAGAGTAAGAATCTTATCATGTGTTTGGTTTATAGGTTGTTGGTTGACTATCAAATATAATGAAGACAGTGAAAAATCTAAAATTTAGGCTGTAAGAACATTCTGTATGAAATCATTTAATTGATGCATTTGTGGTTTCCCTTTTTTCTTACCGCTTCTGCCTGCAAAATAGAGTACAAACCATATTACTACTAATATTACCATAATACCTATTTGTATATGGTACGTTCTGTTTAAAGATGCGCTGGCATATGCCCAGATACCAACAATTATAAAAAGTGTAGCAACTACGAAATGTATGAACATAAAGAATGTCCAAAGAGTAGGGTTGGGACCAAATACGCCATGTAACCGACAGCTGTGCAAATCAATTTCATCAATTTCTAAGTGAAGCTGAGGTGACCAAAAGTGATGTTCTTTTTGATTGAATTTGATGAATATATGCTCATCTAATCGTTTTATTAAAAATGGTGCTTCTTTTGTTTTTTCAAATTTTAAAAGAACAATTTCTTTGGTTGTAGGTATATCTAATTGAAACCTAGGGCGAAGCACAATTTCGTTCGGTAACGGTTTCATATTAGTAATGTTAGTTTGGCAAAAGCCATTAATTATGACACTCTATGGCACTTGAAGCTAATTCTGTTACAGGTGCTGGTGATACGTAAGGTATATCAAGACCAAGACCTCTTAGAATGAAAAGTATACCAATAATAACTACAAAAACAGGAATAGCTCTTTGTACTTTTTGACGTACACCACCTTTTAGTAGATTACTAAAATAAATTGCAGCGGTCATTAAGGGTAGGGTACCTGCACCAAAAAGAACCATGTAAAGACTACCTTGTAATGCGTCGCCCATTGCTATTGAAGCAAAAAGCGCCATGTACACCAATCCGCATGGTAAAAACCCGTTTAAGAAACCTATGGTTAAAAAGGTATCTGGTGATTTTTTCTTCAGCTCTTTCCCCAGTTGATTTTTAACTTTTGATATAATTTTATAAATGGGTTTGGAAAGATTGTATTTATTGAAGGTTTTATAAGGAATTAAAACTACCAGAATCATTAACGCCCCAATGGCAATAGAGAGTTTCTGTTGTAATCCGAATATTGAAAGCCCCTTTCCAAGTAAGCCAAATATCAGACCTATGATACCGTAAGCTAATAATCGTCCAAAGTGATATATAAATATTTGACCGAATTTTTTATAGTTGTTTGTTCTATCTACCGGAAGCATAAAGGCTATGGGTCCGCACATACCTACGCAGTGCAAACTTCCCATGAATCCTAATATGAGGGCAGATAATAGCATGTACTAAAATGTTATACTCTCTTTATGTAAAAAATCCTTTCCTTCGTGTTTCCAAAATATTTTAATGTCCCATCGACCATCCAACAATTGATTGTCAGGTATGAGCAAATGTGAATCGGATAAACTTATGGGCAAGTCAAAATCCAAATTCTTGTTGGATGGTCTGTAAAGGGACACCGTGCCAGTAACATTAGTGTCATCATAACCTTCAGGAAAAAGAATTAATAATCCTTCAGGAGAATTTTTTAATTGTATTTGCGTAGGTGCAATTTGAGCATTTTTCTCTGCATCTATCTCTTTTTGATATCCAAGTTCAGCTTTATAATACTCTTCTGTAACCAAATCATGGTTGGCATTATGGCTTGTAGTCATTGTAACCACGAAAAACATAATGAAACTAATAAATGCAACTATGGCAATTACAATACCGGTACCCCAATTAATTTTCATATTTTTCTATTTAAATCTATTTATAACTACGTGGTGCCAAAAAGCGAGCGGTAGTGGTCTCTATTAACTTGTCTTTACTGTAAACCCCTATTTTAAGGTTGTTTTTGTCACCGCTCAAAGCTGCTGCATTAATCTCAATAAACAATGTACCTTCTGCTAGAGCTTCTGGTTGAACATCAAAATTATCAGTACGTACCAGTTTAATTTCACCTTTAGGTGACATTAATTCAAAATGTACATCTTCAACCGCTTTAGTGGTTTTGTTCAATAATTTATAGGTAAACACATTACTAATGATATTCCCTTCTTTATGTTCGTAAAGTTGACCAGGTAATCTAAGAATATTTGCTTCCAAATCATTTCTTAAGAACATCATACCAACAAGGACTCCGGTTAAAATTACCAGTACTGCGGTATATCCTTTTAAGCGTGGTGTAAATTTGAACTTTTCCTTTTTGGTGATTTCATCTTCACTTGCATATCGGATCAATCCTTTAGGTAGATTTACCTTTTCCATTATGGTATCGCACTCATCAATACACGCAGTACAGTTTACACATTCTAGTTGCGTTCCGTTTCTAATATCTATTCCCGTAGGGCAAACGTTTACACATTGAAAACAGTCTATACAATCACCATGGCCAAGTTCTTCGCGATTTTCGTTCTTACGCCATTTTTTTCTACCGTTTTCAGCTTCTCCACGTTTATGGTCATAAGCAACAACAATAGATTTGTTATCCAACAAAACCCCTTGCATACGTCCGTAAGGACAGGCAATAATGCACACTTGCTCTCTAAACCAAGCGAAAACAAAATAGAATACCGCTGTAAAAATCAACAGCGAAACCATGGTGCTTACATGTTGAGTAGGACCATCTGTTATATATTGAATTAAACGATCGCTACCAATAAGATATGCAAGAAATACATTAGCTATGATAAATGATATAATAAAAAAGATAAACCATTTCAATGTACGTTTACGAATCTTCTCTGCGTTCCATTCTTGTCTGTCTAGGCGAATTTGAGCACCGCGATCTCCATCGATCCAAAATTCTATTCTACGAAAGACCATTTCCATGAAAATAGTCTGCGGGCACATCCATCCACAGAAAATACGTCCAAAGGCTACTGTAAATAGCGCAATGAAAACTACTCCAATAATCATTGAGATTACAAAGAGGTGGAAATCTTGTGGATAAAAAGGGAAACCAAAAATGTTAAAACGTCTTTCTAAGACATTGAACATTAAAAATTGGTTGCCGTTTATTTTAATGAAGGGAGAAAATATCAAAAAGGCAAGCAGCACGTAACTTACATATTTACGGTACTCGTAAAGTTTACCACTTGGCTTTTTTGGGAATACCCAAGCACGCTTACCATCTTCTTTAATGGTGCCTATGGAATCTCTAAAATTATCTTGATCTTGCGACATTTTCTCTCTCTTTATGTGCTTTGAGAGGTTTTACACTCTCATTGTATTCAGTTCATGGTAACCGAAGCAGAATCAATTGCTACTTCTGGCATTGTTTGTTCAGCTGGAGCTTCTTGTGCGGGCGCATTTGGGTCTACCCATATATCACCTTCAGGTGCTTTTGGATTGGCAGCTGTAGTACCTTGAAAACTTAAGACATAACTTGCTACCTGTGCAATCTCTGCAGGTTTTAAGTTTTGTTTCCAGGCGATCATACCTTTACCATCACGACCACCTTCAGATATGGTGTGAAATACGTTTTTAATACCGCCACCAAGAATCCAGTTTTGATCTGTTAGGTTAGGTCCAATTCCACCGCCACCATCAGCCATATGACAGGCAACACAGTTACCTTCAAAAATGCCTTTACCGGCACTAAGGTCTGATGCATCAGTTAAAAGTTCGACCGTATTGGCATCAACAAGACCTTTTGCTGTTTTTTTGTATTCCTCAATTTCTAATTGAGCAGCAGCTACTTCTTGTTCATATTCCATAGTTTGGTTATAGTCGTTAAAGACATGAAAACGAAGTAAGTATACTACGCCAAAAACAATAGAAGCATAAAATAGATATACCCACCATGGCGGTAAATTATTATCCAACTCGCGAATACCATCGTAGTCGTGATCTAGTATAATTTCACCTTCTGCCTCCATAGGTTTAGTGCCCAACATTTTGTTGTACATTTTTTTACCCCATGTCCATTCCCATTTTTCTTCCTTAGCAGCTAGATAACGAACTTTTGCTTCTTCGTCAAGTGTATTGTAAAGCACATTTTCAATGGCTTGTACAATAAAGGCAATAGCTATTAATAGTAACAGGATAAGTGCCATAAAACCGAACATCATAGTAGGGTAGGCTAGAAAAGCCGGCTTGTCTCCACTATCAATATAAACTTCCATGAGTACGATGACCAAGAAAAAAGCTACTGTTATTCTTAACCACCAGGCTGTATTGTTTTTCATAATTCGTTGTTTAGTTGGTTATCTTCTTCTAAAGGCAATTCGCTAACTTCTTTTATGTATGATTTTGAGGCTGTAATTACCCACCAGAATAACAATGTGAAAAACACAAAGAAGATAAGTAATGATATCATGGGGTAGGTTGCTACACCATCTATTGTTTCCATGTAACCTTTTACAAATTTGAACATGATTTTTTAGTTTTATTTATCAGATAATAATTCACCAGTTTCCTTCACCTTAATATCTGTACCTAATCTTTGTAGGTAAGCAATTAAGGATACAATTTCACGGTCTCTCATTTCTATGAATTCTTCACCGTTTTCTGCAGCATATTTTTTGTCAGCTTCGTAAGATCTTGCAAAATCGGGATCACTATATAAGTTCTTCTCAATTTTCTCTGCCTGTGCATCCATTAGAGCATCAGCATTTGCAATTTCTTCTTCTGAGTAAGGAACGCCCAAAGTTACCATAGCTTCCATTTTAGCTTGTATATCACTACGGTCATGCTCATCACGTATCATCCAAGAATAAGAAGGCATAATAGAACCAGACGATGTACTTTGTGGATCATACATATGGTTTAAATGCCAGTTGTCAGAGTACTTGCCCCCAATTCTTAATAAATCTGGACCAGTACGTTTACTACCCCAAAGGAATGGGTGATCGTAAACGAATTCACCAGCTTTGGCATATTCACCATAACGTTCAACCTCACTTCTAAATGGACGAACCATTTGAGAGTGACAACTTACACAACCCTCACGAATATATAGATCACGACCCTCTAATTCTAAAGGAGTATATGGTTTTACACTGGTAATTGTGGGTATGTTAGATTTCACCAAAATGGTAGGTACAATTTGTATGATACCACCAATCAAAATAGCTACGGTAGCTAAAATGGTTAATTGAATAGGCTTACGCTCTAACCAAGTATGGAAAGTTTCACCTGCTGTTCTATGTTTAGAAACACGTGTAAGTGCAGCCGCTTCCGCTAACTCATCTTCTATAGTACTTCCAGATTTAATAGTACGAACAACGTTATAAATCATAACACAAGCTCCTACAATGTAAAGGCTACCACCAATGGCACGCATCCAGTACATAGGCATAATTTCATGTACGGTTTCTAAGAAGTTACCATAAACCAAAGTACCATCTGGATTAAATTCTTTCCACATTAAAGCTTGTGTAAATCCAGCTACATACATAGGTAGGGTATATAGAATAATACCTAAAGTACCGATCCAAAAGTGGAAGTTCGCCAAACCGATAGAGAACAATTTATTCTTGGTCATTTTAGGTACCAACCAGTAGATCATACCAAAGGTTAAGAAACCGTTCCATGCCAATGCTCCAACATGTACGTGAGCAATAATCCAATCACTAAAGTGGGCAATTGCGTTTACGTTTTTAAGAGAAAGTAAAGGACCTTCAAAGGTTGCCATACCATAACCGGTAATTGCAACAACCATAAATTTTAAAACAGGATCGGTACGTACTTTATCCCAAGCACCTCTTAAAGTTAGAAGTCCGTTAATCATACCACCCCATGATGGAGCTAAAAGCATAATAGAGAAGGCAACACCTAAATTCTGAGCCCAATCTGGCAAAGCAGAATATAATAAGTGGTGTGGTCCTGCCCAGATATATATAAAAATCAATGACCAGAAGTGAACTATAGATAGTCTATAAGAGTACACCGGTCTGTTGGCCGCTTTAGGAACAAAGTAATACATAAGACCTAGGAACGGAGTAGTCAAGAAAAATGCAACCGCATTATGGCCGTACCACCATTGTACCAACGCATCTTGAACACCAGCGTAAACCGAGTAGCTTTTTAATGCACTAACAGGTAATTCTAAACTATTGAAAATATGAAGTACCGCTACAGTTACAAAAGTTGCTAGGTAAAACCAGATAGCAACATATAAATGACGCTGTCTTCTTTTGATCATCGTACCAATAAGGTTAACACCAAAAGCAACCCATACTACAGCGATAGCTAAATCAATAGGCCATTCAAGTTCAGCATATTCTTTAGAACTTGTGTATCCTAAAGGTAAGGTTATAGCGGCGGCTACAATAATTGCCTGCCAGCCCCAAAAATTGAATTTACTTAGAAAGTCACTATACATACGCGCCTTTAGAAGACGTTGCGTAGAGTAGTAGACCCCTGCGTAGATAGCATTACCTACAAATGCAAAAATTACCGCGTTGGTGTGCAACGGGCGTAAGCGACCAAAACTTAACCATGATATACCATCTGTTAAATTGGGGAACATGAACATAAAGGCCAATAATAAGCCTACAGACATACCTACAATACCCCAGAACATGGTTGCATAAAGGAAATTTTTCACGATTTTGTTATCGTAATAAAACTGCTGTACTTCCATAATTATACTTGTTTATTTAGTTGGATTTTCTCTTGTTTAAACTCTTTTGTAACTGTCTTTTTAGGTTTGACCAATTCATCTTCAAATAGCATACGAACAGATGGTGTGTAAGAATCATCGTATTGTCCTTGTTTGACAGACACGATAAAGGCAATGAAAAAGATAATCGCCACAACTAGACTAATAGCTAGTAAAACATAAATAACACTCATACCTACCTGAATTATTCGGTAAAAATAAGTGGGTTGTATACCTTAGAAAATGACAAATGTCATACTTTAAAATTTTTCTTAAAAAACTTAAATATATTAGATGATAGGGTAATCAGTGATAGGTTATATTATGTTGTAAGTGAGTGATTTAAAATAATATTTACAGTGAAGAATAATATTTCGATTATGTTAAAATATATGATTTATATTTTTCTGATAAGATGAATGTAAATTGCAGAATAAGTTAGTCCTAATTAAATTTTTACTTGAATTAGTATTCATCAGATTACGGCAATTTTCTACCAAGTAGGTTGGTCATAATCGTAGTGAAAATAACAATACTGATAGAGCTTAATGGCATGAGTATCGCCGCAATAACAGGCTCTAATTGTCCAGTAATCGCAAAATAAAGTCCTACACAATTATATAGCAGCGATAGCATAAAGCTCATTTTAATAATACGTATTGCTTTCTTTGAAGCCAAAATATAACTGTATAACTGTTTAAATTTTGTAGCATCTAAAATAGCATCGCAGGCAGGGGAGAAGACATTAATGTTTTCTGATATGGCTATACCTACATTGCTTTGTGCCAGCGCTCCTGCATCGTTTAATCCGTCGCCCACCATTAGTACTTTTTTTCCTTGATCTTGTAACGTTTTTATGAACTTTAATTTCGTTTCAGGTTTCTGATTGAAGTAGAGTGGAGTCAATTTT
Source organism: Maribacter sp. Hel_I_7 (assembly GCF_000688315.1). Classification (NCBI taxonomy): domain Bacteria; kingdom Pseudomonadati; phylum Bacteroidota; class Flavobacteriia; order Flavobacteriales; family Flavobacteriaceae; genus Maribacter; species Maribacter sp. Hel_I_7. The sequence continues at coordinate 1,408,242 of NZ_JHZW01000003.1, read as the reverse complement.
GGTAACAATGCTTCTAGTCGCTCTTTTTCTCCTTCATTATCACCAGAAAGTATCGCTAGGTTTAAGGTTTCTGACATGTTTTTAAAGACTGTTGAGAGTCCGTCACGATATTGATTTTGAAATACATATCTACCTTTATAGTCATTATTAGAACTGATATAGATAGAAGTGTCTAGCACATTATCTGGATTAGTTTTACCAACAAAATTGGCAGAACCAATTTTCATATTTATGTCATCTTTAGAACTTTCTAATCCCTTTCCAACATGTTCTTCGTATTCATCTAAGGTTATGATATTCTGTTCTTTAAGTAGATCATATAAAGATCTGCTTAAAGGGTGGTTAGAAGCTCTAATGGTATTTTTTAAGATAGATTCCTCCTCAGGGGTCAAAGGCATTCCTTCGTAGTGCGCTGTACTTTTTTGCGTAGTTGTGATTGTTCCTGTTTTATCAAAAATTGCAGTATCAATTTTTGCTAATTGTTCTATGGTCTGCGTGTTTTTAATGTAGAATTTTTTCTTGCCAAAAATGCGAAGCATATTGCCCAATGTAAATGGTGATGCCAATGCTATAGCACATGGGCAGGCAATTATTAATACCGCCGTAAAAACGTTCAAAGCTTTAGATGGGTCGTAAAATAACCAGAATGTAGTTGCGGTAAAGGCTATTGAAAGTACTGTGATAGTAAAGCGTCTGCCAATGCTATCGGTTAGATTTTGAAAGGCATTTGCTTTATCCGTCTTAAAAACGGCATTTCCCCATAATTGGGTCAAATAACTTTGCGAGACAGATTTTAGGGCAATCATTTCGATAACTCCGTTTAGTTGCTTTCCACCTGCAAATATTTGTTCACCGGTATTTTTTGATACGGGTTCAGATTCTCCAGAAACAAAACTGTAGTCTATTTGTGCATTACCGTATACCAATGTACCGTCTACGGGAATCATTTCTTCATTTCGTATAAGTATTCTATCACCTTTTACAATTTCTTGTACAGGAACCGTTTCTTCTTTACCACTAGTATTTAATCTTGTAATGGCAATGGGGAAGTATGACTTATAATCGCGTTCAAAAGATAAAAAGCTGTAGGTTCTTTGTTGAAAGAATTTACCTAGTAAAAGAAAGAAAACCAGTCCTGTTAGGGAATCAAAAAAACCACTTCCTAAATCAAAAGTAATATCAAAAGTACTTCTTAGAAAAAGTACTAGAATACCAAGGGCTATGGGTACATCTATGTTTAAAAGTTTTGCGCGTAATCCTTTATAGGCAGAAACAAAATAATCCCATCCTGCATAGAAAACTACCGGTAGTGAAAATATGAACATCATCCATCTAAATAGATTTTGATATTTATTCAGCCAAAATTCACCACCCGATGCCGCGCTTGATCCTAAATCAAAATACTCAGGAAATGAAAGAAACATGACATTGCCAAAAGCGAAACCGGCAACGCCTAATTTATAAATGAGGCTTCTGTCTGTAACCTTCTTTTTACCATCAAAATCTTCTAACGAAATATAAGGCTCATATCCAATTTTTGCTAAAAGCAAGACTAAGTTTTTTAAGCTGAAACCCTCTTGCTTATAGGTGATACGTATTGTTTTCTTGGGAAAATCTACTTGAGAATTGGTGACATGGCTGTTCAGCTTATTTAAATTCTCTAGAATCCAAATACACGAACTACAGTGTATAGTGGGTATATAAAGGTTAATGATTTGAATGTTGCCATCATTGAACTCCGTTAGTTTAGAAATGATTTCTTCATTATCCAGAAAATCATATTTTCCTTCTATAGCTTTTGGAGTAGTACCTGCCGCCGCTTGTAGTTCATAATAATGAGACAAGTCGTTACTGGAAAAAATTTCATAGACAGTTTTACAACCGGCACAACAGAACGATTTTTCATCAAATGTTATGAGTTGTCTTTCACAAGGATCGCCGCAATGGTAACAATTTGTAGCCTGCATAAATTTAAACTAATAAGTTTGGCAAAGGTGAAAATCATACACAATCTAAAACATGATAATTGTCAGTTAATACATTCGCAGGCTTGTTTATTTTTGGCGGATAATAAATAATATTGCCATGGAACATAGATGTGAAAATTGTATTATAAGACAGTTTAATTCACTCCGTGCGTTAAATAAAGACGAGTTAAAAAAAGTCTCAGATTCTAAAATTTCTAAGATAATAAAAAAGGGAGATGCTTTATTTACGGAAGGGCAGAAACTTGATGGGGTATTTTGTGTACGCAATGGCGTATCTAAATTATCTAAATTGAGTAGTAATGGTAAAGAGCAGATTGTAAAATTGACCAATAGGGGAGAGATTATGGGTCAGCGCTCTGTAATTGCAGAAGATTTCACCAATTTAAGTGCAACTGCTATTAGTGATATGGAAGTATGTTTTATACCAAAAGAAACCATCTCTAATATCTTAAATACAAATCCGTATTTTTCATTAGAAGTACTTAGACATTTGGCTCATGACTTAAAAGAAGCCGATGATGTTATTGTAAATATGTCTCAGAAAACCGTAAAGCAGCGTTTGGCTGAAGCTTTCATTTATTTGAAGAATAATTATGGGGAAGATGCGAACGGATTTCTTTCACTAACATTGAGCAGAGATGATTATGCAAATATTGTTGGGGCGGCAACCGAGTCTCTAATTCGTATGATTTCTGAATTCAAGAAAAAAGGACTTATTAAGACTGATGGTAAGAAAATAGGGATAGTACAAGAGTGTACGTTGCAAGAACTTGCCGACGGATTTTAAATAATTTACTATTCTGATAAATGTCATAGTTTCAGTTCTATTGTGAGCCTACATTTATCATTCAAATGATCTACCTCATTCATGAGAAATATATTAATACCAACCGATTTTTCAACAGCTGCTTGGAATGCAACTAAATACGCATTACAACTATTTGCAGAATCTAAGTGTGTATTTCACTTTCTTAATGCATATACACCAGAATTATATAGTAACCGTTTAATGGCAGGTAGAATAGCTGAAACTTCTAAAACGTGTTCAGCCCAATTAGCCTCAGAAAAAGGATTGCAAAAAACAATAAAAAGAATTAAAAAAGAATACAATAACCCGCTTCATACCTATAAGTCGATTTCAACTTTTTCTATGTTAATAGATGAGGTTAGAGAAGTGGTTGAGCAACAACACATAGATTTTGTTGTAATGAGTGCCAGTGGTGCTGCAGACGATGATTCCATTTTTTTAGGAAGAAATACAGTTCGTATTATAAATAATGTAGACAAATGCCCCGTTTTAGTAATACCTGCAGCGGTGGAATTTACATATTTGCAACATATTTCATTAGTATCGGAACACAATCATTTATTCAATAATGATGAATTAAACCCCGTGGCAAAACTGGCAAAAGAATTTAATTGTTCAGTTGAAATTGCAAGCTTGCAAAATGCAATTTCCCCAAGATCAGACTTACAACAACTAAATCACGTAACTATAGGTAGTTCATTACGTAATATTGTTCATAAGATTCAGGCTTTAAATATGGACACTACCTTAACAACTACTTTAAAGAAGTATGTTGATCAAACTAATTGCCAATTAATTGTACTGCCCAATGGTGCTAATAGTTATTTAAGAAATTTATGTAATGATTTTATTGTAGGTAAATCCACATTTTGCTGTAACCTACCAATGTTATCATTGCAATTAAGTGAGAATAACATAAGTGTGAGTCAGTAAATAAAGGTCTGAAAAGGTTTTGTTGTATTTATAATCACAAAATTTTACATATTAGTTTGTGTTAAGGGTAATCCTATCAATTTATTCTAAATATCTTTAACACCAAATAAACCTTAATACATACTAAAGTGAGCGCGGTAAACGAGAAAAAAGTAGCGGCATTAGAAGCTGTAAAATATATTAAATCTGGAATGACAGTTGGTTTAGGTACCGGTTCTACAGCATTTTTTATGATTGAGGCTATTGGCGAAATGGTTAAGAACGGTTTGGAGATAAAAGCTGTTGCAACATCTGAAGCGACTAAAAAATTAGCTACTGAGCTCGGTATAAATGTAATTACGTTAGCAGAAGCAAAAAGGCTAGATGTTACAATTGATGGGGCAGATGAGGTAGATGAAGACTTTCAATTGATTAAAGGCGGCGGTGGCGCTTTATTACGAGAAAAGATAGTGGCACATAATACAGATTTGAATATTATCATTGCCGATTCCTCTAAAAGTGTATCTCGCCTTGGTAAGTTTAAATTGCCCATTGAAACTATACCATTTGCTACAAAACTCATCATCAAAGAGCTTAATGAAATGGGATTAAAACCTGTTCAGCGTATGAACGGTGATGAAGATTATAAAACCGATGAGAATAATGATATTGTAGATATTGATATTTGGGATACCAATATTAAATTGTCGGATTTAGAACAACAATTAAAAGCAATACCCGGTATTGTAGAAACCGGTTTGTTTTTGACATCGACCAATTTGGTTATTATTGGTAATGGAGAGCAAGCAACTACATCGAAAAAATAAACTATGCAAGACGAGAAACATTATGGTACTAGAAGCGGATGGTTACGTGCAGCCGTTTTAGGGGCTAATGATGGTATTTTGTCAACAGCAAGTTTGGTAATAGGTGTTGCAGCGGCAAGTACGACCAGAGAGCCCGTTATTTTGGCGGGAGTGGCAGGCTTGGTAGCAGGTGCCTTATCAATGGCAGCAGGTGAATATGTATCTGTAAGCTCACAAGAAGATTTAGAAAAAGCCGATCTAGCTCGAGAAATGATAGAGCTAGAAGAAATGCCAGAGGAAGAACTCAAAGAACTGGCTAAGATTTATGAAGAGCGTGGTTTAGATGCTAATTTGGCATTGCAAGTTGCAGAGCAATTAACTGCTCATGATGCTTTGGGTGCCCATGCTAGAGATGAGTTGGGTATAAACGATATTACACAAGCTAATCCGTTATTGGCGGCATTATCATCTGGTGGAGCCTTTGTTTTCGGCGGATTATTACCTGTTCTTGTAGCCTATTTTGGTCCGCTGGAACAGATGGAATATGTGCAGTATGGTTTTGCGGTAGTGTTCTTGGCGGTTTTAGGGGCAATTGCGGCTAAAGCGGGCGGTTCTAATATCTGGAAGGCAGTATTAAGAATTAGTTTTTGGGGTACGGTAGCCATGGCAATTACAGCACTAATTGGTCATCTGTTCGAGGTTAATCTAGCGTAATTACCTTTTAGTTTCAGGAGCAGCAATTTCATTGAATTCTTGCTTTGAAAAATCTCCTTTAAGAACCTCCTTTAAAAAATCACTTATCAATTCTGGAAAATCAAAACCTAGGGAAGCCCATTCATGCCCGCCATTTTCATTGTATAACACACTGAAGTTTCCGCCAATTTCAGATAATCGTTCTGCAATAGCTTTAGGTCCGTTAATTCGTAAATAGCCCGTTTCATTAGAATTACAAAATCGATGTGGATTGGTATCCATGGGAACAATAGAATCTTTGACCCCATGAAGAAATAGTAATGGCACTTTATTGCTTTTATCAATATAGTTCTCGTCTAAAACCGCGCCCGATAAAGCAACTGCTCCGGCTATTTCAGCATTAGGATAGGGCAGGTTTTTAAAGCGATAGTCATAACGCATAAATTGAAAATTTAAAATGGTTTCAGCACCGGCACTGCTGCCTATCAAGAATATTTTGGTAGGGTCTGCCTTAAAAGGCAATGAATCTTTCGTTAAGTAATTTATGGCCTTAGAAAGATCTGCAACAGCTTCCACGTAGGTGTCAATTTTAATGGAAGCTGGGCAATCGCAACCAAAAGATTTTCCTTTTCTAGATAGTCGGTAATTAATAGAAGCCACGTTAAATCCTTGCCTTGCTAAATAGGTGCTCAATCTTTTTTCATCACCTCCATTTCGCTGTCCGGCAGTGAATCCGCCACCATGTACTAAAACCACAGTAGGTTTTAATTCTAGGGTAGTGGAGGGTATACTATAAAAATCTAGCTGTAAGGTATCGGCGTAATTGTAGGTTTTCATCTGTACGGCATCGGGCGTGTTGTTGGAGATTTGACAAAGCGTGGAGTTCCAAGTCAATAATGTGCCAATTAATACGATGCATTTACAAAATAGAGAGAAAGATATATTCGAAATCATATGGGGTATTGTAGCATTAAAGAGGATAATAGGGGTAAACAGAATTAGGCTAAATCGTTAAAAATTAAGTATTCAGTAAGCTTAACATTTTAAATATCGGGCCGTCTCCGTTTATGATCAATCTTTTGTTAATCTTAGTATATGGACAAATGTACTGCGTAAGTAGCTTACTTATAGTAATTAAAGGGCTAATGTGTAGAAAAGCATTGAAAAGATTATTTTCGAAAACCCTTTCGAAAGAGTACATATGATAACACATAGGTGATCTAGCGTTTAATACTTGAATACTACAGAATTATGTTGGGCAAATTATTTTAATTAGCGCCCGATATAAAGTATCTTTACGGAGATATTAGAAGTTTTAAAGTAAACACGAACCTGAAAAATAATCTAAAAATATAATGAACAAGGAACTAGATCAATTAGCAGCCGATAATATAAGGGCATTAGCTGTAGCGATGGTAGAAAAGGCAAACTCTGGACATCCAGGGGGGCCAATGGGAGGCGCAGATTACATGCACATTTTATATTCTGAATTTTTCAACTATGATCCTTCTGATATGAAATGGCCATTCCGTGACCGTTTTTTCATGGATGCTGGACACTTATCAACATTAATGTATGCGCAGTATTACCTATTGGGTAATTTCGAGAAGAATGATGTTGCTAATTTTAGACAATGGGGATCGGTAACACCGGGTCACCCAGAGGTTGATGTAGCAAGAGGTATAGAAAACACATCTGGTCCTTTAGGGCAAGGGCATACTATGGGAGTTGGTGCAGCGGTAGCGGCTAATTTCTTAAAGGCACGTTTTGGAGATTGGATGAACCATAAGATATATGGTTTCATTTCTGATGGTGGTGTACAAGAAGAAATTTCTCAAGGTGCAGGTAGAATTGCAGGTCATTTAGGTTTGAGCAATTTTATTATGTTCTACGATTCTAACGATGTTCAGTTATCATCTAAAACAGATGAGGTAACATCAGAAGATACGGCAAAGAAATATGAAGCATGGGGATGGAAAGTTGTAACCATTGATGGTCATGATCACGATCAAATAAGAAAAGCACTTACAGATGCTAATGCAGAAACAGATAAGCCAACGTTGATTATCGGTCAAACGATAATGGGTAAAGGTTGTGTAACTGCAGATGGTACTCCGTACGAAGGGTATACAGAATTGCATGGTAAGCCAATTGGCGATACAGGTGCAGATTATGAAAAGACCTTGGTAAACTTAGGTGCAGATGTAGCAAACCCTTTTGATATCTACGCTAAAGTAGAAGAGTATTACGAAGGTATTATCAATAGAAAGAAAGATCAGGCTCAGGCTAAGAAAAGAGAGATTGATGCATGGCGTTCAGAGAATGCTGAACTATCTGCAAAATTAGACGGTTTCTTAGAAGGTAAATTACCTGAACTTGATTTTAGTTCTGTAGCACAGAAAGAAGGTCAGGCAACAAGAGCGGCATCATCTAACGTTTTAGCGTATTTAGCGCAGAATGTAGAGAATATGATCGTATCATCTGCAGATTTATCTAACAGTGATAAAACAGACGGTTTCTTAAAGAAAACACACATTTTAAAGAAAGGTGATTTCTCTGGAGCGTTTTTACAAGCAGGTGTAGCAGAATTGACAATGGCAACTATGGCAAACGGTATCGCGCTTCACGGCGGGGTAATGGCAGTAGTGGCAACATTCTTCGTATTTTCTGATTATATGAAGCCAGCAATACGTTTAAGTTGTATTCAAGAATTACCGGTGAAGTTTGTTTGGACACATGATGCCTTTAGAGTAGGTGAGGACGGACCAACACACCAACCAATAGAGCAAGAAGCACAAATACGTTTGTTAGAGAAATTAAAGAACCATAGCCATGAGCAAAGTTTTGTAGCATTGCGTCCTGCAGATTCTCAAGAAACCAATGTAGCTTGGAAAATGGCAATGGAAAACCAAAAAACGCCGACCGGACTTATTTTATCTCGTCAAGGGATAAAAGATCTTCCTGCGAAAAGTGGTAACCGTTACGAGGAAGCTTTAGGAGCTGAAAAAGGAGGATACTTAATTCAAGAAGTAGCTGATCCAGATGTTATTTTGATCGCTAATGGTTCTGAAGTTGCAACTTTGGTAGCGGCGACTAAATTATTAGAAGAGAAAGAAGGTCTAAAAGTGAATATCGCTTCAATACCATCAGAAGGTATTTTTAGACAACAGTCTGAAGCTTACCAAGAAAAAGTAATTCCGCCAAACAAACCAGTTTTCGGACTTACGGCAGGTCTTCCTGTAAACTTGGAAGGTTTAGCAGGAGCTAACGGAAAAGTGTTCGGTTTAGAGCATTTTGGTTATTCTGCACCAGCAACTGTATTGGATGAGAAATTCGGGTTCACCGGAGATCAAGTATACCAACAAGTAGTAGATTTTTTAAAGTAAATAGTATTTAGGGTTTATCCCTAAAGACATTCATAATAATTTTAAAATTAGAAAAAGATGAAATTTTTTATAGATACAGCAAATTTAGACGAGATTAAAGAAGCTCAGGATATGGGTATTTTAGATGGTGTTACAACTAACCCATCTTTAATGGCTAAAGAAGGCATTACTGGTGCTGATAACATTTTGGCACATTACAAGAAAATATGTGATGTTGTTGATGGTGACGTTAGTGCTGAGGTTATTTCTACTGATTATGAAGGTATGATAGCAGAAGGCGAGAAGTTGGTTAAAATTAGCCCACAGATCGTTATTAAGGTACCTATGATCAAAGAAGGTGTAAAGGCAATTAAGTACTTTTCTGATAAAGGATATAGAACTAACTGTACTTTGGTATTTTCTTCTGGTCAAGCATTATTGGCTGCTAAAGCAGGTGCAACGTATGTATCTCCTTTTATTGGTCGTTTAGATGATATCTCTACAGACGGTTTAGGGTTGATTGCTGATATTCGTTTAATCTATGATAACTACGGTTACGAAACTCAAATTCTTGCAGCATCTGTACGTCACGTAATGCATATTATTGACTGTGCTAAAATTGGTGCTGATGTTATGACAGGTGGTTTAAGTTCGATTGTTGGACTTTTAAAGCACCCATTAACTGATAGCGGTTTAGAGAAATTCTTAGCTGATTACAATAAGGGTAACTAAATCGTAAGATTTAGTCTAATGATATAGAAAGCCATCACTGAAAAGTGATGGTTTTTTTGTTTTATATTAGTAGGGATATTAGTATATAATGAACATATGTTCATTATACCTACGCTGGCAGTAATTAAACAAAAACTATGGATAACAATAAATCGACAAGATTAGCCAATAAACTTTTTCCAGTTAAGGAAGAATACGAAATTGATATTCTTGACATTCCTGCAGAAAAAAGAAAGTTAAATACAGAAACTTACGATTTTACAGTTTCTACAATAGTTGAGTACATTAGCGATAAGCATATCGAAATACCAATGTTCCAACGTGGTTATGTTTGGAATCGAGCTCAAGCATCAAGACTTATTGAATCTTTAATTATTCAATGTCCAATACCTGTTGTTTATTTAAGCCAAAATTCGGATGAAACTCTTTCTGTTATTGATGGAAATCAAAGATTGACGAGTATCAGTCTATATCTCAATGATGAATTTCCATTAACAGGATTAGCCACATATCCGGAATTAGATAGTTTTAAATTTTCAGAACTTGACCCAAGATTTCAGAGACATATTCGGAATAGAACAATTAGATGTATTGTTATCCTTAAAGACACACATCCACAAATAAAATTCGATGTATTTGAAAGACTGAACACAGGTTCGGTTAAATTAAATCCTCAAGAATTAAGACACGGAATTTATAATGGACCTTTAATACGCGCAATCGAAAAATTAAGCAACATTAGTTCTTTCAAGAAAGCTACTTCAACTACAAACGATAAGCGGATGAAAGGCGAGGAAATGATTTTGAGATATTTTGCTTTGCACAATAACTGGGAGAATTATGAAAAACCAATGACAACTTATCTAAATAGCTATGCAGAAAATAATAGATTTTATGATCAGCAAACCATCGAGAGGTTATCGCAAACATTTAAAATCAATTTCGATAAGTGTATAGAGTTATACGGAGAATATACTTTTAAGACATTTGATGCAACCAAAAAAAGAATGAAAGCAAATACTGCATTATTTGATGCTCAGATGATATCAATGACAATTTTAAATCCCTCAATAGAACATCTTGAAGGCACAAATAAAAATATGGTAATTGATAGACTGACAACGTTGTTAGATAATGAGGATTTCTACAGTAGTTTAACCAAAGGGACAACAGATAAGAATGTTGTACACAAGAGAATAAATGATTATACTTCTTTTTTAAGAGAAATTTTGTAGATATGCCATACAATAAAAGTCAGGCAAGAATAGACTTTGAGACAGGCACCAAATCTCTTAAACAGGTAGCTAAAAAAGTTTCTTATAACTCTTCGCCTTTAAATTACGATCAAAAGTTGTTGATTTTTCAATCGACAATGTTTTTAATGTCTGCAAAAATTGAGGAATACACTAAAGCATTAATTGAAAATTTAATTTTTAATTACAAATCAAATAATGCAGTAATGAGTGAAATTCCAGAGAACATAAGGACTAAAGTTTTAATTGATAATCAACTAATACATTACAAAAACTTCAATCATAACAAGGACGAAAAAAAGCTATTAGAAAAAATAAGTTGTAACAAGTCATATTACGAATTACTGAATTTGACAAATACATTTTCCAATGCAATAAATTCTAAAAGTGTTTTGGCTACAAATAAATATCCATCGGTCAAGAATCTTAAAATTTTATATATAAGAATTGGTATTAATGATATTTTCAACGAAGTAGCTAGACGAGGACAAAAAGATTACAAGAGCCAATTAGAATCATTTTTGAGTATACGAGAAGCAATTGCTCATCAGGAAGCGCCCGTAATGACTTTTCAAGATGTGGAAAGGCATTTGGACAACTTAATTGACTTTATTAATAAAATTGATAGAGTCGTTTACAGTCACATAACCAAGATTTCAGGCGAAGGATATTGGTCATAATAACTGTTGACGACAACGTATATAGCTAATAATTAATTAGTTGCTTAATCGAAGTTAAAGTATATTTGCAAGTCCGCCAAATTTTTAAATTTGGCTTATTGAAAAGAAAAGTAATAAGCCAAATTAAAAAATTCGGCTCATGTTTAACCGTGTAATTATTGATAATTTGCACTCTACGAGCCATATACAAAACCGTTGTATGCCATATGAACAAACTATAATAGGACTTGATAATTGAAAAAAATAAACGTAAAAAAAGGAGTTGTTTTACAACGAAAAGGAGATATAAGTTCCAGGGTTTATCTTGTTGAAAGTGGTTTGTTACGAAGCTATACAATTGATGAAAAAGGGAAAGAACATATATTTATGTTTGGTCCAGAACATTGGTTAGTTGCTGATAGTTGTGAACCCAATACACCTTGTCAATTATTTATAGATGCTATTGAAGACACTATTATAAATATTGCTTTAAAAGAGGATTTATTAAAAGAAGGTCCTGATTTAAATGTTTTGTTAAGAAGGTTAAATACTATGCAAAATAGGATTATAATGTTAATGAGTTCAAATGCAAAAGAAAGGTATGAGCATTTTATTAAAACGTATCCAAACATTATTCAAAGGGTTCCATTAAAAATGGTAGCCTCTTATTTAGGAATTACGCCTGAAGCTTTGAGTCGTGTCCGACATGAACTTTCTCTAAAAAAATAACCTAATGTCATTTCTTGATGTACATCAATGCATAGGTTTTCTTAAACTATGACATTTGTGCCTGAAATAAAAAGAAAGTAAAATGACAAATCAAAAAAACAACAAAGCAATTAATATAGCATTATGGATTGCACAAGGATTATTAGCCGTAATGTTTATCATGGCTGGATTAATGAAAGCTACACAACCTGTTGAAGCACTTACAGAATCTCTTGCATGGGTAGCAAATACCCCGCTTGCGTTGGTTAAATTTATAGGAATTAGTGAGCTATTGGGTGGTTTAGGATTATTAATCCCTTCTATTTTCAGATGGAAACCTAATTTAACGATATTGGCTGCTCTTGGTTTAGCCTTGGTTATGATATTAGCCGGTGGATTTCATGCTTCTAGAGGAGAGTTTACTGCAATAGGAATGAATGTGATTTTACTAGGACTTGCACTTTTTATTGCGTGGGGAAGAAGTAAAAAAGCACCTATACTTGCAAAGAATTAATGTAAAATTAATTACTTTATACATTACCTGAGCTGAATAAAAACGGCATACAACTATGTATATAAAATAGCAGAAAAGAGCTAAACTTAAAGTTTATTTCTTTTCTGCTATTTTAGTTTAAACGGACAGTTATCGCAAATAAATCTGCTACTTTCCATATACTAATCGTTTCCATACATTTAAATACAAGTAACACCTATCAATTGATTTAAATACTAGCAAACTTTCCATAAACAGAAATAAAAAATAAATTTGCGGTATGGAAGACAAGTTACAGTTACTAAGACAACATTTTGAAGAAATCGTTTCTTTAACTGATGAGGAGTGGAACTTTGTAAAATCGCACTTTGAATTTAAAAGTCTTAAAAAACACCAATTCTTAATACAAGTTGGGCAGCCTGTAGCCTATGAATATTGGATTATCAAAGGCTTAGTAAAAGCGTATTCCATAGATGAAAAAGGCAAAGAACATATTCTTCAATTTGCAATGGAAGACTATTGGGTAAGCGACCATTGTGCTTTTCAACATCAAGAACCAGGTACTATTTTTGTGGATTGCCTTGAAGATTCTGAGTTTTTCTGTTTATCCCTAGAGAACAGGGAAAAGATTTGCTTTGAAGTACCTGCGGTTGCCAATTTTTTCAGAATTAAATCCAACCACGGTTATATCAATTTACAGCAAAGAATCCTTTCTTTGCTTACGATGCCAGCAGAAAGTAGGTATGAATATCTTTTAAACAAACTTCCAAAATTAATACAACGCGTTCCTAAAAAATTAATCGCTTCTTATTTAGGCGTATCTAGAGAGACTTTAAGTCGTTTTAACAGCTAAAAGTGACCTAAATCACTTTTCAAAATTGATATACATCACAAAAAATCCGTGATGTATGTCCTCGCACACCCCTTGGTTTTCATAGAATTTTGTATCGAACAATTAAATACAATGTACTATGAAATCTACAAGAACACTTTTTCTATTATTTACAGTAATTGCCATAGGTTTTAACGCTTATGCGCAAGAAGACAAAAGACCGTTAATGGGTAACTCCTACGGTATTATCAATATTGATGAATACGTTACACTACTTCCTAAAAGTCACAACGGCATCATCAAAGACATCAGATTAATAGACCGCGAACACGCAGGTGTAAGAATCTTTCGGTTGTATGACGAAGTGCCTATGCACTACCACGCAAAATCTGATGCCTATCTCTACATTTTAAATGGCAAAGCAGAATTTTATGTTGCTGATAAAGGTCCTGTTGTTGCAGGAAAAGGCGACTTACTTTTTTGGGGGAAAGGCACAGCACACGGAAACGGAAAAATTTTAGAAGGTCCGTTAGACGTACTCGTTTTTGATGCCATTGCCAGAGACCCAAGCGATGTAATCTGGGTGGACCCTTCAACCCAAAAGAAATTCTTAGGCAACTAATCAAATCATATTCACTTTTTAAAAACAATAACGATGAAAACAATAACAATTATAAAAACAGTCTTGTTCGCATTTGTAATGAATTTTACACTATCAGCACAAGCACAATTAGAAACGATAGCAACATTTCCAGAATCAAGACCAGGAAATATAACGGTGTCTAACGACGGAAGAATATTTGTAACAATGAGTGCCTTAAGTGCTTCAAAATATATGGTGAAAGAAATTTTGCCTAATGGAGAAGCTATTCCGTTTGGTGATAAAGAATGGATTGTAAAACCAGAAAATGGAAGTCTAAAAGGAATCAATTCAACCATCGGAATTCAAGCTGATGCTAACGGAATACTTTGGGTGTTGGATATGGGTAACGTAAAGCAAAATCAGGTTTCAAAATTGGTGGGTTTTGATTTGGTGACCGGAAACGTCACAAAGGTTTTTCCTATTCCAAATACGGTATTATCAACAAAACCTTTTTTACAGGATTTTGTAATTGATGTGAAAAACAACACTGCGGTAATTGCAGATATGACCGATGCTTTAAATCCACCAATTGCACCAGCTTTTGTCGTGATTAACTTAGAAACAGGTTATATAAGACGTGTTCTAGAAGGAAATTCTTCGTTTTTACCTGCTGATGAACCAGTGAAAATTCACGGTAGATTAGTATCCCACAAAAGAAAAGACGGTACTACCATTCAGCCAAGATATCCATTAAATCCAATTTCTATAGATGATGAAAACAATTTCATCTACTATGGTGCAATGGGAAACACCAAAATCTACCGTATTCCGTCTGCTGTTTTAGCTGATGAAAGTAAGCAAGATAGCGACCTGAATAAGTACATTGAGTTTTATACCAACAAACCAAAATCTGACGGATTTAAAGTCGGTGCAAACGGAAAAGTATATGTAACCGATGTTGAAAATTCAGCCATTGTAGAAAGTACGCCTGCTGGAATGAAAACCATTGCGCAATCTAAAAAAGACCTGTCTTGGCCCGATGGTGTTGCCATACACGGAAACTACTTGTATATCGTAGCAAATCAGCTTCATAATCTGCCTTTATTAAATGAAGGAAAAGATGCCAGTAAACCACCTTACTTGGTGTTAAAAATGAAGCTTCACGATTAAATAAAATTAAAAGTAAAGTGATGTATGAGCAGTATTAAATGTGACATACATCACTTTAAAATGGTGATGTACATCCTCGCACACCCCTTGCATTAATTAGAAATTTGTATCAGAAATTTAAAAACATATTAAAATGAAAACAATAGTAAATACATTAAAAACAATTGCGTTAGCAGCTACACTTTTTACAGCTTTAACTACAAATGCTCAACAAGTACCAACGTCACCTTATGGTGCAGACGATGAAATTGGCGCACTAAACCTTTTGAATGAAGAAACAGTTTTAGATGCGGTAAAATTGGTGAAGAAAGGAAAAATATACCGCTTAGGAATGGTGGTAAATGCACAAACTGCAGCTTTCCGTCACAGATACTTTCATATTGAAACTTTACAACCAGAAACTGCTGCTGCAGGTTCTAACAAATTTACTTATGTAGATGACCAGTTAATTGGTTGGACAGGTGTTGGGTCTCAAATAAACGGATTGGCACATTACGGTAGAGACAATGTGCATTATAACGGACATAAAGTTGAAGATTTTCTAACAGTTTCTGGTGTAAAAAAATTAGGGCTAGAAAAATTACCCCCAATTGTTACTAGAGGTATTGTGCTAGATATGCGCTCATATTACAAACAAGATATTGTAAAGGAAGGAACAGTTTTTACAGTTGAAGACATTGAAAAAGTAGCCAAAAAACAAGGTATTGAAATACGTAAAGGTGATGTAGTGCTGTTTTACACGGGATGGACCAAATTAATGGGTAAAGATGACAAACGTTACCTAGCTGGCGGACCTGGAATTGGCACTGAAGCTGCGCATTACTTAGGTAAAAAAGGAATTGTTGCAGCAGGTGCAGACAACTGGTCTTTTGAAGCAGTGCCACACGAAAACAGCGAGCTTTCTTTCCCTGTAAATCAAATGATGGCAACCGAATACGGTGTGCAAGTATTGGAAAATATTCTTGTAGATGAATTGGTTGAGGATAAAGCTTGGGAATTTCTTTTTGTATTAGGTCACCCTTTATATGAAGGCTCTACGCAAGTACAAATAAACCCTGTTGCCATTAAATAACAATAACAAAAAACAATTAGAAATTATGGAAACATCAACAATACATAGAGATACTACGGTAGCCAAAAAGAAGAGTCTACCAGCCGCATTATGGGCATTGACCATAAGTGCATTTGCCATAGGAACAACGGAATTTGTAATTGTAGGTTTATTATCTACCGTTGCAAACGACCTGGGCACATCATTAACATCAGCAGGATTATTAGTTAGTCTGTACGCCATTGGTGTTGCCATTGGAGCACCCATATTAACTGCCTTAACAGGTAAAATTCCTAGAAAACAATTATTAATGGGTATTATGTTGCTTTTCATTGTTGGTAACGGATTAGCAGCTATCTCACCAAGTTTTGAATTGTTGCTATTATCAAGAGTGGTAACAGGTTTTGCACACGGTGTATTTTTCTCTATCGGGTCTACCATTGCAGCTAGTTTGGTGCCTAAAGATAAAAGAGCAACTGCAATTTCTATAATGTTTGCAGGTCTAACGGTAGCCATTGTAACCGGTGTGCCTTTAGGAACATACATCGGTCAGAATTTTGGATGGAGAGCTACTTTTATTGGTGTTGCCCTATTAGGATTAGTAGGTGCAATAGCTAGTTTAGCTTTGGTGCCTAAAAACATCAAACAATCAGCGCCATTACGTCTTATTGACCAATTAAAAGTGATTAAGAATCCGTCTATTTTATTGGTGTTAGCCATTACTGCATTTGGTTATGGTGGTACGTTTGTAACTTTTACCTACTTAACTCCTTTGTTGGAAGAAGTAACTGGTTTCTCTTCGGATATGACCAGTATATTCCTTTTAATTTATGGTATTGCCATCGCAATTGGAAATATCATAGGTGGTAAAGTCTCTAACAACAAACCAGGAAAAGCCTTATTGGTAATGTTTGCTTTACAAGCCATAGTGTTGTTTGTGTTATACTTCACCGCTTCTAGTCAGATTTTTGCCATCGTAACCTTGTTTTTTATGGGAATATTAGCCTTTTCAAACGTACCGGCATTGCAATTATACGTCGTAAAAATGGCTGAAAAATACTTACCAGGAACCGAAGATGTAGCGTCTGCCTTAAACATTGCAGCATTTAATGTAGGTATTGCTATTGGCGCTTATGTAGGTGGAATGGTTGTAGAATCGAGCTTAGGTATTGAAGCGACTCCTTGGGTAGGAGGTATTCTAGTAATTGTAGGATTCTTGTTGACCCTAGTTTTATTCAAAAAAGAAAAAATATAAATATATAATGATGACTACATTAAAATTTAGAAACAACGACGAAATGCCAATTTTAGGCTTAGGAACGTTCCGTTCTGAACCTAATGAAGTGTACAATGCGGTGCTTATCGCAATTAAAATTGGATACAGACATATTGATTGTGCTGCGGCTTACGGAAACGAAAAAGAAGTAGGTAATGCCATTGCTGAAGCAATTAAACAAGGCTTAGTTACGCGTGAAGATTTATGGGTGACTTCCAAATTATGGAATGCTTCTCACGGTGAAGAGAATGTGATTCCTGCGTTGCACCAGACTTTAGAAGATTTACAACTAGAGTATCTAGACCTGTATCTTATCCACTGGCCTGTCGCTCTTAAAAAAAGAACGGAAATGCCAGAAAAAGCATCTGATTTTATTCCGCTTTCAGAGGTACCATTAACCAATACTTGGAAAGGAATGGAAGCTGCTTTGGAACAAGGACTTGCAAAGCATATTGGCGTGAGTAATTTCAATGAGAATCAGTTGAAAGAAATAAAAGCGAGTGCAGTTCATAAACCAGAAATGAATCAGGTAGAAATGCATCTGTTTTTACAGCAAGAAGCATTACAATCATTCTGCGTAAAAAACGATATTCTGCTAACTGCATATGCACCTTTAGGTTCGCTTGTAGATGACAATAGCACGCTTCGTTTGTTAGAAAATGATACGATAAAAAACATTGCCAAAGCAAGACATATGTCGCCTGCACAAGTCGCATTGGCATATACAATACAACGAGGCATTGCGGTAATTCCTAAATCTATAAATGAAGCACGATTACTTAAGAATTTAGAGACGTTAAACCATACACTTACTGAAGAAGATATGGCATTATTGAAGGATTTAGATAAAGGACACCGTTTTATAGATGGTAAATTTTGGGAAGTTGAAAACGGACCATACACTGCAGATAGTATCTGGAATGCTTAATCATATTATTCATCAGGTGTCTTAGCGGATACCTGATGAATTTAATAAAAAACACATTATGAATCCATTTGATAAACTATACAAACCAGGTAAAATGACACTTGGTATAGAGTTTCCTTTAGATAACGATTGGTCAACCGTAGGCAATCGCAAACGTTTGGAAGACAACAGACCATTTGGAGTTCCAGATATCTCCAATCATTTAGCATTGGCAAAGCAAATTGATGAAGCAGGGTTCGCCGCTTTATGGATGCGAGATGTTCCGGTGTACGACCCTAACTTTGGTGATGGTGCGCAATTGTTTGACACCCTACCTTACTTGGGCTATTTAGCTGCTGCTACCAAAAACATTTTACTAGGTACAGCTGCCATAGTATTGCCACTACAGCAACCTATAAAATTGGCAAAAGCTATTGCGACCATAGAAAATTTAAGTGATGGCAGACTAATGTTAGGCTTAGGTTTGGGAGACAGACCTGTAGAGTTCCCAATGTACAATATCGACTATAAAAAAAGACCTGAAATCTTTAGAAACAATCTTGACATTATTAAAGAAGCTTGGAAAACTAATAGCGATTTAAAATCTATGTATGATTTTTTAAATAGCGGTATTGAAGTATATCCAAAACCGAAGAAAGACATTCCACTTGTAGTAGCTGGTCATTCCGGACAAAGTATTAACTGGATTGCCAAAAACGCGCAAGCTTGGTTTAATTATCCAAGACCGGTTGCCGAAACTTTAGAAAATAGAAAATACTGGTGTAATGCTTTGTACGATGAAGACCAAGCAGCAAAGCCTTATATTTCGGCTATACATTTAAACCTATCTAAAAACGACAATGTGACTTTTAAACCACAGCGCTTTGGTGGCACTGTGGGCATCAACCATCTTACCGAATATTTAAAAGCTTATGAAAACGTCGGTGTCAATCATATGGCAATAAACCTAAGAAAGTCTGAAACTCCCGTAAGTGAGGCTATTGCTAAAATTGAGGAGTTGGTATTACCAGAGTTTGCTATTGGTTTTTAAATGATTCATAAAAAAATAAAAGAATATTAATTCCTCAATTAAAATGTGTGGCAGCAACGTGTATAATTAATTGCTAGTGCTGGCTAAGACGATGGTCCTTCTCTACTTTTTATTATATTGTATCTCAAAGAATTTTAGCCTATTTGTACGCAACTGATCATGCCGAAACCGTTGTGCGTCATTCAAAGAGCATCAATTAATCAATGAACTATCAAACTTTTCAACCACATTCAGATTTAGGATCCCTTATAAGTTGTTATTGGACTTTAGAAGTTCCTGCGGAGAACAATTCTGAAAGACAACGGATTATACCTGATGGTTGTATTGAAATGGCATTTATTCTTGGAGACGACATTAAGCGCTATACTTCGAAAGATGAATTTATACTGCAACCGCGTGCAATGGTACTTGGGCAAACTATTGAACCATTTTATATCGAACCAACAGGTTTCGTAAATACATTTGCAATTAGATTTTATCCTTATGGATTTGCTAATTTTGTTACAATGCCAATTAAAGATTTGGCAAATAAAGAAACACCTATAGAATTATTGTTCGGAGCATACACCACCAAAGAATTGGAACAAAAAATAATTCAGGCAACAGACACCAAACAAAGAATTGAAATCATAGAGAATTTTCTCTTGGAAAAATTGAAAGACAAAATTACTATTGACAATATCGTAAAACAAACCGTTGAAGCTCTTTTATCATCAAATGGAACTGAATCTATAACCACTATTCTTAAAGAAGATTTGTCTAAAAGAAGACAACTCGAAAGAAATTTTAAAAAGCAAATTGGTATCAGTCCAAAACAATTGGGTAAAGTAATTCGACTTCAAACTGCGTTGAAAATGTTGCTTAACAAAAAAAAGGACAACCTAACCAACATTGCCTACGAAAGTGAATATTTCGACCAAGCACATTTCATAAAAGACTTTAAGGAGTTTACAGGTATTAACCCTAAGGAGTTTTTAGGGAACGAAAATATGGCTCTTTCAACACTCTTCTACAAATAAATAACGTGTCGCATTTTTACAATTTTAGACTTCTCAAATAATTCATATTTGTATCTAGAACTTAAACATTAAATATGAAAAAGAGAATACTATGTAGTGCGGTTATACTTTCTTTTCACATATTATCTTGTAAAGGTCAAGACAAATCCAGTACCGAGAACCAACAAACGTATTCAAACGAAACACAAAAAACGAGCGATATGAAAAGTTTTATTTCCATTTTTGAAATTCCGGCTACAGATATTTCAAGAGCAGTAGATTTTTATCAGGCAATTTTAGACGTTAACATTGAAAAAATGGACTTCCCAGAAATGCAAATGGGAATATTCCCATACGAAGGGCAAATGGTAACGGGAGTTATTATGAAAGCAGAAGGTTATAAGCCCTCTGCTGATGGAGTGACCATATATCTAAATGGAGGAGATAATCTTCAAATAATTCTTGATAAGGTCGAAGAAAATGACGGGAAAATAATTGTTCCAAAATCACTTCACGCAGATGAAAGCGGATATTACGCAATATTTCTCGATTCGGAAGGGAATAAAATTGGTCTGCATTCCCCAAATTAAACGAGGGAAATAGAACGAACGCACAACAATAGACATAAGTAATATAGACTTTGGTACTTTCCTAAAGGTAGTTGTGTAAATCGAAGTGCGTAAAGCCTTGTTTTGAGTTTTTATAGTTAAATTTAAAAACAAAAAATAAGGCTTAGCTATGTACTATAACCGTAAAGGCTTGCGCTCAAAATACCCACACTACGCTTATTATCAATGTTGTGCTTCATTATTACCAATCGCTAACTAATGATAAAATTTTTTAGAAAAATTAGACAAAATTTGCTTTCAGAAGGTAAAACTGGAAAGTATTTTAAATACGCAATCGGAGAAATTCTTCTTGTAGTTATTGGAATTTTAATTGCGCTTCAGATAAATAATTGGAATGAGAAACGAAAGATTAAAATTGCGGAAATAGAAATTCTTCAAAACTTAAAAACTGAATTAAAATATAATCTTGAAGACCTCGAAAAAATAAATAGACAACATAAATCGGAATTTGAGGATGGCATTATTATTTTAAAACTGTTTGGAACTGATGTTTCCAGCGTTTCTGAATTAAAATTGGACTCATTAATGTCAAATGCTTTTTCTGGATATTCTTTTGAATCAAAAGATGGATATATCAAATCACTTATTGCATCAAACAAAATTGATTATTTAAAGAATGCTGAGTTGAAATCTTATATTTCTTCTTTCGAATCTATGGTTATAGATGCTAATCAAGAAGATGGCTATGTGAGAAAATTACTAAATGACCGCTTTTGGCCTGCTACAGATGGTAAATTGAGTGCTTTAGACATTATTTCCTCTGCTGAACAGTACCAAGAATTCCCGAAAGGAACTTACTCCTCTGACTATAAGTGGTTTTTCAATAATCGTGAAATGGAAGATTTGACAGCCAATATTTTCAGCTGGAAAAAAGAGAATGTATTGGATGAACAAGTTTTTATGGATAAAATCCAAAAAATGATACAGATTATAGATGTTGAATTAGAGGAAGAGTAACGATAGCGGAACGAAATCTAAAAGTAAGGTGAACCTTAGAGTAAAATCTTAAGGACTGTTTATATTTATAAAGTCGCTAAATCCCTGGAATATTGCTTTGAGCAATAAAAAAACCAAGCAAAAAGCTTTAGCTTCGTATGCAAACGGAAACGAAAAATTCCTTGACTATGTTCAGCTTAGACGTTACGAATTATATGAAATATCTTTTACTTTATTTCTTTACTATCTGCCCTGTGATTATATGTGCTCAAAACTCTAGAATAAAAGAAATTCAATTTGAAGGTATAGCTATTGAAGAAAATAGTTATACAGAAATATTAAAATTGAAAGACCAAAATGCTTTGATTATTCAAATTGGCTATTCTAGTTACCCAATAAGAAGACTGGATTCTGATATAATCGTGTATCTAAATAATGGAAAAGTTGAGTTATATAAAATAACTGAATCCGTTGAAAACGGAGTAGAAGCTAAAGTAAAAAAAGTAAAAATAAAAAAGAATAATTATCTGCAGTATTGGAGTTTTTTAAATACTTGCATAACCCAAAAGAAATTTAATATAGATAAAGCCAAATTAAATTTTGAGGACAAAGAAAATACAACTTTGGCGCTAGCTACTTCTGGTGGGCAAACTTATCATTTTAATGTATATCAGAATAAGAAATATATAAATTACAGCAGCTTTGCTCCTAAAATATCTATATCTCAAAAGTACCCAGGTTTTGAGGAATAACAGAGGCTTGTGGACTTAATGGAGGGTTTTGAAGATATTATTAATTAGTAGTAAATGTATTTTAACTAATATAACAGAAGAACTTAAGCAATACGAAACAAAACCTATAAGATTCAATAAAAATATATGACCATATTCTCTTATCATCTAGTTAGTATACCATTTTCAATGGCGATAAAAGGATTGTTTTTAAACCCAATTGATAAGAATACCAAAGGCTTAATTCATGCAGAATATATGACGGCGATGACATTAGGCTCACCAATTATATCTACTTCTAGATTTCTTATAAAACAAGTCGCAATTTTTGCACAATGGGAAAATGAAGAAGCGCTTGAAGAGTACCTGAAAAAAGAAAAAATTGGCAAACTCTTGTCAAATGGTTGGCATGTTCGGTTAGAATTTATGAGGGAGTGGGGAAAAATAGGCGGATTCAAAATTCCAGAACAAAAAGCAAAATTAGCAACTTCGGCATCTTCTGTTATAGCAGTTACCATTGCTAGAATGAAACCATTGGCAGTACCTAGATTTTTACATTGGGGAAGACCAGTAGAAAAATTAGTACGTGACCACGAAGGTACATTACTATCATTAGCATCCGTTAGATTTCCAAATACAGTTTCTACTTTTTCAATTTGGAAAACAGAAGAGGAAATGACCAATATGGTTCACGGTCATAGTACCATGCCTAAGCCAAAAAGACATGCAAATGCAATGAAAGAGCGGGAGCGAAAAGATTTTCATTTTGAATTTACGACACTGCGTTTTAAGCCTATTTCTGAGTTTGGTACTTGGAAAGGCAAAGAGAATTATATTCCTGATCTTAAAAAGAACTAAATGGGAATTGCAATTCTAAAACAAAACCTTCAAGATTTAATTACCCAACAATGGGTAATACTATTTGGAAAAAAAATTATTGAAGATCAAAACAAATGGTTGTTAGGTCCTTTTGGGAGTACAAAAGGCATAGGTGTAAAATTTATTAAACAACTAGCTAAAAATGAGCAGTTAATAGTTGATGAGAAAGAAAATGATAAAGGGATATTATCATCAATAAATCAGTTGAATTTATCTAGCGAAGAACAAAATAAATTATCCAAAAGTGTAATTGATTTCTACGAAAATACGAGTAACTACGATTTTGATTTGAAAGTAAAATGGAATCCTTTTTTTAAAGGATTTGGTGTGCTGCTAAGATTATTATTTAGTAATCGAATTGAACAGTTAAATGTTCCGATAGAAAATATTGAAGATTCAGAATCCTTAAAAAGTGATATAATTCATTTATTAGATGCTACAACCAAAGAAGTGAAACGCACTATTTGGCTTAGATCTTTTAAGGGAAGAGGGGAGGTAGTGTATTCGGGTGTTTATGAGACATGTGTAATACCATCAGGACAAACTTGTATTAAAGCCATATTTCCATTGCCGAACGGAAGCGCAACGGTTATTTTAAGTCCGAGTGTAGGGGAAAACGGAGAGCTGATTTTAACTTCTTCTGGAAAGAAAATAGGCGATAGTGGTTTTTACTTTTTACTCAACGACTCTAAGGGAAACCTTTGGACTAAATTCATTAAATCATTTAAAGATGAGCTAGTTGTAAGCTCTAAAAATGAAAATATAATTGCAATACAGACCTTGACGTTATGGAATTTAAGAGTTTTGCAATTTACATATCATATCAATAAAAAAAGAGCAAAAAGTTAAACATACAAGTGGTTAGGAGCTTACTCTAACTCAAAAGATTTTTTAAGTTAAGAATGAATTATTCGTTCCCATTTTTATTAAGCTAATTCACAATCTATTTTACTATGAAGTAATCTGTATCCACTGCTATATTTTGTTTTATAGTTAAGCATGATGAAATGTAACTCTTATTTATTATACAAGATTATGGGGAATTAAGGTTGAAAATAATAGACTGGAATTAAATTTTACAAGTAAAGCTAAGACAGAAAATTCAGCTTTTTATGGAACGATTCTTGCTTCATAAAATAGACCACAAAAAGACTTTAAATGAACCTAAAACCACTGACCAAATGAAATTTTTCTATCTTTCAATAGTACTTTTATTTTCACTTTCCATACATTCTCAAACTCAAGATACATTAGTAGACGTTGGCGGTTATAATATGCATTTCAGAATAATGAAAGGCGAAGGCACTTCATTTCTTTTTGAAGCAGGGGCAGGTAATGATGCTTCTGTTTGGCACGGCATACTAGAGAAAATTCATAACGTTACAGGTACTACGCTAATCACCTATGACCGATCAGGATTTGGAACAAGTGAATTAAATCCAAAACTAAAAAATGATGCAGATTTTGGTATAGAAAATGGAATTAAGGAACTGGAGATAGGACTTTCAAAGTTGGGTTATGACAATGAAATAATACTAGTTTCTCATTCGTACGGTGGTTTATACAACCTGTTATATGCGCATAAATATCCTAAAAAGGTAAAATCGGTTGTATTGATAGATGTTACTCTTAATAACTTCTGGAATGAAGAATTACTGACAATGAGAGATAACTTGTTTGATACAAGTACGATAGTAAAACCTTCGGGTGATTATTATATGAATGCAAATTTCAATGAAATTATGCGATATATGAGAAACATAGAATTTCCAAATAACATACCTATTATAAATGTTTTTCCTGAAAACTCATTTGCAGGCTTTCCAGAAGTGCTTTCAAATAGATGGAGAAAGCTTCACAAAGAATTTAACCATAATAAAGACAATGTAGAAAATATTATAGCGTACGGAAGTGCGCATGCGGTATTTCAAGATAATCCAGGGCTAATCATCAATACAATTATAAAAGCGTATTCAGCAACATTAAATGAAAATCAGCAAAGAGAGTTGTTGCAAAAAGCTTTAGATAATGCCATTGAAATGTCTATTGAAACTAAGGTAAACAATCGTTCAGAGCATGATTTGAATGAACTGGGGTATTCATTTTTAAGAAATGAAGAACTAGAAAAAGCTATGGAAGTTTTTAAATTGAATACATTACTTTTTCCAGATAGTTTTAATGTTTATGACAGTTATGGAGAGGTTTTGTTGATGGCAGATAAGAAGGCTGAGGCAATGAAAATGTATGAGAAATCACTAGAATTAAATCCGGAAAATGAAAATGCCAAGAATGTGTTGTTAGAGTTGAAACAATAATAAATCGCTACATTTCTACCTATTATTGGTTATATAAATACCATGTATTAAATACAAATGAATAGATTTCTTGTAATTATTATAGCTTTCGTGATTTTTTCCTGTTCTGAAAAACCAAAACCAAAATCAAAACAAGATATATTATCTAGCATAGAAGTTGGCGTAACGAATACTTCAATCGTTATTCTTGGAACGGCACAAGATGCAGGTTCACCACAAATAGGCTGCAAAAAAGAGTGTTGCATTGAACTCTTTGAAGATGTCACTATAGAAAGGCGCGTTATTTCGTTAGGGTTAATTGATACGGAAAATCAAAAAACATATATGTTTGATGCTACACCTGACATTGGTAAGCAGATGAAAATGCTTACGACAATTGAGACAAAAAATGATAAAGAATTGGTAGATGGTATTTTTCTAACACATGCACATATAGGTCATTATACCGGGTTAATGTATTTAGGAAAGGAAGCCATGGATGTCAAAAGTACACCTGTGTATGTGATGCCAAAAATGGAAATTTTTCTTAATGAAAACGGACCTTGGAACCAGCTTGTAAAAAGAGAAAATATTGTGCTCCACAAGATGGTAAATGAAGCTTCGGTACGTTTATCGAAATCAATTGAGGTAACACCTACTTTAGTACCACATAGAGACGAATTTTCAGAAACAGTAGGGTATCATATAGAAGGACCAAATAAAAGTGCGTTGTTTATTCCTGATATTGATAAATGGGATAAATGGGGGAAGGATATTGTCACTGAAATTAAAAAGGTTGATTATGCATTTATAGATGCAACTTTTTACAGTGGTAAAGAAATTAATAATAGGGATATTAGTGAAATTCCACATCCCTTTGTAATTGAAAGTATAAAGATGTTTGAGGACCTAAGCGAAAAGGATAAAAGCAAAGTAGTTTTTATCCATTTTAATCATACAAATCCGTTATTAGACCCTAACAGTCAAGAAAGTCTTTTAGTACTTAAAAAAGGGTTTAAAATTGGACGAATCAATGATGTATTTGAATTATAGCTTACATAAATAGCTGATAAAATGTCTGAATATGCAGTATATTTAGTTCTATGAATGAAACACTGGTTCAGCTAAGAAAAGAACTACACAAATACCCAGAGCTTTCGGGTGAAGAATATACCACGGCTAAACGCATCACGGAATTTGTAAAGGAGTTCAATCCAAAAGGCATTATTACAAATGTAGGTGGGGCAGGAGTGGCAGTGGTCTATGAATTTGATAACGGTGGACCAACAGTTGTAATTCGGTGTGAGTTAGATGCTCTACCCATACAAGAAGCGAATACTTTTGAACATAAATCTAAGAACAGCGGAGTCTCCCATAAATGTGGACATGATGGTCATATGACTATTGTTGCTGGATTAGTTACTTGGTTAACAAATGCGACATGTAAACAGGGTAAAGTAGTATTATTATTTCAACCTGCCGAAGAAACCGGTAAAGGTGCGGCTAAGGTTTTGGAAGATACCAGACTTACAAATTTTAAACCTGATTACGTATTTGCACTTCACAATTTACCTGGGTTTAAAAAACATACTATTAGTGTAAAATCAGGTTATATTACAGCAACGGTACAAAGTATGAGTATTAATCTCAAAGGACAAAAAGCACATGCCTCTGAGCCAGAAAATGGAGTTAACCCTGCGTTGGCAGTAGCAGAATTAATACAAGTACTATCAAGCTTTGTACAACCAAATTCAGAATGTAAAGACTTTGCTTTATTAACTCCAATATACATTAACCTAGGGGAGAAGAATTACGGTATTTCAGCTGAAGATGCAGAACTACATTATACTATACGCACATGGAGTGGTGAAGTAATGACCGAGCTGGAAGGTAAAATAAAAAAAGCGGTCAATGATATCTCAGGCCAATATCGATTGACATTTGATATGGAATGGTTTGAGTTTTTTCCTGCATCAAAAAACAATAAAGAATGTGTTGCTTTAGTTGAAAAGGTGGCGAAACAACAAAATTTAGAATTGGTTGAGAACCCAAGTTCCTTAAAATTTGGTGAAGATTTCGGGTGGTTTTCACAGCATTATAAAAGTGCAATTTTTGGTTTAGGAGCAGGAGAAAATCAACCGGCATTGCATCATTCTAATTATGATTTTCCTGATGAGTTAATAGCATCGGGTATACAAATGTTTAAAGGTTTGATTACCGAGATTTTAGGAAAATAAGTATCTTTAAGATAACCATCCTATCCTACCAAAATGAAAAAAATAATTCTCTTTTTACTCGTTGTAATTCACCTACATTCCTGTCAAGAAGAAAAAGAACCAGAAAAATCTACAGTCCAAAAACCGAATATCATTTACATTTTAGCAGATGATCTAGGTTATGCCGAAATAGGTGCTTTTGGTCAAGAAAAAATAGAAACTCCCAATATCGATGCCTTATCAAAAGAAGGTATGATTTTTACACAGCACTATTCAAGCGCTCCCGTTTGTGCTCCCGCCAGATATATGTTTTTGACAGGTAAACATTCAGGGAATTCATTTATTCGTGGTAATGATGAGTGGAACGATCGTGGCGATGTCTCGGATTATAAAGCCATGGCAAAAGATTCTACATTAGAAGGTCAACGCCCAGTTCCCAAAGGCACCAAGACCATTGCCAATTATTTACAAGAAGAAGGGTACAAAACTGCATTGGTAGGTAAATGGGGATTAGGGGCACCGCACACACATTCCGTACCCAACGAAATGGGATTCGATTTTTTCTACGGTTTTAACTGCCAAAGACAGGCACATACCTATTATCCATTGCATTTATACAAAAACAAAAACCGTGTGCATTTGGCGAATGATACCATTGCGCCAAGTACACCTTTTCCAAAAGGTTTAGACCCAAAAGACCCTACCAGTTATAAAGATTATACATTAACAGAATATGCACCCGATTTAATGTTCGAAGAGCTTACCGGTTTTGTAGCTGAGAATAAAGCAAATCCGTTTTTCTTGTATTGGGCAACTCCTGTTCCACACGTAGCATTACAGGCGCCAAAGCGTTGGGTAGACTACTATATCGAAAAATTTGGTCCAGAAGAGCCATATTTATCGGGTAATGGAAATGGTTATTTTTCACATCAAACACCCCATGCTGCATATGCAGCTATGGTATCCTATTTTGATGAAAATGTGGGTAAGCTAGTACAGCAGTTAAAAGACGAAGGAATTTATGATAATACTTTGATTGTATTTACATCAGATAACGGACCAAGTTATGCCGGTGGTGCAGACCCAATATTTTTTGAAAGTGCAAAACCGTTTGACGGAGAGTATGGTAGGGGAAAAGGATTTGTGTATGAAGGCGGAATTAGAGTTCCTACTTTTTTTACTTGGCCAGGTAAAATTAAAGCGGAAACAACAAGCAATCATGCATCTGCACATTATGATATGTTAGCAACTTTTGCTGATGTTTTAGATTTTGACAAACCAATAGAAACAGATGGTGTTAGCTTTTTACCCACATTGTTGGGGGAGCAAAATCAAGAAAAGCATGAGTTTATGTATTGGGAATTTCCGGAGTATGGTGGTCAGGTTGCCATTAGAATGGGTGACTGGAAAGTTGTTCGTCAGCATTTAAAAGATGAGGTGAAACCAACATTAGAACTGTATAATCTAGTGGATGATCCTGCCGAAACAAACAATATTGCAGCAGAACATCCTGAAATTCTAAAAAGGGCAGCTGAAATTTTCGATAAAGAACATACCGAACCTGAGACCCAGTTATTTAAAATTCCACTCTTAGAAAAAGGATTATTAAGTGATTAATATTTAGCAATTTCATCTTCTTCGATTTTACATTTTTTACAATTTCATTTCCTTTTCAAATTTGCAAGTTTAATTGTATTTTGCAAGGATGGAATCATTGATGGTATCTAAATTTTTAGGGTGTTAAAATGTGAATTCAGATTTATATAATTACTAAAAATAAGAAATCATTAGAAATTTAATGTATTCTACATTTTTGAGAACCACCAAACTACAACGATTATAACATGAGAAACGGTATTAAATTCTGCGTATTTTCTTTTTTTTTATTTACGGTAATAGGGTTTGCCCAAGCACCAAAATGGGAAAATCCTGAATGGGAGAATCCAGAAATATTTCAAATTAATAGGGAAGAACCCACGGCATCTCTATATCGTTATGAGAATGCGGAATTAGCTTTAGCAAATGAAAGTTGGGAGAATTCATCATTCTATCAGTCTTTAAACGGGGAGTGGTATTTTAATTATGCCGCAAGTGTACCAGAAAGACCAACTACATTTTTTGAATCTGACTTCGATACATCGGATTGGGGTAAAATTACGGTACCATCGAACTGGGAACTTAAAGGTCATGGCACACCAATTTATACCAATGTGGTGTATCCTTTTCCTAAGAATCCACCATTTATTCCCCACGATATCAACTCCGTAGGTAGCTATATACGCAGTTTTGAAACTCCTGAAAAATGGAATGGAAAAGAAGTGTATTTGCATTTTGGCGGTGTAAGCGGTGCAATGTATGTGTATATGAACGGACAAATGGTTGGGTATAGCGAAGGCAGTAAAACGCCCGCAGAATTTAATATTTCTAAATACCTGAAACCAGGCAAAAATGATTTATCTGTTCAAGTGCTACGCTGGTCTGACGCCAGCTATTTAGAAGATCAAGATTTTTGGCGTTTAAGCGGTATAGACAGAGATGTGTATGTATATGCGACTAATAAAGCGACCATAAAAGATTACACCGTGGTGGCAGATTTAGATGATACGTATACCAACGGTAAATTCAGTTTAGATTTAAAACTGGCGAA
Organism: Maribacter sp. Hel_I_7; assembly: GCF_000688315.1. NCBI lineage: Bacteria > Pseudomonadati > Bacteroidota > Flavobacteriia > Flavobacteriales > Flavobacteriaceae > Maribacter > Maribacter sp. Hel_I_7. The sequence goes on along the minus strand of NZ_JHZW01000003.1, from coordinate 1,377,625 downwards.
TACGGGCAAGAAGCAAAAAGGTGCTCAAGTAGAAGTTACCTTATTAGATGGTGCCAAGGAAATATTTAAAGTAGACCAGAAATTAGATGTTGTTGAAGGCACAACTACGTTAAAATTTGCTCGGGAAATTACTGATGGAAAGACATGGAATGCTGAAAAGCCAAATTTATATACGCTACTTTTTACGCTAAAGGATAAAAAAGGAAATACTACCGAAGCGATCAGTTCTAAAATCGGATTCAGAAAAATCGAAATCAAGAATAATCAGTTTTTAGTTAATGGAATGCCTGTATTGATAAAAGGTGTAAACCTTCATGACCATGATGAAGTAACCGGTCATGTAATTAGCGAAGAGGTTACCTTGAAAGATATGCAGGTAATGAAGCAAAACAATATTAATGCAATTCGTTGTAGTCACTATCCTAAAAATGAGTTTTTCTATAGAATGGCAGACAAATATGGTTTTTATGTAGTTGATGAAGCTAACATTGAAATTCATGGTATGGGGGCAACCAACCAAGGTTTAGATGGTGATGAGGAGGCAATTGCAATTCACCCTGCATACCGCCCAGAGTGGAGAGAAATGCATTTAGATAGAACGATTCGTATGTTCGAGCGTGATAAAAATTACACATCTATTGTTACGTGGTCATTAGGTAATGAGGCGGGTAATGGTCAAAATCTTTTTGATACTTACGATTGGTTAAAGGCACATGATACTACCAGACCAGTACAGTATGAGGGAGCAACTAATTACTCAAATACAGATATACAGGCACCTATGTATGCAAGGGTAAATCAAACTATTGCCTATGCAGAGAATAACCCGAAGAGACCTTTAATTCAGTGCGAGTATGCACATGCTATGGGAAATAGCGTAGGAAATTTACAAGAGTATTGGGATGCCATAGAAAAGTATGATGTGCTGCAAGGCGGTTTCATTTGGGATTGGGTAGATCAAGGTCTAAAAGCGACCAATGAAGAGGGTGTGGAGTTTTATGCCTTTGGTGGCGATATAGGTGGGGCAGAATTACAGAATGATAATAATTTTTGTTTGAACGGATTAGTTGATCCCGATCGTTCTGCACATCCTGCTTTATATGAAGTAAAGAAGGTGTATCAATATGTGAAATTTAAGGCTGTAGATCCGAAATCTGGAAAAATCAGTTTAAAGAATAGGTATGATTTCACCAACTTGTCTGAATATTCCTTTTCTTGGAAATTATTAGAAAATGGAGTAGAAGTAGGGCAAGGGAATTTAGCAGATGTTGATATTGCTCCGTACAAAACTAAAGAAGTTCAGATAGACTTGCCAGCATTAGCAAAAACAGGTTCTGAATATCATTTGAATGTTTATATGACAACAAAAAATGAAAGTGCCTTAATACCTGCAAATTATTTATTAGCATATGAACAGTTTCAGTTAACAGAATTTAATCCTTCTATGTTTAAGGAGAATATCGACGGATTAATCGTTAGTAAAATTGCTGATACCATTTTGGTAAAAGGTGAAGGATTTGAAATTGGTTTTAATAGTAAAGACGGAACATTATCTTCTATAGATTACGGTCAAGGTAATTTATTACTAAAAGGACCGACCGTAAATTTCTGGAGAGCACCGAACGATAACGATTATGGCTACAATATGCCAAGTCTATTAAAGAAATGGAAAGAGGCTACCGATACCCAAAATATCATGAGTTTAGAAGTGAACTCAAATGAAGGGAAGAAAATTATAGATGCTGTAAAGCTAACTGCTAATCCGTTTAAAATCAGAAAAGATCTAAAGTTGAGCGCAGATTACGAATTACCTTCTGTAAATGGTCAGGTAAATGTAACCTATACTATTAATACCAAAGGCGAAATATTAGTAAGTACCAAGTTAAAAGACATTAGTAGCGATTTGCCAATTATGCCAAGATTTGGTAATAATCTAATTATTGATACCAGCTACGATCAAGTAGAATGGTACGGTAGAGGAGAACATGAAAATTACCAAGATCGTAAAACCTCCGCTTTGGTAGGTGTATACGATGCCAATGTTTCCGATTTATATTTCGAATATATTCGTCCGCAAGAGAATGGAAACAGAACAGATATCAGAACCTTGTCATTTGAAAATAAGGAAGGCAAAGGAATAAAAATCACGGCTCCAGAATTATTCTCTTTCAGTGCTCACCATCAGTTGAATTCAGATTTTGATGAGGGTATGCAGAAAAGACAGCAGCACACTTATGATATACCAACAAGAGATTTAATCAATATCAATATTGACCATAGTCAAATGGGTGTTGGTGGAGATAATAGCTGGGGATTACTACCGATGGAAAAATATCAGATACAACCAGAAAACCTTTCTTTTGAATACGTAATTAGTCCCGTTCGTTAAAATCGCGGTATTAATGTAGAATTTAAAGAAGAGAAAGTATATTTAGAGGATGAAAAAAAGTGTACAGTTTTTAGGCTTGGGTTTACTCATATTTGGTATGGTAAATTGTAAGTCAGAACCCAAAGAAAACAAAGACCAAGAAAAAGTTGCAACGAAGGTTGAAGAAACCGCACAAGTAGTCAAACATACTTTATTAAGTGAAAAACCAGGAGGAGTATCAGCTCCCGATGGTATGGTTTGGATTTCTGGTGGAACTTTTAAACAAGGAGCCGTAAATTCTGATAAAATGGCAATGGATCATGAAAAACCGACAATCGATGTTACTGTCGATGGTTTTTTTATGGATGCTACAGAAGTTACAAATGCTCAATTTGCAAAATTCGTAAAAGCTACGGGCTATGTAACGGTTGCCGAAAAGGGAATAGATTGGGAAGAACTGAAAAAGCAAGTACCGGCAGGTACCGAAAAGCCACACGATTCTATATTACAACCAGGATCATTGACATTTAAAAAAGCGAAATCTACAGTCCCAAATCTATATGATTTCTCTCAGTGGTGGAACTGGACGATTGGTGCAGATTGGAAACACCCAAACGGACCTAAAAGTAGCATTAAAGGCAAAGATAATTACCCTGTAGTGCAAGTATCTTATGAAGATGCAGTGGCGTATTGCGAATGGGCAAATAGACGTTTACCAACAGAGGCAGAGTGGGAGCTGGCATCTAGAGCAGGTTCTTATGGTACCATATATAATTGGGGTGATGATGAATCTGTATTAAAGGAAAAAGCAAATACTTGGGAGGGCGAGTTTCCGGTAGAAAATACCATTGCGGACGGTTTCGAGTTGCGTGCTCCGGTGAAATCATATCCTCCAAATGCATATGGTCTATATGACATGGCAGGAAATGTTTGGGAATGGACGAGTGATTGGTATAATACCAATTATTATAAAGAAACAAAGGCTAAAAATACCGTATTGGTGAATCCTAAAGGAGCTGAAAACCCTTTTACACCAAATAATCCATTGGCGAAAGAACGCGTAATAAAAGGTGGTTCTTTTTTATGCAGTGCATCGTATTGCGCTAGTTACCGTGTATCGGCAAGAATGGGGTCTAGTATGGATTCTTCGTTAGAGCACACTGGGTTTAGAACCGTTGCTACAGTTGATATGATAACCGAATAATATAGTCTGTTTAATCAAGACAATTTAAAAGTTGATCTAACTCCACTATTTTGGCTCGGCTAATCGGTATTTTTTTGTTCTTGATTTCTATGAACTCGTGGTTGTAGCGTTCCACCATTTTCAAGTTGACAATGTAAGATTTATGAATTCTAATGAATTTATCGGCTTCCAGTCTTTTATTAAAAGCGCTCATGGTAGATAGAATAACGTAGTTACGTTCTTCGGTCACCACTTTTACATAATCGCCCAAAGCTTCAACGTATAAAATACCATGCACATTAAGTTCAACCTGCTTAAGATTGTGTTTTACCACTAATTTACTTTCAGGTTTCTTCTGCTTTGCAGTTTTCACCTTGTCTATTGCTTTTTTTATAGCAGCATCAAACCTTATAGTACTAAAAGGTTTTAAAAGGAAATCTGTTACATTAAAATTAAAAGCTTCAAGAGCATACTTTTGGTTCTGACTAGTTATGATTACTTGTGGATGGATATCTAATCCCTCTAAAAATTCAAACCCGTTCATAACAGGCATCTCAATATCAAGGAATAACAAATCTATATTAGATGCATTTATTTCCTTAAGGCTTTCAATACTAGCACTAGCAGAAAGTACAAGCTTTAAGTTTTTATTTTTTTCAATAATTTGCTCAAGAATTTTCCTCTGAACATTAGAATCTTCTATGATAGCACATTTAAAGGTCTTCATTCAATAATAATATAAGTTCTACTATACATACGTAAAGAATGGGGGAAAGTTCATTTTTCTTAAATTAATTTTAATCTTAAAGATCAAAAAACTGGGGAAAATTAATAAATACTTATCTTCATTACTAATTATCGTATAAAAACTTTTGATAACTATATTGTAAGTTTTTCAATCAAAAACCTACTTTTGTTATAGAGAATTTAATAGAACCACTTGATATTATGTCTGATAAAATAGAACGTGTAAAAACATTAATTATAGGATCTGGCCCTGCAGGGTATACAGCAGCTATTTATGCTGCCCGTGCAGATTTAAAGCCTGTTATGTATACAGGTATGGAGCCAGGAGGTCAATTGACAACCACAACAGAAGTAGATAATTTTCCAGGGTATCCAGAGGGTATCGATGGACCTACAATGATGGTGCAATTACAACAACAAGCAGAACGTTTTGGTACCGAGGTTAGAATTGGTATGATTACTTCAGTTGAATTTTCAAAGGAAAAAGGCGGCATACACAAAGTAACTGCCGATGGTGAGAAGCAAATTGAAGCTGAAACTATAATTATTTCTACAGGTGCATCTGCCAAATATTTAAACATACCTAGTGAACAGCGTTTACGTGGAGGTGGTGTTTCTGCATGTGCAGTGTGTGATGGTTTTTTCTATAAAGGTCAAGATGTAGCCATTGTTGGGGCAGGTGACACTGCTGCTGAAGAAGCATCTTATTTGGCTAACATTTGTAACAAAGTTACTATGTTGGTACGTAGAGATGAAATGAGAGCATCTAAAGCTATGCAACATAGAGTGCATAGTATTAAAAATATAGAAGTACGTTACAACACTGAAGTAGACGAAGTTCTTGGAGAACAAGTTGTTGAGGGTTTACGCATGAAAAACAATAAAACTGGAGAAAAAGAAGAAATTGCAATTACCGGTTTGTTTGTAGCTATTGGGCACAAACCGAATACCGATATATTTAAAGGTCAATTAGATATGGATGAAACGGGTTACCTAATTACAAAAGGTAAGTCTACCAAGACTAATTTGCCAGGCGTATTCGCTAGTGGAGATGCTCAGGATAAGGAGTATAGACAAGCGGTTACAGCTGCAGGATCTGGTTGTATGGCTGCATTAGATGCAGAGCGTTACCTAGCATCTATTGGTTCTGTTGAAGAAGCAGTAGCAGATCAATACAAATTATAATACAATAGTTTATAATTAAAAAGAGCCCATTCATTTGAATGGGCTCTTTTTTTGTTGAATTAATTGAGTTAATCTATTCTAACATAGTTTTCAGAAAATGTTCTATTTCCTTCTTCATCTAAGGTTATTTGACTGAATTTGTCATCATCGAGAAGTAATTCAAAAGTAAATATACGCAGGGTATCCATAGCTTGGATCATCTCATTATCACCATATTCAAGTGTTTCCATAAGCCTGTCATCCGTAATTTTATAGGTGCCATAACCAAATCTTCCAATTTTATCTACAGGCACGTAGCGGCTCCACATAATTTTACCGTTGTAGTACATTTTAACCTGTCTATACCCATCAGTGGTAGGTACAGTGTCAATTACCTGTTGTCCGTCATAATTATAAAAGCTTTCCAGTTCCCATGTACCTTGAATGGTATGCATGTAATTTTCTTTAATGGAATTAGTTGAGGCTGCGGAAACCAATAATAGCATCAACAATACCAATCCTATAATTTTTTTCATAGTGGTAAGGTGTTTAGTTAATAAAGAGTTGAATGTGTACTAAAAAGATACGAATTATAAATTAGAATTTAACAAAAAATTCACTCTATAATTACGAATAACATAATGAAAGTGAACTTATTATACTTTGAATTATTCTTTTTTGAAGTATGAATTTAGAATATTACAAATCGTTAAAATGTCTTTATTTGTATGAGAAGCGCTCAAAACTATACGACTCATTAATGAATCGTTTTTTGTAGGATACCTAAAATTGGTTACTATTATTCTATTTTCTTCAAGATGTGTGGCAAGAGTTTCATTTTGAAAATTAAACGTTGGGTGACCTTCAACATGAACAAAAGATGAGGTGCTTTTTAATTTTGATAAAAATAATGCAGTGTTTTTGTATAACTGGGCTCTTTTAGTTTCAAAAAGTTGATGGGCATCTTTTATTGTAGCTAATGATGCAGGTGTTGCAGGGCTTGCACCACCAAAAAACTGTGTTTCCTTTAAAAGGTCTATAATCCTTTGGGTACTAAATATAGCTCCAGCTTGTACGGCAAAACCTTTGCCAAGTGAGCATGATACTAAAAGTTCTTTTGGTTGTAAAGATTGCAAAAACTTAAAACTACCACCACCATTTTCACCAGTTATACCAATTCCGTGAGAATCATCAACTACCAAAATAATATCTTGTAATGGTAACTTCTTAAGAAAAGAATAGTAAGGATAGTTATCACCATGAAAATCAATACTATCTAAAAAAAGAACAGGCGTTTTCTTAGGACTATTATGTATGGCTTTGGTTAATTCAACCCAATTGGGATATAAGTCTTGTTGACCGCTATATAATGCAGAGTGGGTATTTGGGGCGTAAAATGACTGATATTCATCACTTTTTAAAAAATCACAAACCAATTGACCAGCCAAATAACCTGATGACATGGAAATGCAAGCTTCACTACCAACCACTTTTGATAAATAGGCATCTACTTCATCAAATACAGCAATTTTAATATTTGATTTACGGGATGCGCCATAGGCCGTGCCATATTTTTTAATATTATTGATGAATAGCAATTGAAATTCAGAATCAGTTTGAAGTCCTAAATACGATGTACCACCAAAATACAGATATTCTTCACCTTCTATGTTAATTGACCTATCCGGAAATTCATCAATAGTAAACATTAATCTAACAATTGAACACCGCTACCGGCTAGTTTAGGGAAAATAACCTTCCCATCAGGTTTAATATGAACTCCCGTTGCTATATCACTTTTTAATAACAGAGCGCCATCCATATCGACATAATCTAATTGTGGAATTAATTGAGCAATAGCAGAAATACCTACAGTAGATTCCGTCATACAACCAACCATTACGCTAAGACCTAATTCCTTACCTTTTTTAATCATCCGTAGGGCAGGGGTGAGTCCGCCACATTTGGTCAACTTAATATTGATACCGCTAAAATGTAGTGCACATTTTTCTACATCACTTTCTACAATGCAGCTTTCATCTGCAATAACAGGTAAAATACTATGGTGCATGACTTCTTCCATACCAGACCAATCATCTGCTTTTAGGGGTTGCTCTAAAAATTCAACGCCCAATTCTTTTAAAAGTGGTGCATTATGTATCGTTTCTGTTGCAGTCCAAGCACAATTGGCATCTATTCTAAAAATGGCATCTGTATGCTTTCTTAATTCGCGAACAATAGCAACATCATCACCAGTGCCTAATTTAATTTTATAGATAGGCCACGGCATTTCTTTCATTTTGGCTAACATAACATCTATCGAAGCAATACCTATGGTGTAATTAGTTGTAGGGTAGTTTTCGATACTAGTTCCCCAAATTTCGTATAAAGGTTTGCCTAATAACTTTCCATATAAATCATGTGCTGCCAAATCTAAAGCACAAATAGCAAAATTGGATAAGCCTTTGCTTACTAAAAACGCATGAAAAATTTCAGGCTTGGTAAAATCAAATTGTTCAATCTCAGAAGAAATGGCATTGATTTCATCCATCATGGTCTGGGTAGTGATCTTGTAATACGGATTTGATGTTGCCTCACCATATCCCGTTTCACCGTTTAGGGTTAACGATGCAATCATAGTATCTTGAAAATCATGAGATTCTCTTGAAATACTAAAGGTATGTTTTAATGGTAAAACGTATTTTTTTAAGTGTACTTGCATACCACTAATATACAGATTAGGGCTAGATTACAAAATGAAAACCCACTGATATTTCAGTGGGTTTAAATGTTGAATTGATGATTGAATATTCTAATACTTATGTACGCTACCAGATACCGATTTATTCTTCTGTACAGATGGGTCACCTTTGTAAGATATATTACCACCACTTGAAGCTTCCGCTGTCAAGTTATCGGTAACATCAATGCTAATGTTGGCACCACTACTGGCATCTGCGGTGGCAACTAAAGTTGATAAGTCTTTAGCTTTAATATTTGCACCACTACTGGCATCTACATAAACTTCTTTTGCAGTACCTTCTAAAGAAATGTTTGCACCGCTGCTGGCATCAATGTCCATGTTTGTGGCGTGGACATTGGCATTTATAATAGCGCCACTACTTGCATCTACTTCTAATTTATCTGATTGAATTCTATTTTCAGTAGTTAAATGAGAGCCGCTAGATGCGTAAAGTCCAGAAACGTTTGGCATGGTCACATATACTTTTTTGGTTGCACGACCTATGTTTTCAATACAATGAATTTTTAGCTTTCCGTTTTTAATATCAGTACCAATAAGGTCCATAATATTTTCGTCAGCTTCAACAGAGATATCAAAATCTGATCCTTGTGTTACAAAAACTTCTAAACCTTCAGAAGCAGATACTTCTGTAAACTCTCCAGTTATTTCTCTAGTTTCCTCAACGACTACGCCGTTACCTGATTCACCTGATCCAAAATCTCCGAAGTTAATGTCAAAGCCACAAGATGTAAGTAATAAGGCTAAGACGAGTGCGACTGTAATTCTAACTAGTGTTGTCATGATTGTTTGTTTTATGATTGTTATTTGATGAGGTAAAAATGATTGTTTTATAATTCTTCTGCGATTAATAAATACTGAATTGTTGTTTAAGATGCCTGAACTGTAATTAGTTGATACTATCGTTTGTATCCACTTTTACGCCATTCTGATCTAACTTCATTTTAAACGATTCTCCGTTATCATTAACGTCAATGTCAATTCCATTTTCGTTGATAATAATTTTACCTTTGTCGCCATTATCGTTGATATTGATATCGATTCCATTCTCATTGATATTGATGCGATTAGAGATGTTGTCATCTTCATCGTTCATTTCAATGAACTCAGGACAATCTTGACACTCAAGCTCTCCGCTTTCAGTCATTTTCCATATATATCCTTCTAGACCTTCAACATCTCTATCTGTATTTACGGTAGTAATCCAATCTCTAGAATTTGTCTGGTCATAAGTTAAAATGGTGCCTACAGGCAAGAATATATTAACACGTACCTCTTGATCTTTAAACTTAGGACCTTGTGTCGTTAAGAAATCGTCAAAAGAAATTGTGTTACCGTTTACTTCATACTCATACACAATTTGGTTTGCAATATCTTTTGCCTCTCTGTTAGATGGTCCATCAGCCTCTCTGCGTATTTGAACGCGTACCAAAGTATCTTGAGACTTACGAATACGGAACCTAACATCATCTGAAACTAAAACTTTGTTACCAGCTTCGTCATAAGATATAAAGGTATCTCCCATGTGCATATCCTTTTCATAATCATACTCATCTGTAGATACTAACCTAATATTTAAAGTATCTGTTGGGATAATAGAAGTTATTTCGTTTTCTACAGATGTACTACCTGTATACGCATGTGCTGCAGCTTCTCTAATACCAAAGACTACCAAACATATAATGGAAATCAGCCATAATCCTAATAAAGAGAATTTTGCAACAGTACCAATAGACTTGAGGTTGTTTACCAAAATTTTTAATCCTAAGTACATTAAGAAGAAAAACGGAATACCGATGGCAAAAAATGCTAATAATGATACAACCCAAATTGGTAAGTTGGTAGAGTTAACAACATTATAGAAATCAATACCGGGTACATGAATAATATCTAAAATACCAACGGTAAACATGCCTACAAAAAGTCCTATTAAAGTAGCAGCACCAATGATAACCAATAGTATACCAATGAATTTGCCGAAAATCTTAAAAAGAAACATTACAATGTCACCAAAGGTGTCAAAAATTGTTTTACCTCCTTTTTTGACGGTGTCGCCTACTTTTTCATAGTCCACACTTTTTACACGATCCGCTACGTCATCAAAACCCTCTTTAACTTTACGTTCTATATTGCTGATGTTAACCGTTTCACCGCTCATATCTAATTTTTGAGCAGTAGTTTTCGCTTCAGGGATAAGAATCCAAAGAAGACCGTAGATAAAGATGAATCCGCCCCATGTAAAAATGGTCAAGAAAATCCAAAGTAAACGAATCCATAACGGGTCTATGCCAAAGTAATGAGCTAAACCGGCAGATACACCTGCAACATATTTCTTTTCAGTATCTCTGTATAATTTTTTAACCCTGTTTTGGGCTGTAGACGTTTTAGTTCTAGGTTCATCTTCAAAGATGTCTTCATCTACCATATAATCCTCGGGTTGCCCCATAATGGCAATAACTTCATCTACTTCTTTTTGAGTAATAACCTGTCTTTCGTTTTCTAACTTATCATGAAAAAGTTCGGCTATACGGGCCTCTATATCGGCAATGATTTCATCGCTACCAGGTGTATTGGCAAAAGAACGTTTTACAGATTCTAAATACCTACGCATTATATTGTATGCCTCTTCATCTATATGGAAGAGCATGTTTGCTAAATTTATATTTACTGTCTTGTTCATCGTTAGCTGTTTTTTGAGTTGGTTACCAGATTGGTGGCTTTTCTTAATTCGTCCCAAGTAGTATCTAGTTCCTTAAGAAAAAGTTTACCGGTCTCGGTTAGGGTATAGTATTTACGTGGCGGTCCAGAAGTAGATTCTTCCCAACGGTAGTTTAGAAGTCCTGCGTTTTTTAATCTGGTTAGTAGCGGATAAATAGTTCCTTCCACTACAAGCATTTTAGCATCTTTTAGCGTTCCCAAGATTTCGGAAGCATACTTGTCTTGACCATTTAGAATGGACAGGATGCAATATTCCAAAACCCCTTTACGCATTTGCGCTTTTGTATTTTCTACATTCATAATCTCTTTTTGCTTTTTATGCAGTCCCGCTTTCGGAGGGGATTGCTCCATCGTCTCTGTTGTCTGCATAGATTAACTGTTCGTTTTTTGTTTGATGAATAAACATCTTGATTGATTTTTTTTGATTGATAAATAAACTACTAAGGGTATGATGAATACCCTCTTTACTATAAACTGATACGCTATTTGATAAATTTTATGGTTAATGGATATTCAAAAACTTCACCTTCATTAGTTTTAATAGTGGCTAAAATGGTGTATACAATATTGACGATAAATATGGCTGATTGGGCCAGACCAAGTAATGCTACTGGTATCATCCAAGGACCAAAAAGGTCATCGGTATCAAAATTGAAATTGATATTATTGAAACTGTGCATATTGGATAAAGCAAAATTGTCAAAGTCAAATATGTTTGGTAGAAACCCACCTAAGAAAAAAGGTATGCTTATCATACCTACAAGAATAGAGTAGAGTAGTATGCTAATTTGAAAATTTAGCGCTTGTTTGCCATTGTGGTCTACAAATTCATATTCTTTTTTATTCGCCGTCCATAATACAAGTGGAATTATAAAATTCCCAAACGGAATAAAGAATTTAGAAAACGTACTTGCATGGATGAGTGCAGAGAGGTTTCTTTCGTGTTTTGTTATTGTTTCTGTCATGATTGGTTCGTTGATGATGATTGATTTTAAAACTATGTAAAAGCCAATTACGTTGATAACCTATTAACTTCCTATGCAAATATATGGCTAAAAAAAGGTACTATGTAACGCATAGTACTAATATTTAACAATATATTAACATTTTAGTATGCTGTAAATAATGGCTACTTTTATCAAAATAATTAGATAATATGGCGATTACAGCTAGTAAATTCAACAAGTTCTCATTTTTAAAATTGCCAGCAGCATGGTGGTGCGGGGTACGTTTAAGAGAAATAGATAAAAGCAGGGCAATTGTTACTGTTAAACATAGATGGATTAATCAGAATCCGTTTAATTCTATGTTTTGGGCAGTGCAAGGTATGGCGGCAGAATTGTCTACAGGTGCTATGATGATAGATCAAATTGAAGCTACTGGAAAGAAAATATCTATGTTGGTTGCTAATAACAAAGCTAATTTTTCAAAAAAGGCAACCGGTAAAATTACATTTACCTGTAATGACGGGCATTTAATAAAAGAAGCTCTAGAAAAGACCATTGCGACAGGAGAAGGGCAAACTATTTGGATGAAATCTTTTGGCGTAAATGAAGATGGAGTAGTGGTAAGTACTTTTGATTTTGAGTGGACAGTGAGGTTGAAACAGAAAAAGTAGTTTCAATGAATAGAGAAATAAGATTCAAAGAAACTCAGAAGTTTACCCAATGGTGGTTGTGGTTAATTATACTTGCACCAATAATTATAATCGCTTTAAGATTTATAAGTAGTTATCTATATTTATTTGGTGTTATACCAGCAGCTGAATCAAATAATACTAGTATGACATGGATTGCCCATAAAGGATCTTTAGTTGAATTATTACCTCATTTTTTTTACCTACTCACCGTGTTATTTTTGATTTTACTAAAACTTAAAGTAGTAGTTACTGAAAAGGAAATTAATATTCGTCATCTGCTATTTTATAAAAAAACGATTAAGTTGAGTGATGTAATAGAGCATCGAATAACTAATTATGATTTTGTGGGGTATGGTATCAGAAAAACTCAAAAGTATGGTACGGTCTATAATGTTAAGGGAAAACAAGGCATTTCTTTAACACTTAAAAATGGCGATAAATATCTTATTGGTAGTCAAAGACCTCAAGAATTATTGAAATCCATTTCAAATAATAGTTGATTTGTTGTAACAAAACCACTGCATCCAACAACTAATAAGCATCAATCAATAAAAATTAAGAAATGAACGCACACGAAATAGACTACGAGATTTTTGGAGAAGAAATGCAATATGTTGAAATAGAGCTTGATCCGCAAGAGGCAGTTGTTGCTGAAGCAGGTAGCTTTATGATGATGGATACCGATATTAAAATGAATACTATTTTCGGTGATGGAAGTAATCAAGATAATAGCGTTTTAGGTAAAATATTTTCTGCAGGGAAAAGAATGTTGACAGGCGAGAGTCTCTTCATGACAGCATTTTTAAATATAGGGCAAGGTAAAAAGAAAGTAAGTTTTGCCTCTCCATATCCAGGTAAAATTTTAGCAATTGATCTTTCTGAAATGGGCGGCCGCTTCATTTGCCAGAAAGATGCGTTTTTATGTGCTGCACAAGGGGTTTCCGTAGGTATTGAGTTTTCAAAGAAACTAGGTCGTGGCCTTTTTGGTGGAGAAGGATTCATTATGCAAAAATTAGAAGGTGATGGAATGTCTTTCATTCATGCAGGCGGTACCTTAGCAAAAAAGACCCTCGGACCGGGCGAAGTGCTAAAAGTAGATACGGGTTGTATCGTTGGTTTTACCAAAGGTGTTGATTATGACATAGAGTTTGTTGGCGGAATTAGAAATACTGTTTTTGGCGGAGAAGGATTGTTCTTTGCAACGCTTCGCGGACCAGGTACCGTTTACATTCAGTCATTACCATTCAGTCGTCTTGCAGGTAGAGTGCTAGCTTCAATACCAAGAGGTGGTAAAGATAAAGGAGAGGGAAGTATTTTGGGTACTCTTGGAGATATCGTTGGTGGAGATAATAGGTTTTAATTATTACTATTGTTTGTTCTTATTGATACGTTTGGGAAATGGATAAAAATAATAACAATTCTCGCATATAACGTTTTCAGAAATAGCCTACAACGTTGGTTTTAATAATTTGTATTGGTTTAAAAGGGTCTTTTTATAGGATGTATTATTCGGTTCATTGTAAGGAATAAACAACCAATACAAATTATTAAAACTATTGTTTAAAGAATGCTATAAATTATATTATCATACACTATTGATTTACAGTCTACACATAATAATTAGCTAACAAAACTTGGATTATCACTTATGGTACAGTTACATTAAGTTTTGGGAAGGTACTTTACTAAATTCGTTATGAAAGCGAAAATTCAAATTTAGAACTGTTTTTTGTTAATTCTAATTTCATTTGGAGTACAAATGGACCAATTTTTCTAAAAACCAAGTGAAAAATGGAGGAAACTCAAATCTTATATTCCATTTACTCAAAAAATCGCTTTAAGCTATTATTTCTACTGTCGCTTGTTTTAAACGTTACTTTTCACTGTGTTTATTCCCAACAGGTTTCTGAAATTGGATTGCCATATATTCAAAACTACTCTTCAGATCAATACAAAGGTGCATCGCAGAACTGGGACATTCTTCAAAGTAAAGAGGGAATAATCTATATCGGCAATAACGAAGGTATTCTAGAATATGACGGTACCTCTTGGAGAACTATTCAATTACCCAATTTTGGAGTCGCAAGAGCGATGGCTATAGATGAGAACAATAGAATATATGTGGGAGGGTACAATGAATTAGGGTATTTAGAACCTGACAATTCAGGCTTGTTAAAATTCACTTCTTTAAAGGAAGATTTAGAGGATAAGAATTTTCAGCAAATAGAAGATATTAGCGCGCATAATAACATTGTCTACTTCAGATCTGAACAAAAAATATTTGAATGGAAAAACAATGCTTTTTCAATTCACGACGCTCCTTCAGGTTTTAATCTATGTAAAACAATAGGCGAGAATGTTTTTGTTGTAAAAAACAAAGTAGAGCTTATAAAAATAAGTGCAAATGATTCTCAAGAGATAATAAATGCTTCAACCGCAGGGATTAAGGCAATTACGGATGTTGCCCTGTACAAAAATAATGAGCTGTTGCTCTTAACTTATGGGCAAGGACTTTTTGTGACAAATAAAGGAAAAATAGAACCCTTAAATCTTAATACCTCAATATTTTTAGAAAAATGGTTAGCCCGTAGAATACTTAAACTCAGGAATGGAAATTATGTTATTGGGACTATAAAAAATGGAATCATAACCATTGATCAAGACGGAAATATAATACAGGCGGTGAATAAGGATTTTGGGTTACAAGACAATGCCATTTTTCGTTTATTTGAAGACCAACAAAAAGGTGTTTGGGCTGCGACTAATAACGGTGTTTCCCGTATTGAACTTCAATCTCCGTATTCTATTTTTGATGACAGAAAAGGTATCGAAGGATATGTAAATGACATTATTTTATACAACGGTAAAATATATGCCGCTAACTACAATGGAGTTTTAAGACTAGAGGAGGACAGTATTGAAGGTCATAAATTGTTTAAAAACGTAGGACCATCGGTTTCCTCCACCAAAATTTCCTCAAAGCAGGCTATTGAATTCCTCATATCGAAGGACACCTTGTTCGCTGGTACCAGAGCTGGATTATTCGTTTTTGTAAACCATAAACTTGTTCAACAAATTGATTTACAAAGCGGTGCGCTATTTCGGTCAAAGAAAAATCCAAAACGTATTTATGTAGGCTTAATTGACGGTTTAGCGTCAATTATTTACAAGAATGGGAAATGGCAAAACGATAGAAAAATCAATGGAATTGTAGATGATATAAGAGAAATTGTTGAAGATAGCGATGGAAATCTATGGTTAGAATCTCAAAATGACGGTGTCTGGAAGGTGACTACTAATTTAGGCAAGCAGCAACCTGTTGTAAAACATTTTAAAGCTAACGAGGAACTACCCGAAGGTATCTTGTTTCTTAGATTCATAAAGGATAAGGTACTCTTCAATATAGACCATGATGTGTATAGTTATAATAAACAAAACGATAGCATTATCCGAGATTCCAGTATTAACGAACTTTTAAAACTACCAGGAGAAATCTCGTTAAAAAGAGAAGACAAAAAGGGAAATATATGGATGTTCGCCCAAATAAAGAAAGATGATAAAAGAAGATCAAGAATAAAGGCGATAAAAACAAAGGATGGTAATTATATGATACAAAAAAATTTTGATGAAAGAATTACTCAAGATGTTGGAGTCGCTCATTTTCCCGAAGATAATAATGTCGTCTGGTATGGAGGAAGCGGAGGTATTATCAGACATGATTTAGATGTTGGTACAGAAAGTTCTAAAAACTTCAAAACCCTTATTAGAAAAGTAACATTTTTAAAAGATTCTTTATTATATGGAGGAGCTAGAACAGAAGTAAAACCTCCTTCCCTTAAATTTAAAGAAAACGCACTTAAATTTGAGTATTCCAGTACTAGTTTTGATGACGAGTCTAAAAACCAATTCCAATATATACTAGAAGGTTTTGATGAAGATTGGTCAGAATGGACGTCGGAAACCAAAAAAGATTATACTAATATTTCTGAAGGAGACTATAGCTTTAAGGTTCGTTCGAAGAATGTCTTTAATCATATAAGTACTGAAGATAATTATTCTTTTGCTGTTTTACCCCCCTGGTATAGAACATGGTGGGCTTATGTAGTTTATGTTTTAGGAACAATTGGCATTGTTGGGCTATACTCTAAATGGAGATCTAATGAATTACAGAAAAAAAATATAAGATTAGAAAACATCATTAATAAACGAACTCAAGAAATACGACAAAAAAATGAACTTTTAAGCCATCAAACAGAACAACTCGAATTATTGAACGAGGCAAAAACAAAGCTATATTCAAATATTACCCATGAATTTCGAACACCGCTGACAGTTATTCTCGGTATGGCTGACACTTTAAAATCCAAAGTTAAAGAAGAGAGTTTTGAAGGGGCTGAAAATTCTTTGGAAATGATTCGCAGAAATGGTAAAAACTTGTTACAATTGGTCAATGAAATGCTTGATTTGGCAAAAGTAGAAAGTGGTTCTATGGAGTTGAATCTGGTACAGACCGATGCCATTCCGTTTGTGAAATATTTGAGTGAAAGTTTTCATTCCTTGGCGCAGTCTAAAAATATCAACCTCACCATTTACTCAGAAATTGATTCTTTGGAGATGGATATTGATGTAAACAAAGTAGCCTCCATTATTTCTAATTTACTTTCAAATGCAATAAAATTTACCCCAGCACATGGTAAAATTATTGTTCACCTTAACAAAATCAAAAGTAAAGAGATTGAGTTTTTTCAATTAAAAGTACAGGACAACGGTTTAGGGTTGGCAGAAGATGACATCGCGCATTTATTCGACCGTTTCTATCAGGTTGAAAATGAATCTTCGCACAAGCAACAAGGTACAGGTATAGGTCTTTCTTTAGCTAATGAATTTGTGGAATTAATGAAAGGAACCATAGCGGTAGAGAGCACCTTTGGTAAGGGGAGTACCTTTATCGTACAATTACCTGTAACGAATAAAGCGATTAAAACAGCTGACGCTAAAATAACTGTTGAACCGTCACTTAACAAAACTACTTTAATTGCCAAAACGATTCCGTCTTTTTTAGATGAGACCTCTACATTACCCTTGGCATTAATCATTGAAGATAATGACGATGTGGCCCACTATTTAAAAACATGTTTAAAAGGAAAATACCAAACCTTGCATGCCAATAATGGTAATATTGGTATAGAAATGGCCTACGAAAAAATACCTGATATCATTATAAGTGATGTAATGATGCCTGGCAAGGATGGTTATGAAGTTTGTGCAACCTTAAAGACAGATGAACGTACAGATCATATTCCTATAATACTTTTAACCGCAAAGGTTACTACAGCAGATCGACTTACTGGGCTAACCCATGGTGCCGATGCCTATTTGGGAAAGCCTTTTATAAAAGAGGAACTATTTACACGTTTGGATCAATTAATTCTGGTACGCAAAAAATTGATTGGTAAATTAGAAAAACATGGATTTGCAGCTCTAGTCAAGAATAAAATAGAAAATCCTCAAACCAAATTTTTACAACACGTAATAAAAATCATTCATGATAATTTGGATGATGCTGATTTTGGAACATCTCAATTAGCCAAAGAAATTCATTTAAGTGAGTCTCAAATCTACAGAAAATTAAAAGCAATTACCGATAAATCTACAGCAGTTTTTATTCGATCTATTCGACTACAAAAAGCTAAAGAATTAATTGAAACCACTAATAAAACAATCTCCGAAATTGCCTATGAGGTTGGTTTTAACGACCCTTCTTGGTTCAGTAGAGCTTTTAAAGACGAATTTGGAATTTCTCCAAGTGGTATTCATAAATAATTGATATTCAGTTATTTGATATTTTATTATTGCATAAAATGCAATAATAGTGCTTGCTTTTTTTTGTCAATGAACCAATACTACTACTATTTGAATTAATTGTACAAGTCCTTTTTATTAATGCACAATATCATTGTATCATAATAATTAAAACAAACATTATGAAAACTACAATGAAACTTTTTACCTACGTATTAATCATTTTATCATTAACAATTACCTCTTGTGCTAAAGACGGTGAAGATGGAGCTGTTGGTCCCGCTGGTACTCAAGGTGAAACTGGTTCAGATGGTCTCGACGGAGTTGATGGTGCTGATGGTGCTGATGGAGCTGACGGAGTTGATGGATCAGATGGAGTCGATGGTATAGATGGCGAAGATGGTAATGCAGATGTTCAACTATTAGAATATGGGTCAGAAACCATTACTACGGGTAGTGTTACCTACCCAATGGACGGTGTATCACTAAATGAATTAAACGAGAGTTTAGTTTTAGGGTTTTATGCTGAGATTTTTCAAACACCCAATGCTGGAAATTCTTTTGTAACTAAAAAAAGGTGGGTACCCGTTCCTGGAATAGGTGAACCTACTTTATTTGAAACAAGGGTAATTATAGAGGGAAGCACTGCTGTTCTGTCTGGTGGTCCAAGTTCTGATTATATTGTAAATCTATATGATTTAGGAACTCTAGATCCATATTTGACAGAAGTAACTTTTGAAGAATTCAAAATATTTGTAATTCCGGCTTCCTCTATTTCTTCTCCATCTTCTCCTGTAAATTCTGCTAAAAACAGCAATGACTTTAGTGAAATGTCACATGATGAATTGATTACTCATTTTGATTTAGAAAAATAAAAAAGGAATTGTTAGCTTAAAATACTACTCAGGGAGTGCTGTAAAATCTTTCAGGGTAGTATTATAAATGTCTAATGAAAATAATTTCCCAAACTCTTACCGATTTATTATAAAATCAAAAACAAATACGATGAAAACAAAAAAAATGTATTTGGTGCTTTTTTCATTTATCACATTATCCTCAACATTCATTAATTGTAGAAATGATGATGATAAAGTAATCTTAGAAGAAGGCGAAACACCTAATCAACAAGATAAAACAGTCAATCAAGCTCCAGATGACTTTGAGCTTATAGCTGTTATAGATGGCGCAACAGACGTAGATGTAATACCGAATTTTTTATGGAATGCAGCTGTGGATCCTGATGGAGATTCTATATCCTATGAATTGTTTGTGGATGAAAATAACAACCCCACTACTAGCTTGGCAAATACTATAAACGAAACCAATTTTACCCTAGAAGAAAGGTTACCATTAAACCAAGACTTGTTCTGGAAAGTTGTAGCGATTGATTCAGAAGGAAATACAACATCTAGTGAGACTTTCAGTTTTACTACAAGAAATCTGCACATCCCTGAAACTCCAGTAACAGCAAGTGCAGCTTTCTCAGAGAGAAGAGATCATGCCTCGGTCGTTTTTGATAATAAAATGTGGGTTATTGGTGGCTATGATGGTTTCTCACATTTAAATGATATCTGGCTAAGTACAGATGGTGAAACGTGGACTCAAGTTACTGCAGAGGCTCCTTTTCATAAAAGAAGATTTCATTCTACCGTTGTCTTTGATAATAAAATATGGGTAATGGGCGGTCATAATGGCTCAGATATATTAACTGATATTTGGCAGAGTAGTGATGGCGAAAATTGGACATTGGTTACCGGAGCACTTCCATTTAATATAAGTTATGACCAATCAGTAATAGCTTTTCAAAATAAATTATGGGTCATAGGAAGTGGATCTGGTCCAGCCAAATCAATGAATACTATTTGGCAAAGTTCTGATGGTGAAACATGGACTAGTGTCGATTCTCAAATAACTTTTACTGATAGGTTTGGCTTTGCGACCCTAGTCTTCGATAATAAAATATGGATTATAGGAGGAAATGGAGCGGGAGCAGAGAATTTCAATACACCCTTAAACGATACCTGGCAAAGTAGTGATGGTAAAATATGGAACCAGGTTAATGCAAACACACTTTTCTCAGGAAGAAAAGGTCATACTTCTGTAGTTTTTGACGATAAAATGTGGATCATAGGTGGGTTTGATGGCTCATCTCGAGTTAATGATATATGGCAAAGTGCTGATGGTGAAACTTGGACACAAGTAATTAAAGAAGGTCCGTATACCGGGAGATTAGAGTATACCCCTATCTCATTTAATAATAAAATATGGATAATTGGTGGGTCAACTGGATCTGCTCTTTTAAATGATGTCTGGTCTATGGATTAGAATAGCACTTTAATTAGAATCTTATGAAAAATAATAGAATAGAATCAATTGACTTATTAAGAGGCATTGTTATGGTGTTAATGGCATTGGATCATACAAGAGCATTTCTACATTACGATTCTTATTTTTTCAGTCCTACAGATATATCGCAGACTACCGTTCCATTATTCATTACCCGTTTTATCACTCATTTTTGTGCACCAGTATTTGTTTTTTTAGCGGGTACTTCGGCATATTTGAGTGGAAGAAGAAAAAATAAGAAAGAACTGAGTACTTGGCTGATTAAACGTGGCGTTTGGCTTGTTATTTTAGAATTAACAATTGTACAATTCGTCTGGCAGTTTCAGTTAGATTATGCTATGAATGTACTTCAAGTAATTTGGGTGCTTGGGGTATCTATGATATTTTTAGCAGCATTTATTTATGTCCCAAAAAGGCTAATGATTACAGTTAGTTTAATAGTGATATTCGGACATAATGCATTGGATGGATTTGAACCTGAAACTTGGAATGGGCTATGGACTATTCTTCACTTACAAGCCCCGATAGTTACCAAATACTTCGCTATAATGGTTTTCTACCCTCTTGTACCTTGGGTTTTTGTAATGCCCCTTGGTTATCATTTTGGAGTATTATATACCCAAGATTTTGACCCGAGAGTTAGAAAGAAATATTTGATCTACTTGGGTTTAATTGTAATAGGTTTATTCTTTATTATTAGAGCATTAAACTTTTATGGTGACCCGAATAGTTGGTCAAATTTTGAATCGTTGACTTCTACGATTTTGTCATTCATGAATGTTTCTAAATATCCGCCTTCGTTGTTATATTTACTGATAACATTAGGTCCTTCTATACTTTTACTAGCCTTTGTCGAGAATTGGAAAGGTCGTATTCACCATGCTATTGTTATCATTGGTCGTGTGCCATTGTTTTTTTACGTCGTTCACCTGTTTGTCATTCACTTAGTTGCTTTAATCATAGCAACAATAATGGGATTTTCACCAAGATTGATGGTTATTGAATTATTTATAAGCTTAACAAAAAGCCTTCAAGGTTTTGGGTTTAATCTGGTAGTGGTATACATTTTAGCGATAGCTATAACACTAACAATTTACCCTTTATGTATATGGTTTTGGAAATATAAGAATAACAACCGCGATAAATGGTGGCTAAGCTATTTGTAAATGATAGGTTATTTAAGGGTTATTTCCCTGAAACCTTTATTTACATGAATTTTTAAGGAAATATACTCTGTAACACTAGATTGTTGTTGAATCATTGACATTCATTAATACTGCTAGAAAATGAATAAATAGTGAAAGAAATCTGGTTGACAATTTTATAAAATTGTACAGAGCTATGCTAACATTATACAACTTCCCTCAACTTGTTTAGCAAACAGTTTTCTCTATTCGAATTGCAATAGGCAACCAATATTGTCAATATAAATAAACCATTTAAAATACTATCTTATGGAATTAAATGAAGAAAAATTACACGCTTTACTAGGTAAAGTAGTAACTGAAATGGGTGCTGCAGCTAACGGTCCATTAATTACAATTGGAGACAAGCTTGGTCTTTTTACTACGCTATCAGAATCAGACCCTTTATCATCTAATGAATTAGCTGCCAAAACCAATACCGCTGAAAGGTATGTGAGAGAATGGTTATCGGCACAAGCGGCATCTGGCTATGTACAATATCATGCCGATACACAAACATTTTCTATGACGCCAGAGCAAACTATGGTTTTTGGAAACAGAAAGAGTCCTGTTTTTATGACAGGAGCATTTTATGCCATTGCTTCAGTATACCACGATGAGCCAAAAATAGAAGAAGCTTTTAAAACAGGGGAGGGAGTTTCTTGGGGAGATCATAACAATTGCCTATTCTGCGGAACAGAAAAATTTTTTAGTCCTTCCTACGAAGGAAACCTAATTTCTAGTTGGCTTCCAGCTATGGAAGGTCTTGTCAAAAAATTAGAGAAAGGGGCCAAAGTAGCTGATATTGGATGCGGACATGCAGCTTCTACCATAATAATGGCAAAAGCATTTCCTAATTCTTCCTTTATTGGATTTGATTTTCATGCAGCATCCATCGAACAAGCAAAAGAAAGAGCTAAGGAGGCTGGTTTATCTAATATATCTTTTGAAGTGGCAACAGCTAAAGATTTTCCAGGTAACGATTATGATTTTATCGCGTATTTTGATTGCTTACACGATATGGGAGATCCTGTTGGTGCATGTGCACACACCAAGGCAGCCTTAAAACCTGATGGTACTTGTATGATTGTAGAGCCTTTTGCAAAAGATTCCTTAGAAGAAAACTTGAATCCTGTAGGTAGAGCCTTTTACGCTTTCTCAACAATGCTTTGCACACCGTGTTCACTAAATCAAGAAGTAGGACTGGCTTTAGGCGCACAAGCCGGAGAAAAGAGACTGAAAGATGTCATCACCAAAGGTGGTTTTTCTAGATTTAAGAGCGCTGTGGAAACGCCTTTTAATTTGATATTAGAAGCCAGGCCTTAAATAATGACGGTAAAAAAGTTCGGGTTTTAGTGTCTTTTTCTATTTGTAGACTTCAACGATAAAAAGTAAAGTATTGAACAAGAAACAAATACAGAATCATAGAACATTTTTTTGAATTTAAAGGAGAACATGGGTTACTACTGAACCTTTGAAGGAACAAAGAAGTTTTAAAGCTATTTTGATTTCTATTTGCTAATTTGGCGTAAAACAGAGATGATTTTAAATCTCTCTTGCGTTAATCCTGTCAATATAGTTAATAATCAAATTGATAATGAACTTCAAAAACCAAATAGCCTTTCTCAAGGAACTTCAGAAAAACAATTCAAAAGATTGGATGGATGCCAATAGAAAATGGTACAAGCAAGTTCGCGATGAATATATTGGTTGGTTAAATAGTATGAATACAAGACTAGCTACTATTGATAATGAATATTATGATACACCTGGTAAAAAAGGAATTAACCGTATCAATAATAATTTGATGTTTCATCCCAATAAACCTGTTTATAAAGACCATTTTGGTGCTGGGTTTGATAAGAAACCAAAGACAGCAGATTTCTATTTTGAACTAGGTACTGACCGCTGCATTTTTGCTGGAGGATTATGGAGACCTGAGTCAAAAGTATTACGCAGCATTCGCGATGCCATAGATTACGACGGAGAGGAATTAGTGAAAATCTTAAATAAGAAATCCTTCAAAACTCGTTTCGGAGACCTCTATGAAGATGCGAAACTAACAAACGCACCTAAAGGCTTTGCCAAAGATCATAAGCATATAGAATTACTTAAGAACAAGACCTTTGCCGTATTCCAAGAGTTTTCAACAAAGGAAACCAATAAAGCTAATTTTGATGATGAGTTAATTAACGCCTATAAAGAAATGCTTCCGTTTAGGCGTTATTTAAATAAAGCGCTTACAGTTTAATTATTCAGCGTCCGCTGCAGGAATCCACCTTGGTGTTAAATCTGGCTGAGTCATCAAACTATCTAATGGAAACATTGGTCTTTTAATTCTTTTATACCCCAAACGATTAAGGTCTTGATCTACTCCGCCGGGAGTAAGCGCCATGGTCCAATCGCCTCGCATTTCGTACAATTCGGGTACTAAGTAGCCTATTTTTACGACAACAATATCAGCATTTTTAGGGTCTAATCCTAAGTTTGTAAAATCACTTAAATGATGGTATGGCTTCCGTTTTTTGGTGATTATAACATCAATATTTCCAACCTTAACAACTACTTCAACTTCGGCATTGGTATCGCCTTCTTTAATGGCAGTAATAGTTCCGTCTAACAAAATTGGACCTGCAAATCTATGATCTACTGCAGCACCTGCTTTGGCTTTAATTTTTCCTCCAACACCTATTTCCATTGCTTTTTCAACAAATTCTGGTCCGGGTATAGATGCATAGATTAGAGATTTGCCTTTTGTTGATTTAAACTCAGGTCTAGCCAATAGCTCTTTTAGGGTCCAAGTAACATCACCAGCACCTCCAGCCGTTGGGTTATCGCCCATATCACTAATCATGTAAGGTTTCTTATCACTTGCCAATGCCAATTTTAAGCTTTCATCTAAGGTAGTTGTAGGTGCTACAAATTCAAATTCATTACGAACATCCCAAAAGCTTTGAGCTAATTTTTCGGCACCTTTTTCAACCTTTTCTTTATTATCACCCGTAACCATTACAACGGCATGGTTACGTGGTTCGTCTGCCCAAGCATACCCAATCCAAATGGCGGCATCAATAACTCCGTCTTGCTTCGTAATATCTGGTATTTTGGCATATAAACTTTTACCTGGCTCAATACGTGTACTCGTCTTTTCGCCTGGTAATAGAATTGGAACAGGAACCCAAGCCTTATAGGCTGGTTTTCCTTTACCGTTTTCTAAACGGTCAATTAAATTGGTTACCGCTCTCTTTTTAGATTCAATAGCATCTTCATGAGGAGCCATACGATAGCAAGTAATTAAGTCGGTATGTTGAGCAAGTCGTTCCGATACATTTCCATGCAAGTCCATCGACGTAGAAATTAATACATCATCACCAATTACTTCACGAATACGAGCTATTAAATCGCCTTCTGGATCATCTAGCCCCACAACGCTCATTGCTCCGTGTATATCAAAGAAGAGTCCGTCATAAGGTTTATTCTCCTCTAATAGTTGTAAACTTTTAGTTACTAATGATTCATAAGCTTCTCTTGTAACTGTACCGCCTGGTAAAGATTTACCTACTAACGTAGGTACCCATTCTGCTCTATTTCTATTCACAGAATCTACTTGCAGAAACGGGTATCTCGTAAAAACGGAATCTCCCACTTTTGCATGAAAAGCTTCTTCTGTTGAAAGGGCAGGTGAGAAGGTGCTACTTTCAATACCTAAACCTGCAATCGCTATTTTTGGTAACTCTTTAGTGGTGTTGGTCTTTTGGTCTTTTTTACAAGATGTAATTAGAACTAAAAGTAAAATGAAGTAAATGTAAAATGTTTTCAAGGTAGTTGGTAGTTTAGAGTTCGTATCGAAAAGATAAATGAAAAGACTTTTAGATGGCAAGAGTTTTTGCTAGATGACCATTTTGAAGCTATTAATGATAGTGTTAAGCAATTTTCTGCACTTTTTAACGAAAAGGCTTTCGAACTTTTATGGTTTATTGAATTAAAATCTAAATCATAAGTATTACCTAATAAAAACAGTATTACTAAGATTATATAATAGTTGGTTATGGTTGGTAAAATTTCTCATAATCTTAAGAATAATCCGTAAATATTAAGTTTAGACCACTATTTAGTATTTTAGGAAAGAAACTAACGCAACATTTTAATGGCAAATTTTAATATTAACGCTAAAAAAGAGGTAACCTATGATGCTATAGTTATTGGTTCAGGAATTAGCGGTGGATGGGCAGCAAAAGAACTTTGTGAGAAAGGCTTAAAGACCTTGGTATTGGAGCGCGGTCCAATTGTAGAGCATGTAGTCGATTATCCAACCATGAATTTAGACCCTTGGGATATGGAACTTAGGGGCGGACTAACACCAGAAGAAAAAGAGAAACATTATAAGAACATCCGCTCAGGATGGGTCGGTAAAGATACCGAACATTTTTGGGCAGATGATAAGGCTAACCCATATACCGAAAAGAAACCGTTTTTATGGTTACGTGGTCACCAAATGGGTGGTAAGTCACTATTGTGGGGTAAACAAACCTATAGATGGAGCGATTTAGATTTTGAGGCAAATGCGAAGGATGGGTATGGTGTTGATTGGCCTATTCGTTATAAAGACATTGAGCCGTGGTATACCTACGTAGAAAAGTTTGCAGGAATAAGTGGTGAAGCATTAGGATTACCCCAATTACCAGATAGTCATTTTTTACCGCCGATGGAGCTTAACTGTGTTGAGAAACATGTAAAAGCTAGAATTGAAGAACAGTTTGCAGGTAGAAATATGACGATTGGTAGGGTGGCTCATTTAACTCAACCTCATAATGGTAGAGGTCAGTGCCAAAATAGAAATAGGTGTAGCCGTGGGTGCCCTTATGGCGCTTACTTTAGTAGCAATGCAGTAACTTTACCACCGGCGAATGCTACAGGCAATCTAACTATTCGCCCCTATTCAATAGTACAATCTTTAATTTATGATGAAGCAAAAGGAAAAGCTTCAGGAGTTCGTATTATAGATTCAGAAACAAACGAGGCTATTGAGTATTCAGCTAAAATTATTTTTGTAAACGCATCCACTTTAAGCACAACACAAATTTTAATGAATTCTAAGTCTAATCGATTTGAAAACGGTTTAGGAAATGATAGTGGAGAGCTAGGGCACAATCTTATGGATCACACGTATAGAGTTGGAGCGATGGGAAAAGTTGACGGCTTTGATGATAAATACTATAAAGGAAGAAGACCGAACGGAATTTACATTCCTAGATATGTAAATATCGATGAAAAAAGCAAGTCAGATAAATTTTTACGTGGTTTCGGATATCAAGGCGGCGCTTATAGAGGTGGTAATCCTGCAAATATTGAAGCCTTCGGTGCAGATTATAAAAATAGTATTTTAAAGCCAGGGGGGTGGGAAATGTTCATCACTGGTTTTGCTGAATGTTTGCCTTATCATGATAATAAAATTTCCTTGAATTCGGATGTTTTAGATAAATGGGGGCAACCTACCTTAACGATTGATGCTGAGTTTAAAGCAAATGAAAAGGCATTGAATAAACAAATACAGGAAGATGCGGTTGAAATGCTAACCAAAGCCGGTGTTAAAGATGTTTTAGGATTTGACAATGAGCATCCACCAGGTTATGGTGTTCATGAAATGGGAACTGCACGTATGGGCCATGACCGAAAAACGTCTATTTTAAATGGATTTAATCAAGTGCATGCCGCTAAAAATGTATTTGTAACCGATGGTGCTTGTATGACATCCTCATCATGTGTAAATCCGTCGTTAACCTATATGGCATTAACGGCCAGAGCTGCAAATCACGCAGTATCAGAATTAAAAAAATTAAATATCTAAGCAATGGACAGAAGAAAAGCGTTACAAAAAACAGGACTTTTTGCAGGAGCAACAATTTTAATGCCTTCCATACTTTCCTTATTTGAATCGTGTAAAACGGAAACCAGATTAGATTGGAAACCGTTATACTTTACCGATGTAGAAGCAAAAACTATTTCAAAGCTGGTAGATATTATTTTACCAAGAACAGATACCCCAGGGGCATTAGATGTGAAGTCTGATATCTTTATAGATAAGGTGATTGCCAAAACGTATGATAAAGAAGGGCAAGATAGTTTGCGAGCTGCTATTGCAGCTTTTAATGAGAATTGCAAAGAGAATTACAGCGATATTTTTATCAATTTGAATACCGAAGATAGCATCAAGGTGTTGAAAGAGGCAGAAAAGATTTCTGGTAAATTTGGTTCCGGAGTTTGGGGTGCAGCAGTTGGTCCGCAAGAAAGCATCGGTTTTTATAGGTCTATGAAATCTATGGCTATTTGGGCATTTATGACGTCTGAAGAAATTGGCAAAAATGTATTGAGTTATGACCCCATACCTGGAAAATATGTACCATGTAAACCCTTATCTGAAGTGGGAAATAAATGGAGTTTAGGTTAAACTTAAATTATTCATCTTTTTTAAAAACCACTTTACCATCAAAAATGGTCATAGCTATTTCTGTTTTTAAGAATTCATCTTCCGGTATGGTCATTATATCTTGATTGTAAATAGTAAAGTCAGCCAGTTTACCAGCAGTGATCGTTCCTTTAATACTTTCTTCAAAAGCGCCATAGGCAGCATCAAGCGTATACGATTTTAAGGCTTGCTCCCTAGTCATTTTCTGTTCCGGTTCATAACCGTCTTCAGGTAAACCCTTTAATGTTTTACGACTGATACTGGCATATAAACTCGCAATCGGATTTAGTGGCTCTACCGGTACATCGGTACCATTTACAATAGGTATACCACTTTTTAGAAGGGCTTGCCACATATAGGCACCTTCTTTAATTCGTTTTTCTCCCAAACGGTCAATGGCCCAAGACCTATCTGAAGATAAATGAATGGCTTGCATGGCAGGTATTACACCTAGTTGTGCGAAACGGGGAATATCATCAGGATGTAAATGTTGGGCATGTTCTATTCGAAATCGATGATCAGTTTTTAAATCGGGCAATTCTTCAAAGGCAGTTTCGTAACGGTCTAAAATTTCTTTATTGGCACGATCACCAATAGCATGGGAGCATACTTGAAAGCCTTTTCGCAAACCATTTAAGGCAGTTTCAAGAACCATTTCCATAGGTAAAGTTTCATGTCCAAAATGTCCTGGTCGGTCTGTATACGGTTCTAATAACCAAGCACCACGTGACCCTAGAGCTCCATCACAATTTAATTTCACGGAACGTATGGTCACTAAATTATCAGGATCAACCAACGGTCCTTTTTCATACCATTCGCCAAGTAATTCTTTGTCCCGTCCGGTGAGCATACCATATAAACGAACTTTCATTTTGTCTGCTGTTTTCATTTGTTCGTACAATGCTATTGTTTCCCGACCGATACCTGCATCGTGAAAACCAGTAATACCGTTTCTGTGACAAGCTGCTACCGCCAGTTCAAATGCTTTATTATTTTGCTCGGGAGTGCTTTCAGGAACCTGCTGCCAGATCAGACCTTGTGCTCGCTCATTGAAAATTCCGGTAGGTCTTCCTAGTTCATCGCGCATTACTTCACCACCTTCGACTTGTAATTTATCAATACCATCCTTGGGTAATATCTCAATTCCCGCTATTTCCATAGCCTTGGCATTTGCAAAACCTGCATGGCCACTGGCATGGCTCAAAAACACAGGGTTATTTGGAGTTGCAGCACTTAACAGGTCATGTCTTTGAAATCCATTTACAGCATCTATTGGTAATGAATCCCATTTGCTTTGATGCCAACCTGCACCCAAGATCCATTCACCTGGGGCGACGGTTTTTACTTTTTCGGCCACTGCATCTACGATTTCTTGATAGCTTGTCGTATTTATCAAATCTAGCTCCAATTCATTGTATCCCAAGCCCATAAAATGTCCGTGTCCTTCAATCAATCCCGGAGTCATAGTTTTCCCTTCTAAATCGATGACTTGGGTTTGTTCGTTTTTATACTTTTCGGCTTCTTCGAGTTTTCCGGCAAAAAGGATAATTCTATCTCTCGTAACTACAGCTTCAACTGTTGTTTGTACTGAATCAACAGTGTAAATCGGACCGCCATGAATTAACATGGTGCCGTATTCTTTTGTAGCAATCTTACATCCATTCAATAATAGTAGACTTAAAGCAATAGTCCAGAAAGTAGAAGTTAGAAATTTCATAGGTTTGGTTTTGAAAACTTAAGTTACAATTTTATCACTAAAATAATTACAATGAGATTTATCTAGATTTTTTGGATTTCCGCATATAATAATTTAGTCTGATTAATAGTTTGTGAGGTGTATCTTAGTAGGTTTCAAATTATGTTAGCTAAAAATTAAAGTATAGTTAAATAGATTTTCAGATGCCAAATAAAAATTTAAAAGAAATTAAAAGAGAAATTTTATCAGATAACTGGTATACACTCAATAAATACACCTATAAGTATCAAAAGCCCGATGGTAGTTGGGAAATTCAAGAACGTGAAGCTTACGATCGTGGTAATGGAGCAGCTATTTTATTGTATAACTCTGAAAAGAAGACTGTTGTGCTTACCAGACAATTTCGAATGCCTACATATGTAAATGGTAATGAAAACGGAATGATGATAGAGGTATGTGCGGGTCTTTTAGATGGAGATAACCCAGCAGATTGTGTACGCAAAGAAACCGAAGAGGAAACCGGTTATAAAATAAGTAACGTACAGAAGGTATTTCAAACTTACATGTCACCAGGTTCGGTGACCGAGATATTGTATCTTTTTGTTGGAGAGTATGATGAAAGTATGAAAGTTAGTGATGGTGGTGGTGCAGACGATGAAACAGAGAATATTGAGGTTTTGGAGCTAGATTTTAATGAAGCTATGAAGATGGTGGCTAGTGGAGAAATTAAAGACGCTAAAACTATAATGTTATTGCAGCATGCAAAATTGAACGGGTTAGTTTAAGCATTTTAATTCGACCTAATTAATATGCAAAATTTGTATAAAGTCGGGTTTGGCGGTGGTTGCCATTGGTGTACCGAAGCTGTTTTTATGTCCCTACGTGGTGTAACCAAAGTAGCTCAGGGCTTTATTTCCCCAAAAGAAAATATAGAAGATTTTTCTGAGGCTGTTATCGTACATTTCAATCAGGATATTATAGCATTAGAAGACCTTGTAGCTATTCATTTAGATTCTCACCGTAGTACCCAAAACCATTCTATGCGAAATAAGTATAGGTCTGGTATTTATTTTTTTGAAAAGAAAGAAGAGTCTGTTTTAGCGGAAATTATGAGGGAGTTGCAAAAGGATTTCGATGAACCTATAATTACATCCATTATACCATTCGGGGCTTTTACATCATCTCAAGAACAATTTCAAAATTACTATTTCAGTGATACGGAGAAGCCATTTTGTAAAACACACATATCACCTAAAATTAAATTTTTAAAGGAGAAATACGCTAAACATGTAGTTATAAAATAATAGCTTAATACTTATCTCTAAGTATTTGTAACATTTGCTCTAGACGTAATCTTTCTTCGGATACTGGTTCCCTGAAATGATTATTCATAAAACTAAAAATCAATTTTTTACCTGATTTTGTTACTAGGTAGCCACTAAGACAATAATTATTACTTAAACTACCCGATTTGGCAAAGATGTACGGATGCTCTTCACCAACAAATCTATTTTTTAAGGTGCCTGATTTTCCACCAGCTGGGAAGATGGAGAACAAACGGTCTTGCGGAATTTGTGAGTGCAATTTGTCTAAAACAGCAACCATATTTTGCGGAGTGAATAAATTGTAACGTGAAAGTCCAGATCCATCAACCCATCTAGGTTCTTGTTTTAAATCACTTAAGTCATTTTCTAATATATGAGTTCGTACAGCTTTACTATTTAAGGTATCGTTTAATTGTGATGAAGAAATTAGTAACAATTGTTCGGCTATGAAATTATCGCTTTCATGCATCATCCTTTTATAAAGAGAATCTGAAGGCACGCTATATAAGGTTTGTTTCTTACCCAATGGCATGCTAGCGGTGATACCCACTTTTGTTTTTAATATTTTTTCTAAGATTGATCTTGTAGTTATCGTGCTTGTAATAAAAGGCGTCTCTAAAGTATCTCTAGACTCAGGAGAATAATAGAATACATTAGAAAATTCATTCCTGTTTCTTTTGTTGGTCAACTCTAGAATACTGTCTTTAAAAAAAGTAGGTGATACCTGTAGGGCATTTGTTTTATAAGCCATTATTACATTTCCATGAATGGGGAGTATACTTTTCTCTGGAGAGTAGTACCATTGATAATCGTCCCAAGCCCAACCTGGTCCATATTTTTCATCTTCAAAATTCCCTACAGCGTAGACTACATTTTTCTGGTTTCTCAGAAAATTTAATGCAGATGAATCTTTTATATAAGGATGAAGAAATGATGGGTCACCTGTACCTTCAAAATATAAAGTATCGTTGGTATTGATGTATTTTAATGCGGGTATTTTTTCTGGTAAAATAGTTAGTGCCGTAAATAATGTAAAGATTTTGGTATTGCTGGCAGGTATAAAATATTTATGACTATTATGATTGTAGATGGTATCTTTTGTATCAGCATCTATGACTAAGATACCTGTAAATTGATTATTATAAAATGAAGAAGAAAGCTGATTATCAAAATCTTTTCTGATAATAGATTTTTTTGAAACACAGGCAGACAGTAATAATATTATAATGCCTATAAAAAGAAAATTTTTCATGAATTCGAATGTACAAAATAGAATACTTATTAATGCGATAAAAATTTAACACGAAGAGTATTACTTTAACTTTTTATATACAATATTCGACATGCATTTCTGTTTACCTTTATACAACAACAAATATATTAATCTAACAACAACATGTCTAAGTCAATGCTAGAGTATAGTAAAACAGTACTTAAAAAGGTTAGTTTTGATACCTTGCTTTTCTGCAAAGAATTAAAGAAAGCCATAATGACGTTACTACCTGAAGAGGTGGAAGAATTAAAAGTCTGGTTAGAAAGTTACATTACAGATAAACCAGAATTACAACAAAGTTTAGTTTATTTAAAAGCATAATAAAAGAGCCACTTTAAGTGGCTCTTTTTTTTTAAGCAACCTTTAGATGGTTTGGTCATCTTTTATAAAAAAACACAGATGGCAATTAGATTTTTGATTTCAATATTTTTTTTATTCTTAATGCAATGTCAAAATGACGACATGCCTTTTGATGATACACCTATAGATGACACAAGTTTAGTTGGTGAGTGGTTGCTGTATGAGTCATATGTCAGTCCTGGTGGTGCTACAGAATGGAAAGATGTGGAAGAAGGGTATCGGTACTTCTTCAATGAATTTGGAAATTATGAAAGAACAGATTACGATAAAAACCTATTAGATTCCGGTACTTACGAAATTACAGAAGAAGAGTTGTATCTATATTTTATTACCTAAGGGAAAAAAGATACATTAGGCTATAGCGCAGACTTTAATGAAAGTAAAACCAGATTAACGCTATCACCATCTTACCCTGCTATCTGTATAGAAGGTTGTTTGTATAGATTTAATAAAGAGTAGCTAATTATTTGTTAATCGGGC
This sequence comes from Maribacter sp. Hel_I_7, assembly GCF_000688315.1. NCBI lineage: Bacteria > Pseudomonadati > Bacteroidota > Flavobacteriia > Flavobacteriales > Flavobacteriaceae > Maribacter > Maribacter sp. Hel_I_7. The sequence goes on along the minus strand of NZ_JHZW01000003.1, from coordinate 1,344,113 downwards.
TAATGATTTTCACATCTTGAAAAGCGATAGCTCCACGTACAATACCAGTAATAACATCTCTTAATGCCTCTGTAATCTGTACTTTAAGTTCTTTTTTATGATATATAAGACTTACCTCACGTGCAGGAGAAGGATCTTTAAAATATTTTAGGTTCTTTTTCTTAACATCGTCAAGTTCTAAAGTATTTAAATAGGGTAGAAGGGTCATACCCAGTCCTTCATTCGAAAGATTTATAAGTGTCTCAAAACTACCGCTTTGTAAACTAAAATGATCGCCGCCAATTTTTGGGGCTTTACAAAGGTTAAGAACACCTTCTCTAAAACAATGACCATCTTGTAGAAGTAAAATATCTTCAATATCTAAATCATCAGGAGTAATTTGTGTGCTATTTCCCAAACGGTGCTCTTTAGGTACATACCCTACAAACGGTTCATAATATAAAGGCCTCTCTGTAATGAAATCAACTTCTAATGGAGTAGCGGCAATAGCAGCATCTATGTGACCGTCTTCAATATTTTGTATAAGACTTTCTGTGTTTTGTTCCTTAATGATAAGGTTTACTTTTGGATATTTCTGAATGAAACTCTTAAGAAACATTGGTAATAATGTGGGCATTATAGTTGGTATAATTCCCAACACATAATCCCCACCTATATACCCTTTTTCTTGCTCTACAATATCTTTGATACGTGCAGCTTCGTTAACAATATTTTTTGCCTGAGCCACTATTTTCTTACCTACTTCAGTAATTGTAATAGGCTTTTTACTTCGGTCAAAAAGTAATATATCTAACTCATCCTCAAGCTTTTGAACTTGCATGCTTAAAGTGGGCTGAGTAACAAAGCTTTTCTCGGCAGCAAGGGTGAAATTCTTATATTCTGCAACAGCAAGTACATATTGTAATTGAGTAATGGTCATGTATATAGTTTAAGGCTATAAAATTACTAAAAACCATTATTATAACCTATTGCCTGAGGAGGATGTACACCTTATTGTTTTTTAAAATCTTAGCTTAATCTCCATATCTTCATTTGCAATAGAAAATTTTGCATCACTAAAAGTTGGAGGTCCCATTTGCATAGAATTACCACTCATTGCATAATCTTCTTTGGGCATTCCATTATTTTCAAAATCCATACGTTGATTATCATTTGCATCATGTAAAACGGAAAAAGCATAATCACTAGGTTGTACATGTTCAAAGGTTAAGATTAGCTCACCTGCTTCAGCTTTGTCATGGCTTGTTTTAATTCCGTCAGCTTTCATAAAAGTTTGTTCATTGTGCAATGCGCTAAGTACATGACCTTCATCGTTCAATACATTTTCAATAATAACGGTTAACGTTACGCCGTCATTTCCTTGAGCATTCATAGTAACGGTCATTGCTAATACAGTAATGGTAAATAGTAACTTTTTCATTTTATAAGGTTTTAAAGATTAATTGATGCTTCAAAGATGCCTTATCAATACGCTTTTTGAAATAGAAACTAACTCAGTTGTAGAAATGCTATCCTGAATTGTAGAAAAGGGGAGGTATAGAAAAAACAAGTACTTATGAAATACTATCTTCTTTTGGTAATGAAATAGTCTAAACCAAACTTACCTGAGCCAAATCCCATAAAAAATAGCCCTAGACAAAATAATGTAAAAGTGGGTATAATACTCCAAGAGTCATCCCAAGGTCTAAATACGATGGTGGTAAACATGGTTATAGTTACAAAAAAAGCTGTTATTCTTGTATTTAACCCTAAAATTAATAAAAGACCGCCAAGAGCCTCAGTCATCCCGGCAGACCAGGCAAAGAATCCTGGCATGTATGAAAAAGGAACTCCAAATTGTCTTACCAAATCAACGAACCAATCAGAAACTTCTAATAAGCCGAGTTCGGCAGATTTGGGGGTCCATGGAGTACCAAACTTATTCACTGCAAAAACAAAGGAAAGTAAGTATCCTGTAAATATTCTAGGAATTAAAACTAAAACATTTGGTAACAACGCATCTATTCTAAATGGGATGATCAACTTTTTTAACGGGTATAGTTGTTCGTTCATTTTGGTTGGTAATGGTTTCTTAAACTTAATTAAAATAAATGTTTTATGATATGATAATTATCAGTTTGCTTCTTTGATTGCAGTCAGTTTATCTTTAGTTATCATCGTCATCATTTTTACATTTTAACTTCATATATTTAATTTTATACACACCATTAAAATTGGTTTAAAATCTTTTAGAGTCAATAATTAAGGGGGCTAAAGTGTACCTTTGAAATAGAAAAAGTAATATATATGACTAAGATAAAAGCATACGCGGCAGATAATAAAGATGCTAATTTGAAGCCGTTAGAAATAGAAAGAAGAGATACGTTAAAGGATGATGTAAAAATTGATATTTTATATTGTGGCGTATGTCATAGCGATTTGCACCAAGTGCGTAACGATTGGAAAAATTCCGCATATCCGGTAGTTCCAGGACATGAAATTATAGGTAAGGTTTTAGAGGTTGGTAGTGGAGTTACCAAATTTAAGGTAGGTGATTTAGTAGGTGTTGGTTGTTTGGTAGATTCATGTCAAACGTGTAGCGCATGTAAAGATGATTTAGAACAGTTCTGTGAAAATGGTGCAACGTTTACTTATAATAGTAAAGACAAACATTCAGGAGGGCATACTTTTGGTGGTTATTCTGAAAATGTAACCGTAAATAAAGAGTTTGTATTAAAAGTACCTGAAAATTTAGACCCTAAGGCAGCGGCACCATTGTTATGTGCTGGTATAACCACGTACTCTCCATTAGCACATTGGGGTGTTAAAAAAGGGGATAAGGTAGGTGTAATCGGTTTAGGTGGTTTGGGTCATATGGGGATCAAATTTGCACATGCAATGGGGGCTCATACAGTTATGATTACGACATCTCCATCTAAAAGTGAGGATGCTAAGAAATTAGGTGCAGATGAAGTTTTAATATCTAAAGATGAAGCACAGATGAATGAACATGCAAATTCTTTCGATTTCTTATTAAACACTATTCCTGTGGGGCATGATATGAATCCGTATACGGCTTTATTAAAAAGAGATGCAACTATGGTAATTGTAGGGGCGGTAGAACCTTTAGATCCATTACATGGTGGTAGTTTAATAATGGGAAGAAAAAGTATCGCAGGCTCTTTAATTGGAGGTCTAAAAGAGACTCAAGAAATGTTAGATTTCTGTGGCAAGCATAATGTAGTTTCAGATATTGAAATGATTGATATTCAAAACATCAACGATGCGTATGATAGATTACAAAAATCTGATGTAAAATATAGATTTGTAATTGACATGAAATCTTTAAAAGATAGTTAGATAATAGAAGTCTATAATTGAAAAGAGCCATATCTAAATATGGCTCTTTTTTATTTTAATTGTATGCTCTCTATTTCCAGAGTAAAATCTTCTTCAATTCCGTTCTTAATAATAAAAGCGATTTGGGCAAGATAATCGCCATGGTAGTTGGGCAATTTTAGTTCTTCACCTCTAAATACAGGTTCCATTTCTTTAAATGGAATTTCAATGGTATGCCATTCTTTACTAGATTTAAAGTCATAGCTATAAGTATGCCGTTGATGTTCGCCAGATTTACATCTAAAAGCATATTTTTTACCATCTCCTTTTAATCGTATTACAAAAGTGGAGTAAGTATCTACTGCAATTCTATCTAAATCAAGTCTAACTAAGCAAAAGCCTCCATTATTTTCTAATGATACGTGCCCACTAAATACGCCATTTCCTTGGGGGTTAATTTGTATGAGCCCCATAGATAAACCGCCCATAACATCATCATTGACAATTTGCCATTCTTTAATTTTGGACGCTTTGTTGAATTTATAAATAGAAAGTAATTCGCTCATAATTTTAATAGTTTGGGATGATAGAAACTGCGATTAAAATTAGAGGAAAGAAAACCAATAATAATACTCTAAACCTTTTTATTTTAACTTGTTCACCAAAGTTTTAAGGCATACGTTTTTTCATTTCATCCGCAACAGCTTTTTCTGAAGGACCTTGTTTTTCTAATTCAGATATAATTTTAGGATGGTCATGGCTTCTGCCTTGAGAGAGTTTATTTACTGCCTGTATATCGTTAATTTCAATTTCAAACCCGATGATGCCACTAACTTGTCTCATAGTTTTATCAGACATATCGTTCAATGAAATAGGATGCTCTGACTGCTGCTCATATTTATTTACAAGTTCATGTAAAGAAGTAAGTAGCTCTTCTGAAGTTTGAATTTTTACAGTACCATATACATGAACGGCAATATAGTTCCAAGTAGATACTTCTTCTTGCTGATACCAAGATGAGGATATGTAACTATGTGGGCCATTAAAAATACAAAGCACTTCATCGCCATCAATTAAATTTTTGCTCTGTAAATTGGCTTTGGCAATATGGCCAACCAATACATCGGCATCATTAGAATTCTTTCCCAATTCTAAAGGAATATGTGTACCCCATGGTTTGCCATTAATAGTATTAATAAGAATACCGAAACTATTACTTTTTAGAAAGTCATGAATCTCGTTAATGTCATTGTTCTTGTAGTGTTCAGGAATAAACATGTAGATAGATTTTAATTGTAAATATACTGGTTTTGCGTAATTGCTTTTTGAAACAATTATTTAATGCTTAGTGCTAAGTATTTGACGAAATCCTAATTATCTTGTATAAGAATTATAAAATAAGAATATGCCATTTATATCAAATACAAAAGCAAAGGAACAAGTAGATATTTTCTATGAAGATTATGGAAGTGGACAACCTGTAATATTAATACACGGATGGCCTTTAAGCCGTAAATCTTGGGAACAACAGGTTTGGAAAATTGTTGAGGAAGGGTACCGTTGTATATCATATGACCGTAGAGGATTCGGAACATCATCTGCACCTTGGGGAGAATATGATTATTCTGCTCTAGCAAGTGATTTAAATGCGATTATAGAAGAGTTAGATTTGAAGGACGCAATTATTGTTGGTTTTTCAATGGGAGGAGGAGAAGTAGTACGTTATTTAACGGAATATGGTTCTAGTAGAATAGCAAAAGCAGCGTTAATAAGCTCTATTGTTCCATTGGTAAAACATAAATCTGATAATCCTGATGGAGTGCCAGAAGAAGCTTTAGATGGTATTATAGATGCCTTACAGAAAGATAGAGTTGGTTTCTTAAAGGAATTTAGCAAAGGATTCTATAATTATGAGGATAATAAGGATAATCGAGTAAGTCAGGCACAACTAGATTATGACTTTAATATAGCATCATTTGCTTCGCCTAGAGCAACAATACAAGCGGCTCTTGCATGGATGCATACCGATTTTAGACCAGAGCTAAAAAACGTAACAGTGCCAACATTAATAGTTCATGGAGATGCAGATGCCACTGTACCTTTTGAAACATCTGCAAAACAAGCTGCAGAAGGAATTAAATATAGTACGTTAGAGGTTATCAAAGGAGCTCCGCACGGACTTAATGTAACCCACCCAGAAGAATTGAATGAGATATTGATTTCATTTTTAAAGAAATAAAAATATCTCTTTCAAATAAAAAATCCCGATTGTTTCAACAATCGGGATTTTTTATGCTGTCTAATAAAATCTTAGTTCTTCATTTCTAAGTTTGCGAATACGGGCAAATGATCGGAAATATGCTTGTTGTTTTCCATTCTGTCATCAATATGAATATACTCTAGAACTTCAAAATTCTCAACAAATATATAGTCAATACGGTTGTTTAAAACTCTATTGTGGTCAAAACCGCTAAAGGAACCAGTAGGACCATAGAACGGTTTTTTGGTGATCGATTGGCCATCTGTCAAAGCGCCTTGCAAGAATTTGATAGGAGTTTCGTTAGGGCTCAAATTCAAATCACCCATAAGAACTACCGGAAGCTTATTTGAATTTATTTCTTTGATTTTAGTAACTATAAGCTCAGCAGATTTTTCACGGGCAACAGTGCCTATATGATCAAAATGGGTGTTAAATACCATAAACTGCTTACCGCTTTCTATATCAACAAATACCCCATACGTACAAATACGTTCCATAGAAGCATCCCAACCTACTGAAATTTCATGTGGAGTTTCAGAAAGCCAAAACGTTTCACTTTTTAAAAGTTTAAACTTTTTGGTATTGTAAAGAATAGGGGAGTATTCCCCTTTTTTCTTTCCATCATCTCTACCAACGCCAATAAAGGTGTAGTCTGATAAGTTTTCATCCAAATAGGTCAACTGATGATCAAGTACCTCTTGCATACCAATTATATCTGGCTCATAATAGTTTAAAAGTTCAACCATGGCTTCTTTTCGGTCGTTCCAATTGTTTACCGTATCGTTTACATTATCATACTTGATATTGTATGATAACACCTTGACTTCTTGTCCGTATGTAGTTAAAAACGAGATGAATAATCCTAGTATAAAAATAATTTTTTGAGTTTTCATACTTTTATTCTGCTTCTTTGTATTTCTCGAACCAAGCTAAAACACTGGCAATTTTTGCAATTAAATTACTTGGTCTATTGGCAATACCGTGGCCTGCACCAGGTATACGTACCATAGCAGTTTCTACACCTTCTAATTTTAGTGCGGTATAGAACTGTTCAGATTCTGCAATTGGAGTTCTATAATCTTCCTCGCCAGTAAGTAACATTGTTGGGGTTGTTACATTGGCTACATACATTAAAGGAGAACGTCTAAAATAATTTTCTGGATCTTCCCATGGTTTTTTGCCGAACCAGTATTTAGAGAAAAAAGCAGCACCATCGGCATACAATACAAAGCTTGTCCAGTTAATTACTGGCTTGGCAACTACAGCAGCTTTAAAGCGGTCTGTTTTTCCTACTATCCAAGCAGTCAGTACTCCGCCGCCACTTCCACCGGTAACAAAAAGATTATCGGTATCAACATAACCTTTTTTAATAACGGCATCTACACCACTCATTAAATCTTCATAATCATGATTAGGGTAGTCGTGGTGAATTAAATTTCCAAATTCGGCTCCGTAGCTTGTACTACCTCTAGGGTTACTATATAATACCACATAACCCGCAGCAGCGTAAGCTTGTATTTCGGCACTATAAACAGAACCGTAGCTAGTAAACGGTCCGCCATGAATTTCAAGGATAAATGGGTACTTTTTATTAGGGTCAAAGTTTGGCGGAGTAACCACCCAACCTTGAATCTTTTGTTGGTCATAAGAAGACTCCCACCAAATTTCTTCAGTTTTACCTAAGTCTCTGAACGAGTAAAGATCATCATTTACAAAAGTTACTCGTTTAGAACCTTTTTTGTCGGCAACGCCTAGATCAGAAGGATGTTCCGTATTACCCAGGGTATATGCAAATCGTGAGTTTTTAGAAACTGTAAAATCACCTGCATTATAAGGTCTTCCTAAGGACAAACCACCAAGACCTTCAACTAAAGTTGTAATTTTTCCTTCAAGGGTAATGTGTCCAATTTTGGTAGCACCTTCCGTATCATATTGAAAATAAAGACCTTTACCATCATTAGCCCATTGCGCATTAGCTATATCTCTATCAAAATCTCCAGAAAGCAATTTTGAGTCTGTACCATCGGTATTCATCACATATAAATTCGTGATTTGGTACCCCATTAATTTATCATCGTTACCTGTGTACGCAATCATTTTACCATCAGGAGAAACTGTTGGAGAGCTGTCAGGACCATATCTTGTAGTCAACGGAGAAACTTCGCCGTTAGAAATGTTCAGGGCATATACCTCACTATTGGCAGGTTCAAAAGCCTCATCAGGATTAAAATTCGCTGAGAAGTAAAGTGTTTTGTCATTTTTGGACCATACAGGTGCACCGTGATCAAAAGTTGTCGCCGTCAGTTGTTTAGGTGTACCACCGTCTAAAGAAAGGGTGAAAATTTGATTGTGCCCACCTTTAATATAACCTTGTCCGTCACCTCTGTAATTTAATTTGTCAATGTAAGTAGGAGGTGTGTTCCATTTTGCACCTTCCGGCTTTGCAGGTAATTTTACAATAGATTCTTCAGCTTCTGGTACAAACATGGTAAATGCCAAATAACGGTCATTGTTAGACCAACTAACTGCTCCTGGAGCTTTAGGCGTATTGGTTAATGGTGCAATTTCTTTGGTATCCATCCACATGATATACAATTTCATCTTATCATCGGATTTGTTCGATTTAAAGATGATTTTTTTACCATCATGAGACCAACGTGGGTAGTAATCATTTTGGTTACCAGTGGTAATTGGTCTGTTTTGTGAACCATCATAATTTACCATCCATAAGTTAGATAAGTTCTTATCTGTCATGATATCCTTAAAATTTCGGACATAGATAATTTTGGTTCCATCAGGTGATATCTGAGGGTCAGATACATACTCCATGTTAAAAATATCGGTAAGCTCAAGATTTGAAGAAACTTGGGCGGTTACAGATACTGTAAACAGCAAGAGAAATAGTGTTTTACAAATAATTTTCATAGTGTTGAATTTGGTTTGAAATGATAGTATGAAGATAATGATAAAGCTTAAAAAGAGATGCCTCATGCTATAGTAAACTTCTTAAAATATAGATGTTCTTAACATTCTCTTTTTGTATTTTCACATTAAAGAAGATAAAGGTTATTGACAACAAATTTATCTGGTATTTACAGCATGCTATAAAGTTGATGTATTTGCATTTTATTCTTTCTTTAAGGCAGGTCAATATTTTATACAGATGTATAAAGTGATAAGTTGTAATTATTTGATTATTAGTATTTTAAAATGTAAAAATGAAAGTATTATTTATAGGAGGAACAGGAAATATTAGCACACCAAGTAGTAGATTGGCTGTTGCTAAGGGAATGGATTTATATGTATTAAATAGAGGGAAAGCCAAAGTTGAGATTGAAGGAGCACATTCCATTATCGGAGACATCAATAAACCCGAAGAACTTACAGAGCTTAAAAAACATGACTGGGATGTTGTTGTAAACTGGATCGCTTTTACACCAGAAGACATTGAGCGTGATATTGAATTGTTTAGAGGGAAAACCAAGCAATATATTTTTATAAGTTCAGCTTCTTGTTATCAAACACCTTTAAGTTATCCTGTAATTACCGAATCTACTCCGGTACATAACAAGCTGTGGGACTACTCTGAGAATAAAATTCTATGTGAAGACCGCTTGCAAAAAGCATATAGAGAAGAAGGATTTCCTATCACTATTGTTCGTCCGTCACTAACATACGATACCGTAATACCTATTGCAATTGGCGGATTTAATAAATATAATACGGCACAGCGAATTTTAGATGATAAGGAAATTATTATTCATGGAGATGGTACGTCGCTTTGGACGGTTACCCACTCTGACGATTTTGCAAAAGGCTTTGTTGGGTTATTAGGAAATACACCCGCAATTGGTCATGCATTCCATATCACATCAGATGAGGTTTTGAGCTGGAATATGATTTACAAGATTTTAGCAGATGCTTTAGGGAAAGAAGCGAAGGTAGTACATATTGCTTCTGATTTTATATGTAAAATAGAACCTTCTTTTACGGGAACTCTATTGGCAGATAAGGCAGAAAGTGTTTTATTCGATAATAGCAAGATCAAAACCTTTGTACCTGGTTTTAAAGCAACCATTCCGTTTTCTGAAGGGATAAAGAGAACTATTAAGTGGTTACAAGAAGATTCAGAGCGCCAGAATATAGATCAAGAGACTGAAGCTAAAATCGAGAATGTGTTGAAGGTTTATAAAGGGTTGTAGATTTAGAAATTTAATTTTAGAGTAATTCATCATTCGTATTACCCACCGCTTTAGCCCCTCAAAGGAGGGGAAGATTACATTTTTGATTTCGAACTAGAAGTGCCTTTAAATCTAGGGTTACTATGTCAATTCTGTAAATATTTTAAAATGTCAGCAGGAGCTATTCCCCTCTAGGGAGGGGTTAGGGGTGGGTTTTTGTTTGTAGACTATAGGCTAGTTTTTGATAGGTGACGCTTCAGGAACTATTTCATATAGAACATTTGCCGCGGCTTCATACTTATCACCTTTAATCCAAAAAGGTGTTTCAGGATCGTTGGCTATTAACCTACCTGAGAGCACGTACCCTTGATAAAATTTTAGTAGGTAATCAAAATCTAGGCTATCTGCCTCATCACCAGCTTGATGGTAATATTTATTGATTTCATCATCAAAGGCATCAAAACCTGTGGAATAAGTAGGAGCAGGAACTCCTTTGCTAGCGAAACTTACATTATCACTACGATCAAAAAGACCTTGTTCGGGTGCAGGATCGTCTATGGCTTCTAGTCCAAATGTAGCAGCTCCAGCTACAATATGTTTTTGTGCTGTTGTTCTATTTAATCCAATTACGGTTGCCAATTTTGTATTGTTATACCCGCCACCATCAGTGTTGAAACCATATACAATTTGCTTGAGTGGAAATATAGGATTCTCAACATAATATTGACTACCTAATAAACCTTTTTCCTCGCCCGTAAAAAAAATGAATATAGCCGACCGTTTTGTAGGAAACTTTCCAATATTCTCTGCCATACTTAAAACTGCGGTGGTACCTATAGCGTTATCTCTGGCTCCATTATAAATACTATCTCCTGTGGCATCCGGCGTGCCAATACCCACATGGTCATAGTGCGCAGAATACATAATATACTCGTCCTTTAGTTTCGAATCAGTGCCTTCCAAGACTCCAATCACATTTTGCGTAATTAGAGTTTTCTCTTTCTTTCCATCAGTTTCAATTGAATACGATAATTTTGAATTAGTTAATACATCTAGTTTTTCTGGAGTCGTGTTTACCCAAAGATGAATAAAATCAGTTTTTGGATTTTGGTCATCCATAGCATCAGGAATCTTAACATTTTCTCCCATAAAGTGCGATATTCTCGACCACCATTCTTCATCTAGCAAGGTCATTTCAATTAAACCAATAGCCCCATTTTTAACGGCTAATTGTTGCTTTTCTTTATGTGAGCCATAAATAGCTCTGGCATCAGAGGCTTCTGAAGTGCCGCCTTTAACTATGATTAGTTTTCCTTTTACATCTATTCCTCTGTAATCTTCTTCACTTCCAAAACCAAGATATACAGCTTTTCCAGAAGGCGATGCTGCTTTTGCTTTAACGGCAATGGTATGTGGATAGTTCTCGCCATCTATAGAGACTTTTAGCAGACTTGGTTGGGCTGTTTGTGAAAGTTTAAATGACTGATAGTATGAATTAGTGACAGGGTTCGGTTGTATTCCATACCCTCGCAAGGTATTTGCAAGGTAAGATGCCGCAATCTTTAATTCTGGCGATCCTGTGGCACGACCATTCAAAGCATCATCTGCCAAAAAATAAATATGACCCTCAATTTTATTTTTGTCTACCGTTTTTGTTGCTTTTTCTGTGTCGGTTTGCGCAGAAACTATTGTGTTTAAAGTTAAAGCTGATAGTAGTAAAAAAAGTTTCGCTGTTTTCATAATCTCATTTTTAATAGGTTTATTCAGGTAATATTTATATCAATTTTACAATTGCTAGGCAATTCTAAGCACCCCGTAATAAATAGCGGTTATTAGTAACAGAATTAGACTAATGGCTAAAAAACGAATGGAACGTTGTACGTTTCTAAATTTCCAAGCGGCTATTTTTGAGTTGATATAGATTTGTTCTCCTAATTGCTCAAAAACCTCTTCTTCGTTCATACTTACCTTATAGAATTTTTTTGAGAATTCTTTGATGCTCCCAAATTTGGTTATGACATCTCCAAAATAAAATACATTGTCACTATAGTTTCCTTCTAATTTTGGAATAAAGCAGCGTACGCTATAAAAAACGGAAACAGTAGTGGCAACAAACCAAAGTCCGATAAAGACATAAAATAAAATAGCATTAGAAACCGAGTGCATTACAGGAGCTGCACTTTGATAAATGAAATTCAATATAATACCGTAAAAGGATAGAATTAGACCTGCTTTTAATTCAGAAGCCTTTATTAAACTTGATACATAATTGATTGTACCCCAATAGTGATCTACCAATTCTTCTGCATGCCCCTTAGATTTAAGTTCATCTAAGAGTCCTTTTTCAAAAGCAGATAACGGATTTTCCTTTGCCTTAATTTTAGTAGTTTTTTTATTTTCAGGTGGTAATGGTTTGGTCATAGTTAGAAATTTAAATACTGCAAATAATTATTCAAGTACATTATAGACAGTAAGTGGTTGCGCTTTATTTTTCATTAAAATACTGCCAAGGTTCTCACATTTAAAAGCTTCTTTTACTTGTTCGTAGCAACCCTCGCAGATAATTATTTGATTTTCTTTAGCGGCATCTTGTAATCTGGCAGCAGTATTTACGGTATCGCCAATTACGGTATAATCAAGTCGTTTTAAAGTAGCGGAACCTATGTTGCCCGATATCATTTCACCACTTTTAATGCCTATTGAAACTTTGGGTTTAAAATTTTCTTTATTCTCCACATTTGGGAAAGCATTAACTTGGTTTCTTATCGCAAGAGCAGCATCAATGGCACGGTCTAAATGATATTCTCCTCTAAAAACGGCCATAACAGCATCACCAATAAATTTATCTATGATTCCGTCTTGCTCCATAATCTCTTTTACCATGGCATCGAAATAGGTGTTGAGCATGGTAACGACTACATCTGGGCTCGTAGTTTCACTAATCTTTGTGAATCCACAAACGTCTACGAACATGACCGTACCCTCAATACTTTCATTATCCATAATTTTAGATTCATATTCTTGTCCACTCATAAAATTTAGAACGTTCTCATCTACATACATTCTAAGAATATTGTTCTCTTTAATAGCCTGTAGGGTCTTTCGAATTTCTCTGGCATGCTTTAAGGTTTTCTCCATGGTCAAAGTAAGGTCCTCAAAATTGATAGGTTTGGTGATAAAGTCAAAAGCACCACGGTTCATGGCCACACGAATATTTTCCATGTCACCATATGCGGAAACAATGACCGATTTTATTAGCGGACTAGATTCATGTAACTCAGAGAGTAGGGTAAGACCGTCCATCTCTGGCATATTAATATCGCTCAAAACAATATCTATACCGGGATTTTCATCAAGCTTTTCAAGTGCGTCTCTACCATTTATAGCAAATACAAACTCGTATTCGTTCTGTCGTATCTGTTTTCTAAATTTCTGTTTGATGAGTATCTCTAAGTCTGTCTCATCATCTACTACCATTATCTTTGCCATAGTCTTACGTTAAGGTTATCAGCTTGTCTTTAAGGAGTGAAAAATCTAAAGGTTTGGTTAGAAAGTCGTCCGCACCTAGATTTTTTGCCATTGTTCTATTCTCATCATCTCCATAGGCGGTAATCATCATAACCATTGGTGGCGGTTTTACATAATTTTTTTTGATGTTATCTAATAGTTCCAGTCCGCTCATTCCTGGCATATTAATATCAGATAAAATCAACACCGCTTCATGCTCCATAGTTTTCATGATTTTGAGTGCATCTTCTCCAGAGAAAGCAAACACAAATTCTAATTCTTCTTTGCGAATCTCTTTTCTAAATCGTTGTTGAAAAAGCACTTTTACATCTTGTTCGTCATCTACAACTAATATTTTCATAATCTGTTTTTTTTGTGTTTGTAAATATTATAATGAGGGAACATTTTGCTATTTAATTCATTGGTAATGAGATGGTGAAGGTGGTGCCTTCTCCTTGTTTTGTTTCTACCGTTAATTCACCACCATGTACCTTTACAATATCATAGCTTAGTGATAGTCCTAGTCCGGTACCTTCCCCAGAAGGTTTGGTCGTGAAAAAAGGTTGAAATATTTTATCCAATACCTCTTTAGGCACTCCGTTACCATTGTCCGATACTTTAATAAGAACCATATTACCTTGCTTTTCGGTGCTCACAGATACAGTAGGGTTGTAACCTTTAGGATTTTCTTCTTTTTTCTTCTTAACTACATAAAAGGCATTAGTAATAAGATTTAGAATAACTCTACCCATATCTTGAGCTACGATATTTAATTTACCGATAGAGTCATCAAAGTCGGTATTCAACGTGGCATTAAAGGTTTTATCTTTTGCTCGCAAACCATGGTAGGCCAGGCGTAGGTATTCATCTGATAAAGTATTGATATCAGTTAATTCTTTTTGACCAGTACTACTACGGCTATGTTGTAGCATCCCTTTTACAATACCATCGGCACGTTTGCCATGAAAGATAATTTTTTCCTCATTGGCAGATACGTCTTTAGCTATGGCTTTTACTTCTTCATAATTACCGTTATCTATTTCTTCTTCTAGTTCATCAAGAAGTTCTTTGTTGACTTCAGAGAAGTTATTTACGAAGTTTAGCGGATTCTGAATTTCATGGGCAATACCAGCGGTAAGTTCACCCAAGCTTGCCATTTTTTCAGATTGTATAAGCTTTGATTGGGTGGACTTTAATTCGTCTATTTTGGTTTTAAGCTGAACGGTTCTATGAGAAACACGTTCTTCTAAAATTCTATTCTCTTTAGTTAATTTTCTGGCCCTAAAAACAATATATGCCCTTAAAATACTAGCTGTAATTAAACCAAAAATTAGGTACGCCCACCAGGTTTGCCACCATGGTGGATTTATTATAAATGAAAGTGTATCGGGTGCAGACCAGACGCTATTCCCACTTCTAATAGCCACTTTAAAGGTGTAATTCCCTGGTTTTAAGTTATAATAATTTTTGGTCTTGGTAGCATTTGCGGCATAGCTCCAATCTTCATCTTCACCATCAAGAATAAAGCGATAGTTCAATTTATCCCTGTTTAATATATCATTACTTCCATAACTAAAACTAATACTGTTCTGGTCATAAGGTAGGATAAGGCCTTGAGGTAGGTTGTATGGACGTTTTACCGAATCCCATGTTATACTATTGGTACTGGCATAAGTTGAAGTTTGCACCTTTGTAGAATCTTTCTTGAGGTTGAACCCGAACCCCGGGTTTTCATCCATGACGAACATGCTGTTAATTTGAACGGAGCTGATGGTACTGTCTTGATGAGGTTCTGAATTAAGAACAAGTAGCTTCCATTCACTGGAAGTACTCGTAACACCTGACCAAAACTGGCCGTTTTTTAAAAATTTAGGTGAATTTTGTAAATAATCATTCGATTTAAAACCGAGTCCACCATTAAAATTGTAGAAGCCTTTATCTGTTGTTTTTGCAGTGGCTTTTTCCATGGCAATTAAACCATTACCACTAGCCGCATACATAAAGTTCCCTCTTTCAACTAGGTCGTAAAAATCTAGTGGGTATAATCCATTTTCACTTTCAATAGTAGTAAGCGTATTTTGTTCTAAATTAAGTATGTCTATACCGTTTAAGGTTGCTATCCATAATTCACCTTCATTAGAAAATTTTGCTGAAGATACATTTTCATGGCTAAGACCTTGCTCTTTACTAAGATAACTAACAGTGTTCGTTTTTAAATTTACTTTGGCTAGTCCGTTTGTAGTAGGTATCCAAATAATTTCTTTGTCATAAGCTATGACGGATCCGCTTCCTGCCTTTAAAATTTCCTGGCCATTATTAGAGACTGCTTTTTTAACGGTGTTGTTTTCAATATTAAATATGTACAGTCCTGATCTAGAGTAGTTCGCAAATGTACCTTCATTTAAAATAGAAACTCCTGCACCAAAAATGTTGGAAGAATTGGCATAGACGTAAAGTTTATTTTTCTTTTTATCAAGAATGGAAAAGCCGGGCCTTGTGCTTAAATAATACATGTCCGGTGATATTTCTTTGATAAAATTGATTGTATTGGGCACACTATGTAATTGCTCAAAACTTAGAGTTTTTATAGTATTTTTATTTAAGTCAATAATATTTATACCCGCAGCGGTTCCAAGCCATAGTTCACCCTTTGAGTCTTCTTCTATTTCCCAAACTTGGTCATCTATTAAGCCTCTGGTGGTATCAAAATATTCTGTTTGTAAAGTAAATTCATTGGCGATAATTACTCCATTATCAGTGGAGGCAATCCAAAGTGACCCATCCTTACGCTTTAAGGGTGTTGGTATTTTAAGGGATTCTTCTCGTTTAGCGTTTAGCTTAATTTTTTTAGAGGCATTTCTATTTGTACTTAGAATATATGCCTCTCTAGGGCCAAATATCCATAAGTTGTCGTCAGAATCAAATTCCATATTGTCACCCTTTATGGTATATCCGTTTTCTTCACCTAATACACTAACTTTATTCTTATCTAATGCTAGTCTTAAAATGCTTGAAGTGGTTTTAGTATCAGGATTTGGGTAAGGGTAACTTAACCAAATACCATTTTGTGCATCTTCTTTAAATTCATAAACAACAGAATTTATTTCTAAATTGGCTATGGTTGAGATTGTTTTAATCTCAGTTCTTTCTTTATTCAATACTGCAAGACCATCTATAAACCCTAACCATAAGTTATCTTTGCTATCTTCAAAAAGTTTAAAGGGCTTATTTCGTCCTATATTTGAAATCTTTTGCAAACTTTTCATTTCCGAGTCCATCTTGTATATCCCTTCACTATCGGAGATTATGTATAGGGTTCCCGTATGATCGCAAAGAATGTCAAACGGTATAAAGCTTGCCGTTTTAGTTATTGTATAGGCTGTATTGTTTATAAAGTCTAACACTGTTAAAAAATTATGTCCAGGACTTACCAACCAAAGCTTACCTTGTTGGTCAAATGTCATTTTATACACTCCTTGGTAATCGTAAACTAAGGCGTTCTCACCATCATAGTAGGTTAGGGGTGTATTATTCATGGAAGACCCTATCCAAATACCACCATCCTCAGTTTCTAAAAACGATGTAATATCGTTAGAGGGCAATCCCTCATTTGTGGAAAGCTGTAGAAGATTCACATTTGTGCCAGCCATATTCGCTGGGGGTTTCATTTTGGTAATAGTTGGTTTTTTTATGGTAGATTTTGTAACTGTAAATGACGCAGAATCAAGCTTCAATTTCTCTACAGGAAAATTGTCCCAATCCAAATCGTATTCTTTCATGGGAGTTTCTAGTGGCTTGAATTCATTAAATTCAAACGGTTTGCTTGGCAAGGCATCTACGTTCAAATCATAAGTAACGGGAGTTGTCAGCGTATCATTGGTTATGGTCTCCCATTCAAAAGGTTCGGGGTCCGTAAATTGTAAAGGAATGGTTTCTGGAACCTTATAATCACCTACAGTAGTTTCCGTTTCGGACTTGCTTTGTTTGTGGCAAGAAACCAAAAACAGGCAGCAGAAAAAGCCGATTATAAGTATAAGTTTACTTTGTTGTGTATTTTTCATACTGGTTTGGTTGTTGGTCTAGTTTGGTAATTCTATAATAAATGTGGTTCCTTTATTTTTTGTTGTTTCCACTTTTAACTTTCCATCATGTCCTTTTGTTACAATATCATAACTCATGCTTAAGCCCAAGCCGGTACCTTGTCCAGTAGGTTTGGTGGTGAAAAACGGTTGGAATATTTTCTCTTTGACTTTTTCAGGAATACCGTTACCATTATCAGAAACACTAATGGTGATATATTCATCAGACTTTTTAGTACAGACAGTAACTATGGGTTTAAAACTAACACCTCTTTGTTTTTTCTCGTTTACCGCATAAAACGCGTTGGTAATCAAATTGAGAATTACCCGCCCCATGTCCTGTGGTACAATATTTACTTTTCCAATGCTCTCGTCAAAATCGGTAATGAGTTCGGCATTAAATGATTTATCCTTGGCCCGCAGACCATGATAAGCCAAGCGCAAATACTCATCGGCAAGGGCATTGATATCAGTTGGTTCTTTTGTGCCGCTGCTGCTCCTAGAATGTTGAAGCATACCTTTTACAATATTGTCCGCGCGTTTGCCGTGATGGTTTATTTTTTCAAGGTTTTGTTTGATATCCAACGAAATAGCCTTCACTTCTTCAAGATCTCCTTTATCCAATTCCTCGTTCATTTCATCAACAAGTTCGTTGCTTACTTCAGAGAAATTATTAACGAAGTTTAAGGGATTCTGAATCTCATGGGCAATACCGGCCGTGAGTTCACCAAGACTTGCCATTTTCTCGGATTGGATGAGTTGCGATTGTGTGGCTTTTAGATCATCTAAAGATTGATTTAATTCTAATGTTCTTTCTTTAACTAGTTGCTCTAAAGTATTTTTTTGTTGAGATAAAATGGATTCTTTTTCTTTGGATAATTCTTGGACACGATTTAAATTTAATCTTAAATCTTGACTGCGCTTTCCAAATGCGTAACCTAAATAGATAGCTAAAACAACAGGGATAAGCATAAAAGCAAAAGGAATAAATTTATCTATGCGCTGGTCTACTAAACCCATATACCAACATATCATTAAAATCCAAAAGGCCAGGTTAATACAACTAGAACTTAAAAATAAAAAGCTGGCAACTTTATTTTTGTTCCAAGATTTTAAACTTAAACGTATAATACCAGCATAAAAGAAAATTGACCAGATAGGCCCCAACGCGTCAGGATTATATAAAAAGTAACAACATATAGTTGAAAAACATAAAAAACTAATAGTTTTAAAAACAAGGTCTATAGGCTGTTCTAATATTTTGTAAAAACAGAATAAAAGAATAAGGCTTGAAATAAGAACGCAAGTGTCAAAATAAAACGTAAGCCAAAAATAAGTACCAGTATTATCATTGATTGACAATACTCCTAATGTAAATAGAATTAAGAATAATAAAGAGGCAGAAAAATAACCGTTAATTCTCTCTTTAGGGAAGAAAATAAAAAACGATAGGAAAATAATAAACATTAGAATGGCAAGACCAAGTGAGATATTATAATTATTGACATATTGTTGAAAAAAAGCTACACGTCTATTTTTTACCACATCAGTTGAATTGGCATTACGCAAAGACGATATAAAAATTCTAAATAGTCCGTTATGATTGAAATAGATAGGGTATTTGTATTGGGCATTGACAAAACGTACAGCTAAAATTTGTTCTTTGCCTATCTCTAAAGGTAAATGAAGCACTTGACTAAATGGATTATGGTAGATAACTTCATCCTTGTTAGAGCTTACATTACCCAATTGGTGAATTAGTTTGCCATCTAAATAAATTTCTGAAGCTCCTTCTTGATAAATATTTAAAACTAGAGCATCATTTAACGACTGGTCTGCCATAATACGTTTACGCAACCATACAATTTCGCCCCTATCTGCAATTACGTTTTTTCCATCAAGCAGATTTAAGTTATTACTAGAGAATTCATTCCAGGTAGAATCATCAAATTCTGGATTTGCCCATAATTTATTATCTCCTTTTTGATAACGCCAATCGTCACCAAGAATCATCCAGTTATCAGCCACAGTAGTATCTGTAATGACTAACACTTTGTCTTCTTGACTTAATAGTGTCAACGGAAGTAGAAAACCAATAATGTATAATATATGTTTCATTATCATTTAAATTATGGGAAAAATGATTTTAAAAGTGGTTCCTTCACCTTGTTGTGTTGTCACCAGCAATTCACCACCATGCCCCTTAGTAATAATATCATAACTCATGCTTAAGCCCAAGCCGGTACCTTGCCCAGTAGGTTTGGTGGTGAAAAAGGGTTGGAATATTTTCTCTTTGACTTTTTCAGGAATACCGTTACCATTATCAGAAACACTAATGGTGATATGTTCATCAGACTTTTTAGTGCTGACAGTAACTATCGGCTTAAAATTAATATCCCTTTGTTTTTTCTCGTTTACCGCATAAAACGCATTGGTAATCAAATTGAGAATTACCCTCCCCATGTCTTGTGGTACAATATTTACTTTTCCAATGTTCTCGTCAAAATCGGTTATGAGTTCGGCATTAAAAGTTTTATCCTTTGCCCGAAGACCATGATAGGCCAAGCGCAAATATTCATCTGCAAGGGCATTGATATCCGTAGGTTCTTTAGTGCCACTGCTACTACGACTGTGTTGTAACATACCCTTTACAATATTATCCGCACGTTTACCGTGATGGTTTATTTTTTCAAGGTTTTGTTTGATATCCAACGAAATAGCCTTTACTTCTTCAAGATCTCCTTTATCCAATTCCTCGTTCATTTCATCAACAAGTTCGTTGCTTACCTCTGAGAAATTATTGACGAAGTTTAAAGGGTTTTGAATTTCGTGGGCAATGCCGGCCGTGAGTTCTCCAAGGCTCGCCATTTTCTCGGATTGTATGAGTTGGGATTGGGTGGTTTTTAATTCATCTAAGGATTGATTTAATTCTGATGTTCTTTCTTTTACTTTTAATTCTAACTTTTCATTTTGTGAAGTAATAAGTGCACTCTTTTCAGCTTCAACCTTTACAAGTTCCATTGCATTTTGCCTCATATCCTCATTTTTCTCTCTCATGCGATAAGCGACAAATGCCAACATGCCTAAAAAGAGAATGGCTTTACCGATCGTATCACTATGAACCATTATTAACCTTAGACTAAAATCATCTTTTATAGAAGATTGTCTTACTAAAAGACCAACAAGAGTAAGGACATAAGATAATGTTAAACAATAAAGAAGTATTCTAGCAGATAAAACTTTATTCTTAGACTTTATGGATAGGTAGATTAAGAAAAGGCCAATACTAATTTTAAATATAAAATATAGGAAATCCCCTATATCGTTATTTAAAAAGAAGAAAAATAAAGGTATTATCAAACTTGCCAAAATAAGCCATTTAGGAACTTTTCCATAATATATTTTATAGGCGAACAAAACGCAGAATAAGTAAAAACATAATTCTAAATAAAATCCGCAATAGGCAAGTATTATCATGTAATGAGAAGGAATTGTAAAGTACAAACTATCACCACCATAGAAAGCTGTGCTAAAATTCTCTAATAACATTATAGTAGAAAAAAGAGCGATAAAGAGTAGTTCACTTTCCTCTTTAATAAGGAAATAAAGAAGCCAGAAAAGAATGAAGAAAATCAAAGAACTCAATAAGTCAAATAAATGTCTGTAACCTATAAAACTCATGTAGTCAAAATAGTCATTGGTAACAAATCTGGTAGAGCCCAAAGGAAGCAATTTAGCAATGCCCCAATAGGTACTATAGTCAACATAATGTATGGCTAATGTATATGTAGTGTCAGGCTCTAAAAAAATAGGAGATCGTATGTCGAAATCTTGAATATGCTCTTTAAACGAGGCTCTGTCATTCCCTTTTTCTCCAGATTGACGGAACAACTGTCCATTTATATAAATATCCTCTGCTGCATGGTCTTCTTTGTCCAAGTAGAGTGGAAGCTTTGCGAAAGCACTATCAATGGTAAATTGCAATCTGAACCATCCTTCAAATTTTCCAGAACTATCTGCCATATCATTGGTTATCTGAGAGGGGTTTAATCGTTCCCAACCAGCTAAATCAATGTTCATAGAAGACGCATCTTGGCTATTTCCTGATTTAAAAATCCAACCTGCTTTATTTGTCAACCTTAAGCCAAAAATTGAATCTAAATCTGCTTTCGTAAAATGAACAATTGTATCAAGGGCCAATCCATTTTTATCTACAGGGTTTTCTTGCCCACTTGCCGTAAATAGCATACAGAAAAATAGCGTGATGAATAGTAGGGATTGTCTAATCATGTATTCTTAAGTTAATTATGAAAGTTGTGCCTTCACCTTCTTTTGTTGTCACTTGTAATTCTCCTCCATGTCCTTTTGTAACAATATCGTAGCTCATGCTTAAGCCCAAGCCAGTACCTTGACCTGTTGGTTTCGTAGTAAAAAAGGGCTGGAATATTTTATCCAATACCTTTTGGGGTATTCCACCTCCATTATCCGTTACCTTAATTTCCAAATGGTCTCCGGTCTTTTTAGTGCTGACAGAAACTATGGGCTTAAAATTGTTGTCTTTTTGCTTTTTCTCGTTGACAGCATAAAAGGCATTCGTAATTAAATTAAGGATTACCCGCCCCATGTCTTGGGGTATTATATTTACTTTTCCAATATGCTCATCAAAATCGGTTACCAGTTCGGCATTAAATGATTTGTCCTTTGCTCGTAATCCGTGGTAGGCCAGACGTAGGTATTCGTCAGCCAAAGCATTGATG
The DNA here is from genome assembly GCF_000688315.1 of Maribacter sp. Hel_I_7. NCBI lineage: Bacteria > Pseudomonadati > Bacteroidota > Flavobacteriia > Flavobacteriales > Flavobacteriaceae > Maribacter > Maribacter sp. Hel_I_7. The sequence continues at coordinate 1,322,011 of NZ_JHZW01000003.1, read as the reverse complement.
TCCGTAGGTTCTTTTGTGCCGCTACTGCTCCTTGAGTGTTGTAACATACCCTTTACAATATTGTCCGCACGTTTACCATGGTGGTATATTTTTTCAAGATTTTGTTTGATATCCAATGAAATAGCCTTGGCCTCTTCAAGATCCCCTTTATCCAGTTCCTCGTTCATTTCATCAATAAGTTCGTTATTCACCTCACTAAAATTGTTGACGAAGTTCAATGGATTTTGAATTTCATGGGCAATACCCGCTGTAAGTTCTCCAAGGGAGGCCATTTTTTCTGATTGGATGAGTTGAGACTGAGTAGTCTTTAGCTTGTTGTAGGCTTTTGCTATTTCCTTTGCATGTGCCAACTCTTTTTCACGTGATCGTTCTTGTTCTTTTCGTTTGATTTTTGCCCGCATAAAGCGGTTTACCATAATAAAGCCAAGAAGTACTATTACCGCATACAATGCATAGGCCCACCATCGTTTCCACCATGGCGCAGCAATATTGATATTTAAGATTTTTCCTTCTTCGTTCCATATGCCATAGGCGTTGGAAGCCCTTATGGCAAATTGATATTCACCTGGATATAAGTTGGTGTAGGAGGCGAAATTTCGATTGTCATAGATCCAATCTTCATCGTACCCTATAAGCTTGTGGGCATATTGATTCTTTTCTGGATTTGCGAAGTGTAAGGCCGAAAATTCAAAACTCAAGTTGTTCTGTTGATGGGATAAATTAAGCAAATCGGTGTTTAGTAAACTTGCTGTCAGCGGACTTTCCAATCCCATATCTAAAACCGATTTATTTGAAATTAGCACATTAGAAATAAGTAAATCAGGCGGCGTATTGTTCGCCGTGATACTTTTGAAAGAGGTGAGGCCATGATCGCCGCCAAAATAAAAAGTACCATCCGTACTGCGTGCAGCGCCCAAGGGTATAAAAATATCACCACCAAGACCATCGGTTGTGTTATAATTTATAAAGGTTACTTTACCCAAACTTTCGTTGGTAACCATTTGTGAGATTCCATTTTGTGTACCAATCCACATTTCACCATTATCACCTTCCAAGATTACCTCTGTTAGGTTGGTGGGAAGACCATCGGTCTCTGTAAATTGGGTGAATATTCCGGTATCAGGGTCAAGCTTATTAATTCCCTCTGACGTAGCCAGCCAAATAATACCTTTACTATCTTCTAGGATGTCTGAAATACTATTACTAGTCAATGAGTTTTCCTTTTTTGGGTCAAAGTCATAATAGGTTACTTTATTGGTTTCAGGATCAATTCTATTCAAGCCTTGCCCATTCGCACTAACCCATATATATTTAGTGCCTATTTCAATGTCTGAAATATTGTTACCTCCCATTACTATACCTTTTTTATTTTCGGCTATACGTTGCTCAAACGATGCAGATTGCTTGTCGCTTAAAGGTCTTATAAGTGATAAACCATATAGGGACGTTTGATCCGGCGGGTCTTCATTCCATGCGTCATAGGCATGGCTATTATCTGCTTTAAATCGTAATGTATAAGAGCCAGGTTGAAGTGTTATAGGCGCCATGACAATCCTGTTTTTTGCTGCACCTCCAGCATAATAAGATTCTTCAAAGTTGTTAAATTTCCATATCGTATCGTTTTGTGCGTTCTCTATCCATCCATAATCAGCCATACTTCTGGAATCTCCTTCCCCTACAGACATGATAAAATAGGTGTCCTCTTCATTTATTTCTATAGCTTGGGAGCGGTCTTCAGAATCTTTGACCTTATCAATGAGTCCCATACTTTGATCTGATCGGGATAATGTATCAAATTCTTTCACTAAATTTTGTGGATAGGCAAGGGTGAATTTGCTCATCAATCGCTGGAAATTTCCAGTAGCAGGGTCAAAAATATTTACTCCATTATTGGTGCCAACCCAGAGTTTGCCTCGCCCATCTGCCCTAATGACACGTACTTGCGTGTTAGATAGGGTATTGGTATTATCAGCTTCATATTTGTACCTGTTGATTTCACGATAATTTTTATCCAGTTCAATTAATCCATCGCCCCAAGTACCCAACCAAAGGGTGCCATCTGGGTCTTCCGCAATACTTCTTACAGATCCACCAAAATAATCATCAACGACATCAAAAGCTACTTTTTCGAAGCTTCGTTTTTTTGGGTCAAAAATATTCAATCCCTCACCTCTCGATCCAACGTACATGGTGCCTGGTTTTACGGTAGAAGCAAGAATGCCAAAAACGCCATTAGGGCTAATACTCAGAGGGTCCTCTTCTATATGGGAAAAATAGGAAAATGGTTTGTTGATCGGGTCGTATTTCAATAAACCAGATTCCAAACTCCCAAACCAAAAAATACCGCTACGATCAACAATTAAATGGCTTATTGTAATGTCCCACATAGTACCATTCATTTTTAATTTTCCTGCGATTGTAATTTCTTGGTAATTATCCGTAATTCCATCAAATTTTAATATTCCCTTAAAATTATTGGTGATCCATATATTACCCTGTTGGTCAGGTAAAATCTTATTCAGTCTATCGAAAAGTCTAGTTTCGGAATCACTGTAATCGACAAGGGTTTTTAGGTTATTGGTTTTCGGATTAAATTTGTATATACCTTTACGAGTGGTTAACCAAAGTATATTGTTGGTATCCCAATATATTGATGAGATATGATTATTTGGATTTACGAAGTCAAACCCTTCCAAATTATCAGCTTTTACCGGCTTAAAGGTTTTTTCGTCTTTACTCATGTGCATTAAACCATAAAGGGTGGAGCCAAACCAAATACCTCCTTGTGCATCTTCGGTTATTGCAATACTAAAACCATTATGGTCTGGGTCGGTTATATTTGGGATGTCATACTCGGCAAAACCCCAGCTATCAGTTTCAGGATTATATTTCACCAATTCCATTGCTTGTGTAGCTGCCCAAATGCGTTGTTGAGAATCAATAAAAACGGTAAAAACACGACCTACGTCTGGGGGTAAATCAAATAGTTCCACAAAAGCATAATTGATAAATTCATTTTTCTTTCGGTCATACTTGGATACTCCTTCGTCCGTTGCCACCCACATATCTTGGTTTGCATCCTCTGCAAGGCCCCAAATACCATTAGTAAGTAAACTATAGGGGTTGTTTGGTACATGTTTAAACGTCTCAAATCTGTAGCCATCATATTTTTGTAGGCCATTACTTGTTCCAATCCATAATAAACCATAGCTATCTTGTAAAACCTCTTTTACGTCTGGAGAGGCAAGACCATCGGCAATGCTTAAATAGGTGGGGTTTATCTGCTGTTGCTTCACTTGGGCAAATCCAAAAGAAGTTATTAGGCAGATTAGAGCAGTAATGAATCTGGTTTTTGCTTTCATTTCGTTTTTATTGGTTCGGTCACATATACTGGCAACGTAATGTTAAATTGCGTTCTCTCATTTTCTATGGTTTCTACATGGAGTTCCCCCCCATGCCCTTTGGTGACAATATCATAACTCATACTCAATCCTAATCCCGTTCCCTGTCCTGTTGGTTTAGTAGTGAAAAAGGGTTGAAAAACTTTGTCGATAACGTGTTTAGGTATTCCATTGCCGTTATCAGTGACTTTTATTTCTATTTTATCACCAACTCTTTTAGTACTAACTGAAACGATTGGCTTATAGTCCTTAGGTTTTTGTTGATTCTTTTCATTCACGGCATAAAACGCATTCGTAATTAAATTGAGAATTACCCGCCCCATGTCTTGTGGTATCATATTTACTTTTCCAATATGCTCATCAAAATCGGTTACCAGTTCGGCATTAAATGATTTGTCTTTTGCCCGTAATCCGTGATAAGCCAAGCGTAAATATTCATCTGCAAGAGCATTTATATTCGTAGGTTCTTTAGTACCGCTACTACTTCTTGAGTGTTGCAACATACCCTTAACAATATTGTCTGCACGTTTACCGTGGTGGTTTATTTTTTCAAGGTTTTGTTTGATATCCAATGAAATAGCCTTTGCTTCTTCAAGATCCTTTTTATCTAGCTCTTCGTTCATTTCATCAATAAGCTCGTTACTTACTTCAGAAAAATTATTGACAAAATTTAACGGGTTTTGAATCTCATGAGCAATACCGGCAGTAAGTTCACCAAGACTGGCCATCTTCTCGGCTTGTATCAATTGCGATTGGGTAGTTTGCAGATTAGACAATGTATTTTCTAATCTCTTTTTTTCTGTGAGTAGGGCAGTAGCTTGATTTTCCTTGACCTGTAAATCTAGAAATCGAGTATAGGTTTGTTCAAATACCGTTGCAAAGCGCTTAAAAATATCATGGGATTTTGGTACTCTTTCATAGGTGATAAACATAACATACCCATGTTTAAAATAACATATATGAAAGATTTGAAAAGTAGGAAGTGAATGCCCTGCTTTAAGAACACCATCCAAAACTTCGCCAAAAACAGGAAGCGTGCGCATAAACTCATAATGTTCTTTAATAAGTTCGCCACCAAGTTCCTCAACATGAAAGGTTTCACCATTATGTGACGGTTTTAAAAAATTATAACCAACACCAATATTTGGTAGTATAAAAGGTTTTTGAATTACGCCCTCACTGCTCATAAATGCAGTGGCTTTTTCTTTATTTTCTGACCATATGCAATATCCCGCGCTCCATGCTGGTATGCCTAGTGCCTGAACCTGTAAAAATAGGTCGTTGGCAGCCTCAGGAAGCTCATCACTACGCTGCATGGCCATTGTACGACTTCGTACCCGTTCTAAAGCATTTTCAATCTGTGCTTCACGAATTTGGGCTTCTGCTTTTTGAAGGTCTAGAAAACGTGTATAAGTTTGCTCGAAAACTTTCGCAAAACGTTTAAAAATATCATGCGCGTCTGGTACATGTTCTCTTGTGATAAAGAGCAGATAACCATATTTAAAATAAACAACATGGTCTATTTGATAGGTTGGGAAGCCATTATTGGTTTCCTTCAGCTTCTTTAATACATTACCTATAATTGGAAGAGAACTCATATATTCATAATGAGCCACACATTCATCACCTGTAAATTCTTTTATAACTAGAGATTCACCTCTCTGACCTTTTTTATAGTACTCATTAAATATACCTGCTCTTGGAACTTTATAGGTTTGTAAAATACCAGCCTCATTTCCAAACCATTCAGTAGAATCATTTTCTCCATAAATATTGAATGCGCATCCCCAGGTTTTAATATTCAACGCCCTTACTTGTTCATCTAATAGGAAAGAAGCTTCTTGTAATTCATCACTATGTTGCATTGCCATAGTTCGTGAACGTACTTTTTCCAATGCTAACTCTATCTGAACTTCACGAGCTTGTCTTGCAGATTTTTGAAGTTCAAGAAAACGATGATGAGCCAGGTCGAAAGCCTTTGCAAACTTCACTAAAATTTGCAGGTTTTCTTTAGGTGGATGTTCAACTATACCGGGTAAGCTATATCCAATTTCACCATGTGAAGTACGGGCCATAATAAAGGTTAATCCGCCAATATTGGTTATATCATCAGGTGTTGGTGCTTGAGGATCAATTTTTTTAAAATCGCCCAGGTTCATCATTTTATCCACATAACTGATTGCAGCTTTTGCATTCATAGGATATACGACCGTAGCATTATTGCTCTGTTCCCAATCGGCTAACAAAGGAATGTCACCATGAAGATGTCTTGGTAAGGACATTACAAATCCTATTTTGCTACCATCACCAGAGGTCATGGCTTTTTCATAGGTTTCTGGCAACCACATCATGTGCCAGAAGTACTGTGCTTCATATCCTAATTTGACAAATTCAGTGCGTAGCGTAACCACCACATCTAACAAATCGTCAGTGATATTCATCGCCAATGCCTTAGTGCGAATCCGTTCTAAAGCTCCTTCAATTTCTAATTCTCTATTCTTTATTTCAAGTTCTATGGTACGCCGCTTAATGGCTTCTCTTAATTCTAGATTTTCCTTACTAATCTGTTCAAAGCCTATAGTTTCTCCTTCTTGTGCCTTTACATCTGGGGTTGAGTAATGTTGATACACAAAATGCCAGCTTTTTTCGTTCTGCTCAAGAATATTGCTAAAACGAAAGCGACCATAATAATTCCATTCTTCTATATTTAGAAACCAAGCATCAAATAAGTGGGTGATAAATATGAGCTCACCAAATTGTTCTACTATTTTGGTTTCATTACGTATTTGAGATTTTCCAGAAAGTTGTTCAGCAGTTGCTTCAAAGAATTTAGTGGTATCCTTACGGTTTAAGAATTCTTCATTGTCTGTAGAGCCTATAAAATGAAAGTTAGTATCTAAATAGGAGTCGTAGGTTTCAACATCACCATTTAGGTAGCTGTACATCCATTTATCGTAAATTTCAATAACCTCTTTTTCCCTCTTTTTGGTTGGCTTCATGCACTAATTGGTGGTTAGTTTTGAAAAAAGTAAAAATTAATATCAGTCCATAAAAAAGTATAATCCATTACTAAAAACAGCATATACATTCTGTAATTTTTCGCAAAAGGAAAAAACAACAAATTGGAAATCAATTAAAAAATGGGGAATTTTATGCCTTTAAAATACATAATTTCCTTTTAAGATTAATGAAGCTTTCAACGGAATTCTATATTTTCTGTATAAACGGATGTATTTTATTCTTTTTTAAATACCTCTAATTCTATTTCGATCATAAACTCTGGCATGGCCAATTCTTTTACCCCTAACCAAGAACCCGCAGGAAACTGTTTTGTATAAATTTCATTTCTATACGCTGCCGCTTCTAAAAATTTGGGCATGTTGGTAGTGAAAATATTCTCGACAACAACATCATCGAACGTGCAACCATAATGATTTAGAATTTTCTGTAGATCGGCATAACAATTGATCATTTGCTGTTCAAAATTACCAGCGGCAGTTGGGGTACCGTCGGCATCCATACTTACGGCACCAGAGATTTTAATATCATTTCCAATTTTTACTGCATGGGAATAACCAAACAATTTTTCAACTTCTGGTCGTAGTTGAAAGTATTCTGGCACTTCTGCTTTTACTTCTATTGGCGGAAGTTCAACGGGTGTCTTTTCGGTATTATTTTGGTTACATCCAAAACACAAAGAAGCTACGAGTAAAATGACACTTATATTTTTAAGGTATGTTTTTTTCATTTTATTTAAGTTGATATAGTGCTTATTTAGTATGGGTAGCGTCTGCTATTTTTTTGGTGTCAGCAAACTGCTGAAATGCCACGATTTTTCCATTTTTCAATTTCCAGAAATGTGCAACTTGAGCGTTATACACTGCACCATTATTTTTTCTTTTGGCATCGTAGCGTAGGGTTGCCAGAACTTTATCATCAACCATATCATGAAGTTCAATATCCTTCAGATTAAAATATTCATGTTCTTCAGAGAGTCGTATAAATACTCCGTTTAGGACAGCATCAGGACCTATATATGGGTTACCTTCTGCAAGTGCATTTCCTTCGGCCTCGTTCCACTCCACATTTTTATCTAATAAGTCTAATACAACTGGTATATCTCCTGTTGCGAAAGCTTTATATAAATTGTCTATAATTTTCAAATTGTCCATCCTTAAAATATATATTGATGTTAATAATTTTAAACAAAATGTAGAAAATGCCATTAAGTCAAATCAAGACTTTATGGCATTTTTTTTACTTTTCTAATGCTGCTCTATTGAAGTATAAGATTTCAGAAATTATTTTTCCGTCCTCATCAAAGTCATCACTTATATGCATTGGAAGCGTAATTTTCTTTTTATCTGATTTTCTAACCAAGTGAAAATCCCACCAAGACATTACTACTCTTCCGTTAGCCATTTCGTATTCTAAATAATCGGGATAGCCAATCATATCAATACTTGTAATTTCAAAAGCATCTAAAAATGCTTGACGAATTTTTTTTACATCATCTTTAGTTTCCGGCTTATCTAAATCATCATTTATATTTAAAAAATAGGCATCATCGCTATAAAAACTAAGTGCTTTCTCTAAATCTGCATTCTCAAAGGCATACACTGCTTTTCGAACTGTATTTATATTTTCATGGTGGTTGTAAATAGTACCATTTGTACGGTCAGAAAAACTTTGTCGCAACTCATTAAAGATGCCTTCATTATTATAATTAATGATTGTTTTTATCTTATTGTCTTTTGTAACAACTATAAGACGATGGATTGGAGATGTGAATTTTACACCTGTTTCTTTATGTACTCCTTTAAGTAAATCCCAAGTTTGTACCCAAATTTCTCCATCTTTATTATCTTCTTTATACTCAACAGCATCAGGATATGCACCCGGAAAATCAGAAATTGAAAAATAATCTAGCTCATCAAACCAACGATATGAATTTTTTACATATTTAGCTTTGTCAGTGCCTTTATCACTGGGGTTTGTAGAAACACCATTATAGTTTTTAAAGTCATCTGTTAAAAGACTGGCTAATTTAACGGTGTCTCCTTTAACAAATGCCTGGGTAAAATTATTTACTACATCAATAGCTGAATGCTCTATATAAACAGTTCCATTTTTCTTTTGAGCAATTGTGATGAATGTTGTCATCAATGCGAATACTAATAAAATTTTTTTCATAATTTTTACTTTTAATAGTGGTTTGATTTTTCGTTTTAAAAAAAGACAGACATTTTTGACATCAGAATATTGGCTAAATTCAAAAACAGTTATGTTTTTCATATTGTAAATTGTCAAAATAAATTCTCCCGAATTTTGTCTGCCCTTTATTGTTGTATTGGTAATATTATTTAGGTTCGTTTGAAACTTGAACCATTATATTTTAAGTACTTCAATACAAAGAAAATTTCAGAAGCTAGTTGTATACATTTGGTGGTTACAAATTACTTAGTTGTACTATTTTTTAGCTGTGTCTGGAGGTATGACTGTATATCCTTGTTTTGTGAGTAAACTGATATAGTCTAGGTAATAGTACATGGCAGCTATTTTGTCGTCCTTGACTACTGCTGCTATGTGGTATGGTACGGGAGTTACCACTCCGGTTTTATTATTTTCAAGTGTATTTACTCCCCAGGTAAGCAGCCATTCGCCTTCGTTCCAACTATTTTCAACCTTTACAGGAAGGTAGAGGTCTTTAGAAATATTATGATTGTAGTTGGCTAAGCTGTTGATCCAATAATCTTTGTGTTGTGTTACGTTTAAAGAATCTAACCCACTTCCTAGACCGTAGACCATTGCATCTTTGGTCATTAGATTAGAGATATTCTCAACATCGGCATTTTGTATTGCGATTACGTATTTCTTTAGCGTTTCCATGGCAGTTTTACCATTGTCAAAATCTAAAGTTACACTAGGTTCCTGTGCATTGCTAAAAGTTGCTCCAAATGCCATGGCTACAAATAGCAATGTAATTTTTACTCTTTTCATAATTTCTCGATTTAAAGATTAATAGTACTTTATGAGATTCTAAAGAGGAGGAACTACTTTAAAGAAATCACTATTTGGCATGAAATACGAACTGTCTTGGACGGATGGGATTTTAAACTGTCCGAATGCCACTATTTATTTACCGAGAATTACTTACGGGATAGAATTAAATAAATATAATTTTATGTGTTAGGAATAAATAAGGAATAAATAAGGTGTGTTCAGTTAATTACCAATAGCTTCAATTAAAGAAATAAAGATTGGTAAATTGAATTAGGAGAATATTTTAGCGTGACTAAACACCCTAAACTACAAGGTATTTAAGTGTAGTCATTTCTAAAATTAGGGTTAGTGCAATAGTTGTATTTTTAGGATATTATGGAATTAGGTATAAGTTCTTCTTCTACCAAACCATCTTCTTTTAGATATACATAATACGAATTATTATCAGGGTCTAAAGAAACCGAAGTGTGTACTTTATCATCTATAAAGTGAATAGCAGAGCGATCATCACAGGCATAACCATCTGTAAGTTCTCCAGAAATAATATTATTATGATATAATGGTCTTCTAGACTTCTCTGAATTATAATGAGGACAATGGCTTTTATCTATAAATGACATGCCTTCTACAATGCTTAATTCTTTGGGTCTAGAATCAGTTGTGCCACCATTGAACCAACATAAGGATCCAGCACTACCACCGCCCATGACAACGCCATTATCGTATGCTTTTATAAGGGCAATGTCAATACCCTGAGCCTTCCAAATAGCTAGCATATTTAATGTATTTCCGCCACCTACTACAATGGCATCCATAGATGAAATTATCTCTTCAAAAGATTCTTTTTGGTCGTATGAGTTTATCCATACACTTAAAACATGGGGAGTTACATTAATTTGGGAACAAACCTGATAAAACGAATCTATATATTCTTGATCCTCGCCGCTAGCAGTAGGTATAAAGCAAAGATTCGGTTTTTTTTTACCTGTAGCTTCTGCCATATATTTTAAAAAGGGAACAGTATGCCTTCCACTACCATAAACTAAGAGCTGTTTTTTCATGAAGGCAAAATAATTGATTCTGCCACTAATTCGAAAGTATAGGGCAATTATTTTTTATTAAAATAATATGTTTGATGGTTTAGTTCATTACTGGTGGTGCCAAAGAATAGCCCCAGGCTTCCATAAGATTAAGCTTGTCAAAAAAGGCAATTTCATGGACTATTTTATTGTCATCATTAAATGTAAGAATACTGAAACCATGAATTTGCCCCACTTTTCCGGTTGGCGGTATATCTCCAAACATACCCGTGTTGGTTCCGGTACCCACCCAATTAACATACGTTCTATTTTCTACTACAATTATTTCTTTATCCACAATTTTAAGGTCTGGCATAACCCTGTGCCAAAAATGCATTGAATTAAATAATTGGTGCTGAGAGAAAGAAATATTATCACCATTAAGATTGCGAACAAATTTCTGTATAGTGATAGATTCCAACAACAACGTGTCATACTCGCTCCATGCATTCATATGATACTTTGTATTTTTCTTTAGGGCGTTGTTGACATTGTTAATTGTGGTTGACGTATTCTTGTTCTTAGTGGTTTCTTTATTTCTACATGCTATCAGTACAACTAATACAATAGCGAATAAAGTTATGCTGAGAGGTTTCATAGTAGAGGATTTTGGAGGTTCCACACTACTTTAACTAAGCTATAAATTCTTAATTATTAAGTTTTAAAAGGATGAATTCGTTGGTCTATTGTCCGAATAATGATATTTATTGATCCAGGAAAACACTGCGAAGATTGTTGTACATTTAATGAATACTCATTTTCCCTCGGTGAGAACTAACTTGTAAAATGAGAGTCAACTATCAAAAAATATACTACTTAATTCTGTTATGTTTTTTAGGACAGCTTTTTGGCTATGGGCAAATAGTAGATTTAGCAAGTGAACATCCTTATAAAAAAGTATTTGTTGAAACAGATAATTTCGGTGCTTCTTACCTAGATACTTTAGAGCAAAATTACAATAAGGTCAAGGTTGATACGGTCAAGTTTTCTATGCTTAATGACCTGGCCTATTATTGGCATACTAGGAACCTAAATAAAGCATTGATATTCACAAAAATTGGGCTTGACTGTACTGTAGAATCCGATTCGTTGTGGCATGGAAGGTTTCAAATTACACAGGGAGCTATTCTTTTGCGAATGGAAAAATTAGATAGCGCGCAAACCATACTAAAGTTGGCAAAAATAAAAGTTGACCAGTCAGATTTAGCATTTCTAAATACGCAATTAGGTTATGTATATGAACGTAAAAGTCAACTTGATAAAGCAGCGGATTATGCTTTGAAATCAATTGAATTAGGCCAAGAACATAATGATACTAAGGCAATAGCTATTGGGTATAGCGATTTAAGTAATCTGTTTTGGAAACAAGGTAAATATGAATCAGGTCTGGAATATGGACTTCGTTCTTTAGAACTTTTTGAAGTTTGGGGTTTTACTGATTTGGATTATGATTTTACCCTATATGTAACAGGTAATAATTATTTGGCATTAAGTAATTACGAACAGGCTCGCAAGTATTATGAACAATCAATTATAATTGGAGAGCGATACGGGTTTTACAATAATTTAAGTGATGTCTATATATCATTAGTAGACCTATATACTTACTTAGGCGAATTTGAAAATGCCAACGAAGCTGGAAAAAATGCTGTTAAGTATGCAGAGCTTCTTGAGAACAATTTTATGATAATGCGTTCTTGGCTAGCCATGGCAAAAATGCAGAATAAACAAGGAAATTATTTAGAAGCTATTGACGGACTCAACAAATCAATTAGAATAGCAACAGAAGACTTTGGTGATGCGTACTATTTGGGTGATGCCTATAAAGAATTAGGTAACGCTTATGCTGGGGAGCATAAATATAAAAAAGCCTATAAGGCATTTGCTAAATATGATTCCTTAAAAAGCGAAGTGTTTACGGCAGAGGCAGATCAACGAATATCACAATTAAGAACGGAGTTTGATGTGGCTAAAAAAGAGAATACAATTGCGCTACAAGAAATTCAAATTAAAAAGCAACAAACACGGCAGCACCTCATTATAATTATTACATTTTTATTATTGCTCCTATTGGTTTTGGCTTATAAGGCAATCTCTAATAATGTCAAGAAGAACAGACTTTTGCAAAGTAAAAATGCAGAAAAAGAATTTCTGTTGAAGGAAATACATCATCGGGTAAAGAACAATTTAGAAATTGTTTCTAGTCTATTATCATTACAGGCTTCATTAATTACAGATCCTAAAATATTGGATGCAATGGAGCAAAGTCAACATCGAGTACATAGTATGGGTATGATTCATCAAAAATTATATTTGGGCGAAAAATTGGCTACTATTGAAATGAAAGATTATTTTAAAAATTTAAGTGACTATATCATACATTCATTTGGTAAGTATGAACGGATAACTGTAAATATTGAGATGAAAGAACTTGAATTAGACGTAGACTTAGCAATTCCTATAGGTTTGATTGTTAATGAGTTGATTACTAATTCTTTAAAATATGCTTTTCCAGATAATAGAAAGGGTAATATTATTTTGTCGCTAACTAAAAAACAAGATTTGCTGCTTCTAGAAGTTGGTGATGATGGTATTGGTATGTACCATAATAGCCTAAAAAGTGGAACAGGTTTTGGCGCACATTTGGTTAATTTGTTGGTAAAACAATTAGATGGAAAGATGGAGCTTTTGACCAACTTAGGAACCACCGTTCACATTCAATTTCAAAATATAAAAGCTGCCTGATGAAGAATAGCCCAATTAAAGTATTGATAGTTGAGGATGATATGATCATTGCTGCCAATCTTTCTATTCAATTAACCAGCTTGGGTTATGAGGTTACAGGTATTTTGCCAAGGGGAGAAGAGGCTATTATACATGTTAGGGAACAAGCTCCTCATATTATTTTAATGGATATTAATCTAAAAGGAAATCTGAATGGAATTGCTACGGCAAAGGCAATACTTAAAGAAAAGAATATTGCTATTATTTACCTAACGGCAAATAGTGATGATGCTACATTTGAATTGGCAAAAGAAACACAACCCAAAGCTTTTATAGCCAAGCCGTTTAATAAATTAAGTTTAGAGCGCACTATTTCATTAGTTGTTGAACAATTAAAAGATGTAAGCGAGACGGCATCAATTGAAGAAAATATAGAAGTACTTGATGATCGTATTTTTGTACGACATAACGGTAGAATGGAAAAACTTTTACTAGAAGATATTCTATATATCGAAGCTGATCGTAACTATTGTTCTTTGGTTACGCACCATATAAAACATGTACTTACATGTACTCTCAAGGTTATGGAAGAAAAATTGCCAAGCCTCAATTTTGTGCGGGTACACCGTTCTTATATCATCAATATTTCAAAACTAGATGTGTTGGCAGATGGTCATTTAGAGATAGGAAGAAAAGTGATACCAATTGGTAAGTCACATAAAGCATTATTGTTGGGTAGAATTAAAACCATTTAAAATTTTGATTTTAATGTTATGGCTAACCAATTCTTGAAAAATGCTATAATGATAGCTATATAATTAAAAACCTCCATGATATTTCCATCATGGAGGTTTGGCAATTTTATATGTTAAGGTAAAATCTATCCGTTAATCTCGACTACTTGTCGAATTTCTATTCGGCTTTTTTTTACTTGTATTTCTGTTATTCTTTCCACGAAAGTTATTACCACCTGGTCTGTTCTTATTTTTGTTTCCAGAATTTCCGCTGTTTCTAGGACGTTGTGCTGGTCTTTCGTCTTTATCCTCAGTAGAATCCTCATCTGTAAATTGATGCTCTGGCATACGAGGTATCTGCTGCTTAATTAGCTTTTCAATATCACGTAAGTAAGCTCTTTCTTCTTTATCACAAAAAGAAATTGCCATACCGCTAGCATTTGCTCTTCCGGTTCTACCGATACGGTGTACATAAGTTTCAGAAACATTAGGTAAATCATAGTTGACTACTAATGATAAATCTTCAACATCTATACCTCTTGCAGCAATATCAGTTGCTATTAAGACCTTAAGTTTTCCTTCTTTAAAACCGCCTAAAGCTTTTTGTCTTGCAGCTTGTGATTTGTTACCGTGAATGGCTGCAGACCTAATACCGGCTTGATCAAGTTTCTTTACAATTTTATTTGCACCGTGCTTTGTTCTTGAAAAAACGATAAGGGTGTTATCTGGATTCTCGTTAATAAGGTGAACTAGTAGCTTAGGCTTATTGGCCTTGCTTATAAAATACACACCTTGTTCAACTTTCTCTGCCGTTGCTTGTTCTGGTTTAATAGTAACACGCTCGAAATCACCAAGCATTTTTCTAGAAAGCTCTACAATGTCTTTTGGCATTGTTGCCGAAAAGAATAGCGATTGTCTTTTTGCAGGGAGTTTGGCAATTATTTTTTTGATATCATGTATAAAGCCCATGTCCAACATTTGGTCAGCTTCATCTAAAACTACATGTTCTAAATCTCTAAATGAGATAAACCCTTGGTTCATTAAATCTAACAGACGACCAGGAGTAGCAATTAATATATCAACGCCGCCTCTTAAGGCACTTACTTGTTTGCCTTGTTTAACACCTCCAAAAATAACAGTGTTGCGTAGGCCAGTGTATTTACCATAAGCGGTAAAGCTTTCTCCAATTTGTATTGCAAGCTCACGAGTTGGTGTCACTACCAATGCTTTTACCTTTCGTTTCGATTGGCTTAAACTAATACCCTCATATAGTTGATGAAGAATAGGAATACCAAAAGCGGCCGTTTTACCGGTACCGGTTTGTGCAACACCTAGTAAGTCTTTGCCTTTAAGTAATATTGGAATTGATTGTTCTTGAATTGGAGTAGGGTGAGTATAACCTTCGGCTTCTAAGGCCTTTAGGATTGGTTCGGCTAAGCCGAGTTCTTTAAATGTCATAAAATTTTAATAAGCGGCAAAGGTACGCTTTAATGTGGAAGAATTAAGGTATAAGTAATATGTAGAGAGTTTAGGGGTAAAGACGCAAGCACATCATGTTATATATCTAGCAATATAAATGGCTGATTATAAATTGGGAGGTTAGATAAATTTGAGATTGACGGTTCTGCTATTTTCTGAATCAACCTTTACCCTAAGTATTATATTCTCAATTATAAAGTTGACTATTCCTCTCAATGTTCAATTTGAAATTTCTGAAATATCGGTTAACGACATCAAATATCGGTAAGGTGATTTTGGGTGGTGTGTCGTTAATCGGTTCGTTTTTACACTTTACCCGAACACGTGTAAACCAACGAGAATTATAGGTTTTTCAGCGATTCACAACCTAGTTAAACAAGGCCTGCGGCGTTCTATTAGTGTAACAAACGCAAGTCATGAAAACAATAATCACAATCATCTTCATCATCTTTTTAAGCTTCACAGCTCAAGCACAAAACAATACTGACAATGTAAAAGTTGAAACTATTGAAATGACTATCGTTACTGAAACTACTTACGAATTAAACCTTGAGACTGAAACTGAAGTTGCTCGTTTATACAAGTTTAAAAATTCTAGAATTAAAAGAGATTTAAACTTCATCACAAAAGCTAACAAGGCTAAAATGGCTTAATTTTAATATTCAGTATAAGGTTAAAAATATAAAGGAGAAATAAGGTGATGTAATTATAGATTGATTTTAATTTCTATCAATATATATAATAGAGAAGCTAAAATTATATTTTCCAACAACCAACAACCAACCAACTTAAACTTTAAAGTCCTCTCATTGCAGCTTCTGCACATCTTTCGCCGTCCATAGCAGCAGAAACGATACCACCGGCATAACCACCACCTTCACCACAAGGAAAAAGCCCTTTAATTACCGGATGTTCTAGTTTTTCATTTCTTGGAATGCTTACTGGCGATGAGGTTCTAGATTCAACACCAACAATATTTGCTTCAGCAGTGTAGTAACCATGCATTTTATCACCAAAAGCTTTAAAACCTTGTCTAAGTCTACCACCAATTAATTTAGGTAGTAGAGAGTGTAATGGGGCAGAATTCAAACCTGGTTGATATGAGGTCGGGTTTAAATCTACAGATAGGTTACCTTCTACAAAATCAGTCAATCGCTGAGCTGGGGCAGTTTGTGTTCTTCCACCAGATGTAAATGCTAATCGCTCTAAAGCCTTCTGATATTCTAAACCTTTAAGCGCTCCAAATTTCTCGTATTTAGGAATATCCTTATCCACATTAATTTCCACTACGATACCGGAATTGGCATACAGGTTATTTCGTTTAGACGGGGACATTCCGTTCACAACAACTTCTCCAGGTGCAGTAGCCGCTGGTACAATAAATCCGCCAGGGCACATACAGAAAGAATATACACCTCTATCTTTTACTTGTTCTACCAAACTATAGGATGCAGCAGGCAATAACTCGCTACGCTCACCAGAACAATGGTATTGAATACTATCTATAATATGCTGCGGATGCTCTACACGTACGCCCATTGCAAAAGATTTAGCTTCTAAAGCAATATCTTTTTTATGTAATAAATCGAAAATATCGCGAGCGGAATGTCCTGTTGCGAGTATCACCCTTTCAACAGCCATTTCATCGTTATCATTTAAAACAATAGCTTTTAGCGTGTTATCTTTAATAACGAAGTCGGTAACCTTGGTATTAAAGTGAATTTCACCACCATGATGTTGAATAACCTCTCTAATATTTTGAACGATTTTTGGTAGTTTATTAGTACCAATATGCGGGTGTGCATCTACCAGTATTTGTTCTGTAGCACCATGAAATACCAAACTTTCAAAAATACGGCGCACGTCTCCACGCTTTAAGCTTCGCGTATATAATTTTCCATCAGAATATGTGCCTGCACCACCTTCACCAAAACAGTAATTACTTTCAGGGTTAACTTGATGGTCTTGATTAATAGCCTTTAAATCTCGTCTACGTTCTTTTACATTGTTACCACGTTCTAGAACAATGGGTTTATATCCCATTTCTAAACAACGTAATGCTGCCCACATTCCTGCAGGTCCAAATCCTATAATATGAATAGGTTTGGCTTTAGAAACATCTTTGTATTTAAAGTTTAAAGTATCGCTAGGGGCAGGCTCATTAATATATATAGCCAGTTTGTAATTGAAGTAAATTTTAGGTTTACGAGCATCAATTGATTTTCTAAGAACTTTAATGGTAAATGTGCCATCTTCAAGTCCTAGATATTTCGCTGTGCGTATCTCTAATCCGTTAGGGGTAGCTTCTTCCTTTAAAGTTAATCGCAATTGTACATTTCTGACCATGCTGCAAAATTAAAGTAAAATACATGATGTTAACTATAGGGAGTTAAAAATGCTGAAGGGTAATTTAAAAGTTTTATTAGTTCTCAATAATTGTTCTAAAGGTCAAATTTACTCTTGGATGTTGACTTTTGGTTGTAGGGGGTAAACGGTGTAGCCAATTGGTTTGGGTTTCATCTTTCATAACAAGTAAACTACCATGTTCTAAAATTAGCTCAACTTTCTCTTTGGTTTCTTTATGCTTAAAAGCAAACTTTCTTTCAGAACCGAAACTTAAAGAGGCAATTGCTCCATTCTTTTTTAGATCTTTTTCTCCGTCGCTA
This sequence comes from Maribacter sp. Hel_I_7, assembly GCF_000688315.1. Classification (NCBI taxonomy): domain Bacteria; kingdom Pseudomonadati; phylum Bacteroidota; class Flavobacteriia; order Flavobacteriales; family Flavobacteriaceae; genus Maribacter; species Maribacter sp. Hel_I_7. The sequence goes on along the minus strand of NZ_JHZW01000003.1, from coordinate 1,303,925 downwards.
TGCCAAGCCATGCCTTCACTACCATCATGATAAAGATTAAGTAAGCATGAATTATAAGTTTCACCAGTTTCATGTTCAACTTTGTTCTTTAAAGTCAATAATTCAATTGTCCAGGGTAGGGCTTGTTTAGTAGTTTTTGAATAGGTGTATTGAAAAGGCTTTTCGCCATACCAAGCTACTTTACGTTTAGTAATTATTTTTTTTCCAAATATGATAGCTTCATCATTTTTCCATTCAATATGATTGAGTAGTTTATCTAAATAATCTTCAGCTTCGTTATCCATAAAAATCTTTCCATAGTAATTAACAGTGCCACCTTTTGGAAGTAGGTTTTTATTGTGGTCAACTTTAATATCAAATAACTTCATTTTATAGATTTCTGGTAATGTCCAATTACAATCTAACAAAATAAATACTGTTTTAAAAGTAAAAGCGAACAGATAACCTACCGAGTATGATAAGTTGTCCATTCGCTTTTATAACTAACAAAATGTTAGATAACTTAAACTTAGCTTTTCAGCAAGTTTTTAATTACACTATTCCATTTCTGTATAGATTGAAACTCCCCACTTAATTGGAAATTTACTTCCACATCATAAAATTCAAAAACAGTGTCAGGTTCATTGTTGTTTTTAGGAAAAAGATTTAGAAGTAAGCGTTCTGTAATCTTTTCTTTTCTAGCATATGACTTGCCAATATTGGCAATTTCACATGTTTTAATGGTAGATAAATCGACATATTGCTGATTTAAATCCTCACCGGATTTTGAAATAAAGAAAACAAATTTTTTCTCTTGGTCTACACCAATGGCATAATGACCAAAAATTTCATGTTCCCTAATTGTACAGTTATGTTTGTTTGCGACATCATTTAAAGATGCCATCATTTTCTTTTCTTTTAATTTTCTACTTCTGCTTGTAACAACAAAAGGCATTGCACAAATTGCAACAGATGCTATACCAATAGCGGCTATTCCTAATTCCATTTTATAATTTTTAAATAAGTGATATTAATTTCTGTATGAAGTGTTCATTAACTTCATATCAATTTGTTATACTTAGCTATCAGAATGATAGCCTTAAAAAAATATATTACCAGAAATTATGGAAAGGAAAGATAAGATCAGACTTTCTATGTCTTATCAATAAGGTATTAGCGTAAAGTGTGTACTGTTTATATCTAGAAGTAAAACGTTCTTCTATTGTATTTAAGTTAGCACTAAAACTTGTAAAAGGAAGCTTGTAATTTGGCGTTGAAATTTCCGCAACATCTGAAATAGAAATTTCTGATTGCTGTGCATGCGGAGATAAAATCTTTGATGATTCAGAAAAATATGTTTTCTGATCACCAGTCTTCCCTAATACAATCTCATTAGAAAATGGTAACGTATTGGCAGAACTATATATACCGAAACAGTAAACTGTTACGAGTAAGAGAACTCTAAGTATATTATTCTGCTTTATCATTCTAAACTAAAACACTTTGGTCGAGAATTTCGTTTACTTCTTTCAAACTTTCTTCATTATCTAACAGCAATACTAAAGTATCATTTGATTCAATTACTGTAGATCCTCCCGGACGTACAAATTTACCATCTCTTTTGATCATTACAATGAATGCGGACCTTGGAAAATGCAGGTCTATTATTCTTTTTTCTACGGCAAAACTGTTAGGCGAAATCGAAACCTCTTCCATTGCAGATTTTGGTAAATTAAGAATATATCTATCGTTTTCGGCTATAGGTTTTACTTCATCTGGCAATGCTACATTTAACCATTTAGCAAAAATGGATAGTGTCGTTCCTTGTATTAAAACTGATGATACCGATATGAAAAATACGATACTAAAAATGATATTCGCTTTGTCAATACCAGCCAATAGGGGGTAAGTAGCAAATACAATAGGAACCGCTCCACGTAAACCTACCCATGAAATATAGAATCTTCTTCCCAATTTCATTTTAAAGAACATTAAGCTAATAAAAACACTCACCGGTCTGGCAACCAAAATTAGAAATACAGAAATAAGTAAACCTATACCTATATAAGGCATAATTTGTGAAGGAAATACAAGAAGACCTAAAGTTAGGAACAACACTATTTGCATTAACCAGGCCATACCGTCGAACATTTTTAATATGGTCGATTTATGTATTAAATCTTGGTTACCCAGATAAACGGCACAAATATATATAGCAAGAAAACCGTTGCCACCAAAGAAATCTGTAGCAGAAAAAGTGATGAACATTAAGGCAATAACTAGCACAGGGTAAAGCCCCTCAAAACCAAGTTTTATTTTATTGATTATAATCTCGCTTAACTTTCCAAATGCAAATCCGCCAATACCACCTAAAATCATTTGTTTTAAAAACAAGGGTATAATGGAAAGAATGCTTAAATCTTGATTAATCACCAAGGTTAAAAAAGCCAATGTTAGTACATAGGCCATAGGGTCATTACTACCACTTTCTAATTCTAATGTGGGTCTAAGGTTGCTCTTTAACGCTAGGTTTTTTGAACGTAAAATGGAAAATACTGCAGCTGCATCTGTTGAAGAGACAATGGAGCCCAATAACATACTTTCATAAATGGTAAAATCTGTAATGTAGTAGACAAAAGTACCTAAGGTAACCGCTGTAAGCAGAACACCTAAAGTGGATAAAACAAGACCTTCTTTTAAAATTGGCTTTACAGCTTTCCAGTTAGTATCTAATCCTCCAGAAAATAGAATGAAGTTCAAGGAAACGATACCTATGAATTGTGCAAGCTTTGGATCATCGAACTTAATACCACCAATACCGTCAGACCCTGCTAGCATACCTATTGCTAAGAAGAGGATTAAAGTTGGTACTCCAAATTTATAAGATGTTTTACCAACTATAATACTGATGAACAGTAATATGGAACCTACAAGAAGTATATTTTCAATAGTAAGATTCATTGGTTGGTTTTATTCCTAATTTTTGCAGAACAAAGTTAATTCATTGTGTTAATTTTTTAATTTTATTATGTTAATGTTATGTTGTAATTACGCTTGCTATAAAATTATTTTTTTCTAAATAAAATAAGGTTTAGTTTTTTATTTATTTGTTCATAAGAAGATTTTAAAATGTACTAATAAATAGTTTTTGACGTTAAAATCTGATAACATCAAACAATTAAATATGAAGTTCTTTAAAAATTTTATTCTTGTTTTTTCATTGGTCTTAACATTTGGATGTACAAAGGAAGATGAAGTTAAAACAGAAAAGGTTATTGATGAAGAACAAAATGAAGAGGTAGAAACTGTAGAAGAGCCTGAACCCTTTGTTTATTTCACATATAATGCGACAGCGTTGAATGATTCAGAACGCTGGATAATTGTGTATGATAGCGATGGTAATTTATTAGACTATAAACAAGACCTATTAGAAGGTCCAATGACATTTACAGCTCATAAAGATTCAATTCCTGAAAAGATTAACATTACTAAATTATCTTATAATAAATTTAATGACGGTATCTCTGAAGGTCATAGATTATTAACCTTTACAGATATCGATGATAATAGTGTTTGGAATGATAATAATTATAATATTACAGGTAATTTAATAGGTACTTTCAACTTTCAAGTCAGAAACATAACAGAATACGAAGCTTTTCAAATTTCAACTCCTTATAATATTTTAAGACCTGGTGAATTTAGTTCAGAATCTAATGATAATAAAATTACTTTACAACTTACAAATATTCCTCTATATGAAAATATGGAATATTGGATAAATGTAAGAGGTGAAAATGGGCGAACTAAATTTTTAAAATTAAGTCCTGCGAATGGTGAATCTTATATTCATGATTTTAATGACTTTTTGGAATTCGATGAATATGTCCCTATTAATTTACCATCTAACCAATTTTACATATTACAATCTGGCGGCTTTTCGTCTAATGAATCAAATACGTATTGGGGAGACGGGCAATCTTTTAGCGAATTTTTTGGAAATGGAGAAGGTATGCCTGAAAACAGTTTTTTAAATGGGTATGATCGCTATAAATTCGGATTAGGTATTTCTTTTATCGATTATAGTTATGGCTATTATAAAATTGGTGATAAGGTTTTGGATATTACAATCCCAGAGAAGCCTTCATTTACAATGGTTAGCCAAGATATATATAATTTAGAATTTGTTACGGAGTTAAATCCAGTAACTAAGACCACACGTCATAATTCTGAAAAAACTAACGAAGAAGGAGCATACTTGACTACTGATTGGGAGGTGTTTTCAACTGGTAGTAAGACTCAACAAATTTATGAGCTACCAAATGAACTAATCGAAAGATTCCCAAATATGGAATTGGAAGATCTTAATTTAAACACTGTAATATTATACACGCAGGGTTATGAGCAGCAGCAATTCTTTATAGATAAGACATCTAAAATTAGAACAGGAAATTACATTAGTGAGAATTACACCTTTAATAAATTTTAAAATTCCAGAAAGTAAAATCTATTTATTTTTTACCATGGTCTCTTTTCTTCGAAAAAGGCTTTGAAGAATATTAATAATAAAAATTATTAGGCCTATTACGATTAGTAAAAGTGCAAATAAATTCATCATGTTCTGTTCAATTAAATTATCAAATTTAAAAAAGGTTGTTTCAGTAATATCATCTGAAAAAAAATAAGGAGCCAATAGTAAAATAGCAGAGCCGCCAATTGTAATTATTATATGTGTTAAGGTGAGCACATTTATTAGTTTTCGGTTCACTTTCAGAATAATCCAATAACCTAACCCTGTAATTCCAAAAAGTATAGACACAAATTCTGCCAAATGAATTAAAGCAATTACGTAATAGCTGTCGTGAAAATTTATTACTAATGTTTCGTCAGGAGCAAGAAATCCTAAGAGGAGAATTACTGGTATTAAAATCCACAGGAGTATTTGGGGCTTGTTCAAAATACTTTTCATATTCACTCAGAAGAAATTAGTCTTAAGGACAAGTTAATCATTATTAAGGTCTTCCCAATTTGTATTTTAAATCAATATTTATAAATACATTTGCATGTGTCAATATATTAAAACATCATGGAGCTAAAACAAGTTGAGAAAATATCTAAAGCATTAAGTGATGTAAATCGGTTGAAATTATTGCAGTATATGCAAAAGAACCAGGGTAAGGTAGAATGTACTAGAGCGTGTAATTTATTAGATTTGGCGCAACCTTCAATTAGTCATCATATAAAAAAACTGGTAGAATCCGGATTAATAAATCAACATAAAATTGGTCGAAATTATAATTATTCGCTTAACCATGAGGTTTGGGACAATTACTTGTTGAGGTTGCAGAACTTATAATTTTTTTAATTTGATATATAGATACTTTTAAATATATAAATGAATTTAATGGTATGAAAAAAATAAAATATTCCATATTAGATTTAGCCATAGTATCACAGGGGACTACATTGAAAGATACCTTTGATCATTCGGTAGCTCTAGCACAAGCTGCGGAACAAGCTGGTTACACACGTTTTTGGCTGGCAGAGCATCATAATTCAGTAGCTATAGGCAGTAGTGCCACATCTATTTTAATTGGTAAGATTGCTGAAGAAACAAAAACAATACGAGTTGGATCTGGCGGAATAATGCTTCCAAATCATTCTCCATTAATTATAGCGGAGCAGTTTGGTACTTTAGGTATACTTTATCCAAATCGAATTGATTTAGGTTTGGGGCGTGCACCGGGTACAGATCAGTTGACGGCACAAGCCATACGTTCCGATTTTTTCCAAGCGGCACAATCGTTTCCATTAGAGATTGAAAAAATACAACGTTACTTTTCTACAGAAAATGCAGATGCAAAAGTACGTGCTACTTTAGCAGAGGGTGTAGATGTACCGTTATACATTTTAGGTTCAAGTACAGATAGTGCACATTTGGCGGCTAAGAAAGGCTTGCCTTATGCATTTGCGAGTCACTTCGCAACAACACATTTAATGAATGCGTTGAAAATTTACCACAATGAATTTCAACCATCAAAAGAGTTAGAAAAGCCGTATACTATGGCAGGTGTTAATATAATAGTGGCTGATACCGATGAAGAGGCAGAACGTATTTCTACATCACTTTATAAGATGATTGTAGGCTTATTGACCGGAAATAGAGGTTTTATGCAAGCTCCTGTAGATATGACCGAAGAACTAAGAGAATTAAGTCAGAATCCTTCTGTGCAACAAATGCTTAAATACTCCTTTATTGGAAGTAAGGAAACAGTAAAAAAACAGATAAAGCAATTTATAGCCGATACTCAAGTAGATGAACTGATAGCGGTCACTAACATTTATGATGGTCAAGACCGTATTAAATCATATCAATTGTTTGCGGAGATTATGAAAGAATTGAATGGAGAGAACAGTTAAGTTCTCTCCATTTTAATCATTTATGTCAACAATTGATTGCCGTTCTCTATTAACGGTTAATTTCGTTACGTCTGGTCTAGAATAATGACCAACGGAGTCAAAATTTTGTCGTTCTTCAAGCACCCTGTTAAAATCAATAGTGGCAGTAATTAAATCTTCTTTATCAATAACTGGGGGCAATATCCATTCTCCATCCGGTCCAGCAATACAAGAGCCACCGTTTGCTAGAGTATCTGAGCAGTTTTCAAGAATAGTATTTAAGTGTGGTGTATCTTTAGGGAAATCGGTTTTGCTCATTAAACTAGAAACCGAAACTACAAAAGATCTAGATTCTCTCGCAATAAATCGTGTAATATCAGCAGTATTGTAATCGGAACCGGGCCAAACGGCTATATGCAAATCCTCTCCTAAACCATATAAAGCTGTGCGTGGAAGAGGCATCCAGTTTTCCCAACAATTGAGTCCGCCAACAGTAAAGTTTTTTAAGTCGTGTACTCGTAAACCGTTACCATCACCAGGAGCCCAGGTTAGACGCTCTTCATATGTTGGTTGCAATTTTCTGTGTACAGATTTAATTTCACCATCACTATTTATATAAACAAGTGAACAGTAAATACTGTGACCACCTCTATTTTTTGCACGTTCCATTAAACCTAAGTAGATAGCAATCTTATGTTGCTTTGCAAGAGCACAAATGTCATCTAATTCACCCGCTTCAATTTGAATGGAATTTTTGATGTAATGGGCATGAATTTCTTTCTGTACTTTAGAATCGAATTTAGCACCGTCTGTCATGGAAACCCAAAAAGGATAACCAGGTAATAGAGCTTCACCAAAAACTACAAGCTCACAATCATCTTCACCAGCTTTAATGATATACTCTTTGATTTTATCAATAGTCTTCTCTTTATTTAGCCAAACCGGTGAGATTTGAGCCATACCTATTTTAAGGTTATTTTGTTCTGGAGTATCTATAATTTTAGTCATTGCTGAATACTATTTTTATATTATAATTTTGAGATTATTTTTTGTCAAGAGAATTCTGATTATTAAATGTATGATAAAGATCAACTTTAATGTGAAATATATAAATATCTGTTTTATAGTCTATTGTGGTTAATTATTTATTCTTTTAAAATGCCGTTTTGGCTAACGCTATAAAAAGAAGTTCCGTTAAAACGAAACAGACCCATATAGCCACCCAGCCAAATTCTCCCTTCCTTATCTTCAAATATACATTGTATGGCACCACTTCTAAGTCCGTCGTTTTCGTTGAGATTTGTGGCTGTTGTACCATTGTATCGGTAGACGCCAAAACTTTCGATTGGAAACCAAATATGACCAGCTGTATCTTCAAATAGACTCCAAACTTCAGTACTATTTTCTCTTTCTTTTGTGGCAACTTTAGTGAAAGATTTTCCGTCCCAAAAACAAACTCCTTCATAGTGAGTGGCAAACCAAATATTGCCATTTTTATCCTCTAAAATGTCATTGACGGCGTTATTGCATAATCCGTCTTTTTCTGAAAGGTTAGATAGTGATTTTCCATCATAAAAATAGGCACCTTCATTAGTGCCAAACCACATAATACCTTTGCTGTCTTCCATTATACTATGAACGATTTTTTCACTGGTGACACCTCTATTGTAATTTGGTGTTCTTTCTGGTAATGAAAACGAAGAAAAATTTTGACCATCAAATAGGTTGATTCCTTCTAAAGTCCCTATCCAAAATATGCCCTTACTATCCATAAAAAGACTCCAAACATTACCATTGTTTAGTCCGTCTTTTTCTGTGAAATTCACAAAAGAATTCCCATCGTATTTCGTTAATCCACGTTCGGTACCAAACCAAATATTACCGTCCTTATCTTCTATAATTCCCCTAACGGCGACGCCACCAAAACCTTCATCGATAGAAAAATAGTCAAGAGTAGTACCGTTATACCTTACTACACCATCTCCGTTGGTGCCAAACCATAGATTCCCACTTTTATCTTGAAAAATTCTACGAACAAATTCGCTTATCGGTATATCAATTTCGGGTTGTAAAAAAGGACTACTATATTCATTTTTAAGCGGTTGTGTTTTTTGTAATGGAATGTCTTTCAGAGCGGTTCTTGAGTCAGTTTCTTTGGTATGCGGTTTATTTTCTGTCTGTTGACCGTTACATGAAATGATAAAGATTGAAAACAGGAGTAGGAGTAAAAATGATACACGAGTAATGCCATTATAGATATATGTCGTCTTTTTCATTTGTACTGTTTTTAACATTGTTTATTTGTTGGTGTCTGTCATTTTAGTCAATACCGTTAATAATCTTTAGTTTAGTATTTACTTGAGTTTTAAATCGCTGTGCGAAAATATGATTAGGGTCTAATTGAAGGGCTTTATCAAGGTTTGAAGTCGCTAAAGACAAACTGTCCATTTTTAAATATATACTTCCGTACAGCACGTAAGGTTGCGGTATGCCAGGGTCGTTAATTTGATTATTAAAATCATCGGCAATGGAGAGTGCTTTTTTAAAATTTCCTAAATCAGATTCTAAAGTAGCTGCATAGCTAATAAAAAATGGAACTTTTTTCTGTTTAGGGGTAGTAAGTATATGTAATGAATCTAAGGCTGTTTTTGCACCATATATTGCATTCAAAACTTCTATATACTCAGCTTTAATATATGATTCGTTTGGGTATTTATGGATAAAGGTTCTATAGTTCTTCTCGGCAGTGGTCAAAAAAAATGATATAAAGTTTTCATCTAATTTCACGTTTTTTCCACGGGCATTAAACAATTCTAAAGTAATGCGTGTTACTTCTAAAATTAAGTGGTCGTCTTCACTAACCTTAATTTGTGAGCTGTTTATGTCATTTAAAATTTGAATTCTTTCATTGAGGTTTGTAGTGTTTTTTCCAACCAAAGCTTTACCTACAATAAAAGTAGAATCAAAATCAACAGCTTTTCTAAATGCTTTTTCAGATAGCGTCCATTGACCATAATCTAAAATCAATTCCCAACCTTTATTAAAATAAAAAACGGCAGAATCGTTTTTAGCGCCGTACCTGTAAACATCTTGCTGAGTATGTAGTTTTTCTTGCTTTTGTTGACATGAAACTAATATGATAAAAAATAGTAGATAGCTTAGGTATTTGATATTCATTCAATATGCTTTTAGTCGAAAATAGTATTTTTAATTTCTTCATTACCCATCCAAGGTCTAAGGTATATGAGGGAATCTGTCTGTTCTACAATTTCCATTAAATCATCAATAGCTTCTGGAGTATATTGAGACTCATGACAATTTGATGCTTTATGTCCTAATTCTAAATCACTCTTATTATAAGGTATTCTATAGGTAAGAAATCTTTTTTGAGTTCTTTTTAAATTATCGTTCAACCAGCTGACCAAATCGGTATTAAAGGGTACTTCTGCATTGGTAATTTCTCTAGGATATCCGTAGTAGAGTAAATTCTGGAGCTCATTAGACGTCTCTCTTTGAAAAACCTCTGTAACCACGTTACTAACGATTCTATGGTCTGTATGTCCATACTGTCCTCCAGGTCCAAAACTAATTACAGTATTTGGCTTATACTTTATAAATAGGCTATCAATTTTCTCGTCTAAAGTATTGATGTTCTCTTTAAGTGCTAAATCTCCATCGATATATTTGAGAAATATTGGCGGATTAATGCCTAAGGTTTGTGTGACGCATAATGCCTCTTCAGCTCGAGTTTTGGCAAGTTCATCTCCTGCAGGAATATTAGCATGAGGAGTAACTCCGTTTCTACCGTCTGTTACAATTACCAAGTGAATATTTACACCTTCTTTTTGATATTTTGATAGAATAGGGGATATAACAATCTCATCATCTGGATGAGCAAATATTGCCATTAAGGTTTTTTCTTTGTTGCTAGTAATTTCAGTTTTATTTATTTTCTGTTCTTGTTCAGCACATGAAAATAACATGATTGCAATAAAAAGTATGGGTAATAGTCTATTCATTAAATCTATTTTAGAAGCAATTTAATGAAATAGAAATCGAATTGTATTCCTTTAAAAACATTAATACACCTCATATTCCTTCTTGTAAGCTAACGGTGTACGATTAGTAATGGCTTTAAATTGTTTATTGAAGTTAGAAAGCGTCTGAAAACCACTCTGGTAGCAAGCTTGTGAAACATTCATTTTTTGTTCAATCAGCAATTTACAGGCATGGCCTATACGTATTTCACTCACAAATTCTGAGAACGATTTATTGGCATGTATTTTAAAATACCTACTAAAAGATGTGGGCGTCATATTGGTTAACTCTGCCAATTCTGCCAAAGCTATTTTTCGTTTAAAGTTTTTCATTACATAGGCATATACACTAAACATACGTTGGGTATCTGCTTCACGCAAGGTATTGGTATACCCCGGACTTGCTAAAATTGCATACTCCTTTGTTTGGCTGATAAAATCTAAAATTTTAAGAAGGTGTAAAATACCTTCAAAACCATCCATTTGAATTAATTCTAGCATTAATTGTTGAAGGGTTTCAGCAGTTTTGTTAGTAAATTCAATACCCCGCAAACTTTTATGAAATAACTGTCGTAGTCGAATAGCCTCATCGGTCTGTAATAGGTTGTCACTTAAAAAATTCTCATGAAAATAGATAACGACCCCTTCAGACCATGCAATATTCTGTTCTTGTTCATGTGCATGTTCGCTGCGCCATAGGTGGGGTAAATTAGGTCCGGTAAATGTTATATCTCCAGCTTTATAAGGTTTTACACTATCACCAATAAAGCGAGTGCCGCTACCTTTTAAAACAAGAAATAATTGATACTCTGAATGAAAATGCCAATGTGGGTCAAAAACTGGTTCGTTTAATGTGCGTGCTAAATAGGCTTTTGATTCTGGTATTGGCGATTTTTGAAGAGCAGATTTCATGGTGGTCGAATATCATTTTAGCTGAAGAAAAAACTTATAATTGCATACTAATTTATCAATAAAATGGAGTTAAATGAAATGAAATGATAAAATACAGTCAGTATGTGGTAAATAAGAGTGATTTATACCGTGCTATTTTATGTAATATTGAGAGAACAAAACAACGCTCTTTATGAAAACCAACTTCGCATCATTACAAATAGTCTTTTTGCTATTCCTTATGGCGGCATGTTCGCCAGCTAAAAAAGAACGTGTCGATGATACTCCTCGTAGAATAGAACTATTGTTTTTGGGACACGAAATAGAGCACCATAATTCACGTGCCTATTTTCCTATTTTGGCATCTGCGCTAACAAAAGATGGTATCAATATTACGTATACCGAAAAACCATCCGATTTAAATACGGAAAATTTAAGTAAGTACGACGGACTCATCATTTATGCTAATCACGAAGAAATAGGTAAGGCTGAAGAAATAGCTTTACTGAATTTTGTGGAATCAGGTAAAGCGTTTATCCCTATTCATTCTGCAAGTTTTTGTTTTAAGAATTCCCCAGCATATATCAATTTGGTAGGGGCGCAGTTCATGAGTCACGAAACGGGTACGTTCACGGCTGAAATCACGAATAAAGAACATCCTATTACTAAAAAAATAAAACCTTTTGAAACATGGGACGAAACCTATATGCATGATAAAATAGCTGATGACATTACAGTATTAATGGAACGTGTTGAGGGAGACCACCGTGAACCTTGGACTTGGGTGAAGCAGCTTGGCGAAGGAAAAGTGTTCTATACTGCATATGGACACGATGAGCGTACGTGGGAGAACAAAGGATTTCAAGAATTGGTGAAAGCAGGGATTCTTTGGGCAGTAGATGATAACGCAAAAAAGAATTGGGAAGCATTTATGGTAGATATGCCGACCCTTGCATATGAGGAACGTGCGAATATACCTAATTACGAGCAGCGTGATCCTGCACCAAAATACCAATTGCCATTATCACCAGAAGCATCGAAAAAATTGATACAAGTGCCTGCAGGTTTTGATGTAGAGTTATTTGCATCTGAGCCCGATATTATTAATCCTATTGCTATGAACTGGGATGAAAAAGGTAGGCTTTGGGTTATTGAAACGGTAGATTACCCCAATACGGTACGTAACGATAATAGTATAGGTGATGATAAGGTAAAAATTTTAGAAGATACAGATGGTGATGGCAAGGCTGATAAGGTAACTGTCTTTGCAGATAAATTGAATATACCTACAAGTTTCGCTTTTTATGATGGCGGTATCGTAGTTTCTCAAGCACCACACTTTATTTTTCTGAAAGATACCGATGGTGATGATAAGGCAGATGTAAAAGAGGTTCTTATTGATGGATGGGGTACGTTTGATACACATGCTGGTCCGTCGAACTTACAGTATGGTATCGATAACAATTTGTATGGAGTCGTTGGCTATTCCGGCTTTGAAGGAGAAATTTTTGGTCAAGGCTTTAAATTTAATCAGAATGTATATAAATTCAATCCGAAGCGTAAAACATTTGATGTATTAACGAATACCAGTAACAATACTTGGGGATTAGGATTGACAGAGGACAATTCTATTTTCGCCTCTACGGCCAATAATACGCATAGTGTTTTTGTGGGTATCCCCAATGCAACGTTTAATCATGTAGAAGGAATAGGAAAAGACGGTAGTGCCAAAATTGACGGACATTACTACATGCAACCTATTACACCCAATGTTCGCCAGGTAGATGTTTTTGGCGGATTCACTGCTGCGGCAGGGCATCATTTTTACACCGCAAGAGCTTACCCTAGTGAGTACTGGAATAGTATTGCCTTCGTGTGTGAACCAACAGGTGGCGTAGTGCATCAGGCAAGAATACTAAAAGATGGCGCCGGATATGTAGAGGAAGATGCAGGTAATCTTTTTGCCTCTTCTGATGAGTGGAGCTCACCAGTGGATGCCAAAACAGGACCAGATGGTGCCGTTTGGGTAGCAGATTGGTATAATTTTATAGTGCAACATAATCCGACCCCTAATAAAGATAGAGGTGGTTACGATGCTGAAAATGGAGAAGGTAATGCCTATGTAAACCCCTTACGTGATAAAGGGCATGGTAGAATATGGCGTGTAATACCTAAATATGATTATATCTATCAAGAACAACAATTAACTAAAGATGACCCAGAAGCATTGATTGAAGCATTAAGTAGCGATAATCAGTTTTGGAGGTTAACGGCACAACGTTTATTGGTTGAACGTGGTGATACCGATATATTGAATGACCTTTACAAACTGGTCAATAAAAAACAGGTAGATGATAAGGGCTTGAACAATGCGGCAATGCATGCATTATGGACCATTGAAGGTTTAGGTGCTTTAAAAACCGATAGTAATGCATTAGGGGTAGTAAAAGGAGCAGTGTTTCATAAAGCCTCGGCAGTGCGTAAGGCGGCAATACAAATGCTACCACGAAATGATGAAAGCGATGATGCGTTATTTAAAGCGAATACCTTAAATGACCGTGATCCAAATGTGCAATTATCAGCATTAATATATTTTGCCGAAAGACCGTCTTCACAAAAAGTAGGCTCATTACTTCATGACCTTGGTGAGAACGAGGCGGTAATTAATGACTTATGGTTATACAAGGCATTATACGCTGCATCTGCAAAACATGTGAAGGGATTCTTAAATGCTTTTACGGCCGCTAATCCCGATTATAAAAAACCATCGGAAGAAGTGAGCGATTTTAGTGCGGCATCTTTTGATGATAGCAGTTGGGAAACCATGGAAATACCCCAATATATAGAAGATGCTGGGTTAGATGTTGATGGTGTTATCTGGTTTAGAAAAGAAGTGATGATACCTGCAGGCATGGCGAAAAAAGCCAATATATTATCCTTGGGGCCTATTGATGATTCTGATATTACGTATGTGAATGGAGTAGAAGTAGGTGGCATGGCATCCAGTTTCAGTTCTAACAGAACCTATGATATTCCTGAAGGAGTTTTAAAGGCAGGTAAAAATACCATTGCTGTTAGGGTTGAGGATGATGGTGATAAGGGAGGTCTTTATGGAAATTTTTGGCAACTGTATGTAAAGGCTGGTGAAGATTTGGTTAGAATACATGGACAATGGAAATATAAGGTAGAAAAAAACTATTCGGATCAAGAAGCTAAAACCTATTCTAACGCTGATATAGCCACACTTTTAATGAAATATTATGGTGTAGATGCTGAAGTGTTAGCGGCAGAAGGCTCAGAAGAAGTTACCAATGCAAAAGTCATTACGATTAAAACTATCACCAACGAAATGAAATTCGATGTCACCAAGTTTGAGGTGAAAGCAGGGGAACAGGTAGCATTGGTATTAGAGAATCCAGATTTTATGCAGCACAATTTGGTGATCACCAAACCAGGTAAAAAGGAACTTGTGGGTGCGGCAGCCGATAAAATGGCAGCCGACCCTAATGCAGCAGAACTTAATTATGTACCGCAAATGAGTGATGTACTTTTTGCGACACCAATTCTAAATCCCGATGAAACCTATTCGTTGAAATTTAAAGCACCAACAACTCCGGGTGAATATCCATTTATATGTACGTTTCCGGGACACTGGAGAATTATGCAAGGGGTGATGATTGTAAAATAAATAGCGAATAGTTAGCACAAAAGGAAATGAAAAATAAGATAGATTTTGGGGTCAGTACGTGGTTATGGCAATCGCCTTTTTCTACAAGTAGTATCAAACTTTTTCCAAAAATCAAGGAGCTAGGATATGACCTTGTTGAAATTCCAATAGAAGACACGCATATTATAGATGCAAAAGAAGTTAAAAAAGCCCTTTTAGACAATGGTCTTAAAGCTTCGGTATGTGGTGCATTCGGTCCTACAAAAGATTTAACTCATGAAGACCCTAAAGTACACCGGCAGTGTTTCGATTATTTAGAGGAATGCTTTGAACTATGTAATATTCTAGAAGTAGATTTTTTTGCCGGACCAATGTATTCTGCGGTGGGTAAAGCACGTATGGTGCCACCTGAGCAACGAAAAATAGAATGGGATTTGGCAGTGACCAACTTGCAAAAAGTATGTATAATGGCAGATGGTCATGACCTTGCAATTGCATTAGAACCTTTAAACAGGTTTGAATCTGACATGGTCAATAATGTTGATGATATTATGCAATTGGTTACCGATATCAATCATTCATCGGCTCGGGTATTATTGGATAGTTTTCACATGACAATTGAAGAAAGAAATATTAGGGAAGCTTTAAATACTGTAGGAGATAAATTAATTCATGTTCAAGTATCTGAAAACCATAGGGGAGTGCCTGGTACCGGACTTACACCTTGGAACGATTTCAAATTAGGATTATCTGATATCAACTATAGTGGCGGATTGGTTATAGAGAGTTTTACGCCAGAAATTAAAGAATTGGCAGCCGCTGTTTGTATATGGAAAACCATGGCTAAAAGTCAAGATGAATTTGCCAGGCAAGGATTAGAATTTTTAAAACAAACGTTTAACGATTAAGAAGTACATAATGAGCGAGAAGAAAATAAGAATAGCCATTGTAGGACTCGGTTTTGGAGCAGAGTTCATTCCTATATATAAAAAGTATCCCAATGCAGAATTGGTTGCGGTTTGCCAACGTAACGAAGAAAAATTAAATGAAATTGCGGATGCGTTCAATATTGCAAAAAGATATACATCGTATGAGGAGTTATTGAAAGATGATACAATTGATGCAGTTCATATCAATACCCCGATTCCTAACCATGGCGAGCAATCGATACAAGCTTTAAAAGCAGGTAAACATGTTGCGTGTACCGTACCAATGGCAACAACGGTAGAGGAATGCAGACAAATTGTAGAACTTACCGAAAGTACAGGACTCACCTATATGATGATGGAGACGGTCGTGTATGCAAGAGAATTCTTGTATATGAAAGAACTATACGATAATGGAGAATTGGGCAAGGTTCAATTTTTAAAGGCAAGCCATCAGCAAGATATGGACGGATGGCCAAATTACTGGCCTGGTTTGCCACCAATGCATTATGCAACACATTGTGTTGGTCCTGTACTTGGTTTAACAAAAGATGAAGCGGAATATGTGTCATGTTTTGGTTCGGGTACCATACGTGAAGAATTAATTAAGGAATATAACTCACCTTACGCTGTTGAAACTACACATATAAAATTCAGAAATTCAGATTTGAGCGCGCAAGTATATCGTTCACTGTTTGATGTTGCCCGACAGTACAGAGAAAGTTTTGAAGTGTACGGTTCAAAAAAGTCGGTAGAGTGGCCGTTGATAGAAGGTAAGCCATTAGTAGTTCATACGGCGAAGAAACCAGAACCAGAAATCCCCGAAGAAGTTGAGAGTCCTGATTTTGCGAAGTTATTACCAAAAGAAATTCAACCGTTTACAACGCAAGGAGTATACGATGAAGGTGATAATCAACATTTATCATTTACCCAAGGTGCTGGTCACGGTGGGTCGCACCCACATTTGGTACATGCCTTCGTAGATGGTTTGATAAATGGTACGTCTTCCTACCCAAATGCGAAGCAATCTGCAAATATTACATGTGTGGGTATTTTGTCTCATGAGTCCGCCCTTAAGGGGGGTGAGATAATAAAATTGCCGGAGTTTACTTTTTCAAAATAAAAACCAACCAACCTTTTATATACTGTGAATTACAGTTCGGATGTCTTTATTGACATTTCGGACTGTAATTTTTTTATTTCAGTGCTAAAACTACCAAGTTTGTCAAATAAGTGGATACCCTATGTAGAGAACATATAGTTCTAAAAGGAAATCCCTAATTTTAAAGAATAGAAAGCAATTAATAATAGCTTTAAGCATATGGGTAGTTTTTTCAAAGTTTTTAGGGCAAGTATCATCATTACGGTGGTTATGGTAGTTGTTCGCTTACTTTTTTCAGATTGGGAGAATATCACGTTATATAGAGAGCTGCAATTTGCAGGGGTAAGCTTTATTTATTCTTTTGTACTTACCTGTGTAAACGCATACTATAACGAGTATATATCAAAAATATATAGTTGGGAGAAGCAGACTAGAAAACGTTTGTGGTATGGAGCCATAGGTTCGGTTATATTAACGGTAATGGCTTTTGGTGTTGTAAGATGGTTTACGGAAGTTATATTATTTGGCAAAGATTTTAGTAAATTCTTAGCAACTGAAAAATCAGAATACTACATCATTGCTTTAGGGATTACCCTTATAGTATCACTGTTTCTACATGCATTTTATTTTTACAAAGCATTACAAGATACGAAGGTACAGGAGCAAAAGATAATTGCTGGTTCTGCATCTGCAAAGTTTGATGCTTTAAAGAATCAGCTAGACCCACATTTTCTTTTTAATAGTTTAAATGTGCTAACGAGTTTAATAGAAGAAGACCCGTTACAGGCGCAGAAATTCACTACATCCCTCTCTAAAGTATATAGATATGTTTTAGAACAAAAGAGTAAAAATCTTATCTCTGCAGATGAAGAATTGAATTTTGCCAGAACCTACGTGCGCTTATTAAAAATGCGATTTGAGGATAGTATCGTATTTGAAATTCCAGATAAAGCTATAAACCCTGAGACTAAAATAGTACCCTTGTCACTTCAATTGTTATTGGAGAATGCGGTGAAACACAATGTGGTAACTTCTTCTAAACCATTACATATTAGAATTTATGAAGAAAACGACTATTTGTATGTCGTTAATAATCTTCAAGAAAAACAGGTGGTTAAAAAGAGTAGTGGGGTAGGGCTGCAGAATATACGCCAGCGCTATGCCATTCTCACAAAAAAGGAAATGCAAATCTTTAAAACGGACAAAGAGTTTAAAGTACGCCTGCCTATGTTAATGAACGAAATTTCGTTTAGAGAAACACAAGATTCTCACATTAGTGCCAAGCGCTACGAGAAAGCTAAAGAGCGTGTAGAGCTTATTAAAGGCTTCTACGGTAACTTAACCTCATACTGTATTGTAATACCTGTGCTTGCCTTTATAAATTATAGAACTACCAGTTTTGTGTGGGTTATTTTCCCTGCCATTGGTTGGGGTATAGGTTTACTTGCCCATGGCTTAAAAGCATACGGCTTAAATCCGTTATTTGGTAATGACTGGGAAGAAAGAAAAATTAAGGAATTCATGGAGAAAGATAATTTCTAAATGAATTTTTAAAGAATTACACTATGATGCTCACAAAAGAAATAGAAGCGGCTATGGACGATAGTGTATTGTGTTGGCTGGCAACATCTTCTGCCAATAACATGCCCAATGTATCACCCAAAGAGATATTCTGTTATTTTGAAGACGATACAATTATAGTAGCAAATATAGCTTCGCCACAAACCGTTAAAAATATAAGGGCGAATAAAAATGTGTGTATCAGTTTTATAGACATTTTAAAGCAAAAAGGATTCCAGCTTAAAGGTGCGGCTGAAATAATAGAGAAATCAGCTACAGACTTCTCTAAGATGGAGAAAATGCTGCTACACCTTACTGAAGGCAAGTTTCCATTTGCTACAATTACCAAGATTACGATTACTAGTTCAAAACCTATTATAGCACCTAAGTACCTGCTGTATCCTAATACTACAGAAGAACAACAGATAGAAAGTGCAAAGAAATCGTATGGGCTTTAAAGGTTTTTTACGCCTATAAATACCACATTTTACAATTCAGTCATTAAAAATTACAACTGGGTATTTCATTTTTTCAAAACCTGTATGATCTTCCGAAATTTGAAGTATAGAAATAAAATAGTAATCACCTAAAATTTTAAAAAGATGGAATCAAACTTCACAACCGACAGAAATTATAAGTATGAAAAGGCAAAAGAAAAGGTGCAAGCTATAAAAGGCTTTTACGGTAATTTAATGGCATACTGCATCGTAATTCCCATTTTAGCATATATCAATTATAATACAACTAGTTTTCTATGGGTAATTTTTCCGGCACTAGGTTGGGGATTCGGATTAGTGATGAACGGTCTTTATGCTTATGGATATAACCCACTATTCGGTAAAAATTGGGAAGAGCGTAAGATCAAAGAATTCATGCAAGAATCATAACCTAAAAGACTTAAGATCATGGAAAACACAAAATATATTAGAGCAAAGGAAAGAGTAGAAGAAATTAGAGAATTTTATGGAAAAGTAGCATCAGCTATTGTAACCGTTATAATTGTAGTAGCAATAAATTATTATTTAAATGAGTGGCGAAATGCCTGGTTTCTTTGGGTAGTATTCGGTTTAAGTATCAGCTTATTTTTTAAAGCGAATAAAATTTTTAACTTGAATCCGTTTATCGGCAGAGACTGGGAAGAAAGAAAAACACAAGAGTTTTTAAGACAAGAAGAAAACGCACAAAGATGGAACTAAACGAATTTGAACAATCAGATAAATTAGCTAGAGCCGAAAAGAAGGTTAAAGAATTGAAAGGGTTTTATATTCACTTACTTGTTTACGTACTTGTAAATCTGTTTTTAATGACAGTTACCATAATGGGAATAATGTCTAGCGGAGCTTCATTTTCAGAAGCATTATTTAACTTCGGTACATTTTCTACTCCGTTTTTCTGGGGTATAGGTTTGGCATTTCATGCAGCCAAAGTATTTGGCTACAGTCCTTTCTTTAGTAAAGACTGGGAACAGCGCCAGATTAATAAATATGTAGAAGAGGAAGAAAGAGATGCCAATAAATTTAGATAATATGGAAGTTTCAACAATAGGTAATATAGATAAACTAACAAAGGCTGAAAAGAAGGTAAAAGACTTAAAAGGTTTTTATATTCATTTAACCGTTTACATTTTGGTAAATATTTTTATAATAACCATGAACGTAATTATAAGAATATGGGAAGGGGAATCACTATATGAAGCATTAGTTAATTTTGGCACCTTTTTAACGCCCTTTTTCTGGGGAATAGGATTGGTTTTTCATGCAGTCAAAGTTTTTAACTTCATTCCGTTTTTAAGTAATGACTGGGAATCTCGCCAAATAAATAAATACATTGAGGAAGATAAACGTGAATTTGAAAAATATAGATAACATGGATACCAATCAAGTAAACGAAGATTACAATAGGTTGTCTAAATATGGGAGAGCAAAAACAAAAGTGGAGAGTATCAAGCGTTTCTATAATCACACATTAGTTTTTCTAATAATAAATATCATTTTGTATTTCTTGAGACATAAGTTCGTTTTCATTTTGGTGAATAAAAATGCATTAGGCAATACTGAATTTTTAGATTGGATAAACTGGAATGTTTACGGCACCACCATTGTTTGGGGAATTATACTGGTTGTTCATGGAATTATTGTATTTGGAAATATTTCATGGTACATGAAGAAATGGGAAGAACGTGAAATTCAGAAATACATAAATTCATATAACGATTAAAGCATACGAATCTATTTAACCATAAATATAGACCATGAAGACCATTATAATTGAAGACGAAAAACCGGCAGCACGTAGGTTAGGTAGAATGTTAGAGAGTTTAGATTTAACAGTCTCTACTATGTTACACTCGGTTGAAGAGGCTATCAATTGGTTTCAGGAAAATGAGCATCCAGATTTAATCTTCTTGGATATTCAACTATCTGACGGACTTTCTTTTGAGATTTTTGATGTCATAGAAGTGCACAGTGCCATCATATTTACTACCGCGTTTGACGAGTATGCGCTTAAAGCCTTTAAATTGAATAGCATTGACTATTTATTAAAACCAATAGATGATGAAGATTTGGAGCAAGCCGTCATTAAATATCGCAAACGATTTAAAACCATTAGCGAGCCTAATAAAATTGCGTTAGATTTTGAAGATATTAAGAAGCTGTTGGTCAACCCGTTAGAACGCGAGTATAAAAAGCGTTTTACGGCTAAAGTAGGTCAGCATTTAAAAATTATCAATGCAGAAGATGTAGAGTGCTTCTTCAGTGAAAACAAAGGAACCTATGCTGCCACTAAAGATGGGCGTAATTATTTATTGGATACTACTTTAGAACAATTAGAAGATGAGTTAAAACCACAGGTTTTTTTTAGGGTAAGTAGAAAGTTTTTTGTGAATATTGAACATATAAAGGATATCATTTCCTACACGAACTCTAGACTACAGATAAAATTGAATAACAATCCAGATTGTGAAATTATTGTAAGTAGAGAAAAGGTAAAAGACTTTAAGCTTTGGTTAGAGTAGAAAAATTAATGTATTGTAAATAAGTTATTTACGATATAAATCTTCTTCCTCGTCAATTCTATTTTCATCAAATGCCGATGGCAATAATTTAGGAATCAGCTTAATAAATATAGGAAGTAAAATTGCACCGCCAGGCAGAATAAATATAGCTAAAGAAGGGATGCTTTTAAAAATATCTAAAAGTTGATTTTGAACCTTCTTCTTTTCTTCATTGTTTAAATCTCTCATGGTAGATTTTGATAACAAAGCAACCAATTCGGCACTTTGAGAAAGCTCTTTATGTAACCTTTTACTATTGCGTAGAATCAGTTTCTTAACAATCTTACCCATGCTATCGTAAAACTGTTTTGCCAAATTCTTTTCTTTTAAATAAGGAATTACATCCATATTCAATTTAAAGAATTCTGTTACATCTGTAATAGATGTTGATATGATGGTTTTTTCAAAACCTAGATCTTTTCCAATTCCGAATATGAAGTCAGACTCTGTATAATCTAAAGAATGATCTTCCCATACCGTTAGGCAAGCCATATCTAATAAATACCGATTCTCCCAGTTTTCTTTATTGTTCAATAGTCTCTCGCGATAAGAACCATCAAAACTATTTTCAGCACAACTGATATAAGTTAATGAAGACGCTAGCAATTGAGAAAGTTTGTTGTCTTTTCTATCTATCTCTTTAGAGCTTAGCGCATGGTAGGCAATGTTAATAGCTAGGTATTCAATTTCTTCAGCCTTTTCTTTTAGGGCGATATGGCCATTTAAAAAGTGCTTAAAGAGTAATACATCAATGAATAGCAGTGAATTGGTAATAAGACTGTTAAAAGTTTTGCTAATGATATTGTCTTCAATATAAATACGTGAAGTCATCAGCTTCTCTAGCTTAGCTGAGGTTTTGTTTCCTGTAAACCATTTATCAAAAAAACCGGTTCTATTGATTTTTAGAATTTCATAAAATTTAAATACCTGTTCAATAAATTCAGAATAATCATCATCTCCTTTTGTACGGTAGGTAAAGTAAAGCGCGTGTAATAAATTTATTTTAGCCTTTTCGTCTTCAGATAAGGTATGTTCCAATTCAATAAAATCTGGAATGCTAGAATTTAGACCATATACAAAACCACTTCTTTTAAGTGTCCCATATAAAGCTTCAAAACTAGGGAAAGCGTCTTGGTGTTTTTGAACAACCGAACCATATTTCTCAATCCAACCAGAGGAAGACGGGTTCATATCTTAAATAATTTAACAGTACAAAGTTAGCTAATTATTACTTCATACTTATTTAAAAAATGTTACATCTACGCCAAAGAAAGGTATATGCGCGGTTCTTATGTATTGTGGTGAGAATATTTTTTAATTTTTTTTAAGAAAAAATGAACCTTGTCTTTTTTACCTCGTAAGTAAGGGTGATTCTAATCTAAAAAAAAAAGGATAATGAAAAAATCAAAATTATTTATGGGACTTGGGGCATTAGCCTTGGTAGGAGTTCTTTTAGTTGCGGCAGATCATATTGATGCGCCAGACACAATGGGAACTTCGGCAGACATTGCCGACTTTTATGCGTTTGAACCAACATTAGGTTCAGACAATACCGTTTTTGCGGTAGACCTTCAATCTAATGTACTGCCAGATTTGGCTTATGGTACTTTCGATGAGAATGTATTAATGGAAATTAATATTGACAGAGATGGCGATTTAGTTGAAGATTTAGTAATCCAAGCTATACCAAGAGATGGTAAAATGTATTTCTTTGGTCCGATTGCACCAAGTGAAACAGGATTGAATGGTTCAGTTATGGTAGATGCTCCGTTAGGATCAGTAGCTATTTCTGCAGAAACTGCAATAGTAGAAACTACTGCAAACGGTGTTTCTTTATTTGCAGGTCCAAGACAAGATGCTTTTTTCTTCGACTTTTTTCAATTCAATGCAGTAATAGGTGGTGAGGCTCCTTTAGGTTTTAAACCAGCGGGCGATCCAAATTCTACAGCTGATGACGATGATACTGCGGTTGACACCTTTGATGGTGCTAATACAATGTCTATCGTTATTGAAATACCAAATAGCCTTTTAGGAGAAACTACAGCAGTTAATGTTTTGGAATTACCAGTCTACAAAACATGGGTAACAACAAACGTTAAGCAATAATAACCTTATAAAAAATATAACGATGAAATATAAAAATATAAAATATACGTTTTTGTCTCTTTTGGCAGTAGCTGCTTTAGCATCTTGTAGCGATGATGATGACAATACCCCAATTGTAATTACACCAACATGTGATGATGGAATTATGAACGGTGATGAAACCGGTGTTGATTGTGGAGGTACATGTACTCCATGTGAAGAAGCCATGGATTTAGATTTTACTGGAACATATGCTCAAGTTGATTTTATGGGTAGACCAGGTATCAATACTGTTTTAAGTGCAGACGGAGATACTAAGAATTCTCATAACATGTCTATTCCTTCAGAAATGCAGGCTACTTTTCAAGCTGCTTTTGAAGCTAGGTTAGAAGCATATCATGATGTTTACGCTACTATTTTAGGAGCAGATCCTGCAGCCGTAAACTTTGAGCCTAACATTCTAGGTGATATTTTAAACGGACCAATGGATGATGGTTTTACTAACAATCCTGTTTCTGCTACTGTTTTAACTACAGTTTTATCAAATGATGTTTTAGAAGTAGCACCAAATTTACCAACTACGTATTTTAATGGTGGTAGTGGTGCACCAAATTATGAAGGTGCTATAGGTTTAACGGGTAGAACACCTCAAGACGATGTTATTGATGTATCCTTAATATTATTATTCGGTGGTGGTGATGGCGCTAGATTTAGCGGTCAAGATACTGATGGTGATGGTGTTGCCGATTTACCAAGATTAACTTCAGATGGCGTTGGGCTAACCGCTACTGTTGGTACTACGTTCCCATATTTGGGAGCACCAGAATAAAAAGTTGCCTTCATCTTATCTGCTGATAGTGGTAAATAAGACAGGTACAACCCTAAATTGTTTATGAAAAAGAAGGGGAAGGGGAGTTGAAAGGCTCCCCTTATTTTAAACGATCCACATTGAAACAAACCTTATGAAATTAATTAAGCTTTTAATAGTAGTGATACTGGTATCATCTTGTGGTACAAAGAATCAAGACACAGTTGCACATAAAAAAGATTACAATAAATATTTAGTATCAAACGAGATTGAAACAACCTCAAAATATTTTGACCTCTGGAATTCTAAAATTAGACCAGATAGTATGCAGCTTACTAGCTTTGGTGTGGTGGGCGGCGAATACAATCGCTATTTTCAGCAAACTGGAGATATTAAGTTTCTAAAAAAAGCAGAAAAGAGTTTAAAGAAAGCGGTAGATATCGCAAATATCGGGAAACCTGGTTTTTACAGATCACTGGCAAGAAATTATATCTCTCAGCATCGTTTTAAAGAAGCATTACTATTAGCAGATTCTGCTGCTGCAATAGGCGGAGATTTCAATGAAAATCAAAGTTTATTCTTTGATATACATATGGAATTAGGAAATTATCAAAAAGCAGAGCAACATTTGGATAGTTTAAAGAACATGTCAGATTTTGGTTATATGATTCGTTTGGCTAAATGGAACGATTATAAAGGTGATTTAGATACTACCATAAATTTTATGGAAAAGGCAAGAACAAAAGCAGAGACGTCTAAAAGTAAAGATTTAATGCTTTGGAGTTATACCAATTTAGCTGACTACTATGGTCATGCCGGTAGAATTCAAGATTCATATAATCATTATTTAAAAGCTTTGGAAATTGATAATAATAATGCTTATGCTAAAAAAGGTATTGCTTGGATCGCTTTTTCCAATGATAAGAATGCAAAAGAAGCAATACGCATTTTAGATTCTGTAACCAAGACTTATAATGCTCCAGATTATTTTTTGCTGAAAGCGGAAATAGCGGACTATATAGGTAATGACTTGGTGAGAACCAGAAATTTAGATGAATACTTTACCAGGGTGAAAAATGAAGCCTATGGAGATATGTACAATGCTTATAATTTAGGATTGTATATAGGCGAAACAAAACAATATGATAATGCTTTAATCTTGGCACAACAAGAAGTAGAGAATAGACCCACACCAGAATCATATAGCTGGTTAGCATATAGTTTATTAAAAAATGGTGATAAGGAGAAAGCTTTGGAAGTAATGAATACCTACGTATATGGTAAAACATTTGAACCTGCATTACTATATCAAGCGGCAGAGGTTTACAAGGCAAATGGTAAATCTGAAAGGGTTAAAGAATTAAAAGGAGAATTAATAGGGGCCATATATGAGTTAGGTCCCGGTATGGAAAAGCAAGTCCATGATTTGTAATTGATTGCCCAATTATTTTCATTTCATGTTTGTTTTAGGTTGGATTGTTTTTTTTCAACGCCACGATGAATAGTCGTGGCGTTGTTATTATTATGTATTTCGTCGAAAATTTGGTTTTTTTTAACAGCGTGATAGATGAAATACATATATTTATCGACCAAATACATTTAAAATGCCCCAGCATCTTAAATGAGTGAACTAAAAGTAACCAAGTAAACCAATTAGTGTTATGGAATACCTACTCTTTACATTATGGATAAGTTTAATGATTTTAATGGTTGGCAAAAGCATTTTTGCCTATAGATCATTACAAAAAACGCTTCACCGAACTAATCGTTCTATCTAAAGTAATTTTCTTAGTAGTACAGGTAATAACAGCAAATCTAGTATTAATGCTGTTACTAAGGTTACACTAATTATCAACCCAATGGTAACACTTGGTTGATGAATTGAAAATAGCATCACCATAAATCCAAAAAATAGGATAATGGTAGTTATTACTAATGCTCTACCGGTTTGTGCAAATGTCTTTTCAAGTGCAGCTTCTTTATCCAAGCCTTGCGTAATACTTAATTTATACTTTCCTAAAAAGTGAATGGTATCATCAACGGCAATACCAAAGACGATAGCAAAAACCACAGAAAGGGAAGCTTCTAATGGTATACCTAAAAATCCTAAAATTCCACCCGCAAACAGTATGGGTAAAATATTGGGTACTAGAGATATTAAAAAGATTTTGATATCTCTAAAAACAAAAGCCATGATAACTCCGATAACTAATAATCCATAAAGAAGTCCTTCTAATAGGCTACTTCTAATGTATTCAGAGTTTTTATCTAGTAAGATACTTTTTCCGGTCACTTTAATAGCAACGAGAGAGGTGTCTAATTTTGTTTTAGCAAAATTATCAATATCACTGTAAACAACTTTTAATTTATCGGTACCAATGTCTTGTAGTCTTCCGTTAATACGGGCAATAGTTTCATCGGTATTAACAAATTTAGCTAATTGTTTACGAGCTAGCTTGCGCGTGTCTTTTTGGTATTTTAAAAAGGTTTTCTCATCGCTAGGTAACGTAAAAAAAGCAGAATTATTTAAGTTGTTTGCCTTATTAAAAATCTTATAAGGAAGGTTGGCAGATTGCACGTTACCAATACTTTTAAATGTCTTTAGATAAACCAGTAGTTTTTCAATTTCTTGGGCAACTTTAAAATCGGTTACCTTATTGCCATCAGTACTCATTACTGCAATTTCCAAAGGTCTAAATCCTGAGTAATTGGATTGGAAATAATCGAAATCATTTGCTATTTCACTTCCTGCAGGTAAGGTGTTTTTTAGTTCTTGATTTGTTTGTACAATACTAATACCAACAAAACATAGAAAAGTGAATACTACCGTACCAATAATGATAGATTTTGGGTAGTTTTTGGTGAACGTATTTATTTTTAAAAGATAGTTGACCCAGTTTTCTGAAATAGTTTTACGTCCCGTTAACAATTTTTCAGGTATGCTTATAAGTAATGAGCCAGTAAATAAGATTACGGTGATATAAGCCACTAAGACACCGATAGCGGCGTTTATTCCAAATTCTTGAATGCTTACCAATCTAGAGGAAAGTAAGGTAACAAAACCAACCGCAGTAGTTATTGACGTAAGTAGGGTAGTCATACCAACTTCTTTAAGGGAAGATTTTATGGCATGGTATGGTGGTGTACCACTATGTAATTTTCTAATATAACTATCGGTTAGGTGAATAACATCAGAAGTACCCACGATGAGCATGAGCACTGGGTAAAATGCTGCCATTGCATTTAGTTCTTTTCCTAGCCAGCCCAGCAAGCCCATAAAAAGCAAAAGAGAGGTAGCTATAGAGACTACAGAAATTAATACCACCGGCATACTTTTATACACCAACAAGAGAATGATAAAAACTAGAATAGACGCTACAATAGTAGTTGTTAGTACTTCGCTCTTTTGCATATCAACAATTGCTTCATAGAAAAAAGCTCTACCCAGAATATGGTAATCCGGTAAATTATGCTCTTTTAATGAAGCTCTTATACTTTTTAGAAGAAGTTCTGACTGTTTGTAATCTAAATTGTCTTCTGTTTCTAATGCTAATACGAGCGACTTTCTCTTTTCATCGACAAGTACATTTATGAAAAGGGAGTCTTCTTGAATTTTTTTCCAATCTTTCTGGTATTGGGTGGAATCTTTTATATGAATAATTGGCAGCGTAGTATAGCCAAAAGAGGTTTTAAGCGGGTAGGAGAGCGAGGTTAAAGAGCTACTTTCTAAAACATATTCAAAGCTTTTACTTTCCTCGGAAAACGCTTGAAATTTATTTAAGAAATCTTGCTGAAATACATTGGGTTCGTTTTTAACGGCAATTAATAGGAAATTGTCATCAGTTCCAAATTCCTCGACATAATCATCGTAAAAGGCTAAATCTGGATCTTCTTCAGGGAAAAACTGACTAAAATCAAATGAAAACTGAAGCTCATCCAATTTAGAGGCAGCCAAAACTCCTAATAGGATAAATAGCGCAATAAAGAATTTTTTAAGGAAACCAAAGCCAACCTTCATAGAGGAAAATAAATCTTTTTCGGGTGCAAATTTACCATTCTACATTTTAACCATGGTAAAAAGAACTAAATAAGAGAATCAAATATAAAATTATCCTTATGTATATGTTTTTAAATGTAGCAAATACATAAGGTTAAGCTGTTTATAATTCAATAAAATTATCTAGATATAATGTCCAATCGTAATTGGTGTATTCGATATCTACACCTTTGGTTGAAGGTATTATCTCATTTTCTTTTAAGATTTTCTTGATACCACCTTTACCTCCAAAATCACCTCTAAACCAACTAAATAAAGAAGTCACCTTAACCACATTAGTTTCTCTATTATATTCACTTGTATTTTCTAAAAGCTTTTTTGTCCCTATTTTTAATTGTTCAGGTAAGCGTTCCCACTCATAGATTGCTACTGGAGGACAATCTTTAGCACCGCAGTTTAAGGCAAAGTGTACGTTATATACAGGCTTGTTTACACGTAGTTTACGTTCAAATTTACCAGGGAACCATTTGCGTATATAGCCTAGACCGTATTCCCATTGCGATTTTCTAATAATTCCATGTTCTATTTTTGCAAAAGAAACCATTTCACCGGCAATCTTAATTTGCTCTAATTTGAAAAAGCTACCGCGATCATCGTATAATTCTGGATTTTTCTGCAAAATCACCTGTATGTAGCCATTATAAATATTTAACCAAAAAGCTAATCGCTTATCATTTGTATCTAAGGCGTTATCTAATTCTTCAATAGTTGTATTGGCTAAAATATCTTGTATTTCTTGCGTATCCTTGTCATCTATGATTCGCTTTAAAAACGATTCGGATAACTCATTAAAATCTGTTTCGTTTGCAGTTTCTACTTGTGCTTGAAGTCCGGTTTTTGCAGTGCAGGACAGTGCAAATAAAGTCGCAAGAAAATATAATTTAAGTTTCATAGTATTATTTTAGGTTACCTATAGCTACGTAACTATAGTTAAAAGGTTCATGAAACATTTGTCGCACCTTTATTTAATTGATTACAGTATTATTTTTAAAAATATACGATAGTTTTAAAACTATTTTCCTCAATTTGCGTAAGTAAGGCGTAAAACTATATACTATTTAAATGCTGTTTTACTTTTTAATAAAAATGCCTTAACTATTGCCATGATAAGTATTATAATTCCAGCTCATAATGAATTTGATAACCTGCAGCGACTCTTTAAAGTTGCTTGTTTTATTGAACATGAAAAGCTCTTGGAAATTATAGTTGCAGTTTCTCCTGGTAATACTGATACTATAGACATGTTAGAATGCAGTCAAAAAGTAAAGGTATTACACTGTAAAGATAAAGGCAGGGCTGCACAAATGAATGAGGCGTCACAAGCTGCTTTGGGAAATACCTTGGTTTTTTTACATGCCGATGTTGTTCCGCCGCCGGAGTTTATAGATGATATTTTACGCAGCTTTAAAAACGGATATGCAGCAGGATTTTTTACATATCGCTTTGATAAGGATACCTGGTATTTACGTGTAAATGCATCTTTTACGGCAAAAGACGGCTTGTTTACTGGAGGAGGAGATCAATGCCTATTTATTAAAAAAGATATTTTTGAAAAATTGGGCAGATTCAATGAAGCGCAAGTCTTAATGGAAGATTTTGAATTTTTCGATAGAATGAAGAAACAGAATATACCATATACAATAGTTAAGAATGACTTGGTAGTCTCGGCACGTAAATATGAGTGCAATTCATATTTGAGGGTAAATCTTTCAAATTTTCTATTGGTTGTTTTATTCAAATTCGGTTACCCAGGCAACAAACTAAAAACACTTCATAACAAGTTGATACGCACCCCATACAATGGTTGAAATTATTAATGGTATTCAGCAAATTGGTATTGGTGTTTGCGATGTCAAAGAAGTATTTAATTGGTATAGAAAGCATTTAGGTTTTGATATTTTATTGTTCGAAGATGAGGCAGTCGCATCATTAATGACCCAGTATACTAATGATAAAGCCGAAAGAAGAGAAGCATATTTAGCCTTGAATATGATTGGTGGCGGCGGATTGGAGATTTGGCAGTTTAAAGACCGACAACCAAGAGCACCTAGAGTTCCTATTGAATTTGGAGATTTAGGTATCTATGCAATGAAAATTAGATGTAATAATCTAACCGAAATTCATTCATATTTAAGGGGATTAAAAGTGTCTGATTTATCGGATATCAATCAATCATTCTGTCCTAACTTTTACTTTACCGATCCTTTTGGTAATCGAGTGCAAATGGTTGAAGATCATTATGTTTTTTGTAAACAACCGTCTAATAATGGTGGAGTGTTAGGTGCTGTTATTGGTGTCTGTGATATGGAGCGTTCTTTAGAGTTCTACGGTACCATGTTAGATTATTCAATTATTGAATATGATAATATTGAAGCTTTCAAAGGTGCTGGTAAAGGCAGATTTAGAAGGGTTGTTATAAAACAAGAACGAAAACAATTTGGTGGTTTCGGAGATTTATTGGGGCCTAGTCAATTAGAATTGATTCAAGTTTTGGACAGCACTCCTAATAAAATATTTGAAAATCGACTTTGGGGAGATTTAGGGTACATACACCTATGTTTCGATGTTTCGGGTATGTGTTTTATAAGAGATAAAGCAAAGAAAAACAATTACGCATTTACGGTAGATAGTGCCAATAGTTTTGATATGGGCGATGCTGCCGGGCATTTTAGTTATATGGAAGATCCAGATGGTACATTGATAGAATTGGTAGAAACCCATAAAGTTCCTATTCTAAAATCATTAGGATTGTACTTAAATCTCAAAAATAGGAATCCGCATAAAACATTACCAAAATGGTTGGTTAAAAGTTTAAGCTTGCATCGTGTAAAAAAGGACCGGTAATTAAAGAGGTTATTAATACTAACCCTTACTCGTATTTCTTATAAGTCCAATTCCAGAAAAGAAAAAGATAGCGCCTAATACACCGTAAACAATAAGTTGTTTTGTAGTGCCTGTACTATTCCCAAATAAAATTGCAGTATAAACAAGTCCGCCAATGCCTAACAAGGTTAAAACGGTTCCAAAAAGTTTCTTTAAATCCATATGCGAAAAATAGTAAAAAAAATGGGCAGATTTTAAAATCTACCCATTTTTACTTTAAATTTTAATTCGTTATGAAGCTGATACTACACCAAGTGTATATAGTTGTTCTAGTGTTGGTGCTTCGCTACCACCTGCCGGTTCTAACGTAATACCAAATGCCTCTGAGTCATTAGGGTTATTTAATGCAAAGACTTTATTTTCATCCGTAGCAAAATCTTCTAGCAGACCCATACTGGTAGGAGTAAGCGGTGAAAGTTTAAGAGACCATACTTGATATACAAAACCATCTGGAGGCTCAGGTAAACCTTTGGCATCTATAAATACCTTTTTGTTTTCCTTGTTCCAATACGCTTTTGCGTATGATGTTGGCGAAATATCTTGTCCGCCCAACGTAGTTACACTAATGTTTTTATCACGCAGCGAATTCAATAAATCTTGTGTCTGTTCTAATGAAGAGTCCGTGTCAGCTATTTGCTGCTCAAGATCAACATTCTGTTTTTCAACTAACTCAATTTCTGACTTTAAATCTTGATTTTGCTGATACATCCAAAACAAACCAACGGCTAGTAAAACTGATGCAGCCAAACCTATATAAGATAATAATGGGGTGCCTCGTTTATCATTGATAGAAACTACTTTAACCTCTTTATTTATTCTATTCATTAATGATTTAAACGAATAGTTATATCCTGGTGATGCTTTTCTTGATAATTCTAATATTGAAGCCTCAATCGCTTCTATTTCTTTTTGAATTTCTGGGTACTCTTTAGCGTAGTTAGCAATTTCCAGATTTTCTTTATCTGAAAGTATACCAGCTATATAAAGCTCTAAAATTCCTGATGCTATGTACTTTTCTACATCCATACTACTTAACCTCCATATTCTCCCTTAATTGGGAAATGCAACTCCTATTCCTCGTTTTGACAGTACCTATCGGAATTTCCAATTCTTCTGCAGCATCTTTTTGAGTATATCCTCTAAAGTATAACAGTTCTATGATTTGAACACATTTTTCCTTTAAATTCTTAACTAAATCCCTCAATCCTTTGGTATCTACAGTAGAACTTTCTTCTTCCTGTTTGTTCTGTAAAATACCTACGAAGTAATCTGCGGAAAGGTTCTTTTTATCATTTTTATACGACCTACTGCGTATTTCGTCGATAGCCGCATTTCTGGCTATGTTCAAAATCCATGTAAAGAATCTTCCTTTAGATGAATTATAACTTTCGCAGTTGTTCCAAATTTTTATAAAAACGTCTTGACAAATTTCTTGAGATAAAGCGTCGTTTTTGACTATGGTATTAATTACGCCACAAATATTATCGGCATACATACCGTATAACTTCTCGAAAGCGGAGGGGTCTTTCTTTCTAAATTGATCAACCAAACGGTCTAATTGCATGAGTGCTTTTTTAAATCGATTAAAAATAAAAAAAGCTGTTCTTAGAACAGCTTTTAAAAAATATATTATTAACCCTATTCAATAATACCGGCACAACTAACACGTGCACCAGCAGCACCACTAGGCTGCGAAGTGTAATCATCTACACCTTGGTGTACAATTACTCCTTTTCCTAAAATGTTTTTGTTTTCGTCATCACATCCAATGCACCATTCTTCTGTAGAGAATTCAACTTTTGCATTACCATCGGCATCTGCGGTAAAGTTTCCAATATCTCCTTTATGGTATCCTTCAGATGCGCCCCATTTACCATGTGGCTCGTTTGTTGGATTCCAGTGACCTCCTGCAGAAGAACCATCAGCTGCAGTACAATCTGCAGTCTGGTGAATATGTATAGCGTGTTCTCCTTCTGTAAGTCCAGATAGTACCGCTACCATACTTACTTCTTCATCATCCTCAGTAAAAGTTACTTCACCTTTTACTTTACTATCACTTTTGGGCTCTAACATAAATTTCACGACAGTTTCCTCTTCGTTCATTTCAGTTTTAGCCTCATCCATAAGTTCTTCTACTTCTTCCTTTGCGTCAGAAGCTTCTTTTTTTACTTCTTTGCAACTAAAAGCAACTAATATTGCTAGTAGTGCTAATTGCGTTTTAAATATTTTCATGATGTTCTAATTTTGTTATGAATTGTTAAATTAGACATAAATTAAGGCAATATCAAACCGTTACTTGAAATGAGCAATACTTTTAATTTTTAAGGATAAAAAAAGAGGTGCTGTTGGGCACCTCATTCTTTTATTGATAATAAGCTTAATTATTTCTTTTCAAGTAAAACTTCTGCTTTTAGGGCAACTTCGCTCCAAGTTTTGCTAACACCATCTTTTCCTGTGTGTAATATTTCACACGCCTGATTAATAGAGGTAACGGCATCCATGGCATTCCAG
Source organism: Maribacter sp. Hel_I_7 (assembly GCF_000688315.1). Classification (NCBI taxonomy): domain Bacteria; kingdom Pseudomonadati; phylum Bacteroidota; class Flavobacteriia; order Flavobacteriales; family Flavobacteriaceae; genus Maribacter; species Maribacter sp. Hel_I_7. The sequence continues at coordinate 1,269,965 of NZ_JHZW01000003.1, read as the reverse complement.
TTTTCTAAATCCATTACACCGTTGAAAGTAATTTTGTTGTCACCATTCATTTCATATGCTAGTGGAATATTCTGTGTCTCCCCATTTAAAGTGATATCAATTGAACTTTTGTCATTTTCAACTTTAAAAACACCAGAGATTAATTCTGTATTCTTCAAAACCCCAAAGAAAAATTCTAAAAGTTTTGGGTCTCTTGTACCAGTAGGGTCATTAGTAAATAAGCTACTTACGGGAATACTGAATTCAGTACCATTTAAAGCGGTCAATGCAGTTTCACCACTATTTGTCTTTGTGAAATTGATTTTTTCAAATTTACCGCCCACAGGGATTTTTTCTGTGGTTTTGTAAGCAATAAAGCTCACTTTTGTTGAATCTTGTACTAAACTGAAGGTTTCAACTGCTTCAGTTGAAGCATCTACACTAGTAGACTCTTCACCTTTCTTAGTTTCTTTACAGCTTGCAAAAACAATCAATAATGCACTAACGAAAGTTATAGTTATTTTTTTCATGATAATGTAATTTGTTTATGGTATAAAGTTATTCCTTCTTTTTAAAAATGCCTCTTAAATCTGTATTATAAAATACCCCAACTTGAAAACGATCAAAGTTAGTTTCACTGAAATGATTCTTTAAATAGCCTACTTGCATGCTCAAATTATCGGTAACATTAACACCTAGGGCTGCATATGCTCTATTCTGACCAAAAGCATCATTTTGTAGGTTGATGAAAATTTCATCATAAAAGTTTAAAAAGAAAATATCGGTTAGGGGCAAGGTCATTTGAATTCTATATCGAGCCCTATGTAATGTATTACTGATACCTGTAAAGTTATTTTGAACAAAGCGTTGCTCTAATCGATAGCGATGCTCGAACTTAAATTCCCAGACCTTGTTCTTAAGAACGAACTGCTCAAAAATACGATGCTCTGAAATAGAATTATTTTCAAATAAGGCATCGTCCCCAAGAATATCAAATTCTCTAAAAGTAGGATCAGTGTCTATAAAGCCGTACCCTAATGTAGCAATGGCATCAGAATTAATATGATAATTGACTCCCGTACGCAGTAACAATTGATTGAAATTGGAAGCCATTTCGTAATACCTAAATTGCGCTTCGGTATGTATACTCCATTTATCGGCAATTTTGTTGGTGCCAAAATACATGAACCAACTACCAAAATCATCTTCTCCGGTTATTTCACTTTGAGCATTTGTACTAAAAATCGTTGTTGTTAATAATAGTAACGTAATAACTTTCCTCATTCTTCGTCTTCTTAATTTTCAATTTAATAATTATGGCTTACCCTTTATAGGTGTGTCATCTTCAATAGCTGTTCCTTTATCTTTTTTTAGATATACATCTAAAAATTGTAGAACTCTACTATAGGCTTCAATTTGATTTTCCTTTTTAACGAAACCATGTCCCTCATCTTCAAACAGCACATACTCTACAGGTACACCGTTCTTTTTTACTCCGGCAACAATCTCATCAGATTCTACTTGTAGTACTCTAGGGTCTTGTGATCCTTGCAGCACAATTAAGGGCTTGGTAACTTTATCTGTATGGAAAAGGGGTGATATCTCCTTTAAACGTACAGAATCTGCACTATAAGGATCACCTAACTCTAAGTAAAGCGCATCTTTAAAAGACTCCCACCATGGTGGAATACTCTTTAATGTTCTGATCCAATTGGTAACGCCAAAAAGATTTACTCCAACGGCAAACTCTTCTGGGGTGTAGGTCAATGCAGCCATGGTCATATACCCACCGTAAGAGCCTCCTATAATCCCTATTTTTTCTGCATCTATTTCTGGTTGAGAAGCAAGCCAATTTTTACCTTCTACACAGTCTTTCAAATCTTTGTCGCCATGGTTTAGGTCATCCATTTGATAAAAAGTTTTACCATAACCGCTACTACCTCTATTGTTCACGGCAAGTACAGCATACCCATGGTTGATTAAGTACTGTATAAAAGAACTGAAATTTTGACGACTCTGACCACCTGGCCCGCCATGAACCCAAACCAACGCAGGTACTTTGGTGTCCGCACTTGCTTGGTGAGGTTTGTAATAAATGGCAGGAATTTCAACCCCATCAAAAGACTTGTAACGAATTAACTCTGCATTCACCAAGTCTTCGCCGTTTATTTCGCTATTTAAAACATTGGTCAACTGAGTCTGTTCTTTGGTTTCTAAATTATAAACGAACAAATTAGAAGGGGTGTGTGACCCACCGGCGTAAAAACGCATTAGTTTTTCATCATCTGAGAAATCTACACTGGTTACGTCCAAACCATCTAAGGAAGGAAGAGCAACATTTTCACCGGTGTTAACATTCTTTATTTCGATGACATTCTTGGCATCTTCGTTAATATAGGTCACTTGATAGGTACCATTTTCTGTAAAATAGGCACCCCATATATCCCAATTTTTCTGCATCACCTTTTCTCTGTTGCCAGTGGCGATATCGTACTTCATTAAATAAGAGAATTCCTCGCCATCATCTGTTGTATAATACAAAGAAGAACCATCATTAGAAAATCCAGAACTACTGTTGGCGCTTTGATTTTCATTGATTTTGGTAAGCTTTTTATCCGATACGGTATAAATAAACAAGTCGGAATCATTGGTATTTATCGGCTTGCCCAAGGTTATATATTTCTTGTCTTCAGAAATTCCGTCAATACTATAACCTTCCGTATTTTCATAGATTAGGGTAGGCTGTAAAGTTTCTAGGTCCAATTCATAGATATCATCATTTCTAGGATTTCTCTCGTTAGAAGTATAGTAGAAACTCATATCATCTTCTGCCCATCCGTAGAACGATGCGCGGGCACCTTCTGCTGGTGTAAGGTCGGTCTGGGTACCGTCTAGATCTCTTAAGTAAATATGGAAAATCTCATCACCATTTCCATCCATTCTAAACAACATACGGTCATCTTTTGGAAAATAGGATATTGCAAATACAGAGGCACTGTCAGACATGGTAACGGGAGTCAATTCACCGCCACTCGTAGGCACTGTGTACATGTTATAAATACCAGATCTATTACTTGAGATAAGTAATTTAGAATTATCAGGGGAAAAACTACCGCCACCAATGGCTTCGTTATCCATCATTTGTTTGATGGTATAAGTCTTCATCGTTTCTGCAATAGAAGGTTTTTTAGGTTCTTCTTTACAGCTTAATATAAGCGTAAACACAAAGCAAGCCATTAGGTACTTCATAGTAGTAGTTTTTGATTGTTAGACTTTTACATATTAATTTAATTTATATACTTCTGTTTTTTTAAAAGGGGATAAATCTAAACTTTTCATATTATTCTGGTAATCTACCCATTCTTTGGCGAAGAAAGCATTTGTTTTTTGTAGTGCGCTCTGCAGATCATCTTTGGCAAATTGCATTAATTGTTTTTCCGTAGCTGTCATACCTGCTTTACGGGAACCAACATAACGACGTGCAATTTGTAAACGTTGCATTACCGTCATCTCTTTACTTCGAGTAATACCTTGTCGCTTATCTACCTTACCTAAATATATGGCGGTAACAGAATCTATTTGTTTAATGATATCTTTTGAGGAATCGATCTGCTCTTTATACTTTTTGTCATCATCCTTTTTCAAATCATTTTGAAACTGTTCTGCAGTTGCTTTGCTTTGTGCCAATTGCTGAACGGCATCTGCGGCTTTTTGCATGTAAGATTCTAACACTTTACCATTGGTATAAGCTTCAGTTATAGCTACTGCTGAAACATCTAAACGTGGGTCGGAAGCTACCGTAATTGTAGTTTCTTCTTCCATTTCACCATAAAGCATTTTTATAGTGTAAGTTCCGGGTTTAACATCTAATCCTCCAGATTCCTTTTTCTTGCTAATTACTTTTCTAGAGGGTCTATCAGCCCCTTTTTCATCCATTCCCCAGTAAATTCTGTGGAATCCGGCTTTTTCTGGAGTCTTATATTTTAAGGTACGAATTAATCTGTCGCCATCATAAAAATCGAACTGAACAGAATCTTTCTTTTGTACGCCAGTTAATTCAACTGCTTCTGATTTTTCCTCAGAATCACCCTCTTTTTCTTTTGAAGAAGGTTTCTCTTTTTTGGCTTCTTTTTTACCTTCTTTTAAATAATAGGTAATCATTGCGCCAGACTTTCTGTTTTCACCTTGGTAAAGGCCATCACCACCAAAACGACTTCCTGTTGGTTGTTGATATGAAGCTTGATATGCCGTTGGCGGAGTAAATATTTCTATTTCTTGGTTCAGGATAGATGTATCTGAAGCCAATGCACGCAAAGGACGAATATCATCTAATACCCATGCAGCACGACCAAAAGTACCTATAACCAAATCATGTTCTCTTGGGTGAATGGCTAAATCTTTAGTGGAAACCGTAGGGAAACCTTCGGTCCATTTTTGCCATTTATCTCCCGCATTGAAAGAAACATACAATCCATCATCGGTACCTAAAAACAGCAAGTTAGGATTCTCTGGATCTTCGATAATAGATAGCGCATAGCTTTCTACATCAGTAGCGTCCACAATTCTTGTCCAAGATTTACCGTAATCTTTTGTGCGGTATGCATATGGTGTGTAGTTGAATCTTCTGTAATCATTCGCAATTAATAGCGCTTCACCTTTATTTCGTGTAGATGCTTTTATTTGCGGAATCCAGCTTCCTTTAGGTAAGCCTTTTATATTGGCGGTAACATCGTTCCATGTCTCGCCACCATTTTGAGTGTAATGTACACGACCATCATCAGAACCTACCCAAAGCATATCTTTTTCAACTGTAGAAGGTTCAATAACCAATATGGTGGTGTGGTTTTCAGCACCGGTAGCATCCATTGACAATCCGCCACTTTCACTTTGCTTTTGTTTTTCTGGGTCGTTCGTAGTTAAATCTGGAGAAATCACCTTCCAGGTCAATGCCTTATCCGTACTCTTATGTACAAACTGACTACCAAAATAAACTGTACTGTTATCAAAAGGATCTTGGCTAATTGCCGAGTTCCAGTTAAAACGAAGTTCTGTTGTAGCATCTGGTGGAGTAGGGCGCACTATGTAATTATCTCCCGTAACATGATCAAAACGCTGTACGTTACCTTGCTGACTCATGGTATAGCCATATCTAGAATCTACAGGGTCGGGAACGACGTCAAACCCATCGCCAAAGCTAATTTCTTGCCAGTAGCTATTACGAATTCCTTGAGCTTTCCAAACATAAGCAGGACCTCTCCAAGAACCGTTGTCTTGCATACCACCGTATACATTATACGGATACTCGTTATCCGTTGCAATATGATAAAATTGCGCTACAGGTAGGTTACCTACAAAGCGCCAAGTTTTTCCTCCGTCTTTAGAAATATTTAATCCACCGTCATTACCATCCATCATAAACTGTCCGTTATCTGGGTGAATCCAAAATGCGTGGTGATCAGGATGTACTCCGTTATCTGCACGATATGCCGGCATTAATTGTTCAAAGTTTTTTCCACCGTCTTGTGAAACGTTCACGTAGGTAAATACTGAAAACACTCTATTTTCATTTTCAGGATCTACATAAATTTCAGAATAATAAAAAGGTCTATTTCCAATATCATCTTTTTCATTGATTTTTTTCCACTTAAATCCGCCATCCTCAGATTTGTATAGCGCATTCTTTTTAGCTTCTACCAAGGCATAAATAACATCTGGTTTGCCAGGAGCAATAGCCACACCTATTCTACCTAGGTCACCAGCAGGCAAACCATCTTCTTCAGATAATTTTTTCCAATTCTTACCACCATCATGTGTTATGTACAAGCCACTACCAGAACCACCAGAGTTAAAGAACCAAGGATCGCGCTTGTGTTCCCACATTGCGGCAATTAATTTGTTAGGGTTGGTTGGGTCCATAATTAGGTCTGCAACCCCTGTTTTATTATTTACAAAAAGAACTTTCTCCCAAGTTTCGCCACCATCTGTAGTTTTAAAAACACCACGTTCTGGGTGTTCGCCCCAAGGAGATCCAATAGCACCTACATATACGGTATTAGGGTTCATTGGGTCAATCTTAATTCTATGAATGTGTCTTGTTTTTTCAAGACCCATAGATTTCCAAGTTTTTCCGCCGTCTAGAGATTTGTATACACCGTACCCACCATTTAAACTATTTCTAGGATTACCTTCACCTGTACCTGCCCAAATAACAGACGGATTACTTTGTTGAATAGCAACTGCACCAATAGAGGCAGTAACCTCTTTATCAAAAATAGGATCCCACTTTATGCCGCCAGATGTAGATTTCCATAAGCCACCAGAAGCGGTACCTACATACATAATATCAGGATTTGAGTTGACAACATCAATGCTAGTAACACGACCGCTCATACCACCCGGACCGATGTTACGGGGTTTCATGTCCTGTACCAGGTCCATTTTAAATTCTTGAGCTGTAACGAAAAAAGATGCAAAAAGCATCAACAGGGAGAGTAATCTTCTTGTCATTGTAGTGGTTTGTTAGTTATGTGCCTAAAAATAAATGAAAAGAAAGGGAAGTATTCTTAAAAGGATGTTAACAGTGGTTGGTTTTGTATAATCGGTAATTAATTAACATTTGATGGATTCAGTTTTCAGTTTTCAGTTGGCAGTAACAGTTTTCAGTAGCCAGTTTTTTATTCGTCTTTGCGAGGAGCTTTTCGCTACGTGGCAATCTGTTGAATTTATGTTCCTTAGTTCTCGATTGCGCTCGAAAAGACAAATTGATGCATGGTCACTGAGCGAAGCCGAAGTGAAAACCAACAACCATCAACGAACTTGAAAAATCCCAAACAATTCATTACCCTGTCTTGGTGGAATAGAATTATAGCACTGATCGAAAGTGATCGTTTTAAAATATGGTGATAAGTATTTGGTATACAGTTCTTTGTTTCCTCCAAAAGGGCGTTTAATCATATCGCCAGTTAATGGAATATCAAACCAAAGTCCCACTAATTTTCCATTCGGTTGTAATAGGCTTGCCATGTGCTTAGCATATTGTTTTCTATTGGTATCTGTAGGTACAAAAGAGCAGAAAAAAGTTTGTTCTATTATTAAATCGTACTGACCTTTAAACTCGAAGAAATCCGCTTGGTGCATATTCGAATCTGGGAAATCGGGATTCCTTTTTTTGAATGCCTTCAATGGAACTTCAGAAATATCTAAAATATGTACATTTTTAAATCCTGCTTTCCAAAGGTATTCGGCTTCATAGGCATTTCCGGCACCAGGTATCAAGATTTGTAACGCCTTATTTTGTAGTTGGTCAACATAAGTTTTTATTGGAGTAGAAGGGTAGCCAATATCCCAACCCGTCTTTTTTTCTACGTAGCGTTCTGTCCAATAATTTTCTTCTTCTTTCAAGATAATTGCGTGTTTTGTACTCTAGTAAATACCCCGGCGTAAGTCCGCGAGACATTGAATTGAAAATATAATTTAAATTTCGACGCAAGCGTCGGAGCATTTAAATCTCGATTATCGAGTAAAATTAAACAGATTTGGTGAGTTTTTGCAAAGTATGTAGAATTCAATACCATTGATCACTCATGGATTGCCGTAAACAAATCAAATCCCTATCTTTCTAACCGACTAAACACCAACTAGAAATACGTATGAAATATTCTTTTTTAACTGCAGTGGCGGTATGTCTAACTTATGTGTGTTCAGCACAAACAAATCCGAAATGGGCACGTTACCCTGCCATTTCACCAGATGGAAATACCATTGCATTTACTTATAAAGGAAACTTGTTTACTGTACCTGCAGTTGGAGGTGTGGCAAAGCAATTAACCTACCATTCGGCACACGATTATGCGCCTGTTTGGAGTAAAAGTGGGGAGAAAATCGCTTTTTCATCTAACCGATATGGCAATTTTGATGTCTATGTGATGGATGGCCAAGGTGGAGAGGCAACACGATTAACATATCACAGTAACGATGAAAAACCATTTAGTTTTTCTGCCGATGATTCAGATGTACTATTTGGTGCAGACCGATTAGATATTGCCCAGCATCGACAGTATCCAACTGATGATCAACCAGAGGTATATAGCGTACCTGTAATTGGTGGGCGTGTAGGTCAATTGCTGACAGTCCCTGCAGAAGACGTACAAGTAAATGCAGATGGAACCAAGATGGTGTATCACGATAAAAAGGGATATGAAGACGAATTTAGAAAGCATCATAAATCTGCCGTTACAAGAGATATTTGGTCGTATGAGCCGGCAACAGGTAAACATATTAAATTAACCAGTTTTAAGGGAGAAGACCGTAATCCGGTATTTTCAAAAGATGGCAACGCTATTTACTATTTAAGCGAGCAAGAAGGCTCTTTTAATGTCTTTTCAATGTCATTGACGGGTGAACCTGAAATAGCAGCACATACTAGTTTTAAGACACACCCAGTACGCTCATTAAGTATTGGGAACAATACTTTGGCATTTGGTTATGATGGCGAAATTTATACGCTAAAAGCAGGTGAAGAGGCTAAGAAAGTAGAAATTATAGTTAGATCACAAGAAGATAGCAATCCTATTACCTATAAATCTGTTAATGGTGGTGTGCAAGAAATGGATGTAGCTCCAAATGGTAAAGAAATCGCCTTTATTTGTAGAGGAGAGGTATTTGTTACATCTGTAGATGGATCCTTGACCAAACGTTTAACCAATACACCAGAGCAAGAGCGTTTTGTAAAGTTTATGCCAGATGGTAAAGCCGTTGCCTATGCCAGTGAAAGAAATGGTAAGTGGAGTATTTTTAAGTCTTCAAAAGTACGGTCAGAAGAACCTTATTTCTTTGCTGCCACGATATTTAAAGAAGATACTTTAGTAACGGCAAAAGAAGATATATACTTACCTGAATTTTCACCAGACAGTACATACATAGCTTATGTGGAAGGTAGAAGAACCTTAAAAGTCAAAAACTTAAAGACAAAAGAGATTACCACCATAATGACTCCAAAAGATGTCATTCACATGCAAGACGGTGATCAATATTTTCAATGGAGTCCAGATAGTAAGTGGCTGCTGGTAGATTGGAAAGTATCGTTGAATAATGTTGAAGTCTTATTAATTTCTAAGGATGGAAAACAACGTAAAAATCTGACCCAAAGCGGTTATTACGATTTTACACCAAAATGGGTGAACGATGGTAGTCAGATAATGTATTTCACCAATCGTGACGGACTTAAGAGTTATGCCACAAGTGGTTCTTTTGAAACCGATGTCTATAGCATGTTTTTAAATCAAGAATCATGGGATAAGTTCAACAATACAAAAGAAGAATATGATTTGTTGAAAATGATAGAAGAAGCTGCTAAAGAAAAAAAGGATGAAGCCAAAACAGACGATAAAAAGAAGAAAGACGATAAAAAGGAAGAGGCTACAGTAAAAGCCCTGAAGTTTGATTTGGAAAATGTGGAAAGAAGAAAATCTAGATTAACCATACATTCTTCTACACTTGCAGATGCCGTACTATCTAAAGACGGAGAGAAGCTATATTATCTTACCAAGTTTGAAAAGAACCTAAATCTTTGGGAAACCGAAATACGTACCAAGAGCACTAAAATGTTGATAGCTCTTGATGCCAAAAGAGGAAGCCTGCAGTGGGATGCCAAAAAGGAGAACCTATTTCTATTGGCAGATGGAAGTATATCTAAAGTTGATGTAGCGGGTAGCAATACAGAACCTGTAAAATTAAATGCTGAAATGGTATTAGATGCCGATGCGGAACGCCGTTATATGTTCGATCATATTTGGCTGCGAACAAATGGAGTTTTCTATACTTCAAATTTTCACGGAATAGACTGGACAGCCATGCGTACGGAATACGAAAAGTATTTGCCACATATTGGTAATGACTTTGAATTTGCAGAAATGATTTCTGAAATGCTGGGAGAGCTAAATGTGAGTCACGCTGGAGGTCGTTTTTCAGATGGTATCGCTAACGGAGATGAAACTGCTTCGCTAGGTATCTTTATGGATTACAATTATAAAGGAGACGGAATTAAAATTACAGAAGTTATTAAAGGCGGACCATTAGATAAATCTGGCTTCGATATAAAACCGGGTACGGTAATCGAAAAAATAAACGGTGAAACTATTGGTACGTCTATGGATGCAGCCTATTATTTAAACCGTTTAGAAGGTAATTTTACCTTGTTAGATGTGTTGGATGATAAGGGTAAAAGAAAGCAAATTACCGTGAAGCCTATTTCTTTAAGTACAGAAGGTGGGTTGTTATATGAGCGTTGGGTGAAGAACAATGAAAAAGAAGTACTGGAAAAGAGTAATGGTACTTTGGGCTATGTACATATACCAGGAATGAGCGACGGACCTTACCGTACTATTTACGAGGAAATGCTAGGTAAGTTCAATGATAAGAAAGGAGTTATTGTAGATACCCGGTTTAATGGCGGTGGAGACTTGGTAGCAGATTTGGCAATGTTCTTTACAGGAGTGTCTTTTTTATCTTATGAGACCGAAGATAGGGTAGTAGGTGGCGAACCAACTTCTAGGTGGACGAAGCCAACCTTGGCAATGTTCAACGAATCTATGTACAGTGATGGTTCTTGCTTCGCAAGCGGCTATGTAGATCTAAAGATCGGAAAAACCGTAGGTATGCCTGTACCAGGTACTTGTAGTTGGGCAGGTTGGGAGCGTTTACCTAATGGCGGCGTTTGGGGTGTTGTGCCTGTAAGTGCTAAAAATAAGCAAGGCGAATGGATGGAAAACAATGAAACCAACCCAGAAATTCTTATTAAAAATCAGCCTGAAGTAATTGCAAAAGGTACTGATGAGCAATTAGAAAAGTCTATTGAAGTGTTAATGAAAGAGGTGGAGTAGTTCCTGAGCTACTTCAGTATTCTTAAAGTATTTATAAAAAGAAAATATACGTACCATGGTATGTATATTCAAATGTTGTAGCCAATAAAACCAAACATATGAAAAAATCAATAGTTACTCTGATAACCATTATCCTATTTGTGCTTCCACAAATAGTTTTATCTCAAAACAAAACATTTGTACCTGCAGATTTTATAGTACCTGATACACTTGAGAATCAATATTTCAGAATTAGAATGCTAACCGTGAACGACGTTGTAAAAGATTATGACGCGGTTATGACAAGTCTTAGCCATTTACAAGAAATGTTCCTGCCAATATGGGAATGGCCAACAGAGGATCTGTCATTCGAACAGGATTTGATTGATTTAGGTTGGCATCAAAAAGAGTTCCAAATGCGAAGTTCGTTCGCATATACTGTTGTAAGTTTAGATGAAAGTCAAGTACTTGGATGTTTGTATATTGAACCTTCCAAAAAGGCTGATTTTGATGCTGAAATATATATGTGGGTCCGACAAAGTGAGGTTGCAAACGGACTTGACTCAATTCTGTTTAAAACGGTAAAAAAATGGATTGAGAATGAATGGACTTTTAAGAACCCTGCATATCCCATTAGGGAAATAAATTTTGAGAAATGGAAGTCCATGAAATAAATAATTACTGGCTACAACAACACCAATAATTAATGCGGACTTTGGTGATTACGCCAAGGTCTGTGTATATTTATGAGGTCGCTAAATCTTATGGGTTTAGCTTTGGAATAGTAAAAATAAATCAAAACAATAAGCTTTAGCGTAGTGCGTAGACGGAAACGAAAAGTTTCCTTACTTCCGCACTACGCTTAGCTCAAACGTTGATATAAATTACGAAGCTGAAATGAAAATTAGAGAAGCTCATAGAAATGAATATACCATTTCAACCGACAAGGATAAATTAGATATTTTGAGCATTCACAAATTCCTTGCAAACGAAACGGATTGGGCTAACGGAATTCCAATCAATACTTTGAAAACATCAATTGAAAACTCATTGAACTTTGGGCTTTATTACGAAAATAACCAAATTGGCTTTGCTAGAATAATTTCAGACTATTCAACTATTGCGTACTTAGGAGATGTTTATGTTTTAAAAGAATATAGAGGAAAGGGATTGAGTAAATGGATGATAAATGAAATAATGGAGCATCCAAATCTACAAGGATTAAGACGCTGGATTTTACTAACTGATACCGCAGAATGGCTTTATAAAAAGTTTGGTTTTACAGAATTACCAAATCCTAAGTTTTATATGGAGAAACATAACCCAAATGTATATAACGGAATAAAAAACTAATGCCAATAAAAGTAACCGTTGCACTAGCCTATAATTAGAAATAATTACTATCGATATAAGCCTCTTCAAGGGGCTTTTTTTATGCTAAGCTAGAAGTTGAGCGTGAATTTTCGGTGCGCCGGAGAAGTGCTTTTCAGGTAATGAACCATGCTTTTTACGAAAACCGTAAAAGCAAGCCTTCCCGCCCCACTTTTGGAGCGTTTCTTTTCAAATTTCAGGTACTTTTTGAGGTTGTAGGCGATCGCCGAGAGGTGCATCACCTTGTTCGCCTGTGCGAGCCCGACGGTATTTATCTTCCTCAGTCCCATGAACTGGGTCAGGGTACCAAAAACGGGCTCTACCGTACTCTGTCGCTTGCCCTTCATATACCGCCCCAGTGGGCTCTCCACCCGTGCGATGTTACGAAAATATTCCGCCCGGTAATAGGTAACGCCGAACTTCTTCTCCTGTGCGCTTTTGCCCAGACAGCTACTGCGTATCGGGCACCCGGTGCAGATATGCTTTCTTGCCCGGTATTCCTTCTTTCTTGTTCCCGTGCGGTAATCCCTGAACTCCTTGGTGAACGGTATCGTTTTCCCTTGGGGACAGCGGTAGCTGTCCGTCCCCTGGTCATAAACGAAACCATCGGGACCTCCCTTGAACGTTCCGTGGGCGGGTATGAAGCTCTTCAGCCCCCTGCTTTCCAAAAAGGCATAGTTCTCGCCACTGCTATAGCCCGTATCGGCCACGCAGTTCTCAAAAACGAAGCCCTGCTGCCATAGGCGCCGCTGTAGGCGCTTTACGATATCCTGTAACTGCTGGTTGTCCTTGCCATCGGCATGGTACGCCCTGATATCGGTAATTACATGATGGGCGGTATCCACGCTCAACTGACTGAGGTAGTTCAGCTTTCTTGCCTTGCCCGGCTTTACGCTTATTCTGGCATCGGGGTCGGTAGGACTGTAATGGGTCTTGTTGCTCGTATACTTCGCTCCCTTGTTTCCGGCGCCAGGTCTTTGATCCTGGTCCTTCGCCCATTTTTTGTTCCTGCCCTTTATAGCACCAAGTTCCTTAGTGTTGGCACTGATGCTACGCTGCCCCTTATCCGACCTGTCGCCCTTGCTCTTGCGGTGTGGCACTTCCTTGTCCATGGCGCTGATAGCACGTACCTTCCGTAAATGCTCGTCAAGTTCCTCTTCGGGCACCTTCAGCTCCAATGTATCCATACTCGCATTAGCCTTTACCGGGGCAGAATCTATTGCTTGAGTATGACCGGAAACCATCCCTTTTTCTACACACATACTCAAGACATTGGTGAATACTTCTTCAAATACCGATTCAGGAAAAAGTTGACGGGTACGGCTTATGGTACTGTGCCAGGGAAGTTCCTCGTCAATGTCATAGCCTACGAAAAAAAGAATATCCAAGCGCATCGAACAATGGGCGATAAGCTTACGGTCGCTGATGATGTTCTCCAGGTAGCCCACAAGGCAAAGCTTGAAGAAGACCACGGGGTCTATGCTCTTTTGACCACTCTCACCGTAATAGCCTTTGGTCAGATTATAGAGTAAATCCAAGTCCAGAACCTCTTTTAAACGCCTGTAGAAATTGTTCTTAGGTATACGCTCGCTCAATTGGAAACGGGCGAACAATTTTTCCTGGTAATCCTTTTTTCCCTGCATAGCTAAAGTTAAGCAAAAACAGTATTTTTATCAAGGACTTGTGCAACAGGCACAAAACCTAAACGTAATGCGGACTTTAGAGCTTAATCGAAAGGTCTGTATATTTATAAAGTCGCTAAATCTAATGTTAAGTAATTTAGAAAAAGAAATTTAAAAAATAGAGTCTAAAGAAAAGCAATTAATAGAGGTTGCCTCATAAAATGAAAACAAAATAACCGAGATACAATACTGTAGCCAATATGTTGTAAACCATTAGAAAAAACTAGGTTTGATTGAAAATTTTAGAAATATCGAATATTTAAAATATGGGAACGAGAGGCAAAAGTGTGCTTTTTCTGAAATTAAAAAACATAGAATTTTTGAGAAACTAGAAAAGTATAATCCTATTTTGACAGGAACAATTCCTATCGGAATTGATATACCTGAAAGTGATTTAGATATTATTTGCGAATGCGAAAACCATTCTGAATTTTCTAAACACCTACTTCAGGAGTTTTCGGACAATAAAGATTTTAAAATTTACTCAACCGAACAAAACGAAATAGAATCAACTATAGCGGAGTTTAAAACGGATAATTTTTTCTTTGAGATTTTTGGGCAAAATATTTCAACCGAAAAACAAAACGCTTATCGGCATATGATTATTGAAAGTAGAATATTAAAAGAAAAAGGAATTGATTTTAAAGAAAAGATAATAAAGTTAAAATCTAGCGGAATAAAAACTGAACCTGCATTTGCTAAATTATTAGAGTTAAATGGAAATCCATACGTTGAATTATTAAAACTATATAGTAAAGAAGGTGTATAGTTAATTCCTTTCTCAAGAAAAGTTGTTTATACCAACTAAATACTGTTCTTATATTAAATCAATCGTCACTATTTAAACCAACTCAAATCTGAATATGATTCAACTTTTTTTAAAAGCCAAACATTGGCAACTTTTTATAATCATGTTAGGGATTCCATTAATTTCCCAGTTTTATTTTTTGACTAGAATATTTAGAATTCAAACTCCTATAGAGCAATTGTCTGGAAGTGAAGGGTATACGGAAGTTGTAAGCGAGAAATTCATTCTATTCGATTTTTTCCCATTCATAACTATTTTTTTCATTCTTATCTTTTTTGGTTGGTTTTGGTCAATAGCCATTGGACTTCAAAAAAGCAATCCTAATGGTATTAAAATGAAGGTTAGAAAATTCAAAATTCTATTTTTTATACCACTTGTTTATATCGTGCTTATGATGGTCTTTATGAGCAGATTTTCACCTGAAATATTACCAAGTGGATTCTCTATTAGCGGTTACATTTTTGCTATTATTTTACCGCTTCATTTGTTGTCTATGTTTTGTATTTTCTATTCTATGTATTTTGCCGCAAAAACATTTAAAACTGCTGAACTACAAAGGAAAGTTGAATTTGGAGATTTTGCTGGGGAATTTTTTCTGTTGTGGTTTTATTTTATTGGCATTTGGATTATTCAGCCTAAAGTGAATAAACTATATGAAAATGAAAAGACTACTTCCTACATTGAATAAATCTTACATAGAGTTTAGGATAATGTAGGAGGGAATATGTATGGTTGTATAACCACGGAGTTATAAACTCGCTAAACTTGTTGATTTTGATAAATTAAAAAGAAAACTAAAGTCGCCCGAACGCATCTTTTCGGTATGGGCAGACAAAAAGCTTTAGCTTCGTGCACGGACAGCAATGAAATAATTTCTTGATTCTGCATAAGGCTTGGACCAAACGTTGGTAACAAGCTTAAAAAGTGAAAATAAAAAAATGAAAGTAAAAATTCTTAAATCCAATATTCAGTTAGAAAACGACAGGGTTTTACTTGTCCCTTTTGATAATGAAAGAAATGAGGAGCTCAAAGAAATAATCTTTGATAAAGAAATTTGGAAATTTATGGGAATGAGCATAAATAACGAACAGGGCTTAAAAAACTATATTGCAAAAACGATTAAGGACAAAAATAATCGCTTGTGTTATCCCTTCTTAATTATCGATAAAGAAACTGATAGAGTGGCAGGTTGTACGAGATATGGAAATGTAAATACCGAAAATCAAAAATGTGAAATTGGCTGGACCTGGTACGGTACAGAATTTCAAGGCACAGGATTAAACAAAGCTTGTAAATACGAATTATTGAATTTTGGTTTTGAAAATATTGGATTTAGAAGAATACAGTTTAGTGTTGATAAAGCAAACTTAAGGTCTCAAAAAGCCGTTGAAAAATTAGGTGCGCAGAAAGAGGGCGTTTTCAGAAATAACTATATCGCTGCTAGTGGAGAAAGTAGAACCGATGTTTATTATAGTATTATAAAAGAGGAGTGGAGTTCACTCAAATCTGAACTTTTTTCTGAATTTATAGTCTATTAAAAGCTAAGTAGAACGTGAATATTTGTTGCCACTAAAACCTTATAATAATCCAGACTAATGCCAAAAGTTTGTATACTTTTATTAGGTCGCAAAATTTTTAAGATTTTGCTTTGGACAAGAAAAAATAAAACCCAACAATAAGCTTAAGCTTCGTGCGCAGACGGAAACGAAAAATTTCCTTGCAACCGCATTATGGTTTGCTAATTCATTGTAATATGGTCCTTATAATTTTACTTATTAACTACTAGATGTAAAGCGGGTTTTAAGTTGAATATGAGAGGAGGTAAATACCTACAATTCAACATATGCTATACCTTTAATTATATATTTTAAAGAAATGAATATAACTCTAGACTGGAGAAAAATAAGAACACATTTCAATAAGAGTTTCAGTTCTAATTTTCATATTTCCATTGCATCTGTAGATTCAGATAATAACCCGACTGTTACACCAATAGGATCGTTATTTCTTAATGATGACCAAACAGGTTTTTATTTTGAAAAGTTCCCAAAAAAATTACCGCTACACGCAACAACGAATAAGAATGTATGCCTTCTTGGGGTAAACAGTAGTAGGGTCTTTTGGCTTAGGGCATTATTTAAAGAAAGATTTTCTGACCATCCTGCAATAAAATTATATGGAGAGCTTGATGAAAGAAGATTGGCGACCGAGCAAGAAACAAAACGACTTAACCGTAGAATGAGAATGACTAAAGGTCTAAAAGGAAACACGTATTTATGGGGTAAAATGGAATATGTACGTGATATAAAATTTACTAAAGCCGAGAAGATTAATTTAGGAAAAATGACAGCCAGTTTATGATAACCTTTTTAAGGGTAATAAATTAGGTCGATCATCAATCAAACAAGAAACCATGGGAAAGAAATTAGATGCTATCACTCCCGCATTACAAGAATTCATAGAAAACCAGAAGATATTTTTTGTGGGTACAGCTGCTGCTGAAGGCAATGTAAATGTATCGCCAAAAGGTACAGATTCTTTTAGAGTGATCAATCAGAATAAAATTGTTTGGTTAAACCTTACGGGTAGTGGTAATGAAACTGCAGCTCATTTGTTGAAGAATAATAGAATGACCATCATGTTCTGTGCTTTTGAAGGTAAGCCCATGATTTTAAGATTATATGGCGAAGCCAAAATTTATCATAAACGTGACAGTATTTTTAATGACTTTTCTCAACTGTTTCCTGAGAATGTAGGGGCAAGGCAAATAATTGAAATGAATGTAGATTTAGTGCAGACTTCTTGCGGTTTTGCTGTTCCGTTTATGGATTTTAAAGAAGAACGGACAACACTGAATAATTGGGCAGAAAAACAAGGGGCGGAAAAAATTGAAGCGTATTGGAGAAATAAAAACACTAAAAGTATTGATGGCTTTAATACCCACATTTTTAAAGATTAATAATTCTAATTGAAAAAAATACAATAGGCAATTACATAAAACCCCTCCATTGATTTTATGTACAACAAAAAGTTATAACTAAAGGATTCCAAGTTTATAAAATTCTTCTAATTGAGAGTTGCAGCTAAAATTAACATCTAAATCTTTTACGATTCCTGTACCAACACCATATACCCAACCGTGTAAATAAAGATCTTGACCTCTTTCCCAAGCATTTTGTACAATAGACGTTTTTGCGAGATTATAGACCTGTTCAACAGCATTGAATTCAACAAAACGGTCAAAGAGCTTAGTTTCTTCTTTAATCTCTCCTAGCTCTAGTTGGTGCTGCCTATAGACATCTCTAATGTGGCGTATCCAATTATCGGCTAACCCGTAAGATTTGCTTCCCATGGCCGCTTTTACACCACCACAGCCATAATGGCCGCACACGATAATATGTTTTATTTTAAGCACATTTACCGCGTAGTCTAAAACACTTAACATGTTCATGTCTGAGTGCACTACCATATTCGCTATGTTTCTATGTACAAAGACCTCACCTGGTTTAGCCCCAATTATCTCGTTGGCAGGTACACGACTATCGGAACAACCGATCCATAAAAGTGGTGGTTGTTGTCCTTTCTCTAGTTTCTTGAAAAAATCTGGGTCATCATCTAATTTAGATTCGACCCATTTTTTATTATTTTCAATCAAGCTTTTATAAAAATCTAATTTCATATTTTTTTAACTATTAATGCTCTAAATGGAATACTTGGTGTCCGAAATATTTTCTAAAACTTTCCGGATTATCTAAAGTTTCCTTTTCTGCAATCATTTTAATATCGATATTGTTATTCTTCGCCTTAATAGAAAATTCATCTAAATATTCAAGAATATCATAGTCTAGTACTTTTGTTTTTCTAAAATCCAATTCCAGATAAGAATCATTTTTCAAGGCATCTAGCTCTTTCATGATAGGACCTTTATTAATAAAGGTAACCTCTTCGGCAAAATTAATGTGAAATACATTCCTTTTACCGTTATCCTCCTTTACTAGCAGTTGGTGAGAGTTGTAATAAGACTTTAAAAGAACTACGATTAAACCCACGGTTAAACCTATTAAAATACCCTTTAATAAATCTGTAGTTACAATACCGATTACCGTTATAATAAATGGAATAAACTGCGCTTTACCCAATTTATACATTTGAATAAAAGATTTAGGGCTAGCAAGCTTATAACCTATTACCAAAAGAACACTAGCTAAAACAGCTTGTGGTATTAGATTCAATAGTGTAGGGATTGCAATTACACTTATAAGGATTAGTATACCATGCAAAATTGCAGAAAGTTTTGTCATGGCTCCGCTCATTACATTTGCAGAACTGCGAACTACAACTTGCGTTATAGGTATACCGCCAATTAAACCAGAAACACTATTTCCAATGCCTTGGGCAATCAACTCTCTATTGGTGGGGGTTTGTCTTTTTAAGGGGTCAAGTTTATCTGAAGCCTCAACACTCAATAAAGTTTCTAAACTTGCCACAATGGCTATGGTAAACGCTGTTATATATACCTTTTTATCAGCTAATGCAGAAAAATCAGGCAGTGTAAATTGTCCCATAAAGGAAGCTACATCATTTGGTATTGGAACACTTACAAGCTGACTTTCATGTAGTTCTAGGAAACCAGATTTTCCAAAAGTGATGTAAATTACTATTCCCGCAATTACCGCTATTAAAGGAGCAGGAACGAGCTTAAAAATTTTATTTTTTTTTGCAAGTATACCATCCCAAATTAATAATATACTTAAAGAAATTATTGTAATTAATATGGCTCCAGGGGTAATTTGGTCATGCAAACCGCTTAAATCAATTCTGTCGGTATTGACATCACCGCTAAAGCCAAATGCTAGAGGAATCTGTTGAACGAAAATCATAATTCCTATAGCACATAACATTCCCTTTATTACCGCAGAGGGAAAGTAATACCCAATTACTCCCGCACGAAATATACCTAGTAGAATTTGAATGATACCAGCTAAAATTACAGCGGTAAGAAAAAGCTCGTAACTTCCTAAATCAGCAATAGCATTAAAAACAATAACGACTAAACCTGCAGCCGGACCACTGACCCCAATTGACGAGCCAGATAGATAGCCAACTAAAACACCACCAATTAAACCAGCTATTAGTCCTGCAAAAGGAGGTGCTCCACTGGCTAAAGCTACGCCTAAGCATAATGGTAATGCGACAAAGAATACAACAAGACTAGCAGGTAAGTCTTTTTTCCAATGTTTTAATAACTTCATGAAAATTTTAAATTTGAATATATAAGATATTGTCCCATTAAGATGTAAATAATCTTTAGGAGACCTTTTTTTATAATTAATGTGGAATACTTACGGCATACAGTATGCGATAAGTGTAAATGAATTATTACCCTATATATTGAGGTGGAGGTGTAGGTTGGGAGATTTCAATAATTTTGAAAGCCAAGTTTAGCTTTATATTGATAGTAAAATTATTGGAGCTTAAATAAGCTAGTAAAAGATGCTTTTCTCGGTGAGGAATATCTATGTCTATAATCTCTTCGTCAACGTCAGATTCAGATTCATCATGATTATCATTTTGTTCCGTATCAAAAACCACAGTATGGTCTTCAGAATACTTTGATAATAACTCATTAGCTAACCCTAGAGTAAAAACCAGCAATAGAATATTAGATAAAATATATTTATGGAAGGTTTTCAATTATTAAATTGTTTAATAAAGTAGTTGTTGAATTATTCTTGCTAAAAGTAGAATTGTGTTATTAATATTTCATTAAAATTATGTTAAACAATAGTGTTAATTAAATTATTTATGAAATTAAGCTAGTTTGTTGCGAATATGGCAATTATGGAAGTTATGGATATCTGTTTGTTCAATAGAAGTGTCTTATGGTAACAACTAATTAATAAACGGTATTTTTATTATGTATTAAATAAACACATTTTGAAACAATCAATAGCACGAATAGCGTTAGTAGTAGATGACTATGATAAAGCCATAGAGTTTTATACTAAAAAATTAGATTTTTTACTTTTAGAAGACACTAATTTAGGAGATGGTAAAAGATGGGTAATAGTTTCACCAAAAGGAGCTAATGAATGTTCTCTAGTGTTAGCGAAAGCAGATGACGAGGAACAAGAGTCACGAGTTGGAAACCAAACAGGTGGCAGGGTATTTCTATTTTTATATACTGATGATTTTTGGAGAGATTATTATAAGATGGTTGAAAAAGGGGTGAAATTTTTTAGAGAACCAGAAAAGATGCCTTATGGTATGGTTGCTGTCTTTAAAGATTTATATGGAAATATGTGGGATTTATTAGAGCCTGTTGCAGAGAAATAGCTTTTACGTTTATAGAGCATTAAGAATGATCAATTATCTTAAAAACATATTCAGTTTCAATAGCTCTAAACCTTTAACGGGCGTTAGTGTTTCCAAGAATGCTTTTAGTTTAAAAAGACTGCTTTGCGGTATCGGTAAATCTGAAGTTAGAGAAAATGAAATAGAAATAACCGATTATCCTTTTGAACCTTCTATTGTATATCCGACAGGAATAATTTTAGCAAGTGATATTGATGCGATGTCTATAGAATTTGGAGTATGTAAAATCTATGTCAAAAATGATATTGTCTTTATTACATCAGAAAAAAAAGAAGTGTTAAAGCAATTTTCAGAAGTCCATAATATAGAAATAATTCCACATAGCTGGAACTGGGATTGGCTGTTAGAACCCTATTTAGATACCGAATTTACTAAAGAGAATGAAGAACGTTGCTTGGTACAATTAATTAATAACGACTTTACAAAAGAAGAAGTAAATGCCATACGTAAAGAGATAGAAAAGCAAATGTATGCTTACAATTTTGATACAATGTTATGGGATTGGAGTAGCTTAAGTCTGTCTGACGTTCTTTCTGCAATGAGGGCAAAATATAATAAAGAAGATTTCAGGAAATTTTATAAACGAGCCCTTGAAATAGAAAAGCGAACAAAACAATAACTTGGGAGCTCACAGATTTAATTAGTGCTCTTGTAAGTGATAAACTGCTCTATTTATAATTAATCTTTATCTTTAAAGAAGACTAATTAGAAACCATGCAAGTTCCGGAAATCCCCAACTTAATACACTACGCCATTCCTTTTTTTGCGGCAACTGTAATACTTGAAGTGATTCTTACGGTAAAAATTAAGCTTGAAGATTATGAGTTTAAAGATGCGGGCACCTCTATACTTATGGGTTTAGGGAACGTTGCTATTGGTTTGGTCACCAAAGGCATAGCGTTAGGTTTGTTTTACTTGCTATATAATTTTTACCATGTCTTTGAAATCCCTTTTGCTTGGTGGTCTTGGTTAATCTTACTTTTTGCAGAAGATTTTTGCTATTACTGGTTTCATAGAATTAGTCATGAGAGCAGATTTTTTTGGGCTAGCCATGTAGTGCATCATTCCTCTAAACACTATAATTTAAGCACGGCATTACGGCAATCATGGTCTGGTGGATTTTACACATTTATCTTCTGGATTCCATTGATTATTATTGGTTTTCACCCAGTAATGGTTTTAGTTCAGATGTCCGTTAGTTTAATCTATCAGTATTGGATACATACCGAAATGATTAAGAAGATGCCCAAGTGGTTTGAGGGTATTTTTAATTCACCAAGCCACCATAGGGTACACCATGCAACTAATCCTCAGTATTTAGATAGAAATCATGCAGGAATTTTTATCATTTGGGATAGATTTTTTGGCACTTTTGAACCCGAAGTAGAAAAACCGGTTTACGGATTGGTAACTAATATAGATACCTATAACCCACTAAAAATTGCCTTCGCAGAATGGTTTAAAATGTTAAGCGATTTCTTTACATCAAAAACATCTATCAAAAATAGATTTAGATACTTAATGAAACCACCAGGTTGGCGTCATGATGGTAGTAGTATATTGTCTTCTGATCTTCGAAAAGAATGGGAAGAATCGAACAAAGTAGATATGTAGCGTAACAAAATTTGCTTTCTATCGTCAAACAAGCATACAACCAACCCATAGATTCAAATGAGTAATAAATTAGTAGCGTACATCGGAATTTTAGGAGTAGGCTTATTTGCTATTGCAGCCATAATTGGTCCGTTATTAATAGAAGATTATAGTATCGTAAGTCAATATATTAGCGAATCATTTGCATCAAATACACAGTATGGTAGATATTTACAGTATTTAGGCTACGTTCCTAGTGGAATTTTAACTGCAATTTTTTGTTTTAGTGCACCAAAGTATTTACAAAACTCAAGATGGATTAAAGCAGGATTTATTGGACTCGCTATTTTCTATGGTCTAGGAACAATATTAGTGGGCTTATTTCCTTGTGATGCCGGATGCCCAACTAATATTATGATGTCTAGTGACTCTCAGTTAATACATAATGCGGCAGCTTCCTTAACCTATATTTTTCTTCCTTTTTGTATGCTGGCTATAGGTCTAGGTTTAAAGAAATTTAAGGTTCATCACCGTTTATCCCAAATTACCTTTGCTACGGCAATTGTTAGCGGCATATTTATTTTTGTATTAATATCTAATCCAGAATCTGGTTATCGTGGTTTGTTACAGCGCATAATTGAGACTTCATTTATTACATTTATGGTTTCAAGTGCGTTAGAAATCAAGAATAGTACTAAAAGCGTTTTAGGTAGCTAACTTAAACAAATTACCTAGAAACTACTCTTTATAAACAACACCGTCTTTCATTACAAATGAGACATTTTTCATAGTAGTGATGTCTTTAACGGGATTGCCTTTCACAGCAATAATATCCGCTAGAAAGCCTTTTTGTAGCTGACCAAGTTGCTTTAGGTGAAACATAGAAGCGTTACCGGAAGTAGCAGATTTTAATACGTCTATTGGTTTCATGCCATAGTCTACCATCAACTCCATTTCACGATAATTTTCACCATGGGTAAAAACACCTACATCGCCACCAAAAACAATTTGTACACCAGATTCTAGAGCTGTTTTAAAAGATTTACGTTTCTGTTGAATGCGTTCCGGTTCTGGGTCGGTAGCTTTTTTCCATCCTCGGTATTGTGTAATGGCATCTCCAGCGGCAAGGGTAGGGCATAAGCCTATTCCTTTTTCTTTCATCATCTTAAAAATTTCTAAGGTGCCACCATCTCCATGCTCAATAGTTTCAACTCCACCTTGTATTGCTCTTCTCATACCTTCTGGGGTGCCTGCGTGTGCAACAACATATTTACCCGCGCTTTTTGCCGTAGCGACCATGGCATCAATTTCTTCTTGTAGAAAAGTAGGTTGAGAATCCGCACCTGGCGTCCAACGGTAATCGGCATAAATTTTAATAAAATCAGCACCATTTCCCATTTGTCTGCGTACGGTTTCAATGCATTGGTCCACGCCGCTAGCAGGTTCAGCACCTAAGGGCACCGTAACTCCATCATGAAAACCTTTTGGTCCGTATGCACCTGTGGCTACAATTGCAGGTCCGGCAACTAATAATCTTGGTCCGTCAATAATACCGTTATCAATGGTTTTCTTTAAATAAACATCTGTATATCCAGCACCTTCAGCACCTAAATCACGCATAGTGGTTACTCCTGCTAAAAGTGAATTTTTCACATGAACCGTGCCTCTAACAGCACGTTCTACTGGTGATTCTTTTAGAACTTGATCATTCCAATCGGTTTCGTTATAAGGGTGTAACAACACATGCGAGTGGCCTTCAATAATACCTGGCATTAAAGTGGTGCCCGGTAGATCAACCTCAGTAGTGTTATTGGGTAATGTTACACTGTTTGCTTTACCAGTGTATATCACCATATTTCCTTCTACCAATACCACCCAATTATCGTGCATTTCATTGCCATCAAAAACACGGTCTGGTTTTAAGAGTGTTTGACTAAAACATATGGAAGTAGTGAAAAGAAAAATAAAAAATATTGATTTCATTGTGGTAGTTGGTTTAGTTGACAATGGCAGAATTTAAAAGATGGTTTAAATCAGATTTGCTGTGTTGATTTCCGTTAGACAACACCATAAAAATGTCTTGGGTATTCTTAATATCCTCTAACGGATTACGGTTTAATAAAACAATATCTGCAATTTTACCTTCAGAAATAGTTCCGTAATCTGCATCTTGTTTTAAAAATTTAGCTCCGTTATATGCAGAAGTTTTAAGTGCGTTCAATGGTGACATTCCTATATTCACCATAGCTTCCAATTCTTTGTGTAACGAAATACCAGGATAAGTGTAACTGTTGTAAGCACCACTATCAGAACCTGCCAAAAGTGAAACTCCGTTTTCACTTAATTTATAGGCAAGTTTGCCAAAAAATTGGTCTAAAGCTTTACGGTCGGCAACTTGCTTGTCCGTTGCATTCTTAACACGGTCAATTCTACCCTTGTAGGTTTGTTGAATTCCGGTGGACATATATTTTAGGTAATCGTCTTTAGAATGGTCAACTTCATCTAAATAGCTTAAAACCCTGCCAATATGAAGTGTAGGTACCACAAAGACATTATGCTCTTTTAAATTGGTAAATGTAGCCAGAGCCGTGGAATCTGAATAAGATGATTGAAGTAGGGGCATGGCATCCCAAAATCCGATTTCCTTTTTTATCAATTGTTGGGT
This sequence comes from Maribacter sp. Hel_I_7, assembly GCF_000688315.1. Taxonomy (NCBI): domain Bacteria; kingdom Pseudomonadati; phylum Bacteroidota; class Flavobacteriia; order Flavobacteriales; family Flavobacteriaceae; genus Maribacter; species Maribacter sp. Hel_I_7. The sequence goes on along the minus strand of NZ_JHZW01000003.1, from coordinate 1,244,633 downwards.
AATCTCTTTTTCATTCGCAGAACTCCCTTTCATGATATAATATAAATGCTCTACAGCATCAATACCGGCGTCTATTGTTTCATTTAGTTCAACAGTAAAAGGCATATGACCAGAGGTAATCAAATTTCTTTTTTCTGCCTCCTCAATTGTTTTTATATAATTAGCTCCAGAAATACGGCTATCATAAATTTTCACGAAATCTGATGGTATGGCTTCTAAAGAATCTAACGCATTGGTGATATCTTCTTCATTATCAACATCTAAAGAGCCTGCCCATGTACCATTGGGACCATCAATTTTTGGTCCTGATGTAAAAATTTTAGGACCTACCAATTCATTGTTAGCAATTGCTTTTCGCCATTCCAAAACGGAAGAGGTAAGGTCTCCACCTGCATCACGAACAGTTGTAATTCCGTTCGCCATAAAAAGTTATAAAAAATTCTTATTCACATCAATTAAAGAATCACCACCTCTAAAATGCGTGTGGTTGTCCCAGAAGCCCGGTACTATATATTTCCCAGTAGCATCTATAGTGGCTTTTGCTTCAACATCACTTAACGAGGCATCAGTAGTTATTTTAGTAATTCTATTGTTGTTGATGAAGATGTTTGATACAGAGATAGTGCCATCCTCTAAATTAATTACGCTTCCGTTTTTAATAAGTACATCAAATAAAACTGGCTTTTTTTCATTACAACTAACAAGTGCAATAAATAAAGTAAGAGCGACGATTTTCCCTTTAATTGGTAATCTCATAATAGTAAAGAAATTTAGCAATGGGAAGTTAAAAAGAATAAGTGGAAATTTTTTGATTCAGTTTTGATATCATTTAGGAATTAGTGCATAGACAATGATTCATTCTTCAATTTAAAGAATGCTTACTAATGCAGTATTAAATTCATTTTTTGGCAGATTGCCAACCACCACCATTTCTGTATTTAATATTTTCAGCCGAGTGATGAATGATTTCTTTAACCCTTTTAATACGCGTTTCTTGACGTTTTGCTTGATTAAGCCAATAAAGATAGCTTTTGCGTTGGCTATGTGTAAAATTTGTAAAGTTGGAATACGCAACCGGATTTTTGTCGAAAGCGATTTGCAATTCTTCTGGAATCACTCCGTTTTCAACATCGTCTAAAAAGCTCCACGAACCATTTTGTTTAGCAATTTTAATAGCAGCTAAACCTGCAGCATGCATTTTATTAGTTGCTTTTAGTTCTTTTATATAGTCCTTGTTAACTCTACTCCAAACGCTTTTGGGTTTCCGTTTGCAAAAATATTGTCTTCGTTTACCATCACCCAAACTTTTAACCGTACTATCTATCCATCCATAACAGAGGGCTACTTGTACAGCTTCTTCCCAGCGCATGCTTTCATTTTCATGTGCTACAGAATAGAAAATTAGATGAATACCTGTATCCAAATAATGATTATTATGTAACCAATCTTTAAATTCAATATCATTTTTGAAATATAACTCGGGTATTTCTAACATAATTCTTTAAAATAGCTATTAATTTATCATAAAAATACAATCTTTAGGGCATAAAGTATTGGTAAATACAGATGCACGCCCTATTTTTATCAATTCTTAAATCAACTAAACAACAACAAATAACGTATGAAAAAAATCTTCAATGCGCTGCTTTTGGGCTTTGCGCTTATTATTGTCTCATGTGGTGGCAATAAAAGAGAAGGAGAAGCTAAAGTTTTAGTTTTCTCTAAAACCATGGCTTTTAAGCATGCATCTATACCGGCAGGTATTGCAGCAATACAAAAGTTAGGTAGTGAAAACGGTTTTGCCGTAGATACGACAAAGAACGCAGAATTATTTACCGATGAAAATCTTAAAGAATATTCTGCTGTAATTTTCTTGAGTACAACAGGTAATATCTTAGATCAATACCAAGAAGCTGCTTTTGAGCGCTACATTCAAGCTGGTGGTGGTTATGTAGGTATACATGCTGCAGCAGATACTGAATATGATTGGGGTTGGTACAATGACCTAGCGGGAGCTCAGTTTTTAAGTCACCCAAGCGGTACACCAACAGCAGATTTCATAATTAAAGACAAAAACTTTAAAGCAACTGAATTCTTTACGGATACTATTTGGAACAGAACAGATGAATTATACAATTACAAGAACATCAATCCAGATGTAAATGTGGTTATGACCTTAGATGAGAAATCATATGAAGGTGGTGAGAATGGAGATTTTCATCCAATAGCTTGGTATCATGATTTTGATGGCGGACGTGCATTTTATACTGGTGGCGGACATACTGATGAGAGTTTTTCTGAAGACTTATTTTTAAAGCACCTTTTAGGAGGAATTGAATATGCCATTGGCGAAAACTTAAACTTAGATTATTCTAAAGTAGCATCTCAAATTCCACCAGATGCTGATCGTTTTGCAAAAGTTACGTTAAGCGAAGGTCAGTTTTTTGAACCTACGGAAATGGCGGTACTTCCAAACGGAGATGTTATAGTAGCTCAACGTAGGGGAGAGGTAATGCTATATAATAACGAGTCAAAAGAACTTACTGAAGTTCTAAAACTTGATGTGTATGCAAAAACCCTTAATACACCAGGTGTAAATGCGGAGGAAGGATTAATGGGATTACAAAAAGATCCTGATTTTGCAAATAATCATTGGATATACTTGTACTATGCGCCAACAGGAGATAAATGGGTAAACCGTTTATCTAGATTTAAATTTACAGATGGCAAATTCGATGTAGCATCTGAACAAGTTATTTTAGATGTAGATAGTCAACGCGAAATTTGTTGTCATACAGGTGGTTCAATTGCTTTTGGACCAGATAATTTGCTTTATTTATCTACGGGAGATAACTCAACTCCGTTTAATGAGAAAGATGCAAAGTATGTAAATAATGGTTTTGCACCATTGAACGATACTCCAGGTCATGAGCAGTACGATGCTAGACGTTCTTCTGGTAATACCAATGACCTTCGTGGTAAGATTTTAAGAATAAAAGTGAAGGAAGATGGAACGTACGATATTCCTGAAGGAAATTTATTTGCAGTAGGTACAGACAAAACTAGACCTGAGATTTATACCATGGGTCATAGAAATCCATATAGAATATCTGTTGATATGAAAAGAGGATATGTGTATTGGGGAGATGTTGGTCCAGATGCAAGAGCAGATAGTTTAAGTACTAGGGGTCCAAAAGGATATGATGAAATGAACCAAGCAAAAAAGGCAGGTAATTTTGGTTGGCCTTTGTTTATTGGTGACAATTTTGCTTATAAAGCATATAATTATGAAACTGGAGAAAGCGGACCAGCTTTTGATCCGGAAAAACCAATGAATACTTCTAGAAATAATACGGGGTTAACAGAACTACCACCGGCTATGCCAGCGTATGTTTATTACCCGTATGATGAATCACAAGCTTTTCCACAAACAGCTACAGGTGGTAGAAATGCTATGGCAGGACCTACTTACTATTCAGATGTGTTTGAAGGTGATGAAAAGCTACCAAGCTATTATGATGGTAAGGTTATTATATATGATTGGATGCGTGGATGGATGTTCGCGGTACATTTAGATAAGAATGGAGATTTCAATAAAATGGAACCATTTGCTCCTAATGTTAAGGTCAATAACTTAATTGATATGGAGGTTGGACCTAACGGAAAAATCTATCTATTGGAATACGGTAGTGGTTGGTTCTCGCAAAATGCAAATTCTGCTTTGGGTTATATTAAATTTAACGGTGGTAATAGACCTCCATTAATTAATTCCATTACTGTGGATAAAACTGCTGGGAAAACACCTTTAGCCGTAAATGCACAAATTGATGCAAATGACCGTGAAGACGATGCCATTAAATATATGTGGGATTTTGGTAATGGAGATACTAAAGAAACAACAGAGCCTAATGTTAGCTATACGTATGCAGATGCTGGGGTTTATAAATTAAAAGTTACCATTTCTGATGATAAAGGTGCAGAAGCAATTAGCGAAAGTACAAGTATTGTAACAGGTAATTCAAGACCAGAAGTTGCTATATCTCTAGGAGGAAGTACCCCGGCGTTTTATTTGCCAGGTCAGAAAATTGCATACGATGTTTCGGTTACTGATCCAGACGGTACGGAAGTAGATCCAAGCAATATTTTTGTAAGTGTAGATTATTTAGAAGGTATGGATAAGGTTGCCATGAATATGGGGCATCAACAAGTTTCTGCAGCTGTAACAGGTAAAGCTTTGACACAGGCCATGGATTGTAAAACTTGTCATAAAGAGGCAGAAGCATCTATTGGACCTAATTATAAGGATGTGGCAGCTAAATATAAAGAGCGTCGTGATGCTTTAAAGTATCTACAAGGTAAGATTAAAACTGGTGGTAATGGAGTTTGGGGAGAAGTGACTATGCCAGCTCACCCTAATATAACATCAGATGAATCTAGACAGATTGCTTTATATATTCTTTCTTTGAACGGAGACGGTAAGGAAGAAAAATCATTACCAGCAAAAGGTACTATAACGGCAGAATCGTCTGCGCCAGGTAACATGTTGGTAATTACAGCTAGTTATACAGATGCAGGTGCTGAAGGAACTATTCCTTTAACAGGTTCTAAATCTATTGCAATACCTAGCAGTACGGTAAAGTTTAATGATCAAGTTAAAGTGGACGGAATGCAAGCAATGCAATTTGGTGGTATGGACCTTTTATTGATTGGTAAATCATCTGGATGGTTTATGTTAGAGAATATGTCATTGAAAAACGTAAAGTCTGTTTCGTTAACTGCAGGATGGCAAGCGCCACCAACGATGTATTTTGATTTTGAAATTCACGAAAATACAGTAGATGGCCCTGTAGTAGGTAAAGGCAGATTAACAGCTCAGCCAGAAGGTTCGCAAGGTACAATGTTTACTTTACCAATAACTGGTACAGTTTCTAGTGACGGACCTTATTACATCACTTTTAAAGGAGAAGAAGGTAAAGAGCTTTCTCCAGTTGCATTAACAAGTGCTATTTTTAAATAATAGACTAGTATATTATATTGAATTGAAAAGCCCGCTATTTAGCGGGCTTTTTATTTATATGAAGTTAATGTAAACTTCTAGCTTAATTTTTTACTGATGAGCTCACCAATTTGCAATAGTAAATTCATCTCAGCTTCAGTAAAATCGTAAGGTATGGGTTTCGCAATACCTATGGTTCCAAATAATGTGTCATTTAACAACAAAGGTGCGGCTAATGAACCTTCTACTTTGGTATCTTTTGCAGATGGTCTAGCTACGCCAGAATCATCTGTTTGCAAGTTGCACATTTCAACTGGTTTTTTACGTTCAGCAGCAATACCGGCCATGCCTTTACCAATAGGAATTGTAGATAACTTCGGAATCAAAAATTCTGGAATTCCCACTTGTGATTGTAGTTGTAGTATAGAATTATCATCTAAAAAATGTAAAGTTCCTGTAGAGCATGAAAAATGCGCTAACGTTATTTTTAGGATGCTGTTCCAGTCTGGAGAATCTTTGGTTAATTCTGTATTAATTGTCGTTAATATTTGTTTAGAATCGCTCATTTTAATCATTATATAACATACCAAAAAATAAATTTATGGTATTAAATTCATCTAATGATAAAGGTACGTTTTATCTCTTTTTGATAATAATTATAGCTAAACGACTTTCTTTTTTCTTGGCGGTTTGCGGTAAGCATAGTATCCTAATACGGTTTGAATAGCTTTTTCAATGGCAACTCTAATAGGAAATAATTCCTCTCCTAAATTTTCATCAATAGAACGCAATTGCATGTAGTAGTTACTAATTAATGGGTAATTACTTTTAGAAGCAATGTGAGCCTCTGCATTCGCAACAGCTTCAGGTTTATTTTCTTTAATAGGTTTACACGTAACCAATTTTGGTTTATTGTTCTTATGTAACATTGCAGAGAAGCCAAAAAGTCTACAGATGAGCCCGCGATGCGCGTAATCTGAACAGAAGCCTATAGAACCTGGAGCAATTACCTTGTTTAAAACAGGGCATAGTTTATCGGAAGTATTGTTTTGTAGAAGATCAAGCCATTCTTCAGCTTCTCCATTTTTGAAAAGATGATATGCTAACGGTAAAAATTCTAATGCGGTAGCATTGATGTCCGGTTTTAGACAGCAGTTTCCACAATTAGCTACACAGCCAAGTCCTGTAGATTTTTGAAAGGAGCCCAACTCCTTGTCCAATTGGTTGAAAATACGGTCTACCGCTTGGACTTTTAAGTATATCGACACTATAGGGTTTAAAGTTAGGCGAAGGTAGACTATGTTTGAATGCGGAAAACAATTAAGAAAAATTATAATGTTAAACTTAGATAAGCGGCAAATGAGTTAAGGTAATGTATTAATGTTTAGTAAATTGAAATCAAGTATTGCAGCCTAAAACTTAGAGGTCTTAAGTCTAAGCGGTTCTTGATTTTTTCTAAGATTGATATTAAATCCAATGACACCAAGAATCTGTTCTTCTTCTGTCAATACTTGAACCTCCCATTCTCCTGGGGTTACGTTAGTTTTATAAGTATAGCCTCTAAAACCACCATCTCTACCACCGGTAATGTCATAACCTATATCTTCTACATTTTCCCATTCTTCAGTTTTGTTATTATACCTTCTCCATCTGTGAAAAATGGATTTTTTTAAATCGGTTGGAGCAAAAATTGAGGAAAAGATATAAACACGTTGGTCTGGAGAGTAGCTGTAATTCAAATTATGTTTACGCCAAAAAACAAAAGATTTCTCTGCCTCATAGGTTACTTCATAATTACCATTGTTTAAAACAATTTCATGAGCTACAATTCCTTTATCTAATGCCAAAGGAACAGGCGGTATCAATCTTAAGAAATAAAACAGATTGATAATACCGTATATGGTTAAGATTATAGTAATCATTTTACCCAGCTTAATTTCTTTTCTTGTACTAGGACTTTTGCTATAGATAAAAATGAGTAGAATTAAGGTACTAACTAAACTTACGGCTCCGGAGATTAAGAATACGGTGGTATTTAATTCTTTAAGAAACACAGGTATCATGAAAGTGAAGAATGTGAAACTTATAAAATAGTATACACCAAATTGAAGGTATTTATTAGAAATCCTCTTTTTAAGAAATTCATTGGCAATTAGTAATAGCACTAGAATGATAAAAAAAGAGGCAGATTTTGATAGTGATACACTTCTAGAAAAATAAATAACATATGCGCTTGATAGTCCCCCAAAAAAGAACTGAATAGCGAGTGGTAAATACTCTTCATAACGCTCTAAAAATGTGTTTTTCCATTTGCCATCGTCTACTAAATTGTATAGATATAGGGTAATGGATAATGAGGTCATATGCATACATAAAACCGTCAAATCATACGTACGATCAATACGACCTAAGGTAAGGGTATCAAATATAAATCCACCAATAAAAAATAATATTGGAGCATATTTAGAATGTTTTCGAACAAAATTTCTTAAAGCACTATTTCTATATCTGACAAGTACTTTTTTCATGTTGGTTGGAGTAATTGCGATAAAGTTACCATTATTAAAAAAAGAAAATTAATCTTATTTAATTTATGATGAATGCTAAAGGTTACTCAGAAATGAAATACATTTTAGTTCTTAGTTTCAATATAGAAATTTGGGTCGACCTGTAACATTTTTAAATTGCCATGTAACTTCTGTGTCTGCCAATCCGTAGTGGGTTCTAGCCATATAGGTTTGTCATCAATATATACTCTAATAGGAATGGTGAAATTATCAACAGTGTTTGTAAAACGGTATGTTACTTTTTTACCTTTTATTTTGTATTCGAAAACAGGAATATTTACAGTTCTCAAATACTGATCGAAAAAAGGTTTTAAATCTCGGTTTAGTCCTAATCCAATTACATTTTCAATTTCGTTTGTAGTAACGGTTTTATGATAGAATTCTGAATTTAGACCACGTAAGATGGTTCTCCATTTTCTGTCGTCATTTACGATTTGGCGTAGGGTATGAAGAATGTTTGACCCTTTGTAATACATGTCTCCACTACCTTCATGGTTTACATTATAGATGCCAATAATAGGTTCGTCATTTCTAATATTGTTTCTAATTCCCTGTACATATGCATTTGCAGCTTCAGTACCATAATGATAATCTAAGAATAGGCTTTCAGAGTAACACGTAAACCCCTCATGAATCCACATATCTGCAACATCTTTATAGGTGATGTTATTGGCAAACCATTCATGACCGGCTTCATGTATAATGATAAAATCGAATTTTAGTCCCCAACCGGAACCTGATAAATCTTTACCTAAATATCCTTTTAAATACTGATTGCCGTACGTAACTGAACTTTGGTGTTCCATACCTAAATATGGTACTTCTACCAATTTAAAAGAATCTTCATAAAAAGGGTAGGGACCAAACCAATGTTCAAAAGCTGCCATCATTTTAGGAGCATCCTTAAAATGCTCTTTTGCTTTTTCTAAATTATCTTTTAACACATAGTAATCCATATCAAGCGCTCCTTTTTCTCCTTGATATATTTCATTGAAATGTGCATAGTCACCAATATTTACATTAACGCCATAATTATTAATGGGATTAGACACAAACCAGTTGTACGTATTCGTTTCTTTATCTACACTTCTAAGTCGCCCATTAGAAACGTTCATGAGACCTTTAGGTGCTTTTACACTGATTAACATACTATCTACCTCGTCGTACATATGGTCTTTATTGGGCCACCACACACTGGCTCCTAATCCTTGGCAAGAAGTGGCGACGAAATCTTTACCATTTGCATCTTTTTTCCATGAGAACCCTCCGTCCCAGGGAGCTCTGACAGCTTCTTTTGGATGACCGGAATAGGTAACAATAATTTCATTGAACTCACCCTTTATCTGGGGTTTTATCAATTGAACAAAATGTGCATTTACGTTATGCACCACCTCAAGCTCTTTTCCGTCTTGCGTAACCTTTTCAATAGTCAAAGGTGGTTGTAAATCAACTTGTAAAATTTGATGAGGTTCTAACACTTTATAACGAATAGTATTGGTTCCGCCTATAAATTTATCGGTAGGGTTCACATCAATATTTAGATGGTAATAATTTAAGTCCCACCAGACACGTTCCGGAGTAATACTACCTCTAAGCGTATCTTGTTCCGTAAAAGTTTGGGCCTGTGAGAATGAAAAAATCCCAAGGGTCAAGGCAACTAATAATTTTTTCATGTACAATAGATTTATGCTTATCTAAATATTCCATTAGGAAAAACAACAGGACTTTCAAATCCGTTTTCACCGACTGCAGAGACACCAAAGAAGAAATTATCGATAACAATACCTTCTAAAGTAAATTCTGTAACATCACCAACATATCTGCTATAATCCCAAGTTGGGGAGGTGGTATCTCTCCAATAAATTTTATATCCTTTAACACCATCAACCTTACTCCACTGAAATTTGGCTGACGGCTTAACAATTCCGCCAATTTTAACGGTTTTTGGAGCAGGAGGAGCCCAAGCAATAGAAGCTAGGTTTATGGCGTTTACGGCCGTTAATTTAGCTGCATACTTAAAATTAACATGCTCTAGAACATCACCATAAGCTATACCGTCTTCAACACGAATATCTTGATGTTGTTGGGTGTAGTTTTCGTGAGCTTCCATAATACGAATACCAGGAAAACCGGCATCATTAAATGGTCTGTGGTGACCACCGCGACCAAAACGATCTAAACGATAAATCATCATCGGGTTCATTTCTGGCATATACTGCTTCACATTTTTATGAACGTAACGTGCTAGTTGTCTTGATATTCCATCAACTTCACCACCATAAAAACGACGCGCTTTACGTTGCTCTTCAGTTTCGGTAGGTGGTACAGGTTCAGAGAATATTCTAAAATCCACATTACTGACAACTCCGTCTACGCCTGTAATATTACCAATCATATCATTATTGAAAATACCAATAACTTCCCAACCTTTATCCTTAGCGTATTGTGCAATTCCACCACCGCCAAAAAGACCTTGCTCTTCACCTGAAAGTCCCATATAAATGATACTATTCTCAAATGTATATTTAGAAAGTACACGAGCGGCTTCTAATGTACCGGCCATACCACTAGCGTTATCATTTGCGCCTGGTGAATCATCTGTAAAATTGGTAGGGTCACTTACTCGAGAATCGATATCTCCGCTCATTATAATATAGCGATTAGGATATTTCGTCCCTTTTTGAATAGCAAGTACATTAACAACTTCTACATCTTTAATAATACGGTCATTAGCACCTTTTTTTATTAAATCCTTTTGAAAGAAAACGTTTAGACAGCCCTTGCATTCGGCAGATGTTTTTTCGAATTCACCTTTGATCCATCTTCTTGCCGCACCAATACCTCTAGTTGTAGAAATGGTATCACTTAAGGTATGTCTAGTTCCAAAATTTGCAAGTTTGGTTACATCTTTTTCAATACGCTCAGCAGATACGGCGTTGATAATATCATAGATACGTTGATCCGTTTGCGCTGTTAATGTTATAGCTGATGTTAAAAAAGTAAGCAGTAAAAATTTTTTCATATTCAATTTTATTAAGAGGTAAAGTTAGTGAGGTAATCGGTTTCTAAATTTAAGTAAAATAAAGGGCTGACCATAATTTGATATGCAAAACTACATTTAATACAAAACTTTTTTTTGAATTGGATAGTATTATGATTGACCGTAAAATATAGAGCTATTGGAGAAATTAGGTTTTGAGTTTACTTCGTTTTTTTATTTACTAAATAATAAATCCCAATTAACGGACCAATGGCTAAAGGAATAAATATAAGATCAATAGTGATGATCGATTGAAGCGATCCTAGAAGCTGTATACTGATTATTGTAATGGCAAAGCCGATACAATTCACTAGCGTTAGAGCTGTACCTTTTAATTCTGGAGCTACCGCTGAGGCAACCAAATTTGAGAATTGTGGAGAATCTGCAGTTACGGCAATTCCCCAAATGCACCAACCTGCTAAGAATAGATACAAGGGAAGTGAAAATAGGAGAGGAGATATAATACAAAGAAATCCTGATATGGTCAATGCCATTAATGCCACCTTTTTACTTCCAATTCTTTGAGATAGAATGCCCCCAAATGCACAAGATATACCACCTAGTGCAATAACAATTCCGGACCATAAAGCGACTGAAATAGTACTGTTAGTTTGTGTGGCAAACCATTGTATGGCAACTGGGGTAAATGCCCAAAATGCATATAATTCCCACATATGTCCAAAATAGCCGAATGCAGCTTTTCTAAATTTATAATTTTTAAAGAGCTTAGGCCCAGCATCTAATTTTAGTTTAGAACTTGCAACTCTAAATGGACCGTGAGGAACTAGAATAAATAGCAATACACCACCTATAGCCGTAATTATAGAAGTTAGCATAATAACATTATTAGGGTTATTTACCCAAGGCGTTCCTTTAATTAAAAAAGGAAAGGCAGTACCAAGAACTAATGCGCCCACTAAAAAACCTAAAGCTTTACCCAGTCCTTTTTCATAATAGTCCGCGGCTATTTTCATTCCCACAGGATAGATTCCCGCTAAAAAAAAACCTGTACTGAACCTGGCGAGTAGTAAAGAAGATACAGTTAGTTGTGGTAGGATTAATACTAGATTAGAGATAGCTGCGAGCAAAGCGCAAACCATAAATACTTTTGAAGGTGAAAATCGATCCGCAATCATAAGAATGCCGAATAGCAAGGTACCGATGATAAATCCGAATTGTACCGATGAAATAACGTAGCTAATAATTTCAGAACCAAAATCTAGTTTTTTGGTCAAGGATTCTAAAATAGCATTACCTGCAAACCAAGTAGAAGTACACGCAAATTGAGATAGAATTATTATGGGGAGTATATGTGATTTTTGCTTCAATATATCATTGTAAAAAAGTGACCCTTGCTATTTTACCGTTTTCTATTTCATATATGCCAATAGCACTAAAAGATTCGCCATTGGCAGTTATATTTTCTTCATCAATAACCTTGTTACCAATTACAATTCTATTTTTTACCGAACAATGTAAATCTTTTGTTGTTTCAAAAAAGTCGCTATAACCTTTTCTCATTTCTTCAATACCTTGGGTTCTTAGTTCGACATTAGCTCCATAAACTTTCACATTTTCAGCAAATGGATGTAAAAATGCATTTATATCTCTTGCGTTATATCCATCAAGTTGTTCTTGAACAATAATTTCTGGATCAATTTTTGTTGCAGTATCTTTTATAAAAGTCATGCTTTCAATGAAGTTGTCAACTTCATAAATGGCAACTTGATGATGCTGATTTCCGTTTATTGTAATCACCTCTTGATCTATGACCGTTTGCCCTACATGTATTCTAGATGCCACCTTAGCCTCTATAGCAGGTGTTCTTTTGTAGAAAGCTTCATAATTAACTTTTAGTTGCTGTCTACCCATGTATAAAGTATCCATTGGAAAATTCTTGACAACGACATCTTTTGAAAAGCAGTTCGCAAATGCATTAATATCACGTGCGTTAAAAGTTTCTACTTGCCTGTCTACAATTATTTTAGGAGAATCTTTAGATACAAAACTCAAGTGATTTCTAAGCGGATTTACTGCCAGGCGTGAAATACCGTTCACGTCTTGATCTTTAATCTTAAATTCAAATTTCCATTCTTTATCTGAAGCTGGATTAAAAGATAAAATAGAGGTGTCGTATGCTGTAATTAAATCTCCATTTTCAGTCCAACACACATCTTCAGAACCTTCCATTGTAGCGATTAATTCTTCAGATTTTAAGGTAATAGGATCTAATGATCTAATAGTAACAGAATCATCTGTTTTTGAAATGTAGCTTACCAAATTACTATTCGGAATTTTATGCAACGACCTACCTACATTTTTCTGAACGGTATAGTTGGTATTAGCTTTAAGGTTGGAAATTACCAAATCCATTCGATTTTCAATTAAAACTGTGCACACAATAATATCACTTGAAAACCAAACGTGATAACCCACTTTTAAATCTGGTAATATAACTTCTGATTCGCCAGTATTTACGTCGTATTCATAAAGTCTTTGCAATCCATCTTTATCTAATCGGATAGCCGAAATTGCATTTTTACTGGGAATTCTTAACGGTGAATATTCACTCCCATTTGGTGTGTTGGTAAGCCATATTGTACTACTGTCCTTTATATTGTAGAGCGCAACATCTGTTTGATTATTTCTTGTAGATGAAAATAGTATATTATCATTATCAAAAAATGAGGGCTGATTATCATAGCCCTCATTTTTTGAAATATTTATTACAGAATCAATTTTTAAAAAATCATTTTCCTGCTTTAATTCTGCTAAATACACTTCTGTACTTTGCTGAGCAAAGACATTTAGACAGCAACAAAAACTTAAAAAGATGGTAAAATGATTCTGTTTCATGTCTAATTGTTTAGGGCTGTTTAACTAGCGTTTCTCGGCAAATCTCTTTAAGATTTCACGAACGTTCTTTGTGTTGTCAACAAAGTATTTTGCTTGAGTTTTTTGACGACCAACCTTTACAGTTACCGAATCTTCTGGTAATTCTTGAAACATAAACTCATCTGTCCAATCATCACCAATAGCGAAAACAAAATCATATTCTTGCTCCGTATAAACACGCATAGATGCACGGCCTTTGTTTACATTACTACTTTTAATTTCCATAACCTTATTACCATTCAGAATACTTAGATCATCGTTGGCAATTAAACTCGTTAGCACCGTGTTTAGTTCAACTGATCTTTTCTTTCCGAAATCTGGATCCGTTTTTCTGTAATGCCAAGCTAAAGAATAATTTTTCTCTTCAATGAAACTACCAGGCGTACGATCAACAAACGATTCTAGCACTGGTAAAATTTTCTCCATCCAATCTTTCTTAACGGTTTCAAGCATTCTAAACTCTTCTCCTCCTTGAGAAATCCATACACCGTGTTCAACGATCATGTTATACTTTTTAGGTAAGAACCACTTAGTGAATGTTTCCTTGTCCCTTCCGCTTATTAAATACATATCTGTATTTTCTTGCGAAGAAATCTGGTCTAGTAATTCATATAATGCTTCGTCTGGAGCAGCTTTTTGTGGGTCATTATGAAAACCTGCCAACGTACCATCGTAGTCTAAAAATACCAGTCTTCTTTTAGCTTTTTCATAATCAGTCATTACTGTATTCAAGAAATCTACAGATAATTTCCTGGTTTTAGAAGTCTGATCTTTTTCTTTTTGTCCAACCAAAGAATTCATAAAGTCATTTGCCCATTTCTCAACATTATAACGCTCCAATCTCTTTTGCAACAAAGTGTTTCTAGCTATTTGTTCTTCTTTAGGCATATTAATAGCTTCATTTAAAGAATCTGCTATTTGTTCAAAATTATTAGGATTAATAAGAAGCGATTCATTCATTTCATTGGCAGAACCCGCCATTTCACTTAGAATTAAAACTCCTGTTTTATCGGTTCTTGTGGCAATGTATTCTTTAGCGACCAAGTTCATACCATCCCTAATAGGAGTTAACCAAGCAATATCAGAAGAAGTGTAAAGATCTATTAAGTTTTCAAAAGGCATAGATCGGTAGAAGTACCAAATAGGTGTCCAACTAACAGTAGATAACTCTCCGTTAATACGACCTACTAGCTCATCAATTTCACGTTTTAATAATTGGTATTGTGGAACATTAGATCGAGAAGGTACAGCAAGTATGATAAGGCGCACTTTTTCTTTGTATTGCGGGTACTTGTTTAAGAAATATTCAAAAGCTTTAAGTCTTTTTGCAATACCCTTGGTATAGTCTAAGCGGTCAATAGATAGAAAGAACTTTGCATCTGGTGCAGATTTTTTATGTGTATCTAAGCGCTTCTGTAAGTCAGATTTTTCATTTTCACTGCGTAGTGAATGTTCCTTGGCCGCGTCACTGAATTTTTTATAATCAATCCCCATCGGAAAAGAGTCTACTTTAATAACCCTATCCTCTAAATAAATATCATTAAAACTAACCTCTAAACCTAATAACCTGCGTACAGAGCTTAAAAAGTGACGTTCGTAATCATAAGTGTGGAAACCTATTAAATCTGAGCCTAAAAGTCCTAATAACACCTCACGCCTCCATGGAAGTGTCCTAAATATCTCATAAGAGGGAAATGGAATATGTAAAAAGAAACCAATTGATATATCTGGTCTTTCTGCTCTTACCATTTGTGGAACTAGCATTAACTGATAATCATGTATCCAAATAGTATCTTCATTATCTGCATTTTCAAGAATGGCATCGGCAAATTTCTGATTTACCGCTTTGTAAATCTCCCAGCTTTCTAATTCAAATTCAGAATATTCTAAGAAGTAATGGAACAAGGGCCATATGGTTCTGTTACTGAATCCATAATAAAAACCGTCCACTTCTTTTTCCGTAAGATTTACTTTAGAAGAGCCGTGTTCAGCAAGGGCAGTATCAATTTTAGGAATCAATTCTTCGGGTATTTCTTCATCTGTCAATCCGCTCCAACCAATCCAAAGGCTATCTCCGCCAGAGTGCACAGATTTCATTCCGGTAGCCAAACCACCTACACTTGGTACTGCGGTAATGCTTCCGTTGCTAATTTGTAATTGTACAGGTAGTCTATTTGAGATAATGATAGTTTTAGCCATAAAAGAGTATTTTTTGCTACTTCTTGATAATTATTTCTCTAAATTTCGGCAAAAAGGAGGGTAATACCAATTGAAAACTCATATGAATTAAGATTTTTATTGAATGGATAATTTAGACTACGGAATAATAGGGAATTGCAGAAGTGCAGCATTAATTTCAAAGACAGGAAGTATCGACTGGTGTTGTTTGCCAGAATTCGATAGTCCGTCGGTTTTCGCTAAACTATTAGACGAAGAAATTGGCGGTAGTTTTGAAATAAATGTTGATGATAGCTACACAATCACTCAAAAATACCAGCAGTATACAAATATATTAATCACATCTTTCAAATCTGGGGAAGACCATTTTGAAATACATGATTTTATGCCAAGGCATCGTAAAGAGGGGAATACTTATCATTCACCACCAGAACTGATACGTTATTTTAAACATATATCGGGTAAACCTTCGTTATCTGTTTTGTATGATCCAAAGCTTGAATATGCCATGGGTACGACCGAAACTTTTATTAAAAAAGATTTTATAGCTAGTCTTACACATGATGTAAAATTTGATACGGTATTTTTATATACTTCATTTGATAAAGAGTCCGTTGTAAATAGAAGTACGTTAGAACTTACGCAAGATGAGTATATGCTGATGGGCTACAATGAAAAATTGTTGTTGCCAACCACAGAAAGGGCTTATTTAGATTTACAGAACACTAAAGTATACTGGTTGAACTGGTCTAACTTGACACCTACTTATAAAAAGTTCAATGAAGAGATTTCAAGAAGCGCATTAACCCTAAAGTTATTAAGTTATGATAAAACAGGAGCTGTTTTAGCTGCTGCAACTACTTCATTACCAGAAACAATTGGTGAGGTACGTAACTGGGATTATCGTTTCTGTTGGATTCGTGATGCATCAATGGTAATAAAAGTAGTATCAGAATTAGGCCATAAGAATGTAGCTAGAAGATATCTACAGTTTATTATTGATTTGATACCTGATAAAGCAGAGAAGCTGCAGATTATGTACGGCATCAATAAGGAGAAGAAATTAACCGAAGAAACGTTAGAACATTTATCTGGTTACAAAGGTTCAAAGCCTGTACGTATTGGTAACGCAGCATATCATCAAAAACAAAATGACATTTATGGTATTCTAATGGATGTTATTTATGAGCAAATGGTGAAATTTAGTGTCGATATTGATAATGGTGAGGATTTATGGGCGATAACAAAGGGAATCGTTTGGATCGTAAGCAATAATTGGAAAGATGCCGATAAAGGTATTTGGGAGTTCCGAACAGAAGACAGACATTTCACGTTCTCAAAAGTACTATGTTGGACAGCTTTAGACCGTGCTATTAAGGTAGCGGAAATGTTAGGCAAACAGCATAAAATTGACAAATGGGGACCAATTAGAGAAGAAATCTGGAAAGATATTTACGATAATGCATGGAACGAAGAAGTAGGAGCATACACACAATCTTATGGTTCTAAGGAACTAGATGCTTCTGTATTATTAATGGAATCTTACGGATGTGTTGATGCGAAAGATGAGCGTTACATAAAAACCGTAAATGCTATTGGAACCGAATTAAGTAATGATGGTTTACTTTATCGTTACAAGAACGAAGATGACTTTGGATTACCATCATCATCATTTACAGTATGTACATTTTGGTACATAAACAGCCTTTTTAAAATAGGAGAACGCAAAAAAGCATTGGAGTATTTTGAGCGATTATTAAGTTATAGTAATCATTTAGGTCTCTTCAGCGAAGATATTGATTTTAAGACTAAAAGATTGCTTGGTAACTTCCCTCAGGCATACTCACATTTAGCATTGATTGAGTGTGCTATTAATTTCTCTAAAAAAGAGAGTGAAGATGAAATGATGGAGTCGTTAAGAGAATAATTAGTTGCTAATATAAGCCTTTATTTTATTGATTAAGGCTCTAAAATGTACCTCTGTTGTAAATGGGTTCATTACAGTAATACGCATGTAAAACCTGTCTTTGAGCTTTGTTTGAACGATATAAAATTCGCCATCTTCCAAAAGAAGTTGGCGAATTTTTGCATTTAATATATTGGTGTCTTCTGAACTCATACTTGGTAGACAGTATCTAAAACAAACAATATTCGACATTGGTTTTAATGCCAATTCAAAATTTGGTTCTTCTTCAATTAATCTTGCAAAAAGTGCTCCCATGTCATAGAGATGCGTAACATTTGCATCAAATACCTCTTCACCATAAAGTTTTAAAAGTGTAAACCAATGAATACTCATCATGTTCTTGGTACATTCAAAAGTACGTTTACCTGAATTATACCAATCTTCATGCTCAGAATCTGAAAGTAAATAATCCGCTTTTTGAGTAAAAGTGGTTTTAGCATTTATTTCTTCTTTATAAAGTAGGGCAGTAGTAAGGGCGGGCATCATCATCATCTTGTGTCCGTCAATAACAACAGAATCTGCTTGGTCAATCCCCTTTAAGGTGTGTTTGTATTTATTAGAGAATACTCCGGCCCCACCATGAGCTCCATCTGCATGAAACCATATATTATGTTTTTTAGCAAAAGCACCAATGACCTCAAGATTGTCAAATATCCCTGTGGCTGTAGAAGGAGCGCTACCAACTATTGCAAATATTTCAATACCCTTGTCTTTTGCTTGCTTAAATTTAGACTCCAATAAATCGGTATTCATACTAAACTCTTTGGTGACAGGAATTTTAATAATTCCTTGTTCTCCTAATCCCATTATCCTAGCAGCGCGGTCTACACAATAGTGAGCTTCTTCGCTGACCATGATACCTAATTGGTTTTGGTTACCATCATTCCAAATATCTCTTTTTGTTATAGCTTTTCGGGCACTTAATAGAGCGGTTAGATTTGCTAAGGTTCCACCAGAAGTTAGAAATCCACCGGAAGTATTGTTATAACCTATTTTATTACATACCGTTTCAATGACCAACCTTTCAATTGCATTAGAAGACATACCCATTTCATATACAGCGGTGCCATTGTTAAGTAATGCACTTATTAATCCTGTTAATGCGGTGATAGGAGCAGGCGGACTCACTTGATGCCCCATATAATGAGGGTGATGCACGTAAGTGGTTCGTTTTATAATTTCCTGGAACATGTCTTTACTATCACCATCTGATAAGAATGCTTTCCAGAACTGTAATTCCTTTTCCGGTTCGTTCCAATTGATGGCATTTCGTGAAGTATCGTTCAGCTTATTCTCTAAATGAGAAGTCAATTGGTCTATAAGACTGTGACCATTCGTATTAAAATCTGAAGTATTATAAACCTGTTCCAGTAATTCTTTATGCATGGTCTAAAAATAGTCGCAATAACTATGTTTACCAAACAAAAAAACCGCCCCAATTGGGGCGGCTTAGTATTCAAGTTACCAAACAACAAAAGGTAATCTGAATTAGTCAAAGGTGTACCCGTTGTCAGCTGAAACCTTATCGGCAATTTGTGTGCGCAATGCAACAACATTAGGGTAATTAGTATATTTTGTGAAACGTTTAAGTCCCATTAACATCATTCTTTGCTCATCACCTTCGGCAAAAGAAACGATTGCTTCTTTACCTCTTCTGATGATAGTTTCTGTAGCATTGAATAAGTATAATCTTGACATAGCAATTTGCGTAGCCTGTGCTTCTTCGCCAAAACGTTTAGCATTTTTCTCTGTACGTAACAAAGCAGATTCTGCCATGTATACTTCAATAAGAATATCTGAAGCTGCTAACATTAATTGTTGATGATTTTCTAACTCAGGACCAAATTTCTGAACTGCAGAACCGGCAACCATCAAGAAAACCTTCTTAAGTCTTTTTAAGATGTCTTTCTCCTCTGCAAATAATTCTGAAAAATCAGGAGCGTCAAAAGAAGGAATACCCATTAATTCTTCGCCAACAGCAGTTGCAGGGCCTAAAAGATCCACATGACCTTTCATTGCTTTTTTAACTAGCATACCTACTGCTAACATTCTATTGATTTCGTTAGTACCTTCATAAATACGGGCAATTCTTGAATCTCTCCAAGCAGATTCCATAGGTGTATCTGCACTAAAGCCCATTCCACCGAAAATCTGAATACCTTCATCAGTAGTATTTTGGCAATCTTCTGATACGGCAACCTTAAGAATAGAACATTCTATAGCGTATTCCTCAACACCTTTTAATTCAGCTTCCTGATGAGTATTACCTTCAGCTTCACGAATAGCGATGCGGTCTTCTATATTTTTGGCGGCACGGTAACTTGCAGATTCATCAACATAAACACTAGTGGCCATTTCTGCAATTTTAGACTTAATTGCACCAAAATTAATTATAGGAGTTTTGAACTGAATACGTTCATTGGCATATTTAGTTGCCTCGCCAATAACTCTTCTCTGTGCATCTAAACAAGCAGCAGCTAATTTAATACGACCCACATTTAAGGCGTTCATTGCAATCTTGAATCCGTTTCCTCTTGTAGAAAGCATATTTTCTACAGAAACTTTAGTTTCGTTAAAGAAAACCTGACGAGTAGAAGAGGAATGGATACCTAATTTCTTTTCTTCATCACCTAAAGTTATGCCATTGCTAGGGTCGTTTTCAACTATGAAACCTGTAATGTTCTTGTCATCTTCAATACGGGCAAAAACGATAAACAAATTACAGAATCCTGCATTTGAAATCCACATTTTCTGTCCTGTAATATTATAAGATTTACCATCTTCAGAAAGAACGGCTTTAGTTTTTCCTGAATTTGCATCAGAACCAGCACCTGGCTCAGTAAGGCAGTAAGCGCCAAACCATTCTCCAGAAGCTAATTTTGGAACATATTTTTGTTTTTGTTCTTCAGTACCATAAAGTGTAATTGGCATAGTTCCAATTCCTGTATGTGCACCAAAAGCAGTACTGAAAGAACCAGTAGCACCAGAAATATAATCACATACCAACATAGTAGAAACAAAACCCATTCCCATACCTCCATAAGATTCCGGTACGGCAACACTTAATAGACCTAATTCACCAGCTTTACGCATGGTTTCTTCGGTAAAAGCATAGTCTTTCTTTTCAAAACGTTCCCAATGTGCCCAAAGTTCTCTATCAACGAATTCCTTGGTGCTTTCACGCATCATACGTTGTTCTTCATTTAAATCTTCTAGTGTGAAAACATCTTCACAATTGGTTTCTTTAACAAGGAATTGACCTCCTCTAAGAATATCTTTATTTGCAGCTTCTGTACTCATGTTGTTAATAGTGTTTAGTATAAAATGTTCGGTATAAAGCATTTAGATAATACTAAATACCAACTAATAATGTTATTTTAAAAATTCAAATATTCCGGCAGCACCTTGTCCAGTACCTACACACATGGTTACCATACCGTATTGTCCTTGCATGTTTCTCTTTCTCATTTCATCAAATAGCTGAACAGATAATTTAGCACCTGTACAACCTAATGGGTGACCTAAAGCAATTGCGCCACCATTTACGTTAACGATATCTTGGTTAAGATTTAATTCTCTCATAACGGCCAATGATTGAGAAGCAAATGCTTCATTTAATTCAATCAAATTGATGTCATCTTGTTTTAAACCAGCTTGTTTTAAAGCTTTTGGAATTGCAGCAACCGGACCGATACCCATAATTCTTGGCGGTACACCGGCAGCGGCATAATTTACTAAACGAGCAATAGGTTCAAGATTTAATTCTTTCACCATGTCTTCGCTCATTACCATTACAAAAGCAGCACCATCACTCATTTGTGATGAATTACCTGCTGTTACACTACCACCAGCAGCAAATACAGGTCTAAGCTTATTTAAAATGGCTGTTGAAGTTCCTGCTCTTGGACCTTCATCTTTATTAACAGTATATTTTTTAGTCGCTTTTTTACCATCTGCACCAACGTAGGTTTCTTCAACTTCAATAGGTACTATTTGATCTTGAAAACGATTTTCAGCTTGTGCACGAAGTGCTTTCATATGAGAATTATAAGCGAACTCATCTTGATCCTCACGAGAAACATTAAATTCATTTGCTACAGCTTCTGCCGTATTTCCCATTCCCCAATAGTAATCTTCATGACCGGCTTTAACTACATCATAGTTCAATTCCGTTTTATAACCTGTCATAGGAACAGAACTCATACTTTCAGCACCACCTGCAATAATACAATCTGCCATTCCCGACTGAATTTTTGCTGTTGCGATACCAATTGTTTCTATACCCGAAGAACAGAATCTATTTACTGTTACACCGGGAACATCAACAATATCAAGTCCCATTAAAGAGATTAGACGTGCCATGTTCAAACCTTGTGAACCTTCTGGCATTGCGTTACCCACAATTACATCATCAATTCGTTTTTTGTCCAAATTCGGCAACTCCTTCATCATGTATTGAATGGTTTCCGCTGCCAACTCATCGGTACGCTTAAATCTAAAGACCCCTTTCGGAGCTTTCCCTACCGCTGTTCTATATGCTTTAACTATATATGCTGTTTTCATTTTTAATCTTGCTTTTGGCTTTCAGCTTTTGGCTGCTAGCATTTAATTGTTGTTAAGTTAAGACTGCCATTAACTATGGGCTTATAGCTTCGTAAATTAATTACGTAACGGTTTTCCGGTTTTCAACATATGTTGAATTCTTTCTAAGGTCTTTCTTTCTGTACAAAGTGAAAGGAAGGCTTCTCTCTCTAAATCCAACAAGTATTGTTCGTTTACTAATGTTGGTTCAGATAAATCACCACCGGCCATTACATAGGCAAGTTTATTAGCAATTTTCTTATCATGTTCACTTATGTAATGACTAGCTTCCATAGAGTCTGTACCTACTAAGAACATACCCAACGCTTGCTTACCTAAAACTTTAATGTCTGAACGTTTAACTGGTTGAGTGTAACCTTGCTTTGCCATTAATTTTGCATAAGCTTTGGCAGTAGCTATTTGACGGTCTTTGTTAACAACAACGACATCTTTACCATGTTGTAAAATACCTAAATCAAATGCTTCATAAGCCGAAGTAGATACTTTTGCCATACCAATGGTTAAAAAGTATTCTTGCAAGACATTTAATTCTACATCATTCTTTTTGAAAGTGTCTTGAGCGCGAACGGCAAATTCTTTAGAACCACCACCGCCAGGAATAACCCCAACGCCAAATTCAACAAGACCAATGTACGTTTCAGCAGCGGCAACCACCATATCTGCATGTAAGGACAATTCACATCCACCACCCAGTGTCATGCCGTGTGGGGCAGAAACAGTTGGAATAGAAGAATAACGCATACGCATCATTGTATCCTGAAACATTTTAATAGCCATATTAAGCTCATCATATTCCTGCTCAACCGCCATCATAAAAATCATACCGATGTTTGCTCCAACAGAGAAGTTCGCGGCTTGATTACCAACAACCAATCCTTGAAAATCTTTTTCGGCCATATCGATAGCCTTATTTAATCCTGCTAAAACATCACCACCGATAGTGTTCATTTTAGACTGGAACTCCACATTTAAAATACCATCGCCTAAATCTTCAACAACAACACCGCTGTTTTTAAATACTTCTTTAGATTTTCTAATGTTATCTAAAATGATAAATGAATCTTGCCCAGGAATTTTTTCAATGGATTTCGATGGAATATCGTAGAAATATGTGCTTCCTTCTTTTACGGTATAAAAAGAATCTTTACCACTGGCTTTCATATCTTGAACCCAAGCAGCAACTTCTAATCCTTCTGCCTTGATAAATTCAAGACCTTTTTCTAAACCAACGGAATCCCATATCTGGAAAGGGCCATGTTCCCAGCCAAAACCGGCTTTCATGGCATCGTCAATTTTATAAAGCTCATCTGTAATTTCAGGTATTCTATGAGAAACGTAAGCGAACAATTGTCCGAAACTCTTACGGTAGAATTCACCAGCTTTATCTTTTCCGCCAACTAAAACAGAAAAACGATCAACAACCTTATCAATTGTTTTCGTTAACTCTAAAGTGGCAAATTTCGCACTCTTTTTAGAACGATAATCCATCGTATCTAAATCAAGTGTCAATATTTCTGTTTTACCTTTATCGTCCTTAGATTTTTTGTAAAATCCTTGTCCTGTTTTACTTCCTAACCATTTATTTTCCATCATAGTGTCGATGAAACCTGGTAGTTTAAACAAATCGTGACGCTCATCGTCAGAACAATTATCGTAGATGCCATTAGCAACATGTACTAAAGTATCTAAACCAACCACATCAACAGTTCTAAATGTAGCAGACTTAGGTCTTCCAATTACGGGACCAGTTAACTTGTCTACTTCTTCAACTGTCATATCCATATCCTTAACCATGTGGAAAAGGCTTTGAATACTGAATATTCCTATTCTATTACCAATAAAAGCTGGAGTATCTTTAGCAACTACAGATGTTTTTCCTAAATACTTTTCACCATATCCATTTAAAAAGCTCAAAACATCAGCATCCGTTTTAGGACCAGGAATGATTTCAAAAAGTTTTAAATAACGAGCTGGGTTAAAAAAGTGGGTACCACAAAAATGTTTTTGGAAATCTTCACTTCTTCCTTCAGACATGAATTTGATAGGAATACCTGAAGTGTTAGAGGTAATAAGTGTACCCGGAGTACGGTACTTTTCTAAGTTTTCAAAAACTTGTTTCTTGATATCTAAACGTTCAACAACAACCTCAATGATCCAATCTACTTTAGATACTTTAGAAATATCATCTTCCATATTACCAGTTGTAATACGGTTAGCAAATTTTTGGTGGTAAATAGGTGATGGTTTAGATTTTAACGCTGCCGATAAAGAATCATTAACCATTCTATTACGAACAACCTTGTCTTGTAAGGTTAGACCTTTTGCTTTTTCTTTGTCGTTAAGTTCTCTAGGAACAATATCTAACAATAAAACCTCTACGCCAATATTTGCAAAATGACAGGCTATACCGCTACCCATAATTCCTGAACCAATTACCGCTACTTTTTTAATGTGCTTGTTCATGTACTTTATGCTGTATTAATTTGATAAGTTGTATTAATATAATTTCTTGTCTGCAATTAATTTATTGATGGCATCTGTTACTTCAAAAAAGTTTGCTAATTTCTCTTCAGAAACCTCTTCTTTAACCGCCTCATTAAATCTTAGAACTGTATTTTTTGAATCGTTTCGTTTCTCTAATCCAAAATCAGTTAAATAAATAAGAACACCTCTGCCATCATTTGGATTCGGTTTTCTTAAAATTAAACCTTTCTGCTCCATGCTTTTCAAAATCCTAGAAAGACTAGTAGCTTCCATTCCCATTTTTGGACCTAATGAAGTTGAAGGTGTACCAGTTTTTGGATCAATGCTCAATAAAGTAAAGCCAACAGCCATAGTAGAATCAAAATTCTTTGCTTCTTCATTATACATTCTAGCTACCGCTTGCCATGTAGCTCTCAACGCATAATCTATCGTTGCTTCTTTCATACTAAATTAGTTGGATACCAAATATAAGAAAATTTATTATGCATGCATAATAAATTAATGTAATTTTTTAGTTATTCAGGTGTTACTAAATTAATTAAGGTAGGCTTCTTTTAAGTTCTTAGCTAAAGCTTATAATATTGTGTAGAAATATACTAGGGGTAGAATTTTATAAAATCCAAATGTTTGTATTATTCTGATTTTAAATATTTTAATGAATAAAGACCATTAAATAAAATAAGCACTGAATAAAATATCATTGCTGAAATTCTGTCCAGTGCTTGTAACTATTATCAAATATTTTAATTAAAACGAACAATTCTAATGTTCGTAAATATCATTATAAAGTGAAATATACTTTTCTTTAATAATTTTCCTTTTTAATTTTAAAGTAGGAGTAAGGTGACCACCTTCTATGCTCCAAGAATCTGGCGTAAGTCTAAACTGCTTCACTTTTTCCCATTTGGCAAATTTCTCGTTAGCTTCATCAATTTCTTGCTGGTATCTTGTTAATACCTGTTCGTTTCTAATTAATTGAGTATTATCAGAAATATTGATATTGTGTTTTGATGCCCATGCTTGTAGGAAATCAAAATCTGGCTGAATTAATGCGGCAGGCATTTTTTCACCTTCACCAACTACCATTATTTGCTCTATAAATCTAGATTGTTTAAAACGGTTCTCTAATAATTGAGGGGCAACATATTTACCGCCAGAGGTTTTAAACATTTCCTTTTTACGATCTGTGATTTTTAAGAATCCATCACTATCCAATTCTCCAATATCACCCGTTAGGAAATAGCCATCAACAATAACCTCCTTGGTTTTTGCTTCATCCTTATAATATCCCAACATAACTTGGGGTCCTTTAATACATATTTCTCCATCTGCAGCAATTTTCACCTCGGTTCTGTCAATAGGTTTACCAACACTACCTATTCTAAATCCGCCATCACGCATATCGTTTACAGAAATAACAGGAGATGTTTCAGATAAACCGTAGCCTTCCATTAATCCAAATTCAGCAGCATTGAAAATTCTTGATAGTCTTGGCTGTAATGCGGCACTACCAGAAGCTATTAGACTAAGATTTCCACCTAGTCCTTCTTTCCATTTACTAAAGATTAGTTTACGTGCTATGGATAATTGCGTTTCATACCACCAGCCGTTTTGACCGTATGGTTCGTATTTTAAGCCTATTTCAACAGCCCAAAAGAATAGCTTCTTTTTTATTCCCGTAAGTTCTGTTCCTTTAGCGTAAATTTTATCATATACTTTCTCTAAAAGTCTAGGAACCGCAGTCATTACATGCGGACTAGTTTCTTTTAGATTGTCGCTTATTTTTTCAAGAGATTCTGCATAGTATATTGTTACACCTCTAAATTGGTATAGATAGATTAACATACGCTCATACACATGGCATAAGGGTAAAAAACTTAATGCCTTTGTTTCTCCATCAACAATAGGAAAACGTTTAGAACTTTCAATTGCATTGCTTACCAAATTGGAATGAGATAGCATTACACCTTTAGGTCTGCCTGTGGTTCCCGAAGTGTAAATTAAGGTTGCTAAATCGTTAGGGTTAACCGCGTTCATTAACTCTTCAACTTCATGTTGGTTTGAAGTATCGGTACCTAATTCTAAAACTTTTTCCCAATTCTCACAATTAGATAATTCATCAAAAGAATAAACATTTTCTAAACTTTTTACTTGGTCTTTAATTGCAGTAACTTTTTCATATACCTCTCCACAAGAAACAAAGCAGAATTTAGCTTCAGAATGATTAAGAACATAGGCATAATCCTCTTCTGAAATAGTAGGGTATACTGGTACATTTTGTGCACCTAACTGTAGTATGCCGATATCCATAATATTCCACTCCGTTCTATTGGTAAGTGATATTACGGCAATCTTGTCATTTGGCTTTACACCAAGACGTAAAAGACCACGACTAATAGCGTTAGCCTTGTTTATATATTCTTGAGTGGAGGTACTTATCCACGATCCATTTTTTTTTGACACCAATGCCTTATCTAAGGCATGCTTTTCTAGCTGATAATATGGAAAGTCAAAAAGACGGGTTACTTTTTGCATACTTGATTTCTAATAAGTATTGCAAAATAGCGAAAGAACTCGATATTTTAAAATTGTATTGTTAAATAAAATGCCATCTCATTACAATATCCACAATTATAGGACAACAACTTGTAAGTCCGATATTTTAACCATTTGTCTACAATAAATTGTAATTGAACGTGTTATGTATACATCTCAATTGTTTGTAGGAAAATTCCTTATTCAATTTATTTAGGTTTGTATAAAGAATTTAAATCTCCCAAATCGTAGGAAATATGCAAAAAAACTACACGATTATTAATTATTTACGATCTATCGCACTTATGTATTTCACTTTTACAAGTTGGAACATGGATGCGCAATCAGAACCATTCAACTGCGATTTTAACGCTTATCTATTTCAATATAATGATATTTATGCGCTGGATTTAGCTTCTGGTAGTTCCTATCTTGTAGCTGAAAATATAACACCGGGCAATGTAAATGGTGTAGGGTATAATTCTACTGACGGTTTTCTATGGGGATATTTATCAACCCCATCAAGTACGATAGTGCGAATTGGAAACGATTATTCAGTTGAACAATATACTATTCCTGACTTGCCATCTGGTAACAAGTATGTTGGTGATATTTCAACAGATGGTGTTTATTATTTTAAAGCAGGTGGTTCTTCCTACTACAAAGTAGATATTAATCCAGAATCTGATACCTATTTAGAATACTTAGGAAAGTTTAGTTTAAGTCAAAGCTTATCTATTGCAGATTGGGCTTTTAACGCAGCCGATAATATGCTGTATACGGTAGAGGGCAAAACTAATACATTATATAAAATAGATCCAGAAACCGGGATTGTAAAGACCTTGGGGGTAGTTCCTATTCTTGAAGGATTAAGTTACACTTTTGGTGCCGTTTACTTTGATGTAGATGGTAATTTTTATATTTCTGCCAACCAAACTGGTTCTGTTTATAAGATTGATCAAGTTCAAAATATATCATTAGGTGTAATACAATCTAATATTTTTGCATTTGGTCCTGCAGCATCAAGTAATGATGGGGCACGTTGTCCTACGGCTCCTGTTCCTCAAGAAGATTGTTTAAATGGAGTTGACGATGATGGTGATGGGCTAGTAGATTGCGATGACCCTTCATGTTCTGGTGTTGCCGCTTGTCCTGTAATTGTAACTACTTCAAGTGCAAACAAAGGTGGTTTAGAGAGTAATGATAGATTAGCCAACTTAATAAGTAAGAGAAATTATAACAGAGCAAAAACGAACTATGTTTTTGATAAGTTAAATGCTAAAAAAATAGTAAAAAGCACTTTCTATGGATTAAGCGCTAAAACAGATGTCAATAATATTCCTTTAAATACACTGGTGCCTTTAGGTGTTGTTGGTGAAACAAGTACAATAGAATCATCTCCAAGCGATTTGTTAGATTTAACGAATGCTTCAGATATCTATTCTGTTGACTATTTAAATGGGACTGAAAATTTAGGGTCATTAATGGTTATTAAAACAGATAACAAGGTTTATGAGCATAGTAAGTTTATTTGTGATCGTTTTCTAGGAGCTCAATTGTTATCAGTTTCGAATATTCAATTACGAGAAAAAGATTTTATTAAATCAATTATTAAACAACCTGATGGTAGTCTTGAATTTGCATTGACATTTTCGGCAAGAGTAAATACAGAAGAGAATTTCACAATAGAATCTCATTGGAATATTGATGCGTATGCAAGTGATACGGGGTATTATAATTTTCAAGTATGGTCAAATTCGGTAGATGACCTTTTATTACTTGCCGATGAGATCTTAAATCTATTAGAGGTTAATTCAGAAATATCACAATACAATGGGTCTACACCACCGCCGGTATTTGTTAAGTCTGCCAGTTATAAGAACGGGGAAGTTTTGTTGAACCTAGTAAATAACAATAACTCTAAAAGTATAAATTTAGAAGGAGGTTTAAAACTTACGGAAACTAGTGGTACAGAAGTGTTAGGTGTGACTGCGGATATTGATGGTTATTTAGATTCTGTTGCCTTAAAAACGGGAACATTGTTCGATTTGGGCTTTAGAATTAGCGCAGGTTTGGGCACAACACCAGATGATTTATTTGTAGCCGATGCACCATGGGGCTTAGATGATTCTGCAGAAGAAACAACTGTAGCTACTTATGAGGTATTACCTGCAGACGGTCCGTATGTTGGTGATGGCTATCCTATAGAAAGAAATATAAAGTTACAAGGCTCTACCAGTAATTACTTGGGAGTATACCGTGCTTTGAATCCAAGATTTACAGCAGTTGATTTAAGTGATTATAATAAAATAAGCTTTGAGGCGAAAGGAACAGGTAGTTTAGATGTGCAACTTATAAAGGGTGACGGTTCAATCTATAAAACTACTATCAGTTTAGAAAGTGAAATGGATGAATACACATTATCTGATACAGATTTTAAAAATGATGTAGATGCGGGTACTGATTTCTCTGATATAAAAGTACTTTCTTTTAATCTTGTTGCGGAAAATGGATATTCTGAAGATAAATCAATGGATTTACAGAATATAGATTTTCATAATCGTGAACCAGGTCAGGCTTTTGTGGATACTAATTTAAATAAATCTGTAGTATATCCAAATCCAATGTTTGAGAGTACAAGTTTATATTTTTACGAAGAAAATGCAGATAGCTATCAATTGGATATTTACTCTTTGAGCGGTAGATTACTTGGAAACCACCATATGGAGGGTGAAAGTATAGTAGGACAGAATGAAATAATTATAGAAAGAAAAGATCTATCTCCTGGATTATACTTATACAAGCTACAAAACTCTAATGAGAAAACATGGAGCGGTAGATTGTTAGTTAGATAATACGTTTTGGTTGTAAAAAAAGCTGTGTACCCCAGACATGGGAATGCACAGCTTTTGTGTTTCTCTATAGTTTAAGGTGATTATTTCTGATTAACAATCCATTCTTTAGCATTTTTAAAAGCTTCTAACCATGGAGAAACTTCGTCGTTTCTGTCTGCTGGGTAATTTGCCCAGTTCCATGGAAAAATAGAACGTTCAATATGTGGCATAGTTACTAGATGGCGACCCGTTTTATCACAAAGCATAGCGGTATTGAAATCACTACCATTAGGGTTTGCCGGATAACCTTCGTAACCATATTTAGCTACAATATCATAATTCTCTTCAGATAGTGGTAAAGCAAATTTCCCTTCACCATGAGAAATCCACACGCCAAGTTTACTTCCTTCTAAAGATGAAAGCATAACTGAATTGTTCTTTTGTATTTCTACAGAAGTAAAATTACTCTCGTGTTTATGAGAATCATTATAGGTCATTTTTCCATGAGACTCGTGTTCCGGATTGATCAGGTCTAATTCCATGAACAATTGACAACCATTACAAATACCTACCGATAATGTGTCTGGTCTAGCAAAGAAGTTTTTAATAACTGTATTTGCTTTTTCATTGTACTTAATGGCACCTGCCCAGCCTTTTGCGCTACCAAGAACATCAGAGTTAGAGAACCCGCCAACGGCACCTAAAAATTGAATATCCTCTAGATTCTCACGACCAGAGATTAAATCGGTCATATGAACATCCTTAACATCAAACCCTGCTAAATACATGGCATTTGCCATTTCACGCTCAGAGTTACTTCCTTTCTCTCTAAGAATCGCGGCTTTTGGTCGCGTTCCGTTTGTTGTTTCAGAACGATTAGGTAAAATAATAGCTGCAGAATTCAAGAAATTGTACTGTAAAGGTTGAACCTTATAATTCTCGAATCTATCCTTCGCTAAGCCTTTTGCGGTCTGTTGATTATCTAGTAAATATGATGTTTTAAACCAAGTATCTCGTAAAGTTTCTATGTTAAGTCCCATTTCCATACCATTATTTCTAACAGTAAGTGTAGCTTCATTTATAACTGTACCTATTTTCTTAGCTTCAATATTTTTAGATGCAAAAATTGACTCAATGCTATCATCTTTCGCTTGCAACACGATACCTGCATTTTCAGAGAACAAAACTTTAATTGTATCAGCTTCACCTAAACTTGTTAAGTCAAGGTTTGCGCCTAAGTTAGTGTCAGCAAAACAAAGTTCTAATAAAGTAGTAATTAAACCGCCAGAAGCAACATCGTGTCCAGCAACAATTTTATCTTCTTTAATTAAATCTTGAATAGTATTGAATACCAGTTTAAAATATGCGGAGTCAGTAATTGTAGGAGTCTCGTTACCAATACTATTTCTAGTTTGAGAAAAAGATGAACCACCTAATTTGAAACTGTCTTTAGATAAATTGATATAATAAATTGACCCAGCATTTTTCTGTAAAACTGGCTCAACTACTTTAGTAATATCACTACAATTACCAGCAGCAGAAATAACAACGGTACCTGGAGATATAACATCCCCATCTTTATATTTTTGCTTCATGGAAAGCGAATCCTTTCCTGTAGGAACGTTAATTCCTAAATCGATAGCAAAATCTGAAACTGCTTGTACAGCTGTATATAAACGGGCATCCTCTCCTTCGTTTTTACATGGCCACATCCAGTTAGCAGATAGGGAAACAGACGCTAGTCCGTCCTTAAGTGGAGCCCATACAAGATTGGTCAAAGATTCTGCAATACTATTTTTACTACCTGCGGCAGGGTCAATTAAAGCAGAAATAGGGGAGTGTCCAATACTTGTGGCAATACCTTCTTTTCCTTTGAAGTCTAAAGCCATAACACCACAATTGTTCAGAGGTAATTGTAAGGGACCAACACATTGTTGTTTTGCAACACGTCCGCCCACACAACGGTCAACTTTGTTGGTAAGCCAATCTTTACTGGCTACGGCTTCCAATTGAAGAACGGCATCTAGATAATCATGGAAAAACTCTAAAGAATAATCTGCATTAGCATAGTTACGAGCTATTATGCTATCTGTCATTATAGTTTTTGGAGAGCTACCAAACATATCAGATAGCGCTAAGTCCATAGGTTTTGCACCATTAGTCTTAGATTCGAACGTAAAGCGGTCATCACCGGTAACATCACCAACTTCATACATAGGCGAGCGTTCACGGTCTGCAATTCGTTTTAATAAATCCACATTTTTTTTACCGATAACAAGACCCATGCGTTCTTGAGATTCGTTACCAATTATTTCTTTGGCAGATAGGGTAGGGTCACCAACAGGTAACTTGTCTAAATCTATTTTTCCTCCTGTTTCTTCTACTAGTTCAGACAAACAATTTAGGTGTCCGCCAGCACCATGATCATGTATAGAAACGATAGTATTTACATCACTTTCTACCATGCCACGAATAGCATTCGCAGCTCTTTTTTGCATTTCAGGATTTGAACGTTGAACAGCATTCAATTCTATTGCAGAACTAAATTCGCCTGTATCTGCACTAGAAACAGCAGCACCACCCATACCTATTCGGTAATTGTCGCCACCTAGAATTACAATTTTGTTACCAGATTCAGGTTTGTCTTTTATAGCTTGTTCAACTTTCCCATAACCAATACCACCAGCTTGCATGATTACTTTATCATAACCTAATCTTCGTTGACTGTGCGTAGCCGAAGTCTTATTTTCTTCTGATGAATCGAAGGGAGTTGAAGCTTCGTCATATTCAAACGTAAGTACAGAACCAGAAATTAATGGTTGACCGAATTTATTTCCAAAATCAGAAACACCGTTAGATGCTTTGATTAAAATATCCATCGGAGTCTGGTATAACCAATCCCTTTCTTTCATTCCTTTTTCCCAAGGTCTTTCTTTTTCTAAACGAGAATAGGCTGTCATGTAAACAGCTGTTCCTGCTAAAGGAAGAGAGCCTTTGCCACCAGCTAAACGATCACGGATTTCGCCACCTGCACCAGTTGCAGCACCATTGAAAGGCTCAACAGTAGTAGGGAAGTTATGTGTTTCCGCTTTTATGGAAATAACCGAATCAAACTCTTTTTCTTGATAAAAATCAGGTTTATCTGCTGTTTTAGGAGCAAATTGAACCACTTTTGGTCCTTTTACAAAAGCAACATTGTCTTTATATGCGGAAACTATATCGTTAGGAAACTCCTGTGATGTCTTTTTAATAAGTTTAAAAAGTGAGCTTGGCATTTCTTTACCATCAATGACAAAAGTGCCATTGAATATTTTGTGTCTACAATGTTCTGAGTTCACCTGACTAAAGCCGAATACTTCAGAGTCAGTTAATTTGCGACCTAATTTATTGCTGAGGTTTTCAAGGTAATCTACTTCCTCGTCATTTAGAGCTAATCCTTCTTGTTGATTAAAAGCGGCAATGTCCTCAATATTCAAAATAGGTTTTGGAGCTACATGAATATCAAATATCTCTTGGCTTAAAGAATCATATTTCTGAGAGATCATAGGGTCAAACCCTGTAAATTTTTCCTCAATAGCATTGAATTCTTCAATTCTAATTATGCCAGCAACACCCATATTCTGGGTAATTTCTGTAGCATTTGTACTCCATGGAGTAATCATGGCAGCTCTTGGACCAACAAAAAAGGCGTCTAGAGACGCCGCATTTATTTTAGGTTGGTTGCCAAACAACCATATAAGTTTACTTATATCTTCTGATGAAAGTTCCTTAGCGGTCTGTACCGCAAAAACCTTTTTGCTAGGTTCCCCAAAAAAGTGAATCATTATAGTGTGTCTGGTATTGATTTTTAAAGTACAAAATTAAGGTTTTACTGGTTAAGATTTACGGGAAATTGAAACACTTTTAAACAGCAATTGTTAATGAAATTAGTGTGATTTTGTTTTACCTTTATCACCAAAGCTAATTAAGTTACATAAAGTGTTACTTTATGGTATTTAAACTAGATTTTTGTAATAAATGCTATAATAGTATGTTTGTTAGACTGAATTTAATTTTAGTTATTAATTAGTGAAATTGTTGATATTAGAAAAGTAAAAAAGAATGGCAAAACAAAAAAATGATACACAAGCACTTGAATATTGTATGGATATGATTGGCGGAAAGTGGAAACCTGTTATTCTTTATCATATATCAAAAGGAACAAATCGTTTTAATAAGCTTTTTACTGAAATTGAAGGGATTAATCGCCAAATGCTTAGTAAGCAGTTGAAGTCTTTGGAGCGGGCTGGAATACTTGATCGTACATTGTATGGGGAAATTCCACCAAGGGTAGAATATACTTTGACACCATTAGGGAAATCATTGCTTCCGGTCGTTAAGGCAATGACTAGTTGGGGGCAAAAACAAATGGAGAAGAAAGTAGAAATACCAGTGGCGCCAGAAGTTCAAAAAAATCAGCAATTGCCACTTTTTTAAAACTATAATACTAACTTCTTATAGTTTATAAATGTGGATTTTATGGCCTTATAAAATACTATTACCATAAAATAGAGTGCTCAGGTTTTGAATTAGATAAAAATTGGTTGTTTACGCATGCATAACGGTCAATTTATGTAACTTTTAGCAACTAATTCAAAAAACCACCATGAAACAAAAAACAACACTATGTACTTTTGCATGCTGTTTATTAGCCTTAAGTGGCTTGTATTCACAAAAGAAAAGATCAAACAAACAAATTGAAAAATTAAAAACGGAAGTCGCAGCCATTGTAGAGGAGAATAAAAAACAATCTCAAGTAATGGTAGACAAGATTTTTAGTTTTTCTGAACTAGGATTTCAGGAAATAGAATCTTCTAAATATTTGACCGGAATTCTTGCTGAGAACGGATTTGAAATTGAAAATTCCATTTCAGGTATTCCTACAGCATGGTTTGCTACTTGGAGTAATGGCGAAGGACCTACAATTGCTTTGGGTAGCGATGTGGATTGTATACCAAAAGCCTCTCAATATCCAGGCGTGGCTTATCACAAGCCCATTGTAGAAGGTGCTCCAGGACATGGCGAAGGTCATAATTCCGGTATACCAATGAATATTTCTTCTGCACTGGCAGTGAAGAAAATTATGGAACGTGAAAATATTGGCGGTACATTACTAGTTTGGCCAGGTATAGCCGAAGAATTGGTAGCTGCAAAAGCATGGTATGTAAGAGATGGTCGTTTTGATGATATCGATATGTGCATTTTTACTCACGTAGGTAATAATTTAGGTGTGTCTTACGGACCTACAAGAGGTACAGGTTTAATATCTGTAGAATATGCCTTTGATGGCGAAGCGGCACATTCTGCTGGGTCACCATGGAGAGGTAAGAGTGCTTTAGATGCTGCGGAGTTAATGAATGTTGCTTGGAATTACAAAAGAGAACATTTACATCCTTTAAAACGTTCTCACTCTATTTTTACCGATTCGGGAGATCAGCCCAATGTAGTGCCTTCTAAAGCGGCTATTTGGTTTTATTTTAGAGATATAAAATATGAGGGAATCATGGAAATGTATGCTATGGCAAATGATATGGCCAAAGGAGCGGCATTAATGACTGGTACTACTATGACCTCTAAAGTTTTGGGTACGGCATGGCCACGTCATTATAATAAGGTGATTGCAGAGACCATGTATTCAAATATTAAAGAAGTGGGCTTGCCAGATTGGTCAGAAGCTGATCAAAAATTAGCAAAAGCAGTACAGGCAGAAGTAAATTCAGAAAAAATAGAAGGTTTACCTTTAGAATTAGATGATTTAGGACTTCCGGTTATTGAACCAATTAGTGGTGGTTCAGATGATATTGGAGATGTTTCTTGGAAAGTGCCTACGGTTACGTTGAGGTATCCATCTAACATCCCTGGATTACAAGGTCACCATTGGAGTAATGCTATTGCTATGGCAACACCAATTGCGCATAAGGGAGTTGTAGCAGGGGCTAAGGTAGAGGCAATGACAATAATAGACTTTTTGTTGAAGCCGGATTTAATGAAAGGTGCGTGGGATTATTTCAATAATGAACAACAGAAAGATACTAAGTATCAGCCTATGATTTCTGAAAGTGATATGCCCCCTATATATTTAAACAAGGATAAGCAAGACCAGTTTAGACCAGCTTTAGAGAAATTCTATTATGATGAAACGAAATATGATACGTATTTGGAGCAATTAGGAATTGAATATCCAACATTGAAAGAATAGGTCTTTTAATTGTAAGTATTAAAAAAGCCTTTCGGTTCATATGAACCGAAAGGCTTTTTTTGTTGATTAAAAGTATGTCTTAAATACTCTTCTCTAATAATGCCATAAAGAAGCCATCATAACCACTCTTAGAAGCGTATATCTTTTTGTCTTTTACCAAAGTGAAATCTTTACCTTCTTCAGACTTTAAGAAAGACTGTACTTGGTGACTGTTTTCTTGAGGTAGAATAGAACAAGTAGCGTAAACCATCTTTCCGCCTGGTTTTACAATTTTACTATAGCTTCTTATGATTTCTGCTTGCGTTTTTACAATTTTATCTAAAAACTCCGGTTGCATCTTCCATTTAGAATCTGGGTTTCTTCTTAAAACTCCTAATCCCGTACATGGAGCATCAATAAGAACTCTATCTGCGCTACCGTATAGCTTCTTGTATACTTTACTTGACTCTATTTCTCTTACTTCAATATTGTGAGCACCATTACGTCTTGCTCGCCTTTTTAATTCCTTTAATTTACTTCCGTAAATATCCATTGAAATTAATTGACCTTTATTTTCCATTAATGCAGCAAGGTGAAGAGATTTTCCACCCGCACCTGCACATGTATCAACAATACGTTGACCTGGTTCAACATCCAAGAATTCAGAAACTAATTGAGAAGAGGCATCTTGAACCTCAAACATTCCATTTTTAAATGCTTGGGTTACAAATACATTTGCTCGTTCAACTAATTTTAATGCAGAAGCATACCCTTTAATCGGCTCAGCCACAATATTTTCATCTAAAAGAGCTTTACGCAATTCTTCTTTGGTAGTTTTTAATGTGTTAGTACGCAAAATAACTTCCGCAGGTACGTTAAGTTTAGCTATTTCTTCTGTCCATAATTTATCGCCCAAAGCTTTTTCACCTAAATCATCGATCCAATCAGGAATAGCTTCCCTGAATTTTCTAATTTGAGAAAGTTCGTCAAATTTACCTTTGATTCTTCTTTCGGGTGTTGGTTCAATTTGCTTCCAATCTGGTAGGCTTATACCTTTCAACACTGCCCATACTGCCCAAATACGGAATAAATCTGGTCTGCTAAATGGAGCTTTGACTTCTGCTATTTCTGTGTACAAACGCTTGTATCGTACTATTTCATAAGTAGTTTCAGCTATAAAGCCACGGTCACGTGCTCCCCAACGTTTATCATAACGCAGCACTTTTTGAACAACCTTGTCGGCATATTCGTTTTCATTGAAGATTAGGTTTAGACCATCGATTACGGCAAAAACCAGATTTCTATGTAATTTCATTAGTATTATTTACTTGATAAGAAGATTTCATGTCATTACCTCATTTTAAATAAGTTAAAATGATTTTCGTCTTCCAAAAATTTAGGCTGCAAAGGTATTGTTTTAGAAGTGATTCCATTTATTTTTGAGGAACTTTATACTATAATCATATGCGTTATATTTTTCTTCTTGCAGTTTTAATAGTTTCTTGCTCAGAACAACAAATACCTAGGACATTTACTTCTGTAGGAATTGAAACGATTTATACCGATTCAATTAGTATTCGCGCTATTGAACTCATGGGGAATAGTTTAGCCTTTGCTGCGAATAAAGGTACATTTGGTTCGGTTGATTTAACTACAGATAAGGTCCGTGCAAATATTGAAAAATACCATACAAGCGTACCTGCATTTAGGGCAGTAGCACATACCGCTAATGATTTTTTTATGCTATCTATAGAATCTCCTGCTCTTCTGTATAAAACAGGAGTTAAGGGGCGAATGGAGTTGGTGTACAAAGAAGAAGGCGAAGGTGTGTTTTATGATGCAATGACCTTTTTAAATGATTTAGATGGTATTGCCGTAGGCGATTCTGTTGATGGTTGTTTAAGTATTATCATGACATCTGACGGGGGGAATTCATGGTCAAAATTGCCTTGTTCAAAATTACCTGAAGAGATTGAAAGTGAGGGGGCATTTGCAGCAAGCAATACTAATATTGAGACGGTAGGGGAGAATATTTGGATTGCTACGACCTCTGGGTGTGTTCTTTTTTCTCCGGATAAAGGCAACTCATGGGAGTCTTTTCAAACTCCAATACGTAACGAAGAGCCAACGGAAGGTATTTATTCTATTGATTTTAATGACAAAAATCTTGGCTTTGCCATTGGCGGAGATTACACAAACCCGGATAATACAACAGCTAACAAGGCAATTACAAAGGATGGAGGGAAAACTTGGAATCTTTTGGCAGACGGTCAAGAGCCTGGTTACAAAAGTTGTGTTCAGTTTGTACCGGGTACACAGGGAAATGGTCTGGTTGCTGTGGGTTTTACGGGAATATCTTATTCATCAGACATGGGTAAAAGTTGGAAAGCACTATCTAAAGAATCCTTCTATACCATTCGTTTTCAAAATGATACCATAGCTTACGCTGCGGGTAAAAACCGTATTTCTAAACTAGTATTTAACTAATTATTTGCCACCTTTATTTTGGCGGTATTGCTTCATTAACTGACGCTTGAACTCTTCTTCTGATCGTAATAATAAAAGTGTTTTCTTAGCTGAGATAACTTTACTTACTTTGTTAAGAAAGTCATTATCCAATACCTCTTCTTCCTCTTCAATTTGCATATGAAGTGCTAATAATTTTTCAGACTCTTTTTCAGAAAGCGAGTCGGCATCTTTTATTTTGTTCTTTATTTGATGATAGCTCTTTTTGCGTAAAGCATTTCTTTTTTCTTGATATTCATTATAAACAGGCCAAAACTCTTGAGCTTCTTTACTGCTTAGTGAAAGTTTTTCAGTAATGAAAGCTACTTTTAAAGTGTTTATTTTTTCCCAATCTTGGTTTCTTTGTCCAAAGGATATGGTAGATACAAATAGAAATATGATTATTGCAAGTTTATTCATTGTCTTCAATATTTAGTTCATCAAAATCACTTATATTTTCATTCAAGTAATCAAGAAGGTTATCACTATCAATAGGGGAGCTTAAAAAGTCTGAAAATTCAGTATTGGTTACTGGCAATACTTCAGCTATTTCATAAGATGATAACTCAAAATCATTATTTTCAAAATAGGCTTCAATATCGGTGTTGGCTAAATCATTAAAACTTAATTCCTCTGCGTTGCTCCAGTTATAATTTAAGGCAATTATAGCAATAGCGGCAATTGAAGCGGCTACGGCTACTATTTTCTTAATAGAAAAAAGAGGTATTACTTTGGGTTCAGCATTTAGCTTTTCTTGTAATGACTTATTGAACGATTCAAAATAATTATCTGGTACCTTAAATGCACTATCCTTGGGAATAGTACTTTCGGTTTTAGATAATTTTTCCATTAATTTATCCTCAAAACTATCAAAATAGTCTTCTGGAGTTTTAAACGGATTTTTATTTTTTTTGTTCATGATACTAGTTTGACACTCAATTATATAAAAGGTTTAATCTTCCTTTAAATACTGTTCAATTTTTTTTACGGCTAAGTGATACGATGCTTTTAGTCCACCTACTGAAGTATCTAATATTTTTGAAATCTCTTCATATTTTAATTCTTGAAAATATTTCATATTAAATACTAGTTTTTGTTTTTCAGGTAGTGTAGCTATCGCTTTTTGAAGTTGAAGTTGAATTTCATCTCCCTCAAAATATACATCAGCTTCTAGATTAGATATTAAACGTTCTTGGTAATCAGTATCTGAAACGCCTTGTAGCTTTGCTCTTTGCTTTATGAAGTTTAAAGCCTCGTTGGTGGCAATTCTATACATCCAAGAAAAAAGTTTACTATCTCCTTTAAATCCGTCTATATTTTTATAGATTTTTATAAAGGTATTTTGTAAAACATCATCAGCATCATCGTGATTTAAAACAATACTACGTATTTGCCAATACAAGCGCTCTTTGTAAGTATTTACCAATACTTCAAAAGCTTGAGCTTGTTTGCTCTTTGATTTTAAATCTAATACTAATGTTTCCTCTTCAATCACTTAAAACTGAGGTTTGTTTAATGTAAGACCATGAAGTTAGGGAAAGGTTTAATCATTCCGAATGATATTTGATGCTTTTTAATAGGTATCCTAATAATTATATAATCTATCCGTTGTAAAATAAACCAAAACTTATTTTTATGATTTTAAAGAAGAATTTTTTATTGATTTGCCTTTTTATAACTGTATTTTCTGTAATCTCATGTAGTGATGATAATGAAGATGTAATTATCGAAGACTTAACTGAACAAGCAGATGAAGAAGAGGTAGTGGTAGAGGCTGAGGAGGAAGCTGAGGAGGAAGCTGAAGAAGAAACCGAAGAGGAAGTAGAAGAAGAGGTAGTTGAGGAAGAAACTGAAGAGGAAGCTGAAGAATTGTCAAGTTATGTTTTATATGAAAATGTGGAGTTCATAGTTGATACTGATGGGTTGGATACTAAGCGTTTCTTTTCTACAAGCACTGGAAATTTATACACCTACAATGAAATCGATGCAGAAATAGCACCATCTATTGATTTAGCTTGGTATGATATGAGTTCATCAAATCCTGGATTCTTATTTTGGATGAGTCCTGATGATTTATTCATAGATGAGCAAATAGAAGGAGGTACAACGACAAAAATGGAAAATACTGCAGACCAAATGACTGTTGCAGAATTTGATGCGATAACCGACGAAAGTTCACTTGTTGACTTAGTTATTGAGAATGAAGATGAGGCAATGGGACCGCAAGATTATCCGGTTGTAGTTTTATTTGAGAATGCAGCGGGACATAAAGGAGCTATTAAAATGAAGAGTAACGACGGTCAAATTATGATTGTAGATATTAAAGTGGCTCGATAGTTTAAGCCTTATTCGCAAAAAAAATGAAAGCCATCTGAAAAGATGGCTTTTTTAATTTAAAAACTTTAAGAATAACCTGGTATAAAAAATTATGCCAACGATTGCATCTGTACTAGTTTCTTGTATGTACCATTAAGCTCTAAAAGTTCAGCATGAGTGCCTTGTTCAACAATCTCTCCCTTTAAAAGCACTACAATGGTATCTGCATTTTGAATGGTAGAAAGTCTGTGAGCAATGACAATAGACGTTCTGTTTTTCATCATTTTTTCAAGAGCATCTTGAACCAGACGTTCGCTCTCAGTGTCCAGAGCAGAAGTAGCTTCATCCAATATCATTATTGGAGAGTTTTTTAATACCGCTCTAGAAATGGACAATCGCTGTTTTTGTCCGCCACTTAACTTGTTGCCGCTATCTCCAATGTTAGTGTCATACCCTTTAGGTAAATCCATTATAAAATCATGAGCATTTGCAATTTTTGCAGCATCAATAATTTCTTCATCGGTAGCATTTTCTTTTCCTAATCCGATGTTGTTTTTAACGGTATCATTAAATAAGATAGAATCTTGGGTAACCAAGCCTAATAAACCACGAAGTGATTTTTTACTAAGGTTTTTAATGTTATTTCCGTCAATACTAATATCACCTTCATTAACATCGTAAAATCTAGTTACGAGATTAGCAATAGTACTTTTACCGCTACCAGACTGTCCGACCAAAGCGACCGTTTTACCTTTCTCTACAATAAGATTGAAATTTTTTAAAACGTACTCATCTTCATATTTAAATGAGATATTGTTTATAGCAACCTCATTGTTAAATGTTTCTTGATGAATTGGATTATCAATTTCCGATATCGGATTCTCGGTCTCTAAAACTTCTAATACACGTTCTGCCGCTGCGTTACCCTTCTTGACACTATACGAAGCTTTGCTTATAGATTTGGCAGGCGTTAGTATCTGATACGACAATGCCATATATGTTATAAAGAGTTCGGCTTCAAGTGTTTTATCTACAAGTACCATTTGTCCTCCATACCAAAGAATGACTCCTATAGCAGCAATACCAAAAAATTCACTTGTCGGTGATGCTAAATTTTGTCTATTAAGCAGGCTATTTGAAAAATTAAAAAATCTTTTAGTGGACGCTTGAAATTTCTTGGCGAATACCGATTCCGCATTAAAGGCTTTGATGACTCGTAAACCGCCTAAAGTTTCTTCTAATATGGATAAGAAATACCCTTGTTCATTTTGAACCTTGTCAGATTTTCGTTTTAAAGATTTACCGATTAATGAAATTAAAAATCCTGAAACCGGAAGAAATAGAAATACAAATAATGTTAATTTCGGACTAATAGCTAACATGGCTATAATAGTAAAAATGATTGTAAGTGGTTCTCTTACAATCAGTTCTAATATTGATAAAAAGGAATGTTGTATTTCTAATACATCGGATGTTATGCGGGCAATAGTATCACCTTTTCTTTTTTCAGAATAATAAGATATAGGAAGTTCTATTGTTTTGTCATATAATTCATTTCGTAAATCTTTAAGTACACCATTACGCAGAAATGTAATAAAGTACATGGCTAAGTAATTAAAAAGATTCTTTAGAAGAAACATCGTAATTATCAATCCTACCATTAGCATAAGTACTTCGCCTGGATCGCTATGCTCGCTTCGTTCGGTAACATAAAAGTTTAAAGAGTCGGTAACAAAATCCTTTAAATCAGAAATACCATTCCATTTTGGTTTGATGTATATTTTTTCTGTTTGATTAAAAAGCACGTTCAACATTGGAAATAATGAAATCATCGCCAAAGTTGAAAACAATGCATAAAAGACGTTAGATATAATATTTAAAATAGCATATATCTTGTAAGGCTTCGCAAAGCGAAGAATCTTTTTGAAATAGTTCATTAAGCTAAATTAAGCTCAGCAAGAATGCTCTTGACCTTATTGTCAAGTTCTGCTGCTACTTTTTTATAATCTTCAGTTTTTTCTAATTTCGTATTTGTACTGATGTAGAATTTCACTTTAGGTTCTGTTCCACTTGGTCTCGCTGCTATTCTAGTACCATCTTCTGTTTCGTAAATTAAAACGTTAGATTTTGGAATATCAATAGTCTTTTCTTCGCCAGTCAATACATTTTTCGCAATTGAAGTATTATAATCTTCAATCCATTTTACTTTAGAACCAGCAACAGATTCCACCGGATTTTCTTTAAAGTCTTTCAGCATTTGCTTAATTTCTTCTGCACCACTAATACCTTTTTTGGTAATAGAAACTAAATGTTCTTTATAAAAACCATAATCAACATAACATTGAATTAAGTCTTTGTAAAAAGAACTACCATTAGCTTTGGCCTGACTAGCAATTTCACAAGCCAATAGGGTAGAGGTAACCGCATCTTTATCACGAACAAAATCGCCTACCATATAACCAAAGCTCTCTTCGCCACCTCCAATAAAGTCAGATTCTGGGAAATCTTTGATCATTTTACCAATCCATTTAAATCCGGTAAGTGCAGTTTTAAATTCTACTCCGTATGCTTTAGCCATAGCCTCCATCATTGGGGTAGATACAATTGTTGTTGCAATAAATTCATTTCCTTTAAAACCTTTTTCTTTTCTCTTTTCAAGAAGGAATTTTGTCATTAAAACCATAGCTTGGTTTCCGTTAACAATTTCCATTTTACCTTCAAGATTACGAACAGCTATTCCTAAACGGTCACTATCTGGATCAGTACCTACAACCATGTCTGCACCAATTTCTTCAGCTTTTTTAACAGCCATTGAAAGCGCTTCTGGTTCTTCTGGGTTAGGAGACTTTACCGTTGGGAAGTTTCCGTCTGGTTTTGCTTGCTCCTCAATAATAGTTACGTTTTCATACCCACCACGTTTAAGAACTTCTGGTATAGCGGTAATTGAGGTGCCGTGAAGCGAAGTAAAAACGATTTTGAAGTCATCTTTGCCGTCAGCATTAAAATTTCCTGCGTCTACAGACTGTGCTATAAAAGCTTCGTCAACCTCTTTATCAATTACTTGTATTAGGTTTTCATTCGCTTTAAACTTTATATCTTCAATATTGAGGGAATTAATTTCAGCAATGATTTTACCATCCTGTGGTGGTACAATTTGTCCGCCATCGGTCCAATACACTTTATACCCATTATATTCTGGTGGGTTATGCGATGCAGTTAAAACAATACCTGCGTGACAATTTAAATGTCTTACTGCAAAAGAAAGTTCTGGGGTAGTGCGCAAATCTGAGAAAAGGTATACTTTAATATTATTGGCAGAAAATACTTCGGCAACAGTTCTTGCTAGAGTATCACTATTGTGGCGACAATCAAAAGCGATGACCACTTTGATTTCTTCATTCTTATATACTTCATTTAAGTAGTTACTTAAACCTTGTGTGCTTTTACCTAATGTGTATTTATTAATTCG
The DNA here is from genome assembly GCF_000688315.1 of Maribacter sp. Hel_I_7. Taxonomy (NCBI): domain Bacteria; kingdom Pseudomonadati; phylum Bacteroidota; class Flavobacteriia; order Flavobacteriales; family Flavobacteriaceae; genus Maribacter; species Maribacter sp. Hel_I_7. The sequence continues at coordinate 1,200,029 of NZ_JHZW01000003.1, read as the reverse complement.
GTTGGTGCCAACACCCATAACACCTCTCATACCACCTGTACCAAACTCCATATTTTTGTAAAAACGGTCGTTCAATTCCTCTTTATCATTAGCGATAAGATGTTCAATTTCTTTTTTAACAGCTGGGTCAAAAAAATCGGTAAGCCAGCTTTTTGCAGTTTCTAGGATATTATCCATTGGTTTATAGTTTTATGTGCAATTAAGTTAGTGAGAATTTTACTATTGTAAAAGAGTCATATTTATTTCTTCAGAAACAATATATCTTTTTTCTTCCTTCTTAGAACGTATTAGTATTTCGCCAAGAAATCCAGCTAAGAACAACTGTGTTCCTATGACCATGGCTATCAGTGAAATATAAAATTGTGGTCGGTCTGTTATCAATCTTCCAAATTTGTTTATGAATAATTTATCTATACCTAAATAGATAGCAAATCCGAATCCGATTAAGAACATTAAAACACCTAATGCACCAAATAAGTGCATTGGGCGTTTACCGAATCTAGATACGAACCATATGGTTAGCAAGTCTAGAAAGCCATTTATGAAACGTTCCATTCCAAATTTTGTTTTACCGTATTTACGAGCTTGATGTTTTACAACTCTTTCCCCAATTTTAGAAAAGCCTGCATTTTTAGCAAGCACAGGTATGTAACGGTGCATTTCGCCCGATACTTCAATGTTTTTTACTACATCTTTAGCGTAAGCTTTTAGACCACAATTAAAATCGTGCAAACGAACACCTGAAGTTTTTCGTGCTGCCCAATTAAATAATTTTGAAGGGGTGTTTTTAAAGATGATAGAATCGTAGCGTTTCTTTTTCCAACCAGATACCAATTCATAACCTTCATTGGTTATCATATTGTATAACCCAGGTATTTCTTCTGGGTTATCTTGTAAATCGGCATCCATTGTAATAATAACATCGCCGCTAACGGCTTTAAAACCTGCATGTAGTGCCTGTGATTTTCCAAAGTTGCGTGAAAAATGAATTCCTTTTACGGCTGTGTTTTCTTTAGATAGATCCGCAATAATTTTCCAAGAGGTATCTGTGCTGCCGTCATCAACAAATAATATTTCATAAGAATAATGATTGGATTGCATTACGGATACAATCCAATCATGAAGTTCTTTAAGTGATTCTTCTTCGTTAAGTAACGGAATTACTATAGATAATTGCATGCGCGACTTCTGGTATTGTCTCCAAAAATACTACAATTACTTAGTATTAATAAGCAGCTTCTTCTTTTTTCAAGATTAAACCAGCAATTAAACTAATAACCAAGGCAATAAGAACGTTAATTATTAAGCCCACTGGGTACATAACCCAAGCCAAACCTTTTTGCATTTCTATACCTTGATCTATTTGCTCTTCGGTAAGACTAGGATTATCTTTCATGGCTTTTATCTTCCCTATTTCATAAACTTTATCTAGATAATCTGGTTCTATGAAATTAGATTGTATGAAAAACCATAATAGACCAACTATACCAGCTATTAATGCTACACCGGCTCCAACCTTTAAAGCTTCTGAAATAGTCAAAAGTCCACCGCCAGCTTTTTTAAATTGGATTATTGCCATTACAATTCCGATAGCCAGTATTAATATCTGGATTAGTTGTATTGATGTCACTTGCTCATAATGCATATTCGTTACAAAAAGCATTACTGCAAAAACAACACCCACAAGACCTGTAAGTAAGCCGTAATTCAATGCAAATTTTCCTGTTTTTGGTTCAATTTCTTCCATGATTTTTATAGTTTATAGGTTGATTTATATATTAGTATTGTGAAGGTATCATTTGTTACACATGCAATAAAATTTAATTTTAGTATTTTTTTACTATTCTAATTGCCTATTTATATTATTTCACTATTTTTGCAGCCTTAAAATGAGTGCCCGTCGGAATGGGTGCGTTAAAGTTTTTAAAATGAAAAAAGATATACACCCAGAAAATTATAGGATAGTGGCCTTTAAGGACATGTCTAACGAAGAGGTATTTTTAACAAAATCAACAGCTGATACTAAAGAGACTTTAGAAGTTGAAGGTGTTGAGTATCCTTTAGTAAAATTGGAGATTTCAAGAACCTCTCACCCTTTTTACACTGGTAAAGCAAAATTCTTGGATACAGCTGGTCGTATCGACAAGTTCAAGAACAAGTACAAGAAATTTTCAAAAGAAGAGAAAAAAGAAGAAACAAAAGAGCAAGAATAATTCTTTTAATTCTTTCTTGAATATAGCGCCTTCGAAATTTTCGAAGGCGTTTCTTTTTCCTTTAACTTTTAAATAAAGGAAGTTATCCATTATATATAGATGCTCTAGGGATATTTGTTAATTTTGAAAAAAATCATCTAGTATGAACTTTATTCTTTTTGATGGTCCTCGCAGAGATCATCTATTACCTTTCACTTTCACACGACCAGTTTCGGAAATCCGTGTAGGTATTATGACTTTAAAGGAGCGTTGGGAAGCTTATTTAAAAGTTTCAGTTTCTTCTTTGACCGAAGAATATTTAAGTATAAAATATCCAGTTAATTTAGAAGAATCTAATGTTTTTATAGACGCTTCGGTATTACCATCGAACGAGTTGCTAAAAGCGGTTAAAGCTTTGCGAGCGGGCGAAAGGTTAATGTCGGGCGAATTGATAATTGCTTATTTAGCTGCAGTTTCTAAAAGTGCAGATGAATTAAGTGATTTTGATGTAGTTAAATTTGAAGGTGGTCTTGTTCAAATCAATAACACTTGGGATATTTTTGATAAAAATGCTACCATTTTACAGTCAGATTTCGATTTTATTACAAAAGGTAGAAAGAGTCAACCCATATCCAGTACAAATCAATTAATTCATCCGGAACGTATTTTCCTTGAAGAAGGAGCAAAGGTTGAATTTAGTATTCTAAACGCTACAGACGGTCCTATTTATTTAGGAAAAAACTCTGAAATATGGGAAGGTAGCTTAATTCGTGGTGGTTTGGCACTTTGTAATAATGCTATTATTAAAATGGGCGGTAAACTTTATGGCGCAACTACTATTGGTCCATATAGTAAGGTTTGTGGAGAAGTTAGTAACTCGGTAATTTTCGGGTATTCAAGTAAGGGCCATGAAGGATATTTGGGCAATGCCGTGTTGGGAGAATGGTGTAATATAGGCGCAGATTCTAATAATTCTAACCTTAAGAATAATTATGCAAAAGTTCGTTTGTGGGACTATGCAACCGAACGCTTTGAGCAAACAGGTTTGCAGTTTTGTGGACTAATGATGGGTGATCATAGTAAAACGGCAATTAATACAATGTTTAATACTGGTACTGTAATTGGAGTAAATTCTAATATTTATGTACCAGGGTTTCCAAGAAATTTTGTACCAAGTTTTAGTTGGGGTGGTGCATCTGGGTTTACGGCTTATCAACCTGCAAAAGCATTTGATGCTGCTAAAGTAATGATGGCTAGAAGAGGGGTGGAGTTTAATGATGTTGAAGCGGATATTCTTACCCATGTATTTGAGATAACTAAAAAATGGAGGAAGTATTAAGTATTTAAAACTGTAATACAGTTAGTTAAGCTTTTATAGCTTGATTAAGTTTAAGTATTTTTGCACTCTCAAAGAGATTATTAGATGAAGAAGAAAGTGGCTTTTTACACTTTAGGATGTAAGTTGAACTTTTCGGAGACTTCTACCATAGCCCGTAATTTTACAGATGAAGGTTTTGAAAGGGTAGATTTTTCGGAAGAAGCAGATATGTATGTTATAAATACATGTTCTGTTACAGATAATGCAGATAAGAAATTTAAGACTATAGTAAAGAAAGCTCAGAAAATTAATCCTGATGCATTTGTTGCTGCGGTTGGCTGTTATGCACAATTAAAACCAGAAGAATTAGCAGATGTTGATGGTGTCGATTTGGTTTTAGGAGCTACAGAGAAGTTTAAAATTACAGATTATATAAACGATCTTACAAAAAAGGACCACGGTAAAATACATTCGTGTGAAATTGCCGATGCAGATTTTTATGTTGGTAGTTACGCAATTGGAGATAGAACCAGGGCTTTTCTAAAGGTGCAAGATGGCTGTGATTATAAATGTACTTATTGTACCATTCCTTTGGCACGTGGCATTTCTCGTAGTGATACTTTGGATAATGTTTTAAAGAATGCTGCAGATATATCTGAGCAGGGTATTAAAGAAATTGTCTTAACCGGAGTCAATATTGGTGATTATGGAAAAGGAGAATTTGGTAATAAAAAGCATGAGCATACTTTTTTAGATCTTGTAAAAGCGCTAGATGATGTAGATGGTATACATCGTTTACGAATCTCATCCATAGAGCCTAATCTACTAAAAAACGAGACTATAGCGTTTGTAGCCCAGAGTAAAACTTTTGTACCTCATTTTCATATTCCTTTGCAGAGTGGTAGTGATGACTTGCTAAAGTTGATGAAGCGTCGTTATATGACCAATCTTTACAAAGAGCGTGTTCATAAGATTAGGGAAGTAATGCCAAATTGTTGTATTGGTGTGGATGTCATAGTAGGTTTTCCTGGGGAGACCGAAGAACATTTTTTAGAGACCTATCACTTTTTAAATGATTTGGATATTTCTTATCTACATGTATTTACATATTCAGAAAGAGACAATACGCCAGCAGCATCAATGGATGGAGTGGTTCCAAATAAGATTAGAAATAAAAGAAGTAAAATGCTACGTGGTTTATCTGTAAAGAAAAGACGTGCATTCTATGAAAGTCAAATAGGGAATGAGCTTACGGTTTTATTTGAGGGAGAAAATAAGGAGGGGTATATTCACGGGTTTACTGAGAATTATGTGAAAGTAAAATCGCCTTGGAATCCAGATTTGGTGAATACGTTACATTCGGTGAAACTGACCGAAATTGATAAAGATGGCTTAGTGCGGTTTAATTTTGTAGACTTAGAAGTAGAAGTATAAAAAAAAGCCTTTCATTTGAAAGGCTTTTTAATTTTTTAGATACGAATGCCAATAGGTAGCATTTCTTTGTACTGTAGTCGGTTTTTTCTTAAGAATCCTGCTATATGAGGACTTGTTGGTACAACTCTAAGGTTTCTTTCTTGAATTATACTTAGAACGGCTTTGATGAAGTTTTCTCTAAAATTTTCATCCGTAATTTCTTCAGGAACTACTAATTTAGTTAGAAACACTTTACGTTCTTGAGAAGAGTATTCTATTCTTGCTAGATGTCCGTTAACTGTGGTTTCAAATTGGCGAAGAAAAGAATTGTCTTTAATAATAACATCGTTCATATAGATTATTTTAGTGTTGCTACTAGACAAAAAAATTACGATGTTCTCATATCGTAATTTGTCGTGATTAAAATGCTATAAAGAATATTGTTTAATATTGCTAGGTGATTTTCGCATTCTTTTCCAAAAGTAGTTAAAAAATCCCTAATTTCCTAGCTTTTACTACGTTTCATAACTATGATTGATAATAGATTTCATGTGTATTGTATGCCAGGAATGGCAGCGAGTTCAGCTATTTTTGAATATATAAAATTGCCAGAAGAACGATTTGAGTTACATTTTTTAGAATGGAGTGTTCCTGCAAAAGGTATTTCCTTTAGTGATTATGCTAAAAATATGAGCGAAAGAATACATCATGAAAACAGTGTCCTATTGGGTGTGTCACTTGGTGGACTTTTAGTCCAAGAGATGTCAAAATTTATAAAGGTTAGTAAGGTGATAATCGTATCTAGTGTAAAAACAAAACATGAATTGCCAAAGCGTATGTTGTTTGCTAGGTATACTAAGGTTCATAAGCTGCTTCCGACAGGTTTGGTAAATAATGTTGAATTGTTAGCTAAATATGCTTTTGGCGAAAGTGTTACCAAACGACTCTCTTTATATGAGAAATATTTATCAGTTAGAGATAAAGGATATATAGATTGGTGTATTAATGAAATGGTTAATTGGAGCCAAGATGTGGCATGTGAGAATTTGGTACACATACACGGGGAAAAGGATACAGTATTCCCCATTTCATATATAAATAATTGTATTCATGTAGTCAATGGAACCCACACTATGATAATTCATAGGGCGAAGTGGTTTAACGAGAACTTGCCAACAATTATTTTGGAATAAGATAGTTCTATATATACCTTTGGTAGACTAAAAAATTGGTTCAAATAATTTAAAATATAAAATTCATGAAAACTATTAAGAATATATTAATGTTATTAGGTGTGGTGTTTGTTGCAGGTACATTAATATTTGCGGTACAAAGTACTGATGCTGTTAAGGTGAACGATAAAATTGTCGTAAACGATAGTGTTCAGGTTAACGTGGCTAAATCATATAAAATTTCTTCTATAGATATCCCTGAGAATTTAAATTTTGCAGGGGAAATTGTGCCTCAAGAGGATCCTGAAATAATGGAACGTGTAGATCGTGAGTTTTTGGTAAACACGTATTGGCAGTCCAACGCTTTATTATTGATTAAAAGAGCAAATAAGTTTTTCCCGATAATAGAACCAATATTGGCTAAAAATGGTATTCCTGATGATTTTAAATATTTGGCAGTGGCGGAAAGTGGTTTAACAAATGTGGTTTCACCTGCAGGTGCTACAGGCTTTTGGCAAATTATGAGAGAAACGGGTAGGGAGTACGGTCTTGAAGTGAATTCTAATGTTGATGAGCGCTATCATTTAGAAAAGTCTACAGAGGTAGCTTGCAAATACTTGAACAAATGGAAAAGTAAATATGGTAGTTGGGCGTTAACAGCTGCGGCTTATAATGCCGGTCCTGGAGCTATTAATAAGTATATGGGTATACAGCAAGTAGATAATTACTGGGATTTATTACTTGGTAGTGAAACAGGAAGATATGTTTTTAGAATTATGGCTATAAAAGAGATTCTAGCTAATCCAGAAAAATATGGTTTTCATGTTGATAAGGAAGATATGTATGAGGCGGTACCTACGTTTACGGTAGAAGTAGATCAACCGGTTAGTGATTTTGCAGATTTCGCTCAGAAATATGAAATCAATTACAAAATATTAAAACGCCATAATCCTTGGTTAAGAGAGCCACATTTAAATAATAGCTCTCGTAAAAAATATACAGTAGAAATTCCTAATAAAGGATATTACCGCGAATCGAAATAAATTTAGATTTTTTTCATCTGTTGTTGCATCATTTTTATTTGATCCGTCAACATGTTGTTTTTATCTAATTTCTTAGCTTCGTTCAAAAGCATGGTGGCTTCTCTTTTTCGACGTTTTTGCATAGAGATACCTGCTAAACTTAATTTTGCCATGGCTACATCGTAGTCCATGGTAAGACCAAGTTTTAATGCTTTTTTGAAGTATTTTTCTGCTTGGGTCAAATTTGTTTGAGAAAAGATGATACCATGTAGGTAATTATAATATCCTTGTTGCTTTACAGTTAATGCCGCTTCTGGATTTTTAATTTTATCCAGCCATTTCTTTGTACCGGCTAAATCTTGCTTTCGCATTCTTAAAAATGACAATAGGATAATTTCATTTCTAAAATATAAAAAGATAAAAATCGTAGATAAAAGTATAAGTGAGATACCATTTCCAATGTTGCCTTCTATAAATTGATAGATTGCATAAGCAATTATTAATCCTGCAATAACCAATTTTAAATTTTTATTGAACATATAATGTAGATTTTTATCTTATTTGAAAAGCTTAGAGTAATTAGGAGCCCTAATAAAATAAGCTAATACAGTGTTTAGTTTTAATTCTGGCAAAATTAGTTAAAAGCTAGGTTTTCAGACGTACGGATTAATAAAAAAATTTTTTTTCATATCGCTTGTCAAAGAAAAAACTCTTTGTATATTTGCGCCCAGTTTCACAGAGGATTCTGTAAAATATCAAAATAATAGAAAAGGTTTAAGACATGCCCGGACAAAAAAGAACATATCAGCCGTCAAAGAGAAAAAGAAAGAACAAACATGGTTTTCGTGAGCGCATGGCTTCCGTAAACGGTAGAAAGGTTCTTGCTAGAAGAAGAGCAAAAGGAAGAAAGAAGTTGACTGTTTCCTCTGAAACAAGACATAAAAAATAATGATTGTATAGTTTTTAAAATATTTAGGTGTTACTTTTTCGAAAGTAGCACCTTTTTTTTGTCCAATTCCCAAAATACTCAATTCAAAAATGCCAAAAAGAAAAGATTTAAACTCAATTTTATTAATAGGATCAGGTCCTATTGTTATCGGTCAAGCTTGTGAATTTGATTATGCAGGTAGTCAGTCTTTACGTTCTTTACGTGAAGATGGTATTGAAACTATCTTAATTAATAGTAACCCAGCGACAATAATGACTGATCCGACAATGGCGGATCATGTTTATTTGAAACCTTTAACTACAAAATCTATTGTAGAAATATTAAAAGCTCATCCACAAATAGATGCGGTTTTGCCAACAATGGGTGGTCAAACAGCATTAAACTTATGTATTGAAGCTGATAAGAAAGGAATTTGGGAAGATTTTGGTGTTGAGTTAATAGGTGTTGATATTGATGCTATTAATATCACTGAAGATAGAGAGCAGTTTAGGGAGCTAATGCTTAAAATTGGCATAGGAATGGCACCCCAAGCTACAGCAACGTCTTTCTTAAAAGGGAAAGAAATAGCACAAGAATTTGGTTTTCCATTGGTAATACGTGCATCTTATACACTTGGTGGTGCTGGAGCATCTATAGTATATAAGGCAGAAGATTTTGATGAGCAATTAAGCTACGGATTGGAAATTTCTCCAATACATGAGGTAATGATCGATAAAGCCTTAATGGGTTGGAAAGAATATGAATTGGAATTACTCCGTGATAAAAATGACAATGTTGTAATTATCTGTACCATAGAAAATATGGACCCTATGGGTATTCATACAGGTGATTCTATTACAGTTGCACCTGCAATGACCTTATCTGACCGTACTTTTCAGAAAATGAGAGATATGGCGATAAAAATGATGCGCAGTATCGGTGATTTTGAAGGAGGTTGTAATGTACAGTTTGCAGTGAGTCCTGATGAGAAAGAAGATATTATTGCCATAGAAATTAATCCACGAGTATCTAGGTCTTCTGCTTTGGCATCTAAGGCAACAGGATATCCTATTGCTAAAATAGCTACTAAACTGGCAATTGGTTATTCGTTAGATGAGTTGGACAATCAGATAACAAAATCCACATCAGCTTTATTTGAACCAACATTAGATTATGTAATCGTAAAAATACCACGTTGGAACTTTGATAAATTTGAAGGTTCTGACCGTACTCTTGGTTTACAGATGAAATCTGTAGGTGAGGTTATGGGTATAGGGCGATCATTTCAGGAAGCATTACATAAAGCAACACAGTCTTTAGAAATTAAAAGAAATGGGCTTGGTGCAGATGGTAAAGGTTATAAGAATTACGAACAAATAATAAGTAAGTTAACAATACCAAGTTGGGATCGTGTATTCGTAATTTATGATGCTATACAAATGGGTATACCATTGAGTCGTATTCATGAGATTACAAAAATAGATATGTGGTTCTTGAAACAATACGAGGAACTATACGCTTTAGAAAAAGAGATTACAAAATATACTATTGCGACACTTTCAAAAGATTTATTGCTAGAAGCTAAGCAAAAGGGCTTTGCGGATAGACAAATTGCACATATGCTAGATTGTTATGAGAGTGAAGTATATAATAAGCGTACAGAACTTAAAATTAACAGAGTTTATAAATTAGTTGATACCTGTGCGGCAGAGTTTAAGGCTATGACGCCTTATTACTATTCAACATTTGAAGAAGAAATTGAAAAACCGGACGGTACCCGATATGTAGAAAACGACAGTATAGTTTCTGATAAGAAAAAAATTGTTGTTTTGGGTTCTGGGCCTAATCGAATTGGTCAAGGTATAGAATTTGATTACTGTTGTGTGCATGGGGTTTTGGCAGCTGCAGAATGTGGTTATGAAACCATAATGATTAATTGTAATCCTGAGACGGTTTCTACTGATTTTGATACTGCGGATAAGCTTTATTTTGAACCTGTATTCTGGGAACATATATATGACATCATTCGTCATGAAAAACCGGAAGGTGTTATAGTTCAATTAGGGGGGCAAACAGCACTTAAGTTAGCAGAAAAGCTATCTAAATATGGTATAAAGATTATAGGTACAAGTTTTGAGTCTTTGGATTTAGCGGAAGATAGAGGTAGTTTTTCTAAACTTTTACAAGAAAATGATATTCCATTCCCACAATTTGGAGTTGCTGAAACTGCAGATGAAGCTTTAGCACTTTCAGATGAACTTGATTTTCCATTATTGGTTAGACCTTCATACGTTTTAGGTGGTCAAGGAATGAAGATCGTTATTAATAAAGAAGAACTAGAAGAGCATGTAGTAGATCTTTTGAGAAAGATTCCGAATAACAAGTTATTGCTAGATCATTATTTGGATGGAGCTATAGAAGCGGAGGCAGATGCAATTTGTGATGGTGAAGATGTATATATCATCGGAATTATGGAGCATATTGAACCTTGTGGAATTCACTCGGGAGATTCTAATGCAACATTACCACCATTTAATTTAGGTGAGTTTGTAATGCAGCAGATTAAAGATCACACCAAGAAAATTGCATTAGCATTAAATACGGTAGGTCTTATCAACATTCAGTTTGCAATAAAAGATGACGTTGTTTATATCATCGAAGCAAACCCTAGAGCATCTCGAACGGTGCCTTTTATAGCGAAAGCTTACAAAGAACCATATGTAAACTATGCAACTAAGGTGATGTTAGGGGAGAAGAAGGTGAAAGATTTCAACTTCAACCCTCAATTGGAAGGTTTTGCAATAAAACAACCGGTATTCTCTTTCAATAAATTTCCTAATGTAAACAAAAACTTAGGTCCTGAAATGAAGAGTACAGGAGAGAGTATTCTTTTCATCGATAGTCTTAAAGATGATGAATTTTACAACTTATACGCTAGACGTAAAATGTATTTAAGTAAATAGTCTTATTTTAAGACTAATATTATAAACGGAAGGGAAACTTGAAATAAATTAGAGTTTCCCTTCTGCGTATAATCTTCTTATTTCTTTCTTGTCAAATTTACCAACACTTGTTTTTGGTACTTGATTTATTGTTACGTAGTTATCAGGAATTTGATAATTAGCAAAATCCTTGGCTAAAAATTCTTTCAATTCTTCAGTAGAAACAGGATCATTTTCATCCGCTAGTACTAATGTTGCCAAAGGTCGTTCAGACCATTTTTTATCAGGTATTGCAATGACGGCAGCTTCTTTGATTTTGGAATGAGACATTAGCGCTAGTTCCAGCGCTACACTAGAAATCCATTCTCCACCACTTTTAATTAAATCTTTGGTACGGTCTGTTATTTCCATATAGCCATCAGCATCTATAGTACTTACATCTCCAGTTCTAAACCAACCGTCTTTAGTAAAGCTATCACGGCTATTAGTCTTGAAATAAGACTTGATTACCCAGGCTCCTTTTACTTGTAGTTCTCCCATAGTTTTACCATCTCTAGGAGCTACTTCGCCGTCATCCCCAATTATTCGCATTTCTATGCCTGGAAATTCAATGCCTTGTTTTGCTCGTATTTTTATTTGTTCTTTTTCGCTTAAGTTTTTATGCTTTTTCTGAAGTCTACTAGCTGTACCTAAAGGTGAAGTTTCTGTCATACCCCAGGCTTGCACTCCTTTAATTCCAAAATCCTTTTCAAAATTTTCAATAAGACTGGCAGATAGAGCTGAACCGCCTACCAAATATTCCTCTAAGGCTAATTTGTTTTTAGGAGGGTTCTTTTTCATTTCTTCGTAAACTCCTCTCCAAATAGAGGGTACCCCATTTGCTTTGTTAACTTTCTCACTTTCTAGAATTCTTATAATTGCATCTGGTCGTAAATGTAATGATGGCATTACCATATCTGATCCAGATAATAAACACATATAGGGGAAACCCCAAGCCATAACATGAAATTGAGGCACTACTAATAATATAATATCATTATTGTTGTAATTACCTGCGTTAGGCGATAGTATAGTCATGGCATGTAAATAAGTTGACCTATGGGAATATAAAACTCCTTTAGGCATACCTGTTGTGCCACTTGTATAACACATACCACTGGCATCATTTTCATCTATTGCAGGCCAATCAATTGTTTCTAATTGCTCTCCTATTAAATCTTCATAATGAATGATGTTGGGGAGATTAGTGGTAAAGCCTTTAGGGGCATTTATGATAATATATTTTTCTACTGTCTCTAATTTTGGAGCTATTTTTTCTAATAAAGGGACTAATGTGGCGTCAACAAAAATCACTTTATCTTCAGAATGATTAATAATAAATTCTGTCTGCTGAGATGATAATCTGATATTGATGGTATGGCAAATTGCACCTATTCCTGGTATACCATAGTATAATTCAACATGTTGGTAGTGATTCCATGCAAAGGTGCCAACCATATCACCTTTAGTAATTCCTAATTTATTTTTTAGGGCATTAGCGAGTTGACAGCATCGTTTGTAAAGTTGGCCGTACGAATATTCATGTCTACTACCATCTGGTAAATAAGAGATTAATTTTTTATCTGGAAAAGCACTGTTTGCATATTTTAATATGGTATTAGTGGTTAGTGGGTAATCCATTATTAATCCGGTCATAAAAGATATTTTAAGATAAGTTCATTACGTAACTTTTAAATTTAATCATTTTAAAATAACATATCCATAAAATTTTAACACTAAATTTATTGATTTGCTATTGTGTTAGATGTGGTTTTTAATAGGTTAATCCATCTTTTATAAGGTTAAAAATTAATTTTATTAGGTAATCCTAAATCTCCTTTTATAGCTAATCTTGTTCAGGAATAGATTTTTAAAAAAAGAAGGTGAAAAAAATAATTATCTTATTAAGTTTAATAGTGTTGATTTTTATTGGATTGGCATATTGGTCTTTATCAAGTACTAATAAAACTTTTGACACCTGTGAGATTGTAGGATTTTCTGATGTCGAAAAAATAGATTTTAAAAAGTATGATTCTGTATTAGTTGCGGCAAGTACTTTATATGAAGCAAATGATATAAAAAATGTCATGCAGGGCGCACAATATAGAAAGGCATGGGCAACCCCGGTTAAAGTGCCAATTCTGTATTTAAATGATTTGGAAGGCAATTTAAAAATACTAGAAGAAGGTGGCGGTCAACAAACCCACTCTTTAAAGTTAAAGAGGGATGACGGCACATTAATGACTTTGAGAAGTGTATCGAAAGATCCTTCTCCTTTAATACCTGAAATAGCCGAGACCTTGGGAATAGAAAATATAGTTGTTGATGGTATTTCAGCTCAACATCCATACGCAGCTCTAGTAGTAGCGCAGTTGTCTAAAAAGGCTAAAATATTCAATACTCAACCAAAGTTGGTATTTGTTCCAAAACAGGCAGCGCTTGATAATTATAATGCAAAGTTTGGCAATCGTTTGTTTCAATTAGAATATGAAACAGAAGGTAATGCGAAGTGGTTAAATAAGGTAAATGTAGATTCTCTTATAGACACAGATAACTTACAAGAGTTAAAAATTAAATACCCGAATAAAGTTGCCATAGATGAGAATTCATTAGTTAGAGCAAGGCTGTTTGATTTGCTTATTGGTGATTGGGATCGCCATGCCAAACAGTGGGGCTGGGCAATTGAAAATATTGGAGATTCCATAAATGCTATTCCTTTGCCGTGCGATAGGGATAATGCATTCTTTAATTTAGAAGGTATTCTACCTACATTAATCTCTAATCAAGCTTTTCTTCCCGAAGTACAATCTTTTGAAAAAGAGATAGATTTCTTACCAGGTTTAATATCTCCATTCGATGTTTATTTTATGAGGGATATTCCACAAACGGTATTTGAAAAAGAAGCTAGGCAATTACAAGTATTATTGACTGATCAAGCTATAAATGAATCTTTTGGTGTATGGTCTAATGATATTTTCGAATTGGATGGTAATGAAATAATAGCAAAGATTAAAAGTAGGCGAGGTAAGCTACTAGATTATGCTATTCGATTTAAAAAAGAACTAATTAAAGCAGAGGAATTAACGAAAGCATTGAAAGGTTCCGATGATTTAAAATTGACTAAATCACAAATGGCATGTTTTAATTGTGTCAACTAATAATAGGCAATTGAAAAATGGGAGTCAATTATTTATCTAATACACTTAGTAAACCAACAAACTCACAATCATGAATGAACTTACAGTAGATAAAGTCGAAAAGTATATCAAGAATCTTTTAGCAGACCAAATGAATAAGAACTTTCTTTTTCATAGTCAAGGGTATGCTAAAAAGACTATTGTAGAAGTAAATAAGATTCTAAGCGAAAGTGGCAATCAACAAGTTGATCAAAATAGAGTTATAATAGCTGCTTGGTTTCTTTATTCAGGTTATGCGGTAGATTATGAAAATCATTTAAATGAGAGTCTTCAATTGGCTTCAAGTTTTCTAAAAGAAAATAAAGTTGATCAAAATGATATTGATCAAATACATAATTTAATAAGTTGTCCGTGGCAAGATGAAAACCCTAAAAATGATGAAGAGGCTATTTTAAAAGACGTTAGCTGTTGGTTTTATGCATCAGAGAATTTTGAGGAAATGCTACAATTGTTAAGGCTTGAATTAGAGAATTTTGATAAATCTGTTCCAGACCTAGATACATGGCGTTTAAACTACGTTGAAAAACTACGTATTCAGCATCGTTTTTACACCGACTATGCCAAGGAGAATTGGCAAGAAAAAAAAGAAAATAATATACTTTCGTTGATTTCTAGATTACAAAAGTCAGAAAAGACAGAAAAGAAAGAGGTTTTAAAAGCTAGATTGAAAGATGAGAGTCCGCAAAGGGCAATTCAGTCCTTGTATCGTATAGAGCTTAGAAACCATATTAAATTAAGTGATATCGCAGATACTAAAGCAAATATTCTACTTTCTGTAAATGCTATTATTATTTCATTGTTACTAGCTAATCTGATACCGAAATTAGATTCACCATCAAATTCGTATTTAATTTATCCAACGGTAATATTTGTATTGTTCAGTATAGCATCCATGATAATGTCCGTATTAGCAACGCGTCCTAAAGTTACTAATGAAGATGTAGTCGAAGATGATATTAAAAAGAAGGATACTAACTTCTTATTTTTTGGGAATTTCCATACGATGGAGTTAAATGATTTTAAATCTAAACTAAGAGATATCATCAAAAGTAAAGAATCAATTTATGATTCTTTAAGTATGGATTTGTATTACTTGGGTAAGGTTTTGCAAGAAAAGTACCGATTATTACGTTGGACTTATACGGTGTTTCTGGTAGGAGTTATTCTTTCGGTAATCGCTTTCGGTTTTGCTTTGAAATACTATGGTATGGAAGATGAGCTTCTAGATGCAGTAACTCCACTTCCTAAATAAATAATAGAGATTATATCAATTAAACCAAACCGCGTATTTTTTACGTCTAAGTTCAAGAGCCAATTGCTTTTCCATATGCAAAGCATCTGCTCTTGTTTTTATAGGTTCAATATGATTGAAAAGACTGCCACGCAAATACATGCCATATTTATGAACAATTTTTGAAGATAGATTATGACCTTTTTTACTTAAAGCACCAGTTTTATGTTGATCAAATCGTTCTTTGGGTGTCTTACTTGTCATGCCTACATATAGACATTCAAGAACTCCGTTAAATTGCGGATTGGCTTCTCTGAACTTTCTATTTTCAGTGAACACTTTTTTTGATAATTCAATAACGTAAATGGAATACATAATAGACGGTATGAATTAAAGACTTTTTAAATTTTTTAAGGTAATGTATTGAGGTTACTACTCAATAACTTCAATTCCTTCAGTAGTAAATGAAAAGGCTTGAGCTCCCAATCCACCAACCATAACGGCTTGAAATAATGGGTTCAATTGTTTCTTTGAATACCAATCTATCATAAAATTTGCACCACTACCACCAGAGGTATCTTGCTGTTCAATAACGTAATCAATAGATTCCATAGGGGTGAGGTATATAGGGGAGTCAATATAGCTCCTAACCAAATCTCCTTCAGTATTATAGTAATCTATTTTACTTACGAACAAGCTATCTTTTAAACTTGTATTTCTAATGCTTAGCGTAGCTGTTAGCAATGTTCTAGAATCTCTAGTCTGATTATAGATATCCGAATAAATAGGTACGTAAATCTGTCTAACCAGCGAATCTATTGAAATAGCATTTGCCTTTCTGTCTAATGTATGATTATCAAGAACTTCTACAGGAATTTCTTCCGTCGATTTTTCTTTGCAAGACACTATGGTCGTTACAACAATTACTAAAAGGCAAATACTATTTAAAACAGTTTTTAATTTTCTCAAATGATGATTTTTAATCTTCCCATTCTGTATGGAAAATACCTTCACGATCTAAACGCTCATAAGTATGTGAACCAAAATAATCTCGTTGCGCCTGAATTAAGTTTAACGGCAATTTACTAGAGGTATACGCATCAAAATATGTAAGCGAGTTTGACAAACCTGGTAATGGAATTCCATTTTGTGCTCCAAAAGCAACCAATTCTCTAGCTGCACCAACAGTTTCCTTTATTTTACTCACGAAATTTGGAGAAAGTAAAAGATTAGGTAAAGTAGGTTCAGCTTTAAAAGCTTCTGTAATATCAGCTAAAAGACCGGCACGTATAATACAACCAGCTCTCCATATTTTTGCAATTATCGCAATATCTAAATCATAACCGTATTCTTTAGAAGCATCTGCTAGTTGGTGCAGGCCTTGCGAATATGTTATAATGAAAGAGAAGAATAATGCTTTTTCGGTAAGCTCTTCTAATTTTTCTTTATCCATGTGGGCAACAGATGGTCTATCATAAAGAGCATCGGCTTTAACTCTTTCTTCTTTTAAAGCAGAAAGTTCACGCATGCTAACGGCAACATCAATTGATGGAACGGGAATGCCTAAATCCATCGCATTTTGACTTGTCCATTTACCGGTACCTTTTTGCTTAGCCTTATCTAGAATCTGATCTACTAAGCGTCCCTTTACAAGTTCATCTTCTTGCTCAAATATCTCAGAAGTAATTTGAACTAGGAAAGATTGTAATCTTCCAGAATTCCACTTTGCAAAAGTGCTATGTAATTCATCGTTTGTATAATCGCCCCCTTTTTTTAGAACATCATAAATTTCAGAAGTTAACTGCATTAAGCCGTATTCTATACCATTATGTACCATTTTTACATAGTTACCAGCAGATTTTGGACCTAAATAAGCAACACATGGTTCACCATTGTATTTAGCGGATACCGCTTCAAAAATTGGTTTAATATGTTCATATGCAGATTTTGAGCCACCAGGCATAATACTTGGACCTTTACGAGCACCTTTTGCACCACCTGAAACACCGGCACCAAAAAAGTTAATTGCTCTTTCTTGTAATTGCGCTTCTCTTCTGTCCGTATCTGTAAAGAAAGAGTTACCACCATCAATGATAATATCTCCTTTGTCAATATGTGGTAGTAACGATTCTATAACCGCATCTACAATTTTACCAGCAGGTACCAATAACATTATTTTACGCGGCTGTTTTAAATTTTTTACGAATGTCTTTATATTGCTAGATGCACTTACTTTATCTAAATCTCCTCCCAAAGTCTTTAAAGCCTCTACTTTTTCCTCATCTAAATCATATCCGTAAGCAGAAAACCCATTATCAGCTACATTAAGAATAAAATTCTGTCCCATTACTCCAAGACCTACTAAACCAAAATCATACATAAATTGATTGTTTTTTAATTAAAAAATACAAAAATGTTACAACACTCTGTTTATATGTTGTTAGCAACATAATGTCAATCAAAAATAATTTAAAATATTGACTTTAATTCCAAATTCCGTCTTAAAGAAGACCAATAATGGCTTAGATTTTAAGATATTTGAATAATAAAGAATATCAACCCATAATGAAAAAGACAGAAAATCAAATGCTCGTAATTTTTGGGGCATCTGGAGATTTAACAGCAAGGAAATTAATACCCGCAATTTTCAATTTATATAAAGGCAACGACCTACCTGAAAATTTTGTGGTTCTTGGTGTGAGTAGGAGTGATTTGGGCGATTTGCAATTTAGAAGTAAGGTAGTTCTAGAAAGCCCTTATCTAGAAAAAGAAAGAGAAGAGTTTGACGAGGATTATATTCAAAAATTTGCCGATAAACTTTTTTATGAAGATTTAGGATCAGATTATGACACGTCATATGAGCGTTTAGAAAAAAGGATTTCAGATTTAGATCAAAAATATAATACGAATGGTAATCATATGTTTTACTTGTCTACACCGCCAAGTTTGTATGAGCCTATTGCAAAAAATTTATCTGATCAAGGACTAAATGAAGAGAATACTGGTTGGAGAAGAATTATTGTTGAAAAACCATTTGGTTATAGTTTAGAGTCTGCTAAAGAATTAAACGATGGTTTGCATACCTATTTTAAAGAAGGTCAAATTTTTAGAATAGATCATTATTTAGGAAAGGAAACGGTACAGAATTTACTAGTAACGCGTTTTGCCAACAGTATTTTTGAGCCACTTTGGAATAGGAATTATATACATCATGTAGAGATTACCAATGCAGAAAGTGTAGGTGTTGAGAAAAGAGGAGGTTACTATGATAAGTCTGGTGCTTTAAGAGATATGTTTCAAAGTCATTTATTGCAGATAGTAGCTTTAATTGTGATGGAGCCGCCTTTAAGCGCAGATGCAGAGGAAATTCGTAATGAAAAGTTGAAAGCGTTGAAGTCACTTAAAATAATGACGGATGAGAAAACACTTTATGACAATACTATAAGAGCACAGTATGTATCTTCTAAAATTGATGGTCAAGAGGTAAAAGGTTATAGAGAAGAAGAAGGGGTTGATAATAATTCAACTACAGAAACCTTTGCTGCAATTAAGTTCTTTGTAGATAATTGGCGTTGGGCAGATGTACCGTTCTATGTTAGAACGGCAAAACGTATGCCAACCAAAGTAACTGAGGTTGTTATACACTTTAAAACTCCACATCATCAGATTTTTAAGGAATCGGGTATCAGTAATAAGGATAATAAATTGGTTATTCGTATTCAGCCAGATGAAGGTATATTGATAAAGTTCGGAGTAAAAGTTCCTGGTCAAGGTTTTGAAGTAGAACGTGCCAATATGGATTTTTACTATTCTAGTTTAACGGAAACTAATGTAATGGAAGCTTATGAGCGTCTTTTGCTTGATGCAATGCAAGGCGATGCTACTTTATATGCAAGGGCTGATGAAGTAGAAGCAGCTTGGGCATTTGTTGATCCTATTTTAGAATATTGGAAAAATGGAAAGGATGTTAAAATGTACGGTTATGCAGCCGGAGTTTGGGGGCCTGAAAATGCGAATGAGCTTATTGAAGGAGTTGGGGAATGGCGTAACCCTAGTGAGAATTTAGCAGATGAATCTGGTTATTGTGTAATCTGTTAAATAGGAAGAGGAATAATTAAAGTTATAAGAAAAGATGGAAGTAAAAGTTTACCAAAATAAAACAAAGGTAGCGGAAGAGTTTTCTAAATACCTTATAGAGAAATCTGCAGATCAGGAGGCTTTTCATATAGCCTTATCTGGTGGTAGTACCCCTAAAATTGTGTTTGATGTTCTAGCGGAGGAATTTGCGGGCGATGTAAATTGGAGTAATATTCATTTGTACTGGGGAGATGAAAGATGTGTAGCACCTGATGATGCGGAAAGTAATTATAAAATGACGGTAGAGCACCTTATCTCTAAGGTAGATATACCAGAGGAAAATATCCACCGTATTAAAGGTGAAGCTGATCCAAAGTTGGAAGCTAAGCGTTATGGTGAATTATTGGAGAAAGAATTGCCTAAAGAGTTGGGATTGCCTCAGTTCGATTTGGTTATTCTTGGTATGGGCGATGATGGTCATACAGCATCAATTTTTCCTCATGAAATAGAGCTTTGGGTTTCACCGGATAATTGTGAAGTTGCAATACACCCAGAATCTGGTCAAAGAAGAGTTTCACTAACGGGCAGAATTATAAATAATGCCAAAACAGTAGCTTTCTTGGTAACAGGAGAAACCAAGGCAGAAAAGGTTAAAATAATTATTGACAGGGAAGAAGGGTATTTAGTTTATCCGGCAAGCCATGTTGCACCAAAAACCAAAGATTTAGTTTGGTTTTTAGATGCAGCTGCGGCAAAGCTTCTTACTTAAGTTCAATCTTTATATTTTCAGATTCCAATTCTTTAATATAATCTTCTGAGTTAAAGGTTTTAGATTCAAATTTAGTATCTCTTTCTTGAGCTTCTAATTTGCGGTATTTGCTGCGCGCAAATCTTCTAACCCCTTGATCATCAGAGATAATTAGTCCTGGTACGGGAACATTTTTTCCATCTGTTCCCTTAGCTACCATAGTAAAATATGATGAATTACAGTGCTTTTTAGTGCCTGTCGTAATGTTTTCAGATTCTACTCTAACACCAACAACCATAGATGTACGACCAGTATAGTTGATACTTGCTTTTAAGGTCACCAATTCACCTACTTCAATAGGGTTTAAAAAATTTACTCGGTTAACAGATGCAGTTACGCAATATTGTCGCGAATGTTTAGAAGCGCAAGCAAACGCGATCTGATCCATTAAATTCAATATATGTCCACCATGTACTTTGCCTCCAAAATTAGAATGGGAGGGAAGCATCAATTCTGTTATAGAAACTCTAGACTCTCTTACACTTTTAAACTTTTCCATAAGGTCTTTATTTTTTAACGTAAATGTCTATTTTCTAAAATGAGGTGATTGTTCTGGTTGTACTTTGGTAACGAAATATTTTGAATCGCCTAACCAAAAAAATGTGGTATAGCGTTCTACATAACTAACTTTTACGTATTGTCCTTGGTATTCTTGCAGTTTTTCTATAACCTCTTTATCCTTGTCTAATACAGAAAATGAAAATATTTGAGCACCAGATATTCCTTGGCTAATTTCACCTTCCCACGTTTTGGCTATAACTCCTTTGTGGCTGATTTTTATAAGTTCCCCTGAACGAACACCTTCGCTAAAGGTCACAAAATAGATGAATGCGTAATAGAGCGCACAGATTACTACAACGCTTAATAAAATTAATGAGACTATCTTTTTCATGTGTTTAATTTAATTATATAGTTAATGGTTGTTAATTATAATTCTAATTTAGGTTCTTCTTCAAAATCATCATCATCAATAGCGCGTTTTAAAAGTGATTCAGGTATTGATTTTTTAGCTTTGGCACCCATTTTTTTTAATTTTTCGATACTAGTGATTATGTTGCCACGACCATCTACTAATTTGTTCATTGCGCCGCGATATTCATCTTTAGCATCGTCCATCTTTTTACCAACTTTCATAAGGTCATTTACAAAGCCTTCAAATTTATCATAGAGAGCACCTGCTTGTCGTGCTATTTCAATTGCATTGCGTTGCTGTTTTTCATTATTCCACATACTATCAATAGTGCGTAAGGTAGCAAGAAGTGTGGAGGGAGTTACAATTATAATATTTTGTTCGAAAGCTTTGTTATACAAAGAATTGTCTTGGTTTATGGCAATTGCAAATGCAGGTTCTATAGGAACGAACATGAGTACAAAATCTGGACTTTCCATTTCATATAAATCTTCGTACTTCTTCGCAGATAGTTGGTCTACATGTCTTCTAAGAGAGTTTATATGGTCTTTTAAATACTTCTCTTTAAATTCATCTTCAGCATTTACATAACGCTCATAATCGGTTAAAGATACTTTAGAATCCACCACCATTTTCTTACCGTCAGGTAGGTTGATAATGACATCGGGTAATACTCTACTGCCATCTTCGCGGGTAAAGCTTTGTTGTACGGAATATTCTCTGTCTTTCTCTAATCCAGATTTTTCTAAAACACGTTCAAGAACCAATTCGCCCCAATTACCCTGCATCTTACTATCGCCTTTTAAAGCTTTTGTTAAGTTTTCTGCCTCTTGGGTAATTTTTATATTTTGTGTCTGCAGGTTTAATAATTGCTCTTTTAAGGCGGAATGAATGCTTATGTTTTCTTTTTGACTTTCTTCTACTTTCTTTTCAAAAAGCAAGATTTTCTCATTTAATGGCGTAAGAATGTTTTTTATGTTCTTTTCGTTTCGCTCTGTAAATTTTAGACTTTTTTCTTCAAGAATTTTATTGGCAAGATTCTCAAATTCTTTGGTAAATTTTTCTTGTAGTTTTTCAACTTCTTCTTTTTGCTCTCTATTCTTTTGTTGTAAGTTTTCTAAATCTGCCTGATAACGTACAATTTGATTGCCAAGGTGTTCTTTTTCAGATTGTAGTTGTAATTTTTGTTTTTCGCTCTCTTTTAAACGCTCTTGAAATACAGATAGGTTATTATGCATTTGTTGCTCGCGCTCTTCTAAAGTACTTTGACGAGATTTCGTTTTTAAAAGCTGAATATAATTGCCAAGAAAATATCCAATGGCAAGGCAAAAGATTCCTATGATTAAATATATATAGATTTCGTTCATTAGTTAACTTGAGTAATCTGGTAAAGATACTTGATTGATCAGTAAACTCTAAAAGAGCTTATCTGTTTTAATTAACATACTCAATGAATTATATGAAATAGGAATATTCCCTATTTCTTTATTCTGAAAGAACCTGTATTAGCATCAAAGGAAATCATATCAGTAGGGAAGAGGGAGTCAAAGCTTCTATTCGCTATCAGCTTGCAAGGTTCATCAAATGAATTTGTTAGTCCATCTAATATTAACATCTTATCGCATAATTGGATGGCGAGTTCAATTTCGTGACTGGTAAATAGTATAATTTTATTTGTTTCGTGAGCAATTGATTTTAACAGTTTTAATATTTGAACCTTATGATATAAATCTAGATGTGTGGTTGGTTCATCAAGAAGAATTACATCTGTATCTTGTATTAGGGCCCTTGCTACAAGTACACGTTGCAATTGTCCGTCACTTAATTGAAAACATTTTTTTTCTAAAAAAGGTTCTAACTCTAATAGTGCAATACTATTGTTAATTATTGATATGTCTTCATTTGTTTGTTTTCCCAACCAATTGGTGTAAGGTTGCCTGCCTAAAGCCAACAATTCATGTACCGATAAATTTTTAGAAGCTATTGGCTCTGTGAGTACGACACTCACTTTAGAAGCTATTTCTAAATCATCAAAAGAATCTAGCTGCTTACCTTCAACTTCTATAGAACCAGATATTTTGGGTTGAAATCTACCTAGAGTCCGCAATAAAGTTGACTTTCCAATCCCATTAATACCAACTATGCCGGCAAGCTCGCCTTTGTTTAATTTAAAGGATATATTAGAAGCAATGACTTTATTATCATAGCCAATAGATAAATCTTTGACTTTTAATGTGCTATTTAGATTGGTGTTCTGGATGACTTATAGTTTAATATTAAAATATCATTTTTCTTTTGCGAACCAATAGCCAAATAACTACCGGAGCTCCAAAAATACTAGTTATGGCATTAATAGGTAAAACACTTACTGATCCGGGTAATTGGGCAATGGTATCGCATATTAACATTAAAATTGCTCCACAACACAAAACAGCTGGTATTTGAATTTTGTGATCTGTTGTGTGAAATAATTGTCTGGTTATATGGGGTACCGCTAGACCTACAAAAGCTATGAGTCCTGCAAAAGCAGTAATGCATCCTGCCAATAAGCCTGTAGCTATAATTATAAGATAACGGGATTTTTGTAATCGTACACCTAAGCTTTTGGCATAGTTTTCTCCTAATAGAAATGCATTAAGTGGTTTAATTGTCATAATACTTAAAAGTATGCCAATAACCGTACAAGAGGCAACAATGAGAATTTGCAACCATGATAGATTCCCTAAGCTACCAAAAGACCAAAAGATATATTGCTGTAATTTTTCAGCTTTAGAGAAGTAAGAAAGTACACTGACTACGGCAGCTGTAATACTGCCAAACATTAAGCCAATAATTAATAGTGCCATAGTGTCCTTTATTTTAGAAGCAACCATTAGCACAAGAGATAAAACTAGAAAACTGCCAATACTAGAGGCTATTGCTAAAGAAATATCGTTAAAAGTAGCGAACGCGAAATAACCAGAAAATAGCGAAGATCCCATAATTATTATTGCAGCACCCAAACTTGCTCCAGAACTAATACCTAAAACATAAGGTCCTGCGAGGGGATTTCTAAATAAGGTCTGCATTAGTAATCCACTAAGGGAAAGTCCGCCGCCCACCAAAATAGCGGTTATCGCTTTTGGTAAGCGGTATTGCCAAATAATATAGGAGCTAGATGAATCTTCTGAAACGGTACCAAATAATATTTGAACAGTATCTAGGAAAGAAATAGTTACAGAACCCAAACAAATATTTATAATAAAACATACCAGTAAAACAACAACTAGCAGTGTAAAATGAATGGTATAAGTGGGTCGTTTTAACAATTATAATAGGGGTTTAAAAAAGAACGGTTCATAGTTAGGCAGTAAACCAGGGTGCAAAATATAAATTAAATCTTTTAGTACTAGATCTGGTCTTTGTGGTGCAAGCTCATAATATAAGGTGCCGCCAGTTTCACCTTTCGTATTGGCGGTACTAAACACCTTTCCGTTCTTAAAAGCATCAAACTGTTGGTAATGCTGACTTGATGATTTCATTTCGTCATATGATGCATATTGAGCAGGACCAATCCAATACTCAGCATGTTGGGCAACGTCTAGCACACTCTCCCAGCTTAACGAAAGACTTCCACTTTCATTAGATGTGCTCCAAAGATAATCAGCATTGGCATCACGTAGAAAATTAGCGGCCCAGCTTTTTCCGCCAGGTAAATACCATACATCTTTATATAGAGCTCCGCTAACAACTGTTGGTCGTTTCGTAGCTTTAGCGGCTAATTCTTTAGCTTCTAAATAGGATGCTTCTATTTCTGTAAAAATCAAATTTGCCTCATTTGTTTTATTAAAGAAAGGGGCAAAGAATTTTATCCATTCCGCTTTACCTAAGGGAGTTTCTTCTACCCAATCTCCATTATATACAACAGGAATGTTGGCACGTTGAATAGTTTCGTAAACAGCATTGCTACCATTGATGGAGAAGCCAAAAATAAGTTCTGGTTGTAAAGATATAACTGCTTCGGTATTTAGGTTTTCGTTGATGCCCAATTCTTGAATTTGACCAGCTTCAATTCGTTTTCTAGCAGCTTTAGATGAGATATATTTTGTGTCTGGAAAACCTACTAATTTATCTAATAACCCTAATTCTTCTAAAGCGGGTATGTGCGTTGTTGAGGTTAATACTATTTTTTCTACAGGTGTGGAAATTATAGCATCGTACTCATTTCTGTTTAAGGATACCTTAGCTTGAACTTCTTTAGGTATTAATGCATAGGTATATGTTTTTTCGGAATTTAACCATGGTGAGAGTACCTTGAGTATAGTAATGCCCGATGGTTGTTTTTCTACAGTAAATCCTTTAGCGTATTGTATTGAAGTATTTCTGGTTGGGTTTTTTACAGGAATTGAATCCTTTTTTTCTTGCTTACAGGTACATAATAAAATTAAAAAACTAATAAAAAGTAAGCGTTTGGTCATGATTAAATTTCGTCTAGTTTTCAAATGTAGTATTATAAAAGTTTACTTAGA
The DNA here is from genome assembly GCF_000688315.1 of Maribacter sp. Hel_I_7. Taxonomy (NCBI): domain Bacteria; kingdom Pseudomonadati; phylum Bacteroidota; class Flavobacteriia; order Flavobacteriales; family Flavobacteriaceae; genus Maribacter; species Maribacter sp. Hel_I_7. Next base: position 1,174,272 of record NZ_JHZW01000003.1, on the reverse strand, counting down.
AAGATTAAACTAAATGTTTACTTTCGCCGTGAATTTTGGTTTTCATTGCTTTTTGTGATGAAATTAAAAGGGAATCCAGTGAAAATCTGGAACTGTTCCCGCAACTGTAAGTTGATATTAAACCTATCTATTGGCAAATAGATTTTGTTTAATACTTTATTTAGAAGGTGCTATTTTCTTCAAAAGCCACTTTGAAATCTGAACCGGTTCAGAAATCATGGGAAGGCAGAATAGCATTTAACAAGTCAGGAGACCTGCCTAATTCAAACAGAAAATGTTAAACTTTCGGGATAAAGGTTTACGTATGGGTACAGACATACTACACTCCCGTTTATGAATTTAAACGAATGAAAAATTATCTTTTGTGGCCTACAGCGGTCACAGTATTATTGTGTGCAAATGTAGGAGCACAGCAAGTGCAAGATTCTACAAAAACGGTACAACTAGATGAAGTTGTAGTCAGTGATTCGCGTTTTCAATTAAAACGTGAAAATTCAGGTAAAACCATAATTACCATATCGCAACAAGAATTAAAACAAAATCAAGGTCGCTCTGTTGCAGAAATTTTCAACACTAAAAGCGGAATTGAAATTAATGGTACCAGAAGTTTTGCTGGTCAAAACCTATCCACTTATGTAAGAGGAGGGAATAACCGCCAGGTATTGGTTATTATTGATGGTATTCAAGTATCTGACCCATCGGGTACCAGTGCAGAGTACGATTTAAGATTATTAAATACGGATCAAATAGAGAGTATTGAAATTTTAAAAGGAGCAGCAAGTACGCTTTATGGTAACTCTGCTGCAACAGCGGTTATAAATATTACCACCAAAAAAGCATCAAAAGAAGGACTTGCTTTAGATGTAATTTCGAGTATGGGAACTAACCAGACCGAAGCAGATCAAAATTATAACCTTTCTGATTTTTCGAATACTGTAAACTTAACGGCAAAACAAGGTAAACTTTCAATATTAGCTTCTGGTGGTCATCAATATACAGATGGTTTGTCTGCAGCAATAGGAACAGAATCTGATGAGTTTTCAAGAATTGATGGAAATGTAAAAGTAGGATACCGATTCTCTGATCGTTTTGAAATTAATGCATCTGCATTTTATAACAAATTGAATAGTGACTACGATAATGGTTTTCCTATTGAAGATGCAGATTTTCATTTTACCAGTGAACAGTCTCGTTTTGGTCTAAGTTCATCTTACGGGTATGAAAATGGAAGTATCAATGTAAATACAGCATTTAATCAAATTGATAGGGTGTTTGAATCTACTTTTCCTGCGAGTTATGACTCGCAATCATACATTGTAGATGTTTTTAATAAGTACACTTTTTCAGAGAACATTCATACCATAGTAGGTTTAAACTATATTGACAATCAGACTTTATTTAGTGAAGAATACGATTCTAATACCGTAGATCCTTATCTGAATGCTGTATATGTAGGTAATCAAGGTATTAATGTAAATGCAGGATTACGTTTAAATAATCATAGCAATTATGGTTCTAACTTTATTTACAATATTAATCCATCGTACAGATTTGATATAAATGATGGATATTTAAAATTTATGGGATCATATGCTACTTCCTATATTGCGCCAAATCTATCGCAATTGTATGGTCCTTTTGGAGCTAATCCAGATTTGAACCCTGAAGAAGATAGTACCTTAGAAGGTGGATTTGAATTTAAAGTTTCTGATGCCTTTATTATTAATGCTATTTATTTTAATAGAACAGAAGATAACAGAATAGCATATGTAACTATTGACCCAAATACATTTGAGAGTCAGTATAGAAATTCAGCCGATACTGCTCATTTTGATGGGGTAGAAGTTGGATTAGATACAGAATTAGCAGAAGGTCTTACTTTTGATACGAATTATACCTATACAAATTCTAAAGAAGGATTGGCGTTAAGGGTGCCAAAAAGTAAGATAAATGCAACTCTAGGTTATGTTATCAAGGATGATACATTTGTAGGTTTATCTTATCAATATGTATCGGATAGAACAGATACAGATTTCGCAACCTTTTCAGATGTAACTTTAGATAGCTTTAGTCTGGCTAACTTACAATTGAGACATCAGTTTTGCGCAAATCTATCAGCATTCTTAGCTGTAGATAATATTTTAAACGAAGAATATACTGAAGTAGTTTCTTTTACTACGAAAGGTAGAAATGTTAGGCTTGGGTTTAAATTAAGTCTTTAACATAAAAAAAGGACAGCCAACAGGCTGTCCTTTTTTATTTTAAGTAAAGTGTAAGTTCTAAAACTTTATGTCATAAACAGTATCGTCAACCATTTTATCACTCATTAGGCTATGCTCTTTAGAACTACTAACAGTATTAATAGGGTATTGTACCGTATAATCACGTTTGCCTGTTTGCCCGGTAATCAATTCAATAGCTTTAGCTAATAACGGCTCGTTTTCTTCACCTAAAATTCCAAGGTTACTATAATCCTCTAATAACTCATAATCTGGCTGTAAACCACTGGTAAAGTCAAAGAAACCATCTGCATTTTCGTTTCTTCCAATTAAAGGCTGAATAGCCCATTGGTTATCTGGATTGATATCATTTACTCGCGATGGGGTGTATAGGTATGAGTTTTCACGGTCATCTACTAAAGTAGTTGAGAATTCGTTTTTACCTCTTGTTACATTTCCAATCTGGATAACATCCATATACGGCTCTAGGCTATTAATTAACAGCTCACTTGCCGAAGCTGAACTTGAAGAGGTTAGCACGTATAATTTAGTTAAGCCCAAAGAATTTATGGTTTTACCATTTACCTTGTCTGCAAAATAGACTTCTAATTGACTGTCGTTAAACTGATCTTGTAATTTATCATTGTACCTTTTTTTCAAAAATAAATCTGAAGTATTGGTGCCGTAAATCATGCTTGCCAATAGGCGAGTGGTATTAACAGAGCCACCAGGGTTATAACGTAGATCCATTACTAAATTAGTGATACCTGCAGATTTTAAAGCTTCAACGGCAGCGTACAGTTGGTCATCATATTCGTTAGTAAATTGATTGTAAATGATGTATCCAATATTTTCTCCACCTATGGTAAAAGATTTAGAGATAAACACTGGGTTCTCTGCTAAACCTTCTTCTTTAGTCAAAACAACTTCCTCTTCGTTAGGTACAATAGTACCATTTGTAAAGTCTGCCATATTTAAAGTATAGGTGTCGTTTTCTCCAAATAGTAACTCAACGTAATTGCTTAGGTTTAATGTTTGACCATCAACACCCGTAAAAAAATCTCCACGTTGAATATCTGTAGTAGCAGCATTGGAATTAGGAACTATATAACGCACAAAACCAAAAAGCTCTTCGCTATCTTGGAAACGAACAAGACCAAATTCTAAGCCATTACTTTTAGAAATACCTGCCAATGAATTGGTAAGCTCTCGATAATCTTCGTTAAAGAAACTGAAACGATCTTGTATGTACTGTAACTTATTTTCAAAAAAAGCAGCAGGGTCATCTTCAGAATCTAGAAAAGCAGTGTATGCAGCTCTACCTTCTTCGGTATTTTCAAAACGGTCATCAGCTAAATCATCTACATTAGATTGCCAGAAATACCAGAAATTCATGGCTTTCCACATAAAATCTTGTACTTCTACATTTGCAGAGCCATCTGGGTCTACTGTATTAGGTAAGGACAAGTCATCATCCTTAGAACATGAGAATGCAATTGCAGCAACAAATATTATTAATATCTTCTTCATAAATAGGGTAACTGGAATGTTTTAAATTTATTTCTTTTCAGCCAAAGGAATTTTGGTAGATGGAACACTATTATTTAGCAATAAGACTGCATTACGTGGATCATGAAGCTTAGAACTAGAGACTACATTCGCAGGTATTAGTACGTCAAAATTGCTTTTTCCACTAACTCCATTAATTTCCTGTATAGCTCTTGCAAATAGAGGCTCATCGGCGTTACCTAAGACTCCTAGATTGGTGACATCTTCAGAAAGTTCAATATCGGGTACTAAACCATCAATATAATCAGAAAAACCAGCACTGTTCTCAACTCTACTTATAATAGGCTGTAATCCCCATTGTACATTTGGGTTGATGTTGTCAACATTTTCTGGGCTATATACATTACCGTTCTCTGGATCATCTACAAATAATAGCGATCCTTGATTTTTGCCAACAGTTGTACCGCCAATATGAACAACGTTCATATAAGGAGCCAAGCCCACCATAACTAATTCACTTGCAGAAGCGGATCCTTCTGTAGCAATTATGTAAACCCTATTTAAATTTAATGTGTTTAAAGGAGCATTGGAATTATCATCGTTGGTTCCTGTAGTACTTACAAAAAAGTTGTCAGTAAAACTGCTTTCAAGCTGAGCTTGTATTTTTGCATTGTATATAGTTTTAAAAAGTAAATCAGACGTGTTGGTACCTTTTATCAAACTTGCTAAAACAGCAGCTGTAGAGCCTCTACCGCCTAGATTATATCTTAAATCTAAAACCAAATCATTTACACCTTGAGATACAAAATCGGCAAAAACGGCATTCAATTCATCTTCAGTACCAGAAACAAATTGGTTATACATTAAATATCCAATTTTTTTATCCCCTGAAGTAATTACGGTATTAACATGAATAGGGTCTTCTTCAAGACCTTCAGATTTTGTCAAAGTAACTTTTTTAGCACTAGCACTTATACCGCCATCAACAATTTCAGCCATATTTAAAGTGTAAGTATCATTATCGCTAAAAAGTAAATCTAAATTATTGTCTTCTGGATTTTCTCTATTTGAATATAATGTTTGACCATCTACAGCAACAAATAAATCTCCTCTTTTTATATCTTTAGTAGAAGCATCAGAATTTTTAACGATATATTCTACAAAGCCAAATACCTCATCAGAATCAGATATACGACCTAAACCAAATTGTAATCCATTACTTTTAGATACCCCTGCAGAATTATTTACTAATTCAGTATAATCATCGCTATAGAAAGTAAATCGATCTTCTGAAAATAATAGTTTATTCTCTAGTAAAGCAACAGGGTCATCATTCTCGGTAAGGTATTCTTCGTATGCAGTTTGCGTATCAAAACGATCATCTGCCAAATCTGGCACATCACTTTGCCAGAAATACCATAAATTTAGTGTTTGCCAAAAAAAGTTTTGGACTTCAATATCTACCGTAACAGGGGTTTCTTCTTCTGGGTTTTCAATTTCTTCTTCAATGACTGGGTCATCATCATTTTTTTTACAAGAAGTAACAATAAGTCCCAAACAAAGGACGGATAAGAAAAATTTTTTCATAGCTATTTTTTAATTCTTATTAGGAAATATTCCAGCAATTAGAATCTTCTATATAATTGCGATACTACAATGTCTAAGTAAGTACGTAAATAATTAGTGTTAGGATGTTAAATTTACTTACAAGTGTTTTAATTAAAAATTAATTGTAACAAAAATCGTTGTACATCGTCTTCTTTTTGTAAACCGTTAAGAAAGTTTACAAACAGCCAAACCAAAATGAAACAAACGGAGTTTTTAAATATTGTGTTACCATTTAAGGATAAATTGTTCCGCATGGCCAAAAGGTTATTAGTGTCAACGGAAGAAGCTGAAGATGCAACGCAAGAGATTCTAATAAAATTATGGTCCAAGAAAAACAAAATGGATTCATATAATAACGTAGAAGCGTTTGCAATGACGATGACCAAGAATTTTTGTTTAGATAGATTAAAATCGAAACAAGCTGGTAATTTAAAATTGGTACATAGTAATTATACAGATTCTAGTACATCGTTACAAAGTGAATTAGAAGCAAAAGATAGCATTAACTGGGTAGAACGTATAATGGCGGAGTTACCGGAGCAGCAAAAAATGGTATTACAATTACGAGATGTTGAGCAATATGAATATGAAGAAATAGAAAAATTATTGGACATGAAACCTACAGCCATACGGGTAGCTTTGTCCAGAGCAAGAAAAACAGTAAGGAAAAAATTAATGGAAAAGCATAATTATGGAATTGCATAAAATAGAAAAATTAATAGAAAAGTATTTTGAAGCTACCACTACGGTAGCCGATGAAGAAATGCTTAAGGCATACTTCTCGCAAGATGATATTGCACCACATTTAGAGCAATATTCGCCTTTGTTCAATTACTTATCAAAAGCAAAAGAAGAGCGTTTTACAAAGCAGGTGCCATTAAAACCTAGAAGAGACTATTTGAAATGGGTATCCGTTGCTGCGATTGCAATCTTTATGGTAGGGGTCTATTTTTATCAGCCCACACCACCTCCAGTTACTTTAGCAGATGAGTATACACCAGAGGAAATTGAATCTGCAAAAGAGGCGTTAGCCTTATTGGCAATGAATTTTAATAAGGGTACAGAGCAATTGTATCATTTAGAAGAATTTGAAAAAACAACAAATAAATTTTTAACGAAAAATAATTAAAATGAAAAAGATACTAGTATTAACACTTTTAGTGTTAGCCCCTGTAATTATTAATGCTCAAGATATTTTTGAAAAATATGAGGATAATGACAAGGTAACATTTGTGGCTATGCAGCCAAAAATGTTTCAGATGTTGGGTAAAATGAGTGTAAGTTCAGATGATCCAGAAGCCAAGGAATTTTTTGAATTGGTTAATTCTATTACCAGTTTTAAGGTAATAACAACTGATGATGCAGCTATATCTAAAGATGTAGATAGTTGGGTGACAAAAAGGTTGAGTAGCTCTTCTTTTGAAGAACTAATGAGAGTTCGTGATGGCAGCTCTAATGTAAAGTTTTATGTTAAAGAAGGTAAGGATAGTGACCATGTAAAAGAACTATTAATGTTCGTAACTGGTTTAAAAGATAAAGACATAGATATTGATGGTAGAAAATTAGAAACAGTTTTATTATCCTTAACAGGTGATATTAATTTGAGATCAGTATCAAAGTTGACAGACAAAATGGATTTACCAGGTGGTGACCAATTAGGGAAAGCATCTAAAAAAGGGAATTAATCAAAATAAGTAGGCATTGACCATTAATTTCAATGCAAATAATAATCATCAATTCATCAATCGCAAAGGTCGTAAACGATCAAAGCACTAAAAACAACAATCATGAGAAAAGTAGCAGTAGTAATTTTAATGACAATTTTACCCGTATTTGGATTTTCACAATCTGTATTTGACAAATACGAGAATATGGATAATGTAGGGTCTGTAATCGTTAATAAAGGAATGATAGACCTAGTCTCCAAATTTGGAGAAATGAGTGATGATGCAGATGCGCAAGAGTTTATGGAGGTGGCTAGCGGATTAAAAAACATAAAAGTATTTATGACCGAAGATGCCTCGGTTTCTGCAGACATGATGTCAACGGTAAAGAAATACCTGAAATCTTCTAAATTAGAAGAGCTTATGCGTGTAAAGGACAAAGATGTTAACGTAAAGTTTTATGTAAAAGATGGCTCAAAGAAAGACCATGTATCAGAATTATTAATGTTTGTTAGTGGTTTGAATAACGTGGAGATAGGAGACCATGGTAGAAAGCTTGAAACCGTATTGGTCAGTTTAACCGGTGATATCGATTTAAATAAAATTGGTACGTTGACAAGTAAAATGGATTTGCCAAGTGATTTAAATAAAGCTTCGGGTAAATAATAAGTATAATACAAAAGGTCTTCCTTGATATAGGAAGACCTTTTCTAGTTTAAAAAGCACATTATGAAAAAGGTATATTTTATCATTACGTTGGTATTAGTTTTTGCGGTTTCGTCCTGTTCATCAGAACAGAGCATACAGCAGTATTATATTGCTAGTGCCGAGAACCCAAATTTTATGTCTTTTGATTTACCTTCTAGTCTTTTGAATTTGGAGAAAGCTAATTTGAGTGAATCAGAAATGGAGGTGGCATCATCTCTTAAAAAGTTGAATATTTTGGCATTTCAGAAAAAGCCTGAAAATGAAGCTGATTATCAAGCTCAAAAAGCAATGATCAAATCAATTTTAAAAAGTTCTGATTACAGCGAGCTTATGAAAATGAATACATCCATAGGTAAAGCTACCATACAATTAAAAGGTGATGACGACACTATTGATGAAGTAATCATATTTGGAGATAATGATGAAAAAGGATTAATTCTCGTTCGTGTATTGGGAGATAATATGAACCCTGCGAGTTTTGTTCAATTAATACAGGCAATGGAAAAGTCTGATTTTGATGGAAAAGGATTGGAACAACTTGGAAATTTAATTAAAGGTTAAGTTTAAACGCTAAATATATTAAATACAGCCCGTTACATAATTGTAACGGGTTTTTTATTTTTTCTAGTTGATGTTTACATCTATTTTTATTGTGACCTTTCAATAAAATTGGTGTCCTATTAAGTGAGGACAATTATTAAACAACCTAAACAAACTATTTAAGATGGAAAACGCAGAAGTATGGATTGACAAAGGAATTGATTTTATAATGGTATTTGGACCTAAAATAATTGGGGCTATACTTATTTACATCATTGGTTCTTGGATTATTAAAAAGTTGATTGGTGTTGCAAATAAGGGAATGACCAAACAGCAGTATGATGAATCATTGAAAAAGTTTTTGTTGAACCTAGCAAAATGGGCGCTAACGATATTTTTAATTATTACGGTTATTTCAACTTTAGGAGTTGAAACTACAAGTTTTGCAGCAGTAATTGCAGCGGCAGGTTTAGCAATAGGATTAGCATTGCAGGGATCACTTTCTAACTTTGCGGGTGGTGTGTTGTTAATTATTTTTAAGCCTTATAAAATTGGTGATTTAATAGAAGCACAAGGTGTACTGGGTAATGTAAAAGAAATAGAGATTTTTACAACTAAATTAATTACACCAGAGAATAAATTAGCAATTGTACCTAATGGTGCTATGGCCAACGGTAATATTGTAAATTATACTGCAGAAGGTAAAATTAGAGTAGATACTACAGTAGGTGTAGCTTATGATTCTGATCTTCAGAAAACTAAAGAGGTACTTTTGGCAATGCTGGTTTCTAATCCTAAAGTATTAAAAGACCCAGCACCATCAGTAAATGTATCTGAATTAGCAGATAGTTCGGTTAACCTTGCGGTACGTCCTTTCTGTAAGCCAGAAGATTTTTGGGATGTATATTTTGCAACAATTGAAGGAACTAAGAAGGCATTAGATACTGCAGGTATTGAAATTCCTTATCCACATGAAGTTCAAATAAATAAATAAATAATATTAGTCTAGTTAGTTATTAAAAAGCCCGTTGAACTTGCTCAACGGGTTTTTTTAATTTTAAATATTACTCTCTAGCAATTTGAAGATTATTTTTTCCAAAGTCCAATGTTCTAATTGGAAACGGAATATTAATATCACGCTCATCAAACCGTTTCTTGATTATTTTAATAGCCTTATGTCTTGCGGCATGTTCTTGTTTCACATTAACGCAATCTGCCCAGAAACGCACCATAAAGTTAATAGAGCTATCTCCAAACTCTGTAAAGAAGAATTCTACACTTTCATCATCTTGCTGTTCAAAATTATCTGCTATGATTTTGACCGTTAAATCTTCTACCATTTGTAAATCGCTTTCATAACCAACACCACAATTAACAAAAATTCTATTTCTCTTATTCATAGAGTAATTGGTGAATGAACCATCAATGAATTTAGAGTTTGGTATAACTACTACGTTATTATCAGGTTTTTTAAGGATTATGTTTCGTAAACTAATTTCAGTAACAAAACCCGAAACCCCATCAGCAGAAATAAAATCATTGATTTTAAGCTGGGGCATAAATGAAAGAATTAGTCCGCCAAAGGTATTACTTAGAGTTCCCTGTAAAGCTAAACCAACTGCTAAACCAACAACACCTGCACCGGCTAAAATACTTGTTAATACTTTATCGAGGTCTAAAACACCTAAAGCTATAAAGAAGCCAATTAAAATTATAATTACGAAGACTACTTTGGCAATAATTTCTTGAATAGATACTTGAGATATTTTTCTTAGAACGGTTCGTTTAAGAACTTTACGTATTCCTCTTGCTAGAAAGTAAAATAAAAACATGACTAGAACAGCCATGGCTATATTGGGTAATTTTAGAATGATAGCTTCTAACCAACCATCTAATTTATCCCATAAATTACTTACCGATTCTTCAACTGAGAAATTTGTTTGCATATACTTTTAATTTTCCTTTCAACGGGAATATATAAAGTATGAATAACAAATTAAAATGCATATCGCCCTAAACGGGCGATATGAAGTATATGAACAAAAGAAAAGTTTTAATGCATTAAAACTGGCTTAAATACCAGTGTAATTGCTTGGGGATATTTGCTTCAATTCCTTTTTTATTTCATCAGAAACTTCTAAAGTATCTATAAAATTGGCAATAGAATCCTTATTAATTTTCTCATTTGTACGGGTAAGTCCCTTTAAAGCTTCATATGGGTTAGGGTAGCTTTCTCGTCTTAATATTGTTTGAATAGCTTCAGCAACGACAGCCCAGTTGTTTTCTAAATCTTGCTCAAATTTCTCTTTATTTAAAAGTAATTTATTTAAGCCTTTTAATGTAGATTGAAAAGCAATGAGCGTATGGGCAAACGGTACACCAACGTTTCTTAGAACAGTGCTATCTGTCAAGTCTCTTTGCAATCTAGAAACAGGAAGTTTTGCAGATAAATGCTCAAAAATAGCATTGGCGATACCAAGATTCCCTTCAGAATTTTCAAAATCTATAGGGTTAACTTTATGTGGCATTGCTGATGAACCAACTTCACCTGCTTTAATTTTTTGTTTAAAATAGTCCATTGATACGTAAGTCCAAAAATCGCGATCAAGATCTAAAACAATTGTATTAATGCGTTTAAGACCATCGAATAAAGCCGCTAGGTGGTCATAGTGCTCTATTTGTGTTGTTGGAAATGAATGTTGTAGGCCTAATTTTTCTTGAACAAATTTTTGACCGAAGGCTCTCCAGTCAATATTAGGGTAGGCAACTAAATGTGCATTGAAATTACCAGTTGCTCCACCAAATTTGGCTGCACTTGGTATATCGTTCAATAAATTAAATTGTTCTTTTAGACGAACTACATAAACCATGATTTCCTTTCCTAATCGGGTAGGAGAGGCTGGTTGGCCGTGTGTTCTTGCTAGCATAGGTATATCTGACCATTCTAACGTAAGCACATCAAGTTTCTCTAATAATTCAAAATATTGAGGAACATACACATCGTTCATTGCTTCCTTAATAGAAAGAGGAATGGCTGTATTGTTTATATCTTGTGACGTTAAGCCAAAGTGTATGAATTCTTTAAATTGTGATAAGCCTAAAGAATCAAATGCTTTTTTAATAAAGTATTCTACTGCTTTAACATCATGATTTGTTGTTTTCTCTATTTCTTTTATCTCCTGAGCATCAGAGGTAGAAAAATCAGTATAAATTTTTCGTAATGCGTCAAATTTAGAAACATCAAAAGAAGATAATTGGGGTAATGGAATTTCGCAAAGCGCAATGAAGTATTCTATTTCTACTCTTACCCTATATTTTATCAAAGCTTCTTCAGAAAAATAAGCTGATAAAGAATTGGTTTTTGAACTATATCGTCCATCAATAGGAGAAATAGCATTTAGTGCGTTAAGAGACATAATCTATGGTTAAATTAGTAAGGGGCAAATATACCTATTCATACTAAAGTTTTAAACACTAAACTCTTTAAGTTATAGCCAAAAAGCATCATTTAATCAACAATGTTATATGTCATGGTCATTATTTTTCTAAAACCTTTAAAGTCATTCTAGCGCGAGCCTTATACGCTGCACTTCCATTTTCATAATTCTGTTTTAATGTTTGAAGTAGCTCAGGGTGTATCCATTCTATTTTTTTGCCTAAGAATAAAAGTGTAGTCATTGAATATGCTTTTGGGGCAACTTTATGGTTGCCTATTAGCCAGTCAAAGGCAGATTCTGAAATAGTACCTAGGTGATGATTTTTAAGTATATTATTTGATGTAGAAGTTTTTTTTGAAAAATAATCTTGAACTAAAAGAAGGCAAATTTTTGAAGCGGGCCTAATAGATGACTCTAATTTTAAGAATCGTAAAGAATTTATAAATTGGTCTATGACGGGTTTAATAGAATTAAGGTTCGTTTTAACCACAGATTCTAAAACCCAGCTTGCTCTACATGATATAGGGTCTAAATTTTCTTGAGATATTTCTACTAAGTACACCATAAGGTCTGGCTGAGCTTCAACGGTATTAGCCATTTTACTGCGATTTTCACGAGTTGCATTAACATAATTCAATGCTTCGTAAAGCTCATCCTTATTCATAAAATTGTATCTTTAATCCATATGTTTCCCCAAATATGAAATTACTAAAAAAAATTAGCCTAGGTGTGGTTGTTGTATTTATAGCCATGCAATTTTTCAGTCCTACAAAAAACATTTCACCTGGTAACCATACCGCAGTTTTTATAAAAGAGACAAACCCTACTCCAGAACTTCAAAGAACATTCAAAACTTCATGTTATGATTGTCATAGCAATAACACAGAATATCCCTGGTATAATAATGTAGCGCCTATTTCTTATTGGTTGGCTGACCATGTGAATGAAGGTAAAGAACATTTGAATTTTTCAGAATGGGAAAATTATTCCCTTACTAAAAAGGACCATTTATTAGAAGAAATAGAAGAAGAGGTCTCTAATGGTAAAATGCCATTATCTCAGTATACTTTAATACATGCAGATACTAAACTTTCTGTAAGTGAAGTAACTGATTTGGTAGAATGGGTAAGGCAAACCAGAATCATTTATCAATTAGGGAAGCAACCAAAATAGGTACGCCGTCAACTGCATTTTCGGCTATTACTGTTATATTATTTTTTTCTGAATTCTTAATAGCTGGTTTGGGGTCAATGAAATAAATAGGTGTACTGGCATCTACAAAATCTATTAGGCTTGCCGCTGGATATACCTGCATAGAGGTTCCAATAATAATTAAAATATCAGCTTTTTCTGTAATCGAAATTGCATCTTCTAAGAGGGGTACAGCTTCACCGAACCAAACAATATGAGGTCTAATTTGAAATCCGTTTATGCAGGTGTCACCAAGTAAAATATCTTTCTGCCATTCAAATATATTTTCGGTACTATCAGTACTTTTTGCTTTTAATAACTCTCCGTGTAAGTGAATTACATTAGAGCTACCGGCACGTTCGTGTAAATCATCAACATTTTGAGTGATAATATGGACATTGTATTCCATTTCTAAAGCAACTAAAGCTTTATGTGCATCATTAGGGTGTACCGTTAATAATTGTCTCCTGCGTTGATTATAGAATTCAAGTACTAATTCTGGATTGTTCCGAAACCCTTCCGGTGTAGCTACTTCCATAACATCATGTCCTTCCCAAAGACCATCAGCATCTCTAAAAGTTTTTAATCCGCTTTCTGCCGAAATACCGGCTCCCGTTAATACAACAATATTTTTCATGGAGGTAAAAATTAAGCTTAAAAATATACTTTTCTTATCTTGGATGCATGATTGATATGAAGCTTTTAGCATATTTAGAAGAAATTATTTCAGAAAAAAGAAAAGAGAGATTTACTGAGATATTAAATGAACGCACAGATTATATAACCGTAGCCGTAGAAGATGTGTTTCAAATGCATAATACAAGCGCTGTAGTAAGAAGTTGTGAGTCTTTTGGGGTGCAGACCGCTCACTTAATTGAAGGGAAATATGGTCAACGCTTAGATGAGGAAATTGCTATGGGTGCGCAGAAATGGGTAGATATTAAACGATACAAAGATTCAAAAGCGGTAATTGATTCATTAAGGCGGCAAGGTTACAGAATTGTAGCAACTAGTCCGCATGCAGATAGTTCATTGTTGCAAAATTTCGAGATAAATAGTAAAACGGCGCTATTTTTTGGAACCGAGAACAAAGGCTTAAGTGATTATGTTCTTGAAAATGCAGATTCTCATTTAAAGATACCCATGGTGGGTTTTACTGAAAGTTTGAATATATCTGTTTCTGCGGCAATCATATTACAACACTTAACAACAAAATTAAAAGCTTCGGATATTGATTGGAGGTTGACAGAAGAAGAAAAATTGGAAAGGCGCTTAGACTGGACCAAAAAATCGATTAAAAGTATAGATGATATTTTAGAAAGATATTATACGTATAATTAAAAAATACTTAACTTAATGGTGATTAACTAATTGACCAACAAATGAATACCTTATTAATAATTCTCGCAATACTCTTAGCCCTAATTGTAGTACTAGCATTAATAGCCCCTAAAACCTATCATGTTTATAGGAGCATAACAGTAGACCAGCCACCAGAATTGGTCTGGGAACATTTAAAATTTTTAAGGAAACAGCAAGAATGGTCTCCGTGGGCTCAAAAAGATCCTAACATGGAATTAAAGTTTACGGGAGAAGATGGCAGCGTAGGTGCAATTAGCCATTGGAACGGTAATAAAGATGTAGGTGAGGGCGAGCAAGAAATAACACGAATTGTGGAGGGTAAACGTATAGAGCAAGACTTACGGTTTTTTAAACCTTATAAATCACAATCTGATTGTTATATGAATCTTGATGCTTTAGATGGAAATAAAAGTAAGGTTACTTGGGGTTTCTCTGGTAAAAATAAATTTCCTATGAGTATTATGATGCTATTTATGAGTATGGATAAAATGGTAGGAAAGGATTTTGAACAAGGATTACAGAATTTAAAAGATAATTTAAATAATGGCATATGATAGCATGGTTTGAAATTCCGGTAAAAAATATGGAACGAGCTAAAAAGTTCTATGAATCAATATTAGAAGTGACGATTACGGTTAATAATTTTGGGGAATTTGTGATGGGTCTATTTCCTGATAAACCTGTTTTGGGTCAAGCAAATGGTGCCTTAGTTCAACATGAACACTATGTGCCAAGTTTAAGCGAAGGTGCGCTAATCTATTTTGCTTGTGAAGATGCCGCCATAGTTTTAGGTAAAGTAGAAAAAGCTGGCGGACAAGTATTACAACCAAAAACCGAAATAGGGGATGGACATGGGTTTATGGGGCTTTTAAAGGATACTGAGGGCAATAGAATTGCTGTACACTCAAATACTTAAATTATTGCTTAATTAACCAGTTCTAATAAAGCAATATCATATTCATTATCTAAAACAACTTCACCATTTTCAACGGTTAATTCTACTTCAGAATAACGATCGTAAATTTTTGTGCCATTGCCAAATACGCCCTTTACAGAAATTGATTTTTTGCCCTTTGGCAATTCTAAACCAATTACCACTTTGTCTACAAAATCAGCATTGCTAAAATACCTGCTAAAGACATATGGAGCTTTTGTAATTTTTTTATGAATACCGGCTCCTATAGATGGGTGGTCATTTCTAAAAGTCCCTAGTTTTTGCCAGTAGGCTAAAGTTTCTTTTGTTTTTGGAATACTGTCCAATTCATTCCAGTTCATAAAAGAACGCAGTGTGGCATCGCCTTCGGTGCCTTCAATGGTTAAATCTCTTGCCGTTTCATCACCATAATATATTTGTGATGCACCTGGGGTTAGTAATAGAACGTTAGCCGCTCTTTTTGGGTTGGTTCTATCTTGGTCAAAAGGTTGCCCGTCATCATGCGATGTAAGGTAGTTTAAAACACTTTTGTCTTTAAAAGTAGTATGCAATAACTTACTGTATTTTGTAAAAATGATTTCGTATTCTTTGTTTGCATCCGTTTTTAGTTCAAAGTTTATTAGACTTTTAAAGCCGTTATCAAAATAATTTACTTTTTTATCACCCAAATCAAATTCCTGTCCGCCAGAAATTCCGTAATTATATACTTCTCCAACCATGTAAAACGGATTGTCATCAAGTACTTTATCTTTATTCTTCTTCTTCCAAAGTTCAAATGCTATTGAAGCTTCTTTGTATAATTCTGCCCATGCATTTTCGTTGGCATGTTTTACGGTATCTACTCTAAAACCATCAACGCCATATTTGTTAACATAATCGGTAAGCCATTTAATAATATAAAAACGAGGAGCTCTTGGATAGCCTGTTCTGTCAAAAAACAGCTCTAATTCATCTAATTCTTCACTTAGTCTACCTTCTGCTTTCCATTTAGCAAGTAATGCATCTGGTAAATTTACGGCAGCATCAGATTCGGTTAATATGTCTGGTAGATTGGCAACTAAAGTACAGGCTGTTGTATTCTCATATGTTGTGAATTCACAAGTAGGGGAGGTTCTTACCCATTCTTTTGGCCAAACTGGATCTTCTTTGGTAACTGGACCGGTGTGGTTTAATACTACATCTAATAATATACGAATACCATACTCATGCGCAGTTTTTATTAAAGTGTCTAAATCTTTATTCGTTCCAAAATTTGGATCAAGAGCTGTCCAGTCTTTTGCCCAATACCCGTGATACCCGTAGGTGTTACCTGTGCCTTCATCCGTAGCTCCATGAATTTGTTCTACAACCGGTGTAAACCAAATTGCGTTGACACCTAGGTCAGAGAAATAACCATCTTTAATCTTTTCTGTTATACCTTGAATATCGCCGCCTAAAAATCCTCTGAGCTCACCTGTTTCTTTATTACGCTCAAAATTTAAGTCGTTATCTGGATTTGCATTATTAAATCTGTCCGTAAGTAGAAAATATACGGTAGCAGCTTCCCATTGAAAATTCGGATTCTTTTTAGGAGTTTCAATTGTGTCCTTTACAACGGCTATATTTTCTGTCTTGTCTTTGCTTTTTGGTTGGCAAGAAGTTATTGCTATAGATAATAGCCCAAGTAAGAGTACATTTTTCATTTCCCTGTTATTTGCATTAAAACTATAACAAGGATTCCGTTTTAAAAAATATTATTTCTTTCTGTTAAGAACTTTATACTCTTCATAGCAACTGCTAATAGCGTCAAGTATCTGAAGGTCATTGGCTGTAGAAATAAAAGATTTTGAATAATTGCAATTATTCAAAATATCTTGAATATCAACTTTTTCTAGTTGAAGAAATTCTGTAAGCGTTTCTCTATCAAATTTAGAGGCCAGTAAATTACGAATATCATCGTCCTCTCGCATTTGTCTAAGCTTCCGCATTTGTGCAGGTTTCTTGCCAAAAAGGTTCCGTAATAAATCAGCAGGGTTAAGAATAGCACCTAAAACTTTAGTAACAGCGCTTGGATTCTTGTTTCCACCTTCATAGCTTACTCCTAAGCCAGATATACTGTACTGGTAAGCATTGTTTATGGGAAGATTTTTTACGTCAATTTCAAGGTAACCGGTAAGTTGATATGGTCTTACAATAACCTCTTCTAGTGCATAAGCAAGCTCTGTTAACGCAATTTCCGTATCCTTAAATTTAAACATATCGTTCGTAACTCTAATTTTTTGGGATTTAAAACCTAGAAACGAAAAATATAAGGTGTCGTTTACCGCAGCAGCAATTGAAAATTCACCTTTTTCATTGGTTATTGTACCAAAAACTTGGTTTAGGTTAACAACATGTACACTTTCTAGAGGTTCATCTGTTTGGGCATTTATCACCACAGCGTTAAGGCGTTGACCTTCTTCTGACTCTTGTGATAAGCCTATAAATGAAACGAAAAGAATTGTAAGCGATAAAAGATATTTCATTGTACTGACGCGTAATTAGGATGCAAACAAAACAAAAAAAATACGCCGAAGCGTATTTTTAATATACAATTAACTAAAAGAAATCTCCTTTTCTTTTAGTTGTACGTCGTTTTCCTGAGTTAGGTGAACTAGATTCGCTTTTGTCTCGTCTTCTTCCTTTAGACTCAGAGCTACCCTCTTTTCTTCCTCTTGAACCACGATCATCATCTCTTCTTCCGCCACCGCTGCTTCTTTTTCCTTTATAGCCGCCACCGAAACCGCTTCCGCCGCTTCTTCGTCTGTTGCCGCCTCCGCCACCACCAGGGTTTTTAGAAACTTCAACGTTAACAAAACGACCATCTACCTTAAATTCCGTGAATTTGTCAAGAATTTGCTGTGTAACTTCTGCTTCAGTATTAAAGAAAGAAAAACTCTCTTTTACATCTACTTTAAATACATCTTCTTGTCCTAAACCAACGGTATCTCTAATGAAGTCTTTTAAAGACATCCAATCATAACCGTCTCTTTCACCAACGTTTACAAAATAACGAACTGCACCACTAGTTGGTATTTCTGCTCTATCTCTTCCTTCACCACGGTCTCTACCGCTATCGGAAGAGTTTAAGTCTTTGGATTTATTGTAGTAATTGAAGAATCTAGTAAATTCAACAGAAACTATTTTCTTAATCAATTCTTCACGGTCAATACCTTCAAGAACATCATTAATGGCAGGTAGATATGCATCTACATCTTCATTAATCTCAGTATCCTTAATCTTATTTGCTAAGTGATATAATTGAATTTCACAGATTTCCATTCCCGTAGGAATTTTTTTCAATATAAATTTTTGATTGATTTTATTCTCGATCGCCTTAATCTTGCGTTGTTCACTACGAGTAACAATAACCATAGAAATACCAGATTTACCGGCTCTACCAGTTCTACCACTACGGTGAGTATATGTTTCGATTTCATCTGGTAATTGGTAGTTGATAACATGTGTAATATCATCAACATCAATACCACGTGCAGCAACATCTGTTGCTACAAGCATTTGAATCTGCTTTTTGCGGAAAGAGTTCATTACCAAATCTCTTTGGTTTTGGCTTAAATCTCCATGTAAAGCACCGGCATTGTATCCGTCTTCAATTAATTTTTCGGCAACTTTTTGAGTATCACGTTTTGTTCTACAGAAAATTACAGAAAATATATCTGGATTTGTATCTGCTAATCTTTTTAATGCAGGGTAACGATCTCTACCACCAACAACATAATATTCATGTTGTACGGTAGAAGCACCAGAATTCTTAGCACCCACAGTAATTTCTTGTGGAGAGTGCATAAATTTCTTTGCAATTATAGAAACCTCTTTAGGCATCGTTGCAGAGAATAACCATGTAGATTTATCATTAGGCGTACCAGAAAGAATATCTTTAATGTCTTCCATGAAGCCCATGTTCAACATTTCATCAGCCTCATCTAATACACAATAGTCAATCTTGGAAATATCCACAAGACGTCTACTGATCATATCTTTCATTCTACCAGGCGTAGCTACAATAATTTGAGCTCCTCGTTTTATTTGTCTTGCTTGTTCTGTAATACTGGCACCACCATAAATGGCAACTACATTAATATTACGTTCGTATTTAGAATACGCTTGCATTTCTTTCGTTATCTGTAAGCATAGCTCACGAGTAGGGGAAAGAATTAAACCTTGTGTAGTTCTGCTATCGCTATCAATTTTTTGAATTAATGGAAAACCGAATGCGGCAGTTTTACCTGTACCTGTTTGCGCTAAGGCAACTAAGTCGGTTTCACTTTCCAATAAAATAGGGATTGCTTTTTCTTGAACTTCTGAAGGGGTCTCAAAACCCATATCAGTAATAGCATCTAATAGAGACTTTTGCAGTCCTAGTGCTTCAAACTTTGTCATAATATGTTATACTAAATCGCAAATATGAATGTTGCATAGAGCGATTATCGTATATAACCTATTTAGACTCAGGGCAACACATGCTATACTAGCGGCGTTAATTAAGCGGCAAAGGTACTGCGAATATTTGAATCAGTATAATTTATTGGGAAAGTAATACTATGGTGCCAGTAAATACCCATATATAGAAAGGGATGCGCCGGTAATGCCAAAGATAATCATTAGCCCAATTAATCCTTTTTGAAGCCTAGGGTTATCATAAATGATTATACAAACAGCACCAAGCACGATACAAATTTGAAAAAATAGCAATGCATAATCAAATCTTTTGGTGGCGTAGTCATAAGATTTTGTCAATCTTTCCCATTCTTTAACGCCGGTAATGATACCCATTTCACCTTCAATATCTTGTACCCAGTTTTCTTTGCCTACATGTTTAGAGCCTAATAAGATTTCTGTTTTTTCTGATTCGTATTTGATTATTTTTTCTCTTACTTCAGCTATTTTTTGTTCAATTACAGGTTTTTTTTCTTCGGTAACTATACCACTTTCAATCAAAGCTTTTAGGTAATCTAGTTCGCTTTCTTTTAAACTTTCTTTTATGCTTTTAGATTGATACCAGTTAGAGTAGCTTACCACATTATTATGGGCAATCATCATTTCTTCTTCCAATTCGCCATTTACCATTTGCGATATTGCCATAAGAGCGGCAAATAATGCGATAAGTACACCGCCAATGGCTTCTGCACGTTCAGATGCAACCGATACAACAACCGTTTCCCCTTTATTTTTCTCCTGTAACATGAATACTATTTAGGTATGTAATCAATTTTTTGAATGCCAGTGCGCGGTGGCTAATTTTGTTTTTAATGGTTAAAGGTAGCTCTGCAAAAGTTTCTTTATATCCATTTGGTTGAAATATTGGATCGTATCCAAAACCATTTTCTCCTCGTTTGCTTGCTGTAATTACGCCTTCTATTTTGCCTTCAAATATATATGTTTTACCATTTAGGTTTAAAGCGATTACAGTTTGAAAGTAAGCTGATCTATCTTTTTTGCTGCTTAAGTTAGTTAATAATTTATCCATATTGGCATTTGAATCTGCCTGTGTACCGGCATATCGCGCAGAATACACTCCTGGTTCGCCTTTAAGTGAATTAACTAGTAAACCTGTATCATCTGCAAAACATGATAGTTGGTAGTTATTTGTTATAAAATCTGCCTTTAGTTTTGCATTTCCCTCAAGTGTATCCGCTGTTTCTGGTATATCTGTTGTACAACCTATAGTTTCTAAATTTATTAGTTCTATTTGGTTAGGAACCAATTGTTGAACTTCTTTTAGTTTATTTGGGTTGTGAGTGGCAAATACAAGCTTCATGCTAACAATTTGGAATTTGGTTTGTTAATTTACATTATCAAAAGTAGTAATTTTATAAAATGGAATTAAAAGTACCACCAGCTTTAGTGTTTGTATGTTTTGGATTGATAATGTATTTATTAGCAGAATTTCTACCAATTGGTTATTTTGACTTTTACGGTAAAATGTTGCTTGTTAAAATTTTAGTAGGTTTGGGTGTGTTAATTGCAATTATGGCGCTGTTGCAGTTTGGTAGGGCAAAAACTACTATAGATCCAACAAAACCGGATAAAGCTTCAAATTTAGTAGTTGGTGGTATTTTTAAGTTTTCTCGTAATCCAATGTACTTATCTCTATTATTGATTTTGTTAGCCTTGGGCGTTTTTTTAGGAAATGCATTTAATATTTTAATAGCTTCTACGTTTGTGGGGTATATGAATCGTTTTCAAATTATTCCTGAAGAACGAATTCTCTTAGAAAAATTTGGGCGTTCCTTTAAAGATTATTGTATCTTAACAAGGCGCTGGTTCTAGAAAGTCTCACTTTCAATTATATTAGTCTTTGTGCTAATATTTAAATATATTATTGAATTAGCTTATAATTTAATATATTAGCGTAATAACTAATAGTAATGATAGCGATAATCACTGGAGACATCATAAATTCTGAAAATCATCCAAGTTCTCAATGGATAGACTTATTAAAGAATTACTTCAACCAATTTGGGGCATCCCCAATGAATTGGGAAATTTACCGTGGAGATGAATTCCAATTAAAGGTAACGGAGAAAAATGCTTTATTTACGGCTATACGTATTAAGGCTATGTTGAAATCCATAAAGGGCTTGGATGTTAGAATGGGTGTTGGCATTGGTCTGGAAACATATATAGGTACAGGTGTAACGGAATCTAATGGACCAGCTTACCAAAGGTCAGGACGAAATTTTGAAACCTTAAAAGAAAGTAAAGTAAATCTTAGTATTGCAACTGGTGATACTAATAAAGACCGCACATTAAATTTAATGTTACGTTTAGCATTGGACTTTATGGATGATTGGAGTGTAGTTTCTGCAGAGATTGTAACATTGGCACTTGACTATCCACAATTTTCACAGAAAGAAATAGCACAACGATTGGGAATAAAGCAATCTGCTGTAAGTCAGCGTTTAAAAAGAGCACGATTAGATCTGGTATTAGATGTATTATCATATTATAAAGAATTAATAACAGTAAAATAAATATGCTGATTTTTATAAAACTAGTACTTGGTCATCTAATTGGGGACTTTGTTTTACAACCAAAAAAATGGGTACTTCATAAACAAGCAAATAAAATAACATCCAAATATTTATATCTACATGTGCTACTGCATTTTGCTTTGTACATGCTTTTACTGTGGGATTTGTCTTTATGGACAATTGCCTTTGTAGTTGCAATTACCCATTTAGCTATAGATATTTTAAAGTTGTATGCCAATGAAATGTTTAAGAATAAGAGCATTCCGTTTTTTATAGATCAAATACTTCATATACTGGTTATTTATTGCTGCGCATTTTATACTGATTTATATACCCATACCTTATCTCTCTTTGAAAATCTAGATTGGTATTTGGTAACGGCAATTGTATTCGTAACCTATCCGGCGTCAATTATTATGGGTCAGGTTTTAGAAGGTATGTCAAATCAGATTGAGACAGATCACAAATCGCTGCCTAATGCTGGTAAGTACATAGGTATCATTGAACGTCTATTTGTATTGATATTTATAGTTATAGGTAGGTGGGAAGTTATCGGGTTATTAATAGCTGCTAAATCTGTTTTTAGATTCAATGATCTTAAAGAGCGAAATAATAGAAAGTTAACAGAGTACATTTTAATAGGTACTTTGGTTAGTTTCGGCATGGCTATTCTGGCTGGACTCCTTTATATTTCATAAATAATTTACAATGGTAAAAAAGTATTTTTTGCTCTGGTTGGTGTTGTTGGTATTCGCCCCGAAGGTAACTTGCCAAGTAGGTGAATTTGAATCTTTTGATGGGGTACACATAACCTACACTGATGAAGGGCAAGGTGAGCCGATTTTATTACTGCACGGCTTTATAAATTCTAGAAAATCTTGGGAGAAAACAGCTTTAAAACAAGATTTACTTGATTCTGGTTATCGCGTAATTATACCAGATATGCGGGGCAATGGAGATTCTGATAAACCGCAAACAGATATAGCATATAAAAATAATGCAGAGGTAAAAGATTTGATTTTATTAATGAATCATTTGAATATGGAATCCTATAAAGCAATAGGCTACTCAAGAGGTAGCATTGTGTTGGTAAAATTATTAACCGAAGATGCTAGAGTTGCAAAAGCCGTATTAGGTGGTATGGGTATAGACTTTACGAATACAAATTGGGACCGGAGAATAATGTTCGCAAAAGCATTTGATGGTGATGTAAATGAAATAACTAAAGGCGCTGTGGACTATGCAAAATCTATTAATGCAGATTTACGGTCACTTCATTTGCAACAAAAATACCAGCCAGTAACTTCTGTAGAAGACTTAAATAAAATTAAGATAGCGGTACTTGTAATTTGCGGAGATGAAGATTCGGATAACGGTAGCACAGAAGAATTACGCAATGCATTAGGGAACGGAAAATTGAATAGAGTACCCGGTGATCACAATGGAACATATAAAACAGAAGATTTCTCTAATTCTATTCTAAAATTTTTAAAATAAAGAATGTCTTTTTGTCAAATTACATCATAACAAAAGCTTTTTGTTTTATTTCCAAGATATCACATATCAGGATAAATTAAATTTTTACTTTTGCTACTTATTTTAACGACAAAAATTCCTATCCAAACCAAAGAGAATAATGGTAGAAGTAAGTAGAAAATACGTTTTTGATTTTGATAGTACGTTAACTAGGGTAGAGGCTTTAGATGTTCTTGCAGAAATGACTTTAGAAGGAAGGTCTAATAAAGATGAAGTAATTAAAGAAATACAAAAGATTACCAATTTAGGTATTGACGGTGATATTTCATTTACAGAGTCATTAGAGCGTAGAATTAAGTTGTTACATGCTAAAAAAGAAGATTTAGATGGATTGGTTGAGCAGTTAAGAAGCAAAATATCTAAATCTATAGAATCTAATAAAGACTTTTTTGAAAAATATGCAGATGATATCTATGTGATATCTTGTGGATTTAAAGAGTTTATAGACCCAATTGTAAAAGAATACAATATACCTTCTGATCGAGTGTATGCAAATACATTTAAATTCGACGAAGAAGGAAATATCATCGGTTTCGATGAAAAGAATGTACTATCCCAGCACAATGGTAAAATTGATTGCCTAAAGCAAATGAATTTGGACGGGGAAGTTCAAGTTATTGGAGATGGTTACAGTGATTATGTAATGCGCGAGGCAGGTATAGCAGATAAGTTTTTTGCTTATACGGAAAACGTGCATAGAGAGAAAGCCGCAAATAATGCGGATTATGTTACACCAAGTTTAGATGAATTTTTATTTGTGAACAAGTTGCCAAGAAATATTTCGTACCCAAAGAATAGGATTAAGGTCCTGCTATTAGAAAACGTGCACACTGCTGCATTCGATAATCTATCAGAAGACGGTTTTTCCGTTGAATTGATTAAACATAGTTTGTCTGAAGAAGAGTTGATCGAAAAAATCAAGGGCGTTCACGTTCTAGGTATTCGCTCAAAAACACAGGTTACACAAACTGTTTTAGATGCTGCCGATAAACTATTGGTGGTTGGTGCTTTTTGTATAGGAACCACCCAGATAGATTTAGAGACAGCCAAAAAGAAAGGTATTGTAGTTTTCAATGCTCCTTATAGTAATACTAGATCTGTTGTAGAATTGGCAATAGGTGAAATTATTATGCTAATGAGAAGTGTTTTTGATCGTAGTAGAGAAATTCACGAAGGTCAATGGCAAAAAACAGCGGCAGGTTCAAGAGAAGTTCGTGGTAAAAACTTAGGTATCGTTGGTTACGGTAATATTGGTAAGCAATTATCTGTATTGGCAGAAGCTATGGGTATGCGTGTTTATTACTATGATGTGGATGATAAATTAGCTTTAGGAAATGCGGTTAAATGCAATACGCTAGAAGATTTATTAAGCGTATCTGATGTAGTTACTTTGCATATTGATGATAATAAAGCGAATAAAAACTTTATTGGTGAGCGTGAAATAAAGCAAATGAAAAAAGGTGCAATGCTAATTAACCTTTCTAGAGGTTTTGTAGTTGATATTGATGCCCTTGCAGAAGGTTTAAAAAATGGTCATGTTGGTGGTGCTGCTGTAGATGTTTATCCAGATGAGCCCGCTAGTAATGGAAATTTTCAAACAAAGTTACAAGGTTTTCCAAATGTAATTTTAACTCCTCATGTTGGTGGTAGTACAGAAGAGGCACAGCGAGATATCGCAGATTTTGTACCGAATAAGATAATGGATTATATTAATTCTGGTAATACTGTCGATGCAGTTAATTTCCCAAATATTCGTTTACCAAAACAAAATAAATCGCACCGTTTTCTACATATTCATAAGAATGTGCCTGGTATAATGGCGAAAATCAACAAAGTATTGGCTCAGTACGAATTGAATATTAATAGTCAATATTTATCTACTGATAATGAAGTTGGTTACGTAATTACAGATTTAGACAAGGAATACAACAAGGAAGTAATTAAAGAATTGAAGAAGGTAGAGAACACAATTAAGTTTAGAGTGCTTTACTAGTAAATTAAGAAAAGTTATATCTTTTATTCAAAAATGCAAGTTGAGAAACTTGCATTTTTTTTTGACCAACTTTTAGGTTTTTCTACAACATTTTTGATAATGTGTGGTTATGGTTATGATACATTTATATCTTGTAGGAAATATCTTTAAATATGCTGAAAAGGATTTTATCTAAATTTAAATCTGGTAATAGTTTTAACAACTATTATCTATTGGCTTTTACTGTAATTGTATTAACGATTATTATACAATCAATAATTCAGTATTCTTTAGCAAGACAGCGTCAAGATGCATTAAGAATAAATGAGGCAGGTAGACAAAGAATGTTGTCTCAGTTTATTGTTAAGAGTGTTTATGAGTGTAATTATGGTACTTGTGATTATGGTGAGTTGCGTTTAGCAATGAAAAAGCTATCAAATACAAATACGGCGCTACAACAAGGAAACGAAGAAATCGGTATTCCAGAATTAAATAATGAAAATATTCAAAACAATTTCAATAAGCTACAGCCACATATAGATTATATTCTTGAATCTTTAGATGATTTTAATGAATTAGGTGAAGTGGATATGGAAAGGCTGTCATCTGAATCAGATCAATTTTTGGTAGTAATGGATACTATTGTTGGGCAATTTCAGAAAGCCTCAGAAAAGGATATTAAAACACTTATGATTGTTGAGTTAGAGCTTGCCGTATTTTCCTTGTTGATTTTAATTTTTGAAATTTTCTTTTTTATAAATCCTTCCATTAAAAAGATAGCCAGCCAAAATCAAAAATTAAAAGAAATTAATTGGCATCAAACCCATGCTTTCGAATCGCACATGAAAAATATTAAGAATTATAATCACGTTCTTAAGATTGAAAAAAACATGGAGCATAAAGAAGAATTAATTTCTTTTTTAATGGAAGAACTTAATGATCTAGAAATAGTCTCTAATAACATGGTAAAATCATTAATGAAACCAGCATAATTGATTTTAATGCATTGATAAAGCCCTGATTTATTGATGATGGTAAGGCTCATTTTTTAAAATTGTGTAAGCTCTATAAATTTGCTCAGTAATAAATAAACGCACCATTTGATGTGAAAATGTCATTTTAGATAAACTTATTTTTCCTGATGCCTTTGCATATATGTCGTTACTAAATCCATAGGGTCCACCAATTAAAAAAACCAATTGCTTAATGCCAGAATTCATTTTCTTTTGAAGGTATTGTGAAAACTCCACAGAAGTATATTGTTTACCTTTTTCATCAAAAAGTATTAGAATATCTGTTGGTGCTAATTTTTTGAGGATTAGTTCACCTTCCTTTTCCTTTTGTTGGTCTTCAGGTAAATTCTTTGTCTTTTTTAAATCAGGTATCAATTCAATTTCAAAATTGACATAGTGCTGTAGTCTTTTTTGATATATTTCAATAAGCTCTTGCAGTTGAGAACTATCTGTCTTGCCAATGGCTAAAAGTTTTATAGTCATATGTCAAAAGTAAATCAATTTCGCAAATGGATTTGTAAATTAGCAATACAATAGATATTACAAATATGATTTCAGAAGAACAATTTAAAGAAGAGATAACATTAATCATTGCAAATGCCATTCGTGAAGATGTTGGTGATGGTGATCATAGTTCGTTGGCATGTATACCAGATTCTGCAACAGGTAAAGCAAAATTGTTAGTGAAAGATGAAGGTATAATTGCTGGAGTGGATTTTGCTGAACTTGTATTTTATTTTGTAGATCCTAATTTAAAAATAGAAGTTTTAATTAAAGATGGTTCACCAGTAAGTCATGGTGATATTGTTTTTTATGTAGAAGGTAGTTCTCAAAGTATTCTAAAGGCAGAGCGCTTGGTATTGAACGCCATGCAAAGAATGAGTGCGATAGCTACAAAAACTAATATGTTCGTTAATCTATTAAAAGGGACGGGAACAAAGATTTTAGATACAAGAAAAACCACTCCAGGTATACGAGCGCTAGAAAAATGGGCAGTAAAAATTGGCGGAGGAGAGAACCATAGGTTCGCATTGTATGATATGATAATGCTGAAGGATAATCATATTGATTTTGCTGGAGGAATTACAAAAGCCATCGATAAGACGAAGAACTACTTAAAAGAAATAGGTCGTGATTTAAAAATCATCGTTGAAGCAAGAGATTTAGAGGAGATAAAAGAGATTTTAGAGTCGGAAGGGGTATATCGTATATTAATAGATAACTTTAATTACGAAGACACTAGGGAAGCTGTTAAATTAATAGGCAACACCTGTTTAACCGAGTCTTCTGGTGGAATTAATGAGAAGACTATTAGGGAGTATGCAGAGTGTGGTGTAGATTTTATTTCTTCTGGAGCATTGACTCACTCGGTTTATAACCTAGATTTGAGTTTAAAAGCAGTGTAGATGTCTTTAGAGGTCGAAGAAAAATTAGAAAAGATTCCTATCATAAATTGGTTTGTTCTGTTTTTGAAAAAAATTAGATTACCAGGTTTTGAAGGGCTTTCGGTGTATGACCTTATAGAGATGTATGTACTTGGTATTTTAAGAGGTACGCTTTCTACACGCGCCAGTGCCATTGCTTTTAGCTTGTTTATGGCTTTGTTTCCGTTGATCATATTTATGGTTACTTTGGTACCTTTTTTATTGCCTTATATAAGTATTGAACATGGTGATTTTGAAGTACAATTTCGATTGTTTTTAGAGTCATTCTTACCAAATGCTACAGGTGATTATTTTGGGGAGGTGTTTCAACAAATTAAAGATCAGAAACGAGGAGGTTTACTTTCTTCTTCATTTTTACTTTCTATTTTTTTAGTAGCAAATGGCGTAAACGCTATTTTTGGAGGGTTTGAAACATCATATCATAT
The DNA here is from genome assembly GCF_000688315.1 of Maribacter sp. Hel_I_7. NCBI lineage: Bacteria > Pseudomonadati > Bacteroidota > Flavobacteriia > Flavobacteriales > Flavobacteriaceae > Maribacter > Maribacter sp. Hel_I_7. The sequence continues at coordinate 1,145,696 of NZ_JHZW01000003.1, read as the reverse complement.
TGATCTAACACGACATTTTTTTAGACAATATCTGTATGCATTAATGGTAGGTTTAATATTATCTATTTTAATTTTAGTGGGCTTTGTGGCGTTTATATATTTTGAATTCTATGTACTTGGTTACTTATCTGAATTCGCTGCAAAACAAGGTGGTTATATTTTAGGTGAAGATGAAGTGGTAGGTGTGCAGATAGCAAAAGTGTTATTCTTTATAATACTATCTTATTTCACTACAGCAATTCTGTATTACTTTGGAACGAGGGAAGGAAGGCAAGCAAAATTCTTTTCTTTTGGAGCTTTGATGACTACAACGTTGTTTTTAATTACCTCATATCTTTTTGGTATCTACGTGGAAAAATTTGCTAGATACAATGAATTATATGGCGCGTTAGGTGGATTATTAATTTTAATGGTCTACATCTGGTTAAATTCTAATATATTGCTACTTGGGTTTGAACTGAACGCATCTCTCAACACATTACGTAAAATCACCAAAAAAGAATGATAAACAAAACTGTACAATTAAGTATTCTCTTTATATTATTTATTTCAATGAGCATTTCTGCACAATCCGTTTTTGGTAAGTGGAAAACTATTGATGATCGTACCGGTTTGCCTAAAGGTGTTATTGAAATTTATAAAAAAGAAGGGTTAATGTATGGTAAGGTCATAAAAATCTTAGAAGAAGGTAAAGAAGGAGTTACTTGTGTAAAATGTGATGGAGATTTAAAAGATAAACCCGTAGAAGGAATGGAAATTATTACTGCAGGTAAACTTCATGATGATGGTGAATGGAAAGGAAAAAGACTCTTTGATCCAGAACAAGCCATGACATTCCGTTTTAAAATATGGTTGAATCCTGATAATTCCAATGAATTAAAGGTGAGAGGATATTTGGCTTTTATCTTTAGAACCCAAACTTGGGTGCGAGTGGAAGGATAAATATGGCAAACTTTATTAATGTAATATTACCAATTCCTTTAGAGCTTAGTTTTACCTATAGTATAACTGAAGAGGAAGCTAAGATACTACAGCCGGGTATGCGCGTAGCAGTACCATTTGGTAAATCCAAGATATATACCGGTATTATTTTTAGTGTTCATCAAAACCCGCCAGAAGCTTATGAAGCAAAGGAGATACATGAAATACTAGACGATTATCCTATTGTAAATGCTAATCAGTTAAAGCATTGGGAATGGATAGCTACCTATTATATGTGCACATTGGGTGAAGTGGTACGTAGTGCCTTACCAGGAGCTTTTTTACTGGAAAGTGAAACCCTAGTGCTTAGAAATACTGAATATGAAATTGATGAGAGTGAGCTTTTAGATGATGAATTTTTAGTTTTTGAAGCACTTCAGCATCAGTCTATACTTAAGGTTCATGAAGTTTCTGCCATTGTTGAAAGAAAAAATGTACTGCCAATTTTACAGCGATTACTAGAGAAAAAAGTAATTGTACTTAAAGAAGAGGTGTATGAACAGTATAAGCCTAAGTTGGTACGATATGTTAAATTGGGAGAAGAGCATGCATCTGATGAAAAATTAGAAGAACTTTTAAATTCACTGACTAGAGCACCTAAGCAAAGTCAAGTCGTTCTTTCTCTATTTCAACTGCAGGCAAAAAGTCAAAAACCAATTAAAGTTAGTGAGCTTGAAAAATCAAGCAACACTTCAAAGGCAATTATAAAGACTTTGGTTGATAAAGGTATTCTAGAAGAATACTTTATTAAAACCGATCGGGTTAGTTATGATGGAGAAAGTGACAATTCCGAAACTAAAGATTTAAACGAATTTCAAGAAGCTGCCTTAGTTGATATTAAGTCGGCATTTGGGGAAAATAAAGTTACCTTATTAAAAGGGGTAACATCTTCGGGTAAGACAGAAGTTTATGTAAAATTAATAGAAGAGTGCCTGGATAAAGGATTGCAGGCGCTGTATTTATTGCCGGAAATTGCCTTAACTACACAGCTAATAAGTAGGCTGCAAGAATATTTTGGTGAAAAAATCGCAATTTATCATTCAAAATATAATGTACAAGAGCGAGTAGAAGTTTGGCAGAATGTTTTGCAATCAAAGCCAAAGGCACAATTAATTATAGGGGCAAGGTCAGCAATGTATTTGCCATTTAGTAAGTTGGGGTTGGTTATTGTAGATGAAGAACATGAAAGTTCATTTAAACAATTTGATCCCGCACCAAGATATCATGCAAGAGATGCGGCAATTGTGTTAGGTCATCTTCATAAAGCAAATATTCTTTTAGGCTCAGCAACACCAAGTGTAGAAACGTATCACAACGCGCAAACGGGTAAATACGGTTATGCTGAAATAACTAGGCGTTATGGTAATGTGTTAATGCCTGAAATGGAGTTAGTAGATATTAAGGAAGAATCAAGAAAAAGAAAGATGAAAGGACATTTTTCTGAACGACTTTTTCTTGAAATGGAAGAAACGTTAAAGGATGGTGCACAAATCATACTATTTCAGAATAGACGGGGATTTGCGCCGTTAATGGAATGCTTAACATGTGGTCATTCTCCACAATGTCCTAATTGTGATGTTAGTTTAACATATCACCAATATAGAAATCAACTGCGTTGCCATTATTGTGGTCATCACACAGCCTTACCAGAAAGTTGTTTTGCTTGTGGTAGTTCTGAATTAGATACCAAGGGATTTGGAACTGAGCAAATTGAAAAAGAAGTAACAGCACTTTTTCCTGATGCTAAGGTTGGACGAATGGATTTAGATACCACGCGAGGTAAACATGGTTATGAAAAAATTATAACTGCATTTGAGCAACAAGAGCTAGATATTTTGGTAGGAACACAAATGGTTACTAAAGGTCTTGATTTTAGGAATGTAAATTTAGTAGGTGTAATGAATGCAGATTCATTGCTGAACTTTCCTGATTATCGTGCTCATGAAAGAACTTATCAATTATTGACTCAGGTATCGGGTAGGGCGGGGCGTACCAAAAAGAGAGGTCGCGTAGTAATTCAAACTTATAATCCTTATCATCAGATTTTAAAACAAGTGACCAATAGTGATTATGAAGGTATGTATAAAGAACAGCTATATGAAAGAGAGCAGTTTAAATATCCGCCATTAAATAGAATTATAAAAATTACTTTCAAGCATAAAAACTATAATGTTTTAAATGAAGCTGCCGATTGGTTTTCTGGCGCGTTACGTTCTAATTTTGGAGGTACGGTATTAGGACCTGAATATCCGCCAGTGGCTCGTATTCGAAATCAATATTTAAAACACATCGTTATTAAGGTGCAAAAAGTACATTCTTTAGCACAGACAAAAGCGAATATTAGAAGAATAGAAAAATCATTTAAATCTGTTGCAATGTATAGAGGTGTAAGGGTCATCTATAATGTAGATCATATATAAACAAAAAAAGACCGCTAATTAGCGGTCTTTTTTAAAAGTAAATTTATACCATATATTATACGTTACTAAGCGCTTCGGCTAGTTCTGTCTTTTTATTTCTACTTAACGGAATAGATCTACCGCTAACTTCAACATTTTTACTGTTGAATTTTTCAACCTTTTCAAGGTTAATGATGTATGATTTGTGAATTCTTAAAAACTTATCTTCTGGCAATTGCTTTTCAAAAGACTTCATTGTTGATAAGATTACGATATTTGCTTCATCAGTTACCAACTTAATGTAGTCGCCAAGAGCTTCAATCCACTTAATATCATTTAAAATAACTTTTCTTTTCTTAAGATTACTCTTAACAAAAATATGCTCTTCGTCTTCATTGACTCTGTGCAATTGTTCGTAATTTGCTACAGCTCTTTTAACAGAGGCATCAAAACGTGCCATAGTAATCGGTTTATGTAAATAATCCGTTACGTCATAGTCAAATGCTTTAAGCGCATAATCTGGTTTACCGGTAATTAAAATTACCTGAGGACTGTTTTCTAATGACTCGAGTAGGTCGAATCCTGTAATAATTGGCATCTCAACATCAAGAAAAATAAGATCTATCTCATGGTTCTTGATACCATTTTTGGCTTCGATAGCATTACTGTATTCTGCTACCATAGTCAAATTAGGATGATTGTTTACCAACTTGGCAACGGCCATCCTTTGCATAGATGAGTCGTCAACGATGATACTTCTTAATTTCATAAGGGTTGATTTGTGGGGTTAAATCATCGACAAAGTACTGAAAAAACAAGCTGAACTGCAACAAAAGATGTGAACAATGCACTGTTGATCGTGTAATTGGCAATGATGATATGTTTAAGATTTGGTTTAATTTTTAATGTTGTTACCATTCAATAACGAAGAATATTCGCATTTCTTATATTTATTTTAAAAAAATATCTATTTTTGCACTCTTTAAAAACAAATATAATATGAACCATTACGAAACTGTTTTCATTTTGAATCCCGTTCTATCTGATGTTCAGATAGAGGAAACAGTTAAGAAATTCGAAGATTTCTTAATTAACAATGGCGCCAAAATGGTAGCTAAAGAGAATTGGGGGCTAAAAAAATTAGCTTATCCTATTCAAAACAAAAAGAGTGGCTTTTACCACTTGTTTGAATTTACTAACACTGGTGAGGTAGTTACACCTTACGAACAGGAGTTTAGAAGAGATGAACGTGTTATGCGATTCTTGACCGTTAAGTTGGACAAGCACGCTGTTGCATGGGCAGAAAAAAGAAGAACAAGAAACAAAACCGCTAAAGCTTAAGTATTATGGCAACATTACAACAACAGGCAAAAGGAAAAAAAGATGGAGAGATCAGGTATCTAACTCCACTGAACATTGAAACCAACACTAAGAAGAAGTATTGTCGTTTTAAAAAATCTGGTATTAAGTACGTAGATTATAAAGATGCTGATTTTTTATTGAAGTTGGTAAACGAGCAAGGTAAATTGTTACCTAGAAGACTTACTGGAACTTCATTGAAGTATCAAAGAAAAGTGGCACAAGCCGTAAAAAGAGCTCGTCATTTGGCGTTAATGCCATATGTTGCTGATTTATTAAAATAAAAGAAAAGAATCATGGAGCTTATATTAAAAGAAGACGTACAAAATTTAGGTTTTAAAGACGATGTAGTTAATGTTAAGAACGGGTACGGAAGAAACTTCCTAATACCTCAAGGCTTAGCTGCTATGGCTACAGTTTCTGCTAAAAAAGTTTTAGCTGAGAACTTAAAGCAAAGAGCACATAAAGATAAAAAAGTTGTAGATGCTGCTAAGAAAGTAGAGGAAGCATTGAAAGCTTTAGAATTAAAAATTACCGCTAAAACTGGTGCTGCCGATAAATTATTCGGATCAGTTACTAATGGTGATTTAGCTGATGCAATTGAAAAAGAAGGTCATTCAATCGACAAAAAATTCATTAGCATTCAAGGTGGAGCAGTTAAAAGAACTGGACCATACAACGCTCAAATCAGATTACACCGTGAGGTGATTGTTGATTTTGGTTTCGAAGTAGTTGCGGAACAAAAATAATTAACTCTCTATAAGTTAATAACTTTCAAAGAGCTATGCGTGCATAGCTCTTTTTTTATTGGTATTTTTGTTAAAAAACTCATAAATAACTCAAAACCAATAAAAATGAAAAACAACTTGTTTTTTCACCTGCTGTTACTACTTTTTGTAAGTGCAACTTATGGTCAAGTGACTACCTCAAATATTAGAGGTTTAGTAATGGATGACCAAAACGAACCCTTATTTGGCGCAAATATTGTCGCCGTCCACACTCCTACCGGTACAAAATACGGTTCAATTACCAATGAAGATGGTAGATTTAATCTTTTAAACCTTCGTGTAGGTGGCCCTTACAGGGTTGAAATAACTTATGTTGGTTTTAAACCTTATGCTTTAACGGATGTAGATTTATCTTTAGGACAAACTTTTAACATCGATGTAAAACTAGTGGGCGAAAGCCAAGCTTTAGATGAAGTAACTGTAGTATCTGATAGATCTGGTACATTTAGCAGTGATCGTACAGGGGCGGAAACAAGTGTGGGAAGAAGAGAATTAACACGTCTACCAACTATTTCACGTTCAGCACAAGATTTTACACGTTTAGAGCCGACGGCAAGTGGTAATTCATTTGGTGGTAGAAATGACCAATTCAATAACTTTTCACTAGATGGTGCTATTTTTAACAACCCATTTGGACTAGATGCAGCCACACCAGGTGGTCAAACAGATTCTCAGCCAATTTCTTTAGATGCAATTGAGCAAATTCAAGTATCTACAGCACCATATGATGTTACTCAATCTGGATTTACAGGAGCTTCTGTAAATGCAGTGACTAAAAGTGGTTCTAACGAATTTCACGGTACTGTATATGGTTTCTTTAGAAATGAAGATATGACCGGTGGTAAGGTTAAAGGTGATGATATAGTAAAGCCTAAATTAGATCAAAGCCAATATGGTGTTAGTATAGGTGGTCCAATAGTTGAAAATAAATTATTTTTCTTCGCAAACTTTGAAAGAGATGAGCGAACAGATTTAGGAACAAATGGTTGGGTACCAAACACAGGTTCTGGTGCTATTAATGAATCTAGAGTTTTGGAAAGTGATTTAATAGCTGTTAGAAATCAATTATTGGCAGTTGGTTATGATCCAGGCGCATATGAGGGTTTTACGCATGATGCAGAATCTACAAAAGGACTTCTTAAGTTAGACTGGAATATTAATGATAATAACCGTTTAGCAGTTATTTATAATTTCTTAAATGCATCTAAAGAAAAGCCAGCTCACCCAACGGCAATTCAATTCAGAGGTCCAAATGCAAATACATTGCAATTTCAAAATTCTGGATATGAAATAAATAATGAGCTTAAATCTATTCAAGTAGAATTAAACTCATCCTTATCTGCAACGGCATCAAATAAATTACAAGTAGGGTATACGCATTTTAACGATTATAGAAATCCGTTTTCTACTCCTGCACCTTCAATCAATATTTCTAAAGATGGTTCTAATTACATAATTGCTGGTCATGAACCTTTTTCTGCAAATAACAGGTTGGATCAAAAAGTACTTCAAATCACGAACAACCTTAACTTTTACAAAGGTGATCATACCTATACCGTAGGTTTCTCATTAGAGAAGTTTATGTTCGATAACTCGTTCAACTTAACTAGTTATGGTTTTTCTAAGTTTGGTAGTGTAGACATAGCAGATTTCGATGCATCAACTTATGATTTTGCAGGTCCACAAGCTACTTTTAACGCTAATAATGCCGTACCAGATGGCGAAGGTTGGGCTTTGGCAGAAACTAATGTTGGTCAATTAGCATTTTATGTTCAAGATGAATGGAATGTTAGTGAGAAATTTAAATTAACATACGGTGTTCGTTTCGATAAGCCGTTGTTTTTTGATTCAGCAACAAAAGCACAAGATGTTATAGATAGAGGTTTTGTAATTGCTGATCAGCCATACCAAAACCCAAATACGGGAGAAACCGTATTTATTGATAATACTGAAATGCCTACAAACGATTGGTTAATTTCACCAAGAGTAGGTTTTAATTATGATGTATACGGTGACCGTTCATTACAATTACGTGGTGGTTCTGGTTTGTTTACAGGTCGTTTCCCATTCGTATGGCTAGGAAATCAAATTGCTGCTCCAGATGTATTTTTCTTGCAAGCTGTTGACCCAGATTATAAATTTCCACAAGTATGGAGAACTAATTTAGGTGCAGATAAACGTTTGGATAATGGTATGGTGCTAACCGCAGATTTATCATATACAAAAGATATTAATGGTCCACATGTACAAAACTGGGCATTGACTTCGCCTTCAGGTAATCTTTCTGGAGTTGACACTAGAGCTACCTATACTTCGGGCGATTTATTAAATAGTTTTGGTTTTGGGGCAGGACCTTATGTTTTTACCAACTCTAATAAAGGTAGAATTTGGAATGCTTCTTTTAAAGCACAAAAGACTTTTGATAAGGGATTATACACAATGTTGGCATACAGTTATTTAGATGCTAAAGATGTAAATTCTATTGAAGCGGAAATTACATCAGATGCTTTTGCGGGTAACCCGATTATAAATGATGCTAATGCAGATGTTTTAGCCCCTTCTAAATATGGTGATAGACACAGATTTATTGGTGTAGCTAGTAAAAACTGGATTTACGGTAATGGTAAATGGGGAACAACACTTTCTACATTCTTTGAATACGCTGAAGGTGGAAGATTCAACTACACTTATGGTGGAGATATTAATGGAGATGGATCTGGTATTAATGACCTTATATATGTGCCTACATCTGCAGAAATAGGTCAGATGCAATTTGCAGGTACCGGTCAAGGAGCAGCTTTAGATGCATATATTGCTCAAGACGATTATTTAAGTGGTCGTAGAGGTGAGTATGCTGAGCGTTACGGAGCTTTGGCACCTTGGAGAGGGCGTTGGGATGTTAAGTTCTTACAAGACTATAAAATCACCGTATCTGAAGGAAAGACCAATACCATTCAATTTAGTATTGATGTGTTGAATATTGGTAACATGATCAGTTCAGATTGGGGATTAGTACAACAACCAAACAATGTACAACCAATAGGAGTAACTGTTGATCCTAGTACTAATGTACCTACATATACTTTTAATTCAGAATTGACTGAGACTTTTGGATATGACGCTAGTTTGTTATCTAGATGGCAAGCTCAAGTAGGATTAAGATATATCTTTTAAGAAATTAAAATTAAGTTGTAAAAGCCCTAGCAAATATGTTAGGGCTTTTTATTTTTGCAAAATGAAATATACAAGGCTAACAAAAGAACAATTAGAGGAATTGCGTCCAGAATTCATCAATTTTCTAGCAACACAATCAATTACAGGTGATGAGTGGGATACTATAAAAAGGGATAAACCTAAGGTTGCTGAAGAAGAAATTGATGTTTTTAGTGATTTGGTATGGGAAGGGGTATTGGGTAAAGTTTCATACCTAGAAAATATTTCAGATAAGCAAATGCATCTGTTTCATTTAACCGAAAAGGAGATGAAGCTAATATCGGTAAAAGTGATGAATCCAGAAATAGATTTAACCACACCAGTAGGGTTTGATTGGTTCAAAAGAAACTGGCAGTCAGATTTTGTTGAATATTTAACTGCTTCAAAAGCGTATACGGATGATAAAAATTTAGATAAGTTTTCACTACTTCAACAGGGGGCAGTTATAACTAAAGGAGATTTATACAAGTGGTTCGAAAAAGTAATTACCACCTCTTAGTATATTATTAAACCTATAATCACACCACGTAATTGTAGCCTTATTTATTTGAAGGCTATATTTGTAACACAATAAAAAATTAATGGCACAAAAACCATCTATTCCAAAAGGAACTCGCGATTTTAATCCATCTGAAATTGCTAAACGTAATTACATTTTTGACATTATTAAAAAGAACTTTCAAACCTATGGTTTTCAGCCTATTGAAACTCCTTCGTTTGAAAATTCAGATACATTGTTGGGTAAATACGGGGAAGAAGGTGATCGCCTTATTTTTAAAATATTGAACTCGGGAGATTTTATTAGTAAGGTAGATGATGCTACATATGCAGATAAAAAATCAGCTAGTATTGCCCCAAGAATTACAGAGAAAGCATTACGTTACGATTTAACTGTGCCCTTTGCCCGTTATGTAGTGATGCATCAAAATGAATTGGATTTTCCTTTTAAGCGTTATCAGATTCAACCAGTATGGAGAGCAGATAGACCTCAAAAAGGAAGGTTTAGAGAGTTTTTTCAATGTGATGCTGATGTAGTTGGGTCAGATTCTCTATTACAGGAGGTTGAATTGATACAATTGTATGATGCCGTATTTTCTGAATTGAAATTGGAAGGTGCTACCATTAAAATGAATAATAGAAAAATTTTAGCTGGCATAGCTGAAGTTATCGGTGCTAAAGATTTATTGATTGATTTTACCGTTGCCCTAGATAAGTTGGATAAAATAGGGGAGGACGGAGTTAAAAAAGAGATGCTTGCTAAAGGAATTACCGAAGAAGCAATTAAAAAAGCGTCCCCATTATTTTTGCCTCAAGGTAGTAACGACGAGCAATTAGAGCGTCTAGATACATTATTGAAGGATTCAGAAGAAGGCAAGAAAGGTTTGGAAGAACTTCGTTTTATTTTAGGGACTATTGCGTCTTTAGGTCTTCAGTCTGCTAAATTATCAATAGATGTTACCCTTGCTCGCGGATTGAACTATTATACCGGAGCTATTTTTGAAGTTGCAGCACCAGAAGGTGTGAAAATGGGTTCTATAGGTGGTGGTGGTCGTTATGATGATCTTACAGGTATTTTTGGTTTAAATAATGTGAGTGGTGTTGGCATTTCATTTGGTCTTGATAGAATCTATTTAGTGTTAGAAGATTTAGACCTTTTTCCTGAAGCAATTGACCAATCTCTTCAGGTATTGTGCGTCAATTTTGGAGAAAAAGAAGCAATGGCGGCGTTGAAGTTAGTGAGTCAGTTACGTAAGTCGGGTGTCAAGGCCGATATCTATCCATCAAGTGCTAAGATGCAGAAACAGATGAAATATGCTAATAACCGAAATGTACCTTACGTAATTCTAATAGGGGAACAAGAGTTGAGTAAAAACTCTTTCATAGTCAAGAACATGAAGGAAGGTTCGCAAGAAGAATACAGCTTAACAAATGTTGAGGATTTTGTAAATCACTTGAGCTAAATGCCTTATAATGAGATAAAATATTACTGAGTCATTTTTGATTATATTTGGTTAACCAATTTATTGATACAGTTTACAATTGTTTATTGGTAGTTGTTTGTAAAGCCAAAATAAAATTTCAAGTTTTCATAATTAAATAAAATCATGACGAATAGTAATAAATTATCTGGAAAAAATATTTTGATAACTGCTGGGGCTCAAGGAATTGGAGAGTCCATTACCAAACATTTTATTGATAGTGGTGCCTATGTTGCTATTCATTATTTTTCTAGTGCAGATACAGCCAATAAATTAGTGGAATATGCGACGGATAAAGGGTTAAAAGCTATTGCTATAACTGGTGATTTAACAAAAGAAGAAGATGCCAATGCTTTGGTGAATAAAACTATAGCAGCGTTAGGGGGGCTAAATATTCTTATAAATAATGCAGGTTCTTTAGTGGCTCGTAAAATGCTAAGCGAAATGGAAACTGAATTTTGGCATAAGGTAATGGACATTAATCTTACTTCAATGATGTTTGTAAGTAGAGCAGCAGCGCCCCATTTAGCAAAAAACGATAATAGCAGTATAGTAAACTTGGCATCGTTAGCAGGTCGAAAAGGTGGTCATCCTGGATCATTGGCTTATTCTACTAGTAAAGGAGCAATTTTAACGTATACTAGAGCGCTATCTGCAGAATTAGGACCACAAGGGACTAGAGTAAATGCAGTTGCACCAGGTCTTATCTTAGGTACTTCATTTCATAATACACATACCACTAAAGAATCAGCAGATGAAACTACAAAAGGTATTCCTATTCAAAGAGCAGGTAATGCAGATGATGTAGCAAGAGCAGTATTGTATTTGGCATCTGAGTATGACGGTTTTATTACTGGTGCTACACTTGATATCAATGGCGGTGTTTATAATATGTAACAGATAATTCTATTATAGTAAAGCACTATAAACCAATTGGTATTTAGTGCTTTATTTTTTTAATAGTAAAGAAGTCTTTTGTGACTACAACAAATTCTCAAATATTTTACTAAAAATAGTTTCGTAATACGATTGGTTATGAGGTACATAACCGTATTTTGAGATTTCCTTTATTTCTTCACTAAATTGATTTATTGAAATAAGTTTTAGTGCCTCAACTTCACTTTCTTGTTTTTGTAGGCAGCTAAACGGTGTGTTCAGTTTAGAAATAAAAGTGTGATGAAATTCATAGTCTTTTAATGCTATTGAATGATTTTGAATGGATTTAAAAATTCCTATTTTATCTAAATCAGGTGGAGTAGTGGTCAGTCCAATTTCTTCTTGTATTTCACGAATAGCAGACTCTAATATATCTTCTCCTGCACCAATATGACCGGCTACAGATACATCCCACAGTAAAGGGTAAACATCTTTTTCTTTACCACGTTGCTGTAATAGAACTTTACTATCAGAGGTGTAAAACCAAATATGCACTGTTTGATGAAACCATCCGTTTTTATGGGCTTCGGACTTCATGGCAGTTTTCCTGGTCATGTTGCCATCAGCATCTAAAATATCAATTAACTCATCCATATGTAAAAAAAAATCCCTCCGTAAAAAGAGGAGGGATTTGGGATTATAATAATTTAATCAAAATAGCTAAAAGTTTCTCCGTCTTTTATAGTAAGAAGCGTTTCGTAAATTAAACGAATTACATTCTCAACATCATCTTTATGCACCATTTCTACGGTAGTATGCATGTAACGTAAAGGCAAAGAAATTAATGCCGAAGCAACTCCGCCATTGCTATAAGCAAAAGCATCGGTATCGGTACCAGTCGCTCTGGAGGCAGCCATACGTTGAAAAGGAATCTTTTTCTCTTCAGCTGTATCTAAAATTCGCTCACGTAGTTTATTTTGAACTGCAGGAGCATAAGAGATAACTGGTCCAGCTCCAATTTCGGTATGTCCTTGTACCTTTTTATCAATCATTGGTGTTGTAGTATCATGACAAACATCTGTTATGATAGCAACGTTAGGCTTAATGGTCTGTGTAATCATTTCAGCACCACGTAGACCTATTTCTTCTTGAACTGAATTAGTTATATATAGACCGAATGGTAATTTTACTTTATTCTCGTGAAGTAGACGCGCAACTTCTGCAATCATAAATCCACCAGCACGGTTATCTATTGCTCTACAAACAAATTTGTCATCGTTAAGTACTTGGAAGGTATCAGGGTATGTAATAACACAACCAACATGAACTCCCATTTTTTCTACTTCAGCTTTATCCTTAGCACCTATATCTATGCTTATGTTATCTAGTTTTGGCGCTAATTCCTCTTTTTCACCTTTACGGGTATGAATAGCCGGCCAGCCAAAAACACCTTTGACAATTCCTTTTCTAGTATGAATATTGACCCACTTAGAAGGAGCAATCTGGTGATCACTACCGCCATTACGAATAACATAAATTAATCCGTTATCTGTAATATAATTAACATACCAAGAAATTTCATCTGAATGCCCTTCAATAACTACCTTATATTTAGCTTCAGGATTAATAACTCCAACTGCAGTACCGTATGTATCTGTTATAAAGGTGTCTACATATGGTTTCAAATAATCCATCCATATTTTTTGTCCTTCCCATTCATAACCAGTGGGAGCAGCATTATTCAAGTATTTTTCAAAAAAGTCAAGTGACTTTTTGGTAATTATTTTTTTATCAGCCATCAATGTAAGTTTAGGATACAAACTTAAGAATATTAGCGTTGTATTAATAATAACCTTCTTTAATAATCATTAATTTTGGCAGGACTTTTGTTAAGCTCATGGTAATGAAACATAACTTTTTAGCCTTTTTTATAATCATAACTGGTGTTCTATTATGCAATGCCCAAGTTGAGGAACAGGAATTGGATTCAGTTGCTGAAAAAATGATAATTATAGCTGGAGATTCACTAGTGCAGAATTCTATTGCCTTAGAGGAGGCTTATGTATTTGGTAAGCTCAAATTTTCATCATATGATGATAAGCTACGTTATTATATTCTACGTAGAAAAACACAAAAAGTATACCCGTATGCAAAGATGGCGGCTGAGCGTTTGGTGGAGTTAAACGATAGTTTAGCTGACATGAAGAACAATAGGAAACGTAAAAAATACACCAAAAAAGTACAAAAATTTATTGAGGAAGAATTTTCTGAAGAACTTAAAAAATTGACACGTACCGAGGGTCAAATTTTGGTTAAATTAATCTATAGGCAAACTGGTACTACTGCGTTTGATTTGGTTAAAGATTTAAGAAATGGTTGGCGAGCATTTTGGTATAATACAACCGCTAAACTATTTAGTATAAGTATAAAGGAAGAATTTCATCCAGATTTAATAGAGGAAGATTACTTAATAGAAGATATACTACAACGTGCTTTCGCTCAAGGTAAATTAGAAAGACAGGAAACAGTGTTAGATTATGACTATGATAAGCTTTATAATAAGTGGAAAAGGACAACCAAGACACCTAAAAATTAATGAGATTTAGTTTTCTCTCCGAATAATGAATTCATAATAGTCATAATTCCTTTAAATCCCATATATACGGCATAAGAGCCTATTATTAGTCCTAATATACAAACAGGCCAGAATAAAAAATGTTCTTGATTTTTAAATGCTTGCCATAGTATAATTGGGGCTGTAAACATTAAAACTACTGTAATTGCTAAGCGTTTTAGACCAGTTACCAATAGATCTTTGTCAGTTCTTCTCATTATTTGTTATTTCAATACTATCCTTATATTCCTCTACAATTGCAAAATAACCTAAAGCGAAATTGTTGGTACGCTCAACGTTATCAAAAACTTTATTATTATCTATTCCTGTAATGTTTATAATATTTCCTCTAACTGTTGCTGCAGGTGTTTGAAAAGGTCCTTGATCACCACCAGATTGTACAATAATTTGGTTCATGTAATTATAAAACGCTTCATCTGCGCCTAATAGACTAATATCTACTACAGAGCTTGTATTCAATTCTAATTCATTATCATAAAAATAAGAGAAAACAAAAGTCTGCCCTTGATAGAACTCATCTTCTGTCACCAAAAATTCACCGAAATCTAAATCAAGAACGTAAAAATCATCGCTATCGCCACGGTCTGTAAACGATACAATAACTTCTGTTTCGTCTCCGGAAAATAAGGTTTCATCACCTTGCACCAACGAATCTATTGGTACTGATTTTACGTATGTAGTGGTGGCGAAAAAACGCTCTTCGTTGGTCTCAATTGTAAGTTGAAAAACATCTCCCTCATTTATGCTACTAACTCTAATTCTTTGGTCACTGTCAAATGTTGGGTCTGGAACCCAAATACCACTACCCGGTTCTAATTCTGCTAAATTAGATACACCGCCACCTTCTAGTATTTCAGGAGCATCTGGGTTTGGTGTACCGTAATAAATAATGGCACTTTTGATAGAGGCAATTGTATTGTTTTCAAAGAATGAACTACTTTCCGAAACCCTAATTTCAATTGGTAGGTAATCTTGGGTCTTATCAACTCTTATTACACCGTTAACAATAAGTCTAGTTTCATTTTCAGGCAAGTCTACATCAATAACATCTTCACAAGAAATGAATAGAGTAAGGGTTAGTAATAATAGAAAATAACGTATCATAACTTATAATTTAAAGTTGTAGGTAACTGCAGGCACAATTCCGAAAATAGCCGTTCTAACTGCTTCATTAGCCCCAGTGTCATCATTTTGTCTAAAGCTTATAGATGCCGCATTTCTTCTGTTGTATACATTGTACAAACTAAAGATCCATTCTCCTTTTATTTTTTTAGTAGCATTTTTCTTAGGCGTTAGTGTAGCGGATAAATCAAGTCGGTTGTATGCTGGTAATCTTTGTGTGTTGCGTAAACCGTAATAGGGAACGGTTAAGTCTTGAAATTCAAATTGACCAATTGGGTAATTTGTGGGTTGCCCTGTTTGGTAAGTGAAATTTCCACTAAAACTCCATTTGTCATTTACGTCATAACTTAAGAACATGGAAACATCATGTGTTTTATCATAAGGAGTGTTATACCAGTTACCGAAATTGATTCCCGTTTCAATATTGCTCCGTCCGTTATCAGTAGTAGATTCTCGCCCTGGTGTTCGTTGTTCAGATTTAGATAAGGTGTATGCTAGCCAGCCTTGAAGTTTACCTTCGTTTTTACGTAAAAGAAATTCTAAACCATAAGCGCGTGCTTCTCCGTTTAGAATTACCTGTTCAATGGCATTGTTTGCAATTAAATTAGCACCATCTATATAGTCTATTCTATTTTGTACGTCTTTATAAAATACTTCAGTTTCAACGGAATAATCGCCGTCTTTAATATTTTTAAAATACCCGAGTGCATACTGGTCAAGCAACTGAGGTTTAGTAAATGGACCACTAGGTGTCCAAACATCTAAGGGGGTAGGTGAGCTTGTATTAGATAAAAGATGTAGATATTGCGCCAATCTAGTATAGCTTGCTTTAATAGAACTAGTTTCGTTCAAGGTGTACGATAAAGATGCTCTAGGTTCAAAATTGCTAAAGTTCGATATCGATTTGCTTCTACTAGGGTTAATAACATCTATTGGTTCTGCTTCTTTGTAAATTAACAAGAACGGGTCAAACTCAACGGGATTGTTATTTGAGTAAACATTAAGCTCATCTTGCCCCAATCTCATGAAATGGCTAAAACGCAATCCGTAACCAAGGCTTAAATTATCTGTTACTCTATGCTCAAAATCAATATAAGCAGCAAATTCATTTGCATACTTTTGAATTAATTGTTCTTCAACAATACCAGATTCAGCATTACTGGGTTCAATTTTACCAGGATTAAACTGATAATAAACATTGTTGACTCCGTAGTTCACCTGAAGTTTATCTGTTGCATAGTGTTTTAGATCATATTTGACATTGAAATTTCTGATACCTGAATTCCAATTGAAACCTACAAAATCTAATTTTAGTCCGTAATAGTAATCGGAATATATTAATGATAGGTTAGAAAATAGCTTGTCAGAAAATAAATGGTTCCATCTAAAATTACCAACGGTATTACCATATGTATTTACAAAACTATCGTTGATACCAAAAACATCCCTACCGAAATAACCAGAAAGGAAAATATTATTTTTATCGTTTAACCTATAATTTAATTTGGTATTAAGATCATAGAAATATGCAGTATTGTCAATGTCGAAAAGGGGTAAAAATAAATGGGCATATGAAGCTCTTCCGCCAATTAAAAAAGCTGCTTTATCTTTCTTAATAGGTCCTTCAACTAAAAGTCTACTGGCAACCGCACCAATACCGCCGTTCATTTTAAATTCTTTGCTATTACCTTCTTTTTGAAAAATATCTAATACAGAAGATACTCTACCTCCGTAACGTGCAGGAATGCCGCCTTTGTAAAGCTTTACATCTTTAATAGCATCAGGATTGAAAACAGAAAAGAAACCGAATAAATGTGATGAGTTAAAAATAATTGCTTCATCTAAAAGAATCAGATTTTGATCTGCTGCGCCACCGCGTACGTTAAAACCAGAAGCACCTTCGCCAGCATTAGTAACACCAGGAAGTAATAAAATAGATTTTATAACATCTGCCTCCCCTAAAATAACAGGTATTTTTTTGATAGTGCCAATAGATAGCGTGTTTACACTCATCTGTGGTTTTCTGATATCCATTTTTTCCACATTTTCTGTAACAACGACCTCATCTAATTGTTCGGCTTCTTCTTCAAGCAGAAAATCAATTCGTCTATTTTCAGTTAGTGTAATTTCTTGAATGATATCTTCAAAACCTAGATAACTGATTAGAACAGTATAAGTGCCCTCTGGCAGTGTAATTGAGTAGAAACCGTATTCATTTGTAGTTACCCCTGTATTTAATTCAGGAATAGCTACGGTAACCCCTATAAGAGTTTCGTTACTACTAGATTCAGAGATAGAGCCACTTAAGGTAAATTTTTGTTGACCCCAAGAATTGAAAGAAAAACACAGTAGAGAGAAGAGAATAAATGGCAAGTACCCTTTCATCAATTTTTTTTGTAAAAATACTTAGAAATAGGGGACGCTCCTAAAACTTATTTTCTGTAAAAAAAAATACCCTCAACGAAAGTTGAGGGTATTTATAATATGCATTTACACAATTATATAGATTTTAAAATGCTATTTAAAGTTGTACTTGGTCTCATCGCTTTTTCAACTAAAATAGGATCTGGTTTATAATAACCACCTATATCTTGTTTAGAACCTTGCGCGTCAATTAATTCTGCAAGAATTTGAGATTCTTTTTCATTTATCTCTGTGCTTACTTTTGAGAATATCGACTTTAAGTCATTGTTGTCATCTTGTAATGCCAAAGCTTCTGCCCAATATTTAGCAAGGAAGAAATGACTACCTCTAGTGTCAATTTCTTTTACTTTTCTAGAAGGAGACTTATCATTTAATAAAAATTTCTCAGTTGCACTGTCTAAAGTATCACCTAATACTTTTGCGGCAGCATTTGAATTTTTCTCACCATAGAATTCCAAAGAAACTCCTAGTGCTAAAAATTCACCTAAAGAATCCCATCTAAGATGTCCTTCTTCTAAAAATTGTTCTACATGTTTAGGGGCAGAACCACCAGCACCAGTTTCAAAAAGTCCGCCACCGTTCATCAAAGGAACAATCGAAAGCATTTTTGCACTTGTACCAACTTCTAAAATTGGGAATAGATCAGTTAAGTAATCACGTAATACGTTACCTGAAACAGATATTGTATCCTTACCAGCTTTCATTCTTTTTAATGTGAATTCTGTAGCTTTGATGGGAGACATGATTTGAATGTCTAAACCTTTAGTGTCTTCTTGAGCTAAATATGTCTTTACTTTTTTAATAAGTTCTACATCATGAGCTCTATTTTCATCTAACCAAAAAATTGTAGGGTCATTTGTAGCTTTTGCTCTTGAAACAGCCAGTTTTACCCAGTCTTGAATAGGAGCATCTTTTACTTGGCACATACGCCAAATATCACCTTCACTTACAGTATGCTCAATTAAAACTTTTCCAGTTTCTAAATCAACAACTTGAACGGTTCCGTTTTGTTTAATTTCAAATGTCTTGTCGTGAGAACCATATTCCTCAGCTTTTTGAGCCATTAATCCAACATTGGGAACGGTACCCATCGTGGTTGGGTCAAATGCACCATTCTTTTTACAAAAATCTATGGTGGCACTATATATACCAGCGTAACTACTATCAGGAATAACAGCTTTTGTATCTTGAGCTTTGCCTTGCGCATTCCACATTTTACCTGAATTTCTAATCATTGCAGGCATGGAAGCATCAATAATAATATCACTTGGTACATGAAGGTTGGTAATTCCTTTATCAGAATTTACCATGGCCAAATCTGGTCCGTTAGCTAATGCTTCATCTAAATCTTTAGTAATTGCATCTTTTTCACTAGCAGAAAGCTTTTCAATTTTCTGGTAAAGACTTGCTAATCCATCATTAGGACTAATGCCTAATTTATCAAAAGTATCTGCGTACTTAACAAATACAGGTTTAAGGAATGTTTCTACAAAATGTCCAAAAATAATTGGATCAGAAACTTTCATCATTGTAGCTTTCAAATGCACGGAGAAAAGAACACCCTTATCTTTAGCATCTTTAATCTCCTTCTTTATAAAGTCAAGTAATGCCGTTTTATTCAAGACGGTAGCATCAATAATTTCACCTTTAAGAAGGCTTAACTTGTCTTTCAGTATAGTTTCAGAACCATCTGAAACTAATTTAATCTGTATAGAAGTAGCATCATTTAAGGTCAATGATTTTTCATTTGCCTGAAAATCACCATCGCCCATTGTTGCAACATGTGTTTTGGAGTCGGAGCTCCAAGCGCCCATACTGTGCGGATTCTGTTTTGCGTAATTTTTTACAGCTCTAGGAGCTCTACGGTCAGAGTTACCTTCACGTAACACCGGATTTACTGCACTACCTTTTATCTTGTCGTACTTTGCCTTTATTTCCTTCTCTTCGTCATTCTTAGGCTCGTCTGGATAGTTAGGTAATTTGTAACCTTTAGACTGCAATTCTTTTATAGCTTCGTTTAATTGTGGAATTGAAGCGCTAATATTTGGTAATTTAATAATGTTTGCTTCTGGCTGTTTTGCCATATTGCCCAATTCTTCCAAATCATTGGACACCTGTTGCTCTTTTGTCAAAAACTCGGGAAACGTAGCGGCTATTCTACCAGCTAAGGAAATATCTTTAGTTTCAATTTCAATTCCTGATGATTTTGTAAAAGCTTTTACAATAGGTAAAAAAGACTCAGTTGCCAATGCAGGCGCTTCGTCTGTTTTGGTATAAAAAATTTTGGACATTTGCGGTTTGTTTTAATTTAAGCGGAACAAATATACGATTTTCTAAAAGCTTAAAAGGGAGGAGGTGTCTTAATATTTAAGGTTAAGGAAGAAGATTTGTTAAATAACAAAAGCCATATCAATGTACGCATACAATGATATGGCTTTTTAGAAAAAGTCTGCGGACAGTTTGTTTTAATATTTCATTAAAACGGCAACCCTTGATTGCATCCGCTTCGCTAATTCAACGTTTAAAATGTTTTTCGATTCTCAGATACGTAATCCAACATCTACTCTTCATTTCTTTTTTGTTGCCTTCATTGAAAATTAAAAACCTAGTATATAGTTTTTTTAAGATTCAATTAATTTTACACTTTGTAAGCGACAGCTTATAAGTTTATAATTTACCTCATTTAATTAATATTAAACGTGTAGGTCAAACAACAATACGAAAGAACGTAAACTTCGTAGTGATATTGAAATGGATTTTTCGTCAGTACTATTTCTTAATCACACTCTAATTTACGAAAAAAAACAATTCGAATGTAAAAATTGTAAATAATTATTAATCAACATGTTATAAACATGAGTTGTTCACTATTGTTCATAAAAAAAGCACCGCTTCAATTTGAAGCGGTGCTTTATATTATAATGAGGAATAAATTATCCTCTTATTTCCTTAATTCTAGCTTTCTTACCAGTTAATTCACGGAAGTAGTAAATTCTAGATCTACGTACTTTACCACGTTTGTTAACTTCAATTTTTTGAAGTGCAGGTAAGTTAATTGGGAAGATACGCTCAACACCAACTGTTCCAGACATTTTACGAATAGTAAAAGTTTCTGTTGAACCAGATCCTCTACGTTGTATTACAACACCTTTAAAGAACTGTGTTCTAGTTTTCTCACCTTCTTTAATTTCGTAGTACACAGTAATTGTGTCACCTGAAGAAAACTTTGGGAATTCTTTTTTAGTTACGAATTCGTCTTGTACAAATTTTATTAATGATTCCATTGTATAGTTAAATAGGAATTAAATTAGAGCAACATTCACGATTATCGTCAGAGGTTATTCTAACAGGCTGCAAAATTAATATTTAAATTAAAACATACAAGTATTTATATGCTTTTTATTTATTTCTTATTTCCTGTTACTCTAGAAGGTCTGGTCTAAGTTTTTCTGTGCGCTCAAAAGCCTTATTTTCTCGCCATTCTTCTATTTTCCCAAAATTTCCGCTAAGTAAAATATCTGGCACATTCATACCTTTATATTCCGCAGGTCTTGTGTAAACAGGAGGCGCTAAAAGTCCGTCTTGAAAAGTGTCGGTTAAAGCAGAAGTCTCATCGTTTAACACACCTGGTAGCAATCTTATTATAGAATCACAAAGCACTGCGGCGCCTAATTCACCTCCAGAAAGCACGTAATCTCCAATAGATATTTCTTTGGTGATAAAAGCATCTCGTACTCTTTGGTCAACACCTTTATAGTGTCCGCAAAGAATGATGATGTTTTCAACCATAGAAAGGCTGTTAGACATTTTTTGATTTAATGTTGTACCATCAGGAGTCATATAGATAACTTCATCATACGTACGTTGAGACTTTAGTTCTGTAATACACTTATCTATAGGCTCAATCATTAGTACCATACCAGCGCCACCACCAAACTGGTAATCATCTACATTGCGGTACTTTGTATCTGTATAATCTCTAAGATTGTGAAAATGGACTTCAACCAAACCTTTTTCTATTGCTCTCTTTAGAATAGAGGCGTCAAAGGGGCTCGTAAGTAATTCCGGTAATACAGTAATAATATCTATTCGCATCTTTTGATTTTGCATCATCATTTAACCTGCCAAAAGTAATGAAAACAGTGGTAATCTTTGGTCCATCCTAGCTTCTCATATAATTTTTGTGCAGGATTATCAATTGCGGTTTCTAAAGCGAGTCCTTTATAAGCATTGTTTCTGCAAAATTCTTGTGCTTTTACTAGTAATAGTTGACCCGTTGAATGACCTCTGTAATTAGGGTCCACAAATAGATCATTTAGTATAAGTGACTTTTCTAGGCTTACTGAAGAAAATGTAAAATACAGTTGTACGAAGCCAATAGCAATGTCACCTTCGTATGCCGCGAATATGATAGATTCATTAGCACTGATTCTTTCTTTCAAGAACTTTGTAGCGGCATCAATATTAGATTCCATTTTATAAAAGACTCTATAACCATCAAATAGTGGGGCAATGTCTTCAATCTGAGATGCTGTAATTCTTTGTATAGTTTTCATATCAAAAAAAAGCTCCTTTTAAGGAGCTTTTAATTATTTAGATTTCTTCTGTTTATTTATCTCATCTTGTAGTTGCCTACTAATTTTTTGCTCTCGCTCTAAAGCTCTTCTTCTATGGTCTTCATATTCTACTTCAAGTTCAGAAAGATTTTGTTTTGCTTCTTGAGTTAAAATATTACTATTTCTAAATCTGTAAATAAACAAACCAAGTGTTAAGAACAATCCACCAATGATGGTCCAAAGAATAAAATTATATGTTCCTTTAGAAACAGGAATCCCTATAAAAGACATGCTATCTTTTTCTTCGGTAACAGCGCTTAAGTTAGTAGTAGTTTCTTCTAATTTTTTATTTAGTGACGTAATGGTAGTCTCGTGCTCTGCTATAGTTGCTTTAAGCTCACCCGTTTTTTTATTCATAGCCGCTATAGAATCCAATACATTCTTACGAATCTTAAAAAGATTGGTTTCTTTAACAACTTCATACCTAATGCCGTCTGCTCTGTAATTCCCAGAACGCTTTGCGATATAATCAAATTGATTACTGATAGGACCTTCGTCTAAAGACAGTTTATCGTCCTCTTCTTCAGTGTCTTGCGCAAATTGTACGTTACTTGCTAAAAGAAATGCGAGCAGTAATAGTATTCTATAGAATTTCATGTAATAGATCCTTAGGTTAATTTGAATAATTTAGAGTTGACTAAAGTACTTTATAATTGTCGAATTATAAAAAAAAAGTACAAAGCATAAACGCGTTTATTTAACTACGTAACTATTCCAAAAATAGATGTCTTGCCTTTAAATTTTTAATAATAGGTAAATCGACGCACTTTGGCTATATATTTAGCTAAACGAATTACTTGATGAGAATAGCCATATTCGTTATCATACCATATATAAAGGATAATGTTTTTACCTGTACTTGATACAATGGTAGCCATACTATCATAAATTGAAGGGGCAGAAGTCCCAATAATATCTGATGAAACCAATTCTTTATCTAGCGAGTATTTAATTTGCTCTACTAAATCACCTTCTAATGCGTATTTCTTAATCATAGAATTTACGCCTTCTAGAGATGTTTTTTGACTTACATCTAAGTTTAAGATAGCTAATGAACCGTTAGGTACAGGAACCCGAATGGCATTAGACGTCAATTTGCCGTCTAATGAAGGTAATGCTTTGGTTACCGCTTGCCCTGCGCCAGTTTCGGTTATTACCATGTTAAGTGCTGCAGCACGACCCCTTCTGTATTTACCATGCATATTATCAACCAAATTTTGATCATTGGTATATGCATGTATAGTTTCTAGGTGTCCCTTTTCTATTCCCAATGTTTCTTCTATGGCTTTTAAAATAGGGGTGATAGCGTTTGTAGTACAAGAAGCCGCTGAGAAAATAGCAGTATCGTCTGGATTATATTCTAAATGATTGACTCCGTGAACAATATTAGCTACTTCTTTGCCAGGCGCTGTCAATAGTACTTTTAAAGCACCTTTTGCTTGTAAATGTCTTTCTAATTGTTCTTTATTTCTAAATGCGCCAGTGTTGTCGATAACCAAAGCATCTTTAATACCGTATTCGGTATAATCAATTTCCTCTGGCATGTTAGCATAAATAACATGAACTGTAGTACCATTGATTATCAGTTTAAGGTTGGCATAATCAACTTTAACAGTACCGTTGAAAATCCCATGAACAGAATCAGTTCTAAGTAGACTGGCTCTTTTTTCAAGATTTTCAATACTAGGCTTGCCTCTTACAACGATAGCTCTTAAACGTAATTGATTTCCTTTTCCGGTTTTGGACATTAACTCACGGGCAACTAATCTTCCAATACGTCCAAAGCCATATAACACTACATCTTTTGGCTCAATATTCTTAAAATCTTGAGCAGATTGTAATTTGTCAATCACAAAAGAATTTACATTGTTTAATATATTATTATCCGAGTGGTATTCATAGGTTAATTTACCGATATCTAATTTAGAAGGAGGTAAAACCATATCAGAAATAGAGCGAAGTATTTCTACCGAATCAAAAATAGATATCGGTTTTTGAACAAATTCGCCAGCATACTCATGCAAGTGAATAATATCGCTTACATTTTTGTCAATAACCTGATTTTTAAAAAGAACAATTTCAATGGATTTATCATACCATAAATCGCTTACGATTTTAATGAATTCAGTCGTAGCTTTTCTACGATCAGCTTGAAATGCGAGCTCTTTTTCAAATGTGGTCTGTGGAGCCATAATTAGTTGATTGATTTTATAATTCGCACAAAACTAGAAAAATTAAGTACTTTAAATAAATATTTTTCAAAAAAAAGCCTTCGTTTTTGCGAAGGCTGTATTTTATATTGAATTTTTATTGAAAGATAAGTCGGTCTCGTTCACCATTTGAACCTAGCATTGTAATAACTGTTTTGCCGTATTTAGATATTCCGCCAAAAGCATTATAGGCATCATCGATATTCCCAATTTCGTTATCGTCAATTTTAACGATTACTTTTTCAGATAAACCATAGCCTCTATATCTTTCAGGTACCCCTATAATTTTTACGCCAGTTTTTGTTTTATACACCTTTTTGTCATGCTCTGTAAGGTTTTTTACCTCAAGACCCATTTCTGGGACAACCAAAGTTTGTCTTTCTTTAAGTGTCAATGGTAAAATTAATTCTTCATCTTTTCTATTGATAAGAAATTGCAAAGTATCTCCAGGTCTCTTGGTTGATAGATATCCGGTTAAATCAGGATATTTATGTACATCAATTTCATCCACCTTCTTAATGATATCGCCTACAATAATTCCGGCTTCTTGCGCTGCAGATTCCTCTTCAACAAGTTCTATATATACACCGTCAATATTATTTATGCCTCTTTCAATAGCATCTCTTGTGTTTATTGGCGCCGGGCTAATTCCCATAAAACCTTTTTGAACATTACCATATTCTAAAATATCCTGAACAACTTTCTTGGCAATATTACTAGGTACCGCAAAAGAATAGCCTACATAAGAACCTGTTTGGGAGGTGATAGCGGTATTGATACCGACAAGATCACCATTAGTATTTACTAAAGCACCGCCAGAGTTGCCAGGATTTACGGCGGCATCTGTTTGTATAAAAGATTGATTCTTTCCTAAGTTACGTGCTTTAGCACTTACGATACCGGCAGTAACCGTAGAGGTTAAATTAAATGGATTGCCTACGGCCAATACCCATTCTCCAATTTTTGTATGATCCGAATCACCAAAAGCTAAATAAGGTAATTTTTCTTCCGGATCTATTTTAATTAACGCAATGTCAGAATTAGGATCGGTCCCAATTAGTTCTGCATTATATGTTCTATTGTTATTTAGTGTTACCTGTAACTGATTTGCTTTATTGATAACATGGTTATTTGTTACAATATAACCGTCTGATGAAATAATAACACCTGATCCAGTACCTACTTGCGGTACGGATCTACCACCACCATTTCCGTAAAAAATATCGAATATATTGGCAGGAGCTTTACTTATGGTAATGTTCTTAACGTGTACCACTGCATTTACCGTGTTTTCGGCTGCAGAAGTAAAATCAACTTCATTGATACCTGCTCCTCTTGCGGAAGTGGGGGTGTAACTAGCATTTACAAAACCATTGTTACTATCTTGGGTGATAATTGTAAAATTTTCCTTTTCGAAAAATAGTTTGTAGGCACCCAATGTAATCGCACCTGCAAAAACGGATACAAATAGGAGACTTGCTATTCTTTTCATATTCATTAAAGTTTTAACGTATTCTGCACAAAATTACTTGTTTTTATGTTATATAATAAGCGTTTAACTACTTTTTAACTACCAAGCAAAACGTAATTATGTGCTATCTTTGAAGCTATTATACTAGCATGGAAAATATATTTTATAAATACCAAGGTACGGGAAATGATTTTGTGATGATTGATAATCGCAAAGGACTGTTTCCGAAAGAAGATAGTGCTTTAATAGCTAAGGTTTGCCATAGAAGATTTGGAATAGGTGCAGACGGACTTATTTTGTTGGAGAATGATGCGGAAACCGATTTTAGAATGGTTTATTTTAATGCCGATGGTAATGAAGGTAGTATGTGTGGTAATGGTGGTAGATGTATTGTCGCTTTCGCTCATTTTCTGAATGTCATTGGTAGGAAAACTGTTTTTATTGCTGTAGACGGCTTGCATGAGGCAACAATCGATAATAATGTTGTTAGCCTTAAAATGATGGATGTTAACGAGGTGAAAGAAAAGACAAATGCCCTATATATGAATACAGGATCCCCGCACCACGTTCAAATGGTCAACGAATTAAAATCATTTGATGTTGCAAAAGAAGGAGCGCGTATGCGTTATGGCATTTATGGAGAGAAGGGTAGTAATATTAATTTTGTGGAACCCAATGCTTCTGGTGGTTTTGATATAAGAACTTACGAGCGTGGTGTGGAAGATGAAACATTATCATGTGGTACAGGGGTAACAGCTGTTGCAATAGGGATGTACCATTTGGGAAATACAAAGGAAAAAACAATACCTATAAATGCGCTAGGAGGTAATTTAGAGGTTTCATTTAAAGAAAATAATGGATTGTACTATGATATTTATTTAAAGGGCGAAGCAAAACAAGTATTTAAAGGAGAATTAACGTGGTAAAATTAAAAGGAAAACAGATTTATCTAAGGGCTTTGGAGCAAAAGGACCTTAATTTTCTGTACGAACTAGAGAATAATACCGAAGTCTGGGAGGTAAGTGGAACCATTACTCCGTTCTCAAAAGATGTTTTGCAACTTTATTTAGATAATGCCCATCGAGATATTTATGATGTAAAGCAGTTAAGATTGGTAATATGTACAAATGAGCATAAATCCGTTGGTCTAATTGATGTATTTGATTTTGATCCAAATCATAGACGTGCCGGGATTGGTATTATTGTTTTAGATGAGAATCAAAGAAATAAAGGAATAGGGGCAGAGGCAATAATTTTGTTGTGTGATTATTTGTTTGACGTTTTAGGGCTAAAACAGGTATATGCTAATATACTAGAGGAAAATGCTCCAAGTCTACACTTGTTCAAAAAACTAAATTTTGTAACCGTGGGAATTAAGAAAGATTGGGTGCGATTTAAGAATACCTTTAAGAATGAATTATTATTGCAAAAAATAAATAACTAATGTACATCAAACGTATTTTATTGGGTATTGCGCTCGTAGGTTTAATTGGGGGCGGAATTTTTGCCTACATAGTATTTGGAACTTTCTTTACCCCAAATACAAATTTTAATAATGACGAAGCTATAGTTTTTATTCCAAGCAATGCATCCGTAAGTGATTTGGAAGAACGTCTTGCACCTTTATTAGATGACTTCAGTTCGTTTAAATCTGCAGCAGATAGAAAAGGGTATTTAAGTAATATAAAACCTGGTAGATATAAGATAACTAAAGGGATGAATAACAATGAGATAGTAAACTCATTGCGAAGTGGAAATTTACCTGTAAAAGTATCTTTTAATAATCAGGAAAGTATAAATGATCTAGCTGGTAGAATTGCTAGTCAAATTGAAGCCGATAGTGTTGCCTTGGTTGCAGCGTTTGATGATAAAGAGTTTTTGAAAGCCAACGGCTTTGATGATGATAATAAAATTTCACTATACATTCCTAACAGTTATGAGTTTTTCTGGAATACTTCAGCAGAAGGTTTTAGGGGTAGAATGTTAAAGGAGTATAATCGTTTTTGGACAGATACCCGTAAAGAAAAAGCTAGTGCATTGGGTTTAAAGCCTAATGAAGTTATTGCTTTAGCATCTATAGTCCATAAAGAAACCGCAAAAGTAGATGAAAGACCAACCGTTGCAGGGGTTTATCTTAATAGATTAAGAAAGGGTATGTTGTTACAGGCAGATCCAACTGTTATTTATGCTATTAAGAAAGAAACCGGTAATTACGATACTATCATTAAAAGAGTCTTGTATAGAGATTTGGAGATGGATTCGCCATATAATACTTATAAGTATGCTGGTTTGCCTCCTGGACCAATTGCAATGCCAGATATTACGGCCATCGATGCTGTTTTAAATCCTAAAAAACATAACTATTATTACTTCGTTGCAAATGTCGAAAAGTTCGGATATCACATGTTTGCAGAGAATTTAACGCAACATAACCGAAATAAAGAGCAGTACATCCGATGGATTAATGCTCAGAAAATCAATAGGTAAGCTTTTAACCGAGTTTTAGAACTTGTTAACTAAATCTAGATTCTTTTAACAGAACCTTTTTAAACTCTTATTATTTCCGTTCTACCTTTGCCGCAGAAATTTAAGCAAGCAAAAAGTAGTCGCCGTAAGTCTTAAGAAATAAAAAGTATGAAAAGATGGATATTAGCAAGTTGTCCTCTTATTGTGATGTTTATTTTATCTGGTTATGGATTTAAACCTTTTAAGGTTGAAGTGCCTGAGCAGCTAAGAGTAAAAGAACCTACTTTAGTTTCGTTTCCTCAAGACGAAGCTCTATTATCAAATTATCAAATTGCACCACCATTTTTAGGTAGTCAATTTATAGGCTTTAAAGAAGCATTAGCTTTTAAAGAGTCTCAAGGCAATTATTTTGTAACTAACACTTTTGGGTATTTAGGTAAATATCAATTTGGATTAGGTACGTTAGAATTGGTCGGTGTTTATAACGGAAATCAGTTTTTGAACAATCCTGTATTGCAGGAAAAAGTTTTTCTTGTAAATACCTCTCGTAACAAATGGATTTTAAGACGAGATATTAAACGCTTCGTTGGTGTATATATGAATGGAGTGGAAGTTACAGAATCTGGTATTTTGGCAGCAGCTCATTTAGCAGGGCCAGGTAACGTAAAGTTATATTTAAGATCACATGGTCGTATGGAAATCAGCGACGGATACGGTACAAGTATCTCTAATTATATGAAAAAGTTTTCGGGTTATGATGTTTCAATGATTGAAGCTAAACGCAACCCAAGAATATAAAAGTTTAAGTGGATATGAAAAAGAGGAACCTTGACATTTAATTGTCAAGGTTTTTTTTATGCTTGAATTATAAAAATTGCAGGTCTTTTATGTAAATCTACGTTTTCCCTTTTCCAATTAATGGCAGTCTTGGTTTTAATATATTCTGTTGGTAAGGTTATATCAGCGGCAACACATACCCTAGTACTAGGAGCTAAAGTTTTAATTAGTTCTTCTAGCATTTTATTGTTTCGGTAAGGGGTTTCTATAAACACCTGCGACTGTTTTTCTTCTTTAGATTTGCGTTCTAAGTTTTTAATGTACTTTTTGCGCTCAGTACCTTCAATAGGTAAATAGCCGTTGAATGCAAAATTTTGACCGTTCATGCCACTTGCCATTAATGCCAATAAAATAGAGGATGGCCCAACCAAAGGAATTACCTGAATATTTTTATCGTGGGCAATCTTTACGACAGCAGCACCTGGATCGGCAATACCGGGGCAACCTGCTTCTGAAAGGATACCAACATCAAAGCCTTCTAAGCATGGGTTTAAAAAACTAGGAATTTCTTCAGGTTCCGTAAATTTGTTTAAAACGAGTAGTTTTAAACTGGGTTGAGATTTTCTAGGGCTAATTTTTTTTATAAAATGTCGAGCAGTCTTTTCGTTTTCTACCACATAGTGGTCTAACCTTTCTATGGTTTGTTTAATTGAAATTGGTAAAACTTCTAAAGGAGGCATATCGCCCAATGTAGAAGGTATCAAATAAACTTTACCTATTTTACCGTTTTGTGTGCTCATTTATTTACTTTCTAATCTTGCGGCAATAATGTTACAAGCTTTGTCTATCATTTGAAATGCTTGTTCAAATCCGTCTTCAGCGTCATAGTATGGGTCTGGAACTTCAATATGTTCAGTGTTCAATTCACTTAAAAGTAGTTTGACTTTCTCGGCATCTTCTTTTCTTCTGGCTAAATGAATTATATTACCATAATTGCTTTTGTCCATGGCATAGATTAAGTCAAAAGTATCAAAATCTGAAACTGTAAATTTTCTGCATACCTGAGAGCTAATATCTATACCGTGTTCATGAGCAACCTTAATGGATCTTGGGTCTGGTGCATTACCTACATGGTATCCGGCAGTTCCTGCGGAGTCAACGTAAATATTTGTAGCATCAACTTTACTTTTAAGAATGCCTTCTGCCAATGGCGACCTGCAAATATTACCTAGGCAAACCATTAACACCTTCATGTAAAGTAAATTTTAAGAGAATTTCTTTGTTAAGTCGTCGATATACTTACGAAATTGTTTATCTGTCTCTGCTAAGTTATCTACGGTTTTACAAGCATGTAAAACGGTAGCGTGATCTCTTTTTCCAATTTGAGAACCTATACTGGCTAACGATGCCTTAGTAAACTTTTTAGCGAAAAACATAGCTAGCTGTCTTGCTTGTACAATATGCCTTTTTCTAGTTTTTGACTGTAAAGTGGCAACATCCATTTCAAAGTAATCAGAAACTACTTTTTGTATGTAATCAATTGAAACTTCTCGTTTAGTATTCTTAACGAATTTTTCAACAACTTGCTGTGCAAGTTCTATAGTTACTTCTCTCTTGTTTAAAGTAGATTGTGCAATTAAAGAAATAATGGCACCTTCTAGTTCTCTTATGTTTGACTTAATATGCTTTGCAACATACTCAATAATGTCTTCAGGTATTTCAACACCGTCTCTATATAATTTATTCTTTAAGATAGAGATTCTTGTTTCGTAATCTGGACTTTGCAATTCTGCAGATAATCCCCATTTAAAACGAGAAAGTAAACGTTGTTCAATATCCTGCATATCTACAGGAGCTTTGTCTGAAGTA
Organism: Maribacter sp. Hel_I_7; assembly: GCF_000688315.1. Lineage (NCBI taxonomy): Bacteria > Pseudomonadati > Bacteroidota > Flavobacteriia > Flavobacteriales > Flavobacteriaceae > Maribacter > Maribacter sp. Hel_I_7. Next base: position 1,114,511 of record NZ_JHZW01000003.1, on the reverse strand, counting down.
AGTATTACTTGTTTTCCATTTTGATGTAAGTGATTGAAAATATGGAAGAACACATCTTGTGTACCAGATTTCCCAGATAAGAATTGAACATCGTCAATAATCAAAACATCTATTAACTGATAGAAATGGATAAAATCATTTCTAGTATTTTTCTTTACCGATTCTATGTACTGTTGCGTAAATTTCTCAGCAGAAATATATAAAACGGTACGTTCTGGGTATTTATCTTTTATTTCAACACCAATAGCGTGTGCTAAGTGTGTTTTTCCAAGACCAACACCTCCAAAAACTAAAAGCGGATTAAATGAGGTGCCACCTGGTTTGTTGGCAACTGCCATACCTGCAGATCTTGCTAAACGGTTAGAATCACCCTCTAGGAAATTATCAAAATTGTAATTAGGGTTTAATTGCGATTCTATTTTTATATTTCTTATCCCTGGAATTACAAAAGGATTACGTAATTCTGGGTTTTTAGACTTAATTGGAACATCCATTTCCTGAGCTGCCATTGCACCTCTGTTAGAACTAGGAATCTTTTCAGTAAAAGGTTCTTTGTTTCCGTAGGTATTCTCCATACGAATGATGTATACCAATTTTGCTGTTTCTCCTAATTCTTTGGTAAGAGCTACTTTTAAAAGTTTAACATAATGTTCTTCTAGCCACTCGTAAAAGAATTTACTTGGAACTTGAATACTTAATGCGTTTTCAGATAGCTTAACAGGCTTGATAGGTTCAAACCATGTTTTGAATGCCTGCGGTTGGATATTATCCTTAATAAACACCAAACAGTTTTTCCATACGGAATTTGCAGTAACACTCATAATAAATTTTACACTTTTAATGGTTAGCGTTGAGCTATAGGTGATTAAATTAAATCAACATAGGTTCTCGTTCAACTTGGGCAAATATGTGAACAAATTATTGAAAAAAAAAATCGATTGTCATTGAATTTAACCTTTTTTTTTCTCATGTTCGTTTACTCAATAGGGGAGCTTTTAAATATATACTTTTTACTTTAAATAAATGCGAACAAACGAAATTTCTTTTCGAATAAGATACAGTGAAACAGACCAGATGGGCGTTGTCTATCATGGCAATTATGCTCAATATCTAGAATTAGCAAGAGTTGAATGGTTAAGGTCGTTAGGAATTTCTTACAAAAGCATGGAAGAAGGAGGTATAATGCTTCCGGTAATAAGTTTATCGATCAATTTTTTAAAGCCGGCTTTGTATGATGATTTGATAACGGTTAAGGTTATATTGAATAAAAAACCTGCTGTACGAATTGAATTTGATTATGAAATAATAAACGAAGCAGGAGAATTATTGGCTACAGCAAATACTGTTTTGGTTTTTATGGATATGAAACGAAAAAGACCTACCAAATGTCCACAGGTGTTATTGGATAAATTGAAGTATTAGAAACTAGTCAATTTCCTTTGTTTCTAATTTGTGATGTGCTTTTAAAAGTTTTACTGTTTTTTTGAAATCACTTTTGTTCACGGATAAAACCATTTTACATTTTAAATGTAAATCTTGTGATATAATGTTCAGTTGGTGTTTTTTTACTAATCGCATTACAATATCCATTTCTGAGTATTCAAAAATTACCGACACTTGTTTCTGTAAAACCTTAGTTATTATTTTGGCATTTTCTAAAGCTAACTTTGCAGCCTCTTTATATGCACTAATTAAACCGCCTACACCTAGTTTTGTTCCACCAAAAACACGAACAACAGCAACTAATGTGTTAGTGACATCAAAAGACTGTAATTGACCATAAATGGGCATACCTGCAGAATTGTTAGGTTCGCCATCGTCATTTGCACGATAAGATTTTGTTTCAATACCCATTTGCCAAGCATAACAAACATGATTGGCCGTAGGGTATTCTTTTCTTAATGCTTCAATATGTGCTTTAATAGTTTCTTCATCGGATACAGGAAAACAATATCCATAAAATTTACTCTTTCGTTCTTTGAACAAAATAGGTTCAGATGGTTTCGAAATAGTTTTATAGGTATCCATATAAATTAATTGGGCTTGTTTTACAGGTAAGTCATTAATCGTTGACCAAATGCTACTAAAACAATACTAAATATAGCTAATCCTATGCCGAACCAGTTTTTAACCGTTAGGCGTTCTCTAAACAATATAATACCCAATAAAGTTGAGAACATAACTATTGCTACATTGTTTATCGTAAAAACAGATGCACTGTTCCATGTAGGGTGTTGCAACGCTTTAAGTAAAAAAAAGATGGAGAAATAATTAGGTACTCCAAGGCAAATACCGCCAATAATATTTTTTAAATTTACTTTTAGTTGCTGTTGGGTAGATTTAAACCCAATAAAAAATAATCCAAATATTCCAGCAGAAGCAAACACTGTTGCCGAAAATAACGCATATTCTTCTTCGGGCATATGGGCATCTTGAAAGTATTTTATACTAGTATCTATTATACCTGATCCTAGAAAAACTAGTACCGGAAGGGCAAATGCCCATTTCTCCGCTTTAATTTTATTCTTTTTTAATGATGTAAAGTAAACCGCTAAAAGGGCTAAAACAATTCCAAAAACTTCTAATTTGTAAAGTTCTTCTTTATAAAAAAAAACACTGAATAATACGGGAATCGTTAGTGACATTTTGGTGGCAACAGAAGCAACGGATACTCCTAATTTTTGGGAGGTTGCCGCCATTAGGTTGAAAATTACTATAAATAATAATCCTAAGGCTAAACTTCCCCAAAACCAACTTTTCTGGGTTATATCACCTAGGTTAATTGGTTCTTTATAATACAGAATACCTACGGTACAAGCCACAAAGTAATTAGTGATTATGGCGTAAATTGTTTGAACCTGATATTTGGCATATAATTTAAAGACTACGAAAATTAAACTAGAAAAAAGGATGCTGAATGCTAAATACATCATTTTAAAGATGACTTAAGATTTCTTGTACATCATCTTTGCCTACTTGAAGGTTCCAACAGTGTATTCCCAATTTAGAAGCACTATCAGTATTTTCCTTGGTGTCATCCACAAAAAATGTTTCGTCGGCTATTAGTTTGTTATCGCTTAGAACTTTTTCGTAAATGTTAGCATTAGGTTTACGCATTTTCATTTCTTGAGAAAGATAGAAAACCTCAAAACAATTTTGAAACCTATTAAATCGTTGCATTCCCATAGCGTCTTTTACTTTTTCTATATGTAGGTCGTTGGTATTGCTCAATAAGAATAATCTGTATTGTTTGTCGCTTTTTAATTTCTCGATGAAAGTTAGTCGCTCTTCAGGAAAATCTAAAATTATAGAGTTCCATGCATCTCTAATTTGTTCTTTAGTAGCATTGGTGAAAATAGCTTGTAGTTTATCAACAAATTCATCAGACTCCATTAAGCCCATCTCATATTCCTTGAAAATGCCATCTAATTCTGGAGTTAATTCGGTGAACCCGAATTTTGCCATTTCTAACAAAGGAGCTTGCTTATTTAAATTGATGAAAATATCACCAAAATCAAATATGATGTTTTTAATCATTTCTTACTATGGTTAATTGGTCGGTTAAAATTTGAACTTGTTTTTTAATTCGCCCTTCAATTTTTGGAGCCTTTAACCCTGAATAAAAACTAGTAGCTCCTTTAAAAATTCGGGCTTCGTCCCATAAATTAGATTCTATAAAGCTTTTTAAAGTTTGTGAACCACCTTCAATAATTATGCTCTGAATCTGTTCGGTATACAGCATATCGCAAATTTGTTGCGGTAATTTAGATTTGAAATCTAATACTTTATAATCGACACCTTTCTTGTAGAGACTGCTGTCTTTTATTTCTGTGCAAATAATTGTTTTTTGTTTTCCGTCAAGCACGTGAAAATTATCTGAAATTTTCAAGCTTCTATCAATAATCACTCTGGTTGGCGGTTTTCCTGCCCAGTCCCTTAAATTCAATTGAGGGTTATCAGCTAAAACGGTATTAGTGCCTACCAAAATACCAGGTTCATCACTACGCCATTTGTGAACTAATTGTCTTGATCTAGTGTTGGTAATCCAAAAAGGTTTTTTTTCTTCGCCACGTTTTAATGGTTCTGGGGCAATAAATCCATCTGCAGTTTCTGCCCATTTTAAAATGATATAAGGTCGCTTTTTGGTAAAAAAAGTAAGGAAACGTTTATGGTGTTCTTTACATTCATTCTTAAGAATACCAACTTTTACATTGCAACCTGCCGATTCTAATTTTTTAATTCCATTACCAGCAACCTTTTTGTGAGGGTCTTTTAATCCTATTACAACATTAGGTATCCCCATCTTAACAATCAAATCAGCGCAAGGCGGAGTTTTACCATAATGAGAACAAGGTTCTAAGGTTACATAAATGGTAGATGATTTTAAAAGTGAAATATCAGAGACCGAGTTAATGGCATTAACCTCAGCGTGAGAACCACCGTATGCACTGGTAAATCCTTCGCCTATAATTCTATCTTTATGTACAATAACGGCACCAACCATAGGGTTTGGAGCTGTAGTTCCAAGTCCGTTTTTAGCTACTTGAATACAACGAAGCATGTATTTTTCATCTGTAGAAAGAGAAACTAAATGTAACGGCATCGAATTGTTGGTATCTAGATTATTAATGGACATCAGACTTTAACATTATACGCATATCACGTATCTTCACACCTCAAAAATAGTACTTTAAAACCTATTGCATTATTGATATGGAAAATGTCGTGATCCGCGAAATTAGAAAGGAAGATAACCCACAAGTAGCCAAAGTTATACGGCAAGTGTTGGCAGACTTAGGTGTGCCAAAAGTAGGTACGGCTTATGAAGATCCCTCATTAGATCAAATGTTTGAGCATTATGAGAAACCTAAGGCAACTTATTTTGTTGCAGAGGCTAATGGTTCTATTTTAGGTTGCGCTGGTGTTGCGCAGTTAGACAATTATGAAGGTAATGTGAGTGAGCTTCAGAAAATGTACTTTTTAGAAGAGGCGAGAGGTAAAGGTGTAGGTCACAAAATGATAACGGTATGTTTAGAACGTGCCAAAGAATATGGTTTTGATGCCTGTTATTTAGAGACCATGCCAAATATGGAGGCTGCTCAAAAATTATATAAGAAAATGGGATTTGAATATATTGATGCCAGAATGGGAGATACAGGTCATTATTCTTGTCCCGTTTTTATGCTTAAAACATTCTAACTGTGCTTTTAAGAGAAATCAAATATATATATCATTCAGAATTAGATGCTATCTACGGTAAAGAAGAAGTGAATAGTTTCTTCTATTTACTCATTGAACATTATTTTGATTTAGAACGTTTTATTTTGGCAATTCAGCCAGAGCTGGTAATTGATAAAAAACAGGAAACTGTTATATTCCAAGCCTTATCAGAATTAAAACTAGAGAAGCCTATTCAGCATATTATTGGAACTACCCACTTTATGGATTTAGATTTTAAGGTGAATGAGCATGTATTAATACCAAGACCAGAAACTGAAGAATTAGTCCGTTGGATTTTAGATGATTATAAGAATACCGCAAAAATCTTGACCATTTTAGATATGGGTACAGGTAGTGGTTGTATTCCTATTTCTTTGGATAAAAACCTGACGGATGCAAAAGTATTCGGGTTAGATATTTCAAAGGATGCTTTAAAAGTAGCTGAGGAAAATAACGCTTTGCTGAATTCAGATGTGAAATTTTACGAAGCAGATATATTGTCTTTGGATATGGAAACCTCAGAAAAAGAGTTAGATGAAAAATTTGATATTATTATTTCTAATCCGCCATATGTACGAGAATTAGAAAAAGCAGAAATGCAAAATAATGTTATAGACCATGAGCCTAGTTTAGCACTTTTTGTACCGGACGAAGACCCGTTAAAGTTTTATAGCGCAGTGGTTAATTTTGCAGCTAATCATTTAAATGAAAATGGTTGTTTGTATTTAGAGATTAATCAGTATTTAGGAGAAGAAACTAAACAATTATTAGAGAAGTCTAATTTTAAGACTATTGAGTTGCGAAAAGATATGTTTGGCAATGACCGCATGATAAAAGGAATAAGAAAATGAAAAGTATAGTAGTATTTTGCGGTAGTAGTGAAGGCGTCGATCCTGTGTATGGATCGAAAGCATATGAATTGGGAGAGACTTTCGCAAAGAAAACTATTCAGCTAGTGTATGGTGGAGCCAAAATTGGCATCATGGGTAAAGTTGCCCAAGGTGTCTTGGATAATGACGGAAAAGTAATTGGCGTAATTCCTATATTTTTAAAAAAGAAAGAAGTCGTTCATGAGGGGTTGACTGAATTAATAGTTACCCAAAATATGCATGAACGTAAGCTGAAAATGCATGATTTATCCGACGGCATACTAATGCTTCCTGGCGGATTTGGAACTCTAGAAGAATTTTTTGAAATGTTGACCTGGTCACAATTGGGACTACATCAATATCCGATAGGAATATTAAATACAAACGGCTTTTATGATTCTCTTCTAAAGATGATGCATGATATGGTCAACGAAGGGTTTGTAAAACAGGAACATATAAATACTATTTTGGTAGATGATGATATAGATTCATTACTAAAGAAAATGGAAAATTACACTCCGTTACCAACACCAAAATGGATTAATAAAGAGCAGCTTTAAGGAATATGAAGGCAAAAATAGAAGCACTAAGAAAAGAGTTACGAGAGCATAATCATAATTACTATGTGTTGGATAATCCGACCATTTCTGATTATGAGTTCGATATGAAATTGAAAGAATTGCAAGAGCTGGAGGCAAAGCATCCAGAATTCTATGATGCAAGTTCCCCTTCACTTCGTGTTGGTGGTATGATCACCAAGAATTTTGCAACCGTAGTTCATGAACATAGAATGTATTCTTTAGACAACTCATATTCCAAAGAAGATTTAGAAGATTGGGAGAAACGTATTCAGCGTAACCTAGGTGATGTGCCCGTTGCATTTACGTGCGAATTAAAGTACGATGGTGCATCTATCAGTATAACGTATGAAAAAGGGAAGCTGGTAAAAGCAGTTACCCGTGGAGACGGAATTCAAGGAGATGACGTTACTAATAATATCAAAACCATTAAATCGGTTCCATTACAACTAAAGGGAGATTACCCGGAGAAGTTTGATATACGAGGAGAGATTGTATTACCGTTCGAGGGATTCATGAAAATGAATGAAGAACGAGTGGCAAATGGTGAAGACCCATACATGAACCCTAGAAATACAGCTTCGGGTAGTTTAAAGCTTCAAGATAGTAGCGCAGTAGCGCAAAGACCGTTAGAGTGTTTGTTGTATAGCATTGTTGGCAGAAATCTAAATATAGACTCTCAGTTTCATATGTTAGAGAAAGCCCGTGAATGGGGCTTTAAAGTACCAACAGTGGCAAAACTTTGCCAAACTACAGATGAAGTTATGGCATTTGTAGAGGAGTGGGATGTAAAACGACATGAGTTGCCTTATGAAACAGATGGAGTGGTGATTAAAGTAAATAGTCTTCAGAATCAAGATGAATTAGGTTATACGGCTAAAGCTCCACGATGGGCAATGGCGTATAAGTTTAAGGCAGAGCAGGTATTTACAGTTTTAAATGAAATTACGTATCAAGTAGGTCGTACAGGAGCTATTACTCCCGTTGCCAATTTAGAACCGGTTTTATTGGCAGGTACTACGGTTAAAAGAGCATCTTTACACAATGCTGATCAAATAGCAAAATTAGATATACGAGTTGGTGATACTGTGTTCGTAGAAAAAGGAGGAGAAATTATCCCTAAAATCATAGCGGTAGACTTATCTAAAAGACCTGCAGATTCAAAACCTACGGAGTATATACATCAGTGTCCAGAATGTGGCACAGAGCTTACCCGTACAGAAGGTGATGCTAAACATTACTGTCCTAATGAATACGGCTGTCCGCCACAGATAACAGGTCGTATTCAGCATTTCATTTCAAGAAAGGCAATGGATATTGAAGGCTTAGGTGGTGAGACCGTAGAATTATTGTTTAAAGAAGGTTTAATAGACGATTATGCGGATTTGTATAAACTTACCAAAGAAGATGTGTTGCCCTTGGAGCGAATGGCTGAGAAGTCCGCCGAGAATCTGGTAAAAGGCGTATCAGAATCTGTGCAAGTTCCTTTTGAACGTGTACTATTTGCTTTAGGTATTCGTTTTGTAGGGGAGACGGTAGCTAAGAAATTAGCAAAAGCCTATAAGAATATCGATGCTCTGAAAGAAGCGACATTAGAGCACTTAACTTCAGTAGATGAAATAGGGGAGCGAATAGCACAGAGTGTTATTGATTTTTTTGCAAACGAAAAGAATATTGATGCAATAGAGCGCTTACGAAGCTACGGTGTACAATTGGCTATTTCTGCAGAGAAGTTAGAGAACCAGACCAACAAGTTAGCAGGGAATACTTTCGTGGTTTCTGGAGTTTTTGAAATTCTAAGTAGAGACGAGCTTAAAAAGAAAATAGAAGATAATGGTGGTAAAGTAGGTACTTCTATATCATCTAAAACCAGTTATTTAGTAGCTGGGGATAAAATGGGGCCTAGTAAACGTACAAAAGCCGAAAAGCTAGAAATTCCTATTATTAGTGAACAAGATTTTATAAATATGATAGCATAAATTACTATGGACATTTTTACAATAATTTCAGTATTAGTATTTCTATCAGCAATCTTTGGCTATATAAATGCCAGATTTTTAAAACTGCCAAATAGTATTGGTTTAATGTTGATTACGATTGTATTTACCCTAGTTGTCTTTGGTATCGGGTATATCGATGATACTTTGATAAATGCTGAGCGATACATAATTACACAGATAGATTTCAAATCTGTATTACTTGATATTATGTTGAGTTTCCTCTTGTTCGCAGGAGCACTTCATACTAATTTTGAACAATTAAAAGTACAACGTTGGCCTATATTGGTGTTCTCTACCTTAGGTGTGTTGGTGTCAACCTTCTTAGTAGGTACGAGTATGTATTATTTATTGCAATTGATAGGAATGAATATCTCTTTTATTTATTGTCTACTTTTTGGTTCGTTAATCTCACCTACAGATCCAATTGCAGTTTTAGGAATATTAAAAAAGGCCGGAGCCCCAAAACAGCTAGAAACAAAAATAGTAGGCGAATCATTGTTTAATGACGGAGTAGGGGTAGTTGTTTTTTTAACGATATTTCAATTGGCTTCGGCAACAGAGGTGGCAGTTAGTCCGTTAGATATATTAGAACTTTTTGGAGTTGAAGTTATAGGTGGGTTGGCACTGGGTCTGGCATTAGGTTGGGGAACATGGAAACTTATGAAATCTATTGATGATTATGACATAGAAGTTATTATTACCTTGGCAACTGTAATGGTAGGTACATTGATTGCTCAGAAATTCCATTTATCTGCTCCACTAGCTATGGTTGCTGCAGGTTTGGTAGTTGGTAATGACACCGTACGAAATTCAGCAATGTCAGCAACTACGGAGACCTATGTAGATAAATTTTGGGAGCTGTTAGATATTCTATTGAACACTTTACTATTTGTTTTAATAGGTATGGAAATGCTTGTGTTATCCTTTAAAATAGAATATGTAGTTGCTGGATTGTTGGCAATTCCCTTAGTATTGATTTGTCGATACTTATCGCTATTAATTCCTATTAAGTTCTTTGAGAAGAAGCTAGATTTTATACCGAAAACTAATTTGGTAATGACCTGGGGCGGATTGCGTGGTGGTATATCCATAGCATTGGCATTAGGCTTATCTGATGAAATGCATAGAGATGCATTTTTAGTAATAACATACATTGTAGTGGTATTCTCTATTATCGGACAAGGTTTAACCGTAGAGAAGCTCATAAAACGCGTAGTAAAATGATACCGAAGAACTATTTAGAATTCGAAAAGAGTTTAGAGTTGTCTCATGTACCAAAAGAATGGTCGGACGGATTAAAAGCGGCTTGGTATGATGCCAACGGAGATTGGGAAGCTTCCCATAATATAGCTCAAGATATGCACAACACTTTGGGTAGTTGGTTACATGCATATTTGCACAGAAAAGAAGGTGATCGTTTTAATGCAGGGTATTGGTACAGGTTGGCGAAAAAAGAATATCCAACAATGACCTTAGACGAAGAGCTTAAGGTAATTGTGGAGTCTATAATTATAAATTAAGTTGAATTCTAATTCGTTTCTTCCAATGCTATAACGTGAGTAACCTCTCCGCTTCCTCTAGAGTCTTTAGCTTTTATTTTAAAAACAGCATCTCCATTAAAATCCGAATTAAACTTTATAGTAGCAATAGATTTTGAAGTGGTACCGGTCGCACTATCTTCAATATTAATAATCTCCATACTTCCAGACTCAATGGTCCATGTAAAATAGGCAACACGAGCGTTGTATTCTGCAGCGAACGTAATTGTTTCATTTGGCAATGCATAGTCTGTACCGTTCAAACAGACTTTAACTCCTGTAGGTGAAAAGTCTCCTAAATTACATGTGGTAACACTTTTTGGATTTAAGCTTGCATCGATATCATCATCGCTAGAACATGAAAATTGAAAAGTAGCAATAGCGATTAGAAGCAATAGGTTAATTGATTTTTTCATTGGTGGAGTTTTCGATTGGTTTGTACTAAGAAATAACAACTTTATATTAGGAAAAATAGTACATAACACTTTTTATTTAACTATATTTTTCTGTTAAATTTCCTGAGTAATTATGGTTGATGATTAAGTTTAAAATTTATCAGAAAAGTCAATTATGCATGTGCTAAGCACTAGTAATATATTCAACAACGCCAGAGTTAGATAATTTTTCAAAAGTCTTTTCGAAATCACTTTTACTATTGAATCCGCATGAAGATATAAGAACATTTAGGTCGTTCGATTCTAGAAATCCCGAATCAATTAGCTGCCTTGCTTTTTCTACTCTAATCTTGTTTCTGTAAGCCGTAAAACTGATACCTTTTGTTTGATAGAAAAAATAAGCAGCATGATAGGGAGGCACATGTAATAGTTGGGCACACGCTTTTAAATTAAAACCTTGCTTTAGAAATTCATCTTTTTGTTCAATAGCTAACAATGACTTGTTTAGCTCTTTATTATCTAATCCGTATATCTGCTCTTCTGAAGAAGTACTTTTTGAAATAGATGATGAAACCAATAATCGATTCTTAGGAAACCCGTATAATATAGAAGGGAAATATAAGGGAGCTATACTAATAATTAGTAAGACAAGTAATAAAACCAAATGTAGCGTATATAAACTTGTATTAGATACATTTAATGTATTGATACCTAAGAGACGTTCTACCCCAAAAAATAAGGTAATAAATGCCATAAGAGTTAATGCGGTGTAAAATAACAGCAGCCATCTATTAAGAATTATTTTCAGTTTGTCATTTGGGTTTATAGCTAAAAAACGCTTCAGTAGCGGAACTAAAGAAAGTAGGTATAACAATTGCCATAAGTGTCTTAAGCTATAATGCTCATTTAAACTAAGCAGACCGTATTGGGCACTAAACCTATCTGTAGGGAAGGTGATTGCATTAACAACTATCTGATTGTAATAATCTGCTGGTTTGGAAAAAACAATAGCCACATCAATTAAACTTAGTATAAATGGGATAAATAGAAAAATGTATTGCCATTTCCACCTAAACGTATCTTTCATAATAGTTTTAAAGTAAAAATAAACCGGTACGGTAATTATGCTATATAGCAGAAGTGGCCAAAAATAGAACCACTTAAAATGTTCAAGAAGACCTTCAGTAATTATATAAGTTTGAAATGAATAAACAGAATATATAAAGTAAAATAAGGCAAGAAATCGCTGAGGTAATTTGTTTACGTTTTTCTTAAGAAGCAATAAGGCTGTCAAAATAAAACCAAAGATTGCTACTAACAGGAAAACAACACTCATTTAAAATTTTTAATTCTTCACTTTAAAACAATGCTAATGTACAATTTATATTACATGAAATGTAGCTGTTTTAGTTGAACTAAGAGTTTAAAATATAAGTTCAATGAAAGAAGTTTAATAATATCCTACAAGAAATAGCAAAGATTTGTTGTCGTGCAATTTTTATTGGTGTCTATTTTAAATGGAAAAAAGGAGAAACTAAAAAACCGGACTCCATAAAGAATTCCGGTTTAAAATATAAAAAATACTGTATGTATTAAATCATCTTAAAATCAAGCAACAATTCTCCTTCAATAGAAGCTTGTAAATGATCGCCTTTAAATGTTTCACCTGCACCTATTGCCGGTGTACCGGTAAAAATCATGTCACCAGGATTCAATGTCATAAAAGAAGAAACAAAGCTGATGATTTCAGCAAAATTATAAATGATATAACCAGTATTACCTACTTGTTTCTTTTCGCCATTAATGACTAAATCAAAATTAATATTGTCTAACTCTGGATATTCAGAAACAGGTTTAAAACCAGAAATTGGAGATGCACCGTCAAAACCTTTTGCCAGTGCCCAAGGTCCTTTTTTGTCCCTACTAGCGGTAAGAACATCTTTAGCAGTATAATCAATACCAATTCCTATTTCAGAGATGTATGAGTTTGCGTCTGCTATACTAACATTTTTAGCAGTCTTTCCAATTTTAACTACTAATTCTACCTCATAAATTAACTGACTGGTTATAGGTGGAAATACAACATCTTTACTGTCTGTTACTAAAGAAGAATCTGGTTTTGTAAATATGAGCTGAACATCGTTCTTTAATTCGTCTATTTCAGATTTGTCAACTACATAATTCTTGCCTATGCCTATTATTTTCATTTCTTATGGTATTAGTGTTTTATTCAATTAATGAAAGCTAAATTAAACATTATACCAAGTGTGGAATAGTGTTTTTTGTGAAATCACATTACGGCTAAGTTTTGTTTAAAGTATGGGGTTGAGGTTGTTCTTAGTTATTATAGAATGAGCTTAGTATATTATCAATTGCACCTACTACTTTTTCTGCATTTTCTTTACTGAAACATAATGGCGGTTTTGTTTTTAAAACATTGTCATAACGACCATCGGTACTAATTAGAATATTTCTATTCCTCATTTCATTTTTAATATGATTGGCCAGTTCTGTATGTGGTGAAGTCGTACTGTCTTTTACAATTTCTATACCTATAAAAAGCCCTGATCCTCTAACATCGCCAATGCATTTGTATTTTTTCATCAAATCTTTTAAGAGTAGCGTATAAAAATCGCCCACCATTTTGGCATTCTTCTGCAATTTCTCTTCTTCAATTACTTCCAATACAGCGCTAGCTATAGCGCAAGAAACAGGATTACCACCAAATGAACTGAAAAACTCAACTCCCTTTTCAAAAGATTTTGCAATTTCTTCTGTACAAACAACAGCGCCCATTGGGTGTCCGTTAGCTATGGGTTTTCCTAATATAACCATATCAGGTATTACGTTTTGTGCTTCATATCCCCAAAAATAGTCTCCAAGTCGTCCAAAACCTGTTTGTACTTCATCACTTATACAAACGCCACCTTGTGCTCTTATGGCTGGGTATACTTCTTTTAGATATCCGTCGGCAAGTGGTATTTGTCCTGCGCAACCAACTATAGGTTCGGTAATGAATGCAGAAATAGGATGTAGGCAAGTCTCAATTTCTAATACAGCATCTTTTCCGTATAGTGTACCTGCATTGGGTATATCAGCTGTGTACTTTCCTGAATATGTGTTTGGTAATGTGGTTTTAATAATGTTTTCTTTTTGCCCTTCACCCTTAGCATTATTAAACTTATAATCACTTATATCTATGGAGGTTTGTGTATTACCATGGTACCCAGATTCCATAACCATGATATGTTTAAATCCCGTATGGCTTTTTGCTAAACGAATTGCTAAATCACTCGCTGCACTACCAGAATTTACAAAGAACACTTTATTTAAAGATGAAGGAAAATAGCTTAGTAATTTTTCGGCATATGCAGCTAATTCATCATAAAGGTACCGCGTATTGGTATTAAGTTTTGACATTTGTAATTGTCCGGCCCTAACAACTTTAGGATGGCAATGTCCAACATGTGGTATATTATTGTAGGCATCTAAAAATGTATTACCTGAGGTATCATACATGTATTGAAATGCAGCCTTTTCCATATGTATAGGTGTTTTATAACTCATGGAAAGAATAGAACTAATATGGGTATGTCTTTTATTTATACTGTATTTAAGTGATTTGTTTTCAATAATGGACATTCCCGCAGCCTTTCTAAACTCATTCTCTACATGTCTAGGGTTAATGGTAAGCCAGATATATAGCATTTTCCAAGCAGATTGTTCGCTAATGGATGCATAAGTATTATCTGCACTTACTTTTTTTGCATGCGCAGAATTGCATACACTAGTGCATAACCGTGCAGCAATGAGATAATATAAAATTTTAATTTCTTTCTCCTCAAGTGCTAATTTTTCATGGTACGCTTTTAATAAAATTGTTGCCCATTCTAACGGATTATCCTTGTCATAACACGCGTAGGTGATTACGATAGCCAATTCATTAATTAGGAATGAATGGGCAAGATCACCAAAATCTATAATACCGGATACTTTATTGTTTTCAATTAGAATATTCCACTCATTAGCGTCATTATGAATAATTTGTTTTCTTAGCTCAGGATATAGTGGTCTAACATGTTCTTCAAATTGGTTGAAAAAGTACAGAACAATATTTCTATTTTTTGAATTGGATATATCATTGATATACTTTCTATTTAAATGGAAGTATTGAAGGTCCCATTCCCATTGCCGACTCTGTATAGTGTAATTAGTATAAACTTGAAGCTGTTTATCTAATTCAGCAATAAAACAACCTAAAGACTGAAATATTTCTCTTGTAGCTGTGCGATCTCCTAGAAAATCACCTTCTAAAAATGAAAGTAGTCTATAAACCTTTAGCTGATTATCAGAGGATATCTTCTTTTGTAATTTTCTGTTTTTAAAGGCTATTGGCTTAGGAATACTGCTGTGAAAATTATCTGCAAGAAATAAAAGAGTGTCATTTTCAGCTTTTATAATATCAAAAAGAAAATCAGAATATGGATACGTTTTAAAGATGTATTGCTTTTCTGATGTGGTGATCAAAAAATTAGCATTGTCATAACCATCAAGTTTTTTACTGTCGATAACGGTTAGTCCAAATTCATCTTCAAGGAAATTATTCATTTTTACATAGCTTAATCTATTCAAAACATGAGTGGCAAGTGAATAATTAATCACTAATTAAAATCCAATAATTTACATGTTCTAGTTTATTTACTTGGTAAAAGATATAAAATTCAGTTTTAATTTTAATCTTTCTACGGAATCATATCTCTTAAAAATCATAATACCTTTTTAAAGCAAACACTATTCTCCATATTCTCATAAGGTGGGTAGTTGTCGGTAACGGTGTAATTATTCTTTTTATAGAGTGCGATTGCTTCAGGCTGGCGTAATCCGGTTTCTAAGACAGAGTAGGTGTAATTCAATTCTTTTGCCCATTTTTCTAGTACCAATAATACTTTTGAGGCAATTCCTTTTCCGCGATAATCTGGTTGAACATACATACGTTTAATCTCAACCGAGTCCTCGTTAAATCTTTTAAAAGCTCCGCAGGCAACAGGGGTTTCGTCAGAATAAAAGACAACACAATTTTTTAACTCAACAATGCCATTAAATTGCGCATAAAAAGCATTATCATCACCGTCTCGCAATGCTAAATCTGCATCAAGAAGGCTTACTAATTCCTGAAAATTTTGATTATCACTAGAACAACGTTTGTAGTAAAGCATATTGAGGTCTAATTTTTAGACTTTAATTGTATATCCGTTAGCCTTGGTATTTTTATTATCAAAGTAGAAATCTATACGCCCCAAGTTTACTCCAAAACATCCTACTTGATTAACAAGAATTTCGCGCTCTGCAGCGTTGGTAACTACGGTAGGTTTATCTAAAAAAGTATGCGTGTGACCACCAATAATTAAATCTGTGAATTTGGTTCTTTTGGCTAGTTTTAAATCATCTGGCTTTTGTACGCTGTTATATTCATACCCTAGGTGGGAAAGACAAATAACCAAATCGCATTTTTCTTCTTCCTTGAGTTTGGTTTCCATATCCGTTGCCAATTCATACGGGTCAAGAAATACGGTTTCTTTATAGAGTTGTTTTGTAACCAAACCAGCTAATTGAATTCCTAATCCGTAAACACCAACTTTAATTCCGTCTTTCTCATAAATTTTATACGGCTCTGTAAGTCCGTCTAAAACCGTATTTGTAAAGTCGTAGTTAGCACTTATAAAATTAAATTTAGCATAGGGCATTTGCGCCAAGAGTCCGTCAATACCATTGTCAAAATCATGATTACCAATAGTAGTGGCGTCATAATTAAGCATGCTCATGAGTTTAAATTCTAGCTCACCACCATAGAAGTTGAAGTAGGGGGTACCTTGAAAAATATCGCCGGCATCAAAAAGAAATGTATGTGGGTTTTCTTTTCGGATACTATCTACCAAACCAGCTCTACGAGCCAAACCTCCTAAGCCTGGAAAATCTGCGTGGTCGTTAGGGAAAGCATCTACATGACTGTGTACGTCATTAGTATGTAAAATGGTAATATGTTTTTTTGTAGTTACGTTGCATGAATTTAGACTTAAACCCCCAAGGGTTAATAGACTAGAGGATGCAGCAGTATTTTTTATAAATTTTCTTCGTTCCATTTTACTGTAATTGATAATATCTTAAATCTACTTTTGGTGCTATGGTGTCCACTTTAGAAAAGAAATCTATCATGGCGTTACGTATTTTATAATCTGTTTCTGTTTTAGATAGTGCATCTTTAAAAAAAGTCATATTATCGCCACCGGTAACCAAATAATCTGATGTAGCCACAAAATAGGATTTGTCTTTATCTATGACCTTGCCGCCTACTGTAAATGTTTTAACAGTATTGTTTTTGTTCAATACTAGTTGAATACCAGCAACTGGGTGTGCTCTTTTTGATTGTATTAAATAGTCAACCATTTTTAATAATGCTTCCCCTTTAAGTTCTACCACCACCACCGAGTTTTCAAAAGGCATTACCTCATAAGCGGTTCTTGAAGTAACATTGCCTTTAGATATGACTGATCTAATACCACCATGATTTAATAAAACCATGTCAATATTTTCACCAGTTCGGCTTTTAAATACAGGGTTAGCTTCACTTAACACAATATCTGCCATTAAATTACCTGCCGTTGTATTGAATTTACCATCCGTTTTAGTAATAGTATATGGGGCATATGCCAATGTGCTATCTAAAATGGTTTCTACATGTTCATGGTAGGGTAAAATAAATTTCTGAATACTATCTACTGATGTATAATTACTATCAATAGCTATCTGCTTGCCAGTCAATTCAATAAGGTGCTCAGGGGTATTTTTGCATGATGCAAATCCAACCAATGTTATAAATATAACATAATGTTGTATTTTTAAAATATCAAAGTGTTTTAACTTCGCCATAGAGTTGCAGGGATATTATTTACATTTGTCTAAATGTAAAAATACATGTTTTTAAAAGGAATTAAGGACAAGTTTAAGCGGAAATCTGGCCGTAAAATATTAAAACAGTTGGTGGCAACACCAGTTGCTGTAGCACGTGAGAGTAAAGGTATACGTTCTGTAGGTTGTATTGTTGATTTAGATAAATTTGAGAAATCAGAAGTGTTTTTTCAGTTTCAAGAAGAGTTATCGCTGCATCCTAACGCAGTTAAAATTATTGGTTATAAGCGTTTTTACGATAAAAACTCGCCTTATGCCACTCCAGTTTTTTCAGATAAGGATTTAGGATGGAACGGTGAAATTGAAAATAGCTATGCCCATGAGTTTTTGGGTAGGGAATATGACCTTTTAGTAAATTATTATGACGAAGACAGTCTATTATTGAATTTGATGTCAATGAAGACCAAGGCGCGTTTAAAAGTTGGTTTTCAAAAAGTTGGTCCAACTTACAATGATTTAATGTTAGATACGCCCTTAAAGGACTTTCAAATATTTAAAAAAGAATTGAAAAAGTACTTGGGCATTTTTAAAGAGATTTAATTATGAAAGAATTAAGGGGTGCAGGTGTAGCGTTAATTACGCCTTTTACAGAAGATGGTCATGTAGATGTTGAGGCACTTAAAAAAGTTGTAGCCTTTAACATTGAAAGCCATATAGATTATTTGGTGGTGTTGGGCACTACAGCAGAATCTGTAACCTTGTCCAAAGCAGAAAAACAATTGGTAATGCGAACGGTTGAAGAAGCCAATGCAGGTGTATTACCTTTAGTAATCGGTATAGGTGGTAATAACACTATGGCTTTAGTAGAGGAATTACAATCGGCAGATTTATCTGCTTATGATGCAATATTATCTGTTTCTCCATATTATAATAGACCAACACAAGAAGGTATTTATCAACATTTTGCAGCATTGGCGCAAGTATCGCCTTTACCTATAATAGTTTATAACGTACCAGGGCGTACGGGTAGTAATATGCTACCGGAAACTGTGGTTCGTTTAGCCAAGAAATTCGAAAACATTGTAGCTGTTAAAGAAGCCTGTGGTGATATGACACAAGTACAAGAGTTGATATCTAAAAGACCAGCAGGATTCTTAGTTCTTTCTGGTGATGATATTACTGCTTTACCCACCATAGTAGCAGGTGGAGATGGTGTTATTTCTGTAATAGGACAGGGGTTGCCAGAAGAGTTTTCTAAAATGGTACATGAAGGTTTAGATGGTAATACCGAATTGGCTTATAGTTATCATTACAAGATGCAAGAAGGCATGAAGTTGATTTTCGAAGAAGGAAACCCAGCTGGTATCAAAGTTATATTTGAATATTTAGGTCTTGCCAAACCTTTTGTAAGATTACCTTTAATAACAGCTAGCGATGCCTTAAAGCATAGAATTGTTTCATTTATGGAAACTATGATACGCATACCTGCATAAATATTCGTTAAATCTTCTTTAAGTAGTACATTCTTGTGGTATAAAGCCTGTATTTTTATTGGTTTAAAATGTTTTTTAAATCCATTGATAATCACTAATTTTGCAAAATGTTTTTTAAAATGAGGAGAGTTTTACCAATACTATTGATTGCCATTGCTTTACAATCTTGTAGTGAGTACCAAAAAGTACTTAAGCATGATGATGTAAAAGCTAAATATGATATGGCTGAAACTTTCTACGAAGAAGGTGATTTTAGAAGAGCGAATAGATTGCTTGAGCAAATTGCACCTAAATATGTAGGTAAGCCTCAAGGAGAGCGTGTTATGTTTTTCTTGTCCAACAGCTATTTTCAACGCGGCGATTATAATATGGCCGGTTACCAATTTGAACGTTTTGTAAAATCATATCCTAAAAGTGATAAAGCTGTTGAAGCAAATTTTTTAGGAGCTAAAAGTTATTACAAATTATCTCCGGAGTATTCCTTAGATCAAACTGATACGGATAAGGCATTGTTGAAATTACAGAATTTCATCAATACCTATGCTGAATCTGAATATTTTGCAGAAGCAAATGCTATGGCTCAAGAGCTAACTACTAAAAAAGAAGAAAAAGCGTTTGAGATATTAAAGCAATACAACAAATTGGGTGAGTTCAATTATGATATGCTTAAATCTGCGGTAGCTGCAAGTGATAATTTTGTTTCAGATAATCCTGGATCACCATTTAGAGAAGAAGCTATGTTCATTAAAGTTGAAGCTTTGACACATATGGCTGTAAATAGTTTTGAGCAATTAAAGGAAGAGCGTTTAAAAAATGCTAAAGCTGCTCATGTTGCTTTAAAAAAGCAGTTTCCTGAAACTAAGTTTGATAAGGAGGCTACTAACTTAATTGAGAAAATTGACAAAGAATTACAACGTATGCAAGCGCAAAACGTTGAATCAAAATAAATAATTTAATTATGAATATGAACGATTTAAAAAACTCTAAAGCATCGGTATCTACGGTAACTATTGACCGTAATGAGTTTGACGCACCTACTGAGAATATTTATGAGGCTATATCAATTGCTGCAAAGCGTGCTGTTCAGATCAACTCTGAGATAAAGAAAGAGCTTTTAGAAAAATTAGAAGAGTTTGCTACTTATAGCGATAGTTTAGAAGAAGTTTTCGAAAATAAAGAACAGATAGAGGTTTCTAAGTTTTACGAAAAATTACCTAAGCCACACGCAATGGCAGTAGAAGAATGGTTGATGGATAAAATCTACCATAGAAACACAGAAAAAGACGCTTAAGACATATGTTGAACGGCAAAAATGTTCTTTTAGGGATTACCGGGGGAATTGCTGCTTATAAAACAACATTCTTAGTTCGTTTATTTATAAAAGCTGGCGCTAACGTTAAGATTATACTTACCGATAGTGCCAGCTCTTTTGTTTCTCCACTTACATTGTCCACCTTAGCGAAAAATCCTGTGGTACTCGATTTTGTCAAGACAGAGGATAATACGGTAGGTTGGAACAATCATGTAGAAATGGGGCTTTGGGCTGATTTGATGGTAATTGCGCCGGCTACAGCAAATACCATGTCCAAAATGACAACAGGTAACTGTGATAATATTTTAATGGCAACTTATCTGTCTGCTAAATGTCCTGTATTTGTTGCTCCGGCAATGGATTTGGATATGTATAAGCATCCAAGTACCAAAAGCTCTCTAGAGGCGCTCGCTTCGTTTGGAAACTTTATTATACCTGCGACTAATGGTGAACTGGCCAGTGGTTTGGTTGGTGAAGGGAGAATGGCTGAGCCAGAAGATATCGTTGAGTTCATAAAAAAACAATTGTCGGTAGGTTTACCACTCTCCGGAAAGAAAGTGCTGATAACGGCAGGACCAACCTATGAAGCAATTGATCCGGTTCGTTTTATTGGAAATCACTCTTCTGGTTTAATGGGTTTTGAGCTTGCAAAAACTGCGGCTAGTTTAGGTGCTGAAGTTTACTTGGTAACGGGGCCTACCCATTTATCTGTTACTCACGATAATATACATGTAGTACATGTTGTGTCGGCAGACGATATGTACCATAGTGCTCAAATGTATTATGATACTTCTGACATTGTTATTTGTGCCGCAGCGGTAGCGGATTATAGACCAAAAACAATAGCTGAGCAAAAAATCAAAAAATCTGAAGAAAATTTTACGATTGAGTTAGTAAAGAATAAAGATATTTTGAAAACTTTCGGAGATAACAAAAAGCAACAATTTTTAGTTGGTTTTGCCTTAGAGACCGAAAATGAAATAGAAAATGCAAAGGGTAAGCTAAAGCGTAAAAATTTAGATGCCATTGTATTGAATTCTATGCGAGACAAAGGCGCAGGATTTGGCGGTGCTACCAATAAAATTTCATTTATAGATACCAATTCTAACATAACTACGTTTGAACTAAAGACCAAGGCAGAAGTTGCCGTGGATATCTTCAATGAAATTATTAAAAGACGGTATGCGTAAGGCTATTTTTCTATTACTATTTACCTTTATTAGTTTTGCTTCAATTGCTCAAGAATTAACTTGTACAATTACTGTCAATTCAGATCAGTTATCACAAGGAGAACTTCAGGTTTTTAAGACCTTAGAACGATCTTTAAATGATTTTGTAAACAAGACAAAATGGACTAATCGTGTATATAAAGAGAATGAAAGGGTAAATGCCCAAATGTTCATCACCATTACATCGTATGAATCCAATATGTTCAGTGGTAATATTCAAATACAATCTTCTAGACCAGTTTATAATACTTCTTATTCATCTCCGGTCTTTAATTATAAGGATAATGCATTCAACTTTCAATACATCGAATTTCAACCATTAATTTTTAATGAAAATCAGTTCGAGTCTAATTTGGTGAGCGTTATGGCTTACTATGTATATGTAATATTAGGCTTAGATGCTGATACTTTTTCTTTAGAAGGCGGAACAGAGTTTTATAGAAAGGCCCAAAATATTGTAACCCAGGCGCAGGGTAGTAATTCTGCAGGGTGGAGTCAATCGGCAGATTCTAATAGAAGTAGATTTGAATTGGTAGATAACCTTTTGTCAAATACCTATAGAGAGTACCGTATTGCAATGTATAACTACCATAGAAAAGGTCTGGATATTCTTCCAGATAATAATAGTACGGGTAAACAGGTGATAGCTGGTACCATGAATTTATTTCAGACTATGATCAATAGAAGGCCAAATGCTTTTCTTATTTCCACATTTTTTGATGCGAAATCTGAAGAGATTAAGAATATTTTTTCTGACGGACCAAAAGTGGATATTGTGAAACTGAAGGAAACCTTAAATAAAATTGCTCCTCTTTACGCTACAACTTGGAACGATATTAAATATTGAACCATTTTACAGCACGGAATTATAGATTACCTTTGTGAATCTAAAATTCTATCGCGTGCTTTCAACCCTTTCCATATCTAATTACGCATTAATTGACAGTCTAGAAGTAGACTTCGATAAAGGTTTTACTGTTATTACAGGTGAAACAGGTGCAGGTAAATCTATTTTACTCGGTGGCTTATCTCTCGTGTTGGGTAAACGTGCAGACTTAACATCGTTGCGGGTAAAGGACCAAAAATGTATTATAGAAGGAACTTTTAAGATAGATACATATGGTCTCCAAAATTTCTTTGAGGAAAATGATCTAGATTATGATGTAATTACGGTCATTAGGCGCGAAATATTACCAAGTGGTAAATCCAGAGCTTTTGTAAATGATACACCTGTTACTTTAGGGGTTTTATCTAGTTTAGGAGAGAGCCTTATTGATATCCATTCTCAGCATCAGACCATGCAACTTACAGAGAACGACTTTCAATTGAAATTGGTTGATGCATTGGCAAATAATCAAAAACGATTATCGGAATATAGGAAAGGTTTAAAAACGTATCGCAAAGCAGAAAAAGAGCTGCAAAATCTAGTTGATGTTCAGGTTACCGCAAATAAGGAGCAAGATTATAATTCTTTTCTTTTAGAAGAGCTGGAAAAAGCACCTTTAAAGTTAGGGGTTATTGAAGAGTTAGAAGAGGAATATGAGCAACTGAACAATGTTGAGTTGATTATGGAGCAATTGTCAAAAGGAGACCAATTGTTCAATGATGAGCAAATTGGTGTTTTACCTTTAGTGACAGAAATGCGTCTATCACTTTCTAAGTTGGTTGATTTTGGAACCAATTACAAGGATCTTTATGAACGTGTAAAATCTGTGTTGATAGAGTTGGATGATGTTAGTTCTGAATTACAACGTTTGCAAGAAGGAGTAGAGGCAAATCCTGATCAATTAGAGCAAGTAAATAATAAACTTCAATTACTTTATAATCTTTTAAAGAAGCATAATGCTGGTGACGTTTCAGAATTAATCAGCATTAAAAATGAGCTTGCCGATAAAGTATTTGAAACAGCTAATCTAGATCAGAAAATAGCCTCAAAAACAAAGGAGATTCAAGAAATAGAATCTGCTTTAGAGGTACAGGCTACCGTACTACGTGAAAAAAGAAATGCTGTAATACCTAAATTAAAGAAAAAGTTAGAATCTGATTTGGGCTTGCTAGGTATGCCAAGTGCTTCATTTGAAATAGAACTAAGTGCTTCGGAATCGTTTACTTTGACAGGGAAAGATGAGTTGTCTTTTCTTTTTACAGCTAACAGAGGTGGCAGTTATGGTGAATTAAAAAAGGTTGCATCTGGTGGAGAATTGTCTAGAATAATGTTGGTAATAAAGGCAATACTTGCTAAATATGAAAAATTACCGACCATCATGTTCGATGAAATAGATACAGGTGTATCTGGAGAGATATCAAACAGAATGGCTGATATCATGAAAGATATGAGTGGAGATTTACAAGTGTTTTCTATTACACACTTACCACAAGTGGCATCAAAAGGAAATCATCATTTTAAAGTATATAAAACTGAAGGTAAAGAGCGTACCATGACAAATATGAAGCAATTGACTACAGATGAAAGAGTAGTGGAGCTTGCTCATATGCTTAGTGGTAAAGAGTTATCTGACTCTGCTTTAGCACATGCTAAACAACTTTTGAATTCCACACTGGAGGTGTAAACTTTTTGAGTTGCTTATTTTAAAATTTGCGATTTAAATGTGAGTTATACATATGCAACGGGTCAAGCGTTATATTTAGCTTTTTTCCGTATTACATCAATTCGGTTTTAACATATTTTAGATATCTTTGAATATTAAATCAAACTATAGAATCAACTATCATGGGATATAACTTATTAAAAGGAAAAAGGGGAATTATTTTTGGAGCTTTAGATGAAAATTCTATTGCATGGAAAACTGCACAAACTGTGCATGATGAAGGTGGAACTTTTGTTTTGACAAACGCCCCAATTGCCATGAGAATGGGTCAGATAGATGAGTTAGCCAAGAAAACAGGTTCAGAAATTATTCCTGCAGATGCAACAAGTGTAGAAGACTTAGATAATTTGGTTGCTAAGGCAGTTGAAATTTTAGGAGGAAAAATTGATTTTGTGTTACATTCTATAGGTATGTCTGTAAACGTACGTAAAGGCCGTGCTTATACTGATGAGAAGTATGATTTTACAGCAAAAGGATGGGATGTTTCTGCGTTGTCTTTTCATAAAGTGTTACAATCACTTTACAAAGCAGATGCAATGAATGAGTGGGGTAGTGTTGTTGCGTTGACCTATATGGCAGCACAAAGAACTTTCCCTGATTATAATGATATGGCAGATAATAAGGCATATTTGGAATCTGTGGCACGTAGCTTTGGTTACTTCTTTGGTAAAGAAAAGAAAGTTCGTGTAAATACGATTTCTCAATCTCCAACCGCAACTACAGCTGGACAAGGGGTAAAAGGATTTGACGGATTTATCAGCTATGCTGAGAAAATGTCTCCTTTAGGTAATGCGACGGCTCAGGACTGTGCTGATTATACCGTTACTTTATTCTCTGACTTAACTAGAAAAGTAACCATGCAGAATTTGTTTCATGATGGTGGTTTCTCAAATACTGGAGTTAGTCAAGAGGTTATAGAGAAATTTTAATTTAGATTTAATTTCCAATTTTATTGGAGCCTATTTATAAAAGGAGAGTAATAATGAACTTATCGTTTTCTTTTATCATTCCCGTATATAATAGACCCAACGAAATTAAGGAACTGTTGGATAGTCTGCGGTTACAAACCTATGACAAGACTTTTGAGGTGGTTATCGTCGAAGACGGTTCTACTATTTCATCGGAAGAGGTCATAGGTGGGTACGTAGATACATTAGCCATTTCCTATTATAAAAAAACCAATTCAGGTCCTGGTGATTCTCGTAATTACGGAATGCGTAAGGCAAAAGGTAATTACTTTATTATCTTGGATTCTGACTGTATACTTCCGCCTCAGTATTTACAAGAAGCGGAGAAAAGCTTAAAAGAAGATTTTGTTCATTGTTATGGTGGTCCTGATGCGGCGCATGAGTCGTTTTCTGATGTTCAAAAAGCGATTAATTATGCGATGACCTCATTTTTAACAACAGGTGGAATTCGTGGTGGTAAAAAAGCTGTAGATAAATTTCAGCCTAGAAGCTTTAATATGGGTATTTCCAAAGAAGCTTTTGAAAATGTTGGAGGTTATGGAAATATTCACCCAGGTGAAGATCCAGATTTAACCATCCGTATATGGAATAAAGGATATGGAACCAAGTTGATAACAGAAGCATTCGTATACCATAAAAGACGAATAGACTGGAATAAGTTTTATATACAAGTCAATAAATTCGGAATGGTTCGTCCCATATTAAATAAGTGGCATCCAGAAACAAAGAAGATTACTTATTGGTTTCCTACTATATTTTGTGTTGGATTGGTGATTTCTATTTTGTTGGCCGTAGTAGGGTTTTCTATTCCGTTATTTTTCTATGCAACGTACTTTTTAATATTGTTTGTAGATGCCTTGTTTAAAACACGCAATTTAAAAGTTGCATTTTTATCGTTATTGGCAACTGCGATACAATTTGTTGGATATGGATACGGTTTTTTAAAGTCAACCCTGTATATTCAATCTTCAAATAAAAAACCAGAGGAAATTTTTCCTAAATTATTTTTTAGAGTGAATTGATGGAACGTTTAATAGAGTGGATACAAACAGGACTAAAAAAAAGAAAGGTGAAAGTCTTTCTAGTGTTCTTATTGTGTGCTTCCTTAGCTTGGTTGATTAATAAATTATCTCAAACGTATACTAGCAATACTACATTTCAGGTTGAATATATAAATATTCCGGAAGAGTTCTTATTGGCGAATACCCCTAAGGAAGAAATTCAAGTGCGCTTACAGGCAGTCGGATTTCAATTTCTAGGGTATGAACTTAAGCCTAAGCATATACAATTAGATGTTAGTAAAGTCATGCATAAAGATGATAGCTATTATTTGACATCTGATCAAATTAGAATTCAACTTGAAGCTCAGCTGAACAATTATAGTACCTTAACAGATTTTGATAGTGATATTATATATTTCGATTTTACATCTTTGGAAACTAAAAAAATTCCAGTAAAGGCGGTGTTGGATTTTACTTTTGCAGCGAACCATATTCTTGAAGGGGAAATAAAAGTAATTCCTGATTCTATTCAAGTATCTGGTCCAAAAAGTCAAATTGATTCTATCCGTAACATAAGAACAGAAGTAATAAAAAAGGATGACTTAAATAACTCTTTTACAGATGAAGTAGCACTTAAGTTACCAAAGCAATTAAAAGGAACTACTTTCTCTAATGACGTTGTTATGGTTTCGGCAAAGATTGTTAAGTTTTCCGAAAGGGTAATTGAGGTGCCGGTTACGGTTATTAATTTACCAGAGAGCATTAAGGTGAGAACTTTTCCGGAAATTATAGAGGTGCGTTGTCAAGGAACTTTAGAGCATTTAAAAGAACTTTCAGCTGATGATTTTGCCGTGGAAGCAGATTATTCAAAAATTTCCAAAGAATCTGGTAATAGTTTAACGGTACAGTTGGCACAATATCCAAAAACTTTGAACAATGCTGTAATTAGTACTAATGAGGTTGAATTTATATTGAGAAGAGAATGAAGATAATTGGTCTAACAGGTGGTATTGGAAGTGGTAAATCTACCGTAGCCAATATGTTTAAAGAGCTTGGTGTGCCTGTTTATAACTCAGATGAAAGAGCGAAGTATCTAATGAATACTTCTCTTGATATTAAAAGTCAATTAATTAAATTATTAGGAGAAGAAGCGTATAAGGGTGATAAGTTAAATCGGTCATTTATAGCAGAAAAGGTTTTTAGTAACACTAATTTATTGGCTGAATTAAATGGTATCGTCCATCCTATAGTAAGGAATGATTTTATTGATTGGACTAAAAAACAAGATTATAGCTATGTAATTCAAGAAACAGCTTTATTATTTGAAAATAAGGCACAAGACTTATACGATAGCATAATTCTGGTAACAGCACCTAAAGAAACGCGTATAATACGAGTCGTTGATAGAGATAAGAGTAGTAGGGAGCAAGTTATTGCCCGAATGAACAATCAATTAGATGATAAAACGAAATTGAATTTGAGCAATTACGTTATCGAAAATATTGATTTAGAAAGAACTAGCTCAAATGTTCTTCAAGTTCACGCTTCTATCTTAACTGATTGCTAGTTCTTTAGCAATTTTAACATTTTTGTTAAGGTTAGGTTAAACGTACTATCCTCTAACTGTTAAATCTTTAATTTTAACCCCCAATGAACAAAAAGTTATTTGTGCTCTTAGTAGTTTTAATGAGCCTTTCACTTATTGGTCTGATTTTCGTTCAAAGTTTCTGGATTAAGAAATCAATTGACAGTGGAGAAGAGCAATTTTCTAGCAGTGTTTCTGAAGCATTGAACAGCGTCACCAATAAGATTACCGAAAGAGAATCTAAAAACTATTTTGACAGGTATTTAAATGCGAAGGATAGTATAGGAGGAGAGCTTAAAGGTACTCAGCTTACTAATTTTTTCTTTATTGATAGGGATATCAATTCCAACGAAATTTTACTGTATGAACACGGTATTTTAGAAGAGGATTATGGTATTTCGTCCACGTTCTTTGATAGTAGTGATGGTGCAGATACCACCATTATTAAAAATTACACCAGTAAACGAACTACATCTATTTTTAGAGAAGATTTTGATTTAGAAGGTAATACACCACGTTTAAATCCAATTCAGAGAATCGAAAAAATTGGAGGTCTTAACAAAATGGAAAAGGCTGCCATGGAAGATATGTTTATGGTTCATGCTAAACGTGTTCCAATTCATAAAAGGGTCTCTAAGCAAGAAATTGAATTATTGTTACAACGCGAGTTGGAAAATAGAGGAGTGGATATTGCATTTGAATATGGTGTGTATAGCAATGGTTTGCCGACAAAAGTAAAGTCGTCTAAATTCAAATATGCAGAGGCAAACGTATATAGGTCACCAATGTTTGTTGACTTTGAGGGAGTGTCAAATTTCGATTTGTTAATTTCCTTTCCTAAGAAAAAGCGATTCTTGGTGCAGTCTATTTTAGGTTTGGCAATGTTATCATTGTTATTTACAATTATAATTGTAGTAGCATATGCCGGAGCAATTTATCAGTTAATTCGTCAAAAACAGATTTCTGAAATAAAAACAGATTTCATTAATAATATGACGCATGAATTTAAAACACCAATAGCAACTATAAACTTAGCTGTTGAGGCTATTAGAAACCCAAAAATTATTGGGGATCAAGAAAAAGTGTTGCGATACTTGCAAATGATTCGAGATGAGAATAAGAGAATGCATGCGCAAGTAGAAAATGTATTGCGAATATCTAAGTTGGAAAAAAATCAACTGGATATTAGTAAGGATAGGGTAAATGTTCACGACATAATAGAAGACGCTATAACTCATGTTGAGTTAATAGTAGATGATAGAGGAGGATATATACACACGCATTTAAATTCGGAACGCTCAGAGGTTTTAGCAAATGAGATGCATTTTACCAATGTAATTGTGAACATGCTTGATAATGCTATTAAGTATTCGGAAGAAGCACCGAAAATTGATGTGTATACAGAAAGAGCTAAGAATTATATAATTATTAAAGTACAAGATCAAGGTACTGGTATGAGCAAAGGTGTAGTTAAGAAAGTTTTTGAAAAATTTTATCGAGAGCACACAGGAGACATACATAACGTTAAAGGACATGGATTAGGATTGTCTTACGTTAAAAAAATAGTAGAAGATCACCAAGGTGAAGTTTATGCCGAAAGTGAAAAAGGAAAAGGAAGTACATTTTACATCAAACTGCCGTTAATATAAAAAATTATGGAAACAATAAACAAGAAGATACTTTTAGTGGAGGACGATCCAAATTTTGGAATTGTGTTGAAAGATTATTTGTCAATGAATGACTTTGATGTCACCTTGGCGAAAAATGGAATGGAAGGTTTTGAGAAGTTCAAGAAAGATAATTATGATATCTGCATTTTGGACGTAATGATGCCGTATAAAGACGGGTTTACATTGGCGAAGGAAATTCGTGAAAAAAATGAGAACGTGCCAATTGTTTTTTTAACGGCAAAAACAATGAAGGAAGATGTTCTTAAAGGATACAAAGCTGGTGCAGATGATTATTTGAACAAGCCATTTGATTCTGAAGTGTTATTAATGAAGTTAAAAGCAATACTTCAAAGAAAAGCTTCTAATGGATTGGCAGATAGTAAGAAGTTTGAATTTACAATTGGTGGTTTCCACTTAAATTCTAAATTGAGATTTTTAAAATATAAAGACGAAGAATCAATTAAATTATCTCCAAAAGAGAATGAATTATTAAGGTTGTTGGCTTTACATGAAAATGATTTAATGCCAAGAGAGTTGGCACTTACTAAAATATGGAGAGATGATAATTACTTTACATCTCGTAGTATGGATGTTTATATAGCTAAATTACGTAAGTATCTTAAAGTTGATGATACTGTAGAAATTTTGAATATACATGGTGAAGGTTTCCGTTTGGTTGTGAAGACTGAAGGAGAATAGAATACTATAATAAAAATTAAAAAAAGCATCCAATTTTGGATGCTTTTTTTGTTTTAGAGTTTTTCTAAAATTTCATTTACGATTTCATCAGGAGATTGGTCTATTGAAACAGAAAGCGCTTCTGTGGGAGTTTCAAGAATTTCAAATTGAGATTTTAATAACCCTTTTGGCATGTAATGATTTTTACGCTTATTAAGGCGTGCATCTATAAGCTCAAAACTACCCTCTAAATAGATAAATTGATGTTTGTTCTCTAAATTATGACCAAGGATAGTTCTATACTTTTGTTTAAGGGCAGAACACACGATTACTGCACCACTACTTAAATTTTCTATACCAACCTCGTTAAGGCGCTCTAACCAACCTTGACGATCGTCATCGTTCAGAGGGTGACCTTCGCTCATTTTTTTTACATTGGCTTCTGGATGAAAACTGTCTCCATCAAAAAAGGGTATATTAAGTGTATCGGCTAAAAGTTTCCCTATAGTGGATTTTCCACTTCCGGAAACACCCATTACAAATAAGATTTGCTTTTTAAACATTTTTTAAATTTTCAATTTCAACATCTATTTTATCCAAGAGGGTCTTAGTTTCATAGTCGTAATCGGACCAAAGAGTATCTTCATTTCTTAAAAACCATGTAAGCTGTCTTTTAGCAAACCTTCTCGTATTTTTCTTGATTTCTGATATGGCGAAATCCAAAGTCCATTCTCCATCAAAATATTTAAAAAGTTCTTTGTATCCAACAGTTTGTAAAGCATTATAATCGCGAAAGGAAAGTAAACTTTTAGCTTCTTCTAATAACCCAGTTTCGACCATAACATCTACACGTGCATTAATGCGTTCATAAATTAAAGCACGTTCTGCTCTTAGACCTACGGACAATAGTTTAAAATCTCTTTCTGCCTTAGGTTTGTTTATAAAAGAAGAATATGGCTTACCACTACCTATGGCAACTTCAAGTGCTCGTATTACTCTTTGAGGGTTATAAATATCAACCTTATTAAAATATTCGGCGTCTAGCTGTTTTAATTTATGTTGTAATGGTTTTATGCCACTTTCAGAGAGTTTGGTATTTAGTTCTTCTCTAATTGAAGGGTCTATTGTTGGGAATGTATTTAATCCGTCGGTTACGGCATTTACATATAGTCCGCTTCCGCCAACCATAACAACTACGTCATGTATTTTGAAAAGTTCAGATAGCTTTTGAATAGCTTCACGTTCAAAATCACCGACCGTATAAGTTTCGGTAATACTTTTATGTTGAATGAAATGGTGCTTTGCTTGCGCTTGTTCTTCTAAACTAGGCACAGCGGTACCAATATTCATTTCTTTAAAAAACTGACGTGAGTCTGCAGATATTATTTCGGTATTATACTGTTTGGCTAAATGTATAGCTAGTTTGGTTTTGCCAATAGCCGTAGGGCCTACCACTGAAATTAGAGTTTTATTCATTTAATATTGATCCACAATTATAACAATGGGTAGCGTCATCTCTATGACCTTCTTTACTACATGTTGGGCAGCTTTGTGTGTTTATATGAACATAACTACCGCCATTTTTTAAATTAGAAGTTTCTCTATTCTGCTTCGCAAATTCAGCCGTAACCATACCAGTAGGTACCGCAATTATCCCATAACCCAAAAGCATAATAATAGTAGCTATTGCTTGACCTTGAGGTGTTATAGGTGCAATGTCACCATAACCTACAGTAGTTAGTGTAACTATTGTCCAGTAGATACTAGTAGGTATACTTGTAAAGCCAGCTTCATCTCCTTCTATTAAATACATTAGGGTTCCCATCATTACGGAACAAATAAGTACAGCAAAAAGGAAAACCGTAATTTTTGCCCTACTAGCTTTTAGGGCTCTCTTTAATTGAGAGGCTTCACCTAGAAAACGAGCCAATTTTAATATACGAAAAACACGTAGTAACCTAAATGCTCTAACGGCTAAAAGCACCTGTGATCCTGCAAAAATGTAAGATATATAAAGGGGGATTGTTGAAAGGAAATCGATAATACCATAAAAACTAAAAATATACTTACTGGGCTTTCTTATACTAACAATTCGTGCAATGTATTCAATGGTAAAGAAAATAGTAACAATCCATTCAAGAATAAAAAGAATCTCATGATACTCTGCATCAATAGCTTTTACACTTTCAAGCATGATAAGGATAACACTGAAAATAATGATGACAAAAAGTATAATATCAAACAATTTACCCATAGGGGTATCTGCTTCATAAATAATCTCATGAACCTTTTTCTTCCAGGATGATAGTTTTTCGTCCTCTTTCAAACTAATCGTTTATTTCTATTATTTTAAGCACTCTCTTTTTTCTTAAGTAAGATTCTATCAGAAAGTTAGCATCATGCGTACCGTTCATTGGTGTAATAATACTTTCTAAGATATGAATATTATTTATTTGATAGTTAAGATCATAAAAACCAAAACCTACTAGAGATCCGTTTTTAACTAAAATTGCACTTTGTTCACCAATTTCTCTACCCTTATCTATTACTAATACTTTATTACCGTTAACTCTATTTTTAGAGAGCGCAGCAATTACTCGTTTATTATATTCTTCTACATCTTCTTTATTAATACATGCACCTTTGCATGTACCTGCATCATAACCAGAGCAATTATTACGAGCTTCACTTATACCGTTCACCTTTTCGCATAATCCGAATTCTTGGGTTATCTTATATAAGTAATTTTTAGCACTGAACACGCCGTTGAAAAGAGCTAGTGGCTCATCACACTCACGGTAAGGTTTTATCTCTATAACGAAATAGCCATTTTCATTAATACTTTTACAAAAAGCATGACTGTACATTCTTTTTTTAGGGATAATACTGTACTTAGGTCTAAGTTTCAATAATTCTTCGTGTTCTTTTAATATAGCTACTAGTTCATTTCCGGTTAGCTCAAAAGTTACCTTTTTGGTTTCTTTGGCTATTTTTCTAGATTTATCACTAGTCTTTGTAAAGATTTGATTTACTTTCTTTTTTATGTCACTGGTTTTGCTAAGGTGAATAATATCTCCATCTTTATTATGCATATAAAAAACACCAGTCTTATTTGGTAAATCCCTCACAATATCCAATTGTTTTTCTGAAAGTTCACCTTGGGTTTCTTTTCTGATAGTGTCTTTTATGATTATTTTTTCTGTATCCTTAGCTAGTAAAAGTTTAAATAATTTAATCGTTGCTAAAGCATCTCCATTGGCTCTATGTCTATCACTTACGGGAATACCTAATGACCTCACCAACTTTCCTAGGCTATAAGATTCTGCATCTGGCAGTAATAACTTAGAAAGGTCAACGGTACATAAGGTTTTACGTTCAAAATTGTAACCTAAACGCCTAAATTCCGTTCTTAAAATTCTATAATCAAATTGAGCATTGTGAGCTACAATGACGGTATCTTCCGTTATTTCAATAATTCTCTTGGCAACCTCATAAAACTTAGGGGCTGTCCTTAACATTTTACTATTAATACCGGTAAGTTTTACGACAAAAGGTTGAATTTCCTTTTCAGGATTTACCAGACTAATAAATTTGTCCACTACATTTTGACCGTCAAATTTGTGAATAGCAATTTCAGTAATTCCTTCCTCATTAAACTTTCCTCCTGTAGTTTCAATATCTAAAATTGCGTACATTTAATATAATCGAATTTTTTGGGTAAGTGGGAATTTAGGTATTAATTTCTTGATCCAAAGATACTACTTCCTATACGTACCATAGTACTACCTTCTTCAATTGCAATTTTATAATCACCACTCATACCCATTGAAAGGGTGTTAAAGTCTGTATAGTTATTTTTAAGTTTGGCATAAAGCTCTTTTAAGCTTTTAAACTCACGTCTAACCTGATCCATATTATCCGTAAAAGTTGCCATTCCCATTAATCCTTCAATTTTTATATGCTTGTAAGTTTTAAATTCCTCATTGCTCACCAACTCAAGCAATTCTTCCTCATTAAAACCAAACTTGGTATCCTCTTCTGCAATATGTACTTGTAATAAACATGAAATAACTCTATTGTGTTTTTCTGCTTGTTTGTTTATTTCTGCCAATAATCTAGGGCTATCAACACCATGTACCAAGGAAACATATTCTGCCATATATTTGACCTTGTTGCGCTGTAAGTGTCCGATCATATGCCATTTGATATCTTTAGGCATTTTCTGCCATTTTTCTGTCATTTCTTGAACCCTGTTCTCTCCAAAAATACGTTGTCCCTCATCGTATGCTTCTTGAATTAAAGACATGGGTTTTGTTTTAGAGACAGCAACAAGGGTTACTGAATTAGGAATTGTATTTGTAACAGCTAAAAGATTTTCTTTTATTGACATATAATTTTACTTCTTTGGTAATCTTAATTTGTGAACTGACTTGATACTATCTCAGCTTTTCTACTATCGGCATAATCATAAAAACCTTCTCCAGATTTAATGCCTTTTTTTCCTGCCATAACCATATTTACTAATAATGGGGAAGGGGCATATTTTGGATTTTTGAATCCGTCATGCATAACTTTTAAAATAGACAGACATACATCTAACCCAATAAAATCTGCCAATTGCAAAGGACCCATAGGGTGTGCCATACCTAATTTCATGACCGTATCTATTTCTTGCACGCCTGCAACACCATGGTGCAAAGTTTCTATCGCTTCATTAATCATTGGCATTAAAATTCTATTGGCAACAAAACCTGGGTAATCATTAACCTCTGTTGGGGTTTTGCCCAACTGTTTTGAAAGCTCCATGATAGTAGAAGTGGTTGCACTGGTAGTGCTATAGCCATTAATAATTTCAACCAAGGTCATTATTGGCACAGGGTTCATGAAATGCATACCAATAACCTTTTCGGGTCTGTTGGTAGCTGCCGCAATTTGTGTAATGGAAATAGATGATGTATTAGATGCTAAAATTGTATTTTCACTACACAGGGAATCCAATTCCTTAAAAATACTCAGTTTAACAGTTATGTTTTCTGTTGCTGCTTCTATGGCAAGTTCTACGTTGGTAACACCTGCTTTTAATTCGGTAAACAATGTAATATTAGAAAGAGTACGCTCTTTGTCCGCTACATTTATTTTTTCTTTTGCAACCATGCGGTCTAAATTCTTTGAAATG
Source organism: Maribacter sp. Hel_I_7 (assembly GCF_000688315.1). Classification (NCBI taxonomy): domain Bacteria; kingdom Pseudomonadati; phylum Bacteroidota; class Flavobacteriia; order Flavobacteriales; family Flavobacteriaceae; genus Maribacter; species Maribacter sp. Hel_I_7. The sequence continues at coordinate 1,079,284 of NZ_JHZW01000003.1, read as the reverse complement.
GTGCTAAGACCTTTATCTAAAGCTTCTTTAGAAACATCAATAAGGTGTACTTGAAATCCGTTTTGAGCAAATACATGAGCAATTCCATTGCCCATAGTACCTGCGCCTATAACTGCTATGTTTTTCATATTTTCTTTGGATTAAATGCTGCAATAATTTGTAGGGCAACTTTTAAAGCCTGTGTACCTTGCTTTAAACTAACTACAGGTATTGTGTCGTCATTAATTGAATCAGCGAAAGATTCAAGCTCATCTAAAATTGCATTATTGGTTTCAACTGAAGGATTTTCAAAATAGATTTGCTTTTTAATTCCTTCCGCATTCTGTAATATCATGTCGAAATCTCCTGGTTCTTTGGGAGCATCTTTCATTTTTACTACTTCAACTTTTTTCTCTAGAAAATCTACCGATATATACGCGTCTTTTTGAAAGAAGCGAGATTTTCTCATATTCTTCAATGAAATTCTACTTGCGGTTAAATTTGCTACACATCCATTTTCAAATTCTAGTCTAGCATTTGCAATATCGGGAGATTGGCTAATAACAGATACCCCGCTTGCATTAACTTGTATTACTTTAGAATTAACAACGCTTAAAATAGCATCGATATCATGAATCATTAAATCCAATACCACAGGAACATCTGTTCCTCTAGGGTTGAATTCAGCTAAACGATGAGATTCAATGAACATTGGTTCTTTAATAGCATGTTTTACAGAGGTAAATGCCGGGTTAAAACGTTCAACATGTCCAACTTGCCCTTTTATGCCATATTTTTCTTCTAGCTCAAGTAAAGAATTAGCTTCTTCCAGAGTATGTGTAATTGGTTTCTCTATGAAAATATGCCTACCTTTTTCAATTGATTTTTTAGCACATTCGTAATGTGAAAGTGTAGGGGTGACAATATCTACTACATCTACTACATCTATTAAATCATCAAGATTTTTAAAATAGGTATATCCAAATTCTTCACTAACTTTTTGACCATTAGAGCTATCTGCATCGTGAAAGCCTATAAGGTCATATTTTTTAGATTCTTTTAGAAGTCTAAGGTGGATTTTACCTAGATGCCCAGCTCCTAAAACACCAACTTTTAACATTTGTTTCGTTTTCATCAAAAATACACATAGTTAGGTACTTTTATCCTATGCGTTATTTCAATTTTATAAAAAATGATGATTAGTTTTAAAAGGTTCTTCCGTCGTATAAAGAACTTTATTAACTTTGATGGTCAAACCAACTACCATTGAAAGATACCTTAAAACACAGGGGCATGCGCAACCATTTAGCGCAAATATTAATAGACAAGGGAATAGCGGATAGAAAAGTACTTGATGCTGTAAGAGAGATACCTAGGCACTTGTTTATGGATAGTAGTTTTGAGGGGCATGCCTATCAAGACAAAGCATTTCCTATTGCTGCAAACCAGACAATTTCGCATCCATATACCGTTGCTTTTCAAACAGAATTATTACAACTTGAAGAAGGTCAAAAAGTTTTAGAAATAGGTACAGGCAGTGGATATCAAACTGCAATTCTTTTAAACTTACGCGTAAAAGTTTGGACAATAGAAAGACAATTAGAATTGTTTAAAAAAACAAATCTGTTTTTTAAGAAAATGGGGTACCGGCCTAAAAAAATAATTTTTGGTGATGGTTATAAAGGTCTGCCGGAACAGGCGCCTTTTGATCGTATTATTGTCACGGCAGGCGCACCAGAAGTACCTAAAGCCTTGTTGTCACAGTTAAAAGTAGGAGGTAGGTTAGTTATACCTATAGGTTTTGAGGAGCAAATAATGACATTATTTGTTAGAACAACCGAAAAAGAATTTTCAAAAACAGAATACGGGTCCTTTAGATTCGTACCACTATTAGAGAATAAAAACTAATTATTGAAATTCTTTTTAACTCGGTCTAAGTCTCTTTTGTTATCACGATCTTTAATGGATTCTCTCTTGTCGTAGAGTTTTTTACCCTTGGCTAAAGCAATTTGCATTTTAGCAAGTCCTCTATCGTTTAAGAATACACGAAGTGGTACAATGGTTAAACCAGAAGTTTTGACTTCTTTACTTAGTTTTTTAAGTTCTCTTTTTTGTAGCAGTAATTTACGTTCCGCTTTTGGTTTATGGTTAAAATGAGATGCGTGCGAATATTCATCTATTTGCATGTTGATTACAAATAGTTCTTCTCTTTCGTTGAACTCACAAAAGCTTTCCGAAATAGAGGCGCGACCTTCTCTAATGGCTTTTATTTCGGTACCTGCCAAAACAATACCTGCTGTAAACGTGTCCAAAAGCTCATATTCAAAACGAGCCCTTTTATTTTTAATGTTAATAGTATTCTGCATCACAGACAAAAGTAAGAACAATTCAATGAATGTCTTAGCCTTTTAAAACTAATTGCTAATGAAAATAGATTTAAAAAAGATTAATCGGGGCAATTACAGTTGAAAATAAGTTTGTCAACTGAAGGTTTTCCATTTATTATTTTCACGATAAATAGCGTTCCGTTCTCACTATCATCAATATCAAAATACTTTTGCTCGTCTATTAATTTATTGACAAATTCTGGTGTAGTATTACTATGACCAACAACTAAAACGTTTTTATTTAAATTTTCTGTTTTAAATTGCGCAATATCAATAGTGTTGGGGTCATAATACTGTACATCTATATTTTGTTTTACAGAAGTAGGTGCGGCGGTCATAGAAGTTCTATTGTAGTCGGTAGAGTAGATTGCATCTAATTCTGTGTCTGCTAGAATTTCTGCCCAATGCATAGCTCTACCTAACCCTTGTTGGTTAAGTTCTGGGTCGGCGACATTAAGATTACCTCTGTTTTTTTCTGCATGTCTTATAAGGTAAAAAGTAGAAACAGAAGATTGTTCTTGTGATGTGTCAACTGTTGGCTCTTCTTTACAAGAAAGACTGATAGACAGTAAAATAAAAAGAACATATTTGAATGCTTTCATGAAATTATGTTTGGTGTATTAATTTAATAACTAAAATTACTTCAAAATAGTACTATAAATAGTCTATTTTTTGTTTTTTTGCATATGAAAAAATTTTGTGGGGCACTTCTTATCGGTTTTGTAGTTCTAGGTCTTAAGGCTCAAGAAGTCGTACTACCTACAGATTTTAGGCAACAAAATCTAACCGAATATAACAGTAGTTTAATAAATCCTGCTTATAGTTTGGATCGTAATAATCCTTCCTCTGTGGCGCTATGGGCTAGATGGCAATGGCAAAGCTATGATGCTGACCCAACTTCATTATTTTTAAATTACACTACAAGACTAAGTGATGTGTCTTCTGCAGGTGTTGGTTTTTTTCAACATAATACAGGTATTTTTCTAAATACCGGTGCCGCTTTAAATTACGCTTATAATATAGAACTAAGCGAAAATGTGTTTTTGGGGGTAGGTCTTAATCTATTTGCTTTTCAGCAGAAGTTGGCAGATGATCGTTTCTTTGTGCCGAATCCTATCCAGACAACTATAAATAATGATTTTATCATACAAATGGCACCTGGTGTTAATTTGAGTATTGATGGTTTTAATATTGGGTTGGTATCAGAGAATCTTTTCGATTATAACTTCACTACTAATGAGAGAAACACTAGTCCAGATGATAGAATGTTTCAGGCATTGGTAAGTTATGATTTTCCAGTAGATTTATTAGCAAATGATAATAGTTCTGTTTTTAGACCAATATTGTATTACAAGACTATACCTGGCTTGGATAATCAAGTGGGTTTAACCACTTTATTGACAACCAATAAGTATTGGGCTCAAGCAGGTTATAATAGTTTCTACGGATTCTCAGGAGGAGTTGGAGGTCGTTTCTTTAAACGAGTTTCTTTTGGGGCTTTAATTGAAGTTGGGACAAGTTCAGATCTAAAAGGACAGGACCCTTCTTTTGAATTGGTTACTTCTTATAAATTAGGAGCATTACAAACGCCTGAAGAAAAATTAGAAGAGCAATTAATAGCTGAAGAAGAAAAGAGTAAAGAAGAGTTACTTGCTAAACAAGAAGAAAAGGAAGTAGAGTCAACTGAATTGACTAAAGCGGAAAAGCTAGCTTTAAAACGCGAATCGAAAAAACAAGAGCGTCTAGCACTTATAGAAAGCAATAGAATTAGAGATTCTATTCAAGATGCTTCCAGGAAGACGGGTATTGCCGCAAAGGAATCTAAGCGAGACTTAAAGAGAAAAAGGGATTCAATAGAGAATGCAAAAGTGGAACAGGCATTAGTTGCTGCAAAAGCACTTAAACAGCAAAGACAGCAAGATTCAATTGCTGTTGTAATGAAGAGAGAGGCTGAGGCTGTTGCATTAGCGCAAAAACAACGACAAGATTCAATAGCTCAAAGCGAAGCTTTAGCTATGAAAAACGAAGTGGTTGAAGTTAAGGCTGGCGAGAAATACGAAGAAGTCGCTAAAGAAGGCTCTTTGGAACCTGGTTATTATTTAATAGCAAACGTATTTGGGACTAAAAAATACTTAGATGCTTTCTTGGCGGACATGAAGAAAAAGGGAATAAATGCAAAATCTTTCTTTAGGCAAAAGAATAAATATAACTACGTATACCTGGCTAAATATAATTTCATTAAAGATGCAAGAGCCGCTAGAGACTCTAAGTTAGACGGCAAGTACAGTGATAAAATATGGATATTTAGAGTAACGGGAGAAGAATAATCTCCCTTAAGCTCTATTAAATAATTAGATATAAGCTAATGCGAAAACCGTATTAGCTTATTTAAGTTCTCTTTTTATCAAAACTTCTAGGTAAGTTACTGTATTCAATAAGTATTTACGGTCTTTGGTAATACTTGCCATTGCTATGGCTCCTTGGATAATGGTGAGTAATTGCTTAGAAAACTGCAGAGGAGTTACTGGTAATTTAAATTCTCCATTATTAATACCGTTCTCAAAAACCAAAGCAATTTTTCCTTCAATTTCTTTAATGGTTTCCTTTGCTGCGGCAGCCAATAATTTATTGTTATGTTGTGCGTCTATGCCTACATTTAAAATTGGACAACCACCCATGTTCATGGTAAAAACATCATATTTCTTATAAAATGCTATAAGGTTCTCTATCTTGTTAATAGCCTTGCCTTCAATAGATAAATGTTCATCAATACCTGTAAGCAATACGTTACGGTTAAATTCGAATGCCGCTAATGCTAAAGCTTCTTTGTTTTCAAAATTACCGTATAATGCACCTTTAGTAAGGTTTGTAGCATCTGTTAAATCACTCATGCTAGTGCCGACGTATCCATGTTTATTAAAAACAGGGGCGACAGTCTCAATAATATAAGCGGTAGTTCTTTCGGCTTTTGTGGACATATAAGACTGTTTTATGCGAATATAAAAAATCTATACTGCATGGTATATATTGTTGATAAAAAAAAGCGCTCATATATTTAATATGAACGCTTTTTTATCATTTTTATAAAATTAGACAACGATATCTTCTTGATTCCTAAAAACTAAACTATTGTCAAAGGCGTCTAGCAAGACAACGCTATCAGACTTAATTTCTCCACTAAGAAGTGATTTGGACATATTGTTAAGAACCTCTTTTTGAATAGTTCTTTTAACCGGTCTTGCTCCAAATTGAGGATCATAACCTTTATCTGCCAAATAAGCAATAGCTTCTTCAGTAGCATCTAAAGTAATTTGTTGTTTGTCCAACATTTTCTTTAGTTGATCTAATTGAAGTCTTACAATTTGTTTAATGTTGTCCTTGGTTAAAGGCGTAAACATTACAATGTCATCAATTCTATTAATAAACTCTGGGCGAACTGTTTTCTTTAACAACCCAAGTACTTCAACTCTAGCGGCTTCTGTAGCGCTATAAGTATCTACTGCGTTTTCAAATTTATCTTGAATTATATCACTTCCCATATTACTGGTCATGATTATAATTGTATTTTTAAAATCAGCAACCCTTCCTTTATTATCTGTCAATCTTCCTTCATCCAATACTTGTAATAAAATATTGAAAGTATCTGGGTGTGCTTTTTCAATTTCATCTAAAAGCACCACAGAATATGGTCTTCTTCTAACAGCCTCTGTCAATTGTCCACCTTCGTCATAACCAACGTATCCTGGAGGAGCTCCTACAAGTCTGCTTACGGAGTGTCTTTCTTGGTATTCACTCATATCTATTCTGGTCATTGCATTCTCGTCATCAAATAAATAAGAGGCTAATGTTTTTGCCAACTCCGTTTTACCAACACCAGTTGTACCTAAGAATAAAAATGAACCAATTGGTTTTCTAGCATCTTGTAAACCTGCTCTGCTTCTTCTAATTGCGTCGGAAACAGCTTCAATAGCTTCTTCTTGACCAACTACTCTTTTGTGTAGCACACTTTCTAATTTCAGTAACTTTTCCCGCTCACTTTGCAGCATTTTAGTAACAGGTATTCCTGTCCATTTTGCAACAACTTCAGCAATATCGTCACTAGTAACTTCTTCTTTAATTAAAGTACCAGAATGTTGCTGTGAAGCCAAATCATCTTGTAATTTGGTTAAATTCTCCTGTGCTTCCTTGATTTTTCCATATCTAATCTCGGCAACTTTCCCGTAATCGCCGTTACGCTCTGCACGTTCCGCTTCTGCCTTGAAATTTTCAATATCAAGTTTAGTCTGTTGAATATTATCAACTACAGATTTTTCGCTTTCCCATTGAGCAAATATTTCATTACGTTCTTCTTTTATGTTTGCCAGATCTAAATTTAAAACTTGAAGCTTAGCCTTGTCATTTTCGCGTTTAATGGCTTCAATCTCAATTTCAATCTGCATGATCTTTCGATCAAGCACATCTAGCTCTTCTGGCTTAGAATTAATTTCCATTCGAAGTTTAGATGCGGCTTCATCCATAAGGTCAATAGCCTTATCTGGTAAGAATCTATTGGTTATATATCGTTGTGATAACTCTACAGCAGCAATGACCGCTTCATCTTTAATACGTACTTTGTGATGAGCTTCATACTTTTCTTTAATACCCCTAAGGATGGAAATAGCACTTTCAGTATCTGGCTGATCTACAACCACCTTTTGAAATCTTCTTTCAAGGGCTTTATCTTTCTCAAAATATTTTTGATATTCATCTAAGGTAGTTGCACCGATCGATCTTAATTCACCTCTAGCTAAAGCAGGTTTGAGAATGTTTGCGGCATCCATAGCTCCTTGTCCGCCTCCGGCGCCAACTAAAGTGTGTATTTCATCAATAAATAAGATGATATTGCCATCTGCACTTACCACCTCCTTAATAACCGCTTTTAATCGTTCTTCAAACTCGCCTTTATACTTGGCGCCAGCTATTAATGCTCCCATATCTAAAGAGTAAATTACTTTATCCTTTAGGTTTTCAGGAATATCGCCCTGTATAATTCTATGTGCTAAACCTTCAACAATAGCCGTTTTACCAACTCCTGGTTCACCTACTAAAATTGGGTTGTTCTTGGTGCGTCTAGACAAAATTTGTAGAATTCTACGAATTTCTTCATCACGCCCAATTACTGGGTCTAATTTACCGCTATCTGCTAATTCATTTAGATTTTTAGCGTATTTATTAAGTGAGTTATAATTGTCTTCGGCACTTTGCGAGGTTACCTTGTCGCCATTACGCAATTCGTCTATTGCAGACATTAAATCTTTTTCGGTTGCCCCTTGGTCTTTTAAGATTTGGGCTATCTTACTTTTTGATTTTAAGATGGCTAAAAATAGATGTTCTATAGAGACATATTCATCTTCCATTTTTTTGGCGATGATACTGGCTTCGTTTAAAGTCTTACTAGCTTCTCTAGAAAATTGTAAGTCACCGCCTTCAACTTTAGGAAAGCTTAAAAGTTCTTTTTCTAAAATTTGTTGAACTAGCGAAAAATTAATACCAAGCTTTTTAATTAAAAAGGGCATTACATTTTCTTCTACTTCTGTAAGTGCTTTAAATAGGTGTTCGTTTTCAATTTGTTGATGCCCATTATTCTGAGCAATCAACTGGGCTTGTTGAATAGCCTCTTGTGATTTTATAGTAAAATTATTTATATTCATTATCTCAGGTTTTAGTTAATTGTAATACTTTTGAAAATTAATATTCAACAATCTTACCAATTGAATTTATGAGACAAAATGGCGTAAATTTAAGAAAATAAAATGACAATTAGTCAGGTTGCTCGAATTGAATTTAGACTATTAAATTAAGAATTTTATGGGATTATTTGGAGGTTTATTTGGGAATTCAAAAAGTGATGATGGGAATGCTTCGTCAGATATACCTTGGATTTCCTTGAATACAATTGGTCAATTGAAAGACATTAAGGAAGCATCTAATAATAGACCACAGGTTATATTCAAGCACTCAACGTCTTGCGGTATTAGTAGAATGGTTTTGAATATGTTTAAAAGTAGTTATGGTCTTGAAAATGGACAGATGGATCTTTACTTTTTAGACTTATTGGCAAATAGGGATGTATCTAATGCGGTAGCTTCAGAATTTGGGGTAATGCATCAATCGCCACAAATGTTGATAATAAAAAATGGGGTAGTGGTAATCCACGATTCTCATGGAGCAATATCTGATATAAAATTAGAACAATATATATAAAAAAGCCCCGTACTAAACGGGGCTTTTTTTTTAGTTGAACCTTTGATTGTTAAGAATATTTTTAAGATTATTTTTTAAATCTTCACCAGCATCATAAACCATTTGTTCGTTACTGGGAAAAGGAACTCTTGCCAATTGTAATAGTGAAACCAAATCATTGTCTAAAGCTCTTTTGTCTCCATCGTAATTGGCGTAAATATGCTCAAATACGAACTGACTGGATAATGGGTACTGATTAATTTTCTGTTGCTTTTTTATATCAATAAAACTTACAACACCTGTAACTTGTGCACTTTTAAATTGAGTAAATTGGTAAAAATCACATCTTACAGTTTTAAATTTATCAACCTTTATACTATTGCCTAAACTGTCAGAAACTACATTGCCATTACGATCTTCAACAAAAGTATATCCGTCTTTAATCTGCTTTTCCTTACTTATTTGTTTCTCTCTAATTTGTTCGGGAGAAATATTAATGTCCTGAAAAGAAACCTCCATCTGATAATCGTATAGTTGATTCTGTATTCTATTAGTGTGGTACTCGGTCCAATCAGAATTCAATCCATAAGTATTCAAATTTAAAAGTTCATCTTCAAGCCTTTTTGGTATTATTTGATCTGTATTATTCGTCATTTCTACAATAACAAAATCTAACCCTTTTTTATATGCTTCATCTATCTTGCTTACAACATCTTTGAAATTAGGATTAATCTCTTCTAAATAATTAAGGTCATTATACGCATTTCTATAGTCAGACTTATAATTAGCATCTTTTAATAGCGTTGTTGCCTTATTGTATAAAAATTCGGATAAATTAGTTTTAGCGGCAATTATATCCTCATCATAATTTTTAAAATTAAACTGCGCCTTTCTGTTTTCGTCTTGAATATACAAAGGAAGCAATGGTCGTATTCTTTCCTGAATAGATTTTAAACGTCCGTATGTATTATAGATTTCTTCGTAATTAGCAGCATTACCATCCTTTTTAAGGAACTTTATATGTTGTAATTCTCTTTCGGTATTTTTTTTATACCCTTCCTCAAGCAGAACAATATACGTTTGATTACTTTTTTTGGTCTTGTTCTCTGCAATATTCATAACTGCTTTATTAATTGCAGCTTCGTAATTGCCAGAATTAAGAGCTTCTTGCGTTTTCTTAACGCCACTACAAGAAAGTAGTAGACCTATAAAACTAAATAGTAGAAATTTTTTCATGTCTATTAATTTTAGAATTTATTAAAGCTATTCAACAGCCGTGCCATAAAAGGGTTATTACTTAACGTAATAGGATAAGGAATAGTATATTTTCGTTAAGATGCTTAACTGTCATTACTTTGGCGTCTTTTAAAAAAAATATAGTTATTAACTTATTTTAATAAATAAGTTATGTGTTTGTACTGTTTTTTATATTTCATTAAGTAGGCTATTTGTATTTTAGCAGCTTATTTAAAAGATATAGTAACATGCAACGCGATACAACAATATTTAAACTTATTGAAGAAGAGAAGCAACGTCAAATTAACGGCATTGAATTAATTGCCTCTGAAAACTTTACTAGTCCTCAAGTTATGGAAGCCCAAGGTTCTGTGCTTACAAATAAGTATGCAGAAGGTTACCCTGGAAAAAGATATTACGGAGGTTGCGAAGTAGTTGATAAAGTTGAGCAATTGGCTATTGACAGGGCTAAAGAGCTTTTTGGTGCGGCATATGCTAATGTACAACCACACTCAGGTTCTCAAGCTAATGCGGCAGTTTATCATGCATGTTTACAACCAGGAGATAAAATATTAGGTTTTGATCTATCTCACGGAGGGCACCTAACTCATGGTTCTCCCGTAAATTTTTCAGGTAGGTTATATAACCCTGTTTTTTATGGAGTTGATAAAGAAACAGGTAGATTAGATTACGATAAAATTCAAGAAGTAGCTACAAAAGAGCAGCCGAAATTAATTATCGCTGGGGCATCTGCTTATTCTAGAGATATGGATTTTGAGCGTTTTCGTAAAATTGCAGATAGTGTAAATGCTATATTGCTTGCAGATATTTCTCATCCGGCAGGATTAATTGCAAAAGGATTATTGAACAATCCTATTCCTCACTGTCATATTGTTACTACAACAACACATAAAACATTAAGAGGTCCAAGAGGAGGTTTAATATTGATGGGAGAAGATTTTGAAAACCCATTTGGCATTAAGTTGAAAAACGGTAACCTTAGAAAAATGTCCGCTTTATTGGATTTAGCAGTTTTTCCAGGTAATCAAGGTGGTCCTTTAGAGCATGTTATTGCTGGTAAAGCAATTGCTTTTGGTGAAGCATTAACAGAATCGTATGCAACTTATATAGCGCAAGTAAAGAAGAATGCCGATGCAATGGCTAAATCTTTTGTGAAACGTGGTTACAACATCATTTCTGATGGTACGGACAATCATATGATGCTTATTGATCTTAGAAATAAAGATATTTCTGGTAAAGATGCAGAAAAAGCATTGGTTCTTGCTGATATTACGGCAAACAAGAATATGGTGCCTTTTGATGACAAATCTCCATTTGTTACTTCGGGTATTCGTTTTGGAACTGCAGCTATTACCACTAGGGGCTTAGTTGAAGGTGATATGGAAATAGTTGTTGATTTCATTGATCAGGTAATTACAAATCCTGAAAATGAAACTATAATCAAAGAAGTGAAAAGTAAAGTAAATGCAATGATGAATACGAGACCTATTTTTAATGCTTAATTAAAAATAGGTTTGGTTTTTTATTCTGATAGAAACTCTAAATCACCACTTACATAGGTATTCTTGTTCACATCATAAATAGATGCTTCGTCGTCCTTATCTAAATATATTCCCCAAAATTCAGAATATGATTTTGGGACCATATTTAGTTGATTTTCGTTAGCATCTATATTTTCTATTATATCTTCAAAAATAGGAACGAAAATTTCATATGGTTTTTGAGTAAGACCTCTTGTTAAAAAGACATAGTTAAATGCAATTTGCTTTAAAATGTCATTTAATTGGCTTGGTATACTCTTTTCATAAATTCTTTTAATAACAATACTTGTATCATTTAAGAAAAAGGTAAGTTCTTCAATATCTATATGATATTGATTCTGTAAATCAAGAATATCTAAGGCATGTTGTAAAGGAGATTCTTCTTTGCCATTGCTTCCCCAACGTCCGGTATTAAAGTGCGCAAGTAGCTCCAGCAAATCTAAATTACAAGTTACTTCTACTACCAAACTAATGGAGTTAAAGGTAATATGCTTATTATTAAGCTTTACACTTGAGAAATAATGAAAACCAAGAGAGTTTAGAAATTCGTCTAAACCATTAATTTCTTTGGTGTATTCTAGCTTTGAATTGTTTATGAAGTTTTCGTAATTAAATGGCATACAAGAAAAATTATAGCATTCTTTCTTATAAAGATACTTTTCTCACGTTGCAATTTCATATAGGAAAACCTTAGAATTTATGAGGATATTATGTTAAAATGAAGATAAAAATCATAACTAATTGAAAATCAATTAGTTAATAATTTTACAAGAATCCGCGGGTTTTAGCTTCATTTATTAATGCAAGATCGTTTCCATTCTTAACATCGAATAAAGCTTTTAGTTGTCTTTTTCTAGCTTCAACAGTGGTATTTGCAGAGCCAATTAATGGTGCTATATCTCTTGTGTGTATACCTTGGGAAAGGTGATATAGTATTTTTTGGTCTTGTTCGTCTATTACAATGTCTGTAGACATTCTTCGGCGTATTGCAGAAAGTGCACTTGCGGTGTAATATGGAGATTCATTAACTATAGTTTCAACCATTGTTTTTAACGACATTTCATCAATTTCAGATTTAACCATATACCCATCTGGATTTACGGTTTTAAAAATGTTATTGATTCTGTAGTTGTCGCTATAAGAAGACATGAAAACTACTTTTGAATTGGGTACTTCAGCTCTTGCAACCATTCCTAAATCAATACCAGTTCTGATATCTTTAGATTCTGGTGAGAATAATTGAATATCTAACAGAATTAAATCATAAGGTACTGCGCGCTTAGATAATTCAATTTTACTTTTACCTTTTTCAAAACTAGTGGCAATTTCAACTTTTACATTAAAGCCAGTAAAATCAGAGTCTTCAAGTATATATTTATACCCCAAAGCTGTCATTTCGTGATCATCTACCGCTAAAATTCGTACAGTGTTCATAAGTTACGATTCTATTGTAATTTACTAAACGTTTTAATACTAGGTATTATTATTTATTATTTTTTTAGTTTCAATTTGTATCGGAATGTTCAGGGAGATTGTAGTGCCTTGTCCTTCAGTTGTATCAATATGAAATGAACCATTTAATTTATCCATCCTAGAAGTAATATTTCTAATGCCAATACCTTTTTTACCTTTATTAAGATTGAAACCGATGCCATTGTCGCTCATTATTACATTGAATTTCTCATCATCTCGGTGAAAAGTAACTTCAAAATATGAGCAGTTTGCATGCTTAATTGCATTTTGAAATGTTTCTTGAATTATTCTGTATACATTAATTTTTACATCACCAGCTAGGCTGTCCCAGTTTTCGTCTTCGTTAAAATGAAAGAATGTTTTAATGTCGATATTTTTGTTGTTTGAAAGTAGTGTTTCAATAGAGTCTGTAAAGTTGTTGATTTTTTGATAGGCACTGTGACTTAACTCATGTGATATAGATCGTATTTCATTTTCAATTTCTTGTAAGGAGCCTAGTGCTTTAGATTTTTCTTGTATAGCCTCATCGGTAGCGCGTTTATTAAGTCCTGTCAATATCATACGGGCACCTAGCATTTTACCTAAGACACCATCATGAAGTTCTTCTGAAATACGTTTTTGTTCTAGCCTTTTAACTTCGTCTACTTTTTGTTTTTGCATTAACATGAGATTAAAAATCTCTTGGTTATTTGCCTGTTGTTGTTGGTCAAAACGTAATTTTTGATTTTTAGCACGTTGGTTAATGATAATGTAGATTGACAGACCAAGTAAAAAGAAACCAGTTGCAATACCGATCCACATTTGCTTTTGTTTAGAAAGCACTTCTTTTTCACTTTCCAATTCTAAATTTTCTGCTATAAATTCATCTGTTTCAAAGCGTATACGAGCAAATTTATTCTGTTGTTTACGTTCTTCTTTTTGAAGGCTGTCACTAAGTATGGTGAATTTTTGAAAATATTCAGTAGCATTAGCGTTATCTATGCCTGCGAGAAAAGACCAAGTTTTAAGTAGTCGTTCATTATTATTACTTTCAATTGAAAATTTTAACGCCTTTTTAGCATTGTCGAATGCTGTTAAAGTATCTTTTGCATAAAGGTTGTATTCAGCTAAACCATAGTAGCTTGATGCTAAGCTTCCTAATGCTTTCTCTTGGTGCTTTATATCAATAGCTTTGATCAATAAGTTATGTATACCAAGTGTATCTTCGTTGTATAGCTTGGTAGTAGCTAGGTTACTTAAAGCTTTTGCGTATAAATTCGGATTTTTTACAAGGATATTACTGGCATTTATAACACTTTCAAAATTTTCAATTGCTTTCTTGTATTGTTTAGTGTTTCGATAAACAATACCTATGTTATTAATAATAGGCAATTCATTTATTTTGCTATTTTCTGTTTTTTTTAAATAATAAAGCGCCTCATTATAATAAATTAATGATTTTTCATATTCCTCTAAATCACCTAGCAGTATACCAAGAAGATTATAACAATTGTATAAGTTGTAATTATCATTTAAAGGCTTAAATAGTTCAATTGCTCTTGTGGTATTTGCTTCACTGCCCGTATAATCCTTTATCTGCATTTGTATGGATGCCATATTTAAATACATTATTCCTGATAATGCATTTTCATTAATGTCTTCAAATGTCTTCTGAGCTTCCGAGTAATAATAGAAAGCACTATCCTTAAAGACTTTGCCTTGAAAAAAATAGCCCATATCCCAATAGGCTATACCTAACGCAGTGGAGTCCTTGATTTTTTCATTTGTTGTAATTGCTCTTTTATTTACTTTACGAAATAAAGAACTATCAGTTACAAATATTTGATTATATGAAAGGGTAGAAAAATAACTGGCTTTTAAGGAATCGTTACTTGAATTTTCAGCAAAAGCATATGCTTTTAATTGTAGTTTTAACTTTTCTTCATTTGTTGTGGTAGGTTTTTGACTTTTTGCAATCCAGATAGAAATACTATCATTTTCTAACTTAGTTGTTGTGGTTGTTTCTGAAGAAGGTTTTGTTTTTGCACAACTGGTACAAAATATAACTAGCACGAATATTGAAAAATAATATTTAATCAAAAAAAAATATTTGGAGATAGAAAACCAAGGTATAAAAAAAAAGCCTTTAACATTAATGTTAAAAGCTTTTTTGTAATATGTTTTTATATTCTTATGCGATTTTACCTATAGGTCTATCTCCTCTTGTATCATTGGTATGGCAATCATCACAAGCAAGTGCTTTAGAAATATCGTTTAAGAAATCAAATTCACTATTTAAATTTTGAACAGCCGCTGTTGCTATTCCTAATGTCATTACTGCTACTGCTAAGATACTTGTTACTTTTTTCATAATGTTCCTGTTTTTTAGGGGTTCTTTGGTTTATTCTATAGCCAAAGTACTATTGTTCCTCAAGTAACAGTCGCAATATTTTAAGTCTTAAGTATATGACCTAATTCTGCTAGTATATGAACCAATTGTGAGAGAATACTTTAATTTAAAGCGGAAAGGGTATTTTTTGAGAGAATAGTTTTTAGGTTATTCATATTCTCACGGTATGACTTTGAGAATGGAATGTTCTCATTCACCGTTTTTAAGGCGCAGATAGATTTGCCAAAGTTAATGCGAGAAACATAGCTAGTATTTACTATATAACTTTGATGTATACGCATAAAGTTATCTGGCAATGTTTTCTCAAAAGTTTTTAACGTTTTAAAAGCATTAATAATTGTACCATCTTTCATAAAAAATTCAGTGGTATTATTATCTGCTTTTAAATAAAGAATATCATTGGTATTTAAGTATTGAAAATCGTTGTAGGATTTAAGGCATAAAGTTGCAGGAGCCTTTTCTTTTGGCATTCTTTTTTGAAGTTTCAACAAAGATTTACGAATATCAAATTCATTAAAGGGTTGTAACCAATAATCAAAAAAACCATTTTTTATGGCGTCATATGCGTAATTTTTGGTTGAAGCAATACCAATTAAAATAGGTAATTGACTCATATATTGGTGAATTTCGGTCACCATTAAAAAAACTGATGAATAGTCGTTATTTAAGTTTATAAAAACAATATCAGGAGAATATTTTAAAATATCGTTTAAACCATCTGTAGGGTTAGTGGTAGTATTTATACATTCAAAATCACCATATTCGTCTAAAAATGCATGCAATTGCAAATTTGAGACAGCATCAGAGTCTATTATGGTATATGTGTAGTTCAAAAAATATAATGTATACTACGAAATTAAACATAGGAAGGAAAAAGGAGACCTAGAATATCCTTATAAAAACCAAGGACATATTGATATAATACCTATTTACGGGGCTTGTGAGAGAAAAATCTGTCATTATATTTAAAGAAATATCTAAAATTCCTTCTCTTTTGCTTGAAAAGCTCCTAAATCTGGACTCATTATTCGTGTTATTCCAATTATGTCTAAAGGTGTAAAATTTGCTGTATTTACATCCCCTTTATTAATTATTTCAGAATCTAGTCCAATTCTAAAATCATTTTCAAAAGGAAAATAATAATCTAAATTTCCATTTGTTTGAATGTTGGAGTAGTGGGCGGGATTATCAAATTGATAGAAAGAACTATCATTGGTTGAAGATTGGTTTTCATTGAATTTGATAAAACAATTTTGAAAATTATAGTTCAAGCTGTTTTCGTTATTAGATTGAAGGGAGATCTCATTCTGGCTACTGCCGTCAATAATGCAATTTTTAAAATCTGCCTTTATCAAATCTAACCCAAAGCCATTATTGCTGCTTGTATTGCTTATTACTACAGAAGGATTAAACCTGAAGCCTTTATTCCAGTAATTTGCAATTGTAGCGTGTATAAAAGAATAACTGCCTCCATTTTCTATAAATAGCGAAGAACTACCCGATCCACCTAAAACAATATTGTTAGCTTCTATTTCAGCACTCTTTGACCATAGATTATACCTAGTGCTATTATATATACGGCTGTTTGAAATGTTTAAAGATGCTTCAGCTTCATTTTCTTTTCCTTCAACGAACAATCCAACTGTTGCATTTTTTATGGTAAGATGATTTATAGTGTTGTTTGTACTTCCTGCACTAATCCAAATAGCTCCCCATTGCCCTGGTATACTAGCAAATTCTGTTTCTAATCTATCACCTTCAAAAACTACCTCTCGCTCTAATAATTCATCACTTTCACTTAGTTCGCCGTTTATGGTTAGTGTGGCTTTATTTTTTACTAAAATTCCAGAATTTTGATGAAAATGAACTCGGGCACCTGCGTCTATAATTAGTTCTTTATCTTCAGGGACGATGGCGTATCCATAGATAACATAAGATTTATCTTTAGTAAAATTTAAATTTTCATCTGGAATATTAAACCCTTCTATCTGAATAGGATTACCAGATTCATCATTATATAAATCAATATGTTCAGTATTACTATTGGCAAAAAGGAATATGGCATTTTTTGCCAATGTTACTAATTCAACAGATTGTAAATTAGGCTCATTATCAAATTGAATTGCATCGGTATATAAAAGCTCATTTATGGAGTTGTCCGTTATATCTATTGTTGTTTCAATAAGAATGAAAAGACTATCTTTTGCATAAATGGGAATATCGGTAAAATTATTACCTGCAACTCCGTCAACATTCAGTCGGTAAAAGCTTTCAATGCCATTTCTAAGAGCAATGTTGGGTATAATGACATCATCCTTAGTGTCATTATAAACTTTGAGAGTATAGGTGCTACTGCCTATATTCGAGAAAACGGTATCTAGGTAAACGGTATCTTTAGAAAAAGACAAATGACCATTACTGGCGGTGTATTCAAAATCTTTTCTACAAGATGTGCTCCATAGAATAGTAAACAAAATAGATAGAGTAATTAATATTCTAATACGCACAGTTGCATTCTTTTTGCATTACTAAGTTAGCGGAAAATTTCTTTTATCTCTTCAGGGATTCTTACAGGTCTATAAGATTTACTATTTAATAAGCACCATTCTGTACTTGAACGAACTAATAATTTATTGGTTTTACCATGTTTCATCTCTACAATTCTAACACATTTAGCACCAGAACTAGATTCTATGTGTGTTGATATAACAATTGGGTCATCTAATACTGCTGCCCGCTTATATTCTATATGATGAGTTAATACTACCCAAATAACGTCTTGCTGCATTTTTGCAGTTGCTACTGTTTGCCAATGTTCTTTAGAAATGTCTTGTATCCACTGTACATAGCGCACATTGTTTACATGGTTTAAATCGTCTAAATCGTCATGCGAAACAACAATCTCTTTTTGAAATGCCATATTTCTATTTTTTCTCTATTTGCACTTCAAACATTTTGTCCCAGAACTTACCGGTAACGAAAAATGTCTTGCGTTCTGGGTGGTACGCTATACCGTTAAGCACGTAATTTGTTTTATCCCAATTCTCAGTTTTAGTAATGATATCACTTAAACCGCTGAAATTGATAACACCTTCTATAGCTCCTGTTCTACTATCAATAATCATGACACTCGGTTTTTGATAAACGTTAGCATAAATTTTACCATCTACATATTCTAATTCGTTGGCTGAATTAAATATTGATGAGTTGGTTACCGTTTCTATGTAACCTTCCTCTGTCATTGTATCTGGATTCACAAACCATATTTTTTCAGTTCCATCACTTTTATAAATTTTAGAGCCATCATTAGTCAAGCCCCAGCCTTCACGACTTTTTCCATATTGAAAGTTGTCTATTTTTTTAAAAGTATCTAAATCATAAATAAAACCTAGACCGCTTTGCCATGTTAGCTGATAGATTTTATTATTCAATATAGTTATGCCTTCTCCAAAGTAAGTTTCATCTAAATCTATTTGTTCAAAAACCTCACCGGTTTTAAAATCTAACTTTCTTAGAAAGGACTGTCCTTTTTTTCCAGTAGACTCATATAATGTATCGTTGTAGAATTCTAAACCTTGCGTGTAAGCCTTTGTATCGTGCGGGTATTCATTAATAATAGTATAGGTATATATTTCAGGAGCTTTTTCTGAGAGTACTTTTAGGTTTTTATTAATAGCTACGGTTTCGCCATCAAATGTAATTTTGGCTGTCAAAATCTTGTTGCCTAATGTTGGTAAATTGATATGTATTTTGTCATTTTTAACCGGAATAACCTTGCCGTCAATACTATACTGAACGCTTTCTATATCTTTTTCTTTTTTATTTTTAATACTAACACCAATTTCTTGGTTCTGGTTAACCAGGTTTGCATTTTTTTCTAGAGCAATTTCGAATAGAGAAGATGCTTTTTGGTTACCGCTACCGCATGCAGTGAATAAACTGGTAATAAGAGTGATACAGATAATTTTTACAATTCTCATTAAGAAAATGGGTGTTTAAGTTTGCTTAGTAATCGTGTGCAGGAAGGGTCTCTTGCTATTAATAGGCAATTTAATTCATAAAATTTAGAATGTAAAAGGATTGTCAAAGTTTTAAAAGATTGTATATTTGCACCTGGCAAGTCCTACACGACCAGCTCCTGTAGAATCCCCCAGGGTGGGAACACAGCAAGGGTATATGGTCGTAGCGGTGCGATGTAGGTAGCTTGCCTTTTTTTTGTGCCTTATTGTGAAATAAATCAACTTAAGGTAACATATTCAAAACCAATTCTATATAACGTTTAGCATCGCTTATTTTCTATAAAATGAAAACAAAAGTAGTTCTAATTACAGGTGGGTCTTCAGGTATCGGTAAAGCAATTGGTATACATTTAAGTACATTAGGGTATAAAGTTTACGGTACTACTCGTGACAAGAATAAATATCCATCATTTTCAGAGTTTCCTCTTTTAGAGTTGGATGTTAGAAATGAAGCCACTATTAAAAGTTGTATAGCTTCTTTGCTAGAGAAAGAAGAAAGAATAGATGTGCTTGTGAACAACGCTGGTGTTGGTATTACCGGACCAATGGAAGAAACACCTCATGAAGAAGTTTTAAAAGCATTTGCCACCAATTTTAATGGACCTTTAAATGTAATGAATCAAGTTCTACCGGTAATGCGTAAGCAGAAAGGTGGGTTGATTATAAATATTACTTCCATAGCGGGCTATATGGGTTTGCCTTACAGAGGAATTTATTCTGCTTCTAAAGGTGCTCTTGAAATAGTAACGGAAAGTTATAGAATGGAAACTAAGTCTTTTGGTATAAAGCTTACAACTTTAGCACCAGGTGATTTTGCTACAAATATTGCCTCAGGTAGATATCATACGCCGGTTTTTGAAAATTCTCCATATAGAGAAGCTTATAGAAATACTTTAGAAGCTATAGATGCAGACGTTGATAGTGGTAGTGACCCAGCTGAAGTCGGCAAAAAAATAGCAAAAATTATAGAGACCAAGAACCCTAAACCACACTATAAGGTTGGTACTTTTATTCAGAAGTTTTCTTTGACACTTAAAAACTTGTTACCAGGTCGTTGGTTCGAAAAACTATTAGAGAGCCATAGTAGCCATTAAGTTTTATGCCCAGCAGATAAATTTAGTAATTGCTATTAATTATAATAGATATTTGAGAAGCCATCTACAATTACCGCATTTTCAGTAATAATAGCCTTGTTCATAGGGTAGAGAACTAATTTCTCGGTAAGCTCTTTAAAATCGTTACTGTGATATTGTAGAGATTCGTCTACACCAAGATTTTTTAGGATAATCTTCCATTGATCAAAATCGGTTTTAATATTAATACCAATTAATTCAAGATCAGGTTTCTTCTCTTTAAGTACGGCAACTCTTTTAAATATCTCTTGGTATTGCTTTTTGTTGGTGCCAGACCAGAAATAAAACATTACTTTCTTATTCGCTGCAATTTCGGTTAATGTTTTGTTTTCACTATTAAATGAAATAACATCTAAATCTGGAATAACCTTTTGGGGTTGAAGGTTTGCAATACCTTGGTAAAGGTTTTCAATCTCATCAATATGAATATTATTCTTGGATACGTTTTTAAATTCCTTTAAAAAGATTTCTGTGTTTTCCGGAGCATCCTTCTTTTTTAAGAGATAATCAAAAGCAACATTTCTAAAGAGGTTGTCTCTTAATTCCTTTTCGATAACTAAGCTATCTATTAAATGAAGTTTATGCTTTTTATAATGCAGCTGCTTGCTTTCTACTTTATTGCTTTTGTCACAATCCTTTAAACAATTCATGTAAGATAAGTTGCCAAAGTGTGCCTTCATGAAATCGTAGTAAGGTCTTAAGTACGTAAGTGTGTGATCTCCGTAATTTATTTGATTTCTGTAGGAATAGAAATTTTCAGGCAGATCATGAAAATTTTCTTCAGCAGTCTTTCTTTTATGGTGAAAAGGATAAATTTCTTTATATCTATTATACGTATAATCAATGCTTCCGTTCAACAATTTAATTGCCTCCTCGGAAATTAAATTGTCAGTGCTTAATTCTTGTAACCTAGAGATTTTGTCTTGTTTTAGAGATTCAATTTTTTCTAAAAAATCTTTTGGTTCTAATTCGTAGTACTCAGAGTACATGGCAGAATCTTCATCTTCAGTAGCTAAGAAAAGTTCTAAGAGAAAATTATTTGTCTCTTCGTTACTCCCGGAGAAAACCAAAGATTCATCAAAATAAATGGTGTTAAGGCGTACCATTAAGCTATCACCTTTTTCTAAATATACATATTGGTGTTCTGGTGCTAAATTAAAATGGTACAATCCATTTTCTATAGCGGATAATTTAAACTTAAATCTATTTTTATCATCTAGCTTGGCAGAATCTATTTTTAGTCCACCTTTCATTAAAATGACTTGATCACTCGTAGGGTTCACAATTTCACCAGCGAATAAAACAGTATCTGAATCTTTTTTTGTAGAAGAACAACCTACTAATAAGGCTACGCATGTAGAGAGTAAAAATCTTATCATATAGTTATGGGACTGGTGTTAGCCAAAAATAATAAACCTAATCACCAGATGTTGTTAATAGCTAGTTAAATGTTGTCGACCGCTAACTTAAGAATCTTTTGTCGAATTTGATGATAAACTAGGTAGTGTAAGCCTATAAATTCAGTATTTTTGCACGGATTTTTAAAATTTATTTCTATGTTATCTGTTTCTAATCTTTCTGTTCAATTTGGAAAAAGAGTTTTGTTCGATGAAGTAAACGTTGCTTTTACCCAAGGTAATTGTTATGGTATTATAGGTGCCAATGGTGCTGGTAAATCAACTTTCCTGAAAATACTTGCTGGACAAATGGATCCAACTTCTGGCCATGTACATTTAGAGCCAGGTAAAAGGATGTCTATCTTAGAGCAAAATCATAACTCTGCAGATGATTTTACAGTGTTAGAAGCTGTAGTAATGGGTAATAAGCCTTTGTATAAAATTAAGAAAGAAATAGATGCTCTTTATGCAGATTACGATGATAAAAATGCAGATAGAATAGGGGAGTTACAGGTAAAGTTCGAAGAAATGAATGGTTGGAATGCAGATAGTAACGCTGCTGCCTTGCTGTCTAATTTAGGTATTAATGCCGATTTGCATTTTACTTTAATGTCAGAACTTGATAGCAAATTAAAGGTACGTGTACTTTTAGCACAAGCATTGTTCGGTAATCCAGATGTTTTAATTATGGATGAGCCTACCAACGACTTGGATTATGAAACAATTAGTTGGTTAGAAAACTTTTTAGCAGATTATGAAAATACGGTAATAGTTGTTAGTCATGACCGTCACTTTTTAGATACGGTATGTACAGATATTGGTGATATTGATTTTGGTAAATTGAACCTTTATTCTGGTAACTATACATTCTGGTACGAAAGTAGCCAGTTAGCTGCTCGCCAACGTGCACAGCAGAATAAGAAATCAGAAGAAAAAGCAAAAGAATTACAAGAATTTATTGCACGTTTTAGTGCAAACGTTGCAAAAAGTAAACAAGCAACTTCTCGTAAAAAGATGCTTTCAAAACTAAAGGTTGATGATATTAAACCATCTAGCCGTAGATATCCTGCTATAATATTTGATAGGGAGCGTGAAGCTGGAGATCAAATATTAAATGTTGAAGGTCTTTCTGCATCTACTGATGAAGGAGAGTTATTATTTGATAATGTGAATATTAACCTAGCTAAAGGAGACAAAATAGCTATTATTTCTAGAGATTCTAGGGCTACTTCGGCTTTCTATGAAATTATTAATGGTAATAAAAAAGCAGACAAAGGTACTTTTCAATGGGGTGTAACCACTACACAATCATATTTACCTGCTGATAATGCAGATTTCTTTACGGATAATATAAATCTAGTAGATTGGTTAAGACAGTATGCAAAAACCGAAGAAGAGCGCGAAGAAGTATACATACGTGGTTTCTTAGGTAAAATGCTATTTAGTGGAGAAGAGGCACTTAAGAAATGTACAGTTTTATCTGGTGGAGAAAAAGTACGTTGCATGTTAAGTAGAATGATGTTAATGCGTGCTAACGTGTTAATGCTAGATGAGCCAACTAACCATTTAGATCTAGAAAGCATTACTGCATTTAACAATTCTTTGAAAAACTTTAAAGGAACAGTTTTGTTAACTACCCATGATCATGAATTTGCGCAGACAGTAGCAAATAGAATCATTGAACTGACTCCTAAAGGCAACATTGACAGGTATTCTACGTTTGATGAATATATGTCTGACAAGGCATTAAAAGATCAGCGTAATAAGATGTACGCTGAATAAGCATAGAATAGATTAACCCAAATCGATGTTTTATGAAAACCTACAATATTGTGGCCTGTCTTATGCTGGCCTTCAGTTTCGTTGCGTGCGAGAAATCTACCGATACTAGCACAGAAGAAATTAAAACTAGTGTAGTCTCAGATTATACTGTTTTTATGCAAAACAACAACCAGCTTAATGCGGTAGTGGTTAATTCTACAGGAGAAAAAATAATCGTGGAAAATACTTTGGCATCATTTAATGATGTTCCTTCAAATTCTTTAAAATATCGCACGACTTTAGATATCAGTTATTTTTATACTTCTAATTGCCAATCTAATTTTCAATGGTATGATGCAAGTAGTGAGATAACAAAATCAATTCCACTTTTTGAAGATTTAGATTCTTGTGAATTAAATGTAATAGCAACTGCACATTCTAGTGAATCGGCATTTATAGCTTATGAAAGAGAGTTGCTAGGTAAAGACAAACAATTTGTAGTAAGAGTTAATTCCCTTGATCAAACAACAGCTAGTTACTCTGAAATTACATTAGATAAAAAGCCAATAGATATAATTGCATCTGGTGATAGACTTTTCGTTTTGACTTTAGATGAATATGTTACGGATAACTATTATTTATCGGTAATAGATTTAGATACTGACATTATAATTATGGAATTGGATTTAGGGGTTGATGCCTTAAGATTATTCACCAATAATTCTGGTAAAGTTATTGTCAGTTATCCGAAATTACACACTACTATAGACCCGCTGACTTTAGATAAAGAGTATACAACATACGGAGAAAATACAGAGCCAGGATTCATTACTACAAATGATTATTACATGGATGCCGCAGGTAAATTATATTTTCACAAAAATATGCCATCAGCTGCAGTTACTGAAGTTCCAGCTATTTACGATTTTGAAAAAAATAGTACGGTAGTTTATTTATTTGAAAATTTCTTAACTGAAACTGAATTGGATATCAAGTATAACATTGCTGAAACAACAGCAATAGCCTATGATATTAAAAACAATTATGTACTTATAGGCTATAAGAAAAATGGTTCTGCTGATGAAGGTGGTATACTAAGAATTACCCCGTCTCCCGATTTTAAGTTAATTGACAATTTAGATTTAGAAGGAGTTCCGCAAACAATATTCGTTAAATAGGGTAGGGTATCTAACTATTAAAGTATTTGCTATTCCAAATAGCTGGGTTAAAGTTCTTACCCATGGCAAAGCCATAGAATATTACTACAGAGGCAATACACTTGAACATAAAAAAGTTTAGAATCCAAAATTGAGCATTTGAATTCGTTTTTGAGAATAGTCCTTCAGGTATTCCTAGTGTGGTTAAAAAACTCATCATCAATATTAAAATGATAAGATTTATAATGCTTTTAAATGGCCACATCATAATTTTACGTAATGGGTGAAGGTCGTTTCCCCAATGATGTATTAAATAGTGATAACCGTTACCTATAGGGGCGAACAAAAGTGGATCATCTTTATCTTCTAGTTTAAAAAGTTTAGAAGGAGCAATAATTTTAAATCCCTTAACTTCTATATTATGCTCTTTTTCTAGCGCTTTAATTTTTGATAACGCTTCAGTAGGAATAGTGCCTTTAAAATATTTTGTATCTAAAAAACGTAATCTATAATCTATACAGATTTGTTTGATATCCTCTATATGGTAAATCTTTGAACTATCTAATAAATCGATATTGAATTTATTATTTAATATTCCTTTACTACTTGTTACATTTTCTTCAATTCTGTCAAGTTCATTATCCAATTTAGACAAGATTTCATAAACTTCATTGAGTCTATGTTGTTCAGATAAAACACTTTTCTTTCTAACTTCTGTAAGTTTCGTTTCAATGTTAGTTTTGGGTAATAACATGTTCTTCTTTTTAGCAATACTCTCAAAGTTAATGAATTAGTGATTTGGAGAAATTCTTGTTTAACTTAATTAAATGTTAATAAAACGTTAAAGTTAATTTATTGCTTAATTCATACTAGGTGAAAATGACATCTAATTGTATATTAACGGAGAAATTGAACCGTTTGTCGATTTCGAGAACATTTGCCCCTTAATAACCAACTATCATGAAAAAATGGACAGCCCTCGTGTCCCTGTTTGCCCTATTTATAGGGTTTCAGACCTATGCACAGGATAATGTAATTGAATTACAATTTGAGCGTTTAATTTCTAGTATACAACCACAAAAGTCTATTATAGAACGCACTGCCTCTTTTGAAAATCATTCTAGACTTTTAAATGCCCTTAGAGCTACAAATTTAGATAAGGTATTAAATTATAAAGGAGAATTTACAGTTTTTGCTCCCTCTAATCTTGCGTTTGAAAAATTATCAGAAGCTACAATTGATAAATTATTTGACCCAGAAAATAGGAAAGCTTTAAAAGCGATGCTTTCATATCACATTATCGCGGATAAGTTATCTGCATCTACAATATTAAGAGCAATGTGTAGAGGAAATGGTGTAGCAAAATTTACCACAATACAGGGTGAAAAAATTACTGCAACAATGAAGGGTATAGATATTGTATTAACTGATAAATCTGGCAATAGTGCTGTTATTGTAACTGCGGACTCAAATCAATCTAACGGCATCATTCATGAGATTGACACCGTTTTTGTTCCAGAAACTACATTTTAATTAACGAAGCGTTGCTCCTAAATTACGTTCGTAAGTATTTTGTAGTTTAGACATTATCTTTTCAATTTGTTTTTCAGTTAACGTGCTTTTGTCATCTTGCAATGTAAAACTAACTGCATAAGATTTTTTACCCTCCGGTAAGTTCTTGCCTTCGTAAACATCAAATAGCGTCATATCTTTTAAGTACTTACGCTCAGCTCCAAAAGCAAGGTCGTGAAGTTCGCGATAAGTCGCTTTGTTATCCAACAGTAGTGCGAAATCTCTCTTAACTTCAGGATACTTAGGTATTTCTTTAAACACTACAGGAGTTGTCTCTAAGTGTTTTAAAACAGCACCCCAATCGAAGTCTGCATATAATACATCTTGCTTAATATCAAAATGTTTAAGAATTGACTTTTTAATCAATCCGAAAGAAACTAATTCTTTCTTTTTATATGTAAAAGTTAAGCCCTCTGAAAAATTGGAAGAACTAATAGGCTCACTCTTTAAGTTAGATATTCCAAGTCTTAATAGAACTGTTTCAACAATTGATTTTAATTCGTAAAAATTGGTCGATATAGCTTTGTTGGTCCAGCTATCTTGTGTAGAATCTCCACTTAATAAGATACTTAAATATTTTGGCTCTATTCTTTTATCTCCTTTTGCATAATATGTTTTTCCGAATTCGAACAACTTTAGGTTTGCGCGTCTACGGTTAATATTATAGTTGGCAGTTTCTAATGCAGAGAATAATGAGGTTCTTCTTAAAATAGATAAATCGCCACTTAATGGGTTAATGATTTCTATAGATTTATGTTCCTCTTCGTCTGAATCTAGTAACGAAACATAATCAGGATTGGTTAAACTATTGGTTAAAATTTCATAATAGCCTTTTGAAGCTAAAACATTGCCAATTGTAGTTTGTATAGTGTGATCTGCGGTTGCTTCTGTGGTTGCAACGGATGCATTCAGCTTTTGGCTGAAAGCTACATTGTTATAGCCATAGACTCTTAATATTTCTTCTATAACATCTACCTGTCTTTGTACATCAACTCTGTAAGACGGTACTTCAAGACCCATACCGGCTTCTGTAACGTTTTTAACCTTGATGTCTAGAGATGCTAAAATAGATTTGATAGTATCTTGCGGAATAGCTTGACCTATAAGCTTGTTTATTTTTTCAAAAGCAAGAAAAACTTCAAAGTTTGGTTGCTTCTTAGGATATAGATCATAAATGTCTGAAGTGATTTCTCCGCCAGCAATTTCCTTTATCAATAAAGCGGCACGTTTTAGACTGAACTCAACATTCTCTATATCAATACCACGTTCAAACCTAAAAGACGCATCGGTGTTTAACGCATGTCTTTTTGCTGATTTTCTAATGGAAACTGGGTTAAAATAGGCACTTTCTAAAAATATAGAAGTGGTTTCTTCGGTTACACCAGAACCTAAACCTCCAAACACACCAGCTAAACATAAGGGTTTTTCGGTGTCACAAATCATTAAATCATCTTCATGTAACGTTCTTTCAACGCCGTCAAGTGTAGTGAATTTAGTGCCTTTAGGTAGGGTTTGAACAATAATTTTATTACCCTTTATTTTTGCTGCGTCAAATGCATGCAAAGGTTGCCCTAATTCATGTAATACATAATTAGTAGCATCAACAACATTATTTTTTGGAGTTAGACCTATAGATTTCAACCTATTTTGTAACCAAGTAGGAGAGGGTTGAATAATTAAATTACTCAACGTAACACCACAGTATCTTGGGGCAAGTTCAGTTTGTTTAACGTCTACGTCTATTTTTAATGATCGGTCATTAATATTAAAATGACTGGTCGATGGGGTAATCAATTCTTTTGTAATTTCCTTTTGCTTCAACCCAGCTTTTAAATCTCTTGCTACACCAAAATGGCTCATAGCATCAGCACGGTTAGGGGTAAGTCCAATTTCAAAAACTTCATCTTCTTCAACATTGAATATTTCAGCGCAAGGTGTACCCGCTTTTAAATCCTCGTTCAAGACCATAATTCCATCATGGCTAGATCCAAGACCAAGTTCATCTTCAGCGCAAATCATCCCAAAACTTTCTTCGCCTCTAATTTTACCTTTCTTAATAGTCCAGGCTTCTCCTTCTGGGGTATACAATGTTGTACCAATAGTAGCTACAGGTACTTTTTGTCCTGCTGCAACATTTTTGGCACCACATACAATTTGTACAGGAGCATCTAGGCCTATATCGACCATAGTAACATTTAGCTTATCGGCATTAGTATGTTTAACGCAACTTAATACATGACCAACAACAATGCCTTTCAATCCGCCTTTAACAGATTCAAATTTTTCAACACCCTCTACTTCTAAACCTAAATCGGTTAAAAGTTCTCCGGTTTTTTGTGATTCCCAATCTATTTGTATGAACTGTTTAAGCCAGTTATATGATATTTTCATTCAAAACATTTATAGTGCGCAAAGATAAAACAATGCCCGTATACATTCAATAAGCTATGAAGTCTTTATTTAAATTTTTAATTATGCATATTTAATTGTTTCTTACCAGTTAAATTGGAAAACAGTATGAGATTTGGGTTAGCAATATTATCCGCTTTACTATTAATTGTTGGATGTAAGGAAAAAAAACAAACCAATAACCTCTCTGAAGGTATTTGGCTTGTGGAGTTAAATGTTATGGATAACCAAGAACTACCTTTTAATCTTACAGTAGCTAAAAAGGATGATGGTAGCTATAAAATGCAAATTTATAATGCAGAAGAAGTTATAGATGTAGACGAAATAGAAATTAAAGGAGATTCTATACGTATGCAAACACCTGTTTTTGAAGGATACCTAGCAGGTACTTTTACAGAAAACAAAATACAAGGACAGTTTATAAAAGAAAGTCTAGATAGGATTGTACCGTTTACGGCAGTTTATGGTATTGAAGATAGATTTCCTGCTAAATTAAAGAAAACGGAAAGAAACGTAACTGGAATTTGGGAAACCTATTTTAGTCCAGATTTAGAGGAGGAATATGTTGGCAAAGGAATTTTTTTACAAGAGGATAGTAAGGTAACCGGTACTTTTAGAACAACTACTGGTGATTATAGATTCCTTGAAGGTATACTTGATGGAGACTCTTTAAAGTTATCTTCTTTTGATGGTGCTCATGCTTTTCTATTTACTGCAAAAGTTACAGATTCAAGTATGAATGGTAATTTTTACTCAGGCAATCATTTTAAAGAACCTTTTGTGGCAAATAGAAATGATGGATTTGAACTGCCTAATCCAGATTCGTTAACTTTTTTAAATGAAGGTTATGATAAACTTGCTTTCTCTTTTCCTGATTCTGATGGAAATATGATATCCCTATCTGATAAGAAGTATCAAAACAAAGTTGTTATTGTCCAGTTAATGGGAACTTGGTGTCCAAATTGTTTAGATGAGACTAAGTTTTTGGTAGATTATCTTAAACAAGATTCTAATGTTGAAGTTATTGGGCTGGCTTTTGAATCTGCAAAAACTAAAGAAATAGCATTTAAGGCTATTAATCGTTTAAAGGATAGGGTAGCGGTAAATTATCCTATATTACTAGCTCAATATGGAAGCTATGATAAGAAAAAGGCACAAGAAAAACTACCCATGTTAAACCATATACTTTCTTACCCTACTACTATTTTTATTGATAAAAATGGAGATGTAAGAAAAATTCATACGGGATTTAACGGTCCTGCAACTGGAGAAAAGTATGTTGAATTTAAAAAGGATTTTAACGCTTTAATTACGCAGCTTAGTAATGAGTAAACTAGATAATGGTAGATTTTCCTAAACCAATATTTTCATCGTTTATGTTGAAGCTACCATCTAGTTCCATAATATTATCTGCAATAAAATCCCCTACATAATTAGTTCCATATTTAGAGCTACCTAAAATATCTGCAGTAACTATTTTTTTAGAAAAGGATTTTAGAACTGCAGCCACTACGGCATCAGATTCTTCATTCATTTTAAAGTGTTGTAGTAACATAGCCATACTTAAAATGGAAGCAACCGGGTTAGCAATATTTTTGCCCGCAGCATCTGGGTATGAGCCGTGTATAGGTTCGAACATGGCATGTTCTAATCCTACTGAAGCAGATGGTAAAAGCCCTATTGAGCCAGCAATAACGCTACCTTGGTCAGAAAGGATGTCTCCAAACATATTATCGGTTAAAATAACATCGAATTGTGAGGGATCTAAAACCATTTGTATAGCGGCATTGTCTATAAATAGGCAATTTAACTCTACGTCTGGATAACTTTCAGAAATAGACCTTACTACACGTCTCCATAAACGTGATGTTTCAAGTACATTGGCTTTGTCTACCAGTGTAACTTTCTTTTTTCTTGAACGAGCAGATTTAAACGCTAAATGTGTTATTCTGCTAATTTCAGCTTCTGTATATGTGCATGTATCGGTAGCAGAATTTGCTTCCTCATCAATGGTTTTTAATCCGTAATAAATTCCGCCCGCCAGTTCTCTAAAAATTACAAGATCAGTATTTTGAACCTGCGCTTTAGAAAGGGGAGACTGCTTTACAAGTGAAGGAAAAACCTTTACAGGTCTAATATTGGCAAAAAGACCTAGTTCTTTACGTAATCGTAAAAGTCCTTGCTCTGGCCAAACTTTTGCTTTCGGATTATCATCAAACTCGGGTAAACCTAATGCACCAAACAAGGTTGCATCTGTTCTTTTACAAAGTTCAAGAGTTTCATCAGGTAGCGGATTTCCTGTTTTTTTAATTGCAGAAGCACCTATTAGTCCTTTTTCAAAAGTAAAACTATGTCCAAAAGTTTCTTCAACCGATCGTAAACATTTAATGGATTGCGCAACCACCTCAGGCCCTATTCCATCTCCTTCTAAAACAGAAATATTTAAATGCATAATTAGCTAATACTTTGTAAGTCTATATTAGAGGTCTCTATAATTTGATGAATATCATCGTCTTTGACTTCTTTTCTTGTGTCTGCATACTTTAAAAACTCTTGATAAACTTGGTCTAATTGAGTTTTAGTAAGTTCATAACCAACAATTTTTGCTCTGTAAGCAAGTGCGGCTCTACCGCTTCTAGCTGTTAAGACAATAGAAGATTCTGTGACACCAACTTCTGCTGGGTCAATAATTTCGTAAGTCTCTCTATTTTTTATAACACCATCTTGATGAATACCAGAACTATGGGCAAATGCATTAGCACCAACAATAGCTTTGTTTGGTTGTACGATCATTCCCATTTTGCTAGAAACCATTAAACTAGTGTCGTATAATAATTTACTATTTATGGTAGTATCTAAGTTTAAATCTGGGTGTTGGCGCATAATCATTACCACTTCTTCTAATGAGGTATTACCTGCACGCTCTCCAATGCCATTTATAGTACACTCTATTTGTCTTGCACCATTTAAAACACCTGCAATTGAATTTGCGGTGGCTAAACCTAAATCATTATGACAATGACAGGAAAGTATAGCGTTGTGTATTCCCTTTACATTTTCACGTAAATATTTCATTTTAGCACCGTATTCATCTGGTAGGCAGTAACCAGTTGTATCTGGAATATTAAGTACTGTTGCACCAGCTTTTATTACAGCTTCACATACACGAGCTAAAAATTCATTATCCGTACGCCCTGCGTCTTCAGCATAAAATTCAACATCCTCAACAAAGGTCTTAGCGTAGGAAACGGCAGCAACTGCACGCTCTATAATAGCTTCTCTATTAGAATTGAATTTAAATTTTATATGTGAGTCAGATGTACCTATACCGGTATGAATTCGAGGCATTTTAGCATATTTCAATGCATCAGCTGCAACTTCAATATCATTTTTTACCGCACGGGTTAATCCACAAACAGTCGCATTTTTAACGAGTTTGGCTATGGCCTCTACAGATTGGAAATCTCCAGGGCTAGAAACAGGAAAACCAGCTTCAATAACATTTACCCCTAGCAAATCTAGGCGCTCAGCTATTACCAATTTTTGCTCACGGTCTAATTTACAGCCCGGAACTTGCTCTCCATCTCTTAAAGTAGTGTCAAATATTTGTACTATCTCTTTACTCATTATATTTACGTAGTTTTACTCGTCAAACGAATATATAACCTAAAACACAAAATGCTCGAATTTTGTTAACATGTTTACAACGTTAAGTCAGTTTTTTAGGTGTATAAAACATTGAATTACAATTATTTAAACTCTTATTATTACGATGACAAATGCGCATAAAGATGCTTTGTTCGTTTTAGTTAAATCACTTTCTAAATCTGAAAAGCGTCAATTTAAGCTTTATGTAGGCAGATTAGGTGTGAATACCGATGCTAAATTTTTAGCACTGTTCAATCTATTGGATAAAATTAAGCATTATGATGAGAAAACCATACTAGAAAGTGGTATAGTTAAGAAAGCACAACTCTCTAACTTAAAAGCACATCTATACAAGCAGATTTTAGTCAGTTTAAGATTAAATCCCGTTAACCAGAATATTAGGGTTCAAATACGGGAGCAGTTAGATTTTGCTACAATTTTATATCAAAAAGGACTTTACAAGCAAAGTTTAAAGATTCTTGATAAGGTAAAAAGTATCGCTATTGAAAATGAGGAAAAGAATATTGCCTATGAGATTGTTGAGTTAGAGAAAATTATTGAAACACAGTACATTACGCGAAGTATACCTGATCGTGCAGATGAACTTGCCATACAGGCAAAAGAATTATCTGGGCATAATGTAATGACCAGTAAACTATCTAATCTTTCGCTTCAACTTTATGGAATGATGTTGAAAGTAGGTTATGTACGCAGTGATGAGGATTATCAAAAAGTAAAAACTTATTTTAATGATCATTTACCGCTATATAACATTGAGGATTTAGGATTTAGAGAAAAGTTATGGTTGTATAAAGCGTATCTGTGGTACAGTTTTCTTACTCAAGATTTCCTATCCTGTTTTAAATACGCAAGTAAGTGGGTTGATCTTTTTTATGATCATAAAGACATGATTTATCTTAATCCGGTGTTCTTTTTAAAAGGTAATCACTATTTATTGGAATCACTTTTTTATGTACAGTATAGCTCTCAATTCAAAGAAGTTCTTGAGCGTTTAGAGTTGACTATCAAGGAAAAAGAATTTCCAGATAATGATAATATCAATTCATTGGTATTCATGTATTTAAATGCGAATAAATTGAACTTGCATTTCCTAGAAGGTACTTTTGAAAAAGGACTTTATCTAGTAAAGATTGTTGAATACGGAATAAATAAGCATAGAGACAGAATAGATGTACATCATGTTATGGTTCTCTATTATAAAATTGCGTGTCTGTATTTTGGAATTGGGGATAACAAAACGTGTATTCAATATCTTAAAAAAATTATAGATAACAAGAATTTAAAAATGCGTGAAGACCTAATGTGTTTTGCTCGTGTTTTAAGTTTAGTGGCTCATTATGAGGCTGGTATGGATTATCATTTAGAAGTTCAATTAAAAAGCACCTATAAGTTTTTATTGAAAATGAACGATATGCACGCAGTCCAAAAAGAAATGATCAAGTTTTTAAGAAGTCTTGGCGGTATATATCCTAATCAATTAAAAGCGGAATTTCAGAAGTTATATACTGAATTGAAAAAGTATGAGGATCACCCTTATGAAAAAAGGGCGTTCTTGTATTTAGATATTCTTTCATGGTTAGAGAGTCATTTGCAAAATAAACCTGTATCTCAAATAATGAGGGAGAAGGCTTTGGCGAAAACACGCTAAAGAAACTTTTGTTAGATGAAAAGTAACCATATTCAACATTTATTAGAAATCAACTTGGCTATGTTATTCATAGCCACTTCTGGAGCTCTTGGGCGATATGTACAACTACCTGTGCCCGTAACAATTGGTTCACGAGCCTTACTGGCATTTGTAGCTTTATTTCTGTACTGTAGATATAAAAAATTCAATTTAAAAATTGATACAAAAGATGTAGGCGTAATTTTATTTAGCGGTGTCTTAATGGGAGTACACTGGGTTACCTATTTCTACGCCTTAAAACTATCAAATGTCGCCATTGGTATGCTTTCCATATTTACATACCCGGTAATTACTGCATTTTTAGAGCCAATTCTATTAAAGACCAAGTTTCAATTAGCACATTTGCTTCTTGCTTTTCTGGTATTAACGGGCATGTATTTTCTTAGTCCGTCTTTAGATTTTGAGAATAGTTATACTATCGCAATTTGTTTCGGGGTGTTTTCGGCATTTGCCTATGCCTTAAGAAATTTAGTACTTAAAAAGAAGGTTGAAAAGTATAATGGCTCTGTGCTAATGACATATCAGACGGCCATAGTTGGTATTTTGCTATTTCCATTTTTGTTTACAATTTCGCCAAATGTAATAATTGACCAATGGCAAGTACTGGTGGCTCTAGCAATTTTGACCACTGCAATAGGTCATACTATGTTTTTAATGACTTTTAAGCATTTTAATATTACCACCGTTAGTATATTAAGTAGTGTGCAGCCCGTATACGGTATTTTAATAGGAGCTATATTTCTATCTGAAATACCTAAAGGAACTACAATTCTAGGAGGTGTTTTAATTTTAAGTTCCGTAGTTATAGAAAGTGTTCGCTCAAAGAAGAAAACTTAAGATATGCTCAATTAATTTTGAGAATTTATACCAGGAGTACTTGCGCCAAATTGGCTAATTATATTATCTCCGAATTTGGTGAATTGCTCATTCTTAGCCATTTCTCTAACCTTTACTGGGTCAAAATCTCCATTAAAATATAAAAAGGAGCCTGTTTGGTTATCATTATTATAAATCAATATTTCTTTAACCAAGTTCTTTTTCTCTCTTACAGATACCACATTGCGTTTTAGTTCATCATTTTTTCTGAAAACCTCTATAAATGAATTACCTGTAATACCATTCATTTGTTGATTTAGAAATTGGGTTTTAGTATCTGTGGTACTGGGGAATTGCATGTATCTTAAATCTTTGGTATTCCCAACCATAGCTTTCATTTCAGGAGAAATTTCACTTATCATGGAAAGCATGAACTGTGGAACACGTACTGCGGTTACTTGATTATCATTTTTGTGTGCATTGTAAAAGGTGTCAATAGAATTATAGCTACTGCATGAAGTAATTACTATAAACAAACCTAAGAAGCAAATTTTCTTTAACATGGTAATAGTGTTTCTGTTAAAAGTAGTAAAATTAAAGACACGCATTCCAAATGGGATCATTTGGCGGAGGGGCAATAATTTCTAAAGGTTCCTTTTTTACAGGATGCATCAACCGTAGTTTTCTTGCGTGTAAGTGAATACTTCCGTCCTCGTTACTTCTATTAAAGCCATATTTTAAATCACCTTTAATCGGGCAACCGATTGCGGTAAGTTGCGATCGTATTTGATGGTGTCGTCCAGTTTCAAGGTCTACTTCCAAAAGAAAATAGCGGTCAAGCTTTTTCAAAGTTCTATAGGTTAAAATGGCTTTTTTACTTTCTGTAACCTCTTTTATATGAGCGTAAGATTTGTTTTGCTTTGTATTCCTCTTCATCCAATGAACCAATCTCTTTTCTGGCTCTTCTGGACTACTTTTTACAATTGCCCAGTAGGTTTTTTTAGCATCTTTTTCAGCGAACATCTTATTTAATCTTGGCAGTGCTTTAGAGGTTTTTGCAAATACTACAATGCCTGATGTAGGGCGGTCTAAACGGTGTACAACACCTAAATAAACGTTACCTGGCTTATTGTATTTTTTCTTTATAAATGCTTTAACGGTATCGCTAAGTGGTTTGTCTCCGGTTTTATCTCCTTGCACGATATCACCAGGACGTTTATTTATAACAATGAGATGGTTATCCTCAAATAAAACTTGAAGATTATCGATTGTAGAGTGTTCTTTTTTTGACAAAGAGTAGGGTAGTGTTAGTTAATATTGCTCCTCATCATTAGGGAAATCTTGACTTTTTACATCGCTTACGTAATTAGAAATAGCATTACCCATTTCTTCGTATAAATTCATGTATCTACGTAAAAAACGAGGATTGAATTCATGTGTCATTCCTAGTAGATCATGAACTACTAAAACCTGTCCGTCTGCATATTTTCCACCTCCAATACCAATGGTAGGTATGGTTAAACTTTCAGAAACCTTTTTTGTAAGCTCAGCAGGAATTTTTTCGACAACGATTCCAAAACAGCCAAGTTTTTCAAGTAATTTGGCGTCTTCCATTAACTTTTCCGCTTCCTCTTCTTCTTTTGCACGAACGGTGTACGTACCAAATTTATATATGGATTGAGGAGTTAAACCTAAGTGGCCCATTACCGGAATACCGGCAGCTAAAATTCTTTTCACTGATTCCTTAATTTCTGCTCCGCCCTCTAATTTTACGGCATGCGCACCACTTTCTTTCATGATTCTAATAGCAGAACGTAAAGCTTCCTTAGGGTCGCTCTGGTAGCTGCCAAATGGTAAGTCAACAACAACTAAAGCCCTGTCAATAGCTCTAATTACAGAAGAAGCATGATAAATCATTTGATCTAATGTAATTGGTAACGTAGTTTCATGGCCAGCCATAACATTACTGGCAGAATCACCAACCAAAATAACATCAACCTTTGCGGCATCAACGATTTTAGCCATAGAGTAGTCATATGCAGTAAGCATAGAGATTTTTTCTCCATTCTTCTTCATATCCACTAGTGATTTAACCGTGACTCTTTTATATTCCTTCTTAGCTACTGACATAGTCTGTTTTTTGATTAAGTGCCATAAAAGTAAGGAGTTTTAATGAGATTTAACCCTCATAGTTTAGAATCCATTTAAAAGGGAATAATTTAGAATTTATCTATTTTTATGGTATTAACTTAATAAAAGGTATTACATGAAAAATTTCTTTTTGCTATTAACACTATTAGTCGTCACTTTGGTTAGCGCACAAATTGAAGAAGAGGTAAAAGTTAAGTATGCGGTAGAGACTTTTTTTTACGCTTTTCATGACAAAAATGAATTAGCGATGAAGCGTGTTGTTAATCCTGATATTTTAATGCAGACTGTAGGTTTAAATATGCTAGGCAAAATGACCGTACGAAATAATAATTTTAATGATTTAATAAACTTTATGATTACCACACCAGATTCTATAAGTTTTCAAGAAAAAATTTTAGATTATAAAATTCAAATAGATGGTGGTATGGCGCATGTTT
The DNA here is from genome assembly GCF_000688315.1 of Maribacter sp. Hel_I_7. Taxonomy (NCBI): domain Bacteria; kingdom Pseudomonadati; phylum Bacteroidota; class Flavobacteriia; order Flavobacteriales; family Flavobacteriaceae; genus Maribacter; species Maribacter sp. Hel_I_7. Next base: position 1,041,828 of record NZ_JHZW01000003.1, on the reverse strand, counting down.
GGGCACCGTATGAATTTTGGTATAATGGGGAATTTAGCCATTGTGGAGTTAATTCTTTTCAACTTTTTAAAGAAGAAGATACTTGGAAAATTATTTACTTAATTGATTCAAGAAGAAAAGAAGATTGCAATAATGCATCAGAATAAATATTGCATCCTATTTCCAAAATCTAGATGAAGTTGCACCGGCGGTAGGAAAATCATTAGGAATTTCTTGTGTAACCTTACCAGAAGCAGCCCATTCTGCACCTCTTTGAAGTGTAGTAATAAACCCTACACACTCCATAGAATAGTCAAAATGACCTAAGGTTGAATGAAATACGCGCCCCTTACCGTAATTGATAGCCATAAGTTGAGGCACATTTTGTCCTAAGCCGGTAACATTTGGGTCCCAAGGTGGTGCATTTTTTTCAACATCTGCAAAAGCTGTGGCTAAAATAGTGGCATTTTCAAAAGGACCTCTCATACGTTCATATAATTCATCTGGTGTATGAAGCCATTTTTCAGGTATACCTTTCATTATAGGGTGCTCTGGTGCTCTTGTTGTTAATTGAAATTCATATTCAGGACCGTGAGATCCACAAACACCTTCTACGGGGTCCTTTATTAATTCACCCATATCATTATAATATACGTAAGGTCCGGAGCTTTCATCACGATTTCCCCAGGCGCCTAAACCAATCATTTTATTGAATTCTTCCCAATCTCCCCAAGCATTGTTAGCGGCATGAATGACCACTAGGCCACCTCCATTTTGCATGTAAGTTTCAAAGTCTTTTCTTGTTTTCTCTGGCCATAGGGGAGACTCTGCTCCAAGATTAGAAATTATGACATCGTAGTTATTAAAATCAAGTGTAAAATCTGAAGTTTTAATAGGACTGTCAGAAATTTGATATGTTTTATCTGTTAAAGGATAGTTTTCTATAAATGAGTTATAAGCTTCTGGTCTTGTTTGATTGTATTTAATACCTAACCAAACAGAATCCATTCTTTTGACGTCTACTGAAAAAAGATTGGTTTTATCTAAGTAATCTTTCATCATCATGGTGGTCTTAGGCCAAACGTAATGATTGTTTTGTCCGTCAATGATTAATGCTCTCAATTTTGATGGTGATTGCTCTTTCTCAACAATTTCTTTCTTCTTTTCTCCACAAGAAGTAAGTGCTAAACTGAATAAAACAACGGCCAATAAATTTTTCATGTTGATGTTTACTTAAAATTGTTGACATTAAATGTACATGAACTTGTTAAGATGGCAAAAACGAACTAAGGATAACTTGAATATTAAAACAGATTTCTTTTTGCGGATAATAAAAAGTGCTATTAATTTAGCAGTTCACTGTAAAGATTAATAAAATGAAAATATTGGGAATAGGTTCAAGAATTTCACATGCTGAATTTGGTAAAGGTGTAGTTACGAATGTATCTAGTAATATGTATTGGGTGACATTTATGGATAAAGGCTTAGAAACCATTGAAATAGATTCTGATTATGAAGTGATTGAGGCTATTGACAATGAGGTAGATACCGTTAGTTTTTTTGATGTAGAAAGTTCTTTGGTCTCTATATTACAAAAATGGAGTGATGCTACCCAACGTGTAGCCATTGCGGATAAATGGAAAGGTGGTAATTTAATTTTGGAACCTGGTGAAGCAGGTATGAGCAATAAAGAAATTCCTATTAACACCTTCTTTCATAAAATTGTAATGGTGCGTGATCGCATACGTGTAATGGAGCAAAAAATAAATTCTAGCAAAAATTTAGATGATCAAGAAAAAATAGATTTACAGCAATATATTACCCGAATATATGGTAGTTTAACTACGTTTAATGTTCTTTTTAAGGCTAAAAGCGATCATTTTGTTGGAGAAAAAGGGGGTAAGTAGGTTCTGATTATTATTTAACCAATAATTTAATTTTGAACTCGAAGCGATTTAACGATTTCATATTGTTTTTTAATGATTGCTTCGTTGAAACCATGGGCTGCTTTAGAGACGATAACATATTCTTTTCTTGGAGCCCTAATTTTATCAAAATATGGTTTATTTAGTTCTTTAGAACATAAAATATCGTTTTCACCCTGTACCAAATAAACAGGTAGTCGAAAAATAAATCCGGTTTTATCGAAATTGATATGACGTACCATTGATTTAATACCCATGGTTTCATCACCCACAAGGTTCAAAAAAGAATAATCATCACCATTATATCTATCTCTGCTGTCTTCATTATTCTCATAGGAATCTGCTATTTCCCACCAAGATGTAGGAGCAGGGGTAGCATTCTCTTTCTCAAATTGTTTTACAACGCGCAATAATTGTCCGTAATTCTTTGCTCTTTTATAAGGTGGTGGACCTAGTTCTTCTAGTTTTGCTAAAGTTGATTTATTCTCTTTGACTTCTGCTATTTCATATACTTCTGAATAGGCATTTTTTATGTTGTTGTCAAAATTTACAAATTGAGCATGACCAATATAAGCGTGAAATAAGTTAGGGTTCTTTTGAGCCATTTGTGTTGCCAAGATAGAACCCCAAGAGGTACCCATTAAAATAACTTTGCTTTTATTTAAATGCTTAATTAGATATTGGGCAACGGCAATGCCATCGTTTGTCATCTTTTCAACGGAAAGTGGATTTTTTAAATAAAACTCTTCAGTTATTTCTTTAGGATAATTTTTTCCAAAAGTTTTTCCAGCTCCTCGTTGATCCCAATGAACAATGGTAAATTCCTTCAACCAATCGGCATAAATGCCATCTTCATATTGGCTCATGGTACTACCTGGTCCACCATGAATTAATAAGATTACCGGATTGCTATTATCATTTCCTTTTATAGTTATCCATTGATCAATACCTTCAATGTTTATAAACTTTTCTTCAGATATTTTATCTTGATTATAAGATGCAAATGATACTAGAAAAATTGTAAGAAATAGGAGTTGTCTAATTAGCATGCTTATTGATGATTGAATGATGAATTTTTAATATACGAAGATATTTATAGGTTTAGATCTAAAACTAAATTTAAAGTCTAATATTGATGATTACGTCCAGGTATACGGTCTGTTAAATTCTCTCTTTACGAATAGAAAAATTTTAATTCTATAATTAATTTTTTACTTAATGTCTTTTGGAATAATTACTTTCTTAATATATAGTCGTATTAAAATTAAGAAGGTTGCATTTGAATCCATATTTTTTTTAATCAAATAATGAGGTATGCCTTTACAACTATCAACTTCATAATTAATCAATTCCGTTTTGTTTTTGATATATTTTTAATAACCATAGTTTTTTTATTTCACATTGGTTATTTTAGGTTTAAAATTATAAAATGGGTCAGATTATAACCTTCGGAGAAGTACTAATGCGTATTTCTCCTCGTGGTAACAAGAAGTTTGTTCAATCTAACATCGTAGAGTTTTATTTTGGCGGAACAGAATTAAATGTTGGTATTTCAATTTCTAATTTCGGCATTAAAGTAAAGCATATTAGTGCTGTTTCAGATGATTTTATTGGTGACACAGCTATGACTTATATACGTAAGTTTGGTGTAGATACCTCTTGTATTGTTAAATCTAAACGCCCATTAGGAGTATATTTTTTAGAAGTAGGCGCGGTTATTAGACCAAGTATGATTTCGTATAACCGATCACATTCGGCGTTTTCTGAAATTGAACCTACAAAGGTAAATTGGGAAAATGCTTTGGAAGATGGGGAATGGATGCATTGGACCGGAATTACCCCTGCATTATCTCAAGGTGCTTTTAACGTTCTTAAAGACGGACTAAAGTTAGCTAGACAAAAAGGGATGGCTGTTTCTGCAGACCCAACATATCGTAGTGGTTTATGGAAATACGGTCAAGATCCTAAAGAGGCTTTAGTAGAACTTTTACATTATTCTACAATTTTCATAGGTGGTGTAAATGAAATTAATGAAGTATTGGGTACGGAATTCGGTTATAGTAATGACGATTTTATAGCGGCTAGCAAGCAGCTTATAGAAGAATTTCCAACCATTGAAAAGGTGTTCGATAAAATAAGAACTTCGGTAAATTCTTCTTGGCATAAAATAAGAGCCAGAATGTGGAATAGCATAGAATTTAGGGAAACTGAAGATATAGATATTACCCATGTGGTAGACCGTATTGGTACCGGTGACGCTTTTGCAGCAGGTTTAATTTATGGTTTACAGAAATATGATGACTATAAAGCAATGGAATTTGCAAGTGCTGCGTGCGCATTAAAACATACTTATGAGGGTGATGTAAATTTTGCTACGGTAGACGAAGTAAACAATATTATTGCAGGCAATATTACCGGTAGATTAATGCGTTAAGTTATATAATTAGAATTATTTCCACTTGCGTAGTCTATGTATCGCTTTTAGCTTGTAGATACTTTTAGAAAATGCAATTGAAAAAGCAAAGGTGGTTAATAATGCAATAAATGCTAGGGTGCCAAGTGCACCGCCAAAGCCTTGAAATAAATTATTCTTATTGATATGGATAATACTAAACAATTAGCCAGCAATTGCCAAGTAAATGTAACTTCTTCGAGTGGTTTTTGAAATCATACCTAAGAAAGAGGTTTCTATAAAAACTACAGATATGTTTTTTGTTAGGTGTGTATTTAATAAATCAGGGAAATAGTAAAAAACAAGCCGACTAAAAAAGATAAAAGGGCATATGCTCTTACTGCGCCTTGATTATAATGATGACTCACATAAAAAGTTGTTATTGCAGCTAAAATTCCGGTAACTATTATAATGAAAGTTTTCATTAAGCAGCTAGGTTAATAAGATAGAGAAATACTTTTTGACTTAAAAATCTAAAATTCAATGCGGAATTACAATGGTAAAAAAGAAACTACAAATTATTAAACTGCTTCCTTTTTTTCGGACAAGTATTTCCAATAACGCTTAGGTACATGTTGTACATGAAGCTTGGTATTAATCCTAGATTTAATAGTAGTGCTTTTGAAGTAATTGTTCCAAAGGTCTTGGTATTCATATTCAGAATCAGTGAAGACAGCACTTTTCTCAAGACTATTGGTATGTATATCGGTTAAGTCTAATGAAATTATTTCAACCGTCTGTAAATCATAGTAAAGTCCGTATTTACGCTTAACGTCATAAATAATCCAAGATTGATCTGCGTAGCGGTTTCTAAAGTGTTTAGATATCAATGGTAAAACATCAAAATCTGGTTCAATATTAGCAAAATAGACTTCATCCTTAGTTAATTGAAAGCGTACAAAAGCTTCCATTCTGTGTTTTTCCCTACCTACTTTTTGTGCTAATGAATTTATTTTTAAAACACAATCATCGCTAAAGTCTGTAGCGCCCTTGTATGTACTACCCATTAATTTTTGAATATAACGGTAGAGTAGTGCCTCCATATTATTTTGTTCACTTAAAAAAGCAAAATAAATATTCTTAATAGCAGAATTACTTTTGTTTTTAACACCGTTCCAAACACGCTGTGCTTTTTCTAAATTGGTAAAAATCGTTTCTGTCTCAGTAAAAAGTCCACTTTGTAATTGCCCTTTTTTTTGAATATCTGCATAGGCAAGCTTCTGTTCGTAACCAATAAAAACTGCAGTCAAAAAACCATTAAAGCTACCATCGTAAACCAAAGTTTTTGTCGAATTCATAGTAATAGTTTTAGAAGTTGAAGAAGAATATTTTAGTTAAAATTTTCATCCTTTTTTTAATTTTACTTTTCATAAATACCACTTGGTATCCAAATGATAATAGTTGGCTTTGACTACGGTCTATAGCAGTATTAAAAAATGAAAAATTTACCGAATTAGAGATGTTGTTTATATGTTCCATAGTCGTTGGTTGTTAATTAAGTTTTACTTTAGTTAAATAGAGATAATTGATTGGTATATTGATTTTTGAATTTTCCATTTTGGGACTGTAAAATCATTCCTTTTATCTTTGAAGCATCTAAATCTCTCCGCTCCCAGTCGTTAGAATTACATATGATAAAATATTTAGCACGATTAAGAGCTACACCCATTTTTTTCAAATGTTCCCAGCTTAAATTTCTATATTTTCGACCACTAATAATCTTATGAACAGAACCCATTCCTATCCCTGGAATTCGTGCTAACATTCTGGCATCTGCCTTATTTATATCTACAGGAAAATGATTTAGATTACGAAGAGCCCACATTAATTTTGGATCAATATCCATTTCAAGATTTGGATTGTCTGCATCTAAAATTTCATGAACACTAAAACCATAAAAACGAAGAAGCCAATCTGTTTGATATAATCTATTTTCACGTAGCATTGGTACTTCAGAACCCAAAGATGGTAAGCGACTATCGGTAGATATAGGAACATAACCGGAATAGTACACCCGTTTCATCTTATAATTTTTATAGAAATGGGTAGCAGAATACATAATGTCCTTATCACTTTCACCAGTAGCTCCAATAATCATTTGAGTGCTTTGTCCTGCAGGTGCGTACTTTGCTGTACTTTTTATGATTTTACGCTCTTCTGAATAACGAATGATTTCATTTTTAACCTTTAGCATTGGCTTTATGAAATCTTCATGTTTTTTATCTGGAGCTAATAGTTTAAGGCCGGAAATTGTGGGGATTTCAATATTGACCGATAATCGGTCAGCATATAATCCGGCCTCGTACATTAACTCATCACTTGCGCCTGGTATTGATTTTAAATGGATGTATCCATTGAAATTTTCTTCTAAGCGAAGTTTTTTAGCTACTGCTATTAAACGTTCCATAGTATGGTCTGGGCTTTTAAAAATTCCAGAGCTTAAGAATAACCCCTCAATATAGTTTCTTCTGTAAAAATTAATGGTTAAGTCCACCACCTCTTGAATTTTGAATGCAGCTCGTTTTATATCATTGCTTTTACGTGTTACGCAATAAGCACAATCAAATATGCAATGATTAGTTAGTAGAATTTTTAATAGAGAAACACATCGTCCGTCTTCAGTGTAGGTATGGCAGATTCCGTTTCCAGCATCACCCAAGCCTTTGTTTTTATTTTTACGATTACTGCCGCTACTAGAACATGACACATCGTATTTGGCTGCATCGGCCAAAATATTTAGTTTTTCTTTAATTCGATTAAAATCCATAACGACTTGTAATTAATCCAAAATTATGGAAATATTCCTAATTATGGAAATATTCCAAATATTATTATGGATATAATCCATAATGAGTATATTTGAAGTGTTGAGAATTTTTTTATCTCGATTTAAGCGGATATTATGGAAAACGAATTGACATTAAAACGATTTACCGATTTACGAAGAGAGCTTGGTTATACTCAGGCCGATTTTGCAGCACTTATTGGAGTATCTAATACTACTGCAGATATTGAACGTGGGCGAACTAAGCTTTCAGGGAAGGTTGTGTCAGAATTATTGAAACAATTCAAAATTAATCCGCTTTGGTTATTTGGTGAAAGTGATGAGCAATACTTGGAAACTTCAAGAACAAGTGTTATTCCAAAGGTAGTTACGGTAGATTCTGCTAATCGGGATAATATGGTATTGGTAAATGCCAAAGCAGCAGCTGGATATCCTCAAAATATTTCCGATACCAGTTGGTATCAGCAATTACCCGCATTTGATTTACCAATTCCTGAATTTAGAAATGCAACGTATAGAGGCTTTCAGGTTGAGGGGGACAGTATGCTTCCAAATCTACATCCTGGCGAATGGGTTTTAGCAAGAGCAATTGAACATATTGACTACGTAAGTGCTAATAAAATGTATGTAGTGGTATTGCAAGACTCCATCATGGTCAAGAAAGTAGAAAAGCGACCTAATTCTAATAATATTACTTTAATATCATTGAATGAAACCTATCCTCCATATGATATTAAACCATTTCAAATTCAAGAAATTTGGGAGGTGAGCAGTAAAATAACTTTTAATGTTGACGCTACAACAGATAATGGACTTTTGCGACAGTTGCAGGAGTCAATGAAAGAGTTAAAAGATCAGCTACAGCATGTTAAAAAGGTTAATTGAACCAATACTTTAATATTTTTTGATATACATTCCGCTTTCTTTTAGCTTAAATCCAAGACTTTTATAAAGGGAAATTGCTGCTGTCCTATGGTGACCACTAAACAATAATACATCATCTAGTTTTTCTTTTTCTGCTTGTTCTAAAAGTTTCTCCATTAGCTTTCTGCCAATGCCTTTACCTCTATAATTAGAAGAAACAACCACATCTTCAATCATTCCCTTATGACCAGAAACCACCTTATATTTAGCCATCATAGCAATACCTACTAAATCTTCGTTATCCAAACATATTACCACATCTGTAGTGTTATAATCAGATAGGGCAGAGGCTAAGTCTAGTTGTGTTAATTCAGAATTTAGTTGCTTGTAAAGCTCTGTTAATTGAGTTTGAAGCTCGGTGGTAACCTCATTAAAAGTAATTAGTTTTATAATCATAGTATATTGTATATATACTTAAAATTACTTCATTTAGGGTAATTGTAATAATATTGTTATTACAAAACTAATCTTGTTTGTTTTAACCTTTACGGCGTTCTAGCAAAATCATCATCATTAAACCTAGAATAATGATATCGTCATCATTACCACTTAATTTCTTTAATTCACTTACTTTAAAACGACGGCCTACCAATGATTTCTCTTTAGATAAACGTACCACGGTTTCGTTATTGCCATTGATTACGATATAGGCAGGATTTAGGAATAAGCCGGTAAATAGATTAATAATTGGAATTTGACCAACCATACCATCCAAAACCTTTACCCAGGCATTTTCTTCTCTAATAGTATATTTTAATTGTTTGTTTTTATCGAAAATCTCATAATGAGCTTTCCATAGAGAAGCCCAACCTTTTCTACCAATTTTACCAAGTTCTTGACCAGAAGGGTCAGAAAAAGAATAACATGCAGAGAAATCAATCCACCTATCGGCTTTAATATTATATAGTAATTCGGTTTTGCTATCGTTCTGGTATACGCCAATATTCTCTTTAAATTTAAAGAGTTTTTGCTTTACATATGCCACCATTTTTCCGTTGGCATCTACAGCCGAAAAATCATTAGATAAAGTACCTATATGAAAAGTGAAATCTAATGGAAATTTATAATCTTGCATTTTAAATTTTTAGTGGTTGAATTCTTTATAGTCAATTAATAAGTCCCTTTGACATCTCCCATGGATATTGAAAATGGTCCAAGTTTATGAAGGGTAGGCAAGATAACACCACTTTCTGTTTCGATCCATTCTTCCCAAGAAGCTTCTACGCCACCAATAGGAATGATTTTTGTCCACAGTTTGAAACTTTTTGGTCTACCACTTGGTTCTATAATCCATAGATAAGAATCTCCAGGGGTATCCCCACCTTGAGTATAGGTAACTAAAAGGGCTTCTGACCCATCTTCCATATCTACCAAGTACCGTTCGGTGCCACGGTCAAATGCTTTGAATGGGGCAACTAACCAAAACGAATCATTATTATAATAATTCTGAGCTTTCTCAATTAAAACTTGAGTTTCCTCGTAATTGGTTTTCACATTGTTTACTTCGGCAATGCTAGATTGCGGAGTAATTAAATCTAAATGAACGATTGTGTTATCCCAGGTTACAATAACAATCTCCTTTTCTTTATCCCATTTATAGTGATGATCACCACGAAAAGACCATTCTAATATTTTGGTGTTGTTGAAGTTTTTGTAATTTAAGGCATCCAACATTCTATATGCTAAAGCATCAGCTTCAGGTCCAGATTCTCCTATAGGTACAGGTTCATTATATAGGTAATATAAAACACCATAGCCTATAAAAGCTAGTATAATGAGTATACCTAAAAGTTTAAATAATTTCTTTAGCATAATATATTTAAATATTTCATTAGTAAATTGTTATGTAGAAATTGAAAGTTGCTTAAAATTAATCTTAGTGATAATTAAAAGCCAACTGCTGCATCATCTCCACGTTTGTCTGCGCCACCTTCAAGCTTGCCGTTATCAAGTATGCGAATAGCATCAACTTTACCAATAATAGGAGTTCTTTCTTCGTTAATTATATAGCCTTTAGATTTTAGTTCCTCCTTTAAATTAGAAGGAAATCCGTCTGGTTCAAAGATGACCATGTCTGGTAACCATTGGTGATGAAAGCGAGGAGCATTAACTGCGTCTTGCATACTCATTTTAAATTCATAACCGTTCAAAATAGTCTGAGCCACTGCAGTAATGATTGTAGATCCACCAGGAGTACCGACAACCATCCATAACTTTCCGTCACGCTCAACGATTGTAGGGGTCATACTACTTAGCATTCTTTTCTCAGCTGCAATACTGTTGGCTTCAGCACCTACAAGTCCAAACATATTAGGTACACCTGCTTTGGAGCTAAAATCGTCCATTTCATTATTTAAAAAGAAGCCAAGTTCATCAGAATATAGTTTGGAGCCATAAGCGCCGTTAAGTGTTGTGGTGACCGATATGGCATTGCCTTCTTGATCTACAATAGAGTAGTGGGTAGTTTCCATACTTTCTACTATCTCTATATTTCCATGCTCAACTTCAGATGATTTTGTTGCCTTTTCAAAAGAGAAATTAGCCATTCTTTCCGTTAGGTAGTCGTCACTTAATAATTTATCATATGGAATTTCAACAAAGTCAGGATCACCTAGAAAATAATTTCTATCAGCATAAGCTCTTCTTGAAGCTTCTGTAAATAATTGTACCATTTTTGGGGAGTTATGACCAAGTTTGGCAACATCATAATTTTCCATCATCTTAAAAATCTGATTAATGGTAACACCTCCACTACTAGGTGGACTCATAGAAATGATGTGTAAATCTCTGTAATTAAAAGTGATTGGGTCTCTCCATACCGCCTGGTATTTTTCTAAGTCCTCTTCGGTAATATATCCACCTTTTTCTTGAATGAATGCTGCAAGTTTTTTAGCAACCTCACCTTTGTAAAAACCATCTCTACCATTTTTTGCGATGCTTCTAAAGGTATTTGCCAATGCAGGATATTTAATGGTATCATTAGTTTTAAATACGGTAGCAAACTTGGTGCTGTCACTGTTCACTTCAATAAATTTATCTCGTTGACTGGCCAATCGCTTTTCTTGGTTAGCGGTAACGACAACACCACGTTCTGCTAGAGCAATAACCGGAGCCATAATCTCTTCTAAGGGTAGTGACCCAAACTTTTTATGTACTTCAATAATGCCTGCTACTGTTCCAGGTACTCCTACAGCGGTTGCGCCTAAAGTACTTTTACCGGGAATCACGTTACCCAATGAATCTAAATACATGTCTTTTTGAGCTGATAAAGGAGCTTTCTCTCTATAATCAAGAGCGCCAACTTCACCGTCTGCTTTTCGATACACCATAAATCCGCCGCCACCAAGGTTTCCTGCAAATGGATAGGCAACCACCAAAGCCATTTCTGTAGCTACCATAGCATCAAAAGCATTGCCTCCTTTTTGCATGATATCACTACCAATTTTAGAGGCTTCCTCTCTTGCAGATACTACCATTGCATTATCTGTAACGGTCCCTGTTGGTACTGCCGGATTTTCTTTACAACTGCTTAATACTAACAATGCAGTCAGTGTAAATAATAGTTTTAGTTGGTTCATAGTAAGTTGTATTAATTATTTAAATAAGTATATATTAAGTATTGGTAGTATGATATTTAAAATATTATTTTTTTGTGGTTAAGGAAATATATTTATGTTTAGAATATGTAATAAGCTCCTCAAAAAACTCAGTAAATTCTTTTTCGAATTCATCATAATGTTCTTCAAGGTCTAAAATAGCAAAGTTCATTTTAGATTTGTTTTTTGTTCTACGGTTCATACCATTTAGTACGCGTGCAATACCATCCATTTTAGAATAATTGAATATCCAATTATCAGCTATCATATAAGGCATCATTCTTTTTATTCCATCGGGTAAAATTTCATAGTTGTCTTCTAAAAGATCATAGAAATTATCGACAAAAACATCTAGTGGAATATCAGAATATTTAGACCAGTTTTTGGCAAGAAAGTGGTCATAGTAGATATCAACGATAACCCTACTATAATGACTATAGTTTGCGTGAAGTCTCTTGCTGCTAATTTTTGGTATGGCGTGGGTGTCCGTATAAGTGTCAATTAAACGATGAAGCTTAATACCTTTCTGTACTTTAATGGGCAGATGCTGAAATTTATTAGCACGTATGCTGTCGGCAATAAAGTTACCTATGGTGATTTCTTTATCGTTAAAAGAAAGGTAGATATGGGCTAAAAAATTCATTGGACTAAATTATGCTTCCTAAGTCGAATTTACAAAGAAGGGCTATAGTGATAAGTATGATACCTTTATATTTGCAAAAAACTTATTAAGAGTATATGACACTAATAAAATCTATTTCAGGAATACGAGGAACAATTGGAGGAAAACCAGGAGATAATCTAACTCCGATCGATGCGGTAAAGTTTGCGGCATCTTATGGGATTTGGCTAAAGGATTATTCTAAAAAGGATAAGTTGAAAGTTGTAATTGGTCGTGATGCTCGTTTGTCTGGTGAAATGATTCAAAATCTTGTGGTTTCTACTTTGGTAGGTTTAGGAATTGATGTAGTTGATTTAGATTTATCAACAACACCAACAGTTGAAATAGCGGTGCCTATGGAAAATGCCGATGGAGGAATAATTTTGACGGCTAGTCATAATCCAAAGCAATGGAATGCCCTTAAATTGTTAAATGAAAAAGGGGAATTCTTGGATGCTGCCCAGGGTGCTAAAATTTTAGAAATAGCAGAAAAAGAAGATTTTGATTTTTCTGATGTCGATGATCTTGGAGTAATAAATAGAAACGATAGTTATATTGATATTCATATAGATGAAGTTTTAAACCTCTCTTTAGTTGATGCCGAAGTAGTTAAAAAGGCGAAATTTAAAGTTGTGGTAGATGGTGTAAATTCTACGGGAGGAATTGCAATACCAAAACTTTTAAAAGAATTTGGAGTAGAAGTAGTTGAGTTATATTGTGAGCCTACTGGTCATTTTCCACATAATCCAGAACCTTTAAAAGAACACTTAAAAGATATCTGTGATTTGGTTGTTAAGGAAAAGGCGGATTTTGGTATCGTAGTAGATCCAGATGTAGACCGCTTAGCTTTTATTAGCAATGATGGTGAAATGTTTGGGGAAGAGTATACATTGGTAGCCTGTGCAGATTATGTTTTAGGTAAAACAAAAGGGAATACAGTTTCTAATCTTTCCTCTTCACGAGCATTAAGAGATATTACTCAAAAGCATGGCGGTACTTATGAAGCTGCGGCAGTAGGTGAAGTAAATGTGGTTACTAAAATGAAAGCCAATAATGCAATTATAGGTGGTGAAGGTAATGGAGGTATAATTTACCCAGAAAGCCATTATGGTCGTGATTCTTTAGTGGGTACGGCTTTATTCTTAATGCTAATGGCAGAAAAGGGTGGTACAGTAGCAGAACTTAGAGCTAGCTATCCAAGCTATTTTATGAGTAAAAAGAAAATACAGTTGACACCTGGATTAGATGTGGATGGGATTTTAAAATCTATGGCTGAAAAATATGCAAACGAAGAGTTATCTACTATTGATGGTGTAAAAATCGATTTTGCAGAAAATTGGGTTCATCTACGTAAATCTAATACAGAACCAATAATCAGAATTTATACAGAAGCTAAAAGTCAAACTGAGGCAGATGGTTTGGCAGATAGAATTATAGGAGAAATAAAAGCAGTAGCAGGATTGTAACTCTTATAAAATAAGAAGCATAAAAAACCGGAAGCAGTTTAACTGTTTCCGGTTTTTGTTTTTGTAATGTTAATTTATTTCTGCGAAGGCAGCGGGTTTCTTGCCTCTATGTTTCCAGCGTTTGTGAGTCCATAAATAAAATTCCGGTTGGTCTTTTATCTGTTCTTCAGTAAGCCTTAGAAAGGCATCTGTTATTTCGTGTTCTTTAGTTTCTTTACTATTTATGGCAATCGGTATAAATTCAGCTTTGTAATATCCGCGTTTTACTTTGCTTACTTTTAAAAATACCGTAGCTAATCCTGTTTTTCTGGCTAATGCTTCTCCGCCATTAAAAATAGGAACTGTTATTCCCATAAAATCGGTCCAGTAATGCGCTCTGTGCGCTTGTGGCGATTGATCACTTACCATGCCATAAGTTGCACGTACATTATTTCTAAAATTCTGTATAACTGTTTTGGCTGTTTGGGCTTGTGTAATTAAAGTGGTGTTCCAACGAGCTCTTACTTTTCTGATAAAATTGTCAAAATAAGAATTGTTTATTTTTTGATAAACTGCATATCCTTTAGAATTAACGTAATTGTTTATGCTTACGTTCCATTCCCAATTCGCATAATGCGCACATAAAATAATGATACTGCGCTCTTTTTCTATCTCAAGTAAAACTTCCGGATTTACAACTTTATATTTTTTTGAAACGGCATCCTTACTTAAGTTCATCGTTTTTACCATCTCTAAGAACATATCACAAAGATGTTTGTAGAAGTCTTTTTCAATTCTATGAATCTCTTCTTTTGATTTTTCGGGAAAAACCAAGTTTAAATTCTCTTGAACCACTTTTCTTCGGTAACCAAAAACTCGGTAGATAAAAAAACAAGCAATATCAGATAAACCGTAAAATAAGCGATGTGGCAAAATGGAAACCACCCAGAGAAATGGGTAAATCAAAACAAAGGCCAATAGTTGCATTCTCAAAAAAATTATGGGCAAATATAGTTATATTTGACGCCAAATAAATGACAGATAATGTATAACCTTGATATAGCGACCATAGCAATAATTGCTGCAAATGTATTAGTGTCAATGAAGGGATTTAATGATACTTCTTTCTTTGAGCGTTACAAATTTAGTATCGGAGCAATAAAGGCAGGGCAGAAAGAACGCATGGCAACATCTGGTTTTTTACATGTAGATGTTTCGCATTTATTGTTCAATATGCTTACGCTATATTTCTTTGCAGGTGTAGTTATAAATTGGTTTGGTACCACTCAGTTTTTAATTATTTATGCGGTTAGTCTTATAGGTGGTAGTTTGTTAGCGTTGAGTTTTCATAAAGATGAGCCTTATTATTCTGCTGTAGGTGCAAGTGGTGCGGTTACCGGAATTTTGTATGCAGCTATACTACTGCAACCAACCATGCAATTGGGCATAATGTTTATTCCTATTCCAGTTCCTGCGTATGTAGTTGGTATTGGATATTTACTGTATTCTATTTATGGAATGAAAAAGCGGCTGGGGAATATAGGTCATACGGCACATTTTGGTGGAGCCATAGGTGGTTATGCCTGTACATTGTTATTCATGCCCAGTCTTTTACAGACCGAAACACTAATGGTTGGGTTATTGGCTCTTCCAATTATTTTACTATTTGTTCTTGGTAAAATGGGCAAAATTTAAGCTTTTTGTAAAGATTCTAAGAATCTTTGCTTAAATGAACTAAGATTTAGTGCATTTCATCGGTTTTCTCTGTGTATAGACAACAATCCCACACTTGGGGTCGTTATTGCTGAAACCCGAATTAAACATGAAATCAACCCTATCTATCAAAAAAACATGGCTTATGGCCATAGCTGCTACTTTTTTTGTGGCAAGTTGTAGTGATGAAACTACAGTTTTTGAAAATCCCGAAGATAACTTGGTTAATGAAACCGATCAATCAAAATTAGACAATAGTGTAAGTTTTGAACGCGCTGGTGTTCTTGATATTTATGAAGATCCTATAGCTACTGCCAAGAGATTTAATCTTACCGGAAAAACAGAAGAAGCAGGAGATTATCCACTATCCTTAGTTGCTCAAATTGCACCGCCATCATTTGATAATGGTGAAAATTTAGCTGCAACCCATGTTGCTTTAGACGGTGATTATGGTTATGTATCCTATAATACTGTTGGTCAAGATTATGTTGGTGCTATTGATGTAATAGATATTAGTGATCCAACCGATCCTAGAGTTACATCTAGGTTGTATTACACAAATGCAGATTTAAATTCAATTGCCTATGATAATGGGTATGTATATGTTGCTGGTGGTGTAGATTCAGAACAATCGGTAACGGCAACGGCAAATTCTTTAGTTGCTAAAATAGCAGTTAGTGGCGGTAGATTGAATACCTCTGACATTACTTATGGCTTTCAAGAAGGATTTAACGCTACAGATGTTCGTATTGTTGACAATAAGGCTATTGTAACTAGTGGTCAAGATGGATTTGTAGTGGTTTATGATAAAAATGATTTAAGTGCTTTGAACGAGGCTGCTTTTTCAGATTTACGTTCTGTAGCTTATAGTGGTAGTGAAATTGCTGTATTAGATGCTGCACAAGGTGTTACATTTTTAGATCAAAGTTTAAATGTAACAAGGAGTATAAATATCGATTCTGATTTTGGAGTAGATGCCAAGCGTACATTAGATTTTTCAAATGAAAATATTGTCGTTTCAGAGGGTGCAAAAGGAGCAGGAGTATATAACGCTACTTCTGGTAGCTTTGTAGAATACTTACCAATATTAACAAATCCGGAAAATGCTGAACCGGGCGAAATTGTAACTAATGGAGTTGCGGTTAACGAAGACGTACTTTTAATGGCGAATGGCGCTGGAGGATTAAGTCTTTCTGAAAGTAAAGATGGTAGTACTGTAGGTGTTGGTGTAATAGAACTTACCGGTTCTATAAAT
Organism: Maribacter sp. Hel_I_7; assembly: GCF_000688315.1. Lineage (NCBI taxonomy): Bacteria > Pseudomonadati > Bacteroidota > Flavobacteriia > Flavobacteriales > Flavobacteriaceae > Maribacter > Maribacter sp. Hel_I_7. The sequence goes on along the minus strand of NZ_JHZW01000003.1, from coordinate 1,025,093 downwards.
TACGTTACTTCTAAAGGAGATTATATTTTTGCCGCTTCAGGTAAAAAAGGGTTTCAAATTATAAAGTTGAATAGACCAGATGAAAGCTTGGTAACACGTTGTGAAGACTTAACCTCATATTCTGGTAGTTCAAATTTGAACGTGAATACAGGTGATGATTTAGCATATAGAGGCTCTAAAAGATTCAACAATATAAATATTGGTGGTAATCTATTGCTTTGTGGTTCTTGGACTGTGAAAGACGGTGTGAATATTAATGCAAATGGTTTATTTGAAATGAATGGAACCATCGTTATAGGAAGAAATAATAGACAAAGAAACGTTACAATAAATTCTGGTGCGACATTTAGGGTGGAAGGCAACTTAACTATTTATGGTGATTTAGTTCTAAATGAAGGAGCTACTATAGAGTTCATTGGTGATGATTCTGTTGTAAATATCTTTGGTAATGTTACTAAAGGCTCAAATGCAACGGTAGAAGGTACCTTTAGAGATGTTCGAGGAGCATTTTAATCGATACTATAAACTATAAAAAAAAGCCCGAACAACATTGTTCGGGCTTTTTTTTTATGTAATTAATTTTAAATCCTAATTCAACAATTCTGCAACTTTCGCTTCTAGTGCAGGACCTCTTAAATTTTTAGCTACTATAACACCGTTCTCATCTAATAAAAATGCTGCGGGTATAGCTTCTACATTATAAAGTTTAGCAATTTTATCATCAAAGTAGGCAATGTTAGAAATGTGATTCCACTCTAAACCATCTTCTGCTATTGCTTTTTTCCACGCTTCTTCTGTTCTGTCTAAAGAAACACCTAAGACGTTTAAGCCTTTATCATGGTATTTATTGTAAACAGCAACAATATTAGGATTTTCAGCTCTACAAGGTCTACACCATCCTGCCCAGAAATCAATTAATGTTACTTTTCCCATAACATCTTTAAGAGCGATTACGCTTCCATCAGGACTTGGTCCAGAAAATTCAGGAGCTTTAGCGCCTATACTTGAATTTTTGCCTGCAGCTTCAGAGGCCTTTAGTTTCTCTATTCCATCAAGAATTTGTTTACCTGGCTTAGAATTTTTAATTTCTTCAGATAAAGTCTTGTAGATTTCTTCAACTTCTTCAAGGCTAACTGCTTTGGTTGCAACAGCCCTATCCAGAACAAGTGCGGATATTAAAGCGTTAGGGTGAGTTTTAACGTAATCTAATTCAAAAGTCTTGTATTCCTCTTGTAATTCCTTCATTTCATCTTGAAGTGCAAGTGCAGCTTCACCAGATGCCACTTTCATATCTTGCTGAATAGATTGAGCTTGTTGAGAGATTTCTCTTGACTGTTCCATATAATCAGAAAAAGCATCGTTTTGGAATGTACCGCTAATTTCAGCAAAGCCCATACTGTCTCTTTGTGCACTAAACTGTATTTCTCCGTTTTCCAAAATTACAGCTGTATAACCAGGTAATTGTTCAACGAAGATATAATGTAGTTCAGGAATATCAGATTTTCCTGTAAAAGTAAATTCACCGTTGGTAGTAGTAGCAGTATCTACTTCCATAGGTTGATTGTTTTCTCCAATTTTCTTAAGGAAAACGCGAGTGCCATCTGTCATTTCGCCTCTTAATTTTCCATTAAGGGTAAAGCCTTCCGGTTTAGTGTTACAACTAAACAATAAGATTCCGGCTAGTAGTATTACAATACTATTTTTCATAAATTTCACTTAGGTTAAGTTGCAAATGTACTTATATAAAGAATATAAAAAAAGACCTCTAACGCAATGGCTAGAGGTCTTTATTATAATGATTAGTTTCTGTTTAAAACTGGTATCTGATACCTAGTCCTATATCAAAATCAAAATTATCAGAGAATCCATTATATCCTGTAACCCCTAGTTCAGGTCTAAAATCTAAAGAAAGTATCAATGGAATATCAAAATTATACTCAATTCCTATATCACCTGCAGCAAAGACAAATAATCCACCATCATCGCCAGGGAAATCAACACTACCTAAACCACCACCAACACCATAGTACCAGTTAAAATCACCCTCAATAGGTCTAACCCATTGGTAAAGTCCAGCTAATTTAAATGCGCTAAAGTTTCTACTATCACGCCAGCCCAAGTCAAATTCCAACCTATTGGCTCTTGTCAATGATTTTTGATAACTAATTTCAGCACCAAAGCCATCACTATCACCTAATCTTAATCCTAAGGCGTGGTCAGCAATTTCTTGAGCGGAAAGCGAGCAGGTCGCCATAAATAATAATACAGTAAATCCTTTTAAAATCTTCATATACTTCTTCTTTTTTGTGATGAAAAATGAGCCAATTTGTAATGTAGCTCACACAATAAAACTTAATTTAGCAATCAAAATTGTGTTAAGTTGGATAATAATTTGCTATTAAAGTTACGACAAGATTTAGAGGGAGATGTACGATTTGATAATCTTACTAAGACTATTTATGCTACAGATGCTTCCGTTTATAGAAAAATACCTTTAGGTGCTGCATTTCCTAAAACTGTTGATGATATAAAAACAATAGTAAGGTTTGCTAACAATGAAAATATTGGTCTAATACCAAGAACGGCAGGTACGTCTTTGGCAGGTCAATGTGTTGGTGATGGTTTGGTGGTAGATGTGTCTAAACATTTCACGAAAATTATAAGTGTTGATGAAGTTAACAAGCAAGTAACCATACAACCGGGTGTAATTAGAGATGAGCTAAATCAATATCTAAAACCTTACGGATTATTCTTTGGACCAAATACATCTACATCAAATAGATGTATGGTAGGTGGTATGGTGGGTAACAATTCATCAGGTACCACATCCATTCAATATGGTGTAACCAGAGATAAGATTATTTCAATGAAAACCATTCTATCAGATGGTAGTGAGGCGGAATTTGGAAGGATTTCCGCTGAAGATTTTAAGAAAAAACAGAACGGCAGTACACTTGAAGCATCACTTTATAATAATATATATAAAGAACTAGTAAATAAAGAAATAGCTAAAGAAGTAATTGACCATTTTCCTAAGCCTGAAATACATAGAAGAAATACTGGCTATGCTGTCGATGAATTATTGAAGTCAGAAATTTTTGGTGGTATGGAACCATATTTTAACATGGCAGAATTACTGTGTGGTAGTGAAGGAACTTTGGCTTTTACCACAGAAATTACAGTTCAGTTAGACGACTTACCGCCAGCATTATCTGCAATGGTAGTTACGCATTATACATCTTTGGAAGATTGCTTAATGGATGTAGTTCCGGTTATGGAACATCCATTGCATTTGTGCGAAATGATGGATAAGGTTATTTTGGACTGTACAAAAAATAACAGAACGCAGTTAGCAAATCGATTCTTTGTAGAGGCTGATCCCGCAGCTTTATTAATGTTGCAGGTTTCGGCACATACGGAAGAAGAGTTAAAGGGTATTATCGCTTCATTAATAGCTACTATTGAAAAATCTGGTTTAAGCTATTCTAACCCAGTTCTTTTTGGAGATCAAATAGCAAAAGCCATTGAGTTACGTAAAGCAGGTCTTGGTCTGTTAGGAAATATTGTAGGAGATATGAAAGCAGTGGCATGTATTGAAGATACTGCAGTAGCGCTGCCGGATTTAAAGAATTTTATAGCCGAATTTTCTGAAATAATGAAAGGTTATGGTCAAAGCGCTGTGTATTATGCACATGCGGGTGCAGGTGAACTGCATTTACGACCAATATTGAACCTGAAAAAATCTACCGATGTTGGTTTGTTTAGAAGTATAACAACTGATGTTGCTAAGCTTACCAAGAAATACAAAGGTTCTTTTAGTGGGGAGCATGGCGATGGTATTGTTCGTGCCGAGTTTATTCCGATAATGATTGGTGATAAAAACTACCAGCTGTTAAGACGAATTAAGTCTTACTTTGATCCTAAAGGTATTTTTAATCCTGGTAAAATAGTTGATGCATACCCAATGGATAAATCCTTTAGGTATGAAATTGATCGTGAAGAGCCGGATATAAAGACTTTCATGGACTTTTCTGATAGTGAGGGTATATTAAAGGCCGCAGAAAAATGTAATGGAAGTGGAGACTGTAGAAAAACCCATCATATGAATGGTGGTATGTGTCCAAGTTATCATGTAACAAAAAATGAAAAGGATACTACTAGAGGCAGGGCAAATACGTTAAGGGAGTTTTTAACGAACCCAAATAGCACAGCTAAAAATAGGTTTGATAGTCCTGAAATTAAAGAGGCATTTGATTTGTGCTTAAGCTGTAAAGCGTGTGCAAGTGAATGTCCAAGTAATGTAGATGTATCAACTCTAAAAGCAGAATTTTTATATCAATACCAAGAGGCAAATGGCTATCCTTTAAGAGGAAAATTGTTTGCGTACAACACAAAACTAAACGGATTGGCTAGCAAGGTTTCTGGACTGACCAATGCCATTTATGATTCTAAATTTTTAGGTGGTTTGTTGAAAAAATCGAGTGGTGTTGCCAAAGAAAGAAGCTTGCCAAATGTTTATAGCTTTAATTTCGATAAGCATCTTCAAAAATCTAATCTTGAGAATACTAAGTCAAAGAAGAAAGTAGTATTATACATAGATGAATTTACGAAATACTTAGATATCGAAGTAGGTAAAGATGCAATTGAGTTACTTGCCAGATTGGGTTATGATATGGAGTTGTTCTATGCAGAAAGTGGAAGAACTTTTCTTTCAAAAGGGTTCTTGAAACAAGCTCAAAAGCTAGCCATTAAAAATATAAAGGAACTTAAGAAGTTTGCTGAAGCCGGTTTGCCTATTTTAGGATTGGAGCCATCTGCAATTTTATCTTTTAGAGATGAGTACAAGAGAATGACTTCAGATAAAACTACAGCCCAAAAAATTGCAGACCATTCATTTTTAATAGAAGAATTTTTGGCAAAAGAAATTGCCGATGGTAGTTTGAAATCTGCAGATTTTACTGAAGAAGTAAGAGATATAAAAATTCATAATCATTGTCATCAAAAAGCATTAAGCAATCAGAAAGTAACGTTTGATGTTTTAAATCTACCGGCAAATTACAAGGTTACAATTATTGCTTCAGGTTGTTGTGGTATGGCAGGTTCCTTTGGTTACGAAGAAGAACATTATGAAACTAGTATGAAAATTGGAGGTTTAAAACTATTTCCTGCAGTGAGTAAATCTTCTGCTGAGACTATTATTGCTGCAAACGGCACTAGTTGTAGACATCAAATATTCGATGGTACAAAAAGGATTGCAAAGCATCCAGTTAGTATACTGAAAGAGGCTTTATTGAATTAATTATCGGTAAGGCCGCCTTTTTCCTTTTTGTTATTACTAGCATTTCTATGAGTGATGGTTGCTATAAGTTCATTCATATCCATTGACTTTAGCTCTTCATCCATATAAAACGAGGCTAATTTGTCGTTTTCATAACGGTATAGTTTCCAACGTTTAAAAGAGTATTCTAAAGCTGTCATATGTTTAACCCAATCGCCTGAGTTCAAATAAAGGCATGCTCCTTTTTTAGTCTGAAAATGCTGTTTGTTAGGTGCATGGCTATGCCCGCAAACTACATGGTCATAATGTTGGCTAATAGCCATTTTAGCGACATTATTTTCAAAAGATTCAATTTGTTTAGGATCGCGTTCACCATGGTTTAATTCTGGATTAGAAAAAGGTTTGTTTTTCTTACCGAATAGCTTAAACAGTTTAGTTTTCAATTTTGCTAGGTTCAACAAGGTATCAAAACCAATTTCACCAAAGTGCAATAGCCAGTGAGAGTGGCGAAAAGAGAAATCAAAAATATCGCCATGAAAAAACAATGTATTTTTCCCATTGAGTTTTAAGGTAAGACGATTAGAAACCTTAATGATACCCATATAAATATTGTCAATCTTACGAAACGGCTCATCTCTGTTACCGGTAATGAAGTGAACAACAGTTCCCTTAGAAGCCATTGAAAAGATTTTCTTGACCACTTTTAAATGCGAAGGTGGAAAGTAATTATTACGCATTTTTCCAGCATCTAAAATATCGCCATTGAGAATTAGCATTTTTGGGTCAATACTAGATAAATATGTTAGTAATTCTTCTGCATGACATGCATAAGAACCCAAATGTACATCCGATAAAACAGCTATTTCAAGACGACGCTTCTTCAAGTGGTAAATTTTTACACCAAAATTAAACCTAATAACAACTTAATCAGTTATTTAGTAGGTCAATAATCTATAATCATTACGTTAAGTAATTATTACGCTAAGTGACTAAGGTTAAGCTAATATTATGCGTTTTTTAAATTTTTCTTTAAAGCATTTAACATTTATCTTTGATGACTTTGAACTTGTATGCTTTACAATCGTTAAGCATAAATTAGAACGTATTTATTATGGCCGGAAATACCTTTGGAAATATATTTAGGGTAAGCACTTATGGAGAGTCCCACGGAAAAGCAATTGGAGGTGTTATAGATGGCTGTCCGTCTGAAATTGAAATAGATTTTGATGCGATACAAAACGATTTAAACCGTCGTAAACCAGGACAATCTGCTATTGTAACCCAAAGAAAAGAACCAGATGAAGTAGAATTTTATTCGGGCATCTTTGAAAGTAAAACGACGGGTACACCAATTGGCTTTGCTATTCATAATACAAATCAAAAATCTAAAGATTACGGACATATAAAAGATTCGTATAGACCATCTCATGCCGATTATGTGTATGATCAAAAATATGGTTTTAGAGATTACCGTGGCGGAGGCAGAAGCTCGGCAAGGGAAACAGCAAGTAGAGTGGTGGCAGGAGCTATTGCGAAACAATTTTTAAAAGGAATAGAAATACAAGCATTTGTATCTCAAGTAGGAGATATGAATTTAGGTAAACACTATACAGAACTTGATTTATCGTTAACCGAATCTAATGCAGTTCGTTGTCCTGATGTTGAAATGGCTGCAAAGATGGAAGAATATATAAAATCTATCAAAAAAGAAGGCGATACAATAGGTGGGATTATCACCTGTGTCGCAAAAAATGTACCGATTGGTTTAGGAGAACCTGTATTCGATAAGCTTCATGCAGAATTAGGTAAGGCAATGCTATCTATAAATGCGGTTAAAGGCTTTGAATATGGTAGTGGTTTTGAAGGTGTTAAGATGAAAGGCAGCGAACACAATGATCAATTTAATAGTGATGGCTCTACAAAAACCAACTATAGTGGCGGTATTCAAGGAGGAATAAGCAATGGTATGGATATCTATTTCAACGTAGCTTTTAAGCCAGTAGCTACAGTCATTCAAGGGTATGAAACTATTGATAAAGAGGGTAATATGGTTCAGACACAGGGTAAGGGAAGACATGACCCTTGTGTGGTTCCAAGAGCTGTACCTATAGTAGAAGCTATGACCGCCTTGGTTTTGGCAGACTATACCCTAATTAACCGCACCATTAAATTATAGGTTGCGTTTTTAGCACTTTTCCAAGCAAAATACTATCTTACTTCCCTAAACTAATTTATATATGAGGAAGCTTGAGTTGCATTGGCAAATTCTAATAGGAATGTTGGTAGGGGTTTTATTCGCTTTGGCCATGGTTCAGTTAGAATGGGGACCGCAATTTATTTCAGATTGGATTAAACCATTTGGTAACATTTTCATCAACTCTTTAAAGCTTATAGCAGTACCGCTTATCTTAGGTTCCCTAATAAAAGGGGTTTCAGATTTAAAAGATATCTCCAAGCTTTCCCAAATGGGTGGGCGTACCATAGGAATATACATAGCAACAACAGTTATTGCCGTAACTATAGGGTTGGGGGTTGTAAATATTGTTAAACCTGGTGCATCTATAACAGAAGCGACCAGAACAGAACTAGTCGATAATTATAAAGGTGATGCTGATGCTATTAAAACTCAGGCAGAAAAGCAGAGAGAAGCAGGACCATTACAAGCATTAGAAGATTTGGTGCCAAGTAATATATTTAAAGCAGCTTCAGATAATGGTAATATGTTGCAGGTTATTTTCTTTGCAATATTTTTTGGCATCGGTTTAATACTTATACCTGAAGAACAAGCTACACCCGTTAAAAAGTTTTTTGATGGATTCAATGAAGTTATTTTGAAGATGATTGATTTGATAATGTTGGCTGCACCTTTTGGAGTATTCGCTTTATTAGCAGCATTAGTAGTAGAATCGCCAAGTTTAGACTTATTTAAGGCTTTGGCTTGGTACGCTTTCTGTGTATTATTAGGACTCTCGCTAATGCTGGGAGTTTATTTATTATTGGTTTGGGTATTTACGAAAACATCTCCAAATAAATTTATGAAGGGAATGTCGCCAGCTCAATTGCTCGCATTTTCAACAAGTTCAAGTGCTGCTACCTTACCTGTAACTATGGAAAGGGTAGAAGAGCATTTAGGTGTAGATGAAGAAGTGACAAGTTTTGTCTTGCCAATAGGAGCAACCATAAATATGGATGGTACAAGCCTTTATCAGGCTATTGCCGCTGTTTTCATTGCACAAGCATTTGGAATGGATTTAAGTTTGTCTGCACAATTAGGAATTATTGTAACGGCTACTTTAGCTTCTATAGGAAGTGCCGCTGTGCCAGGAGCTGGTATGGTCATGCTAGTTATTGTACTTGCACAGGCAGGTATACCGGAAGCCGGATTAGCTTTGATATTTGCAGTTGATAGACCATTGGATATGTGTAGAACGGTAATCAATGTTTCTGGAGATGCCGCCGTTTCTATGATGGTTGCTAAATCTGTAGATAAACTACACGAACCAAAAGTTAAAAACTGGGACGATAATTATAAAAAGTAATCTTATCTCAATATTTGTATTTACGATATGCAGCAGTGCTGAACATGAACAATCCGTAACAAACTAAACCTAAGGCAACGATGCCTAATAACCATCTGCCATAGACTTGCTCTTGTATAAATGAGAAGGCTTCAGAAGTGCCCTTCAGTTTTTGAGAGGTTGTTCCTCTTAGGTTTATACCGGCTGTTATAAAAAAATAGGAAACAATGCTCGTAACGATTCCTCTGGAAATCAGTCCGGCATAACCAATTCTTTTAATATATTTTCTCTTATTAATAGATGAAATTGATTGTATTTTAAACTTTTTAAGAAAGTCTCCTTTGTAGGCTTTGATAAACTGATATCCACCTTTTAAGCCCAAGCCGATACCAATAATTACAAGTGATACTGAACCGCTAGTACCGGTAAATATGGATTCTTTAGAATTTCCATTACCAGAAAACATACCAATATCCAAAGCGTCAATTATAGCGAATAATCCTAACGCTGCATATATAATTCCGCTAATGGTAAAACCAATTCGTTTTGCAATGATTTTGGGTTTAGAACCCATATCCTCTGGATCTAAAATGCCTTGCAGTAATCGCCATAAAGCATAACATAGTAATCCAAGCCCTAATAAAATTACAATAGCGGCACCAAAATTTTGTTCTTCTAAATAGTCTATGGTAGACAATTTCCCTGCTTTTTGACCTCCCATATTAATAGTTGTTAAAAAGGTTAATATTCCGGTAATGGAATAAACTACACCTTTTGCGATATAACCTATAAAGGCAATTTTTTTCAATTTATTGTTCATGGTCTTTTCTCTTTAAGCTTATCGGCTCCTTCAGTTGCGTCTTGGTAATTTAAATCATCATCTATAACTCCCTTATAAGCTTTGATCCAGGCATTTCTAAATATTCGCGTAACAGTAGGCCAAACTTTTGTTTTTACACTATTCAGGTCACCTTCAATAGGTATTTTAGTAGCCAAGGTATCTTGTTTATGATTTTTTAGTACGAACTTAAAGAAGCCTACAAATCCTTCCCAAAGCGTTTTTAGAAACCCATCTTCTTTACCAATAAGCTTGGCGTTTTTAAGAATGGGCTTAAACGAACCCTTTAAATACCCATCGGCAATAGCAAGCTCGCCAAAAAGATCAAAAGAACCTTCGTCAAAATCAATACCAGCATAGTAATTGGTGAAATCATTTAGAGCTTTTGCGTTAGCATTTTCTAAACTAAAGGTTATATCTATGTCGGGTATCTCCTTTACTAGATTCATATCACCCTTTAATACAACATTGCCGTTACCGATTGAAGTGGCTGTTGCTTGTATATTGGAAGGTAACGTCCTTGTTTTTTCAATGACATTTCTAAGGTTTGACGCGGTAAGTTGAACATTTGATAGATTTAAATCTATATTGGGATCTGCCTGTAATTGTAAAAAAGCAAACTTTCCATTCTCAATGGTTAAACGGTTAATATCAATAGGCACTAAATTAGTAAGTGCTTTAGACCAGTCTTCTGTATTAGCTTGTCCTGTAGTATCTTGTTGTTGATCTTCAAAAACATAGATTATTGTGGGCTCTAGCATTTCTATCTCACTAACTATTCTACCATGAAATAGCGCATTCCATTCAATAGAGATATCCGTTTGTTTAAAGTCTAAGAAAGGAATTTCTGTATTTGCGTTTACGGTATTTAGATACATACCATGAATAGTGTACGCACCTCGGATGATTGATAAGTCGATATCTTTAACTTGACCATAATATCCAGGAATATCTGCTAGAACTTTGTTTACATAATTCTTAATAAAGAAGGGTAGGGAAAGGCGAATTACTATAAGTAAAATTACGATGGTAATAGGTACAAAGTATCTCTTTTTCTTATATCGCTTCCGTTTTACTTTACTCATGATTTTCAATGTTTTAATCAAACATTGAGAAGTTAAGCGATAGATTTAAGAATATCAGTTCAAGAAATGATTAGAGGTAAAAGAATATCTATTCAGATTAAAAGTAGTTGTGGCAATTATAATTTTTAAGAATTAAATGAATTTGTTCTTTAATTCTTGGGTAGGTATCATGCATGACTCTTTTTTACCGTACCATTTATATCTATTCTTGGCAACATAATTGTATACGATATTTCTAAAAGACTCTGGTAGCCATAGTAAAATAACAGATAGCCCATCATACCCTTTCAGTTCTTTACCAATTTCTAAAGCAGCTGTAGATTTTGTGTAGTAGGCAACATTTGGTTCGATAAGTATAATCGAATCAATATCATCAATATCAATATTTCGTTCGTGTAATAGCTTTTTTGCGGTATCACTTTGCAAAGGAGTAAAACGAAAGATGTCGTTAACATCTCGCTTGATTACAAATTGTACAGTGTTGTTGCATAAGTTGCAAACCCCATCAAAAAGAATAATTTTTTTATTTGATTCCACTTTGTAAAATTATTTAATTATTAGCAGGGCAAATCATAAGATTTTTATAATAAATCAAGTACTAAATTTCACTGTAATGTCAAGATGAGCATAGTGTGTTTGTTGTATAAAGATTGAATAAATCGTATACGATTGATTGTAAACGGCTATATTACAGTGTTATTTCTTTTTTTCCACCATTTCTAATTGGTCTACACTAACGTTTGTAGTGAATATGCCATAATTGACAATTGCTTTTCCTTTTTCAAGCGAATCTATACTTCCTACAGCTTTACCATCAAGCATACGAACTCTATCGCCAATTTTAAAAACAGGTTTTGGCTTGTTCTTTTCTTTAAAGATTGCTTTTTTCTTTTCAACCTTCTTTTTCTCTCGAATAACCTTAACCTCTTTTTGAACCTCTTGCGCTACTTTAATTTTTTTAGTTCGTTCTGCTTTAGCTTCGTTTGCTGTTTTCTTTTTGCGCTTACTATTTTCGGTTTCTACAATTCTTAAAAGCTCAGAAACCAATGGGCGTTTTTTGTTATCTTGAAAATATTTGTCCGCCGCTACATTAACTTTGTTGCCCAACAGAATCATACGTTGGTCATGGTCGTAAAGCTCTTGATAATTCTCTAATTTAGATTTTACCTTGGCATTCAATTTCTCTAAACGCTCATTCTCTTCCCTTGCCTTAACTTCCTCTTCTTTAAGTCTAGACCCAGTTTCTGCCATTTTACTGCGCTCTTTCTGCAGTTTGGCAATTGTAGCGTCAAAACGAACCTTACCGCGCTCTATCTTCTTCTTTGCCTTATTTATTAGCGAGTAGGGGATTCCGTTCTTTTGTGCAACTTCAAAAGTAAAAGAGCTACCGGCTTGCCCTAATATTAATTGAAAAGTGGGTTCTAAAGTCTTTCCGTCAAATAACATATTGGCATTCGTTACATGAGGCAATTCATTGGCAAGGGCTTTTAAATTTGCGTAGTGTGTTGTAATAACTCCATATGATCCACGCTCATAAAACACTTCTAAGAAAGCTTCTGCTAACGCTCCACCCAATTCCGGATCACTACCAGTACCAAATTCATCAATTAAGAATAGCGTATTGCTGTCACATCGTTTTAAGAACTGGTTCATGTTCTTAAGGCGGTAACTATATGTACTTAGATGGTTTTCAATACTTTGGTTGTCTCCGATATCCGTTAGTATTTTTTTGAAGAAACAAACTTCACTTCTTTCGTGCACAGGAATTAACATACCGCTTTGAAGCATTACTTGAAGTAAGCCTATGGTCTTTAGGGTAATACTTTTACCACCGGCATTAGGTCCGGAGATGACTATTATCCTGTTTTCATCATGTAACTCAATTGTTTGTGGATATGTCTTTTCTCCTTTACGTTTATTGTTTAAGAACAATAGCGGATGATAGGCATCTCTAAGAAAAAGTCTATTGTTTGAATTAATTTTAGGTAAAAGAGCGTCTATATCTTCTGCGTACTTAGCTTTCGCAGCTATTACGTCAACTTGTGAGAGAAACTCTTGATAGTCTCTTAAAAGAGCTCTAAATGGTCTTATTTGAGCAGTTAATTGCTTAAGTATACGTTGTACTTCTTCTTTCTCTTCAAACTCTAGATTATTAAGCTCTCGACTATACTTTAGGGCGGCCTCGGGTTCTATGTAAACAATGCTTCCGGTCTTTGATGTACCCATTACGGCACCCTTTACCTTTTTGCGGTACATTGCCTTTACCGCTAAAACACGTCTGTTTTCTACCACAGATTCCCTAATTTCATCCAAATAATCAGAAGATTGATAGTTGTTTAAAGCAGAGCCAAAGCTTTGGCTAATTTTTCCACGTACCACATTAATTTGCCTTCTAATCCCAAAAAGCTGATCTGAGGCATTATCCTTTACTTCACCAAAACGATCAATTACATTGTTTATTAAAACCGGAATTTCAGTATTTGGTTCAAGTTTTAAAGCAAAGTCATAAAAAAGAGGGTAGTATTCCTTGAATTTTTTAAAAAACTTCTGATGCTCTGCAACCGTGGTGCAGATACTGGCAATTCTTTTAAAGCCTTGCAGCTCTAGTGTGGTATTCTCAATTTTTAAAAGCTTTAAATCGCCATTTATACTATCAAAACCATGGTTAGGTATGCGATTCTCACTTATTAATGAGGATAGGTATTCAGCTGTTTTTCCCAGCTCAATTTTTATTACTTCTTCAGTTATGTAAGGTGCAATTTCTAATGCTACCGCTTTACCCAATTCTGTATGACAACGAGCGGATACTTGTTTTAATACAGATGGAAATTCTAAGTCTTGTAATGTTTTGGAATGTATGTTAGCCACGTTATGCTTTAATAAGCTGCAAAGGTACGCATTGACATTTAGATTTTGAAAATGCGAACACCTTAGGAATATCAAATTATTGAACGTAAAACAATTGATAATCCCCGACTAAAACTTTTAATGGTTGTAGAAATGATGTTTTAGTAAAGGATTGACTTGTTCTTATGTTAATACTAACTTTGATTTCTTGATGTTTAATGCAAATTTTATGGATATCAATTTGAGTGAAGGTTGGGAGCGTCAGTTAAAAGAAGAATTTGACAAACCTTATTTTAAGGATTTAATGAACTTCGTAGACAAAGAATATGCAGAAAATACCTGCTACCCAAACGCTATGGATATTTTTGCCGCATTCAACCATTGCTCTTTTGAGAACACCAAAGTGGTTATTATAGGTCAGGATCCTTACCATGGACCCAATCAAGCTAATGGGCTATGTTTTTCAGTAAAAGATGGTATAAATCATCCACCATCCTTAATTAACATTTTTAAAGAAATTGAATCTGATACAGGAAAGCAATATCCAGAAAGTGGTAATCTAGAAAGATGGGCAAAACAAGGTGTACTACTTTTAAACGCTACGCTTACAGTTAGAGCCCATGAAGCTGGTAGTCACCAGAAAAAAGGATGGGAAAATTTTACTGACGCTGTAATTTCAATTCTATCAAAGAATAAAGAGCATGTCATATTTATTTTGTGGGGTGGCTTCGCTAAAAAGAAAGCAAAACTTATAGATTCAAAGAAGCACAGTCTATTGTTATCTGGTCATCCATCACCGCTTAGCGCCAATCGCGGATATTGGTTTAATAATCAACATTTTTCATCCTGCAACAAAATATTAGAAGATTTAGGCAATAAAATTATCACGTGGTAAGTTTAGATAATAATAACGCTTTAAATTTAGGTCTTGAATCAACCCAAGATCTGAAAAATAACTTAAATAACAGCTCAAATGAATAACTTAGATAGGCTTAACACCATTTTGTTGGTAGACGATGATGATGCAAGTAACTTTTTACATTCCATTTTCATTAATAAATTGGATATGGATGTAAATATCAATTCGGCTCTAAATGGTCAAGAGGCTATTGATTTTATTCTTGGAAAAGGTCAAGAACAATTGGAATTGCCATGTATGGTCATGTTAGACCTTAGAATGCCAGTGATGGACGGATGGCAATTTATGAAGGCATATGAAGAACTTGTACCTAAAAAATTGAAAAGTCAAATTACTATTGTTCTTGTTACAATAAGTGATAACAAAGAGGATAAAGAGCGTGCTATATCTAATAAGTATATAGCAGACTTCGCACAGAAACCACTTTCTGATGAAACTTTTAAAGCTCTAATTCAAAAGCATTACAGTTTAGCGGCAATTTAATTTATCTTAAAATATCCGATGAAGGTATAATTGAGTCTATTAAATTCAATTCTTTTAACGTAGTTTGAACTTTCGCCAGGGTTTCTTTTGGTAATTGTTTCTGACTCCATTCTGTTAATTGCAGCCATTCTTGTATATCTTCTAATTTTTGATGATATCTATTTGCTAAGGTAGAATCTATTCTAGGTATTTGCTTGAACTCAACGGTATACGTATTGATGATTTCTAGTATATGCTTTAACAATCCGTTGTTTTTCGTTACAAATTCGTTGGTGCCAACTATCATAAAACAAGGCCATGGTGTTGGACAATTACCCAAGTGTTTAAAAGTGCCGTTGTCTACCAATGGTTTTGTTGTAAAGCGCTCCCACATAAAATAATCTGCAGTACCCGATGCCAAACTTTCGACAGCGCCATCTAGATTATTTATTAAATTGAATTTTAATTTTTCGGTGCCCCAGCCCATTTCTGTAGCCTGTACATATGACATTAGGTGACTACCACTACCAAAACGACTAATAGCTGCTATAGTGTCCTTTAAATCTTCTAGAGATGTAAAAGAACTGCTCGCATCGGCATGAATTCCCCAAAGTAGCGGAGATGCTATAAATTCCTGAACAATTTTAACGGCATTCCCTTCGGTTATACTTTTTACTATGCCTTCAGTTAAAATAATCGCTAGGTCGGTCTCTTTATTTTTAAGGAGCTCGCTCATTTTACCGGTTCCTTCGGGTATATCGGTCCATTCTAGGTTTATCCCCCTTTCTTCAAAAGCGCCTTCTTCAATAGCTAAATGCCAAGGAAGATTAAAATGTTCTGGCACTCCAATAATCTTAACGGTTTTCATCTAGTTTGTTTTTAAGGTAATCGTAAATGGCGTATTGCGATCGTATAGGCTTATCGCCTTCTTTTTGTATGACTTTTCGGTTGGAGTTTTCAAGGTCCAATACGCGCGCTTTTTGATTGTCATTAAGTTGAAGGTTCAATATGTGTCTCAGCTCTTCAAAAATATCATTATCTAAAATAGGGGTGAGCACCTCGATTCGGCGATCGAGATTACGGGTCATCCAATCTGCAGAACCAATATACATAAGTTCATTTCCACCATTTTCAAATAGATAAATTCGTCCATGTTCCAAATAGCGATCTATGATGCTGGTAATGAAAATATTGTCTTTCATTCCCGCATTGGGGTCATTGTTCGCTTTGAGGTAACAACAGAATCCTCTAACAATAAGCCTAACATCAACACCTGCATTCACAGCCCTGTAAAGCGCTTTAATCATGTCAGAATCTTCAAGACTGTTCATTTTTGCCGTTATAGCAGCCTTCTTGCCTTCTAAGGCGGCATTGATTTCGTTTTGAATTAGGTTTAGAAATGTTATTCTAGTGGTGAATGGCGAAACCATTAATCGTTTCAGCTTTGGCACAATTAGCTTGCGTTCCAAAACTTGGAATACCTGTCCTAAATCTTTGGTAATTTTCTTGTTTGCAGTAAATAATCCGTGATCACAGTAGATTTTAGAGGTCTTTGCATTAAAATTACCTGTGCCTATATAGGCATATCGTTTTTCAATAGCGCCTTCAGTTCTATAAATCATGGCTATTTTAGAATGCACCTTAACCTGTGGTATGCTAAATATTACCTTGGCACCTTTTTCTTCAAATATGCGACCCCACTTAATATTATTAGCCTCATCAAATCTAGCTTGTGCCTCAACAAATAAGGTAACCTTCTTATTATTATCTAATGCAGTCAAAATAGCATCTGCAAGAGACGATGATTTTGCTATTCGATAAATTGTCATTTTAATGGCGCTGACTTGAGGGTCTGTAGCTGCGGTAGAAAGAAATTCTTCTACAACTTTAAAATCTTGATACGGAAAATGTACCAATTGGTCTTTTTTAGCTATGCTGTCAAAAATATTTTCTGAATAGGATAGCTCTGGATGTGGTAATGCCTGCTTTTCTTGATATTGTAAATGTTCAGTTCCCTTTGGAAGAGGAAAAGAGAAAAAATCCGATAAGTTATGATATGCTCCGCCGGGGGATAGATCCACCTCACCTAATTTGAAATCTTGCTTTAGAGAGTCAACCAGCCAAATAGGCATTGATTCATCATAAAGAAGACGTGTCGCTTGTCCTGAAAGACGTTTATCTAAAGAATTATAGATTTTTTCTACAAGCTCTATATCTGAATAGTCGTCATCTAAATATAATTCAGCATCTCTTGAAAGTTTTATGGAATAGCAATCAGCAACGACCTTGTTTGGAATTAGTTTTTTAATGTTTAGCCTTATAACATCATCTATAAAACAAAATTGATGACCGTTGCCTGGTAAGGTTATAAATCTATTTTGATTTTTGATGGGTATTTCAACAATACTATACTCATTATCAGGGTGGGAAATGGCCAAATAAAGAGCACCATCAGTTAATTCTAAATGCTCTTTGTGAACTTCGCAAGCGTCTTTGATGGATTCATCAAATAATTGTTCTAAAAACTTCTTTTGTACATCAGTAAAATTACTGGTGCTTCGAATATAGATATCATGCTCTTCTAATTCGGCTAACGTTGCTGCTATTACGTTTCCGAACTGTACCTGTTGTTCATTGATAATATTAAGAATATGCTTTAAGGTGCTATTTGCCTTAAACATTAACTTCTTTCGAAGTTTTTTATCAAGTTGTTTTATTTGTCGGAGTTGAGAAACACGTACTTTAAAATACTCATCAAGGTTAGACGAAAATATGGCCAGAAACTTTAAGCGTTCCAATAAAGGAGTGTCTTTGCTTTTGGCTTCAAGTAAAACACGTTCATTAAAGTAGAGCCAATTAATGTCTCTATGCTTCAAGTTGTCTTTTTTCATGTTAAGGTTTCAGTAAAAATAAGAAGTACAACATTAAAATATTGTAAATGTTTGTTAAGCCAACCTTTTCAAGCAAAATTCAATTAGCTTATCAACAGATTCTGTAGGGGTAGTGGAAAATTCACCCGTAGATCTGTTTGCCAAAATACAATTAAGTGATACTGCTTGGTGTCCTAACATCTGGGCAAGCGCGTAAATACCCGAGGTTTCCATTTCAAGATTGGTTAATTGTATGTCATTATAATTAAATGAAGATAATTTTTCCATTAATTCCATTTGACTTGGTTTTATTCTCAACTGGCGCTGTTGTGGTCCGTAAAATCCCGTATTTGTTGCTGTAAAGCCTAATCGTATACGATTGTCACTAAACAATTCACCCAGTTTTTCTGAATAGGAAAGTACATAAGGTCTAGCTTTTTCAGAACTCCAGCCAGTATGAGCTATAAATTCATCTTCAATCTTAGGATGGTTAATCTCATCATGTTCGTAGAAGTGTAACAGTCCGTCAAACCCAATGGAGTATTTGCTAATAAGAAAAGAATCTATAGGTATATCTGGTTGAATGGCGCCACTTGTACCAATTCTTATAATATTGAGCGAAGTATGTTTTTCTTTTAACGCTCTAGTATCAAAATCTATATTGACTAAGGCGTCAAGTTCATTTAATACAATGTCTATATTGTCCGTGCCAATTCCGGTAGAAATCACAGAGATTCTCTTTCCGTTTAAACGACCGGTATGTGTATGAAATTCTCGTTTACCTTTTCTAACCTCTATAGTATCAAAATGACGAGATACCTGATGAACCCTATCTGGGTCTCCTACGGTTATAATAGTTGTTGCAATATCTTCTGGTAATAAATTTAGATGGTAAATACTGCCATCTTCATTTATGATAAGCTCAGCAGGCTTTAGTTGCATGCTATAATTTTAAAATTCGGTTAGTAGTGGTGTTGTAAAGGAAATTATATTTCAACGCACCTCCTAAATACACATCATTATCTTGAATACAAGAGTAATAACTTGTTTTTCCTTCTAAAATCTCTTTTCCTTTCTTGGATAAGCGTACAGGATTTAGACTGGTAATCAACGGTTTTAACCTTGTCAATGCGCGATCATATTGCGTATTGGAAAAACCAAGATTACCTTGATTTTCAAGCAATATGTCCATGTATTCGGTTTTAGACTTCGGTTTCTTGTCAAGTGCAAGTTGCAAAATGGTATTTTCCATTTCGTTTAAACCGTTGTTAATACTAGGAAAACGTTTTAAATGAGATTTAACGGCATTACCTAAATAGTCAAATTGGTAATCGTTAAAATCTGTCAAGTTTTCTAATCGAATAGGGTTATTGCTACAGTATAATTGCCAAACATAATCCGCATATTCTGCATCATCTTGGGTTAAAACTTTCTTATTCTTATAAAGGTCTAAAAGTTGCTCATCAGTAAGCTCATTAAGACTGTACATTTTGTCTGTATCATCTTCTTTTCCACTACATACAAGAGATATTTGAGCATATTTTCGATGTGTTAGCAGCCAACTTATAACGGCAAGCATATTCACTTGACAAAAAAGATCATACTCGAACCAAAGCACGATATGATCTTGTTGTTTATGGTTACATAAAGACCTGTATTCCTTTAAAGTCTTTTCAATAAACCATGATTTAGATACCTTATAGTTTTTATGGAGAAACTCAAAACGAGCTTTCCAAAATGTTTCTGTACCAACTGTCGGCAATGTCTGTCCTTCACATAGCATTTCGCGCCATGTGATGACATCACCACTTAGGTTTAATTTTTGAAGGCGTTCGGTGAAAACATCTCCGTTGGTAATGTGCAAGAGAGAACTCATACCAGGTTTGATTTTAGTTTGATTAGATTAAAAATAACACTTATAACAACGTTATAAAATTATTTAACAGAAAACAAATAGAACTTTTAAAGAAGGCGTTTTTGCAAGGTTATCCGCCTACTCGTTTGACAGAGAAGCCTTTGTCTTTGAGTATTGCCATGATTTTATCCCGGTAATCTCCTTGGATAATAATTTTATCGTCTTTAAAACTACCGCCTACGCTCAATTTGGTCTTCAGTTCTTTCGCTAATTTCTTAAAATCTTCATCTGCGCCAGTATATCCTTCTAAGATTGTAATTGGTTTGCCTTTTCGCTTTTCGTATTTACAAATGATAGGATCATCTTGAAGCCAAATAGATTTTTTAGGCTCGTTCTCTATCGGAGTCTCTTCTAGTTCGTGCTCTGGAAACAAATTTTTTAATTGATCTTTAAGGTCCATATTGGTTACTTTTTAATTAACCCAAGTTCAATTAATCTTTCATGTAAAAATTCACCTGCAGTAATATCAGTATATAACTTAGGGTGCTCTTCGTCAATACAATTCTCCAAACAATTTAAAGGCATTTCACTTACAGGGTGCATAAAAAATGGAACCGAGTATCTAGAAGTTCCCCACAATTCCTTTGGCGGATTAACTACTTGATGAATTGTAGATAATAGTTTATTGTTTGTTAACCTAGATAACATATCACCTACGTTAATCATTAACTGGTCTGGCTTTGCAATTGCATCTACCCATTCTCCTTCATGGTTCTGTACTTGTAGTCCTTTCCCGTGAGCACCCATTAAAAGAGTAATTAAGTTAATGTCCCCATGAGCCGCTGCTCTTACTGCATTTTTAGGCTCAGAGGTAATAGGTGGGTAATGTATAGGGCGTAATATTGAATTTCCATTTTTAATGAATTCATCAAAGTAAAATTCATCTAGATTTAAATGTAATGCCAATGCACGTAAAACATACTTGGCTGTTTTTTCTAGCATCTTATAGGTTTCCTTGCCAACCTTATTAAACTGTGGCAACTCTTTTACCATTACGTTAGCAGGATATTCTTTTTCTAATGCATCATTATCCTCAACATATTGGCCAAAATGCCAAAATTCCTTTAAATCACCTTCTTTTCTACCTTTAGCATGTTCCTTTCCGAAAGAAGTATAGCCACGTTGACCTCCAATACCTTCTATTTGGTACCCATCTTTCACTTCGCTAGGTAAATTGAAAAAGTCTTTAATCTCAGCATATAAAGAATCCACTAATTCATCCGATAGAAAATGTCCGCTTAAAGCAACAAAGCCAATTTCTTCAAAGGCTTTTCCAATTTCATCAATAAACTTTTGTTTTCTTTTTGGGTCATCAGAAAGAAAATCCGATAAATCTACACTAGGTACTAAGCTCATAACATAAAGATTTTATGTAAAATTAATAATTATTGTGGATTTACAAGCTTTGTTATAATCTATACTTTCTATATGCATTTTTGTTACATTTATAATTTAATACTCAAAATTAACTGTAGTAATGAACTATACCAATTTTTCAGTAGCTGAAGATGTTAAGTTAAAACTTTATAAATCAATGCTTAAGCCTCGTATGATAGAGGAGAAGATGTTGATACTTTTGCGTCAAGGTAAAATTTCTAAATGGTTTAGTGGTATAGGTCAAGAAGCTATTTCAATTGGTATAACTACGGCTTTAGATAGTGATGAGTATATTTTGCCTATGCATAGAAACTTGGGTGTCTTTACTACAAGAGAGATACCATTGTTTAGATTGTTTGCACAATGGCAGGGCAAAGCAAGCGGATTCACCCAAGGCAGAGATCGTAGCTTTCATTTTGGTACTCAAGATTTCAAGATTGTAGGTATGATTTCTCATTTAGGACCACAATTGGGTGTTGCCGATGGTATAGCCCTAGCTCATAAGTTAAAGAAAGAAAATAAGGTAACCGCTGTATTTACAGGTGAAGGGGCAACCAGTGAAGGTGATTTTCATGAAGCACTAAATGTTGCTTCTGTTTGGGATTTACCTGTGCTGTTTTGTGTAGAGAATAACGGCTATGGCTTATCGACCCCAACCAATGAACAGTTTAAATGTGAACACATCGCAGATAAAGGTGTTGGCTATGGGATGGAATCTCATATAGTTGATGGTAATAATATATTGGAGGTCTATTCTAAAGTTTCGCAGTTGGTTAGGGATATGAGAACTAATCCTAGACCTGTATTATTAGAATTTAAGACATTTCGCATGCGCGGACATGAGGAAGCAAGCGGAACAAAATATGTACCTCAAAATCTTTTGGATATGTGGGGAGAGAAAGATCCACTAGAAAATTTCACCAAATATTTGTTGGATGAAAACCTGCTTTCTGAAGAGGTTATTGAAAATTACAAAGCTGAAATTCAAGCTGAAATTGATGACAACTTAAAAATTGCATTTAATGAAGACTCCATTGTACCTAATGAAAGTAAAGAATTAAGTGAAGTGTATCAAAATTTTGAATATAAAGGTATTACTCCAAGTAAAGAAACTAAAAGTATACGTTTAATTGATGCTATATCTGATGGATTAAGAGCTTCTATGAAAAGGTTTGATAACCTTGTTATTATGGGGCAAGATGTTGCGGAGTATGGCGGTGTCTTTAAAATTACAGACGGCTTTGTTGAAGATTTTGGAAAAGATCGTGTGCGAAATACGCCCATTTGTGAGTCTGCAATAGTAGCTGCCGCAATGGGTTTATCCATAAATGGAATGAAGGCGGTAATGGAAATGCAATTTGCAGATTTTGCGAGTAGCGGCTTTAATCCAATAGTCAATTATTTAGCAAAGAGTTTTTATAGATGGGGAGAAAAAGCAGATGTGGTTATTCGTATGCCTTGTGGTGGTGGTGTAGCTGCGGGTCCTTTTCATTCCCAAACAAATGAAGCTTGGTTTACTAAAACCCCAGGGTTAAAAGTGGTGTATCCGGCCTTTCCATATGATGCTAAAGGATTGCTTGCCACCGCAATTGAAGATCCAAACCCGGTTATGTTTTTTGAACATAAAGGATTGTACAGAAGTATATATCAAGAAGTACCTGTAGATTATTACTCATTGCCTTTAGGGAAAGCAAGTCTTTTAAGTCAGGGAGATCAAATAACGATTGTAACTTATGGAGCAGGTGTGCATTGGGCTTTGGAAACATTAGAAAAGAACAAAGGTTTAAGTGCGGATTTACTTGATTTAAGAACTCTACAACCATTGGATATTACTGCAATTTATGATTCTGTAAAAAAGACAGGAAAGCTAATTATATTACAAGAAGACAGTCTTTTTGGAGGTATAGCTAGTGATATCTCTGCGTTGGTAATGGAAAACTGTTTTGAACATTTAGATGGTCCTGTTAAAAGAGTAGGTAGTTTAGAAACCCCTATACCTTTTAATGCTCAACTAGAACAACAGTATTTGGCTAAGTCGAGATTTGAGTCTGCCTTAAGAGAACTAATCGATTATTAAGTATACACGTTAACAAAATTGTTAAAAGAGGTAATAGATAATATTATTTAGCAGCATCTTTGCGTTGTTATTGGAACGGAATTATAATTTCAACCGTCCAAAACTTAACATAAATCGTATATAGATCAAACCCTAAATAATTTACTTATGAAAAAAATGATTTGGCTTATTAGTATCGTTCTTTTAGTGTCCTCATGTTCAGTATCTAAAGATGCAAGAGGTAAAAGAAATTTGCTAAGCGGTACATGGACATTAAACGATGTTTCTTTTGAAGGAAACACTGGTAATGTTAAAGCAGTCTTATTTAACGATGTTGAAGATATATGCCTAGAAGGTAGCGAGTGGTTCTTCCGTGATAATAATAGCACAGGTAGATATACCATTAATCAATCTACTTTCTGTACAGGTGGAGACCGTTATATTAGATGGTCTGTTGTAGAACGTGAAGAAAACTACACAAGTCAACTACAGTTCAAATTTATTAACGAGAAAAATCAAGATATTTCTGGAGGTGCTGGTTATCGTTTAAACATCGAAAACCTAACTGAATCTAATATGACATTAAAATCTAATGTTATGGTAGAAGGTGCTCCTATTAATGTTGTATATCAATTCAGTAAAAAATAAAAACCTACTTAAAATTAAATCAAACATATGAAAACAAAGATATTACGTAGAACTAGTTACATAATCGCTCTTGCAATGGTAATGAGCTGTAGTACAGTTAAGAATGCAAATAAAACACAAAAAGGTGCGGTAATCGGAGCATCAGGTGGTGCCGTTATTGGCGGTATCTTAGGTAACAATGTTGGTAGTGGTAACAATACTGCTCTTGGTGCAATATTAGGTGCCGCTATTGGTGGTGCAGCTGGTGGATACATTGGTAATAGAATGGATCGCCAAGCAGAACGTATAGAAGAGGAAATTCCTGGAGCAGAAGTTAAGCGTGTTGGTGAAGGTATTAACGTTACTTTCAATGAAGATGCTGGTGTGTATTTTGATACCAACAAATCGAACGTACAAGGTACATCTGCTACTACTTTAGATAAGTTAGTTGGAATTTTTAAAGAATATCCACAATCTAATATTTTAGTTGAAGGACATACCGATAGTGCTGGTGCAGACGAGTATAACTTGAACCTATCTAAGCAAAGAGCCGAGTCGGTTACTAACTATTTAGTTAGTAAAGGAGTTGATGCAAGTCGTTTTGATACCAAATGGTATGGTGAGACCCAACCAGTTGGTGATAACACCACCAAAGAAGGTAAAGCAAAAAATAGAAGAGTAGAACTAGCAATAGTAGCTAGTGAGTCTTTAAAGCAAGAAGCAAAGACACAGACAAATTAAGTTGAACTTATTTTTGTAAACGAGTTAAAATTAAAGCCCTGCATTTGCAGGGCTTTTTCGTTTTTGGTGTAACTTTCATGCAGTGGAAGAACACGGTATACTTATTATAGGTGGTGGTTTAGCAGGGTTAACGGCAGCTATTCATTTAGCTCTAGAAGGGCAAGATGTTGCGGTTATTGAAATGAATCCATATCCGCATCATAAAGTATGTGGAGAATATGTTTCTAATGAAGTGCTCCCTTACTTGAATCGTTTAGGTATTAATCCTAATTCCGTAGGAGCTATTCCTATTTCACAATTTCAAATAAGTACTCAAGATGGGTTTGTAGTAGATACTGAACTGCCTTTAGGCGGATTTGGAATAAGTAGGTATGCTTTTGATCAACTTCTATATAAAAGGGCAGTGGAGCTTGGAGTTACTTTTTATTTTGAGAAGGTGATTTCTACAGCTTTTGATAATGACTACTTTACCATTAATACTAAATCTGAATCGTATACATCAAGAATAGTAATTGGTGCTTATGGTAAACGTTCTGTTTTAGATAAGGATTTGAACCGTGAGTTTAGTAAAAAGAAACAATCGTGGTTAGCGGTAAAAGCGCATTATAAATTAGCTGATTTTCCAGATGATTTGGTGGGGTTACATAATTTTAATGGAGGTTACGGTGGCTTGTCCAAAACAGAGTCCGGTACCGTTAATTTTTGCTATTTGGCAAATTATCAGAGTTTTAAAAAGTATAAGGATATTCAGTGTTTTAATGAGCAAGTTGTATCAGAAAATCCATTTTTAAAAACCTTTTTAAAAGATGCGACGCCAATTTTTAAGCGTCCAATGACAATAGCCCAAATATCTTTTGACCAGAAGGAAAGCGTTGTTAATCATATGATCATGTGTGGCGATACAGCAGGCTTAATACATCCACTTTGTGGAAATGGAATGGCAATGTCTATACATAGTGCTAAGATCGCAGCTCAATTAATTTTACGGTTTGTAGAAGAAGAAGATTATGATCGACCGCAGTTAGAATTAGACTATTCTAAATTATGGACCAAGGCATTTAGTAGACGTTTATGGTATGGACGGAAATTACAAGGTATCTTAATGAATAAAAGATTAGTTTCAATGGGTATTAAAACTGTAGGAAAATCGAAAAAACTATTGAAATATATTATATCTAAAACCCATGGAGAATTGCTGTCATAATGGAAGATTTTACACATAGAAGTTCTGAAGTTGAGATTATGGATACCTTTTCTGGTACAACTGAAGAGTTAGAAACCATACTTAAGGACATCAATAGGGTTAATAAGCTTCTTGGTGGGTATAAGATAACTTTAAATGCTGTTTTTGAGATGATTAGTTCTGTATTTAAAGAATCGTATACGATTTTAGATATGGGTTGTGCAGAAGGAACCATGTTACGAAAGCTTGCAGATGAGGGTAGAAAAAGAAATATCAAACTCCATTTAATTGGTGTTGACCTAAATGGTCAAAGTTTGGAATTGGCACAAAAGTATTCAATAGACTATCCCGAAATTACATATCAAAAAGCAGATATTTTGACTACCAATTTTTCACAAATGAATATCGATGTAGTAATGACCACATTAACATTGCACCATTTTACGGATGAAGGTGTTGTACAATTTGTAAACAGGTTTGTAAAGCTGGCATCGATGGGTGTTGTTATAAATGATTTGGAACGTAGTCCAATTGCCTATTATTTATTTAAAGCCTTTAGTTTCTTTTTTATCAAAACGGAAATAGCAGAAAAAGACGGATTGTTATCTGTTAGAAGAGCGTTTAAAATGAGAGAATTTCAAGACTTTGCTAAGCAAGTCAAAAATGCCACGCATCACATTCGATGGAAATGGGCTTTTAGATATATATGGGTTTTAAAAAAGAAGTAGTAGATTGAAGTATAAGAATAGCTATGAATCACACAAGAATTATAAGTGTTACCAAAGAATTACCCAAATACTTTAGAGATACCAAAGATATTATTCCCTTGGTAGAATTCTGGTTAGGTGATCAAGAAGAGCGATTTACCAGAAAAGTTGTGAAGATTTTTGAAGGTGCCGCAGTAGATAAAAGATATTCTATTATGCCACCGGAAGATGTATTTATTACAACTTCTTTTGAAGACAAGAATAAAATATATAGTAGAGAAGCAAAACGAATGGGTACAAATGTATTGCGAAACGCTTTGCATAAAAGCAGTTGGGACGCTGACTCTATAGACTATATTATAACGGTAAGCTGTACGGGAATTATGATTCCTTCCTTAGATGCCTACTTAATCAATGAATTGGGCATGCGTCAAGATGTTGTTAGGCTACCGGTAACTGAAATGGGTTGCGCTGCTGGAGTATCTGGGCTTATTTATGC
This sequence comes from Maribacter sp. Hel_I_7, assembly GCF_000688315.1. NCBI lineage: Bacteria > Pseudomonadati > Bacteroidota > Flavobacteriia > Flavobacteriales > Flavobacteriaceae > Maribacter > Maribacter sp. Hel_I_7. The sequence continues at coordinate 998,171 of NZ_JHZW01000003.1, read as the reverse complement.
ACACAACTTCTTAAAATCCAATCCAGGTAAGCGTATTGCATTAGTTTCGGTAGAAAGTCCTACGGCAACATTTCAGCTTAATGACTTTTCTATGGCTAATATGGTAAGCGCTGCAATTTTTGGTGATGGTGCGGCGTGTGTATTATTGTCATCGGAGGAAAATGCGGTGGGACCTAAAATTATTGGAGAAGAAATGTATCATTTTAAGGACGCCACTCAGATGATGGGTTTCGATTTAACCAACCATGGTTTAAAAATGATTTTGGATCCAGCAGTACCGGAAACGATATCTAATCATTTTGCAGATATTGTACATCCTTTTTTGGAAAAATATGGTAGTAATATTCAGAAAGTAGACCATTTAATATTTCATCCTGGTGGTAAAAAAATAGTACAAACAGTAGAATCGCTTTTTGGGGCGTTGGGTAAAAATATAGACGATACTAGAGAAGTTTTAAGACTTTATGGTAATATGAGCAGCGCCACTGTTTTATACGTTTTAGAGCGCTTTCTGGAAAAAGATATTCCTGCGGGAGAACAAGGTTTAATTTTAAGTTTTGGTCCAGGGTTCTCTGCACAGCGCGTTTTAATAGAATGGTAGGTAATTGAAAATAAGTATATGAATAATCATCATTGGGCTTTAATTTTAGGAGGTAGTAGTGGCTTAGGTTTAGCTACGGCAAAGAAACTGGCAAGTCATGGGTATCATATATTAATTGTTCATAGAGATAGACGTTCAGATATGGATGCTATTGAAGCTTCGTTCCAAGAGATTCGCTCGTTTGGAAATGAAGTTATTGCCATGAACGTTGATGCTTTGAATGCGGATAAGCGTGAGGGTATTATTGCAGATATTCAACAACAGTTACCTGAAGGTAATACTATAAAAGTACTTGTGCACAGTGTTGCAAAAGGTACTTTGAAGCCTATGTTTTCTGAAAATAGACAAACATTAAGCGATACCGATTTCAAGATAACATTTGATGCTATGGCGCTCAGTCTATATGATTGGACAAAAGCTTTGGCGACTGTAAAGCTTTTCAATGAAGATGCACGAATAATATCTTTTACTAGTGAAGGAAATACAAAGGCGTTACCAAATTACAGTGCAGTGTCCGTTGCAAAAGTGGCTTTAGAAGCGCTAACCCGCAGTATAGCTTTAGAATTTGCACCAATTGGTATAAAAGCGAATTGTATTCAAGCAGGTATTACGATGACAAAATCTTTGTCCATGATACCTGGTTACGAACAAATTAAAGAGAATGCATTGCGAAGAAACCCAAATAACCGTTTGACAATGCCTGAAGATGTAGCGAATGCCGTGTATTTATTAACAACCGATGAAGCTAAGTGGATCACCGGAACCGTTATAAAAGTTGATGGTGGGGAAAGTTTAATTTAGTAGTTGATGAAGAGAAACGAAGAGTATGATTGGATTTTAAATGAATTGCCCTATGCAGATCCATTTCTGTTCGTGGATGAAATTTTAAGGGTGGATAATAATGGTGCTGAGGGAAGTTATCTGTTTAAAACGGATTCGGATTTTTACGGCGGTCATTTTAAAAATAATCCTGTTACTCCCGGGGTATTGTTGACAGAATGTTGCGCGCAGATAGGGTTGGTGTCTTTGGGTATCTTTCTTTTTGGGAAAGAGACTAAACTGAAAAACCTAAGTATTGGAATGAGTAGTTCTCAAATGGAATTTTTATTGCCTGTATTTCCAGGCGAGCGTGTTCGGGTGGTTTCAGAATTGGTTTACTTCCGGTTTCAAAAATTAAAATGCCAAGTAAAAATGTATAATATAAATGATAAATTGGTCTGTAAAGGTGTATTGGCAGGCATGATAGGGGAAGCGAATGAATAGACGCGTGGTAATTACAGGTTTAGGAGTGTGTGCGCCAAATGGTGTAGGACTTACCGATTTTACTCAATCTCTCTTAGATGGTAAAAGTGGAATTCGTCATCAGCCTAATTTGGAGAAACTGGGTTTTGGCTGTCAGGTAGCTGGTGAACCATTGGTAAAAGATAATCTTATAGATGATTACTTTACGCCATTAGAACGTAGGGGTTTAAATGCTACAGGCATTGTTTACGGTGTTATTGCAGGAGTAGATGCATGGAAAGATGCCGGATTGAAAAAAAATACGTCTAACGAGCCTTTTTGGGACCGAGGAATCATCTTTGGAACAGGAATTTTAGGCGTTGATAAATTTAGGGAAGCTATACATCTTATCGATGAAGGTAATGTTAGAAGATTAGGAAGTACCTCAGTAATCCAAACTATGGCAAGTGGAATAAGTGCTTACTTAGGCGGATTATTAGGTTGTGGAAATCAGGTTACAACGAATTCTGCAGCCTGTACTACTGGTACTGAGGGAATTATTATGGCATATGAGCTTATTAGTCAAGGGAAGGCGGAAATTATGCTGACCGGTAGCTGTAGTGATAGTGGTCCTTATGTTTGGGGTGGTTTTGATGCCATGCGTATTTTGCCAAGGGGTTATAATGATAATCCAACAAAAGCTAGTAGACCTATGAGTGCTACAGCAAGTGGATTCATTCCCGGTAGTGGTGCTGGAGCGTTAGTTCTAGAATCATTGGACAGTGCTTTAAACCGTGGTGCACATATTTATGCAGAAGTTCTAGGGGGCGAAATTAATAGTGGTGGACAAATGGGTGAAGGATCTATGACCGCACCAAATAGTATTGCGGTTCAGCGCTGTATTCGTAATGCAGTTTCAAACGCCGGTGTTCATTTATCTGATATTGATGTTATTAATGGACATTTGACAGCTACGGCTAAGGATGGATTAGAAATTGAAAATTGGAGTAAATCATTAGAGCGTGCAGGCGTAGATTTTCCTTATATAAATTCCTTTAAGAGCACGGTTGGTCATTGCTTGGCTGCAGCGGGTAGCATTGAAAGCGTTGCTACCATATTACAGTTTAAAGAAAAGGTGGTATTTAAAAATGTAAATTGTGAGGATGTGCATCCAGAAATAACTAATTTAATATCGGAAACCAGAGTGCCTAGGGAAACGCTAAATCATGCACCTAGAGTAATAGCTAAGGCAAGTTTCGGATTTGGAGATGTAAATGCTTGTGTTATTTTTAAAGCATTTGTAGAAGAATAAAAAAAATATACTAATAGGTATTTTAATTAAATTATAAATGCAGGAAGAAGAGAAATATCAAAAATTAAAGGATATCATTAAAATATACCTTCCCGAAGACGTAGCAATTACGGATGTTGAGAAGGATAGTCATTTCATGAACAACTTAAACATCAACTCTGCCAATTTAGTTGATATCGTTTTAGATGTGGAAGATGCATTTGATATCCGTCTAGAAAATGATGACATGGATCAAATGCAAACCGTTAATGATGCGATGGCAATAATCGATGCCAAATTAAAAGAAAAGTAAGTGTTTAGGTTTCTATTCTTTATCCTTGATTAATGTAGAGGCAAGTATTCCTGAAATTAAAGCAACTGAAATCACCGTTAAAGAAACCCATTCAGGTAAATGAATATAATGCGAGAACAACATCTTTAAACCTACAAAGGCAAGGATTACGACAAGACTATAGTTAATGTATCTAAATTTCTCTAGCATTCTAGATATTAGAAAATACATAGAACGTAATCCTAATATTGCAAGAATATTAGAACTGAATACTATAAAAGGATCTGCAGTTATCGCTAGAATAGCAGGTATGCTATCTAAGGCAAATAGAATATCGGTCAACTCAATCACTATAAGTGCTACAAATAGGGGAGTAGCGGCGTTTATACCCATTCGTTTTACGAAAAAATCGTGGCCATGCATAGTTGATGTAACCGGGTAGATTTTCTTGATGGTTTTAAAAACAAAAGAATTCTTAGGGTCAAAATTTTCATCTTCACCTTTTAGCATATTAAATGCTGTATATAAAAGGAATACGCCAAAAACATAAATAATCCATTCGAACTTGGTGATTAATGCAACTCCGAAAAATATCATTAAAGCTCTAAATACAATTGCACCTAAAATACCCCAGAACAAAACCCGATGCTGATATAATGCCGGAATTTTGAAAGATGAGAATATAACGGCAATTACAAATACGTTATCTACGCTTAAGGAAAGTTCAATTAAATAACCGGTAATATATTTTAATACCGCATTATTGGGTGTTAGTCCGGTTGGGTTGTCAATTATTTCAGCATTGAACAACCAATATATGACGCCACTAAATGCAAATGCAATCGTTACCCAAATCGCAGTCCAAATACCTGCTTCTTTAGATTTGATCACATGGTCGTTCTTATGGAAAACACCTAAATCTAGTGCAAGAAATACAATAACAAAGGCAACAAAGACAATCCAGACTATCATATAGAATTTTTGAAGTTGCAAAGGTATTAAAAATTGACTTTAAGTATTTCGATTCTTCTAAATGATCGAGTCTTCTACGCCAAATAATTTATTATACCTGATTGATGCAAAAATCTGGCTTTACAAGATTGTTGATTGATGTGTTTACGGAAAAGATTAATCGAAAAAAATAAGATAGATTAATCTGTAAATACTGGGAATAACAAAAACATTTATCTGTTGATAGGATTTTAGATTATTTAGGAATCAACCAATTGAAATTCTGAGGTAAGTATTGAGTGGTATTTTAATTATTGCCTTTTTTGGATAAAGGAACATTTATGATCGATGAAGTACATTTTTAATTTAGAATTGAGGTAATTTGAGAATTTTTAGTTTAATTTTAAAGTAGAACAAGCTATTGAAATGAAAAAATTAACCATATTAGGCGGTGTTTTGCTATGCTTTATTATGAGTGTTAGTACTGTACAAGCGCAAGATTCTCCGCAATCAGATGTACGGGTAAAACAGCGCATGCTTTTAAATCAATTTGAATCTGATTATGTCTTGACGGCTAATGAACGTGTTGCCCTAAAACAAGCTCGTTTGGCATATCAATATCGTATGAAAGAATTATTAGATTCTATTGATATATCTGAAGGAAAGAGAAGGCGTCTTTTGCAAGAGTTAAAACGAAATCCTTTATCTGAAAAGGTTCAAGCTGTGATTGCTAATCACATTTCACCTGATAAAAATATTGAACAATAAAAAAAATGCAGTCTAACGAGACTGCATTTTTGCTTTTCTTTTTTCTAATTGCCTTTGCAGGTCTTCTACAGATGAAGCAATTGCAGCTTCAAAGCTAGCGGAAGACGATTGTGCAAAAAGGCGTGGACCTGGCGCACTCAAGCGAATATTACATACCATCCCAGAATCTGGGGAAGAGGTATTTTCCTTTTTGAAAAAAACATCGGACCTTACTATAAAATCAAATTTGTCCAATAATTTCTCTAATTTTTGTGCAGCCATAATCTCTAATCTGTTACTGGCTTTAACATCGTCGTATTCAAAATTGATATTCATAGGCTATAAGTTTAGTTTAAGGTACTCATTTCAATTAATCATTACAACTAAAAAAAACTTAATAAATTATATGTTTTAAATTAAGATTTGCTAATCCTTTTGTTTCTATAAAGTTAGCATTTGCCTCTCTAATTTAAAGTTAAGTTAAACTTACGAAAACTTAGTTTAAATATGGACTTGATATCTTAAATTGAAGTAAATTTCTCACAATTTCATTTTTTAATCTACTGCTATGGAGAATGAACAAGACAAATCTTTGTGTTTAGGTAAATTGGAGCGTTGTTACAACACTATTCAGCATTTTAAAATAAGGGTAGATTCCTATTTGTATGAACCTACTACGGTAGCCCTTTTTGAGACCAAAGCGTATTTAAAGAATAAAATATCGAAGCTTTCCGAGACAAACGAAAAGCTATTGGAATTTATGAGAACTTCTAAAGTTATGCAGCCAGAACAATATAAGTTGGTAAACTATCATATTCGGGAAACTTTTGAGCTTGAATTCGATTTTATGGAATACACCTTGAAATTTAGACAACCCGTTTAAATGCTTATTTTCTAGCTAATCGGTTAATTGGTATGTTATTTTCTAATATGTTACTTGTTTAAAAACAATTTTCAAAAATTGTTACTAATTTAGACGTAGAACACTTATGAAATTAATATGAAAATTATAACGCGGCTAGCTTTATGCTGTGCGTTTTTGGTTTCGAGTATGTTATACTCGCAGACTAAAAACACAGCCCATTTAAAACCAGATGCAGAAGACGAAGGTCCTGTAATGTTTCAATTTGAGCCTAACTATGAAACTGCAACTATGTTACAACGAGAAGCATTGAAGCAGAAAATAAGAGGACTGGACACCTTGGATATATCCGATAGAAAACGTCAACGATTAATTAAAGGATTTTATAAAGAATCCAGAGCTATAAATTTCAAAAATTCGGTATTGGTTAATACTGAATTTGAAGAAGAAGAGTTTGAAGATTAAATTTCTTCTTTGGCACAGAATTGGTAGCTTAATGGGTGATTAAATATAGCTTCTATGAGAACTTCACTTATGTTACTATTTGTATTTACCGCATTACTTGGTTGTAAATCGTCAAAAATAGCGATTGATGATACACATCCTATTCATGCACTAGTTAGTTCCAAGAATTTTGCCTTTACGGCTAAATCTGCCAATCCTATGGTAACTCAAAGTTTAAATGCAGTCGCCAATAACGGACTCATTGCTCCGGGCAGTACTATTTCACGCATAGACTTATCAGGAAACAATAGTTATTTAAAAGTTTTTGGAGATAGTGTTTCAGCCAATTTACCTTACTACGGCGAACGACAATTTGGAGGTGGTTATGGTTCTGCTAGCGGTGTTGAATTTAAAGGCGAGCCCGATAATTACTTGCAAGAGTTTGATACCGATAAGCAAAAATATACCATTAGTTTTCAAATCACGGACAAGTCCGATCGCTACACTATTATAATGGATGTGTATCCAAGCAAATCAAGTTCGGTTTATGTTACTATGGCAAACCGGAATGCTATTCAATACGATGGTAGTGTTAAGGTAAATAAAGATGAAGACTAATTAGTTAGGTGTTTTCATCAATAGTAATACTTTAATAGTTATCAGTATTGGTTATAAAGGCTATTTTCTTGCTATCTGGTGACCAACTTGGGACATTAATTGTACCTTGACCACCGTATATGTGAGCAATAACTTTAGGTTTCCCGCCTTTTATTGGCATAATACGTAGCATACAATGCTTATAAAAAGGATGGTCATTAGATTTGATTTCCTTGGGAAATGAGATGAAAGCTATCCATTTTTGATCCGGACTTACATGTGGAAACCAGTCGTTATAATCATCAAAAGTCAGTTGTGTTTGTTTCTTGCCATTTGCTTTCATACTATATAATTGCATGGTACCTGTACGGTCGGAATTAAAGAAAATGGTCTTCCCATTTTTTGTGTATTCTGGACCATCATCCAAGGTAGGAAAATCTGTTAGTTGCTCTTCTTTTCCAGATTTTAAATTGACAGTGAAGATATTATATGCCCCGTTTCTATCTCCGGTAAAAATCATCTCTTTATTATTGGGCGACCAACCATGCAAATATGATGCACCCACGCCTGGTTTTGTAACCATTTTTGGATTAGAGTCTCCATTGGTTGGTAAATAGTATAAAGCAGAATCTCCATTGTCGTCTTGATTATGGTGGCTAATGCCTAACAATTTCCCGTCAAAAGTTAAAACATGGTCATTGTTGTTTTTTATGGCAAATCCGGTATTTAAAGGGGTGATGGAATTGGTTTCTAGCTCATAATTATAGAAACGACCTTTAGAATTATAAATCAATTTTTTACCATCAACGGTCCAATTTGGGGCTTGTATAGAATGTGCAGAATGGTAAATAATTTCTCTGTGTCCGGTTTCAACATCCATAAACTCTAGATTACTACCAATATATTCGCGGTATGCTTGGTAGTCATCTCCAACAGGTTTTACTATCCTTACATTACTAAAAGTGGCACGCTCTAAAATTTTGGGGTTGTGAGAACAAACATATAAGCCTACATAGACTTCATTATCCAAATCCATATCGGTTAGTTCAATACTAGTGAATTCTTCACCAAACTTAGCGGTAGACATTATATAGGTTGTACCACGGCGTTCTAATTGAATAATAGTTGGGTTTTCGTGAGAAGATTTTATTTCTTCCGTAAGTCCACCAACGGTTTTACGGTATTGTAGAGATGTTAGTCCGTCACCATGAGTACTGGCATTTACATGTGCAGAATTATCGTCCAGGTTATTTTTTATGATCCATCCTGCTTTACGGTGTGGGTCTTTGCCTTTTCCTTCAAAATTTACAGTAGTCCTCAGTATAAAATCGCCCTGTATAGTTGTCCATAGATATTGAAATTCATCTTTTTCAAACCACATATTGGTGCCCGCGCCATCTATAGTATAGGTTTGGTTATCCGAATTAAATGTTGCGGAACCCTTTACTTTAGGATTACCAATACTAATTTGACCGTCAAAAATTCCTATTTTGTGCTGTGCTTGAAATGTAGTGGAACTAAGAGCTAAGAGAATTGTAAATAATACTGAAAATGGTTTCATGATATGTTGTTTTGAGCTTGATAAGTTGACATTTAAATATACCCAATAAAATCATTTAATCCTTCTTAAAAACCAAAGTGTTATTAGTAATTAAGACATTTTGGGGAAGTCAATCTATTAGCAATGTGTAGTTTGACAGTGATTTTTAGTGTTTAATGTTAAGAAGAGGCTAAAAAGGGAAGGTTTTGTCATAATCTTCGTTATTCCCTATTGAGAACAATACCTTTGCAGCTCAAATAAGTGAAATAGTTGAAATTTATAGTATGAGTAAAGTAAAAGCAGACGACAAAGTAGTAGTACATTACACAGGTAAATTAAGTAATGGTCAAATATTTGATAGCTCAGTAGATAGAGAGCCTTTAGAGGTAAAATTGGGTCAAGGTAGTTTAATACCTGGATTTGAAAAAGGATTGTTAGATATGGCGCCAAGCGACAAAAAGACAATCGTAATTGCTAAAGAGGAAGCCTACGGAGAAAAGCAAAAAGAGCTTTTTCAAACAGTACCAAAATCAGAATTGCCAGAAGATATGGAGCCAAAAGTTGATATGGCACTTATGGCAACTAATGCAGATGGTAGTGAAAGACAATTACGTGTTGCAGAAGTAAACGAAAATGATATCGTAGTAGATGCTAACCACCCATTGGCTGGTGAAGATTTAACCTTTGAGTTAGAATTGGTAGAGATCAAATAAAACGTATACGTTATATAGTAGAAACCGCCTTAATAGGGCGGTTTTTTTGTGTCTAATGGTCATGTTATCATAGTATGAAATGCTATATTTGGGTATGTATTTACGACCACTATTTTTCTTGGCTTTAGCAATTACCTTCATAGGGTGCAAAGATGCCAAAACTACTACACCGAACACCGCAGTTACAGAAGCTGTGGCTGAAAAGGTGCCTTCTGCTACATATGAAGATTTGGAAGGAAACCCTATAGAATTAAGCGACTACAAGGGTAAGCGTATCTTGTTAAATTACTGGGCAACATGGTGTAGACCGTGTATAGAAGAAATGCCCGATATGGAGAAAGCGCAAAACATTTTGGAACAAGAAAATTATGTTTTCTTATTTGCATCCGATCAATCTGTAAAGAAGATTGTAAAATTTAAAGACGCACGAGGATTCGACTTAGAATTCATCAAGTTCAATGGTATGTATGCCAAAGAAAATGTAAGCGCCTTGCCAGCAACATTTATATATAATGAAGTAGGGGAGCAGGTGCTACGTTTTGATGGCGGATTGAAATGGGATAGTCCAGAAATGATTGAGAAATTACGAACAGTACACTAATGCGCAAATCATCCATTTATTATTTGTTAGTAACCATAAGTCTAATGTTTGGTTGCAAAGAAGCGGCAAAACCAACTGCAGCTGATGAAGTTGAAGTGGAGGTGATAGAAGAATTGACTTCTCCGGCTAAAGAAAGTAGCGCATTACCACATTTAATGTCCAATAAAGATGTGGCATTACTATCATGGGTAGAAACTTCGGGAGACACTTTGGCAACTATGAAATATTCAGAATTGGTAGATGGCAAATGGCAAAGTTCTAAAAATATACTGACTGGTACAGATTGGTTTGTAAATTGGGCAGATTACCCTATGATTACCGAGAACAATGGTAGTTTGTGGTCTCATGTATTAAAGAAATCGACAGCGGGTACATATTCCTATGATATTAAAATGAATGTAAAACCTAAGGGTGCGACCGAATGGAAAACAGATTTGCCGCTGCATACCGATGGTACACCAACCGAACATGGTTTTGTAAGTATAGTGCCGTATAATGACCATTTTTTTGTGAACTGGCTAGATGGCAGAAATACAGAAGAAAATGAAGTAGGGGAGCGGGGAGCCATGTCGTTACGTGCAGGTGTTGTTTCTGTTACCGGCGAAATGTTAGAAGAGTACGAATTGGATGCTAGAACTTGCGATTGTTGCCAGACGACTTCTGTAATTACAGATAACGGACCAATAGTAATATACCGTGATCGTTCAGCAGATGAAATACGTGATATAAGTATCGTGCGTCAAGTAGCTGGAGAATGGACAGCACCAAAAGCAATACATGAAGACAACTGGCAAATAAAAGGATGCCCGGTAAACGGACCTAAAGTAGATGCTTTGGGTAACAATGTGGTAGTTGCTTGGTTTACCGGTGCCGAAAATGCACCAAAAGTTCAAGTATCTTTTTCGTCAAATGGTGGGGAAGTATTTACAGCACCAATAGTAATAGCAGAAGGCATAATTATGGGTAGGGTAGATGTACTTTGGACAGATGAGGATAACGCCGTAGTGAGTTGGATGGAAGCTAATGATAAGTCAGCCCTTTTTAAAGCGATGATTGTTAGAAAAGACGGAACTGCATCAAAACAACAAGTGATTACCAAAATGGCGGATTTTCGTAAATCTGGATTCCCACAAATGGAAATGGTAGAAGAAACATTATATTTTGCATGGACAGAGCAAGTTGCCGCTGTAACTAAAGTACGTACTGCAAAGATGTCTGTAGATGCGTTTTCTTTTAATTAACCGAAAGCAATTCAATATCAAAAACTAATACAGAACCACCAGGTATAGAGCTGTAGTCAAAACTACCGTAGCCTAGGTGAGAAGGTACTAACAATACACCATTGCCACCTTCATTGAAAAGGGGAATACCTTCTGTCCAACCTGCAATAACTTGATCAAGACCTATAGCTAACCCCTCAGTACTTTGGTCAAAAACATTGCCGTTTAAAAAATAACCTCTGTAGGCAACGGTTACGTTAGACGTAGCAGTTGGTTTTGCTCCATCACCTTGGTTTTCTATGATATAATGTAATCCAGAAGCAGTTGTTTCCGATACTAAATCATTTGCGGTTAAATAGGCATTAATTTCTTCTTCGTTAATAGTAGTATAATCAATGGGTTCAACAACTATAGGTTTGGCATCATCAGAAGATCCACAAGAAACCATAGTAGTTACAAGAAGAAGGATAGCAATGTATTTCATATTATTTTTTTGGGAAGATAGTTGTTGCTTAAATACTTTGAACTGAATTAAGAAGTATTTAACCATTAATGTGTGATAGGGAATAGCGGTTATGCAATAAACGTGTTGACAGAAAAGCGAACACTACAATTTTTGTATAGATATTTTTGAAATTTAATCGCTTGAGATTGAGACTCAAAGATTACAGCTTCCGTAATACTATTGGCTAAAACAAGGTGTCCAATTAGATACTCTACATAGTAGGTATTGTTTTCAGAAAGTAGAACAAAATTTGGTGTGGTTGTCACTGTTATTATTTTACGAAACTAAAATACGGCAATTTTTTTATTGATCCTAATTTTTTTGACTTTAGCGCTTTTAAATAAGATGTTCTGCATCATTAAATGTATGGCATGTATAGTCTGAAGAATAGCATCTATTTAATTAGAATTATTACTGGAATCTATAAGTAAGCGCAATCTATGAATACACCTGTATTCAATTTGTGGCATCATATTTGAAATGATAACAGTAATTATTAATATTTAATTAAAGTACAATGAGTAAAGGAACAGTAAAATTCTTCAACGATGCAAAAGGCTTCGGATTTATTACAGAAGAAGGTTCAACGGACGATCATTTCGTTCACATTTCAGGATTAGTAGATGAGATTCGCGAAGGAGACGAAGTAGAATTTGAACTAACCCAAGGAAAAAAAGGTTTAAATGCAGTAAACGTAAGAGTTATAGATTAAACTTCACAAAGCCCGTCAGCAATGAAGGGCTTTTTTTTGAAAAAATAAAGTATGGTTCATGAATAATCTATAAATATCCATGGCTATCTAAATAAGGTAATCACATTACACAATACCTTATGCTACAACGAATAACACCATTATTAACTATAAATTATAAACACAAATGTTAGATCAATTAAAGCAAATGGCAATTCAAAAATTGCAAGAATCAATGAGTGCAAATTCTTTAAACCCTGAAGCAACTAACAATGCTGCAGAAGAAGGCGCATCATCACTTATCAATGAACTTATGGGTAAAATAAGTGGTGGAGATTTAAGCGCTATTACAAGCTTATTCTCTAATGACGGAAATGCCACTGAAGACAGCGGTATTGTTCAGAATTTAAAAGGTAAACTTGCTGAAATACTAGAAAGCAAAGGTATGAGTACCTCTGAAGCAGAAGCGGAAGCAGGTAATGTAGCACCGGGATTAGTAGATAGTCTAAAAGAAAAGTTTTTATCGAACGAGGAAGGAGATGCAGCTTTTAGCTTAGATAATCTTAGCGGACTAGTGGGCGGTGATGCCGGTAGTGTACTAAATAAAGCAAAAAGTCTTTTCTAGTACAACTAAAATTATAAGAATTAAAACCGCTCAGTACTGAGCGGTTTTTTTTATGTAAAATATTGTGAACAGCTTTTTTATACAATCAATTGAATTACGCTTCGTTGTATATAAAAATAAATTGGTTTATGGAGATTTCAAAGAGTAGTAAAAAAGTAGTTGTACTAACCGAATTAGAACAAAAAAGAAAATCGGTAGGGCAATTACAAATGAAGTTGGAATCTTATTTGTGTGAACCGCAAACTCATAGTGGTTTCGTTAAAAAGGAAAATTTGAGAACGAATATTAATCAGGCTGCAACCAAAACAGATTCATTGTTGGCAATTCTAAAAATGAATGATATTTCCATACACGAAAGTATAAATGATGTGGAACGCCAAATAGAAGAACTCTACGACCTGGAACAGGATGTAGCACTGTATGTTTTAAACAGATAGAAGTCTACAGAAGTCTACGCAGATTCAGATATTTTAGCAATTATTTTATGCATAAAAGTATTATCGGTAGTGGAGTATTCAAAAAGTCTATTTTACATAATATAAATTATAGTACAAAGTATAGCATTTGAAACACACAAAAGAATATACGTTTGTAAGCTATAATTCTATATTATATAAAATATCCCTCAAGCTCTGAGAATCGATTAAAACTTACAACAGGGTCATTAAACTTTTTTAAGCGGTGTCTGCGACGCATATTTTCATTTGTACCATAATTTGCCGTTATGTAAAATAGCCGCTGCCAAACGCTCGATTGCTTTTTAAAATCAAATTGCTCAGGCAATTTATTTTAAACACAATTTGCCACCGCTTGCCAACGCCATTTAAAAGCTAGCATTTTAGATTCTTTCAAAATTTGAGTATTCGAGGAAATGTGTGCAAAATTTTTTTCTACGACATTCTCGTCAGCTTGCCGCAACAGCTAAAAATTACTCTGCGAGATAATTTCTTAGCCCTTGCTACTTCTCGTCTTGTTTGAAGTTTTTTTGAATGTGTTCCTAACATTATGTAAAATAGACTTTTCAGCATTGTACGCGTAAGCGTTTTTATTTATCTTTTTTTCTTGATAAAAAAAGAAACAAAAAAATCAAGGCTTACAGATAATTTTAGAAACAATGTACGGCTAAGTCGCTATATTCTAGAAATCATTTTAACTCTTAAGACCACTTTGAACTCTTTGAAACATTAAGATGGTCAACAAACCTTATAACCAGCCATCTAGAATATGGCCGCTCCCCTCGCCTATTGTTTAGCTAAAATTCTCTTAGGCCATAACGTTTACTTCAATAACCAACATTTTAGAAACTACTTTTGAATAGAAAATTATTCAGATACCATTATATTCTTCGTCTAAAACCGGTTTAAACCACTGCGCGGGTCCTTTATCGCGACTTGAAATTGCTATATGTGCAAACTCGGAATTTGGAGCGGCACCATGCCAATGTTTAATATTTGGTAAACACTTTATCGTCTCTCCAATGCGTAATATACGTTTGGGTTTTCCTTCTTCTTGATAGTAACCTTCACCTTGGGTTACGATTAATATTTGCCCTGCCGGATGTGAATGCCAATTGGTACGTGCAGCGGGTTCAAAAGTAACCAAACCGGCATACATGGTATTTAAACTGTCCGGTGCTGCCAACATATTTAACCATGCGGTACCTGTAAAATTCGAATTTTCTATTTTAGTCCCTTTCTCGAAAAGTTGAACTTCCTTTTTACTTTCCTTTGGCGTATTACATGCTGTCAAAAGTATCAGTAAAATGGCAATAGTATAGTATCCAGTATTTTTCATGGTTGTTTTTATTCAGTTCGTCTTTTCAATACTTCTGTAAGGACTGTTTTTGTTGCAAAAACATTGTCTTCAGTTGTAGTAATCACTAAGGTTTCAGTAAACTCTTTCAATTGTTCGGCTTGCCAGCCAACGTTCAATGAAAGGTTTAAGTGGCTTCTTAGCATAGGCTCTAAACTTCCCAAACTTGCAATGACGGAAATGGTCACCAGTTCACGTTGTTTATAGGTAAGCACATCTCGCTCAAAAATATCCGCAAATAAATGCTCTTTAAGAAACCTGTCCATTTCGGGTGAAAACTTTTGGTATTCTGGTTTTCCATCTAACGGTCGTCCAACAAGTTCTTCCAAAATAGTCTTTCCTCGTTCATATTTGCTTCTAGAATCGTCAATAGTTGTGGCTTCTGGGCCCCATTCATCTTCTATACCTTTAGCCGTCCTTTCTTCCAGTACTACTAAAAGTGTTTGCAAACCGCGTATACTTCTTGGGAACCCGGCATAGGCGTACAAATGAACCAATACCTCTTTGGCTTCATTCACGGTTAGCTTATGATCTAATCCTTCATGGAGAACATCCTTGAGCTGAGATAAATTGCCTTGGGCAGTGTGACTTGCAATTTTGATCATACTTTTCTCTTGGTTGGATAAAGCATTGTCTGATGTTGCTTGTTGCGCTATTGATTGACAGCTGATAAATAATACTAACCCGACGAATATATTCGCCGTGCGAAAGATATTTTTTAAACGCATGATAGGTACTGGTCTTGATGACGTTACTTTCATTAGTGGTGAATTAGTCGTTCAGTTGATCGGCAACACTATCATAATATTCTTGTGTTACCACTTCGGTCCATGTGGTGGGTTGTCCTCCTCCATAAATTGCTAAATAGGTAACATCACTATCTTTAGTGGAAGCATGCCAGTGCTCTGTTTCTTTATCACATTTGATCACATCACCTGCTTTAAGTATCACAGGGTCTTTTCCTCTTTCTTGATAATAACCTTCACCGTCTACGTAAATAAGAACTTGAGAGGTTGAATGTTTATGCCAGTCTAACGTAGAATTAGCCTTAAAAGTGGCTTTGGTAATATTAAAGTCGGTTTCATCATCAGCCTGTAATACACCGTTCAACCAAGCTTCGCCAATATAATGCGTATTGGGTGCCTTGAAGCCCTCGTCTTTGTATGAAGACACTTTGTAGTCCGTATTTTGGGCAAAAATGCAAATAGGAAGCATAAACAGTACTGTTGTAATTAGATTTTTCATTTCTTTTTAGTTTAATTTCTTTTCTTCTAGCCAATTGTACATCACATCGGCTATTTCTTGATTATTTAAATCGGACATGGGAAAGTGTGTATTTCCTTTGATTCCTATTTCTGGTAACACTACTAAAGTAACGTCACCACCAGCGTCATTTACGGTTTTTTTCCATTTACGAGCCATAGAAAGAGCGGCACGCCATTGGTCTTGACCAGGGTTTTCAACCTCAGTTTCAGGGATGTAATCCCCATAATAAATTACAATAGGAATCTTGGTCAGTTTTTGAAACTCTTCCATAGAAACACCTTTAGCACGTAATGTTCCGCCCACATAAGAAATGGGCTCAGGAATGTTATCTTCCGGAAAAACAAAATTACTACCAGGTTCGTACGCTACTATAGCTTTTATTCGATTGGTCTTTAGAGCGGCACTCCAACCTTGTCCGCCACTATGGGAATGGGTAACAAGGATTCCGTCACCAATTTTTCCGAATAATTGAGAAACCGCTTCAATATTAAGATTGATGTTTAAAGGTCCCGTATCTGGAGTACTACTACGGAAGAATTGATTTAAAGCTTCAGGGTCCTTAGAAAATTGAACGTTCGGATAAAAACGTTTACCCTCGCCCATTCTGAATATGCCGAACCACAGTTGGTCTTCAGTTTTAGCTTCCAATGTTTTTGGTTCTAAGCTTTGTCCTGCCAATCCCCTTCTGGGTTGATCTAATAAATAGACAGGATACCGTTTTTTAAGGAATATACTTTGAAATCCTTCCCTGCCATCTGGAGTGCTTTGCCAAGTTCGCATGGACTGACCGTAGCCGTGCCAAAACACTAGAGGAAGCTTACGCGGTTCCGTAGGAATTTGATAAAATACCGATGCGTGGTCACCATGCAAGGTCTGCCCTTCGGTACTTTGATTTGTGGGATTAAAAGCACCATGGGCAATGGGGTCAAAAGAGCCTGGACTTTGCTTAACCGAACCACCAACGGCAAAAGTCCCCTGTTTTTGAATAGAAATAATATCATTTGATTCAACAGGAGTATCTGCTATTTGCTTGTTTTGTTCATTACAGCCAATACATAAAAGTATGCTTGTAAGTACTAATGTATATTTTAGCTTTATCATGTATTACTTTGTTTTTGTAGTCATTTTAATAAGGGTATGCCTTTTCTTAAATCTTTCTCTTTGTTGGAAAGCTATAGTTCAATAGCACGCTCCAAGTGAAATCATCATCGGGCAATATTTGGGTGCTTATGCCTTTATTTACAACACCTGTCAACGAAAATGGACATTGTTCTTTACCAATGGTCAAGAACGCTGAGGTATAATATCCGGTGAGATCGTCAGAGGTAAGATAGTAAACTTGTGGTGTAAAATTCATATAAAACGATTCTGAAATGGGAATTTGACTAAAGGTAGCATTAAGCACCAAAAAATTAGTTTCTTTTACCCCTTCATCAAAACCGCGGGCATACAGGTAATACATACCAATACTAGTATGCTTTGATAATTTATAGCTGGGTACCACTTCGGCACCTAAATATCTTCTAGATTCTAAAAGTTCTTCGGTATTTCCGTTTCTAATAACATTTACAGTTCTAAAATTCAGTCCGGGATGCGCCCCTACCCTCAGTGAAAACTTTTCTTTTTCAATCGCCTTATAGCGAAACCAAAAAAGCATAGTCCACGGTTTGGCATCGAGAGAAAAACGCATGTCAGGCTCAAAACTTAACTTTTTTTTGGTGAATTTTAAATCGAACAGCAAAGCGGGATCATCTAAAGAAAAAGAAGGAACTAATGAAACGCCATTATGGGTTATACTTGCACTTCCTCTAAAGTCATCTAAAAACCTATAGTTTTTATCTTTTGCATTTTCCTGCGCATTAGCAGTACTTAATAACAGCAATAACATTAAAGTTCCTATCTTCTTCATTGTACGTGATTACAATGCCAAAATTAGGGGAAGAACTTAGGTGCGGTACTACCCAAATAACGGATGTTTATACCAAAATTACAGATAATACATATGTAGCTTGATGATGTGATCATCAATAGGTTATCTTTATTTCAAATACAATGAGTCGTGAAGAATATTTTAGAAATTAAAACCATTGTAGACTACTTTAAATTGAGAAATTACGAAGTTCTGCATCCTTTGGTAGGTATTGTCGATTTTAAAAAGGTAAACCAAACCGGATATACCAATCAGAAGAACGACGGATTTCATTACAGCTGTTATGCTATTTTTTTGAAGGATGCCGTGGGCTGTAAATTAAAGTATGGAGGTAACTCATATGATTATGACGAAGGTACTTTGGTTTTTATGGCGCCCAACCAGACTATTGAACTTGGCGGTTATGAACCGGGTTTTGTACCCAAAGGCTATGCTTTGCTTTTTCACCCAGACCTATTGCTGGGTACAAGTTTGGCAAAAAAGATTCACGAATTTAATTTCTTTGCGTACTCAAGTAATGAGGCTTTGCATTTATCCGCTAAAGAGCGAAAGCTAATCTTGAGTTTATTGGAAAAAATTCAGTTTGAATTGGAACAGCCCATTGATAAACATAGCAAGAAACTGATTGTGACCAATATTGAGCTATTTTTAGACTATTGCCTTCGTTTTTATGACAGGCAATTCATTACACGTGAAGTAGTGAATAAGGGTACTTTAGAGAAGTTTGATCATCTACTTTCTCAATATTTTTCATCGGAAAAGCCAAAAATTAATGGTTTACCTTCAGTAGCATATTTTGCGGATCAGCTTCATTTATCTTCCAATTATTTTGGTGATCTGGTTAAAAAGGAAACCGGCAAATCTGCCCAAGAATTTATTCAAGCAAAATTGATAGATGTAGCTAAGGAAAAAGTATTCGACCCTAACAAATCAGTGAGTGAAATCGCCTATGAACTAGGTTTTAAATATCCGCAACACTTTAGTCGGTTGTTCAAACAAAAAGTAGGGCGTTCCCCTAAGGAGTTTAGGACCTCTATTAATTAATTGAGGTTAAAACCATTTCACACACATTACACTCCCCTCCTACCGTCGGCTCGTATAATAAGTGTTCCATTACCTTTAGAAGAAAGTTTTTAGAAAGAAAAAAACAAGGAAAAAAGTAGAAACTTTCGCTTTTAACCAAAGCTCAAGTTACATAACGCGGAACATTATAGTACAAAATAACTAGTTGTGTAAAACGGCGCATGCTTGCATTTGATATAATATCAGATATGATGCCTTTAGGTTCATATCGGCAGATATTATGTCAAATTCGTTTTACCGGGTAGCCTTTTAGATTTATTTAAAATTTGAGTATTCGAGGAAATATATACAAGATTTTTTATTACAATATTCTCGTCAGCTTGTCGCAACAGCTAAAATTTGCAGCCGCATAAACTCGCAGCTTTAACTCGCAGCTTTTTTAATTGATTTGTAATCAATCAAAAAATCTCGTGATCAAAATTCTTAGTCCTTGCTAACCTCTCGGCTTAATTGAAGTTTTTCTTTAGGCACTTTTAACATTATGTCAAATACGGCATAAATTCTGAAGATTAAGAATCTTTAGGATTTTGAGCGAGCTGTAGCGTTGGCATTAAGTTCTTCTATGTTTAAGTCCAACGCTATGGCTGGCTCACAAAATAAAATCCTCCTCAGGAGAATTCTATTTTATGCCCTCTTTTTTTCTTGATACGGCATAGTATACTTTGAGCGAGTTGATGCGGAGGCTTGGTTCTTTGATGAAACATATTACTTGAATTGCAGCTACATCAACTCGCCGAAAAATAAATGTTCCTTTGGTTGCACTTATTTTCTCGCGTCTAAAATATGGCCGCTCCCCTCACCTATTGTTTTACCCAAATTTTCTTAGGGCGAACTTTACAATTAATACGACTCTTTGTTTTATCTTATTTAGATAATGTTTTATGAAGTCCTTTCATAATCAGGAATATTATTTCTGAAGTATGTACTGTATTAAATAGCCTTTCATTTTCTGCAATAGACAAACCATTGTTTTTGCTTAGACGCTCTAACGTATAATTGTTCAAGAAGTCTCTGGTTAACTTGTAATCAATTTTGTCTTCACTCTTTTTAGAATTATAGTGACTTACAAACTCTTTATAATTTTCGTTTTGAGATGATTGCCATTCAATAGTTAACTCTTCAGGTTTTTTTCCATTAAGTCCTTCTATTATTCGTGATGTTATTCCACCAAATATGCCCATAAAATATACAGGTATATTATTTTCTAGCGCAAGAATTGACTCTTCTAAAAGACCTGGATATTTACCTTTAAAGTTAGACATACTACCACCTGTAAAAATTCTAGCATCTGTATTGCTTTGCATCTTTTGTCTCATCTTAGTAAGACTTTCTGCCCAGATGAATAGATTGTCATTTCCTTCAGGTACATAAAATTTTGACTGATCAATCCCTAGGTCTGCTGGTGGTTCAACAGTCACAGGTAAAACACCATTTTTTTTAAATTCTAAAATATCTGTAGTTTTAAGATTGAGATGGATAGGGAAGCTGAAGTAATTTTTAAAAAACAACTTTCCTGCTTCTTTGCTTGGTCTATACTGATGTACGAGATTTGAAAACATTCTGGTGTATCCGTTTTGGCGCAAATCACCACCATAAATCAAGCAGCTACCGTGAATTATTAAAAACCTTGTTATTTCAGTTATTAGGTTTCTTTGATGTGCTAATGAGAAACCTAAATTTTCTATTTCAGGACTATCGCTTATTGAAATAGCAACATTTTGACCATCAAAAAGATAAATTTCTTTTTCTTTAGATGAATCTTTTAGTTCTTTAGTAACAAGTTTATCTAAATCTTTAGTAGTAACGTTCTTTTTATCCTCTTTTTTCATAGCTCTGGAATATATGTTGGCAGCAATAGAGGTGTTATAAATTTAATTTTTTTGTCCACATCATTTAGTAAACTGAGTTCCTCAATACCTATTGGTGGGTCTGGATATAAAACAATAAGAGATTTAACTTCTTTATTTTCTTCTTTCAGATTCTCGATGTCTATGTAATTAAATAACTCTGGTGCTTTTGGAAGCACTAAGCAGCTATATTGTTTTTCTAGATCATACATCTTAACGATAGATTTTAAATAAAGCTCGTTGTATTTATCACTTATTACTTGTGATAATATTAGATTTATAATTTCCTCAAAATTATTATTCCAGGCAATAGTAGGAAAGTTTCCACTGTATGGAAAACTTCTTCTTTCACCTTTCTTAATATCAATTACACCTATAATTGGGCACCTATATCTTTTAGCAATAATTATCTCTTTTCTACACCATTCTCTATCTGAATATATATCAGTATTAAATATTACGAATGCAGAATGATCAATATGTTTTGTTATTTCCTGTTCAAATTGATGACCATCTGCAATATCATTAGCATCAAAAAATGCTTTCAGTTTAGTATTACTATAAATATGATTTCTAAACTGTATCGCTAAATCTTTTCCATCATCTTTTGCGTGTGAAATAAATAATTTAATTGGTGGATCACTATGCTCTTCTGTATCGTAGTCTTCTTTAACATTGAATAAAAATTTAGCAATACTTTCTAGCAATCGGTATTTAATAACTCTGCTATTACTTATAAGATTCTTATCTGGGCTAAAATGGCTTTGATCCGTCTTAATAAATTGAAAATTATTTAAGCGCTCTGGATTTAAATCAAATGCGTACTCACTAAAAGGTATAGGAAGTATTCTTGTGCTTCTAGGTTTTGATTTTAATAAATCATCTATTGTTTCTGTCCAATTAGAATCATTAAACATATGCTCATCAACCAAAAGGATTAGCGCATTTTTATCAGATTCTGAAAATGGTATTTTAGCAAAGGTTTCTTTATTATAAGGCTTTGTCCTGTAATGTACAGGTATATCATATTTAGCGTGAGTGACATTACCGTTTTCACCGCTATAAGTGTTATAAATACTTTCAGCATATTCTTTACCTTCTTTAAATTCCGGATGCCATAAGACATATATTGATAATGGGCTTTTAAACTTTTTCATTTGCATAAATTTCTGGTTAGTCTTGCTATTGATGCATTAACTATTTTATCTGACTCACTTCGCCTTGAGAATGCTAATTCTATCGCATCCTGAAATACTTTTCTGTTTTCTGTCCAATCAATAACAACGGCATATCCGGAATTAATATTAGCCATAAATCTCTCAGAGTAATTTGCAATATTATAGGTGGTGCCTAATCCATAATCTGGATGAGAAGGAAGTCTAATACCTAATAAACCAGCATATCTATCGCCAACTCTTCTATTAAGAGCTCCTCCAATTTCCCAATCCACGTGCATTCTACATTTAGTAATCGGTCCTAACAGAACAGCAAGTATTGTTGTGTCTCTCATATAACCTTGATTAATTAATCTATGTATATAATCGTCACTATTTTCGCCATTAATTTCATCTAGCATAACAGATTGATTAATTATTAAATCGCCAAAAAGATTATCAAATTCTTGCCTTTTTAATTGATCATCATTATGATAATAACTTACAAACACATTGCGTTTGGCTATGTTTTTAGGCAATCCGTAACCCCATTTAAAACAATTTTCTTCAACCCTAAAAGCATCTTTCCGATTCCATAAACCGTCCGTTCCTGTATATGCCCCTCTAATCGTGTGTCCTGAGTTGAATTGGTCCACAAGCCAATTCCTATCTTTATTTTCAAATGTTCCTACAGAATTCCCATTCACTAAACCAACTTTCACTGTGTCTATTAATTGTTTATCATCCCTAAAAGTTAGCTTTGATATTAAATATTCTTTACTCAATTTTTTTTCTTTTTATAGTTGCCAGTCCAAAACATCGTCTAGTGCATGATTGCTCATATTGCTTTCATTAATATAACTGAACATTTTTAAGTGCTTTTCGGTATATCCAGTCACATTTGATATGTATTGATTTAATGACTTTGTACCTCTTACAACTGGTACCGTCTTAATATAATCTGGTAGCGATGCGTTGGAAATCCCTTTAAGAGTTAATGCTCCAATAGTTGTTTTATCATAACCATAGCCTATTTCCCAAGGCACCCATTTAGAATAAATAGT
This sequence comes from Maribacter sp. Hel_I_7, assembly GCF_000688315.1. Classification (NCBI taxonomy): domain Bacteria; kingdom Pseudomonadati; phylum Bacteroidota; class Flavobacteriia; order Flavobacteriales; family Flavobacteriaceae; genus Maribacter; species Maribacter sp. Hel_I_7. The sequence goes on along the minus strand of NZ_JHZW01000003.1, from coordinate 975,114 downwards.
ACTTGGTGAAATAACACAAAGCATATGTGAACTATTGTTAATACCTTTTTTTATACAACGCACAACACCTGCTGGATTATTAGTTTGCACCTGATGTTTCAAATCGTAATCGTACTCATCGAGGTACACATCAATATTAGCTTTCATTATATATTGAGCAATCTTCTTACAATACTCTAAATCACTTTTATGATGACTAATAAATACACATTTTACATTACTAGCTAAATTTTTTAAAGCTAGTGACGCATTTAAACTGAGAGCTCTATTAATTCCTGCCATCCTAAATTCCAGTTATTATATGGGTAATTTAATTTGTTTATGATCATATTCTTTCCAATTAATTGGATCTCCACTAATACCATTTTTTGAGTTTTGAGACAACCATGTAATCACCTTTGTCCCAACTTCGTTTAATCCTTTATACTTCATTCCCTGTCTTTTTTTACAGATCTTAATAAACTCTTGCGGTATCAATAAAGATTGATCTCCGAGATAATAAAATTTTTGAGAAATAAGAACAATTTCTGAACTCGTATCTTTTATAAGATGCTTTTCCTTTTGTACAGTTGAATGAGCAGATTTTTCCTGTATCCATTCTTGAGTTTTAGAATCCCTATGATAAAAATTATCCCCATACATTTGAACCAAACTTCCGTTTATTATAGGTTTCTTATATTGAAACCTTTTATCTTGCCAATATTCATCAAAAGTTAGTTTTTCTTCTAGTTGCATTGCAAAAACCAAATGATTTAGTTTTTTCAACTTTTGACTTCCTGTTCCAATTATCCAATCTCCAATGTTTAAATTTTTATTTTTTCTAATATCAGGTTTACAAACAGCTAATGTGCAGTATCCGCCAAAGGGATTAGGAGCTAAGCCATAATCGTGCTCTACAACATATGAGAAGTATTCCATATTTTTTTAGCAATTTATAGTAGCCATTTTATATAATGGTTTTCTTTCACTTCCAGACGGAGTTTCCGTAGGTAAGACATCACCATTAATAATATCTATAAGCTTGTCTAAAGAGTTCCAACCTATTGTTGCTCCTCCATATTTTTTAAAAGCATCTGGTAATTCTGCAGAATCGTTATTACCATGAGTATAAATTCCAACGATTTTTTTACCTTGTTTATGTGCTTCTTCTATTTCATAATTGACCCAATCTCTTTTATGAGTGTTTGGGCCAATAAGACATATCAGAGAACCTGACCAACTTATCTGCCTTCTTAGATATCTTTCGAGTACTTTTTTTTGGGGAATTCTACCATCTTTATGTTTTGTGCTATCGACCGAATAGTTCCTAATTTTATAACCTTTTTCTGCAAACCTTTCTTTCAATCTTTGAACTTTATCATCATCCTTTCCATAATGACTTATAAATACGTTGTTACCTTTTTCTTTACCCATTTATATTATATTTAGATATTTTGATTAATATCCCATTTTGGAGGATACCAGTAATCAATTTTATTAGTTTTTGGTCTAAACTTTTGCTTGATTCTTGAACGACCAGATATTCCAGATACATTTGGATGAGCTACCCTAGCGTATTTGTCTACTTCACAAAACAAATTCTGACAGTCAATAAGTTGTAAGGACCTGCTCCAAAGATTTTTAAAGTTTAAATTATATCTTTCAAATTCAATATTTTGTCTTTCTGTGACATATTTTATAATATCAATTTCATTATAATCACCTAAATCTGTAAAACACTTTCTGATTCCATCATAAGCTCCGGGACCAGGGACAACGAAATCCATTTCATTAAAATTTACTACTTCGCTATAGTTGATGTCAATTGCATATTGATAAGCCAAAAAATTTCCAATAGTTGGATATTCTTTAAGAATATTAAAAAGGTTCTCTAGACTAATGGAATTGGAAACTTTGTTCACAAAACCATCATCAAACATGTGTTCGATTAATTTTAAATGGTTTCGATGTTTTTTTGAGTACCCAAACTTACTACGACCTGAAGTCATAATATAGGCACCTGAATAAATTGAAACACCATTGTTCATTAATGTTGTTAAAATTTCATCATAATCTTCAAAATTATAATCTGCATGTGAAATACTTCCTAAACGACTAGTAAGAAGTTCCCAAGTTTCAATTTTATTAAATGTCTTAAATAGTAAAATTCTGAACAGAACCTCTTTTGGTTCTTGACTATGGTTATAAATTACATTTTTAATTAAATATTGACTTACTCGGTCAGAAGCTCTGTAAGCATTTGTGAACTTATGTTTTGCTAAAATTTTATCGTGTGTCCAATGAACCTCATTATTAATTCTATTAAAGAATATATTTTGTCTTTCCTCAGCAAACTTCCAATATGTTTTATAGACTACCGACTCTTTTGGAAGTGATTTCTTTATTAATATTTTCAATATATATTATTTATTTTTTTCCTAAATAAGTCAGCGTTCTGTTCTTTTTACTTACCAATACTCTGCCTCCATTATTTTCAATCAAAGTATTAAAAACCCTGTATGAATTCAAGATGGTTACTTCCCATTGTCTGGCTGTACAATCCTTTATTTCTAAATCTTTTACTAGACGCTTTACAAGTTTCAATAGGCCAGTATCTATATTGTTACTGTATTTTAATAATTTGTTGTCCTTTGATTCGCTATATATTAAAAGTGATATCAATTCTTCTATAATTTGTGCGCGAGCACCATCTTCATTTGTATCTATTTCTATATTACTTTTTCTTTTACGTTTTATAAGTTTTCTTATTACAGGAGACCATCCTAAATTTGCTAAATATCCAAAATGAAAAATATCATGAAATCTATAACCATCATCTTCATAATTGTTATCTGTTAATGGATCTCCTATAGTTTCGCCCGAATCTTTATTGATTATTTTGACCAATTGTCTTCCCCCCTCTTTAAATGAAATAAACTCAATTTCAAATTCTTGAGGTAATGACTCTGTTTCATCAAAACCTTTATCGTAATTAGTAAAATCAGTTTCATCTTTCTCAGAGAAACGATCTGAAATTTTATTTATATTTTCTTTTGCTATTTCATTTAAATCTATGTTGTTTTCAGAAGCAATTACAGCTAAATACCATAGCACATCACCTAACTCTTCTTTTAACTTATTTTCAAAATTTACATAAGAATCTCCATCTCTTAATTTTTTCTTTAATTCACTAATAACTGATCCCGCTTCTCCTATTATTCCTAAATATGGTATTACAATATTTGCAGTCTCATCAGCATTGTACTTTTGTAATGTTAATTTTGCTTTGTTCTGATACTCGTTAAATTCCATAGATTTAATTCCAATATTATATCTATCAAACTAGTTTTCAATAATAGAATACTAATTCAATATAAATTACTTAGTTTTTATTAAAAAAATGGGGGAGTCTAAAAATACAAAAATTTAACAAGTAAACTATTACGGAAAACCGTTAGGAAAGTTAAAAATTTAGTAAAATACCATTGCACACACACATTAAATTTCCCTCCTATCGTCGGCTCGTACAATAAACGTTTTGTTACCTTTTAAAAAGAGAGTTATTTAAACAAAAATTTGAGAAAGTGTGGTGCCACATACTTTACTTTAAAATACAAAAATCTACTCTTAGCTAACCATTATTATTTTTTGTAATCTCTTTAAATGTATATTTACTTTTGAAAATAAATCTAATTTTTAGAAATTCTTACAGGTCTTATTATTACTTGTTGTTTAGCATCATTATTACTGATTTCTAACAAAGAGTGCTTTCGCTCTTCACTACTTAAAACCATTTCTGACCCATCAAAAAAGCTTATTTCCGCCCTTTTATAGAGAGGGTCTTTATTACCTGTTAAGTCAATTGGTATTTCTTGACCAACTAATAATTGCATTTCCTCAAAAGATTTATCAGATTTTACTTTACATGGATATTCAACATCATATTCTACTCGTGCCGAATACAAACCACCCCCGCCACCTGGTTTACTTTCACTTTTAGCAGTTACGTTTAGTACAAATCCTTCATTAGTTATAGAACCAACACTATGCCCCCCTCCATATCTTTTAGCTGTTTGTCGCGAAACAATGGATGTTGGTATAATTGACCCTTGGACAACGTTATTACAACTTTCAACAAGCTTCCTAGGGGCAGTAATCGGACATGATTTACTTCGAGTTTTCCTTTTACCCTTCCAGCCTGGGCTTGGTGTTCCTACAGCACAAGATGCATTTATATGCTCAATATTAGATTGATATTCATCAACTTGAAACACTACTTTTATAGTACCTATTTTCCTTGGAATAACTTTAATAGTAATCGGTAATATTTTTTCTTTTTTCTTTCCGAAAACCCAACCCTTTTTATAAAACAAATGAACTTCTCCTTTTATGTAATTAGTACTAGATGAATTTTCATTCAAAATTTCATTTATTGTTTCAGAAATTTTTTTGTTAGATATTAGAAATTCTATGCCAGTAGAATTCTGAGTGGACGCTTTCAACGTAATTTCATCTCCAATAGATATAAAATTATCTTCATAATCTAAGTTATAACCCTGAAAATTTAGTTTAACATTATTAGACCAATCTTTTACAAACAGAGGTATTTCAGTCTTGGTAATTCTTGGTTCATTTTTTGTAAATGGTAAATCACTAACTATTTGACTGATAGAATTTGTTAAGTTCTCCGTTCTATTAAACCCATTATTTAAAGACTCATCGAATTCATTTTTCAATGTAATAGTATTTTCAAGTAACCGAAATTGTTGTTCTGTAATTTTATCATCAATTTCATCGGCAGTATCTTTTATCGCATACCTTAAATTCCCGATTATACTTTTAATTTGAACAGATGTATTATTTATTGAATTATTATAAGCAAATTCTGCCGAGGCGGTGGCATCATCTATAGAACTGCTCATTTCGTCTAAAACTAAAATTGCATTTAATGCTGATATAGGAGAACTCGAAGGTGTGGAACAACCAGTAAGCATAAAGACCGTTGCCACCAAAATACTTTTTTTCATGGTGTTTGATTTAATTGGTTACAAGAATTACTTTAAAAAATTTTGATAAAGTCAAAAGTATTTTTCTATTTCTGATCAATAAATACCTATTAAAGGGTATTTTATAAATTATTGGGGGAGAAAATTGTACATTTTAAATCTTTGAGAAGCATAAATATATAAAATATTAACAAGAATTCTATTACGGTTTTTAGTAACTGATTTAAGTTTGTAGTAAAATACCATTCCACACACATTTCCTTCCCTCCTGCCGTCGGTCAGTTAATAAGTGTTTATTCATTGCTTGTTTATTATTTTTTAAAGGTATTCATGAATCTCAAAGCGAAATTGCTTTTCGATTTCATTATCTTTTCAGAAGAGGTTTTTAGAAGAAAAACAAAAGAAGATTGAAAAAATAACTTTGCTTTAGCTAAAGCAAAGTTACATAACGCAAGACATTATAGAACAAAAACTGATTATTGCTTTTTTATGAGAGAAGTCTATTAAAAAGCAATAATTAATGTGTTTTATTTCTTTTTCATTGGAGGTAAATCGAAAGCTGTTGCTTCGTGCTCAAAATGATTTCTGTGTGAACCATCGCAAAAAGGTTTGTTATTAGAAAGTCCGCAACGACATATACCTAACGCTGTTCTACCTTGTAAGTTATATGAATTACCTTGGCTATCTACAATTTCAAAATCTCCTTCTACTTTTACAGACCCATTACTATTTATGGTTAGTTTTGTTTTGCTCATACTATTAAATTCTTCTATTTGATTTTGGTAAAAATAGGAATATAGATTTAATTTTTATCTTGAATACTTAAGAGTTATTAATTTTAAAACAACATGTAATTGCTTCTTTTATTTATACTTTTTTTACAATGTAAATTTCACTTTAACTCCTAACAATCTGTAAATTAGCAGTAAGTCAGAAGTTGAAATACCAATTGGTACCGAAACGACTATACATCTTAAAAATACGTTAGGTAACACGGGCTGCTTTATCAGGACAATAGCACTTACAGGAGATGCTAGAAATCAGTATCAAATTGAGTCAAAAGTTGAATATTGTTTGGTGCCAACAGGAGAAGAAATGCCTATTGTTATTAAACATATAGGTAAATCAACGAATCAACAGGCAGGTTTAAAAATTTTCTACAACGGCGATCAAGTAATTGAGATCAATTTGAAGAGTAAGTGATTTGTTTTAGGTAGCGGTTTAATAATACAATCTGAAATCAAGCAACTTACAGACATTGTAATGTCTTTGGTGCAGTTCTTCAACAACATCGAACATATCATCATCTTCTTTAAATAAGTTAAAGAAAGCCTTATCAAGGTTAGCGCTACTTACTCCGTTGTATGCATTGCCATAACCAGACACAGCTTTTGCATTGGTAATGTCTAAAAAATATTGTGCTTCCTCTTCGTCTAAATCTAGAATTTTTGCGTTGGAGAAGTGTAAAATCTTTCCTTTTAATCGTCCTTCAAATAGCTCTGCAATTTCCTGTAAGGTATAGTAGTAATCGTTTAAGCAAATACTATTGGCTTCACCATGCATCACCAAATAGATGATTTCATAGTCCTTAAAATTGTGATCATCTAAGACCAGTCCGTTTAAGCTATCTTCTAATCCTTCAATGGTATCACATTTTTTGTAGATACTTGCTATACCGTATTTCATGGCCAGTTGCTCCAAGCTTTCCTGTGCTTCGGTAACCTTATCCGTTTCTATGTCTTGAACGCCTTCTAAACAATAAATGAAGTTTTCTTCATCTATAAATTGCTCTTGGGGTAATTGATTTCTTTTTTCTAGCAATATGCTGTAATTATATGAACTACAAAATTACTGTAACTCATTTATACTTTTTAGCGTTTTTAGATAAAATTAGCAATGAAAATACTAGGGTTAATGATAAGACTTATATGATAAGTATGGTATAATTGCCGATCTTTTCATAAAACGCTTGTAGCTATAAATTATTCAACATTCTGATGTTTAAAAGCACGTGTTCGTCTTCAAATTCTTACATTAGCGAAGTAAACTTTAGGAGTAGCTATTTCATAGTTTGAGAAATATCCTTAGAACCTGATTTGATTAATATCAACGTAGGGAAAAGTTATCAGGATCAACAACCTGTACTTTCCTTTTATCATTTCATTATTTATTCTTTCTGTTTACATCAAAATTAAAATCATTGTTGCGTTTTAGGCATTGATAACCTAATGGAAAAGATGATACATATTAAAGTAAACAACAGCACTCACCTATTCAAGCCGAATACTACATTAGATGAAATCATTAAAGGATTGGATATTTCTGTTAACGGAATAGCCGTGGCGGTAAATGAGAACATAATTACCAAAACAGAGTGGCATACTAAAACACTGAACGAGAGTGATGAAGTATTGGTCATTAGAGCTACCCAAGGGGGTTGAAAATCAGGCTTTCTATTCCCGTATTACCCACATGAAGCAAAAGGATTTCCATTACAATATTTAAATCACAAAAATGATCGTATTAATAGCACCAGAAAATGATATCCCTAACGAAATTGAAATACTTCATCAGTTATTTCAACAAGGTTTGGCATATTATCATTTGAGAAAACCATTTAAAGACTATCAAGAACATTGCAATTATTTAAATGCGATCGACACCAAATATCATAATAGAATTGTAGTTCACCTTTTTCATGAGTTGATCAATGCATATGATTTAAAAGGCGTGCATTTTCAAGAGCAAAAAAGAATAGACCATATTGATAATCCTGGTCAGTATTTCAAACGTTTAGATATGTACGGTAAGACTATAAGTTCTTCTTTTCATGATCCAGAGGTATTAGAAGATTGTGAATTTGAATTTGACTATCATTTACTGAGTCCCGTGTTTTCTTCCATCTCTAAACAAGGATATGAAGGAAAAGGTTTCGACGTCAAACTTAGTGAAAAGTTAATCGTGGGCATGGGCGGAATAACCGATAAAAATGTACGACAAACACTAAAGCTCGGTTTTAAAGGTATTGGTGTCTTAGGTGGCGTTTGGAATATGGAAAACCCTGTTGAAAGCTTTGTAGCCTTGAAAAAACAATATGAAGCGGCATGGATTGAAGAGAAGAAAACTTCAAATAGAAATAGCATGAATTAAGCTTTTAAGTAAAGAATCTAAATGATACCAACATTACATTATATATCACAAGGCAGTACACCACAAGAACACTTAGAAAATATTCAGAAAGCGTGTTCTTCTGGTGCGGAATTGGTGCAACTGCGTTTAAAAAACCAGTCAGAAAAAGTAGTACTTGAAACCGCACAACAAGCACGAAAAATAACATCAAAGTTTCAGGTACTATTAATCATTAACGATCACTATAAAATTGCCGCTGCAGTAAAAGCAGATGGTGTGCATTTAGGTAAATTAGACTCCTGCCCTACTAAAGCAAGAAAAGAGCTGGCGTCTTGGCAACTCATTGGTGGCACCGCCAACACATTGGAGGATTGTAAAACTCTGATCCATAAAAAAGTAGATTATATAGGTCTGGGTCCTTTTAGGTTTACGAAGACCAAAAAGAATTTGAGTCCCGTATTGGGCATGAACGGTTACTTGACCATACTCGAAGAACTCAAAACAGAATTGCCTGTAATTGCCATAGGCGGTATTGTTATAGATGATGTTTCAGAACTAATGAAAACAGGTATTCATGGTATCGCAGTTTCTGGTGAAATAACGCGCAATTTTAATAGCATTCCAGATTTTAAGAAACGCATCAATGGTGGCGAAATAGTAGAAGAACGTTGGATATCCGAAGACAAAAGAAAATAAGATGTTACAGATAGCAGATAAGAAGTTTAGCTCAAGGTTGTTTACGGGAACGGGAAAATTTAGCTCGTCGCAAGTAATGAAAGAAGCCATACTGGCATCAGAGAGTGAATTGGTGACCGTGGCCTTAAAACGGGTAGATGTTGGTGATGCTCAAGATGATATATTAAGCCATTTAAATCATAATCGCATTAATTTATTACCCAACACATCGGGAGTTCGTACTGCAAAGGAAGCTGTTTTTGCTGCTCAATTATCTCGTGAAGCGTTAGCGACCAATTGGGTGAAATTAGAAATACATCCCGATCCAAAATATCTGCTTCCCGATCCCATAGAAACGCTAAAGGCTGCCGAAGAATTAGTTAAACTAGGTTTTGTGGTTATGCCCTATATACATGCTGATCCCGTTCTGTGTAAACGATTAGAGGAAGTTGGTGTGCAGTGTGTAATGCCTTTAGGTGCGCCTATAGGAAGTAATAAAGGATTAAGAACACAAGAATTTTTAGAGATTATTATTGATCAAAGCAATGTCCCTGTTATTGTAGATGCCGGTATTGGAGCTCCTTCACATGCAGCCTTTGCAATGGAGCTTGGTGCAGATGCCGTGTTGGTAAATACGGCCATAGCCGTTTCTCAAAACCCTGTAGCAATGGGCAAAGCATTTAAAATGGCGGTAGCAGCGGGCAGAATGGCTTTTGAAGCGAAACTGGCACCTATAGTGCATAAAAAAGCCGAAGCAAGTAGTCCCTTAACTAGTTTTTTGAATTAGAAGATTATGAGCAGTTTCAAAACCCTATTCGATACCTACAATTGGAACGATACCTTAGCCAGTATTTTTTCTAAAACAGAGCAAGATGTGTTACGCGCATTAAATAACACAAAACGAGATTTAGAGGACTTTAAAGCTTTAATATCGCCTGCAGCCAAACCGTACTTGGAGCAAATGGCGCAATTGAGTCGCCAGCTCACCAAGAAACGCTTTGGGAATACCATACAAATGTATTCGCCCATGTATTTAAGTAACGAATGCCAGAACATTTGTACCTACTGCGGTTTTAGCATGACCAATAAAATTCCGCGTAGAACCTTGACCGACGCTGAAATTTTAAAAGAAGTAGCGTATATAAAATCTAAAGGCTATGACCATATTTTATTGGTTACAGGCGAAGCCAATAAAACCGTTGGTGTAGATTACTTCAATAATGCCTTGCAGTTAATTCGTTCTAAATTTTCAAATATCACTATAGAGGTACAACCCTTATTGCAAGATGAATATGAGCTGTTAATTGAAAATGGCTTGTATGCCGTTTTGGTATATCAAGAAACCTACCATAGAGAGGAGTATAAAAAGCACCACCCAAAAGGCAAGAAATCTAATTTCGATTTTCGATTGGATACTCCTGACCGATTGGGCAAAGCCGGAATTCACAAAATTGGATTGGGCGCATTATTTGGATTAGAAGATTGGCGTGCAGATAGCTTCTTTACAGCATTACATTTAAAGTATTTACAAAAGACGTACTGGAAGACGAAGTACTCCATATCGTTTCCTAGATTAAGACCCCATTCAGGAGGATTGGAACCAAAGGTTGAAATGACCGACCCAGATTTGGTGCAACTCATCTGTGCCTTTAGGTTATTAGATGAAGATGTAGAACTCTCCATGTCTACACGTGAAAGTGAGCTGTTCAGGAATAATATTGTGAATTTGGGCATTACCTCTATAAGTGCGGAGTCTAAAACCAACCCTGGTGGGTATGCCGTAGCACCAGAATCTTTAGAGCAATTTGAAATATCAGACGAAAGACCAACAGAAGACATAACTGCCATGTTAAAAAGTAAAGGTCTAGATGTTGTTTGGAAAGATTGGGCTAATAATTGGCAATACTAGGTATTCAATTTAATTTACTCTTTTTAGAGTCTATTTGACATGTAAAGTTTTGCGCAAAAAAAGTCTCTGAATACCAATTAGCTGTTAACTAATTAAGGTATACAGAGACGCTCTGTAAGAAGTAAACTTATTTTTCCAATTTCTGCCTTATGATGAAAAATAAGTCTGTAATAAAATGCTACTATTATTTATATAAACGATTGTTTATAGATGAATTACTTTTTTGGAACAATGCTTAATTAGCTATAATTGTGATTTATATTTATAATTTTTTATAATAATCTATTAATGAAATACTTATATTGGTATATAATATATTTAAAACCTTATTCAAGTTTGTTACCTTTACATAAAATTTAAAAGAATAAATTGAGGCAATTTGATTACATAAAAGAAATAGCAAAGTATGGTCTTGAAAATGACCAAGAAAGTCTATTGACAGTAATTAATGAGCTTGTTGAACATTCTAAAAAGACTAAAAAGGTGAATTTTGCAATTCAATTGCAATCTATTATTAAAGAGTCAATGCGTCAACAAAGTGCGAATAGCTTAACAAAAGTAGGCTCAGATTCATATCAGCAACGTCAGGATGATCGTGACTTGCATGATCTAATTCTAGAAAAAATAACTTCAGATTATTCTTTAGAAAACATTGTTGCTGATGATGTGGTAATGGGAGAATTAAAACATTTCATTGAAGAGCACGAAAAAATTGAATTACTACAAAACTTCAAACTTCCAGTTTCTAACAAACTATTATTACATGGACCATCTGGTTGTGGAAAAACATTAGCTTCTTATATCATTGCAGGAGAATTAAAAAAAATGATGGTTGTTGTTAATTTAGGAGCAATAGTTTCTTCTAAATTGGGTGAAACTAGTAAAAATCTTTCAAAGATATTTAGGAAGGCAGCACTTGAAGACTGTATTATCTTTATTGATGAATTTGATAGTTTAGGAAAGGTACGTGATTACAGTCAAGATCATGGAGAAATGAAACGTGTGGTTAATACCATACTTCAGTTATTTGATTATTTACCTCAAAGTAGTATTGTAATTGCTGCGACTAATCAGAAGGAAATGCTAGACTCTGCGTTAACAAGAAGATTTGATAGTATCATAGGTTTTTCATTACCAAATACTGAACAAATTAAAAATCTTGTTGAGTTAACATTAAGCAAGAGCGGTTTTATATTAAGTAATAAAAGAGAAGGAACAAAGATTATGAAACTGTGTGAAGGTTTATCTTACTACAGCATTCAAAAAACGCTTATTACTGCCTTAAAGCGTAGTTTATTCAAGCAAAGTAATAAAGATGTAAAATCCATTACTAAAATTGATAGTCAAATTTGGAAAGCTCTTGTGATTGCAGAAAAAAAATCTCTTGAGATTACCTCTTAAACTTCTCCTTCCAAATCTGCTTCAGCTTCGGCTACATTAATAACTTCAACATTGTTTATTGCTCTTAATTCGTCATATAGACGACCTGTATTTGCTCTTACCGTTTCTTCAATATTAAGAACTAGTGAGAAATTAAATTCTGTTGGGTAATTCTCAATCTGGGATGCCATAATTTGATTTGACAATAGAGCTTGTACAGCTAATTTAAAAGTTTTTCCTTCACTTCGCAGTTGTGCAACATCAACATTAAATTCAATTTTTTGAACATTACTATAAGGTGCTGGAGTAGATTTGTCTCTTGCAGATTGAGACCAGCTTAATGTGGTGCGCAACTTTGAATTTAGCACTCGTTGTACTCGGTTAATATCATCTGAAGAATGATTCTTGAAAATACTAAATGCCATATGTACAGGACAATATGTTAATTGATTGTGCTGTAAGGGTAAAAAACTAAAGCATAATGTAGCTGTTATTTTAAGTACCCGATTAGTCTTACCAAGACTTGTTGAAATTAGGTAGTCAGGAAAGTTTACAGGATATATCTTTTGTTCACCGCTTTGGATACTGTCTTCCAATATCATTGTTGCGCTATTCTCATCTGAAAAAATAGTCTTATCAGCATCAATAAGTCCGTAGCCAGAAGTTCTATTTAGTAAAGGTTTGTTTACATCTGGATATACTATGTTTTTTAAAGATGCTCCATTAATTATCAAGGCTTTTAATGTTTGTGATTTTAAATCTGGATAAACAATTTTAAGTTTTGCAGCAAGATTAGCCGTCAGTGGTGCTGCTAGACTTGTACCTACTTGTTTTGTATATCCTAAAGCTGGGTTGGATGATAATACAGACATAGCTGCATTATCCATAAAATCTATTGTGGTAGGATTGTAGAATCCATAATCTCCACCACCTTCGATAACATCTGGTTTAAAAAGATTTTTATTACTTTTCTTAACAGAATATATGGCAGTAAGATCAATATGATCTGTTCTAGAATAGATAGCAGGAAATTCTTTACCTGATGCGATACCGTTAAACACACCATCATATAAACCATCTGCGGCTGCGCCTACAGTCATATTATTCATTGAGTCAGCTGGCGTATTTAAGTTAGTATGTTCATTATTGAAATAATTTAAGTCATAATCAACATTTTCATTCATTGCTTGAATATTATTCCCAATACTAATAAAAATTAGGCTATCAGTTTCGTATGCAAATTTATCCAGTTCGTATGTGTAATTAGAGAACGCTTCGTTCGTTCTCTTATGAGTTTTATAACAAATTGTTAAGACGAAAATACTTAATTGAGGGTATTTTTCTTTCGCTTTATAAAGCAACTCAATCACCTTTTTTTCAGAAAGATAGCCATCACCACTGCCGATTAATTTAATAGATAGCAACTTAGCGTCTGCGGTTATTTCACCTTCAAAGTTATTACTATGATTGTGTCTTCCTAATGCTGCTAATGCTGCTACCATTGTACCGTGCCCATCATTACCACAATCATCAATTAATGGATTACCATCTAATGTAAAAGTATCATCTCGTAGCGTAATACTGGTTAGTGGAGTTTGCATACTTATTCCAGTATCCAATATTCCAATTAAAGGAAGTTCCTCATTTGCATTCGCTATTTCAAAACCGAAATCTCTACTAGGAATATTATAAACACCTGGTCGTACAACTCCAGAAAGGGAAGACGTTATGCTCTCTATGACATCAAAATTTTGCGCAATAGCAATAAGCTCATCTAGTGTAGCATCATAAAGCTCTAATCTATGTGTTTCTCTATTAATTTCGTATGAAATTTGATGAAGTGTTAAGTAAGATTCTAGCGCATCAAGAATACCTTTTTCAATTACTGGACTAGCTGGTAGTTCAATTGTCTTAAGCACAACTACGTTTCCTATGTTTTCTGCACTTACTTGTAAAACATCACTTAACGTAAGAAGCTTAAAATTTTTCACAAAAATTACATTCTTATTAAAATCAGTTTCTGTATTGTCATCTAAACCTCTATTGATTAAGCCTTCTATACTAGAAATAAATACCTGAAATTTATCTCGATCTGCAATAGAAAATAACGCTGTTCTATTAAAATTGGTGAAGCTTACACCTTCGAGTCCAAAAGTATTGTACCATATACTGTAGTACTTCTCTAAATGAAACTGTCCCATAAAGTCTACTTCTAAATAATCTACATCAAAAGGAACATCAATTGTCTCATCTTTTACAGCTGCTTTTACTTCTAAGTCACTCCGATAAGATCTTAAATCTTCCCGAAACGTTCTAGCCATAAATATATAATTTGGCTCTATATTGGCTTCATCTTCATTTTCTCCAAAACCGTAATTAAACTTTACTTGTCCAGATTCTTCTAGCTGTTTATCTGCATTTATTCGTAAATGGTTTTTGATTGGCATCTTTAACTTTTAGTATTTAATTTAAAGCTAACTAAGTTAACTATCATTCTATTAATTGGTATGAAATTTTATCAGAAGTATAATAGGTTGTTTTATGCTGATAAGTTTTCTGTTTTATTAAAAGATTATTTTTCTTCTTTTAGTCTTTGACAAAATTTACAAGCTTCAGCAATTTTCTTCGTTTTTGACTTTAAACTCTAACTAATAAATGTATCGAGTTACCAAAGTTATTTGTTACGGGTTTCCGTAATCATTAAAAATAATGTTGTAACCCCTATTAACATAGACTTTTAATCTTAATAAATTACGAGTCATGTGACAAGAAAGTTTACAACCCTCCCTACGTCTAAAACACAGAAGTGCTTATCACAACCACAATTAGACGAAACCTATGAATTCTATTTTCCATGATGGGCAATTAGCGGTACAAAAAATAGCCGGTGAAGAAGACATTGCCATACAAAAAAATTAAATTACACAATACATCCGTAACTTTGCCAACTCAAATACCACAACATTTACATCAGAAAATATGGACATGATTATCCCTAAACTACATTACAAACCAAAAGGAAACTCACCAATAGAGGTTTTGGAAAATATACAAAAGGCGTGTACTTCGGGTATAGAATTGGTACAGTTAGGTTTAGTAGATGTATCGGAAAAGAAGTTTTTAAAAATAGCCGAAGAAGCTAGGGAGATCACTTCTCATTTTCAGACGCGGTTGATCATTGAGAATCAGTTTAAGATTGCACATACCATTAAAGCAGATGGTGTTGTATTAGATAAAACAGCTACCGCCCCTACCGAGGTACGAAAACTGCTATACACTTGGCAAATGATTGGTGGTACGGCAAACACCTTACAAGACGCAGAAACACTGTTAGCCAAAGAAGTTGATTATATCAATTTAGGTCCTTTTAAAGGCAATACTAACGAAGAAGATTTGAGTCCGGTTTTGGGTTTAAATGGGTACATGTTACTAGTAGAAGCTTTAAAAACCGAAACCCCAATTATTGCTTTTGGTGGTATTACTACGGCAGATGTGAAAGGGTTACTAGAAGCAGGTGTATCTGGCATAGCGGTATCGGAAGAAATTACTAGCAATTTTGATAGTATAAAGACATTTCACCAATTACTACAAGCATCTTCGACTGCAGAACAACGACATACTTTTGAATAAAAAATAGCGCTAAAAAGCGCTATGGTATATGTTTATGATAAAGAAAGTTATACGAAATTACATAACAGTACCATTGTCTAACCAGCGTTGTAATAAGGCATCATTATGAGAAATGGCTACGAGATGGAATTTGGTAAAACGATTAAAAACGCGTGATTCTTTAAGAGTTTCCATACAAACCGATACTGGGTTGAGATAGTTGGAGTGTATTAAGAAAAGTTCGCCCTCACGTTTTAAAAGATAGCCCACATGTCCCTCATCAAAACCTATAAAATAAAGTCCCTCTTGGGTTAAGGTATCTATCTCTTCAAATGCTTTTTCATGGGTTTCTTGTTCCACTTGGGTAATTTCCGAACCACAACTGATCATTTTAGCCTCGTCTATGGGCAATTTTTGAGCTAATTTATAACGGTTGATATTAATTCCCATATCTCGCAGAGTGGTTGATATAAAATAACCACATGCAATTTTACCTTCATTAGGCGTAGCAGTATGTCCGCCAAAACTCCACGGAGTACCATACCAGTGCGGTATAATTTTATCTACCAGTTGATCGGCAAAAGCTGTTTTAATATGATCAATAGAAATAGTACCTGCCCGTAAATCTTTTTTTAAACGCAAACGCAGTTGATGGGCATCTTCTTTAGTACTGGCATAAGAATCAGCGATAGAATCTGATGCTATGTTGAGCACAAGTGTTTTTTCTTCCTTAAAATTAGTTGATTTCGATACAGGTAAAGTTCTTACAGCAGCAGTGCTATGATGCATCACCCTATTTGTTTTAGGTGATATATCATTAGAAAAGCCTAAAGAAAGAAGTATCGAAAATAGAAACATAGGTTACAATAGATTTAGGGATAAGATACTATTATTAGAACGTATTAGTACTGAGTAAATTACATATAAAAAGTTAAAGTTTTATGATGCTTTTTATGCGTTGGCTAAACACTTAGGTTCACTGCCCACCAGACATCATAATCTCTAGGCACTAGTGGTCTGTAACTCTGAAAACCTTGATCCGCAATCCGGAGTCCGGTAATTACACCTTTGTCATCACGTACATAGCTTATGAAAATAAACGAATGTCCGTATGGATCTAGTTTTACAACATCGGCACCCTGTACCACCTCTATATAATCTTCTTTATACCGCCAGACTTGCATAAGGGCACCCGGTTTTAATTTTCCGCCCCAAATACCGGTAGAATCAACTAAAGTACCCATACCGGCGTAGGTAATAGCACCCGCATTACCTTTGCCCCTATATTTTTCGGGAAGGCTTTGCCAGCTTTTATCTGGTTTAGAAGCAGTCACATAAAGCAAGTTAAATACCTGTTTAGAAGTATATGTAGCCGTAGCCATACTATCGGGCAAATCTTGATAAGGCAAATGACCGTGCACTTCTTTGTATCCCTTTTCAAACCGAGTTTTACTTACGGTAAGGCAATGTCCGCCAGGCTCTTTAATTTCGCTATTCAGATAATTTTGAACAATTCTATACGCTACGGGACTATCGCTATTAAAGTTGACCTCCTCAGAACTACTACTTAGTTGAGTATTACTATGCTCTTGTAGAAGCGAATCTTTATGATGGATCGTTGATTCTGTTTGGCTTGGTGTTAGACTGATGTATGAATGATCATCTAAACCCAAATTTTGAATAAAAGGCTTTGCCTTATCAGTACCGTTTTGAGTTTGTATGATAGTAGGTTCGGCATTAGAACTGTTTGTGTGCTGATTGTTTGTTTTGGTAGATGTACAACCCAAAAAGATAAAAACAATATAGAGATATGATTTCTTTAGCAACATTTTAAATGGGATGTGCTTCATATGACAAGCTTGTATACGCGTTTTATTGATTTAACCAGCTAAATTTCCTAGCTGTTTATTGGTGTGCTTTTATAAACTAGCACCAGTATAAAGGTAACATAATTACGCCCTTATATCAAGTGAAACGGTTTCAATGCTGGATGAACCAATACTAATTTGACGCTGTTATTTTAGTCCTAATATTCGCCTAAAAGTACGTATCTCACAGGTATAAAATTTGATAAGGATTTTCTGAAGGTTGAATTTTTTAGCTACTGTATTCATGATGTTTGTTTATGCTATTAGTATAGCAATAAGTCATATTATCACACAAATCAGCAAATAAATCAATCTCACGTATGAATAGGTGTTTAATAATTTGGCTGAGAAGTACTTGCTAAGAATACTTTTAACTGAAGAAGAACGCCGTTTTTTTAAGAATATCTAGTTGTAACTACTGGGCAGGTTTAAAAATCGCTTTCCACTGAAATGCTAAATAGATTACGGCACCAAGTAGAAAAGAATCAAGGAAATAAGCCCCTGTAATCTGAAAAACTTCTAAATAGGTAAACACACTAATCAATGAGCTTAACACCCAGCTAATTAGAGCAGAGGGTTCCCACTTGGCTATGTCGTCTAAGTTATAGCGCTGTCTTTTAATCCAAAAGAAATGAATAAAATAAATGGAAGAAATAGAGGGTGCCAAAATGCCCAAAAATTCCAGAAATTCGAAAAGATAGGTAGCAAAACCGAACAATGCTAAAAGGGTGCCAAATATGCTAGATACGATAACCACGTTTTTAAAGGTCCATTTTTTATTAATGGTTGAAAAGGTTAAGCTAGCCGAATACAAGTTGGTTGCATTGGTGCTCCATGTGGAAATAAACAACAGTAAAAAGGCAGGGATTACCATGTTGAATTCCTCCATTATTTTAATAATATCTACTTCGCCCGTTTGTATAGAGGGTACGGCACTAAGAAAATAAGCCAACGGCGTACCAATTGTTAAACCTAATACCGAAGCCAAACTTTGCTTGTCTGTTTTAACGAATCTAGAGAAATCTGCCATTAAAACGGGGAACAATATAGCGGCACCCACCAAAATAGAGGTAGCCTTAAAAAGTGTCATACTGTTTTCTTCAGGTACAAAGTCAAAAAGTGATGAGAAACTTTCTAATTCCGCAACAGATAAATAAAAGATATATCCTAGAAAAGCAGTTAAAATAGGTATCGATATATTAGCCACTTTTTCAATGCTACGGATACCGTATACCGTGGTAAAGGTTATGAATAGACTGGTTACAATAATGATAAGCTCTTTTGATACGGAAAAGCTAAAGGTACTTACTGCGGTATCGAATATGGCTATAGCCAATAGTTCTAATGCAACGGCAAACCAACCGACCAAAGTAACACCAAAGATAAAATTGACAATTTTGGCACCGTATTCTCCAAAACTAAAATGAAGAATCATGTAAGTGGATAACCTAGAGCGATTACCAATTAAAGTGGTAGCCATACACATAAGTGTCAATACCAGTGTAGAAATACCAAATGCGATCAGGGCTTTTTCAAAACCTAAGCTTAAGGCAATTTCAGAGCCCAAGAACAAGGTTGAAACCGAGAGTCCGGTACTTGCAATTATCAGTGCAACAACCCAAACGGAAACGAAGTCTTTGGGCTGTACTTTGGTTGTTGCGTATTGATCTTCGGTGCTAGACATTTGTGGCGCTTAATAAGCTCTCTGCTAAAGGTCTTAATTCTTCATGACATACTTCGCCATTATCGGTAATTTGTATGTCATCAAAATAAATACTGGTTTTGGCAACAACACCATCAAAATGCGATTTTGCCATTTGTCCGAAAGGTGGCATATCCATAGCACTAGTATGTCCGAAGCCAAAATCTACACCGCCCCATATTCGTTCGTCTTCTACCAACTCGCCCGTAATTGCATGTACTTTGGGGTTTAAGCCTAGCATATTATGTGAGATTTTATACATATTTTCATCATCCCATGAAGAAAGGTATTCCTTGAATTGGACAGCGCCCTCCCCTACTACTTCAGTGATTACACCGTCTTTCATTACAAATTCTACTTTGTTATAAAGCTCTGCATGCTGTAAATAATCGAACACAATACGACCATTCATACTATTTAGTTTAGGCACAATATTCACAAAACCTGGAGCCGTACCAAATTTTGGCATGGAGAAATCACCGTCATCATAATCAAACGTATAATTAGTATCTATATCGTAAGAAACATCAGTTCCGTTTGTACTGGTAATACGAACTGTTTTACATTTTTGTGCCATGTTGGTCAACGGTAGCAATAGCTTTTTTAAATCGGCAATTTTATAGCCTGTAAATACCCTATCAAGGGAATCTATAGTGCTTTCTGCAATAATCAAATAGCGAAGCTTTTTATTATCCCTCATGGCAGTTTCCCAAATATCTGAATATAGAATAACGACAGAATTTGCCTCGATCCAAACATCAGCTTTAAGCAATGCAGCCGTTAACGCTTCTGAAGGCCAATCTACCATACCCGCCTGACCATCTTTTTTTGCCTGTGGAATATACATGACCAATGGAAATGCACCTGCGTTCATTGCAGCTTGAGCCATGGCGTCTATTGTTTCTCTATCTGTTCCTAGATCAGAAGTAATGGCTACGGTTTCCCCGGCTTTTACTTGAAACATATCTTCCATTAGTATTCTTGAAAATCGAGCTCTTTTAGTCTCCATAATAATTTTTTAAACATAGAATGATAAGGGCATCATAAAACGATGCCCATGATAATCTCTATTAGTTAATGGTTTGGATTTTTTTAGAACTTTACAGAAATGGCTGTTCCAACAGTTAACGGTTGCCCTCTCCAAGCAACATCATCTGGGCTACCTACAAATTCTCCAGGAGAAAATTCTTGGTAGTATGCTTTATCCGTAAGGTTTTTACCCCATAACTCTAGCTTCCAGTTTTTGTATGAAAGTCCTAAACGAGCATCTAAAAGAGAATATGCATCGGTAGTAAAAGCATCTCTATTACTTTCATGCCAGTACGTTTTACCTGTAGTATCTAAGTTTAAGAATCCATTAAATTTTAAATCGTCCGTAATGTTTACACTAGATTCTAAACCAACTGCGAAAGTACTTACAGGTACAAATGGTGTTTTTTGACCATCATAGGCAGAGTTGTTGGTAAACGTACCATCATCGCCTCCAGTAGATCCACCTTCTATAATTTTAGCATCTGTAATACCTACGTTGGCAAATACATCTAAGAAATTAGATAACCTAGCTCTAGATTCTAGCTCAAAGCCAAAAACTTCACTTTTGTCATAATTGTATACACCCGCAATAAAGGTGGTTAAGTCCAAAATATATTGTTGTTGGTTGTTTAGCTTAGAATAGAAAACAGAACCGTTTAAAATAAAGCGATCATTCCAAGATGTTGTTTTAAATCCTAATTCATAATTGTCTGATGTTTCATCTTCAAAATCTCTGTTAAACAAATCAGTTGGTTGTGCATTAAAACCACCATTTCTGTAGCCACGACCGTAGTTGGTGTATACCAATACATTTTTATTCACTTGGTATGACAATGAGACTTTAGGCTGAATTTCGCTATTGTCTCTTTCTGAATTGGTAACGAACAATACATCATCTTGTGTAAACTTGTCCATATCTAAACGGAAACCGGCAGATAAGGTCAATTTGTCTGTCAGTTTATAATCTCCAAATCCGAATAAGGCAATTGTCTCGGTTTCGTTGATATAGTCTGCTGTATCGTAAGCATCAGGTCCGCCAAAATCAACACCTGTAGTTCCATTTTGATAGAAATCCTTTTCTATTCTTTGATAGAATCCTCCTAAACTCCAATCGAACTTGGTGTCTGTTTTAGCATTGTTTATTCTAATCTCTTGATTAAAAGTTTTAGTGGTGATTTCTTCACCCTGCGTTAATCCATCCAGCTCCAAGAAATCTAAATCTCCGTTTGTAGAACGATCTACTTTATTGATAGAAGTAATACTCTGTAACTTAACACCTGTAAGGTTGTAATCCATTTTTAAGGTTCCGTAATTGTTGGTCATTTTAGAAGTCCCTAATACATCGGAGAAAATTACATTATTACCATCTGCAGGATTTGGATCTAGAATACCGCCAGTAAACTCCCCATCAGTTCCCGTTGGGTTAACAGAGTAATAGGTAGCACCACCATCTATATTAAAATATTGGTAAGAACCTGTAATAGAAAAGTTAGATGATAATTTCGCTTTTAATTGACCTCTTACATTAATATCTTCTCTAAAATCAACTTTCTCATCTAAAAATTCATTGGTTAACAATCCATCAAAATCTTTGTATTGAGTAGAAAAGCGATAGAACAATTTGTCTTTGGCGATTGCACCGGAAGAAATAAACTGTGCTTGTTTAAAGCCACCGTTACCAACACCAAGTTTTATTTGATTGCTCATTTTATTGGTAGGGTCTTTAGTGTAAATATTTACGGCACCGCCAATAGCATTTTTACCGTAAAGTGCACCTTGTGGACCTTTTACCACTTCTACCAAGGCTAAATCATATAAGTCTTGACTAAGTAAACTAGGATCCGGAATGGTAACCCCGTCAATAACAAAAGCCAAAGGAGCATCACCTCCCCTTACCTGTGGAATACCACGAACCGTAATAAAGTTTAAACCTATAGATTGTGAAGAATTAAACTTTAAGTTAGGTACTAGCGTAGAGAATGAACTTATATCTGTAATACCGGCACTTTCAATACCTTCTGCATTTAAAGCCGTTACCGACTCTGCAGTGGTTTGTATAGATTCGGTTCGTTTTCTAGATTTTCCCATGATACCCGCGAAACCTTGTACGGTAACACCTGTAAGCGATACAGCGGTTTCTGCTAATTCGATATCCAATTGAGATTGTCCTGAAACGGTTACTTCTTGAGTTTCATATCCTATATATGAAATGGATAACACAGCTTCATTAGATGAGACCGTAATCTCAAAATTTCCATTGAAATCTGAAATTACACCAGTAGTTGTTCCTTTTTCGCTAATACTAGCTCCAGGTAATGGTTCACTGTTTTGATCTGTTATTTTACCAGTTACCAAGGTTTGTGAAAAGCCAATGGTAGAAACCAGAAAACAAATAAGTACGAGTAAGTTTTTCATGTTCAGTTATATTAATTTGTTTGCTAAATGTAGAAACACATGTATTAATTATGATTAATTCTGAATACTAAAAATATTTTTAATAATTTTATTGTTAAAATAGGAATTTATGATAATTGCTTCAGGTTCATTGGTTTTAACATCGGAATATTTTAAAATTCTTATTGATAAGATACATGATGAGTTTATTAAAAAACATGGTCTTAAACAATTACCAAAAACATTTCAACTCTATGGCTATGGGGCTTTTGATGAAAATAAACCAAGTTTAAAAAGTGATTTTGAGGCATTAGGGTCCGAGTTTATTAATGGCAAGTATCTATATGATAAGTTTAGAGATTTTGAAAAGGGTAAACCATTAATAAAATTGAATCATTATTATAAAACCATCATCTTACTTTTTTTAGGATATAAAGATTACGGAACATTTTTAGAGAAACATAAACCATCTGAAGATGAACATGAAAAGCAACTAACCTTACTTAAAAGTAATGATGAGGATATTACGTATTACTACATTAACTACTACTTTGGCGAGGATAATACCATTTTAAAAGGGCAAAGTATCATTTCAAAAAACTGGAAAAAGATTCAGCATATATTTATGTATCCCCTAGAAGACGGTACCATGAGAGAATATTATAGTCATGGAAATATAAAACGCCAAGGAGATACCCTTACCATTAAAACCAATACCCTCTCCGGAGATAGATATATTGATGGCGCCAGTGAGATTTATTACTTGGGGCATAGAGCACCATCAAATATAAATTACTTGATAGGCACCTATTGCACCTTTGATTTGTTTACGAATACCGTTGCCGGCAGGGCTATTTTAGAGAAATGTGAGACTAAACAAGAAATGGAGCAAAAATCTAAAGACCCTAATATACCACCATATATTGCTATGGAAATAAGGAACAAGCGTATTGTAAACCCGAGCGTAGTGCCTAGGCACGCTTTAGAATTGTCAGGTAATAGTCCGTATGCATCGCTATATGGTAAAATACCGGGAACGTATAATGTAACTTTTGATTTTGCGGATGGATTTAAAGAGAAACTGAAATTTAAAATTCTACCATCCAATTATGAAATAGTTACTCTAACGGAAAATGTATACATAGAAAAGGACCGTATAGAATTACTGAATAAAGGATCTGTAATTAATTTCAGGTTTAATTTTTCTGGAATTATAGCGCTTGAGCGGGTCAATATTTATTTCAAAAGTTACTATTTAAAGAACAATAGTAGAAATCAAGAAGGTGTTTTTAGTGGTATAGATAATGAGAATAGATTGGTGAACGGGTCTTTAAATGTTGATTTTACTGAGGCTTGATTTCCGTTTTGGACATTTAATTTAGTTAATACTGCCTTATGTTGAAACTATGGCAACACATCTTTTGAAGGGTATTTTTAAAATTGCCAATCCATACACATGTTTATTCTCGTCTCAACTTAGAAATTACCACACCTACATTTTTTTCTTCGAATCGTGCTATAAAACTAAGCATGTAATCAATAATTTTAGATTTAGGCGCTTTTATGAATTGACCTAAACTTAGCACTACTAAATCCATTTGGTCTATTGCGCCATTTTGGTGTTCACTACCTAAACCCCAAAGTAAATTACCGTTATGCCATGACAGTTCTCTTGCTTTTTGCATGCTAAAATTGATAATTTTTTCATCTGTATTTTTACCTGCAAGGTCTAATAAGAACAGCATACTAGATACGCGGCTAAGTCGGTCTTGCATTTCGTTTACAATGCTAGCGAGAATACTATTTACTTTAGTAAAATCATTTTCAATTTCTAATATATCCTTGCCATGCATTTCAGCACTTACAGCTAATCCTAAATCGAGATTGATATGCGTATTTATACCCAACATTATATGCTGTAGAATGGTCATCGGTTCATTTCTATTTTGAAATGCAAATGCCCAAGATTTACTAATAGGGATATTATTTATATAACCGTTATAGGCATCTAAGTAATAGTTAGCGAAAGCCACATCGAATTTTTCCATACGCTCATTATCCTCAAAGTTTTTTAGTTGTACTTCTTTAAGAATTTGGGCAGTTACCCGTCTATATAAATAAGCGAAATAACCAATACGGTCGTTATTCGCAATAGCATCGTCAATAATGCTATCTAGTTGCTCTAGTACTTCTGGTATGGTGGTGGCTCTTTTAATGGTAATGCTCTTTATGAGATTAAGTTCAATGTAAAGGAAATTTACTGTTCGCCGTTATTTAGCTCTTTTAAATTGGATAATAAATCATCTAAATCTTGTTTGGAGAAGGATTGTCCTTGTCTGATGAGCATAAAAATATCGCTAGTTGCTGCTATATCCTCTAGCGGATTTGAATTTAAAAGAAGCAAATCCGCCTTCTTACCATTCTCTACAGAGCCATATTGGTCTAGAAGTCCGAAGAATTTAGGTCCGTTGATCACAGAGGTTTGAAGTGCCTCTAGCGGAGTTAATCCCGCATTCACAAATATCTTTAGCTCTTCGTGCAAAGCAGAGCCTGGGTAAATGTAAGAGTTTAAGAATCCTGCATCGGTACCGGCAATAATATCCATTCCCGAAGATTTTATGATCGGAATCAATGACACTAGTTTATTGTATCGCTCTTTACGTGCCTCTATTTCTTCTTCGTTGGCTTTATTCGCTCTTTGAACCCGCCAATCGTACGTTTTTATCAATCCTTTTCCTAAATACTGCAATTGCTCATCTGCTAAGTGATTGTCCTCATCTAGAAAAGAAGTAATTCGGGTTCCAATCAATGTAGGTACAACGGCAGTACTACTACCTTTTAATTCTTTGTAAATAGACAATGCATATTGGTCATTAAAGGAATCGTAAAGTGCTTTGTTTGCCGATGCGTAATCGAGCTCCTTTAATTTGTACTTTTCTATGATAGCCGACTCTTGAGGGGAACCTGCTTTCAGCATATATGACATATGTTCTACGGTACTCATTCCCTGTGCGGCAAGATCAGTAGCTTTTAAACTAAAAGGAATATGCCCAGACACTTTATACCCACGTTCGTGTGCTTTTTTTACGGCTAGCTCAAAAAGCTCGGGAGAAAGTGTATTATCAGTAATCTTTACAAAATCTGCTTGAACCGTTTCAAGAGAGTCTAAGGCAAGTTCTAATCCTGCTTCATCACCAATCTCTTGATCACCTGGCCAGATGGAATTGATACCTTCTATTTTTGGTCCTGATGAAAAAATATTCGGCCCTAAAAGTGAACCTTTATTAACCTCAGCTTTCCATTCAAAAACAGCGGGACTAATATCTGCCGAGCAATCACGAACAGTAGTTACTCCGTTGGCGATATATAGTGGTAATAAATTCTTGTTTTCTGTAATAAGGCTGTCGCCACCTCCAAAATGCACATGCATATCCCAAAGACCAGGAATCACGAACTTTCCGCTGGCATTTACCTTTTTCTTGGCCTTCCAAATTTTTGCACCTTCATCATCTAAAATAGCAGCAATGGAATCCCCTATTACGGCAATACTCTGATTCTCGCTCAAGTTCCCAGAATAGGTGTCAATTACGGTTACCGATTGCAGCACCAAATCATAATTTATTTCCTTTTTAGAATTACAGGAAATTATAAATAGCGTACATAGCCCAGATAATAAAAAGTAATTAATTTTCATGCGTAAGGTTTATAACGAAAATAACTAATTTGTATAGACAGAATAAGCATATTTTAAACAAATAACCCTGTGTGTAATCGCACAGGGTCATTGTTGTATTTTAAGTGTGTTTATATGCTAAGACTTTGGAACAATATTCTGATTTACGCTAAAAAAATTATTGGGGTCGTAGGTGTTTTTAATTCTAACCAACCTATTGTAGTTGTGCCTATAACTAGCCTTTATACGATCTTGACCTTCTTCCATCATAAAATTAGAATATGCACCACCCGCGGAATATGGGTGTAAAGCTTCTTGATATTCCTTACTCCATTTGGTAATTTTATCGGCATTCTTTGGGTCTGGATCTACTCCAATATAAACACCTGCATATTTAGCATCTCTATATGCCCAAGGAGTATCTTCTGCTCCTACGCTACTAGCTGCACCAGTTAAAGGGTACAAATGCATTTGTGATAAAGGCGTTGGAATCTTGGAACCATATTTTAAATGTTGGGCGCGTACCTCAGGACCTAAACCGTTGAAGAAATCTGCTCTCCAATACCATTGCAGTCCTGGCGGTAAAAGTCCGTCGAACATACTCTGTAATGCAGGAAATGGCATTTCGCCTACGTGTGCAAAAACAGGATTTAAATCTAAGACAGGTTTGAATAAAGCATCGAAATTATCTGGGTCACCAACGTAGCACCAAACAATACCGCAGAACTTCTTGTTGTGCAAATGTTCTGGAAACGGAGATTCAGGTATCACCATAGTAGCTATAAATCCGTTAAGGTCTTCTGAAGCTTCATGGATAAAGGTATTGTACCATTCCATAACTTCTTCTACCTGTTCAATAGGCCATAAGGTAGGTCCACCAATAACCGTTTTTAATTCATGTGCTTGAAATGTAAAAGTAGTAACCACCCCAAAATTTCCACCACCACCACGTATAGCCCAAAATAAATCGATATTCTCAGTAGCATTTACGGTTACAAAAGAACCATCTGCCAATACCATATCCGCTTCTAACAAATTATCAATGGTAAGTCCGTATTTACGGGTGAGGTAACCAACACCTCCGCCAAGTGTTAATCCCCCTACTCCGGTAGTAGAAATCATACCAGAAGGAATAGCTAAACCATGCTCGTGAATTGCAGCATCTACCTCGTTCCATATATTTCCGCCACCTACTTTTACCCTATTGGTAGAAGAGTCTACCTCAACGAATTTTAATCCGGACAAATCAATAACCAATCCGTCATTACACAAGCCCAAACCCGCACCATTATGTCCGCCACCACGTATGGCTACCAGTATATTATTATCTCTTCCAAAATTTACGGATGCGATAACATCTTCTACGGTTTTACACATGGCGAATACGCCTGGGCGTTTATCAATCATGGCATTGTATACTTGCCGAGTATCATCATAATTTTCATCTGACGGTAATACTAGACTGCCTTTTAATTTAGTGGCAAAGGCATTTATGGTTTGGGCGGAGAGGTCTATAATTGATTTTTTCATGTTTCAATGTATTGATTAAAATGTTTAAAATGAGATCGTTAGTTTTATTTTAAAGGAGAATGGTGTTCGTGGACCATTTTCCAACCGTCAGTTGTATTCACGAACAATAATGTAATTTGATCATTAACCACAACAAGGTCTTCACCAAACTTGAGTTGAAAATCTGAATGGAAGGTTAAGTTGGCAACTTCCCCGTAAACGGCAATTTTTAAATCGTTAGCATCGAATTTGACTACTTCGGTTACGGAACCGAATACATTACGCTCATGAGCTTCATTGGCAGCACCACCATTGTGAGGTTCTCCATTTTTGAATTCGGTAAACTTAGGACTGTAGGCATGAAAGGAGATAAGTTTATCCATATCACCATCTTTAATACTTTGTGCTATGGCACCAAAGGTTTCTAAAACTTCTTGTTTTGCCTCAGGAAACTCATTGTTTATAAGGTCTGTGTCAGATTCAACTTCAATTGTTTTGGTGAACCCGGTAAGTACTATTCCTGTAAAAATTAATAGCGCTGTAAATGTTAATTTTGATTTCATGATAATATATTTTAAAAGTTTATAGTTAAGAATAGGCAATGCGATTCTTCTCCAAAAAGCACAGGACTGTTAGAACTGTATATGGGGAACAATGCAATATTTAATCTAAAATGTGTGTATTGATACCAGGTTAACCTAGTATACTTTTAGGGGAAGTTTGAAAACCAAATGTTTTCTTATGTATTAAATATACTGTAAAATATCTGCTGGGCGTACCCTAAAGGTCTTGTATTAACCTAAGTTTAAAGGAGAATGATGTTCGTGCACCATTTTCCATCCATCATCGATATTTACAAATAACAAGGTAATCTGGTCATTAATAATTACGAGGTCATCGCCAAATTTAAGGTGAAAGTCTGAATGAAAGGTTAAGTTGGCAACGTCTCCATACACCGCAATCTGTAAATCTTTAGCATCGAACTTTACTACTTCGGTTACGGAACCAAAAACGGTACGTTCATGATTTTCATTTGCTGCACTTCCATTACGAGGCTCTCCGTTTTTAAATTCGGTAAACTTAGTACTGTAGGCATGAAAGGAAATCAGTTTGTCCATGTCGCCATCTTTAATACTTTGTGCAATGGCACCAAAGGTTTCCATGACCTCTTGTTTCTCGTCTGGGAACTCCTCAGCAATTAAGTCGATAGCCACAATGGGATTTTCAACTTTTTTTTCGCAACTGGTAAATACTAAGCCAATTGCCATGATGTACGCTACTGTTAAATTTGTTTTCATCTTGTAGATATTTAAATTGTTCAAGACAAAAGTAGAATGGAATTACGTTTGGCAATTCTACGATTAGACCAAAAAAACACACTTTTAGACCAGTAGTATTTTAATGTCAACTATATGATAAACAGTATTTTATTTTTCAGTGGTAAAGTTAGAGGGAAGAATTTTGTACTTTTTCTGAAAGCATTTTGAAAAGTAAGCCGGACTGCTAAACCCAGTGAGATATGCAATCTCGGAAATATTATTCTGTTGCTTTTCTAATAGCTCTAATGCTTTGCTTAAACGATATTCCCTTAAAAATATATTAGGAGATTTTCCCACTAAAGTCATCATAGTACGATACAATTGCGATTTACTATAACTTAAGTTTTTCTCAAAATCGACAACGTTGATGGTATTCTGAGACCATATTTTTTCGGTATAGTCCATTAATGAGACTATAAAATTTTCATCTGCCGTATCTAAAATAGTAATTGTATTTCGTGCTAAGGGTTTGTTCTGGTTTTCCCCTTCGTAAAGATCTTTAATGACCTCCGTTATAGAAAAACCACCTTTAGCAATATCACTTAAGTAATCTGCTGATTTTATGGTATCCTCAAAAATGCTGTCTTTCTCGGTTACAGGAGTCCCTGCATGAATACCAATTTTAAATTCTAAGTCTGGCGTTATAACACCATGGTATGCATCTTCTATTTTTATTCCGCAATGAACGGCATTGGTAACGGTATTAAATGAGATTAAAAAGGTATTGTTTTCATGTTTTACCACCTTCCCTTTATAATTTGATACTGCTGACTTAATAGATTGTGTATAGCCTCTTATGGCTGCGTTTAGTGTAGAAACCTTAGTTGTTCTAAGAGTTTTGTTTGTGATTTTAACCACCATTAGCGTTCTAAAAGCGGGTTCGTTGATAATATTAAGACTAACGTTCTTAGATTTTTTAGGATCTTCTATGCGACCAAGAAAAGATTCTACAATAGTATCATTAACCTCTATAATTTGAGTAGGAATAGCACCATGTGCATCTTCATGTAAGGCAATTAACGCTTCTTTGCTAGGAGCTTCAATTAAACAAAAAGCAGTTTTCCGTTTTTCATCGCACCAATAGGTAAGTCCGCGGCATTTATACTTATGCTCCAGGTCTAAATCTGCTTGATGCATTTCTGCAACATGAGCCGATGTTATTCCTTCAGGTAGGTTGTGTAAATCCAAAAATAGTGGCATAGGGTTGGTTTAGACTGTAACTTACGTCATTTTTATCTGTAATAAATTTAATATAAAAATTATTGAAGTGAAAACAGTAAATATTTCAATATCAATTGGTTGATTCTAATTTGGACTACGATGTACCAATGGTTGATTCACTAATACCCACGGGTGTTATAGCGTATTGTCAATAAAATATTTTAAATTAGAAAATAGGATTAAGATCTATTCTACAAATTCTTAATCAGTTATACCTAACCATTTGCGAATTTAAATATGGATTTTATTGATTTTAATTATGTATTAACTTCTGTATTTACAGCAATTTTTGGTGTTTTTGGAATTTATCACTTAGCCTCTTTTTTGGTGCTTAGGCACAAGATACTTTTCTATTATTTTATACTAATACTAGGGCTTACTTTACACTGGGGGTTGTATTTAATTTTAAAGGGTTCTTTTGGTGATGAGGTTTTAGTAATAGCGGAAAAGGCATCTCTTACTACAGCTATGATAACTACTTTCGGACTGTTAATGTTCACAAAGAACTATCTGAATATTCGAAAAAGTAATCATCCGAATTTATCGAAAACGTATATAATTTTCAAGATGATTGTGGTCTGCCTTCCCATTGTACATGTATTAAATGCATTGATTATTGGAGAAGGTTGGTTCAATAACATTTTGGTGATGCTTGCCGCAATAACTGCTATGGTATCTATATTTTTAAATATCTTTTCTGGCTTTCGTTTATATAATGTCGAAAAATTTAATAGGTATTATTTGTTTTCTTACGCCCCACTTTTACTTGCTGCTATTCTGTATATAGGTACATGGTTTATGCAGAGGTATTTCGATATAAATGTTAACCCTATAGTTTTGATAACTTCAATTTTAGTGACGTTACAATTAATTCTATTCTCCATTTTAGTAGGATTTAAGTTTAAATCTATCGAAGAAGAGAATATAAAAACACAGGTCGAAATCAATAAAATGCTTACCAAGGAAGTAGATAAGCAGACCAAAAACCTACAATTGGCAAAGAAATCGTTAGAAACGCAAAATGGGGAGCTAGAAACGGTCAATAAACTTAAAAACAAACTTTTCTCATTACTTACCCATGATGTAAGAGGTCCGTTAAATAACATTACGGTTCTGGTGGAAATGATAGAAGCCCACTTGACAGATGATGATCTTAAACGGATAACGAAAAAGTTGAAAAATGAAATCCACGATAGGGTTTCTATGGTCAATGCTTTGCTTGAGTGGTCTTATAAACAACTAGAAGGTATTAAGTTGAATAAGAAGTTATGTGATATTGAGGAAGCTTTCAATTCCATAAGAAATGAATTTGAACGGGTAGCAAAGGAAAAAGAGGTGAGTTTAATTTTTGACATTTTCCATCCAGAACTATGTATCGATGAAAATATGCTCAAGGTTATATTACAGAACTTGACTTCAAACGCTATCAAATTTAGTTCGAAGGGACAGCAGGTAATACTATCTTCTCAGCGAGAATTTGGTAAGATTGAAATAAGCGTGCAAGATTTTGGGATGGGAATGAATACAGATTGGTACAGTAAGTTAGATGATGATCTTATGCCTCAAATAAGAGAAGGAACCAATGGAGAAAAAGGTACCGGTTTTGGCTTATTGATCACCAAAGATTTTGTAGAAATGAATGGTGGTGAAATGATTTGTGAAAGTGAAAACAACAAGGGTACAAAATTCATACTTCGTTTTAATCCGTCAGGAGAAGTATAAATAACTTCATATTTCTTGTATAGTACAGGGACTGAAATGCTTTTATTTTAGAACGTTTTACAGTTTTGATAACTGCAGTGTTTAAACCCAATAATTTAAGTCTGCCATAAGTGTAGACTTCTTACGATTTTAAAAAATTTACGTACCTTTTCAAATATTATGCATGCATAATAAATGTAATTTAATCTAATAATAAATGACCAAGTACACCCATATTTTTGAACCCTTAGATTTAGGTTTTACCACACTTAAGAACCGCATAATTATGGGATCTATGCATACAGGTCTAGAAGAGAAAAAAAATGGTCTTGAAAGGATAGCCACCTATTATGCAGAACGCGCAAAAGGAGGTGTTGGGTTAATTGTCTCAGGTGGCATTGCTCCAAACGTACAAGGGTGGACAGCTCCTTTTTCTGCACGTATGAGTACAAAGAAACATGCGAAACATCATAAGGTCATAACAGATGCAGTACATAAAGAAGGTGGCAAAATATGTATGCAGATTTTACACTCTGGGCGTTATGGGTATCATCCTTTAGCGGTTGCCCCTTCTGCCATAAAATCCCCTATTACTCCATTTAAGCCTTTTAAGTTAAAACAATCAGGTATCAAGAGAACCATTAAGGACTTTGTAAACTCTGCAAAGCTTGCAAAATTAGCAGGTTATGATGGTGTGGAGATTATGGGGTCTGAAGGATACCTTATCAACCAATTTATAACAGAAAGAACAAATAAGCGTACAGATAATTATGGCGGAAGTTATGAGAACCGTATGCGTTTACCTATAGCATTAGTAAAACAAACTAGAGAAGCAGTTGGTGAGGAGTTTATCATCATCTACCGGTTGTCTATGCTGGACCTCGTAGAAAAAGGAAGCTCATGGCAAGAAGTAGTTGCCTTGGGTAAAGAAATTGAAAAGGCAGGCGCTACCATTATAAATACCGGAATTGGGTGGCATGAAGCTCGTATACCCACAATAGCAACATCGGTACCACGGGCGGCATTTACTTGGGTAACTAAGAAGATGAAAGAAGAACTCTCTATTCCGCTAGTAACCTCTAATAGAATTAATATGCCAGAAACGGCAGAGCAGGTATTGGCAGAAGGTCATGCGGATTTAGTTTCTATGGCTAGACCATTTCTAGCCGATTCAGAATGGGTAAATAAAGCATCGGAAAATAAGTCGGACCAAATAAATACCTGTATAGGCTGTAATCAAGCTTGTTTAGATCATGTGTTTCAACAGAAAGTAGCCAGTTGTTTGGTAAACCCAAGAGCTTGTCATGAAACGGAACTTAACTATCTACCTACGGAGCATAAGAAAAAGATTGCCGTTATCGGTGCAGGACCAGCGGGATTAGCTGCTTCAACTATAGCTGCTCAACGTGGACATGAGGTGGTTCTTTTTGATGCCGATAAGAAAATAGGCGGACAGTTTAATATGGCGAAGCAAATTCCCGGTAAAGAGGAGTTTTACGAAACCATACGTTACTTCAACACTCAAATAGCACTACATAAAGTAACCGTGAAATTAAATACACGTGTACAAGCCGATGATATAAAGAATGGCAATTTTGATGAGGTTATATTAGCTACAGGTATTCAACCAAGATCACCAAAAATTGAAGGCATTGAACATCCTAAAGTTTTAAACTACTTAGATGTATTAAAGCATAAAAAACCAGTAGGCAAAAGAGTTGCCGTAATTGGCGCAGGAGGAATTGGTTTCGATGTGTCTGAATTTTTAGCTCACGAAGGAGAGAGTACATCGTTGCATATAGACGCTTGGTTAAAGGAATGGGGAATAGATAAAACCATTACCGCACGTAGTGGTATTGAAGGAATGCAAGCAGTTGTTGAGCCGTCTCCACGAGAACTATTTATGTTTAAACGTAGTAAAGGGAAATTTGGAGCCAATTTAGGAAAGACAACCGGCTGGATTCACCGTTCTACCCTTAAAAAGAAAAATGTACAATTTATCAATAGTGTGCAATACAGCAAAATAGATGATGAAGGCTTACATTATGTTCAAAATGAAGAACAAAAGGTTTTAGCGGTAGATAATATAATCATTTGCGCAGGTCAGTTGCCATTTAAAGAACTATTATCCCCTTTAGAAGCCATTGGTTTAAAAGTACATGTTGTTGGCGGTGCAGATGTAGCTTCTGAGCTGGATGCAAAACGAGCCATAAATCAAGCAAGCCGTTTAGCAGCTATAATTTAAACAACATTCAATTTTAATTTTTTATCAGAATACCTGCCATGAGTTTGTAGTTATGTGATATCTGTCTAATAATCTATTATACTACTCCCCTATACTACAAGGGGGAGAAGGATTACTATATATCGCTTCTTTAAATAACATATGCTAATAGCTACTGGCTACTAGCTGTTAAAGCGTATTACACCAGTTACTTTAATTTTCTATTTAATAATTTCCAAAATAAATTAGACACAGCCGTTATTTCATTTGGTGCTGAATTTCTGCACAAGTTCAGTTACATCAATTACCACTTACAAAAATCAATTAGTTTTTTAATGCATTAACCTCTGTGTGTTTATACGGCAATAATAGAATCGTATGAACTAATACTACCAATCAACTCTATATACCTTGCATATTGATATTCAGTTGAATATCAAAATATATTTCTACCATCTTCTATTAGACAATAGATTAAAAATTTTAAACCAAACAAAAATGGATAAGCAATTATCAAGATACGTATAAGCAGGTATTTTAGGAGCAATAGTCATGACCCTTATTATGGTAATGGCTCCAAATTTAGGTATGCCCGAAATGGCGCCGTGGAAATTATTAGCAGGCGCTATGGGCGTTCCAATAGTTGTAGGTTGGATCATGCACTTTGTAATTGGGATAATCTTTGCCCTAGGTTATGGATATTTCTTTGCACCCAATGTAATTATTACCAATATATGGTTAAAAGGTATCGCTTTTGGTATAGTAGCATTAATTCTAGCACAAATAGGAATGCAGGTAATGGGTATGATGTTAGAAATGCCACCAATGAACGGATCAATGCCGATGAGGTTAGTTGCCATGCTAATTGGGCATCTTGTATTTGGTGTAGTTACAGTGAAAACAATAGGAAAATAAGAATATAAAGAATTATGAAAAATATAGACTTCAGTTCACTAAAGGCAGTATTTGTAAACTGCACCTTAAAAAAATCACCATCTAAAAGTCACACACGTAACCTAATGGATGTATCCATTAAAATTATGGAATCTGAGGGTGTTGATGTTGAGGTTTTACGCCTTGCGGATTATGATATTCCGGTTGGTGTACAACCAGATATGACTAAAAAGGGTTATGACAAAGATGAGTGGCCCGAAATATATGATAAGATAAAAGCCGCAGATATTCTTGTTATAGGAACGCCTATATGGTTGGGAGAGCGGTCTTCTATAGCAACAAAACTTATAGAACGATTGTACGCTATGAGTGGGTACCAAAATGACAAAGGGCAATATGTATACTATGGCAGGGCTGGTGGTTGTATTGTAACCGGTAATGAAGATGGTGTAAAACATTGTTCTATGGGAATATTATATGCGCTACAACATTTAGGATATAGCATTCCGCCGCAAGCGGATGCCGGTTGGATTGGTAAAGTTGGACCAGGACCTAGCTATGGTGATACGCAATGGAACGGGGAAAGTATTAACCCGCCAGTAGGTTTTGATTCAGAATTTACAAACAGGAATACCACTTTTATGAGCTATAACTTAATGCATCTAGCAAAAATGTTGAAAGATAATGGTGGGTATCCTTCTTACGGGAATTCTAGAAAAGAATGGGATGACGGTACACGTTGGAATTTTGAGAATCCTGAATATAGATAGAATACGGATGCATAAGTCATCCAATTTAAAAATATAAAGAATACTATTATGAGTAAAAATGTATCAGAACAACTACTGGATATTTTGCAAGGTGTTGGCGTAGAAAAAGTATATGGAGTTACGGGTGATGCCCTTAACTTTTTTGTAAAAGCTATAGAGGAACGTGATGGAGTAGATTGGATAGGAATGAAACACGAAGGAAATGCCTCTTTTGCTGCCTTTGGACATAGCCAAACCACAGAAAATTTAGCTGTTTGTGCAGGTACGGTTGGTCCTGGGGCACTGCATTTAATAAACGGACTTTATAATGCTAAGAAAGAACGTACTCCGGTGATTGCCATTACGGGACAAATCAATCAGAAACAACAAGGAACAAGTTTCTTTCAAGAGGTGGATTTAAAAAAGGTATTTGACGATGTTTGCGATTATCAGGCAATTATTGAAACTCCGGAACAAGCCCCAATGGTTATACAACGTGCCATTAAAATTGCAATGGCAAATAATGCGGTGTGCAGAATTGAGCTACCGGCAAATGTAGCGGAAATGAAAGCCGAGAATGAGCAATTTGTTCATCCTATCAAGAAATACGTTTCCCGCTTAGTTCCAGAGGAATCTGTAGTTATTGAAGCTGCCAATCTATTGAACAATGCTAAAACGGTAGGTATATTAGCTGGTGATGGATGTAGGGAAAGCAGAACTGCGGTAATTGAATTATCTAAAAAACTGAATGCACCTATAACCCATAGTCTTCGTGCAAGTGATATTTTTGACCACGATACGGATAATGTAGTTGGGTTAACGGGATTGATAGGAAATCCATCTGGATATAATGCGGTTATGAAGTGCGATTTGCTATTGATGTTGGGAACAGATTTTCCGTATATCGATTTTCTTCCGCATGAAACAAAAACGATTCAAGTAGATATTCGCCAAGAGAATATAGGCAATAGAACCGCTGTGTCTTTAGGCGTGTGGAGTGATATCTCTTCTTTCCTAGAAATCCTTAACCCTAAAGTTGAACAAAAAGAGGATACTACTTTTATAGATAAACTAAAAAAGAATTTTGAGGATTGGAAAGAGAATATGAAGGAACAGGCTTCCCCTACTCGTGAAAATGAACCTCTACACCCGCAGATATTTGCAGATTTAGTAAATGAGCATGCTTCTAATGATGCCATTTTTACGGTTGAAACAGGAACATCTGCAATATGGGCAGCACATCATATATCGTTTCATAGTCAAAGACGCTTAATAGGCTCTTTTAATCACGGTTCTATGGCAGTGGGCCTACCTTCTGCAATTGGAGCACAAATGGCTAATCCTAAAAAAGAAATTTGGTGTTTGAGTGGAGACGGAGCTTTTAATATGGCGATGCAAGACTTTATAACAGCCGTTAAATATGAGTTGCCTGTAAAAGTGCTCATCTTTAATAATTCTGAATTGAGTTTTGTAAAACTAGAAATGGAACAAGTTGGTTTAGCGGCTAGTCTAGATGCATTGCATGAAACCAATGTCAATTTTGCCGAGTATGCTAAATTATGTGGTGGAGATGGTGTACGGGTAGAACATGCCAAAGATATTGATGCTGCTGTACTACAGGCAAAGAATAGTAAAAAGCCTTTTATTATAGATGCCGTAGTTAGTAGCGGAGCATTGTCCTTACCTCCTCATATTGGAATAAAAGAAGCTATTGGTTTTGGAACTTCTAAATTAAAGGAAGTCGGACAGGTAATTAGTGGTGATAAAAAGCAATGGGGTAATTTAAAAAAGGAATTACAATCGTATTTTGATTAGTGGTTAGTTTGTTGAGGTAGTCTTTGTAAGTTATACTACCTATATTGTGAAGATTCTTTGTATCTAATGTTGGGTACAAAGAATCTTTTTTATTCAATGGCTATTCGAGCTTAACATTTGACTAAATGGTTAAATAAATATTGGTAAATCTGGATAGGATAGTTAAAATAGTAATGGACGATACACTTTTTGGTATGCTATAATCGATAAAATCGGCAGGTTTGTCTGACATCCTATTTTTAATTTTTTCAGGTTTTAAAGGGGTAAATAGGATCTTTTAACTTTTCAAGCAAGTTATTAACCTTTCATCCGAATTTATTTTCCAAAATGAGGCATAGCGGTAATTTTCGTCTCTCAAACCTCAAATCTGAAAACTCAAACTTAATAGTTATGAAACTTGAATTAATTATTGTTGATGACTCCGCTTTATGGCTGTCATTAGCAGAAAAGCTTGCTAAATCACATCCATTAGTCCGTAATGTACTTACTTTTGAAGATTCTTATGATGCTTGGGTACATATACAATTAGCGAAACCACAGGTAGTCATGGCCGATATAGAAATGCCAGGTATGAACGGATTTTCATTTCTTGAAATGTTCGGTAACCGTATGCCATTTATATCAAGTTCTACCAAACAGGAATTTGAAGTGATAGCCAGAGAACTTGGCTGTGTAGATTTTATAAGTAAGCCCTTTACAAAGAGTGAACTCCATAATTCTATAGATTTGGTCTATAATAGAATATATGGAAGAAAAGTTAGTGCATAATTTATATGACCTTTACAGTTACAAGTAAATTACTTCAATAAATTAAATCATAATCTAAGCTAGGATAGAAGCTTAATGCATCAATAAAATTGTTATAGGACACTACAATTTTATAGTAATGATACTTTTAATTGAGAATATCTGACGATAAGTAACGATTAAAAGTTGGTAGCCCTCTACCCTACCGTTGTATCCAAATCAATATTCCTTATACTTAATATGGATGTTTATTCCTTGGGATTTTATCGATTTTAATGGATAGGATAGCTTTTGTTTAGACATTGAATCCACCTAAGTAAATTAACTTATTTTAAGATTTACAAGAAAGAATTATACACTACATTTGCCGCCTTAAATAATTATCAAGAATCTCAAAAAGGAGATAGCAACCTGCAATAACAAGCAAGGTGCTAAATAGATAAGCCAATTAATTGGAACAAATGTTAACTCATGCGTCTACTTATTTGCAGCTATTTCCTTTTTAGAATAAAGAAAGAAATGGCAAACGCAAAAGACAGAACTCCTAAATTTACAGCCTTAATACCCTTATTTGTATTCGTATTTACATTTTTAGGTGTTGGTATATACCAAAATGACTTTTATGCTTTACCAGCTCCCATTGCGGTAATAGTGGGCATAATTGCTGCATTTTTACTGTTTAGACAATCTATTATTTCTAAAATTAAAACGCTTTTAAAAGGCTGTGGCGATGACAAAATACTAACCATGTGTTTAATCTATTTGCTTGCAGGTGCCTTTGCGGCAATTACCAATGAAACCGGTAGTGTAGACGCGATAGTAAATTTAGGTTTAGATTATATAGCTATTCAATATATTTATGTTGGCATCTTTATCATTGCAGGATTTTTATCGGTTTCTACAGGGACTTCTGTAGGTGCAATTGTAGCTTTAGCTCCTATTGTAGTAGGATTTGCAGATAAGAGCGGTGCTGATTTAGCTATTTTATGTGGGGCGCTATTAGGTGGTAGTATGTTTGGGGATAATTTATCTGTTATTTCAGACACTACAATTGCGGCAACACAATCATTAGGTTGTAAAATGAGCGATAAGTTTAAACAGAATATCAAAATTGCCGTACCCGCAGCCCTATTTACTATCGCTATTTTGGTTTTTCAAGGTTTAGGATTACGGTCAGGAGAAACAGAGGCAGTAGTTTATAGCTATTCGGTCATTAAAATTATGCCTTATCTATTAGTGATTATCCTTTCTATTGTAGGAGTAAATGTTTTTGTCACTTTGCTTTTAGGCTCTCTTTTTGCAGGACTCTTAGGAATTGTATATGGCGATTTCACCCTCTTGGAATCAACTAAAATCGCCTATAACGGATTTACCAACATGACAGAGATTTTCTTATTGTCGTTACTTACCGGTGGCTTGGCAGCTTTGGTAGAACGAAATGGAGGGATAGAGTTTATATTGGTAAACATAAAAAAGCTTATAAAAAACAAAAAAACGGCACAGTTAGGTATTGCCACATTGGTGAGCACCATTAACATGGCGATAGCCAATAATACCGTATCTATAATTATCGCTGGCCCTATTGCCAAAACAATTAATGATGAGTATGAGCTGGATAACAAAAAGACCGCTTCAATCTTGGATATTTTCGCTTGTATTTTTCAAGGATTATTACCTTATGGAGCACAAGTTTTAATGATTTTGAGCTTTTCTAAAGGAAGAATAGATTACTTAGATTTGGTATCTAATACCTGGTATTTATCGCTATTATTCATCTACACCATAGTATTTATCAATTTTAAACCTTTACGATCACGATAAATGAGTATTAATAGAAAATAACTCTAAAAAGGGCTTTCATAATTCTTAATAAAATGTCGTTGTGGTTACTGTAAATTAACCAAAAGTCTCCTTTAATGCCAGCCAATATAATATTAATGTTAAAAGTTTAAAATGCTGTTAATTCTAAAGGAGACCTGCAAGAAATTTCTGTAAAAAGGTAACTTTGAGTAAGCAATTTTACTGAATTAGAAAAGCTAGGATTTCATAGCGAATGTATGTGAATATGGAATTTATGAAATCCAGAATTCAATCATCATTAAATCTAAAAATCATTTATTATGAAGCATTTAATAACATTATGTACAGCTGTATTGATAAGTTCCCTATCATATGGTCAATGGCAAGTTTCTGCGAGTTCTGGTTATGCCTTAGGGAGCGCAACTATGAAACTAGGAGAACGTATAAATATCTCTGAAACCGAAAATTCTTATGGTAGTTATGGTGAAGGCACAAATGTTCAATTAAGAGGAACGTATTTCTTTGATGATTCATTTGGGGTTGATTTAAGTGTAGGTTATCTACAAGGTACGAATCAAGATGTATCTATTATTGACTTACCAAGTACAGAGGTAAATGCAGTTGCTAGAGCACGTGCCTTTGGAGCTTCTGCTTCTGTGGTATATAAGTTTACCAATAATATATATGGACGCTTTGGAGCCCTGCTAAAATTAGGAGGTAAAACGGAAGGTGTTATTTATCAGAAATCAGTTTTTTCTGAAGCAGAAGCTGAAGCTTTTGGTGTACCGGTAGGTTCATACTCCGAAACAAATTATAAAGAGGATTTTCACGGACATTTTCCTTTAGGCTTCGTAGGAGCTTTAGGGTACAAGTATGACTTAGATTCACATTTTAGCATATTCGCAGAAGCTGAGTATTATGGAATAAGTTTAAAGCGAAAAGATTCTGAAATTTCGGCTTTCAATACAGATGTTAAACTACCTGATGGAACGGTTGCTGTAAGTGGTTTATATACTTTAGATAATTTACCTGAAGGCATAAACAGAACAACTACCTATGTAGATAATTTATCTAATTCAAATACGGATACATCTAAAGAGCTTTCTCAAAAAGTACCTTATTCTTCTTTTGGACTAAACATAGGTATTACCTATAAGTTTGAACGCTTAAATAAAGAGCAGTAGAAATTTA
The DNA here is from genome assembly GCF_000688315.1 of Maribacter sp. Hel_I_7. Classification (NCBI taxonomy): domain Bacteria; kingdom Pseudomonadati; phylum Bacteroidota; class Flavobacteriia; order Flavobacteriales; family Flavobacteriaceae; genus Maribacter; species Maribacter sp. Hel_I_7. The sequence goes on along the minus strand of NZ_JHZW01000003.1, from coordinate 933,588 downwards.
AGAGTCAATTTTCTTAAATTTTTAAAAGCCCCTATTAAATACATAGTTTAATAGGGGCTTTTCAATTGTAAATCTGTAGTCTATGTGATTAATGTCTAATCTTACTATATTCCAAGTATGCGTTTAAAAATCTTGATTTCACATTTATAAAACTTAGTAAGAACTACTAATAATTTCTCTTCCTTGTTTTTGTTGATTGCCATATATATAGTTTTGTTTCATTAGTATGCAGATTTTCAAATTTGTCACAAAAGACAACTAAAAATTATTAAATCCGCCGGGTTACTACAGTAATGGTTTTCTTAAAACAGGAAGGTTAATAAATATTTTGCAATTCAATATTATCTGTTTTTTAGTAATGTAAAATAGAAAGTACTGCCTACCCCCTCTTGACTTTCAACCCGGATGGTTCCTTTATACAAAGTGATGATTTTTTTGACAATAGAAAGTCCGATGCCAGACGAAGAACCTGTACTTTCTAGTTTTGTAAAAACTTTAAAAATTCGTTCAAAATAATCTGATTTAATACCCACACCATTATCTTTTACAAAAAACTGGTGGCAATCTTCCTGCTCAGAATATCCTACTTCAACAACACCATTCTCTTTATCATTATAGTTGATTGCATTCTGAATCAAGTTTTGGAACACTTGCTTAAATCGCCATGCATTACCGTACAAACTAGGTAAGTTATCTTGGACGGTTATTTTAATATGGTCTGGAATGTGAAGTGTTTGTAACACCTCTTCGATCATTGGGTTAAAATCAATATGCTTGTCTTCGGTTTCTAATTTATCAATGGTAGAATAGTCCAAAATCCCTTTAATTAAGAAATTCATTTTTTCTACATTAAACATCACTTGATGTAATGGAGCCATAGCATTTTCATCTAATACATCCTTATTGTCATCCATAAACCAACTAGTCAGCGTGCTTATGTTGATAAGTGGTGCTTTTAAATCATGAGAAACAACATGTGCATATTCATTCAACTCTTCATTTTGGCGAGATAAGAATTGTAATAATTCCTCTTTTTTCTCTTCCTGTTCCTTTATACGCTCTTCTTGCTCTTTTCTCTGTAATACGTTTACGAGCATATTGGCAAAAACAAAAAGAATTTCCTTTTCATGATCGTTGTATTTATTGATTTTGTGTACAGAATCAAAACCAATAAATCCAATCAACTCCTTATTTTTAATTTTAGGTATGGTTATTAGACTTTTAATGCCTTGTGGTTCTAAAACGGCACGTAAACCTAGCTCACCATCTTCGGGTAGTTCACTAACATCCTCAACAAAAAAGGGTTCCCCTTTTTTATGTGCTTCTATCCATTGTGGAATAAAATCTATGGGTACATTTTGTAAATTATCAATTTCAGGCTCAATTCCTTCTGCACACCATTCATAGGTGTTAGAAGTTGTATTATTTACAAAATCATAAGAGAAAATATAACTCCTATCAGATTCAACAAACTGACATATTTGCTGTAAAGATTCTCTAATTAATTTATTAATATCCGATAAATCTGCATTAATATGCTTTGTAGAAATACTGATTAATAATTCTTGAAAGCGTAATTGTCTTTCAATAATTTTATCTTTTTCTAACTGCTCTACATCTTTTGTTGTAAGATTTTCAAGATATTCTGATTGCCTATTTAAATTATCTTGTTTTTTCATAGCATTTTAAATTGTTACAATAATATCCGCCGGACTTAAGTTCACTAAAATAGTATAATAAGCTACAATATTACAGTAAAACCTATGCTATATACAGAATTGTCAATTATTAACAGTTAGTTGTAGAACAAAAAAAGCGTATTCAAAAGAATACGCTTTGCTATAGAAATATGAACTATTTACTTTAATAAAGCAAGAATACCTTGTAGTTCACTAAGGTCTAAACCAGCGTTGTTGTTTGTATCTAAAGTATCAAAATTTTCAGCTACAGCGCCTACAGCTTCAGTTGAACTAACAGAGTTGTCATTATTGGCATCAAGAAGTTTAAAAAGACTTGCTACTTGTTGTACTGTAGAATTAGGGCTCAATGATGCTAACATTGATGCTGCGTCAGATACCTTAGAGGTATCCATGTTTTTTACACTGTTACAACTAGCTAAAGCTGCGATAAGAATAAATGAGGCTACTACTTTTTTCATGGTTATGTGTTTTAAATTATTTTGCAAAAATACACTAACCTAGCTCAAGATAAAGAAGTATATACCAAAGCCAATATTTAGCCTACCTATAATCCAAATTCATAGATGAAACATTTTTATTGAATTTCTGAACTGCCATTGTCGAATTACAACAATATCGATTTTTAGATTACGTTTTACTAAACAATCAACCCCTATTCTATGAAATCTAATATTTTAGTTCTCCTTTTTTTGCTAACATTATCTAGTTGTTCTAAAGAAGATGAAAAACCAGAGGTTATAAAATCTGAAGCTAAAGAAATAACAACTTTTGAAATTGAAGGAGTAACGACCGAAATTGATGGGGATATAATTAAAATTTATGCGCCGGCATCCTTAGATTTCTATTATTGGAAGCCAACAATTAATATTTCTGAAAAGGCAAGTATCTCTCCAGTAATAAATGTAAAAGTAGACTTTACCAATCCTATTTTATTCAGGGTTTATGCAGAAGACGGAAGCTTTAAATTATATACGACAGAGTTAATTTTGTTAGAGGGGTTACAAGAAATTGTACTAAAGCTAGGGTCGAAAGATGGTAAACAAATTGCAGTTGATTGGTACTTAGGTAAGATAAATGAACTGAACAACAAAATACAAATAGATTACTCTGGTGATGCTGTAGAAAGGTGGGAATCATGGGAGTTATTTCCATTTTTGGCTATAGAAACAACAAATGATTTAGAAACAGAACCTGCAAATAATCACTTCATAGATTTGAGTATAAAAGACCATCAATTAACTATACCAGGTTTAGACAAAACTTATGAATTATCTATTCAGAGTTCTGATAATTTTATAAAAGGAATTAATTTGCCAATAAGAAGAGAGTTTATTAGTTCGAACTTTGCAAGAGATGCTTTTCCAGAATATATAGTAGGCTTGGAAGAAGATGATATCCTGTTTTACACCTTAAAAAATCAAGATTTAACTAATATAACACCCGATTACTTTAAAATAAGTGATTATGCTAGCATTACTCCCGATTCCTCACTTCCACAAGATTTTTCCGAAGATGTTGTTATACGGTAACATCGGAAACTGGAGTTTCAAAAACCAGAAAAGTTCGTGTTGTAGAAAAAAATATACTTATGTCTAATGCTACAAATGGTGCTTTTAGTTTGTCATATACTACTAATTTTTTTAGATATTATATAGCCACTAGCCCCATAGTTGATGTTGAATTGGTTAATGTAGAAACTGGTGAAATATTAGGAAGCGAAATCTGGCAAAATTACGAAACCGAAGATGGGAGGTTTTACTTGCAAATGGTTGCAGATGAAATGCCTGAATCTAAAACATCATTCTTTTACAGAGTTACTTTAGAAGAAGGTATTACTGTAGACACCCACGGTGGAGTAGTTTTTGATCCTGATGGTAACTAATATGAATTTCAATTTTGCTATTAAGATTCAAGAGCGACAAAATTCTAATTATTTTCAAAAGCTTTAAACCAGAAATTAAGAGAAACCTTTTCTTGTCTTTGATCTTGAATAGGTGGTCCGTTTTGTGATCCGCCACGACCGCCACCGCCTGGACCTCCAGGTCCACCTCCACTTCCACCAGGTCCGCCGCTTTGGTTCCCACCTCCAAAACTAATCCCTGAACCATCGTTTTTTGATTCTGTTTTAATTTTAGGAGAAACAACCCCTATTGATAATTTTGATAAATCACTACCCTTGCCCGACAATAAATTGTGCTTAGGTATTAGAAGAATATATAATAATTCTTCAGCCTCTTCATCGAAGCTGTAAGTGATTGTAACACCTAAATTGTTTAAGTCTAAATGAAACTCTTGTTCAGAGTCGAAATTTACAAAGGAGGCTGTTTTAGGCAGTTTTTCTATTAAAACTGCTATGTCAGGTCCTTTTTGAGCTTCTTCATCCTTATCTTCTCTATTACGTTCTCTATCGTTTTTGTCCGGTCTTTGTGGCAATGTAGCATTAATTGGATACTGAATGGAAACATTTTTTTTCTTTTTCCCTTTCACATCAAAGTACACATAGACCCCCCCGTGCAACATAGATAGCATTGTAGCTTGGTCTACAGTGCTTAGTTTTACAACAACATTTTTATCATCTATGATACTCTCATAAACAATATTGTCTTGAGAATTTTGCGCGTGGCTACAAACAATATTAAGTAACATTATAAGATAAAAAAATGCTTTCATTTAGTTGATTTATTTTGTGTGAACACACCAAACCTAATCTAATATCCGTTACTGTTGCGATGTATTAAGTGGATGCCTGTAAGTTTTTAGTGAATGGCGGTATTTACATCATTAAAGTATTTTAAGGAGGTTCATTACATGTCCGATCAAACAAAAAAAAGCTCCGGTATTACTACCAGAGCTCATCATCAACATCAATAGAACCAAACTCAATTTTCAATTCTACTATAAACCCAATGAGGTTATTGCTTCGTCTTCTTTGGTAAAGGCATAAGCACGCCAAGGTCTATTGTAATCGGTAAACCTCCAAAGAACGTCCCCATCGTTATTAACTTCCCAAATAGTTCCCGTGCCTTCAGAAATCAATGTATTTCCATTACTCATACGAACTCCACTACCAAGTCCATTACTATATAGATCTGTATCTGTAAATTCCCATATAAGTGTAGGTTCGTTATCCTGACCAGCAATTAACTCGTAAGGCGGACTCAACTGATATTCTGCTACGGCAGATTGGTTATCGTATTTGTTATTTACAAAGACCAACATTTTATTGTCATCAAAAAGATTAGGGTAATGTACACGGTTCATTGTTGCGTCTCCTACATTGTCATAAGCAAGAGGGTTTCCAAAACGATAAACTAAATCGCCACCAAGGTTATAATTACCGCCTGTACCTGTAGTCGCTTCTGCTGTTGTAGTACTATGGTCAACAACCCAAACCTCACTATAAAAATTTACGGTCATATATAGCAAGTCGTTTTCTTCATCTAATGTTATACCATTGACATGCGTTATATCCCCGTCTGTTTGGTCATTGTTGTAGTTAATATCAATTAAATTTGGAAGGTCACCAACGACGCCAAAATTTGCTTTACGTTCATCATAATCCTGTACAATATGGTCTATAGCATGCCATTCCCAAACTACTTCTTGGGTAAGTGGATTCATTTCTATAATAGCATCTGGGTAAATGTCGAAATTTCCAGAAAATCCTAATTCTGCAGCTTCTTCAGCGCTAACCTTTTCCCAAATCGGAAAAATTATATTTCCGTTAGATAAATAGTTTATATCATGATGGGCAATGTAAGAATCACCTGAATAATTAATTTCCCATGCAATCGTTTGGTCGGCATTAATTTTTCTAAAGGCACCGCCGTAACCTCCAAAAGTTATTTGTGGATTGTTTACTTTAATTGAGGCTACTAGACTACCATCGTCATGTAGTTCAGCATCGTTACCTAGTTGGTCGCCATCAAAGTCCCAATCGAATAATGTATTGCCATCATGGTCAATTAAAAACACTCCAGTATCAGGTTCCACTGCCAAGATATAGGAATTACTGTCTACTGTGCTGCTTATTTCTATGATTTCGTCAGTGTCATTAGTGCTTAATGATATATTGTCTGAATCATCACTACACGAAGTAAGAGCAAGAAGAAGGAGTAACAAAGAGCCTGTACCATACTTTAATTTCATTTTTCTCATCATTTAATCTTTTAGGGGTTATAGATGTTTTTAAGCAACTATAATTTTGTATAGCCGCTTATGCCCAATTAGATTTTAAATGTAGATAATGGTTTAAATGAAATAATAGCCTTTCAGTGAAGAAGGGGTTTTAATCAGCGGGTGGGTTATTTTTATCGGTAAAGCAAATAGGTATTTTGTACTTTATTGTAATTGGTGTTGTAACATGTTGGAATTTTGTAATTGTTTAATTACAACGTAGTATGTTATAGAAATATGGTGATGGTTTGTTTCTAATATGTATGATACTATAATTAATCCCTCATTAAAGCTTCTAATGCTTCTGGAGTTCTTGGTAAATCTTTACTTAATACTTCACAGCCATCTTCTGTAATAACAATCATATCTTCAGTAAAAACCGATATGTTTTCATCGTGGTTGTAGTACCAAGGTTCAACGGTAAAAACCATACCTGGCTTTAATATAGCATTAGAAAGACTTGGGTCTCCGGTAGAAAGACCTAAGTGATGACCAAAGAATAAACCTACTTGCATATATGGTTTTGCATTATTAGGAATGACACTATTTGTTAGAGTTTGTACATCTTTAAATGTAATACCTGGCTTTAGAAATTTAATGATCTCGTCGGCAACTTTGGTTTCCATTACAAGAATTTCTTTCTGTCTTTTGGTAAACGTACCCGAAACAGGAAAGGTTCTACCAATATCACTAACATATTGATTGTATTCACAACCTACATCGAAAATGACCAAATCGCCATTTTCCATTACCCTATTTCTACGGTTATAATGAGTAGCCAAAATTCTCCAAGGCCAGTGGGAATTTGGGCCTGATTTAATGATAGAACCGAATGCGAGTCTTTGCGAGCCATTTACTTTAAAATCGCCTTCTAATATTCCTTCTAAAAAACGTTCGTCTACACCTACTTTAATCGTTTTTGCAGATTGTTTAATACCTTCAACAGTAATGGATGCAGCCTTTCTTAAAATTTCGATTTCAGAATTCGATTTTATCATTCGAACATTTGCAACGGCTTCGTACATATTTTTATGTTTTAAGCCAGAGTGCCTGTTATTAAATGTCTGTAAAAGAACTTGAACGGGAGAATATGTTGCTACATATTCATTAGACACATATCTAATATCACCTTCCCTATTATTATTTATTAAAACTGTATTTTTCTCTTTGCTGGCATTGTTCATTAATTCTGTAAAGTCTTGCATGGAAGCCAACGGTACACCTGTTTTATCAGAAATACTGGTGTCATTTAATAAAGGTCTTCCGGGAAAATCATTCACTCTTGATCCATTTTCAAATCTTAAATCACGTTCTGGAGTGTAAATTACTGTAGTGTTATGGTTTAAGTCCATAACCAATATAGCGTTGGGTAATTCAAGACCTGTGAAGTAATAAAAATCATCTGCTTGGCGAAATGTTTCACCAAATGAAAATCCGTCATTTGCAGGTATTACAACTAATCCTGTTTCACCTTCCTTTTTTAACATGTTTGCTAAATTATCGCGTCGTGTGCTTAATTCCTCTTTGGTAAAAGGTAAATCTGTCCACTCAAAATACGTTTGAACTGGAGTCTGACTAAATGCAAAGAACGTAGAGATAAGATAAAGAAGGATGGTTGTGGTAATTTTCATTTCGGCTTATTTGGTGTTCCGAATTTCGAGTTTTTTTAAATAAGAAAGAATTATCTCATATCAAAAAAGAGAATATGCGCCTATTTAAAGGTATTTAGGTAATCTTCTGGAATTACTTTAATTAAAATTTCTAACGAATATTTAATGAGAATTGCCTATAAATTATGAATTTGATAAAATTACATTGAATGTGACTATAATAATTAGGATTTATTAAAAAATAATTTAAAATCATTAAAAGAATTTTAATAAACATTTAGATTCATTAGGATATTGGTAAAATATAAGTTATATTCTTACAACGATAAAAACAGAAAAATATATGAGGCAACTTAAGATCACTAAACAAATTACCAACAGAGACACCAAATCATTAGAAAAGTACTTTCAAGAAATATCAAAAATAGATTTGATTACCGCAGATGAGGAAGTGGAACTGACCAGAAGAATTCGTGAAGGAGATCAAATTGCCCTTAACACACTAGTAAATGCTAATTTACGTTTTGTAGTTTCTACAGCAAAACAATATCAAGGAAGTGGAATTAGACTTTCAGATTTAATTAACGAAGGAAATATTGGATTGGTCAAAGCGGCAAAACGTTTTGATGAGACAAGAGGTTTTAAATTTATCTCTTATGCAGTATGGTGGATTAGACAATCTATACTATCCGCTATTTCTGAACAATCTCGTATGGTGCGTATTCCTCTGAATAAGATTGGAGAAATAAGTAAAATTAAAAAAGTATACTCAACATTAGAGCAGTCTTACCAAAGACCTCCAAGTACAGTTGAGATTGCAAGAGAATTAGATATGAGCGGCGCACAGGTTAAACTTGCCATGAAAAACTCAGGTAAGCACTTATCTATGGATGCACCTTTTCAAGAAGGCGAATCTTCAAATCTGTACGATGTGGTATCTTCAAAGGATAATAATAGTCCAGATTCAAAAATGATGATGGATTCTTTGAAATTTGATATTGATCAAGCGTTAAACACGTTACCAAGTAGAGAGAGTGAGATTATAAAGCTTTATTATGGTATTGGAGATAGAAGTCCTAAAAGTTTAAGTGAAATAGGCGAACTTTTCGATCTTACTAGAGAACGTGTAAGACAAATAAGAGAAAAAGCTGTAAAAATTCTAAGAAGAAAATCTAATAACGAAATGTTGAAGGCATATTTATAGATCTTTAATAGCTACATATATTGAAACAAAAAGCCGACTAAAATAGTCGGCTTTTTGTTTGTCATTTAATTAAATGTATCCTTTTATTTCTTTCTTTTAGGTTCTTCCACTTTTAACTGTGAAGCGGTATTTTGTGAAATATAATTCGCTAATATTTTTTCAACCAATTCCTCTTTGGTTAAATGATGAAACACTGTTTTAACCTTTGTTTTGAACTCTTCCGATATTTCGCGGTTAGGTTTAGTCTTAAAAATTTTTTTAGCCCAAAGTAATGTATTGTTTTCCTCTATGCTCTGTGTATCTGCTTTTTTGAATTTAGAGAACGTTAAACCTAACTCTTTTTCAAAATCTGCAACCTCTGCAACCTCTTCTTTTTGAAGTATGGTTAAAGAAAGTCCTTTTGCTCCTGCTCTTGCCGTACGTCCACTTCTATGTACATAGGCATCGTATGTATCTGGTAAATGATAATTAACAACGTATGCAAGATCCTTAACATCAATACCACGGGCAGCTAAATCTGTAGCTACTAGAATATCTATATGACCATCTCTAAACTGTCCCATTATACGGTCACGAATACCTTGGGATAAACTACCGTGCAAAGCACCAGATGAGAATTTATTTATAGCTAAGTTTTTAGCTAATTTATTTACCGCCGCTTTTGTCTTACAGAATATAATACCCCTTTGGCCCTCTTTCGTATTTAAGAAATGCATAAGCACATCTAACTTTTCTATAGGCTCTACCACTACGTATTCATGATCAATACCTTGGTGGCCTAATGTAGACATATCTGCCTCTACATGTATTACATGCTTAGACATGTAATTCTGAACAAGCTGTTTAATTGCGCCAGACATGGTAGCCGTAAACAAAAGTGTGCGACGAGATTTTGGAATGCCCGAAATAATAACATCCAAATCTTCTTTTAGAGCAGTAACCATTTCATCGGCTTCGTCCAAAACCAGGTATTTTAATTTTTTAATATCTATAGCCTCACGTTTTACTAAATCAACCAAACGACCTGGTGTTGCTACTATAATATGTGTAGGCGTTTTAAGTCGTTCTATTTGTGGTTTTATAGGAATACCTCCACATAATGCGGCAATAGAAATTGCAGGAGCATGAGAAGCGTATGAAGATAAATTAGCGTGAATCTGTTGTGCTAATTCTCTAGTAGGTGCTAAAATAACCACTTGTACTGTGGTGCTTTCGGCGTTAATTAATTGTAATAATGGCAATCCAAAAGCAGCTGTTTTACCAGTTCCGGTTTTAGCTAAAGCAACAAGATCCTCTTTTTTATTCAGAACAACAGGAATACATTTTTTCTGAATATCTGTGGGTACAGAAATTTGTAATTCCTTTAAACTTTTTTGAAATTCACTATTGATTCCTAAATCCGAAAATTGGCTTGACATAAAATAATTTTCAGCAAAGATAACGACAGTTTTACTAGTCTAGGGTATTATGGGCCAAAGGTTATGATTAATGTTAATTTGAACAATAAAAGAAGAATCTAGGTAGGTCATATAAACTAAAAAAGCTTGCATCAAATAAGTTTGATGCAAGCTATAATTTGGATTAGCAATCCAGTTAATGGTGTTAAAGTTATTTCTTAACGTTTACAAAACCTCTAATTCCAAGTAAGACTTCCATTTTAGCAATATTTAGTCCTGGGTTTTCAGCAGTACCTTCATCCCCAAGTTCACTGATGTCAACACCTTCCGTGCCTCGAGGTAAGTCATAAGATTCACCTACTGATGCAGATCCATAACCAAGATCTCTCATTGAACCAGCAGTAATTCTACTTAACGGGTTTTCACCTAAATTTAAGAATCCGGTCATAAGTTCATTGTTAAGAGTAGATTCTCTCCAATGTCCTAATGCAGTACCAGGACCACCCATATTTTCAATTGGTAGTTCATCAGTACCTCCTTCAGCATTCCAAAATACATTTGCTTTTTTTCCTGTAAAATATGGATTGCTATCTGGTCCTGCTCTAAGAGTTCTATCAAAACCGAAAGGAGCAGTATTCCATAATGTACCTATTCCTAATACATGACCCATTTCATGAACAATTACTTCTTCGAACAAATCTATTTCTTCAAGAAAATCTAAATCTGCAACATCAAAATACATTACTCCTGTCAATGATAAAAAGTCTTCTGTTCTTACAAATTGGGGGCCTGCCTGACCAAGAATTTTTCCGGGTCCATCTATTGGTGCTAATGCCACTTCAATTACTAAATCATCAATGCTATCTATATCAGGGAAACCGGTAAAAGCCGAAGGAATTGGTCCAGATACATCTGGTACGTCTTTAATAATAATCCGTTCCCATCTTGCAGCTGCTGCTTCAAACACTTCAGCTTGCCTTTCTGTTGGTGGTATTATATATTTCAATGTAATATTATAACGTCCCTTTTCAGCATTGCCAGATTTTGCTGTCTGCAAATCTGTAACTCCTAAATCATCAATGGTTATTAGATTATTGGTGGGGGCTTTTAAGGCAACTTCCAGAGTTTTTGCATCTTGATTTAATTCTAAATCAGATTCTATTTTGTCTTCCGTACAGGAAGTAAAAAGCATTCCTCCCATAGCGCATCCTATCGCTAAAAATTTACCTGTTTTGTTTAAAGTGTTTCTCATAAAAAAAATAATGTTTAGTTAATAATTATAATTGTTAAAGTTGTTTTTTGACGATAATATACGATTTATGTTAAATTTAACACTTAAAGTATATGGCTGCAAAACATTCAAATAAAAAAAATTTGCATTTTAATTTGTATCCCAATTTTGCCAACGTTTCATGCCATCTACATACCACCTATCTCCTTGCAAAAACAAAAGGTCGTTATTGCGCTCTACTTTAAACTCTATAGGTTGATTATATAGTTTACCATCTTTCCATGCATTAAAACATGCAATAAGAGTATCTATTTCTTCATCAGTTGTTAAATCCATATCTAATTGATATAATTGTTGAACTAAGGGCACAATAGCTTTTGAAGTGTTATCATCATAGTGAATAAGTGGCGATAACCGTATAATTTGGTCGTTAAGTTTTTTGCTAGTAGCTACTTTTAAGAACATCATAGCAATATAATTTGCAGTGTCTGGCGGTTGATAAAGAATAGTTTTAGCTTGGTGTAAAACGGTTTCTTTAAAGAAGTTTAATTGGGGTTTCCATTTAGAAAAACTCAATTTCTTTCTTCGAAATTTTAAGGCGATTTGTTTCCAATTCCAAAAGTTTTCTTTGGCATCAGATGACATCAATGAGTTACTTGTTCCTAATGAGATGACTTGAATTGTTTTTAGGTCAATTCCAAGCTTATAAGCTTCAATGATTCCCGCTAAAATTGGATTGTTGAATCCGCCTAATGCGCCATCCCATAGCTCATAATAAATATCACTTTGCTTAGCCTTAAACCGCGCTGGAAAATCAAAATACTGGACCGGAGCATTAGAAGAGCCGTTTATTGCCTGTGTTAATCTTACCGAATCATAACTTTCAGGATTTGACGAGAAAGATTTAAAAAATTTAGCACGATTATTTAAGGCATCATACGTGGCAACAACTATTTTTAGAGACTCATTACCAATGAATTTAGGTAGTTCGTTCATTTGAACTTTATCTATCTCTGGAAATAAACTTTCAAAAGCCTCTTTCTTCTTTTTTTGACTATACTTTGGTCCAAAGCCAGCATTAAATAATCCTAAGTAATCAACTGGAAAATAACGGTCTTTAAAAGTGTTTTTATGAAATATCTTCTCCCTATTTTTCTTTTCCTTAAAAAGGGAAATTGCTTCGTCTAGGGTATAGTTTTCTGCTAGAGCGGCTAATACAATACTACCGCCAGAATTAGCTATTACCAAGTTGAATTTTTGTAATATTTGATTGCCTCTTATATTACCAAATCTGTCTTTTAAGGTGAGTAATTGAATAATAGCCCAGCTTCCGCCGCCATCAAGGGATAGAATTTTATACATTTTCAAAAATATATGTTTACCTAAAAAGAGAGATTAAATTAGATAATCAAAAGGACGTGGGAACTACCTTTATAGGAATACTTAAATATAGAAAATTAAAAAATATGATGTTTGTAGGATGTTCTTAGAAAATATGAGGTTATTATATTTTTTTTGACTTTGAATAAAACTCCAGTAATTATGGGTTGTTGTAATTGTCAATAATCAATTAGGACAACCCCTATAATCTTTCTTTAAATTAAAGTTCTGTTAATAAAAAAGAATGAACGTTCATTTTTTATATCTTTGTCTCAGATATTACAATTATGGCAGCACTTCAAAAAAGTATAGATAAGCGTAACGCATTAATAAATGCTACTATCGACTTGGTAAACAATGATGGTTTTCATGCAACACCAATGAGCAAAATAGCGAAAATGGCATGTGTATCACCTGCAACTATATATCTCTATTTTGAGAATAAGCAAGATTTGGTAAACAAAACATATATAGAAGTAAAATCTAACTATACTGCGTATGCTTTTGCTACATATGACGAAAGCATGTCTGTTGAAAAAGGATTTGAAGTTATATGGAAACGTATTGCAGATTTTAAGCTAAAAGAAAGTGCACATGCCATGTTTTTGGCACAGTGTGATAATACTCCTATGATCGATGAAGAAAGCAGGCAGGAAGGTATAAAGCACCTTCAGCCGTTATTAGATCTTTGGGCACGAGGTAAAAAAGAGGGAATTATAAAACCGCTGTCAGATTATATGCTGTATGCCTACTCTATAAATCCGCTTTCGTTTTTAATGATCACTCAAAATAGAGGATCCGTAAAATTAGATGCCAAAGAATTGGATCAAGCATTTGAAGCAGCTTGGAGTAGTATAAAAGCTTGTAAATAATATGAAAAAGACAGCTATAATTTTAGGGGCAACAGGGTTGACCGGTGGTTTACTAATAAAAAAATTGATGGTTGACAATAGGTATGAAACTATAAAATTATTTTCTAGAACGCGAATTGAAGGTTTACCAAATACCGTACAGCAATTCATAGGAAACTTATTGGAGTTAGATCAATTTAAAACCGATTTTACCGCAGATGAAGTCTACTGTTGTATAGGTACTACAGCAAAGAAAACGCCAGATAAAAAAATGTATAGAAACATTGATTATGGTATACCGGTTTCTGCAGCTAAACTTGCCAAAGAAAATAATATAACTACTTTTTTAGTGGTCTCAGCAATGGGGGCAAATAAGAAAAGTAAGGTGTTCTATAATAGAACTAAAGGTGAAATGGAGCAAGATGTATTACATCAAGGAATACAACATACTTCTATACTTAGGCCTTCTTTAATAGGTGGTGAACGGGAAGAGAGAAGGATATTAGAGAAAATAGGATTAAAAGTTTTCAGACTTATGCAGCCACTTTTTATTGGTCCATTAAAAAAATATAGAATTATTAATGCAGAAAGCATTGCACAAGCAATGGTGAATTTAGCAAATACAACAAGTAATACCGACGTAATTATAACGTCATTAGATATTGAACAATTAGCAAAAAGCAACATAAAGAAAGATTGATTACTATGGAGTTATTAGATAAATTAAATTGGAGATATGCCGCTAAGGCAATGAATGGTGAAAAAGTAGCCGAGGATAAAGTAGAACGCATATTAGAAGCGGCACGTCTTGCCCCTACCTCAAGTGGTTTACAACCTTTTGAAATTTTTGTAATTAAAAACCAAGAAGTAAAAGAACAAATTAGACCTGTAGCGTGGAATCAGTCTGTGATTACAGATTGTTCTCACCTATTAGTTTTCGCTGCATGGGATACGTATACGGCAGATAGAATTAATTATATGTTCGATTTAACCAATGAAATTCGTGGTTTCAAGAACGAAGGATGGGAGAATTATCGTCAAATGTTATTGGATTCGTATCCGCAGAAAGATGCTGAAGAAAATTTTAACCACGCAGCAAAACAAGCCTATATCGCTTTTTCACAAGCAATAGCTGCTGCCGCTTTTGAAGAGGTAGATTCTACTCCTATAGAAGGTTTTGATCCAGAAGCAGTAGATGAAATTTTAGGCTTACGCGAAAAAGGGTTGCGTAGTGCTGTTCTATTGCCATTAGGCTATAGAAAAGAAAGTGAAGATTGGTTAGTGAATTTGGTAAAAGTAAGAAAGCCAATGAAAGATTTGGTAACAGTTATTGATTAATCTTTAAAAAAGAATTGCAGAATAAAAATTAAAAGAAGAGAGAAAATGAACAATTTTGAATTTAAGAATCCTACTAAAATCATATTTGGTAAGGATACAATTGAAAAATTAGAAAGTGAAATTCCGTCAGATGCAAAAGTATTATTGCTTTATGGTGGTGGAAGTATCAAAAAGAACGGTATTTACGAGCAAGTGACTAAAGCACTGTCAAAAGTAGATGTTACTGAGTTTGGTGGTATTCCTGCAAATCCTGAGTATGCTGTTTTAATGGAAGCATTACAGGTAATTAAGGATAAAGGTATTAATTATTTATTAGCAGTTGGCGGCGGTTCTGTAATAGATGGTACTAAGTTTTTGTCTGCAGCGGCGGTTTATGATGGTGATACCCCATGGGACATTTTAACTAAAAATGTAAAAACACAAAAAGGAATGCCTTTTGGTACGGTGTTAACCTTACCGGCTACAGGTTCAGAAATGAATTCTGGTGCTGTAATTACAAGAGCGGAGACAAAAGAGAAGTTGGCAATGGGCGGTCCAGGCTTGTTTCCAGAGTTTTCAATTTTAGACCCACAAGTAATAAGTTCAATTCCTGAGCGACAATTAGTAAATGGAATTACAGATGCATTCACCCATGTATTGGAACAATATATGACTTATCCTATAGGAGCTTCATTACAAGATAGATTTGCAGAAAGCATTCTTCAGACTTTAATTGAAGTGGCACCTAAAGTAATTAAAGACCCTACGGACTATAAACCAGCTGCAGATTTTATGTGGAGCTGTACAATGGCACTTAATGGTCTAATTCAAAAAGGTGTTCCTGGTGATTGGGCCGTACACATGATGGGTCATGAGTTAACAGCATTATTTGGAATAGACCATGCACGTACTTTAGCGGTAATTGCACCAAGTCATTACAAGTACAATATTGAGGCTAAGAAAGAGAAATTGGCACAGTATGGAGAGCGTGTTTGGAATATTACCGAGGGTAGTATAGATGATAAGGCATATGCAGCTATAGAGAAAACTGAAGCATTTTTTCAAGGTTTGGGAATAGATACTAAGTTGTCTGATTATACTGAAGATTATGAAGGTACGGCTGAAGAAATTTCTAAACGATTTACAGCCCGTGGATGGAAAGGATTGGGTGAGAACCAAGATCTATCACCGGACAAGGTTGAGAAAATTGTAAAAATGGCTTACTAAGCTATAATATCAAGCAATATATTTTTAAAGAGCCGTCTTATTTTAAGGCGGCTCTTTTTATATGTCATCATTTTATTAAGATTGATGTATTTCATCGTAAAACTCTAGAGAGTAATATTATAACATTACCAGTATCGTATTTCTTCAATAACAGGAACCAATAGTTTTAAATATTGTCAATTATTTAAAATTTAAGTAACTGCTTAAATGATATTTAAAACATAACGATGAAAGGTATTTCTGTTACTTATTCGTTTTTCTTTTAATAATCGTTACATCATATGGCAAAGATGATTTAAACAAAATCATGTCAAATGAAACATATGTTGCTGATCAGGAAAATTTAGATTCAGCAGGTTTACCTATTAGAGAATTTAGTGCACAGGTTGAGAGTATTGATTTTAAGGATTATTGATGCAAATGATTAATCTTAAAATTTCTACCGTTAATCATAAGAATTACGAAGTTATTATTGTGTAAAAACCAATATCTTCGCGCGCATTATGTGGATGTACCTTGGACTTTTAGCGGCTCTTTTCTTAGGTTTACACAACTTATGTAAGAAACATGCAGTACAGGGCAATGAAGTTTTTCCTGTTTTGTTAGGTACTATCTCCTCTGGATTTTTATTACTCCTACCCTTTTATTTCGGTTCTGTGTTTTTCAAAGAATTCATGATTGATATCGAATTCTACATTACGGATATTCCTCTGAAAACTCACGGTTTTATAGCTATAAAGTCAGCAATAATGGCAGCTTCATGGGTATTGGCATATCAGGCATTAAAACATTTGCCGATTACTATAGTAACACCTATACGATCTGCAGGTCCGTTTTTTACATTTATAGGTGCTATAACCATATATCAAGAAAAGCCGAATTCTTGGCAGTGGGTCGGATTTTTTCTTATCATATTTTCGGTGATTTTATATTCAAGGATTGGTAAAAAAGAAGGAATACATTTTAAACGAAATAAATGGATATTCGCTATAATAGGTGCTACTTTTTTAGGAGCATCAAGTGGTTTGTACGATAAGTTTTTAGTACAAAGTTTAATACTGAACCCACAAACATTACAATTTTGGTTTTGTTTTTATACAGTACTATTACTGCTCATCATTCTAACCATTACTTGGTTTCCCTATAAAGAAAAACGACAAGCTTTTAAGTGGCGATGGACGATACCTTTAGTTGGTATACTTTTACAAATTGCAGATTATTTTTATTTTAAAGCTTTACAAGATCCAGAAGCACTGATTATGTTGCTTTCAGCAATAAAGCGGAGTCAGATATTAATTGCCGTTGTAGTAGGTGGTTATATTTTTAAGGAACAAAATAAGCGTAAAAAACTTGTGCCCTTAGCAGGTATTATGATTGGCGTGTTTTTAATTTTGTATTCTTAAGAAACTACTTTGTTTTTATATCGTTGGAAAATACATTTCTAGAATGGGTTAGCCCAATTGTTGGCTGTATCTTTGTTTAAATACGTATTCTCAATAAGCGAAAAATTTTATGTCTTTTAAAAAATTAAACCCTTACATACTTGAAACATTAGAAGGTTTTTCAATAGAAGAGCCTACTACATTTCAAAAGAAAAGCATTCCGGTAATAAAGAGTGGAGCAAATGTGTATTGTATAGCACCAAAGGAAAGCGGTAAAACCACCACTTTGATACTAACTACTTTACAGAAACTAAAATGTAAAGCAGAGGGTAATGCACCTAGAGCCGTTGTCGTTGTTGAGAATAAAGAAAAAGTATTAGAGCTTTATGACGAATTTTTAAAATACACCAATTACTCCTCACTAAGAGTATATGCAAGTTATAAGGAATTACATATAGACATTCAGAAATCAGAGATATTTGAGGGTATAGATATACTTATCACTACCCCAACTACACTTCATAAATTATTTTTAACCAATGGCGTAAGTACTTCTCAGTTAAAAATTTGCAGTATTGATGATGGCGATTTTTTAATTCAAAAATCAGATTATACGGCAATGATTACGGTTGCTCAAAGTATCATGAAATGTCAGTACGTTATATATTCAGAAAAAATGCATCCTAAATTAGAACGTTTTGAAGATTTCTTTATGGAGCGCGCACATCATGTTAAGGTGTAGTGAATTACTAATTATTTAGAGCCTTGGTTATTTTATCTCTTTCTGCTAAAACTTGGACTGTACTATTATAACCTATTTCAAAAATGGCATCAATATACCTCATGTCAAAGGTGGCAAATTCACAAAGCGCTTCTGGGGAGATAACAAAATCGCAATCTTGAAATTTGGCAAGCGAATCTGAGGCTGATTTAATTTTATAGGCTCTATCCAAGACATTATACGAATGCTTTAAATCTTTTATTTTAATATCCTTTAGTGCGTTTACATAACTGCCGATTATTTTGTCGCATGATGGTATTAAAGGTTCAATAGGGAAATTATTCAATACACCTCCATCAACATAGAAAGATCCATCAATATCTATTGGAGAAAAAACACCAGGAAAAGTTGCAGATGCAAGCACCGGTTTTATCAATTCACCTTCATCAAAAATCTTTAATTCCCCTTTAATAATATCTGTTGCTGTAATGAATAGTTTTTTAGGAAGGGACTCAAATGAATCATGAGGGAAGAATTTTTTGAACTCATCGTAAAACTTCTCGGTGTCTAAAAATCCGGGTTTTCTACGAGCAAATTTATTGGTATGAAATATTGGAATTACTTTAAAAAAATCTAAAATTTCTTTCCATTTAACACCGCCTGCATATAACGCTCCAACAATAGCACCAGCGCTTGTGCCAGATATATGTGTAGGGTAAATACCATTTTCTTCTAGTGCTTTAATAACACCAATATGTGCCACTCCCCTAATGCCGCCACCTGATAATACTAGTCCTACGCTCATGGAATTGATTTTACTTTTTAACTAATCATTTTTGAGCAATAATCTCAAATTTCACTAATCCGCCGTTTATTTCACCTTTTTGCAAGAAACCATTTTTATAATAATATATATTTTCATGATTCTTAGCATTTATCTTTTTGTATGTGTGATTTCCTAATGGCACAATGGTATTAAAACTTCCATCTTGCTCAGAATAACAACGCTCAATATCAAAAGGTTCATTAAAATATAATAAAATAGTCGCGTAATTAATTTCATCTTCAACTACCTTTTCCTTTTTATCATTTTTGGTGATTTGATAATGTTTTACTTCCCAATTGGTTAAAATATCTGCATATGGTTTATTATTTACATCTATATAAACATTGGCTTTTTTTAATTTATTCCGTTCATAGGTAACATCGTATTTGTAGTTTACTTTGATTTCTTTTAGAATCTTGGTAGAAATAGTTGTTACACTTTGATAATGAGTTTTTGTGTCGGTAGAAGTCTTTGTAGCCTTTAAGTTTCCAATAACTTCATTTTTATTAATGATATCAAAAGTCAAGGTGTTTTTAGAAGCATTTATGGTGTTAAATTGATTGTAATCGGAATTAAAAAAAAGAAGAGAACAAACAATGATGTATTGGTAAAATGAAGACATGTTTAAATAATTGAGTACAACCTATTGGTTGTTTGGGTAAAATTAAAAAAATAGCTAGTTACCAAACCTGAGCAATGTCATGTTTTTAAGAATATGAAATACAAAAAAAAGCACTTACGTATTATTGCGTAAGCGCTTTCTGAATTTAAACCTAAAAAATACTATTCCATATCAATGATACCTACAACTTCATAAGCTCTAGAACCATCTACTTGAACTTTCTCGTAAAGTATGTTAGCATACTCATAGTATGTTAAACCATCAATAGTCACTTTCTCATACCCATCTGGTAATTCATAAACCAAAGTTCCAATTTCTGGCTCAACAACCTCATATTGAGCATTAGTTTGTTGATAAAATGTTCCTGCCACATTAAAATACACATGATTATTATAATTTATTCTAACAGAATTAGATGGTAAGGTTCTTATTCTAAAACCAACTTTTGGAGCTATAGCGATATACCTACCTCTAGAAGCGGTATAGTATCTATTGTTAGAATAATAGTAATCTTGACCATTATGCCTAACCACCGTTCTATTAGGAACTGTTCTTACCGATATAACTTTTTTTGTAGGTGTTCGGTAAACTACTTTTTTACTTGAAACTCTACCTGGTGTTTTTGTTACCGTTCTCGAAACTGTAGTTTTTGTAGTTGTTCTTTTACGTGTTTGTGCTGTACTTGGCAGTGCAAATGCAACTATAAATAAACCTAGTACTACGTATGTTTTAGTATTTGTTTTCATCGTTTTAAATTTAAAAGGTTAAACTTTTATTTTACGTTCAATACTAAGACATATAATTATAGTTGTGGTTTAATTTGAAACCTCGCAAATGCAGAAGAAATAGACCAGAAGGTGGATTCTATCTACGAATCTTTCAATTTTATAGAAGTAAAAAAGTTCACCTTTTTAAGTAAATGATAAACTGTGAGTTGTATTTATGAATGATTGTCTTTTTGTTGGTCCTCTAGTACTTTTCGTATAGACTCGCTATCCCAATGGTTATGATATTCTACGATGCCTCTTTTAAAATCTTCGTTAAGCAATCTTTCTTGCTCTTCTAATTCTTTTCTGGCTTTAAAAATATAATTATCATCTTGCACAGGTTCTGCAGCCAATCTTCTTAAACTACTCTCATCATATTTTATGAAATTTTGAACCTGTTGATTTAACGTGTATTTTCTAAAACCTAACTTACTAAGTACATCTTTAGCTAAAGATAGCGATGTATCTAAAGATTCACGGTAAATGTTTTCCATACCCATGTTCAACAATTCATAAGCATCATACCTATTTTGTGCCCGTATCATGAGTTCTACATGTGGATATTTCTCTTTAACCAATTTTGTAATTTCTTTGGTAACACTGGGGTTGTCTATAGCGCAGATTAATATTTTAGCTTGAGCAATACCTGCGGATTCCAATAAGTCTATTCGAGTGGCATCACCATAATATACCTCAAATCCCATTTTACGAAGAAAGTCTACCCTGTTAGAATCTTGATCCAAGATTGTAGCCTCTATACCGTGAGACCTTAGAAAACGCCCAACGGTGCTTCCAAAATGTCCGAACCCTACTAAAATAACATTTTGCGATTTTGCAATATGGTCCATAGGTCTTTTTATAGATTCTTTGGTACCTATTTTCGGTAGAATTAGTCGTTCGTTGATAATGCTAATAATTGGTGTTATTGACATTGAAAGCGCCGTTATTACCAATAAGATATCCATTTGTTCCTGTTCAAGAATATTCAACTGAAATGCAAAGGATAATAATACAAAGGCGAACTCCCCTATTTGTGCCAAGCTAAAGGTTAATAATAGTTTCTGGTCAAGCTTCATTTTAAATACACGACCAGTAATAAATAGAACCAATGCTTTTATTAAAATTACGGCTACCAAAATTCCACCAATGGTCAATGGCATTTTTGCGATTACAACGAAATTTATGGAAGCGCCTACGGCAATAAAAAACAAACCTAGTAATAGATTTTTAAAAGGTTCTAAGGTGCTTTCAAGCTCATGTTTATATTCGCTGCTCGATAATACTACACCGCCTAAAAAAGCACCTAATGCAGGAGAAAGACCTACATATTCCATTAAAAAGGAAATGCTAAAAACAATTAATAATGCCGAGGCTATTAAAAGTTCACGAACACCTGTTTGCGCAACCTTGCGAAGTATTGGAACAATTAAATATTGCCCAGCACCAATAATCAATACTACCGATAAAATAATTGCCAGGGTTTGGTACCCCATGGGTAGTGTATCTAATAAATTACCAGCGTTTTCATGAGTAGTGGTGGTTGATACTGCATCTGTATTGGCTAGCAAAGGAATTGCACCCAACATAAATATAACTATGATATCTTGAAATAGTAAAATTGAAAAAGCTGAATTACCAAACGTGGTTTCCATTAATCCTTTTTCTTTTATAGTCTGCATGGCAATCGCCGTTGAAGATAATGCTACCGCCATAGAAGTAACCAACGCCACTTTCCATTCTAAATCTAAAAGGGAGAAAAATATAAAAGAAAGAAGCATGGTACCGGCAACTTGCAGGCCTCCCATACCGGCAATTGTTTTTCGCATGTTCCAGAAATTTTTTGGTTCAATTTCAAGTCCAATTAAAAACAGCATAACGACAACTCCAAATTCAGCAAAATGGAGAATGTCTTCACCTTCTTCGCCAATAAAGCCTAGTACATAAGGACCAATAAGAACACCTGCCATTAAATAGCCTATAACAGAGCTTAGTCCAAATCGTTTTGCTATAGAAACGCATATTATTGCTCCCAGTAAGAAAACAATTGCGTCGAAAAGTATACTGCCGGTCATTTTGGTTGGTTTAGTGTAAGCCTAATTAATGCAAAATCTTCAATAAGATTAAATAAGAAAATTTAATGTTGCAAGCTATCAATGAGAGAACTGTATTGAGTTCCATAAACTTCAAGTTCTTCATCGGTTAATTTATAGGTTCCCATAACTAAAAATGGCTTTTTGTAAGTCATGAGACATAAATTTGCAGTTTGCTCAAAAGGTCTTAAAAATTCTGTAATTGTATAGCTATTGATACCTTGGGTACAATATAATTCTTTACTTCCGCCAGTGGTTATAGCGTTTAAGCATATTTTAGAGCTTAGCGCTTTGCCATTAGGTCCGTAAGCCCAATTAAATTCCAAAACCATATCTATCCATTGTTTTAGCAATGGCGGACAGCTATACCAGTACATAGGATGATGCCAAATGATAACATCGTGCTGTTCTAATAATTTCTTTTCAAAAGGAACATCGATAAGAAAATCTGGATATTCTTCGTACAAATCGCGAAAAGTTACTCCTTCTTTATTTTTAATATGATTTACTAAAACCATATTTGCCCTTGACTTTTCAAACTTTGGATGAGCAAATAAGACAAGAACTTTTTTCATATTTCAGTAAGTTAAAGAAAGATTGCTAAAGCTGCTTATTGTTTGGTAACCAAATTAAAAGAGATTTTTATTCCTTCTATGATCATACCTGTACCAATAATGGCAATGATTAAACCCATTATTTTACCAATCACAGAAATAACATTGTAGCCTACAAGCCTAACAATTAAGTTACTTAATCTAAAAGTAAAATATGTTAGTAAACTCATGAAAGCAAAAATCGCGATTACTATGGTTATATGAACAGGTTGAGCACTTGATACAAAGTTCATTGCTGTAACAATCGTACCTGGACCAGCTAAAATTGGAATTGCCAATGGAGAAACCGCAATATTTTCATCAATATTTACATGCTTAATGTTCTTAACATTAGACTGTTTTGATTGCAGCATGTCAAAACCAATATAAAATATTAATATTCCACCTGTAATTTTAAATGCAGGAATGCTAATATTAAAAAGCTCGAATATATATTTTCCTAAAAGGACAAATACCAGAACGATTATAAAGGCAATGATATTCGCTCTTTTGTTAATGTCGGCTTTTGTTTTTTCATCGGCACCCTGGGTAAGCGATAAGAAAACCGTCATGTTTGAAATAGGGTTTGTAATCGCAAAAAAGCCGGTAAAAACAGCAATAGAAAATGTAATTAAATCATCCATAATGTTGCAAAGTAATCTGACGGGGACAGGCTTTGAAAATAACCATTTCCTTCATTTAAAAAAAATGCAAAACTAAATGAATTTTGCGACGTGCAATACATAAGTATACTAAAGCATTGCCAAAATTATAACTAGTTCAATATAGTCATAGTTTTTTTAATAACCCTTCAATATTTAAAGCATCATAAGTATTCTGAATACCTTCGCCAATAGTTTCCGATTCCATTTCATCAAAATTGAAATGCTGCACTTTTGAAGTAGCCACGGAATCAATCGTATTTACCTGTGCATTTGCCGTAGTACCAGCAAAAATTGTTGCTATAAGAAATATTTTAAGTGTAGTTTTCATTTTCTATTTAAATTATTTGACCCATTGGGTCTAAAATCCTTCTAAAACAATTTTACCTTTTGCTTTTCCTGTCTCTAAGAAAGCATGGGCTTTACGCATATTTTCTGCGTTAATAGTTCCAAAGTTTTCTCCTAAAGTGGTTTTAATTGTTCCGTTGTCTATCAACTTAGAAACCTCGTTTAATATGTTGTGCTGTTCAATCATATCTTCCGTCTGGAACATAGAACGAGTGAACATCAACTCAATATGAGTAGACACAGCTTTACCTTTAAATGGCATGACATTAAATGATTTTGGGTCATCAATGAAACCGAATTTACCTTGTGGTTTAATGACTTTTACAATCTCGTCTGCATGTTGCTCGGTAGCATTTAAACTCACGATATAATCAGGAGTAGGTAGTTTATATTTTTCAAATTCCTCACTTAGTTTATTTCGGTGATTAATAACCGAGTCTGCCCCCAATTCTTTTAACCAATCTGTAGTTTCTTCACGGGAAGCCGTTCCTATAATGTTCAGTTTTGTAAGCTTCTTGGCTAATTGTACCAAAATAGAACCAACACCACCTGCAGCACCAATGACTAGAATAGATTTACTGGCATCATCGGTTGCAACTTCTAATCTATCAAACAACATTTCCCAAGCCGTAAGAGAAGTTAATGGTAATGCGGCTGCTTCTGCATAAGATAAGCTAGATGGTTTCTTGCCCACAATACGCTCATCTACCACTTGATACTGCGCATAACTTCCTTGTCTCGTGAAATCGCCCGCATACCAAACTTCGTCACCAACATTAAATAACGTAACATTATCTCCAACTTCTTTTACAATTCCGGTAGCATCCCAACCAATTATTTTCCAATCATCGCCTTCAACAGGCATTCCTGCTCTTACTTTATAATCTGCTGGGTTTACAGAAATTGCTTTTATCTCAACTAGAATGTCTTTTCCAATTGCTTTTGGAGTATCTATTTCGATGTCTTGTAGAGATTTTACATCCTGTATTGGAAGATTCTCTTTGTACCCTATTGCTTTCATTTTATGTTGTTTTTTAGAATGATAAGATTACTTCCAAGTAACGATATCATCAAAGTTTCTTCTAGATTTACCAAATTCTGGATCTGCTTTTCTGTAACCGAAAGCAGTCATAAACGATAGACCATATTTATCGGTATCTACACCAAATTTCTCCTTCAATAAAGCTTCTGCGTTTTCTTGATGAAAACCTTCAATTGGGCAAGAATCGATTCCTGTTAAAGCGGCAGCGGTCATCATATTTCCTAAAGCGATATACGTTTGCTTTGATGACCAGTCAAACAATTTTTTGTCCGTGTCCAAATCAAAATCACGTTCTTGAAATTCTCTATAAAATTTAGAATACATTTCAATTACATCAGCAGGTAGTTGCTTTACATCCTTCATCATATGCATGATATATTCCGAATCGTGCTTTACCATTGGCGCTTTCATACTCAAACCTAATACAAAATGGCTAGCAGTATCTAATTTTAGAGGTGCCCCCCATGCTACAGGTTTTAATAACTCTCGTAATTCTTTATCCTGAACTACTATAAAATGCCATGGTTCAAAACCAAATGAACTTGGTGATAAATGTGCTGCTTCTAAGATGAATTTCATGTCATCATCAGAGATAGTTTTAGTAGCATCAAATTCCTTTGTTGCATGTCTAAAGTTAAAAGCGTTGATGATCTCTTCTTTTGCGATGTTTGGTGTGCTCATTATTATATTTTAAAATGTTGTTTTTTTAATTTGATACAAATGTATTGGTATTACTCATATCTAATCATGTACATAAAAAGGTGATGTTTGTATAAATCAAGGTTTATTTGACTAGCTGAATGAAATATTCACGTAAATACTATAGTTTTACACTATAATTAGATAAATATGGAAGTTTTAGAAGCTTATAAACCTTTTGAAATACAAGAAATTGAATTATCTGAGTGGAAGCAACGCCCGGTTAAGAACAATTTTTTTGAGTTGGTCTTGGTAAAATCTGGCTCAGGAACCCAGTGTATAAACTATAATGAATCACCTTATAAAGAGGGAAGCGTTTTTTTGTTACCCCCTTTAAAATGTCATTCTTTCACCATTAACGATACTAGTAAATTTGTATTCTTAAAATTTACAGATTCATTTTTTAGAGGTGTAAATAAAATACAGATTGATAGAAATGAGTGGTTTAAAGAAGCTTCGTACATATTATCTAACTACAATCAATTACCAGGCGATATTTTAAAATCTGAAACCGATAGATTACATATTGGTAATTTATTTGAGATGATTTTATTGGAAACAAGAAATTATGGAGAAGAGTCCGTTACGCTTATTACCAGCTTAATGACCAGTATTTTAGAAATACTAATTAGGAATATTAGAAAGAGTAATTATTTTGATACTGATGCAAAAGTATCTGAAGAAAGAATCACAAAAATGCTAACCTATATTAATGAGAATATAGATAAAACCGACTTGTTAAAAGTTGAAAATTTAGCAGATGTTTTTATGATGTCTCCTACGTATGTGAGTGAGTATTTTAAAAAACAAGTACAAATGCCGTTGCGGGAATATATAATAAAAGCAAAATTGAAATTAGTTGAAATTAGACTGCTTAATTCTGATTTTACCTTAACCCAAATAGCAGACGATTTAGGGTTTACAGACGTCAGTCATTTATCAAAGACCTTTAAGCGTTATGTTGGCATATCTATTAAAGAATTTAAAACTAATGGAAACTACATGTTATTAACCAGAAATGCATGTACAGGATAAATTTATCAATAACATGCAATCATTTCCATTTGTGTAGACTCTTTAATAAATGTTCTATTCAATATTGTGGTGGCATCTATAATTCAGCGGTTTAGTACGTGCCGTATTACAAGAATTACCAATAACTCTAGAACTACTTGCAATTATAAATGCAATAATTTCAGCTATCGCAATCTCGCCATCAGTATTTATTTCACCAAACAAACACTTAGTTCTATATATATTTTTATGAGGAACCGAAAGCACGTTCACTAGTAAATGTTCCCAGTCAATCGTAGCCTTAGTAAAATCATATACTTTTTAATAAAGTCAATTCCAGCTCAACTAACTACTCCACCAACAATACGAATCATCTTATTTGTCATCACAGCTTTTACCTGATTTTAAAAATATGGGTCAAATGAAAATCATATAAATGCATATATTTTTTAACATATTAATAATTTCTGTAACCAGAATAATTATGTCGTAAAACCTTTTAACTATTAACTCACAACCCGTAAAAATTAATTCAATACCAATGACGTCAATTCTTATTTTAATCTAGTTAAAAGGCTGTTTTCATTACCTGTACCTTGTATTCAAATCAAAAATAAACACACTATGAAATTAGAAGATAAGGTTATTATAATAACGGGAGCATCAAGCGGAATTGGTAAAGCAACAGCAATAAAATTGGCAGAAAACGGAGCCAAAGTTGTATTAATGGCAAGAAGTGAAGATGAACTGAACGATATAAAATCACAGATCAAAAAAAATGGTGGAGAAGCTTTAGTTGCAACTGGAGATGTCACTAAAAAGGAAGATTTTCAAAAAGTAGTATCAAGAACAAAATTAGAATACGGTAAAATAACAGGCTTGGTTAACAATGCCGGTTTAATGCCACTTTCATTTGTAGAGAAATTAAAGACAGATGAATGGGAAAAAATGGTAGATGTCAACATTAAAGGAGTGTTGAATGGTGTTGCAGCGGTTTTACCTGAACTAAAAGCCAACAAAGGTGGTAATATCATTAATATCTCATCAATGGCTGCAAATAGATATTTTCCAGGTGGTGCAGTGTACTGTGCAACCAAATCTGCAGTGAAAATGTTTTCAGAAGGACTGCGTCAAGAATTGGCACCGAAATACGGAATTAATATTACCTCTATAGAACCTGGGGCAGTAGCTACTAATTTGACAAGCACCATTAGTGATGAGGATATTAAGGAAATGATGAAAGAAATGCAAAAGATGGAAACATTAGAAGCAGAAGATATTGCAAACAGCATCTACTATGTTTTAACACAACCAAATAGAGTAAACATCAATGATGTGTATTTGGTACCAAGTGAACAACAATAAATAAAATTTAAAAACAAGTTATGTCTACGACAACAAAACAAGATACATTCAAAACAATTAACCCCACTACAGGAAAAACACTGTCAACATATACGTATATGACAGATAATCAAGTAGAGGAAAGTATACAGCAATCTCACGAAGCTTTTTTAAAATGGAAAAATAAAACAGTAGAAGAACGTGGCGAGGTTATTAAGGTTATAGGTAAAGAATTACAGAATTATAAAACTGAGCTTGCCGAATTGATGACCGATGAAATGGGAAAACTATTGAAGCAAAGTGAACAAGAGGTTGACTTATGTACATCAATTTGCGACTATTCAGCAGAGCATGCACCGGAGTTTTTAAAGAGTGAAGAACGACAATTAACTAATGGGGGAAAAGGAATTATCAACTACTCTCCTATGGGAATTATTTACGGAATTCAACCTTGGAACTATCCAAGCTATCAAGTATTACGATATACTATCGTAAATCTTATGGCAGGTAATAGTATTCTTTTAAAACATGCTTCGAACGTAACAGGAACAGCGAAATTATTAAAAACCATTTTTGATACCGCTGGTTTGCCAGCAGGTCTTTTTAATGTACTGGTAATTGAGCATGAACAATCTAATGCTATTGTTGAGCATAAATTAGTAAGAGGTGTAACCTTGACTGGTAGCCCTGTAGCTGGTGAAAAAATAGGAGAAAAAGCAGGTGCAGCACTTAAAAAGACTGTTCTAGAATTGGGTAGTAATGATGCTTATTTAGTTTTGGATGATGCAGATATTGACCTCGCTGTTGAAAAAAGTGTAATGGGTCGTATTTATAATAATGGAGAAACCTGTATAGCGGCAAAACGATTTATAGCTACCGAAAAGGTTTATGATGAGTTCAAAGAAAAATTTGTGAACGCTATGAACGCTTTAAAAGTTGGTGACCCAAAATTGGAAGAGACCGAATTAGGACCAATGGCGCGTGAAGATTTAAGAAAGAAAATTCACGAACAAGTGGAAGAAAGTATTGAAAAAGGAGCTGAAATTTTATGTGGTGGAAAAATTCCAGAAGGTGAAGGTTACTTCTACCCTGCTACCATATTAGGAAATGTTTCACCAGGACAACCTGCGTATGATGATGAGCTGTTCGGTCCTGTGGCATCGTTAATTAAGGCAAAAGATAATGAAGATGCAATGCGGATAGCCAATGATAGTAGATTTGGACTTGGTGGTGGTATTTTCTCTAAGGATGTTAAAAAAGCTACTGAACTAGCGGCAAAACATTTTGATACAGGGATGGTATTCATAAATTCTTTCGGATTAGCAGAGCCTTCTATGCCCTTTGGCGGTGTTAAAGATTCAGGATACGGAAGGGAGCATGGCGGATTTGGAATGAAAGAATTCGTTAATGTAAAGTCTATTATTATAATGGATGAGAAGTAAAAAAGCAACAAAACAAAAGGCAGTCATTTGACTGTCTTTTGTCTATTATATGATTTCTATTTTTATAAACTTTAGTTAAAAAATGAATGTTCATTCTTTTTTGTAATACCTTTGAATTGTATAAAAATAGCATACTGAATTTTCTGATGTATCCCGTGTATTAACTCATAGATAACTTCAGACATATTTAAAAATTAAATAAATAACTTATGAATAAGTCAATTAATTTAAAACAACGTCCGGTAGGTACTCCTACCCTAGCAGATTTCGATTTTATAGAATTAGAGAATAACTTAAATGTATGTGAAGATGAAATACTTTTAGAATCAAAATATATATCTGTTGACCCTTATTTGCGTGGTCGAATGAGCGATGCAAAATCTTATGTACCTCCGTTCAATGTTGGTGAGCCAATTAGCTCAGGTATTGTAGCTGAAGTTATTGAAACCAAGAACGACAAATTCAAAAAAGGTGATTTCGTATCAGGTTTACTGCAATGGAAAGAGAAGCAAATTTCTACTGGCGAAGGCTTACAAAAAATAGATAAAAGTAAAGCACCATTAAGTGCCTACTTAGGTATTGTTGGTATGACTGGCTTAACTGCCTTTTTAGGACTTCACGAAATAGGTAAACCTAAAAAAGGAGAAACTTTAGTGGTATCTGGTGCTGCTGGTGCAGTTGGTAGTGTTGTGGGGCAGATCGGTAAAATACTTGGACTTAATGTTATTGGTATTGCTGGTACAGATGAAAAGATTGATATGTTGAAATCTGAATTTGGGTTTGATCATGGTATCAATTATAAAACTACTAAGGATATGAAAGCTGACATTAAAGAAGCGGCACCAAACGGAGTCGATATCTATTTTGATAATGTTGGGGGACCAATTTCTGATGCTGTTTTATTTAACATAAATCAGTTCGCACGAATTATCATCTGTGGCGCTATTTCGGTCTATAACAAAACCGAACTACCTATGGCTGTTGCCGTACAACCTTTCTTGGTTAAGAATAGTGCTTTAATGCAAGGGTTCATTGTTTCTAATTACGCAGAAAAATTCCCTGTAGCTATGAAGCAATTATCTACATGGTTGGGTGAAGGTAAATTGACATATAAAGAAACGATTGTAGAAGGATTTGATAACACTCCGCAAGCATTTTTAGATATGATGAATGGTAAGAATAAAGGAAAAATGATAGTTAAAGTCTAAACATAAGACTTGCTATAAATCAATAACTTAAAAACAAAAAACAATGAAAATATTATTTGTATTAACGTCTCACGATCAATTAGGGGACACAGGAAAGAAAACAGGATTTTGGATTGAAGAGTTTGCAGCTCCGTATTACGCATTATTAGATAAAGGGGTAGAAATTACAGTAGCTACTCCAAAAGGCGGGCAAGCACCAATTGACCCAAGTAGTGATACCGAAGATGCTCAGACAAAAGATACGAAGCGTTTTAAAGATGATAAAGTTGCTCAAGACGCTATTAACCATACAAAGGTTTTAGCCGAAGTAGACGCGTCTGATTTTGATGCAGTTTTCTACCCAGGTGGTCACGGACCGCTATGGGATTTAGCAAACGATGCTACCTCAATCAAATTGATTGAAACGTTCAATGAACAAGAAAAACCAATTGCTTTTGTATGTCACGCTCCTGCAGCTTTAAAAGGTGTAAAGGGAAAAGATGGTAAAGCTTTAGTAAATGGGAAAAAAGTAACCGGGTTCACAAATAGTGAGGAAGCGGCTGTTCAGTTAACTGAGGTTGTTCCTTTCTTAGTAGAAGACATGCTACAAGAAAATGGCGGAATCTATTCTAAGAAAGAAGATTGGGCTTCTTACGCTGTACAAGATGGAAATCTTATAACAGGTCAGAACCCAGCTTCATCAGAAGTAGTAGCAGAGAAATTATTAGCTGCTTTGAAGTAAAAGTTAAGTTTGGTTTTTAATTAAAAGGCCAGAGAATCAATTGATTTTCTGGCCTTATTTATTTTTAGAATTATCCTTTAATAATATTTCACTTTATAAGTGTTAAATATCAATCCGCCATCATGAGATTCGGTTTCTGTGAGTTCTAGTTGGTGTCCTTGTTTAGAATCACTAAATAGCCGTACACCTTCCCCCAATACTAACGGATTTATTTTCACTTTAATAATATCTATTAATTGATTGTCAAAAAGCCATCCGGCAAAAACGCCACCTCCGCATAAGTAGATATCTGTAGTTGAGTTTTTTTTGAGTTCTTGAATTTTATCTAAATCGTAATCAGCGATAATATGAACCTGATCACTAATAGTATCAAACTGTAAAGTCTTAGAGAAAATATAGTGTTGCATGTGTTCATACGCTGGCTGACCAGGTTTTAATCCGTAGGCATATCCAAATTCATAGGTGTCTTTACCCATGATAGTGGTTTCGAATTTTTTTAGGTCAGATAAGTATTTTGTAACACCGCTACCCTCACCTACAAAGCCGCTAATATCTCCGTTAAGTCCGCAGATAAATCCGTCAATAGAAATTGCAACGTAATAGACTATCTTATTCATTATCATTCTTTTAAATAGCTATAAGTTACGCTTTTAGAATGATTTAACGAATAGTTGAACTATTACTTAAGTAGATAATACTTATAAAATGTAGTTTGCTAAATTTCTTTTAATAATGCTTCAGCATCAGTAATCAATTGTGCTATTGACGCTCTATTTAATCCGTTATAAATTCCTCTTATATGTTTGTTTTTATCAATCAACAGAAAATTTTCTGTGTGTAAAAAATCATTGATATCCTTAGGAATACCTAAATCATTTTCCACAAAATATTCGTTTCTACCTAAGTTGTAAATTTCAGTTTTATCACCTGTAACCAAGTGCCATTTAGAATCTATAACTCCGTTATTTTCAGCATATGTTTTAAGAACTGAAACCGAATCTATGGATGGAGTAACGGAATGTGAAAGAATAGCTACTTCAGGATTATTTAAAAATGCTTCTTGTACCTTGGTCATATTATTGGTCATCTTCAAGCAAATACCTGGGCAACTCGTAAAAAAGAAGTCCGTAATGTAAATTTGATTTTCAAATGATTTTTGAGTCAATGTATCTCCTAATTGATCCACCAATTTAAAATCAGGAATTTTGTGAAATTGTTTCTCGTCTTCGCTATTTGGAGTTATCCAATGTGGCGTAAATGACTCATCGTTATAAAATGGCAAGTGCTCTACCCTACTGGTTTCAGTTACCTGAATATTCTCTTTTTTTACCGTTTGTTTACAAGCAGCAAAAAGTAATATAGCAACTATAGATAGTAATGTCTTGTTCATAATAATTCGTTTTCTGATTTAATTACAACTTCATCTTCTAATTGATAGCAAGAATTTGCTCTACGTAATCCAAAAATACGTCCGTTTTTAGCTTCATAGTTTACATACAAAGTTCCATTTTGTAACCATGCTTTTTGTAAACCCTCTTCCTTACCATTTAACAATTGTCTTTCTTTTGCCAATTGCCCGTCTGGATACCATTTCTTTTCAACCCCGTTCATATTACCATTAACGTAATTAGCATCTTGAGCTAATTGACCATTTTCCCACCAGCTTTTATAAGAACCTTCAAGTCGATTATTTTTATAGTGATATGCTACTCGTAAAACTCCGGCTTCAGACCATTTTTGGGCTTCACCTTCTCTTTTACCTTTTATAAAACCCACCTTTTCTGCCAAAGTACCATTTTCATGTAAGGCTATTGAATAACCATCATAAGGTGAGTTTTTATAATACCAAGTTCCTTCCAATTGATTTAATGTCAACTCTTCTTTAAATTTAGTTTCTTGCTTAATTTCTATTGGTTTCTCCACCAAAGTTTTGGGCTCTGTTGTATTATTACAACCAACTTGAAAAATCAGTATAAAACATATGATATGGAAGTGAACTATTCTCATTTTTAATAGCCTTGGTAAGGACCTGCAAATGCTAAGTATGATCCTGTTGTTGAATAAACTTCATTTATAATATGGTAATGATATTCTTCTTCACCATCAGTGTATTGAGTAGTAGTGGTATGTCCGCCAGAAGCATCTAGATCTGAAGGATAATCTCCCGTTGAATTACATTTACGACCATAAAGAAAAACACCGTCTAACAAAACACCTACTAAATTTTCATCATCATCCGAGAACGCTTTTGGTTCTAAGTGATAGTGATATACACCTGGACCAATATGAGCCCCTGTCCAATCTAAACTAGCCGCAGCTTGGTCTAAAGCGCCACCACCTTCTTGGTCGTTGAATATTGAAGAACCACTAACAGCAATGCCTATTGTATTCAATTCTGTTTCAACAGTACTACCAGTTAAATTTGGAGTAGCATCTACACGAATGGTAGTCGCATTATTATTACTAGACATAATGCTAGGTGTCGTAGCGACGTCAGATTCTTCTCTGTATAAGGCGTTACCTTCTCCCCAATAAACGGTTTCATGATTTGGTAAACCTGTTGTTTCAATTACAACTTCAGAACCATCTAAATATACAGTTACCGCATCTGAATTAAAGGCAGCATATGCAGCATGTAATTCTGTTACAACTTCTTCAGATTCATCTTCAGAGTCATCAGTACTTGCAATCTCTTCTGTAATGTCATCATCAATACTATCGCTACTACATGCAATTAATGTGATGAATGATAATGCCAAAACAAATGACACTTGGGGAATTCTTTTTAGACTATTTTTTTTCATAATATTTAATTTGAGCTTGATTTCAGCGATTTAACACTACAATACTAATAACTAAGTATATACCAGATTTCAAAAATCAGTGAACTCAGTGTTCTATTAAGTGAATCTGGTTTTAGATTAAGATTATATATTTTCGCTCACCGATTTTTCTCGCAACAGCATTATATTTTTTATCAATAGACCTAAACAAATACTTGCTATTAAACCTAAGATGATTAAAGATGGAGATACGCCTGCATTTTGTTCTGTTTTTTCAATGAACTTATTATCCTTCACCACCAAAGTAATAGTATGGTCATTGGTTTTATCTAGGGTGAAATGATCTTTAGCAAAGCCTTCTTTAAATATCATTAGGGTACTTTGATTTCTATTGATATCGCTAAAGACTTTGTTAGAAATATTTACGGAAGTTATCTCTGTCGGTATATTTAAAACCTCAAATACGACTTTAGTTTCGTGTCCTAATTTAACCACTCCTTTACCTAAAATAATTTGTTCACCATTGTTAAAAGTAAACCGTAGTTTATTTTTAATATGTGCGATTACCATTTCTTGAAACTCCTCTGGGGTTTTATAAGGGGTTTCAGCAAAGTGAGTTCTAACCTCTTGCTGAAAAGCAGTCAACGATGCGTTGATCTGTAAAACCCAAACGTTGTTCTTTTGCTCTGCTAAAACAATTGTTGACGCATCTGGACTATGGGCAAAACTGCCCATAGTTGTCCATAAAAAAACCAATAATAAAATATACTTTTTCATAACTATTTAGTTTACGTATGCACCTTTTAAGCCATCAATAAAGTTGTTATTACCAGCTGCATCTACATGGTAATGGTAACCTCTAGTATCATCAGAATGTCCTCTTAATTCATCTAAGTCTGTAGCCTCTACACCACTACTATCTGCTAACTCATATATTCCATATCCATCTAAAGCATAACCAATTAAGGCTGCATGTCCGTCATCTTGTGCTACTTTAGTACTAAATCCTGTTGCTGCGTGGTAATGATACCCTTGGTGAACATTAATATGTCCGCCAGCATCATCAAATGGAGCTAAAGTATAGGCACCCAGAATGTTGTCTACGGGAGCAGGCGCAGAAAATTCAATACCGTTTAATGCTACGCCACGTGTTGAAGGAGCTGTAGTTATTCCTGGTCCTCCAGGTCCACCACCTGCGGTAGTAAATAGCACAGGAGAATCTTGAGCAACCGGAGTAATAGGAATTGTCCAAGTTTGTGTTAAATCTGTAATGTAGGAAGGAAGACATTCAACACAGAAATTTTCGTATTCTTCGCCAACATCAGGGTTGGCGGCATTTTCACAAGCCTCTTGGGTATCGGTAATATAAATATCTCCGTTTGCATCGTACATCATCCAATTTGGATCATTATAGAATGTTGCCATATTTTCAACGAAAGCACCATCTACATCATATACTTCTCCATCTTCAAGCCAAATACCACCTGCTGTAGCATCATCTTCAATATTACCAGGGCACCATGGTCCCATTTCGTGATCTCCAGGTAGACTGGTCGTAACTATCTGATAACAATCTGTAGATGTGCCATCTGATAAAGTACATGGCACCTTTGTGATAGTAACCGAACCATCAGTCGTATAAAAATAAGAAGCTTCAACACTTACTGTATTTGTATCTTCATCGGTAGCGTCATCGTCAGTTTCTGTGTCATCCTCTTCAATTACAGCCT
The DNA here is from genome assembly GCF_000688315.1 of Maribacter sp. Hel_I_7. Lineage (NCBI taxonomy): Bacteria > Pseudomonadati > Bacteroidota > Flavobacteriia > Flavobacteriales > Flavobacteriaceae > Maribacter > Maribacter sp. Hel_I_7. The sequence goes on along the minus strand of NZ_JHZW01000003.1, from coordinate 897,501 downwards.
CATCTGAAGTTGAAGAATCATCGTTACTACAGCTAATAAAACCAATAGTTGTAAAAGCCAATAGGAAGCAGGTTAAAACAAAGTATTTATTTTTTTCTATCATGATATTGAGTTTTAGATTATTATTTAATTTGATTAAGGTCTATGTAATTCTTGATCTAATTTTGTTGCAATAGTCTCAGTTTTGAACCTTAAATTTTTGGCAATCGATAATTGATCTTTGGTTCTTAAAAGTCTATCTATAACACCGTTTTGATATTCTCTACTAACCAATAATTCTGGATAATTAGATTGATTACCATAGTTTTTAACTCGCTGGTAGTTGTAACTATTTTCAGGTAAAATTTCTAATAACGAAATATATTTTTCTATTACCGGTTTTAACCGATTGGTAATAATATTTTCAATTTTAATTTGTTGATTATTAAAGCTATCTAACTCGTTAGGGTAAGCAGCAATCAAATATTTAAGAGAGTCACTTTCAATAAATTCAAATTTGTTAGTAGCGTTTATTGAATTAATAGCCTCGTTTCTTACAATGGTCTTCTCATAGTTGAGATTAACAATTAACTTTTTGGCGTCTTGCGTTAATTCTTTTGGCTGTACACCTAGATAGTTAATAGTGTTTTGAAGCATTTGTATGCTCTTTGTATAATCTACAATAGCACTATCCAATACAATTAAATTTGTATCCAGCTCTTGACTTAAGCTTTTATAAATTTTAAGTTCTACTACCCTATTTTTTTTTATTTCATTTATGTTGTTGATTTTCCAGGCAATCAATAGACCTACTACTATTAATGCTATTTCGCCAAGCGCGTAAATAAAGTATGTTTTAAACTTTTCTAGCCGCAATAATTTATTTCTAACCTTTCTGAACAATACCATTGAAAGCTATTTTATTATCCGTCGTATGACTTCATTTGTTAAAATAAAGCTCCATGATTTCTCACGAAGCTTTGAGCTAACATTAACAACAATTATTATCTATTTAGGTAACTATTTACTGCCGCAGTTCTACTTGTGGCATGGGCATTTAGTTCATTCACCGCATTCCGAAAATCTGCACTAGAGTTTAAAAAGGTATACCCTTCAGTTTCAGAAGTTGCATAAGGTTCAATTAGCGCAGAATAGCTTGCATATAATGCTTGTACCGTTGCCTCGTTAAAAGGACCTTCAATAACTTCTTGAACGTAGGCATCATACTTAGCTTGGTAAACATCATCAGTATACAAGTATGATATTAATGGCCATTGCGATGCTGTAATATTTGAGAAATCTAACGCTGCAGAGCCTTGTTGTTTACCTGTTTGCAAAGCTTCATTATTATCCCATGGTATCCACGTTAACTTACTGTTATCGGGATTATTATATAGATAGTAGTTGTGAGACATTCTACCATAAGTATCCCAATTTTGTATAACGGTATTGGTAGCTAAGTATTTTAAGAACACATCTGTATCAAGTGTTGCATCTAAATTTGTTCTCCATGCTGCAGCATCTGTTGTTCTTGACGCATCATGTAGAATATTTAAAAGACTTTCTACATCAGAAAAATCGGCATCATCTTCATTTGTCTTTTTAACATATTCATCTTTATCATAAGTACCTGCGGCAAAAGTTGCGGCATCACCATCTGGCTTATACAAATTTCCATCATCGTCAGAAAACTGCTCATCTATTACGGTATCATCAACTTCTTCTACAAGTGTATATAGTCCAAAATAAATAGGACCATCTCCATGATCAACATAAACCGTATAAAATGCAGTGTTAGAAACTGCTAAACCGGCATTACGAAATACATCTGCAGCTACTTTTTCACGTAGCATTGATTTATCGTCAAAGTTGTTTTTAAGGCTTAATTTTTTAAATCCATAAAAACGTTGATTATCAATTTGGGGGTAATCATCTTCAAACTCATCAAAATCTAGTTTAAAGGAAAGTTTTAAGTTTCCTGCTTGCCAAGTAGATTGTAAGCTAGAATTACCTTTAAACCTTACTCCAACTCTATACCATTCAATACCTTCATAGAATACCTCTGCAGGTACAAATATTGGGTCTTCATCGGTTGACGTGGAACTAACTGGTCCGCCTCCGCCACCTTGGCTAGAACCGCCAAAGGAACCATAAAGAGATGTCATATTATCTAACATACTTTCCCAACGATCCTCGGTTATAACGATATCAAGGCGTTTTACAGCATTATCTTCAAATACCTCTTCAAAATCTGGGTCGGCATCTTTACTGTGTGTTGCCGTGGTCCAATCTGTAGCTTCAAAATCAGTATCGTCAACAGTAGTACTAACTTCTTCCTCTTCAACTATTTCTTCATCATCCTCGTCAGTACTTATTATTGTGTCATCATCATTACAGGCAATAAAAACAGAAATGAATATGAAAAAAAAGATCTTTTCAATCGGAAAAACAGACTTGATATCTTTATAACTCATGTGTAAAATTTTAAGGGTCAATTTGAATTAATTTCTAGGTCTTCCTTTTGGTTTAGGAGCATTCTCTATTTCCTCTTTAGAAAGAAAACCATCTTCATCCGCATCAATTTTATCGAAATCATCTTTTAAAGGTCCTTTTACTTCTTCTTTAGAAAGTTGACCATCTTCGTCCTTATCCATTTGCTTTAAAAGCTCGGTAGCCGTTGGTGGTTCTTTTCTTTCTCCTTTAGATTGCGCATTTGCGGTAACGGTTCCAAAAGCAACCAACATGGCAAATAATAATCCTGTTTTTAGTGTAATACGTTTCATATGTTTTAATTTTAATAATTAATATTCGAGAACAAAGATGTGAGAAACTTCAATGTAATATGAGCGCATTAAGTGTTTGCCGTTTACTTTTAAGTGAAAGCCATATTTTAGACAGCGAACACTTTAGTATCATCGGTTTATAGCCTTGTTTACGGGGTTTGTTTGAATTATTATTCCTTTTATTTGCAACATGAACAGACATAAGAATTTTATATTTCACGTAGCGCTATGGTTACTGATTTGGTCAACTGCTTGGATTTTTAGTGGCAGTGATATTCAATTTGCAGTGGAAAACGGAATGGCACTCGTATTTCAAATTTTAGTTATTGCCATATTAATCTACTATACGGTTCCTCAATTATTATTAAAGAAAAAGTATATAGCATTTACTATTGTCTCTTTAATCACGGTTTTTGTAGTCACCTTAGTGTTGACCAACGTTGTACCAAACCAGATACTTGGGTTAGAAAACGTTGACCAGGTGCCAGGACCTAGATTTGGACCGGGACCAGGAGCTGGCGGACCAGCGGCCGGACCTAGATTTGAAGACGGACCGCCATTAGATGTTAATCGTAGGCCACCATCACGTTTTTTCATTAATCTGTTATTAATAGCAATTGCTTATGTGATTGCCACGCTTGTTGAAATATTTCTATTTGCTCAACGAAAAGAAGAGGAAATAGTCATCAATAAAAATGAAGCTTTACAAACAGAATTGAAGCTGTTGAAATCACAGATCAATCCACATTTTTTATTCAATGCATTAAATAACATATATGCATTGTCTGCAATAGATTCTGGAAGAACACAACAGAGTATTAGTTATTTGTCTGATATGCTTAGGTATGTATTATATGAGTGTGAGCAAGAGATTGTACCGCTTTATAAAGAGATAGACTATATTGAAAATTATATAAAATTATTTTGTCTTAAGAGCAGTAAAACATATCCTATAACGACTTCTTTTTCTATAGAAAACCAGAATATTCAAATTGTACCCATGTTATTGATTCCTTTTTTGGAAAATGCCTTAAAGCATAGTAATATTGAAAAAGTGACCGGCACATTTATTAATCTAAAAATTAATGCAACCGAAAATAGTATTGATTTTGAACTAGAGAATAGCAAGCCAGAATTTAAGATTGTAAAAGATGATGTTGGTGGTATTGGAATTGAAAATGTAAAGAAACGTTTGGCAATTCTATATCCAGATCGACATGAATTAGTAATAAACGAGACCTCGCAAGCTTTTAAAGTGAATTTAAAACTACAATTGAATGAATAGAATAAATTGTATAGTCGTAGATGACGAAGAATTGGCACGTGCCCTACTCATAACTTATATAGAAAAGTTAGATTATTTAAATTTGGTAGGCGAGGCTGAGAATCCGTTAGAGGCTTTACAATTAATGAAAGAACATGAGGTAGACGTGTTGTTCCTGGATATACAAATGCCCGAAATTAAAGGAACAGATTTCGCCAAAATGGTTGATTCTAACACTAAAATAATTTTTACCACAGCATACTCACAATACGCCTTAGAAGGCTATGAATTAAATGCAGTTGATTACCTATTAAAACCAATAACATTTGAGCGTTTTGTTACTGCCGTAAATAAAGTGAAACCGAGTAAAATCATTGAAAAGACCGATACCATTACTATAAAATCTGGCTATGACCTACATAAAGTAAAATATGAAGATATTCTTTATGTAGTTAGTGATAGTGAGTATGTTACCTTCCATTTAGGTGATAAGAAAATAATTAGCAATCAGCGATTAAAAGCTTTAGAACAAGAGCTGCCGAGTTCTATGTTCATGAGAGTTCATAGGTCTTATATTATTAATAAGAATAGCGTAACGGGATTAAAAGGCAGAGATTTGCTACTGTCAGATGTTATTATACCTGTAAGCGATTCGTATTATGACCAGGTAAAAGAAGAATTGTTTTAATCGAGATTCCTTTCCATTCTTACACTTTGCAATAGTTCAAAATTTATGAATTGTTCAACATGTCTCTAAGTGTCTAATCTTTAGCGGACTATCATCACGACCGTTAAATTGTGAATATCTATTACATTTTTAGACCTTGCAAACTATGGCTAACGAGTATATTTAGCACCCCAAAAAAAATAGAAAATATGAGCGCAACTTGGTACGAGTGTAAAATAAAATATAGAAAGCTTGATGAAGCTTCAGGTATGTTGAAAGTGAAAACAGAACCTTTTCTGGTTGATGCTATTTCGTATACCGAAGCAGAAAGCAGAATTACAGAAGAAATGTCAGCTTACTTAAGCGATACTGAAGAAATTAAAATCACCAATATTAAAGTTGCTAATTTTGCTGAAATTCATCCGTTCGAGAATTCAGACAGATGGTTTAAATCAAAAGTATCGTTAATTGCTTTTGATGAAGAAAGTGGCAAAGAACGCAAAACCAATATGTATTTATTGATACAGGCAAACGACGTAAAAGAAGCTTATGATAATACCATAAGTGTTATGAAAGATACAATGGGTGAATACTCTGTACCTTCTATAGCGGAATCTCCAATTATGGATGTTTTTCCTTATTTCTCTGGTGAAGAGGATGATATGGAGCGTGTAGAAAAATTCAATATTATAAAAGATTCTGTACCTGCAGTAGCAGAAGTTATTGAGGAAGATCCTATTGAAGCTGAAACTGAGGCGGAAGTAGAAGCTTAAGACCTAAATTCTCTAGGACTTTTACCTTTTATTTTTTTAAAGGTTCGGTTAAAATGAGATAGGTTTTCAAAGCCACAATCAAAAGCAATAGTCTGTATGTATTTGTCCGTAGTAGACAAATACATACAGGCTTGTTCTATTCTTGCCAAATTTAAAAAGGTAACAAATGAATGACCAACAGCACTTTTAAACCAGCGACAAAAGGATTGTTCTACCATATTTGTGCGCTGAGCCATTTGTGGTACCGTTAGTTTTTTATCTAAATTTTCAAGAATATAGCTGGTAGTAGATTTTATCTTACTCTGCCCTTTTAAGTTTATAATAGAATTATGATAGGTCTTTGAAGAGAGATGTTTTCTATTGGTATCTTTAAATAGGAGATGTAATATTTGAAGTAAAACGGCTAACTGATCTACCTTGTGCAAAGCTTCAAAACCATGTAATAACCGTAGTGTTTCTTCATCAGGAGTAATAAACTGAATACCTCTTTCCGCTTCTTTATATAAAGGAAATAACATTTCACATTCTTTTAAAGAACTAAATATAGCAGCAGGAAACTGTAGTACTATAGCCTCATACTTTTGTTTTGTATTTTGAATTAGCGAAGTATAATTATGTGGTAGGTTAGCGCCCAAAAGCACTAAATCATTTTCAAAAAAAGGCATGATACTATTGCCTATAAATCGGGTACCTTGACCCTTTATTATAAATGTAAGTTCTAACTCAGGATGATAATGCCAAAAAGGTTTAAAAGCGTCTACTTCTAGTTTAAAAAAGTGAAATGAACTCTTGGTTTCTTGTAATCCAATTTTTTCTATAACAAGTTTCATATATCTTATATAAACATATAATAAGAATGAATTTAGTTAATAATGTTTAAATATGCATAGTATTGGTTAAAATAGAAAAACTAAAAGGCAAATGACATTTCTAAATTTACAGAACTAAAATTAGGACTATGCAAGAACACGATTTGCTTGACAGACATTATAAGCTTTCAAAAGAACAGATAGATTTTTATCAAAAAAATAGATATATTAAATTGAAAGATGTTTTTGATTCAGAAACCTTATCCTATTTTAACAATGTAATTTCAAAGAAGGTTATAGAGTTAAATAGAGCTCCTAGGCCCTTAGAAAAAAGGGATACTTATGGTAAAGCTTTTGTGCAGTTATTCAACTTATGGCAAGAGGATGATGAAATTAAATCATTTGTATTTTCTAAACGCATGGCAAAGATTGCATCAGATCTATTACAAGTTGATGGTGTACGATTATATCATGATCAAGCATTGTTTAAAGAAGCTGGCGGTGGTATTACACCTTGGCATGCAGATCAATACTATTGGCCATTAGAAACAGATAAAACCATAACCGCTTGGATTCCACTTCAGGAAACTCCGTTGTCTATGGGACCATTAGAGTTTAGTGCTGGCAGTCATGAAATAATGGATGGTAGAGACTTATCTATAAGCGATGAAAGTGAAAAAGCAATTCAGAACCGATTAAAGGTAACTGATTTTGAACATGTTATAGAGCCTTTTGATATTGGAGAAATTAGTTTTCACTCCGGTTGGATTTTTCATCGTGCAGGAGCTAATACAACCAATAATATACGAAAGGTTATGACCGTAATATATATGGATAAGGATATGAAGCTAAAAGCACCTAGTAATGAGGGTCAACAGAACGATTGGGATACTTGGTGTCCCGGAGTTAAAATTGGTGAAATAATAAATTCACCATTGAACCCTATTTTATATTAAATGAATACCATCAACTATTTATATCCTCATTGGGGAAGTGAACATTTAACAGCAGCGGGATTTATTAAATTGATAACTGATCATGGTTTTCAAGGTATAGAAATGAATCTGCCAAATGATAACGTCTTTGAAATTGAACTATTAGATGAATTACAAAAAGCAAGAAACCTATATCCAAATTTCACAGTTGTTTTGCAGCAAGTTTTACCAGTAGAAGCAGAAACAGTTGATGAATATATTTCAAATGTTTTAAAACAATTAAAACGAACATTGCCATATCAGCCAGATTTTATAAATTCTCATACAGGAAAAGACCATTATTCTTTTGATGAAAATTGTAAAATCATAGAAGCAGTAGAATCATTTTCAGATATAAATAATATTCCAATTTATCATGAAATACATAGGGGTAGATTTACTTTTCATTCCACTACTACCCTTGCCTATTTAGAAAAATATCCTGATTTGAAATTAGTGGGAGATTTGTCTCATTGGTGTGTCACCTCTGAAAGCATGTTGCAAGATCAAGAACACATTCTCCAAAAGATTTTTCCACGTATTAAGCACATTCATGCTCGAGTAGGTTTCGAGCAGAGTCCACAAGTAAACAATCCGTTTGCGCTTGAATGGGAAGATAATTTAAATCAATTTACGGTTTGGTGGCAACAAATAATAAATGAGCATCAAAATATGGAAGAATTTACCATTACTCCAGAATTTGGACCTTATCCATATATGCCACAAACTCCGTTTAACCAAATGCCACTGGCAAATCAGCAAGAATTAAATATTGAAATGCGAGACTACTTAAAACGAAAAATAACCATTTATTAAAATGAGTTTGAACATAAAAAAAGAGGACCAATTAGGTCCTCTTTTTGTTTAAAATAATAAATCTCTTACTTCATTATAAGTACGTCGTTTATAACGTGTACTACACCATTAGAAGCTTTTACATTTCCAAGAACAACTTCAGTCTTGTTCCCTTTTTCATCTTTTAAAACAATTTTTTCTCCTTTAAGACTTGCCGTTAAATCTTTTCCGCCAACCGTTGTAAATGTATATTTCCCATTTGCTCCCTTTATAGCTTCTACCAGTTTATCGCTAGTAATTACTCCAGAAACTACATGATACTGAAGTACCTGGGTCAATAATTCTTTGTTTTCTGGTTTTCCTAATTCTGCAATAGACATTTTTTTAGGTAGCTTCTCAAAAGCATTATTAGAAGGAGCAAAAACAGTATAACTTCCAGGTTCCGATAACATTTTATCTAAATCTGCAGCTTTCAAAGCAGAAACCAATGTAGATAGTTCTTCGTTATTGCTAGCTACTGCTGCAATACTGGTTGCCATCATTTCTTTTTTCTTCGTCTCTTCTTTTACTTTAGCCTCTTCAGCTTTCATATTACTTTCTTCCATGGAAATTTTCTCTTCCAAAGCTTTTTTATCAGCGTCTATTTTTGCTTGGTCTTTACATGAGCTCAAAGCAAAAACTGCTACAGCAATACAAACTAAATTTTTAATATTTCGTGTTTTCATAATTAACTGTGTTTATTTATTTACGTACTATTTTAACTTAGATTTCCATTATTGTCTTGCATTGGAATATTCTGTTAAAGTATGTTATGTTCAACGGATTTTAAAATGTGAGGAATATTGAATTTATACCGGAACGTTATTGGTATGTTGTCTTCTTTCCCAATTTCTATGTTTAGCGATACTGCCTACAAAATTAGATGCAGTGTCATTAACATGAATAGCTTTGTCCTCTTTAAAATTAACTACGAAGGAAGCATTTAATAGCTCCTCACCTTCATCATTAACAGCGATAGCTTTGCAATACTTGAAAGTCTCATTTATAAACTTTAAATATTTTCCATTATTAAGCAATGTATTTATGGATTTCTCACCACCAGGAATGTAAATAGCATCAAATAGTACACTTTCGGTAGTTGCAATTGCAGCATCAACTTTATGTGACATACCTTCGTCACACTTTATGGAACCACCGTGTGGAGCTACAATTTTAACTACAGCACCTTCTTCTTCTAATGTTTGTTTAAAAGGTTTGAAATTCTTCATGCTAAATCCATCGGCTGCTAATACAGCTATTTGTCTAGTTGCAATACTGTCAAATTTGGTGTTGGCCATGCTCAGTGCTTCAGACTTCTCTAAATAAATTTTCTTCTTACCAGGTTGGTGTTTTTCTATATCCGCATCTGCTCCTATGGCTTGATTAATAGGTTTATCTATAGTAGATGGTATTTCCATACCAAGTCCTTCCGCTACTTCTTTAGAGAGGTCGGTATCAATTTGTGAAATCAGCCAAAGCATACGTTGTTTAATATGATCATGGTTGCATTTTCCTAATTCAAAAGTATATGCGGCAACTACATGCTCCTTTTCCCAATCTGCTAAACTTCTGTAAAACAATGCAGGCTGTGAGAAGTGATCATTAAAACTTTCACTCCTTGTTCTTATTTTCTTAGCATCAATACGCTCTTCGTAAGAATGAAAAGCTCCTTCAGCCATTTTTGAAAGATGTGGACACCCACCACTTAAACTATTTGGAAAATATGCTGTTTGTCCTTTAGGTATATCCATCTGCATATGGGCATCACGCTGATTATTATGCGTTTCCACAATAGGACGATTAATAGGAATTTGATGAAAATTAGGACTGCCCAATCTAGATAACTGAGTATCGCGATAAGAAAATAAACGCCCTTGTAATAAAGGATCATTTGTAAAATCTATACCAGGAACTATATGCCCAGGTAAAAATGCAACCTGTTCCGTCTCTGCAAAAAAGTTTTCTGGATTTCTGTTCAAAGTCATTTTACCTATTATTTTAACAGGCACCATTTCTTCAGGTATTAATTTTGTTGGATCCAATAAATCAAAATCATATTTATGCTCATCTTCTTCAGGTACAATTTGTACACCTAATTCCCATTCTGGGTAGTGTCCTGATTCAATAGCATCCCATAAATCTCTACGATGAAAATCTGGATCTGCACCATTTATTTTTACAGCTTCTTCCCAAGTAACGGAATGTACACCCAATTTTGGTTTCCAATGAAATTTAACGAAATGAGCTTCCCCTTTATCATTGATCAATCTGAACGTATGAATTCCAAAACCTTCCATCATTCGTAAACTTCTTGGAATTGCACGGTCACTCATCACCCAAATATGATTATGAAGAGTTTCTGTAGTTAAAGAAACGAAATCATAAAAAGTATCATGCGCTGAAGCAGCTTGTGGAATTTCTTTATTAGGTTCTGGTTTAACCGAATGAATTAAATCAGGAAATTTCATGGCATCTTGAATAAAAAATATGGGCATGTTGTTCCCAACCAAATCCCATGTGCCTTCTTGTGTATAGAATTTTACAGCAAAACCTCTTACATCTCTTGCCAAATCTGGAGAGCCTTTAGAGCCTGCAACCGTTGAAAAACGAGCAAAAACAGGAGTCTTTCTTGCAGTGTCTGTGAAAATACCAGCTTTACTATATTCTTCTAAACTATCATAAAGTTCAAAATATCCATGAGCCGCGCTACCACGAGCATGCACAATGCGTTCTGGTATTCTTTCATGGTCAAAATTGGTAATTTTTTCACGTAGTAAAAAGTCTTCTAATAACGTTGATCCACGCTCGCCAGATTTTAAGCTGTTATTCGTGTCATTGACTTTTAAACCTTGGTTGGTTGTCAATGCTTTACCGGACATATCCTTTTTGGACTTCTCTAAATCCTTAATTTTTTTAGTGTCAGTTTTATCGTTCTTCATAGTGTTAGGATGTTTTATTCTGAACAATAAAATTATAAGTAACCAGTAGTTATGATTAGCTGTGAAAAAAATAAAAAGAGCTCAAATAAGAATAAATGATGTAGTTATATCTTTGTAGGATTGAATCTTAAGAGTTTATAGTTCAAAAAAATAATAGGTGAATTGAATTCAATTGGAATAAGATATATTAGTGATTTTAAACAACCGTTCTACCTTACCTAAATTTAAAATTGCAGTATCACCTACTTTTTTAGAAATCAATATTCTGGCAATAGGAGAAAGAAACGATATTTTATTTTCAGCAATATTTGCTTCATCAACCCCTACAATTTGAAACTCTTGATCAGTTTTAGCAGAATCAATCAATAAAGAGATTGTTGCTCCAAACCTAACTTCATTTTTGGGTTGTTCTTCTAGGTTTACCATTTTTGCACTAGAAATGCGTTCATTCAATAATTGTAATTTGGCGTTTATTAAATTACTGGTTATACGACGTTCCTTTTCATTGTCATTTGGTAAAGATTCCTTTTCATTTTGTAATTTTTGTCGTTCTTCTAACAGCTTATTAAATCCGTTTTTAGTCACGTAATTAACTGCTCCTACAGGTAAATCTGCCCTTGGCGGTACCATTGGTATTTCTTCTTGATCTTCTTCTTTTACGAACCCTCTACTCATTACTCTGTAATTTAGAATAAAGTTAGCCACTGGGCATGGGTAGCATTAATGAGATTCAATATTTAATTACCTCAATTGGTAATTTTTAATGAATGGAAGGTAGCATATCCTATTCCTAACAATAAATTCAAATTCAATGTGATTATTACACTTCCAGTTTCATTATATTTAGGTACTTAATTAACAACAACAAAATATGAGCTCAAGAAGAAATTTTATAGAAAAATTATCTGTTACCGCAATAGGTTTACCACTTTTATATAGTCCGGCGCAACTATTTGCCAATGATACGGAACCGTATGATGGACCAATTTTAAAGGTTGCTATTATGGGATTAGGTAGTTATGGTACACGAGTAGCAGAAGCTATGACATCTTGTAAAAGAGCTAAGTTGGTTGGTGTTATTAGCGGAACTCCTTCTAAGGTCAAGCAATGGCAATCTAAATATAGTATTCCGGCAAAGAACTGCTATAATTATGAAAATTTCGATGCCATAAAAGATAATCCAGATATTGATGCAGTCTACATTATAACTCCAAATGGATTGCATAAAGATCAGACGTTACGAGTAGCTAAAGCAGGTAAGCATGTAATTTCTGAAAAGCCAATGGGTATTAATGCTGAGGAAGGTCAGCAAATGGTTGATGCTTGTAAAGCGGCTAATGTAAAATTACTTATTGGATATAGAATGCATTTTGAACCTAAAACAGTAGCAGTTATTCAAATGCGAATAGACGGTGTTTTTGGTGATACTAAATTTTTTCAAGGTCAATCTGGTTTTACTATTGGTAATCCTACGCAATGGCGTTTAAATAAGGAATTGTCTGGTGGTGGTGCCATGATGGATATTGGTATTTACTCTATAAATGGAGCTAGATATATGCTAGGCGAAGAACCTATTTGGGTTACCGCACAGGAAACAAAAACAGATCCGGTAAAATTCAAAGAAGGTATTGATGAGACCATTCAGTTTCAAATGGGTTTCCCTAGTGGTGCAGTGGCAAATTGCCTTTCAACTTATAACATGAGCAATTTAGACAGGTTTTATATGACTGGATCTAAAGGTTTTGTTGAGATGCAACCTTCCACAGGATATGGACCTATAGAGGGGCGCACCCATGAAGGAAAATTGACCCAACCACACATTACGCACCAAACATTACAAATGGACGGTATGGCAGCATTAATTTTTGATGGTGTACAACCCATTGTACCAGTTGACGGAGAAGAAGGCGTTAAGGATATGAAAATTATAGATGCAATTTTCTTAGCGGCAAAAACAGGAGAGAAAGTTACCTTGTAATTAATACTCCATAAGTTCAATAGAACGAAAATCAATAGGGTGGCTGTTTGACTGTAAGGAGATAAAGCCACCTTTCACTTTTTTGTCCCCATTGGTCATCAACAATTTTGCTGTAGCGTTTTCACTATTATAAATTGGGTTGGAGTATCTTAAAATTTCTTCACCATTGACATAGTGGATAATTAAACCATCTTTAATATCAATTTCAGCAGTAACCCACTGATCGCCGTGAAATGTTTTTGAAACATCAGCAGGTATGCAAGTTGTTTTATTCTGTACTCCATTATGCTCTATGAACATTCCGTTAGTGCATGCAGCACCTAAAGGGCGTTCGTCTGTTCCATTTCCTCCATGAAAATTATATTCTAAACAAACAGGAAAGGCTTGATCTAACTTTTGAGTTGCTGGCGGTTGGCCATGAAATTGAATTCCACTATCACGATAGCCCCAAGTTGGAGCACCTGATGCCGTTTCTCCCACAAATCTATACACAACCTTTAATCTATAATTGGTAAGATATTTATCATAATATACTGTACCGAACCTATCGCCAAATTCCGGTCCGTATTCATCATACCTAACTTTTAAAATACCATCTTCTACCCTTAAGGTATTGCCGAAATTTTCACCTAATTCATGTCCAGGAATTTTAATGGTCCATCCACTTAAGTCATTTCCATTAAAAATAGAAACCCATCTTGTTTCAGTTTTGGCAGCATCTAGCTTAATTGCAGAATTTGTGGTATTAGTTACCTTTTTGTTTCCACAAGAAATTGACAGCACTAATGAAATGACAAAAAATACTTTGGTAAATGTAGAATGGATATTCATTTTCAGACAGAATTAAAAATCAATTTTAAATGTACTGAAAAATAAGTATGATTATTTAAATCTACTTGTTGTAATCTACTTCTAATATGAAATACTAAGAATTCAATGAATTATCGTTTATATAATCTAAAAACCGGGGCTTGTATTGTTCAGAAACGGTGATGCGTTGTTTGTTGATAATGATTTGACTACGCTCAATTACTTCAACATACTTTAGAGATACAATAAAAGAGCGGTGTACACGCATAAAATTAGAGTTGGGTAATTCTTCTTCTAAACTCTTTAAACTCATTAAAGTTAGAATTGGCTTAGGGTTATCTTTTATCCATATTTTTATGTAGTCCTTCAGACCTTCAAAATATTGGACGTCAGCCAATTTAATGCGCAATTGTTTGTATCCTGATTTTACAAAAAGGAATTCCTTTTCATCAGATACTATAGAAGGTTGTGTATTGCCTTTTACCAAAGAGAACCATTCTAAGGCTTTGTTGGCAGCGGTTAAGAACTCGGCATAATCAAACGGTTTTAGCAAATAATCTAAAGCCTCTACTTTAAAACCCTCTAAAGCATATTGGTCAAAAGCAGTTGTAAAAATTACTCTAGAATGTTTTGGAAGCATTTTAGAAAATTCTATTCCAGTTAAATCCGGCATTTGAATGTCCAGAAATAATAGGTCTACTTTTTCAGTATTTAAAAACTGCATGGCTTCGATGGCGCTATTGCATTTCTTTTTCAACGTTAAATACGGAGTTTTCTCTACATAACTTTCTACTAGGTTAACAGCCATAGGCTCATCGTCAACAATCATGCAAGTAATTTGTATGCTTTCCATATCAGGTTTCTAATTTTAATAGTCTAAAAGTTTTTTTCTGTATTTATTTTACGGTATATCTAACTAATACTTCGTTATCTAAAATTACATTTGTAGACCATATAAATTGAGCATCTTCTTCATTATTATCAAACACATCAATAAAGTTTGTATACGCAGGTTTATTATCCACACCTATGGTGTTATTTGAAAACTCGGTTGCATTTGGCCAATCGCTATCATCAAAATCTGCCGATTCCCAATTTGATGGTGTTTTCCAATGCAAAGCATAATAAGCAGTACCATCATTAGAATCTTCAGTACTGCAAGCATCACTTAATCTTAAAGATCCTTCTTCAGAAGCACAAGACAAATCCTTCAAAGGTGCTGTGTAAAATGTTTGGGCTTTCCATGCAGAGTTTGTAGTAGCAATTATATCATCTTTAGAATTTTTAAAAACAGCGACCATACCACCATCTCCTGGGTGAAACGCTTGCCCCCTATTGGCTTCTGATCCCAAACCACTATTTTCTTCCCAATCTACCAATTTCATGGCTATTGTAAAAGGCGTTTTCACCTTAAAACGAACGATATTAGAATTGAATTGCGTAAAAGGAACATTGTCTTTGCCTACTTCAACACCATTGATGTACATTTCAAAATAGTTATCGGCAAATATGTATGCTGTAATTATTTCACCATCAGTATCAACTTCTATAATATCTGTTCCGTCTAAAGCGGCTAAAGCTTCATCTGCAGATGTATATTCTACCTTTGTACACGGATTAAATAAATCTGATGCAAAAGGAAAACTATCATCAGTAAAATTTACTTTTGCTGGAACAGTCCATTCACGACCATCTGTTGCTGTAGACGTACCAATTGGTGCTTCTCTACCCCTGTCACACTCAAAAATGTTTTCAGTAAGAACGGTTGCTGGCCCTTGAGATACAGATGCTGTTCCTGTATAAGTTTCTGAATTATCAGGTGTTGTATTTTTACTGTTTTGACCGTTTTTACAAGCTGTCATCGTTAAAGAAGCGAAAACAAAGAGTAGTAAAGTGTTCTTTAAGTATATCATCTTATTTTTATTTTTAATTTGAGTCTATAAAGGTTAATGTTGTTCTATCAATAATTTTCACCGTAGCCAATGCATTCTTAAATACATTGTAATCTACGTTTAAACTATGTTTTTTTGGTAAACTACTTGGCGTTTCTGAAAGGGCGTAAAGAGCTATAGTATACTCATGCTTGCCTTTTCCACGAGAGCAGGGAGATGTATATGATATTGCAGTACCATCTTTATTGGCTCCCATAAACCAATTTCCATTAGAAGCCATTTTATATGGTATTCCTTTGATTTCAGGATCAATATCCCATAATAGCAGATAAGAATTAATCTCTGTTTTATCATCTTTCTTTGGATAATGATACATGACAATTGCTAACGATTTAGTGCCTTCTGGAACATTTTCCCATGAAAGTGGAATGGAATTTTCAACATCATTGACCTTTTCTTCACATTTATAATCATCCAATAAAACACCATTCTTTATGGCGATACTAGTTAGTTTAAAATCTGAATGAATTGTTTTAAAGTCATCATGATTTAGTTCTGTTATTTCTCTGTTACTATTTTTACAAGACAATAAGCAAATAAAAAGAAAGGGAACTATAAACTTTGAATATTTCATTTTTCTCTTGGTTTATAGTTTTCAACAGTTGAAGTACCATCAGGATTTATAAATTGATAGCTATAATTATCTTCGCTATCCCAATTATAATTGATAATATATTCTTTGGAATCTAAACTGTAGGTTAAGGAATATGAGTTCTCTCCTAAGGATTTAAAATCAATAATCTCCGCACCTCGTAACGGTCTTAACGCAGGTCTTAATTCTTGTGTTCTAGGTTGCGGATACACTTGGTTTTCAGGTGCTTTTGTTTTTGGGTCTAATTGTACTTCGCCCCGCATACCTGCAATAAAATAGGGATATTCTTTAATTGTGTGATATTGATACGAACCATCTGGATTTGTTTTTCCTAAATATTCATCTAATGTATCTGTGGTTTCTCCATAAACCGGAAAACCATCTACTGCATAAGCAACTGGATTCCCCGCACCAACTTGGTCCTGCAAATGTAGAGGTGGTAAATGGTAGTGATAATCATCTGCACGACCACAATGTCCGCCCCAATTATCTAATTCTCCAATAGCGTTGGCATCTTCGCCTCTGTTATTTAAAGGGTTGAAAATGGGTATTCCATTCACCGCAACAGCAATTGCTCCTTTTAACAAATTGGTTTTTGTAGATAACGGATGTTCAGCCATTTTTGGATGAGTAGGTATTGCCCAACTATTGTCACCGGTATAATTTTGCTTAATAGGCACTTGTTGTTGCCAGTTTGTAATACCAACCATCATATCATGATCTGGTAAGCCATTGGATGAAACATAAAGATAGTTTTCGTCCGAATGTGTACTGACATCTTCAAATCTCTCAAAAAAAGCTCGCATCTCTGCAACGTTGTTTTCTGGTACTTCTAAATTATTGGTTTTAGTAGAATTCACATTTTTACAGGATACAATCAAAATAACCCCTAAACCAAGTACTCCATGTGTTAGGTACACTACTGTTTTTTGTTTTATCAGCTTAAAAACAGAAAAAGACAAAAGAAGAATACCGAAACTAATAAGCACCCAATCAAAAATTGATAATGATTGTGAACCAAGTTGAATAGCTGTTCTGCTATTTAATGAATTAATGAACTCATTTTTTGTTTTAATAAACTTTTGATCAGCTTCTGCAAAGTCTGTAATTTGAAAAGTTTGAATACTATGGTTGCCGTCCATAAGCCAAACTTCACCATTTTCATATGAAATAAAATCAGCCTTGAATAGTTCATTTGTAGTTAACTCCCATTGTTTGGATGGAATTCCATGTCCGCCCTCATGAGCAATAATAGAATTACTTATTAGAAGAAAAATGCAAATTAGAAATGTATATTTTTTGTGATTCATTGATTGGGGTTCTATATTCTTTTTCAGTGTTTTAAATTTCAATTTTTAAATACACAGAATAAATTCCGTTCTTGATTTCTTGCTGAAAAAGATGTTTGCCAGGGTATAATAACTCTAATCTTTTCTTAAGGTTGGGTAGACCAATACCAGAACCACTTTTATCATTTATTTGTTTAGGGAAATTATAATTTTCGATTTTAAAAATCACTACATTTTCATTAGTAATCATATCTATTGAAATTACACTCTCTTTACTGGCAGAAACCCCATGTTTAAAAGCATTTTCAATTAGAGAGATGAACAGTAATGGAGCAATTTTAGTCTGTGGCTCACTAATTGGAAAACTAGATTCTACGGTTGTTTTATCTGTTAAACGAAGATTCATTAAGTCGATATACTTTCTCATGAATTCAATTTCCTTTGAAAGAGGAACTAATTCAGTACTTGTTTCATATAGCAAATAGCGCATTAGCTTGCCTAAACTATGAATAGTAGATTTTGCTTTATCTGGAGATATATCTACAAGTGAATAAATATTATTCAAAGAATTGAAAAAGAAATGGGGTTGTAGCTGATATCTAAGATGTTGCAGTTCCGTTTGTAATTTAAAGTTATCCGCTTCCTTTTTCTCTGCTTCAGTTCTAACCCATCTTTTAGTGGTCTTAATGGCTATTGAAAAAAGTAAAGGAGCAGCATAGGATAACATTTGTACATATAAGAACAGTTTAAATGGAGGTCCTTCCCTATTATCCTCTGGCGGACGTTTCTTTATGAGTTCGGCAAAATAATTATCCTCAATAAATTCTTTCATCAAAATAAAAAAACCGATAATCACTAAATTGAGAAGAATAAATACTACCGTTTTATTCGAAAAAAGGAATTTGTCTATTAGTATGAAATAATTCAGATAAAATATGATTGCATAGAACAACATCGGTATTAAGAAATGGGCAATTAATCTGTTATTGTCCAATTCTTGACCGTATGATAAAACAAAAGGTATGCTGAACAGCACCAGCCATATTAGTAGATGCTGAACTATGATTATTTTTTTATTCTTGTACATAATTATTTATTCATAACGTAATGCTGTGATAGGATCTAGTGACGATGCTTTTCTTGCAGGATACCATCCAAAGAAAATACCTGTTACTGCACAAACGGCAAACGATATTATTATTGAATACAGTGCCACACTTGTAGGCCAATGTAAGAACTTTTCTATAAAAAAAGTAGCACCTAAACCTAAGATTACACCAAGTAGTCCACCAGTAATACTTATTAAAATTGCTTCAATAAGAAATTGCATCAAAATATCAGAACCTTTACCGCCAACAGCCATACGAAGTCCTATTTCTTTTGTTCGCTCTTTTACCGATACATACATTATATTCATAATACCTATACCACCAATTAATAATGAAATACTGGCAACTGCAACTAAAAGAATAGTAAGCATTTCACTGGTAGAGCTAAATGTTGAAATTAGCTCCTCCATGGAACGAACCGTAAAATCATCATCTTCGGTATCCATTAATTTATGTTCTGCGCGTAAAATGTCGGTTACCTCTATTACAGCATCGGGTGCATCATCTTCACTAATGGCAGAAGCCATTATCTGATTCAAATAATCAATAGCCAGAATTCGTTTTTGTACCGTGGTGTAAGGAGCGATAACCACATCATCTTGATCTTGCCCAAATGTATTCTCCCCTTTTTCTTCTAAAACTCCAATAACTTTAAACGGAATATTATCAAAACGAATCATTTGACCTACAGGGTCTTGACCATCAGGAAATACATTGTCTACAACGGTTTGTCCAAGAACAACAACTTTAGAGGCAGATTTTACTTCGGCATCGGTGAACATACTCCCGCTTTGAAGCCCCACAACTTTAATCTCCAAATATTCTGGGTTAACACCATAGATGGTACTTGGCCAGTTATTGGCACCGTTTATTACTTGTCCGCCGCCATTAACAATAGGTGTTATATAACTTAGAAGTGTAGATTGATTTTTTATCGTTTCATAATTAGCAAGCGTTAGAGTTTGTACATCACCACCACTACCCCTTGCAGGACCTCTATCATCTGCCCCAGGACGTATAGTTATCATATTAGATCCCATACTTGAAATGGTACTTCTAATACTCTCTTTAGAACCTTCACCTATAGCTAACATGGCAATTACCGAAGCTACGCCAATGATAATCCCTAACATGGTCAACAAAGTTCTTGTTTTGTTTAGAATTATAGCTTTGAAAGCGATTTTGAATAGATTTAATAGTCTCATAATTAATCGTCTTGTTTAGGCAATTTTGCCAATTCTGCTGCTGCGGATTGTATTTTATGATTTTGATAATCTTGCATGATATCTCCGTCTTTTAATACAATTGTTCTACTACTAAACGTAGCTATATCAGGCTCGTGAGTAACAAAGGTGATGGTGATACCTTTCTTGTTCAATTCTTGAAATAAAGACATAATTTCATAAGAAGTACGTGTATCTAAATTACCCGTTGCCTCATCTGCTAAAATCATTACTGGGTTGTTTACTAGTGATCTAGCAATGGCAACACGTTGTTGTTGACCACCAGAAAGTTGAGAAGGTGTATGATGTAATCTATCTCCCAAACCAACCATTTCTAAAGCTATAATAGCCCGTTCTCTTCGCTCCTCTGTAGATACCTTGCTGTTATATAACAATGGTAGCTCTACATTTTCTATTGCGGATGTTCTAGCTAAAAGGTTATAAGATTGAAAAATGAATCCTATTTTCTCATTTCTAATTGTAGCCAGTTCATTTCTACTTAAATCTTTCATACTTTCGCCATCGATCTCGTAAGTACCAGATGTGGGTTGATCTAAGCAGCCCAATATGTTAAGCATAGTACTTTTGCCAGAACCACTAGAGCCCATAATAGTTACAAACTCCCCTTCCTTTATAGAGAATGATATTCCACGTAGCGCATGAACAGTTTCTGTGCCCATGACGAACTCACGTTTTAAGTCTTCTATTTTTATGATTTCTTTACTCATGCTTATTTCTTTTTACCTCCTGGGCGTTGTGGCATAAATGGACTCTCTTCTGTGCCACCTGCTGGGGCACCAGATTGAGTAGTTTCAGATTTTAAACTATATACCAATTTGTCACCTTCATTAATTCCGCTTAAAATTTGAACGTTTACTCCATCACTCGCACCTAATTTTACTTCTTTCGGAGTTATAGCTCCATTAGATTCTAAAACCCAAACTTTGGTAACATCTTCTTCATCGGTTGTTCTTGGTCCATTATTGGGGCGCTCTACCGTTAACTTCTCCTGCTCGTTGTATGCCATCATTTCTGGTGGTGTAGGCTTAAAATTGATCGCTTTTGCTTCTACCGATAACACATCTTTTAATTCGAGGGTGTAAATAGAAATAGTTGCTGTTAAACCCGGTTTAAGTTTCAAATCAGGATTATCAGCTTTGATAACCACTGTGTAGGTAACTACATTTGAAGTAATGGTTGGATCTAATCTTACCTGCGTTACTTCACCTTGAAATTCTTGACCTTGATAAGCATCAACTGTGAAACTTACTCGTTGTCCTTCTTTTACAACCCCTATATCTGCCTCATCAACATCGGCCTCTACCTGCATTTCCTGTAAATCTTGTGCAATGGTAAAAAGTGTAGGTGTACTGTAGCTTGCGGCTACTGTTTGCCCCTCATCAATATCTCTTGAAAGTACCACACCATCTATAGGAGAATAGATATTTGCATAGCCTAAGTTTGTTTTTGCCTGTTGCAAGTCAGACAAACGTTGTGTAACGGTACCCTTTGCAGTTTCGTAATTGTAAACAGCTTCGTCAAAATCAGATTTACTAATTACTTGATTGTCGTATAACGATTTCTGTCTTTCATAAATGGTTTGCAAATAGTTTCTTTGACTAATAGCATTGTCATAAGAAGCTTGTGCTTGTGTAGTGGAAGCTTTAAGATTTGTTTTATCTAATTCCGCAATTAATTGCCCCTCTTTAACTTCACTATTGTAATCAACATATACTTTCTCCACAACTCCTGAGACTTGCGTACCAACATCAACTTGGTTTATAGGCTCAATAGTTCCTGTTGCAGTTACCATAGTGGTAACGTCCCCTTTTTTAGCTGCTATGGTTTTCGCTTCAATAGAAACACTGTCATCACCTTTTATAAAGCTATATGCTACAAAAGCTAAGACTAACAGCGCTAATCCTCCTATTATGATTTTTGTTTTATTTTTCATTTTGATTAAAGTTTAATATCTTTTCCTTGATAGAATTGTAATAATTGATGGTATAAAATATTTAGGTATTTGGATTGTAAATAGTTCTGTTGTGCATTGGTAAAAGTGTTTTGACTAATTACCAGATCTGTAGTACTTAAGTCGCCCAGCTCATATTTTTTCTGTGCTAGATTATAAGACTGTTCTGCTGCATCTTGGGAGACTTCTGCCGCCACTAATTGTTCTTGTGATGAAAGCGCATTTTGGTAGGCAGTTTCCACCTTTTTAATTACTTCCTTTTCAATAGTTTGTTTCTGAATCTCAGCTTTTTCTATATTAAAAGCAGCTGTTTGTACAGCAGTTTTTGTCTGGTTTCTATTGAAAATAGGTATGTTTAAACTTAGCCCTAACCTTTGATTAAAATTGACATCTAATTGATCGATGAAAGTATTGTCACTTATACTAGTGTAACCAGAACCAAGACTTCCTGTTAAAGCAAGGGTTGGTAAATATCCACCTTTCGCTATTTCTAATTCTTTTTCGTTAACTAGAATATTTGTTTTGCTAGCCTCTACCTCTGGTAAATACGATAAGGCATTGGTGTAAATAGCTTCTTTGTTTAGTTCTAGATTTATTAAGTCTTGATTCTCATCAACCGTTTCAATAGTTAAATCCTCTAAGGGCGATAATTCTAGTAATTGTTTTAAGTTGATAATGTTTAGTTCGTAATCGTTTTTTGCTGCAATTACGTTGTATTTATTAGTTGCTGCCTGGCTTTGAGCTTCTGTATAATCACTTAATGCAATAGTCCCTGCATCTAATCTTGATTTGGCACGTAGTACTTCCTTTTCTGAAGCAATTAGATTGTTTTCTGCAATGCTAATCCCTTCTTTACTATAAAGAGTTTGCAGGTAAGATTCTAGAATGCTTATTACAATATTGTTTTTAGCTTCTTGTGCCAATAAACTATTCTGTTCTATTAATAGTTGATTTTGCTTTACCTGATTACTTAATTGATTTCCTTGAAATAGGGTTACGGAGCTATTAATACCAAGATTGGTACTATGTATTTGATCAGAAACATAATCGCTCGTAATTGGGTCTATAGATGTACCACTAGAGAAGTTTTGGGAAGCACTACCAAATAAGTTTGGAAGCTTAGCAGATTTTGCTTTGTTATAATTTACTTCAGAAATACTGGTATTTAAATCAGCATCTTTTACGGTGATATTATTTTCTATTGCGTAAGAAATACAATCTTCTAAAGACCAAATTTTAGAAGCGGTATTGGTTTCTACATCCTGTGCAAAAGCAAAGTGAGCAAATAAAATGCTTGCTATGATTATATATTGTTTCATTTAAAGCGTGTTTTTAATTAACACTTCAAAAATGAAACTTTACACTTCTTTGGTAGAATGTAATAGAAGTCTAGCTTCTTTGTTTATACGGAAACCTTTATTCTATCGACGAGATTTTTGGGCAATTGTTGTTATTCGTAACAATTGCCCAGTAAATATTTAGTTAAGTTTTACTTTATTTTTCACAGAATTAAACTGTTGTTGTAACTCTTTAAGACGTTCTACTTCTTCATTGCCAGGCACTTTATCTGCACCACCAACGATATAGGATAAATAGGATATTTGGGCAACCAGCATTTGTTGAGGATATGCACCTTCATCATTTTTTATTTCTTTTAAAACAGTCTCTAAGGAAGCTTTTTCATCTCCTTTAGTTTTCTTGATTTGTGCTTCTAATTCTGACTGAAACTTTCTGGCTTCCGTTAATAAATCAAGCACTTTATTTTCAAAAGTTAAGTGATTAAGAATGATAGTATTATCTATACCTTCTTCTGCTAAACGTGGATCTACCAAAATTTCAAAAGGCTGCTCCAACGTCTTCTCTCCTACTGTTAATTTAGCAATATAGTTACCTGGTGGTGCTACAGGTCCATTTTTATATCGTCTAGATTCTTTATCGCTCCATGCACCTTTTTGACGCATATCCCATTGAAATCTGTTAATACCTTTTTTGGTTTCAAGCTTTGCATCAAAGTAACTAAAAGTCATACTAAGCCCCATATTTTCAACTTCTTCCTTGCTAGATTTAATCTTTGTAGAATCACTTAAAATAGAAGCGACAGACTGTTTGTTAGCGTTTAAAATTTCTAATTTCACCTCACTTTTAAGTTCCTTTGGTAAGTAATAATCAATTATAACTCCGGTTGTTGGGTAGTCAGGAAAACCTTTTGCTCTTCTTGGTGTACGATATCTAATCGTGTTATCTGGTTTGAACAAAACAGGGGAATCCGCTAGTGTCGTAATATCTACATTTCTTAAGGAGGTAATATTATCTAATACCCAAAAACCACGACCCATGGTACTCAAAACCAAATCTCCTCTTTTAATAATGATATCGGTAATAGGTGTAACTGGTAAGTTTTGTTGAAACGATTTCCATTGTTTACCGTCATCCAGAGAAACAAACATTCCGTATTCTGTACCTGCATATAAAAGTCCCTCAGTTTCTGGGTCTTCACGTAATACTTTAGCTGTATAGTCAGCTGGAATTCCATTTGTAGTGGTACTTATCAATTCCCAAGTTTTACCATAATCCGCTGTTTTATAGAAATACGGAGTGGCATCACCTAGCAAATGTCTGTCTACCGAAATATATGCTTTTGCAGGGTCAAATTGAGAAGGTTCAATTGATTCAACTCTTCCGCCTTTTGGCATTTTCTTAGGTGTAACATTTGACCATGTTTGTCCGCCATCTTGAGTTATTGAAACAACCCCGTCATTAGATCCTGTCCAAATAAGATCTTTCTTTATTTTAGATTCTCTTATCGAATAAATTGTACTGTAATATTCTTCACCGGTAATGTCTCTAGTTATTGGACTTCCTGAAATCACTTGCTTATCTGCTTCAAAGGCAGTTAAATCTGGAGAAATGGTTTCCCAAATAACTCCGTCATTTCTTGTTTTATGCACAAATTGAGAACCCATGTAAACGACATCAGGATCATGTGGAGATACGTGAACAGGAGCTACACGTTGAAACCTGTATTTTAAATCTTTAGGGTTGTGACCGTAAATATTGGAAGCACCTATAGAGTATTCTCTACCTGTACCTGTTATTTTATTATAAACACTAAAGCGTCCTTTACAATTGTTGTAAACAATATTGTGATTGCCCGGTTTAGGAATTGACGGACCTGTTTCACAGCCACCAACTTCAATCATTACCTGTGTACCTTGAACAGAAGTTCCACTAGGTGCAGAACTCGGAATTGCAATGGTAGTATTATCTTGTTGTGCACCATAGATCCAATAAGGATATTGATCATCTACCGCTACCTGATAAATTTCAGCTGTTGGTTGGTTAAATTGTGAGGACCATGTTTTGCCTCCGTTATGCGATACATTGGCGCCACCATCATTACACTGAATTAATAAATCAGGATTATTGGGGTTTATCCAGATATCATGGTTATCGCCATGTGGTACAGCCATCATTGTCCAATTCTTACCACCATCCGTAGACTTTAATAACGGATTGGCATTAGAATACACAATATCAGGATTGGTTGGGTCTAACTCTATGTTTGTATAATAAAATGGTCTGTTGACCAAACCTTTATTACTTGACGTTTGAACAAATGTTTTTCCTTGATCAACAGATTTGTAAACTCCGCCTTCATCACCTGGTGCTTCAATCACAGCATAAAGAATACTTGAATCTACGGCCGATACTGCTAAATCTATTTTACCTATCAATCCTTTTGGCAATCCTGTTTCCAGCTTTATCCAATCTTCACCTCCATTAACTGATTTATAAATACCGCCTTCTTTGTTCTCTCCACCAGATATAATTGTCCAAGGAGTACGTTGTGCTTTCCAAGCAGCTGCATAAACAACATTAGGGTTGCCGGGTAAAAGTTCTAAATCTGCAAAACCTGTAGTATTTGAAATGTGCAGCATTTTTTCCCAAGTAGCACCACCATCAATTGTTTTGTAAATGCCTCGCTCTTCATTAGCTTTAAAAGCATCACCAATTGCAGCGACCCAAACGATGTTACTATTGGTAGGGTCAATTTCCACGGCGCCAATTTGTCCGGCTTTTGCCAAACCGATATGGTCCCAAGTTTTACCTGCATCTATAGATTTATATACTCCTTTTCCGCTGATGATGTTACTACGCAGTCCGTCAGAACCAGTTCCCACATAAACGATATTAGGGTCATTAAGAGCAACTTCAATAGCACCAATAGAAGGAGTATCAAAAAATCCGTCAGAAATATTATTCCAAGATGTGCCATAATCATCTGTTTTCCAAACACCGGCACCAGATGCACCTAGGTAAAAAGTACCTGGCAAAACAGGAGTACCAGTAACCGTAGTAACACGACCACCTCTAGAGGGACCAATAGTACGGTATTCAAATGCGGAAAAATCTTGGGCAAGAACTAAGGTTGTACTTAGTAAAAATGTAGAAATGGAAAGGAAACGAACAAAGGTTTTCATTTAGCTTAAATAATAGGTTGGTTAAAACCTAAAGTTACTTAAACTGATACGTATAACATATACTGAAAATCATTTTTACGATTTTCTTAATTTGACAATTACATATTGTGATTTGACGTAATCTCGTTGCTGAAAATTATATAATATGCTGCTATTATAGCGTATATCTACTTGTCAGTGTCTTTAAGCTTGTCATTTTCCCAAATACCACTTATAACAGAACCTTCTTTCTTATGAAAAATGCCTTTGCCATTTCGCATGTCATTTTTCCACTGTCCTTTGTATTTTTCACCGTTAGGCCAAAAATAAGTGCCTTCGCCATTTCGCATATCATCTTTGTAACTACCAATATAATATTCACCGTCAGGCCAGTAAAATGTGCCATTACCTTCGCGTAGATTGTCTTTCCATTCGCCTTCATACCTGCTACCCGTTTCAAGTACGGCAATGCCGATACCATTGGCCTTGTTGTTTTTTACTTGACCAACATAATGCAATCCAGTTCCTTTCTTACTAGTAAAACTAAGGTATTCTCCAAATGATTTATTGTTCAATTGCTTGCGCATATTACTTAGTTGAACGCGAGCTTTTTCTAATGCAAAACTTAAAGAATCTATACTTCTAATTTCACTTTGCGCAACTGGGGCAATAGCAATTGAATCGATGGATGTTTTTTTGGTTTCCTCATCAGAAGCATTTACAATATTATTTTGCATTAACTTTTTAGCAAGAGCAATACGTAATGGAATAACGCTGTTCAGCTCTTCATGATTTTGAAGTGTAGTATTATAAGATTCAATAGCTTTATTATAATCGCCTTTCATTAAAACAGAATCGATTGCGATTAGTTCTTTATTACCAGTTACAAGAACATCTAACTCCTTTTTTGCCTTGCTACTCTCCCCTATTTCATTCTGCAGCGTGCTTGATTTGATGCCAAAATAAATTGCCAATACAGATGTGATGGCTAACAGACCGTACAATGTTACATCTCTTTTTTTCATAGTGTTTGTTTGCTCTATGGTATTAATCTGTTAAGTGAATTTCTGGAAGCTTGTTTTTAACCTTTCTAAAATCTGGTGAATAGTATACGTGAAAACGCATCGCCCAACTTTGCTTGTAATACCCGCCGTTCTTTAGATCTTGACCCTGAGAATACATGGCACCTGCCGCAACAGTTAATCTTGGTGTAAGAATATAGCCCAAAGTAGTCGTTAATCGTAAATCTTCCATAGGACTAGCAACAACTGCTTTTCCACTTTGCATGATTAATTCAGCCTCAGGAGCTACATAAAAAGTCTTAGGTTTTAGCTTATGATTGTTCAAAGGGATTTTCATTCTGAACATATACCTCCATCGGTTTCTAAATATGTATTCACTATTCTCCACAAAACTTTGTGTCCAACGATGTTCAATACGAATACGGTGATAAATCATCATACTTGCCAATGACTGCGCAAATTGATACTGATGCCAAATACGCCATTCAGGTACTAAATTACGATCCGTAGAGGCTTCATCTGTATTGAAGTTTAATCGTAACACTCCGCCTAAACGAACATTGAAATATTTAGAGTGTATATACCCAATAGCGTGTCTATTATAAACCTGAGCTACTTGCCCAAAAAATGGTGTAGCTTCCGTTTCTTCTAATCTTAAATGCGTTTGTGCATCCCAAAATAAGCGTTTGCTTATTCTAATATTCCCATAAGTATTGATCCAGGTTTTGGTACCTAAATCTTTATACTTCGAATATTCTGGCAATTCTACGGCTTCTTTTTCTTGTGCTAATCCTTTAAAAACAAAGGCAAAAAGCATTAAAAAAGAAAGCTTTACGATATGTGTACGAAACGTTTTCATAGGCTATTGCTTTGTAGTGTTTTGTACATTCAACATCTCTAATACAGTAACAGGGTCTTTTTCTTTTTTGAGCTTTCTTTCCAGCTTTTTGGTGTCTTGATCTTTTAGTTCTAGAACCTTTTTGTACGTAGCCGTAATCGTATTGTTTAAATTTTTAATAGTCTCACAAGATATATGCTGTTCTATTTCAGTTAAGAAGTAAGGTTCTAAAATTTTGGAATAAGCTGATGTAATTTTCTTTTTAATATCCTCATCCATCAATGTTGCCATAAACGGATTCCAAATACGATCGGTATAACTTTCTTTAATAGCCGTATGGTATACTGGCATTTGCGAAACTGTTCTTGATAAATCGTTTAAATTGTCAAGACATTCAACCGTATTTCTAGCAGCATATAATCTGTTTTGAGCAGATTTTACTTTAGAGTAATCGTTCAATGTTGTACTAGCAAAAGATTTAATTTGATGTAAAGATTTGGCATATTTTAGTGGAATACTATCGTTTATCGCTTCAATAAAAGTTACTAATGAATCGTTCTGTAATATGATTTCCTCTTCTAAACTAGCCAACTCATTTTGTCTTTTTTCTTGCGCTAATGTTTCTTTAACCTCGTTGGCGATAGACAGAATACCGTCATATCCCATTTTAGCAACAGCTTCAATATTCGCTATGCTAGAATTATCGGTATTGGTTACAGCATTTGAAGTAATTGTATACGGCTTAGAAGATATTACACTATCTATTTGCATCTCAATATCCACTTTAGATTTTGGCATTCCTGCCGGAAATACATGGTTTATTAACTGTTGGCGCGATGTATATTCTAAAATACCCAAAGAATCATAACTTACAATTTCTTGAATAGGGGTAAGAAAATTTTCTTTTAGGTGAAGTACGGTGTTGTACTGATACGCTGTAT
The DNA here is from genome assembly GCF_000688315.1 of Maribacter sp. Hel_I_7. Classification (NCBI taxonomy): domain Bacteria; kingdom Pseudomonadati; phylum Bacteroidota; class Flavobacteriia; order Flavobacteriales; family Flavobacteriaceae; genus Maribacter; species Maribacter sp. Hel_I_7. The sequence goes on along the minus strand of NZ_JHZW01000003.1, from coordinate 868,293 downwards.
TGGTATCAGATAATTTTAGAATATTTAATTGTGAATTGTGTAGTATAGATTCACTTAATTCATTTGCTTTTTTGTAATAGGATACGATGCTATCAACTTTAGAGACTTCTAAAGAATCTAACGCATAATAAGGAACCTTAACTTTAAATTCAGGAAGAAATTCTGACTTACCTAATTCAGATAATATATCATCAACCTCTTGGTAACGTGCTGCATTTTGCTTTAAAAGTTCAGGTAAACTATTATGATGTAGAATGTCAACATCTACTTGCGAAAGTTGAATTTCTAAGGCATTAATATAACCAGCATTTAGATTAATGATTTTAGTTTGCCCGTTATAGCCTTTGTATCCCTTTATGGTTTTATGATCACTTTCGTCATCCACCCTAATCGATTGCAATAAGCCATCTTTAAAATACCAGCTTTCAGATTGGTCCATTCCGTTTGAAGGAAATAAAGACCACTCATCATGAGCCAAACCATCTCGTAGAAATCTACCTACTAATGTATAGTTTTCATTATTTATGCTAAAATTCTTCTGCGGAACGCCATTTTCAAAAAAAATAACGCTTTTAAATATGGTATTTGATATTTCAGAATTTTCAATTTGTTCTTCTAAAATGGTCCATTTACCATTGGGTTTACCCATTTGAATTTTTCCGCTAGCGGATTTTTGAATTCCACTTACCAAAACGCGGTATTGGTAATCTATGATTTCAGATTGACTCTGGGAGTTGAATTTCCCGAATTGAAACTTCCATGGTCCGTTTGCGGTGCCATCAACGAAAGCTCCCTTAAATTGAAATGAATAATCTTGTTTCTGTAATAGCTCTTGAAGGTTGGAACGTAGTACCGTAAAATCGCCATCGAGAACAGTATCGTTCTCGACAAGTTTATAAGAATACGTTGCTTTACCGTTATACTTACCTATTTGTAAAGGTCCGTTATACGTTTGGGTTTCTTGACCGCTCATCGGAATAGAAATTCCGACAACTAAAAATACAAGAAATTGTAGTAATGGTTTGATAATTAGCCTAATCATGCCGCAAAAAAACGAAAATAGATTCAGACTAATAAATTAGAAGAGTAAGAATTTTAACTTTTTATTAAATGTTATTAAACAATTTAGAATACAGTAATAATATTAACTTATTCTAAGAATAATATAACTACCAATCTATTGGAAAATAGTCTTTTAGAAATTTTCCACACCAATGTTTTCCTGTATTTATACCATCGAATAATGGGTCCATTACTCTAGCGGCACCATCGACGATATCTAAAGGCGGTTGAAAATCGTGTACTTCTTGTTTCTTTTTAGCTAATTCTGCAGGGTCTTCATCGGTTACCCAACCGGTATCAACAGCATTCATAAAAATTCCGTCTTTTGCTAGTTCACCAGCAGCAGTATGTGTTAACATATTCAATGCAGCCTTCGCCATGTTGGTATGTGGATGACGCGATTCTTTGAAGAAACGGTGGAATTTACCCTCCATGGCCGTGACATTAATTATATGTTTCTGACCCGTATTTTCTTTTTTCATCAATTCTGCCAAACGGTTGCATAACACAAATGGTGCTACTGAATTAACCAACTGTACCTCAATCATTTCGGTGGTTTCAATTTCACCTAACTTTAACCTCCAGCTATTGGTTTTACGTAAATCTACCTGTTGCAAATCTGCATCCAATTCTCCTGTTGGGAAAACCTCTTGGGCAACCAAGGCATTATCAAAACTATATGGAATCTGAGACAGCTTTGCAGAGGCTCGTAAACCAATGCCAGGTTCTGGTCCGTGCCAAGTAACCGGCATGTTTTGATTAGGAGAAGCTTTAGAACTGAATGATTTTAATTCGTCTAAACAACTTTCATGGTCACTCAATACCATTTGGGCAAACTTTGGCAATGAAGAAAATTCACGTTCTTCATTTTCCATTAAGTGATGGTAAAATCCTGCTGGTCTACGTACCGTTTGTGCTGCGTTGTTTATTAATATATCAAGCTTGTCATATTGCTGCTCAATAAAATTGCAGAATATCTCAACACTAGGTATATGACGTAAATCTAAACCGTGAATTTTTAGTCGATGCCCCCAGTCCATAAAATCTTCCTCTTTAGAAAAACGAAGGGCAGAGTCTACAGGGAAACGTGTGGTAGCTATAACGGTAGCTCCACCACGTAAAAGCATTAAGGTAATATGGTAGCCAATTTTTAAGCGAGATCCGGTAATAACCGCAACCTGACCTTTTACATTGGCATTCTGAAATCTCTTTGCATAATTGAAATCACCACAATCTGTACACATAGTATCATAAAAATGGTGAAGTTTCGTGAACTCTGTCTTACATACGTAGCAGTTACGAGGAGTGGTAAGTTCAGGTAAATCTTTGCTAGCTAATTCTGCAGCAGGTAATAATTTAGGAGCTACAAAAACATGTGCTTCACGAGCGCTACGAATACCTGTTTCTTTACGTGCATGTTTATCACGAACTGCTTGCTTTCTTTTTTCGTTACGTTTGGCATCTTTAACCCGTTTAGCAAACTCTTGCTTATTAGGACGAGATAATTGACCGGCAACTTTAATTAAGGCAATTCTTCTATCTTCAGGAATCTCAAAAATTTGATTGGTATCTGTTACCAAACGATTTAAAATCTCAATACAACTTTCAATCTCGGTTAAATCGATTTCAGTTTCGTTCTCGTGTTGTTTATCCTTCATGATACTACCTTAAAAAGGGCAAAAATACTAACTATGATTAAAGTACGGTAATACGTACTTTCTTCTTTTTTAATCTAGAATTATTTAAACTGTCTACAAGTTCTTTTGACTTGTTCTTGGGAACGGCTACAAAAGCACAATCTTGTTTTAATTCAATATCTCCTAATTGTTCTCGCTTCAAACCACCTTGTTTAAAAAAAAGTCCGGCTATATCTCCTTTTGATATTTTATCTTTTCGTCCACCAGATATAAATAAGGTTTCCCAAAATGGGTCCCCTAACCTATTGGTTTTACCGATGTTTATTGGTTTTGAATTTGAAACAAACCCAGGTAATTTTTCTTTATCCCATTTTACAACATATGCGGTACCTGCTTCATTTACACGAGCGGTTCTACCATTACGATGGGTAAATTCTTCAACACGTTGTGGTAATTCGTAATGAATGATAAATTTTAATTCAGGAATATCAATACCTCTACCAGCTAGATCAGTTGCAACTAAAATACGACTACTACCATTTCTAAATTTAATTAAAGCACGTTCGCGGTCTTTCTGTTCCATACCACCAGAAAAGCACTCATGTAGTATATGTTTCTGACTTAGAAAAGAACTAACAGTATCAATACTATCCTTTAAATTACAAAAAATGATACCTGGTTCTTCTCCAATATATTTTAAAAGTTGAACTAATGTTTTCAACTTATCTTCTTCTTCAGAGATAACTGTACTTATAGTAAGTTTTGATGGTGTATTTTTCTTAAGATAATTGATTCTTCTTGGGTTTTCCATTCCCACAAACTTGGGAATTTTAACAGCTTCCGTTGCCGAAGTAAGAATACGTTTTTTAAGATTTGGTAATTCCGCAAGAATTTCAGTCATCTCCTCTTCAAATCCGACTTCTAAAGACTTATCGAATTCATCAAGAATTAAAGTATTAATATGCTCTTTTGTAAAACGATCAGCCATAAAATGGTCAAGAATTCTACCAGGCGTTCCAACTAAAATTGCAGGAGTATGTTTTAGCTCTATCTTATCTTTAGACATAGCTCTACCACCATAAATGGCATTCACTTTAAAACCAGTACCCATATTACGAATAACTTGTTCTATCTGAATAGCCAATTCGCGAGAAGGAACTAGAATCAATACCTGAACTTCTGGGTTGTTATGGTCCAATAAATCTAAAACCGGTAAAAGAAAAGCCAACGTTTTTCCTGTACCGGTCGGAGAAAGTAATATGGTATTATTCGATGATGAGATAGCATCTAATGCGCTCTCTTGCATCGGATTCAACGCATCAATATTCAATTTTGATAAAATCTCTTGTTGATTTTTCATGCGTTTTTGATAACCATTAATTATATACGATTATGCCTCTTGAAGGTCACGTTTCGATTTTCTGTACAAATAATTTGGGAAAATACTTCTTTTCGCAAATCTGTTCAATTTGTTAGAATTGATCATTTTCTGGAAAATAGGCTTCGTTACACCGAAGTACTCATACGTAGAACCATCAACGAAAGTAACTTCTAAAACTAACCCATTATGCTGAAAATCAGCAACACCCGAGTTTATAGACTCGTTGTATACTTCTTTATTAGCTTCTTTGGTTTCAGGAGCGATACTCACTAAAAAGTGGTATCCGTCAATAATACGACGACTCTGAACTTCAGCTTCTTCTCTTTTTTCGTCACCTTCTTGAAACTTGTCTGGGTGCCATTCTTTAACTAAACCTCTATACGTGGACTTAAGTGCTTTAAGTTCAATCTCTTTTTCAACCCCGAAGAGTTTCTTGTATTCATTAATGCGCTTCATAATACAGCTTTTTTGCGGGTGCAAAACTACATCTTTATTTTGACGTGAAAGCTTGAATTTCAGGAATAAAAGAAAAAATAACCACCTTATTAAATGTTAGTCATTATTAAGCCCATTTTCTAAAACGGACTTAATGCCTGCTAAGTTTTCAGAAAATTCCATCATTTGTGAAAGTACTTGCGCCATCTCGTTGGCGTTGCCAAAACTTTTAATTTTATTATTCTTTACAAACTGTTCTTTTATAGAGGACCATCTTGCATCTTCTTCAATAGAAAGATTACCAATAAGTTCGTTGTACTTTAATAAATTGGCTTCGGCAGAACCAGTTAAGGTTTGTGCTTCATTTTCATAATGTGAACGTAATAGCGTGTTCAACTCATTGTCGTTCATAATAGGAACAATTTGAGAGACCAGTTTATTCATGTCTCTATATGAGCCTTGAAGTTTAAAAGTTGGCTCTACCCGATATTCATCTTGCATAGCCGCACTCTTAATATATGTAGCATTTACCTTAAGTAACACATCTCTAACCCTTAAAACCTTTTCTAAAACCTTCTTATATTCTTCAATTTCTTGGCTAGAATGATTTCCAATAAGTTGACCTTCATCAGATTTAGATTCAATTTGATCAACTAAAGTATAAACATCATCAAACTCTTTGCTTGCTAATTGCTGTAAAACAGGATTTGCCGTTAGAGAATTTTCAACAAGACTTAATCTGAATAAATGTTCAGTTTCGCCAATGATATCACCCAAATTATAAATATCTGCCCTATTAGCTAACATATCTGGGATCTTAAATTTTTCTCCACTCTCTGTATATGGGTTACCAGCCATAATTACGCAGAATTTCTTACCACGTAAATCATAAGTTTTAGGTTGGTTTTCATATACACCTTCTATTTTACGTGTACCATCTGATAGGGAAATAAACTTTTGTAAGAATTCTGGATTACAGTGTTGAATATCATCAATATAAAGCATGACGTTGTTCCCCATTTCAAAAGCCAAATTCAATTTTTTAAGCTCTTCCCTAGCGGCACTGTTTTTTGCTGAAGCAGGATCAACGTTTGTTACTTCATGACCAATTGCAGGACCATTAATCTTAACGAATATTAAGCCTAATCTATTAGCTATATATTCCATTAAAGTGGTCTTACCATAACCAGGTGGAGAAATTAAGAGTAGCATACCCATTCTGTCCGTACGTTTATTTGCGCCAACGGTACCTAATTGTTTTGCTAAATTGTTTCCAAAAATTGGAAGATATACTTCGTCAATTAACTTATTACGAACAAAAGAAGTAAGTACTCTAGGTTTAAACTCTTCTAGCTTCAAATCATTCTTTAATTGTTCTGTAATCTCAAGTTTAGTCTTTTTAAACTTTTGAAAAGCAGGAACTTCATCCAATACAAACAAATTCAATCGCGATACAAAATCATGATAATTGAAAGAATAAACACCTTCAACAATAGTAGCATGAGAACCTCTAAGGTCCTTTATTACTTCGTTTGGAGAAACAGCCTTAATTTTTGAAGCAGACTCATCTCTAAAAAGAAGTGCACTCACTATTTCATTCTCGTATCTATATGTTGCGTTATCAACTTCCTTTTTAGATTTTAAAAATGCCCCAACCCATTGCTTAACCAATCTAACTTTGGTTTCTAGATTTGTGGACTCTTCTACACTTTTTTTGAATTTTAAATCCGCCTGTTGAGACTTTAGAAACTTCAAAAATTCCTCTTTAAGCTGTATGGCAAGACTACTAAACATAAATTCAGAGTCAGACTTAAGCTCTTCAAACAAATATTCGGCAATATCTGTACTTAACAATGAATCAAATAGCTTAGTTCTTTCTGCAAATAACTCTATATTCTTTTTAAGTTTATCTATAATAGATGAGTACTCGTTAGAGTTAGGGAAATACTGTAATACCTCGCCTGCAGCCTTTAAACTCTTGTCAAGTTCGCTTCTTATGTCATCAGATAAATCATTCCAAAAGAACTGTGCATATCCACGTATTTCTGGTCTGTAAGTGAGTAAGTCTAATTCATGATGTTTATGTACCAGTAGTTTCAGTATTTTTGAAGCATCTACATCATGTACTCCCTTTATATATCCCTCAGAATAATCATTTCTGCTTTGCTCTTGAACTACTTTTAATAATTGTTCTTCACTTAAAGGAATATATTCATCTTCAGAGGCATTTTTAAATAGCTTATAGGCTAAGTATGCCGAGCGATAAATACCATCAGTTTCAGAAACATATTCTTGGTTCCATAAATGACGATTTTTTACAAACTCATCATTATTCAACTTCTTATAAAAATCGGTACCTGTAAGGTGGTAGTTAAGCTCGTTATCATGAAAAACAATGGTTAGGTCTAGTTGTTGTTTGTTTACACCAAATTTGTGCTTGCCCAACCTAATAATACTATCACCATCTTCATAAAGGTCTAATTTATCTTTCAGCTTTCTAAGCGCATCTTCTCTTGCTGTTTTTAGCTGAGTTTCAATTTCTTCTGCTTTACCGCTATCATCAAGCTCTTGCAATTGAGAAATGATATCACGAAGCTTATTGATCATTAAGTCCGAAGCAAAGTATCCATTGATTTCTACTGCAGAATTAAAACTTTGTGCCTTTTTTTGAACACCCTTTAAAATTCTATTGGATGCACTGGTTAACGCACTAGACTTTTTATTTCGTTTCTCGATTAAGGTGTTCTTTCTTGCATCAAAAGCAGCATATACCTCTTCTCTCTTTTCAATGATAGTCTCAATAAACTCTTCAAAATCTGTGAACTTACCCTCCAATTCTTCTAATTGAATAGATGTTCTGGTTTGATATTCATCACACTTTTCTGGAGTTGATGCCATATCCAAATAATTGATGATACTCTGATCTATCAATTTCAATTGGGCTGCAAATTCTGCTTTAGCCTCAGATATACCTAAAGAGTTTCTTTTGTTCTTTAAAGCTGCTTTAAGTTCATTTATGGTAGAAAAAATCAATGATATATCATCAATTATTTTTGTTGAATGCGCGGTATCCTCAATGTCTAAATTAGAAACGATGTCAATTAACATTTCTAGATCAGTACTGATCTCGTTAATTTCCTCTTCCTTTTTTTTAGCCTCAATTACTTTTTCAACAGTACCAATGAATTCTTTCTTTTCTTTTAAAGCATCATGATATGGCTGTAATGCATTAGGGTTTAAAAGAAATTGAACACAACGTTCAGAAATTTTCTTTGTTTGTTCTTCAATTTGTTCCTCAAGAGTTTCTAGATACTCTAAGTCAATATACCTAACTTCCTTTAAAGAGATAGCTTCACCTCTAGTAGATCTTAATCTAGTAAGTAGCGCTACAAACTCATCAATACTTTTAAAAGAGGTACTCTTTATTTTACTAAATAACTCCTCTGCATTCTGTTGTATTAATTTTGATTGGTTGTGTGCATTTTTACGAAGCTGAACTACTTTCTCAAACTCATCAATTGCGGCATTAGATGCCTTGTTGATTTCTTGAAGGGGTTCGTTTAATTGATGGGTTTCAGGTTCAGGCAACCAGTAATATGCATCTAATATATCTTTAGAGAATTTTGCAATATCACTGTATAGACCAGCATAATTATCATTCTTATTAAGAAGTGTAATTAAACCATTAACTTCTGCCATTGCCCTTACAATATCCTTGTTCCCAATTTTATAAAGTAAAGTGTCTTCATGTTGCGATGGCACATAATCACCTTTTAAATATGGTGTTTGCCAAATTTGCACAACATGGTGTTTTGTTTGCTCTTGTTCTGTTTTAAAATAACATAACTCTCCGTTTTCTAGAATGGTAAATCCATTACAGATAATAGGAGTTTTTATCACCTGACTAATGATATTATAAGACATTAGATTATATAGACCTTCTGCAGCAGAATAGAACACATACAAGAAATCTTCACCATTAGGAGAAATAATACGTTCTTGAAACTTTACATTATCAATGGCGTTATCAAAAATATGGTACTCCCCTGTTTGTAAATAGTAACCAGTTGGGAAAATGATACCTTGGTCATCTGGCAATACAATACAAGCATTTTTAACTGTATCTATTTTTTGAACCTCTTTCATTTTGTCATTGTAAACAAAATAACGAGGAGACTCTTGGAACGGTTTAATCTCTAATACTAGTAGGTTTCCTAAATCACCAAAACGATATTGACCATCATCTAAAGTTTGGTCAACATATTCAACAGGTTCATCTAAGATACCTTTTCCTTCAGCAGTATTGTCTTCTATCTTAATGGTAAGATCACCACCGATAGTTTCTACAAACACACGGTCTTTAATAGATACGTGAGAGTGTTCACCATAACGGTGCATATCTCTAGTAGCCTCTTGCCATTTGAATTCTTGCTGTAAAGGAAACTTATATTCATGTTCACTACGGTTATCAACATATTTTAAGGTATCGTTTACCAATAACCACTTAAATGTTTTAATATCAGTAGGACTATCACTTAACTGAAAAACCATATGTAGATAATTTCCAATTATGGCAAAATTGGAAAATATCGTATTTCGGTAATACTTATATAAATTAGTGAAGTCGGTTTTAAAAGTGTCATCATCTAAAAGGTCTAAACTAGAAGTTTTAAAACTGTTATCTATAAACTGGTAACAGCTAAAAACATCTTTAATCGTTATTTCGGTTCTAAGACCAAAATGAACATTATACCCGAACAGACAGGTGTTACCAAAAGAAACAATATCTCTTGCAATACAGTTGTTTTCTGTATTGATCCTATCATTGGCAATAAGCTTTGTTTCTAATGATCCAAAAACGGTTTTTCTATCATCGTTTAGATTTGTAAGCTTACTCTGTAGTAATTCCTTCTGCTTTTGCAGTCGGTTTTTAATTACATCATAAGTACCACCATCTAAAATATGCTCTTCCGTATTTCCTGTTCGGGATTCCTCTGCCATAAAAATAACTAAGCTTTTAAATTACATTAATAATTTACTATCTGATACTTAGGTGTTGTGTGATTATTTTAATTTTTTATCACTCATACCTAAACCTTTTGCCAGGTTGAACAAGTTGCTAAATAGCGTTTGTTCATCGTTATCATTAGACTTCGCTTTTAAGTCCATCAGTAAATTTGCAATAGTTAAGTTTTTAAGGTCTTCAGATGAAACACCGTATTTATCAGCAAATTCCTTTACTTTACCTAGTAGGTTTCCCTTAACATCGTCACTACCTAAAATAGCATCTTTTACATCTTGTATATTGGTAGAATTGGCTACTAATCTATCATAACCTTTAGCTCTTGTAATTTGCCCAATAATTTGGTCAAAGAACATTGTTTCACCACCTACGATATCAATCTTAGCTGCTTTAAGTGCATCACCAATAACCATTGCTTGTGCATCGGCAATATCTTTTTGGATATTAATGTGAGCAAGATCTACTTGTAATTCTTTGTCTAAACGCAATTTGAATTCCTCATGCTCTTTACCAACACCATCTAACTTTTTCATTGCATTAGCTTTCTCTTCAATACCAGCGGCATCTGCCAAAGCTTTTTCTTTGATTACGTCTGCTTCAGCTAAACCATCTTTACGCTTGGCTTCTGCCTTAGCTTCAATACCTACTGCTTCCGCTTTAGCTTTTTTCTCAATAATGATAGCCTGTACAATACCTTCACGCTCGTAAGCGTCAGCTTTAGCATGCATAACCTGTGCTTCAGACATACCTACGGTAGCCTCTTCTTTCGCTTGAGCTTCTGCTAAAATTTTTCGTGCTTCCGCTTCTTTTTCACTAGCCTCTTTATGTGCTAAAGCTTCAATATTGATTTCTTCAGCTTTTTGCTTAGCAGCTTCTTTTTGAGCCTCTGCAGCCTTAATTGTTTTAATTAAGTCTTCTTGAGCATTTGCTTCGGCAATAGTGATTTTTACTTGCTTATCTCTATCAGCTGTTTTAAAAGCTTGAATATCTTTCATATTTTCTTGCTCCTCGACTACTCCTTTTTCTAGCGTAACACGATCACGAATAACATCTTGTATATTCTTCTTTTCTACTTCAACAACTTTCTCTTTTTCAATTTGGGCAAGAGTAACCACTCTTTCTCTTTCCGTAGCCTCTAATAATCTATCTTTTTCTACTCTTTCTGTTTCTACGGCATCTGTACGTTGTTTGTTCTTTAACGCAACAATTATTTGACGCTCCATATTCTCTTCTGCAATCTTAACTTTTTCACGTGTTGCAATACGAGCAGTTTCTGATTTCAAAAGTTCTTCTTCAGAAACCTTTAAGATTTCGGCTTCTTCGCGAGACTTAATGTTTGCAATCTCTCTTTTTTGTTGTTCTTCTTTTTCAGCTAGCTGTTTGTCAAGTTCTAAAATAGCTTCCCTTGCTTCAACATCTTGTTTACGGATGGTTTTCTCTTCATCTCGCTTAATAAGATTCGATTTTACATTTTGAGCAGCAGTAAGATCATTTATCTTCTTAATACCTTCTGCATCAAGAATGTTATCTGCCTTTAAATGCACTACGGCAGTTTGTTCTAAATAGTCAATAGCACAATCTTCTAAAGTGTAGCCGTTAAGGTCTGTACCAATGATATCTACGATTTCATCCCTAAACTCTCTACGCGCCTCATATAATTGAATGAAGTCGAATTTTTTACCTACGGTTTTCAATGCTTCAGAAAACTTCGCCTCAAATAATTCTTCAAGTGTTTCTTGACGAGATGCTCTTTGAACACCAATGGTCTGGGCTACTTTCTTAATAAAATCTACTTCGTTATTTACCCTAACAAAGAATGCAACTTTAATATCTGCACGCATATTATCCTTACAGATAAGTCCTTCAGTAGCCAGTCTTTCTATTTGAATTTTCTTTACAGAAATATCCATGACTTCTACACGGTGAAAAACAGGTACTACATATAGACCTTTGTCTGTTGCAACTTTAGTTCCTCCAAATCCAGTTCTTACCAGGGCTTGACCTTGATGAACTTTTTTGTAAAACATTGCAATGATTGCAAAATAAACGATGATAAGGAAGAGGATAACACCAAGACCTATACCGATAATTGAAAAGATGGATTCCATAAATTAATTTAAGATTTATTGGTTATAAGATTGTACTAGAAAATAAGTATGGTCAGCAGATCTTTTAATGATAAGAACCGTACTACCATAGCTTATTGGTTTTTTGTCTAAAGATTTCACATAAATAGAATGGCTGTTGCCTTCCGCTTTTACTTCTGCATTACCCATTTTATCCTCAGTTATGTTAGATAGCAAAATTGCTTCTCTACCTAGAAAATCAACTGGGGCATCACCATCCTTATTCAGACGCTTAAAAAAGCTCTTGAAAGGAGTGGTAAATAGCTTATTTACAAACAGTGCCGGAAAAAAGGCAGCAATCATTATTATGAAGCCTATAAAGTTGTCATAGGTAAACGTCAAAGTTGTGAGAATAGTTGTAATTAACCACCAAATAAATATCCAACAGGTAAAAGTGAACATAAATGGTAGACCCACAAAATTGAAATAGATAAGGAAAATTTGCCACCATTTTAATGGTCTACGTCTTTTTCCAATAACATCATCTTGGTTTACTTCGGTATTTGAAATATCTTCAAAATCTAAGTTGCCACCTTCAATGCTTGGGTCAAAGTCCATATCAACATCGGCATCAATATCTACGTCAATATCTACGTCAATATCTAAATCGAAGTCTATACCACCGATCATTGTAATGATCCAATACACAAGAAGAAGTATCAACAATAACGTTAGCGTAATATTTACCTCAGAAAATAATATGTCTATTAGTTGATTCAAATTTTTATTTTTTGGTTTTATTAAACCCTAATTGTTCTTTTAATTTTTGAAGTTCATCATCAGCCGCTGCTTCAGTTGTATCTGCCGCTTTATCTAATTCTTCATCAATGGATTTGTTTGAATTTGCTATGTCGCCATAAGCTTCCGCTAATGCTTCTTCTTGGGCAATTTTCTCTTTCATTCTTTCAAGCATAGAAACCGTACCGGTACTATCCAGTTCGGCCATTTGCTTATTTAAGTTTTTGGTGGCATTACTAACTTTAACACGGGCTTTTAGTGTTTTAAGTTCATTTTCCCAATTACCTATATTAGATTTCAATGCTTCTACATTACCCTGCATTTGACTAACATTAGCCTCAAATTTCTCAGTTTCGGTTTTGGTTACTTCCAACTGCTTTTCATTAACTTCTTTTTGCACTAAAGCTTCTTTGGCAAGCCTATCTGCCTCGGCAGCATCTAATTCTTTGCTGTTAGCCTTCTTTAGTATTATGATAGCTTTGTCTTGGTATTCTTTTGCTTTGTTTTTATAAACGTCTTGATCATTCTTAGAACGAATGGCAAGAGCCTTTACTTGTGCAAGAGCCTCTAAACTTTTTTCCAAGTCTAGTTTCATATCCCTAATGCCCTGTTCGGTCATTTTTATAGGATCTTCCATTTTATCAATTGCCGAATTAGTTTCAGCCTCTCCTATTTTAAACAGTCTTTTGAATATATTCATGATTTTTATTTTTTAGTATTTAGAAAATTCAATTATTTGATCCGAGTATTCACTCATTAATAAGCTTAGAGAATTAAGACTGGCTTCAAATTCGTTTAAATCCATATTCTCAATTTGTAAGGTGTCTCTGAATATGACACGGTTAGCTGTTTCATCAAGAACAAAAGCTCCATGTATAATATCTCTATTCTTTTGAAGTAAGTTTCTGAAAATTTTTTCAGATTGATTATGTACAGAGAAAATAAACTGTTCCATAATTAAGATTGGAGGAGACACCCCTAGAATTAGATTTTTTATTCCAAAATCTTCCTTCTCAACAACCATAATACCATCAGCTCTATTTTCTTTAACAATATTAAAGTTCAATTCAAGTAGATAATCTCTGGTTATATTAAAATGGTTTTTCATTTGTGTTGGTTTTTGTAGGTGGTTTCTTAGGTTCAATAATACAAAATAATATCGGTGCGCTTTCTTAATTTATAATAGTAACGCCAAAATGTAAACAACTAGGATGAACATAATATTGTGTTTTAGAATTCAGTTAATTAAAAAAAACTCGCTCAAAATACTAGCAATTCAAATAATATTTGCTAATATTGTTAGACAAATATAATAATATTTTTATTATTTGCAAATAAAATTAGCAATAAATGTCATATTTTGGAAAGAACATAAGAAAAATAAGAAGTTTAAAAAGTCTTAGTCAACAGGCGTTTGCAGAGTTATTTAACCTTAAAAGAGGTACTTTAGGAGCATATGAAGAAGGAAGAAGTGAGCCGAAAATAGAGACATTAATAAAAATTGCTAATTATTTTAGCATACCTATTGATGAACTCTTAACTACAGAATTAACAGTTAATAATTTACTGAAGTTTAAAGGTAATTTAACCGTTGAACAAGATTTAGGTGAGCAAGAATTTTTCGTAAAAGTACCTTGTATTACTACCAAAAATCAAAACGACTATATTAAATATTTTGATAAGGAATCTTACATACAAGATTTGCCATTTTTAACACTACCTATAAATCCTGATAAAAAATTTAGGGCGTATACGGTACAGAATTTAGAAATGAGCAAAAATGAACTAGGAATGTTTCCTAAAGATATTGCTGTTGGGGAATGGATACCGCCATCAGTATATGCAAAACTGAATAATGGTACTTTAGTTTTTGCTGTAACAGAAAAAGATATCATCTTAAGAAGGCTATTTATAACGAACGATATATTTGTTTTACGTGCCGAACATAAGAATGTAGATGATGTAGAACTTCAATTAAAAGATGTTAAAGAAATGTGGCGTGTTAGATATGTATTTTATCACAGACTACCAGAAACTAATTATACCCTAGAAGATAAGTTGTTTCAATTAGAAAAAGATTTTGATAGACTTAAAAATGAACGGTAATAAAAAAGCCTTTCACTATGTGAAAGGCTTTTTCTTAAACTTGAAAGTATATATGTTTAGATAACTTTTACGTTCACTGCGTTTAATCCTTTGTTTCCTTCTTTTAATTCGAATTCAACTTCATCGCCTTCACGAATTTCATCGATCAAACCTGAAATGTGTACAAAGTGGTCTTTTTCAACTCCTTCTTCAGTGATAAAACCGAATCCTTTTGTGTCGTTGAAAAATTTTACTGTTCCTTTACTCATTGTAATGTAATTTAATTTATAATACTTATTAAGTAGCAAAGATGACGCCAATAGTTGACAAACAATGTTTTAAGTTTGTTTAATTACATAAATTGGCAAACATTTAAGAGTTTATCGGCAATTTATAGCCTTTTACCGGTTTTTTCTAAGTTCCTAATGTTGTAAACCGTACCCTAAAAGTTGAGATTTATCAATTTCCCAAGTCAAATCAGCCATTTTTATTACCAACATTGTTATTAAATAGCCGCGAAATTCAGGAATATGAGATTATGTTTTATTTAAAAATTTCCTTGAACTGCTACTAATGTACTAACTTCAAAACAAAAACTATGTTCGGACTATTTAAAAAGAAATCTCAAAAGGAAAAATTACAAGAGCAGTATGAGAAATTACTAAAGGAGTCTTATGACTTATCTACTCAAAATCGTTCTAAAAGTGACAGTAAAGCTGCTGAGGCAGATGCCATATTAAAACAGATTGAAGCTTTGGATAATTGAATTTATCATCATAAACCTCTTATGTATGTTATGGTTTAATTATCTATTTTAGAAGGCTAAACAAAGGAGTTCTACTTTAAAAATAAGAAGACTCTAGCAGCATTATTAACAACAAATTATTAATCAACTTATTTTACTCAACAAAATGAAAAACAGATTACAATTAAAAAGCGTCTTTAGCTGTATGTTACTCACTTTGCTTTTTAGCATTAGTTTAAAATCTCAAGAACCTAATTTCAATATTGAAACAGATTTACTTTTGGTGCAATTAGATTCTAAAACTGATATTGATGATTTACACACTGCCGCTGGTTTGGCAACTTTGTTACATCACCCGGATTATAAAGATTTAAACTATGTAGCTATTGCAGGTACTTATGGCATACAAGAAGGTTTATATGTGCCACCAAATGAATTAATGAAACTGGCATTTAATAAAAATTGGGTAGATGCTGATAAAGAATGGAAGGCATCTGTGAAAATGATTGCCAAAAAATCTCAAAAAGTGATCGATAATGGTGGGTCTGTTTGGGTTGCAGAGGCTGGTCAGTCAGACTTTACTGCTGACTGGGTTATGAAACTGGTAGAAAAGAATCCTTCTTTAAATGTAAAAGAGAAAATTCATGTGGTTCAGCATAGCGATTGGAATGAATCTGTTACCGAACCTACCAAATTAAAATATGCCCAAACTATAACCGATTATCACAAAATTGCTGATGGTAACGCCGTAGGAAATGGTACACCAGGTTTTAAGTCCGACGGAAAAGTTGATTGGGAATCTAAATTAAATGATAAACATTTAACCCATGTTTGGAATACAGCTATTCGTTTAGGAAACCAATACAATGGAATAGATGGTAGATACCTTAATGAAAGTGTAGCTGAAGGTGGATTGGACTTTTCCGATTTATCTGAAGTATGTTATATTTTAAATTTAATGGATATTAAGAACTCAGACGAATTCTTTACTTATTTCAGTGTAGAATAAATAAATCACTTAAGATTTAATAAGGCCTCTTGCAATTTTCTTGTAATGGGGCCTTTTTTATTTCCTGTATATAATATATGCTCGTCAATTTGCTGAATTGATGCGATTTGTGTGCTGGTGCCAGTTAAGAATGCTTCATCTATAGTAGTTAAGTCATCAATAGAAATAGGTGATTCATTTATTTCAATATTTAGCGATTTGCATAAATCTAAAACAATAATTCTGGTAATTCCGTTTAGAATGTACTCATCCGCAGGATGCGTGTAAACAACATTATCTTTCACAAAAAAGACATTACTATGAGATGCTTCTGTATATAAGCCATTACGATGCATAATAGTTTCGTAGCAATCATACTGCATGGCTTCTTCATTCAACATTACGTTACCTAAAAGCGATGTCATTTTAATATCGCAACGAGACCATCTAAAATCATCTCGAGTAATGACTTTAGCATCTATTTCATTAATATCAGGTAATACTTTAGGTATGGCGTACATCATTACCGTTGGTAGTATATCTGCTGGATAGGAATGCTGTCGTGGGGCTACACCTCTGGTAATCTGAATATAAAGCATGCAATCTTTATTGGTAAGTTCAGATGCCTCAAGTAATTTTGATATCTCCTTTGGAAGGATATCAACATCAAATTTAATATTGACTTTTAGAAGTCCATCTTTTAAACGATTTAAGTGCGCTTCTTTATAAAAGAATGAACCATTAATTTGAACCATTACCTCATAAAGACCATCGCCAAAAATAAATCCGCGATCAAACACTGAAATTTTAGCATCTTGATGGGGTACTATGCTTCCGTTCAAATAAACTTTTTCTGGGTATTTCATGAATTAAAGAAATCTTTGCAAATGTTTTTTAAAATAAACAGCACTATCTGTAATGCTTTGCATGGAGTTATCGGCAAAATTACCGCCTTGTTCAATATAGTAGTATTGTAAATCCTCCATATCTACAGAAGATAATAGGGTTTTATAATCAATAGAGCCATTGCCCATTTCTGAATAGTCGCGGGTAACTTTATCCATATCCTTAATATGCCACATAACATAACGCCCAGGATTTTCTGTAATTAACTCATGAATATTTTTATTGGAAGAATGTTCTACCCAATACATATCCATTTGTAGTTTAACCAAACTGGGTTCAGTGTTTTTAAGAATAATATCATAGCCCTGTTCGCCATTATGGTCGGTAAATTCAAAATCATGATTGTGATAGGCAAACTGTAATCCTGCTTTATTAACCTGCTCCCCTATTGTATTTAATTTATCTGCTAAAATTTTAAAATTTTCAATAGTTCTAAATTCTCGAGCTAACCAAGGCCATGTTATATATTTACTATCTAGGGTTTTAGAACCTTTAATACATTGGTCTACATAGCGCTTAAGATGATCCATAGGCTCATTAAAAAGACTTGAAAAATCATAATGACCACTAGATATGGTGAAATCTAAATCGACCAGTTGCTTTTTAAACTCTTGAGATTTTATTCCGTAGTATGTATCGTTTTTGCCATCATAACCATATATCTCCCCGTCTTCATACCCTAGCTCTTTGGCATATTTTAAACTCCCAATTGGGTCTTTAGCCATGGCATCACGAATAGTAAACAATTGCAGTCCCATTTTATATTTATAATCCATTGGAAGTACGGATAATGGGAGCATTGAACTTACTGATAATATACCCGTTTGTTTTAGAAATGTTCTACGTGAGTTATAATCGTTCATGATGATATAATGTTGATGACAAAATAAGGAGTATAAATATAAGAATTGGAAACGGGAATAAGATGAATAAGAAATGAAAAAGCAGCCAAATTTGGCTGCTTTGCTTCTATAAATGTATATCTAAATTTAGTTATTGGCAAGTGCTGTTTCACTATAAGAAACACGATAAATGGCATCGCCATAATCATCTGAAATCAACATAGAACCATCTTTTAATAATAATATGTCTACAGGTCTTCCGGTAGCTTTCTGCTCAACTTCATTTAACCAACCATCAATAAATGGTTCTGTACTTACAGCTTCACCATCCTCTATGTTTACCATCATAATTCTGTAACCTACTTTTTTACTTCTATTCCAAGAACCGTGTTCAGCAATAAATGCCTTTCCTTTATATTCTGATGGAAACATGTTTCCTGTGTAAAATTTAATGCCTAATGGAGCAACGTGTGCATCTAATTGTAATGCAGGAGATACAAAATCTGAACAAGGGTGTAAATCACCAAACTCAGGATCTTTAACAATACCGCCATGACAGAAAGGGTAACCAAAATGTTGTCCAACTTCTGTAACCTTATTTAATTCGCAAGGCGGAATATCATCTCCTAACATATCGCGGCCATTATCTGTAAACCACATTTCTTTAGTATCTGGGTGCCAAGTGAACCCTACAGAGTTTCTAACTCCTCGCGCATATATTTCACGATTGCTACCATCTGGGTCCATTCTTGAAATAGTTGCATATCGCTCATCCTCATCTGTACGATTACAAATATTACAAGGTGCCCCAACAGGCACATATAGTTTGTCATCAGGACCGAAAGCAATGTATTTCCATCCGTGATGAAATTCTGTCGGAAAGTCATCGTAAATCAGTTCCTTTTCTAAATCGCCTCCTAATTGTTTTTCAATATTTGGATATTTCCAAAGACTACCAACTTGCGCTACGTACAGATCACCATTTAGCATAGCAATACCATTTGGTACTTCCATGGTATCTAAAACCATGATATTGTCAGCCTTAAAATCACCATCGGTATCTTGTATGGCATATACATTATTTTCTGTTCTAGTACCCACGAACAATGTTCCGTTATCACCCATTGCCATAGAACGTGCACCATCTACTCCCCTTGCATAAACTTCGATTTGAAATCCTTCTGGTAGATTTAAATCCAACAGAGCTAAATCAGTACTGTCCAGTTCAACTTTCTCAGCTGTATTTTTTAAATCTTCTTTTTTGTTCTCTTTGCAAGAATGTAACGCAATAACCAAGGCTAGCGCTAAAGTCATTTTTAGAAAAGGTATTTTCATTTTTTAGGTTGTTTAGTTCCCCACGAAGATACACAACATGGTTTTGTAATTAAATTATTAAAATTAGTTATTGAAAATTTATGAATAAAAAAGCCAATTGTAATAGTATTAGAATTGGCTCAGTTAAATTATAGAATTCGATTGAATTTAGGCATTTGATTCCATTGCTTTTCCAATAAGAGTATCACCTTGTATAATTTCAAACGTACTATTAATGGCATCATTATCATGTAAAGAACGCACTAAGGTTTGCGCTACATCGTCTCTTGTAATAGAACCTTGTTTGTTCAATTTTGTCTGCAATTCAATTTTACCTGTACCTGCATCATTTGTTAATGACCCAGGTCTAACAATTGCATGTACTAAATTTGTTGATTTTAAATACTCATCAGCATTATGTTTTGCCTTTAAATATTCTTTTAAATCATCTGCTTCTTCAGGATTGTCTGCTCCCATAGAACTAAGCATAACGAACTTTTTAATATTTGCTTTTTTTGAAACGTCAATTAAGTTTTTTGCACCTTCTTGATCTACTTCCACAACTTTTTTACCACCAGAACCTGCGGCAAAAATTACCTTATCAATATTATCAACCGTATGCGATAGGTCTTTTTCTAAATCTCCTAATACTGTTCTTATATTTTCCTTTTCAAATTGCTCTTTTTGTTCTTCTTTACGAACCATGGCTACTGGTTGAAAGTATTGAGAGTTTTTTAAAAGGTTTATTATTTTTTTTCCTGTGGTACCGTTAGCACCAGCTACTAATACATTTTCCATCTTCTAATAGTTTTTTAGCAAGTTCCGTAATAACTATAGTAAGCATTAATGCGTTAACTAATTATATTAACACGAATACACACTGTAGAGTTAATACACTGTAAAAAGAATTGTTGACTTGATATGAGCTTAAATATCTATGGAAAGCGACAATGTAAACATCATAGAAATGGTAATTTGAGAATCTAATTATATAAAATTACAGCTATGAAAAAAGACAAAACAAACGATAAATATAATTCTGATATAACAGAAGCAGATTTGCAAGCTTTAGGAGAAAGAACTAAAAATATAAGAACAGATAATGGAGACGATGGCCAACTCAACAGTCGTGAAAAAGAGGTTGATTTTGCAGGAAAAGAATTGGATGTTCCAGGACGTGATTTACCCCAAAACAAAACGCATAAGATTTTAAAGGACGAAGAGAACCAACTGTATAGTCAAGGAGCTGATGGAAATGAAGATTTAGAAAGAAATACTGACCATATTAAATAGTCAGTACATGATTGTATAAAAAAAGCAGCCAGATGGCTGCTTTTTTTTTGAACAATAACTACTATTTTAAGTTATGCGAGTTCTTTTTCTTCATTGTATTTGGGATAATCTAAATAGCCTTCTTTGCCTGGTGTGTAAAAAGTTTTTTCATTCCAATCTGCTAAATCATATCCATTAGCAAATCGCTCGACCAAGTCTGGATTTGAAATAAATGGTTTACCATAAGCTACTAAATCTGCGTTTCCTTCTTCAATGACCTTATTTCCGGACTCTTGATCAAATCCTGCATTAATCATTAAAGTACCATTATATAAAGGTCTAAAGTGTTTAGAAATGTTTTTTACTGCGTATGAAATATCAGAAACATCTGTAAAAGGTTCAGACAAATGAATATAAGCTAAATCATAATCATTCAGTTTTTTAATAATATATTCAAATGTTGGTATGGTATCCTCATCCATTGTAATACCAAACATTCCGTTTAACGAAGGGTTAAATCTTGCTCCTATTTTTTGTTGTGGAATTACTTTGATCATGGCATCTAAAACTTCAAAAAAGAAACGAGCTCTATTCTCAATTGTTCCCCCATATTCATCTGTTCTAGTATTTGAAGTTCCATTAAAAAATTGGTGAAATAAATATCCGTTAGATGAATGTATTTCTACTCCGTCAAAACCAGCTTCAACAGCATTTTTAGCTGCATTTTTAAAATCTTCTA
Source organism: Maribacter sp. Hel_I_7 (assembly GCF_000688315.1). Classification (NCBI taxonomy): domain Bacteria; kingdom Pseudomonadati; phylum Bacteroidota; class Flavobacteriia; order Flavobacteriales; family Flavobacteriaceae; genus Maribacter; species Maribacter sp. Hel_I_7. The sequence goes on along the minus strand of NZ_JHZW01000003.1, from coordinate 847,000 downwards.
CGGTTTGTTTAATTTCTTCAATAGACATGGCTTTTGGTGTTACGGTATCTTTAAAACCCTCTGGCGTATAAGATTTCGCATTAGGGTTTATTGCAGACGGAGCTAATGGTAATTCCCCATTATGAAAATCTGGGTGAGACATACGCCCAACGTGCCATAATTGAATAAAGATTTTTCCACCTTTGTCATGAACTTCTTTTGTAACTTTTTTCCATCCTTCCACTTGTTCTTTGGAATAAATTCCTGCAGTGTTTACATAACCTACTGCTTGTTTAGAGACTTGTGAACCTTCTGTAATAATTAAACCTGCAGATGCTCTTTGAACATAATATGGTACGTGTAAATCTTCTGTTGGTACATTGCCATCGTTTGCAGCTCTGCTTCTTGTCATAGGTGCCATGACAACCCTATTCTTTAAATCTAAATTTTTATGATAAGGTGTTAATAATATCTGTGTACTCATTGTTTTATTTTTTAAAATTCTGTTATAAATGCAAAGTTCTGAATAACTACGAATGTCTATTGACTCTTATAGTTTAATCATTGTCATTAAGCGTAAATAATTTCCCTATCTCTTTAATATTTTTATTTTGGCGTTTTTTTTAAAACCATAAAACCATCCGTGGTTTTTGTCGTAAGTACTATTGAAAACAAACTTTATTTAAATATAATTTTATGAATTATAGCAGTAATTGGGCACTTAGGCTGTTAACAATATTTCTCATTATTGGGGCATTCAATATTACCAACGCGCAAAATCTTAAAGGTGTTGTTACTGATACTAGTGGTGCCTTATTGGAAAATGTTGGTATTTTTAACCAAACCTCTGGTCAACATAGTCATACCAACCTATCTGGGTTATTTTCGCTTCCTTCAAGTCAAATCAACGATTCTATTTACTTCTCTAATTTAGGTTATAAAACTTTTGTTTTGGTAGTGAATCAAAATCATTTGAGCGAAGGTGTTGAAGTGATATTAGAGGAATCTAGCATTAACTTAGACCAAGTGGTCGTGGTATCTAAAGTAGATGCAATGAGCAGAATTGTAAATGTAGATATACAGAACGACCCAGTTAAATCATCACAAGAAATTTTACGAAAAGTACCCGGACTTCTAATAGGGCAACATGCCGGTGGTGGTAAAGCAGAACAAATATTTTTAAGAGGATTTGATATTGACCACGGTACCGATGTTGCTATTAGTGTAGATGGCATGCCGGTAAATATGGTGTCGCACGCCCATGGTCAAGGGTATGCAGATTTGCATTTTGTTATTCCAGAAACTATAGATAATATCAATTTTGGAAAAGGTCCGTATTATGCGGATAAAGGAGATTTTAATACCGCAGGTTTTGTTGATTTAAACCTTAAAAAAAGTATAGATAAGAGCATGTTGTCTTATGAAGCAGGGCAATTCAATACCAATAGATTTGTAGGCCTTTTTAACATTTTAGAAAGTAGTAAAAGTGATGCGTATATAGCCTCTGAGCTTTACCTCACCGATGGTCCTTTTCATTCGCCACAAAATTTTAATCGTATAAATATTCTAGGTCGTTATCATTATAAAGATATAGGTAAAGAAGAATTAACGTTAACTGCTTCACATTTTCAAAGTAAATGGGATGCATCTGGTCAAATTCCACAACGCGCTATCGATCAAGAAATAATAGGTAGGTTTGGAGCCATAGATGATACTGAGGGAGGCCAAACAAGTAGAACTAATTTAATGTTGAATCATACCAAATTCTTAGGCGAAGATCAATTTCTTAAGACAAGGGCTTTTGTGAGCAAATATGATTTTGAGCTGTTCTCTAATTTTACCTTCTTTTTGGAAGACCCTGTAAATGGTGATCAAATTCGCCAGTATGAAGATAGAACCATTATGGGTGCTGAAACTATTTTTGAACAAATTGATATTCCAGTAGGTATAGATGATCGATTTAAATACTCTGCAGGTTTAGGGTTTAGGCATGATAATGTTGATGATGTTTCTTTGGCACATACTTTAAACAGAAAAACTATTCTAGAGCAATACGCTTTTGGTGATATTGATGAAACAAATATCTACAGCTTTATTAATGGCGAGTATACAACTGGAAACTGGACATTTAATCCGTCGATACGATTAGACTATTTCAAATTTGATTATGAAAATAAATTGAGCGAGACTTATGACAATAAAAGCGAAAGTAAAGCAATAGTGAGCCCCAAGTTAAATACGATTTATACTTTCAACCGTAACTGGCAAATGTTTTTGAAAACCGGATTAGGATTTCATTCTAACGATGCCCGTGTTGTAACGGCAAATGAAGGTCAGGAAATATTACCAAAAGCATATGGGTTAGATTTAGGTACCATAATTAAACCAACGGATAAGTTGGTTTTAAATGCAACATTATGGGGTTTGCTTTTGGATCAAGAATTCGTTTACGTGGGTGATGCAGGTATTGTAGAGCCAAGTGGAAAGACACGTAGGTTAGGTGTTGAAGTTGGTGGTAGATATCAAATTCTAGACTGGCTGTACCTTTATAGCGATGTAAATTATACCTATGCGAGAAGTACTGAAGAAGCAGACGGTGAAGATTATATTCCCCTTGCACCAGATTTTACGGCAGTAGGCGGACTATCAATTACCGATTTAGGCAATTTTTCCGGTAATTTAAACTATAGATATTTGGGTGATAGAGCGGCAAATGAAGATAATAGTATTGTTGCCGAAGGATATTTTGTAACCGATCTAAACCTGAATTATGATATTAAAAACTGGACAATCGGTTTAATCGTAGAAAACCTATGTGATACCGAGTGGAACGAGACCCAATTTGCTACAGAAAGTAGATTGTTCAACGAAACCGCATCCGTCGAGGAAATTCACTTTACTCCCGGAACTCCTTTTTACTTAAGAGGTAAGGTTGCTGTGTCGTTTTAAACAAGTTTTAAATGTATGCTATAAGAGCTCTGATTTCATTATCAGAGCTCTTTTTTTTAATTCGAAAACTATTCAGGTGAATTAACAGTTACTTCAGAAACTGAAAAACTACCCGTACTATCTTTAGAAATAATTTTAATATAATATTCGGTACCAGAAATATATTCAATTCCAGATATGCTAGTGTCTTCTAAATCAGTCTCTTCAAATAGTACTGATTCATTTTCGGTTATAATTACGTCGTAGGTTAAAAGGTCATTGTCTTCATCAGTTCCAACCCATTTAATTGCTAACAACTGCGCTGAAGTATTAAACTCTGTAGTAATTTCTGCGGCATAAGGAGCATAATTACCTTCGGCTAAACCAGGGGTAGTAAAAGAATACGTATCACTTTCCGTATCGCCAAATTCATTTTTAGAGGTCACTGTCCAAGTATAAGTTTTGCCTCTATCTAAGCTAACCGTAGTTTCCAGTCCACCAACAGTGGAGCTTGCCGCTTGCTGGTTGTTTAATAAAACTTCTAATGTATAATTAACGGTATTTTGCGCAGCATTCCACTTAAATAAAATAGAGACTTTAGTATCATTATTTGGTATAGGTTCAAATTCTGAACAAGGCTCGCCATTAGCAGGTAAAGTACCTGTTGCTTTAGTAGGAACCGGTTTGTCTATCTGTTTTTCCGTCTCTTCAGGAGTGCTTTTATCGCAAGAATTTAAGCAAACAAAAATCAATGCAAGACCTGTAAAATATTTTAATGTTTTATATATCATTTCTTTATAATCTTAAAGGTTTTTGAATGTTGTTTTGATTTGATTACCGTAGGGTAAATTCCGGTTTCCATTGTTTGTAAGTCGATTGAATTTAAGCCTTGCCCTGAAAAAGTTTTACTTATTACTAGCTTACCCGATAAATCATAAACCAACACGGTACTTGATTCTTCGTACCCTTGGATAAACACTTCTCCCGAAGTAATTGTTGGAAACATTATAACACTATCTGAAAAGGCAAATGAATCGGTAACCATCCCTTGGCAGTCACTTTCTCCTGTAATAGAAATAGCATTGAATTCAGATAAATCCGATAATTGAATTTCATTTTTTCCGTTAGATGTAAAGCTGAAGTTTTTTAGTTCTCCGTTTATATCAACATTATAAGTATAGCTGCCCTCCACATTGTAAGTTGCCGTTTTAGCAGAGGTATTTAAACTTTCTCGCTTTCCTGAGATTGAGCCGACTTCGTTAATTTGAATGCCGTAGGTTTGAGAATACGAAATATCTGGAATAGAAATAGTGACCATATACAAACCAGTGGTAAGATTAGCTACTTCTATATTCTCATTTAACGATACCTCATTATAGTCTGTTGAAACTGGACCTTCAACAGCTATATTAAAAATATAATCAGTTAGCTCACTCGAAATAGAAATACTTCCATTTGCTTCTCCCGGGCATGTTGGTGTAACACCATAAACTAAAATGGCATCTGATGCTATTATTTCGCAACCATTGTCGTTTACAGTTGCGTTAGGTTTTGTCTCTAAACAATTATCAAATTGGTCTAATACACCATCTAAATCATTGTCTTCATTACAGAAAGGTACTTTGCCGTCGTAGTTAAATGTCCAACCATAAGTATCTATAATGATTTGACGTGCTTCTTGTGATTCACAATATTGTAATCCATATGCGCTAAATTCCATATTAGGTTGTAGGTTTGATAATTTTGACCAGCCTATTAATGTTGTATCATAATTTTCTACTGATAACCCAGTAGCATCTAACATTCCATACATTTCCGGTACTTGAGAAATATTCCATTTACCTAAACTTTGGTCGAACGCAGTTGCAGATAAAAACATATAGTTCATAAGTTCAGCATTACTAACGTCCCAATTGCTCAAATTTTGATTAAACGATATTGCTGAATTAAACATTGCTTCCATACCCTTAACGTTAGAAACATCCCAATTACCAATATCTTGATTAAAACTAGCAGTCTGGGCGAACATATCATTCATGATATATACATTCCCAACGTTCCATTCTCCGATATTGGAATTGAAACTTAGGGCACGACTAAACATACCTCCCATATCTTTTACATTTTGTACGTCCCATTTACTTAGGTCTTGATTAAATAGGTCTGTATTTGAGAACATACCAGACATATTAACAACCTTCTGTACATTCCAATTTGAAAAACTTGAATTACCAATTAAATTCTTACATCCATTAAACATCGCGGATATTTCACTAACTGAACTAAAATCAGGGGTGTCAAATGCACTTACATCCACATTAACACAACCAGCAAAAGCAGATCTCATAGAGCTCCACCTAATATCTCCCCATTGTTCAATAAGCAATAATTTATTCGAATCAGTTTCAGTCGCTGTATGTTGATTATTAAAATAAATTCTAGGAAACTCACCTGAAATTGAAACTTGGTAAGTTCCAGCAACTGAATAAGTATGTGTTGCATCACCAGTTATATTAGTGTGTGTGTTACCATCTCCCCAATCAACCGTATAGTCATATGTTTCACCGGGAAACGTAGGTATAATTATTTGATTATCTTCAGAAACTCCAGGGTTATCAGTTTTCCAGGTAGTTATGAAATATGTGCCAGAGCAATCATTACCAGAATCTATGATTTGCCAACCATAGGTGTTTATAAGTTCATTTCTGGCTTCTATACTATTGCAGAAATTGGTATCTGCTGCCCCAAATTTTACATTGTTGATTAAGGAAGGTAAAGTGCTCCATGCATTCAGTATTTTATCATAGTTGGCAATAGATATACCTGAACCATTGAACATCGCATCCATATTTTCAACTTTACTTATGTTCCAATTTTCTAAGTTTTGATTAAAGGATGTTGCATTTTTAAACATATCGTTCAAATATCTAATATTGCTTACGTCCCAATTTTCGATAGATTGGTTAAATAATGAAGCTCCTGAAAACATTCCGTTTGCAGACATGATGGTATTACTTAAATCCCATAATTCCATGCTTTCATTTCCAATAAGTGATGAACAATTATAAAACATATACGAAAATTGTATACCCTTTGAAAAATCAGGTATATCTGATGCTAAAACATCTAAATTAGTACAGCCGGCAAAAGCGAAACTCATACTATTCCAACGAACTGTACCCCATTGGTCAATTGAAATAATTTTTTTAGGATCGGCAGTTTTTCTAGGAACTTGATAAGGATAATCTTCGTCACTGTTATTAAAGAAAATATGAGGAAACCTACCTGTAATAGATACTTGATATATGCCTGGCACTTCATAAGAATGAGTTATATCTTCTGTTACACCCACATTCGTTGTTCCATCTCCCCAATCAACATTATAATTATATACTTCATAAGGATTTGTTGGAATAGTAATTTGATTATTATTAGAAGCTCCTGGATTATCTGTTTTCCAGCTAGTTATAAATGGACGTTCTATTTCACAATTTTCACCTTGGTCTAAAATGTTCCAGTTAAAATTTTCTATTAAATGTTTTCTAGCATCTTTGCTAGAACAATACTGAACATCTTTTGCCCCTAAAATGGTGCCAGTTTGTAAAGTTGATAACTGACTCCAACCAATTAAAATATTATCATAATTATCTCTTGAAAGGTCATTATCGTCAAAAATATTTGACATGTCAAAAACATTGCTTACATCCCAAGAAGATACATCCTGATTAAAGCTGGATTGACTTAGCATGTGTCGCATAGTTATGACATTACTAACGTTCCAAGAAGAAATGTCTTGATCAAAATATGTGCTGTTGAATAAAAAATCCATGTTTGTAACATTGCTAACATTCCAACTGGTTACATCTTGATTAAAATTACTGGAACCAAACATTCCCGACATATTAGTTACATTACTTACATCCCATGTGCTAATATCGAAATTGAAAGGAGCACTATAGAACGTATGAGACATATTGACTACACCACTAACATCCCATTGTGAAATATCTTGATTAAATGCAGACTTATCGAACATGTAGGAGATATCAATAATATTACTAACATTCCAATCATTAAAATTTTTAATACCATTAAAGTTAGAGAACATACGAGTTCTTGAATTATCAAACCCATAGCTACAATAATAAAACATTCGACTTAAACTAGTCACATTGGTTAGATTTGGAACATCATTGGCTGCCACCGATAAGTTTGAGCAATTTGCAAAAGCCGATTCCATAGATGACCATTGATTGGGACCCCACTGATTAATGGTCAAAATTTTATCACTATCACCATTTTCATTAAAATAAATTCTAGGAAAGATACCGCTAATGGAAACATAGTATATACCCGGAGTATCGTAGGTATGTGTTATATTACTAGTAATATAAGTATCAATGTTTCCATCGCCCCAATCTACGCTATAATTGTAAATTTCACCAGCGTATGTTGGAATAGTGATTTGATTATCTGCTGAAGTACCAAGATTATCGGTTTTCCATTTTGTAACAAATTGGTTTGGTAAGAAACAAATTTCACCACCATCTGTAATAGTCCAGTTATAATCATTTAATAACTCTTCTTTGCCAGTTGAGCCAGAACAATATTCACTATTTCCAGCATTAAAAATTACATTACTTTGTAATTGTGGTAATGCTGACCAAGCATTTAAAATATTGTCATATATAATTTTTGACATACCAATATCCAAAAACATATCAGCCATACTGGTAACATTTCTAATGTTCCATGAAGAAATATCTTGTTTAAAAGAATTAGCTCCATGAAACATGTTATCCATTGCGGTTACATTACTAACATTCCAATTACTCAAATTTTGATTAAAAGAATATGCATAATTGAACATTTTAGTCATATCCGTTACACTAGACACATCCCAGTTATTAATGGGTAAATTAAAGGTTGTCGCTCCATTAAACATACCAGACATATCAGTTACAGCACTAACATCCCAAGAAGAAATATCTTGTCTAAAATTATAGGCATAATAGAACATTTTTGATGAATTTATGACATTCGTCATCTCCCAAGTATTCAAGGGTTGGTTAAATATTTCTGCATTTGCAAATATGGATTCCATGTTGGAGACTGAGCTTACATCCCAGTCTCCAACGGGTTGATTAAAGGACTTTGCATTTTTAAACATATAACGCATGTTCGTAACATTGCTAACATCCCAATTAGAAATATTTTGATTAAAAGCCAATGCATTATCGAACATTAGGTCCATGCTTATGACTTTAGATACATCCCAACTACTTAAAGGTTGATTAAAAGCTCTCGCATTTGTAAACATCCAGCCCATGCTTGTAACATTTGAAACATTCCAATTGTTGATGTTTTGATTAAAAGAATGGCATCCAGAAAACATCGCCCACATTATTTTCACGTTACTTACATCCCAATTTCCAATATCTTCATTAAAAGAAGTAGCGTTTACAAACATTGCTGGCATATTTTCAACATTACTCACATCCCAGTTTCCAATTGGAGAATTAAAAATAGAACATGAACTAAACATGCTGTCCATATTTGTAATCGTTGAAACATCCCAATTGTTAAATGCTGGAGTACCAACCAATGAATAGCAGCCGCTAAACATTTGGTTTGTTGAAATGACTTTGGAAAGGTTTGGACTATCATTTGCTATAACATCTAAATTTTCACAACCACTAAATGCCTCTTGAGCCGCTATCCATTCAATATCTCCCCATTGATCAACAGAGATTATTTTCTGTTTATCTCCCCAATCCTTGAAATAAAAGCCTGGAAAATTACCAGTAATTTCTACACTATATGTGCCAGGATTTGCATAAGTATGAATTAAATTATAACTATTAGAATAAGTATCAATAGTGCCATCACCCCACGCTATAGTGATTTCTCCATAATTTCCATAATATGATGGTATCGTAATCTGATTCTCATCAGAAACACCTGGGTTATCTGTTTTCCACGTAGTTATTAATTCGTTTTGTGAGTAGGCAATTGTAATGCATAAAAAAAGAATGCAACTGAGTAAAGTTCGCATGTATTTGGTTGTTATAGTTGATTGGTTAAATCTAATACTATAAAATAGTTTTGAAAGAATTATTCGACTAATTGTAATATTATTCCCTCATGAGGATTTTATAAGAACGGTCTTCATTTTTGAATTTCTACAAGCAGATTAATATAAAGGATTGTAATGAATCATCCTTTTTTTAGACGAAAACATCATGCAGGAATTTTTCAAAGATTTTAGTACTGATGGTTTGCTTAAAATAGGTAATGAATTACTATTAGTTACTTATAGAAAACCAGAACAAGCAGGTCTCTATACATTTATTAGAACTACGAGTAGTAAAGCCACTATTGAGGTAGATGGCATACCATATATCATTTCAGAACATAGTCTGCTTGCGTTGACACCAATTCAATTTATACATTTTACTGAGGGTAAAAACTTAATTGTATATCAGTTTAATAGAGAATTTTATTGCATAAAGGATCATGACCAAGAAGTAAGTTGTGCGGGACTATTATTTTTTGGAAACGCCCATGTTCCTCTAATTGATTTAGGGGAAAAAGAACAACAAAAGTTTGATACGTTACACGAGGTATTTGTAGACGAATTGGATACGCAAGATACAATTCAGGCAGAAATGCTACGGATGCTAATGGCGCGTTTTATGATAATGAGTACAAGGCTTCTGAAAGCTAAAGAAGGCTTTAGTAATGCTGCTAATGATGTAAAGGTTGACCTTTTAAGAGGTTTTAATTTATTAGTAGAAGCACATTACAAATCAGAGCACTCGGTTTCCTTTTATGCAGAAAAATTATTTAAGTCTCCTAAAACTCTTTCTAATACCTTTTCTAAATTTAATACCACTCCCCTGCAAATAATTCATGAGCGTATTGTGTTAGAGGCAAAACGATTACTTATTTATACAGATAAGACTGCAAAAGAAATTGCATATGAAATTGGTTTTGAAGACGCATCTCATCTAAGTCGTTTATTTAAGAAGCAAACCCAGTATTCCCCATCTGAATTTAAGAAGCAACTTAAAAAAGCAAATTAGGGAAGTATTGACAATTACTTGGGTAATATCGCCCGTTTTAAGGTTCATAATATCTAGATCTTTGTACTGTAGAATTTAAACAGTAAAGACATGAACTTAAAACACAAATCAATTTTCAATTTAATAGAGATATTCACTTCTAGAAAGGTAGTTATTGCTAATACAATCAATGTAGAAAAACATTGTAAACATAACCATTTATCAGATTACTACTGTGATTCTGATAACTCTTCAAAATTTAATAGCGCATTCGGTTATTTTTTATAAAGGAAGAATTGACAAACTAAAAGGAAGTCTTCACATGATTTGAACATACTTCCAATTATACTTTTGTAGAAGAAATACAACAAGTAAATTTTTCGAAATATTAAAAAAATAAAAACATGAGCACATTTAACGTATTAACACGAGACGAAGTAAGTGAAAACAATCAAGCAATTTTCGATAACCTTAAAAAAGCATTGGGCTTTGTACCAAACTTATATGCAACCTATGCAAATAGTGATACAGCTTTAGAAAATTATTTAACTTTTGCCAATGCTAAAACATCATTATCAGCTAAAGAAAAAGAGGTTGTAAACCTTGCAGTTAGTCAAGTAAACGACTGTATTTATTGTTTATCTGCACACACGGCAATAGGTAAAATGAACGGATTCAATGACGAGCAAATTCTTGAACTAAGAGCAGGTAAGGCATCATTTGATGTTAAATTAAATGCATTAGCTCAATTAGCTAAAAATGTTACTAAAAACAGAGGTCGTACAGACGAAAAAGTTTTAGAAAACTATTTTGCAGCAGGTTATACAAAAGCAAATTTAATTGACACCATTTCATTAGTAGGTGACAAAACAATATCGAACTATATTCATAGCACTACGCAGGTACCAGTTGATTTTCCTGTAGCACCATCATTATAAACAATTAACAAACAATAATTATTAATCTATCCATTAGAGCAAGAGCTCTTTAAATTTAAAACACATGAAAAAAGTATTATCAATTTTAGTTATCGTACTAGCATTCTCATTTAGCGCAAACGCTCAAGATAAAATGATGAAGCAACCAGTTAAGAAGATTGCCTTAGAGCAAACAACTGGTGAGTTTACGCAGAAATCAATTACTGTTAGCGAAGGAACTTATGTTTTCGATGTTGCAAACAACAATGTAGGTAAAGATGTTGGTTTAGTATTGGTGAAAAAAGGCAAAGATGCATCTAACCCAGAAAACCATATTCAGACTGCATATGTAACTACTGCTGTAAAGAACAACACTGTAGGTCATTCTAAAGAAACTAAATTAGATAAAGGAGAATATGTATATTTCTGCCCTTTAAATCCGACTCCACAATACAGTCTTATTGTTGAATAACAAGTAATTAGTTATACATAAAAAGGGCTGTTCATTTATGAACAGCCCTTTTTATGTTTTGTAATATTAAATCTTTGCTTAATCTTCTGGCGGATGACCATGAATTTCTTCAAAAACAGTATCGAAATTTTCACGTAAGTAAGCGTTCAATTTCTTTTGATAATCATCTTTCAACCAGCTTAAAAAATTATAAGTACTCTTACTTATGCATTTACCGTATACATGGATACGATTATCAATATCTTCTTTCAATAGCTTAGCCAATGCCAATGCATCATATACATCTTCGCTATTTTCAATACACATATATGCATGGTGAGCAATAGAGCGTTCTAAAACTACTTTGGAAGATTCGCCTGCAAACGTTGCAGTTTCGTAGGTTTCTTTAATATCAAAATAAGTTTCCTTAGAGTTTTTAAATTCTTCTTTAACTTCATCAGAAAGTTCAAGTTTAAAATCACTCTCAATATCCTCATCGTCCTTAATACGATCCATGTAGAAGTTAGGAGACTTGAAAATAGCACCCCAATCTAAATCTGCACCCCATGGTCCAAAACGATAAAGGTTGTTCCCTAAATCTATAACCGTAAATTTCGATTTATTATTCAAAACCCTAGAACCCCTACCTATCATTTGGTAATAAAGTGTAAGCGATTTTGTAGCTCTGTTTAGAATAATAGTATCAATAGTAGGTTCATCAAAACCCGTAGTTAATATACTTACAGATGTTAAAATGGCATCAGGTGTTTCTTTAAACCATTTTAATATTTGTTTACGCTGTTTTTTAGTAGCGGTATTATCAAGGTGTTTAATATTTAAACCTGCTGCATGAAAAGTATGGTATACTTGAATAGATGTTTCTATACCATTATTGAAAATTAAAGTCTTTTTGTTTTTAGAATGTTTCATGTAAGCTTCTAAAAGCTTACTTAACATTGCCGGACTCGTATATAAATCAGCAGATGATTTAACGGTGTAATCTCCGTTAGAACCAATTTCTAGGGATGTAAGTCCCATGTCATATTGAAATACCTCTGCCCTTGCCAAGAAATCGTTGGCAATTAAATTCTCTATGGTTTCGCCTGGTATAAGCTCATCATAGTTTTTGTTCATTGGTAAATCTTTGTTTGAGCTTAACGGGGTTGCCGTTACACCAAGAACAAATGAATTTTCAAAGAACTTAAAAAGTTTAGTAAAAGAATTATAGTGGGCTTCATCAATAATAACAAGACCTACATCAGAAATATCTAATTGGTCATCGTTTAACCTATTGTTTAAGGTTTCAACCATGGCTACATAACAGCTGTAACGTTCATGATCATCAAGGTTTGCCTTACTATTTACTACTTTGTTAACAACACCAAAACTAGTAAGCATGGCAGATGTTTGGTTACAAAGTTCAATACGGTGTGTCATTACCAAAACCTTCTTGTTGTGGTTTTTTAGATACTGACGTACCATTTCGGAAAAAATAACTGTTTTACCACCACCGGTTGGTAATTGGTATAAAAGGTGATAATCATCTCGTTCTGAATCGAACTTATCAAAAATTTGTTGAATTGCACCTTGTTGATAGCTGTAAAGTTCCTTATCGGTCTTTCTATCCTGTAATTCAAAAACTGTCTCTTGCATAAAATCTTCTCTGGAGTGTACAAAGGTAACATTATCAACATTACATTACTAATTCATGGGTTAAAAAGGGTATCTTTTGCGACCATATGTAACCAAAATAAACAGTATAGGATAAAATTTATGGAGCATTTACATTTTCAAGTCTATAAACCTTATGGAATGTTAAGCCAGATGACTTCTGGAGAAGAACGTCAACTTCGTAAAAAACGTTTTCTAAGTGAACTTTTTGATTTTCCTGATGGAATAATGCCTATTGGTCGGTTAGATGAGAAATCTGAAGGCTTACTCTTAATGACCACTGATGGTAAACTGAGCGATACTATAAACCGTTCTGGAATAGAAAAAGAATATTTAGCACAAGTAGATGGTTTAATCACTGCAGAAGCCATAAAAGAAATTTCTGAAGGAATATCTATAGGTGTTTTCGGTAAAAAATATGTTACAATGCCTTGTTTAGCCACTCTTTTAAATGAGGCTCCTACCCTGCCCGATGCTAATTCTGCTATCCGTATTGGTAGGCACAGACCAACTTCTTGGCTTCGTATTATAATTAAAGAAGGTAAATTTAGGCAAGTACGCAAAATGACTGCTGCTGTAGGCTTCCCAACTTTGCGTTTGGTACGTATTCGTATTGGTGAAATTGAATTACAAAATATGAACCCTACAGATGTACTTCCTCTTAAGATTAATCTGCCGCCTTCTTAGGAATACGTTTTCCCGAGAATCTAGAAAAAATGGTCAAACTCTTTTTAGTATTAATAAAATACACACCGGTTAAAAGTACAACAGAAGCCAATGCTGATTGCATACTAATATCTTCCTTTAAAAAATACCAACCTAGAATCATTGCAATAATGGGATTTACATAAGTTGAAGTAGCTACTTTTTCTGGAGATACAATTCGTAATAAATAATTAAACGCTGTAAATGTCACAATACTACCAAATACTATTAGCAATAGCATAGACCAAATAACAGGAGTGCTCCAGGTTGTTGGTGATGTCCACTGTTCTCCGAAAATGGTACTAATTATAAGTAGTGATAATCCGCTAGTTAGCATTTGGTAACCCGTATTCACAAAGAAATTCTTAGGTAAATCTGACTTACCAACAAATAGACTACCATAAGACCAGCTTAACATACAAATGAATATTAAAACCATCCCTAGAATAGCCCCATCTTGTGCTATAATTTCTTTTTGTCCAACAAGTAAAAAAATTCCGCTTATACCAAGAATTACACCTATAATGGACATAGGCTGAATTTTTTTTCCATGCAATATGCGCATCATTATTAGCACTACTAATGGTTGTGCAGAAACTTCTAATGCAGCAAAGCTGCTATCAACATATTTTAAAGCCCAAACTACTACCCCATTTCCAAAAGTTAGAAATAGAAAGCCAGCAATTATTGTATTCTTAAATTGTTTTTTGGTAATTTTTAAAGAAAAGCCTAATGCTTTTGAAATAATAAATATTAGGCAACCTGCAGTTACAAAACGAATACCTGCCAACATAAAGGCAGGTAATTCCGTTACTGCAATTTTATTCCATAAATAGGTAGATCCCCATATGAAGTAAATGGCGAAAAATGACAATACTACCAGAACGGTGTTACGTTGCATTTTCACCATTAAAAAATTTTAAAACTAAATCTTCTTAACACGAACGGCGTTCATGCCCTTCATGCCTTTTTCTAGCTCGTAAGAAACTTTGTCGTTCTCCATGATCTCATCTATAAGACCACTTACGTGAACAAAGTATTTTTCGTTGTTTTCAGCATCAATGATGAAACCAAAACCTTTAGTAGTGTCAAAGAAAGAAACCTTTCCGTTTCTTACCGGATCAAATTCCTCAACATCTCCTTCTTCTTTCTTTGGAATACCTAAAACGATATCTTCTGCTTCAATTTCCACTTTCATTGCCGGATCTGGCGGAGTGTCCACTAAGTTTCCGTTGAAATCTACATAAGCAAGTGGAATACCAGAAGTACCACTTTCTTTTGCAGCTGCTTTACGAGCAAGCATTTTTTTCTTCTTTTCTTCACGCTTTTTTAAACGCTTTTTTTCTTTTTCAGTTTTATTAAATGTTTGTTGCGATTTTGCCATTCGTAATTTTAATGATAATAATAGATTTTACTGTAAAGGAATTGAAATACGTGGTGACGTGTATAACAAATGGTAAGCTTTTTGAGTATACTATTTTTTCCACTTGTTGTAAGGTCATTGCAAGAATCATCTGCATCCCTCTAAAGTTCTGCAAAGATATGATTTGTATTTCAATTATTTAGCATTACTAGTACTCAAACTAGCAAACTTTTAAAAGACCTAATATTAATTTAAAAATCAATACCTATTATAGTATTCTTTTTAGAAATATTTATTGAAATCCCCTACTCTTTAATCTATCTAATTTTTTAAAAATAAAGAATTTTTGTTAAAAGATTAAAAATAATATAAATCATAAACAGCTGTAATTTAATCACTTATGAGTATTTATTTTTATGTATATGTTAAAAATAGTACCTTTTTATGCATAGTACTGTAACAAAACTTATTTATCGTCGTCTACTTAGTATAACAAAATTATTAATCATCAATATAAAAACGAACATCATGAGAACTTTTATCAGAAACACACCGACAGAAACAAGAAGGAACACATTCTTTTCAAATTTTAAGAACAGCAAAAGAGTACAATGGGCATCATCTAGGCAACATACCCATTAAACATTTATCAGTCTACATCAATCATTAATCATACGGCTAATCACCGATTTAAAAACGAACATCATGAGAACTTTTATCAGAAACACACCGACAGAAACAAGAAGGAATACATTCTTTTCAAGTTTTAAGAACAGCAAAAGAGTACAATGGGCATTATCTAGGCAACATACCCATTAAACATTTATCAGTCTACATCAATCATTAATCATACGGCTAATCACCGATTTAAAAACGAACATCATGAGAACTTTTATCAGAAACACACCGACAGAAACAAGAAGGAACACATTCTTTTCAAGTTTTAAGAACAGCAAAAGAGTACAATGGGCATCATTTAGGCAACATACCCATTAAACATTCATCAGTCTACATCAATCATTAATCATACGGCTAATCACCGCTTTAAAAACGAACATCATGAGAACTTTTATCAGAAACACACCGACAAAAACAAGAAGGAATACATTTTTTTCAAGTTTTAAGAATAGTAAAAGAGTACAATGGGCATCATCTAGGCAACATACCCATTAAACATTCATCAGTCTACATCAATCATAAATCATACGGCTAATCACCGATTTAAAAAACGGATATCATGAGAAAATTTAAAAATTCATTACCAATAACATCAGCAAAATTAAATTTATGGACAGCCATAAGAGATAAACAAAAAATGTTGCGCAGACCAAAATTGCAGCTTGCATTCTAAGTATACAAATGATATGAACTCATCACTCATATCATTTTGTCATACTAAAAAATCAATAATATTTAAAAAGGCACTAAACAAGTTGATTTTCTGTTATATCGTATACGATATATTATATTTGATACATGTTAGTGAAAATAAATCTTAGAGATCAAGTACGGGATTACTTACTGTCAGAGATGATTACCGGTAATCTTAAAATTGGTAAAACTATTAATTTAGCCGCACTTGCTAGGCATTTAAAAGTAAGTGTAACGCCAATTAGGGAGGCACTAACGCAGCTACAACAGGCACATATTATTAAAGCCGTGCCAAACAGAGGTTTTATTATTGCCGAACTAGACGTAGAAGAAGCCGAAGATCTTTATGAGTTAGTTGCAAACTTAGAGGTAATGGCAATTGAAAATTCAGAGTTTAATGAAGAGGATATTATCAATCTAAAAAATCAACAAGAAGTTTTTGAAAATGCACCGGATGCTATTTCAAGAATTCAAGCGGATTTGGAGTTTCATAGGCTTTTGACGAAAGGATATAAAAACGATTTAGCCCTAAAAATTCTAAACGATTTAAAGACGCGTATATTTTTCTATGAACGCGCATTTACAAATGACGATTTTTTCTATAATAAGTCAGACAATCAACATGAATCCATTATAGCTGCAATTGCAGATGATAACGTACCAACAGCTTCCCTCCTATTAAAAATGAATTGGATGCTAATACTAAATTACGTTCAGAAGAAACTTACAGAGTAGTTATTTATTCTAAATCTTTAATTAAATCTTGAGCAGATTGGGTAATCTTTAGGTATCCTTTATAAGCCCATTTACAGAAAAATGCTAGTGCCACTAAGGTTATTGCAAATATTACATATTGCTCTACTTTAAGGTTGGTTAAGAATACATTTTTATTAGAAATAATTTTTGATGTAACAGGTACAATGAATAGGAGCCCTGCAAAGCCAATTGCCATACCCACCTGTTGTAATTTTAGAAGTCTGTTCTTAGTTCGTAAATAAACCTTTAAATTCTCTTTATACGAGCCTTTGGTGATGTCAATATTCTTAATTTTTTTAAGTGTACTTAAAACCAGTACAGGTAAAACGATAAGAAAAGATAGGGTTAATATGCCACAAATTTTTAAATACCAAGTGTCTAGCTTACCAAAATTTAATAATACAAAGAAGGCAACAATGAAACATACAAATGCGCCTACGGTTTCGTACTTAGTAAGTATGTTGAATTTGTTTTGATATTTCTGTTTTGTCATATCTAAAATAATTTCATTTGTTAATTTTTTTTGATGGTCTAATTCTTGGCTCATTTGCACCCAAGCAGATTGTAGTTCTTCTATTTCCATGATTTAATGATTTGTCATGTTTGTTTTTAATTTTTTCTTTACACGAGATATTTTAGTACCTACATTACTGGCACTTATCCCTGTAATCTCCGCTATTTCTTTATAGCTTTTTCCTTCAAGTAATAAAAAAATAAGTCCTTTTTCTAAAGTGTTTAATGATTGAAGATGCCGATAAAGAAGTCGTAGTCTTTCTTCAATAACATCATCTTTAACCTCTGCCTGTTTTATGATAACATCTGCAATAGGAACCGAATCTGGTCTTTTCTTTTTTCTTTTGATATAAGTAATAGCAGTATTCATGGCTACACGATACATCCAAGTCGTAATCTTAGCATCGTTCCGGAAAGAGTCAAAATATTTCCAAAGTTGGTATACTACTTCTTGAAATAAATCTTCTTGGTCTTCTTTATTATCAATGTAGATGGAAGTCACTTTATATAAAAGTGCCTGATGTTCTCTTATTAAATTAGTGAAGACTGTTTCTTTCTGCATTTATAACTCGCTATTTACTTATTAGTGTGAATTTTATCTAATTTGTCACACGCTAACGTAAATTCTTTTTTAAATAATAGTAAAAAACACCTAACTCGTACAACATGAGCCATATAAGTACGTTTTATTAAAAAATATTCTGATATGCAGTTTTTAAATCCAGAGATTGAGGCTTTAACAAAAAGAAAAAATACCCCAGCACTAGCTAAAAAGCAAGTATCATGCGGTATTTTTCAAGATGTAAAAGATATTCCTGTTGTTGAAAAAACGGTTGTACTTAAAAAAGTATAAACTATTAATCAAATAAAGATGCGTCTAATCCTGGGATTAGGTTCAAAGCATTTTTATAATACAATTTTTTCAACACATCGTCAGGGAGGTTTAATCCATACATTGCCCAAAAAGCGTGATATTTCTTGTAATAAGGGAAATACTCATCATTACTTTCCAATACTCTGAAGTACGTAGGGAATTCTTCAGGTTTCCAACTGTCTTTACCAAATAACACCCTGTCCTGGTATTTTATAAAAAAAGCTCTAGCATTTTGTGGCTGTCTACCTAGCTCGGCGATAACAGCAGATATACCAACATTCATATTTGGCATTTCATCTAGCAGTTTACCTAATTTTTCTAAGTTATTGGCATGCCAACCCATATGGGCATTTATAAATTTAGTCTTCGGATGCTTTTTGAAAACATTATGTTGCTCTTGTATAATTTGCTCAAACGGTGCGGGATCTGTAGCAGTACGTTTTCTTCTTGGATGTGTTTTTAATTCTAGCCAACGTTCGTTATCTGAATCCATATCATCCCAGAAGGACTTTGGGTCAGCAGCATGAATTAAAACCGGAACTCCCATTTCTGCACATTTAGCCCAAATAGGATCTAAGCGAGAATCGTCTATTGCCAAACGATTACCGTCAGCATCCTTATTCCGCAATCCTAAGCTTTTAAAAATCTTTAATCCTTTAGCACCATTCTTTATATCTTGCTCTAATTGGGCTGCAGCCTGTTTTCCCCATTCCATGTCTTTTGCTCCCTCAAAATCTACATTGGCAAAAACTACAAACCTATTAGGGTAACTTTTATTAATATTATCAATTTTTTCTTTTAAACTTTCGCCAGATCTGCCACTTAAATTCACCATAATTGCCTCGTTCAATGCATCCATATGACCAATTAAACCGTCTAAGGCTTCAACGGACATATCTCTCTGATGACTATGTACATCAATGAACGGAAACTTTGCCTTGGTGATTTCTGAACCGGGCACTACTAAGGTAGATGTTGGGTTGTATTCTTCAAAGCCCATTTCTTGAGCTATAATTGGGGTAGAAATTATAGAACAAATGGTAATTACTATTGCTAAATTAAATTTACTAATGCGTGTGCTCATTTTTAGTTTGATTCAATAATTGATTGTATTCTTCTTTGGTGTCGATATCTCTAATTTGATTTCCTGCTTCTAATTGAATAATAGCATGCTGTTGATTATTTAAAATGTCTTTGGCTCCATAATCACCCTCTAATTCACATAATTTTTGAAACAGCAATTTAGGAAACAAAGCGGGTACTCCTGCCTTATTACCATAGTTTGTTGCTATTATTTTTGTGGGATGCATTTTAAATACATCTACAATAGATTGAAGATATTTCGGAGTAAGTAGTGGTTGATCGACAAGACAGATTAAGATGCCGTCTAAAGTATTTTTCTCCTTAAGTATTACTTTAACTCCGTATGCTATACTGTTCCCCAATCCCTTATCCCAGTTAGGATTAGTAATAATATTGATATCTTGAAAAACACATTGGGCAGCAATAATTTCGGCATTTGCTCCTAACACCACGTGAATGGAACTCAAATTAATTTTTTGAACCGTTTTAATGGTTTCCAATAAGAAGTTAGAATCTTTCCATGGCATTAATTGCTTAATATCATCCATTCTTTTAGATGCACCAGCTGCCATAATTAAAACAGCGATATGAGGTTCTTTTTTCAATGGTGAATTTCTTTCAGTTTATCTTTTAGCATCATAGGATCTGTTTTTCTAATGACCGTTAAAATTTCAGCCAGTATAGAAATAGCAATTTCCTGTGGTGTTATTGCCCCAATGTCTAGCCCTGCCGGTCCATGAATATTTTCAATGAATTCCATTTCAATATCCATATCATGTTCCAGTAGTTCAGACAATAATTTTTCTCTACGTTTAGCAGGACCCAGTACGCCTAAATAAGCTGGATTACTATTTTTTAAAACCATTAAATACTTTAAATCTTTTACATAACTATGTGTCATTAAAAGAACAGCGGTATTGGCGTCTATAATCTCTACGGGAAAATCTTCGGGTTCATAGTTTAACAATGCATTTATACCTGGGAAATCTGCCTTTGTTTTATCCTCTTTTGGCGTAACGGCAACTGTAATTTCCCAGCCCATATTTAACCCGAATTGAGCTAATTTTACCGTATCATGCTCACCACCAATTAATAATAGGCGTTGATACGGAGACATATTTTGTTTAAAAATCAAGGCTTCTAGTTGCTCACGGGTATTTTCATTAAACGTATAACTCTTATCATTTAAATGTATAAATGTTCCAAAACCTTTAAGGTCTCCGTATTCTTTTTTATAAGATGTAGTAAGTTCAAAAAACGAACGATTTTCTATTACCGTATTAAAATCTGCAATGAGAGATTTGCTTGGTAAAAACGGCTCTAACAAAAGATATAATATACCTTCGCAACCCAAACGATACCGTCCATCATAGGTCATTAGTTTAGGGATTTGTTTTTTAAATACAGACTGTGCTTGAAACAGCACTTCCTTTTCAACACACCCACCGCTTACAGCGCCAATCATAATATTGTCTTCACGTATAAGCATTCGCACACCTGGCCTACGATAAGATGAACCATCTAAATCTACCACCGTTGCTAAAACACATTTTAAATTTGCATTTTTGGCAATTAGATACTCTTTAATAATATTCTTGAACTCGTGGGTCATTTATTGTCGCTTATTACACTTTTAAATATGTGAAACCAAGGTTAAATATACCATGCCTCAATGTACTTAAACCTATGGAAATATAGGGCTTTTGATAATTTTATGTCCTTTGCTATTATTGCTTTAACAATCTTTAACATTTATTTTTTTAATCCCTATAATTTAAACAAACTTTGACCGTTCTGCTAGTTGAACCCATAATAATTGAATATGAAAAATTTTTTAAAAACATATTGTATATTTTTTCTACTGACGCTATTAGTTTCTTGTGGTAATGCCGATGATGATGTTAGTTTAGATTTGAACACTGGTGAAGGATTAGGAAAAGGTACGGAGGTAGATGATTGTTTAGGACTTGAGGAAGGTGAATTAGTTTTATCTATACAAGAACAATATACAACCTTGCCAGGTAAGGTGTCTGTTTTTTTTAGAGTATCAGATACTAGTGGAAACCCAGTTCCTGGACTTACCGCTAATCAATTTACAATATACGAGCAAGGTAGAAATGATGATTGTTTCAATACTATCTCAACATCAGAATCGTCAGCACGTATTTCACCTAATTCACAGATATTTTCAAACAACACCTTATTGGTGTTAGATTTAAGTAATAGTGTATTAAGCAGTAGTTTAGAAGAATTGAAGTTAGCTTCTACAAGTTTTATTGATGCTGTTATGCCTAGCACAACTCAAGAATCTGTAAAAATGGCCATTTATTGGTTTGATGGTGAAGATGAGCTTCATTTATTAAATGCATTAACTTCTTCAAGAACTGAACTTAAAGATGCTGTTGAAGGTATAACAGATGATATTAGTAATGACCCTTCTACCGATTTATATGGAGCCGTTATAAAATCTACGGATATTGCATCAGATTTAGTGAAAGTATCCACTGCAGATGGTAAAATTGGTGCTGCATCAGTTGTAATTTTTACAGATGGTACTGATCAAGCTTCTCGTTTTACTGAAGATGCCGCTTTAAAGAAGGTAAATGAAGCCAATGCCAACATTTCTTTCTTTAGTATTGGTTTAGGTGGTGAGATTGATACGGAAGTATTGACGGCAATAGGAAAAACAGCTAGTGTATTCGCTCAGAACAAAGATGAGCTAGAAAGAACGTTTAGAGATATATCTGAGAAAGTTTCAGAAAGAGCTAATAGCTTTTACTTATTTGAATACTGTAGTCCAAAAAGAGATGGAAGTGGTGAGAACAATTTAGCCATTGAAATTAATACAGGTTCTAGACAAGGAGCAGTACAAACCAAGTTTAGTGCAAACGGATTTACAGGTGGTTGTGAATAGGTGAAACACCTTTAAAATACAGAAAGAAGCATGAAAATGCTTCTTTTTTTTTGCCCTAAATTGAAATCATCAACCTGTTGATTATCATTTTGTTGACCTTGATAATTGCAATACTTTCATCTTGCAACTTATGATTTAAACGTCCGTTTGTCGATTTGTGCCGTATATAAAACCGATTAGACTAATATTAATTAAACAGAGAACAAAATGAAAAGATTATCCTTAGTTACTATTTTATCGGTAGCGCTTTTAACTTCATGTGTTTCTAAAAAGAAATATGTTGCTTTAGAAGATAACCTATCTCAAACTCAGAGTACTTTACAAAAGACTCAAGTAGAGAAAGAGGAATTGCAAGCTCAAATGACAAAAATTGAAGCTCGTGTTGAAGAGTACAATTCTAAAATCAACTCATTAAAAGAAATGAACGATAGTCAGTTCACAAGCGTTGATGATGTTGCTGTTATGAGTAACAATACCAAAGCTAAAATGAGAAATACATTGAAAAATGTTGATCCAGCAAAATTAGCAGGTGCTAAGACATTACAAGATTCAATGAACTTGGCTGTTTCTTACAAGTTGAAGCAATCAATTTCTGATGATGGTGAAGATATCGATGTTAGTATTGATAAAACTGTAGTTATGATTAATATCTCAGATGAGTTATTATTCAACACAGCAAGCTATAACGTAAGCAGCAAGGCTGATAAAATATTGAAAAAATTGGCAGATGTAATTAAGTCAGAGCCAAGTATGGAAGTAATGGTTGAAGGTCATACAGATTCTAGAACTATTAATACTCCAATGGTTACAGATAACTGGGATTTAAGTGTAAAACGTGCAACTTCAATTGTTCGTAAATTACAAAAAGAGTATGATGTTGATCCTTCTCAATTAATCGCTTCTGGTAGAAGTAGCTACTTACCTTTAGTAGAAAATGATACCAAAGAGAACATGGCGATGAACAGAAGAACTAAAATCATCATTTTACCTAACTTAGATAAATTCTTTGCACTTTTAGATGCAGAAGAAGGGTTATAAGAATTAGGCATTTATAAAATTAAAAAGGGGAGCAAATGCTTCCCTTTTTTTATGCTTTATATTTAGTTCTTTCTAATCGCTGATTTATCTAAATATCATACCATTGGGCACATTGATAATAGATTCTTTTAAGTTCACTAAAAATCCATTTATAATCGCGTATTCAATTTTACCATCTTTTTCTAAAAAGAAAGTTGGGTTAATACCTGGCATTAAATTCAATTCCGGGACAGTATATTTCTTTCCAATTAAATGAACCGGAAATGGCGAATTAACTTGCTTTAAAGGTATGGTAGACATAGGTACATATCCGTAACCTTGCTTTAAAATATCTTTAAAATTTAAAGCTTTGACTTCTTCAAATGTGTTTAAAGTTGTTGGATACGCTTTTGCTTGCTTTATAGTATAACCAGAAGCATCTACAGTTTCATATCCATAATAAGTAGATAGGTCTCCCTGATCTAAAACACGACTGCTATACCAAAAAGAATTATGGTCTGGATAATCTACTTCCACCTGATTAATCCCTAAATCGATAGTATACGTATTACCCATTAGATTATATGTTGCACCAGTTATTTTTAAATCGAATAACTTTCTATCATTCTCCGGTATCTTTTCATATTCATCAATACTAATAGCCTCGTAAGATTTCTTGGCAATAGTATATATAGCAGATAAAATAGAAGTGTAATTAAGCTTTCTAATTTCTTGTTTTTCAATATCTCCTGCATAACCGCCAGATTCTATTAAAATAGTACTTGTACCCCACTTTTGAATATTATCACCAAAAGCTCTAGGCTCAAAATCATCATTATAACGCCCTACTTGACCTGGAGCATATTTCTGAAGTATGTCGTTCATAAACACGATAATCTTCATAGCATTACCACGTGTTTCATTAATGTCCTTTTCATAGTTGTATGCTGGAGCTAAATATGAAATAGTAGCAGGTTTTTCTGTACGTTCTGCATTATAATAAGTGCTTTGATCGTGTAGATTAAATCCAAAATCAGCATCTAAACTATCACGTACACGTTTTAAAGTTTGCGATTCTGGTGATTGTAAACGTAAAGCATCTCTATTAATATCTATACCCAATAAATTTCTTCGTTGAAAAAGCTCAGCTCCATCTGGGTTTAGCATTGGTAGAAAATGAACCGTTAAGTTGGCAAGAATGGCATCCTTTTCTGTTTTAAAATCAGAGCTGTCAAAGAAATTCAAAATATCAAAAATAGCTTGTGTTGCAGTAGGCTCATCTCCATGCATTTGAGACCAAAGGAAAACATTTGTTTCGCCCGTACCAATGCTTATAAGACTCAAATCTTTACCACCAATAGACTTACCTACTTTATTAACTTTAAACTTTTTGTTGTTGGAATATTTATCAATTAACGGTTGAATATCCGCTCGTTTAATACGTCGTTTTCCAATAGAATTCTCTTTGTAGTTATCGTAAGAATCAAATAACTGAGTAGTTATATTCTCTGATTGACCCATTAAAGAAAAGGAGAATAAACCTATTAATACCAGTACTATATATTTCATTTAGATTGATTTATTTAATTCTATTTTTAGTTTTTAGGTAGCTCCTTAAAATTTAAATTCTTCACAGCTTTTCTAACATTGTTCATAAAATCTGGACCAGGGTCTGTTTTTACCGTACGGTATCCTTCATCTTTTTCTAACCACAAAGGGTGGTTTTCAAACAATGTGTATTCGTAATGTCCTATTAAATATTCAATATCATATTTATCTTTCAAATACTTCACTAACCAAATATTAGATTTTAATTGTGCTTTTGTCAAAGGTAATTCTTCGGTTCCGCCAATATTTTCCACCCCAATAGCACAATGATTAAGCCCTATGACATGCCTTGCCATAGTTGTTTCAGGTAAAAGCTGATAAATGGTTCCATCTCTATCTACCATAAATTGAGAGGATACATTTAAACCACTTACATTTTTAATATCTGGTCGCCAATTTGGCAATGTAACAGGATCAAAGGCTTCAAATGATTTTTGAAATGTCGGGATGACCGTCCAATGTAAAACAATCATTTTAGGATCAATTTTAGGTGATTCCTGCTCTAATCCATATCTATTTTGAAGATATTCTAGAGTCAATATTTTTCGCTCTTCATTAAAAGTAATTGGATGGTCCACAATACTTTTTGTGGAAGTACATGACACGATTAGTAGACCAAAAATAAAATATACTGCACTATGTTTCATCATTCTATAATTAATAAACTATCTTTTTTAACGGCATATTTAATGGTAAGTTTCCGCCTTCCCCATTCCTTAGCCTTTTTAACATCTTCACCCATGTAAATATCAATTCTATTCCGCCAACGAGCGTGCATTTTATCTTTAACAATGTATATACCATCAAAAGTATCTATTTTGACCAAAGTGTTATATGAAAGTCCTTTCTTAAGTAAATCTCTAGAAACAGCAATCCATTTTACACCAGGTTTTATAGAATCTCCCCATGCAGTTATTGCAGGGTGCTCGTATGATGTTTGATAAGGAAGTGAATTGTATGCTGTCGCAGTTACTTGTAAAGGAATCCAATTATACTTATCATCCACGGGCTTATCTGAACAGCTAAAGGCTATTACAAAGATAAACGCAATGGATAATCTTTTGATCATACCTACTAATGTAGTTTATTTTCTAAAATAAGAAGGTCAGTATAACTTTCGCTCCATGCTTCTTCTAAGTATTCTGGCACAGGTGTAAACGAATATGTCAATGCACTTAATACAATATCCTCATCTCCGTCACCATCGATATCTGCAGCATCCATTAAAAACCATCTTGCCATTTTGGTGTCTTCAAAATGATTTTGATTATAGGTATACGTACTACTCTCTATGTTTTCCAAATACACGAAATTAAATTCAGGATGTTCGTTATAATCAGGAAAAGTCGCTAAAAGGGCAAAATCTATATCGCCATCTTGATCAAAATCATTGGCAATTACTCTGGTTGCTCCATTTAAAGGGTGAAAATAAGTCTCTTTAAAATTATTTTTACCATCGTTGATATGAATTCGCATACCATGATATGGTTTGTTTACGAAAGATTTATCCGCATTATCCCCATTTACGGTTATAATATCATCGAAGCCATCACCATTATAATCTATCAATTCAAACCAGCTAGATCCGTATACGGGACTAAAGCGTAGTACTTTTTCAATCTCAAATTCTAAATTATCTTTTTGGTATAAAATATAAACTGATTCATCACCTTGAGCAGTCATTACTACTAGGTCATCTTTTCCGTCTTTATCCATATCTCTCGGAATTACTCTTAAAGTGCCAGGTAAATTTAGTAGTACCTTCTTTCTATAAAATCCAAAGGAATCTTTTTTTAATAGCGATAATTTGCCTCTTAAATCACCAAATTCACTAATTACGATTTCTTCAGAACCATTTTTATTTAAATCGGTATAAAGCGTATGCACCGGTCTATGTAAAGAGTCTTGTAGAATGGCTGTAGAACTACCATATCGCAATACGGTATTACCTCTAGGTATTTCATTTGGGTCCATCACTCCCATATTGGTAACATAGGTACTGTCACCAACTAATTTTGCATCAATAATAGCCCAGCCAAAATAATCTAAAACAGTGTTTTGTTTTTTAATTAAATCATAACTAGCTAATTCCCCTTTTCTAGAACCAGTAATAATCGAGTGGTTTAATGTATCTATTTTTAAAAAAGTATATAAACTTCCTTTTACACTATCTAGAGTTATTGGTTTGGTTTCAAATTGGGTTAA
Organism: Maribacter sp. Hel_I_7; assembly: GCF_000688315.1. NCBI lineage: Bacteria > Pseudomonadati > Bacteroidota > Flavobacteriia > Flavobacteriales > Flavobacteriaceae > Maribacter > Maribacter sp. Hel_I_7. The sequence continues at coordinate 819,581 of NZ_JHZW01000003.1, read as the reverse complement.
CGGAGAACTCTTAATCGTATTTATATTGTTGAGACTATCTGGCGCAAGTTCTATTATATAATCTTTAAGTAGTTCCCAATCTGCAAGGTCTATAGTAGGTCTTGATGGATATACGCCTGTTTTGATGACTGCCATTTGCTCCCTAAATGTTAATTTATGGTACGGATGATTTTCAGCGTTAATAATACCCATACGCGCTCCCATGGCCGGTAGTACATTGTCTTTCCAAATATTTTTGGGCAAATCAGTTACGGCAGGTGCTATATGGCAGCTAGCACAATTAGTATTGAAAAGAATTTCACCTTTAGATGGCTTTTCAGCTGTATTACATGATATTAAAAAGCAAAATAAAATACAGTAAAAGCAAGATTTGAAATCCATTTATAAGAGAATGATTAATTGTGTACAGAATTAAAGAATGGAAGATACCTATACCCTTAAAATCTCGCAAGTGATAAATGAAGGCTTTTATTTAAATTTGTATTGCTATGAAAAAAGACAAAAAACCAGATAATGTAGTTTTCAATGAGGAAACTCAAGAATATCACGGAAAACTATCCCCTTTTGCAACCGGAGTATCAGCACCCAAAATTACTCCGCCAGATGTAACTTCTTGGAAGAATACGCATATTGTAAGTGCTAATAATCAGTTTAAGGCTGAGTATGAAGCATTACAAAGTTCGTATAAGAAATTAATGGACAATTTTGAATATAACAATTTAGTGTACAGTGCTAAGTTCAGTTTTGAGCCAATTGTTGGCAAAGAATATCATTTATATAAAGCAAAGGACGAGAGCACATTTTTGTCTTTGATACCACCTCAGGAATGTAACTTTAATCATATAGGCAGCTTTAGACTTACTTCAGATAAAACATGGGAAAAATTATAATCGACCACGTATAATTCAGTACCAAACTTTCAGAAAACAAATTGTAACACATCTAATTACCTATAAATTAAAATAAGAATGAGGAAACTAAAATTGCTTTTGGGTATTGCATTAATTGGAATTATTGCAGCCGTATATTTTAACTATCCAAAGCTAAACCTTATATCTGGCTATGCTTCTAAAAACATGGCTTCTAGTGTATATATAGCACATAGGGACCCCACGGATGTTACAGTGGATCATGATGAAATGCCATTGATAAATTTGTCTGATTGTGAAGTATCTGAGGCTGATAAATCATCTACAGCATCAGTTTTTGGTCTTATGCCTAGAACTTCTGTTTATAAAGAAGGTTTAGGTGCCGTGTTAACCAACAAGGAGTTTCCAAAACACAATTTTGATATTGTACCCAATAGATTTATTGAAAAAGACACCCTGCCCTTTCCATATGGAAATCAAGGAATTATTGATAAAATACTGGAGAATGTAGATTATGATAAGTTAGAAGTAGCATTTGTCAATGCGTTCAATGACCCTGAGCAAAAAACAAAGTCGCTATTAGTGGTTCATAAAAATCAAATTATTGGAGAGCGTTACATACGCGGATTTTCTAAAGACACAAAAATTCTTGGCTGGTCTATGACTAAAAGTATTTTGGCTACGCTATATGGAATTTTGGAATTTGAAGGAAAGATTAAAATGAATGACACCCCTTTTTCTGAAGAGATTAGAATGAAGAATCCAAAAGGGAATATAACCATTAACCACCTATTAAGAATGCAGAGTGGCTTGGCTTGGGATGAAAATTATTTTAAAATTTCAGATGTTACAAAAATGCTTTTCCTAGATTCTGATATGACCTTGGCGCAGCGCAATAAAAATGTGATTGCAGCACCTACTGAAGTATGGAACTATTCTTCTGGTACCACCAATTTACTTTCTGGTATTCTAAGAGAGCAGTTCGCTACACATCAAGAATATTTAGACTTTCCATATAAAGCGTTGATTGATAAAATAGGAATGAACTCAATGCTTTTAGAGACCGATTTATCTGGCAATTATATTTTGTCATCATACGGATGGGCAACAACCAGAGATTGGGCAAAATTCGGAATTCTTTATCTTAATAAAGGTGATTGGAACGGTAAGCGCATTTTTTCAGAGTCGTGGTCAGATTATGTAGCTAAACCAACTATAAATTCTAACGGAACTTATGGGGCACATTTCTGGTTGAATGCAGAAGGTAAATATGAAGACATTCCCACTGACCTATATTCGGTTAACGGATTTCAAGGTCAACGCATATTCATAATCCCTTCAAAAGATTTGGTTGTGGTACGTACAGGAACAAAAGAACAAACCGACGAGCAGTTCAATACCCTACTTAAAGAAATAATTCAATCTATTCGATGAAAGGGTTAAAATTTTAACTTTCTTAAAACAATACCACATTTACATAGACTTTCACAACAGAATCTCCTGAGATGGCAACAATAGTTTCAAGAAACTCAAGTTGATCTATACATTTACAGTGTTATTAAAAACGAATTAAAATTTTTTCATTTTCATATAGTGTTCTCGTAAAAGAGTCTGATCTTCACTGATTAGACTCTTTTTAATTTTGGGTAATTTAGATAGCAGTTGCGCCTTTAGCCTTTAGCCTTTAGCCTTTAGCCTTTAGCCTTTAGCCTTTAGCCTTTAGCCTTTAGCCTTTAGCCTTTAGCCTTTAGCCTTTAGCCTTTAGCCTAAAAAAGTTCATTTTTAATAAAATGAACTTTTTTAAAGTCACCATCAACGAACAACCATCAACGGACAACCATCAACTGACAACCACTTACGGTAGCCAATTATCTTTACCGAAATTTGGTTTACGTTTTTCTAAGAATGCATTTCTACCCTCTTTAGCTTCTTCGGTCATATATGCCAATCGTGTTGCTTCACCAGCAAATACTTGTTGCCCAACCATACCATCATCGGTTAGGTTCATTGAGAACTTCAACATTTTAATGGAGATTGGAGATTTCTCTAAAACCTCTTGTGCCCATTGAAAGGCGGTATCTTCCAACTCATCATGTGGTATTACGGCATTTACCATCCCCATTTCAAAAGCGTCTTGTGCAGAATAGTTTCTGCCTAAGAAAAAGATTTCACGAGCTTTTTTCTGACCCACCATTTTTGCTAAATATGCAGAACCATATCCACCATCAAAACTGGTAACATCTGCATCTGTTTGTTTAAAAATCGCATGTTCTTTACTAGCTAAAGACATATCGCACACTACGTGCAAACTATGTCCGCCACCTACTGCCCATCCTGGTACCACACAAATAACCACTTTAGGCATAAAACGAATCATTCGTTGAACCTCTAGTATATTTAATCGGTGTTGCCCATCTTGTCCAACATACCCTTTTTCTCCCCTAGCCTTTTGATCACCACCACTACAAAAAGACCAAATTCCGTCTTTGGTAGAAGGACCTTCCGCAGAAAGTAAAACTACACCTATGGAAGTATCTTCCTGTGCATCATAAAAAGCTTTAATTAACTCACTTGTAGTATGAGGTCTAAAAGCATTTCTAACATTAGGTCGGTTAAATGCAATACGGGCGACTCCGTCACATTTTTTATAGGTAATATCATCAAATTCTATGGCAGTTTTCCAATTGGGTGATTTCATAATTTCTAACAATTCTATTATGGTATAAAGATAAGGTTTCAGTGCCTACCTTACCAAATATGATTACTAGCTGGCTGGTGCTTAATCCGTCAAATTAACTCAATCGAGCTATTTATCAATTTATATGAAACACTAGTTACAGTCAATATCTACTATGTTTACAACTAATTTAGGATGCTTGGCATGAAACAAACTTTATTTAATTTAATTAAAACGCTACGAGAATTTCTAGCGAATAAACTTAACCAATACAATACAACGCTGCCTTATGTAATTACAGTAATAGTCGCGTTAATAGTAGTTGTTGGTGGAATTAATTTATTTATAGAATTAACCGAAACATTAAAAACAGACCTATTGGCAACTTATGATACGACAATAACAGATTATGTTATTTCGTATCGCTCCCCTAACCTTACTAGTTACTTTAAATTTATGACCAACGTTGGTGATGTATATGGGTATTTAATAGTATTGGTCATATTTTTGTTGCTATCGTTATTGGTTTTTAAACGATGGAAATATGTAGTACAAGCTACTTTGGTTCTAGCGTTGGCGACGGTATCTAATATGATGTTAAAGCGATTTATTGACCGAGCAAGACCTGGTATAGAACATTTAGTTTCCGTTGAAACATTAAGTTACCCAAGCGGTCATGCCATGAGTGCTATGGCGTTTTATGGATTCTTAATTTTTCTGGTTACCAAATTCAAGATTCATAAGGTCATAAAATATGCTTTAATAGCCATACTAATACTACTAATATTAAGTATTGGTATAAGTAGAATTTACCTGGGAGTCCATTTTCCTTCAGATATCGCTGGCGGATTTATTGCCGGATTCATTTGGGTAGTTTTCTGCGTACTTGTTTTCGATGTCATAGAATTATTTAGAAAAGATCCAAAAACATAATTATGGACTCTCAATTTTAATATAAGAATAACGTAATCTAAATACGCTTAGTTATCATTTTTAATACTTTAGTAAAAGCGAATGATTACACTATAATGATTTAAAGTTTCATAGAATTATGTCTACAAATAAAATTGCTTTGGTTACTGGCGGTAGCCGCGGATTAGGAAAAAACATGGCATTGAAAATCGCCGAAAAAGGACTAGATGTTATTTTAACATATCACGCTAATAAAGATGCCGCAATTGAAGTGGTATCTGAAATTGAAAAAATTGGAAATAAAGGAGTTGCTTTTCAACTAGATACTACAAACACTGCTAGCTTTAAAGCTTTCTTTGAAAAGATAGCTGCCTATTTAAAAGAAAATTATGACTCTGGTACGTTAGACTATCTAGTAAATAATGCGGGAACAGGAATTTACAAACCATTCTTAGAAACTACTGAAAGTGATTTTGATGAAATGATGAATATTCATATAAAGGGAGTGTATTTTCTAAGTCAGCAAGCTGCACCATTATTATCCGATGGTGGCGGAATCATTAATATCTCATCTGGACTAGTAAGATTTTCTTTGCCTGGCTCATCGGCATATGCAAGTATGAAAGGTGCTGTAGATGTATTCACTAGATATTTGGCAAAAGAATTAAGCAATAGAAAAATCAGGGCAAATGTAGTTGCACCTGGTGCTGTAGCCACAGACTTTGGTGGTGGTGAGAATAAAGAAAATGATAAAAAGCGAGCATTAATAAGTCAAAATACAGCTTTAGGTCGCGTTGGCGAGCCAGAAGATATTGGCGGCATCGTAGCCTTCCTTTGTACCGAGGATGCACGTTGGATCAACGGTCAACGCATAGAGGCTTCTGGGGGAATAATGCTTTAGAATAAATTAATATATTTTTTTGCAAATGGTATTAAGTATGCTATGAAAATTACAAATCTAGACTGCTTAGTACCTTTTCTTTGTACATTCTACCTATTGGAATCTGTTGACCTTGTATAATTATTCTATTTCCTTCAATAACTTCAATATGTGATTTTGATACGATAAATGATTTATGAACCTGTATGAACATATCTGGCGAAAGTAGATTTAAAACATTGGATAATTTTTCTCTTACAATCAACTGACTCTTAATTAAAACCACCTTAGTATAATTTCCAGCAGCCTCTACATACTTAATATCTGATACCTGAACTTGGTAATGCTTCTTATCACTATATAAAAAAATTCGTTCATCCTCAGTTAAATCTATTTTCGGATTTAATTCTTCATTTACTGGTAACGCAGCCTTATTTACAGCTTTTAAAAAACGTTCAAACGAAAAAGGTTTTAATAGATAATCTATAATATTTAATTCATAACCTTCAAGGGCATGTTCTTGATAAGCAGTGGTTACAATAACTTTTGGTGGCACCGATAGTGTTTTTAGAAACTCAAAACCTTTTAACTTAGGCATGTTCAAATCCAAAAATGTTAAATGAACTGTATGCTCTCGCAAATATTCTAAAGCTTCTAATGCATCATAACAATGCTTCATTAATTTCATATTAGGAAGCATGTCACAATAACCTTTAACAATATCATGAGCTATTGGTTCATCATCAATTATCAAATACGTTATCATAATTGTATAAGTAGTTGTGCTTTGTATTTTCCGGAATGTGAAGCAATTGTTAATTCATGCATTTTAGGATACACTAAGTCTAAACGTCTTTTTAGATTTGATAAACCTATTCCCTCTTTTCGGGGAAGTTCACTTTCATCAAAATTATTTTCTATTTCAAAAATCATTTTATGCTCATCAACCTTTAATGTTATATGAACATACGCATTCTCTCTTAAATTTTCAACACCATGCTTAAACGCATTTTCCACTAGCATAATGAGCATTAACGGAGTTATTGATATATTCTTTTCAATATGAGTTATGAATTTGACATCTATAACCTTATGATATCTTATTTTTTGCAGTTCAATAAAATTATGGATGTAGTTAACTTCTTCTTCTATAGTTACTGTCATTTTATCTCCTTCATAAATGCTATATCGCATTACTTCAGATAGTTTTAAAATCAGTTTTTTGGTTTTGTCGGTATCTTGATCAACAAGTCCATAAACCGTGTTTAGCATATTAAAGAAAAAATGAGGATTCACCTGACTCTGTAAGTGTAAAATTTCAATCTTACGCATTTCATTTTTAAGAGTCAAGAGTGCCAGTAATTTTGATATTAACCATACTATGATGGACACAATAACTATAGAATAATAAACAATTATTATAATACTAATTGCTAACGGATAATTAGCCAAAAACACTACAGATTCATTTCCTAAAACAATAAATTCATAGGTTAAAATGCCTAAGGGTATTAAAATACTAATGGCAATGATAAATTTAATTACAAACCAATTATTGTTCTTTAAGAATGGTATCATTTCACAAAAGTAGTAGAATCTTGATACCAACTAATTAATAGTGACAAACGGCTATAATTTAGGTTCATAAAGTATTTAACTTTTAAGCGTTCGTCAAAAATGATTTAAGATTTTATACATCACGCCTCAGCTGCCATTCATCACATATATTATTTAAAAGCATGCATACTGTCGATTTTTGAACTCATCAAAAAACGAACAGTTAAATTAATAATCATGAAACTAAGAATCATTCGCTATTTAAAACACATTTTTATAACCCTAATTACTCTTTTGTTAATAGGTATAATTATAGTGGTTTCATTGCATGGCAGTATAGGCTATGGAACAAATGAATTAAGTACTAATTTACAAAATGAAGGTCCGTACGTTTTCTATCAAAATGATAGTATTGTAAACGTTAATTACATTAAAGGGAATAAAACAGATGGTTTTTACTTAAATAAAAAAGAATATAAAACAGACGACGATATTAAGGCAAGTAGTTTTTTTCCATTAGACTCTACCAGTTTTCAATTTACCATATCACCAAATATTGAAATACCTAAAAGTGTATATGATGATGGTGAACCAATACTAGCAATTTCAGATATTGAAAGTGGGTATAAAACGTTTAGAGATTTTTTAATTGAGAATAAAGTTATCAATGAAAATTTAAATTGGTCTTTTGGCAAAGGACATCTGGTTCTTGTGGGCGATTTTGTAGATAGAGGATATTCGACTACCAACGTTCTTTGGTTTATTTATAAGCTAGAACAAGATGCAAAGAATTACGGAGGTCATGTCCATTTTATTTTAGGAAATCATGAACTGTATAATATGCAAGGAAAATATCAGTCGGCATCCTATAAATATTACAGTGTTGCATCAATATTAGGTAAACAACATCATAACCTTTTTGACCAACAATCTTTCATTGGCCGTTGGATGGCAAGTAAGAATACCATAGAACGTATAAATGGCAATCTATTTGTGCATGGCGGTATACATCCAGAGATTGCTGATTACGATGTTTCAATAGAGCAGGTAAACCAATTAAATAGAAAAAATTATTACCATTCTTATTTTCCTAAACCAGAGAAAAACCTTGAACAATTAATAATTTCAACCAAAAAAGGTATTAGTTGGTATCGCGGTTATTTCAAAGATGATTTAACCCAAGAAGATGTTGAAGTCGGTTTACATAAGTTTAAAGCAAAAGCAGTTATAGTTGGTCATACCATTCAGTGGAAACCTAAAAAATATTTTAATGGAAAAGTAATTGCCATTGATGTGAAACACCCAAAAGATTATAATAAAAATTGGCCAAGCAAAAACTCTGAAGGTTTATATATCAATGACCATATATATTATAGAGCTAAAGCAGATGGCACTAGAATACAACTTTAACCTGATATTAAATTGTAGATATGTGGTCGCTATTCATAATACTATTAAGCTTTATAATTCAGCTGTTAATTTTATAGTTAGAGTTCAAACAATACAAAAACTCTAACAAGCCCAATGATTAATAAATAGTTAAGTAACAATATACTATAGTATAATGTTTGTGAGATATTTCTTCATTAACTACCTTAGGAATAGTATTTATTATACCAGCTCCTGACCAAATTAAAGTCAACTATGAAGTTTTTATTGTTAGTTTTATTTACCGTAACTATTCTAAATGCACAAAATATTGAAGGTGAAATTTTAGATGCTGAAACAAGTGAACCTATTGAGTTTGTAAACGTATTTGTTAAGGAACAAAAAATAGGAGGCGTTTCAGATTCAAGAGGTAAATTCAAAATAGTTACTAATCAAAAAATAGCACCTTCCCAAGTAGTGTTTTTTACCATTTTAGGCTATCATCCTGTATCTTATTCCATAGCAGATTTAAAGAAACGCAATTTCACTATCTATTTAAACAAAAGTACAGAAGTGCTTAATGAAGTTACCATGTCAGGAAATAGAAAGCGAAAACTGAATATAGCTTACACAAAACTGGCTCCATTGATTAAAGGTGTTTATAATTTTGGTTCAGAAATTATTAATGGTAAAATTTATGTAATTGGAGGAGATAAAACTTTTTTTGAAAATGAATTCAGAACGGCTACCATGAATTCCACAAATGAAGCAGAATTTAGTCGAAAATTAAAACCTAACCATAATTGGAAAAATCATAGTGATGCCTTGCAAATTTACGATATACCTAACGGTACTTGGGAGGAGTCAGATTTAAAGTTCAGAAAAAGAGCATACCACAGAGTAACTTCTATAAATAACCAACTTTATATTTTGGGAGGTAAAAGATTAGCGCTCAATAGAAAATATGAGTATTTAGATGATAAAATAGAGGTATTTGATATCGCAGCAAATAACATAGTTATTGATGACGTTAATCCACATCAAGCATTAAATTTTGCCACATTTTCTCATCAAGATAATATCATACTAATGGGTGGGTCCATAAAAAGAGAATTGGAAGGACCAAAAACGTTTACCAACAAATCTCATGTTTTTAATACAAAGACAGGCTATTGGTATGAACTACCCAAAATGACCAAAGCAAAAGAGACAAATGGGGTAATAATTAAAGATAAAATATATTTGATAGGAGGCTTTAATAGAAAAGCTCTTAATGAAATTGAGTCTTTTGATTTAATATCTGGAGCATGGGAAATTGAGGGTAAACTGCCTTATGGAATAGAAAATCCTTCTGTTACATTTAATAACAATATTATATATATCTACAATATTGGTAAAATTTTCACATTTAATATTAGAACAAAGAGTCTGTCTGAATTTAATATAGAGTTAAACTTTAGTGATGCTTCCATTCATTATTATCAAGACAAATTGTATCTACTTGGGGGTATGGTAAAAGAAGATTTTCAAATCACTTCATCTAAAAATTTATATTCCATTGACTTAAGTGAATTTAATACTACAGAGTTCACTAATGCACCAAGTAAATAAATAGTATTATTGTAAGTCATATGAGGTATTATTGGTGGCAATTCATCATTAAATAATAACACCTTATGAAGACAATTAAATTACTATTTGAAAGAAATTCCTAACATATCGTTTCAAGGTCATGATAACACAAAAGATTTTGAGTGTTTGGTTCTAACGGAGTTATTCGCAAGAATATCTGAGATGGCAGACCATGACCCTACCCTATCTCATAGAATTCATTTTTTCGCCTTATTGATTGTTACAAAAGGAACAGGAAAACACACTATAGATTTAAAAGAATATCCTTTAAAAAAAGGTACGGTACTTAAAATTGCAAAAGGGCAAATACATGCATTTCAGAAAGATGCAGACTATGAAGGTTTCCTATTAATTTTTACTGAAGATTTCGTCTTAAATCATTTTTCAAAATCTTCCATAGCTATTATTTCTCATCTGTATAATTACCATATTACCTCTCCTATCTCTAATAATGAATCTCTTAACGAAGACTTTTTAAAGGAGCTGAGTTTAGAGCTTAGAAACACTAATACCTTTGCTCAAATAAATATTGTCGCAGCTTTAATAGATTTATATTTATTACGATTAGAGCGTAATTCTCGCACCCATACAGAACAGAACAACTCAAAACACTATCCCGTATTCATTACGTTTAAAAATTTAGTAGAAGAACATTATATAAAAACTAGAAATGTAAAAGATTACGCAGAAATGCTATCTATTACCACAAAACACCTTAATGAGGTAGTAAAAGAATTCACGTTGAATACTGCCAAAACCTTCATTGATAATTATGTAGTATTAGAAATTAAGAGAGCTATAGTTAGTACAAATAGAAGCTTTAAAGAAATTGCTTTTGATACCGGTTTTGACGAACTCACTAATTTTACCAAGTTCTTTAAAAAGAACATGAATCTATCTCCTAAAGAGTTCAGAAACAAGCAACTCTAAAAATCTCACATTTACCATTCTTAGCATCATATTGATAATCAATACAGATTAATGTACCATTAGTTTTGTAGTGTTAAATAACACTAATTAAGAACAAATGAACATTATGAAATCTAAATTAATAGCATTAAGTCTTTTTACAATGGCAATAGCTAGTTGTAATACAGAAGATAAAAAAATAGAAACTGTTTTAGAAGTAACTAGTTTTAATCTAAAAACCACGGCAAGTGAATTAGAATTCAATACACTAGATGCTGAAATAGAAGAGACTTTTACAAGTAAACAACCTGGTTATATTAGACGTCAAAGTGGTGTGGACGAACAAGGTAAGTATGTTGTATTGGTATATTGGAAATCACTAGCAGATGCCAAAGCGTCTATGGATAAGTTTATGAATGACAAATCTGTGGCTGGTTATGCTAGTATGATTGAAGGGTCTACCATGAAAATGTCTCGTTTCACCATCACAGATAAATTTAAGGTAACCAATAGCACGTTTACAGAGGTAATGACTTTCAACACAAAAGAGGGTATTGATTTAAAAGCTTTCAATAAGATAAATAAAAGTGTTGGTCCAAAGTTTACCGAAAAACAAAAAGGCTTTTTACAACGCATTACGGGGTCCAATGACTCTGGAGAACAAGTAGCAGTCGTTTATTGGGATACAAAAGCAAATTCAGATGCTGTAATCAATGATTTCATGAATGCTCCTGTATCCAAAGAGTTTATGGGAATGATGGATCAGTCTACTATAGATATGATGAGATTCCAATCTTTAGCCTCTTTGAAAAACGTAACGTTATCAAATAAGGATAAAGTAGTTGCTTTGTTAAACAGTTTTAATACAGGTGATCAAACTCCAATTTCTTACATAAATCCAAACAAATACATTCAACATAACTTAGGTGTTGCAGATGGTTTACAAGGTTTTGGAGAATTAATGCAACATGCTCCAGAAGGAGGATTTAAAGCAAACGTTGTTCGTGCATTTCAAGATGGTGATTATGTTTTTGCACAAACAGAATATGATTTCTTCGGACCAAAAGCTGCATTTGACATATTTCGTTTTGAAGACGGATTAATTGTTGAGCACTGGGATAATCTATTAGAGGTTCAAAAACCAAACCCAAGTGGTCATACTCAGTTTGATGGTGCAACTGCACTTACAGATTTAGACAAGACTGAAGCTAATAAAGCAGTAGTTAGAGGATTTATTGAAGATGTATTGTTAGATCATCAAATGGATAAAGTGGCTAGTTACATCAATCCTAAAGAATATATACAACATAACCCTGCAGTTGCAGACGGTTTAGAAGGTTTTGGAGCTGCAATGAAGTATTTCGCAGAAAACGGATTGGTAATGGAGTATGATAATCTTCATATGGTCTTAGGGCAAGGAAACTTTGTATTAAGTGTTAGTGAAGGAAAATTTGGAAAAGGAGACCATACGGCATATTATGATTTGTTCAGACTAGAAAACGGATTAATAGTTGAGCACTGGGATGTGATAGCTACTATTCCTGCAAAATCTGATTGGAAGAATACAAATGGTAAATTTTAATTAACACTTACTTTATAAAGTAATAATAAAATAAACGATGAAAAATTATAAATATAATACGCTGTTTTTTGTTTTAACAATAGCAGCTATTTCGTTAGCATCATGTAGTAATGATGACGACAATCTTGACATTACGGCAAATTCAGTAATTGAAACAGGTACCGGTGTTGCTATAAAAAACACATTTCAAGGAGGAGTCGGACCAGCTTTTACTGATGGTGCTGAAGTTCCAATTGAAGTATTTTTTCCAGATGCGGACCCAACTGCATTATCCGCAACTGCCACAATTGAAGATGATGTAGAATTTCCATCTTATTTACTAGGACTGTATGACGTTGATATTGATGAAAATAGTATTAATTTTCAAATGACTGCACAAACAGGAGATGCCACATATGGTGGTTTTTTTAGAACAATTGAAGCAGGATCTTTTGACCGATACTATTTAACTTTTGACGAACCTCACAACGTAAAAAGTTTTACTTCTAGCGATGCTGCTGTAAATCTTAGAATTGATTCTGATAATGTTTTGGTGGTTCAAATTGGTGAAGGATTCGTATTTCAGCCAGGAGCTTCTTTTTCAATTACTGTAAGTGAAAAAGAGCCTATAACTCCTCAAGTTTTAAATGGCGAGACGGTTCATGTTAGAAACACGTTTCAGGGAACAGAAATAACGGATGGTATTGAAGAAAAGATAGAAGACCTTTTTGGCGCTCCAGCAGAATCACTAGAAGCTTCTACTACCATTGTAGAAGGTGTAGAATTCCCATCTTATTTATTAGGGTTGTATGATATTGATATTGACGGTAATAGTATTGAATATACCCTAGTTGCACAAGCAGATGATGCTAACTACGGTCCTCTTTTTAGAACTATTGAAGCAGGATCTTTTGATCGTTATTATTTAACTTTTGATGTAGATCATAATGTAAAAAGCTTTACCTCCAGTGATGCCGCAGTAAATCTTAGAATTGATTCTGATAACGTTTTAGTAGTAGAAATTGGAGAAGGATTTGTGTTTCAACCAGGAGCATCGTTCACAATCAATCTAGAGTAATTAATATACTGTAATAAAGATTAATTATGTATACCAAAAGACTCTTGAATCAAAAATTGTTTCGAGAGTTTTTTGAATTATACTGATTGGGAGCTATCCAGTTCCATTGATAATTAAATATCAAAAAATAATGTAGTTCTAAAAATAAAATTTAATTGATTTAATAAAAAAAATATGATTGTCCTACATCAAGAAAACATAAAAGCAACTTTAATCGAACTTTATAATGATGCTAAAAACGATAAAACTAGAATTATAAAAGGTTTGGTCAAGAGTATAATTAGACCAATGCAGCCTGAAGATTTTAAACATGCCTATCTTTCTATAACAGAAGAACAAGGATTGTTTTTAGTAGATTTAATAAAGAAAAATAAGCTTAAGAATATTGTAGAATTCGGAACATCATTTGGTATCTCTACCTTATTTTTAGCGCAAGGTGCCTTAGAAACGAAAGGCAGAATTATTACCGCCGAGTTAATTGCTTCAAAGGCTGAAAAGGCTATGGAGAATTTTAAGAAAGCGGAAGTATCCAATATCATCGATGTAAGAATTGGTGATGCCATGCAAACTTTACAAAATCATAAAGAGCCTATAGATTTATTGTTTTTAGATGGCTGGAAAGATTTATATCAACCCCTATTTAATATGCTAGAGTCAAACTTTCATACCAATACCATAATTTATGTTGATAATGCCAACATGAGTGAATCTCGTGCATTTTTAAAGGAAGTTGGTGAAAATGATAAGTATACGCTAGAAAGTATATTTGATGGTAAAGTAGTATTAATAAGAATTAAATAATAAGTTTATGAGTCAAGTAGCAAATTGCCCAACTTGTGGTAGCAAATCGAAAATAAAAGAGGTTGACGGTCAAAAGGTTTATACAGCGGTACAAGATGAAGAAGCCTTTAATAAAATAGTTCAATTAAAGAAAGCTATGGAAAAGTTCAAAGCAAAATCTGAAGCTTTGGAAAAAGAATTGAATGAATTAAAAGCTTCTTTATAATATGGCATTTTTAAAGAAAAATTATGGTTGGATGATTGTTGCTATTTTGGCAATACTTCCATTATTCATTTTAAGCAATATGTTTAAAATTGATATTACTAATGGCTTCCATTTATCATTGGTAGCTAACGGTGGTAAAGAAGGTTTGTCTACCCTAGAAATGTTATACCATATTACAGGTGAATTTGCTATTCGATGGATGACTGCTGTACTTACCTGTACTCCATTTTTCATACTATTCGGTGTCACCAATCTATTTGTTAGGCAAGCAATGGGTATTGCTACTGCAGTATGGAGTTTATTACACTTTATAATATTTATTTGGGCAGAAGGCTTTTTAGAGACGTTTACCCAAGTAAATTACGTAGCAGGTTTTATAGCTGTTTTAATTCTAATTCCATTGTTATTCACTTCTAATAGAAAATGGATGAAAAAGCTAAAAGCCACATGGAAAAAGCTTCAGAGTTGGGCATATGCCGCCATTGTACTTAGTCTTTTACATGTTGCCATATTAGAAAAAACTTGGATCATATATGCCGTAATTGTGGGGTTAGGTTTTATCATTAGAATACCCGTTATAAAAGATAAATTCATCAATAGAAGAAAAAACAAAGCTACTGTAGCTTAAGATAAATATTAAATCAAATGAAAATAGCAGTAACATCAGCCAGTGGAAAATTAGGTGCATCTATTGTAAAACACTTAATTAACTTAATAGGAAAAGAGAATGTAATAGGGATTGCTAGAACTGTAGAAAAGGCAACCTATTTAGGGGTAGAAATTAGAAAAGGAGATTATAATAGTCGTGAAGATTTTAATTCCGCTTTACAAGGCGTAGATGCCGTTCTTTTAGTTTCTGGAATGGACGAGCCTCAAAAAAGAATCCAACAACATAGAAATGTAATTGAAGCTGCAAAACAAAATGGCGTTAAAAAAATAGTATATACTAGCATAGTTGGTGATGAAGATAAGAATGCTTTTAGCCCTATAGTACAAAGCAATAGACAAACAGAAAAAGACGTCCAAGCATCTGGACTGCAATGGGTAATTGGTAGAAACGGAATCTATATTGAGCCAGATTTGGAGTATTTGGATACGTATATTAAAGAAGGCAGAATAGAGAACTGTGCCGGACAAGGAAAATGTACCTACACTAGTAGAGAAGAATTAGGATACGCCTACGCCAAATTATTAATAGAAGATAAGCACAATGGTCAAGTATACAACTTGGTTGGTGAACCTGTAACGCAAAGCGAGTTGGCAGAAAATATCAATAAGGTATATGGCACTAATCTTATCTACAATTCGGTAACGGTCGACAATTATGCTGCAGATAGAAAAGCTGCTTTAGGAGATTTCATGGGTACCGTTATTGCGGGTATATATGAAGGGATAAAAGCTGGAGCAAACGATTTGCCGTCCGACTATGAAAAAGCAACGGGCAGGGCTCCTAAATCTCTTTTCGAGATGATTTCTGAGTTTAAGGCTATTGAAAAAGAATAACAATATAAAGACTTGCTTTTCGGTGTAATCAAAATCAAAAAATGTTCTTTTGTTTTCAATCAATATGTTCATTTCAGGGTTATATTTATCTTCAAATTAAATTTCATATTTAAAAGCAATAATGAGAATAGCTGTCTTTAGTACAAAATCTTACGATCAAGAGTATTTTGAAAAATACAATAAAGAGTACAACTACTCTTTTTCATATTACGAAACGGCTTTAAATCCTGATACTGCTAAACTATCTGCAGACTGTGATGTGGTTTGTGTATTTGTAAATGATATAGTAGATGAGAATACAATTAAAATTCTTTCTAAAAATGGAATTAAATTAATTGCATTACGCTGTGCCGGCTATAATAATGTAGACTTAGATGCTGCCGCAAAGGAAAATATAAAAGTGGTAAGAGTACCTGCATATTCTCCAGAAGCAGTTGCCGAACATGCTTTGGCTTTAATTTTAACTTTAAATAGAAAAACACACAAAGCTTATAATCGAGTAAGAGAAGGTAATTTTTCGCTTAAAAATCTCATAGGTTTCAATTTAAGCAATAAAACTATTGGAGTCATTGGAACTGGTAAAATTGGGGAAACCTTCTGTAAGATTTTAAATGGATTCGGTTGTAAGATTATCGCATATGATATTGCAGAGAATGAAAATGTAACAGCACTTGGTGTGGAATATATGTCATTGGAAAAGGTTTTTGAACAATCAGATGTGCTATCGCTTCATTGCCCACTAAACAAGCATACCAAACATCTGGTAAATAAAACTTCAATAGAAACCATGAAAGACGGAGTTATGATTATTAATACCAGTCGCGGGGCATTGATTAAAACGGAAGATGCCATAGAAGGTCTTAAGAATAAGAAAATTGGATATTTAGGTATTGATGTGTATGAACAGGAAGAAAACCTGTTTTTTGAAGATTTGTCCGAAATCATTATAGAAGATGATATGATTTTAAGACTGTTAAGCTTCCCAAATGTTTTGATTACCTCTCATCAGGCATATTTTACTAAAGAAGCTATGGATCAAATTACCATTACCACGTTAGAGAATATTACCGCTTTTGACCAGAGTAAAGCATTAAAAAATGAGGTGAAACAATAATTAATTTATAATGGAAATTCACTTACACTAGGAGGAGAATATAGGATATGCCAAGAATAAGTAAGGATTAAGGCTCCTTAATTTCTTCTTATGATGACTACGGAGTACAAGAATAACAATTAACAGTAGTTTTTATAAATACTGTTTTACATCAAATTATAAGCAAATCATCGAGATATTAAATTCTTGATTATTTATTCATTACTTAAAGTAAACGAAATGGGTTTAGTTGAAACCATAATAAAGAAAGTACTTGAAAAAGGAATTATCCTTACAAAAACAAAAATATCAGATTCAGTCTATAAAATACGCATTCAGAGTGATGGCATTGCTGATTATGATTTTGTGCCTGGGCATTTTTTAAGGGTAGGCGTAGGAATCGATCAAGATGAAATTTCTTTAAAAGACAAAGTAAGAAGTTATAGCGTGTGGGATATTAATAAAGAAAATAGTACCATAGATATTGCCATCGCAACTCATAGTAATGGTATAGGGGCTAAATGGGTAGAAACTTGTAATCCCAATGACACGGTATATTTTAAGTGGAAAAAAGGGAAATTTCTTGCTGATGACTCCGCTGATAGTTATTTAATGATCGGCGATCTATCGGCACTTTCACATCTATATATTATTAATCGAAATCTATCGGATAATAAACAAATAGAGAGCATTATCTACAGTGAGAATATGGATGATTTTTTTCCAGATGTAAATGGTGCTAATCCGTTTGATTTTAATGTGATGAGTGAAAATCCATCCGTAGAGATCATCCAAAAATTGAATAGTATAATTCCCGAAATGAAAGGCGAGACAATCGTATACATTGCCGGTGATAGTAGGGTTTGTGTTACATTAACCAATTATTTCAGAAAGGAGTTGAATTGGAGTGCAAAACAAATAAAAACAAAACCATTCTGGAATCCCGATAAAAAGGGGTTGGAATAATTGTTAACTTACGGTGAATATTTGCCGTATACATGAAAGTAAAAGTCTGCCTAATTCAAGATAGTCCCGTTTTTTTTGACAAGGAAAAAACTATTCAAAAAATAGAAAGTCTTGTAAAAACCCATGCAAGGCAAGGTTGTGAATTAATTGTATTCCCAGAATCCTTTATTCCTGGGTATCCAAGAGGGTTCTCTTTTGGTGCTGTTGTTGGTAGCAGAACAGAAGAAGGTAGAAAAATCTATACCGAATATCACAAAAATAGTCTCGATTTAGAAGGTGAAGAACTCCAAAGATTAGTAAAACTTGCGAAGACGGAGAAAGTGTATTTAGTTGTTGGTATCACAGAAAAACAATCTAATAATGGCAGTTTATTCTGCTCAATGCTTTACATATCCCCTACTGACGGCTTTATGGGTGTTCACCGAAAAATAAAACCTACAGGCAGTGAGCGTATCATTTGGAGTGAAGACGATGGTAAGTCCCTAGTGAGTTTCGATACTAAAATTGGTAAGCTGGGCGGACTCATTTGCTGGGAGAATTATATGCCGTTGGCTAGAATGTCCATGTACCAAAAAGGTGTGGAAATCTATATTGCTCCTACTGCGGACTCAAGAGAAGAATGGACATCTATCATGAAACATATTGCTTTAGAAGGCAGGTGTTTTGTTTTAGGTTGCAATCAGTATTATACCAAATCTATGTATCCAGAGAAATATCAGCATTTGGTAGAAAATGAACCGGAAAATCTTTGTCGTGGCGGCAGTGTTATTGTTTCTCCATTGGGTAAAGTTATTGCAGGACCATTGTTTGATGAAGCAGGAGCTTTAATAGCAGAAATAGATTTAGATGAAATAGTACATGCAAAGTTAGATTTTGATGTCATTGGTCATTATTCTCGTAACGATATTTTTGAGTTTAAAGCCAACAATCAGCCAGATATAAAAATTGAAAAGAAAACTTTATAATCACATTGATAACTACATAAAATGAAAGCTTTTACTAAAAGAACCTATGGCGGACCGAAAGTACTTCAACTAGAAGAAGTTGAGATGCCTACAGTAAAAGACCATAGTATTTTGGTGAAGGTTATGGCGAACTCCGCTAATCCTGCTGATTGGCATATTCTTCGTGGGAAACCTTTTTTTGCTCGGTTATCTTTCGGCTTGTTCAAACCTAAGGAACCTATATTGGGGTCAGATTTTGCAGGTATAATCAAGGAAATAGGTAACGGTGTAAAAGACTTTAAAGTTGGGGATCACGTGTTTGGAGAAATGTTGGGCGGTGGTGCTTTTGCAGAATATGCTTGTGTACCAACAGAGGTATGTGCCAAAATACCTGAACATATAGATTTCCCTATTATGGCTAGTATTCCCGTTGCCGGACTAACAGCGTACCAAGCACTAATTACACATGGAAGAATAAAGGCAGGAGAATCGGTTTTAATCAATGGAGCTTCTGGTGGTGTAGGTCATTTTGCAGTGCAATTGGCAAAAGCATATGGAGCAAAAGTTACAGCAGTTTGTTCCTTAAGAAATACAGACTTTGTAAAATCGCTGGGAGCAGATAAAATCATTGCATATGATAAAACCAATATCCATCAGCATAAAGATAATTACGACTTGGTAATTGACACCCACGGTAACCTCACGCATTCAGATTACAAAAGAATGGGTAAAAGAGGTGTAATGGTCGGTTTTACTACTATGAAACATATGTTTTCTGTTTTAATGAGTAATGCAATTAGCAAATTTCCGTTGACTCAATTTACCGCACAAGCCAATTCAGACGACCTAAATATCTTGGCTTCCTTAGTACAAGAAGGTAAAATTAAAGTCCATTTAGAAAACACATATCCGTATACTAAAATTCCTGAAGCTATCACTTTTATTGAGCAAATGCGCACAAGAGGAAAAGTAGCTATGGTTTGGGAAATTAAATAGAATTAAACTAAACCAAAAACGACTTCAACACGCATAATGTACGACTTCCAAAAAAAGTAAATTAATTAGTTGTGTTCCATTTAAGTCAATTTCATTTTACAATAACTTATTTTATATATCGTTTAATGTGAGCTTACATTAAACCTAATACTATAATAATGAGTAAAATACTATTGTCCTGTTTATTTTTAATTGCCTTTAATATTCAAGCCCAAAAGTTACCTGAAGATGCTTTAGATAGTAATACCGTTTTCATTTTTCATCCTCAAGCCTCTATTGATAATAGCGAGGAAACCTTAGAACGGTTTAAAGAAAATATAATTGAGAAAGGATTTAATCTGGTTGGAAATTATTTACATACTAATAGTCAAATATCCTTGAAGGAAATTGAATTTGATATCCGAAATAAAGATGTAAAATATATTTTTCTGTTAACATATCATCATTTCAAAGGACCGGATTACGACTTATTCTATTTTGAAAATGATTCAAATAAAAACCCAGACATTTTAAATCCTAAAAAAGAGATTTTAAATTTAAAACCAGGATTCATTAATTCTTCATCGGATTATAGAGGTACGATTATAAAAAAATTAGAGAAAGAAGTAGTAAAATTAAAGTCTAATTATGAAGGTATAGATTCCAAAACTTATGATACTGAACTGGTGAATAAACTAAGTTTAACTCAAGAAGAGTCAAGCTATCTTCTTGAATTAAATAATATAAATACAATTATTGACGGAATCTCATTTAAAGAAGAGAATCATAGAATACCAGACGATTTAGAAACTAGTAAACTTGCCGTTGTAGGTGCAATCAAAGAGGAATACCATGCTCCTAAAATTTTGAATTTATATCTAAAATCCGCTATTAAAAAATATCCCTTTGAGTATACATATTTTAAGAACTACGATAGTTATAAAGCTGCTGGTGGAGATGAGAAATATGATTACAAACTCCAAATGACAAAAGGCAGTGCTTCTTT
This sequence comes from Maribacter sp. Hel_I_7, assembly GCF_000688315.1. Classification (NCBI taxonomy): domain Bacteria; kingdom Pseudomonadati; phylum Bacteroidota; class Flavobacteriia; order Flavobacteriales; family Flavobacteriaceae; genus Maribacter; species Maribacter sp. Hel_I_7. The sequence continues at coordinate 798,645 of NZ_JHZW01000003.1, read as the reverse complement.
TATGAGTTCATCTAAATCTAAATTTACAGGAACAGAAACTTATAGAAAAAATATGGGTAATGACAATGTTAGCCCCTCGTTTAGTTCTGGAGGGTCTAATTATGAAAAGGATTTATTTACAATTGTTCTTAGAAAAAATAATACTAATGATAGATTTATAGTTTCAGAAAAAGATTTTGTGGGTAGAGCTATTAAAAATTTCATTAGTCAATTGAAGTAATCTATTTCTTCACAGTTGTTTACATGGAGTGAATTCTAATAATATATCAACTTTAATAAATTATATTATAAATATTTAATATTCGCTAATTTATTTAAACTATTCATAACTTATCCCCCTATATAATAAGAAAAATGAATAAAAATACAATCACATTAGTAGCTTCTCTTTTAGTGTTAGGTCTGTCATTTAATAGCTGTAAGAACACTAATAAAAAAGTAGATTCTGCAACTGAGAACGGTTCTGTTGAAGAACAAATGGATAAAACGGTTTATGCCAGCGATGTCATTCCCTTTTTTGATAATTGGAAGTTGATATTGGGTGATGGTACCAACGCAGGAATTGCCAATAATTTTGAGAACAAAGACTTCTTTTATACTGTAAATGAAGGTGGTGAGAATTGGGTGGTTTTTAAAGCTCCGAATGGAGGTGATACCCACGGTACATCTAATAATACGAGGACAGAATTAGCCCAGACTAAAAAATGGTTCCCAAAAACAGCAGATGATAAATTTACCGCTACTTTAAAAGTTATGAATGTATCTGCTACGGGCGATGCTCGCGTTGCAGCGACACATGCCGTTGTGGTTGGTCAAATTCATAGTGCAGATGCCTTTGAGAATGAGCCATTGAAAATATTCTACAAAAAATATCCAGGGCAGACAAAAGGTTCTGTGTTTTGGCATTACGAAATTAATACGGCTGGCGAGGATAATGCCAAAAGATGGGATTACTCTAGTGCTGTTTGGGGTAATGATTTTTCGGTTGTCGGTACTGGTGAAAACACTTATCCGGCGGAGCCTGAAGACGGTATTGCTTTAGGTGAAGAATTCAGCTATGAAGTTGTTGTAAAAGACGGAATCATGAGCTTGAAGTTTATGAGTGACGGACATGAGACCAAAACGTTTACAAAAAACTTATTGGAATCTGAATATGCTACGAAAGCTAGTATTCCAGAGCAAACCAGAAAATTATTTTTCCCTATTGGTCAAGATGGTGTAGAACGTAAAGAAGCGTACACTGGCGAAGGTTGTTTTTTTAAGCTGGGAGCTTACAACCAAACAAATGGTAAATCTCCAGAAATAAATAAAAACTGGTGCTCAGGTGCAGAAACCCATGGTGGAGATATTCAAAAACAATATGCAGATGGTAACTATGCAGAAGTTTGGTTTAAAACCGCGAGCATATCGGTTAGTGATGCAGCCGTATCTAACGAAGGCTATTTCACGAAAAATGATTAATTCAGTCACAAAACAGAAGCATTTTTTTACATGTTAACTATTTAAGGAGCTATAATTTCAAATTGTAGCTTCTCAATAGTACTTCTAAATTCGGTTCGGTTATTAGTTATAGTAAGTCCGCCAATTAGATAATATTCGTTGTTATAGGTAACTAATTGAGCATCTCTGCAACTTTCGTAAAAAGGGGTGTTCATAGTACCAAAGGTATCCGTAATTGTATTATAGTAATGAAAATTCAACGTTGAAGGGTCTCTTGTAATATTTCCATTAGCATCACCAGTGGGGACTCCTCCTAATCCAAAAATGATATAATCACCAAATTGGCAAGCAACACCTTCGTCTAAATAGTTTTCGGTTTCTAATACATTTATGGTTTCAAAAACCGTGTAATCTTCATTGAATTTAGATATTTCCATATCCTCCCAATCATTCAAATGAGCTACATATCGCGTGTCGTTTATTATAAATGCATTTTCAGATATGGGATACCAGCCGGCATTATTATCAAAAGTTGAGTGTTCCATTAATTCATTAGTTAAAAGATCATACTTGTAGATGATTTCCGCTCGGTTTATTTGGTCTAAGACATAAACAGCATTTTCAGCTTCTACGTAATACCCTTGTATAGAATATATTAAATCTGATAAAGGAAATGATTTAATGACCTCCCAATCATTTAATTCAAAATCAAATACAAAAAGTCCTTTCCTAATTAATCGATACCATTTTCCATCACGTATAAAATTTAAACCGATATCAAAAGTTGTCTTTGGAGTATCTGTATCTGTGGTTAATAGACTCCAAGTTTTTGATCCAATATCAAAAGCATAGGTCTCATCTTCAACTGTAGCATAAATTTTATCATCATATACAAAGCTCGTATTAAATTGAGATACAGGCATATCTGCAACAAACTCTGCATTTACAAAATCTAAGGTTTCTACAGGTGCAATCTCTTCAGGGATTGCTTCAACTGGAGCAGTTACAGTGGCATCATCACTAGATGAACACGCCATTGAGATTATCGCTAAAATGAAACAAACACTCTTTCCTATATTTTTCATACTAAATGCTATTCTAACTAGTCCGAATTTACGTGAACCATTCTGAAGAAGCTAACGGAATATCAATGGCTTTATTTTACTTGAATTTATTACACAACGTTAATAACTTATCACAATGGTAACAAGATATTGTTTTCTATTTTTTTGAAATTATCGAACTTAGTTGATTCAGTTTAAAATAAATCAACCAACATAAATTTAATTATTACAATGAGCAGTTTTGCCTCCGTATTAAACCAAATTAGAACCAAGAGCCCACTAGTTCATAATATTACCAATTACGTGGTAATGAACAACACAGCAAATGCATTGTTAGCCGTTGGCGCATCACCCGTAATGGCGCATGCTCTTGAAGAGGTTGAGGATATTGTAACCATTTCTTCCTCTCTTGTTATTAATATGGGAACGTTAAGCGAGAAATGGGTAAAAAGTATGCTCTTGGCTGCAGAGCAAGCAAAGAAAACTAATACGCCATTTGTATTTGATCCAGTTGGCGTAGGTGCATCTGCATATAGAACAGAAGTTGCCCAAATGATTATGAAAGCTGCCACGCCAAATGTAATTCGTGGTAATGCTTCTGAGATTATGGCATTGGCAAAATTGACCAATTCTACAAAAGGTGTAGATAGTACAATGGATACTCAAGATGCTATTGAAGGCGCTACACTTTTGGCTAAGAAATACAATAACACCGTTGTTGTTAGTGGTGAAACCGATTACATCATAACCGGAGATACCGTTAGTAAAATAGAAAATGGCAACCCTATGATGGCAAAAATTACAGGTATGGGCTGTACGGCAACCGCAATGGTAGGTGCATGTTTAGGTGTGGAAGAAAATGCGCATTTGGCAGCTACTGCGGCAATGGCAATTATGGGCGTAGCAGGAGATTTAGCAAATGAAAAATCTTCAGGCCCTGGTAGTTTTCAGATGAACTTTATTGATTGTTTATATGAAATTACTCCAGATGTTTTAGCAGCTAAAGTGAAAACAAATGCCTAAAGTAGACTACGCTTTAATGTATGTTACCGATGACAGCATAAAAGATGATAATAGCTTTTTCCATATTCTGGAAGCCAGCTTAAAAGGCGGAGCTACTATTATTCAGTTACGGGAGAAAACGTGCGATACACAGACTTTTTACCAGCGTGCAGTACGATGTAAAGAAATCTGTGAGAAATATAATGCTCCATTACTAATTAATGATCGATTGGATATTGCTTTGGCTATAGATGCAGACGGTGTACATATTGGTCAGACAGATATGCCTTATGCCGTTGCACGTAGATTATTAGGTAATAGTAAGATTATTGGACTATCGGTAAGTAATAAAGAACAAGCCGAGCAGCCTAATGCTCAGGCAGCAGATTATATTGGCATCTCCCCTATTTTTTCTACGAATACAAAAACAATCGATTTAGCAAAACCACTAGGTATTGCCGGATTGAAAGAAATACGCCAATTATATGCAAAACCAATTGTTTGTATTGGCGGAATTAACAAAAACAACACAAGAGATTTGATGGATCATGGAGCAGACGGAATCGCCATAGTATCGGCAATTTCTAAGGCAGATAATCCTGAAGAAGCATCAAGAGAACTTAAAAATATATTATGCAAGACTGGTACCAACTAGCAAGAGAAAAAACGGATCATATTCTGGAAGCCATCAAAGAACAACCCTTTATTACAGAGTTGATGAACGGTTCGCTCCCATCCGATGTTTTTCAGTTTTATATCAATCAAGATGCGATGTATCTGGCGGAATATAAAAAGGTATTGGCAACTGTGGGTATCAAATGCGAGCATGTAGACGATACCCAGTTTTTTCTAGATTCTGCTACAGGGATAATCAATGTTGAGAATGCCCTACATCAAATTTTTCTAAAAGATAATCAGTTAGCACATGAGCCCTCTCCTACTTGCGAACTGTATACAAGTTACTTAAGTCGTATCGTAACAAATCATTCGGTAGAAGAAGCATTGGCAGCTGTACTACCTTGTTTTACCATTTACAAAGAAATTGGAGATTATATATTAGAAAATCAGTCGAACAAAAATGATAATCGATATCAAGATTGGATTGATACTTACGGTGGCGAGGCGTTTGCTGCTTCGGTTAGCCAAGCTATAGCGATTACTAATACATACGCTGCAAATGCATCTGATGATGTATTGCAAAAGATGGAAGAAGCGTTCGTAAAAGCATCAAAATTAGAGTGGATGTTTTGGGATAGCGCCTATAATAAAGAAGCATGGAAGATATAAAAACACCTTACAACAGTGTCTTGTCTATTGCCGGTAGCGATTCTGGTGGTTGTGCAGGTATACAAGCAGATATTAAAAGTATTAGTGCCTGTGGTGCCTACGCGGCTACGGTAATTACAGCAACTACGGCACAGAATACAAAAGGCGTTACCGATATTCACGCCATACCCATTTCACATATCGAAAAACAATTAGATGCCGTACTTAGCGATATTCAATTCGGAGCGGTTAAAATTGGCATGCTGCATTCTTGTGAAGTGATAAAAGTAGTTCAGGTTAAATTAGGTGAATATGGACTTAATAACATAGTTCTAGATCCTGTGATGGTCACCACATCCGGACATAAATTAATTACCGATGATGCCATTACTTGTTTAAAGAATTTATTACCAAAAGTAAGTTTGATCACTCCTAATATTCCAGAAGCAGAACTGTTGATTGACAAAGCTATCACTCAAGATAATATGCAAGTCATGGCAAAGAGCATCGGAGAACAGTTTCAAACTTCTGTATTGTTAAAAGGCGGACATATAAATGACTATACCATCATAATGACCGATGTATTTTATGATAATAACACAGGAAAAGTAAGCATTATAACAAACCCAAGAGTGCATACAGACAATACTCACGGTACGGGTTGTAGCCTTTCTTCAAGCATTGCCGCTTATTTAAGTTTAGGAGAACCTATGCTTAGTGCTATTACAAAAGGTTGCAACTATGTCAATAAGGCAATTGTAGCTGGCAAACATAAAACCTTAGGTCAAGGCAACGGACCTATTAATCATTTTGGGTTATAATTAAATGAAAAACCCTTGCCTAAAAATAGCATTGTACCTGTTTACGATTTCAATTGTAATCGCTATTGTTTTAGACGCACGTAAAGTCTTGAATTATAAAATAGGCTCTGGTTATTTTATAGTACTATTTGTATTCATAATGTTATTGAACGTTTTCTCTTCCTATTCATTTTCCAATTTCATTAAACAATTAATTGTTGAAAGAAAGATATCGCAAAGTGTATTTATAATTTCTTATGTTTCATTATGTGGAATCTATTATGTTATGATAAAATCCATAGATTACTTTCTTAGTACAGTACATTATTTTACATTCTTTCTGTTCATGCTATTTTTAGGTATACTGCTATTTTCTATTCTGAGATTGTTTTTAGATATAATTACAATTACCTTGAAAAGTAAGAAGTGAACGTATCTCAAATAAATAGTTGCCAGTATTACAAACATCCAAAAGGTAAATTGCAATTAGATTTAATGAAAACAAGTTTAAATACGATATCAGGGAATTGAGCTATTAAATTTCCACAGAACAAAAACTAATGTCAAAAACACCCTTAAAAATTATCACCTGCCTACTTGTAATAGGGTTTAACTTAATAGCTTGTAATGCTCCTGCGGATATATCAGGAAGATTAGAAGGTATAGAAAAGGAAGACATAAAAGTTTATTTAATTGAACCTGAAACGTTACAACAGGTTGCAGCTTCTTACTTAGGGAAAGTCATAGATTCTGCTATAGTAGAAACTGATGGTAGCTTTGAGTTCCGCAACGTACCTAAAAATAAAGAAACTGTATTGTTAGAATTAGCCGTGCAGCCCACAGGAAAAGCTGGAAATTATTTACAAAATGATGATTCTAATAGGGCTAATTATATGCCTATTGTTTTAAAATCTAGAGAACCGCTTCATATTACAGCTAGGGTTGATGAATTTCAAAAGAGTTTTAAAATAGAAAACCCTTCAGAAATAAATAATGCTTTGTTAGCCTTAAGAGATATTAAAGCGAAAGCTTACCAAACTTATCTTGCAGAAAAGCATTGGCAAATAGAAGAAGGCAATGAATTAATGGAAAAAGAACATGCTATTTTACAATATAAGACAGCATTAATGAATTTTGCAGATACCACGCAACACCTTCTGCCTGCGGTGGTAGCGACAAGATGGGTAAGTCCAGAGAATGATTATGAACGTGTGCCTGAATTTTTAGTGAATCAATGTGAAAAGTGGAATAAAAAACAATCTAATAATCCTTGGGTGCAACAGCTTTGTAAATTAAGTGAGCCGGAAAACTTACCTGTTTTAATAGGAGACGAATTTCCTAATCTCATTCTTCCTATGTTAACACAAGAAACGCTACACTTGAAAGAAGTCTTGGGTAAAAAGCTCACAATTATAGACTTGTGGGCATCATGGTGTGCTCCTTGTAGGTTAGAGAACCGTAAAGTTTTAGTACCGCTATGGGATGAATATCACGACCAGGGTTTACAAATAGTTGCCTATGCATTAGAAAGTGATGAAGCAAGCTGGAAAGCAGCGGCAGAACGCGATGGCGCAGATCGTTGGTACCAAACATCGGATCTGCAGGGAGATGATGCACCTTTTTTGAAGAAAATTCGTGTTCGTACAATTCCAGCTAATTTTATTCTTGATGAAAATGGTGTCATCATAGCTAAGAATATTCACGGAGAAGATTTAATGGATTTGGTTAAAAATCATTTTAAAAAGTAAAAAGCATTTTACCCAAAAAACTTCTCAGACCATTTATATGGAAGCAATAAGTCCCATCGTTAATAACTAATTAGAAGTACGGCTATATGTGTTTGCTTTGAGATTTGTAAAAAACGAACTTCGTTTTCAACAATGGAAAATCTAATTAACTACATACGGTCAAGAGCAACCATTTCGCAAACGGATATTGATCTGATCAAAAAGTATTCCGTGTCGGAAAAAGTTCCTGCGCAAACCATTCTCTTAGAAGCAGGAAAAGTAGAACGGTATATTTATTTCTTAGATACCGGTATTGTAAAGGGATATCAGAATATTGACGGAAAAATAGTTGTTCAGCATCTCGTAGCAGAGCAAGATTTCTTTACATCGCTAGAGAGTTTTATGACAGAGACTCCGTCAATGGATTATTACGAAACTGTAACCGCTGCCACCCTTGTAAAAATAGCAAAGCCGGACTTTGATCTGTTACAAAGAGAGACCAGTTTCTGGGCAATATTTGTAAAAGAAGTCACCAATGAGCATTTAAATTGTAAACTAGAACGTGTAAAAGACTTTCAGATTTTAACTGCAAAAGAGCGGTACCAAAAATTTGTACATCAGTACCCAACATTAGCTTTAAATGTATCAATAGATAATATCGCTTCCTTTTTAGGAATGGAACCGCAATCGCTAAGTCGTATTAGAAAACAAATCGCTTTCTAACAAATGTTATTTCTTACCAATTAAAAGTCACGGAAATTTGCCTAAGCAAAATTCAAAAATAGTATGAGCAAAGAGATATCATTAGTAACAGGCGGTACCGGACATTTAGGAAACAACTTAATACGATTATTACTTGCCAATAATCAAAAGGTTAGAACAACCGTTAGAAATACGAATAATACCGCACCTTTTAAAGGGTTGGACTGTGAGATTGTACAGGCAGATATAACTGATAAAGCCTCTTTAAGAAAGGCATTTGAAGGGGTCACCAATGTATACGCAGTAGCGGCTAATTTTAGTATGTGGGCAAAAGACCCAAAATCTGAAATTTATGATAACAACATACAAGGAACCCAAAACGTTTTTGATGTCGCTAAGGAATGTGGCGTACAGAATATTGTATACGTTAGTTCTGTAGCCAGTTTAGATTTCACCAAGTTACCCGCCAATGTAGCTAATGGCTATAATAAAGATCGAAGAAACTGGTATTTTAATTCTAAGAATGATTCCGATAAACTAGCAATAGCTTTAGGTAAAAAATACGGTATTAGAACGGTTTTGGTTTTACCTTCTGCAATGGTTGGTTCAATAGCGTTTAAACTTAGTTATTCTAACAATTTGGTACTACAAGTATTAAATGGGGAAATACCTGTAGATACTAGTGTAACCTTAAATTGGGTAGATGTAAAAGATGTTGCATTAGGTATGTATAATGCCATGACAAAAGGCAGGGATGGCGAGCGCTATATTTTAGCGAATGAAACACATACTACCTTACAAGAGAGTGTAAAAATTGCAGCAGATCTATACCCAGAACTAAAGTTAAAAATGCCTAAAAAAGTACCTAAATGGCTTTTGTATGGTGTAGCTGGGTTAATGGAATTTAGCAGTAAGCTAACCGGTAAAGAACCCTTGTTGCAACGACATTACTTAGATATGTTTTATGGTTTAAAACAAGACTATGATATTAGTAACTCTAGAGAAGAATTAGGCTTTAACCCTAAATCTTCTATAAAGGCTTTGGAAGATGCGCTTACGTATTTAAAAAACGACTGGAAAGAACATAATGCAATCTAAATTGTATTAACCCATTCGTTAATAACTTCTTACAAGTCTGGTTGTAAGTGTTTGCGCACAATTTTACAAAAAGCGAACTTCGTTATCATCCGCTAAAAGGAATTGAAACTCCTCTTAGCTCCTCGTTGTAACAAATTTGAAAAAAGAAATTTACATACCATTTATTTTGATTTTAATCTCATCATTTACTTTCGGACAAAATCGAAAGCTAACTGATGAACAGCTAAATAATAGTACGGCTGTGCGCATAAATCTTGCTAATCAGAATACATGTGAAGAAATTGACGGATGGATTGAATCGGATTTTGCAAATGGAATAGTTTTCTTATTTCTGCAAGGCGGAGTTGCACCTATTTCTTACAAATCTGATAAGTCATTTGAACGCAAATACGGAATCTATTTTTACGACTTTGGTTGTATAATGGCTTCTGAAAAATGTACTATTAAATATAACTCTAAAGTATTCGATTATCTGACCGAAAAAAACGGAAGAAAATGGCTAAAAAAGATTCGCAAAGATGTAATTGGACTTAAAGAATGGAAAAGAGCATCACGTGAAAAATAAAACTTGTTACAACAAAAGTAACCGTTGCACTAGCCTATAATTAGAAATAATTACTATCGATATAAGCCTCTTCAAGGGGCTTTTTTTATGCTAAGCTAGAAGTTGAGCGTGAATTTTCGGTGCGCCGGAGAAGTGCTTTTCAGGTAATGAACCATGCTTTTTACGAAAACCGTAAAAGCAAGCCTTCCCGCCCCACTTTTGGAGCGTTTCTTTTCAAATTTCAGGTACTTTTTGAGGTTGTAGGCGATCGCCGAGAGGTGCATCACCTTGTTCGCCTGTGCGAGCCCGACGGTATTTATCTTCCTCAGTCCCATGAACTGGGTCAGGGTACCAAAAACGGGCTCTACCGTACTCTGTCGCTTGCCCTTCATATACCGCCCCAGTGGGCTCTCCACCCGTGCGATGTTACGAAAATATTCCGCCCGGTAATAGGTAACGCCGAACTTCTTCTCCTGTGCGCTTTTGCCCAGACAGCTACTGCGTATCGGGCACCCGGTGCAGATATGCTTTCTTGCCCGGTATTCCTTCTTTCTTGTTCCCGTGCGGTAATCCCTGAACTCCTTGGTGAACGGTATCGTTTTCCCTTGGGGACAGCGGTAGCTGTCCGTCCCCTGGTCATAAACGAAACCATCGGGACCTCCCTTGAACGTTCCGTGGGCGGGTATGAAGCTCTTCAGCCCCCTGCTTTCCAAAAAGGCATAGTTCTCGCCACTGCTATAGCCCGTATCGGCCACGCAGTTCTCAAAAACGAAGCCCTGCTGCCATAGGCGCCGCTGTAGGCGCTTTACGATATCCTGTAACTGCTGGTTGTCCTTGCCATCGGCATGGTACGCCCTGATATCGGTAATTACATGATGGGCGGTATCCACGCTCAACTGACTGAGGTAGTTCAGCTTTCTTGCCTTGCCCGGCTTTACGCTTATTCTGGCATCGGGGTCGGTAGGACTGTAATGGGTCTTGTTGCTCGTATACTTCGCTCCCTTGTTTCCGGCGCCAGGTCTTTGATCCTGGTCCTTCGCCCATTTTTTGTTCCTGCCCTTTATAGCACCAAGTTCCTTAGTGTTGGCACTGATGCTACGCTGCCCCTTATCCGACCTGTCGCCCTTGCTCTTGCGGTGTGGCACTTCCTTGTCCATGGCGCTGATAGCACGTACCTTCCGTAAATGCTCGTCAAGTTCCTCTTCGGGCACCTTCAGCTCCAATGTATCCATACTCGCATTAGCCTTTACCGGGGCAGAATCTATTGCTTGAGTATGACCGGAAACCATCCCTTTTTCTACACACATACTCAAGACATTGGTGAATACTTCTTCAAATACCGATTCAGGAAAAAGTTGACGGGTACGGCTTATGGTACTGTGCCAGGGAAGTTCCTCGTCAATGTCATAGCCTACGAAAAAAAGAATATCCAAGCGCATCGAACAATGGGCGATAAGCTTACGGTCGCTGATGATGTTCTCCAGGTAGCCCACAAGGCAAAGCTTGAAGAAGACCACGGGGTCTATGCTCTTTTGACCACTCTCACCGTAATAGCCTTTGGTCAGATTATAGAGTAAATCCAAGTCCAGAACCTCTTTTAAACGCCTGTAGAAATTGTTCTTAGGTATACGCTCGCTCAATTGGAAACGGGCGAACAATTTTTCCTGGTAATCCTTTTTTCCCTGCATAGCTAAAGTTAAGCAAAAACAGTATTTTTATCAAGGACTTGTGCAACAGGCACAAAACCTAAACGTAATGCGGACTTTAGGGCTAGTTCTGAAGGTCTGTGTATATTTATAAAGTCGCTAAATCTTATGGATTTAGCTTTGGACAAGTAAAAAATAAAACTAAACAATAAGCTTTAGCTTCGTGCGCAGACGGAAACGAAAAGTTTCCTTGCCTCCGCACTACGCTTAGCTCAAGCGATAACGAAACTCACCAACTGCCCTCTATTCTTTTCTTCTATCCATTTACCTATAAACTTTTTGGCACTGGTTGATGTAAATAAATATCTTAAAAGGCAAGCAATTAGATATATCTAGATGCTTGCCTATATACTGGTATAAAATTATTCTCTTTCTATTCTTGTGTAATAAGTCTAATGCTATTATTACCACTATCAGCAACATATAAATTCCCATTAGTATCTATAGATATACCTCTAGGTTGATTAAACATGGCCTGGCTACCTATCCCCGAAGTAAATCCGGAAATACCATTGCCCGCCAAAGTTGTTACAGATCCTAACATATCAATTTTTCTAATACTATGATTTCCTACATCAACTACATAAAGGTTGTCTTGGGAATCAATAGTTATCCCTTGAGGATAATTAAAGCTTGCAATAGCTCCAGTTCCGTTTGAAAAACCAGAAACTGTGCTACCAGCAAATGTGCTTACATCCCCAGAAGTACTTATTTTACGAATAACATTATTACCGTTATCGGTAACATAAAGATTTCCATTAGAATCTACAGCAATATCCTTCGGGTAAGAAAACTTTGCAGATGTTCCATTACCATCTACATATCCTGAAGTACCATCTCCGGCAATCCTACTAATTTCACCTGAAAAAGCAACCTTTAAAATACTGTGACTTGAACGTTCAGTTATATATAAATTATCTTCATCATCTATTGCTAAACCATCTGGGTTAAAAGAGAAATTTTGACCTAAAATGGGAATAAGTTCTGAGCTGTTTAAATCAAGTAATGTAGTTACTTCTCCAGAAGGCGTTATAGCTCTAATACTGTTATTAAATAAATCTGCTACATAAATATTTCCGTTACTATCTGATGTTATCCCCACTGGCGCATCAAACTGAGCATCTTGTCCAGAGCCGTTGGCAAATCCGTAATTGCCGTTGCCTGCTAGTGTAGTAACTGAAATGCCTGCTAATAAATTATCTATAAATTCATAAGTTACTTTTCTGACACTATTATTTCCTGTGTCCGATACATATAGATTACCATCTACACCTACGGTAATATCATTAGGTCTTGAAAACTGGGCAATACTAGCGCTTCCATTAACAAAGCCACTATCAATACTGCCAGTAATGATACTGACGTTTACATCAGAAATTTCATAATCAAAAACGAAACCATCAAATTCTTGTTCACCAATTATAATTTTGACTATTCCAGAATATGCCTTTGGTGGTAATACAGTTGTAATAGAGGTCTGATTAACTTGCTGTACTTCAGCTTCAATATCATCAAAAAAGACTTGTATATTTTCAATATTTGTTCCAAAGTTATCACCCGTAAATGTTACAATAGTATTTTTTGGTCCATTGGTTGGTTCCATAGAATCAATGGTAATTTCTTCATACAAAAATTTGGCTATATAATCTTTTGTAGTACTATCTTCAGCCGTTACTGTATAAGTAACATCAGAATTAAAATTTTGCACACCAGTTGGGTTAATTGAGGCAAATTCTGAAATTTCAATCGTTGGCACAAGCTCAGAAACGTCCAATCCGTTGGGTGCATTTATTGTTATAGTTCCTTCATTTTCATTCACAACAGCAAACAGGCTGCTATCTAGTACACTATTATTTGCTTTTTCAAAACTAAAACTGATTATAGACTTTTCATCACTTTTCAAAATTTCTGGATCACTAGAATCTTCTTCTTTACCACAACTCATTGGTAAAATGATTAAAATGATCAAGATTGTTCTAAATAGATTTTTCATGTAATATCAGTTTTTTAAAAGATATTATTTCAAACGACATCATTATTTAGATATTGTTATTAAAATAACTTAGTATTAGCCACTACCCTCAAATTATAATTTTCCATAAAATTATTATCCACTATTCTTCTCCTCTATCCATTTACCCATAAACTTGGTAGCGGTCATTGTTTGGTGCTATGGTAGAAAATAAGCTAATATTATATTACAAAAATGGCTAAATTCAGTTGAGATTTATAGCAAACCAATATATTTATAATAGTTCCGTTTGGTTATTATGAAAAAAATTATTCTAGTATTAATTCCAATTATATTTGTTGTCATTTCTTGTTCCTCAGATTCATCAGAACCTGTTGTGTCAAAACCGGAATCAGAAAATCCTACGGAAGAAGAACCTATTGAAAATGAAATTTATTTTACTTTAAACGTAGATAATAATTATTATTCTGAAAATAGCGAATCTTGGTTAGTTGTAAATGATGCCAATAACGGTGATGTTTTAGACTATATCCAAATAGACAATGGAGCTTCTGTACATTTTGAAAAACCTATGACAACCGCTATTCATGATAATAATATCAGTTTAATTAATGTTCGAAATTATGAAGGAAATACATATATAAGTATTTCAACATTTTCTTCTGTAAGTGACGGTTCTATATGGAATTTAGTATCTGGAACTCCAGTAAATTTTACATCAAGGGGAAATGCTATAGGTGCACTAAAAATTAATGCTAACAATTTGAATTCTCCAGCTTCCTATACTTTATCAAATAAATATGGATCTACTTTATCAGGCGGTTCTAGTGAAACTACAGTAAATCAGGTTACGAATATCGAATTTGAGAACATTCCTCTTTATCAAGAGAATCGTTATTTATTTTCTATTTATGATACTAATGGAGATGCAAAATATAAATTTTTGGATGACCTAACCGATGGTGAAACTATAACTTTTAATAGTTCAGAATTACAAAGTTATGACGAAATTGTACCGTTATACTTACCTGATGGGGGCGAATACTTCTGTAATATTGTTGGTTTTGAAGAAAATCAAGCTTACAATGAAGGAGGTGGTTATCTTTTAAATTTATTGTTACCCTTTGATAATAAAAAAATAACCTCAAACAATATCAATTTAGGATATTTAAATACTCTCGATAAATATATAACTACTTTAAATTACACAAATGGTAATTTCGATTATCTATATTTAAAATATGGTGATAGACCCGTTGGATTTCAATTAGCGGATATTGACTATTGGAATGTAGATGTAACTAATGATGCTATAAATAATTTTCAATATAATGGACCTTCATCTAATAGTTTCAACAGACAAAGTCACCACTTCCAATCTTCCGTAGGAACTAAAGATGTAGACTATGTAGAAGTTAACTGGAATTTAAACCAAGGAAAATATTATTACGGTTATAATTACGAATTACCTGAGGAAATTTTAAATAGATATCCTAATTTAGAAATTAATAATCTTAATTACCAAGGAAGTTCATTCTATTTACATGAATATAGTTATTTAGAATATATTGATGCCAAGTATGAAGAACATAACCCAGATTTTCTTTTAGATAAAGAAATAATTAGTGTAAAAAATTAGATTCAAATTTAAATATTATACCTTATTCTTCTCCTCTATCCATTTCCCCATAAACTTGGTAGCGGTCATAGTTTGGTGTTGTAATAAAGATCCGGTGAAGTTTTGTGCTCTATGATGGGTCAGGTTTTTTTGAAGTTGTATTACTTTCTCTAGAAATACACTTTCTAAACTTGTTTTAGCGTACAGCGTATTGATCAAAGTTTTTCCTTGGTTTTGTGATTGTTGCCAGGTATCTTTCACTGTATATAAACGAACTGCTGCTGCAACAAAAGCGGTGTGGTCATTTTCTATATAACCGTTCCAATCCAAAATGCCGGCCATGCCTTCTGCACCAAGGGTCGTAGTAACACTAGGCGTACCATTTTGCATTGCAGAAATCAATTTCCCTTTAATGCCGGCACCAAAACGTAAGGGAGCCAAGCATACCTTAGCGGTACTCATAACATCATCAACAGCTACTGCCCTGCCCTCTACTAGAAATCCGGTTACAGGATTATGCATTTCTAAAATTTGCTGAGGCAAGTAAGCACCATACACATGTAATTTGGCATCGGGCAATTGTTTATGAACTAATGGCCAAATAGTGGTTTTTAAGCATTTAACCGCATCTATATTGGGTGCATGTTTTCCGCCACCAATGAAAATGAAATCGGTTCGCTCATTAAATGAGTTCCATTTGGTGTCATCGGTAATCTCATCGACCATAAAAGGAAGTAACAACAATAGACTTTCATCTATTTTAATAACATCGGTCAATAATTCTAATTCATAGCTAGAGATAATTAAAGACAGATCACAACGGTAAATACTCGCAATTTCCCGTTTGGTTTTATCATTTATCAACCATGCATCTGTAGTAAACGGAATATCTTTTTTAAAACATTGTTCACGCACATGACGAAGGCTGTGTAAATCTTCGGTATCTAAAATCCGTAAAGCATTTGGGCAGTTTTCAGCCACACGCCACCCAAATTGTTCTTCGGTCAAAAAACGATCAAACAACACCACAGCAGGATTCAAATCTTTTACAAATACATCAAACGAAGCATCGTTCATTTTTATATCCTGCGAGTTGTAACTTAAAAGTTCAACATCCGCAGAATACTCCGACTTAGATGCGGCAGAAGTAATGGTTATGGAATAGCCTTGCTTTTTAAATACTTCTAACAATTGCATCATTCGCACTCCCGCGGCCGTAGAAGCAGGTTCTGGCCATACAAGTGCTATTACGAGAAGGGTTTGGGTATTTTTCTTTAAGTACAAAGTCCGAAGTATTAAGTACAAAGTACGGGAATTGGTTGTTGGTTGACAAGTTTTTAGTATCAGTAGGCAGTTTCAGTTAGCAGTACTCAGTTTTAATTCTGTCTTTGCGAGGAGTTTTTCGCGACGTAGCAATCTGTTGAATCCTTGTAAATAAGTACGTTTTAGTACCTCTGTCAGTTCGAGTGGCTTTTTAGTTGTAGCATAGCGAAAACCAAAAAGTTGTATCGAGAACCTTTGGTACACAAATAGGCTCTCGATACTAATTTCTAATACCTCGAAATTCACTTGAACCGACCATTCATTACATAGTATGTAGGTGTGTCCCGAAGAAACAAATAGCCGCGCTATGACGAACAACCAACAACTAACTTCCCGAAACCCCTATTTCATCAAGTACCACTACCCCATAATCCGTTTGATCAAAAATAAATTTAATGGATGCTACATCTTTCGCGGCAAACTCAGGGTTAGCGGTTATAAAGCGTTGCATTGGTAAATGGTAGGTCTGTAATTGCACTTCCCAATCTTCTCCAATCATATCTTTATCCAAGAATTTGAATTTGGTAAACCTTGTCTTTAACTGTTTGGTA
The DNA here is from genome assembly GCF_000688315.1 of Maribacter sp. Hel_I_7. Taxonomy (NCBI): domain Bacteria; kingdom Pseudomonadati; phylum Bacteroidota; class Flavobacteriia; order Flavobacteriales; family Flavobacteriaceae; genus Maribacter; species Maribacter sp. Hel_I_7. Next base: position 781,832 of record NZ_JHZW01000003.1, on the reverse strand, counting down.
ATGCCTTTAATCTCATTAATTTTCATAGCACTTGTGTGTCCAGATGCATCGGTTAGTTGAATAGTGAAATCTAGCTGTGGCACTTCGCGTTTATCTTCATCTTTCTTTGCTTCTTTTTGCGCTTCGGTTAAATTGATATCTAACCATTCATGATTTCCTGCACCCAACGTAAATTGTAATGTTGAATTTGTTGTAAACGCACTAGCATCATTAGCCGAGAGCATCAATTCATAAACACCCATATCCGAAGAACTAGCAGAAGTTTCGGCATCCCATCCAAGAATAACAGCATTGTTTTCTTGGCTTCCTTTATCTCGAGTTGGTAGATTTTGCTCTTTCCAAAGTGCTAAATGGCTCGTTTGTATTTTTGTGTCATCTTTTGCTGTAGTAACATCTAAATCTTCTTCAAAATCAGCAATAGTATGAAAATTAGATGGCTGAAAAGAAGTTAAATAATGTTCTACGGGCAACCATTGCTTCGCTATAGAAACATCTTTAAATAGTGTACGGTATTCTTGATTGTTTTTTAAAGAGGCTTCCGCAAAAGCACTAATAAATACTTTAGCGGCTTCTTGTTGTTGTTCTTCTTTTAATAACGGATTTAAGTTCAATAACCATTTGGATGGGGCTCCAAAATCTGAATTTCCCCACGTGGAATTAAACTGACCATGATTGGCATGGTGAATATATACCCCAGATTTAAATCTGGAAATAGAATCTGTATACTGCAAACGACGATAGGGTCTCATACCCCAAAAACTCACTTCATCTGCATCATAAGAACCCTGTATACTCAAGAAATTGATGTTGTTCAATATAATTTTTCGGTCATATCTATAATCCGTTGGTGCAAGTGCAACCACCCCTTTGATATTAAAATTGAAATCGAATGTCTGTTTTGCTTGATCAGGAAAATAGGGCAACGGATTATAAGCTGCTGCAATAGAAACTGCTTCGCCACCACGAGAATGACCAACTAGCATAATATTTTCCATATCTACTTTTTTGGATAGCTCATGTCCTTCTTCTGTATTCCAATTTCTCCATTGTTCTAAATGCTTTAAAAGTAACCATGCACGAGCGGGCATTTCTTTACCCCTAAAATCTCCAGACCAATGTCCGTTTAAAAAATTCTCATCCACCGACACTGCTATAATACCTCTACTTGCCAATAATTCGCCGAGATATCCATAGCCATCATCAGAGTAATCTATCATGCTATGATTGCCATGCACGATTAAAGTTAACGGAAATGGACCGTCACCCTCGGGCATATAAACCCTACCATTTAATGGAAAGTTTTCTGCACCGAATCCCCAATAGCGTTCACGCCATTTCTTCTTTTTATCGATCCAGTCGGGAATCAACCATGTGGCATCTACAGTATTGGTTTTATAAGTAATTCCCGTAGCAAATTCTTCGCGTTGTTCATCGGTACCGCTACCATACGTAAATGTCTTAACGGTATAAGGACCTAAAGCAGCAGGGTTATCTAAAGTCGCTTCCGAGGGGAGAAAATTAGTATTAGTTGAAAAAGCTAGCGGGACTTCTTTTTCATAAGGATCAGCACCGGATCCAGCTAAAATTAATAATACATAGCCAACACCAATTCCCATTATGAGAAGAAAGGCGCTTGATCGAAATGATCTTTTTAATTGAAATCTATAAATGGCGATACAAAATAGAATCCCTAAAGTAATTATGCCACTATAGAATACTATTGGCCAGCCAAAACCAACATACTTTAAAATGATAAAAACTACAATACCGCTTAGAATTGCAGTAATAGATTTTAGCTGAATACTTTTTAGTCCTTTGCCAATGAGGTTAAGTAATGTGAATACACTTAAGTTAATTACCAGACCTAAAAAAATGGCAAAGATCATCATTATAATGGGGTGCCAACCGGTTAAAAAATGATAACCGACAATAGCATAAAAAACAAGAGTTAGAATTAAAATAAGGGTAAATAAGCGATTCTTCATTGGTAGGGAATGTTCTAGTGGTTCTAGCACATGAATTTAACCATGTTATGTGGTTATTAATCATGGTCTGGACATTTTTCAACATCCAATAATAAACACCGCCCTAGAATAAAGAATTGACAATTAGATCAACATTAATTTTCAATACCTAATCCCCGTAAAAATCACATCTTAGCTGCGAACATCTTAGAGATTTTAGAACGTAATTTTCGTTCGTAATCTTCCTCTAGCCATTCTTTGTAGTTCTTTGTATTGTTCATAATACAATATGAATATTGGCGTACACGGTATTTAATTTCCTCTTTTAGTTTTTTGGCCAGAATACGGGCATCAAAAACATCTTCAGAATTCTCTACACAAATTTTTGCGTGCTGGTCTATACTTTTTTCAAGCACCAGTTTAGATTTCTCTCCGTTAGCAAAACTCTTTTTGTATTCCGCTTTAATGTCAAAATCAATATCTGTAGAATTCGCAAATTCGGCGCGTAAATCTGCCGGCATTTCATAAACGAATTCACGTTCTATCTCTTCATCGTTCTTTATATTTTCCAAATAGAAATCTGGGAAGTGGAAAATCTCTTGCCAATCGATACCTGCATTCCACAGACCAAAACGGGCAACATTGTTCCCCATATCAATAACATTGAATTCCTCTTTATGTGGCAAATATCTAGACCCACGACCGATCATTTGAAAATATAGGGTAAGTGAGCGTGTTGCACGGTTTAGAATAATGGTTTCTACACTAGGCTCATCAAAACCAGTAGTTAAAATACTTACCGATGTTAATATGGCATCGGGCGTTTCTTTAAACCATTTTAAAATCTCTTTACGTTCACTTGCATTGTTCTTATTGTCGAGATGACGAATATTATACCCAGCCTTCTTAAACGTTTCGCATACGTACCTAGAGGTGTTTATACCATTATTAAATATAAGAGTCTTGGTTCCTTTTCCTATTTCATTATAGGCAGCCACCAGTTTATTCAGCATACTATGGTTACCGTATAATTCATCGGAAGATTTTACGGTATAATCTCCACTAATACCCAGTTTAAGGGTTTGCAGACTTACATCGTAATTATACATATTCGCTTTGGCCAAAAACTTCTTTTGAATCAAGGAATCTATAGACTCGCCCACAATCAACTTTTTATAGTTGTCTTTCATGGGTAGCTTAATATTTGAACTCAACGGTGTTGCGGTAACCCCAAGAATAACGGAATTTTCAAAAAACTTAAATAGTTTTCGAAAAGAGTTGTAATGTGCCTCATCTATAATAACAAGACCGATATTGTTTATTTCAATCTTCTCTTCTTGTAGACGGTTGTTCAGCGTTTCTACCATAGCTACAAAACACATGAACTCGTCTTGGTCTTGCCATTCTTTTACTTCGCTGTTTATAATCTTGTTCTTAACTCCAAAGCCGTTCAGCATTTTAGAAGTCTGCTGACTTAATTCTATACGGTGGGTAAGTACAATTACCTTCTTATTGGTCTTTGCAATATAGCGCTTGGCAATTTCAGAGAATACCACAGTTTTACCACCACCAGTAGGTAATTGGTATAGTAAGTTAGAATTATCCCCATTCTCATCTAGATACTTAAAAATAGCATGTAGATCTTCCTCTTGATAATCATATAAGGTTTTCTCAACGGTCTCTTTCTGTAATTTCAAAAGGTGGTAGGCTTAAATAGATTAATAATGCAAAAACCTTATAAAATTATGTGATTTTTATGGGTCTAGGAAATAAAAAACTTTAAAAACACAATATTAATATCCCTTGTCAGAATCTACCAGATGACGTAATTTCTTACCAGAAATTAACCTTTTATAGTTATCTACAATCTGTGGCATTACAGAATTGGTATCTGATACACTGGCATAATGGGGAGTCATGTGTACTTTTTTATGATTCCAAAAAGGATGTGTTGTAGGCAATGGCTCTGTATGATACACATCTAAACAAGCACCGGATAAGTGTCCGGAATCCAATAACTCCAACAGATCTTCATCCACTAAATGTCCGCCACGGGCTACGTTTATCACATAGGCGTTCTTTGGAAGTTGAGACATTAAAGATGTATTCAAAATACCCTGGGTAGCAGGTGTCAACGGTAACAAGCATACCAAAACATCTGTAGAAGCTAGAAATTTTTGCTGTTGGTCTTCACCAAAGAAAGTTTGCACCCCATCAATATTTTTTTTGCTTCTGCTCCACCCTTGCACATTAAAACCATATTTGCTAAGGTCGGTTGCGGTAAGTGAACCTAGTTCCCCAAGACCTAAAATACCAACAGTAACATCTTTAATTCGTAGATAATCTTTAGGTTCCCAAACATTGGCAACTTGATCTAATTTGTAAGCGTTTAAATTCTTTAGGTGTGCGAAGATTACGGCAAGCACATGTTCGGACATATCGCCGGCCAAAAACGGATCAACGATACGGGTGATAGGGATATTTTTTGGACGGGTATCATCTTCAAATATATAATCTACCCCTGCCCCGGCAGAAGCAATACATTTTAGATTGGGATAAACTGCCAGCGAACCAGCCGGATGTTTCCAAATGACCGCCATAGTAATCTCATCTTTTGGGTGGTCTTCTAAATAGCTATACACCTTTAAAGAGCTGTCCGCTTTTTGTAAAGCGTTTTTCCACAATTCAATCTTAGAATCTTGTCTTATAATAACTATTGCCATATTGCTAATCTATAATATCCAAAGCTTTAGAGAATTCATCTTCTAAAAGCCATTTTTGGTTTTGTGTTTCTGTATATATTTTTAAGATACGTTCTCTAAACTCAGGAAAAATACCTTGTACAGTGGTATACTGTATGACTTCGTTAAATGAGTTTAGCATACTACGGTAAAAAGAGTCTGCCACATTTTTCTCCATAGAAAAGGTCTGAGCAATTTCTAAATTGTAACACATAACATCTGCTACAAGATGAGGGTCTACGCCCAACTTTATAAAATGCTTCAAGAATTTCTGTGCCACAGAACGTCTTGCTTTAGGTCTTCTACGTTTTAAGGGAAAGTATTCGTTAGATATTTTTGCCTTGGCATCTTGTACCAATTTATCTTCCTTAGGGTTAAACGCAAAATCGTAATATGTTTTTACGGCAGGGAATTTTTCGTAAAGCTCCACTATTTGTTCTTCCAATGCCTTTTTAGGAAGTTTGGAGATATATGTTTTTAGGGCTCTTTTACTCATATTAAATAACTGTCTAAGTTCAAAAATAAGCTATCGAAATATAACGTCCTAAATGCTTAAAGCTTTGTTAAAGCTAATAAATACTGTACAACATTAGTGAAATACATTAGGATATTAGGATAAAAAGCGGTATACTGTAAACTTGTACAACTTCTAAATTCCATACACACATATGAGGCAACTAAAGATTATCAAGCAGGTAACGAATCGTGAGTCAAAATCACTGGATAAATACTTGCAAGATATCAGTAAAATTGATTTGATTACTGCGAATGAAGAGGTAGAACTAGCACAGAAGATTCGTGAAGGTAGTCAAGCAGCTTTGGAAAAGTTAACCACGGCCAACTTAAGATTTGTGGTTTCCGTAGCAAAACAATATCAGAATCAAGGTCTTAAATTACCAGATTTAATTAATGAAGGAAATTTAGGGTTAGTTAAAGCAGCAAAAAGATTTGATGAAACAAGAGGATTTAAGTTTATATCTTATGCCGTTTGGTGGATCAGACAATCTATATTACAAGCTTTAGCAGAACAATCTAGAGTAGTTCGTTTACCGTTGAACAAAATTGGTTCAATTAATAAAATCAAAAAGACATTTTCTTACTTAGAACAGGCACATGAGCGCCCACCTTCTCCAGAAGAAATTGCAAAAGAATTAGAAATGACGGTTTCTGAAGTGAAACAATCACTTAAGAATTCAGGTAGACATGTATCTATGGATGCACCTTTACGTGAAGGCGAAGATTCTAACCTATATGACGTATTACGTTCAGGTGAATCTCCAAGACCGGACAATGTTTTATTACAACAGTCATTAAATACAGAAATTAATAGAGCTTTAGATACATTATCTCCAAGAGAGGCAGATGTAGTTAAATTGTATTATGGTATTGGTGATCAGCAGTCAATGACTTTAGCAGAAATTGGACAAACGTTCGATTTAACAAGAGAGCGTGTGAGACAAATACGTGAAAAGGCTATACGTAAATTACGTCATGCCTCTAGAAGTAAGTTACTTAAGACCTATTTAGGCTAGATATAACAATTGTTTTAAAAAAAAGAAAGCGCCCGTTTGTACGGGCGCTTTCTTTTTTTCTAATGTTTAGAACATTACGAATGGGTCAATTTGTTGATATTAAAGTTTACTAGGATGCTATTAAGATCCTGGATAAAGTTTTGATAGGATGAGAAATCTTGATTTTGATGTGCCATGGGTTATTTGTTTTTGGTGATTGGTTTGGTAGACATTTACATATAGTCCAACTCAGCTAATTCGTTGATACTAAGAATTTCATTTAAATCTTGAAGAAACACAAGGTATTCTTCTCCGTAGGTGTCGTAAAGCATATTGTAGGTTTAAAAGTTAATCTTAATTTGGGTACACATATCTTGAAAGTAAATATATAATGATGTTAAGGCTGTGACAACAAATTGTGGTGAACCATTTTAAATTTGTTGTAAAACCCACTAAAAAGTGTTGTTTAGCATCTAAAAACTATGAAGCCTATATTTTACAAGGCTTTTGAGATGCGTAGTTCATCCTCTTTATTGGTATTTTACCGAGGTTTTAGAAACAAAACAATTAGATTTAAACGATACTAGACCTAAGAATACAGGATTATATGAGATGTAGATTTATTATGAGTCAAGAAATTTAAAAATACTAGACCCTTAATCAGCTATAAATTAGATGAATACAATTATCTATCTTATCACAATACCAGACTTTTAATTTCGTTTTCTTTATATCCATATCAATACAACATATACTTAATGGTAAACTAGTGTTGAAAAAATCCATTTATAATGATGAAATCCCCCTATAGTACTATAAACTTCAAAATCTGTTTGCTATTCGTTACCCTGTTCATAGGAAACCATTTAGTAGCAGCTACAACATATACTATAAGTTCTTTTGATGAAAGTGTAATTTACGGAGAAGTGGTGCTTAATAGTCATAGCTTTAATACACATGAGCGAAGTACGTTTATGTATGACTCGCAATTAGAAGCCATAGAACGCGGTCTCACCATAGTTCATTTTCAAGCGGGTAATAATTTTGAATTTAAAACTTTTGATACCTACGGTAGTAAAGAAGATGTGCTAGAACTTATAGATGTTCTTACTAATATGATACAATCAAAAGTCACATTCTCCATATTGGCACATGATTCGGCCGCAGCACAATTAACCGGGTATGAAAAACAAATTAGTGCATTAGGACTCATTCAATTAAGTACCTTAAAAGGAAGGCAAGCATATGTTATGCATAATACCAAAGGGGTTATCTCTGAACAAGTGAACGACAATTCCATTACAGAAACCATTCAAGTAAATATACAATTAGGTGGCAAAGAAATTTTCTTTCCAAAAGAGGTGTATGAGTTTGAACCTAGCAGCGATAGATACATTGCGCATGCAGGTGGTGAAGTAAATGGTGTAAAATCAACAAACTCCAAACATGCCTTAGATGAGAATTATAAAAAGGGATTCCGAATTTTTGAGTTGGATATTATTGAAACATCTGACGGAAAATTAGTGGCTGCCCATGATTGGAACATGTGGGCTCGTTTTACCCATTATACAGGAACCTTACCTCCTACCCACTCTCAATTCATGAAACAGAAAATTTATGGTGATTATACGACCTTAGATATGGATGGCATAAATACCTGGTTTAAAAATCATCCTGACGCTACATTGATTACAGATAAAGTTAATGACCCTATTGCATTTGCCGATGCCTTTATAGATAAGGACCGTCTAATAATGGAACTATTTAGTGTTATGGCAGTAGAAAAAGCATCTGAACATGGAATAAACACTATGATTTCTCAAGAACCTTTATTAGGTATAAAAGGTGATAAAGTGAACTTTTTAAAAGTAAACAATGTAAAGCATGTGGCGGTTTCAAGAAGGATAATCGCAAGTCAGAAGAAATTGATGCTACAGCTAAGAGATGCCGGAATTAAAGTGTATGTATTCAATGTGAATTTTGACGCCGGAAAAGACGAACGATATGTGTATGATAATGAGTTAGGCTTAGTATATGGAATGTATGCCGATAAATGGATACCTGCTATGAAGTCTAAAAATTAAACTCATACGTTAATCCTGCAGAGATAGAGTAAAAATAACTGCCAGGATCAAAAGATTGCTCTTGACGCAAGACTCCTACATTGGTTCTATAAGCACTAAGATTATTTTTACTGGTAAATTGATATTCAAAACTTAAACGTTGCGATTCAATATACAGTAGGGTTTCTGCCAACAGTTGATCTCCTGATGTAAATTGCCTCAATTCAGGTGAAAATCCGTAACCGACATTAAAACCCGTATAATTTTCAGCATCCTTCAAGTATTTACGTACCAATAGATTTCCAGAAACATTGGTTAAGTTGTTAGATTCTGGAGTAATGTAAGATCGCAAAGAAAAATAATAATTGCCCTTATAATACCCCAGTGAGTTGGTGATCGACTTTACATCTCTAGTTGCAAAATTTATTAGTCTACCACCACCAGAAAATTCAAATCCGCTTTTGTGGTTGTAATATATGTCTCCACCAACTTTATGGTTAGGATACAAATCTGATTCTGAATAGCCGTAGTTTACATAAGCATAAAAACCCTTTGCAATTTTAGGATACAAATCAATATCTAATTGAATTCCGTTTTTACCTACCCTATTGCTATTGTTTATTCTTGGAATAATAGAACCATAAGGTGTCTGTCTTTTAAAAGCAATACTAGATGTAGTTATAGGATCAAAACGCTGGTCATAGAAAGTTACAGAACTATTTACCATAACAGAATTCTTTAACTTCTCTTCCGTAACCGGTGTTTTTCTTTCCAATTCTAAGTTCTTATCTTCAATGCTCTTCGCTACTGTTGGTTTTTGTTTTTTAGCTACTACCAATTTTGTTTTGACAGCACTATCTACATTATACCAACCATCTTCAGCATACGACAAACCATTAACTCCGTCAGTTGCTATTGCTTGAAGTCTTATAATTTCCTCATCATTTTCTATATGTACCAATGCTTTGTTGGACAGTCCCAAAGCGGTTGCATAGTTTTTAGCGTACAACTCATTTTTAATAGCTGAGATCCATGCATCTCTATTGTTCTTAGTTTTGGATAAAATGGTATTAAACGATGACCGAGCTAAATCATAATCACCTCGCCAACTTAGTGTGCTTGCCCATAATAAAGAAGTTTCCACATCTGTAGCAGGCTTATTAACTAATACGTACAGCATATTATGCGCAGTATTCGTTTTGCCTTCATAAGCCAATGCATATGCCGTGTCAAAATTATCATCAGTATCCTGACCTGTACCTTGATAGATACCGGCAAATAGGACCAAAAGGATGATATGTACGTACGTATTACTCATTATTTAACTGACGCTACTGTATTTAAAGGTTCTTTCTTTTCTAGCTGGTGCACTTTAATTCCTGCATTTCTAGCAATTGTACGTGCCCTTGAAATTTTATCTGTTATTTCATTGGCACTAGAACTATTTTCTTGAACCTTATCTATTAATTCTAAACCTTCTCTCAACTTATCTGACCAATAATACACATCAAATAGCGCGGCATAAGAATCTATATAATTGGGATTAATAGCAATGCATTCTTGTAAAATCTCCGCAGCCTTTTCATGGTTTCCTTGCCAAGAGTTTACCCTGCCCATTAATATTTTAGTATCTATATGACTAGGTGCTCCAGAAAGGTTGTAGCGACATAATAATAACGCTTTGTCCCATTTTTTATTCCATGCTAAATCCCTAGCCTTAAAATAGCCCTTATCAGAATCTTTACCATCATAAACACTGTTCAACCAAACCGTTTCACTATCGGTAAATTTTTCTTTTTGAATGGTAAAAATTGCCAAACTATCAGGTATTATCTTGTTCTCTGTAGTAACGTAATGGTTTACGGACTTAAAACGTTCTAAAGTAGATTCAATAGCACCACCTCCAAAAGCAGAGCTGATATCCATATTCTCATCTATTTGCATAATATCGCCATCTGTATATAGTTTTTCTCCACTTATATATTCCTTTAATTCATTCTTATTTCTCATAAGAGGAATGTTTTTTGTGGATCTAAAGGCAGTTTGCATATCTATAGCGCCCCCCATCCAAGCGACTTTCTTAGGCATTTTTAATTCGTAAGAACCATTTAATAGCGCCAAAATAGACGGAGTAACATCAAAATGAGAAGAAACAGAACTCATTTTTCGTGTAGATTTCAGCATTGGGCTGTACATAATTAATGGCACATGAAAACGACTGATGTTATTTCGCTGTGGAATTGGAATTAACCTATGGTCACCAGTTATTATGAAAATAGTATTATCATAATTTGGTTGAGACTTATATGATTCCATGAACCATTTTATAGAATTATCGGTATATAAAAGTGTGGCAAAGACATTATCATTCTTTTCAATCACTTTTTCAACCCTAGAATCGAAGCCTCCTTTTGACAGTATATTTTTTACTTTACCTTCATACAAATCTTGACTAGGCGGAATAAAAGGCTCGTGTGTACTAATAGTCATATAAACCTCTAACCTTGGCTGATTTTCTCCTCTTTCTAAACTGATACTTTTCTTGAATAATTCTAAATCTGGAAAACCCCAAGATGAACCTGCAGCATCTTCTGCCTGTTGTTGGTATTTATTTCCGAATCCTGATTTATCCAAAACAAAATCAACATTTTCACTTTTTAGAAATCTATCTACCTTATCAAAAGAGCTATTGGTTCCTTGATAAAATGAAGTATGGTAACCGTTGTTTTTAAGTACACTGAATAGCGTCAACTTATTAGGATATTCCTCTAACTCCATGAAACCGCTTTTACCAAATGGCAACGACCCTAACAATGAAGGTAGTACGCCAAAAGTTCTACCGGTATTACTTAGAAAATTCTCCCAGTATAAAGATTTAGTGGTCAATGAATCTAGATAAGGAGTGAATCCGCCATATTCAGCACCTTCACCAACAAAATCCCTACCTAAACCTTCAACCATTATAAAAACGATATTAGGTTTCTCCTCTTTTAATTCGAAGTAATCTCCAAGAACATTTTCAATATTTGAACTTTCTACTAATGGATATTCTTCCGTAGAAGTATACGAATTGTCTTCAGTAGAAGAATTGTAAAGATTTACAGCTAGGTATTGTACTTTATTTTGGTTAATAGGTTTACCATCTGTAAATAACGAGGCAACGAACAAACTAAATAAAACTATGGTAAACGGGTACATTTTACTAATTCTGTTATAGAATTTAGAAGTGATCCTGTACAGTATTAAAAATAGACCGATTAAAATAGCAGAGGCAATTAGCAAGTACACTGAGATTATGTATCCACCAGAATTGGCTATGGTGATTTTCATGTCAGAATAGCTATACCCCAATAAATCTGACCCTAATGGCACCAACGTTGTACAGTAGTATGCAGTTAGCATAGCTTCTATGATTAAAACAATACTTAGCAACACAAATACCAGATTGAAGCCATATTTGGAACGTAGATTTTCCCAAAAGTTAAACGGGAAAACCATTATAATACCCATAAGCGCGGTAAAGCCAATTTGGTGTACAATTGCTTTTAATAAACTAGTGGACAAAATAGAATCTAGAACTCCTTTATAGTATAGAATACCATATTGAAAAAGCGTCAATACCAGCAAACATCCAAAAAAGGACATCATAAGCCGCGTATACTGCTTTAAAGAATATCTATCTATACTACTTGTGTTCATTGCTTTTAAGTTGCTTTTGCAAAACCTTTTCTAACCTGGGATCCCCAACCAGATTTTATCTTGAATAATTTTTTATAGTTACCCCTTACTGCAGCATATACTACAATAGGGTGAAAAATGAAAGGCTCTAAAATCGCTAAGCCCATTAATATTAATATGTCTTTTGTTTTTCGGTATTGATTGTATGAATACACATCCCACAGAATAGCATAAAACGAAATCATGATTGAAAACAGGAATATGGCTAGCGTTATCATTAAAAAGAACTCCCAATTAAGAATACCTAAATAGGCAAAAAGTAGAATGGTAAAAAAGCCAAAAAACTCCAATAACGGAGAAAGCCATTCATAGAAAAACCAATATGGATAACTTAACAAACCTAACCTACCATACTTTGAATTGAACAGCATGTCTTTATGCTTGAACAAAGTTTCTAAATTTCCACGAGCCCAACGATCTCGTTGATTTACGAGTATATTAAGGTCTTCCGGCACTTCTGTCCAACAAAGTGGATCAGGTATATATTCTATAGTATATGGTTCTTTTCTATCATGCATATACCTACGCATTTTAAAAACGATTTCCATATCCTCACCAACCGTATCCGTATCATAACCACCAACAGCCAAGGCAATTTCGCGTTCAAAAAAACCGAATGCCCCTGAAATGATCAATAAACTATCTATTCTACCCCATGCCATTCTACCTAGAATGAAAGATCGAGTATATTCTAAAAGTTGAAACCGAGCCAGCCAATTGGTTGGCAATCTAATTTCTTCTAACTGTCCGCCTTGTATAATACATGAGTTGGCAACACGTATAACTCCGCCAACCGCAATAACCCTTTTTTTAGAACGTTGAAAAAAGGACTTCACTACATGTAATAAGGCATCAGGCTGCAAAAGACAATCAACATCTATACAACCAACATATTTACTTGTAGATAAAGAAACACCTGCATTTAAAGCATCAGACTTACCACCGTTCATTTTATCGACTACGGTTAGCTTTTCAAAAGCTCTATTTTTTGATTTGTAAATACCCCTCACCGTTTTAGATTTCCAGTCTGGGTCCATTTCAACATCAATTTTCTCTAAATCGTATGAATCTATTAATTTCTGTAAGGTATCATCCTTACTACCATCGTTTACAACCATTACATCATAATTGACATATTGTAAGGATAATAAGGAACGTATATTTTCTACAATGGTTAAACCTTCATTATAAGCAGGCGCAATAATAGTAATTGTTGGCGCCAATGGTGAAGCCATTATTTTAGATATATCAGTAAAACTGTTTTTATTTCTATAATGAAGAGAATTTCGAGTAGAGAAATACGCCATCGCAGAAAAAAGCACGAATAGAATTAACGTAAATACAAAGAATACAAAATTGATGTATTCCAATACTATTCCAAATAACTCACTATCCATTTTTCTTTTTGTATAAAGAGTTGGACATAGAGCACAATTGATCGAATAAGGTAGAACCGTTATCATTCGATGCGATATTCCTCTTAATTGACTCGCTTAGTTCTAATTCAAAATCAACGTCAAAAATAGTATCATTATTTATTTCTTTAGGAGTAACATCTATTTCAAGAGATAATTGAGATTTTATATTCTCTAATGCATCTTTTGCTGCTTTTGCCAGTGATTTAGATTCTGATTTAATGACACTTTCTAACAACTGAATTTCTTTTTCATCACCAATACTTTTAATCTCACTTAAAAGCATAAGCTTGGTTTCTTTGTCTGCCAGGTTATATATTTCCGTAAATACACTTTCAGAAAGATTATTATCTGCTGAAAACAGCTCCGTTGGTCTTGGAGATTGATATAAGAATTTTTGAATTAATTCATTAGCACGTTCTTTTACAAGAACAGAGCTATTTTCTTCTGCTATATTTTGTAACAAGTCAAGCTCTCGACTATCACCTAATTCCGCAATATTTTCCAGAATTACCATAGCATCCAACTCTTCTTGAGGCATAAAATTTGCAGAGAATGAAATTTCGTCACTCTCAAAAGAAATTAATGGTTCTTCAATAACGGCCGGCTCTTCACTATCATTTTCTGTTAAAGTCTCTGTAGAAACCGTAGACCAATCAATATCTTCAAATTCATTTGATGTGCTTTCATCCAAGGTTATAGATACTACCTCTTCTTGGTCATTATTAAAATTCTCATCTAATACAAATAATGGTTCAAAATCATCTTCTACAAAAGCTGAAACTTCTTCTTTATATGCATTTTCTTCAACCACGAATGGCAGAAAATTAAAAGTAAATTCTTCTTCTAATACTATTTCTTCTATCGTTTTAACTTCCTCAACTTTTTCAATTTCTACGTCGTTCTCTGCCTGTACATTTTCATCATTAACATGCGGTAAAAAAGTTAAATCTATTTCAAGCTGTTCGCTACGAGTATTTTCAATTTCTATATCCAACGCAACTTCATTCTCTAACTCCTCAGAACTGGTTTCATTTACAATTTCGGTTTCAGTTTCTTCTTTTGGTGAGCTATTTATAGTAGATGATTCTAATTCAATAATCTCTTCTGAGATTTCTGGCTCATTCTCTAATTCCATTGTAATATTCAAATCAGGCTGTGTGATAGAAAGCTCTGGCTCTTTTTTAATTTCGTCAACTGTAGTCAGTGTATCTTCTAAATCCATTTCAGCTTCATAAAAATCTTCAGTTGAGATGTTCTTTGTAGGTAATACACTTTCCGGATTAATTTTATTCAACGTACTATTGACTTTTCCTTTAATGTTAAAATGGCGTTCCGTTGATGCTAAGTATTCTAAAAATGCTACTTCGTTTTTAGAACCAATTTCACCTATAGCATCCAAAATGGCTATTTTAATATCGTGACTGGCTTTTGGATACACCAGTTTTAAGGTAGGTAAGGCACTTACAAAATGAAAATCTTTAATACATTCAATGGCTTCTGCCTGTATATCGCGATTTTTATGTTTTAATAATGTGATGATAGATTGTTCAGCTTCATTTTGATTGTAATATTTTATCAATCTCAAAGAAAACAATACAACATGTGTATTTGTTGCAGTCAGCCAAAGTCCAAATTGAGGAGCATTAAAATTAGGCTTGTGTCTTAGTACATCTAACAACTTTAATTGTTGCCATTCTGCAATTTTATATTTAGTATTATCCAGGAAATATTTAATTCCTTCTTCTTTCAAATTAACCACGGCTATTTCTGCCTGTTTGCGAATAGTACTTTGTCTATGATTTATGAATTTTATGATTAAACCATAAGCTTCTTCAACTTCCATGGTAGTTAACTCTAAAATTCCACTGGAAACAACTTGCCATTTTCTGCTACCTAACTTGTTATAAGCATCATTATGCAATCCTAAATCTTTATAAAGATCAATTAAAACTGCTTGTGATTGCCCAGATAAATCTTTTCGTAAATCTAGCAATACCTCGGTAAGAACTTGTCTATCGAAATCGTTTTTAATTAATTCCCGTATCTGAATTTTAAGGTTTAAGTAGTTCATTTTTTCCTCCTTAGTATTTGAATCCTCATAGAATAGAAATTCATTGATCATGGGGGAAAATTCAATCTTTTTATCTTTTGTACGGCTGTTAGTAGAAGTGATTCTATTTCTAATCAGAAAAACTCCAATGAAATAAATAATAGACAAAACAAAAAACAATATGGTCAGCCACCACAGATATTCTAAATTGAATTCTGGTGCTGTTATTAATAATATGTTTATTTGATTTGGGGGAATCAATAAATGGTGTTTTGGGTTACTTATTTATCTCTCTTGCTATGCGTACTAATAATTCTGTTGGACTTACTGGTTTGGTAATAAAATCATTAGCACCTAATTCAAAAGCTGTAAGAACATTTTGTTCATTACCTGCAGATGAAATAATTATAATAGGCGTTTTTGATTTTAGTTCGTTTCTGACATAGTCAATGAGCTCAATACCAGAAAAATATGGCATCATAATGTCACTGACAATAATATCTGGCATTTCTTTTTGTAAATACTCTTTTACCTCTTTACCATCAACAGAATGATGTACAGAGTACCCACCTTTCTTTAACCTAAAGTTTAATAAGGAAGCCAAAAGTTGGTCGTCATCTGCTAGTAGTACACGTTTGCTCATATTACTTCTTGTTCAATGATTTCAACGCATCGGTCAGATTTTCTTCCAATAGTGGATAATCGTTTAAAAAAGCTTGATACAACTCTCTTACCTTATTAGGCTTATTCGATTTGCAGCTAGCTTCAAGTTCAACAATTAAATTACGCATGCCATCAGCTTTTATCATCGCAAACCCAGCCTTTAGCTTATGGGCAGATAATGCAATCTGATTTAAATCCTCGGTCTGTAAATGCACTTTTACATTACCAATGAACTCAATGGCATTAAGCTTAAAAAGCTTTACAAGCTCATTTAACATATCAATCTCTCCAAAACAATCTTTTAAAAGACTTGTAAGATCAACTACCGTGGTTTCTTTTGGTTCTATCATTGGTTTCTGCAATATTGAGGCAAACTCTAAAGGTTCAACTTTCTTTCTCTTATTCTTTACTATGGTCGTCATTAAATCTTCTAAGGTGTATGGTTTAAGGAGAAAATCATTTATCCCTATTTCTTTACATTCTTTACTGTCCCTTTCAGTGAAATCTGCACTAAAGGCAACAATAGGTATTGAATTTATATTGGAGTTGTCGTTACCTCTAATTACTTTAGAAACCTCAAATCCGTTTAGATGGGGCATTTTCAAATCCATTAGGATAAGGTCAATATTATTGGTAGCTAAAATTTCCAGTCCTTTATCAAGTGTAATATTTGTGTGTACTTTGCAACCCCATTTGGTCAATTGTTCAACTATTAAAAGCTGATTCATTTGATTGTCTTCAAACACCATTATCTCGGTACCAGCTAATAATTTACCGTTCTTTAATTTATTATTTTCGTTTATTGATTTATTTACAACACCAGCTGTACTGCCGTAAGGGTAAGGCAATCTAAAAGTTACTGTAGTACCTTTATCTAGAACACTTTCAATTTCTATCTCTCCATTAAGTTTCTCTATAATCTCTTTTGTAATGGTTAAACCTAGTCCGGTACCACCATATTTACTAGAAGTGTCATTTTCTGCCTGCGTATATTGATTGAAAATTGTATTAACCTTTTCAGGTGAAATACCAATACCAGTATCGGCAACAGAAAATTGTAACATACAATCGTTAACTGAAGATTCTTTAGAAAAAACTTCAAGCTTTATAAAACCATTTTCTACAAATTTCACAGAATTACCTAAGAGGTTTAAAAGTACTTGAGAAAGTTTAGATGGATCTCCTTTTACTATTTTAGGCACATTTTCATCAATATCAATAAGCAATTCTATTTTTCTATCTAAAACCAAAGTTTCACATAAAAACATCACATCTTTGAGTAAACTATGCAGATTAAAATCTACAGTTTCAAAATTGGTATTACCAGAAGAAATTTTAGAATATTCTAGAACTTCATTAATAAGTTTCAAAAGTGTATTAGATGCAAATTTTATGGCATCCACCTTTTTATGCTGTCCTTGAGTTAATTTTTCATCATTCAAAAGATTCGCATAGCCAATAATACTGTTTAGAGGCGTTCTTATTTCATGACTTATATGCGCTATGAATTTTTTTTGAGAAATATCTTGGCCATTTACAGCAACAGACTCTTTTTTCTGCGGAATACTGTTCGCTTCCTTAGATTCATAAATATGTTTTTCCAAACTAGATCTAAACGTATTAAAAGAGTCTTTTAACACCTTAGCTTCATCGGTACATAATTCCTCGAAAGAGAATTCACTAACAGTTCTTTCTAGTTGAGATAATTGACCAAGTAAATCCTTAGTTTTTGAAATTGGCATAAATAAGTATTCTTTAGTTTAAGGGGGCTTTTATTTATAATTATCTAAAAATGCATCATAACCTCTGTGTGAACAATAAAATGTTCTCTAAGAGTGGTTATTTGTTGTGAATACCCCTAAATTGTAGGTCTAAACATACTCTATGAAGCAGCTTATCTATTTTATGTGTTTTGTAACTGCAATTTCTTGTGCAGAAAAAAAAGAAAAAATTGTAGAAACTACGCTTGAAAAAGCACAGCGAATACATGAAGATGTTATTACGATTGATACCCATAATGACATTAATATCAAGAACTTTACAGACAGTATAAATTACACCCAGAAACTAGAAACCCAGGTGAATATACCTAAGATGAAAGAAGGTGGTTTAGACGTCTCTTGGTTAATAGTATATACTGGGCAAGACACACTTACAGATGAAGGTTATGCAAAAGCGAAAGAAAATGCAATTCAAAAATTTGAAGCAATTCATAAGCTTTGTGACGAAATTGCTCCAGACCAAATAGAATTGGCCTTAACTTCTAAAGATGTAAAACGTATAGTTGGTTCTGGTAAAAAAGCTGCTATGATCGGTGTAGAAAACGCTTACCCTATTGGAACTGATATGGGTGAGTTTGAAAACTATTACAATTTGGGCGCACGCTATATTTCATTGGCACATAATGGCCATAGTCAATTTTCAGATTCCAATACCGGTGAAGCCGATGATACATGGTTACATAATGGATTAAGTGATTTAGGAAAAGACGCTGTAAAAGAGATGAATAGATTGGGAATTATGATTGATGTATCTCACCCATCTAAAGAAGCTATGAAACAAATGATTTCATTATCAAAAGCGCCTATTATAGCTTCTCATTCATCGGCAAGGGCTTTATGTGGTCATAGCAGAAACTTAGATGACGAGCAATTAATGATGATGAAAGAAAATGGCGGAGTCGTACAAACTGTTGCGTTTAGTTCATATCTAAACACCGAAAAGCATGAAGAAAGAGCAGCTTTCATGAAATCTATTTATCAGCAAGTAGCAGATTCATTAGATATAGCTT
The DNA here is from genome assembly GCF_000688315.1 of Maribacter sp. Hel_I_7. NCBI lineage: Bacteria > Pseudomonadati > Bacteroidota > Flavobacteriia > Flavobacteriales > Flavobacteriaceae > Maribacter > Maribacter sp. Hel_I_7. Next base: position 762,893 of record NZ_JHZW01000003.1, on the reverse strand, counting down.
GGTACGAGCGTTCTCAGATTTCTAGTTTATCAGATTCCGATAAAGAAACTTTTATGGAAAACTATCCAAAGGTTCTTAAAATAGGTAAGGAATTGGCAGCAAATAAAGAAGATGCACCAGAAGCAGTTAATGTAGCCGATTTTGTTAACCACATAGATTATATGGTAAAACTTATAGGTATAGACTTTGTAGGTATTAGTTCAGATTTTGATGGTGGTGGCGGTATAGAAGGTTGGAACGATGCTTCTGAAACATTCAATGTAACATTAGAACTTGTAGAACGCGGTTATACAGAAGAAGAAATAGCAAAATTATGGGGCGGAAACCTTATGAGAGTACTTGACAAGGTGCAAGCCGTTGCAAAAGAAATGGGTGAAAGTTAATCTTCACCCATTGCTGCTAAACGATCTTTTACGAATTCAATTTTTGTTTTACCATGTGGCTTAGGTTTTCCATTTTCGCCAAGGTTTACCATTATAATATTGTCTACGGTAACAATTGTTTCGTGGTTCATTTTATTACGAACCTCGCAGTTTAAGGTTAACGATGTTTTACCAAATTTTACAACTTCAATACCAATTTCAATAACGTCACCTTTAACAGCGGCGCTCATGAAATTTATTTCGGACATATATTTAGTTACAATTTTTCCGTTTTCCAGTTGAATAATGGCGTAAAGTGCGGCTTCCTCATCTATCCATGCCAGTAACTGACCTCCAAATAAAGTACCATTAGAGTTAAGGTCACCAGGTTTTACTAATTTTCTAGTATGAAATCTCATAGTCTTATCTTTTGAAAATTTACTTTGCAAAGTTAGTTCGTAAATAAAGAAAAATACAATTTTGTCTCAGTTAGTGTAACGATTTACTAATCGAAGCAATTGAACAATTAATAACTTATAAATTAATAATTGTCCCTTGACAGAATTATTATACCCTTAATTTTACTCCTCTTTTTTTGATGCAAACTTCATTGTTTATAACAGGTTTAAAACTTATTAATGCCTTAACAAATGGGTTTTATCTAATACGTACCTTTAAGTAAAATCAAAATATAATGGACAGGACACAAAAATTGCAATCGATACGCCCTTTAATTGCCTCTGCCAAAATAATGCCTGAAATGAGTGATGATGAACGTTTTCAGAACCAAACCTTAAGGCCTATTATTAAACTTCAAAACGACTTATTATTAGCCTCTTTTAAGAATTACATCAATAAAATGAAGAATACGTTTTATGAGTTAAAGCTAGAAAAACGTATGGAATATATTACCAAAGCCATTCAAAAGGATGTAAAACTAAGAAACTCCTTGAAGGGTATGATTATAGGTCAACTTACTGTTGATGAGTATGAAATATATATTCAAAATTCTTCAGCGCTAAATAAACGTATGATGAATATGGTTATAAAAAGATTAGAAGATCAAATTCAATATTTTGATAAGTATGAGTTAGTCTAGTAACGACTCGCCATTTAAATTAGTGGTAAGTATATTACTCATTAAATCAAAATATGGGCGAATAGTCACAAAACAGTCATTTACTTGTTTTGCAAAATCATTTGTCAAAACTTCTTTATCCGTAAAGCTTTTTACAAAAATAAATTGCTTTTTACGAATGAATTCAATGTTAGGGTCTTCTTTATCAAAACCTTTTGGTGCTGTTTTTAGTTCATCGCCAACCAAGGGTCCCCAAACTTTTTTAAACTTTTCATTATCAATGATATCTACAAGGTCACTGGTATCTATTTCCCATTCTTTTCTTATACGTAACAAATCATTTTTTTCAGGATTCCAAAATCCTGTTACTATAAAACTATTGCCAGGTTCTATTTGTAAATAGTACCCACCACGTCTATGTTGACCTGCTCTAGAGAAAGATGCCGAAAAATTATGCTTATAAGGTGTCTTATTTTTAGAAAAACGAACATCTCTATAAATTCTAAATACTTTTAGTTTTTCAATTTCATCATGGGTTCGTAGCAATTCTAGCACATGGTTAAAAAAGCTTTTTACCTTTACTTCTTCTACTTTAAAATCAGATTTATGCTCAGCAAACCAATCTCTATTATTGTTTTTCTTTAAGGTATTTAAAAATTGAAGTGTACTTTTTGTAATATTCGATTCTAACATACGACCTAACTCTTGTTATTTTAAGCTAAAGTTAACCATAACATGAGAACTACTTTTAGTTATTTGGTTAATTTTGATGAACACAATCAATATACATGGACCATCGATCGATAATCGAAAAAATTAATACGCACAAGAAACAGCCTAATCTTAGATTTCGTTTAAAAAAGAATACGGAAAAATTTACCGACCTTCTTTTTTATATGCTGTTTGATATTGAAACCCCTGTAGCGGAAAGTCTTGAAAAACTAGAAAAACAGTTTGATGAGCTTGTAGATATGGCTTGCTGGGAAAGTGAAAAGCCATGCAAAAAAGTATGGGAGAATTATGTAGAGAAATTGCCTTCAGTTCTAGAGAGTTTAAATCTTGATGCTGAGGCAACCGTAAACTGTGATCCCGCTTCATTGTCTATTGAAGAGGTTTATATGGCTTATCCTGGTTTCTATGCTATATCTGTATATAGATTGGCACATGAACTTTATAAAACCGGATTTCCTCTTGTACCACGTTTGATGACGGAGTACGCACATAGGCAAACTGGCGTTGATATTAACCCTGGAGCACAAATAGGAAAATCTTTTCATATTGATCACGGTACGGGTGTTGTTATTGGTGAAACTGCCATTATTAAAAATGATGTCAAGATTTACCAAGGTGTAACCCTAGGCGGCTTATTTGTTGCTAAAAATTTACAGAAGACTAAACGTCATCCAACAATTGAAAATAATGTAACCATATATGCTAATGCTACTATATTAGGTGGAGACACTATAATTGGTGCAAATAGTGTCATTGGCGGCAACGCTTGGATTACATCAACGGTTCCACCTCATTCTACAGTTTTTCATACCCCAGAAATTAAAATTAAAACATTACCCCATGTCTAAATCATTACTATCGCTTATTGGCAATACACCATTGGTAAAGTCAAGAGTTCTGAATACAAATCCTAATGTCTCTTTATATTTTAAAATGGAAGGTCATAATCCTGGCGGTAGCGTAAAAGATCGTGCAGCTTACAATATGATCAAAACCGGATTTGACAATGGAGATTTTACGGTTAATGATAAATTAATTGAAGCAACAAGTGGTAATACAGGTATTGCTTTAGCAATGATAGCCGGAGTATACGGACTTGATATTGAATTAGTGATGCCAGAAAACGCGACTAAAGAACGTGTGCAAACGATGAGGGCGTATGGTGCAAAAGTTACGTTGACCTCTTCTGATGTAGGTATTGAAGGTGCGCGAGATTATGCGGAAAGTAAAGTTGCAAATGAGGGTTACATAATGATGAACCAATTTGGAAATCCAAATAACTGGAAGGCCCATTACAAAACTACCGGTCCAGAAATATGGAACGACACAGAAGGCAAGGTTACTCACTTTGTTTCCTCAATGGGTACTACAGGGACTATTATGGGTACTTCTACCTATTTGAAAGAAAAGAATCATGATGTGCAAATTGTAGGTGTACAACCAAGTGATAATGCAAGCATACCAGGTATACGCAAATGGCCTCAAGAATATTTGCCAAAAATATTTGATGCTAAAAAGGTAGACCGCATTATGGAGGTCAATGAAATTGAAGCTAAAACCATGGCTAGAAGATTAGCTAAGGAAGAGGGTATCTTTTCTGGTATGAGCAGTGGTGGTGCCGCCACAGTAGCATTACGTTTGGCAGAAGAGATAGAACATGGTGTTATTGTATCTATTGTTTGTGATCGAGGAGATAGATACCTTTCTTCTGACTTGTTTGATTAGGATACAATTTAGATTTCACATAAAAAAGAGCCGTGAATACGGCTCTTTTCAATTCTATAAATGAAAGAAAAATTATTTTTCTAACATAGCAGTTTCATTGGGCTTGCTATATTCTTGAACTAAAAATTCTAAATTCTCTCCATGCTCATTGGTAAAAACATAAGTTGTTTTATCATTCGTAGTTTCTTTGCTTGTTAAACTCACATTTTCTACGATTTTTAAATTTTCTCCTTCGTTCATGGCTACAACCAATTCGTCATTTTTTGAAACGAGTACAAAATCTTCTGGCGTTTTAGATTCATAGCTAAAAACTATTTTCTCATCGAATTCATCATCGTCATCATTATCAATTTGTACTGTCTTAATAATAGTGGAAACACTGTCCACTACCCTATCTTGATCAATTTTTGCTGCATCTACTTTTGCACTTTCTACAGTATTAAGTCTTTGAGTCGTAATTTCTACTGTATTCTTCACCAATTTCTTACCATCATTAATGGTATAGGATTTTGAAATTTTGGTATCTAAAAGTTCTTGATTTTCCTCTTGTGCCATTAGACTTCCTGTTACCAAGAGCATTCCGACAAGCGACATATAAACAGATTTCATTTTCATATATATTATTTTTAAATTTAAATTAGATTTAAAAGTAGTTTTAAACTGTACTTTTAAATCACTCACGTCTAGTATTTTAGACATCAGCAAGATATATGAAATGTTAATTTATGAGTGACCCATATAAATTAATATTTAATTGGATTCCTTTTAATAGCAGGCGTTAAAGTTTGTTTTGGGTAATTTGAAATATGGTATTACAACCATTTTTTCTTTTTAAAATAAATCATCATACCTATAAATAAAACGATCATAACTACCCATACTACTTGGTAACCATATTCATAATGAAGTTCTGGCATGTGGTCAAAGTTCATTCCGTAGATACCGGCTATGAATGTCAACGGAATAAAAATAGAAGCCATAATGGTTAATACCTTCATTACCTCGTTCATTTTATTACTCATATTACTCATGTACATCTCCATTAAACTCATGGACATTTCGCGGTATATTTGTAAACTTTCATTGATTTCAACGGTATGGTCATGAACATCACGTAAAAATAATTTTGTGTCTTTGGTTATTAGTGGATTATCAGTATCTATTAGTCTGCTTATTAATTCCTTTACGGGGAATATCCACCTTCTAATTTTTAGCACTTCTTTTTTTAATTGTTGTATGTTTTTTGCAACAATAGGTTCTGGATTATTATAGACTTCTTCCTCTAAAATTTCAATTCTATTGTTTAAGTTTTCTACGGCTAAAAAATAATTATCTACGATTGCATCTAATAAGGCGAAGAATAAGTAATCTGCACCTCTACTTCTAATACGACCAAGCTTACCTGTAATACGTCCTCTTAAACCATCAAACACATCTTCCTTTACCTCTTGGAAAACCAAAACAGTATTCTCATGTAAAACAATTGCTACATGTTCACCCACTATTTCATCTTCTTCAGTTATATAAAGCATACGAAAAACCGCAAAAATATAATCGTCATACTCATCTATCTTAGGTCGCTGCTCAGTATTTACAATATCTTCGAGTACTAACGGGTTTAAATTAAAATGCTTTCCTAGCTTTTCTATAAAGGGTTCGTCTGAAATGCCCACTATATTGATCCAAGATATTTTTTCGGCACGTTCTTCTTTAATAAAAACTTCTAAGTCTTTAAATTCTTTAGTTTCAAATCCGTCGGCATTATATGTAGTACTATAAATAAGACTATCTCCACGTTCCTTATCGCCCATGTAACTAATGGTTCCAGGAGCTTTACCCATTTTATTTTGCTGGCGAGATTTTTTCTTTTTACGCTTAGGGAAATTGAGCTTCTTATTTGTAGCCATGTAGTATTTTTTATAAATATATTAAATCTAAAACCTATTTATTAAAGTGAAGTTGATTCAACATCAATCCTGATCCAGGAGCTATGGTATTTAATTTTAGTTCAGAACCTGTTAGTAAAGATGCTTTAATATCTTCAAGTGAAAGTTCACTTTTACCTAGTTGAACAAGAACACCCATTATCATTCGAATTTGATACCTCATAAATCCGCTTCCTTTAATTTTTAAGATATAACTATGTTCGGGAAAGAAATTTGCTGTCAAAATATCATTTTCAACAATGCTACAAGATTCAATTTTACGTACAGTTTTTGTATTTGGTTTTAAAGATGCGGTATACACGGTAAAATCGTGTGTACCTTCAAATAACTCGGCGCCTTCCATCATAAGTTCTATATTTAATGGATCAATGTAATTAGTGATGAAAGGAGCACTAAACGGGTGATTTTTAGATCCAAAGGAAAAAAAATAATGATACTCTTTTGTTTTACTATCCTTAATAACATTAAAGTCTTGATCAATAGGTTTTACGGAAAGCAACCGTATATCTGACGGTAAATTCTTATTGAAATCTAAAATAAAATTGTCAAGATCATCAAGCTCTTTCTCTACAAAAAGTTCAAAAGCACCATCTAATGAAGATACTTTTGCATCTGTTCTACCAGCTCCTAATATCTTAAAAGCTTCATCTGGATATAAAAATGTAAACGTTTTATTAAGCATCCCGGCAATTGTGCGTAGCTTGGGTTGAACCTGCCATCCATTAAATCTAAAGCCCAAATATTGTAAACGTACTAAATAGCAAAAGCGCTCTTTCTTCATATATGTAAAAGTAATTACAATAAATATAGATGCATATATTTAGCGTAATTAGTCTTAGTAAGTTTTTTTTGTAAATTGATATTCATAAATACCTTCTTATTAATAGTTTATGACAATTCTTACAAACGAACCGCCAAAGTGGTTTTGGGCAGTTTCTGTTTTTACGTTGTTTTTTAGTTTCTGTGGTATTATGACGTTTGTTAGCGAGTTATTTATGTCTAACGAAGTTTTCAAAAGTCTTACAGCTGAAGAAAGGTATTTTCAAACCCATAGACCTTTTTGGGTTTTAATTGTATTTGGCATAAATGTTATTTGCGGTAGCATTGCGGCAGTGCTAATTTTGCTTAGAAATAAGTTGGCTTTCAAATTTGGTATTATAGCAATGCTATGTACCTGTATTCAAATTCTGTATTATAATTTGTTTACTTCTATAATGGATGTAATCGGGATTATAAATATGCAATATCCACTCATTATATTAATTACCAGTGTCTTATTGTTATTGTTTGTAAAATATAGTATTATTAAGAAGTGGTTATCTTAGAATTAATTACTTGAACAACAAACTTTACCGTTCATCGAATTGTTTAAAATAATCGAAAAACATACCCGTTCTTGAATCGAAATTATGGTTCCCCTAAGGCCATATAAACTTTTTTTTATGAATTCTATTAAAGGAATATTTACTTGGAAGCGTACATTAATTGTCTCAATTGCCGTACTATTTTTATTGAACATTTTTAGTTTCTACGGTCTGTACACTAATAAGTTTTATTTCTTTAAAATTGATAACTATATCTTTCCATTGCTATCAATAGTACATTTCGTATTTCTTTATGTGCTATGGTTTAAAATTAGCGAGAAAGAGTTGAGTGATCCACCTATGAGAACTTTAGAGTACGTTCTTTATATTATTTCATTGGTATATATCTACAAATTAGTTGAAACTATCATAACAGTATCAAGCTATTCAGATTTCGAAAATCATCTTATTCCTAGTACATTTTTACCATTAGGTTTTTTAATGATGGTTTTATACGCTATGCTACTACTAGTAACATTTTTAGCAGTACTTTATAGAAAAGAAATTGTAGGTACCTATTTATTTGACGATATGAACCAACATGTAGATCACTGGAAATAAAGGTTATCTAAAATATATTGAAACCCTCACAAGCAATTGTTGAGGGTTTTTTAATTAAAATAAGATATTAATCCGCTATTTAAGGACTCTAATTACACGACCTGCATAATAAAAGATATTTACCCGCTGTAATTATCATTATAAACTTCGACTTACTAATAGGTTAAATTACATAGTATTAGCTATTTTCTTTTAGATGTGATTTTTCTGTGATACTTTTTTTCTTTATTCGTACTTGATTATGAAACGTATACTTATTATTGAAGATGATTCTGAAATCATTAAACTTTTAGAACTGCATCTATCTGATGTTAGTTATGAAACCACCATGGCAATGGATGGTATTGAAGGGTTAAAATTAGCCCTTGAAAATGATTATGATCTCATATTATTAGACCTAACATTACCAGGTTTAGATGGAGTAGAAATTTGTAGAAAATTACGAGCTACCAAAAACACTCCTGTAATTATGTTAACCGCAAAATCTGAAGAGATAGATAGGGTTTTAGGACTTGAGATTGGTGCTGATGATTACATGACCAAACCTTTTAGTATAAGAGAACTTTTGGCTAGGATAAAAGCCGTACTTAGACGCACAAATGAACCTAGCAAAAAGCAAGAAGATACTTCAATCATTTTTGCTGAAGGACTATCAATTGATATAGATAAGAGAAAAGTAGTACTTGATGATTATAAGATAGAGCTGTCCCCTAAAGAATTTGAACTACTGGTATTAATGGCTTCTAACCCAGGTAGAAACTATACTAGAACAGAACTGCTTAACATTATTTGGGGTTATAATTTTGAAGGGTACGAACATACGGTAAACTCTCACATCAATAGATTACGTGCCAAAATTGAATCAGACATGGCCAATCCTAATTATATATTAACAACTTGGGGTGTTGGTTATAAGTTTAATGAAGAGATAATAGCATAATGAATAAGGAAAAAACGCTAACACCAAAACTTATTAAAAAATTGTGGCTCGCATTTGCCTTGCTAATAATTTTAATGGGTGCATCATATATATTTATAACGGGATACCTTACCTTAAACTACAACGAAGCAATAACACAGCGTATGAATGCTGATGTTGCCAATCATGTAATTCAAGAAAAATTTGAAAATGCGGCTCCATTTTTAGAAGATGGTACTGTCAACAAAGAACTTTTTGGAGACTTAATGCACGATATGATGGCCGTTAACCGTGGCATAGAAGTTTATTTATTAAATAAGTCCGGAGACATCCTTTACTCGGTCGTTTTAAAACATAACGAAAACGAACCTATGAAATCTGTGACTTTAGCGCCAATAGAAAAATTCATTAATACTGAAGGGGAAGAATTTGTTTTAGGTGACGATCCATTGAATCCTGAAAAGCAGAACATATTCTCGGCAGCTCCTTTTTCCATAGATGGTCATGAGGGGTATATCTATATTATTGTTGCCGGAAAACAGTTAGAGCTTATTAGTGATAGCCTATTTGGTACTTACTTTACCAAATTAAGTATTGGTGCAATGGTCTTAACTATGCTCTTTGCGGCACTAATTGGCATATTAAGTATTTGGTTCTTGACCAAGAATCTTAGATTGATTACACATACCGTACGTAAATTTCAAGAAGGCGATCTTGATATAAGAATAGCGAATCCAGAAGAATCTGATATAGAAGTTGTGGCGTTGTCTTTTAATAAGATGGCAGATACAATTGTAGAGAATATGGATAAGATGAAATCTGTAGATAATCTACGTAGAGAATTAATTGCTAATGTTTCTCACGATCTAAGAACACCATTAGCAGTTTTAAAGGGCTATATAGAGACCCTTCAAATAAAGAAAGACACGCTAACAGAGCTTCAAAAAGAAGAATATTTACAGATTACCCATGACAACATTGATAAGTTATCTAGTCTGATTAATCAGTTGTTCGAGTATTCTAAATTAGAAGCAGAGCAGGTAACGCCCATAAAGGAACCTTTTTCAATTACAGAGCTTTCTCATGATCTTATTGCCAAATTCAAAATCTTGGCAGAGCAAAAGCAAGTACAGCTACAATTAGATAATCCAGAGGAGAACTATATGGTTTATGCCGATATAGGTTTAGTTGAAAGGGCATTACAGAACCTAATTGAAAATGCTATAAAATATACCGAACCTAAAGGAAAGGTAACGTTGAGCCTTATAAAAATGGGCAAACAGATAGAAATAAATATTACAGACACCGGTAATGGTATTCCTGTAAGTGATCAACCATTTATTTTTGATAGATATAAGCAAGTCGACAACACTACCGAAAAACAAGGATTGGGACTTGGTTTGGCTATTGTTAAGAAGATTATGGATTTACACGACACTACAATTATAGTTTTGAGTAAACCTTATGAAGGAAGTTCTTTCATTTTTAAACTGCCAGCTCACCAATTACAGTAATAACAATTTTGCTATGAAGAAGAAAAAGCCCTATCTCTGTTGGATAGGGCTTTTTTTTAAAATTTAGATGTCTTTTAAGAAACTACTATAGAGGTCTTTAAATTCAAATCCATCGGTAAATCGTTGTTTATTCAATTTCTTGTAAGAGACCAATCCCCACAAAAGAAGCTCTTTTAAGAAGTAAGTATCTTTTGCATCATAATCTGGTTGATGCTCTTTCAATAATTGATTCAATGCAGGTATACTATCTAAAGCACGTTTGTACTCTTCGTCAGTAAAATCGTCCATCAATTCAAAACCTTCACCTTGAAAAAACCAATGTAACAATTCATCATAAACCGTTTCTTCATCTTTACGTTCCAGCTTATTGATTTTCGGGAAATATGTTGGGAATAATGTTTTAACAGCGTCATCTATTAAAATTGCCGCTACTCCGTCTGCCCCCTCCTGCTCTCCTTCATAAACCAACTCTATTTTACCAGTAATAGAAGGAATAATCCCAAGGAAATCACTTAATCGTACCATGGTGTGATTACCGCCATTTAACAATGACCTACGCTCTGCTGTACTTAATAAGTTTTCAAAAGCTGTAATACTTGTACGTGCACTTACACCACTTTTTGCATCTACATATTCACTTTCTCTAGCTTCAAAAATAATCTGCTCCAGTAAATCTTTAGCCAAGTCTGGTACATAAACAGCATCGGTTTGTCTAGAATCTAATTTTGCTTCTTGCTCGGTAATTTTTCTTGCAGTTTCAACATCATCAGGATAATGTGTTAATATCTGAGACCCAATTCTATCTTTTAGCGGCGTAACAATACTACCTCTATTGGTATAATCTTCTGGGTTTGCCGTAAATACAAACTGAATATCTAAAGGCAATCGTAATTTAAAACCACGAATTTGAATATCACCTTCTTCCAAAATATTGAATAATGAAACCTGAATGCGTGCCTGTAAATCTGGCAATTCGTTGATAACAAAAATACAACGGTTAGCACGTGGTATCATTCCGAAGTGAATTACTCTATCATCTGCGTAAGATAACTTTAAGTTAGCTGCTTTTATAGGATCTACATCTCCGATTAAATCTGCTACCGTAACATCGGGAGTAGCCAATTTCTCAGCAAAACGCTCGTCTTTATGCATCCAAGTTATAGCCGTATCGTCACCTTTTTCTTTAATAAGCTCCATGGCATATCTAGACATCGGTTTCATAGGGTCATCATTAATTTCTGAACCTTCTACTACCGGAATGTACTCATCTAATAGATTCACCATTAAATGCGCCAAACGTGTCTTTGCCTGACCACGAAGTCCCAATAAATTTATATTATGACGAGAAAGAATGGCACGTTCCAATTCTGGAATAACAGAATCTTCATACCCCCAAACACCTGGAAACGCATCTTCTCCTTTTTTGATCTTTACAATAAGGTTATCTCGCAACTCATCCTTAACGCTTTTTGTTTGGTAACCGGCAGCTTTTAACTCCCCTAGTGTATGTATGTTTTTATAATCTAATTTCATAAAATATATTCTCTTAGTCTTATTTCAATCTTTTTTTTCTGTTCGCTTCATAATCTTCAAATATCATTTCACCCAACCCTTTTAATCCGGTAAAAAATGCCTTGCCTTTATTAGCTTCGGTAAAATGGCGAATAAACTGCATTAAATACGGGTCTTGGGCAATCATGAAGGTAGTAATTGGTATATGTAATTTACGTGCCTGCCGTGCCATATTGTAGCATTTCTCCACAATAAAATCATCTAAACCAACACTGTTCTTATAATACGTACCATCTGGCATGCGCAAGCAACTTGGCTTGCCATCGGTAATCATAAAAATCTGCTTATTGGTATTTCGCTTTCTACGCAACATATCCATTGCCAATTGTAAACCAGCCACAGTATTGGTATGGTAGGGACCTACTTTTAAATACGGAAGGTCTTTAATAGGTATTGGCCAGGCATCATTACCAAAAACCAAAATATCTAAAGTATCCTTTGGGTATCTGGTCGTAATTAATTCTGCAAGTGCCATTGCCACTTTTTTTGCTGGTGTAATACGATCTTCGCCATACAAAATCATACTATGGCTAATGTCTATCATTAGTATAGTACTCATTTGAGCTTTATGTTGTGTATCCTCTACAACAAGATCATCTTCGCTTAATTGAAAACTACCCACACCATGATTAATTTGGGCATTTTTCAGACTCTCGGTCATAGATATGTTTTCTAGACCATCACCATATCTGTACTCTCTCAAATCTCCAGTATGTTCATCACCCTGTCCAGATTTACCAGTTTTATGATTACCGGCACCACTACGTTTTAACTTCCCGAATATTTGATCTAGCGCACGCTGGCGAATAATACGTTCCATTTTTGCGGTTATGGAAATATCTCCACCGCCAGAACCCTCTTCACCATCTTGTCCGTCTCCTCCACCATCTTTAAACTCCTCTCGTATATACCCTTTAGCCTTTAAATCTTCAATAAAATCCTCTATGGTATAGTCTTCTGTGGTAAGTTCATATTCCTTATCCAATTCGCGTAACCAATCTATAGCCTCGTCAAAATCCCCAGATGTATGTGTAATAAGCTCTTGAAAAATATCAAATAGCTTGTCAAAAATCGATTGTTCGGGAGCTTCGTAAGTTTCAAAGCGGAATCCTTTTCTTTCATTCATAGCCATAGTATAAAATTAACGCTTTTAGGCTGGATGCCCCTGCTATTTAAGAAATGTTAACGTTGTTGTTTAATATTCGCTTTTCGCTAGACGCTAAGCGCATGACACAATTCTCTATTTCCTATGCGTTTAGCGAATGGAGCATCGCGTTCTCAAGTTCGTCATTGCGAGGAGCATTTTAGCGACGAAGCAATCTGTTTGTTTCGTGTACTTAAGATTCATATTGCAATGCATAAATGCGATATGCGCGTGGCGCAAAGCGTTCATCGCATTACGAGAGACGTTATTGAGTTCGTCATTGCGAGGAGCTTTTTAACGACGAAGCAATCTGTTTGTTTCGTGTTTCAAATGTACAGATTGCTTCGCTGTGCTCGCAATGACATTAAATTAAAGTAACTTCGAGCAAAAGCAAAACTATCAACGAAAAATTGACATTAATTAAGCAGTTTCAAAGTTTTTTAAATACTCCACCAATATGGATTAATAAACAGTTTGGAATAGAACAGTTTAATTTTCCAGCGGTAAATTTGGAAAACTTCTCTCCTACACCAATACCCGATAATTTAAGATTAGGGCATCAGATGGAATCTGTCTGTAAACAGTTGTTAGCGCATTCTTCTCAGTTTAATGTACTGGTGTATAATTTACCTATACGAGAAGGAAAACAAACCCTTGGTGAAATTGATTTTATACTTAAAGATGCTACTACCAAACAGGTTATACATGTAGAATTGACCTATAAATTCTATATCATAAACCCAGATATAACAGAACCTATACACCAATTAATAGGACCCAATAAAAGTGATGCATTCTTTATGAAAATGGAAAAAATAAAGAACAAGCAATTTGCATTATTAGATTCAGAAGCTGGTACAGCTGCATTATCCAGTTTAAATATTGAAGCTTCTAACCTGAAACATCAAACATGTTTTAAGGCGCAACTCTTTAAACCTTACAACTTAGAAGCTTTACATCTAAGTCCAATAAACAAGAATTGTATTGTTGGCTATTGGTTACGGCTAAAAGAATTTACTACTGATGATTTTATCACCTGCCGATTCTATATTCCAAACAAAAAGGAATGGACTTTAAACCCAAATGTAAACGTAGAATGGATTTCATATACCGATGCACTATTAGCTATTGAATTACAACTAGCTAAACAAAAATCGCCATTAGTATGGATGAAGAAAAACAATATGCAATTTGAGAAGTTTTTTGTGGTTTGGTGGTAACAATTGCATTTTAAAATTAGTTGTTTATAAATGTTGAAAAGTAGGTTTTAAATTACCTGCTAATTATAGTACTTTTAAAATAGGGATATGTGTAATCGTTCATATATCAGCATGTTGTGCTTCATTATGACAAACCGCTAACCAATGATAAAATTCTTTAGAAAAATCAGACAAAATTTACTTTCAGAAGGTAAAACCAGAAAGTATTTTAAATATGCTATAGGTGAGATTTTCCTTGTTGTAATTGGAATTTTAATTGCATTGAGCATTAATAATTGGAATGAAAAACAAAAAGAAGAAAAGAGTGAACTATTAATACTTAAAACGCTACAAAAAGACTTTATCGAGAACAAAAAAATATTTTCAGACATAGTCGATAAACAGACCTTTGTTATTGGTAATTGTAAATCACTAATTGAATGTTTTGAAAGAAAAAATGTACAATATAAGAGAGATTCTATTGGTAGATTTATCTACTATGGGGCTTTTAATTATTATAGAGCCGAACCTATTTTGGGAGGTTATCAAGCTATGGTTGGAAGTGGAGATTTAAAAATATTGAAAAGCGAAACTCTTAAATCAAAATTAGCTTTATTTTCTGCAGAAATAAATCAAGGATTTGAAGATGAATCACTATCTATAAATTTACTAAATACACTACATAATGAATTCAAATCAATTGAAACCTTATTTTTAGACAATAAACTTAGACAATCTATTGGTTTAAGCAAGGTTAAAGAAGATAGAGAACAACAGAATATAATAATTTCAAATTTATATCAAAATTCAAATATTTTACACCCACTCTTTATGAAAACAGGTGTTGAAACTAATAGATTAAAATTGTATGCTAAAATGTTAGATTACTCAAATGAGATATTGAATTTGGTTGAATCTGAATTGAAAGAAAAAATAACTAAAGCATAACAATATGTTTAATTAATTGCTTGGTTTTCGACTACTTACAAAAATACTTGCATATTTTTATTAGGTTTTTATTTGCTAAACCAGTCAACTAATCATACACAATCAAGTTACCTGCAACCTCTAAAAGTCAACCGAATTGATAAAACGAAAAGTATTACTTACATCAGTTTTTATTATTGGAATGATTTTATTGAATTCTTGTAATAAAAAAATAGTGAGTCCGGCTAATTCCAATGCGAATACAGATTCAAAAACTACTCAAGAAAAGCCTTATTTAATCTTAATTTCACTTGATGGTTTTAGATGGGATTATGTAGAAAAATATCAGCCGCCAAATTTGAGTGCATTCATTAAAAAAGGTGTTAAGGCAGAATCATTAATACCCTCATTCCCTACCAAGACTTTTCCAAATCATTATACCATTGCTACTGGGCTTTATCCTGAAAAACATGGAATAATAGGGAATATTTTTTACGATTATAAGAAGGACACGCTCTTTAATAAAAGAAGCCCAGGGATGGCAGAAGATGGAAGCTTTTATGGAGGCTCACCGATTTGGGTAGAGGCAAATAAGGCAAATATTGTAACTGCCAGTTATTTCTTTGTAGGTACAGAAGCAGATATTCAAGGTATAAGACCAACGTATTATTATACATTTGATAATAGCGTTAAAAATGATGAAAAAGTTAATCAAACAATTCATTGGTTGAACTTGAATGAGCAAAACAGACCGCATTTAATCACTTTATATTTTGGTGATATGGATAAAGTTGGACACGATTATGGTATTAATGACGAGGAATTAAAAAAGGCGTTATTTGATTTGGATAGAAATTTAGGCGATTTGTTTAAAGGAGTATCAGAAACTGGACTTCCTATGAATATTATAATAGTTTCTGATCATGGCATGGGAAATCAGTCTACTAACAAAATTATCCCCATAGATTCCATCGAAAACGATAACTTGTTCATGACGATTGAAAATGGTACAATAGTAAACATTCATCCTAAAAAAGATGGTGAAATAGATTCTGTACTTCAGTATTTAAGACATAAGGAAAGTAATTTCAAAGCTTATAAAACTGAGAATACACCAGGTTTTGAGTACATCCCAAAAAATAAAAACTGGGGTGCAATACAATTAATACCAGACTACGGTTATCATTTTTGGAATCAAAGACGCAAAGACGCTCTTGTCGAAGCGGGTGTTACAACCTTTGGAGTGCATGGTTATGATAGCAAATACAAAGAAATGCATGGGATATTTTATGCGAATGGTCCTGCCTTTAAAAATGGCTATGAAATACCTTCGATAAAAAACATTCATCTTTATCCATTAATGTGTAAGATATTAGGCTTAGAAATTCCAAAATTAATTGATGGAGATATAAATCAAATCGAAAGCGTTTTGAAATAGTAAAGAACAAACAATAATTATAACATAAAGCCAGCAGACAACAAACCGTATAAACAATACGGACTTTGGGCTTAATTGCAGGGATCGAGTATTTTTATGAAGTCCGAAAAATTTTTGGGATTTTGCACTGAATGGGAAAAAAAACAAAACCAAATGATTTCGCCATGCACGTGGCGGAAAGCAAACGCTAGTTTTCTACCATACTATTCATGTCTAAATTGTTGTATGCAATATGATTAAATTATCTTAATGAATGAAAAAAACAATAGAATTAGCTAATAGATTTAGAGAAATTATCATAAATGGGACTTGGATAGCGAATACCAATTACAAGGACCAATTGGAAAATTTAGATTGGAAAATTGCGGTATCAAAAATTGATTCCTTAAATACTATTGCAATAATAGCTCAACACGTTCATTACTTTGTTAATGGAATCAAAAATGTCTTTGATGGCGGTAATCTTGAAATAAGAGACAAATACAGTTTTGATTTTCCTGAAATAAAATCAAAAAGTGAATGGAAATCCTTCTTGACCAAATTTTGGGAAGATGCAGAAAACCTGGCAAAATGTATAGAGCAATTACCTGATGAAAAATTAAATCAGGGATTTGTGGATGTTAAATACGGAACCTACAAGAGAAATATTGATGGATTGATTGAACACAGTTACTATCATCTTGGACAAATTGTATTGATAAAGAAAATAATATTTGCGAGGCAATAAATACTACATACAACAATGGCGATAGCAAGTAGAGTATAAAGTACTATATTTAAAAGCTCTGGCTCGTTGACCAGAAGAAAACGAAAAGTTTCATTACTTCTGCACTACGTTTAGTTAAACCGATAAGAGCGATTAATAAATTCACCGACCTGAAATAGTAATGACAAAAAAACAAAGAAAACGCATACTTAGAATAGTATTTATTATTGCAGGTGTAATGTCTTTAATGTTTGTCCCATGGGTTTTAGTAAAAGCTTGGATTCTACCACTACCTGATACTATTAAAGAACAAGTAAATGAAGCAATCGGTCATGGATTTGATGGAATGATTGTCTACGTGGACCAATCTGGTAAGCAACCAGAATTATACGCAGCAGGTTGGCACAATCGAGAAAATAAAATACCTGCCGACCCGAAAGCCTTATTCAAAATTGCGAGTATCAGCAAATTATATATAGCTGTTGCAACTGCCAAATTAGTTAAAGACAAACGTTTGTCATTGGATAAAACGCTCGCTGATTACTTACCGGAATTGAAAGGAAGGATTGCTAATGCAAATAAGATTACTTTAAGATTAATGGTGCAACACCGAAGTGGAATTCCCAATTTTACCGATACCCCTGGCTATTGGGAAGACATATCGAGAGGCAATAGGGAAACACTAGATTTGGTACTGGATAAGCCAGCTGACTTTGAACCAAATAAAAAATATAGTTATTCAAATACGAATTATTTATTGATAGGTGAAATACTTGATAAAACATTGGGATATAGCCATCACCAATACATTAAGAGTGAAATTTTGATTCCGCTTAAACTTAACAATACTTATAGTTTGCTAAGTGAAGTAGATTTAGACGATGTAATGAGTGGATATTACAAAGGTTATGATGCTGATATAAAATATAATGATTTTATAAACCCTGCCGGCTCAATGGTGGCTACAGCAGAAGATACGGGAATATTCTTGCGAGCATTAAATGACGGTTCACTATTTAATGAAGGTGAACAGGAAATATATTCATCCATTTATGTATATGAACATACAGGATTATTGCCGGGATACTCAAGCATTGCCAGGTATCACAAAGATATTGATACCGTTGTTATTCAGTTTGTAAATACTGGTGGTGGATACACTTGGAATTTATCGGAAATCGTATATAACCGGATAGTAAAAATAGTAAGAAGTAAAAAAGCTCATAACAAAATGTAAATGAGATGCAGGGTTTAGAGCAAAATCGAAAGGTCTCTGTATATTTATAATATCAACAAACCTTATGGAATTGGATTTGGACAAAAAATAAAAATAAGCCCATTCGAATATATCTTTTAGGTATTGGAAGGCAATAAACTTTAGCTTCGTGGGTATACGAACACGAAACGTTTCTTTTCTTACCTGCTATGTATGGCTCATGGGTTACCAGTAATTTTAATAATGAATTCTAATTATCAATATATCTCAGAAAGATCGATTAACCTTGATTCGGAAGATGAATTTCGCGATTTGATAAATACGCAGGGAATATTTGAAGATGAATTTTTAGAAAAAATAAAAACTCAAAGCCCAAGTTTACAATTGAAATATGACAATGATTACCTAACTCAAATTAGATATGTAAATCAACTAAACAATATCGATATTGTACTTATTAATTCAGCTAAAAGTTTTCGCTATTTTAAAAATAAAAGAAATCGAATCAACTTTTTAATACCGACAGAGAAAGAATCAAATAGTTTCATTGGTGAAGATGGTACAGCAAAATTTACAACTCCAAAATCAAATTTAATTGAAGTTCCATTTCAAATTATTGCAAAAATATCGAGAAAAGATAAACCATTTTCTTGGCTTCCATTTGAAGAATTATACATTACATATCCCATATTTTCAGGCACAAGTGAATTCATTTTTTTAGATTATAGTGAACCGTTATCTCCCGAGTTAATTGGAAATTACAAAAACATTGACTATCCATTTGGAAAAATGGACACAGCGGGAATACATAAATTCAAACGAACCAATTTATCTATCAAATCCATTAAAGATCTTAATGAAGATGAGGATTTGGATTTTGAATATTGGTACGCGGGAATATCAGGAATCCCTTTTTGGATTCAACACCCAGATATACCTAAATGTCCAAAAACAGGTAATTTAATGCGCTTTGTTTGTCAGTTGAACACTTCAGAATTAGTTAAGGTTAGCCAATCAAATCTAAAATCTAAGGAAGATTATTTTACGCAATACAATAAAAGTTTAAGATTTTGGGGTAGCGGATCTTTGTATGTTTTTATGGAGCCAATTAGCAAAGTCGTTGGACTTATTATACAAGACACTTAATTCTAAAAAACGAAATCAAATAATCTCCCTAAATGTGTTTTGTTATACAGCAATAATTAGTAGTTCCTAAATGAAAAAATGACCTATTTTAAAAGTATATTTCATCTTGTATTTAGTTTCTTGCTTAATTTATAAGATAATAAATTGGAACTTTTTTTGGAATGAATTAGTGAACTGGAATACTACACCATTCTATAAAGGGTGGGAGGTTATTTCTTTATCAGCCCTTATGTTACTTGGATTAACTGGCTTGTTAGTTGTCTTTATACTAACTAAGTATATAAAGAAAAGAAGAATATTAAATAGTGTTGAAATAGTACTAGCTATTTCTTTTTCGATTGTATTATGGTTTGTATATAAATAATTAAAGCCCCAATTTCTTGGGACTTTAGTATTCATAAAATTCATTTAAAATATGCTACTCTACCGTATAGATTATCGTATTCTTCTGAGTAACCCTAAAATAGCCATGTGCGTAATTATCTGGGTTAGTTGTGTTAATACAATTACCCTTTATTGCTACAGGCGTAGATTCAAAAAGACCGACACCACCAAGTTGATCGATTACAATATCAATATAATTGTAATAGGGTCTAGAAATACTGTGCATACTAATAGTTACCACATCACCTGGGGCTAATGGTTTTATTTCTCCCTCTTCATCATCATCATCTTCATTTATTTCGAACCACCAATCTACCTCGTTACCGTTTATAAATTCATCATCACCTGATTCTAGTATTGGTAAAAGATCTTGCGGTCTTTCATACTTAAAAAAGTAATTATCCCCTTCCGCTTCAAAATCATTAAAAACAATATGTAATTCAATGGTTTCATCATCAAATCCATCTTCCGTATCTTGAAATACATCTATAATATCTGCCACCGGATTCATAGTGTCATTTGCAGTATATGATTGTCCGTCATAAATAATTTCTAAGGTATAACTAGCGTCCAATTGCGGATTAAATGTATCAGTAGTATAAGTACCATCAGCTTGGTCTGTAAAGAGATAAACTTCTCCATTGACATCATTGGTTACAGAAACCTGTGCTCCAACTACATCTGTACTTTGGGTATCAAAAAACGGTGTAGAAGTACGTAACGTAATGGTTTGCTCATTACCGGTAGTACCTTTTTCCCAATCTAGAGAAGCTTCTACCACCAAACGTATAGTATCTGTCTGTACATCAACATCAATCACATCTGTACATGAAACTAGAGTACATAAAAACAAAAGTGCTATAAATTTTATTGGATTTTGCATGTCTTAAAATTTGAAGTTATAGGTTAATGAAGGCACAATACCGAAAATTGCAGTTCTAGTAGCTTCATTAGCCCCTGTTTCTATATTCTGACCAAATGAAATGGAAGCTGCATTTTTACGGTTGTACGCATTATACAGCCCTAATACCCATTCTCCTTTTAGTTTCGCATTTGGTTTTTTATTCGGTTTATAATTGACTGATAGATCTAAACGATGATAAGCAGGTAAACGATCAGAGTTTCTATTGGCATAGCTTGCCACTGAAATACCTTCATACTCATATTGCCCATTAGGGTATGTAACCGGTCTACCTGTTTGAAAAACAAGGTTGGTTCCAAAACTCCATTTGTCATTTAATTGATAAGATCCAGAGATAGAAATATCATGAGTTCTATCATACGGAGTATTATACCAATTACCATCGTTAATACCTAGTCCGCCAGCAGTACCACCAGGAGTTCTTTGTTCAGATTTGGAAAGAGTGTAAGCAATCCATCCTGTAAATTTCCCTTCATTTTTACGGAATAATAGCTCTAATCCGTATGCTCTAGATTCCCCAGTTAAAATTTCGGTTTCAATTGTATTTTGTCCAATAAGGTCTGAACCATCTATATAATCAATTCTATTATCGGTATTCTTATAATACACTTCAGCTTCCATAGAATACGCCTTGTTTTTAAAGTTTCGAAAATACCCAAGTGCATATTGATTAGATAATTGCGGGTCTATATACTGTCCGCTTGGTGCCCATACATCTAAAGGTGTTGCAGAAGAAGTATTCGATAATAAATGAATGTACTGCGCCACTCTAGAGAAACCGGCTTTTAAAGAAGAGTTATCATCAATCGTATAGGCTAAAGAAGCTCTAGGTTCTATATTTCCGAAAGATTTAATGGCATCACCATTTTCGTAAACAGTCTCCCCTACTGCCATTCCACGCTCATAAATGCCTAAGTCTGAATTATAGACTACTGGTTGGTTATTTTCATATTCTGTCATTGGTTGACCACCCATTCTAGTAAACGCACTATAACGCAACCCGTATTGAGCCGTAAATTTATCTGTCAATTTATGTTCAGCATTTACATAAACTCCGCTTTCGATAGCCTTTTTTTGATCTAGCAGTAACGGATTAACTGCCGAGGTTTCAGAAGTTGGTTTTATCTCACCTGGATCAAACTCATAATATATTCCGCTTGCGCCAAAATCTAATTTAAATTTATCGCTGAAATAGTATTTTAGATCATATTTAAGGTTGTAATTGATAATAGACGATTCCCAGTCGAACTCAGCAAAAGTAAGACCTAACTTATAATCGTACTTACTATAGATAACAGAAAGGTTTGAAAAGAGCTTGTCGTTAAAAATAT
The DNA here is from genome assembly GCF_000688315.1 of Maribacter sp. Hel_I_7. Taxonomy (NCBI): domain Bacteria; kingdom Pseudomonadati; phylum Bacteroidota; class Flavobacteriia; order Flavobacteriales; family Flavobacteriaceae; genus Maribacter; species Maribacter sp. Hel_I_7. Next base: position 740,707 of record NZ_JHZW01000003.1, on the reverse strand, counting down.
GATTCCAACGAAGATTTCCGGTAGAGTTACCGTAAGAATTACTGAAAGTATCCCCTAGTTCAAAAGAATCTCTTCCAAAATAACCAGATAGAAAAAGTCTGTTATTCGAATTGATCTTATAATTGGTCTTTAGGTTTAAGTCGTAAAAACCAACACTATTATCTTCCCCAGCCGCTTTTAATAATAGATTGGCATATGAGCTTCTACCAGCAATTAAAAAGGATCCTTTTTCCTTAAATAACGGACCTTCAAGAGCTAAACGACTAGAAATTATACCTATACCACCAGTAGCAGCAAACCGTTTACTATTACCGTCTTTCTGACGCACATCTAAAACAGATGAAACACGACCCCCATAACGCGCAGGAATTCCGCCTTTATATAATTTCACATCTTTGATAGCATCAGCATTAAATACAGAGAAAAACCCGAACATGTGCGATGTATTATAAATAATAGCCTCATCTAACAAAACCAGATTTTGATCGCCCGCTCCCCCACGTACATGAAATCCGCCGGTGCCTTCTCCGTTATTGGTGACACCTGGCAACATCTGTAACGACTTTAAAATATCTACTTCGCCAAGTACAACAGGCATCTGTTTTACGGTTTCAATATTCATTTTAAGAACACTCATTTCTGGTTTTCTTAACACCGCAATTTCAGACTCTTCTGCAACCACTTCAACTTCATCTAATTTGGTAGACACCTCAGAAATTTCGAAATTGAATTGTTGGTTTTTGTTAAGGTTCACCTCCTGCTTAATATCAGAATACCCCATATAGGTAATTAGCAAACGATATTCTCCTTTAGGTGCACTAATGGAATAAAAACCATATTCATTGGTAACGACACCTATAGATGTTCCTTCTAAAAATACAGATGCCCCAAAAAGCGTTTCTCCATTATCTATATCTGTAATTTTACCGCTAATGGTATAACTTTCTTGGGCAATTAAGAAAGTAGTACTTAGAAATAAAGTTAGAGTGGTAATTAAGTTTAACCACCTTAATCGTACTTTCTCTTTTCTTCTTCTTGTCATATTATTTATTTGAATGATTGATGAATGCCACTAATTGACAACTTAATTTTTAAAAGGTTGCATGTATCTAAATATTTAGCAAAAAAGTAACATTGATATTCATTAATCACTGTACCTTCATAACACTAATTTTTCTAAAAATTGTTGGTGATATGCAACCATCAACATTTTCAACTGTCTTTATATAGAAACCTAATTTAGAGTACAATCAACCTCTTTAATTAATTGGAAACCGAAATACGTTTTACGCATAAGTCTCTTATTGAAAACAGCAAGTCTGGCGACAGAAACTCGCAGTACCAACTGTACGAGCTTTATGTTGATGCTATGTACAATATTGGTATGCGGTTTTTAGGATGTAAGGAAGATGCAGAAGATGTTGTACAAGATAGTTTCATTGATGCTTTTAAAAACCTTCATAAATTTAAATATGAAAGCACATTTGGGGCATGGTTAAAGCGAATTGTAATTAATAAAAGCATCAATCACTTAAAAGTTAAACGGTTACCGCTAAGTACCATAAATGATCATGAGTTTCACTTAACCGAAGAGGTAGCATATGAAAGGGTTGCTGCGGTAGATATTTTAAAGGTAAAAACAGGAATAGAAAAACTTCCCCAAGGTTACAGACAAATTATCAACTTATACCTACTTGAAGGGTTTGACCATAACGAAATAAGCGAAGTATTGGGCATAACAACATCAACTTCAAAATCTCAATACCACAGAGCAAAAAAGAAATTAGTAGAAATTATAAACACATTATAATGGATCAATTTGAAAAAAATATAAGAGAAAATAAATCGGTCTTTAATGACCAAAAGGCAGACCGTGCCAAAATGTGGGCACATATAGAAGCGGAATTAAATAGTAACCAACCAAAAGTTATTCCGCTTTGGAAATCTCCTATGCTTCGTATTGCTGCTAGCATAGTTTTAGTAATTGGTATTTTAGGTCTTATTGGTGTTTCTGCGTATAGTGGCGTTACTGCAGAAACAAATTATGTTTCCCAAGAATTGCAGGATATAGATATGCATTACCAAGGTTTGGTGTCATATCAAGTTCAATTGGTAAAAAGCAACCAGCAATTGTCAGAATCTGATAAAGAAGAATTTCTATCCTTTATGGTAGAACTAGATAAAGAATACCAACAGTTGAAAATTGAAATGCAGAACAACTTAGATAATGAGCTCGTACTTGAAGCGATAATAGGCAATTATAAAAAACGAATAGAACTTATAGAAAACCTATTACAACAGCTTAATGAATCTAAAATTAAAGACGAAGATTATGGATATACTTTGTAAAAAACTGTTCCTTTTCGCCTTTGCGATGTTTGTCGGCTTTACCGTTTTGGCGCAAGAAAAGGTGTCTAAAGAGACCACTAAAACCTACCATTTCGATAATACAGGGGAATTATATTTAGAAAATAAATATGGTAATATTAATGTTTATGGATGGGCAAAAGAAGAGGTTTCCATAACGGTTAGTATTACTGTTACCGACAAGAAAAAAGAAAATGCTAAAGACTTATTGGGGCGTATAAAACCAATAATAAGACAAAGTGAAAAATTCATTTCTGTGAATTATGAAATTGGTGAAAAGAGTACCGGATTCTTTTCTAACTTATTTGAAAAAGCCAATCCGTTTGATTTTGATCGTAGTAATGTTCAAATAGATTACAAAATCTATATCCCTAAAAAGGTAGAGTTGGAAATCGTCAATAAATTTGGTGACGTATTTATAGAAGATTGGGTAGGAATATTAAAAGCAGATGTACAACATGGCGATATGTGGATAAATGATAATTTGAACAAAGCAGATATTAGCATGAAATATGGCAAGTTAAAAGCTAAGAACATCAACTATGCCAACGTAGACTTAAATAATGGTGGCTTAGATATAGACCATGCTAATACTATGAGGTTAAATAGTAGTGGTAGTACAATAGATATACAACAAGTTGAATCTTTAGAATATTACGCTAATAAAGATGAAGCGGATATTAAAGATATAAGTACACTATATGGTAATCTTAAATTTAGTCAATTACGTATACGACACTTAAATAAAGACATTGATTTAAATTTGAAGATTTCAGATTTTTGGATAGACCATGTTGTTTCTCAAAATTCAAAAATTACCATTGAACAGGAATCTTCTGAAGTGAGTATAAATATTTTAAACTTTCCACATAGTTTCTCTGCTATATTAGAAGAAGGTTTGGTTCGTTTGCCAAAATCATTTCAGAATGTAGATTCAAAATTACAAGATAAAGGTAAGAAGCTACGAGAAATAAAAGCTACCTATGGTAAAGGCGGAAAAGGGCATATTATCATTTCAGGTAAAAAGGGAGTAGTTCTATTGAAAGAAATTTAAAAATAAGATTGACTTATAATTGCACCCTTTTTTAAATAAAACGGTAAATTGAAAGCTTAAATTAAAACTAGGTTTACCACATGAAAGGAATAAATAATTTAACGTTCATTCTCTTTATTTTTTTAAGCATAATAAGCACAGCACAAGATGCTAATTATGCAAATCTTCTTCAGAATATAGATTCCAGAGAAAAGACTTCATTAAATGGAAAATGGGATATGATCGTAGATCCCCTTGAAAATGGGTTTTACAACCATAGGCTACAGGAATACAATAAAGGATATTTTAGGAATGCAAAAATGCAATCTCCTTCTGACCTTATTGAGTATGATTTTGATACCAGTTTACAGTTAGATGTACCAGGTGATTGGAATACACAAATGGACAAGCTATATTATTATGAAGGCACAGTTTGGTATAAAAAGGACTTTGACTATACGCCTACTTCCAACGAATTAACTTATCTATATTTTGAAGCGGTAAATTACGAGGCTATTGTTTATTTGAATGGAGAAAAAATTGGCAAACATGTTGGTGGCTATACTCCTTTTCAGTTCGATGTTACGGATAAACTTGTTGACGGAAATAACTTTGTTGTTGTAAAAGTTGATAATAAACGTAAAAAAGAAAATGTACCTACAGTAAACCAAGATTGGTGGAACTATGGTGGCATCACTAGATCTGTCCACTTAATAAGCGTACCTAAAACTCATATATCTGATTATTATGTTCAATTAGAAAAAGGAGAAACCGGTAAAATTAAAGGGTGGGTAGCTATAGAAAATGCAACTGACGGAGACGAAGTAAGCATTAAGATTCCTGAGCTTAAGAAAACGGTAAAAGCAAAATTAAATGATGGGAAAGCATCTTTTCTAATCAATGCTAAACCAAGTTTATGGTCGCCAGATTCTCCTAAGTTATATGAGGTTGTTTTAGAAACAAGTACAGATAAAATTATAGATCATATTGGCTTTAGAACGGTAACAACAGATGGCTCTAAAATACTTGTTAATGGAAAAGAAACTTTCCTAAAAGGTATTAGTATACATGAAGAAGCAGCATTTAAGACAGGTCGTGTAATTTCTGTTGAAGAGTGTAAAGTACTTTTAAATTGGGCAAAAGAACTAGGCTGTAATTTCTTGAGGTTAGCGCACTACCCACATAGCGAAGCTATGGTGAAAGAAGCTGAAAAGATGGGCTTTTTAATCTGGTCTGAAATACCGGTATATTGGACTATTCAATTCGAAAATGAAGACACATATGCAAATGCGGAAAATCAATTAACCGAAATGATTTCTCGCGATAAAAATAGAGCATCTGTAGTGTTATGGTCAATGGCGAATGAAACACCAGAGAGCGAACCACGTTTGTCTTTCATAAGTAATTTGGCAGAAAAGGCACGTAGCTTAGATAATTCTAGATTAATAACTGCAGCTTTGGACACCCAAGGTAAAGGAGATGATGGTAATTTAATAGAAGATCCATTAGGTAAAGTTGTTGATGTTATTGGTATTAATAATTATTGTGGATGGTATTATGGCAATGTAGATTCATGCAGCAGTATAAAATGGGCAAGCGCATATAATAAACCAATGATTATGAGTGAAATCGGTGGCGGAGCTTTATATGGTAAACATGGCGATAAAAATGAAAGATGGACAGAAGAATACCAAGACGCTCTTTTTAAATCTAACATTGAAATGATGGAAAATATAGAATTTATGGCAGGCCTTTCTCCTTGGATTTTGATGGACTTTCGTTCATCTAGACGTCCATTACGTAGAATTCAAGATGATTTCAACAGAAAAGGACTTATTTCTGAACAAGGGATGAAAAAGAAAGCTTTTTATACTTTACAGGAATTTTACCTTGATATGGATAAGAAATAATACTATTAGATATGCTAATTGAGAATTCAAAATTTTTAGTTAGCATATTTTCCTTCTACATAAGAAGATAGAATACTGCTATTCGGTGTTTTACAATTTTGTGGAAAATCATAGAAATAGATACACTTAGGCAATCCGTTTTTAAAAGTAATACGCACAGATCCTTTACTATTGCCACTAAACCCGGAAAAGTTATAATTGGCACTTAACACCATTGGTCTGCCTTCGGTGTCACGAGATGATGTTGTTACTCCAGAAATACTTCCCTTAGTATATCTGTTAAAAGACCATGTTTTAGATTGATCATAAACCAAATCATCAATCAATTTACCGAAGTTTTGACTGCCTGTTGGCCCGCCAGACTTTTTCATCGTAGTATATTTACTGTCTTCATTCATTCGTATACCAGGTTCGTTCAGCGCAAATAGTTTTAAGTTTTCTTCAAAGCGTTTTAAACCGGGACTATCACATTCGTTAAGTTTAAAAATTTTGGCCATGTCATTTTTAAGTCCCGTTGCCTTATGAGCCATATCTACAGAATTACCCATGCTATTAGGGTCGGTAATCATCTTCATCATCGTACCTAGCCCATTCGCTCTTTGTTTACCTTCAATTTCCATTTTAGCATCATATAAATCTGGCTTTGCATACAATCCACTACCTACCCAAACGTATTCAACACATATTCTACTCACCTCTATTCCGTAGCCATCGGTAGTCACCTCTTCTGTTGCACAGGTTTGATTCATAATTTCTACTTTATTTGCTGGTAACGAATTAGCACATTGCCCACCGTAAGCCCTTAAGTATTGCCCAAAAATTAGTAAAAATTGCATATCATCTCTGCTAACGTCAAGTTCTTCAAAATGACCACGGAAAATATAATCGTAAAATTCAGCGTAATAGAGTCCGTCTGTATTCAGCTCTAAAACTTCTGAATTATCTTCTACAGATATTGGTTTAAAATGATGTGATTTAAAAAATGAAGTGAAAAGTAGCCATATGAAACTTAGTAGAAATACTCTAAGAAAAATAACAGATGATTTCATAGTTTGGTGGTGGTTTTAAAATGAAACATTCTGAGGGAAAGTTAAAGATATAAAAATTATATACACTTAATAATGAAGTCATTGAAATAAAAAAGCGATTAATGTTTAATTAAACATTAATCGCTTTTTTAGCTTTGTATTTTAAAATTATCCAGTATAAGCACCAGATGAATACGTTAATTCATAACTGTGGGTATAGACTTCAAAAACGATTCCGAAGGGATCTTCTACATAACACATTTTATATGGTTTCTCGTTCGGATAGTAAGAACGAATTGGCATACGTTGCTTTCCACCATGTGATACAATTTTAGCAACCAATTCTTCAATATTCGGGTCCTGGATACAAAAGTGAAATAACCCTGTGTTGAATGGATTAAATTCTGGAGCCTCTTTTACACCATGTGGAAAACAGAACAACTCTACACCAATACCATCGGAAGTAGACATGTGGGCAATTTCAAATTCTTCCCAGTCATCACCAAAAACATCGACACACATTTGCCCTATAGCAGTTTCTTTTTCCTTCTTAATTTTTGATGGTTTCATTATCACATACCATCCCATTACTTCAGCGTAGAATTCTACTGCTTTCTCTAGATTAGGAACTGTAATACCTATATGTGAAAATGATTTTGGATATTCTTTATTCTTGTTCATAGTTCTAATTTTAATGTAAAATAAACATATATTTGCCTTTTTAGCAATAACTTACCTAAAAGTATTATAGTTACCAAATAGAGTTAATTGCTGATTATCAGTTATTTAATTCTATATGAGTTTAAAAATATATTGCCCTTTAGATTATACAATGAATTTAATTGGCACCAAATGGAAACCAATAGTTCTCTTTCACCTTCTAGAAGGACCACTACGCTCAGGAATTCTTCAAAAGAAAGTGCCAGGTATTTCAAATAAAATGTTCACCCAAACCGTAAGAGAATTAGAAAAAGACGGATTGGTGATTAGAGAAGTGTTTCCCGTTGTACCACCAAAGGTAGAATATGCTTTAAGCGAACGTGGAAAATCTCTTAAAAGCATTCTTCTAAGTTTAGATTCTTGGGGTGCAAATGATGCGTCAAATTGCTAATTCATAAGTTATTAGCGTAGTCCAACACAACAAATAACGAAATTTTGGGTTTTATTTAAAAAATATGGGTTTTTGGTGCAACTATTTGTTAGTTAGGTTGTCTATTAAGTAATCAATCAAAAATCGAACAGTAATGAAACCACTAAAATTAACTCTTCTCCTATTATCACTTGTATCTTGTTTGGATAGCTTCGGACAAGAAGAAACTAATGAATACCTAGAATTTAACGACCGTAATAATGTTGTACATGGTGTTTACGTAGGTATAAACATGGGTGTGGGAGAAATAGATGGCGAAAACGCATATATGGGCGGACTAAAAATAGCATACGTAGCCAATCAGCAATTTGAAGTCGGATTTGCAAGTAATTTTCTTTACTCCGAACAAGATATATACAACAATAGCTTATCTAGGTATGAAGATTTAATTGCCGTTTATGGTGGCTTGCATTTAGAGCCTATTTTATTTAGTAAAAATCGGGTCAATTTAAGTTTCCCTCTTTTATTAGGTGCTGGAGCCGTAGGTTATGTAGACAATAAGTTTAGGCATGATGATGACTTTGAAGAAGAGCTTACTGAAGATGATTTTGATGCCGTATTCGTTGCAGAACCTGGCGTTAACGCACTATTTAACATATCAAGATATCTACAAATAGAAGCTGGTGTAAAATATCGCTTCTCAAGTAAAATAGACCTACCTCCTACGCGTATTACACGTATTAACGGTTTTACCGCTGGCATAGGAATTAAAGTAGGCATATTTAATATGGGCAGAAACCGTTATAAGAAAAACGTACAATAATGAGAAAAAAGAAATCCAATAAAGTTTATTCTCAAGAAGTTATAGACACGCAACATGTCTTTACAGAGGATAATAAAGTTTTTATAAAGAAGAAAACTTCTATTAGGTCCAACCCAAAAGAAGAATGGTCGCCTATAAAATTTACATGGGTATCTGTTGCAAACGTTCAAGATTCTTTAGTACTTGAATAAACTATAAAAGCTACCTACATTTGAGGTCAACTATACTATTCATGACCACAAAAATAATTGAGATAACAGCCGATGAAACATTACCCATTAGACATCAGGTAATGTGGCCTAATAAATCAATTGACTACGTAAAACTGCCAAATGACAATGAAGGTCTACATTTCGGACTTTTTTTAGATAAAAAATTAATTTCGGTAATCTCTTTATTTATTAATGACGGAGAGGCTCAATTTAGAAAATTTGCTACATTAGAAAATTACCAAGGCAAAGGATATGGCAGTATACTTCTAAATGAAATTATGCAAATTGCCGATAAGCAATCATTAAAAAGAATTTGGTGTAATGCCAGAAGAAACAAATCTGAATTTTATAGGAAGTTTGGTTTGGTAGCTACTAACATCATTTTTGCAAAAGGCGAGGTAGATTATGAAATCATGGAACGGATATTTTAATAACTTATTTCTGAAAATTTTGTCATTTTTTTATGGTATTGATAATAATGCCAAAAATTACTTACATCAAGAAGTAATCCGTTAGAATCATTTAAATATTATCTTATTTTAGAACAAAAGTTTTCTCTTTGATCATAATTTAAATAGCAGTTATGCAAATATTTACTAAGCTTATAAAGTCGATATTAGTTGTATTAATTCTCAGTTCAAGTGTAACTGCCCAAGAAAATTCCAGCCAAATGAGTTCAACTGAAAAAGAAGAAATTGCATTCTTGCTTTTCGACAATTATGAAACCCTTGATGTATTTGGACCTGCTGAAATATTTGGACGATTAACCGACTTATATACTTTAAAATTCTATTCACTAGAAGGTGGTATTGTGACCAATAGACATCAAGTCCCTATCATGACAGAAAAACTAGCAGATATCAATAAGAAGCCATTTGCCTTTTTGATCCCTGGTGGTTTAGGAACAAGATTAGAAGTAAATAACGATAAGCTAATAACTTCTATTAAAGATATAAGCCTATCTAGCACATATGTAATGACCGTATGTACAGGAAGTGCGCTCTTGGCAAAAACAGGACTTTTAGACAAAAGGAAGGCTACTTCAAACAAACGTGCATTTGCATGGGTCGTTACCAACGGACCAGAGGTGCAATGGGATAAAGAAGCTCGTTGGAAGGTAGACGAAAATTATTATACTTCTTCAGGTGTAAGTGCAGGTATGGATATGGCTTTAGGATTTTTAGCCGACCGACACGGTTTAGATTTCGCTAGAAATGTAGCTTGGGAAATAGAATACAATTGGATAGAAGACAAGGACAATGATACGTTTACTGCAGAATGATAAACTGCATGAAAAGCAGTTAACGTATCATTTGAACTTATGACATCTACTTCTTCCTTTTCATTAATTCTGCTTCAATATCTTTAAGCGTAAATCCTTTTGCCTGTAACAGCATTAAGTAGTGAAATAATAAATCAGCACTCTCGTACAAGAATAATTCATCATTATCATCCATAGCTTCAATCACCGTTTCAACGGCTTCCTCCCCTACTTTCTGTGCAATTTTATTGATTCCTTTTTTAAATAAAGAAGCAACATAAGATTTACTATCGTCAGCAGATGTTTTTCTTTCTTTGATTGTATCTTCTAGTTCAGTAAAGAATCCGAATTGTGAGTTATTTTCTTCATTCCAACATGTATCTGTACCATTATGGCATGTAGGACCCACAGGATTAACAGTAATTAAAAGAGAATCGTCATCACAGTCATTCTTAATAGAAACTAAGTTTAGAAAATTTCCACTTTCTTCACCTTTGGTCCATAAGCGCTGCTTAGAGCGACTAAAAAAAGTAACCTTACCAGTTTGTGTAGTTTTTTCTAATGCGTCAGCATTCATGTACCCAAGCATTAATACGTTTTTAGTACGTGCATCTTGTATGATTGCAGGTACTAATCCGTCACTCATTTTCTCCCAGTTTGGTGTATTAAACTTCATATTCTTTTTATTCAATTTCAATTCTATGTTTTACTAAAAGCTAACTCTGTATACTGAATACTAGTTAATTGCAAATTCTACAGCAGCATAGGCATGTTCTTTGGTTGTATCAACAACCGCAATATCACAATCTTCTTGCTGAATTAGCAAAGGTATTTCGGTACATCCTAAAATCACGCCTTCTGCACCATCTTTTTCAGACTTTTTTATGATGTCTAAATAGTGTTGTTTAGATTCGTTGGATATGATTCCTTTAGATAATTCTGAATAGATAATAGTATGTACTATTTCGCGGTCCTCTGTATTGGGTACCATAACTTCGATACCAAATTGGTTCTTTAGAATATCTTTATAGAAATCAAGTTCCATAGTATACTTAGTACCCAATAACAGTACTTTTTGAAATCCCCTTTCTTTCACCACTTTACCGGCTACTTCAGCAATATGTAGTAAAGGAACGGTAATTTTCTCCTTAATTGATGGTACACTTAAATGCATGGTATTGGCACAAATGAGAATAACTTCTGCACCAGCATTTTCTAATCGAACAGCAATATCTGTCATTTGAGCATGTAATGCTTGCCAATCACTTTTTGCTTGTTTAGCAGAGATATCGGCAAAATTAACAGATTCAATAATACATTCACAAGAGCTTTGTCCGCCTAATTCTTCGGATACTTTAGTGTTTAATAATTGATAATATAGTTGAGTAGACTGCCAAGTAATACCACCTATTAATCCAATTTTCTTCATTGCTTTATTATTTGTTCGTTCTTCCGTTCTATTTATATCAAGCTATATTATCCGTTCGATTAAAGTGTTCCAATCTCTACCAGCGATTAATAAAACATTGGAGTAATTAAATCTCCAAACTGAACGCAGCAACTGCTACTGCAAACTTCCCACTATTACTGCGTAGTAATTCTAAATCCGTACTGGAATTCCATTATCCCTTAACTCCTTCTTCAGTTCTTGAATACCAATTTCCTTAAAATGAAAAACACTAGCAGCCAAAGCAGCATCTGCCTTACCATCTATAAAGGTATCGGTAAAGTGTTGTTTATTACCAGCACCGCCAGAAGCAATTATAGGTATATTTAAATCCGTTGACAATTTTGCCAATGCTTCATTTGCGAATCCGTCTTTGGTACCATCATTATCCATTGAGGTAAACAAGATTTCTCCAGCTCCGCGCTCTTCCACTTCTTTTGCCCACTCAAACAATTTACGTTCGGTAGGTACTTTTCCTCCAACCAAATGAACAATCCATTCGCCATTTATCTGTTTAGCATCAATAGCAACAACGATACACTGCGATCCGAATTTAGCAACCAAATCATTAATCAACTGTGGATTCTTTACAGCAGATGAATTAACTGAAACCTTATCTGCCCCATTTTGAAGCAGCACATCTACATCTTCAACAGAAGAAATTCCGCCACCAACAGTAAAGGGTATATTTACTTTTTCCGCTACTCGGAAAACCAAATCTGCTAACGTTTTACGTTTCTGCTCTGTTGCAGATATATCTAGAAAAACCAGCTCATCTGCCCCTTCTTTACTGTAAATCTCAGCAAGTTCAACAGGGTCTCCAGCATCTCTTAAATCGACGAAGTTGACACCTTTTACAGTTCTACCGTCTTTTATATCTAAACAAGGTATTATTCTCTTAGCAAGCATATTTCTTAGTATTAAGTACTAACTACTCATTTTTAATATTCAAATCGACTCCGTCATAAAATCCTAAATCCTTTTCTTTAATCAGTTTCACATAAAAAGCAATCTGACCGGTATGGTATGAGTAATGCTCAACCGCATGCATAATTGCACCAACTCCAGAAAAAGACATTCCTTGTACAGACCTCACTTTTGTCAACTTATCAGCTGTTGAATCAAAAATGACACGTTTTACGGAGTCTACCGTATCTTCTAATTTATGTAATAACTCCCCTTTCGTTAGTCCTGAACCAACAGAAAACTCGGCATCTCGATTTCTATTATCATCAATTTCGCCTATGGAAGAAATCACATATTGCGTCATATTACCACATAGGTGTAAAATGAGATTAGCCATACTATTCAATGAAGGATTAGGTTTTTGCCAAACTTCATCTTCTGAAATTTCTGCAAGGCTCTTTTTAATCATGCGTGTACTTTCATCCATTCTGTACAACGCATTCTCAACGATTTCCTCCACTAAGCGAGCTTCTTTATCCATTGCTTAAAATATATGATTCCAATTGTTTTAAACTGATTCTATTTTCATAAATAGCTTTGCCTATGATTGTACCTTCACAACCCATTTCGGCTAATTTAGGCAGCTCATCAAAAGTAGAAATACCTCCGGAAGCAATTAGCTTTAAATCATTGGTCTGCTCTAAAATACGTTTGTATAATTCAAACGACGGACCTTCTAACATACCATCTTTACTGATATCAGTGCAAATTACATAAGTAATACCTTTTTCTTGATACCCTTGTATAAATGGGATAAGCAGTTCTTTAGATTCTTCTTGCCATCCAGAAACCGCTACTTTTTCATCCATAGCATCAGCGCCAAGAATAATTTTATCCGCACCATGCTTTTCAATCCATCCAATAAAAGTATCTGAATCTTTTACAGCGATACTACCACCTGTAATTTGTTTTGCTCCACTTTCAAAAGCAATACGTAAATCATCATCAGTTCTTAAACCACCACCAAAATCAATTTGTAAACCGGTTTGCGAGGCTATCTTTTCTAAAACTTTATGATTGACGATATGTTTAGATTTTGCACCATCTAAATCTACTAAGTGCAAGTGCATAATACCGTGTGCCTCAAATTCTTTGGCTACTTCTAAAGGGTTTTCATTATATATCTTCTTAGTATCGTAATCACCTTTTGAAAGACGTACACATTTACCATCAATGATATCTATAGCAGGAATAATTCTCATTCTTTAATCTAAAATTTGTTTATCAACAGACATCCACAATGGTGAATCTCCTATTTTATTAAATCCGAAACGCTCATACAACAAATGGGCATCCTTAGTTTTTAATGCTAATGTTTTAAGCTTTTTAATGGTAGTATCTTCTAATATCGCTTTCACCAAAATCTTACCATAACCTTGACCTTGAAATTTATCTAGAATAATCACATCCATGAAATATCCAAAGTAAATATAATCGGTAACTACCCTAGCAAAGCCAATTTGTTCATTTTTAAGTGTATATATTCCAAAACAGTAAGAGTTTTCAATCGTTGTTTTTACTTCTTCTAATGTTCTATTATCACCCCAATATGAATTAGCAATAAACTGTTGAATTGCATCTACGTTCAAAAGGTTTTTATCAGTTGAAATAAAATAATTTTGCTCCATTACATTTTTAAAAAATTCTCTAGAATTCGCTGCCCAACATCACTACTCTTTTCAGGGTGAAATTGAGTACCATAGAAATTATCTTTTTGTAAAGCTGCACTATAATCAACTCCATAAGAACATTCTGCGATAGTTTCATCGCACAATGGTGCATAGAAACTATGTACCAGGTAAATATGTTCTTTTTCCTCTATATCTTTAAACAAAGTAGATTTTAAGTTTGTAATCTGATTCCAACCAATTTGAGGAACCTTAACAGTGTCTTCAAATTTAATAACATCAACATCAAAAATCCCTAATCCGGTAGTATTACCTTCTTCAGAGGAGTGACACATTAGCTGCATGCCTAAGCAAATACCTAAAACAGGTTGCGTTAAAGTCGGAATGAGTGTATCTAAACCGCTATCATGAAGTTTGTGCATTGCGCTACTCGCCTCACCAACTCCTGGGAATATAACTTTATCAGCATGTTGTATTTCAGTTACATCATTACTTAAAATAGCCTCGTATCCCAGGCGTTTTATGGCAAATTTGATGCTTTGTATATTTCCTGCTCCGTAATTTATGATTACAATTTTCATAAGCTCAGATACAAGGTTAAAAGTACAAAGTACAAGGTGTTTATCGTATTTTTCATTTCTTTACATTCTATTTGCTCTTGACGTTTTTATCGAGGCAACGATTACTGCTAAAAGTTCTTTAGCCTCACTGTGCAATTTGTCTATTTCTTCTTTTCTTTCAGAATTAACTTCTAAAAACAATTCTAACCAATATGCAGATTCATCAATTTCCTCTTCAACAATCTTTAGTTTATTTATAAAATCAGCGGTAGATTTTGCTCTTTGCGAAGCTCGATAATTTGCACCAACAGAACTAGAACACCTAATTAATTGTCTTACCCAAGCATCTAACTCCCTTGATCTTGGAACATGTTTACAGAACACCCAGCAATCAATTGCAAATTGTTTAGTTCGTTTTTTTAAATCTTGCATTACTTTGTACTTTTAACTTCACACCTCGTACCTTATAATACTCCTTTTGTACTTGGCAACACCATTTTTTCAACATCTCTTTTAACAGACATTTTTATGCTCTTTGCAAAAGCCTTAAAAATAGCTTCAATCTTATGATGTTCATTGGTGCCTTCTGCTTTAATGTTCAAATTTGCTTTGGCGCCATCAGTGAATGATTTAAAGAAATGATGAAACATTTCTGTTGGCATATCCCCTACCATTTCACGTTTAAAGTCTGCATCCCATACTAGCCAATTTCTGCCTCCGAAATCAATGGCAGATTGCGCTAAACAATCATCCATTGGTAAACAGAAACCGTAACGCTCAATACCCAATTTATTACCTAGTGCAGCATGAAATACTTCTCCAAGTGCTATACCGGTATCTTCGATAGTATGGTGTTCATCAACTTCCAAATCACCATTAACCTTTATCATTAAATCCATTTGCCCATGACGCGCTAACTGATCTAACATATGATCAAAGAATGCCAATCCGGTTTTAATATCACTCTTACCAGTACCGTCTAAGTTCAGTTTTATGGCAATATCTGTTTCATTAGTTTTTCTATGAATTTCAGCTGTTCTGTCATTCAATTTCAAGAACTCATAAATCTTCTCCCAATCATTACTCTCTATAGCGATGTGACTATCTAATTCATCTCGTTTTACAGTAATCTCACCAGTTCCCAAATTGGTCTCATCATTTATGAAAATACCTTTAGAACCTAAGTTCTTTGCCAATTCCATATCTGTTAATCGATCACCGATTACAAAAGAATTTTCCAAATCGTAATCATCAGAAAAATATTCTGTCAATAATCCAGTACCTGGTTTTCTAGTATCGGCATTCTCATGAGGAAAAGTACGATCTAAGAATACCTTATCAAATACAACCCCTTCATTTTCAAATGATTTGAGAATGAAATTATGTACCGGCCAAAAGGTGTCCTCAGGAAAAACATCGGTTCCTAAACCATCTTGATTGGTAATCATGACTAATTCATAATCCAATTCTTTAGCTATTTTACCTAGAAAAGTAAATGACTTTGGATAAAAAATCATTTTTTCAAATGCATCTATCTGTTCATCAACTGTTTCTTTTATTATAGTTCCGTCACGGTCTATAAATAGTACTCTTTTTTTACTTTCCATATTAATTAGATAGTGCTTTTAAAGCGGTAATTACCATATTATTTTCTTCTGATGTACCAACTGTAAAACGTAGGGTATTCTCACATAACGGTTGTGTAGTGCGGTTTCTAACGACAATTCCTTTTACTAATAATTGATTATATCTAAGAGTAGCATCATCCACTTTTGCCAAAACAAAATTAGCATCCGTATCATGTATTACTTCAACAAACGATACTGTTTTTAATGCGTCTATCAATTTTTTACGCTCAACTAAAATTTCATTTATCTCATTTTTAACCGTCTCTTGATCTAAAACACGTTCAGTTGCTTTCTCTTGTGTCAATTGATTTACATTATAAGGCGGCTTTATTTTATTTACGACAGCAATGATTTCAGTAGATGCTATACAAATACCTAAACGTATACCTGCCATACCATATGCTTTTGATAAGGTTTGGGTGATAATTACATTTGGATAGTCGCCAAGTTTAGACACCCAGCTTTCTTCGGATGAAAAATCGACATAAGCTTCATCCATAACTACTAAACCATTAAAAGAATTTAAAAGCTCTTCAATAATTTTTGTTGAAAAACTATTACCGGTAGGATTGTTTGGAGAACATATAAACAACAGTTTCGTATGCTCATCAATAGCTTTTTTAATTTCAGAAACATTAGGCTGAAAATCATTGGTTAATAAAACCTCTCTATTTTCAATCATATTAATTCCAGAAAGTACTTTGTACATTCCATACGTGGGTGGTAATGTGACAATATTGTCCTGATTAGGCTCACAAAAAGCCCTGAATAGCAAATCTAAAACTTCATCACTACCATTGCCCAAAAGGATATTTTCTTCTTTAATTCCCTTTTGTTCAGCCAATATCGTTTTTAAACCACGTTGTTGTGGGTCAGGATAACGATTCACACCATTCTCGAACGGATTCTCATTTGCGTCTAAAAAGACCATTGTAGACCCGTCTGAAACATATTCATCTCGTGCTGAAGAATAAGGATTTAATCCTTTAACGTTCTCTCTTGTTATGTTATCTAAATTGAAACTCATTACTTCACAATTAGGTCTCGACTATGCTTGACCGGACAATACTCTATTTTTTTAGGCTATTTAATCTAAGCGTTACTGCATTCTTATGAGCTTCTAGACCTTCTGCCTCCGCCATTAACTCAATAGCATTACCAATAGCAAGAATCCCTTTTTCACTTATCTTCTGAAAAGTCATACTTTTTAAGAAACTGTCTAAATTAACGCCACTATACTGTTTTGCATACCCATTTGTTGGTAAAGTATGATTGGTTCCCGAAGCATAATCACCTGCGCTTTCGGGTGTATAATTACCTATGAAAACTGAACCCGCATTTTGTGTGTTATCGATATAAAAATCTTCATTTTCTACACAAACAATATAATGCTCTGGTCCATATTCATTAATTAAGTCGACAGCTTCTTTGTCGCTCTCCACATAAATTAATTTACTATTAGCAATAGCTTGTCTAGCAATCTCTTTTCTTGGTAAGTCTTCCAATTGAACGGCTACTTCTTTTTCAACAGCATTAATCATTTCCGTAGAAGTAGAAACCAAAATAACCTGACTATCCACACCGTGCTCTGCTTGACTTAATAAGTCTGAAGCAACAAAAGCAGGGTCTGCAGAATCATCGGCAACTACTAGCAACTCTGACGGACCAGCAGGCATGTCAATAGCAACACCATGTTTAGTTGCAATTTGTTTAGCAACGGTTACATATTGATTTCCTGGTCCGAAAATTTTATATACTTGTGGTATTGTTTCTGTACCAAATGTCATCCCAGCAATTGCCTGTATGCCACCAACTTTTACAATTTTAGTAACTCCACATAAATTTGCTGTATACAAAATTGCAGGATTTAGTTTCCCTTCTTTATCAGGTGGAGAGCAAAGAACAATTTCAGAACAGCCAGCAATATTTGCAGGAACAGCTAACATTAAAATGGTTGAAAACAAAGGAGCCGTACCTCCTGGAATATAGAGACCTACTTTTTGAATAGGTCTTTTTTCTTGCCAGCATGAAACACCAGCAGTCGTTTCGACTTCAACACGACCCGTTTTCTGAGCAGTATGAAATACTTCTATATTTGATTTCGCTAATTGAATAGCAGATTTCAACTCATCTGAAACTAAAGCTTTTGCTTCCTTAATTTCATCTTGTGATACCAGAAGATTATCTAAGTTCACCTTATCAAATTGCTGGGTATACTTTTTTAAGATAGTATCGCCACCAAGCTTAACTTCCTCAAAAATAGTATTGACCAATCCTTCAATATCGGCAACAGTTTGGGTGGGGCGCATAAGAACGTCTTTCCAATCTTGTCTTTTAGGATTATATATTTTGTTCATTTCTTTAACTAGCTATTAGCCTTAAGCTGTTTGCTCTTGGCAAAAAAATAATCATTTACAATAGCTAATAGCGAAAGGCTAATAGCTAAAAGCTTAATTACAATACCATTTTTTCTATAGGACAAACAAGAATACCCTCTGCTCCTGCTTTTTTCAACTCGTCTATTACTTCCCAAAAAGAATCTTTATTAATAACTGTGTGTACAGAGCTCCAACCTTCATCTGCCAAAGGTAAAACTGTTGGGCTACGCATTCCTGGTAATAATTTTAGAATACCATCTAATTTATCATTTGGTGCATTAAGCAAAACATATTTAGACCCTCTTGCTCTTAAAACCGATTGAATTCTAAACTGTAGTTTTTCAAGTAGTTCCTTTCTCTCTGCAGTAATCTTTGGAGAAACTGCCAACACCGCTTCACTAGTTAACATTACTTCAACTTCTTTTAAGTTGTTTTTAAAAAGTGTGCTACCACTAGAAACAATATCGCAAATAGCATCTGCAAGGCCTATATTTGGAGCTATCTCTACCGATCCATTAATAATGTGTAAATCTGCCTTAACTCCTTTATCTTTCAAATAGTTAAGTACTGTATTTGGATAAGAAGTAGCAATACGTTTACCTTCAAAATCCTTAACAGAATTATACTTAACTGATTTAGGTACAGCTAAAGACACCTTACACTTAGAGAACCCTAATCTTTCAGCAATAGATATATCTTCTCCTTTTTCAATTAATACATTTTCTCCAATTATGGCGATGTCAACTACACCGTCTCTCAAGTATTGAGGTATATCTCCGTTTCTCAAATAAAACACTTCCATAGGAAAGTTTCTTGAAGATGCCTTAAGCTGGTCTTTACCATTATCAATGGAAATTCCACAATCTTTTAAAATTTGAAGGGATTCCTCATTAAGTCTTCCCGATTTCTGAATAGCAATTCTAATTTTAGTCATTTTCTTAATTTAGTGCTTGGCAACCAAAAGAGATTTAAATACAAAACCCGTTTGATTGCTCAAACGGGTTTTAAAATATGTTGTTCTACTACAATACATTCCTACCTCGCCTAAGCGTGTGTATGAATATGATGATGTGTAGTTCTATTTTTCATGATACTGTAAAAGTAAAAGGTATTTTCCATTTCACAAAACAAAAGTTTAAAATGAAACAAAAATAATTGACTCCGTGTTTTAGTTATTACCTAAAATTAAAGGTAATCCATCACTACCACCAACAATAACCACCTTAGAATTTGGCGATTCTGATAATTTTAATGTAGCATCGATACCTTTATCTTTTAAGATTTGGTCATTTAAAGAAGCACTTAAAATACGGTTGGCATCTGCCTTACCTTGTGCTTCGATTGTTACTTTTTCTGCTTCTTTCTTAGCCGTAACTAGTCTAAACTCATATTCTAAAGACTCTTGCTCTTGCTTTAGTTTTCTTTCGATAGCATCTTTGATTGTTGGAGGCAAGGTTACATCTCTTACCAAAATCTCATTCAATTGAATATACTGACCAGATACAATTTTTTGAGTCTCGTCAAAAATCTCTTGTTGAATAGCATCTCTTTTACTGGAGTACAATTGTTCTGGTGTATAACGACCAACGACTGAACGTGCCGCAGAACGTATTGTAGGTAAAAGAACTCTTTGAATATAATCCTCCCCTTTTTCTTGATGTAATTTCCCTAAATCATTACGAATAGGTTCAAACCAAGCAGAAGCTTCCAATTTAATATCCAAACCATTACTTGATAATACATTCATACTTTCAAGAACTTCTTGTTGTCTTACTTCATAAATAGTAACTCTATTCCATGGTGCAACTAGATGAAATCCTTCACCCATCGGTGGTTCATCGGTAACTACACCTCCACCAAAAGTTTTATACAAAACCCCTGCCTGACCTGAGTCGATGGTAACAGTAGATTTTGATATTCCAATAATCAATACAATAAAAATAAATATTGCGGGTAGCGCAATCTTAGGTAACTTATCCATTCGTTTCAATTTAAATTAATCCGTTATATTTTCTGATAAACCATTCTGCCGCGAAAGCAAAAACTATGATTCCCAAAAGAAATTTGAAATCTATCAAAGATACGATATTTTCAGTGCTTTTCTCTGTTGGAACGTAAGCATCGTTAGTACTTAAATCCTTTAGTAACACATCTATTTGAGCTGGATAAAATATTTTTCCGCCAGAATTAATCGCCAGTTTTTCCATCTTTAAATTATCACTAGAAACAAACTGATTTTCCATATCAAATTCAGAGATAACAAATGATCCTTTTTCTATTTTTGATTCCTTTTCAACAGAAACAACAAAATCATACTCACCAGCAACTAGATTAGACAAATCAGCTTCAAAAAAACCATTTTTAAGTACCATTGGATTGATTTGACTTTTTTGAGTATCAGTATTCGTTACTTTAATGCTAACCTTTGCATTTTTATCAAAAAGAAAAGTCTCATCAAAATATGTGGCAGTTATAACTGTATTATTACTACCCTGATATACTTTTTCATAATCGACATTGAGTCTAGATTTGTTTTTGGAACTTGTTAAGTATCGAATTAAATTTCCAATAAACTCATCAAAGTTTACAAATTCGTTAGTGTTTCGATACGTTTGTACACGCCATTTCCAAATATTCTCCCCTATTAAGGCTGCCCTTTTACTACCGTTTTCGTCAATTACCGACAGTAACGGTTGTTGAATATTTAATCCTTTAATTTGAGTACCCAATAAAGTTTCAAAAGGGGATGTGATTAAGATAGGTCCTGCATCACTTACTAAAGGTGGATAATCCGTTAAATCAAAATTGGTAATATCATACTTGGTAAAAGCATTGTTTAATAAGCCAAAAACTTCTTGTTGCGGATAACCTGTTTCGATCTCAATACCAACATTTAATTTATTTATAAAAGTATAATCTGTTTGAGATCCGGTAATTATAAAGGTATTAGCATTTTTACTTTTGGCGAAATCAAAAGATTGTTTGAATTTAGCTGTAGGTTGATAAAATATAAATAAATCAACATCTTCTAAAACACTATTACTAGCACTAGATTTTAAAATAGAAACTTCCCGTTGTTCATTACTTTCAATTGCTTTTTTAAGGGCTCCCAAATCTGGATGCAAAATATCCGAAATTAAAGCAATCTTAGTTTTCTCATCAATCACCTCAATACTAGTAGCTCTACGGTTATTTTTAATATTACGCTCTTCAACTAATTGAGAGACTTCCACTTCTAATTTTTTAATACCAACACTATTTGCATCTATTTGAATAGCAATAGTTTTAAAATTAACATCGGCGTTAAATTTTAAATTCTCCTTATGCACTATTTTACTATTCATTTTAACAGATACAGAAACAGAAACGGGAGTGTTACCCTGATATGAAACATAGGTTTCTAATGGGAATTTATTCTTTAAAAAGGCATACTTATTAGTCTGTATTGGTCCTACAGAAATATCTTTATATTTAGTAGTGTCTCCTAAAACCATTGAATAAATAGTGTTATTTCTGTCGATTTTGAAATAACTATAATCTTCACCTATAGTTTGATTGCCATCCGAAAGTACAAGGGCAACCATTTGTTCTCTTGCGTAGACATCTTTTAAAGAAGAAAGCGATTTATAGATGTTGGTGTTTTTATCTTGAAAAGAAAGGCTGTCAAGAATATTAAGATCAGATCCAAATTTGTAATCTGCTATTTTAAATCTATTAGATATTTCTTTGGATGCCTTTATTTTTGAAATAATCTCTTTTAATTCTTCACCTTTTTCAGCAACAGAAGTAGAGTTATCTGCCAAAATCACCAAATTAGGTTTTTCTAATGTATAAGTTTTTTGTGCGAACTGTGGATTAATTAGAAGTAGTAATAATCCGAAAATTCCAACAAAACGTAAAAAGGCTAAAAGCAAATAGATTTTACTTTTAGCCTTCTGTTTATAAATGTATTGAAAGACAACGATACCCAAAGCTACAATTGCAGCAAGAATAATGTACAATATCGTTTTGCTTTCCATGTATTAATTAAAATTGAACCTAAATATGTAATATATAATTAATATTCCAATGTATTTTAATCTTGATTTAAGTTAACATACCTCCATCAACATTCAATACCTGACCTGTTACATAGCTAGAAAGGTCTGATGCAAAATAAAGACATGCATTAGCAATATCTTCAGTAGAACCACCACGTTTTAACGGAATACCGTCTCTCCAACCTTGTACAGTTTTCTCATCAAGCTTATCTGTCATTTCTGTTTCAATAAAACCTGGAGCAATTGCATTACATCTAATATTTCTAGATCCTAGTTCTAAAGCTACAGATTTAGTAAAACCAATCATACCCGCCTTAGATGCAGCATAGTTTGTCTGTCCGGCATTACCCTTAACACCTACAACACTACTCATGTTAATTATTGAACCACTACGTTGCTTTAACAAAGTACGTTGTACAGCTTTTGTCATATTAAATACAGACTTTAAGTTGATATCAATTACAGTATCAAAATCAGCCTCAGACATACGCATCAACAGATTATCTTTAGTAATACCTGCGTTATTGATTAAAACATCGATTCTTCCACCAAAATCTTCTAAAACTTTTGCAACCAATTCTTCAGCTTCTTGAAAATTAGCAGCATTACTTTTGTAAGCTTTAGCAATTACACCTTTTGCTTTCAATTCTTTTTCTAATTCAAGAGCTGGCGCTTCGCTAGAGCTATATGTAAATGCAACATTTGCACCGTGATCAGCAAAAACTTGGGCTATACCCATACCAATACCCCTACTTGCTCCTGTAATAATTACATTTTTATCTTCTAATAATTTCATAAGTCCGTTATTTTAAACCGATGTTTACCAAATATACCTTTTGTTTAATTTATAGGCTAAAAAAAATCCCGCTATAAACGGGATTTTATATGAAAAATATGAGTTCTTAACCCATTACTTCTTTTACTTTCAAACCAATTTCTGCTGGAGAATCTACAACGTGAATACCACAATCTCTCATGATTTGTTTTTTAGCTTGCGCTGTATCATCGCTACCACCTACAATTGCACCAGCATGGCCCATAGTACGACCAGCAGGAGCAGTTTCACCTGCGATAAAACCAACTACTGGTTTTTTGCTACCACTAGCTTTGTACCATTGTGCAGCATCAGCTTCTAATTGTCCGCCAATTTCACCGATCATAACTACACACTTAGTATCTGGATCATTGATTAAAAGTTCAACAGCTTCTTTAGTTGTAGTTCCAATAATTGGATCACCGCCAATACCGATTGCGGTTGTAATTCCTAAACCTTGTCTTACCACTTGATCAGCAGCTTCATAAGTTAAAGTACCCGACTTAGAAACGATACCTACGTTACCTTCTTTAAATACAAAACCTGGCATGATACCAACTTTTGCTTGACCAGGAGTAATAACGCCAGGACAGTTAGGTCCAATTAAACGACAATCTCTATTTTTAATATAGTTGGCAACCTTTACCATATCGGCAACTGGTATACCCTCTGTAATTGTAATAATAACTTTTATACCTGCTTCTGCAGCTTCCATAATTGCATCTGCAGCAAATGCAGGCGGAACAAAAATAATTGTTGTATCTGCTCCAACTTTTTCAACAGCTTCGGTAACCGTGTTAAAAACAGGTTTTCCTAAATGCTCTTGTCCTCCTTTACCTGGAGTAACGCCACCTACGATATTAGTACCGTACTCAATCATCTGCTCGGCATGGAAAGTACCTTCACTACCAGTGAAACCTTGTACGATTATTTTGGAATCCTTATTTACTAATACGCTCATACTACTGTAGTTTTTATTTTTTTAATAGAACAAAAATATAAGTTGTTAATGAATTTTATAGCATTAACAGCCTTATTTATTATCCATTTTTTTAATTATTTCTGGAATCTTCTTTAAATATGCTAATTGTTTCAACTTTTCGCGTGATTCTTCTATGGGAGTTCCAAAATAACTCTTACCGCCGGAAACCGATTTTGTAACACCTGTCTGCCCCATTATCACCGCTTTTTTACCAATTGTAATACCACTTGCAGTACCAACTTGACCCCAAAGTGTTACTTCATCTTCAATAATTACACAACCTGCAATACCAGTCTGTGATGCTATTAAACATTTTTCGCCAATAACGGTATCATGACCAACATGCACTTGGTTATCTAATTTTGAACCAAATCCAATAGTTGTATCGCCCGTTACACCTCTGTCTATAGTACAAAGTGCACCAATATCAACGTTATCCTTTAAAACAACCCTACCTCCGGAAATCAATTTATCGAATCCTTCTGGTCTTTTCTTATAATAAAATGCATCTGCACCTAAAACAGAACCCGCATGTATGGTAACATTATTTCCAATGATACAGTTATCATAAATAGAAACATTAGAGTATATCAGGCAATTATCACCTATTACTACATTATTTCCAATAAATGCATTAGGCTGTATTACAGTATTTTTTCCAATTTTAGCAGTTACAGAAATAGTCTGACTATTTGGAACAAATGGCTGAAAAAAGCTTGTCAATTTATTGAAATCCCTAAATGGATCATCTGAAATTAACAAAGCCTTACCTTCTGGGCATTCTACATTTTTATTGATTAAAATTATGGTTGCCTTAGACTGTAAGGCCTTATCATAATATTTTGGATGATCTACAAAAACGATATCACCGTTTTCTACAACATGAATTTCATTCATGCCAAAGACAGGAAAATCATCTTGCCCAACATATTCGCTTGATATAATATCGGCGATCTGTTTTAATGAAAAAGTAGTCGGAAATTTCAAATGACTTGCTTAGTTTCTAATTAGTAAATACATACTACTCTTTAACACGCTCCATGTAAGAACCATTGGAGGTATCAATTTTAATTTTATCTCCTTCATTGATAAATAACGGAACATTTACCTCTGCTCCTGTTTCCACAGTTGCCGGCTTAGTAGCATTAGTAGCAGTATTACCTTTTACGCCTGGCTCAGTATAGGTAATTTCTAAAACTACACTTGCAGGCATATCTACAGATAATGGCATACTATCTTCTGTGTTGAACATGATCTTAACCACTTCACCTTCTTTTAAAAGACCAGGTGCATCAAGAGAACTTTCTTGAAGGGTTATTTGATTGTAATCATCAGTATTCATAAAGTGATATGTATCTCCTTCTGGGTATAAATATTGGTACGAACGAGTTTCAACTCGAACATCTTCAATTTTATGACCTGCAGAAAACGTATTATCCAACACTTTACCAGAGGTAACACTTTTAAGCTTTGTACGCACAAAAGCAGGACCTTTACCCGGTTTTACGTGTAAAAATTCGATAATCTTATAGATATCATTATTATATCTTATGCATAGTCCTTTTCGTATATCTGATGTAGAAGCCATTCGTAATATGTATTAATGTTATTAACTTAAGTTTAAAATAGATTTACTAATTGTTGCTGAAATATCCTTTCATAATTCCACGTTGGGAATCGCGAATAAATTGTAAAATTTCATCGCGCTCAGGAGTTGCCTCCATTTCAGCTTCAATTATTTGTACTGCTTGAGAATTATTATAATTTTTTTGATATAGAATACGATAGATATTCTGTATCTCTCTAATCTTATCAGATATAAAACCTCTCCTTCTTAATCCTACAGAATTAATACCTACGTATGATAATGGCTCCCTTGCTGCTTTCACATAAGGTGGCACATCTTTTCTAACTAAAGATCCGCCAGTTACAAAAGCATGTTGCCCTACCGATACAAATTGATGCACAGCAACTAAACCCGCCAGAATAACATTGTCGCCAATGGTTACATGACCTGCCAAGGTAGAATTATTTGAAAATATACAATTGTCACCAACTAGGCAATCATGAGCAATATGGCAATATGCCATGATTAAACAATTCTTGCCAATTACCGTTTTCATACGGTCTGATGTTCCTTTGTGGATTGTAGCACACTCTCTAATAGTGGTATTATCTCCAATAACTACGGTTGTTTCTTCTCCGTCATACTTTAAATCTTGAGGAGATGCAGAAATAACGGCACCAGGAAAAATATTGCAATTTTTTCCAATACGAGCTCCTTCCATTATGGTGACGTTAGAACCTATCCATGTACCATCACCAATTGTTACATTGTTATGAATGGTAGTAAAAGGTTCAACTACAACATTTTTAGATATTTTAGCTCCTGGATGAATATAGGCTAAAGGTTGATTCATTCTAAGTTCTTTTAACTATTTGCGCCATTAACTCTGCTTCACTTACCAATTTATCATTAGCGTATGCATATGCCTGCATATGACAAATACCTCTTCTAATAGGTGTAATTAAACTACAGTGAAATATTAAAGTATCGCCTGGCAGTACTTGTCTTTTAAATTTTACTTTATCTATTTTCATAAACAAAGTCAAATAATTTTCTGGATCAGGAACAGTACTTAAAACTAAAATACCACCCGTTTGCGCCATAGCTTCTACTTGAAGTACACCTGGCATTACCGGAGCCCCGGGAAAATGACCAACGAAGAAAGGTTCGTTCATCGTAACATTTTTCATACCTACTACATGCTCATCAGAAAGCTCAATAATTCGATCTATTAATAAGAAAGGAGGTCTGTGAGGAAGCATATCCATTATCTTGTGGATATCCATTAATGGAGGTAAACTTAAATCGTACTTTGGTACTTTATTACGTTTTTCTAATTTTATGATTTGAGACAGTTTCTTGGCAAATTGGTTATTTACATAATGCCCTGGTTTGTTTGCTATCACCTTACCACGAATACGTGTACCAATTAAGGCTAAATCTCCAATAACATCTAATAATTTATGTCTTGCAGCTTCGTTAGGTTGGTGTAATGTTAGATTATCTAAAATACCATTTGCCTTAACAGAAAGCTTCTTTTTGTCAAAAGCCTTCTCTAATTTTGACATTGTAGCTTCAGAAATTTCTTTATCCACATAAACAATGGCATTATTTAAATCTCCACCTTTAATAAGTCCATTTTCCAAAAGCATTTCCAGCTCGTGTAAAAAACTAAATGTACGTGCATTAGAAATTTCCGATTTAAAATCAGAAATTTTATCCAGAGTAGCATTTTGAGTTCCTAAGACTTTAGTCCCAAAATCTACCATTGTCATCACTTGATATTCGTCTGAGGGAATGATTGTTATTTCGCTACCAGTTTCTTCATCTTTAAATGAAATAACATCTTTTACAATGTATTCTTCTCGAACTGCATCTTGCTCAACAATACCAGCACTCTCCAAAACTTCTACAAAAAACTTAGAAGAACCATCCATAATAGGCGGTTCAGCAGCGTTCAGCTCTATTAAAACATTATCTATTTCAAGACCAACCAAAGCAGCTAAAACATGCTCTGAAGTTTGAATCTTTACACCATTTTTTTCCAAATTGGTGCCTCGTTGTGTATTTATAACAAGGTTAGCATCAGCTGGAATTATAGGTTCTCCTTCTAAGTCTACCCTTTTAAATGCATAACCGTGGTTTTCATTTGCAGGTAAAAATTTAATGGTAACATCGCTCCCAGTATGTAAACCTACTCCCGTTAGGCTTACCTTTTTACTAATTGTTCTTTGTTTGTTGTTTGTTGTACTCATCCTCAGTCCTTCTTTTCTAAAGTGTCGATTCTACTAATTATTTTTGGTAAGTTCTTAAAATGAACATAAGATTTGTTGAAATCACCGTAATTCAATGCTGGTGAACCCTGCAATACTTCATTATCTTTTACATTTCTACCAATACCAGATTGGGCTTGTATTTTCACAAAATCACCAATAACAATATGGCCTACAATACCTACTTGTCCACCAATCATACAATGTTTTCCTATTTTGGTAGATCCAGCTATTCCTGTTTGCGCAGCAATAACGGTATGCTCACCAATTTCAACATTATGTGCAATCTGTATTTGGTTATCTAACTTCACGCCTTTTCTCAAAATAGTAGAACCTAAAGTTGCTCTATCTATGGTAGTACCGGCACCAATATCTACATTATCTTCTAATATTACATTACCGGTCTGTGGTACTTTCGCAAACTCCCCATCTTCATTTGGCGCAAAACCAAATCCATCAGCACCTAAAACCACTCCACTATTTACTACACAATTGTTACCGATTATGGTTTCTGAATAAACTTTTGCACCTGCAAAAAGAATAACATTATTTCCAATTTTTACATTGTCACCAATATATACATTAGGGTATACTTTAACGTTATCTCCTAAGGTTACATTATTTCCCAAATAAGCAAAAGCTCCTATATAAACATCGGAACCATAAGTGGCGGTGTCCGATTTAAAAATAGGTTCTTCTATCCCTACTTTATTGTTTTTGACTTGATTGTAGTATTCTAACAATTTAGAAAAAGACTTATAAGCATCTTCAACTTTAATCAAAGTAGTTTCAAGATCTTGTTCAGGAACAAAACTTTTATTTACTATTGTTATAGATGCCTTTGTCTTGTAAATGAACGAAGTATACTTAGGATTAGCTAAAAAAGTAAGGGAACCTTCTTCGCCTTCCTCGATTTTAGCAAGTTTATGTACGGCTATTTCTGGATTTCCATGCACTTCTCCTTCTAAGATACCTGCAATCTGACCTGCTGTAAATTTCATGAGCGTAAAAGTAAGAAAAATTGTTAAACACCTTCTTTAGGATAACACATATAATATTTGGTCACTGTTTTTGAAAGTGCATTCAAATTAAGGTGGTCAGATAATTTGGCAACATCTGTTATCTTTCCATTTTTTCTTAAAATGTTGATAGTCTGATGTTCCCTATCATAAGCCTTATTCTTTAACTCTCCCTTGAAAACAAAGTATGAAGCTTCTTCATCTGTAAGATTGTAACGCTTTTTCACCTTATTTTGTTGAATTAAAAATTTACTATCAGAAATAGGATCCTTTTTAACCTTAATATGTAAAAGCTTTCTATGTATTATCATCTCGCAAAGAGCGGATAACACAAAATCACTTGAATTTTGCCATTCTTTTAAAGCAGCCAATATATCAACGTCATCAAGTTTGGCGAATTTTTCTAACGTATCACTATCAAAATTATTTATATCAATATGGTGGGTTAAGAAATAACCTAGCGCTTGGCTACAGACTAAAGTTTCTCCTTTTTCAATAAGTGATCGTGCTCTCTTAAGAATACTAATTAGTAAACGTTCTGCGACTACTGCAGTCTTATGCAAGTACACTTGCCAGTACATAAAGCGACGAGCCATAAGGAATTTTTCTACCGAATAAATTCCCTTTTCCTCTATTACTAAATTACCGTCTACAACGTTTAACATCGTAATTAATCGTTCCGCATTGGTATTACCCTCCGCTACACCAGTATAAAAGCTATCTCGTTTTAAATAGTCAAGTCTATCCATATCTAACTGGCTAGATACCAATTGATTTAAAAACTTTTTCGAGTGCTTACCGGTGAAAATAGAAATTGCTTCCGTTAAACTTCCGTTAAATCGCTCATTAAGTTCCTTCATAAATTGAAGCGAAATAAACTCATGACTAACACCTTCTACAATGCTATGCTCCATAGCATGTGAAAAGGGACCATGCCCAATATCATGTAAAAGTATAGCTCCTAAAAGTCCGTCTTCTTCTTTCTGAGTTATTTCAACTCCTTTAAAACGAAGTACTTGTATTGATTTCTGCATTAAATACATGCAACCCAATGCATGATGAAATCTAGTATGGTGTGCCCCAGGATACACTAAATAAGATAGCCCCATTTGAGAAATTCTTCGGAGCCTTTGAAAATAAGGATCTGCAATGAGGTCAAAAATGAGCGTATTGGGAATTCTAATAAATCCGTAAATTGGATCATTAAAGATTTTCAATTTGTTTGATGTCTTCAAGATAACGTCGTCTTTTCTGAAATTAACATTTCAAAGTTATACAAAAGCATTAGCATAGAATTTGATTATCGTCAAATAATAATTCAATGAACAAAATAAAAATATTATGGGTAGATGATGAAATTGATTTACTCAAACCTCATATCATCTTTCTTGAATCTAAAAACTATAGCGTAATCACCTGCCAGAGTGGACAAGAGGCTTTAGAAGAATTAGCGGAAACTAGAGTAGATATTGTTTTCTTAGATGAAAATATGCCAGGTATATCTGGTTTAGAAACACTTTCAGAAATTAAAGTAATAGATAATTCCTTACCCGTGGTTATGATTACCAAGAGTGAAGAAGAGTTTATAATGGAAGAAGCTATTGGTTCTAAAATTGCCGATTACCTAATTAAGCCAGTAAACCCAAACCAGATTTTGCTTTCTTTAAAAAAGAATTTAGATCATTCTAGATTAGTTTCTGAAAAAACCACAAGCAACTATCAGCAAGAATTCAGAAAAATTGCGATGGACTTATCAATGGTCAATTCTTATCAAGAATGGGCAGATTTGTATAAAAAGCTTATTTATTGGGAACTACAATTAGAAGAAATTGAAGATAGTGGCATGTTCGAAATTCTTGAATCGCAAAAGACGGAAGCAAATCAGCAATTTGGGAAATTCGTAGAGCGCAACTATGAAGATTGGTTTACAGATATTGATGCACCGGTAATGTCTCATACACTATTCAAAAAATGGATTGCACCAGAAATTAAAGATCAAAAAACTTTATTGATTGTAGTTGATAATTTGCGTTACGATCAATGGTACGCTTTTGAAGATACTGTAAACTCCTTTTACAAAAAGAAAAAAGAAGATTCATATTATAGCATATTACCTACGGCTACACAATATGCGCGTAACGCTATATTCTCTGGACTTACCCCTTTAGATATGGAGAAAAAGTATCCGGATTGGTGGAAAAACGATACGGATGAAGGAGGTAAAAATTTATTTGAAGACAAATTTCTTGATGCACAGTTAAAAAGATTGGGATTAGATTTAAAATGGGAGTATCATAAAATTAGTAGTCTTAAACAAGGAAAGCATTTAAGTCAGAATTTCAAAGGGCAAAAAGACAATGACCTAACTGTTATTGTATATAATTTTGTGGATATGCTATCTCACTCCAAAACCGAAATGGAGGTAATAAAGGAATTAGCATCTAATGATAAATCGTACAGATCGCTAACCACAAGTTGGTTTAAAAATTCCCCAATGTTAGAAATTATTCAACAAGCACAAACTTTGGGAATGAAGTTAATCATCACTACTGATCACGGAACTATAAATGTAAAATCACCTTCAAAAGTGGTGGGCGACAGAGATACCAGTCTAAATTTACGTTACAAGACCGGTAGGAGCTTAACTTATGAAAAGAATGATGTGCTAGCTGCAAAAGATCCTAAATCTATTCATTTACCAAGTATTAATATGAGTAGCTCTTATATTTTCGCTAAGAATGATTTGTTTTTTGCTTATCCAAATAATTACAATCACTATGTTAGTTATTATAGAAATACATACCAACATGGCGGTGTATCATTAGAGGAAATGATTATACCTTTTGTAGTTTTGGAGCCTAAATAGTTTTAGGAATATGGAATATATTTATAAAGAAAAAGATTTAAGCAACATTGTAAAGCAGCTAATAGAAAAATCAAATAGCAAAACCTTAGCTTTTTATGCTCCAATGGGTGCTGGTAAAACTACACTTATTAAAGCATTTATTAAGGAGTTAGGAAGTAAGGATAATGTAAGCAGCCCTACATTTGGTCTAGTAAATGAATATGCATTAGAAAATGGAGAATTATTAGCTTATCATTTTGATTTTTACAGACTTGAAGATGAAGTAGAAGCTATGGATATGGGCATAGATGATTATTTAACCTCTGACAGTTGGATATTCATGGAGTGGCCAGAGAAAATACCCAACCTAATTCCGAAAGATGTTCAAGAAATAACTATAGAAATTCTAGATGAGTCAACTCGCAGGCTAAAACTCTCATAACTAGTTGCTATAGCGATATGGTTTTGTATAAACCTTATATGTAGAAAACGAACATCGTTGAGGCGGAATTTTTATTGTATTTATTCGATGAAAAACCAAAAAATCGATGTAATGTTTATAAAATCAGATAAAATGCTCATTTTTAACGTTTAAAACATTTTTAATTGTACATTATTTCTTACGTTTGTAGGAGAACAAACTAATGTTTAACCAAAAACCCCTTGAAAATGAAAAACAAAAGAACTTTCTTAGCTTCCCTTGCCTTAGGCGTATTTTTATTAGCAATGGCTGCTCCAGTTATTGATATCGATAATCAGCAAGTCGGAATTGATAAAAGAAAATTAAAAGAAAAAATTTAAGTACAAATTTTTATTTATAAAGGGTGTATGCTAATACACCCTTTTTTTATACTTTTTTTACATTACCATCGTTAGAAGTTTATATATAATTTTTAATGACGCCTAAAGTAAAAAATAAAAAAGCCCAAAGAAAGATTCTACTAGAATCTATAATGGTCTTTTTCATAGCTATTTCTCCATTTTTGTATAAATTATACGAATATATTCCTGAAGCTACAGGAAGTTCTGTAACTATAATTGGTATTACAATCGATAGTCATGGTTTTGCTGACGTTTCAACATTTATTTGGTTCATGATGGGAAAAATTGTACCGTTATATTTGTTGATATTTTGGTTTCTAACTGTTAAAAATTGGTGGTATCATATTATACTTATTCCAATTGCTATGTATGCCTTCCAAATTTTTGAGGTTTTATACAACTATGATAACGATATAGATACAGAGAATTTACTTTGGTTATTGCCAATTTGTATAATAATTATTCCATTTGTATACTTTTTAAGAATTAAAATATATGACAAGCATGTTCTTGGTATTGATTTGGATGCAATGGATGCAGAACTTAAAGAATTAAAAGAAAAGGATTTCAGTTCGTCAAAAAAAAAAGCCGCAAACAAGAATGATATAAATGATGCACCTGGATTCCCGACATTATCAGAGGAATTAAACTCTAAACTATCTACAGGTAACATAGAAAATTTTTTAAAAATTTTACAAAATCGCTTGCAAAACTGGCTTCATCTTAAATTTTAGCATAAAACTATCTTTACAAATAGTACAAACATTCATTTCTTTAAAAATTGTACATTTGAGTTTCAAGTCATTGATTTGAACAACGGATATTTTAGTTATGAACCAACCCACTTCACCCTTTAGCAAACATCAATTAATTCCACAAGAGGAAACTTTAGAAGTTTTACGTCAAAAAGGTGAGCTTTTTATAGGTTTACCAAAAGAAAATCAATATCAAGAAAAAAGAATTTGTTTAACTCCAGATGCTGTTAATGCAATTACAGCAAATGGACATCGTGTTTTAATAGAATCTGGTGCAGGTGAAGGTGCACATTATTCAGATGCAGATTATATTACTGCAGGTGGTGAGATAACAAGAGATACAAAAAAAGTTTTTGCTTGTCCACTTATTCTAAAAGTGGAGCCTCCTACCCTAACCGAAATAGAATTTATAAATCCGCAAACAACGGTTATTTCTGCGCTTCAAATTAAAACTCAATACAAAGAGTATTTTGAAGAACTTGCCAGAAAAAGAATTACCGCTATTGCTTTTGAATATATTCGTGATGAAGAAGGAAAGTACCCAGCTGTAAGGTCTTTAAGTGAAATAGCAGGAATTTCCTCTGTATTAATTGCTGCCGAATTAATGGCTGCAAATAATAACGGCAATGGTTTAATGTTTGGTAATATCAGTGGAGTACCACCTGTAGAAGTTGTTATTATTGGAGCAGGTACAGTTGGAGAGTTCGCCGCGCGTTCAGCTATAGGCATTGGTGCCAATGTAAAGGTTTTTGACAACTCTATCACCAAACTCAGAAATATACAGACCAATTTAAAACAGACCGTTTACACTTCTACTATTCAACCAAAAAATCTGCTTAAAGCTTTAAAACGTTGTGATGTAGCTATTGGTGCCACAAGAGGTAAAGACAGGTCTCCTGTAGTGGTTACAAGCACTATGGTAGAGCATATGAAAAAAGGTGCCGTTATCATAGATGTAAGTATTGATACAGGCGGCTGCTTTGAAACTAGCGAGATTACCGATCATAATAAACCTACAAGAAGAAAGTTTGATGTAATACATTATGGAGTTCCAAACATACCGTCAAGATATCCAAAAACAGCTTCTGTAAGTATAAGCAATATATTCACTCCGTATTTATTAAAAATTGGTGAAGATGGCGGTTTAGAAAATTCATTACGTTTTGACAAAGGTCTACGTAACGGACTTTATATGTACCATGGTATTCTTACCAACAAATCTGTTGGAGAGTGGTTTGACTTACAATACAGTGATATTAATTTTCTTATTTTTTAGAATACTGAAAGCATTCTTTTTTCTATCCTATAAAAAGACATAATTTTGCATTTTAATTTTACATAAAACGCATAAATGGATTTTCTTAAAAGGTTAGGTTTTTTCTTGGTAGGTTTATCCATTGGTATAGTATTTCTTACTTTCTTTCTTAAAAAGAAATCTCAAGAAACCGGAGTGTATTTTTGCTATCTTCCTGATTGTAGAACACTAAAAGATATTCGTTCAAAGTCAATGTACTATAGCGATGAAGCAAAGCAAAAACTTCAAGAGTTTCAATTAGACTCTATTGGGGTTACCTATATTTTAACAGAAGGTGATGTTGATTTTGGCAAAAGCGATACTAAATCTGTTCCTTGTAAAACATACATTGTAGAATCTGAATACAAGGAACGAGATTATAGGTTTACCGTAAAAAATTGTAGAGAAAAAGCCACCATTCAGAAAGTGGAACTACAATAACTAAAATTTATATCTTTCTACGCTTTCTTTCTTTTTTCAATAACGATAGCTCTCTACTGGTTTGTCCGGCAACAGAAGTATTTTCATCCGCTCTTCTAATTAAATAAGGCATTACATCACGTACGGGTCCAAATGGTAAATATTTAGCAACATTATAGCCATTGGCCGCTAAATTATATGAGATATGGTCACTCATTCCATACAACTGCCCAAACCAAACGTGTTCATTATTTTTAGCTATACCTTTTTGCTCCATTAACTCCATTAGACGGTAACAACTATC
Organism: Maribacter sp. Hel_I_7; assembly: GCF_000688315.1. NCBI lineage: Bacteria > Pseudomonadati > Bacteroidota > Flavobacteriia > Flavobacteriales > Flavobacteriaceae > Maribacter > Maribacter sp. Hel_I_7. The sequence goes on along the minus strand of NZ_JHZW01000003.1, from coordinate 705,241 downwards.
TTCATTATGCGTACCGGAAAAAATAGATAGAGAATCAAGATTATCTATCATATATTCAATGGTAGCATTAAAATTTTCATCTGTTTCGACCTTTGTTTTGCATATAGGAGAAGTATACCCTTTTTCTTTGGCTCTTTCATTTTCCTTTTCCATGTAAGCACCACGTACAACCTTCATACCTACCAAAAAACCATCTTTTACCGCACGTTCTTGAAGTGCTTTCAAATAAGGCAATCGATCCCATCTGTATGTCTGTAAAGTATTAAATACAATTCTTTTCTTTTTGTTGTATTTACGCATCATATCTTCAGCTAAATTGTCTGCGGCATCTTGCATCCAACTTTCTTCGCCATCTATAAGCAAAGACACCTCTAAGTCGTGCGCTTTTTTACAAACCTTATCAAACCTATTAACAACACGTTGCCATTCAGCTTGTTCCTTTTTTGTAAGTTCTTTTTTCTCGCTAATTTTTTGATACAACCCAAATCTTCCAAAACCGGTTGGTTTAAAAACTGCATAGGGAATAGCTTCCTTTTCTTTGACAAAGTCTAAAATTGTCAAAATCATTTCGGTAGCCGTGTCAAAAGGGTCTTCTTCTTCCTTACCTTCAACTGAATAATCTAGAACAGAGCAAACTCCTTTTCCCCACATTCGGTCCACTACAGGCAAGCAATCACGTTCATTTACGCCTCCACAAAAATGATCAAACACAGTAGCCCTAATAAGACCTTCTACAGGTAAATGTGCTTTAAAAGCAAAATTGGTAATTACCGAACCCATTTTCACTAATGGTTCATTTGAAATCATTTTAAAAAGAAAATAAGCTCTTTCTAATTCTGAGTCTGATTTTAAAGCAAATGCCGTTGCGGTATTTTCAAATATTTGGTCCATTTTTTAAAATTTCTATAACGATCAAATATAATCACAGAATTTATAATCCTAAGACTAAAAATAACCTTTATTTTGCGGTGAAATAGTAATCAATACTAAGCCATATTTTTAATGGATTCTATAATTTCAGATTCTTACGCAGTACATTTTAACGAAAAAGCTTTTCAAGCTTTAAATTCCCATTTAGCTCAAAAGAAATATTCTATTGTTTTTATTTTGGTGGATGAAAATACACATGAACTTTGTCTACCAAATTTTATGGCAGAGATTAGTGGTGAATATCAGTTTGAAATTATTGAAATTGAATCTGGTGAAGTAAATAAAAACATTGAAACGTGCATAGGTGTTTGGGAAGCTTTATCTGAATTAAGTGCCGACCGAAAAAGCGTTATGATTAACCTTGGTGGTGGCGTATTGACCGACATGGGTGGGTTTATAGCTTCAACTTTTAAAAGAGGAATAGATTTTATAAACGTACCTACTACCCTTTTATCTATGGTAGATGCTTCTGTAGGTGGTAAAACGGGAATAGATTTAGGTTCCTTGAAAAATCAGATAGGTGTTATCAACCAACCAGTAATGGTATTAGTTGTGCCAGATTTTCTTGATACTCTTGATAATAGACAAGTACGAAGCGGTTTCGCAGAAATGCTGAAACACGGACTAATCCAAGATACAGCTTACTGGGAATTATTAAAAGATGCAGAAAGTTTAGAGGATATGAAAAATCATATTCTAACATCTATTCAGATAAAAAACAAAGTTGTACTTCAAGACCCCACAGAGCAGCATATTCGTAAAATTTTGAATTACGGACACACACTTGGTCATGCTATTGAATCTTACTTCTTAGAGAATGAATCTAAAGAAATGCTTTTACATGGTGAAGCAATTGCGATAGGAATGATTTTAGAAGCTTATTTATCAAATAAACTTTTAGGACTAACTAATGAAAGCTTAGAAGATATAAAAACTACATTCTTAAATAGATATGATAAAGTAGAATTTTTGAATGATGATATTGACAACATTCTTAAACTTATGAAGTATGATAAGAAAAATTCGCACGGTAAAGTAAACTTTGTCCTCTTAAAATCTATTGGTGAACCTGAGTTCGATGTAGAAATTCCTGTAGATTTATTCTCAGAAGCTTTCGCTTACTACAAAGTTTAAAAACTTCATATACTCAAACAGGCACTTTCACAACTCTATAAAGCGAAATGTGACTTTAATTGCTAGCTTAGTTATAGATAATCACAACCCTCTATAAATAAATTAGTTATGACCAGACGACTTATTGATTACCGTAAATTAGACCACCAATTAGCAGCACTTTTAATAGAAACTTATCCTTATGGATATGGTGATGAAGACATTATCAGCTTCAAAAATATTAAAGGTGATTATGTTGAAGCTGTAGAGTTAAGAACAGTAGACACATTGTACCTTGTTAAGATAAGTAAAAGCCTTTCTAACTTCATCGCAAATTTTGAAGAGAATATAGAAAAGGAGTTAGAAACCAAAACACCCGAAGAAGTAATGCAATCGGAAGATATGACGAAAGCACTGTACTTAAATTTTGAGATCGAAAATGAAGAAGAACTAGATTAACTAAAATAGCGCTCGTTCAATATATTTTCATGATGTTTTTGGTGACCACTTATCACTAAACCTAACGCGGCTACTGACCAAGGAATATCACTAGCAGTACCAGTTCTTTTTAAATGTTCATCTAACATTGTATCGAACAAATTTATTGAGGCGTTACGAACAAAAAGATATTCTTTAAGTATATCTTCTTTGGTTCTATGATTAGCATTACTTTCTTCAACAAATACATTATGATCAAAACCAGGCAATGGGGTTTTATCATTTCTTGATATTCTAAAGGCACGATATTGAAATACCCGCTCAGTATCAATCAAGTGCACCAAAACTTCAGCTACGGTCCATTTGCCTTCTCCGTAACTATATTTAAATTGTTCATCGGATAAACCATGAACCAAGTCTTTAAAGCTTTCTTTACCATTTTGTAAAGCTGATTTCAAATCATCTTGCTCATCGAGGGTATTTAAATAGGTTTTATAAAAATATAGAAATTCATTTTCCTGTAATTCCTTAACTCTCATTGAATAAAGTTTATATAATTAAAAATCAAAAAAGCCCAATTATATAAGATAACCGGGCTTTTTTTAAGTTAGTTGAATAACCGTTATTTATAACTCATTAAAAATGGTATGCATCAAACGCTTTTTATCGTTGAAGCTTTCTTCTAATGAAATCATAGTTTCAGTTCTACTAATACCATCAATATCATCAATTTTGAAGATAATGTTTTTGGCATGTGTAGTATCCTTTGCTCTAATTTTACAGAAAATATTAAATTTCCCTGTTGTTATATGTGCTATAGTTACATTAGGTATTTGATTTAAACGCTCAAGAACAAATTTTGTCTGATGTGTTTTTTCAAGAAAAATACCAACATAAGCTATAAAAGCATATCCTAGTTTTACATAATCTAAAGTAAGGGATGATCCTTTTATAATTCCTGCTTCCTCCATCTTCTTAACTCTTACATGCACTGTACCAGCAGATATAAGTAGTTTTTTTGCAATATCGGTAAAAGGAGTTCTGGTGTTGTCAATCAACATATCCAGAATTTGGTGGTCTATTTCGTCTAATTTGACTTTGCCCATAGTTGTAAAATTTTTGCCAAAAATAAAAAATAATCACATTAAATTCATTGAAACTTCGTTTTTTTTATAGAAAACGTAAACAATTTTACCTTTTCAAAGAAAAAAGACAAAGAATATCACGGTTGAAGATTCAATAAATCATTTTCTTTTAACCACTTAAGGTCATTTTCATCGTTGCAATTCAATGTCTTATGCGCATACAATTCTTTAGGTTCCTTTTCAAACACATGTAATTCTGGCCTAAACTCAACTTTGCCCTTATTTAAAACCTCTTTATATTGTATCGCAACCGCTTTACTATTGGTTAAAAGATTAGAAATATAGTCATCATTCTTAATTACTACATCTACAAATTGTTTTCCATTTTCGGGAATAGATAGGTACTGCTCTATACTATAATCTGAAATTGTGTTGTTTAAAAGAGTAGAAACACCTTTTAAAAGAGCCTTAAATATGAAAGCTCTTGTTTTCTCTCTATTATAATCTTCATGATAATGACCAGCTTCAAATAAAATAGTAGGGGTTTTACTCATTTGAAAAGCATCACCAACACAATTAGCATTAAAACCATCATCATACCTACCTACTTGACCGGGAATCTCTTCTTGCAACTTATTATTCATAGCTGCAATTAATTGCATACTTAATTCTCGTGATGGAGAATTGTTACGTTCCTTGTCAAAAGCTGGAGCCAAAAAAGAAACTGTAGCAGGCTTGTTAGTTTCCCCAACATTAAAAATAGTTCGCTGATCATGTAAATTAAAGCAGAAGTATGGTTCAAAATCTTGAAAGACCTTTCTTAGCACACGACTCTCTGGTTGTGATAAATCTTGCGCATCCCTATTAAGATCAATTTTATTAGCATTGACTCTCGTATAATCTCGAGCTCCATCAGGATTTAAAATCGGAATAATTTTTAATGTACATACGTTTGAAATATCAGATACTTCTGCAACATTCCGTTTTAAATAATTTAATAAATCAATTACAGCCTTCGTTGTCGTAGATTCATTACCGTGCATTTGAGACCACATTAAAATACGTTTTGGCCCATTACCAAACGTGATGCTTTTAATTGATTCTCCACGTACAGACTCCCCTACTTTTTCGATTTTAAAAGTGCTGGGCAGGCCATTTATAAATTCATCTATATGGTCATACGTAATATATCTCCCTAAAATATTAGAAACATAAATCTCACTATAATTTGATTCATTCATTTTCACTCAACTTTTATAAATGCAAAAATACTACAGCCTTAGTTTACATTTGTAAACATTTACAATTGAAATTAAACTGAACACAAGCTTCCTTAGTTTACAAAATTAACTTTTAAAATAATTTTAATATTAAAATATTTTAAATCAGTGTTTTATAATATTTTATTTAAACCAAAACTTAATAAATAACACTTGTATAACACCTATTTATTAAACTTATAACAGAACTAGACTAAAGAATATATTAACTTTGTAAACATGCTAGACACCACATCTTTTATATTAAGGTTAAAGACAATTTTAGCTCACAAGGAACTTTCATCGGCTGCATTCGCAGATTTAATAGATGTACAACGATCAAGTATTTCACATTTATTAAACGGCAGAAATAAACCCAGCTTAGAGTTCATTATGAAAATTAATGAAGCATTTTCTGAAGTCGATTTGCAATGGTTGCTGTACGATGAAGGTGACTTCCCCAAGTCTGAAAATAAAAATCAAATTCATTCTTCGAATAACAAAAATCAATTTGAACATAATTCTAATCATAAAACACTTGAACGAATAGTCATGTTTTACACTGACGGAACATTTAAAACATACACAGAGAAATAAATTTCTCTCAGCATAGAAACTATTCTATCCATTTCATCATTACCTCACTCCTATTTTCATTATTTTGCAGTATGATGAAAAACTTATTATCTACAGCAGCTTTATGCATAATCCTAGCTTCTTGTTATCAACCTGAACGCGAATGTGAAAAATATAAAACAGGTACTTTTAAATTCACTTACGAAGTTGACGGTGTAGAAAAAGAGGGCAAATTTGCCAGAAGCGAAGACTACAGTGTGGATTATTACGAGAATAAAATTGACAGTGCTACAGTTCGCTGGTTTAACGATTGCGAATTTGTTCTACAAGATATTCACAGCAAAACAGCCATACATTATAAAATAATAAGCACAACGGACTCTTCATACACCTTTGAATATAAAAGTGCAGTAAAAGACCCTAATAAGAAGCTTGTAGTTAAAACCGGAACTGCTATAAAAATCAACTAACCATGTTCGAAATTTTCACAAATCCAGATGCTTGGATCGCTTTGCTCACATTAACTTTTCTAGAAATTGTTTTAGGAATAGATAATATAATTTTTATATCAATTGCAGCAGGAAAGCTTGAGCCCAACCAAAGAAAAAAGGCGACAAGCTTAGGATTGGTTCTAGCCATGGCAATGCGTATTGTATTGCTCTTTGGTATATCATTACTTACATCAATGAAAAAACCTTTTTGGGTATTTGATAGCGATTGGATTAGCGGAGGAATTAGCGGCCAAGGAATAATCTTATTTCTCGGTGGTTTATTTTTACTCTATAAAAGCACCAAGGAAATTCATGAAAAAGTAGAAGATAAAGGACATGATGAGCGCGAAGTAAAAAAAGCCAGATCAACCTCATTAACTAACGCCATACTTCAAATAACCGTAATAAACATAGTATTCTCTTTTGATTCTATACTTACCGCTATTGGTATGACTAACGGAATATCGCCCAATCCTAATGATGCCCTTGTGCTAATGATTGTAGCTGTAGTAATATCTGTAATTATAATGATGATATTCGCAAACCCTGTTGGAGAGTTTGTAAATAGACATCCATCAATTCAAATATTAGGATTGTCATTTTTAATTCTAATTGGCTTTATGTTAATAGCAGAATCTGCACATCTAAGCCATTTGGTTGTATTTGGTAATGAAGCAGGTACAATACCTAAAGGCTACCTATACTTTACTATTGCCTTTTCTTTAATGGTAGAATTTTTTGATTTACGAATGAAGAAGAATAAAAAAAACGTTGGGGAAATAGAGGAATAAATTTACTTTTCATCAACCACTTAAGCCCCTTGTAATCAATTGTTTCACGATTGCTTTACAAGGGGCTTTTATGTATCTTGGTTACACCATTCAACTTTTAACCAAGAACAATCATGAAAGACAACAAAAAGAAAAATCCAGCTAAAATTAACCGACGCAGTTTTGTGAAAAAATCTGCCTTGGCAAGTTCTATTTTTATAGTACCAAGACATGTATTAGGCGGACCTGGGTTTATATCCCCTAGCGACCGTTTAAACATTGCCGCTATTGGAGCCGGAGGAAAAGGTATTAGCGATATAAAGAACGCATCTGTTAATGGTAGAGAGCGTGTAGCAGCTTTATGTGATGTAGATTTTTCAGGAAGTGCGGCAAAAAGCATTGAAAACTTCCCAAAGGCAAAATTATATGATGATTTTAGGGTAATGTTAGACAAGAAGAAAAACATAGATGCCGTAACAATTTCTACGCCAGATCATATACATGGTCCCGCAGCAAAATGGGCTATGCAGCGCGGCATACATGTTTACGTGCAAAAACCCATGACACATAACATTAAAGAAGCCAGAGCGCTAACCCAAATGGCAAGAACCAACAAAATTGTCACTCAAATGGGAAATCAAGGCGGATCCAATCCACTTCTTGGTATGGTGCAACAATGGATAGATGAGGATAAAATAGGTGCGGTATCAAAAGTACAAGTATGGACCAATAGACCCGTTTGGCCGCAAGGAATTGAAATGCCCAAACCAGATGCAAGCCTTAAACCCGATGCTCTAAATTGGGACTTATGGCTAGGACCTGCAACCGAAAGGGAATTTGTACCCAACCTACACCCTTTTAATTGGAGAGGTTGGTGGGATTTTGGAACAGGAGCCCTTGGCGATGTTGGCTGCCACTTAATAGATATACCTTTTAGAACATTAAATTTAAAGTACCCTACGGATGCAGAATGTAGTGTTGCATCAGTATTTTCAAAAATGTGGACCCCAGATTACTACCCAGAAGGCTGTCCCCCTTCTTCTTTCATAACCTTGCACTTTAATGCTACAGACAAATCAAAATCACCTATTGAAATGACATGGAGCGATGGTGGTATCCGTCCATCACATCCAGACATTATTCCTGCAAATGATGATATAGGCGGCAAAGAAAGTGCTAACGGTGTATTAATCATTGGTGAAAAAGGAATCATCTCCACTAATATTAACGATAGCTCTCCTTTAATGCCAAAATTATATCTTAACGATGGAACCACTGAGTTTGGACCTGAAGTCGAGGAGAATTTAGAGCCAGAGTATGGCCATCAACGTAAATGGATAGACGCTTGTAAAGCCGGTTTTGGCAGTGATGAGCACCTAAATCTAACATCCTCTTTTGATTACGCCGGACCTATGACAGAAACAGTACTTATGGGTAATTTAGCTATTAGAAGTTACATGCTTCAACGAGAGAATTTTGAAGGTGCTATGGAATTCTTTGCTCGTAAAAAACTACTGTGGGATGGAGAAAATATGAGAATAACGAATATGGAAGAAGCCAACCAATTTGTTGGTAGAACATATAGAAAAGGTTGGGAAGTTTAAAATCTAATATAAATAATGCGCATAAAAAAGGGAGGCTGAAAGCCTCCCTTTTTTTATATAAATTAATCAACCTTAATTCGGTCTATTAAAAGCAACCTTTGGGTTTGCTTCTTTTTGTTCTTTAAACAAGCGTTGTTGCTGCTTTACGGTCATTGTACTACCATCATGACTCCAGCCTGGAGGTCCAAAAATGTACATTAATTTATGACTTAACTTTTTAGACTTTTTTACGTCTGCCCAAATATCTTTAAACTCATGCGTAAGTATTACAATAGGGTTGTTAGAATTAGGCGCATGAATAACACCAAATTTTACATCAATCTCTTCGTCATACTCTTTCCAGGTTCCAAAAATCTTATCGAAAAAGTTTAAAAAACCACCGTGATTCTTATCTAAATACTCCACATTTTGAGCGTGGTGTACTTGATGCATTGTATGTGTATTGAATATTTTTTCAATGAATCCCATTTTGGGCACATACTGAGAATGTAGCTGAAATTGCCAAAAAGATTCTATTGCCAAACAAACCACTACCATTTCTACCGGAAATCCAATGATAGGCATCCATACATAGAAAAATGGCTTGTACAATAAGGTAAACCATCCATTACGGATTGCAGTACCAAGATTAAAGTTATCCGAAGAATGATGTACTATATGTGCTGCCCAAAGAATACGAATTTCATGATTTGCTCGATGGAACCAATAATAGGTAAAATCATCCGCTAATTGACACAGTAACCAAACGTACCATGCATAGCCAAACGATTTATAGCCCATTATGTTAGTTCTAACCCCATCTACCATAGGATTGAAAAACTCATAAGCATATTCAAAAAGAACAACTAACAAAATAACTTTTAATAAAGGTCCAATAATTGCCGAGCCAATACCCATTACACTACTAGCAGCAAAATCTTTCCAATCATAAAGATCATCATCTCCATGGGTTTTGCTGTAGGTTAATTCTAATAAAATAAAAGCAATGAAAGCCGGTGCACCGTATACCAGCGGGTTAGTAAAATCCATTAATTCAAAATTTTTGTAAAGGTAGTTATAAAACCAACTATTCTTTAAAGTTGTCTAATCTTAACTCTCTATATTGAAATAAGGCATCTCAATAATTAAACAGTTATTCTTATTTCTTTCCTTTTAATATAGCATTCTGTTCTTTTAGCAATTTTTCCATACTTGACAACAATACTATGTTCTTAGGTGTTTCAACTTCCTTATTCGTAGGGTCTTCTGACTTTTCCTTAAACCTATTTATAAATTTCACCATTACAAAAATGGTAAATGCAATTATTCCAAAATCAATTAAGGACTCTATTAATTCTCCATAACCTATCGCTACCTCTTCAACCTTTTCGCCCGCCTCTCTAAGAATCCATTTCTTATTGGAAAGATTAACATCGTCAGTTAATAAGGAAAGCGGGGGCATAATAATAGCGGAAACAATTGTACTAACCACTTTGTTAAACGCAGTACCGATTATTATACCTACTGCGAGATCGATCATATTGCCCTTGATGGCAAAATTCTTAAACTCTTGAAAAAAATTCTTCATAAAAACGACTAATCAAATAATGTAGGTTCATCTGCCGAAGGGTCTTTCCCATCCTTCGATTTTTCATTTTCATCGTTAGATGTTAGAGACTCCTCATCTACTACCTCTATATTCTCAGGTTGTTCAGGCGCTACCGGCTCAAAAGGCAAAGGCTCCAGTAAATTGATGTTTTTCACCTTTTCAGTAATGAATTGATTACCTAAAGCTTTTATTCCTTTAACCGATATAAAATCTTCAATATCAACAGATTCATTTTCTTTAGCATCCCTACCTCTTGGTTTAGGAAATTCAATTTCAACCATTGGTCTCCAATCTGTTGAAACCAACTCTAAATATGATTTTGGATGTTCAGAAATAAATGATTCCTCTTTATTTTCGCTTTCCACCAAGAACCTTTTTACATAAAAACGTTCTTTTTCACCTTCCCAATAAATAGCCGAAATTGGTTTTTCAGGTATCCATTTTTCCAAAACGATCATATCATCATCAAAGTGAGAAGTCAACACAGGTAAAAATGTCTTAACGACCCCTTTCTGATTAATCACCAATAAAAGATCATCACCTTTAAATTCACCTAACAACTCACCCCTTCCATCAACATTCAATCTACGTACAACATCATCGAACCAAATCTTCCTTGGCTTTAATGTAGATACACCTTTCTCCTTTAACTCAATTCGTTTTACAGAATACTTAGTGACTATATTACCTTTAGAAGCTCTTCCTTTAATAAGAACATCAGAGAAATCTATATCCCATTTCAGTTTTTTAATACTACCCACTTGACGAAGTAAAACAGTAATAACTTCTGCTTCTCCGTTAGGGTTAGCAGTGAAATACAATACTTGGGAACCAGCTTTTCCTGTAGTTAAATCATAAAGTCTATCTCTAGTAATACTCGTAACATTAAATCGCTTTATGTACGTTGCACCGCCCTTACCATCTTTATAAACTAAATTATAAGTAGTACGCTTATCTTTCTTCTTAAATACGGCTACGTGAATAATTCCCTTACCCACAAAAATTTTAGAATCAACTTTTGACACCATCATTTTACCCTCATTGGTAATAACAATAATATCATCAATATCACTACAGTCCGTTACATATTCGTCTTTCTTTAAAGAGGTGCCAACAAAGCCTTCTTCCCTATTTACATAGAGCTTGGTATTCCTTATAGCTACTTTAGTAGCTTCAATATCATCAAAAATTCTAATTTCGGTTAAACGTCCTCTTTCCTTACCGTAAGTTTCTTTAAGATTTTTGAAATAATTTATTGCAAACTCAATCAGGTTCGCCAAATGATGTTTTACCTCTGCAATTCGCTCTTGAAGACTTTCTAAATATTGCTGTGCTTTGTCCAAATCGAATTTAGAAATCCTCTTAATACGTATTTCTGTAAGCCTGGTAATATCCTCCTCTGTAACGGCTCGTTTTAAATGTTTAGTAAAAGGTGCCAAACCTTTATCTATTGCCTTAATAACGCCTTCCCAAGTCTCCTCTTCTTCAATATCGCGGTAGATACGATTTTCAATAAAAATTCGCTCTAAAGAAGCAAAATGCCATTGCTCTTCCAATTCCTTTAATTGAATCTCTAACTCTCGCTTTAACAATTCCACTGTAGAATCAGTAGACCTTTTAAGCATTTCCGTAACACCGATAAACAATGGCTTATTATCTTCTATAATACAACCAAGCGGTGAAATTGAAGATTCGCAAGCGGTAAAAGCATAAAGGGCATCTATTGTTTTATCTGGTGATATCCCAGAAGGAAGATGTATTAAAATCTCAACATCTGCCGCTGTGTTATCCTCTATTTTTTTAATTTTTATCTTGCCCTTATCATTGGCCTTTAAAATAGAATCTATTAAACTACCAGTATTAGTACCATATGGTATTTCATTGATTACTAGCGTATTCTTATCTAATTGAGCGATCTTTGCACGAACTCGTATTTTACCACCTCTTAGTCCATCATTATAGTTTGTAACATCTATAATACCTGCTGTTGGAAAATCTGGATAAATCTTAAATCGCTGTCCTTTTAGGTGTTTGATTGAAGCATCAATTAGCTCTACAAAATTATGCGAAAGTACTTTGGTAGATAAACCAACGGCAATACCTTCAGCACCTTGTGCCAGTAACAGAGGAAATTTAACTGGAAGATTTACAGGCTCCTTCTTTCTACCATCATAGGATGATTGCCATTCTGTAATTTTAGGGCTAAAAATAACCTCTAAAGCAAATTTAGAGAGTCTAGCCTCAATATATCTAGATGCAGCTGCACGATCTCCTGTTAGAATGTTACCCCAGTTTCCTTGAGTGTCAATCAGCAAATCCTTTTGACCAATTTGCACCATAGCATCAGCAATACTAGCATCACCATGTGGGTGGTACTGCATTGTATGACCTACAACATTGGCTACCTTATTATATCTACCATCATCCAACTCCTTTAAGGAGTGCATAATTCTACGTTGAACAGGTTTAAAACCATCTTCGATAGCTGGTACAGCACGTTCTAAAATAACATAAGAAGCATAGTCAAGAAACCAATCCTTATACATACCAGATACTCTTGTTAGAGCATCGGTCGGTTCCGCATCAGCATTATTACCCTCTGAAAGATTATCGTTATTCTCCTCGTTTAAATCGTCATTTTCTTCCATTCAGAAGCAATCGTATTTACCTAGTTTATATTACTTTATCTTCAATTAAATCAACCTCTACTTTAAGATTGTTAATTATAAATTTTTGTCTATCTGGCGTATTTTTTCCCATATAGAAACTCAACAATTCTTCAATAGACATTGCCTTGTCTAACATTATTGGCTCAAGACGAATATCTTCACCAATAAAGTGCCTAAACTCATCTGGAGAAATTTCACCCAAACCTTTAAATCGAGTTATCTCAGGTTTGCCCGTTAATTTATTAATTGCCATTTGTCGCTCTTCATCGCTGTAACAATATATAGTTTCTTTCTTATTTCTCACCCTAAACAAAGGTGTCTGCAAAATGTACAAATGATTCTCTTTGATCAACTCTGGAAAAAATTGCAAAAAGAATGTAATCAACAACAACCTAATATGCATACCATCAACATCGGCATCGGTAGCTATTATGATATTATTATATCTTAAATCTTCAATTGACTCTTCTATATTTAATGCAGCTTGCAATAAATTAAACTCTTCATTCTCATAAACTATCTTTTTAGTCATTCCATAAGAATTTAAAGGCTTACCCTTTAAACTAAAAACAGCTTGCGTATTTACATCTCTAGATTTCGTAATTGAACCAGATGCTGAATCTCCCTCAGTAATAAAAAGAGAGCTTTCTAATCTACGATCATGCTTTATATCACTTAGGTGAACTCTACAATCTCTAAGCTTCTTATTATGAAGGTTAGATTTTTTAGCCCTATCCCTTGCCAATTTACGAATACCTGAAAGTTCTTTTCGCTCTTTCTCGGCCATCATAATTTTTCTCTGAAGCTTATCGGCCGTATCTGAATTCTTATGCAGATAGTTATCTAAATACTTACCAACAAAATCATTGATATATGTACGAACAGTTGGCAAATTACCACCCATGTCCGTAGAGCCCAATTTTGTTTTAGTCTGACTTTCAAATACAGGTTCCATCACTTTTAAGGCGATGGCAGAAATGATAGATTTTCGAATATCGGAAGCTTCATAATTCTTTCCGTAAAAATCACGAATTGTTTTAACGATTGCCTCTCTAAATGCAGCTTGGTGTGTACCTCCATGAGTTGTATGTTGTCCATTAACAAACGAATGATATTCCTCACTATATTGTGTTCTGCTATGGGTAATTGCGATTTCGATATCTTCTCCTTTCAGATGGATAATAGGATAAAGCATATCATCCATATTATTATTATCCTCAAGAAGATCACGTAATCCATTTTCAGAGAAAAACTTTTCACCATTAAAAACAATGGTTAATCCAGGATTTAGATACACATAGTTTTTAAGCATGCGCTCTACATACTCATTTCTAAACTTGTAATTTTTAAAAATAGCTTCATCAGGTATAAATGTAACTTTGGTACCTTTTCTTTTTGAGGATTCTTCAGGACCAACCTCGTTCTCTAAATTACCCGAACTAAATTGAGCCGTTTTAACCTGGTTATCTCGTGATGATTGAACTTCAAAAAAACTGGACAATGCATTTACTGCCTTTGTACCAACTCCGTTTAAACCAACAGATTTTTTAAAAGCACGACTATCGTACTTACCACCCGTATTCATTTTAGAAACTACATCTACTACTTTACCAAGTGGAATACCACGACCATAATCTCTTACTTTAACCACCTTATCCTTAATAGATATTTCTATGGTTTTGCCAGCACCCATTACAAACTCATCTATACAGTTATCTATTACTTCTTTTAAAAGTATATAAATACCATCATCTGCAGAAGAACCATCTCCTAATTTACCAATGTACATACCAGGCCTTAATCGGATATGTTCTTTCCAATCGAGCGAGCGTATGTTATCTTCGGTATATTTAGTAGTGTCTTGGGACATTTAAAAAAGTTTATGAAAGTTGCGCTAAAGATAGCACCACTCGGCAAAAGATAAAACCCCTATCTGTTAAAGTAATTAACAATAAGTTAGGTTTTATTGTTGATAGCTTCGATAATCATTGCAAAATTTTAATCAGAAATATTCAAAAAAAACTTTTAAATGATGATATGTATCATAGGAATTATTTTGTCCTTTTTATATCTTTAAACTAGATTTTGAATACCTATGGAATTTATTGATTATTACAAAATTCTAGAAATAGACAAGAAAGCCTCACAAGCCGATATTAAAAAGGCATACCGAAAATTGGCACGCAAACTACATCCAGATTTAAATCCGAATGATAAAACCGCGCAAGAAAAATTTCAACGGATAAATGAGGCTAACGAAGTATTGAGCGACCCTGAGAAAAGAAAAAAGTATGACCAGTACGGTAAGGATTGGGAACATGCCGATGCTTATGAGGAAGCCAAACGAAATCAACGTAGCTCTTCTTCAGGAAATCGTGGCGGTTACACCAGATCAAGCGGAACGAATGAAGACTTTTCAGATTTCTTCGAATCAATGTTCGGCGGTGGCGGTGGTGGTTTTGGTGGCGGAGGCAGAAGAACTTCTCAGTTTAAAGGTCAAGACCTAAATGCAACTCTAAAATTAAAATTGCGTGATATTTTAGAGGATCAAAAACAAACTCTTGATCTTGGTTCTAAAAAAATTAGAATAACCATCCCTGCCGGGGTAGAAGATGGACAAACCATTAAAATTAGCGGTTATGGAGGTGATGGAGTAAATGGAGGACCAAAAGGCGATTTATACTTAAGCTTTGAAATTAATAATAACACTAACTTTAAACGAGTAGGAAATGATTTATATAAAAATGAATCCATATCCTTATATGACGCAATACTAGGAAGCTCTATAGAAGTGGAAACCTTAACAGGAAAAGTAAAACTGAAGGTAAAACCCGAAACCCAGAACGACACTAAAGTAAAATTAAAAGGAAAGGGAATGCCTGTTTACAAGAAAAAAGGTGTTCATGGAAATCTTTATATTACTTACAAAGTAACAACACCTACCAACCTTTCAGATAAAGAGAAACAATTATTCAAACAACTTTCAGAATTACGATAGTATGGATTCAGAAAATTATATACAAATAGAGCTGTATTGCAAACGGACACAAACGCCTGTTGAATTTATAGACGAGCTTCTAGAATTTGAAATGATAGAGGTACAGCAAATTGAAGACAAAAAATATGTTGAACCCCAGTATATTGTTGAAATAGAACGCATATACAGATTACGTAATGAACTAGGAATAAATATGGAAGGCATAGACACCATAAACCATATGTTAGAAAAAGTCAACCGATTAGAACAAGAATTAAAATTATTGCGAGATCGGTTGACTATTTACGAGCACTAGACGTTAAAACGGAAATGCATAACATCTCCATCCTTAACAATGTACTCCTTACCTTCTACTCTCATTTTACCGGCTTCTTTTACTTTTGCCTCACTACCAAAAGTAACATAGTCATCATAAGCGATAACTTCAGCTCTAATAAAACCTTTTTCAAAATCTGTATGAATAACTCCCGCTGCTTGCGGTGCAGTTGCACCAACAGGTATAGTCCAGGCACGAACTTCTTTTACACCAGCCGTGAAATAAGTTTCCAAATCTAATAATTTGTATGCTCCACGAATTAATTTAGCGGAACCAGGCTCTTCCAAACCTAAATCCTCTAAAAACATTTGACGCTCCTCATACGTTTCTAATTCCGTAATATCAGCTTCAGTACCAACAGCCAAAAAAATAACTTCTGCATTTTCAGCGGCAACCATTTCCCTTACTTTTTCTACATAAGCATTACCAGTAACTGCTCCATCTTCATCAACATTACATACGTACATAACCGGTTTATCGGTAATAAATTGAAGAGGCTTAACGAATTCAATTCTAGATTCCTCATCAATTTTAATTGCCCTAACAGATGTACCTGCCTCAAGACCAGTTTTAATTGCTAGTAAAACCGCCTCTTCTTTTTGAGCTTTTTTATTACCCGTTCTAGCAGCTCTTTTAACTTTCTCTAATTTCTTGTCAACGGTCTCCAAATCTTTCAACTGAAGCTCCATATCTATAGTTTCCTTATCTCTAATAGGATTTACATTACCATCAACATGAACAATGTTGTCATTATCAAAACAACGAAGCACATGTAATATAGCATCCGTTTCCCTAATGTTTCCTAAAAACTGATTTCCTAATCCTTCTCCCTTACTTGCACCTTTTACAAGTCCCGCTATATCAACTATCTCAACTGTTGCTGGCAAAACCCTTTCTGGATTCACTAATTCTTCTAATTTTTCTAATCTTGAGTCCGGCACATTCACCACACCTATATTTGGCTCAATTGTACAAAATGGAAAATTTGCACTTTGTGCTTTCGCATTAGACAAACAATTAAAAAGTGTTGATTTACCTACATTTGGTAATCCTACAATACCTGCTTTCATAATTAAGAATATTTCGAGGGTGCAAATATAGTTTTTACTTAAATATTTTACGCTCAAAATCGCAGTATAACTTTTGCGAAATTTTATACACTTTATTTATATAATACTCAAATATTTTAGACGGAGGATAGTTAAAATATCTAATTTTAACATATTTTAAGAATTATTTCTTACTTTGGCGGTAGAACATGTGAAATTTATGGAACTTCATTCAGATGAAACAATATGGTATTTCTTTAAAAAAGGCGAGGCTAACGGCTTTAGTCTACTTTTTAAAAAATACTACCCACAATTACATGTATATGGTTTAAAGCTGAGCAACAATCAAGAAATCACAGAAGATTGCCTTCAAAACTTTTTTATTCAATTATTTGAAGATCGGGAAAAAGAAAATTCAATTAAAAACCTTAAAGCATACTTATTTGTATCCTTTAAAAGAAGGTTAATTAAACAACTTCAAAAAAATCAAAAAAACCTTCCAATATCTGAAGCGCAACTTTTTAAAACCAACTTTACTTTTTCTGCCGAAGAGATTTCCATACATCAGGAGATACAGTTTCTTTGTACCTCTACCCTAGCCAACTTAATCAATAACCTTTCTCCAAGACAAAAAGAAGTTCTTTATTTAAAATATTATAGTGGAATGAATAGCTCTGACATTGCAGAAGTAATGGATATGAACTACCAAAGTGTTTTAAATGTACTACAAAAAGCATTATCAAAACTTCGCAAATCATCTGAAAATCAACAAATTAAAAATATTTTAAAAAAAATTTGAAAATAGTAGGGTATATTTTTAAGAATTAAAACTCTTATAAATGGAACACCTTACTAAATGGACAACAAACACAAATTCGATTTACAGTATTTCTTAACAGATGCGTCATTTAAAAATTGGGCAAAAGGTCTAAACAAAAATGATATTACGTATTGGAATAATTGGATACAAAGCCACCCAGAATATTTAGAAACTGTCGAGAATGCCAAATCGATAGTTACAGGAATTAATTTTAATCAAAATTATCCTAGTAGCGATAAAGTAAATAATGCACTTTCAGAAATTTTACCTAAACTAGATATTGATTCCTCTACAAATAAGAAGACAAAAAAATTACGATCATTAAACAGTGTAATTTTTACCAGTGCAGCTGCTGTATTACTAGTACTTATCAGTTATACAAGCTTTGCATATTTCACAAATCAATCCACAACAATTCACAAAACTAATTTTGGGGAAATTATAGATTTAAAATTACCGGATGGCACATCAGTAGTTCTTAATGGTAATTCTGAAATCTCTTACGAAAATGACAATCCAAGATTACTACACCTAAAAGGGGAAGCCTATTTTAAGGTAAAACCAATACCTAGTACAAATGCTAAATTTTGGGTAGTAACAAACGATTTAAAAGTTGAAGTACTGGGCACTCAATTTCACGTTAATACTAGAAAGCAAAAAACAAATGTAGTACTTGATGAAGGTTCTATTCACTTAGAATTCAAAAATGGAGAAGTAACTAAAATGATACCTGGCGAAATGGTATCATTCTCAAATGATAGTGAAAAACTAGTACACAAAAAAGTAGACATTAAAACTCCCTACGCACTCTGGCGTGGTGGCACCTATGCCTTTAACGAGATTCCACTTGAAGATGTCATGCTCAATCTAGAATCAACATACGGACTTGAAGTAGAATATTCATCAGACTCCTTAAAACAAATTCCTATTTCAGGTGGTATACCAAACCAGAATCTAAAAATATGTATTTCAGCTATAGAAAAGGCTACAGGAACTAGAATTATTAACAAAGGAAATATATTACGAGTACAAGAAAACCCTATTTATTAACTAAACTATTTATTTATGAGAACGAACAAACTAATGAGATTGCTGCTTGCAGTAATGCTTTTTTCAAGCATCACCAGTGCAACGGCAGCTAATGAACTCAAGGAAAACGTGACCCTTAGCGAATTTCTAAATGAGATCAGCGCAAAACACGAAGTGTTTTTTACATACAATCCAACGTTGGTGTCAACAACAAGTCTAAATCCTGAGGAGTATAAATTTCCTGTTTTAGACAAAATCATTAATAAACTAGAACGCAAGACTAGTTTTGATTTTGAATACCTTGGTAACAAATATTATGTGGTTTACCATAAAAAGCCTGAAAGAGCAAAGGTTTTAAAAATCAATTCTACTGTTAATGGAATTTCTGCTACGACATTAAACAAAGTTGTACAAAATAGCATTTCTGGTAAGGTAACAGATGATTCTGGTATGCCTTTAGCAGGAGTTAACATTTTAGAAAAAGGTACTACAAATGGTACAACTTCAGATTTTGATGGTAACTATACTATAAACATAACAGATGACACAAAATTAGTATTTAGTTATATTGGTTTTGCAACACAGGAAATCTCAACACTAGGTAAGAACGTAATCAATGTTCAACTATCTGAAGGAATGCAGTTAGATGAATTTATTGTTGTTGGTTCTCGTACCGCTCCAAGAAGTAATGCTGACACTCCTTTACCCGTTGATGTTATTGGCGCTAAAGATTTGAGTTCAACTGGTCAAGCTACTTTTGATAAAGCTTTACAGTACAGAATACCATCTTTTAATACCGTACAAACTCCGGTTAACGATGCAACTTCTTTATTAGATCCATATGAAATTAGAAACATGGGTCCTTCAAGAACATTAATATTAATTAACGGTAAGCGTAAAAACTTAAGTGCTCTATTATATACACAAACATCCCCAGGACGTGGTGAAACAGGTGCTGATATATCTGCAATACCAACAGATGCGATAAAAAGAGTTGAAATCTTACGCGATGGTGCTTCCGCTCAATATGGTTCTGATGCAATTGCAGGTGTAATGAACATTATATTAAAAGATTCTCCTAACGAAGGTTCTGCAACAGTAAGAACAGGAATAACTTCTGAAGGTGATGGCGAAATGTTTGGTGTTGCTTTAAACAATGGTTCATCTATAGGTGAGGACAAAGGTTTTATAAATTATACTATTGACCTTTCAAAAGTAAATCAAGCAAATAGACCAGGTACGGTAAATGCTGCAGGTGAAGCGGCTGATTTTGGTGCTTCTATAGCAGATGTACAAGAGTTCTTATCTAGAAGACCTGATGCTGGAAATATAAATGGTTCTCCAGAAACAGCAGCAGCTAAATTTTCTGTTAACCTCGGTTATGACTTAAGTGAAAATACTTCTATGTATGGTAATGCGGCTTATGTATACAAGGCTGTAAATAGTTTTGCTAATTATAGAACACCGTATTGGAGAACTGTAGATGATTTTCCATATTTAGCTGACTTTTTCCCAGGAGACAATCCAAATACAGCTGGTGGATATGATGGCTATGTACCAACATTTGAAGGTGAGTTGAGTGATTATAATGCAACAATAGGCTTTAAGTCCGTTATTAACGATTGGAATCTTGATGCAAGTTTTACAACTGGTGGTAATACTCAAACGTATAAGGTAAACAATACGCACAACAGAAATGTTGTTTATTCTCCTTCAACTTGGGTTGATGCAAATGGAAATGGTGTTGTTGATGATGGTGAAATTACAGAAGGTTCTGAACTATACAGAGAAAATAGTCAGCAATCATTTGATCCAGGAGGAACAAAGTTTTCTCACAATGTAGGTAACATTGATATATCAAGATTACTTTCTGATAAAGTAAGTATTGGTGTTGGTGCTGAGTTCAGAACTGAAACTTTTGAAGTAATTGAAGGTGAGTTAGCTTCTTATGATGGTGGTGGTGCAGATTCATTTGCAGGTGCTTCTCCTCAAAATGCAGGTAAATTTAACCGTTACAATATTGGTGGATACTTAAGTTTAGATTATGATGTAACAGATGCCTTCCTTTTAAGTGGTACTGTAAGAACTGAAAACTATTCTGATTTCGGTAATGCTTTTGTTTACAAATTCAGTTCACGTTATAAAGTTAGTGATGCATTCACATTAAGAGGGTCTATATCTTCAGGATTTAGAGCTCCTACTCTACACCAGATTTACACTCAGAAAGCTCAATATAGCTTTGTACCTGGACAAGGTATTCAAGTTGGTGGTTTAATAAATAATGTATCTACACAAGCTAAATTATTAGGAATTCCACAATTAGATGCTGAAACATCAACCAACTTTACAATTGGTTTTGGTGGTAAAATTGATAACAAATTCAGCTATACATTCGATTACTACAATATAGCAGTAAAAGACAGAATTGTTTTAGGTTCTGAGATAGGTCCAAGTGGTGATGCAACAAACCCGCTTGACATCTTGCTAACTAACAATAACTTAAGTGATGTAAGTTTCTTTTCAAATGCAATAGATACTAAAACTTCGGGTATTGATGTGGTTCTTGCGTATAAAGGAATAGAAATTGGTGAAGGAAATTTAGATTTGAATTTATCTGGTAACTACACTATTCAAAATGAAAGAGATGGAGCTGTAAAAGATGTACCATTAGTAGCTAACTCTGGTCAATCTGTTGTAAACGAAACTCAAGA
Source organism: Maribacter sp. Hel_I_7 (assembly GCF_000688315.1). Taxonomy (NCBI): domain Bacteria; kingdom Pseudomonadati; phylum Bacteroidota; class Flavobacteriia; order Flavobacteriales; family Flavobacteriaceae; genus Maribacter; species Maribacter sp. Hel_I_7. The sequence continues at coordinate 683,795 of NZ_JHZW01000003.1, read as the reverse complement.
AGCTTTGTTCTTTACATCTAGACCAGAAACTAAATGGATTTTAGGAGCTAACTATGATATTAACAAATTCGGTTTCTCTCTTAATAATACATATTTCGGTAAAACAACATTTCAACAACAAGGTTTAGACAATAATCTATTCACTGAGTTTACTCCAAAGATTGTAACTGATTTAGGTATTAATTTTAGTGCAACTGATAAATTGACCTTAGCCTTAAACATTAACAATTTATTGAATGTTTTACCTGAATGGAGCTTTAAGTCTAAAAACGCTGCAGGTGATGCTATTTTAGCTGATGCTGCTCAGACTCAAAACCAATCTAACTTAATAACTTTCAACCAACGTTATTCTCAAATGACGTATGATGGTTATCACTTTAGCCAATTAGGTACAATGTTCAACTTATCATTGAATTATAAATTTTAGTTTGATTTAGTTTATTTAAAAAAAAAGCTACCTATTAATTTAGGTAGCTTTTTTATTTTAGTACAAATATGTTGAGTTCTTTCAATATTATTTAAATCAATTAACGAACAATTTCCACTTACTGTATAATCTCAAAAAATTGGTATTCCAATAAAAGTAAAAACTTCTCTTACTCTGGGTGCATAAAACGTTGCTTAGCCAAAAGTACTTCTTCGGTTTCAACATGGTCATCATCTGGCACACAACAATCTACAGGACAAACAGCAGCACATTGTGGCTCTTCATGGAAACCAACACATTCTGTACATTTATCTGGAGAGATATAGTAAACTTCATCACTTATAGGCTCTTGAACTTCATCTGCATCAACTTCTTTGCCATTTGGCAAAACAACACCACCTTTTAAAGAGGTACCATCACTGTAACGCCATTCATCTGCACCTTCATAAATTGCAGTGTTTGGACATTCAGGTTCACAAGCCCCACAATTTATACATTCGTCTGTTATTATAATTGCCATAATTTCTTCTACATTAAAATGCCCAAAAAAGAACGGGCATGCTTATTTTTGCACAAAGGTAATTCCTAGTGAATTAGTATACAAATATAATGACCCATAGCAACCTTAGTATAGAAGCTTTTGTTAAACTTGGAAAATTTCTAAGTAAATTTTGTGATTTAATAGAAACAAACACCATTTCTGACCATTTAAATGATAAGTGGATTGCTTTGTTTAAAACAGAAATTGAGAGAGCAAAACATTATAATGGATGGTTTACAGAAGAAAATTGTATTCATGCCTTTAAAGAATGGAGTATTGCATTAACCAAAGAAAATCTGGATACCTGGTTAGAGCAGTATGATTTAAATGCAAATAGGGAAAAAGTGGTTGCACTTATTATGGCCGGAAATATTCCTCTAGTAGGCTTCCACGATCTATTATGTGTTTTAATTACAGGAAATATGGCATTGGTAAAATTATCTAGTAATGATCAAAAACTTATTCCACTTATAATTGAGTATCTAATAGAAATTGAACCATATTTTATTGATCGCGTTACATTTACAAAAGAAAAGTTAGGTCATTATGATGCCGTAATTGCAACCGGAAGTAACAACACCGCTAGATATTTTGAATATTATTTTGGTAAAAAACCTAATATAATTCGTAAAAACAGAAATTCAGTTGCTGTTTTAAAAGGTGATGAAACAACCGAAGATCTGACTGCTTTGGGAGAGGATATTTTTAGATACTTTGGTCTTGGCTGTAGAAGTGTTTCTAAAATCTATATTCCGAAAAGTTATAATATTGATACTTTTTTCAAAGCAATTTTTCCATACAATGATATTGTAAATCATAATAAATACGCAAATAATTACGACTACAACAAAGCAGTTTACCTTATGAGCGAGTTCAAAATTTTAGATAATGGTTTTCTAATTCTAAAGGAAGAAGAAAGCTTCGGTTCTCCTATTGCTTCTTTGTTTTACGAGTATTACGAGGATACTGACGCCTTGAAAACTAAGCTTAAAAAAGAAGAAGATAAAATTCAATGCATTGTTGCTTCAGGTTTTATAGAGAATGAAGTATTATTTGGTGAAACACAAAAACCATCGTTAAATGATTACGCAGATGGTGTAGACACTATTGAATTTCTATTAAGAACATCATAGAATTTAATACCCAACTTTACCTGAAAATCTTTAAAAAATCCTGACATTTGCATCCTTAAATTACACACAAAATGAAAAAATATAATTTTAGCGCTGGTCCTTGTATATTGCCAAAAGAAGTATTGTTAAAGGCTTCTGAAGCTGTTATGGACTTCAACGGTTCTGGACTTTCACTTATAGAAATTTCACATAGAAGCAAAGATTTTGTTGCAGTAATGGAAAATGCAAGATCATTGGCTTTAGAACTGCTTGACCTAAAGGATAAAGGTTATACAGCGCTTTTTCTACAAGGTGGTGCTAGTTTACAATTTTTAATGGTCGCTTATAATTTGCTGGAGAACAAAGCAGGGTATCTTAATACAGGTACTTGGAGCGATAAAGCAATTAAAGAGGCTAAATTGTTTGGTGAGGTTGTTGAAGTAGGTTCATCTAAAGATGAAGATTTCAAATATATTCCTAAGGGATATACCGTGCCAAAAGGCTTAGATTATTTACACCTTACTTCTAATAATACCATATACGGTACACAATTCAAAAAATTCCCAAAAACTGACGCACCATTAATTTGCGATATGAGTTCTGACATCTTCTCTAGAAGTCTAGATTTCTCTCAATTCGATTTAATATACGCTGGTGCCCAAAAGAATATGGGACCTGCAGGTACAACCTTGGTTGTTGTTAAGGATGATATTCTAGGCAAGGTTTCTAGAAAAATACCCTCTATGCTAGATTATAAATCGCATATATCAAAAGATAGTATGTTTAATACTCCTTCTGTATTTGCTGTTTATACATCCATGCTTACTTTAGAATGGCTTAAAAGCCGTGGTGGTATTTCTGCTATTGAAGAAGAAAATGAAAAGAAAGCAAGATTATTATATTCAGAGATAGACTTGAATCCTGTATTTGAAGGATATGCAAATATTGAAGATCGTTCTTTAATGAATGCTACATTTAATATCACCGATGAAGTTTTAAAATCAACTTTTGACGAGATGTTAAAAGAAGCTGGTATTAATGGATTAAATGGTCACCGTTCTGTTGGTGGTTATAGAGCTAGCATGTACAACGCGCTTTCTTTAGAGAGTGTTGGTGTATTGGTAGATGTAATGAGTGAAATGGAACGAAAAGGATAAAATAGAAATTTTCTAGTTCCGTAATTAATATTTCGCTCAACAATTAAATTTTAGTAAAACATATGAAGATATTAGCGAATGATGGTATTTCTCAAAACGGTATTGCCGCTTTAGAGAAAGCCGGTTTTGACGTGTTAACAACCACTGTTGCTCAAGAACAGTTGGCTAATTATATTAATGATAAAAAGGTAGATGCTTTATTAGTGCGTAGCGCAACTAAGGTTAGAAAAGAATTAATTGACGCCTGCCCTACTCTTAAATTAATAGGAAGAGGTGGTGTTGGTATGGATAATATTGATGTTGATTACGCAAAAGCAAAAGACATTCATGTTATTAATACCCCTGCAGCGTCGTCAGAATCTGTTGCTGAACTGGTCTTTGCACATCTTTTTGGTGGTGCTCGTTTTTTATACGATGCAAATAGAAATATGCCTTTAGAAGGTGATAGCAATTTTAAAGGGTTAAAAAAATCTTATTCTAAAGGTACTGAACTACGAGGGAAGACTTTGGGTATTTTAGGCTTTGGCAATATTGGTCAAGCTACAGCAAAGCTTGCTATTGGGGTGGGTATGAATGTTATATATTTTGATCCAGAAGTTAAAGAAACTAATATTGATCTTTCTTTCTTTGACGGTCAAAAAATGACTTTCGATTTAAAAAGTAGCAAAAAGTCAGATTTACTTGAAAAAGCCGATTATATATCATTACATATACCGGGGCAAGATAATTATGTATTAGGTAAAACCGAGTTTGCTCAAATGAAAAAGGGTGTCGGTATTGTAAATGCTGCACGTGGTGGAGTTTTAGACGAGGTTGCCCTTATTGAAGCTTTGGAAAATGGTTCGGTATCATTCGCAGGATTAGATGTTTACGAATCAGAACCAATTCCTGAAATAAAAATATTGATGCATTCAAGCATATCACTATCACCACATATTGGCGCCGCAACACTTGAAGCACAAGAAAGAATAGGCTTAGAATTGGCAGAGCAAATAATTTCATTATTAAAATAGGTGCTCAATACCTTATAATGTTGACTCTTTTTCGTATTTTACAGCATAAACATTAAATTAACTATTACAATGGCAGGATTATTAGATTTATTAAATAGCCCAATGGGGCAACAATTAATAAGTGGTGTAGCAGGACAAACAAATCAACCTGAAGATAAAACCGCAAACGTACTTAGTATGGCAATGCCATTAATTCTAGGTGCTATGAAAAAGAATGTATCAACACCAGAAGGTGCTCAAGGTTTAATGAGTGCTTTATCTAGTAAACATAGTGGTGGCATTTTAGATAACTTAGGCGGTCTTTTCGGCGGTGGTGTTGATGACAGCGTTATGTCTGATGGCGCTGGTATTCTTGGTCATGTCTTTGGTAACAAGCAACCACAGGTTGAAAGTGCTTTGAGTGCAAAATCTGGATTGGACGCTGGTTCGGTTGCTCAAATATTAAAAATAGCAGCTCCTATAGTAATGGGCTTTTTAGGGAAGCAAACAGCACAAAGTAACGTTAGCGACAGTAATGGTATGAATGCCTTACTTGGTAGCATGCTAGGTGGACAACCACAAGAAAACCAAAGCTTAATAACAACTTTATTAGATGCTGATGGTGACGGTAGCATCTTAGATGACGTTGCCGGTATGGTAATGGGAAGCAATAAAAAACAAGGTGGTCTTGGAGGTCTTTTAGGAGGTCTTTTTGGTAAATAAGATTCTAAACCTTTTAATATAAGCCGTTTGCTTTTGCAAGCGGCTTTTTTTGTATCTTATATTCTATGAAAAAGAATACATTTTATAGTTTACTGATTTTAAGTGCTACTACTCTATTATTTATAAACTGTAGCACAACAAAAGACTCTTTGTCCATTACCGAAAGTGAAGAAAAAACCTTTAAACAAGTACAAGAAGATACCATTACAATTTCTAGTGAAAAAACAGAATATGAGATTATTATAATTGAACCTGGCTTTACTACTTGGCTAAGTTCAATTGCAAAACCTGAGGGATACTATTCTCAAAATTTTCTTGAAAACAGAAATAACATTATGGTATTAGAATGGAATAATAGGGTATTACAACCTTCTCGGTTTAATCCAAATTTATATGAACTTCGCATAGATTATTCACAGCAAATAGATTACGGTTACGAGGTTAATTACAAACTCTATAATTACTTCATATATTTTCAAAGAAAATACAATCAACGCCTAGGACCTTTTGTACCCCGTATTTAAAAAGTATATTTGTCGCTTTTAATACTAGTCATGCAAAAATTAAAAGAGCGCTGGGGTGTAACCAGTAATTTTCAATTAACCATCATCTTTATTGTATTTGCTATTACAGGTTCATCTTCTGTTTATGTAGCTAAACCTTTTTTAAATTTAATTGGCCTACACCAAGCTAATTTTCCAGATGTTTGGTGGGGAAGTACTTTATACTGGATTTTGCGAATTCTATTAATTTTTCCCTTTTATCAAGTACTATTGGTAATTTACGGGTGGTTATTTGGTCAATTTAAATTCTTTTGGACATTTGAAAAAAAGATGCTTAAAAGAATTGGGCTTGGATTCTTATTTTAATTCTTTTTGTTAGGTTTTATTTAACATTCAGTTCTACTTCTTTTAGTATTTTAGCGAAGTGAAGAGTTCAATATTTACATATATTTCTGTATTTATCCTGCTTAGCTTAATGCTAATCAAGGTGACTTCTTTTCATGTTTATACTCATCAAGACAATACCGTAGATACTATAGAGAACTGTAGTATTTGTGATTTGGCCGTTCAGAATCAAAATTCTGAATTTACTTTCGTAGCCATTTTAATGCTAGTCCTTTTATCGGTTATTATTTTTACTGGTAAAAAACTATCGCCTTTGGTTTTTGAGGCACCTTCGTTTTATTTTCAGTATGCCATATTTGGTAGACCTCCTCCTTTCAATTAGTATACTTTCCAATAATTAAATCGATTTAATTTTAAATCGATACATACTCGCGTAAAACTTATATAATGAAATATTATTTATATGTTTTCGCAATCTTTTGTAGCTCATTTATTTATGCTCAAGATTGCAATTCAATATTACTAGGAGAAATAGTTGATTTCCATGACAACAGTACGTTGAGTGGAGCAACTATTAATATCACAGGTAAAAATCTTTCAACAGTTTCTAAAGAAAATGGAAAATTTACTTTTAAAAACTTGTGTGATGGAGTTTTAGAATTAGAAATATCACATCCAGAGTGTACTACCAAATTTGTTACCGTAACAATAAATGGCAATACTTTTTCGGAGATTAGGCTAGAACACCATTTAGAAAAGCTAAATGAGGTAAAAGTAATTGGTGATGTTCCCAAAAGCACCAATTCTGCACAAGAGAATATTTTATCGGTAAAAGATATAGAGCGAAATAGTGGTAATAGTTTAGGCGATGCACTTAAGAAAATTGTAGGTGTATCAACATTAAATACTGGTGGTAACATTGTTAAACCAATAATACAAGGTTTAAACGGTAGTAGAATCTTAATTCTAAACAATAACGTTCGCATGCAAGACATGGAGTGGGGAGAAGAACATGCCCCAAATGTCGATGTCAATGCTAACCAAAATATTAGTGTCATTAAAGGCGCTGCAGCAATTGAATACGGTGGTGACGCCATAGGCGGAGTAATTGTATTAGAACCGTTACCTGTTATTAGAACAGATTCTTTGTTTGGTAAAACACAATTAAACTTATCGTCTAATGGTCGTGGTGGTAATGTTACATCTTCGTTGACCAAATCGTATAAGTCTGGTCTATATATTAAAGCCCAAGGATCATATAAAAAATTAGGAGATTTAGAAGCTCCAGATTATATACTTTCAAACACCGGTATCAACGAAAGTGGTTTATCTCTAAATGTTGGAAAGCGCGATTTTAAACAAGGCTGGGAGGGCTATTACTCGTACTTTAATTCAGAGATTGGTATATTAAGGGCCTCTCATATTGGTAATGTAGATGATCTAATAAACGCTATTAATAGTGATGTACCTAGTGTTATAAATGATTTTACTTATGATATTACCCAACCCTACCAAGAGGTAACCCATCATTTAGGAAAACTTAGTTATTACCGAAGATTTGAAGGTTTTGGAAAATGGACCACACAATATGATTTTCAACAAAATAGAAGGTTTGAATATGATATTCGTGTAGGTGATGATGCAGATAAAGCATCATTAGACTTGAAACTGACAACACATTCTATTTTAACCAATATAAAATTTGACGCTAAAGAAGGTTTTGACCTCAAGGTGGGCGCGTTAGGTAGATATCAAACTAACTTTGCAAATCCTGATACAGGTGTAAGAAGACTGATACCTGATTACGACAAATACGATTTCGGACTATTTGCAATTGGTAGCTATGAACTAAACAAGGATTGGACGTTAGATGCAGGTGCTCGTTATGACTTTAGCAGAATAGATTCAAAAAAATTCTATAGAGTTTCACGATGGGAAGAACGTGGATATGATGTAGATTTTGCAGATATAATTATCGAAGACTTAGGCACACAATTACTTGTTAATCCTGTTTTCGACTACCATAATTTCTCTGGTACTGCAGGGTTTCATTATGAATTAAATGACAAAGATCATTTACGTTTTAATTATGCATACTCCCAAAGGGCACCCAATCCTTCAGAATTATTTAGTGACGGGCTACACCACTCTGCAGCACGTATAGAATTGGGCGATTTAAGAATTAAGAGCGAGACGTCATCTAAACTCTCTGTATCCTTAGAAAGAAATACCAGTAAATGGGGCTATACTTTTGCTCCTTTTCTAAATAGTATGAGAGACTTTATACTTGTTGAACCAACCGGTGTAGAATTTACTATAAGAGGTGCTTTCCCCGTATGGTCTTATCGTCAAACCGATGCCATTCTATTGGGTGTTGATGCATCCTTATACAACAATTGGTCTTCGAAAGTTAGAACAGACCACAAGTTTGCATGGGTAAAAGGTACTGATACAGAAACAGACACACCGCTAATAAACATACCTGCAGCCAACTTTACAAATAGTATTACATATACAATTCCTAAATGGAATAATTTTCTTGTAAGTCTAGAAAGTCAGTATGTTTTCGAACAAACGAGATTTCCAGATAATATTGAGGTCTTTTCACCCGAACAGCAAGAAAATGTGATTTTAGATATCAATACACCACCAGATGCTTATCACCTTTTATCCCTTAATACCGAAGCATCTTTTACACTTAAAAACAAAAATGATTTAACTGTAGGTCTTACTGCAAGCAACCTATTAAATACCAATTATCGTGATTATTTAAATCGCCAACGATATTTTGTAGACGACATGGGCAGAAATATAAGTCTACGCTTAATATTTAACTATTAATAATAATTACTAACAAATGAAAACAAGTACAACTATGAGAAGAAACAAAACCTTAAAAACAGTTTTAGCATTAAGCTTAATGGCAACAGTTTTGACATCATGTTCTAGTGATGATGATACGCCAGAAATAGTAAACGAAGAAGAAATTATTACTACAATGACGGTTACCTTAACAAGTGCTGATGGTACTGCAACATTTCAATCTCAAGATTTAGATGGAGATGGACCAAATGCTCCTGTTATTACTGCAGATAATTTAACTGCAAATACAATCTATGTAGGTAGTATTGAGCTATTGAACGAAACAGAAACTCCTGCAGAAGATATAACAGAAGAAGTAGCTGAAGAATCTGATGAACACCAGTTTTTCTTTAGCCTAACCGGTTCTCTTGCAGAAGTTGCTTATACCGATGAAGATGCTGACGGAAATCCAATAGGACTTGAATTTGAATTAACTACTGGCGATGCAGGTTCAGGTACCATAACTATTACTTTACGTCATGAGCCAACAAAACCAAACGATGGTAATTTGACAGAAGCTGGAGGAGAGACTGACATTGCTCAAACTTTTACAGTAGTAGTAGAATAAGAAAAAATTATTAATATTAAAAAAGCCTTTGAATTTCTATTCAAAGGCTTTTTTAATATTTTCTATTCTTCTAATTGATACCACTCTATATCTGTCAACACTTCTCTTCTACCCTTTTTTCTGGGAGGATAATTAGTGACTAGATAATTAATTATCACTTCTTCATTCTCTCCCAAATCCCAAAGGTTTTGTGTTTCTTGCATCCACTTAATAGTCGATTTCCAGCGCTCTTCATCCATTCTATTTTGTATAACTAACTTAGAAGAATGGCAATTAGTACAATTTTGGACAGTCTCCATCATACCAGGTGCTTCAACAAAACCGGTACGAACATGAATTCCATTTTCAATCTTATCAAATTGATCATCCGTTTCAGGTAAAACTACTATTTCTGTTTTGGGTTCATCATCTCTTAATACTGACAAACTTGGGTCCACCATAAAATAGACTAATATGATTGCGCCAATAGCAATTACTGCAAAAATCAATAATATTTTCCGATACAATTCTTGAAATGCTAATTTCAGCTTTTCATTAGTATGCTTTTTCATCTATGCTATTTTTACAGCTATTCTATGACAAGCATTATTTAAATATCCTTTGGGATTCCAACCTGGCAATAACATTGGCTGGCTAACACCATTTGAATCTGTTGCTCTAGCCCAGACTTCATAGTAACCTTCTTGTGGAAAAGAAATCTTTGCAGAAAAATGTTGCCATGCTAATCGATTGGCTGGTTTCTCAATTGTACATACCTTCCAAGTAGCACCAAAATCTATAGAGTATTCCATTTTAGAAACTTCTAGCTCACCAGCCCACGCATGACCTCTAATATTTAATTTTTTTTCAAGAGAAAGTGTTGCTCCAGATTTAGGATATGTAATTAGGGATTTCACAGGCATAGATTCAATAATACACATATCTTCATCTGCCACTTTTTCTCCAGGCGCAACCGGTTTACATGGTACTCTGTAAGCTGTTCCTGTCATTTTAGTACCATCATGCACTATATTCCTAATACTTAAACGTTGCAACCATTTTCCTGAAACCGATGCTGGCCAGCCACCAGCAATTACACGCAACGGATAACCATGGGCTATAGGAATATCTTCACCATTCATTTTAAATGCAAGAATAGTTTCATCTTGCAATGCCTTTGACATTGGTGCCCCTCTAGAAATAGGCTCTTTATTTGGATCTCTACTCAAATGAACGTCTGCTGCATGATAACCAAAATATACTGCATCCTCTTTAATACCAACATCCTCTAAAACATCACGCAATCTAACTCCTGTCCAACTAGCGCAATAAACAGCACCAATTGTCCATTGATTACCTTTTGCCGGAGGATCAAACTCGCTTCTACCATTACCACCACATTCTAATGTAAGTTGATAGGTATATTGCTTAAACTTCGATTTTAATTCTGAAAGTGAATATGTTTTTTCTTGTATAACCGACTCCCCATCTATGGTAAGAGTCCAGTTATCAACATCTATATCTTCAGGTATGAGTCCGTTATTTCTTATGAATATGGACTTGTTTGGAGTTATTTTATCATCTAAAAGATGTGCTTGAGCTTCTATGTTCCAAGGCTTGTCGTTAAGTACCACCATATCCTTGTCCTTATTGAACAATTTAAATGGATCTGTATCTTGTAAAGCTACAGGAACGTAACCATCTGGCATTAAATCTTTAAATACGATTTCTACACCTAATAAGGCAGCTAAACCACCTAAGCTAGATTTGGCAACAAAACTTCTTCTCTTCAAAACGTACGTAATTTGAGTTAAAGTTAAGGTTTTTGCTAAAAATAAAAGTATGCTTTACACTTCTATTGTTTGTCCTTTTTTGGCTCCCTTAAATACATAAGTATATAACCACATTAAGGTAAAAGAAGGTATTATATCAAAACCTGGGATAATTTCTTCAACGAAAGTAAATATACCGGCAGCCTGCCCTACTTTACCCTTATACATACGTGTCATTAACCATGCGGATAATGGAGCCCATACAATATCAGAAAATTCCCCTACAAAAGGTATTACAAAAGACAGCATCCCGATGCCGTCAAAAAGCAAGCCCATTAATAGTTGCTTGTATTTTTTATTTTTTAAAATTGACATACTTAAAAATTAGTTATTCTTTATAAAGAATGCAACAAAGATGCCAAAATTTCAAAATAAACAAAAGGTAGTTCGTCTCTTAATTAAGAAAGTTTAGCGCTTATCAACTTTAAAAATTCATTTCTGGTCTCTATTTTTTCAAACTGACCTCTGAACCCTGAAGTAGTAGTTACAGAATTTTGTTTTTGAACACCACGCATCATCATACACATGTGAGAAGCCTCAATTACAACCGCTACTCCTTTAGGTTTTAATGTATTGTTGATACATTCTAAAATATCATGTGTAAGGCGTTCTTGCACTTGTAATCTTCTTGCAAAAACATCAACTACTCGTGGTATTTTACTTAGCCCAACTATATGACCATTAGGAATATACGCTATATGAGCTTTTCCAAAAAATGGTAACATATGATGCTCACATAAAGAATAAAGTTCAATATCTTTTATAATCACCATATCATCATATGATTCTTTGAACATTGCACCTTTTAATATTTCAACTGCATCTTGCTGATACCCCTGGGTTAGAAATAACATAGCCTTTGCTGCACGCTCAGGTGTTTTAACCAAACCTTCTCTTTCCACATCTTCACCAATTTCATCAATAATAGACGAGTATCTACTTTTTACTTCATCGGTAATTTCAAGATTGTATTCTTCTAAGTTTTTATAAGGGGACATAAAATGCATTTAATGTTTAACCTAATTAAATTTAGGTTGAACAAATTTAGTATATTCTTTCATCATGAAACATAAAAATATCATAAATAGTTAAGATTACATTATAACATAAAACTATAAAGTACCATTATCAACTAGCTAAAGAAGTAAAAGAGAAATTCTATTTTTAACGTGCTTCTTTTTGATTAATTTTGAATTTCAACGAATTAGTATTAAAAACAAACCCTTCACATGATAAAAGCTTCTAACATTCATAAATATTACGGAGAATTAGAGGTTCTAAAGGGAGTTGACCTTCACATTAAAAAAGGAGAAATTGTTTCTATTGTTGGCGCATCTGGGGCAGGTAAAACAACTTTATTACAAATTTTGGGCACATTAGATATTCAGTCCAATAGAAAAGATAGCACCCTATTGATCAACAACATAGAGACAACTAACCTAAATGATAAAGATCTTGCTAAATTTAGAAATGAACATATTGGATTTATCTTTCAATTTCATCAATTACTACCTGAATTTACAGCAATAGAAAATGTTTGTTTACCTGCATTTATCAAAAAAACACCTAAATCTGATGCTGAAAAAAGAGCAAAAGAGCTTTTAGATTTCTTAGGTCTATCTCATCGATATGACCATAAACCATCAGAACTGTCAGGTGGTGAGCAACAACGAGTTGCAGTGGCACGTGCCTTAATAAATAATCCTTCTATCATATTTGCAGACGAACCAAGTGGTAATTTAGATTCTGAAAGTGCAGACAATCTTCACAAACTGTTTTTTGAATTAAGAGAAAAATTTGGTCAGACTTTTGTTATTGTTACGCACAACAGTGAGTTAGCTGAAATGGCAGACCGTAAATTAACCATGGTAGATGGTAAAATTGTAGATAAAGAAATCATTTTAGCATAAGCCAAAACACATGCTAAACGAACTTTTATTATTTGCAAAGCAACCTGTTTACATGCGGGATGCGAATACATCTATAACACATAAATTAAGAACCTTTGTTAAGTTATTGGTCTTGGCATTGTGTGCAAGCATCATACTTTTAATTATCGCCAGTGTAGTAGAAAATATATTTCACCTAAATTTAGGTAAACATGCTATAGATGATCTGTTCGAAAATTATACGGTAATGATGATCTTTTTCCTAGCCGTAATAATAGCCCCTTTTTTCGAAGAACTCTTTTTTAGAGGACCACTTGTCTTTTTCAAAAATTCGAAATTATTTAAAATTGCTTTTTATTTATTTACAGTTCTTTTCGGGTTTATGCACATAAGCAACTTTGAAATGACCAAGCAGGTACTTCTATTCTCTCCACTATTAGTAGCGCCGCAAATTAGTGTTGGTTTTCTTTTGGGGTATATTAGAGTACGTTTTGGTCTTATTTGGTCTATGGCTTTACATGCCTGTTATAACATGGTTTTAATCGTCCCCGTATTGATCATGCAACTATTAGATATCCCTATTGAATGACAAAAAGTGAATTAAAAATATTTCTTGATGAGAAGGTTGTTCAGTATAATAATCCTGAATTCTTAGAAACTGACCCTATACAAATACCCCACCTCTTTAATAAAAAAGAGGATATTGAGATTAGTGCTTTTTTAACAGCAACCATTGCCTGGGGCAATAGGAAAAGTATCATTAATAATTCTCATAAGCTAATGGACAAAATGGGTCAAAGCCCGTATGATTTTGTGATGAATTACTCAGATGATGATTTAGAAAATTTAGCCGGTTTTGTACACAGAACATTCAACGACATTGATTTAACCTTTTTTATACAAAGTCTTAAAAACATATATACCAAACACAATGGTTTAGAAGGTGTTTTTACAAAACATCAAGACCGTGATTCACTACAGCCTACTATTTCAAAATTCAAAGAAATATTTTTTGAAATTCCGTATGAGCAAAGGACAACCAAACATGTTTCTGACCCCTTAAAAGGATCTGCTGCTAAAAGAATAAACATGTTTTTGCGATGGATGGTAAGGGATGCATCTACACACGTGGATTTCGGAATCTGGAAAAACATCAGCCCCGGTAAATTATCTTGTCCTTTAGATGTACATTCTGGAAACGTAGCTAGAAAATTAGGTATATTAAAACGTAAACAGAACGACGCTAAAGCTCTAGCAGAATTAGACAAGAACCTAAGAAAACTGGACCCTTTGGATCCAGTTAAATATGATTTTGCATTATTTGGATTAGGAGTTTTTGAAAAATTCTAATTGTTAGTCTTGTACTGCTGATCCGTCAATGTTTTCATAAAAGCAATAATAGCTTTAGATTCTATATCGGTTAAATTCAAAGAATCTGAAGGTAAGGTCTGTAGCGGCACATCTAACCCCATACCTTGACCACCGCCCACATTGTAAAACTGAACCACTTCTTCTAGAGTTTCATATACACCATTATGCATATAAGGTCCTGTCAATTCTACATTACGTACAGTTGAAGTTTTAAAGAAATGTTTCTTTTCATTTACCTCATAAGGAAAAAATTGACCTAAGTCATCATCTAACACAGGATTGTCAAAACTAGCGTTTTTAGGAACTCCTAGATTTTCAAACTCCGTCTCCATATACTTAGGAGGTACGGTACCATTAAATGCCGGAGGGAAATGACAGGTTGCACAAGCTGCCTTGCCCATAAATAAATTAAATCCGTTAATTTCTTCAGTAGTCATCGTATCTTCTAAATCATTCATATTTCTGTCAAATTTCGAATCGAATGGAGCAAGACTACGAATGTATGTAGCTATAGCATTTCTAACATTCATATTTGTTATTTGCCCATCATACAAAGCAGCAAACAGATTTTTATAATTAGGATTCTGTTGTATTTTTTCTTCTAATTTATTTAAATCTATATGAAATTCATTTTCATTATTGGTTACACCAACTATTTGGTCCTCAAGACCATCTGCCCTACCATCATAAAAAAGCGAACGTTGGTAAACTGTATAGGTTAATGTTGGCGAGTTACGCTGTAATTCTTCACCATTAACACCAATTGCTTTTATATGACCATCAGTAAAAGCTTTTTCCTTGATATGACACGTTGCACAACTAATAGTTTCTGAACTTGATAAAGATTGATCATTAAATAATTGTTGCCCTAATGCTATTCTTTCGTCAGTAATTTCAGGTGATCTTTGTAATGAAAACATCTTCATATTGAAGAAATTTTTATCAAAAAGGTTTGATATTTCCGGATTTAAAGAACGAGAAGTACTTAAGTCAATATTCCAATCTTTAGCTGTTTCATTTACTAATTTAAGTTGATTATTGGTATGCTCTTTTATAAAGTTATAACGGTTAAAATCATCGAAATTTGATTTTTTTAAAACTTTTATGGCTGACGAAATTTCAATTTTCCATTGTCTATAAAGTTCTGTATTAGAAAACGCGTCTTTATAAATTTCGATAATATTATCTAAAGACTCATAATTATAAACCGCTTCGTTTAATGAATTCGCCAACATTGGGGAATCAAATCCTGTAATTCCCTTCGCTGCTATGTTTACAATAGCATCACGAATCATTTTAAGATGATGTCGATCTCTTTGGGTTATAAGAATATGGTTCTTTTTTACGAATGGTATTCTAACTTTTAAATATGTTAAGACAGAATGTAACTCTTTATTCGAAATACTATCCTCTGAATACAAAAGCTCCTCCAAAACTTGATAACTTTTAGGGTTTTGGATTTTTATATCTTGATAATCATCTATCTCAACCTTCAATAAATTCGGCGCGTTCATAGAAAGATAATTTTCATAATCATAAGCAATAAGCATAGGCTCTACCCTCTTGTACCATTCCCTACTTTTTAAAAATAGTTTTTTGTTTTTAACTAGAGAATTCAGCGTATCAATTTGAAGCATATAGTGCGAAGTACTATCTAATGTGGTAAAATAGTAATTACGAATAGCATCATTAAACATGGATTCTTTATCATTTGACACCATTTGTTTAGATGTAATCTTACTATCATTACATGATATTAAAGAAACAAATAGTCCAATAAAAATTAATATAATTTGTAATGCCTTCATAGTACTAGAAAAAAATTTGTGAATAGAAAAGGTTCCCTTAATTGGGAACCTTTTAATATGATATTATAAAAATATTTATCTAGGTAAACCTGTCAATTTAAAAAGAACGGATCCTTCTAAAGATGCACTACCCTCACTAATTGCAGTTGGATCAACAAATTTAAGTCCGTCTGCTCTTACGGCTGTCTCGGGTGTTGTACTGTAATTCCATCCATGAACTTGAGCACCACCAATAAAAGTTGGTTCAGAAGCTCCAATTATATCAGTTACATCAAAAAGACCTGTAATTTCCCACATACTGGTGGTATTACCAATTCCTAATCCTGCAGCAACAGTTTGGTTACATTCCATAACTTCAACAAAAGCACCTGTATTCAAATCTAATTGCCAAAGTTTGGCAAAACCTGTTATATCAGCATTTAAGTCTGCATACCCATTTGGATCTTCTTGTATATATGCATAGTTTTCTGTAACCATAATATTATCAGGAGAGTGCATACCGTCACCTTTACCACCTTCAACATCACCATCAACAACTACCGTTAAAACTGCATCGCCAGTAGGATCATTTTCATTAAGCTCTAATTTGTATACACGACCAAAACCTGTACCTCTAAGGTTTAAATCTGGATTATCTCCACGAATTCTACCAGTAGCATTAAAGTAAACTTCCCTGTTAGCTTCTGCAGAACCTCTTCTCCAATCAATATCTTCAATTCTCTGAAAACCAATAGCAGAAAGATCTATTGCTTCTTGATTTAGCTCATCAATTGTTCGCTCGCTAACCTCTACCCACTCAACATCGTAAGCAATATCTTCAGCCATACCCATTTCAAATAACTGTCCGCCTTCACCAGGTAAAGATTCAATAGGATTTTTACCTCTAAGTACATATAATTTACCACCATATAAATCTCCTCTAGCACCAACATACATTCCAAAATGAGCTTGTGGGTAGGTATTATCGCTATGGTCATCACCCATGAATATAACAGTTTGCGAAGTGTATGCATCTTTACCAATGGCAACGGCATTTTCCGTAGACCATTCGCCCAAGGCAGGTAATCTTTCTACCTCTACTCTATTCTCTTTAGCTCTAAATGGATTTACTTTATAAACACCCTTGGCATTTCCGCCCCATTCACCACCAGAAAGATATAAAGGTCCAAAACCATGCTCTTCAACCGTAATTGCAGAACCAGAACACATAGCTGTAAAGGCAGTTGCCGTAGAGTTTACGATATAATCTCCTTGTAGTGGCTGAAGTTCAGAATTCAACATTATTCTCGCTATTGAATAATCTGCTTCTAAATTATTAATTAATGCATAGTTACCGTCTTCTGTTGGAAATAATGCTGCACCATCCATATAAGAACCATAAACGAAAGTAGAATCTGATTCTAAAATATCGGCAGAAGACATAATCATATTCAAATTCGCAGAACCTGCAAACGCGCCTTTAAGTTCAAAAATTTCATTTGGTGTTACAGAACTGGTTAAAGGTATTGACTCTGACAAGGTTAAATCTTGCCCATCCGCACCATCTGAACCATCTGCTCCATCGGCGCCGTCTGCACCATCAACACCGTCAATACCATTGGTACCATCAACACCATCTTCTCCATCACAGCTCATTACGGCCATTCCTAGAAAAGAAAGAAACAATGCTTTAATTAGTAAATTTTTTGATTTTTTCATTATCAATATAGTTTTTAGGTTATAAAGTCCAAAACTATACCGACAACCTTTTAGAAAGGTTCACTGAAAATTAGCAATTAATGAACAGAAGTTTATGCTTGTGTTAAGATGTAAATTTAACTTAAAACCATGGTAATCAAAAGATAAAATAAAAGTTAACACACCAATTAAACAATTGATTACAAGTAAATTAAGAAACTATACCTAAATTACCTAGAGACAGCTTCTGTTCTTTTCCTCCTTCAGAAATAGATTTGTAAATAGCCTCAACGATAATCATATCACGTTTTCCCATCTCGCCTGGTGCTATATTTTTAGAACCCGTAAGAATATGCTTTGAGAAATCATCCATTTGCAGAGCCTGTTGCCTTTTGTGCGGAAACTCTAATATATTACCGTTAGAAGTTATACCACTTATTGGGCCATAACTATGTGCAGGGTCAAGTTCAAACCAACCATCACTACAATGCACTTTTAACCTGTTACCATTCGCATTATGTGAAGTCATCATATGCGCCACTGCTCCATTCTCAAATTTAAATTGCGCGGTAATGGTTTCATCAGTATCCTTAAAATAATCTGGTCTTGTACTAAACTCTTGAGCAGAAACAGATATAGGGTTTTGACCTGTGCCATAAATGCTGGTTTGTATTGCATAAACACCCATATTCATTAATGCACCGCCACCAGATAATTTTTTATTTAATCGCCATTGATCAGGGTTTCCTTTAGAGATGTAACCTGCATCTGAAGAAACAAAAAGAACATCTCCAAAGGTTTTCTCTTTTACGAATTTTTTCACCTCTTTGGTATATGGGTCACTTTGCATTCTATAGCCCACAGAGAGTTTTACATTATTCTCATTACAATAATTAATAATGGCATCGCACTCTGCAACACTAATAGCCATGGGTTTTTCACAAATAACATGTTTTCCTGCTTTGGCAGCTCTGATACAAAAATCCGCATGCATACTATTGGGTAATGCTACATAAACAATATCAATTGTATCATTTTTTACAATAGCATCAAAATTATCATAGTTATATATGCTTTGCTTTGGTATATTATACTTCTCTTTCCAAATTGATTCTTTCTCCTTAGTACCAGTGACAATTCCTGCCAAATAACAATGTTCCGTTTCCTCTAACGATGGCGCCAATTGATAAGTACTATAACTACCTAAACCTACAAGAGCTATTCCTAACTTTTTATTCTTGTCACTCAAAGTAAATGCATTTGCCATTGGTAAGTTTCCTAATAATGCAGACCCTAAAATTCCTTTTGTAGCTAAACTGCTAAAAGAGCGTCTTGTAAAATGTTTCATGTATTTATTTTTATGAATAAAAAGTATTGAAAATTAAATAAAAATCAGTGAACGCCTAAATTACGTCGTTAATTTTTTATTCAAAATATCACTAATTTTTAAAAAATAAATTGGCTAATCCTTTTTTAAAGAAGCCTAAATTATCGATATGATATTAACTTAGAAATCAACCTTTTCAGAATATAGATTCAAGCTTTTATTCTTATTTTCGTTATTCAACAGAACCTTATCAAACCATGAAAAAACTTTTACAACTATCTATTTGTCTAGCGACTTCATTTGCCTTGGCACAGTCTAGGGAACTGCCTATAGATACTGTCATTACCTCACAGCACAATGCAACAATTAATGGCACTACATTTTCTTATACCGCACAAACGGGAACACAACCGGTATGGGATGAGAATGCAAAGACAATTGCATCATTACATTACACCTATTACACCAGAAACAATATTAAAGATAGAGCAGCAAGACCCTTGTTAATTTCATTTAATGGTGGACCAGGATCTGGATCAGTTTGGATGCACTTAGCGTATACCGGACCTAGAATATTAAAAATTGATGATGAAGGATATCCCGTTCAACCTTACGGTGTTAGTGAAAACCCACATTCTGTATTAGACATTGCAGATATTGTTTATGTGAATCCTGTAAATACAGGATATAGCCGCACCATACCTGCAAGTGGTAAAGATGTTGATAGAGATAAGTTCTTCGGAATTAATGCGGATATTAAATATTTAGCCGAATGGCTGAACACTTTTGTTACTAGAAATAACAGATGGCGTTCACCTAAATATATTATTGGGGAAAGTTATGGTGGTACACGTGTAATGGGGCTTTCATTAGCGCTACAAAATCAGCAATGGATGTACTTAAATGGTGTAATAATGGTATCTCCTGCAGATTATAAAGTAATAAGAAATAGCGGACCTGTAGCCGAAGCCATAAATCTACCATATTTTACTGCCGCAGCATGGCATCATAAAGCTTTACCCCCTGCGTTACAAAGTAAAGATTTGCTAGAAATTTTACCAGAATCAGAAGCATACACCATTGATAAATTAATACCAGCACTTGCAAAAGGCGGGTTCTTAAGTGCTGCTGAAAAAGATACCGTTGCAGATAAAATGGCATACTATTCCGGTCTAAACAAAAAAGATATTCTTGACCAAAATTTAGTGGTTCCTACATCTTTCTATTGGAAAAATCTTTTAAAGGATAAAAGCGGGCATACCGTAGGGCGTTTAGACTCTCGATACTTAGGAATAGACAAACAAATAGCAGGCATGCGCCCTGACTATAATTCCGAGTTAACCTCGTGGTTACATAGCTTTACCCCTGCTATTAATTATTATTTACAGGAAGAATTAAATTTCAAAACCGATGTAAAGTATAATATGTTCGGACCAGTTCACCCATGGAACAATGATGATGATAATACGAGGGAAGATCTTAGACAAGCAATGGCACAGAACCCATACTTAAATGTAATGGTACAATCTGGCTATTATGATGGCGCTACTACATATTTTAATGCTAAGTATACAATGTGGCAAGTTGACCCAAGCGGCCGTATGAAAGATAGATTTAGTTTTAAGGGCTATAGATCAGGACATATGATGTACTTAAGGCGAGAAGATTTAAAAACAGCAAATGATGATATCCGTGATTTTATTAAGCGAACCATTGCTACAGGTAAAAGCGCCAAATATTAATCGGCACTTACATTTACTTTTCTAAAACACTAGTAGTCATTCCCAACACCAACAATGAATTAATTTCAGTTGTTGCTGTTGGGAATATTTTTTTAGAGCTAAAATCTGCAGTTTTAATAGCATCTTTAAACAACTGCTCCCTCTTGCGTTGTTTTCGTTTTTTGAAAATATCAATGGTGACCCCTACTGTGACCCCTCCTAATACGGTTGCCAATAAATCTTCATTGCTCCATCCTCCATATTGATTCTGATCTATACTTTCTTTTGCCAATCCAATTAGTAAACTACCACCTACAGCACCAATAAAGGTCCAGGTTCTGTCACCATCAGAAATTTCATTGGCAACTCCTGCACCTACTAAACCATATAAGTTTCCTCCTAAAAAGTGAAGTACTTTGTCTTGTTCTATTTGAGAATAGGTGCTATGAAGCGTAAAAAGAAGAATTAAAATTATAAGAATCTTTTGCATACCGTGCAAAGATAAATATTCTAGGCTATGCCACCATTTTAAATTATACCACTATTTACAGGTTAAATACCCATTCGATTTATTTTATATTATCTTAGAATTTCAAAAAAAAATATGGAACTAAAAAATTTTATTAAGAGCCTATCAATCATGCATTTGTTCTTACTTGGAGGGTTAATCATTTTTACGGTTTGGGTTATTCTGCAAATAAACACGTTCAATACCAGTACCAATGGACAAGGTCCTTTTTTATATGCTGTACCTGTCTTTGCTATGCTAGGGTATTTTGGTAGTCAATGGATTTTTAAAAAAATGACATCTAAAATAAAAATGGATATCAAGTTTGAAGAAAAATTAAAAAAATATCAATCTGCACTACACTTAAAATATGCACTTATAGAAATGCCTGCGTTTATAGGACTCTTTGCCTATTATAATACAGGTAATGCATTGCCTCTTGTTATTTCTATATGTCTATTAGCTTATTTAGCAGTGCAAAGACCAAATAAGGATAATATTATAAATAGCATACCACTAACACCAGACGAAAAAAACCAAATTCAAAATACCTAATTAGATATATAAAATGAAAACAGTAAATAAATTAACAATAGCCTTTATGCTAACTTTATTAGGTTTGACTTCTTTGCATTCCCAAGATTGGGCAGATTTAAAACATTTTGAAGAAGCAAATACACTATTATCTGAAACTGAAAATAATGATGACCGTATCGTTTTTATGGGAAATTCTATCACAATTGGATGGTTGAAAAATCGTCCAGAATTTTTTAAAGATAAGCCCTATGTAAATAGAGGGATAAGCGGGCAAACTACACCGCAAATGTTAATACGTTTTAGACAAGACGTGATAAACCTTAACCCTAAAGTAGTAGTTCTTTTAGCCGGAACCAATGATATAGCAGGAAATACAGGTCCTTCTACTTTAGAAATGATAATGGACAATATTAAAGGTATGAGCGAAATGGCACATGCCAATAATATAAAGGTAATTTTGTCCTCTACCTTACCCGCTTATGACTATCCATGGAAACCAGGTTTAGAACCCTCAGGTAAAATAATTGCTTTAAATAAAATGATCAAACAATATGCAGATAAACAAGGTCACATTTACTTAGACTATTTTTCGCAAATGGTTGATAAACGTAATGGTCTACCAAAAAAATATGCTAGAGATGAAGTACACCCAACTGTTAAAGGCTACAAAGTTATGGAGCCTTTAGTTGAAGCCGCAATTGCTAAAGCTTTGAACGAATAGTATTTGATTTAGACTGATTTAAATCAGTAGCTCTTAATTTACTAAACCCAATACGCATTAGAATTTCAACTAAGAATTTAATTTAAATTTGTTGGTATTAAATAGCTTACATACTAGTTAAGATTTGATTATTTTTGAAAAAATTTGACTTATATAAAATGAAAAAGACACTATTCCTATTGGTCGCTACGGCCATTTCATGTAATTCTTCTCAAAAAACAGTTAAAGATGTGGCTACGGAAGCATCTACTGTTGCATCTGAAATTACATACGCAGAATCAATTACAGAAGCAGAATTAAAAGAGCATTTATACATCTATGCATCAGATGATTTTGAAGGTAGAGAAACTGGTCAGCCTGGTCAGAAAAAAGCTATAGCATACATAAAAGCCGAGTATGAAAAATTAGGAATACCTGCAGCAAAAAAAGATGGAAATTATTTTCAAGAAGTGCCTTTAGAAATCAGTAAACTTCCTACTGGAAAATTAAGTCTCAATGGCACAGATTTTACTATAGGCGAACATGTGCTAACATTTACTGCTGCAAACACAACTGCTGAGGAAATTGTATATGCAGCTTATGGCATAGAAGATCCATCATACTCTGATTATAATGATATTGACGTTGAGGGCAAGATTGTTCTAATGAAATCTGGTGAGCCAAAAAATGATGATGGTAACTATACAATTACTGGCACTAATGAAACTTCTATCTGGAGTAACATGTCAGAATCTTTAACAAAAAGAATTCAGATTGCAGTAGATAAAGGTGCAACTGGTGTTTTATATTATGACGCTGATAACTTTAATAGGTTTAAACGTAGGTTTGAATCTATGAAAACTAATAATAGTGGAAGAATGGAAGTTGTTGATGATAACGCTCCTGAATTCTATAGTTTATTTATAGACCAAGTTCTTGCTACTAACTTACTATCTAATATTGAAACAGATAACGAGCCTAAAGTATTAAGTAAAAGCTTACAATTAAGTTTTGAAAGTTCTAACGATAAAATTGCATCTGAAAATGTTGCTGCAATCATTAAAGGTTCTGAAAAACCAGATGAGTATTTAGTAATTTCATCTCACTTAGACCATATTGGTATTTCTGCTAATGGAGATATTAATAATGGCGCAGATGATGATGGTTCTGGTACAGTTGCTCTTTTAGAAATCGCAGAAGCGTTTAAGAAGGCTGCTAATGAAGGTAATGGTCCAAAACGCTCAATTGTATTCTTACATGTAACAGGAGAAGAAAAAGGCTTACTAGGCTCTCAATATTACACAGATGTAGACCCAATTGTTCCACTTGCAAATACAGTTGCCAATCTTAATATTGATATGATCGGAAGAATTGATCCAGCTCGTGAAGGAGACCGCAATTATATTTATTTAATAGGTTCTGACAAACTAAGTTTAGAGCTTCATAATCTTTCTGAAGAGGTTAATAAAAAGTTCACCAATATAGAACTTGATTATACCTATAATGATGAGAACGATCCAAACCGTTTTTATTACAGAAGTGATCATTACAACTTTGCAAAGAACAATATTCCAATTATATTCTATTTTAATGGTACCCACGATGATTATCATAAGCCAAGTGATACTCCAGATAAAATCAATTACGATTTGTTGGAAAATAGAACAAGATTAATTTTTTATACCGCTTGGGAAATTGCAAATAGAGAACAAAAATTAAAAGTAGACTAAAAGTCTTTAGATACTGTAAATGAAGAAGCCTAATAGTTATGGTAACTATTAGGCTTTTTTTATGCGCTATGAATAAGTTAGTAACCAACTCTAAATAAAAAAAGCCTTAGAAATAAATCTAAGACTTTTAGTTTGCTTTTAGGGTGGAAGACCGGGTTCGAACCGGCGACCCTCGGTACCACAAACCGATGCTCTAACCAGCTGAGCTACAACCACCATTTGTAAGCGAGTGCAAAGATAATTTTTTTAAACAGTTCTAACAAATAATAATTTGAAAATTCAATAAATATTTAATTTTAAGAATCATTTATAATAATTTTTCTAACTTCAAGTTTTATCTAACACAACCTATTAAGATTACACCACTTTCATAATGCATTCTATATCAAATTATAAGCATAATTTTTTACTATTTGCATTTATATGTACTAGCTTTTTTAGTGCTTTCGCTCAAAAAGACAGTATTGATTTTTATCATGAAAAAATTTCGAGATTAACCCATTCCCTTAATTTTTCAGAAAACACACCTGAATATATTGACAACTTAAACCAGCTCTCTTATTACCAAAGACTAATAGAGCAAGATTCTATGCTAGTAAACTCAGAAAGAGCACTTGCACTGAGTAAGAAAAATAAATATATACAAGGGGAGCTTGAAGCCTTAGCAAATCTTGCAACTTTATACTTGTACACAGGTCAAACAGACAAGTCAATTGAATTCTCCTTAGAGACAATTAAAAATCCTGAATTAAGTAGTTTTCCTAAAACAGAAATGAAAATTTATAATATTCTTGGACAAGGATATTATTTCAAAAATGACTATCCTTCCACTTACACTCAATTCTTACATACTCTAGCTATAGCAGAAAAGAATAGTGATCAATTTCACTTGTTTCGAATGAATATGAATTTGGGCACTATTTTTAGTCGCCTTGAAGATAATGTGGAGGCTTTAAAATATTATGCTGTTGCCTTTAAACACGTTAAAAATTTAAAAGACCCAACTAAAGAAGCTATGATGCTAAGTAATATGGCATTCTTAAATATAGAATTAGGAAATTTAAACCAAGCAAAGATTGAATTAGACGAAACATTAGCGCTGCTTGAAAAAAATAAGCAAACAACATGGTTAGCATGGACCTTTTCTACTTTAGGGTTGTATTATTTAACATTAAATGATTTTGATAATGCTTTAGTGAATTATCAGAAATCTTTAGATATGCATGATGAGTTCAATGATGTAAAAGCAAAAGCTGATATAAAATATGGTCTTGGAAGATCATATTTAGGACTAAATAATTTAGTGAAAGCTGAGGCGAATATAAATGAAAGTGTAATGCTATATGCATCTTCTGATTATGATACAGGTCTAGAAAAAGCATATAGAACGTTATATGAAATTAGCAAAAGTAAAGATGATGTAGCAGAGTCTTTAAAATACCTTGAACTAACCGAAAAACTTTCTAACGACAATTTCAAGAAAAAGAATAGACGAAATTTAACAATGCTCAATGCAAAATTAAATTTTGAAAAAGAAACCGAAAATCTAAAAGCTCAGAATGAATTAGCTATAAATCAACAACGTAAGTACGTAAAATGGGCATTAGCAGCACTATTCACTTCACTAGTCATTGTTTTCCTTATTTTAAATGCTAACAAAAGAGAAAAATTATTAAACAAAAAACTAGCAAACCAAGCTAAAATATTAAATAAAAATCAAGAAGCATTAACTCAAATAAACTCTAATCAAGATCGTCTTTTTTCTATTGTTGGTCATGATTTAAGAGGTCCAATTATATCATTGAATGAAATTCTAACTTTGTATCTAGAAGATCCTGAAGGCAAGGATTATTTTGAAAAATTTGCTCCACAATTAAAAGAAGACTTAGAGCAAGTTCAATTTACAATGGATAACCTTTTACATTGGGGAAAAACTCAGATGCAAGGAAATACAATAAACGTTAGAAGCATTTCTGTTAGAAATGAATTGGATATTATATTACAGCTATTTCGTAATGAAATAAATAAAAAAGCGATAACTATAAATAACCAAGTTGCTGTCAATCATAGTGTTTTTGCCGACCTTCAACAGTTCAATGTTATATTTAGAAACTTAATCAATAATGCCATTAAATTCACTCCAAACGAAGGTATGATTACTATCAAAACTAAAATAAAAGATAAAAACTTAGTTATTCAAGTTTCTGATACTGGCGTTGGCATGACAGAATCTGATGTACAAAAGTTATTCAGTGACACTGAAAATTTCTCTAACTATGGTACAAATTTAGAGAAAGGCACCGGCTTAGGACTTCGTTTGGTGAAAGCTATGGTCATTAAAAATAGCGGAGAAATTATTGTAAAAAGTGAACCGAATAAAGGAAGTCAATTTATTGTTCAGTTGCCCGTGGATATTGCATAAAACATAATATTTGCTACACTCGTAAAACAATTATAAGGTTTAAAATAATTTTCTGATACATTCATTTTTTTACATTTCGTCCCTTAATAATTATTTGTATCAAAAAAATCAAAATCATCGACGAACTACACTTTTAGAACGTTAAAACACACAATAATTCGCATTTCACAACATTTATTACTTATCCGTAATCTTCTAAACTAATTTTAGATTCACATTATAGTGATATCTATGAAATTTAGAATATTAAAACCATTTTATTTAAACAACCTGCTTCAAGGTTGTATGGTTATATTCCTAATTTTATCATTCACCACTTTAGCTTCACAATCTTCAAAAAGAGATACTTTACTGAGCGAAATAGAAGAAATAAGAAATTCTTCAAACTTCAACTCTAAAGATACTCTTTATATACACAACTTAATTGCACTTGCATACGAGTACCGTTTTCATAATTTGGATAGTCTGTATACGCTTAGCCAAAAAAATTTAGCTTTAAGTAAAAAGGCTGAATACACAAATGGTGAGATCAGTTCATATCATTCAATGGGAGGATATTATTCTGATAAAGGTAAAATAGACCAAGCTATTATATATTTCAATAAAGCTTATAAACTTGCAGAAAAATATGAAAACAACTTTTTAAAGGTAAGAACCTTAAATGATTTAGCTAAGGAGTATGGGTATAAAGGTGATTATTCAAAATCATTAAAATGGTATTTAGAAGCAATGGAAATTGCAGAAAAACATAATTATAAAAATTCTATTTCCATTATAAATGATAACATTGCCCACTTATACCTTGAGCAAAAGGACTTTCAACAAGCGATGGTATTTTTACAAAAATCAAAAGCCATACATGAAGAAGTCGGCAATCCTGTCTTTCTTGCAGAAACTCTAAGTAACATTGCCTCTACATATGCAGACATGAATGAATTGGATTATGCTATGTATAATATTAACATTAGTATAGCTACGTTTGAAAAAGAAAAAATACTAGAATGGTTAGCATACTGTTATGAAATTAAAGGAAAAATATATCTCAAAAAGAATAAGAATACTTGGGCACTTTATTGGTATAAGCAAAGCGAATTATTACACCAAGAAATAGAGGATGACAGAGGTAAAATAGATCTACTAAATGGTATGACAGAAGCCTACTTAAATCTTAAAAAAGATAGTATAGCAGAAGAATATGCATTTAACGCATTTAATTTATCTAAGAAAATTGGTCTTAGATCCGGAATTAAAAACAGTACACAAAACCTTTCCAAAATATTCAAAATAAAAAAAGACTTTGAAAAATCGCTTTGGTACCATGAGCTATACCAAACAACGTATGAATCTCTTTCTGCAATTAGTAATGAAAAAGCATTGAATATGCTTAAAACTAGAGTAGAATATGATCAACAAAAACAACTACTAATCGTTGAAAATGAAAAAGCACTAGCAAAACAGAAAATTTACATTTATATTTTTATAATAATACTTTTCATCTTTGCTATTATAACGTTCATTGTACATAGAAATCAACAAGAGCAGAAAAAACTGAATCAAGAACTAAGAAATAAGAAAGCTGATCTTGAACAAAAACAAGCTTACTTAAATGAATTGAATCAGACAAAAAATAAATTATTCTCTATCATTGGTCATGATTTAAGAGGACCAATTGGTGCTTTTCAGGGGCTATTAAAATTATTTAAGGAAGGAGAAATGACCAAAGATGAGTTTTTGAATTTTGTTCCTAAACTTAAAGTTGATATAGATACCATTTCCTTTACACTTAACAACTTATTATCTTGGGGGCAAACCCAGATGAATGGGTCTATTACAAGACATTCCATAACCAATTTAGATAGTATTGTTGAGGAAAATATTGCACTATTATCTGAAATTGCAGAAGCTAAATCTATTACTTTAATTAATAGAATTGAACCTAATTGTCAGGTTTGGTCAGACCCCAACCAGATTGATATCATTATTAGAAACTTATTAAGTAACGCCTTAAAATTTACACCTAATAATGGTAAAATCATTATTGGTGCAATTCAAAAAATTAAAACATGCGAAATTTACGTTAAGGATAACGGTTTAGGAATGAGTGAAGAAATCATAGGCAAACTTTTCGAAAAAGATTCTAACCACACCACTTACGGTACCAACGATGAGAAAGGTACAGGATTAGGTCTTTCTTTATGTAAGGAAATGGTTGAGAAAAACAATGGTAAAATATGGGTACATAGTGCTTTGGGTAGAGGGTCAAGCTTCTACTTTACCATACCAAGAATACAAAAACAGTACAAAGAATCTGCTTAAATTAAGCTATCTAGCGAATCTACCGCCACCATTCTTTCAACGGTAAAACCTTCTGCATAATCTACACCAACCAGTCTTCCTAAATCTTTTGCCCTATAGTGAACACTCTCTATAAAAGTTTTACTACTAATAGGAGTTTCAGGCTCATTACTACTAGGATCATGAAATTGTGAGCCATATGCTAAAATTGAATCTGTTTTAGCCTCCAAATATTCACTAATGTCAACAACAAAATCTGGAGTAATATTTTTCCATTGAATGTAATGATATACTAATTTAGGCCGCCATTCTTGTTGGTTCTCCTGCCCTATTCTAGTCTCTATACGTCTTAATCCACTTAAAAAACAAGCGTCGCTTACCAATTTACTTCCCTTGCCGTGATCAATATGTCTGTCATCAACAGCATTACACAATACAGTATGCGGTCTGTATTTGCGTATCATTTTTATAATTTCTAGTTGATGCTTTTCATCATTAACGAAAAATCCATCTCTAAACCTTAAATTCTCACGAACTTCTACACCTAATATTTTTCCTGCAGCAGCAGATTCTTTATCACGAATTTCTGCAGACCCTCTTGTACCCAACTCTCCACGAGTTAAATCTACGATACCAACTTTTTTACCTAATGCAATCTCTTTGGCTATAGTGCCACCGGCACCAAGCTCTGCATCATCAGGGTGCGCTCCAAATACTAAAATATCTAACTTCATTCTATACCAATTCAAATTGATGCTTATTATTTTATACTTTCTAAAGCCTGTAAAATATCCTTCTTTAAATCTTCTACTTCTTCTATACCAACAGAAAAACGAATTAGTCCGTCAGCAATACCTTGTTCCGCTCTTACCTCTGCACTCATAAGTGCGTGTGATGTTTTGGATGGTGACAGCACTGTGCTCTCTACACCAGCAAGACTCATTGATGGTTTAATTAACGACAATTCTTTTTGAAATTGAGATGCATCTAAATCTGAATTTAATTCAAAAGATAACATTCCCCCAAATCCTTTCATTTGCTTTTTGGCAATTTCATGATCTTGGTGAGATGGTAAACCTGGGTAATATACTTTTTCAATCTGTGATAATCCGTCAAGGAAATGAGCCATTGCCAAAGCATTCTCATTTTGTGCCCTTACCCGTATTCCCATTGTTTTCATACTTCTTTCCAACAACCAAACGGTATAATCACTGAGGCTACCACCAAAATTTTTTGCTAAATGAAAAATACGCTCCATATTTTCTTTTGTAGAAGCTACTGCGCCTGCGCAAATATCTGAATGACCACCCATGTATTTGGTAGCACTATGAATTACGACATCAATACCAAAATCAATTGGATTTTGGTTTACCGGACTCGCGAATGTATTATCGATTAAAGTTGTGATTCCATGTTTTTTCGCAATGGTAGCAACGCCTTCTAAATCGGTAATTGTCAATAGTGGATTAGAAGGTGTTTCTATATAAATTACTTTAGTGTTCTCTTTAATTTGAGCTTCAAATGCTTCGGCACCCCACCCCTCGGTAAAAGAATATTCAATACCGTATTTAGAGAACTCTTCGTTGACCAAATTGTATGTTCCACCGTATAAGGTCTGTTGTAAAACCACATGATCTCCTGCTCTTAAAAAGGCTAATAAAGCTGTACTCACTGCAGCCATACCGCTACCAAAAATAAGTGCAGATTCCGCATGTTCCAATGCCGCAACCTTTTTGCAAAGTCCTTCTTGATTTGGTGTATTAAAATATCGGGGATAACGTTTTACATCAACATCTTCATAAGCATAAGATGTACTCATATATAATGGAGAAATTGCTCCACGATGTTGTTTGTCCTCTAATTCACCAACGTGTGTACAAATGGTGTTCAATCCTTTTTTATTCGAATTCATATGCAAAAATTATAAAAAATAAAGGTAAGGAATAGAATGTAAATGTTATCTCTAACATCGCTATGAATGTGATTAAACTATTATAGCTTCTTTCGTCTCCTTATAGCTTTAAAACTTTCAGAACACAATTAAAATAACTTTGAAAAAATATAAAACAGAATAATAACAACAAGCTAATAATACTATATAAATAATTAGCTAGAATTATAAAATATTGAATAGTTTATTCAAAAACCTTTGAAATACTAGAACTGTCACATTTTGTTTTTAGATTTATAAGTATATCCACAAAGAATAAATTAAAAAAATCTAACATTAGCAATAGCCTATTTGAATATCTATCTATCATGAAAAAATCAATTTATATATTTCTTCTAATTGTAGCGTTAGCTGCATGTAAAAACCAAGAACCAGTTACAAAAGGATATCAAGGCCAAGGGAAAAGTGCAGTAGTCTCCACTTTATCCAAACCAGTTCAAAAACAGTGGAAAGGCACTTGGACTTTCGATAATGAAGCCACCTTTTTTAGTAATGATTTTGAAAGTGGAAGACTAAACGGAATAACCTCTGACGGAAACAATCACTTTACCGCTTTAATAACAGCTGAAAACACACCAGTTAATGTGAGTCCTTGGTATGCTTTTAAGGTTTGGTCAAAAACTCCTAAAACTATAACCATTAAAATGACCTATCAAGATTCTCGTAGTAGATATTATCCTAAAATAAGTACAGATGGTGAGAATTTTAAAGTTTTAGATAGTACAAATTATACTGCCTTAAATAAAGGTGTTGGTGATTTTGGCATTAAGGCAGCACCAGAATTCGTCGAGATAAAAGTCAAAATAAGTGAAACACCAACATATATTACCGCGCAAGAGCTTTATGGCTCTACACGAGTAAAAAACTGGATAGATTCCTTATCAACCAAGCCATTTATTTCTACATATGAAATTGGAAAAAGTAAGGAGAATAGAGCTATGAACTTAATGGAGGTAAGTTCTAAAAAAAATAAAAAAGCTGTTATGGTGATTTCTAGACAACATCCACCAGAAGTTACTGGTTTTCTGGCAATGAAATCTTTTATTGAAACCTTAACAGGAGACTCCCCAAAGGCTCAGAAATTTAGAAATAACTATGACTTATTTGTTGTCCCATTAATGAATCCAGACGGTGTTGATAATGGCAACTGGCGACATAATATGGGCGGAATAGATTTGAATAGAGACTGGCAAGATTTTAATCAGCCAGAAACAAGAAGTGTTAGAGATTTTCTGGTAACAAAAGAATCTGAAGGATATGAGTTTGTCTTCGGTGCAGATTTCCACTCTACATGGGACGATATCTACTACCCTATCGACACTACGATTACCGGTGATAAAGGTAAAATTGTTTTTGATTGGATAGCGAATATTACCGATAGATTGCCTCAAAAGCATACAAATGTGAAACCATCAACCAATATTAAGCCTACTATGGTATCACGCAATTATTTTTATGTGAACCACGGTATGCCAGCTATAGTTTTTGAATTAGGAGATAACACACCTAGAGATTTCTTAAAACAAAAAGGTAAGGTAGCCGCTGAAGAATTAATGGATTTACTGGACAATAAAGATTAAAAACAATCTTTAAGGTATATTAACAAAAAAAGCCTCGTGGTATACCACGAGGCTTTTTTTATACTAATATTTTTATTTGCTGTAATTAACTTTATACCTCCAAAAGCTTATTCCGCCTAATACCAGCACTCCTGCAACTAAGTAATAAATAAAAGTTGGCGTAATAACCTGGGCTCCACTAGCGTAACTATGAAGACCAACCAAATAAAAGTTAACACCAAAGTAGGTCATCATAATACTACCAAAAGCAACAACACTCATAAAATTGAAAGTCCATTTCCCTCTTAAGCCAGGAACCAATCTTGTGTGTATTACAAAGGCATAGATCATAATAGAAACAAGTGCCCAAGTTTCTTTTGGATCCCACCCCCAATAGCGACCCCAACTTTCGTTGGCCCATTGTCCACCTAAAAAGTTACCAATGGTAAGCATGACAAGTCCTGTGGTCAAAGCTAATTCATTAATTATGGTCAATTCTTTTATGTTGATTGCCATACGTTTTTTATTCTTTTTGGTTGTCAAAATCATTAAAATTAATGAAACAAGACCTAAGATCATACCAACGGTTAAAGGTCCATAACTACCAACAATTACGGCTACGTGTATCATTAACCAATAACTGTCTAAAACTGGAACTAAGTTACCTATTGATGGGTCAACCCAACTTTGGTGTGCTATCCATAAAAGCATAGAAGTTACAAATGCAGATGCTGCAAAAGTCATATCACTTTTACGACCTAGCGCCCAACCAATACCCATGGTAGCCCATGCTACGTATAATATACTTTCATAAGCATCACTCCAAGGTGCATGACCAGAAATATACCAGCGTAGAACCAAACCAGCAGTGTGCCAAATGAAAAGTAACATTATAGTTCCCTTAAAGAAATATATTGCAACTCTCCAAATCGATCGATCTTTGAAAATTTGAAAAACAAGAATAAAGAACATCAAAAGCCCTACAACTGCATAATACCTATACAGTTTATTGAAGATGTTTAGTTTATTATAAATAACCTCAGTATCAATCTTTTTCTTTGATGGCAATACTTCACTACCATGATTTAATTGATTCTGCTGAAAAGCTGCCAATAATTTATCTGCAGAAGCATAATCTCCACTTTCTTGAGCCTTACCTAGAGTCATTAAATAATAAGGCATTGCATTCTTTACAAAGTTGGAGTAAAGAGAATCTCTAATTTCATACTGCCCTCCCCTATACTCTACTGCCGAAATCCATTTGTTATTTTCATCGTCAAGCAACGGAAATATCTTAACAATATCTTGACCTAAAGCCTGATTCAATAAACTCAATCTGATATTGGCATCTTTAAAATCTTGCTGAAATTTATTTGGGTTGGTAGTAGCTGTTGCTTCCCTTAAAAATGGCTCTAATTTGTACTGCCCTTGTTTATCAAAAAAATCGGTTGCTTTTACATATTCTTGACCGGAAGGAATACCAATAACTTTCCTAATACTATCATTCTGTGATTTCTTATCTAACGCAATAAACTCTGTATTGTACCATACAGCAGGGTTCATCATCATAGAAAGTAATACCTGATCCGAAGAAAAATCTAAATAGGTGTCCTTATAACTTAACTTACGTAGTAATTCTGATGAAAATGTATTAATAGGCTTCATACGCCCACCTTCATCTTGTATTACTAGCTTACCAAACTTATCAGCATGTTCTTTACTTACCATACTGGCTTTAAGCAAAGAATCTATTTGTGTCTTGCTAGGTGCCTGTTGATGCCCTTCTTCTGGTGTGTGTTGCTCTTGTGCAAAAGAAGAAAATGAGAATGCCATTAAAACAGCCAACACTCCAAACATTTTTTTCTTTTTGATCTTAAGTTGATCCAAAGAATCAGCTAAATCTTTAAAACGGGTCTTACCAAAAAACATAATTCCCATTAAGCCTATGTATAGTAGAAAATAACCAATATAGGTGATCCAAGTTCCCCAAAAGTCATGATTTACAGATAATGTTGTTCCTTTTTCGTCCGGATCAAAACCCGATTGAAAAAAGCGGTAACCATCATGATCCAGTACGTGGTTCATAAAAATGTCGTAATCAAAAGGTCTTTCATCCTCAATGGTAACCCTACTCATGAAAGATGCATAACCTTTATCTGTTCCAGGATATTTCTCGGCTATAAAATCATTCAATTTAATCCCAAAAGGTAATTCGTAAACTTTAGAACCATATCTAATAGAAAAATTGAGTCCGCCTACATTAACCTTTTCGCTAAAATCAGAAGGTCCTTTACTGCCTAATAATTTTATTTGTTTTGTTTCTCCGTTCGCAGTAACATCAAAAATTATAGCATCTTGATCTATTTTTGTTTTCTCTGCTTCAGGTATTTCAACAATACCATATGAACCTTGAGTAATTGAATCTGGAATAACAAACTGCATACCGGCCGTATTATACAACGAACGCAAGACTAAAGGTTGCAGACTATCTTTTACCAAAACACCTTGAAACTGATCTGCCATGCGCATATAATCCCCTTCAAAAGGAGAATGAACTTGATAAACAGAATCTGTAGTCATTATATTAATGGCACCATCAGTTTTGTTATTCAAAGCAAATAATACATTATGTATGCTGGCTACTTTACCATCTTCTAAATAGTGATCATGACGTTCACCATCGCCTGCTTCAACTATTTTCAAAAATTTAGTTCCATTAATATCAGGTAGTAAACCTTGCTTGGCACCTTTTATAAAATCTACATAAGAAATTTCAAAGTCTTCATTGTTGAAATCTGCTTTCCATGGAAGATTAGATTTTATAGCCTCTGGAGTAACTATTAAAGCATCTTCTAAAATCTTTCTTCTAGCCTCTCCATCAATTTCACCATCAACATAAACCGTTAAAAAAGTTTTATCGGAATAAAATACATTTTCAGTTTTTCCTTCGCGAATAGGCATCATACCTTCAAAACTGATGTATCTGGTTACAAATGCACCTATAATTATCAATACCCAAGATAAATGCAATAATAATACCGGCCATTTTTCTAGACGCAATAAGCGATATCTAGATATGTTTCCTAAGAAATTAATAACAAAGAACACCATTATAACTTCAAACCACCAGGCATTGTAAATCCAAATTCTTGCAGTTTCTGTGCTATACCAGCTTTCTATAAAAGTACCGAATGCCATCGCTGTTGCAAAAGCGATAAATAGAATAGACATTAATCGAGTAGAGAAGAATATTTTCTTGAACATTTCCGTCATGGAAGTAGGAGTTGATTTTCAAGATGCAAAAATACGGTGTTTTCATCATTTACGAATGGCTTTTACTGCTTTATAACTTCATTAAAACTGTTAATTTTAATACAACAAGACTTCTATAAACTTTGTACTTTTGCCATATGATATCCGTTGTAATAGTAGGCACAGGAAATGTAGCTCAGAATCTCTTTAACGCATTAGAAAAGGCAAATGACGTAAGCGTTAAACAGGTAATTGGCAGAAACCCTCAAAAATTGGCTTTCGTAACAGATCAAGCAATAACAAGTTCTAATTTTGAAAAGATAGTAGCTGCCGATATTTATATTCTTGCCATTTCAGACGATGCCATCAGCGTTGTAGCCCAAAATTTTAAAAATATTGATGGTATTTTAGTACATACATCTGGGGCTACTTCCATTGATGAACTAAGTACCGCTAAGCGTCCGGGCATATTTTATCCTTTACAGACATTTACCAAAGACAGAATTATTACGTTCAACGAAATTCCTATTTGCATAGAATCACCAAATGAAGATGATTTAGAATTATTAAAAAAACTAGGGAATACCCTAAGCAACACCGTTGTAGAATTAGGTTCTGACCAAAGAAAAACACTACATGTAGCGGCAGTTTTTGTCAATAATTTCACTAATTATATGTATACCGTAGGCGCAGAAATCTGTTCTGAACATCAAATAGATTTTAAATTACTACAACCTTTAATTAAAGAGACTGCGGCTAAATTAGACAAGATCACTCCTTTAGAAGCCCAAACAGGACCTGCAAAACGAGGAGATCAGAAAACATTACACAATCATTTACAATTAATAAAAGACAAACACCAAAGGGAGCTATACACCCTATTAAGCAACGCAATTAAAGAAAAGCATGGAAAAGAGTTATAAAGAATATTTAAAGGATATTACTACATTTATTTTTGATGTAGATGGGGTATTTACCGATGGTAGTCTTTTGGTAACGAGCGAAGGCGAGTTATTACGAAAAATGAGTGTTAAAGATGGCTATGCACTTAAAGTTGCGCTTAGTAAAGGATATAATGTATGTATTATAACCGGTGGTACAAATGAAGGTGTAAAAACTAGATTAAGAGCTTTAGGAGTTACCGATATTTATATGGGAGCACATTACAAAATGGATGCTTTAGAAGAATATTTGGACATTTACCACATAGATGCGGAAAACGTATTGTACATGGGTGATGATATACCAGATATACCACCCATGAAAGCTGTAGCCTTAGCCACTTGCCCACAAAATGCCGTTGCTGAAGTAAAAAGTGTTAGTCAGTATATTTCACACATTAACGGAGGTCATGGCTGTGTACGTGATGTTATAGAACAAGTGTTAAAAGTACGTGGTGATTGGAACAGTCATTTTAGCGCTGCAAACGATTAAAATATGCTAAAGAATAAATTAAAAGACTATCATCTAATTTTAGCATCGGGTTCACCAAGAAGGCATCAGTTCTTTAAGGATATGGAGCTTGATTTTGAAGTACGAATTAAGTCTGTTGACGAAATATATCCAACAGATTTAAAAGGAGCTGAAATATCAGATTATCTAGCAAAATTAAAGGCAGAAGTTTTTAAACTTGAATTAAAACCTAAGGATATTTTAATTACTTCTGATACCGTGGTTTGGTACAATAATGAATCTTTAGCGAAGGCTATTGATAGTGAAGAAGCCGAATCGATGTTAAAAAAAATGTCTGGAGAATGGCATCAAGTAATTACATCTGTATGTTTTACTACTAATGAACGACAGATAATACAACATTCTATAACCGAGGTTAAGTTTATAGAGTTATCTATTGAAGAAATTCGCCATTATATAAAAGAGTATCAACCTTTTGACAAAGCAGGTGCTTATGGTATTCAAGAATGGCTAGGCTTAATTGGCATTGAACAAATTAAAGGTTCATACACAAACGTAGTTGGTTTACCTACTCAATTAGTTCATGAAACATTATCAAAATTAGTAACCTAATATATTGTAATTATAAAAACATAGCAGGTATGAAATTCTTAAAACTAAATACAACTTTTTTTAGCATTTTCGGTGTATTAATAGTACTTACCAGTTGCAAGGAAAAACCAGCGAGTAATAGTAACACCTTAGCTATGTCTACCTCAGTTTCAAAAACAGAAGCTCTTAAAAAAGAGCTTTCGCAAGAGTTTAAAGACTATTGGTACAATGGTACCGCAGAAATTACATCCTATAATTTAGAACAAGCCAGATACGGGGAAATAAGAGAAGGAAGCGCTGTTATGATCTATGTAACAGAACCTTTTACACCAGGAACGCAAGTTAAAGCAGACAATAGTAACAAGAATAATATTCCGGTTTTAAAACTGAATGCTACAAAAAATTATATAACAGGTATTTACCCCTATTCTATAATGACCAGTAGCTTCTATCCTGTGTATGATAATGAACATGCGATAAAACTTTCATTTTCATCTCAAGAATGGTGCGGACATGTTTATGCGCAGTTGAATAATAAAGAGGATTTTGAAATAACGAGCCATTCTTATTTTGAATCTGAAGCTGATCAAAATTATCACTTAGAAAAAGCTCATTTAGAAAACGAAATTTGGAATAAAATCAGGATTAACCCTTCAGATTTACCAACGGGTGAAATAGTTATGATTCCATCATTAGAATTTATTAGGCTTACCCATAAGGAGTTTAGGTCATATAAGGCAATTGCCTCTTTAACCGAAGCAAATGGTTTAAAAACTTATGAAATTAGTTATCCTGAGTTAGAAAGAACACTAAAGATTAATTTTGAAAATAAATTTCCATATATGATAGAAAATTGGACAGATACTTTTCATGATGGATTCGGTGACAATAAAAAAGTTTTAACTTCAAAAGCAACAAGAATTAACAGGATTACAACACCCTATTGGCAGAAGAAAACGAATAAGGATTTATCTTTGCGAGATAGTTTAGGGTTATAGTGTATGAAAGAATTTATTACCGAACATCATAATGAGCTAATCTACAGTCTCATTGTATTAATTGTTATACTTGTTTTAAAATTCTTATTTACCACAGCGGTAAGAAAGGTAAGTAAGATCAGTGATTACAATCCTGTACGTACAAACCTCATTATCAAGTTTATAAATATAGCTCTAACCATTATTGCAATGGTTGTTCTTACTTTGGTATGGAGTGTAAATTATAGGGATTTAGGCGTTATGCTGTCCTCTGTTTTTGCAGTAATTGGTGTAGCATTATTTGCGCAATGGTCTATTCTTAGTAATATAACCGCAGGAGTAATAATTTTCTTTTCTTTCCCATTTAAAATAGGAAATACTATTAGAATATTAGACAAAGAATTACTTGATCCTAACAATACAGACCTAGATAAATTTGTAATAGAAGATATTAGGGCTTTTCATCTTCATTTAAGAAGAAGTAACGGCGAGATTCTAACCTACCCGAATAACCTAGTATTACAAAAGGGTGTCATATTAATTTCAACCTATCAACAAGGTGAATTTTTGAACACGGAAGATGAGGAAGAACAAACGCTTTGATTTTGTTAAAGAAGTCGTAAAAAAGCAAGCGTAGGTACTAATCTTATTATATTTGGAATTACTACCAAAACCAACTTAAAATGCGATACTTATTAGGGTTCATAGCCTGTAGTCTTTTTGTAGTCAGCACCCTTAAAGCCCAAAGCCCTAAAAATAGTTCAGCAACCGACATTTATCATTCCATTGAAAAATTAAATTTTCTTGGTACGGCACTTTATATAGCTGCCCATCCAGACGATGAAAATACGCGTCTAATTTCTTATTTATCCAATAATGTAAAGGCTAGAACAGGGTATTTATCATTAACTAGAGGTGATGGAGGTCAAAATTTAATAGGACCGGAATTACGAGAACTTTTAGGAGTTTTAAGAACACAAGAATTACTTGCCGCAAGACGAGTAGATGGTGGTGAACAATTTTTTAGTCGCGCTAATGATTTTGGGTACTCTAAACAACCTAGTGAAACACTTGAAATCTGGAATAAAGAAGCTATTTTAGGAGATGTAGTTAGAACGATACGAAAGTTTAAGCCAGATGTAATTATCAATAGATTTGACCATAGAACTCCTGGATCTACACACGGTCACCACACCTCTTCAGCAATGTTGAGTTTTGAAGCTTTTGACCTTGCCAATAATGCTAACGCGTATCCAGAACAATTAAAAAATACTAGTACTTGGCAACCCAAACGTTTATTTTTCAATACGTCTTGGTGGTTCTACGGAAGTGAAGAAAAATTTAAAGAGGCAGATAAATCCAACATGTTACATATGGATGTTGGTACCTATTACCCAATGCTAGGTATGTCTAACAATGAAATTGCTTCTTTGGCAAGCAGTCAACATTTATGTCAAGGATTTGGCAGACTAACTTCTAGAGGAACAGAAGATGAATATGTGGAGCTTTTAAAGGGTGATTTACCAAATGATAAATCTAATTTATTTGACGGCATAGATACATCTTGGTCAAGAATTGATGGCGGTAAAGCTATAGGTGAAATTTTGTATGATGTTCAAGAGAATTTTAATTTCAAAAACCCTACAACTCATATTCCGGCATTATTAGAAGCTTACCAATTATTACAAAAGTCAACTGATGAACATTGGAAAGAGCTTAAAACCGATGAGATAACATCAATTATTGCTTCTATATCAGGTCTATATTTAGAAGCCTCTACCATGTCACCTTATACAAACGCAGGAGAAATTGTAGATGTTCAAATTCAGGCATTGAACAGAAGTGATATCGATATTAAATTGAAATCTTTATTCTTAAACGAACAAAGTATAAATATAGATAACGTTGTTTTAAACAATAATAAATCATTAGAGAAGAAAGTAAAACTTACCATTCCAACAACCACAAAATTCACTAGTCCTTATTGGTTAATGGAAAAGGGCACATTAGGTACTTATACGGTAACCAATACAGAATTAATAGGTAAACCAGAAACACCTAAAGCTTTCAATGCAATTTTTAATATTGAAATTAATGGTATAGCCATTCCCATTGTTAAGCCTGTAATGTACAAATATGCAAAACCTGAAAAAGGAGAAATACATCAACCTTTTGAAATTGTTCCTGAGGCTACCGCAAGTTTTGCAGATAAAGTATTAATCTTTGCAAATGCATCCTCAAAAAGAATTCCAGTTACCATTAAGGCTCATAAAGACAGTATTTCTGGTACTATTGAATTAAAATACGAATCTGGTTGGCAAGTGGACAAAAATTCGCAACCATTTACAATAGCTAAGAAAGGTGATGAGCAAATAGTATTTTTTACATTGAGTCCGCCAGCAACCGAAAATGAAAGCAGCATCTCCCCTATTATAAGATTAAATGGAAATGAAATTAGCAAGGAGCTGGTAACTATTGAATATGATCATGTGCCCACCCAAACAGTCCTATTACCATCAGAGGCAAAAGTTGTTCGTCTAAACATTGAAAAAGCTGGAGAAAATATTGGCTA
Source organism: Maribacter sp. Hel_I_7 (assembly GCF_000688315.1). NCBI lineage: Bacteria > Pseudomonadati > Bacteroidota > Flavobacteriia > Flavobacteriales > Flavobacteriaceae > Maribacter > Maribacter sp. Hel_I_7. Next base: position 642,454 of record NZ_JHZW01000003.1, on the reverse strand, counting down.
TATAATGGGTGCTGGCGATGAAGTACCTACAAGTTTAGAACAAATAGGATATAATGTTCAACTAATTGACCCTACAACTATTACAAAAGAATCATTACAAAAATATGATGCTGTTGTTTTAGGAATTAGAGCTTATAATGTTATAGATGAATTAAAATTTAAACAACGATTTATTCTTGATTACGCTAAAAATGGTGGTACAGTAATTGTGCAATACAATACAGCCAGTAGATGGGGTAATCAATTTGAAAATATTGCTCCGTTCAAATTAGAGATATCAAGAGACCGTGTTACTAACGAAAATTCTAATGTTGAAATAATCGCAAAAGATCATTCGTTAGTAAATTTCCCAAACAAAATAGATCAAGCTGATTTTAATGGTTGGGTACAAGAGCGCGGATTGTATTTTCCGAATAAATGGGCAGACGAATTTACTCCGGTTTTAGAAATGCATGATGAGGGAGAAGATTCAACAAAAGGTAGCTTGTTAATTGCCCCTTACGGAAAGGGTAACTATATTTATACAGGACTAAGTTTTTTCAGAGAATTACCGGTTGGCGTGCCAGGAGCATATAAATTGTTTTCAAATATGCTATCTATAGGTAAGGACAAAGTGGAAAAGAAAGAGAAAATTAAAGGATGAGCAAAGAACGGGACGAAAATAAAACTTGGAAAAAAGAGTATAGCATTGTACTTATACTCAACCTCATATATGTTCTTATTTTTTATTACGTAATGACCTCATTTAATTAATATGGAAGGATTAGACTGGATTATTCTTGCCGGCACACTTCTCTTCATTGTAGTCTACGGTGTATGGAAAACCAAAGGAAGTAAAAACGTAAATGATTACGTACGTGGTGGTAATGACTCTAAATGGTGGACAATAGGTTTATCGGTAATGGCCACCCAAGCCAGTGCAATTACTTTTTTATCTACACCAGGCCAAGCTTTTCACGATGGTATGGGCTTCGTACAGTTCTATTTTGGGCTACCCTTTGCCATGATTATCATCTGTATGGTTTTTGTTCCTTTATACCATAAAATGAAGGTTTACACCGCCTATGAGTTTCTTGAAGGCAGGTTTGATCTTAAAACTCGTTCTTTAGCTGCAGTGCTATTTTTAATCCAAAGAGGTTTAGCTGCAGGTATTACCATATTTGCTCCTTCTATAATTTTATCTGCAGTATTGGGTTGGGACTTACGTACATTAAATATTATTATAGGCACACTAGTAATCATCTATACAGTATCGGGTGGTACAAAAGCTGTTAGCGTTACGCAAAAGCAGCAAATGTTCATTATCATGACTGGTATGTTCATTACCTTTTTTTTTATTTTAGGGTATTTACCATCAGACATTACATTTAGCAAAGCGATGAAAATTGCTGGGGCCAGTAATAAATTAGAAATATTAAATTTTGATTTAGATACTTCAAGCAGATATACTTTTTGGAGTGGAATTACAGGTGGTCTCTTCTTATTTCTTGCATACTTCGGTACCGATCAAAGTCAGGTGCAACGTTATTTATCCGGTAAATCTGTAAGAGAAAGTCAGTTAGGTCTTATTTTTAATGCCATTTTAAAAATACCCATGCAATTCTTTATTTTATTAGTAGGTGTAATGGTATTTGTTTTTTATCAATATAATCCGTCTCCATTAAATTTTAATCCATCTGCTACACAAGCAGTAATGGAATCAAGCTATGCAGAAGATTATAAATTATTACAAGAAGGCCAAGTTGCACTTGAGGCAGAGAAAAGAATTGCACAGAATAAGTTCTCTGCTGCATTAGAGATAAAAGAGTTCACAGCCGTTGAGGATGCTAAAAAACAAATAATAAGAATTAATCAAAAAGATAGTACTAATCGTGTAGCTGCAAAATCACTAATTAGTCAAGCAAACAAAACTGTCGAAACTAACGATAAAGATTATGTATTCATTCACTTTATACTCCATAATTTACCCACTGGTTTAGTGGGTCTATTACTAGCTGTTATTTTATCTGCAGCAATGTCATCTACTGCTTCAGAACTAAATGCATTAGGAACTATTACCGCATTAGACTTATATAAGCGAAATAGACAAAATACTGCATTAAGCGAAGAGCATTATGTAAAGGCCTCTAAATTCTTCACCTTAATTTGGGGAATAGTTGCTATATTAATTGCTTGTGTAGCCAATCTTTTCGATAATTTAATTCAGTTGGTTAATATTATTGGTAGTATCTTTTACGGTAATGTGTTAGGTATTTTTCTAATTGCATTCTTCTTTAAGTTTATAAAAGGAAATGCTGTATTCTTCGCAGCGGTAGTAACACAGGTTATAATATGTATTATTTATTATTACTTAATTCATATTTATCCTTCTGGTCAAGAAAAACTAGGTTATTTATGGCTCAACTTTTTTGGTGCTGCCTTTGTCATTACAATATCCTTTATATTTGAAGCCTTTGACAGAATGCTTAAAAAACCCTTACCATCAGCTTAAGAAATTAGGCACATTTTAAAATATTCAATGGTACATAAAAAAATTGTAACTTATTTTGAAGAGCATTACAGTAAATCTCCCACCCTTATAAAAGCACCGGGAAGAATTAATTTAATTGGTGAGCATACAGACTATAATGAAGGATTAGTATTACCGGCATCTATTGAAAAAGGTATTTATTTTGCTGTCTCTGGAAATGACCTTAACAGCATACGGATTGAAACGTTTTTAACACAACCGGAGAAAATAGAATTTCAACTTAATAGTCAGCATAATCCTTTTAATTCTTTTTGGGGAAATTATTTTAAAGCAATCATAGAGATTTTGGTATCTAAGGATTATCCGCTAAAAGGCATGGATTGTGTTTTTGGCGGGGATATTCCTATTGGATCAGGCCTTTCCTCTTCCGCGGCACTTTGCTGTGGTTTTATCTATGCGATTACCAAAGTATCAGGTAAAAGTATTTCTAGAGAAAAAATAGCATTAATTGCCCAAGAAGCTGAACATAAAATTGGACTTAATTGTGGTTTAATGGACCAATATGCAGTTCTCTTTGGTAAAAAAGGAAATGCATTTTTACTAGATTGTAAAGACTTAAGTCATAATTATATTCCCATTAACCTTAATGGCTATAGTTGGGTACTTGTAAACTCTAATATAAAACATAATTTGGCTGTTGATTCGGAGTACAATAAACGACGAATTTCTTGTGAAAATATAGTTAAAGCAGTTCAAAAAAGTAGACCTGAAATTAAATCGTTACGAGACGTTACTTTAGTAGATCTAAATAGTTTAGTTAATGTTTCTAGTAGTATTGATATTAAGCGGGCAAAGTATGTCATCGAAGAAAATGACCGTGTTCGCCAAATGATTAAAGTCTTGACCTTGGGTGATGCATTAGCGGTTGGTGAGGTTTTAAGAAAGGGGCATTGGGCCATGTCTACAGAATATGAAATAACTACTACGGAATTAGATACGTTGGTAAAAATAGGTGAAGGATTAGAAGGTGTATTAGGCTCTAGAATGATGGGCGGTGGCTTTGGTGGTTGCACTATAAACCTCGTACAAACCAATACGCTAGATGAAAGTATTAATTCTTTACTTCAACAATATAAGGACCAAACCGGTATTGATGCTGAATATTATCCTTTGTCCATAGATGACGGTGTCAAGGTTTTCGAATAAAGATTAAATTATAATTCATAAAAAAGTCCGTGCTTTAAAACACGGACTTTTTAAATTTTATAAAAGGTTTTTCTTATTTAGAACCCCACTCTTTTAATGAATCGTTGTTCATTTTAATGTAATCGTTGTTACCAGCTGCAGTAGCTCCTGCCAATGATTTCTTTGCAGCTTCTATAGCTCCCTTTTTATCACCAGCTTTAGCCAATATTAAAGACTGTTGTCTTAGTTGCCAGAATGCAGGCTTTTCAGTCATCGACATTGCTTTGCCCATCCATTCTTTAGCTTTATTGATATCTTTTCCCTCGCTTGAGTAATAAACAGCTGCAGCGTAGTAATCCTCAGCAGACGGACCGCTTAAAACTTTATCAATACTACTCATAACAGTAGCATCTGTAGGTACAGAGAAAGGTATTGCAACATAAGTGTTTTCCCAAATAATACCAATATTTGCGCCATTTCCTGTTACATCATCAAAAGTGATCGTAAATGTCTCAACAGGCATTTCAATATTATGAACAGTTGCAGATAACTGAGCAACTACTTTACTATCGTCCCAATTACTTGGAGTACCACCACCAACAATATCTGTATAGATGTAAACTTCCCATTTAGAAGCACCTGGTTTAGTGAATATAGAATATGTACCTGCTTTCACTTCTTTTCCTGCAATAGTTACATCAGTATCAAATGTTACTAAAGTATAACCATTAGCTCCTGTACGCCATAATTTGTCAAAAGGAACCAAATTACCAAACACTTTTCTACCTCTCATAGAAGGTCTAGAATAGTCTATGCTTACTTCTGTTAAACCTACTGTCTGCATTAATTTTGCAGAAGGACTTGGGGCAGGTGTATTTATTTGAGCTTCAACAGTTAAGGAAGCTACAATTGCCAATAAAAAGAGTACTACTTTGTTCATAATTATTTTGCTAATTAGTTTATAATCGCAAAACTACTTATAAAGGAGGGCTAGAAATGTTAACAAAATCTTAAATAGTTGAAAGCTATTTTAATAAACCGCAAATGAAGTTGCCACTACACCATCTTCAAGATATAATGCCAAATAATAAATAGAAGATTCTAGAGGATGTGTGATAATACCTTTCTTTCCTATTTCACCAGAATTTTCCCAAATCTGTCTTCCCGATAAATCATAAATTATTTGACCGAATACAGTCTTTTCTGTAGCTATTGAATAATGATATTGATTTGATGTATTGTCTCTATAGATTATAACTTTATTTTCTACATCATCATTTTCCGGCAGTTCTGGTTCAGAAGGATTTTCCTCATTTTCAGGTTCTTCTGGAGTTTCAGGTTCCTCCGGATTCTCAGGTTCTTCAGGAATTTCCGGTTCTTCTGTAACAACATCTGGGATTTGAAATGAAAATAATCTTGAAGGCGATTCAATTGTAGGGGTTTGTCTAGAATAATATTCCGAAGAAAAGAAATATGAAGAAGAACTCGTTTGTGTTAATCCTTCTGCCTGTATAAAATTAAGACCAAGTGATTGCTGTATAAATCCATCAAAAACTGAATTTAAATTTAAACTTTCAATAATACCAACAAACGGACTTAAGATAGAAGAGTACCCAATAACAACTAGCCTATTAGTATCTAGGTCATAAGATGCATCGGTTATTAAGCCTACATTTTCTACGGCTCCTACTCTACTAGCTACATATGTTCCTGGTAATTTAGGAAACTCATAGGCTACAGAACCTAGGCTTTTCCATTGCTTTGTTAAAATTATGATACTTCCATCAACAACAAAAAATGATTCCGCATCCCAATCACTATTTCCATTATTTTCAAAGTTTTGTTGATCCTCATATGAAAAATTAATAGTAGTAGCAGTAACTATATCGGAGTTTAAGTAATCGTCTTTCAAAACTCTATGTACAGCCAAATCAGTTCTAATGCCTAAATTGTTACCAAAATCACCTATATAAATATAATTCTCATCTTGAGAAATAGCCTCCCAATCAATATTAGAAACATTAGAAATCGTTACTCTTCTTTCAATAGTAAGTGATAATGTATCTAACTCATATAATACAGCCGCATTACCAGAATCGTTATGTGTTATTAGATTTCCATTAAAATAAATTAAACCAGAAGTTTCAAATATTTCATCAGGTAAATTACCTACAGTTTGCACATTCTCTTGAGCGGTTGAATACGCTGAGTAAATGAACAATATAATAGTAGCTATGTATTGATAGAAAATTTTCATTGTTGCAAAATAAACTAGAATAAAGTTAATCCCTTGTATTTAAGAGACCTAAATTCAATTTAATCGATAAAGTTAATTTTTAACCCATTAAAAAAGTATTTTTAATAATGTTTAACTATTTTTGAATATTGTTAGACAAAAAAAGGAATTCATCCATGTCCAAATTAAGCATATGAAATTATATCAACTACATTCTAAGCAAGCGTTACCTATTTCTAAGGAAGAAGCTTGGAATTTTTTATCGGATCCTGCTAATTTAAAAGTTATTACCCCTGAACATATGGGTTTTAATATACTTTCAGGTGCAGATAGAGAAATGTTTCCTGGACAAATAATTCAATATAAGGTATCACCATTTCCTGGGTATACCACCAAATGGGTTACAGAAATAACCCACGTTAAACATGGTAGTTACTTTGTTGACGAACAGCGATTTGGTCCTTACGCTCTATGGCATCACAAACATTTTATTAACGAAATAGACGAAGGTGTTATAATGGAAGATATTATTGATTATAAAATTCCTTTTGGTTTACTAGGACAACTAGCCCACCCACTAATAGTAAAAAAACAATTAATGGAAATATTTAAGTTTAGGGAACAAAAGTTAAAAGAGCTATTTGGGACTGTAAACAATATTCCAAATCAACTTCAACTTAAATCATTTTAAATGAAAAATATACTTTTAATTGGCGGTTCTCATGGTATCGGTCTTTCTATTGTTAAAGAATTACAAGATACTCACCATCTTTATGTTGCCTCCCGCACAGATGAATCATTAGATCACGAAAATATTACACATCTTAATTTTGATGCAACAACCGATAGTTTAGATATTTCTGAATTACCGGAAACTTTAGACGGTTTTATATACTGCCCAGGTAGTATTAATTTAAAACCTTTTAAAATGATGTCATTAGAAACTATAAAAGAAGATATGCAACTTAATTTCTTTGCTATGGTTAATGTAGTAAAAGAAATAATATCCAAAATGAACGAAGGTTCTAGTATGGTCTTTTTTAGCACAGTAGCTGTTGGTACGGGTATGCCCTTTCATACTAGTGTAGCTGCTGCAAAAGGTGCAATTGAGGGTTTTGCAAAATCATTGGCTGCAGAATATGCGCCTAGAGTTCGGGTAAATGTTGTGGCCCCTTCATTAGTAGATACACCCTTAGCAAAAAGACTATTAAATAATGATAAAAAGAGAGAATTAATGAGTGATCGCCACCCACTAAAAAGAGTTGGTAATGCTGAAGATATTGCTAACACCGCAGTTTTTCTATTGAGTGACAAGAGTAGTTGGATGACTGGGCAAATAATTGGAGTAGATGGCGGACTTTCAACTTTAAACGTAAACTAAATGTCAAAAAAAATATCAATCTTTTGGTTTAGAAGAGATTTAAGGCTCGATGATAATGTTGGTTTTTTAGAAGCATTAAAAGGAGATTATCCAGTGCTTCCAATTTTCATTTTTGACGAAGAAATACTTTCAAAACTACCTGAAGATGATGCACGAGTAACTTTTATTCAAGATACATTGCAGACAATGCGTAATGAATTGCAAAAAGAACATAACAGCTCTTTGGCAATGTATTATGGTAAACCTATGGATATTCTTAAAAATCTGACTGAAGAGTATGAAGTTATGTCATTATATACCAATAGGGACTACGAGCCATATGCTAAAGAAAGGGATGAAAAAGTTTCAGAATTTTTAAACGAAAATAATATAGAATTTAAAACATTCAAAGATCAAGTTATTTTTGAAAAATCTGAAATTGTAAAAGGTGACGGTGATCCTTACGTTGTGTATACTCCTTATAAAAATAAATGGCAAGAGCAATTTGATGTTGACCAAGATTTAAAAATTCATTACACAAGTCAGTACTTATCCAACCTGATATCCAATTCTCGTTTACCTAATTTATCACTTAGTGATATTGGTTTTAAGAAATCGGATATTGAGATTCCCGATTATGATATAACCCCAACGTTAATTGATAATTATGAGGATACCCGCAATTTTCCAGCCAAGGAAAATGGTACCTCACATTTAGGTCCTCATTTACGTTTTGGAACCGTATCTGTTCGTAAAATGATGAAAAAAGCAATAGCAGAGAATAATAAGGTTTTCTGGAGCGAATTAATATGGCGAGAGTTTTTCATGACCATCTTATATCATTTTCCACATACCGTAGACAATGCTTTTAGAGCTAAATATGATCGCATTGAGTGGCGTAATAATGAGGCTGAATTTGAAAAATGGAAAAAAGGTGAAACAGGCTATCTTCTAGTAGATGCCGGCATGCGACAATTAAATGCAACGGGATACATGCATAATCGTGTACGTATGTTAGTTGCAAGTTTTCTTTGTAAACACCTTTTAATTGATTGGCGATGGGGAGAAACTTATTTTGCCGAAAAATTATTGGATTATGAAATGAGTTCTAATGTTGGAAATTGGCAATGGGCAGCCGGAAGCGGCGTTGATGCAGCCCCATATTTTAGAATTTTCAATCCAATGACTCAAGTTGATAAATTTGATAAGGATAAAAAATATATAAAAACTTGGATTTCAGAATACGGCACTGACGACTATCCAGAAAAAATGGTAGACCATAAAATGGCTAGAGAACGATGTTTAGAAACCTATAAAGATGCGGTAAGTTAATTTTACTTAGATAATTGACGCTCTAGTTCTTTTTGGTTTACTACTCTCCTCTTAAGCATATTTACATATTGTAAAGCCTCTTTGGTTTCGTAATCTGTATATGCTCTAGATGCAAATTCTATAGCCTTAGTTAGATTCCCGTTAATTTCATTGCTAATAGCCATGTTATAATTTGCTCTACCAGCTATTTTAGCTTTGCTATTATTTAATTCTGAATTCCATAAATCTGCTGCGCCATCCCAGTCACCTGCTTGTGCTCTTCTTTTTGCAATTTCAAAATTATCACTGCCCTTAACAAAATAGTCCCTAGCGATACGTATTTTTTCCGGTCTAGTAAAAAGGGCATAGTTAGCCCCTAACTTAGAGCTAGTGCTTAAAACAGCTTCTTTTCTACCAACGACCGCTTCTAATGCCTTAACAGGGTTTATACCTTCACCCATAGAAAATAACCTATCGTTAGAAACATACTCATCAACAATAGTTCTGTTTAAAGGATCATATATTCTCCATCCATTTTTAATCGTCGTGTTCAATTTTATTCTATGCCCAGGCACGTTAGCCTTAATTCCTAAATTATTAGGAATATTAACCATTGTCAGTTCATAATCAGCAGCAGTATCCGTATCATAAAATTCAAGGGAAAAAATAACATCTACGCCATTTTCCTTGCACAAACGATCAACAATTTCCCATGAAAGTTCTGCTGGAAAAACACTTAATCCTTTAGCAACTTCTTTTTGGTTATCAATGATTTTTACCACGTCAAATTGGTTACCTCGTTCAAGTTCATACTTAAGACCGGAAATAGCATTCTGCGCTCCCTCTTTATCCAAATTAAGTCCTTCTAAAGATAAAATCTTATCGATATCATCTAACACCTTATTCTTTTCTGAAGCACTACTTCGGTTGATAACACCCACATTTACAACATCATTGGGAATAGATATTTGAGCTGGTTGTGTAATACCCATAGTCATTCTATTAGTTGAACTACAGGCTACCATTGAAAAAAATATAGCTGTCACGGATAGTTTAAACACTAAATTTTTCATAATTCTAAATTTTTAAAACGAGGTAATTTGATAATTAACGAAAAATGCGTCATTAAATTATATAATATGTATGTGAATGCTGCTTAAATAAGCATATCTAAAATATAGAAGTATAATATTATTAAACTCTTATATCATGAAATATGGTAATGAAATAGCAAATTAAAACCATGAATTTAAATTGGTATATTTACTTAGAACTTGTAATAACCAATACCAAACTAAAATGAAAAAAACGTTTTTAATGGCGCTATGCTTATGCATGAGTGCATCTGTTTTTTCTCAGAAAATGAGTAAGGACAAAAACCAACTTATTTCTTCTATAGAAAAACACAAAGAAGAACTTATTAAAATAAGTGATTCTATTTGGGCACTTGCCGAAACTGCATTTGACGAAACCGAATCTTCTAGAATTTTGGCTGATTACGCAGAAAAGAACGGTTTAACCGTAACTAGAGGCGTTGCAGATATACCAACTGCATTTACCGCTACTTATGGCTCTGGAAGTCCTGTAATAAGTATTCTAGGTGAATTTGATGCACTACCTGGTATATCGCAAAAAACATCTCCTGTGAAAGAGCCATTTAAAGAAGGTGCTGCAGGTCATGGTTGTGGACATAACATGTTTGGTACAGCAAGTCTTGGATCTGCCATTGCCATAAAAGAATTAATGGATGCCGGCAAAATTAAAGGAACAGTAAAGTTCTTAGGTACACCTGCTGAAGAAAAATATTTTGCTAAAGTATGGATGGTAAAAGCTGGACTTTGGGATGATGTTGATGTAAATGTTAGCTGGCACCCGTCTGCAGGTATAGAAGCAGATGTTCAAAGTGGTTTATCATTAATTGATTTCGTGGTAGAATTTTATGGTCAAGCGGCACATGCATCTATGGATCCATGGAACGGTCGTAGTGCATCAGATGCTTTAGAGTTATACACTACAGGCATCAACTACTACAGAGAACACATCTTACCAACTTCAAGAATACACTACCATATACAAGATGGTGGGCAAGTTGTTAATGTTGTACCAGATTATGCAAAACTTTGGGTTCGTGTTAGAGATCCTAAAAGATCAAAGATGTTACCAACATACGAGCGAGTAAAAGCAATGGCAGAAGGTGCCGCTATTATGGCAAATGTCGATTACAAAATCTCATTGGTTTCTGGTATATATGAAACTTTGGTAAACCGTTCTGGTGGAGAAATTATGCAGAACAATCTTGAGTTATTGGGACCAATCACCTATACTGAAGAGGAAACAGTTTTTGGTAAGGCTATTCAAAAAGCTACCGGTAAGCCTGAAGTTGGTTTAGATGGAACTGTTCACCCTTTAAAGGAAACAGAAGAAAATCCAGGTGGCGGTTCTACTGATGTAGGAGATGTAAGCTGGAATGTTCCTAACATAAACTTAGGTGTTTCAGTTGCACCTACAGGTACACCTTGGCATTCTTGGGCAGTTGTTGCTTGTGGCGGTATGTCTATAGGGCATAAAGGTATGATACACGCATCAAAAGCAATGGGTATGACGATGTTAGATTTATTTCAAAATCCGAAATTGGTTACCAAAGTTAAAGAAGAATTTAAAACACGTAAGGGTGATGAAGTCTATGAGCCAATGATCGAAGGTCCACCACCATTAGATGGTGAATAACTTACAATTAAAAAGAAGCTATCTTAACAGATAGCTTCTTTCATTTTTAAGTAACTTGAACACTTAAACTTATACCATTTCAATGAAAAAAATTATCGTTTTACTTCTTTTTATTTCAGGACCGTTTTTGTCTGCGCAATCTTTCGATTTTCAATACGACCATTATTCGGTCATCGTTAAAGACTTAGACAAGGTTGGTGCTTTTTACAAAGACATTTTAAATTTAAAAGAAATTCCGCATCCCTCTGCACCTTCTGGTTTTAAGTGGTTTGTTATTCAAGGAAATTCACAATTACATTTAATAGGAAAAGATAGTGTAGCCATGAAACATAGTAAAAGCGTACACTTATGTTTAGCTACACAAAAATTAGATGAACTAATTGCTTCGTTAGAAGAAAAAAAGATAACCTATTGGGACTGGCCAGGCAAAGAGAATTCAGTAACTCTGAGAGCTGACGGAGTCCGTCAGATTTACTTAAAAGACCCGGAAAACAATTGGGTTGAAATTAACAATGCAGTCCATTAAACCATCACCTAATTCAATAATCATATGAAAAGTATCATAAAAAATGTTTTTCAGTTAGGTTTCCCCTGGCAAACTCAAGATCCATTTTTATTCTGTGTATATCATTTAGATAAATATCCTAAAGGAAATGGAGAATTAGGTCCTGATGATTCTTTAGAAGGAAGAAATTTGGGAAATGATTTTACTATTAAAGATGGTTATAGAATGTACCATGGTACAACTATACCAGGATTTCCTGCACACCCACATCGTGGATTCGAAACTATCACTGTAGTAAACAAAGGATTCTGTGATCATTCAGATTCATTAGGTGCAGCAGGTCGTTTTGGAGAAGGAGATGTACAATGGATGACCGCTGGTAGCGGTGTTCAACATTCCGAAATGTTTCCGCTAGTACATACCGAAAAAGAAAATACGCTAGAACTTTTTCAAATATGGCTTAATCTACCTAGAAAAAGTAAATTCGTGGACCCACATTTTAAAATGTTATGGCATGAAGATATTCCAATAATTAAGTATGGAAATGGAACTATTAAAGTTATTGCAGGTAGTTTCAATTCAACACAGGCACCAAGTCCAGCACCCGATTCATGGGCAGCTGATGATGAAAACGATGTTGCTATTTGGAACATAAAAATTAACGCAACCGGCACTATTAATTTACCAAAAGCTCAAAAAAACACTATACGAACAATTTATTTTTATGAGGGAGAAACCATAGAAATTGCTGGTGAGTCAATACAGCCAAATCATGGAATTGAAGTTGATTCAACAAATGAGATCACTCTAAAAGCCATAGGCTCTAATGCTCATCTTATAGTTCTACAAGGAAAACCAATAAATGAACCTGTAGCTAAATATGGACCTTTCGTTATGAATACGGATGAGGAATTACAAAAGGCCATGGAAGAATTTAGATTGACACAATTTGGTGGATGGCCGTGGCGATACCCAGACCAAACACATGAAAACGAACGAGGTAGATTTGCTAAATATCCCGACGGAACAATAGTAGAAAAATAGTTTCAAAATAGAACTTAAATAAAAACTCCATAACTAGATTGGTATCTAATTATGGAGTTTTTTATATCGTGTAAATAAATACTTAAATTCTTGTAATTTTAGCACCTATGGCACGTAGTCTTTCGTCTATATTCTCGTACCCACGATCTATCTGTTCAATATTATGAATAGTGGAAGTCCCTTTCGCCGATAAAGCAGCAATTAATAATGAAACACCTGCTCTAATATCTGGTGATGTCATTGTAGTAGCTTTTAGAGTAGACTGAAAATCATGACCAATTACCGTAGCTCTGTGCGGGTCGCACAAAATTACTTTTGCTCCCATGTCCAACAACTTATCTACAAAGAACAAGCGGCTTTCAAACATCTTTTGATGAATAAGAACTTCTCCCCTAGATTGTGTTGCCACTACTAAAATAATACTCAATAAATCAGGAGTTAATCCTGGCCAAGGAGCATCTGCAATGGTCAAAATAGAACCATCTATATAATTTTGTATTTCGTATCCGTCTTTGTGAGCAGGAATATAAATATCATCACCTTTTCTTTCTAATGTGATACCTAACTTGCCGAACACTGTTGGTATTTGACCCAAGTCATCCCAACTAACGTCTTTAATCGTCAATTCACTTTTGGTCATTGCAGCTAAACCTATCCAGCTACCAATTTCAATCATATCAGGTAACATACGGTGATCCGTACCACCTAATTTATCTACACCATCAATAACTAAAAGATTAGAACCAACCCCAGAAATTTTGGCGCCCATTCTATTCAACATTTTACATAACTGTTGTAAATAAGGCTCGCATGCAGCATTGTATATTGTTGTCTGACCTTCCGCTAATACAGCCGCCATAACTATGTTGGCAGTCCCTGTTACAGAAGCCTCATCTAACAACATATAAGTACCTTTTAGCTTATCTGCCTCTACACCATAGAAATACTCTTCTCTGTTGTAACGAAATTTAGCACCAAGTTTTATAAAGCCTTCAAAATGAGTATCTAAACGTCTACGACCAATTTTATCTCCACCTGGCTTAGGTATATATCCTTTGCCAAAACGTGCCAATAAAGGTCCTACAAGCATAATTGAGCCCCGCAGACCTCTACCATCTTGTTTAAATTGATCAGACTGTAGATAATCTAAATTTATATCGTCTGCCTTAAATGTATATGAACCCTTACCTTTTTTCTGGATTTTTACGCCTAAATCCTCTAAAAGAGCTATAAGCTTATTTACATCAACAATATCAGGAATATTATTGATGGTTACCTTTTCGTCTGTAAGTAGTACTGCGCAAAGTATTTGAAGTGCTTCGTTCTTTGCTCCTTGAGGGGTTATTTCACCAGATAACTGATGCCCTCCTTCAATTTTGAATGTCCCCATCTAGAGAAGTGGAAATTTAATAGCGTTTTTTACCGCGGTTATTATTATTTCTTTGATTTTTCTTGTTCGAGTTCGAGTTTGACCTCGGAGTTTTAGCAACTCTATTTTTAAGGAACTGACCACTATCCGTCAAACTTTCTCCTTCTGCGGCTAAATCTATACGGCCATCACTCAATTCAAACAAATGCTTGAAAATTGCTGTATCATCTACAACATCTTTATTCCAATTTAAATAGCATTTCTTCATGTGGTTAGCAATAGCATACTCTAGCCCAGAGCGCTTATCACCTTTCTCCCACTCTACAGCCACATCTATCATACGTTTTATGTTATTACCATAAAATCTGTATTTTGGAAAATTCTGTGGGTATTCTAAAGCTTCTGGTCTTTGTCTTAATACCTCTTTTGAGGTAATTGGAAAAGGAGAATCTACATCCAACTTAAAATCGGACATAATAAACAACTGATCCCAAAGTTTATGTTGAAAATCTGGCACATCACGTAAATGAGGCTGTAAGTTCCCCATAACGCTAATAATGGCCTGCGCTACTTTATTTCTTTCTTCACGGTCTTCAATTGATACTGCATGGTTAACCATTTTTTGAAAATGACGACCATATTCAGGAATAATCAAATGCTCACGCTCCGTATTATATTCTAGGTTTTCTACTAATTGCAAATTGAAAATTTTAGCTTAATGTGTTTGAGAAGTATTCTTATAACGATGCCAAATTAATAAAATTATAGATGAAAAGCTATTTTACAAGGAGATAACGCCCTCTATAGCCCCTACTTCTTTATATTTTGCAATCACCTCGTCCGGACTGGCTAAATCTACTCTAATAGAAACACTGGTATATTTACCGTTCTTAGATTTCTTCAAGTCAATAACCGCACCCATATTATCAAATATGGTATTTATACGATCTATTTTATCTGTTTCTGTCTCTACAATAAATTTATATAAGTAGTTAGAAGGCCATTTTGACGTTTCTGTTAATTGCTCCTTTAATTTTTTATAAAATTCAACTGGGTTATTTTCGTCCATAACTAGTGTTTTATGCAAAGATAAGTGTAATGTACCAGTTTTTTAATACTCTTGGTTTATGTACTTTTGTATTCATAAATTTTGAGTTTGAAAAGTAAAAGAGTTGTTGTCACAGGAGGTCCAGGAACCGGTAAAACAGTATTAATATCATCACTTGAAGAAAATGGATACTATTGTTTTCATGAAGTGATACGAACAATGACATTAGATGCATTAGGCGATGTTGCATTAGATGATCAATTAGTAAACCCTATTGACTTTGTCAAGGATGCAAAAAGTTTCAATGATGAATTAATCAATGCTCGTTTACAACATTTCATTAATGGTCTAAACATAGATAAAGATCATTTATTCTATGACCGTGGGTTACCAGATGTAATAGCCTATATGGATTATTTTGGCCAGCCTAAGGAGCAGCGGTACACTGAATTATGTGTTGAACATAGATATGATGAAGTGTTGATCTTACCACCTTGGAAAAAGATTTATGTACAGGATAATGAACGAATGGAAAATTTTGAACAAGCTTGCGGAATACATGATGCCCTTGAAAAAACATACATAGATCTTGGATATTCCCCTATAGAAGTTCCATTTGGCACTATAGAAAACCGCATGCAATTTGTAGTAGATTTTATAAACAAAACGGGTGAATAACACACCAAACGAAATTTTATTTAAATATTGGGGCTTTGACAGTTTTAGAGGCTCTCAAGAAGAAATCATCAATGCCATATCCAATGGTCAAGATGTACTAGGTTTATTGCCCACTGGCGGCGGTAAATCTATATGTTTTCAAGTACCCGCTTTACTAAAAGATGGTATTTGTATTGTTATATCTCCCCTAGTAGCGCTAATTGAAAACCAAGTAGACAACCTTCAAAAACTTGGCATTAAAGCCATAGGTCTAAAAGGCGGACTTAAATTTAATGAAGTAGACAAGTTATTGGACAATTGCATTTATGGCAATTATAAATTTCTCTATTTATCTCCAGAACGTCTGCAACAAGAATTAGTTCAAGAACGCATAAAGGCTATGAACGTTTCTATGTTCGTTATAGACGAAGCACATTGTATTTCTCAATGGGGTCACGATTTTAGACCTGCATACTTAAGTTGTTCCATATTAAGAGAACTACACCCTACTCCGCCAGTTGTGGCATTGACCGCTACAGCAACCAAAAGAGTTAGTGAAGACATTATTACATCATTAGACCTTAATTATCCTTTAATAATTAAGGATTCATTTTTTAGAAAAAATATTGGTTTTGCAGTATTACTTACAGAAGATAAAAATGGTCATTTAAAGAAGTATTGTCAGCAAATAAAACATAGCGCTATTGTCTATGTTAGAAGCAGAAGAAAAGCTGAAGAATTATCAGGATTTTTAGTTAAGAATAATGTGAAGGCAACATTCTACCATGGAGGCGTTGATCAAAAAATGAAAACGGAACGCCTAAATCTATGGCTAGAGGATAAAGTAAAAGTAATGGTTGCCACCAATGCTTTTGGTATGGGTATAGACAAACCAGATGTTGAACTGGTAGTTCATTATCAAATACCCGATAGTTTAGAAAATTATTTTCAAGAGGCAGGCAGAGCTGGTAGAAACGGTGCATTGGCAAAAGCCATATTATTAACCAATACCACAGACAAGGTTTTGGTCAAGAAACAATTCATAGAAATTTTACCGGATGTTGCCTATGTAAAAATGATTTACAGAAAACTAAATACATTTTTTCAGATTGGATATGGAGAATACACAGAAGCAAAATTTCATCTTAATTTCAATGAATTCTGCAGTATTTACAAGTTGAATACTTTTTTGACCTATAATGCATTACAACTCTTAGATAGAAACTCGGTCATTTCTCTTTCAGAAAATTTTTCAAAAAAAATAACTATAAAATTTATTTCCGATAAAGATTCTCTCTACAGGTATATTGACCAAAATTCTAAATTAGCAGACTTTATAAAAGTGATATTGCGCACCTATGGTGGCCTCTTTGAATTTGATACTCCAATTAACACTTACTTATTAGCTAAAAAAACATCACTATCAGAATCAATAATTCATCATAATTTTGAACAACTTGCAAAAGATGAAATTATAGAATACAATAGTGTTTCAAGTGATTTAGAACTTTTATTCTTAGTACCAAGAGATGACGATAGAACAATAAATATGTTCGCAAGAAATATTGATGAACAAAATCAACTTAAAGTCGAGAAAGTTTCTACAATGTTGAGTTACATAGAAAACAATACTACATGCAGAAGTATTCAGCTATTACATTACTTTGGAGAAGTACAAGAAAAAGAATGTGGTATTTGTGATGTATGTATCAACCAAAAGCTTGGTAATACTGACATTGTTCACAGCAAAATAAAAATCCTTCAAATCTTAAAAGAAAAAAAAGCAAGTTCAAGAGAACTTCAAGCGCTCCTAAACACCAGTCAAAAAATAGTAATTACTGCACTGCAAGAACTCTTAGAAGAAAATTACATAACATTAAACGCTATAAACGAATACCAACTATTATAATATGGAAGCATTGAGAATTGTATTTATGGGAACTCCGGATTTTGCAGTAGGCATTTTAGATATGCTTGTAAAAAAGGAATATAATATAGTTGGTGTAATTACCGCACCAGATAGACCTGCAGGTAGAGGTAGAAAACTTAATGAGTCTGCTGTAAAAAAGTATGCTGTAGAAAATAATCTTACAGTTTTACAACCTACCAACTTAAAAGATGAGGATTTTCTAGAGACTTTAAAATCTTTAAACGCCAATTTACAAATAGTGGTAGCATTTAGAATGTTACCAAAAGTAGTTTGGAACATGCCTCAATACGGCACATTTAATTTACACGCTTCATTATTACCGCAGTATCGTGGTGCAGCTCCTATTAATTGGGCAATCATTAATGGTGAGACAAAAACTGGAGTTACAACATTCTTTATAGACGAAAAAATAGATACGGGTGCCATAATTATGCAAGATGAAGCACCTATTAATCTTACTGATAATGTAGAAGATTTACATGATAGGTTAATGCTCTTAGGTGCAGAAACTGTGGTTAAAACAGTAGAACGTATTAAAGAGGGTAATTTTGAAACTACAAAACAATCAGATTCTGACAATTTAAAGGATGCGCACAAAATATTTAAAGAAACATGTGAAATAGATTGGTGTATGCCAATAGACAAAATCTATAATTTTATTAGAGGTTTAAGTCCATACCCAGCCGCTTGGACAACGTTGAACAATGCAGATCAAACTGTAATTACAAAAATCTACAAAGCAAGCATGCAAAAAGAAGAACATAACTTACCAGCGGGTGAACTTGTTTTTAATAAAAAAGAAATGAAAGTTGCAGTGCATAAAGGCTATATAAACCTAGAGGAAATTCAACTTCAAGGAAAAAAAAGAATGCAGGTTAGAGACGTTCTTAATGGTCTAAATTTGGAAAAAAACGCTAAAATGGGGTGAGACCCCGTGGTTGTTGGGCTGCGAGAAACGTAAAAAAAAACCTACTTTATCAACAAACACGCTGAGTTATCAACAAAATAAGGGATTTCCCCCCATTTTACTTGTGTTGCTCAGAAATCCATATAAATTTGTTAGTAGGTATAAATTATTTAATCACAATTAATTATCACATTATGAACAAAACAGAATTGATCGATGCAATGGCAGCAGACGCTGGCATCACAAAAGCTGCGGCTAAAAAGTCATTGGAATCTTTCTTGGGAAATGTTGAAAATTCTCTTAAAAAAGGAGATAGAATTTCTTTAGTAGGTTTCGGTTCTTGGTCCGTGTCTAAAAGAAATGCAAGAGAAGGTAGAAATCCATCAACTGGAAAAACTATCCAAATCGCTGCTAAAAATGTAGTAAAGTTTAAAGCAGGTGCTGATTTAGGTAAAGCTGTAAACTAATTTTACACTGATAAATTTATTAAAAGCGCCTTTATTGGCGCTTTTTTTATTTCTATGTTTTTGCAATTAAGAGGATTTGTCTTACATTAGGTATATATACTTAAACTAGTTATGATTGCTTTAAAGCCAACTAAAGGAAAATTACTCATTGCCGAACCTTCGTTAACAGGAGATGTTTCTTTTAATAGATCTGTTGTATTGTTGGCTGAACATAGCAATGAAGGCTCTGTAGGTTTTATTTTAAATAAGCCATTAGAATATCAAATAAACGAGTTGGTAACTGAAATTGAAATTCCTTTTCAAGTATATAATGGCGGTCCTGTAGAGCAAGACAACTTATATTTTATACATAAAGTACCACACTTAATTGATAATAGCGTCGAAATTTCTGATGGTATCTATTGGGGCGGTAATTTTGAAACTACCGTAGAGCTTATTAATAAGGAAATTATTTCTGAAGATGACATACGTTTTTTCTTAGGTTACTCTGGCTGGTCATCGTTTCAATTAGATGAAGAGCTTACATCAAAATCATGGATTGTTGTAGAAAATGAGCACGAAAGTAGGATCATCCAAAAAGCGGCACAAGCTATTTGGAAAGAAAATATGATTCAATTAGGAGGAAACTATTTACTATGGTCCAATGCGCCTGAAAACCCTAGCTTAAACTAAACGCTTTTACTTACGGACATTCTAGCCGCTGCATTCAACTTACCAATTAAACTTTTAGCAGTTGTATTCACAAAATCCTTTTTTCTATATTTCGTAATAGAAACTAAGCCGTTGACATTATTGGCTATAAATAATTCATCTGCTTTTTGAAGTTCAAATGGAGATAAACTTTCTTCAAGAAATTCAACTTCATTAAATTTTGAAACAATATCTATTATTTTTTTCCTGATGACACTATTTACACAACCATCAGTTATTGGCGGAGTTTTTACCTGATTACCTTTTACAATAAAAACATTGCCATTTAGAGCCTCTATAACTTGTTTTCTTTCATTAAGCAACAAACAGTCTTGATAATCATTTTCTTGGGCGTAGATTGATCCTACTACGTTCAGGATTTTATTATTTGTATCTAAATTAGAAAGCATGCTAGAGTTTTTATAGAAATCTTTAAATAACTCTACTTCGTACGCTTTATCATCTAAAACAAAAAAAGGATTAATTAACGTAGTACTGGTTATGAAATAGGAAATACTATTATCGGATTTCGAGAAATTATTATCGCTAGTATTTCTATATACAGTGAATTTTATTTGCTTGGTTTCTCTTAATCCATCTTCAGAGATTAATTTCAAAATTTCTTCTTCCATAAATTCCATTGTGAAATTCATAGGAATCTCCATTCTTAGAATTCTCATAGAAGACATTAATCGTAGATAGTGATCTTCTAAAAATATAACATCACCGTTAATAACACGTAATTCTTCAAAAACAGCATCACCTAACTGTACTCCCCTATTATTTTCATTTAAAAAATCAGTATTCTTATGAAGAAGTTCACCATTAAAATTGAACATAAAAAAAGCCTTAAAAAATTAAGGCTCAAAGATACTGTAAATAAGGGTATTTCTAGGACGAACCCAAAACCTGTTTTAAATCTGACACTTGGTTGGTCCAAAGCATTTTAGACTCATCTATTTCATCATCTTCAGCAAAGTCCGTTATAAATAATGAAACATCTTTAGTTATTTCATCAACAATTATCTTCATCTCAAAGAAGCTATCATCATCAGCTTCTTCCCAAGCAAAACGTACAAATTCATCCGTTTTCCTTTTTAATAATTTAGCTTCTTCTTCAGCTCCGTCCCAAATAAATGTAAACATTTCACCTCTAGAATTAACATTATCAGCAAACCATTCTGACAGTCCAGATGGGGTTGCCAAATATTGATACAACATTTGTGGTGAAGACTGAATTACAAACTCTATTTCAAATTTTATTTTATCGCTCATGTACATGCTACTTAATTACGGGCAATATATATATTTCTAAATGATAAAAAAATAAATGATCAGTATTATTTTTTTCATCAAGTTTTGTTGAAGAACAAATAAATTACCACTATATTTGCAGCCGTTTAAAAATAATATGGCGAGGTAGCTCAGTTGGTTAGAGCGTCGGATTCATAACCCGGAGGTCGGGGGATCGTGCCCCCCTCTCGCTACAATAGGTAAAGACCAATAAAATCAACGGTTTGTGTGCGCACAAGCCGTTTTTTTATGTCCTTAAATTTCATACTTTTATCTACCGTATACGATAACGTATACGGTTTGAACATGAAACTGAACTATTCCGAACCTAAATTCTACACTGGTGGTGTCCCCATAAAAGGTTGGTCCAAGCTATCTAGCAAGCAAAAAAAAGATGCTCTTACTAAAGATTGGTATGTATATTTCTCCTATCGAAATCCCGAAACCAAAAAATTAGTTAGACAAACTCCTATTAAAGCTGGAGTAAATCGTTTTAAAACAAAACGTGAGCGTTTACTATTCATGAACGTTATTAAAAGAGCTTTAATCAAACGTTTAGAGGGTGGTTATGTACCTAATGCAGATAATTCAAACCTAATATCTAAATTAAGCTCGTCTAACGTCCTTGATAAAAAAGATACTGAAACTATCCCTAAAAAAGTTGAACCACCCACTAAGGTCATAAAAAAGGCTACTCCCGCCCCACTTACTTCTCCAATAATAGAAGAACCATACACTTCTATTCAAGAAGCCTTCGATTTTGCCCTAAAGATCAAAAAACAATCTTTAAGTCCAAACTCTTATTCAGGCTATCATGGTCCACTTAAACAATTTCAAAAATGGCTGGAGGAGAATGAAATCAATGATATAAAAGCAATTACAAAGAAAACTGTAGTTCAATATCTTAATTCGGTATTAGCAAGAACATCACCTAGAACACGGAATAATGCAAGAACAAGCTTAAGTGCTATTTTCACAACATTGGAGGATAATGAAATTATTGATGATAATTTTATACCTAAAATAAAACCGCTATCAACTAAGCCAACAAGAAATAAAACTTTTACTCCAAAACAAGAGTCCGATTTACAGACTTATATGGAGGAACATGACAAACTATTACTATCCTTTGTTCAATTCATTTCACTGTGTTTCTTGAGACCTATTGAAGTATGCAGGTTAAAAGTCAAGGATATCGATATCTCAGATAAAAAGATTTATGTAAAAGCAAAAAATAAAAAAGTAAAGATTAAAATCATACCAGAGATTTTATTGAATTTGTTACCTGACCTTTCTAGTGCCAATCCTGAACATTCTTTATTTACACCATATGAAATTGGTGGAGAATGGGATGTTCCTGAACGTGATAAAAGAAACTATTATTCAAAAAGATTTAAAAAAGTGAAGGATAATTTCAATTTAGGCGTTGAATATGGACTTTATAGCTACAGACATACCTATATAACAAAATTATATAGAGAAATGAGAAAGGAACTTAATCCTAGCGAAACCAAAAGTACCTTATTAGGTATTACTGGACATTCTACATTAACCTCACTCGAAAAATATCTACGTGATATTGATGCCGAACTACCAGAAGATTATTCTGAATTTCTACAACCATCAACAATAAATAAAGTATAAAATGGCTAAAAGGAATATGAATTATTTTGGTTGTTTAAAAGGTGAGTTACTTAATGAGTTATCATCCGAACAGAGATTGAAATTTTTTAAAACTAAAAAACTATTCGTTACAACTAGGGTACTTAATCTGCCATCTAACACTCCTATTAACTTATTGGATGCTAATAATTTCAAAGTTAGATTAGAGCCTTCAAAAGAATTATTGGATACATATTACAAGTTTTTAATACATACCTATCAAGAATATATAAATAATGTCTTCATCAATTTTTTCCATCAATTCAATAACCAAATTATTGGCTTAAAGAAAAAAGAAGCCAAAATGGTTGGTAGAGTCCTTTACGTGAGTATTATTAATAATAAAACCTCTCCCAATTTTGATTTTGTAAACATGTTAGAAAACGCTAATGGCATACCAAAATTAGAGAATACCCCAAAGCTAGATCTGTATTATGTGAAACGTGATGCATTAAAACAAAGAGCTATAAATGAACACCCTAATGGTTTAGATGAATTTTTATTGGGTAATTCCAATCACTTTGATTTAAAAATCAAAGATGATGTAGCCATATTTAAAGAAATCATTCAATTTGAAGGTGAGCTTAAAATCATTTTGGCATTGAATGATGAGTATCAGTTTGAAAAAAACAAAACTTTTCAATCTCCAACCATCGATAATACCAATATTGAAAATCCCAATCTATCTGTAAATAGCAAGGCTTTTAAAAACAAAATACCCACCGAGGAAGAAATGGATGCGTATTTAATGAAGCACGTTTTTAGTGAAAAGAAAACTTAAATTTATTCCGTAAATGAACTTGCCTCATATGTATGTACAGGTACATACTTATTTAATATATACTCTGTAATTGCCTTCAAGGTTTACCATTAACGGGATGTAAACTAGGAGCAGAAAAATATTAAATCCCATTTTTAGACTTATAGTACCAAATTAGTGGTTATTTAGTGATTTCATCAAAAAAATATTGTATTTAAATTTCTTGGTAATTCTCTGAAACTAATCGCCTATTAAAAATTATATAATCTCTTCATTAGATTTATATAAATACAACCTTTACTATTGCTTTATAATTAAAATATTTTACGTGATTACGGGAATCCTCAACAATAATTGAAATAAAAAAATGACTTTAGTATTCCCTTAATAGCTGTAACCCTAAATCATCTAAGTAATAATGAAAATTATAGTTCTTATTAAAATATCCTTAGCACTACTCTTCTTCCTATGCCTTCTAAATATGCCCTACGGCTATTTTCAATTAGTACGCTTTCTGGCCTTCGCAAGTTTTGGATTTTTAGCATATAGGGCTAATGAAAAAGATAAAAGTGAACAGGTATATATTTTTTTAGCACTTGCCCTACTCTTTCAGCCATTTTACAAAATAGCATTGGGTAGAGAAATATGGAATATGGTAGATGTGGTGGTTGGTGTAGCGTTACTTATTAGCATTTTTATTCCCAAGAAAAGATTAGCGGATTAAATTCTTTTTCATGGTTTACGGATTCCCATAAAGAAATATCAAAATAATTGTGCTTCTTTGATAAAAATCCTGGAAGATTTCTCTTATACAATAGGTATCTTTAAGGTTCATTTTTTATTAACTTAATTTTTAAAATATTATTCTTTGTTCCCCATTCTAAGAAAAGAATAAAATTGAGTTCAAAAGTGTTGTATTTGTGTTTTGACCAAACCAATATCATAATTAGATATGAAAACCAATTTTAGTTTTTTAAAAGACAACTATTTAGGGCTTTATCAGTTGGCAATATTAGGGGAACGTAATTGCTATTCCGACCCTAGTACTACGTTATCTAAATTGAGAATACTATCTGAAAAATTGACCAGTATCTTAATTGATTTTGAACAATTAGAAGAACCAAATGACAAAAGGCAAATTAGTAGACTTACCGTATTGCAAAATAATTCAGAAACTCCGTCTGAAATTATATCTATACTCCATACAATTAGAAAATCAGGAAACAAGGCATCTCATTCAGGTGAAGGTTCTCAACCAGAAGCCCGTTATATGCTTAGGCAAGCGTATTACTTAACGAAATGGTTCATTGAAGTTTATGAAGATGAAGAGGTATTTGGAGATTATACACCCCCTGAAGAATCATGGTTTACTAGTGACAACACAAAAACTACCGAGCTTGAGAAAGAATTAGAATTGCTGAAGGTTGAAGTAGCAAACTATAAAGAAAAAATAAAAGAACACACTCAAATTTCTCCTGAAGCAAAAGAAGAACGAAAGGAACGTGCGTTTGAAAAAGCTAGAAAAACCGAAGAAAAAGAAGCGGAAACTAGAGACAGAATAGATAAACAATTACGAGATGCTGGTTGGGTGTGCGACACTCAGACATTGAATTATAAATCTAACAAAACCCTACCTAAAAAAGGTAAACAAATGGCTATTGCAGAATGGAAATGCGGTACTAAATGGGCAGATTATGCTTTGTTCAATGGTTTAGAGTTAATTGGTATCGTAGAAGCTAAAAAGCACATTAAAAATGTGATGAGCGATTTGGGTCAAGCCAAAACGTATAGTGAACTGGTTACCGAAGAGAATAATATATCATTTCCACAACATCAGAACAGTTCAAATTTCAAAGTGCCATTTATGTTTTCCACCAATGGAAAACCGTATTTAGAGCAATTTAAAACGGCTTCTGGAATTTGGTTCTGGGATGGTAGAGATCAGAAAAATATAGCAAGACCATTACCTAGTTGGTTTTCTCCTAGAGATTTAGTGGAAAAACTGAACTATGATGAAAATGAGGGTGTAGAAAAACTTCAAAAAACAGGTTACGATTTACTATCTGACCCTAGTGGTTTAAGTCTACGAGAATATCAGGTGGACGCCATAAAAGCTGTAGAACATAAGATACTTACGAATACCGAAGATAGACGTGCATTATTAGCCATGGCTACCGGGACAGGTAAAACACGAACCATGATAGGTATGTGTTATCGTTTAATTGCTTCCGGTAGATTTAGACGCATTTTGTTCTTAGTGGATAGACGAATGTTGGGCGAACAAGCTTCAGATGCTTTTAAGGAAGTTCACGTAGAGGGATTGCAGACCTTTGCCCAAATTTATGACTTACGGGATTTAGAGGATAAAGCTTCTGAATTAGATACCAAAATTCATTTTGCAACAGTACAGGGTATGGTGCAACGCATCGCCTATTCTGATGATTCGCCAAGTGTTGGTGATTATGATTGTATTGTGGTTGATGAAGCGCACAGGGGCTATACTTTAGATCGCGAAATGGACCAGGAGGAAATCATACTTCGTGACCAACTCGATTTTCAAAGTAAATACCGCATGGTGCTAGATTATTTTGATGCGTATCGTATTGGCTTAACTGCTACCCCTGCCCTACATACCAAGGATATCTTTGGTGAACCTGTATTTCTTTATTCGTATCGGCAAGCAGTGATTGACGGATATCTTATAGATTTTGAACCACCTTATGTATTTCAAACTACCCTATCGAAAGACGGAATTGTTTGGGAGAAAGGCGACGAGGTAAAAATTTATGACCCTGAAGAAAATGAGATAAAAGATTTAGGTGTTACTGAAGATGAAATAAAGATTGAAATAACAGGGTTTAACCGAAAAGTTATCACTGAAAATTTTAACCGTGTTGTCTTAAATGAACTTATATCTACTTATGGTATACTGCCAGAAAAAAGAGCAAAAACATTAATTTTCGCTGCTACCAATGACCATGCTGACACTATAGTTAAGTTATTGTATGAGGAGTATGAAGAGCTAGGTGAAGATGTTGATGCTGGTGCCATTGTAAAAATCACAGGTGAAGTTTATAATAGAAAAGATTTGCTCCGTAAATATAAAAATGACCAGTACCCAAGTATAGTAGTAACGGTAGATTTATTGACCACCGGTATAGATGTACCTAGCATTTCTAATTTAGTCTTTTTACGTCGGGTAAACTCCAGAATTCTTTATGACCAAATGATAGGTCGTGCCACTAGGCGTTGCGATGAAATTGGTAAAGAGGTATTTAAAATTTATGACTGCGTTGGTGTTACCGAGATAATGTCAAAAGAACAAGTTATGAAACCTGTTGCTCCTTTGGTTTCTAAAACCTTCAATAACTTAATTGAAGAAATTGCCATCATTGAAGATGAATATTCAAAAGAGGCTAAGTTAGACCGAATAATAGCTAAAATACAGCGAAAGCTCTCTGGTTTTAATGAAAAACAGAAAGAACAATTTCAAATATTATCTAGTGAACCTACAGCTAGGGATTTCGCCAAAAAACTAAAATCCATAGATTTAGAAAACCTAAATGAAACTTTTAAAGATTACGAACATTTATGGGAATTTTTAGACCGTGAAAAAGGTAAGGCGTTAAATTATGGCACACTATATAGTGATCACGCAGACAAACTAGAAGATGTTTCTCGTGCCTATGAGAAAAACTTAAAGCCTAAAGATTATTTAGAATCTTTTACCGAGTATATAAAGAATAATAGAAATGAGATCACGGCTTTAAACATTGTTTGTACAAAACCTAGTAGCTTAACTCGTAACGACTTAAAAGAATTACGCTTAATATTAGATACGCAAGGGTTCAATAAAAACAACTTAAACACAGCCTACAAAGAAGTAACCAATACAGAAATAGTGGCTGATATCATTGCTCACATACGTACATCTGCATTAGGGGAAACATTAGTAGACCATCAAGAACGAATTACTAACTCAGTTGCTAAACTGAAAGCTTCTCATGATTGGAATCAAATTCAATTAAAGTGGCTTGATAAAATGGAAGCCCAGCTTCAAAAAGAATCAATTATCACCCTAGAAGATTTAAACAAACCCCCTTTCAGTGTAGATGGAGGATTGAAAAAATTAGATAAAGTGTTTAAAAATGACACTGCTGAAATCATTAAAGAACTTAACGAATACCTGTACGCTTAACAAATGATAGATTTAGAACCTAGAATAATTTCTATTGCAGAAGCTTTTGAAAATAAAAATTTAAATATACCAGATTATCAAAGACCTTATAAATGGACCGAGAAAAATGTAAAACAATTATTAGATGATATAAGGCTCAACAAAGAAAGCTCAGACTATCGTTTAGGTACTATTGTGGTTCATCAGGAAGATGAAATTTCTGATTTGGATATTGTTGATGGGCAACAAAGAATGTTGACCTTAAGCTTAATTTACCTAGCTATTACTGAAACATTTGTAGATGATAAATTCTATAAAAAATACGAAACCATAGAGTCATCATTATTGAATCTTGAATTTGATAATTTAATATCTCAAAAAAACCTCAAAGCTAATTATCATGTAATCTTAAGAGAAATCAGAAATTTCGATGAATCTACAATTCAGTTCTTCTACCATCATTGTAAAGTTGTTTGGGTGGTAATCTCTAATATTTCAGAAGCATTTCAATTTTTTGATTCTCAAAATTCTAGAGGAAAAGATTTATATCCTCAAGATTTGCTAAAAGCTTTTCATCTAAGAGAGATGGCAAATAATTCGGAAGAAGAGAAAAAATTATGTGTAGAATATTGGGAAAATCTAGACCAGAAAAAGTTAGATAAACTATTTAAAAACTATTTATATAGAATTAGAAATTGGAGTAAAGGTAGATCAGCAGAAGAATTCACGAAAAATGAAGTAGATGTATTTAAAGGAATTTCTTTAGATGATTCTCAAGAATTCAACTTCACCAAGACCCATAGAATTAATCATTTTTATACAGAAATGTATAATCGAGATCTGAATAGAAATATCGATGGTCATAAATTGGATTATCCTTTTCAACTAGATCAAATAATGGTGAATGGCCAGCGATTTTTTGAGTTTGTTTCTCACTATGGTAAAGAAGTTGAAAAAGTAAAAAATTTCAATGATAACCTTAATGAAATCAAATTAAAGATAAAAGACACCAAAACAAAAGCACTTGAAATCTTAAACCAATTAGATACTTATGATGCCCGTAATAGAACTGGTGATTTATATGTTAGAAATGTGTTCAACTGTTGCCTGTTATATTATTTAGATAAATTCGGTTATTACAAGATTGACGAAGTAATAGTACGCTTTTTCATATGGGTGTATACTCCTAGAATTGAACAACATTCTGTAAGGCTTAGAACTATTGATAATTTAGGGGCTGATAATAATGGATTTTTTAAAATAATGAGAGAATCTATTAACACCAAAGAGATTTTTTATAAAGAATTACATAGCGTTAAACCTTACGGAGGAAATAGTGATAACCAAAAAACAAAACCTCTTATTAAAATTTTTAATGAGTTAAAATACATAGCTAGCTAAATATGGAACCAAAGTATTTAACCATTAAACAAATCTTCAGCCAAGAAGACCGATATAATATTCCA
Organism: Maribacter sp. Hel_I_7; assembly: GCF_000688315.1. Taxonomy (NCBI): domain Bacteria; kingdom Pseudomonadati; phylum Bacteroidota; class Flavobacteriia; order Flavobacteriales; family Flavobacteriaceae; genus Maribacter; species Maribacter sp. Hel_I_7. The sequence continues at coordinate 613,190 of NZ_JHZW01000003.1, read as the reverse complement.
ATATACCAAAGAAACTATGCTTGGGAAGAGTCTCAAATAAGTCAATTGATTCAAGATATATATGATGTATATCCAGATGGTAATAATTACTATTTGGGTAGTTTAATAGTCTATAAAAGAGAAAATATTTATGAAACTATAGATGGTCAGCAGCGCTTGACTACATTAAACATTTTAGCCTGTATATTAAAACATGAAGCTAAGGGCAACAATTACTTTAATGATGTTGATGTTAACCTCCAGTTTGATAGCAGAGTAAAGTCTAATAGAACTTTAAGCTATTTTAATGAAAATGGTTATGCGTCAACTACTCTAGACCTGCATCCACAAATGGCACAGGCTTATGAAATTATCAACCGAAAACTTGAAGAACTATTCGATAGGGATTTTTCAGAATCAGATAAGTTCAAAGCCTTTTTAGAGTATTTTTTAACCAAGGTGAAAATTTTACGCATTCAAGTTCCAGAAGAGACTGACCTTAATCATTACTTTGAAGTAATGAACAATAGAGGTGAACAATTGGAAAAACATGAGGTACTAAAAGCTCAATTTTTAGATGTATTATCTAAATCCGAAGAAAGTGAAAAATATAGAAAAACTTTCAACCTAATATGGGAAGCTTGTTCTTATATGGACCGTTACGTACAATACGTATTTAAAATTCAACATAGAAAAGCCTTGTTTGGTGAATTTTGGAACGAGCTTGAATTTGAAGATTTTGAAGACATATGTAACAAAACCTACCATACTGAATCTACACTAATTGTAACTAATGAAAAGAACACTTTTCGCAATATCGTTTTAGGTAAGGTTGATTTAGAAAAAGATAGAGAATCTGAAATTAATGAAGAAGGTTTAGAACGTTTTACGCCTGTTACCTCTTTTCCCCATTTTTTATTACAAGTGCTAAGAATTACCGTTGATTCTAACGTTCAACTAGATGACAAAAAGTTAATTACTCAATTTAAAGAACATATTTTCGAAAAGGATAACGCCCTCGATTTAACTAAAAAATTTGCAGATAACCTTCTGTACCTTAAGTTTTTATTCGATAATTATATTCTAAAAAGAGACTATAATAATGATTCTGAGTCTTGGGCTATTCTTGAAATGAAAAAGCAACAAGGTAGAGATATAGGTTATTATGTAAATACCTTTAAAAATATTGGACAACAAAACAAGCTGGTTCACCTTCAAAGTATGTTTCATGTTTCTTTCCCCCAAACCAATTATAAGCATTGGTTGTCCGCATGTTTATTATGGTTATATGAACAAGAAGAAATAGATATTGATAAGTTTATAAACTATTTAGAATCTTTATCCGATGCCTTCTATTTCAATAGATTAAATGACACGTTAGATTATCATGAAATTATTTTTAATGACGATGAGGCTGATACAGAAATAGAACCTTCAGAGCAACAATTAATTACGCATTTAAACATTGGAACTAGTGTAAACAACTTCGTTTTTAATAGATTAGATTACCTCTTATTATATGATATTGAAAATCAGAAAGAATTAATTTCTCTAGAAAACATAGATGAAGATTATCTGAATTTTAAGCTTAATAGTTTCGAATTTTCTTTTAGAAGTTCTGTTGAACATTACTCTCCGCAACAACCTAAAAATAATGACGAACCAATTACCAATATTGACAACTTTGGCAATCTTTGTTTGATAAGTGCTTCTAGAAATTCAGAACTTAGCAATTATTCGCCTACAGCTAAGAAAGAACATTATAAAAGGGCTAATGGTATCGAAAGTCTAAAACAACGATTAATGATGTGTTATAACACCTGGAATGAAAACACGGTTAACGAACATCAAGAACACATGGTAACATTATTAAATACCAAAACAACAACAAAATAAATGGCATTATCCACACAAGAAATAGTAAATAAACTTTGGAACCTTTGTAACGTATTACGTGACGATGGTATTACCTATCACCAATACTTAAACGAACTTACCTTTATTCTGTTCCTTAAAATGGCAGAAGAAACCGACTATAACGATAAGCTACCAGAAGGCTACCGTTGGGAAGACTTAAAACAAAAAGAAGGAATAGAACTCGCTACTTTTTACCGTAAATTATTACTGCATTTAGGTACAGAGAGCACGGGGAACATCCAAAAAATATACAACAACGCACAAACCAGTATACAGGAACCTGCCAACTTGCGTAAGATTATAAAACACATCGACGAGCTCGATTGGTTTGAAGCCAAAGATGAAGGCTTAGGCGAAATGTATGAAGGCTTACTAGAAAAAAACGCAAGTGAGAAAAAATCTGGAGCGGGACAATACTTTACACCACGACCACTAATTAACGTAATGGTACGTTTAATGGACCCAAAAGTTGGTGAACGCCTTAACGATCCTGCTTGCGGAACATATGGCTTTATGATTGCAGCTCACCATTATATTCTAAAGCACAACGATATATACAACCTTACTGAAGCTGAAAATAAACATCTGCAAACGGACCAATACAGTGGTTGCGAGTTGGTTGGCGATACCCACCGTTTAGCCATGATGAATGCCTTTCTACATGGCATGGGCGGAAACATAGCTTTAGCAGACTCGTTGAGCAGTTATGGTGAAAGTGTGAAGAATATGGACTTAGTTTTGGCAAACCCACCATTTGGAACAAAAAAAGGAGGCGACAGACCAACTAGAACCGATTTAGTCTATCCAACCTCTAACAAGCAACTCAACTTTTTACAAGGTATTTACCGCAGTTTACATATACGTGGCGGTGCACGTGCAGCAGTAGTATTACCAGATAATGTATTGTTTGAAGATGGCGACGGACAAAGAGTACGCCAAGACCTTATGGATAAATGCAACCTTCATACTATTTTGCGTTTGCCAACAGGTATTTTTTATGCCGCAGGTGTAAAAACAAATGTGCTGTTTTTTGAGCGTGGTAAAACAGATAAAGGGAATACCAAAGAAGTCTGGTTTTACGATATGCGTACCAACATGCCAAAATTTGGAAAGCGTACCCCATTTACCGAAAGCTATTTTGAAAACTTTGAAAAAGCTTATACCACTAAAGACCGAAACAAAATTAAAGATGAACGCTTTAGTTGTATTACCCGGGAAACCATAGCTAAAAAGAACGATTCTTTAGATTTAGGTCTAATTGCAGACGATAGCATTACCAAAGCCGAAGATATTGGCGAACCTATAGACATTGCCAAGGAGGCTTTAACCGAATTAGCTAGCATTACCAAAGAGTTGAATGCCATAATTAAAGCATTACACTAGATGAAAAATATGCTGCCAAAAAATTGGGTCGAAACGACTATCGGTGATTTATTCACTTTAAGACAAGGTATTCAAGTATCTAAACCAGACCAAAGTTTGGAATTTAAAAAAGGTATGGTTCAATTTTTGCGAATTGTTGATTTTACTAAAACGAATGAACTACCAAGATATGTGACTGATCCTGGAGAAACATACCATATGCAAAAGGATGATATTGCATTAGTGCGATATGGAACAGTTGGATTTGTTTGTTATGGAAAAACAGGAGTCATTGCTAATAACTTATTCAGAGTTATTCCTAATATTGATATAAATAAAAAGTATGTAACCTATTACCTTAAATCAAGCGGTTTTCAACACAGTTTAGTTTCAAAAGGCGCGACAATGCAGGCGCTAAGTTTTAAAACAGTCAATCCAATATTATTCCCACTTCCACCACTAGCAGAACAACAACGCATTGTTGCCAAACTAGACGTATTGTTTAACCATTTAGACACTTTAAAAACCCGTTTAGACCACATACCACAACTGCTTAAAAACTTTAGGCAAGCGGTTTTAACACAAGCGGTAACTGGTAAGCTTACGGAAAAATGGAGAGTAACGAATCATACTTCAGTAAGTATCAAATTGATAGAAGAGCAAATAAAATTAAACAAAAAATTATATTCCAATTATACTTCTATCAATCGTTGGGAAACACCCAATAACCCATGGAAGGAACATCCGATAATTCCGAAAAATTGGGGATGGTTTACTGTTGATGAGATAAGATGTTCAAAAGCTGAGATAGTCTACGGGATTGTTCAACCTGGTCCTAAATTAACTTCAGGCGTTCCATACATTAGAGGTCTGGACATAGTAAATGGCAAAATACTTCAAGATCAGCTAATGAATACATCTGAAGAAATTGCAAAAAAATTTAACAGATCAAAACTTATTGAAGGTGACGCCATTTTAGGAATTATACGACATTCAAAAGTTGCGACGATTCCAGAGGAATTAGATGGAGTTAATATGGGAAGAGCCACAGCACGAATTCGTCCATCAATATTTATTACTCCAAAATATTTGAATTTCTGTTTGTCATCACCCTTGATGCAATTGTGGATTAAAGCTAATTCGAGAGGTATTGATATGCCTGTAATTAATTTGAAGGAGGTTCGAAAACTTCCTGTTCCTATTCCTAGTGTAGAAGAACAAACTGAAATCGTAAACCGAGTAGAACATTTATTTACCAAAGCAAATGCTATAGAAGCGCAATACCTAAGCCTAAAAGAAAAAATAGATAGTCTACCACAAGCTATTTTAGCCAAAGCCTTTAAAGGTGAGTTGGTGAGGCAGTTAGATACAGATGGTGATGCTAAGGAGCTGTTGGAAGAGATTAAGAAATTGCGTGAGATTGGGAGTAAGAAGTCTGTTAATAGGATGAGAAAAAAGTAATATTATAGTAAATATGAAGCAGTTTGTAAAAAATAATTTAGCATTTGTTATTACCTATATAATTACGATTGGTTTGTCATTAATTTTCATTGAAACTATTACTAATTTGATGCTGAAAATTGGTGGTTTAGTAAATTACCATTCAAGTGCTTTTGCGACAGGTTTCTTTGCTTTATTAATACTATCTATTATTATGTATTCAGTACTAATTTGGAAAGCATTTATTCATAATAATAGAATAACTTTCTTAGTATATTATATAGTTACTATACACTTTTTTTTAAGATATGTATTTACAGATTATATAACGTTTTTAAAGTTAGATAATTGGTTTGTTTATGCAGATTCGATATTTATAGTCGCTTCTTTACATTTTATAAATTTGGTTAGAGTTTGGGCTAAAGATGATAAGCTAAAAGTTAAAGAAAGGGAAAAAGAAATAGCATTTGAAGAATCAGGAATTTCCTCTAATTTTTTCATAGAAGATAAAGTTTTTAATAATGGAGAAATTGATAACGAAGCTATTCTGCAAAAATTAATAGAAGTTGTAACTAATTTTAAACCAGAAGAAGCTTTTAGTATTGGTATGAATGCTGTTTGGGGCTATGGTAAAAGTAGCTTTTTACATAGGTTTAAAAACGAGTATGAAAAAGTACAGCCAAAAGAAATTGTTTTTTGGTACAGAATATGGAAAAACAAAGGCTCTAATGCTATAATAGAGAATTTTTTTGAGGAATTAAAGCATCAATTAAAACCTTACTCTGCTAAAATTTCAAGTGATATTAACAACTATGTTAATTCTATTCTAAGCCTTTCTGACAGTGATTTAAATAAACTTATTTCTACTGGAAAAGAATTACTTTCTGAAAATGAAACAATTGAAAATTACTACAATAGCATAAATACTAATATTAAATCAATTGACAAGCAAATAATCATTTTGCTAGATGATTTAGACCGTTTGGAAAGTGTTGAGATTATTAATACATTAAAATTAATTAGAACATTATCTGATTTTTCTAATGTAATATTCATAGCTGGTTACGACAGAAAATATGTAGTGGATAGTATTAACAAACCAAAGGATAATTACTTGGATAAGATTTTTAATGTTGAGATTAATCTTTTACCATTTGATTCAGATTTAATATTAACCGAACTCTTTAAACATATTGATAATAGTTTCATCAATGAGAATGAAGGAAAAGATTTTAAAGGATTCAATGAAGCTTTTAAAAACTTATTTAGAGATTTAGAATTATTTAGTGAAGATATTGTAATAGAAAATTTGATGGATGCTGAAGATAATTCATGTGCAACAAATCATAAGTTAAAGTATCAAGATTTTTTAAAAACTTATAGAGATGTAAAAAGATTTGTCAATGAATTTAAATTTAATTATTCTTTTTTAATTAGTGAATATGATGTTGTTCCACAAGAATATATTTTACTAAAGCTATTAACTTATAAGTATAGAGAATTAGACAGGGTGCTATTCTCAGATAATAATTCATTTCTAAATAGAGGTATTGTAGATGAAGTAAATAATAACATACAGGTATTTGGAGGGGATAGTTTAAATAATGTATTTATTTATGAAAAAGAAAGTAAGGAAAGACTTCTGAATATAATATCCGATTATTCTGTAACAGACATTGAAATCATTGATGCTGTTATTTGTAGACTTTTTGGTAAAAAATCTACTAAGTTTTATCAAAAAAATCAAAACTCTATTTCTAAAATTTATTATTCAGATATTTATTTGAGAAATAATATTGTTGGTGGCAAACTATCAATCACTGAACTATTAAATGCATATTCTAAAAATATGCTTTTTCCTCTTGCAAAGAAACATTCACAAAACAGCAATATATCCCATTTTCATATTGTAAATGAAATTAAACAATTCATTTTTAATAATTCAGCAAGCTCAAAAGAGCAGTATTTAGATATTTTAAGAACATTACATTTTATTTTGCCAAATAGTAATACTTATGATGACCAAAATAGTATTAATATTTTAAGAAATGCTTTTCATTCATTTTACAAAAAAAATAAAGAAGAGTTTTTAGGAGATATATTAAAGATAATTAAACAGGAATCTTTAAGTTTTTTAGATTTTCTATTTAGAGATATTAATTTGGATTTGAAACGTTTAAAAAGTCAATTAGATTATAGTACTGATTACCTAAGATTTAGCAATAATGAGTTTTCTGAAGAGGATTTGAAAATGTTACTTTTAAATAAATTAAAATACCTAATTGAAAATAAATTTAGTCCAGAAATTATTAGGTCTGTATATTACTTGCATGTAGAAGCTATTGTTTATAATAAGAATATAATAAGTTCTCATGATTCAAATTACTTATTAAAAAATGATATTAGAGAAAGATTTGCAGAGTATTTTAACTCTCCTTTATTTGAATCAGTTAGAGAAAAAGTAAATGATAGTGAGTTTGATTTTAGTAATTATTCCCCAAATTTTTCTTTAGCTCAAATTTTTTCCAATCCCGAAACTTTAATTGCTTTAATTCAAGACCCTATTAATAAAGATTTATATAATAAATTCTATCAAGAAGGCTGGGATAATTTCAATGATTATTTAAAGTCAATAAAATTGACAGAGGTTGACTTAAAAATAATTGATAAGGATAAGTTTGAAGACATGAAATTATTAGTTCAAGCTTTTATCGAAAATGAATATGAATCTTTAACAAAAGATGAATATTTTAAAGCTATCAATAAGCTTCCTTTTTAAAAAATAATGCCCGAAATGAGTACTTCAACCTAGATAATTATGCTATTCAACCAAGTCACCAAAGAACATATCCTATTAGGCATCAAAGATTATCAAAATAAAGGCTTACCAAATGGCTTTGGTCCTTCCTCTACCTATGATTTAGTTTACCAAGGCAAAAGGTATCCACCTAAAGCTGTTATGGTTTACGCTAACTACCACGCAATTGGCAGAAAAATTGAACGCTATTTTAAAGGTGGTATTGGTACCGATTGTTTTCTGGCTTTTGAGCAAAATGGTTTTGATGTAATCCCTAAAAATCAAGAAATAGAAAGTGAAATTGTAAAAAAAGAATTTGCGAAATGGTTGCTCAAAAATGCCACTATTAATTATCAGCCATACTATGGTAAAACCGTTGACTCCGTAATAGAGAAATTGAATGAAATCAACGACTTTTTCGATAAGGACTTATTTTCAGTTAACAAGGACAACTTTAAGGAAATGATTTCTTATATAAGTTTTATAAATAGTAAAAAGGAGCGTATAAAACGTAAGGAATTCTATGATTATGACAAAAAACACAGTAGAGGTATTCCTATTGCCGTTCTAGGTAAAGAGAACTATTCGAAATTTTTAAATACATACTTTTCAGAAAACACTAATATGAGCCTAGAAAAAGCATTACAACCTTATTTAGTAAAGTATAAAACGTTAGTAAAAAGTTCAGAAGATTACGATGAAATTTATAAATGGGAAGCTATACAGAATTTTCAAAATCATTGGAATTTAGATGCAGATGATATAGTTTCTATGTTAGATGCTTCTTTTCCTGGAAGTCAAAATTTATGGGCGGGCAGTCATTTTCTACCTATAAATATGCTCAAAGAATTTACACGAATCAATAAAACAAAAGTTGTTGAGGCTCTAAAAAATCTATTTAATGAGAATGTAGAATTAGAGGCACGTATACCAGAATATATTTCTATAATGGATAGCCTGCTTATAGACTACAACAAATCTTCTGGTAGAGACGATAAATCTCATTACCAAGATGCAAGGGCAATTAGTTTATTACTTGGCTTTAAATACCCGGCAATACATTCTCTTTTTAAACATGGCGTACTAAAAACATTCTGCCAACAATTCGACCTTACAGCTCCAAAAACTGGTCAAGTTGCTATTCAAATACTGACCAACAACAGTATTAACCAACAAGTAAAGTCAATTTTAATAAAACATCAAGAGCTAATTGAACTGCATAAAAATAGACTAACACCAGAATCGTATAGGGAGGATGATAACAATATACTTACACAAGATTTTATCTATTCCATATTTGCATACGATACTAAAGAGCCTAAGTATTGGCTATATTCCCCAGGAAAAAATGCTTATGAATGGGACCACTTCTACTCAAAAGGTATGATGGCGTTAGGATGGGGCGAATTAGGAGATTTAACTAATTACCAGTCAAAAGAAGATGTTGTAAAAGCGCTCCAAGATTTATATGATACGGATAGCTCTAAAAAAAATGACGCTACCGCTACTTTTAATTTCATGTCTGAAATGAATATTGGTGATGTAGTATTTGTTAAAAAGGGAAATTCAAAGCTTTTGGGTTATGGCATTATTGCATCTGACTATGAGTTTGATTTTAACGCACAAGAGTTTAAGCATGTTCGTAAGGTTAACTGGAAAAAGAAGGGCATTTGGAATGCTGGTCATAATCTAGCCATAAAAACGTTAACCGACATTTCTAATTATCCTTCGCCAGATTCAAATCACAGTACTTATCATGAACGCCTTATGGCTATAATTAATGACAATCAGATTTCTACTTCAAAAACACAAACCATGAGCTATCCAATAAATTCAATTTTATATGGTCCACCGGGTACAGGTAAAACATTCAACACCGTTAACAGAGCGTTAGAAATATGTGGCGAATCAATTGATGGTTTAGACAGAAAGGAAATAAAAGAACTATATGATTTAAAAGTAGCTGAAGGTCAAATCATATTTACCACTTTTCATCAAAGCATGTCTTATGAAGATTTTATAGAAGGCATAAAACCTATAGAACCTGAAAAAGAAGGTGATCCTGTTATTTATAAAGTAATAGAAGGCATCTTTAAAAAAGCCTGTATTGAAGCTTCATTCAACTTTGCCCTAGATAATAATGATACAGATACTGATAAGGTTTTAGATTTCTCTTTAGCTTACGATAATTTCATTCAGAAATTAGAAGAGAGATTAGCTTCTGAAACTGAGGTTGAGCTTGAAATTAAAAATGGCGGTAAAGTATATGTAGACAGTATTTCTCAACAAGGCAATATTCAGATTAAACATTTAGAGGGATTAAGAACATATACCGTATCTAAAACCAGGCTTTCGAAATTGCAAAAGGCAATTACCAATTTAGATGAAATCTCTAATATAAATGATTCATTTAGAGCTATTATTGGTGGAAGTAACTCAACAGCTTACTGGTCAGTTTTAAATGCTATTCAAAAAGAAAATCATTTTGATAATATTCTGAATAACACTGAACGAAAGTACTCGCCAGAAGAAAAAAGAGAGGCAGTTAAAGAATTAGATAAAAACATTTATAAAGGTAATACCGGCAAACCTATTGTATTGATTATTGATGAAATAAACAGAGGTAATGTATCGGCAATTTTTGGTGAATTAATCACATTAATTGAAAAGGATAAAAGACTAGGCGCAGATGAAGCTCTTATGGCTCAACTACCCTACAGCAAAGAAACTTTTGGCGTACCACCCAATCTTTATATAATCGGGACTATGAATACTGCTGACAGAAGTGTAGAGGCTTTGGATTCTGCATTAAGAAGGAGGTTTAGCTTTACTGAAATGCCACCTAAGCCAAAATTCATAAAAGAAGTTGGCAGTGCTAATAATGGTATTGTAGAGGATATTAACCTAGTGAAAGTTCTGAAAACCATAAATAACCGAATTGAAAAATTATTAGATAGAGACCATGCCATAGGGCATAGTTACTTTTTGAAAGTAAAAAATCTTAAACAGTTAAAAGCTGTTTTTGCCAATAAGGTCATACCCCTTTTACAAGAATACTTTTTTGGGGACTACGGTAAGATAGGTTTAGTATTAGGCTCAGGTTTTGTAAAGTCTATTCAAGATGATAATGAAGACGGATTCTTTGCTTCTTTTGAAGATTATGATTTAGGCACATTACTAGAAAGAAAGATGTATAGAATAAAAGATGCTACAGAAATGAACAATGAAGATTTTAAAAAAGCACTTCTAAAACTTATAGGATAGAAATTTGAGCACCCAACACCACATAGTTGTATTTGAATATGAGATTCTACGAACGGATAGAGGAGCAAAAAGATTAACTATTGATCAGTTGAAATCTTTACAAGCTTTTTATGGGGAAACTGGTATACCCTACTATTCCCTTGTACATAACGGAGTTAAGTTTTGTGAATACGTAGGTGTATTACAAATTGGAAACACGTTAATAGAGGTTTTACCTAAGATTGACAAAAGTGTAACGACGTCTAAAGAAAGTTGGCGTAGAGTGCTTATAGACATGCTACATACCGTTGGTGTGCTAAAATTAAATGCGCCTACTTCTGGTAGTCTAAAATTAAAATCAAACTCTATACTTGATTTATATTTTGAAATATTCATAAATGAGGTAAAGTATCTCCTACGACAGGGCTTAGTAAAAAAATATAGAAAAACAGAAGGCAACGGAACCAGCTTAAAAGGTAATCTCAAATTCGGAAAACATATAAGTCAGAATTTAGTGCATCAAGAACGTTTTTACATTCAGCATACAACGTATGATACAGAACATAAACTTCACCTAATTCTTTATAAGGCTATAAAACTTTTAGCAAACATCAACACAAATGAGAGTTTGCAAGGTGCTATACAGTCATTACTACTTGATTTTCCAGAAATGCCCGATATTAAAATATCAGATGCAACCTTTAATACATTGGTATTAAACAGAAAGACTAATGGGTATCAAAAAGCTATAGAAATAGCTAAGCTTTTGCTCTTGAACTACCACCCTGATGTTAGTAAAGGTTCTAACAACATACTAGCTCTAATGTTTGATATGAATGCTTTGTGGGAACAGTTTGTTTATACGAGTTTAAGAAAGCATAAAAATAAAGGAATCACAATTACTGCTCAAAACACAAGAAATTTTTGGAAACCAAGTAATGGTTATAATTCTAAAATGAGACCAGATATTGTCTTAAATAAAGGAGAAATCAATTGTGTAGTTTTAGACACCAAATGGAAGAATATTAAAAACTATAATCCTTCCCCGCAAGACCTTCGCCAAATGTTTGCTTACATGAAGTATTATAATGCGAAGAAAGTTGCATTAATATACCCAGGCTCTACCATAAAGAAAACTCATGGTCACTATTATGACCATAATGAGCAAAGCCCACAAAGTATAGGTTTAGAAGAATGTAGTGTAATATCCTTACCACATAATACCAATATTAGAGATTGGCAAAAAGAAATAACCTTTGAAATTGAAAAATGGATAGGGTTATCATTTGAGTCGGAAACTAATTTTTAGAAATCCAGTGATTTTATACATTTTATCGCAGTCCATTAAGTAAATTCTATTTAATAGCGTTAATTTTTTATGCATTTATAGACTTAAAAGAACTTTAATCCGTTTTGATAGTATGTTACTAAGCTTATTAACTTTAATAAAAACATGGTTCGAAAGTATTTAAAATTTATCCCTATTTATATATTAATATTGTTTGCATTTGGAAGTTGTACTTCCTCGGATGATAATAATGCAGAAGAAGAAATGGATTATGAACTACCTGTTATTTCTACAACGCCAATTTCAAATCTAACTTCTACATCAATTAAAAGTGGAGGTGCTATTACCGACAATGGAGGTAGTCAAATTACAAGTAATGGTGTTTGCTATGGTAAAACGGAAAATCCAACTATTCAAGATAATTTTACAGAAGATGAAAGTGTCAGAAATACTTTTACCAGTTTAATTTCAAATTTGGATGAAAACACAGTTTATTATTTGCGAGCTTATGCAAAAAATGCACAAGGTATAGCCTATGGGAATGAAATTTCATTTAAAACCCTTTCCGTCGATTCAGAACAAAGCGTGTTATCCACCGATTTAAAGAAGATTACGATAAGTAATAATCCGACATATAATTCCATTATTACAGTTTATACTTTAGATTACGATTCTAACAAAAAACTAACAGGACTTGAGATAAATCAAGAAAACCAAACCTTTGGTCCTTCGTATGCATATTACCATATGGAATATAATAACGAAGGGGAATTAATAAGAGCCCTATTGGATTGTTCAGAAAGCAATTGCGGATGGAATATGGGTATTTTACCGTCTAATTATGTAGGTATAACATTTGATCGTTCTACAGAAAATGGTGTAAATATCATTTCAATAAATGAAAGCGAACTTGATGTAAACCGTGATTATGCAGGTCGAATAGCAGGGGTAGATTACCAATTATCTTCGGAAAACTTAATTTTAAAACAGAGTGAAACTGACATATTATATGAAAACAATAATATGATTGGTATCCGTAATTCTGTTTCTAACAATGATGGTCTTGAATACTTTGACTATGACGATAAATTAGGAGTTATTAATTACTCTGACGAAATAGGAGTTATACAATCTCACGACTATATCTATCGTCTAATGGTAGGACTTAAATACTCTGTCAATAATTATAAAAGGATGAAATTCGATTGGAAAAAATCAGATTATTTTATTACAATTGAATATGATGCACATAATAGACCAATAAAAAGAACTACAATAAACAAATACAATGGTGCAGATAATTTGGTTTATGAAGAAGTTCTCGAATATAGAGATCAGTAAACAATGTCTATAAGACAGTTAACAAAAACCTTAGTGTTGTATTAAGTTAAATTAACTAATGACCTTCACATTTTTAACCATTCTAGTTTTTGCTTTAGGTTTCTACTACGCCAAAAAATATGGAAACAAAGCTAAAAAAGATATTGAAAACCATTTTAAAGAAAATGTAAAGCCACCAGAGAGCGCAGCTATCCATAAAAAACCAACATCTAACAAAAGAAAAACCCTACCTAAAAATTTTAACGAGTTATTAGAAAACAGCACAATTGAAGAACTTATTTCAGTTTTAAAAAAGTGCAATATTGATGCCTACGGAGGATACTCTAAAAAAACTGCTTTAGCATTCGACAAATGCCCTCATGAATTGGCAAAGTGGCTTATTGAAAATGGAGCTGACATTAACGCTACAGATACTTATGGTAGCACTCCCCTTCATAGTAGGTCAATCGGCATATTCGGCAATATTACTAGTCTTTTAGAATTAGGCGCAGATATCAATTTAAGCGATGGTAAAATTGGAAACGCACTTCATACGGCAGCATTTTCACATAATGTTAATAATTGTAAAATATTACTTGATGCCGGAACTTCCGTAGATGCTATGAGCGAAAGTGGCTTGACTGCATTAGAACTTTCTTTAAGTATGTGCTATAACATTGACATTTTAAAGATGGTGGAAATCTCTCATATTTTCTTATCAGCCGGAGCCAAAAAAACTACAAAAATGCAGGCATCTGTAAAAAAGATTGGCAAAACGTTTGAGTTTCATAGGGAGGGGTTTAATAAAGATACTGTTGGACAATATAGCCAAGCGTTAGACAAACTATATAAATTGTTTGAAGTTACTCCAGTACAAAATAGAGTAATGCATGATGGAAAAAGCATCATTACCGTAACCAACAAATCATGGCAAAAACAACACCAAGAATTATGGGAATTATTAGTACCCTCAAGCGGACCATCTGAAACCATACAAGGTGAAGTTATTAGAATCTCAGGAAAAATATCTGATGAAATCGAAAGAAATGGCGGCGGAAATTGGAGTAGTAATCATAATAATATGAACAATGCTTTCTTAGAATTTGTTAGTACTGGCAAAAGTCTTTCGTCTTCTGAATTAGAAGAGCTAAAACTACTTATTAAAGACATAAAGCAGTACAATGAAGAAGTTGATAGCATGTGCGAATTTGCTGTGAAATGGGTTTTAAATAATCCAGTTCCTCAAAATCTTGGTTCTGTGGATTATGATATATAATAATATAGTTATTTGACTTTAACTTCAAAATATTAAATATTCAAAGTAAACCCAAAGCTTACATTAGAGGCGCGGTTGTCTTCTAAATCAGAATTAAAATTAATTACGGAGTAATTATACAACGCTGAAAAACTTATTCTTTTAGTCAATGGCATTTCAGCTTTAAATTGACTTAAAATTCTATGATTACCTATGTTGTCATACAACGGTTGAAAATAGAGTGTACCAGTAATATCAAGTCTATACTTTTTAAAGGATTGGTTTAATGATATATAACTACTATTTCTATGGTTATAGAATTTTTGGTCACTATCATCTAAAGACTCAATTTCATAAATATAAGAGTTACCAAAATAAGCAAGCGTTCCATTTTTATCTAAAATCTTTAATCGTAATCCTACACCTAATAAATTACGCTCTGAAATTGTTAATTTCTGGTTATTCTGGTTTTGTAAAAAAGCCTCTAAACGAACTAACTTTGATAATTTCTGATTAAACCGAGCATGTAGAAAATAAGAGTTTTGAAAATCTTCATCTTTAGAACGAATCAGATTTACATTCCCCAATAAAAAATAAATACTCTTTAGATTCTTCGACTTAAACTGGGTAGTTAGGTTAGAACCTATTTGAAGAATATATTCTCCATTGTTATCTGTATAATTAAAAAGCAAATCACTATTTAGAACAAACCTGATAGAATCCGTGTGCATTCTTTTAGACTCAATATTTACCAATTGCGCTTGTGCAGCGTAGCCAAAGAATGATACTAAAATGTAAATTATAGGTTTAAAATTATTCAAGGTAAGTTTCATGACAGATGATAAGAACTATTTCAGCAAAACTATTGCTTAATTTAATCTCTGAAAAGTTTTAATACGGTTTACTAAATAAAGGGTAGGCACCTACCCCTTAGCTACCCTAAATAATTAACACATAAAACACTGAATATCAATTAAAAACATTGTATCACATTAATCTAACCACCTTACTACCCTAAAATCATTTGGTTGTTACCCTAGCTCCTACCCTAGTAATAACCCTTAAGAACCATCACTAACCCTAGCACTTACCCTACAGTTACCATCGCCTACCCGAGTGCCTACCCTAGATAACCACAGCTTACCATTTGTATATCAAAAAAAATATCAGCCGTTGCCTACCCTTACCAATTACAAACACATTAATCACTGATTAAAATTCCTTCTAAATCCCACAAAAGAGGTAATAAGAAATAAATTATTAAACTGATAATTACAATTGAAATTAGGTTCATCAAAAAACCTGAACGAATCATATCAGGTATTCGTAAATAACCAGATCCAAATACAATTGCATTAGGTGGTGTAGCAACTGGTAACATAAAAGCACAAGATGCAGCTGTAGTACAAGCTATTAAAAGTAAAAAAGGATTAACATTCAATGATAATGCTAATGGAGCCATTACCGGAAGCATCATTGCCGTAGTCGCTAGATTGGAAGTTATCTCGGTAAGAAAATTGACACATGTAATAATCAACAGTAAAAGAATTAATAGAGGTAAACCCTCAAAAAACATCATTTTAGAACCTAGAAAAGTTGCTAAACCTGTTTCTTCAAATCCTTTTGCGATTGCCATTCCCCCACCAAATAACAAAATTATTCCCCAAGGTATACGAACTGCCTCATTCCATACTAATAAAGCTCTATTTTTTGAAACTGCCGGTAAAATAAATAATAATACGGCAGACCCAATTGCTATAATAGTATCATCCATATTAGGTATGAAACGTTGTAGTAGAAAAGAACGGGTTATCCAACAGAATGCGGTAAGCACAAAAACTGCCAGCACCCTTTTTTCTTCCGACTTCATAGGTCCGAGTTCTTTAATTAACCTATTAATTTCTGCTTTTCCCCCTGGAAACGATTTTTCTTTTTGCGGGTAAGCAAATCTAGTTAGGTAATACCAAGACAACATTAATAACACAGTAGCAAGAGGCAACCCGAATTGCATCCATTGCCAAAAGCTAATGTCTATACCATATGTTTTTTGAACGAACCCAGCAAAAACCAAATTAGGTGGAGTACCAATTAAAGTAGCTATCCCCCCAATTGAAGCTGCATATGCAATTGAAAGCATTAATAACTTACTAAATGAATCTTTGCTCTTGTTTTCTTTAGATTGATTTTTGCGAAATTGTGTAATAATAGAAACTGCCATAGGCAATATCATTACCGTAGTAGCTGTATTCGATATCCACATAGACAAAAAAGCCGTTGCTACCATAAAACCCAAAACAATCGTATAAATATTGGTGCCAATAATTTTTATAATATGCAGGGCTATTCTTTTGTGCAATCCCCATTTTTCAATTGCTACGGCTAGCATAAAACCACCCATAAATAAGAAGACATATTTATGACCATAACTAGCAGTAGTCTCCCCTAATGAGATCGTACCTAATAATGGAAATAGTATTATTGGCAACAATGCTGTTACTGCAATCGGTAAAACTTCTAATACCCACCAAATACCAACCCAAACTGTAGCTGCTAGAATATCTCGACCTTGGTCAGATAACCCATCACCCTCAAAATATAAATGTATGAGTACAAAAAATAATGGACCAAGTATAAGTCCAATTCTTTTGGTTAGTGTCATTTAAGCTGAATTCAAATTAATACTATAAAAAAGGAGCAGCTACAAAAAATGCAAACTGCCCCCTAACCAATTCAAAATTGTTACTCTATATTCTCTTGCTCCATTGCGTATAGCAAATAAGGAATATTATAAGCATGTGTCCATCCAAAAACTCGCAGACCTTGATTTGTTTGCCAATTGGTGAATTTCTTTTTACTGTTTGGCAGATTAGAAATTTCTAACAAATCAGCACTATACTCTTTTATATTATCATATTCATCAGATGATTTTTTCAACTCACCTATCTTCAAATATTCAGCCCGTGCCAATGCCTCGTCTAAATACCCTTTTTCTCCACTAATTTCATATCCAAGAACCAATGGATAAATAGTTGCCAAATAAGATTCCATTTCATGATTCAATGGTGGTACATCTCTAACCCATCTAGCATGTTCTAACAACGCTTTTCTGACTTTTTCGTCACCTGTTATTTGCTGGTATTTATATAAACCTTGGGCAACATATGTTTGGCTATAGCCATATCTATCTAACAACAAATTACCCCCTTGTCTTTCTTGAAACTCAAGCATTAAACTTACACGCTCATCTAATTCTTTCTTATACTTATCGAGTTTGGTGGCATCATATAATTCTACCAAATTAAGTACGGACAAATACAACCTTCTACCTCTTAAATCGTGATCTCCCCAAATTCTATTTAAATAAGTATCACCGGTCATTTTTGCAACTTCAAGTGCTCTATGATCTGCAGAAATATAATACGAAGCAATCCAACCTTGGATCCAAACATGAGCACTTAATAACGCATACCAATGTTCATTTGCATGTCTTCTACCAATACCTAAATATGGGGTAGATTCTGGTTCTTTTTGAAAATTCCAAAAATCTATTGCATCATTAATTTCACCATAGTAGGTTCTTTTTTTAGGCCAATGAACATTATCTACATCCATTGTATGCCTACTCATTGATTGTGCAAGGTTGAAGTATTTAGGATCACCCGTTCTCATAAAGTTAGTCCAAAACATAAAATCTACAGTGGGTTCATTATTTGTCCATTGTACCCAGCGATCATTGAAAAAATAACTTTTGCCATCACCATAATTAAACATACCATACCATGGTTCATGCTTTTGGTTATAAGCCCACCAATCATATCTATATTGTAAAGCATTTTCAAACTCAGGATGTTTGGTAGACTTTGGCGCCATATTGCCGTAAACTTTTGAATTTGTATACCATTCTGGTGATGCATGTGCCACAGGACTATCTAAAACATAGTCCATTTTCTGACCCACCTCATCGGTATCTACATTATCATGAAAATAATAAATGAATTCAGTTGTCTTAGTAATACCTTGAGCAAAATTGGCTAACATACCACCGTCTGGTTCTGTGTTATGTCTGGCGAAATTCATTGGTCCGTTTTCTAGCGGCCAAATACTACCTGTTAAAGACTTTGTAATAGGATCAACTTGAACCCCTTTTGGATATTCTTTTAAGAAATTTTTGATACCAACACCTACGCCTCGTTTTGTATCGGCTATATTAATCCAACCTTTTGCTCTTTGACTTTTTGCGATATTTTCATCCCCGTCAGAAATAGTGGCCTCAAAATTATAATCTTTCTTTTCTTCTTCATTTCCTTCTTTTTTAAATCCGTTGACATATAAGCTTCTTAAGCTTGTACTTTTAACTCTCTCTGGACCTTGTTGTAATAATCTTACAACGTTGTTATCATTTGATTTTATTTCTTGAATACTCAGTTTAGCATCATCATCTTGCCAACTACCTTCCATCATAGGTATAGAAATATTCACGTCATCGCTTAAGTGATATTTTAATTGAATACCACTTGCCGCTATTTCATCATTAGGTTGTGTCCACCCAATATCTTCTACAGTATCTTCTGATAGAATATTTTCATCTTGCGTTGCAATATTGTAATGTTCGCCCTCAACAATTTTATGCTTGTCAGGTATACCGGTATAGGTTAATGTGTGTAGTACTTTTACATAGCTTTTACCTGCATATACATGCAACCACATTGTAAAAGGTGAGATGTTATTATCTTTTCTACTGTAGGTATAAGTACCTTCAATTCTAAATATATTATGCATTGGTCCTGAACCCTTTTCCCTAAATACTTCATGAATTACAGCTTTTGATTTATCAATACCTGCATCATCTAAAATATCTAAAAACGACCCCCTATTTTCACCTTGAGAAGAACCTATAAGTTCCGTTTCCTCAAATTCACCATTACCGTTAGAATCTAAAAAAACTTCATCTAGAAATCCATTACCCATTTTATGTATGGCAAAAGAAAGAGGACCTGTATTTACATCGATCCCCCCTTGTGGTCTCATATTATTTGTTGATACAATTTTTTCTTTAGACCTAATAGGTATAATAGAATCTCCGTATTCTAAAGTATACTCGGTTCCTTCCTCAGAAAAGAAGAACACCCAAGCCCATTTTATACTATCATCTAAAGGACCCCAAGTAGAAACCTCGGTAGTCTGACACGGTATTTCAACCCCCTCAGAAGTTAGTAAACGAATATGATCTACAGATTTAAGTTCTCCTTTTGGAAAAGGGATTCCTAAAGTAACAGGTGCTCCTACTTTATTATTCTCAACTGTGATATTGATTTGTTTACCAATAGCAACTTCTTTATCAGAACAAGAATTCAGAAGTAATATCCCGAGTAATGTTATTATAGTTAATCTCATTTAATTAGTTATTTTATTACAGACAAAGGGCCGCAGCTCCAAGAATTGGAGAATCGACTAAATCTGAAGTTTGAATTTTTAAATTTTCAATCTGTTTTTGATATGCAAAAGATGCTAATCCGGTTTTTAGTGATTCTTCAAAAAATTGAAATGAATTACTAATAGAACCCCCAAGTATTATAGCCTCTGGTGCATACATATAAAGAATAATCTTAATAGCTTCTGCTAAGTGGGTGCCATATTCCTTAAATACCTTTAAAGCATATTCTTTTCCTTCTAATGCTTCATTATAAAGTGATAATGCCGAAGAGTTATATTCTCTTTCAAAAAAAAAGCTTCCAGTATAATGCTCAAGAATGCCATCTAAATATGGTACCATCCCAATTTCACCGGCACCACAAAGAACTCCATTATATAATTTTTCATCTATTATGATACCCATTCCCATGCCTGTACCTAATGAAAGTGCTACACAGTTTTTAAATTCCCGTAGTTTTCCAAATTGCTTTTCCCCAATTGCAAAACAATTAGCATCATTATTAATGTAAACAGGCACATTAAATTTCTCTTCCACTAAATTCTTTAAAGCTACATTAGTCCACGATGGAATATTTTGAACATCGAATATTGTTCCTAATTCTATATCAACCACAGCAGGAACACCTATACCGATTGCCTGTACTGAATCTGTCATTAAATCCTTCAACCCTTTATAAAGATTATCTAGCGTAACTTGCTCAAGATCATCTCGATTTACTGGAATTTTACACTTCTGTATAACAACACCATTGACCACTTTTCCAATTTTAATATTGGTGCCCCCAATGTCAACCCCTAAGATTTCTTTTTTTGTCATGCTCATTTATCTTTCTTTAGACTTATGGTTTTGTTATTGACCAATGGCTTGGCCCAAAAACCTATTGATAAAATAAATGCAAGCGGAATAATTAAAAAGAACATACCAGACTTAAGAGTCATCATTTCTCCTAATCCACCAACTATAAATGGAATTACCGCACCACCTGCAATACCTGTACATAAAATACCAGATAGAGAACCGTGGTGTTCCTTCACAGAATTAAGTGCAAGGGAGAAAATAACCGAATACATGACGGAAATAAAGAAGCCTATTAGTGGAAACCCTATTAAAGCCATTTCTTTAGAACCAGTTAATGAGAAAATTAAAGCTAGAATGGTAATACTAGTTGCCGCTATTAGAATTTTACGACTATCAAAGAATTTTAAAAGTAATAAGCCAAGTAAACAACCCACAGTTAGCATTGCCCAAAAATAGGATACCGTGTCTGCTCCAATAGTTTGTGGATTAAGATCATGATACTGATATAAGAATTGTGAAATCCAATTACCAACTCCCTGCTCAGCACCTACGTAACAGAATATTCCCAAAAAATATAAAATGGTCCATTTATTTTTTAGCAAATCCAAATAAGAACTTTTATTCCCAGCTTTTTCATCTTCATTTTTATCGAATTTTGGATATTTATTTAAGAAAACATAAATAAATAGAACAAATGCGATTAAGGCAAAAACGATATATAACGAAGCCCATGGTAAATTAGCAGGCACCCATCCACGTAAAGTTTCAGCTAGTGCGTCGTTACTATTACCTTCAGTATTGACTAAATACTTATAGAGGTATGGACTAAGAAAAGATGCTGCCCCAAAAACCAGTTGTGCAAGTACAGAATTAAAAGCGAAATGCTCTTCACCACCTGCAACTCTTAACATTGGATTAATAATTACTTGTAGTACTGCCATACAACAACCAAGGGTAAAAAGGGTTATGCTAAACACTCCATAACTAGGAAATATAGCAAAACCCAAAGAGGCAAGCCCCATCACCAAAAATGATATCGACAATAATGATTTTTCACTATACTTTTCTGAAAGAAATCCTGCTGGTATAGACATTATACCATATGCAATAAAAAAAGTAAAAGGTAAAAAACCTGTAGATGTAAGACTTAAATCAAAACTATCTTTTACATCTACTATTATTGAATTTAGAATATTGGTAATGAATGATATTACAAAGAATACAAGCATTACTAACCCTATTATGTGATAATATCTTTTGGTGGTAGGCTTACTTTTCTCCATGGAAGGTTGGTTGGTTATTTTAATTATTTAGTAGTTAGTTACTTCCTAACATTGGAAACATTTCTTTTATCTCCGCATCGGTTGGCTGCTTACCATATTCGCAAATTTCAAAAAACTCAACTTGCTTAACCTTTGAAACATCTACATTTGGATACCACTTCTTTACAGTTTCTAAAGTAGCCGCATCTGGTTTTCTATTCATCCACTTATCTTTTAACCAAGCCAAGCGTTCTTTTTCACCAGTAGGTATTGTAGATAAATCTGTTCCGTTAGTCCAAGGAAGCCATTCGAACATTTGAGAATCATGCGCAGCCAAACCTTTAACCTTCGTATCTATTACATCATCAATAATAACTGCAATATCTTTTTGAAAAGGATAAGGTTTCTTGAAATGATCACTCATATAAAGAAATACAGGGTTTTTTTGTAATGGAGGTGTATCTGGAGCTACATTAGGTACAATATTCATATATGCAGCATCTTGAACCACAGATCCAGCATTTCTGTGATCTGGATGGTAATCATTTGGTCTTAGTCCTAAAACGATATCTGCATCCCAGTTTCTAATTCTTCTAATAACTTCTAACCTTACATTTAAGGTTGGGAATAATTCACCATCATGATTATCTAAAACCTCATATTCAGCTATACCTAAAGCTTTCGCTGCATCTTTTGCTTCTTGTCTACGCTTCTTTGCTAATGGTCCACCTCCCATACTTTGATGACCAGCATCTCCATTAGTAAGTGCTAAAAACTTGACATTATGTCCCATTTTTGCAAATAAAGCAGCCGTGCCACCAAACTTAGAATCACAATCATCTGGGTGTGCTCCAATCGCCAGAATGTTCAATACTTTTTTCTCTTGTGCCTGGGCTGTCATAAAGACAAGACCTAAACAAATCATGGATACAATTTTTCTCATTACATTTTTTATTTAAAATTTGACATTATTGGTCTGGTCCATCTTCTTAGAAAATGAAAAAGGATATTAATTAAGTTAAACTCATTATTTAATTATGATGTCCACAGCGAACAAGTAGGCCTTTCATGGTATTGGGCAGCATCAAACAACTCAAATAATTAAACTAACAATTTTTAATTCTGCTCGAAATTTGGGTTAATATCTATTTCTCGTTGAGGGATAAAGAAAAACTCACGAGTTCCTGATATAAAAGGTTCGGCTTCTAGTATTTTACCTTGAGCATTAAATCTCTTTAAGTCTGGCCATCTATGGTTCTCAAAAGCTAGTTCCAGCCTTCTTTCATTCAATAGTTTTTCACTGAAAGAACCTGGTGTAGTACCGTCAATAGCTTCAAGACCTGCTCTTGCCCTGACTTCATTAATTAAATCATAGCTTTCGCTCGACTCTCCCAATGCTTCTGCTAACATTAACAGTACATCTGCATATCTAAAAACCACAAAATTAATATCAGAATCATTTTCGATAGCCGGGTCTGACCAATATTTTTTTACATATCTAGATTCAATAGTCTCACCCTCCAAATTAACATATGTGTCTCCCATGGAAGGATCATATCTTAAGTCGCCATCTTCATAAGCTTCCATCAAAGAAATAGTTGGTCTATTTCTAGCAAAACCAGAACCTGTTTGTAAATCAGTACTTGGAGAAAAATCATTTGTAAAAAGACTTCCTTGACCAATACCGCCGCTAATGAATTGTACTTCGAAAATAGACTCTTCATTATTCTCATTAGCTACACCCCATAATTCCGCATAATCATCAACCAATTCATAGCCATAATCTGAAACTATACGTCGCAATACGGTTACGGCTGCAGCATTATCACCCGTTGTAAGCAATACTTTTGCCAAAAGAGTAGCTGCCGCACCTTTGGTAGCCCTACCAATATCATTACCGGAATACGATACTGACAAACCTGCTTCCGCTTCTGTCAAGTCTAAAATCAATTGATTCAAAACTGTTGCCTGATCTACTTGTGTAAGTTCGTCACCAGATACAAAAGGGGTTAATTGTAGTGGAATATTACCATAGGCAATTGCTAAATGATAATACATAAGAGACCTAATAAATAAAGCCTCGCCAGTAATCATACTTTTAAGACTGGCATCCATTTCAACATCCACAATTCTAGAGAGTATGACGTTGCAATTAGATATCACTTTGTAAGATTCACTCCATACAGAAGACACTTGCTCATTCAAAGCATCTTCAGTAAATGAATTTATTTCTGTGTATTGACGGGCCAAACCTGTTGCATCTGGTCCTTGATCAGTGTTATCACTTCTCATCTCAAACATTGTCCAATAACCTCTACCATAAACACCTGTGCTTTGTAAGCCAGAGTAACTTGCATTGATAGCCACCTCAAAGTCAGCAGAGGTTTTATAAAAGTCTGCCTCGTTACGATTAGAAATTGGCGCGAGATCTGTGAAATCATCACTACATGCAGTAAAACAAGCAGTGAAAAATATTATATATAGAATTCGTTTCATTTTTTTCGTTTTTAGGTTAGAACTTTAAGTTTACTCCCATGGTAAAAGACTTTGTCAAAGGAAAAGCACCATAATCCTCTCCTGGTGTTAAACTATTGGTAGAAATATTACTAACCTCAGGATTGTATCCTAAATAATCAGTTATAGTAAAAAGGTTAGTTCCTGTGATATAAAACCTTAGTTTCTTAACTGCTCCACCAAATAGATTATCTGTTGGTAAAGTATAACCTAAGGATACATTTCTTAATCTTACATAAGATCCATCTTCAACTTGAAAAGAAGAAGGTCTACTATTATTACCATGATTTCCAGATTCTCTATCAGCTCTAGGTACATATCCATTTCCTGGATCTTCTGCAGATCTCCATCTTTCATTAAAAATGGCGTAAGAATTAAAATTAGCTTCACCATTTTTTAAATGCCTTGATGTTAAGTTTAATACTTCATTGCCCTCAACCCCTTGTATTAAAAAACTAAAGTCAATATTCTTATAACTAAAAGTATTATTTATTCCCCAAGTAAAATCTGGGAAATAACTACCCGTAACCGTTCTATCATCTGGTGTAATTTGACCATCTCCATCGATGTCTTTAAACTTTATATCACCAGGACCGGCATTTGGTGCTTGTGTATCAACTGGTGCACTATCAATCTCTTCTTGGGTTTGATAAATGCCATCGGTTACATAACCATAATAACTACCTATTGGATCACCAACTCTAGTAACATGTCTTACTCCTGCACTACCAGAAGAATATATGGGTTCGTTACCTTCATTTAGAGCCATTACTTCATTTTTATTAGTCGAGAAATTAATATCAGTATCCCAAGAAAAATCGCCTACAAAGTTTTTAGTACGTAATGCCAATTCAAAACCTTGATTTTGTACCTCACCAAGATTTCTTAATGTAGTTTCAAAACCAGATACAGAAGAAATTGCAACATTTAGTAATAAATCTCGAGTTGTAGAACTGTAATAATCAGCTAAAAAGAAAACTCTATTATCAAATAAGCCCACTTCTAAACCAACATCTACCTGTTCAGATTTCTCCCAGGTTAAGTTTGGGTTAGGTATGGTGGCTTGTACAAGACCGTTAATCTCGTTTCCTCCTAGATTATAGTTCTGTGGGGATAGTAAACCAACTGCACCATAATTTGGTATTTCAAAGTTTCCTGTTTGTCCCCAACTTGCTCTAAGCTTTAGTTCTGAAATTAATTCCGAATTAGCTAAGAATTCCTCTTGACTTAATCTCCACCCAACTGAAAAGGAAGGGAAATAACCAGTCTGGTTATTTTTACCAAATCTTGAAGATTTGTCTGCTCTAAATGTTCCTGTAAATAAGTATCTGTCTTTATAACTATAGTTTACTCTTAATAGAGATGATAATAAGGACCATTGTTCTTTTAAAGAAGTACCACCAAAAACTTGTCCTCCACTAATTGTTGGTACCAAATCATCCGGATAATTATTTGCAAGAACTTGTTTGATTGTTAAATTATCTTTTTGTGCAGTATATCCAATTACTGCATCTAGATAATGTTCTCCAAATTCTTTTTTCCAGCTTAACGTATTTTCCCAAAGCCAATTTGTCTCAGTAGAAGATGAAGCTTGACCATAAGGATTACCATCTGCCGAATCTCTATACAATAATGTATTCGCTCTGTAGAAGTCTTGATTATATAAATTGATATAAACTCCACCTAAAGACTTAAAAGTTAATTCAGGTAAAATATCATAAGTTAGACTAAGCGTTCCCCTATTTTGAAATTGAAACAATCGGTCATCTATTGCTTTGATTATTGCCAGAGGATTACTAGCTGTAGTAGTACCTCCACCCAAGTAAGATTGATTGTTTAGTTGGTTAATCGTACCATCAGCATTATAAGGACTAACTGTTGGCGAATGCACTATTGCCGAATATACAATCCCCGGAGGAGTTGCAAAATAAGGAGCTGAAGCAGGAACTCTCTGATTTTCAGTAACTGTCGGCGCCAATCTAAAATCTAAATTCAATTTTTCAGATAATTGAGAATTTAAATTTAACAGAACGGAATAACGCTCAAATTTTGACTTTTCAATAACACCTGTTTGAGAAAAATATCCCGTAGAAGCATAAAAACTGGTCTTATTTTTAACCGGAGAGGCATATGAAAAATTATAGCTTTGTACTACTCCTGTTTTAAAAATCACATCTTGCCAATCCGTATCTGTACCATCCCAATTAATAAAAGATTCCGGTAATTCATAATTTACATTACCACGATCTCCTGGTGCAATTGGATCACTTATTGAAGCTCCTGGAACAGAAGCCAGATAATTATTATTTCTAGAATCAGTAGTAAAATCTATTAATTCGCTAGCATTCATTAAATCTATTCTGTTCGCAACTGTCTGCATACTTGCATAAGAATCGAAAGAAAAAATACCTTCATCAGTATTTGAACCTTTTTTAGTAGTTATTAATAAAACACCATTTCCACCTCTTGAACCATAAATGGCAGCTGCACTTGCATCTTTCAATACTTGGATAGACTCAATATCATTTGGGTTTAATGTTGCCAATGGATTAATAGTTGGTGGTTGAAAATTACCACCCTGATTGGCAAGTCCACCTATCTGACTTGATGACGTTAAATTTCTGGTTATTGGAATTCCATCAACTACAAATAATGGATCGTTACCTGCAGATATAGAACCTGAACCTCTTACCCTAATATTAGGTGCTGCTCCCGGTTCACCAGAAACTTCTTGTACTTGAACCCCTGCTACCTGACCAATCAATGCTCCTTCCGCAGTTAATGCAGGTACTTTTACTATGGTTTGCGTATCAATAGACACCACTGAACCAGTAACTTTTGTTTTCGCCAATGTTCCATATCCTACAACGATAACTTCTTCTAAAGCAGCAGCATCTGGATCTAAGCTTATAGTAATTGTTGATTTACCTTCTACATTTACTTCTTTCGATTTATACCCTAAATAAGATACTTCAACAATTGAGACACCCACTGGTAATGTGATTTCAAAATTCCCATCAAAATCAGTAGTCGAACCAACTGTGGTTCCTTTTGCTATAACAGTTGCTCCCGGTAATGGGATACCTGTTTCATCTAAAACCTTACCACTAAGACTTGTTTGAAAACTTGAAATTTCAACGCTCTTTTCGGGTATTTTACCACTATAAACAGTCTTCCCTTTTCGTTTTACTACAATTTGATTGGAAATTATTTCATAGTCTAAATCTGTTCCCTTAAAAACTTCATCAAGTAATTCTTCAATAGGAAGAGCTTTTTTTGAAACGGTTACTTTACGACTCAAATCAACTTCGGT
Source organism: Maribacter sp. Hel_I_7 (assembly GCF_000688315.1). Taxonomy (NCBI): domain Bacteria; kingdom Pseudomonadati; phylum Bacteroidota; class Flavobacteriia; order Flavobacteriales; family Flavobacteriaceae; genus Maribacter; species Maribacter sp. Hel_I_7. Next base: position 585,268 of record NZ_JHZW01000003.1, on the reverse strand, counting down.
AGCTTCATAAAAAAATTTATGTCCTGTTGAATTGGTTATAAATTCAAAAACATCTCCTAAATTTTTATTTTTGAAATTTGCCGCCACGGTATCTTCTTGCTTACTATTATTTGCAATGGCATAGCTAAAAGATAATGACATACATAGGAGAAAGATAAATTTTCTCCGAGCCTTAGCGGCCACAGTATAAATGGTTTTCTTTTTTTTCATAATTCATTCGGTCTAGTTAGTTTAGTTTAGTTTCTTTTTACTTAGAATTGATTCAAACCATAGGCTATTCTGTTTTTTTAATAGTTATTATTTTTCCTTTTTTTATGTACTGAAAATTTGTGTGAGTTTGAATCGTCTTTAAAATAGATTCAATATTTTCTTTATCGAATGCACCAGTAAATTGACGTTCTTCTAGCGTATTATTTTCATTAATTATCTGAACATCAAACTGTCGCTCCAATTTTTTTATAATTTGAGTCATATTCGCATTTTGAAAAGAAATAACTCCCTCTACCCATGATACATATGGGGTGATATCGACATCTTCAACAATAAATGAATTATTAGAATTAGTGATTTTCTGAGAAGGTTTAAGCATCGTTAAATTCTTCTCTTTAAATCTGAGCTTATCACCTACTCCAACGGAACCTTCTACTAAAACTACTTCGATATTATCATCGTCTTCATATGATGATATATTAAATACAGTTCCATAAACTTGGGTAAATGTTTCATCTGTTTGAACAACAAATGGCTTTAAAGGATCTTTGGCTATTTCAAAAAGCGCTTCACCTTTAAGAGTAACCTTTCTTGTATTTAAATCAGCAAAACTTGAAGGATAGGATAGTTCTGAACCTGAATTTAACTTTATAACTGAACCATCATCAAGTGTTACCGATAAAGTTTTTCCGTAAGGAACTTTTAAAATATTGTTACTTGAATTAACGGTGTTTTTAACTGAACCATTTTGTTTCAATATTCCATTTTTTAATTGAATACTAGCTAATCCATTCCCTACATTAATAATGGTATCATTGTTTTGATTAAGGTTTATAGTTTCTCCATTATTTAATTGAAGAGTAATTTCATTATAATTTAAATTCGATTGAATTGATTCAGTAGACTTATTATTAAGTATATAATAGGTACTTGAAGCAATAAGTACAATAATAGCAGCAGCATATTTTAAAATATTTTTGCTTGCATTTAAAGGAATGACTTCAGATTCTTCCTTCTCTTTAATACTTTTTAGAAACTCTTGAAATGCTTCTTCTGAATCCCAGGATTCTTTTTTATACCTAACTAAATAATCGGCTTGAACCAATTTTTTGAAAGTATCTTGATTACCGTCTTTTTTTACCCATTCAAATAAAATGGCTATCTCTTCCTCAGTAGCTTCTTCTCTAAGGTATCTGGTAATAATAATTTTTATATCTAGGTTAGTCATTTAAAAAAATTAAGTGTCTTTTTACTAGAGACGCACGTTTTTTTAAATACCCTTACTTAAAACAAAAATTTTTAACATTATTATTAGGAGAAGTACACAGGTACATCTATTTACTTGAAGAAAATCAATTTTAATTACAGAAAAATAGTCAATTGAGTACGTAATCTTTTTAATGCCTTAGACATATGTACTTCAACTGTCTTTATTGATATATGAAGTTTTTCAGAAATTTCCTGATACTTTAGTCCCTCCTTTTTACCTAGAATAAAAACTCTTTTGCATTGATCAGGTAAGTTTTCTATTTCGTCTTCAATTAATTTAAGTTTTTGTTCGTATTGGCTGTTATCTATATCCACTAAATTTGAATAGGCTTCTACTTTAAGGTGCTCTAATAATTTATACTTTTTCTTCTCTTTTCGTTTGGCATCTATGAAGAGGTTATAAGCCATTCTGAAAAAGTAAGGTTTTAATGCATTATCTTGAATTGATAATGACTCTCTTTTGTACCAAAGTTTTACAAAAGCTTGTTGTGCAATTTCCTCAGTTAATTCAGAATCACCAGAAATTGCTAATAAATAATTGCAAAGATCCTTATAATAATTATTAAAAAAGTAAGCATAAGCAACTTCAGACCCTTTTATTAATCCTTCTAAAAGAAACTTCTCATTCATGTAGTTGTTATTGTCCATACTGGTAATTTTCATAAATCAAATTCTGGGAACAGATTGATTTAAATTATACAATAAACAAACAAGCCTATGATCAGCAGTAAAGGCTAAGATATTCACCTATATGAAGTAGAAACATTTAAATACAATACCGAAGAATTCTATTTAAATATTTGTACCATAAAAGCGCATCCAAACCAGTAACTATTATGCAAGTAAAATTACACAACAGTTAAAACTAATTGAAATACAATACTAAAATGTAAAAAGAAACTGTGATGAATTTAATTAAAATTTTCTTAATTATTAATATAAATATATAATAACAACTATATTTTCATTAAATCCTTATTTATAATAGTGTAACTCTAAGCATAACACAATTTACTTTACTCTTAATTATAGAAATCACTATGCGTGTTATATTAAATATGATGTATGTATTAAAAATTGCCAGTTATCTGAGATAAAAGATTGCTAGAATGACTCCATATGGATAACAATTTTGATTTTGAACCAATAAAAAACTTATACATCTAAAAGAAAATTTATAAATTCAACACAATATGTATTCTCAGAATAAACAATTATTATTAATGGTTTTCTTACCTCCTACTTTTTGTTATTTTTGAGTAAATAATTTGTTTAATCAGCGTATACGCTACCGAATACGATTTTATACAAAAAGTCTTGAAATAGTAGTAAAATAAGGGATTTTGGACAATTCATAACCCGGAGGTCGGGGGATCGTGCCCCCTCTCGCTACTAAGATTAAAATCTTTAAAAACAGCGGTTTAGTTTTCTCTAAACCGTTTTTTTATGCCTAATTTTAAGGAGTTAATTACCTTCGAATACGAAAATGAATACGAAAGTGCATACGATTTGTCTCTAAAACCAAACTTTTCCTCACCTAAAATATACTCAGCCAAAGGCGATTTAACGAAACGTTGGTATATTTATTTTTCTTTTCGGCATCCTGATAATGGAAAATTGATGCGCCAGACTCCTTTTTATGGAAACGCAAATAAATATAAGACCAAAGAAGATAGAATGTCGGTATTGGTCATTTATAGAAAAGTATTATTACGGTTATTAAAAAAGGGTTACAATCCGTATTCAGATAACTTAGAATTACACAAAAGTTTACATCGCAAAAACAGTGTTGCAGTTCCTGCTGATCTAACCAATAAGAATTTAGAGAAATCCACACCACTACCGGAGAAAACATCAATGACCGTTAAAGAAGCTTTTGAATTCGGAATTAAGCTAAAAGAAAAAGTAATAAGCCAAACTACCAAAAGAGATTATGAAAGTAAATTAAGAAACCTTCAAGAATGGCTTTCGGCAAATCAACCAGAAATAAAATATATTAACGAGCTTAATAAGAAAGTTGTCACCTCTTTTCTAAATTACGTCCTGAATAAAAACAGTGCTCGTACTAGAAACAATTACAAAAGTGATCTAAGCAGCATTATTCAAGTATTGGTAGACAATGAAATTATTCACAATAATTTTTTAAAGAAAATACCTAAATTAAAATCTACACCAGAACGGAATAAGACATATGCTCAACATACCCAAGAAGAGATTTTTGAGTATTTAAAAATCAATGATCCAATTTTATTACTCTATATTAAATTTATCTCCTATAATTTTTTACGCCCTATAGAAGTCTGCCGATTAAAAGTAAAGGATATTGATATCGAGAACAAAAGAGTACAATTTAAAGCAAAGAACAGCCCTTTAAAAACCAAAATAATACCAGAGCTATTGTGGATGGATTTGCCGGACCTTACGAAACTGGATAAAGAAGCTATACTATTTACACCGGACAAAATTGGAAGCGAATGGAACACCGAAATTCGAAATAGGAGAGACTATTTCAGCAAACGTTTTAGAAAAGTCGTTAAGGAGCATTTTAAATTAGGAAGAGATTATGGGCTATATAGTTTTAGACACACCTACATTACAAAGGTTTATAGAGCTTTAATGAAGGACTCCTCCCCTTTTGAGGCTAAAAGTAAGTTGATGTTGATCACAGGCCATTCTTCCATGACGGCCTTAGAAAAATATTTAAGAGATATAGATGCCGAACTTCCCGAAGATTACTCAACAATGTTAAAGAATGTACATGGATAATATGTCTTTGGAACAATTGTACAAGAACCTGATCTCAAAGCTGTGGGAAGAATTATTATTTTTCATCCCCGATGATGAAGTTTCAAATGAATTCTTAGAAAACCATAATGAAATAGAATTCGAAAAACTTCGTAATAAAATATTAGTGATAGATTATTACAAGGGACCTACACGCTACGAAACAGGTAGGGACAATAGCATGATAATACTTAAAGACAGCACATTAAAAAAAAGTACACGTCAATTATTAAATGCAAAAGCAAATTCCAATACACAGGAATTTAATTACATTCTAGAATTATATTACGAGCAGGCTGAGTGCTTATATTTTATTACAAATTGGCTGAATAAAAATATAACCCAAGTACTTCCTCAAGAGGACACTATTCTAGGTTTGTTTAAACTCCAATATAATTTTCACAAGTCACATTTTGAAACTATTCTAAAACAGTTTTATCCCGATATGCAATCTTTGCCTAAAGGTAATTTTAATATCGGAAAATCGTTAGCGTCATCTTTCCCTCATGTATCCAAGCTTTTTTATATTAGGGATACACAAAATGTAATACCTGGAGTTTCAAATTTACAAGAAGAGCTGCATGAAAACCTTCCCACTTCTACAAATAAGAAAACACAGCGCAGCAAAAATAAAAAACTACCTCTTATTTCTGATTCTGAGGCAGAAACGATTCTATTAAAACGTATTTTCAATATTGATTTAAAAGTATAACAGAAAATTATGCGTAAATTAAACGTTTAATTTACGCATAATTATGATAAAAGCTGAAATCTGCAAATATTGTGGTGGTGACTATCTTCCAAAAAGAAGAGGAGCGCAAAAGTTCTGTAGCAACTCTTGCCGCAGTTTAAACTGGAAAAACAACCAACACATTAAAGAATTGAAGGTGCCTGCTGTAAACTCTATAGATGAGAAACCTGTTTTAGCACAAAAGCCAAGCTTACATGAAAAAATGTCTCTTGCAGGAATTGGAAATGCTGCCGCAGGAGCTGCTTTTGTAGATATGGCAAAAGATTTTGTAACCCCTTATGCTCACAAACCTGCTACTAAAAAAGATATTGATGACTTAAAAGTTTTTTTAAAATCACGTTATCATATAGTTAAAAATATGAATAGGGATATTCATGGGAGACCTGCATACTACGATATGATAACCGGAAATATAATTCATATGTAAGATTCTGTTAACAGATAACACCTCGCAATTCCATGACATCTTAGAAAAAGTAAATCGACAAACCAAATTGCTAATTTTTCAGATTACAATTCATTGTTGAAAGATTTACTGAACAATATAAACCAGTAAAATATTGTTGAAGGTTTATACGGCAATCAATATTCAGGTCAAAGCATTGGGAAATTTGTACTTAATGCCGCTATAAAAGGAGGTATTAAGATTCCTGTAACTTCACTTATGTAAAGACATAGTTTTGCTACCCATCTATTAGAGGCAGGTGTTGATTTAAGACAAATTCAGGTTTTATTAGATCATAGTTCGAGCAGGACAACTGAAATTTATAAACATGTTGCCACTACAACTTTCAAAAAAATAAAAAATCCTCTTGACTCCTAGAATTTATAAAAGATGTATATAACATATGTTATATATATCCTATATTGGAGGTATATATAACATTAATGTTATATATACTATTGTTAGGGTGCATTTTGAAGAAACACCTGAACAAAAAATGAAATTTCGTAAATTTGTAAGATGAACACGTCAACAATATATTCAATCGGACACGGGAATAAGGAAATACAATCCTTTATCTTGGAATTACAGTCTTTTGGAATTGGCTACTTGCTTGATATTAGGTCAAAACCTTACTCTAAATGGAATCCTCAATTCAATCAAGCTCAACTTGAAATTGAGCTTAATAAAAACAATATAAAATATGTTTTCGTTGGAGAAACTTTAGGAGGACTTCCAAGTGACAGAAGTTGTTATGACTATAATGGAAAAGTAGTTTACGATTTAATCAAAGAAAAAGACTTTTTTAAGCAAGGCTTAAATAGGCTAACTACTGCAAACGAAAAAAAGGTAAACCTTGCAATAATGTGTAGTGAGTCAAAACCAGAGGAATGTCATAGAAGTAAACTTATTGGTCAAGAATTGTTAAAGCAAAATATATCAATCAAACATATTGTTTCTTCAAAGAGAGTAAAATCTCAACAAACAGTAATGAATGAATTAACCAAAGGAAAAGGAACTGTCGATTTGTTTGGCAATGAACTTGACTTTACATCAAGAAAAGAATACCAATAATGGAATTTTATACAATCGGAGTTTACAACTCGACAGAACAACAATATTTTGATAAGTTAACAAAAAATAATATTGACACTTTTTGCGATATTAGGCAAAGGAGAGGTGTTCGTGGTGCAAAATATTCGTTTGTTAATAGTCAAAGACTTCAATCCAAATTACAAGATTTAGGTATTCAATACGGTCATATTTTAGACCTTGCACCAACATCTGAAATTCGTGATTTGCAAAAAGAAGCTGATGCACAACAAGGAGAACTAAAAAGAGACAGAAACGAATTAGGTAAAGTTTTTAAAATAGCTTACAAAAACAGAATATTAAGTAACTACGATTTCGACTATTTTATAGAAAAACTCGAAGAAATTAATGCCAATCGAGTTGTTTTATTTTGCGTAGAAGAAAAGCCACAAGCTTGCCATCGTTCGCTTGTAACAGACAAGTTAGAGAGTTTAGGATATAACATTACTCATTTATGAAAGAGGTTGTTATTATACTTTCGAAAACCCATATGAATAATGGACAATGTTGCATTGGCGGACTGACTTTAGGTGGTCGCTATGTTCGGTTATTAACTGAAAACGAAGAAAACCAACCAGAAGATACAGATTTGAATCCCAAACAAGCTTGGGAAATTGAATTTAGTGAAAGACCAAATAATGTGGCACCACATATTGAGGATATTCTTGTTTCTAATAGAGTTAGTAAAGGACGTTTAAAAGATTCAATTACCGTAAAAGACTTCATCCGAAAACGCGAAATTCCAATTTGGGAAGGACATCCTGATAATTTGTTCGACAATTTAATTCAATGGACACAAGGTGGTAGTGGTTATATCGACAGAAATGGTGGAATTCCAAATCACAGCGTAGGATTTTGGATAAGTGATAGAGATTTAAGGCGTAGAGACTATAATGGAGTTCGTTATCAATACCCTCAATCTGAAGGTTGGAGAAGTCTTAAATTTAAAGGTTTTCAAGAACCAGTTGACCTAATTCCAGCAGGAACTTTGATTAGAGTTTCACTTGCAAGATGGATTGCTTTTAATGAAAATGAAAATCAGAAATGTTGGCTTCAACTTTCTGGTTGGTACGATTTAGGAAAGAACTCTGATGAAACGGATGACTTACCATTTTAGCGAAAAAAACGCACCCTAACAACGTATATAGCTCATAGCTAAGTAGTTGCTTAATTCAAAGTTAAGGCATATTTGCGAGTCCGCCAAATTTTTTAATTTGGCTTATTGAGAAAAAAAGATAATAAGAAAAATTAAAAAATTCGGCTCGTGCTTAACCGAATAGACAATTCTAATTTTCACGCTACGAGCCATATACAAGACCGTTAGCTGCAAGTTCGAAAAACATTTAGAATTGGGAAGACACAAAATGATAAAAGGGATTTGCCATTTATGCGGTCAGAATACTGATTTATCATTTGAGCATGTTCCACCAAGAACCACATTTAACAAGAATACCAAATATACTTCTGTTGATTTTGAAGACTATATAAAGATTAAAAACCCTTTAAAAGAAAAACCGAAAGGTAAAATCAAACAGGGTGGTATTGGATATAACTCGTTTTGCAAAGAATGTAATAGTTTTCTTGGAGCGAACTACGTACCAGCATATAAGAGATGGGTACAAGGTGGATTTGAAATTTTGAAGAATACAGAATTCTGTCCTCATAAATACTTGATTAAAGAAGTAGAACCCCTTAAAATATTGAAGCATATTATTTCAATGTTTCTCGCAATTAATGGCGATTGGTATCTTGAAACCTATCCGGAATTGTCGGATTTTGTAGCAAACCCAGAATCTCAAAAATTATCCGATAAATTTAGAGTTTTCACATATTTAACAAAAGCGGAGAAATTAAGATACATAAGCCATGTAGCTAAAGTAGATACAGCTTTAGGGACACATATCAAATGTTCAGAAATAGCTTTTCCTCCATACGGTGCTGTTTTGACGATAGATTTTTCTGGTCAAATAAATTTTCTAAATGATATTACAAGGTTTCGAGATTTTAATCTAAGTAAAAAAACTAACCTAACTGTAAACATGTTTCAACTACCAACTAATACAGGACTATCTCCTTTAGATTACCGAAAAAAGAGTCAATTGGAATTAGATATTGAAAAAAATATTGCTCTGTCCGATGAACTTGAAAGAAAGTTCAATAGTAAAAATGGGAGTAAAGAAACCAGCAGCTAACAATACCTAAACGTAATGCGGACTTTAGGGCAAACTCGAATGGTCTGTGTATATTTATGAAGTCGCTAAATCTTATGGATTTAGCTTTGGACAGTAAAAAATAAAACTAAACAATAAGCTTTAGCTACGTCGGCAGACGGAAACGAAAAGTTTCCTTGCCTCCGCACTACGCTTAGCCGCACCGTTGTACACAAGGCAAGAAATGAATAAAGAAACTCATATAAAACAACATTTCGTACCTGAATGTTACCTGATAAATTTTTCGCCTAATGGAAAATATGTCCACATATACGACAAAAAAGCGCATAAGTCTTTTACCAACTCATTAGACAGTATTGCTTATTCCCCTTATTTGTATGAAATACCGAAAAAATATTTATCTGAAAAATTGAACATTCCTTATGGTAGCAAATATTTTGAAAAAGCTTTTTTTGCTGAGCACATAGAGAGTTTATACGCCAAAATTTTAAATAAAATAATAGTACAAGCCGACTCTTGGAAAAACACTCAAGAAAACGAAGAAATATTAACTCAAAATGAAAAAGAGGTATTTGCGCAATTGATAGGAATACAGCATCTTAGAATGCCTAATGTTAAAAATGACACATCGGAAACATATGAAAAAGCTCTATTAGAATGCATTGACATTATCAAATCAGGTATTACCAATATGAATCCCGAATTAGATAATGACGAAAGCTCAATTGAGTATGATAAAGATTATGACACAATACTACATTCCAAACTATATGCTAATCAGGAGTTTGTTTCAGACTTTGCCTCCCAAATTCTAGATAAGCATTGGGTATTTTACAAAAGTAATAGCTTAGAGTTCTACACTTCAGATAATCCAATAATTATAAAACCCCACATTAAAAATAAACCGAATTATTATGATGGTTTTGGAATGGAGGGAACTGAAATTATTTTCCCTATTAGCAAGTCAATAATAATGACAATGTGGGATACTAATCATTTTCCTGAAAAGCAGAAAGAAGAGAACACGTTTGAATTACTTAACGAAAAAGAAATTAGAGCTTATAATTGTCATCAATACATTTGGGCAAATCAACAAGTGTATTCGTATTCTAATAATTTCACTTTAATTGAATTATTAAAATCCGATAATGACGGGAAAGAAATATTAATGAAACGTCCGAAAACCTTAGTGAATGGAAAATAAGCCCTGTGTACAACACAACCTATAAACAATACGGGCTTCGGGCTTAATCAAAAGGTTTGTGTATTTTTATGATGTCCGCAAAATCTTTTGGATTTTGCTTTTTAGCGGACAAAGAAAAAAACAAAACAAAAAGATTTTGCTATGTGCGTGGCGGAAAGTAAACGCTAATTTGCTCCCGTACTGTTCATAGCTCAAACGTTAGGTTTCATACAAAAAAATCATTGCGTAATCAAGAACTTAACGCAACAAATCTAAATTAATAGATTCAAAATTATGGAAGACATATACATTAACGGAAATAATAAAGTTTCAATTGAATACGATAATGAAATTGTCTCTAATGTATATATTGACGGGAAAAAACATGAGTTTGAGAATACTAATGATAAAGGTAAATTGGAATTTGCTCTCAAAACAAAACGTAATAAATACAAGAAATTTCTAAACTTTCAATTTGAAAATCTCCTTATACTAACAGGAGCTGGTTCATCTGTAGGTATAGGTAAAGGCGAAAAAAAAGGTAGATTACTTACTGATTTATGGGATGATACTGTGGAATTAGTGAGTGAAGAAGTTTTACATAAATTATGTGAATTAGTACATTATACAGATAAGAAAGATGATAATTATGTAAAAAACTTGGAGAAACTACTTTCTTTTGCAAATTCAGCAAAAGAATATGTAAAAGACCCTGAAGGAAAAATTGATATAACCGAACTAATTAAACAGATAGAATCCTTAATAAAATCTAAATGTGAATTAGATTTACCAAATAATTCTCCCCACAAGGAATTACTAGAGAAAATTACTAAACGAAAAGTAACTTTGCCAAGAGCTAAAGTTTTCACTTTAAATTATGATACCCTTTTTGAGCAAGCTGGAATACAAGGGAATTTTACTATGATTGATGGATTTTCATTCTCTTTTCCAAGAATATTTAGTGGTAGAAATTTTAATTATGACATTGTCCAAAGGGATAATAGCAGAGTAAAAGAAGAAGACAACTTTGTAAGTAAAGTATTTCATTTATATAAACCACACGGTTCCGTAGATTGGGAAAGATTAGAAAACGGAAGTATTAAACAATCAGAAAAGGTTAACAAAGCTTTAATGATTTATCCGAAAGAAAGTAAATATGAGAGTTCTTATGAACAACCTTTTTTTGAGATGATGTCTAGGCTTCAACAAAATTTACGAAAGGATAATGTTTTACTAATTTGTATTGGTTTTAGTTTCAATGATAAACATATAGTAACAGCTATTCAAGAAGCTCTTGAACAAAACCCTAGTTTTCAATTAATGGTTGTTAATAAAGGAATAAGTCAAGCTGGTAATTTCAACAAAGAACTTTATAGAATTGCTCAAGAAAATTCAAGTATTGTACTTATTGATGAATTGTTTTCTAATTTCTCTAACTATTACCCTGACTTAAAGACATATAATCAAGACAATAATGATAAAATAGTAGTCAATTTAAATAATAGTGGAGATGATTAGAAATCCATTTGACCATAATTATTTCTTAGGATATATTAATAATGTAACTCCTCAATATATTAATGTTCATTTTCCTTCAAGTGTATTATTAAAATCATTTATTCATAAAGGAGAGCAATTAAATGGAGGCTTAGTAGGAAACTTTGTTGTCATTGAAGGTCACCAGTATGGTTTTTTAGGTAAAATATTAGAATTATCTCTTCCAGAAAAAGAAAGATTAGGTCTAAGCGAAAGGTCATTTAATAATAATGATTTCCATCCAACTGGAAAGATTGAAATATTACTATCTTTTGATTTATTTGAACCTAGCAAAATCGAAAAAGGATTAAATTCTCTACCTACAATTGGAGCAAAAGTGTTTGTATGCCCTACAGAGTTTATAAAACAGTATTTTAAAGGATTTGGTTTAAAAGAAGAACAGAAAAATAACGCACCTTTAATTAATGTAGGATGTCTGACATATGACAAATCTGCTAAAATTGAATTATCACAACAAGCTATATTTAGTCGTCATTGTGCAGTTGTTGGAACTACTGGAGGTGGTAAAAGCTATACAGTTAGTAAACTCATTGAAGGTTTAGTTTTTAATAAAAATAAAGCTGTATTAATAGATGCTACTGGAGAATATCATAAACATGACGAAAAAGAATATTCAGAAAAAGCCTCAATTTTATCATCTAAATCATTTCTTCATTATTCAAATCTTACAATAGGTGATTTATTTGTTTTACTAAGACCTTCTGGTCAAGTTCAAGCTCCAAAACTTATGGAAGCTATAAAATCACTTAAAGTACTAAAGGTTCTTGAAGAAAATATTGATGATGATTTTATTCAAAAGATAGATAATGAGACTTATTCCATAAAAATTGCTAATAATCGTAGAGAGAATATAATACTAAAGCGCTCTTGTATTTTTAAAGAGAAACAGTTAATGCTTCCATTCAATAAAGTCTACAATAAATTTATCTCCGAAATAGAAAGTATTTCTTCTGATTTTAATATTAATTTACTGGCAAATCAAATAGTTAATGAATGTGTAAGAGATGTTGATTGGGATAATTCTAATAAATGGGGTGCAAAATTTGATATACATCTAAATAATTGTATCAGTTTAATATTGAGAATTAATAACCTTACTCATAATCCTCAATTTATTTCAATTTTTGGTTTTGATAAATTGAAATCTGATGATAATGAATTAATAATACAATTAAATAATTTTATTCAAAGTGATAAAAAACTTTTACGAATTGGATTTGAAGATGTCGGTTATGACTTTCAAGCTAGAGAAATACTAGCAAACGCAATCGGTAAATATCTTTTAGAAATTTCAAGAAAAGGTGTTTTCAAAAAATCACCAATCGTTTTATTTGTAGATGAGGCTCATCAATATCTTAATAAAGAAGTAAAAGATGAATATTTTGAACTTACTAAACTGAACGCATTTGATTCAATAGCTAAAGAGTGTCGAAAATTTGGCTTGTTTTTATGTTTAGCTACACAAATGCCAAGAGATATACCTACAGGAACATTAAGTCAAGTCGGTACTTTTATCGTTCACCGATTAATAAATCATTTTGACAAAGAATCTATTGCTAATGCAAGTTCTTCCGCTAACAAAAGTTCCTTAGATTTTTTACCTGTTCTAGGTGCTGGAGAAGCTATATTAATGGGAGTTGATTTCCCTATGCCTTTAATGATGAAATTTGACAAACCAATAATAACGCCTGATTCTTCAACTCCAGAATTCTAATCAATATGAATATAAAAGTACGAAAACCTAATCGAGTGGATGGCTCCGCCATCAAATGACGGAGTGCACCCCTCACACCACCGTACGTACGGGTCTCGTATACGGCGGTTCGTTATATCAGAACTTTACAACGTGGTAGTACGTTAGTATACTTTCATAACCTCTTTTTCTTAAGCGCTTTTCAGTAACAGTAGTTCTAAGTATAGGGCTTTGAGCTACTGCCCAGCCTCCCATTCTTGTTCTACTCCAAGCATACGCTTGGTCCTGTTTTATGCCTAACCCAATGAGGTTCTTGCGTTTGCGCTCTGGTTTCTTCCAATCGTGCCATATGCAGTAGCGTAGTCGGTTACGTAACCATTCATCCAGCTTTTTAAGTTTGGTCTCTATATTTCCTAATCGGAAATTGTTCAACCACCCTCTATAGATGAGTTTTAAGCGTTGTAGCCTTTCTGCTAATGACAATGGTAGCGTTTTCTTGGTAAGGTACCTGAGCTTGCGTTTGAGTGTTCGCCAAGCCGATTCACTTACTATTAACTGATAATGCCCCTTTACGCCTTTCTTATAGACTGGCGTAAACCTATAACCCAAAACCTTGAAAGTAGAAGGTCTGCGTATACCGCTCTTTGCTCGGTTGACAGGTAAATCCAGTTTCTCCTTTAAAAACAGATAAACCTCATTCCCTATCGCTCGTGCCGCTGCTTTTGATTTTGTGTAAATACTGAAATCATCGGCATAGCGAATAAACCTGAACCCTCGTACTTTTAGATGTTTGTCCAATTGGTCTAACATAATGTTGGACAATAACGGACTTAATGGGCTGCCTTGTGGTAATCCTTTTCTGCGCTTACACAGTTGCCCATTCTTTAAAATAGGCGCTCGTAACCATTTGCGGATCAACCATAAGGTGGTCGGACATTTAACCTTGTTATAAATAAGCTGAAGTAGTTTATAGTGCTGTGGTACGTTCAAGGGACATCCTTTACAAAGTTAAAGTCACATAGTTTACACTTTTAAGGTTATAATTTGAGATGAAAATCAAATTATTATGCCCTGGAAAGAAACAACAGCTATGGAATCGTAAAATTAAATTTATCGTCCTTTACATTAATGACTGAGATTGGTCTTGGGTAACCTCCTGTATGTAAAAATCTACCAACTTTTGTAAATCCCCAAGGTTTTATTTCTAACCAAGATGCAGCTTCTTTGCCATCATGATCTATGGTAATACCCCAACTACCTTCTATTGGGCTTACCTCACGTTGTGATTTTATTACCACTGGAATTAATGCTATGGATATCATCAATATTCCTTTAAAATAATTCATAACTAATTATATTTATGTTAGTTTGAGCATGGCCCCTATCATATCTAGCCCTACAGACTGACAAACCCCATATTTATTTTTTTCAATCATAGTATCAATATCCCATTTATGAACATCATCTGCTATTCCCCATAATGCTCTAAACTGTTCAACATATACCTTATCATTTTCAAGACTTGTAAACTCAGGTTGTACTTGGTTGGTAGATTTATCTCGTGTAATCCAAATCGCATTTACCGTCTTTTCTATATTCTCAGATAAATCAACATCTAGTAAATCTCTTTCTTCTTTGCTTCCTAAATAACGCATTAAAATTCCACGACCAGATAAATAATCTCTACCATGTTCAGGTCCGAAACTTGAATAGCAAGGAGCTTCACGAATAATACCATCAATATCAGATACCATTGCATTTTTTACACCTAAAGCAATTAACTTTATTAAGTCTCGTAATCTAGATTCATAAGTTTGCACATCAAAACTTGTATCTATTCCACTAGAGATGA
Organism: Maribacter sp. Hel_I_7; assembly: GCF_000688315.1. NCBI lineage: Bacteria > Pseudomonadati > Bacteroidota > Flavobacteriia > Flavobacteriales > Flavobacteriaceae > Maribacter > Maribacter sp. Hel_I_7. Next base: position 570,261 of record NZ_JHZW01000003.1, on the reverse strand, counting down.
GATATTCAGCCAATTCAGATTTAATAGCTAACATATCGGTCAAAGCTGCTACTAACATTCCTTGATCTCCGGCCCAAACCCAACCTTCTGCCCATGGTGGATGTATTTTTTCTTGATATGTGGACCCCTCAACAAATGCCATTGGTCGTTCTTGAACCAATGCACCTGAACTAGATAATAGTTTTAAAAACTGGTATTCTTCTAACTCGAACCACTTATTAAACCAGACCCATTGTTGGTAGGCCATATCTAGATACTTCTCATTATCACCAATATTTTCGGTCAATGATAAACGGTAAATACGAGAAGAAAGTAAAAAGAGTAACACGTTTGTAACCGTATTTTTCACCCCTAAACTATCTCCATTGGCATCACCATTTCTGCAACCATGTAAAACGGGGTTGCCATTTTCTGAATGATCATAGGCCGTATTCTTTTTGTATTCCCAACAGAGATCAGTTGAAAGTTTTAAATATTTATCAGCAAGAACATTATTTCCAATTTTAAATAAATGCTTTCTCGCATTAAGCGCCATAAGTCCCCACCAGCCAAAATCATCGGCCCATAAAGTACCTGGGTCGTAACTATTAAAAAAGTCGAGATTTGCTTCTAGCATGACACCAACCTTTTCTTGAATTTCAATAACCTTTTCATCATTTGGCCAACGCTGTTGTAAAGCGTCAACAAACACTAAGCAAGCATCAAACGTATTACCTCTCTTCCAGAAATCCTGAAAATCCCATACTTCCTCAAATCTTTTAAAAGCGAGTAATGCTTGCTCCTTTAACAAAGAATCACTAAGGTTATTTTCATTACAAGCCCATGATAACAATGGTGATACTCCTGTAACTACCACTGCAGATTTACTTGTTAGAGAAATAAATTTTCTTCTTTTCATGTTATAAAATTTATTTTATTGGAATTTTATAGTCTCAATGGAAAAATGGTTAATATTTAGTTTAATATTTTGACCATCATTATTAATCTCTTTAATGGGCTCTTCAATTAAACTAGTCGAAAATGACTTTGTTATAGGCTTGAATATGGAAAATATTACAGGTACGTCATCGCCATTTGTCTCATACGCCCTTATAATTACACCTTGATCATCTTCAGCCTTCTTCACAGTAGATATGACTACGTTCTGTTTATCTACACTAAAAAAACTTAACTTTTCAGGTAATGAAGTTTTACTATAAGATTCTGGATAAACCACAACATTTGGTTTTTCATTTGCTTGTTTACCAAATCTTTGTCCATTTTTCCATCCACTAGAATGTGAGGTTATGCTAAAATTAAAATGATGATCCCCAGTTTGATGATAATCATTACCCTCCCAATGACAGCTTTTACGCGAAGCCAACAGTATGGGTTGTAAAATAGTCTGTGTACTTAAAGAATCTATAGGATTAATCCAATCAGCGGTTACAACACTAGAACTCAATGTTACCCCAAATTCTGAGTTACTTGCAGATATCCAGTTTTCAATTTCTCTTGGATGAATTTCTCTAACCGGCGTATTATAAAATTCTCCACCAGTACCTTTCAATTCATCTTTCCCGACGGTTACTGCCCCAAAGGGAACTTCATAGGTAACTTCACCATTGTTAATATTTAAAGGCATTGCCATTCTAAATTCCCTAAACATAACCCCGTCCCAGTTTAGCAGGTCAACATCAAAATCTATTTTCTTTATAGTGTTATGGAATGTAATTTTCATTTCAACTACAGCTTCCTTCATTTTCTGACGCATTTTATAGCTAGTATATAAAAGACCTTTATCCACTAACTGCCACTCTGTTTTACCTGTACCCAATCTATCAAAAAAACTATCATCAGGTTGTTGAACTTCAGCAAACTCACCAGCACCGTTACCGTCTGAGTTCATTGAGAAAATTTCACCTGCTTTAAAGCTTTTAGAATTAATCAACTCTTTTTGCAAAGCCTTATCGTAAATACTTTCCAAACCGCCGTCTCCGAACTTTACTTTGTAATACACATTTTCAAAAATGCCTGTATTATTTTCATATGTCCGTTTTTCTAATTCATTCGATGATTTCAAGTAATATGTTCTATACCCAATTGAAGGAAGATTTTCAGCAACAAAATGTACATCTACAGATTGAATGTATCCATTAGGATAATATTTAGATTCTGATAACTGAATGGGTACACTATCGCCCTTTTCCGTAATCAATTGAATATTCTTTACCTCACCTGGCTCAAAATTTATTTTAAAATTTACCGGATCAGACAGTTCCCAACTTAAGCTGTTAAAAACCACAATTGGATTACCTTTCTCTTTATCAAAAGAAATTTTTCCTGAAATTGATTTCAGGGATTCATCCAATAGTTTTTCTGCTTCAGATTTTGCAAAAAGGAATTTTTGCAAAAATAAATTATCGGTAACATCTCCGCCTTTACCACCCCAACCGTGGTCTGGGTAAATTTTGGATTCCCATGCATTGTATAATTCTTGATTTGGGTATTTCTTAAAAGAATCATCTATTAAAGCATTTGCAGTCGCAAATTTTTCTGCCTTAGTCATTAAAATATCCCCTTCACGGCTAGCTTTCAGCGCTTTTTGATGACTAGCACCATGAATATAGACCCATGTATTAGGACGCTCACCTTTAATTGTTTTTTCTACCGTGGTCTTTTTAAGAACTTCTTTGAAAAAATTCGCTGCTGTTGCGTACTCAAATTCGGGCAAGTTTACCTTTATTCGTTTTTTGCCTTCTGCAGTAATATGTGAAATTGAATTCCACATATTGGTAAAAGGGACTTGATTATAAACTGGTTTTTGATCCCAAATAAACTCATAGTTAAGCATTGCTGGCATAACACCATTCTCAGTAACCTTATCATTATATTCTGAATACCAATCTATTGCATCAGTAGCCATTCTTTTTACAGCAATTGAATCTGGCTGACCCAATAAATTATAAAATTCCATATAATGGTTTCCCGGGCTATAGCATACAACTTTTGAACCGTCTGGAGATTCCCAATTAAAAAGTCCCTTAATATGTCTGGCAAATACAAAATTATTTACACCTGCCTTACTTGCTAATTGGGGCATTTGTAATGTACGTGAAGGAACATCATTGTTAAAGTATACATTGGAGTTGTACCCATCTAGATTATCTTTCATCCACTTTTTACCAAAGTAAAATTGGCGGGCTAAGGATTCCCCAGAATACATACCTTCATATGTTTGTACAAAAGCTCCACCTATCGTAATTCTTCCAGCTTTTAAAAAAGATATAAATATTTCTTTTTCTTCTGGATGGCGATGTAGGTACTCCATAACGATAGAAGATTGCTCTATGTCCATTTTAAAATCAGGTTCTGATTTTAACCGATCCATATATGGAGTTAACCATAATTTATCCCTATCTATTTTGCATATCTCAGGTTCATTTAGCCAAGCAATATCTTCATGAGTTGTTGTAAACAATAAAACTCTTCCATCAGTTAACTTAGAGTTTGACAAACTTTTAAGTAAATCATATGTTTTGGGTGTAGTATCAAAAGTTTCTTGCCCTTTTAATTGGTTTATTAAAAGAAAACAAACTACAATTGTTAGTCTATTTATGTGTTTGTTCATTTTTAAAGTTTAATAATCAATACTTATTTTTATTTATGTTTTTATATGCTATTGAAACTGCAGCGTATAAATCCTACATTATGAAGATTTATCAAGTAAAGCCAATGCCGCTTTCATATAACCCATAGCGTAAGCCATACCTGCATACCAAGGAGCATCGCAAGTCATTTGTGGGGTATGGTCTGGTATTAAAACTCCTTCAAAACCATTTTTCTTCAAAATTTTGAGGATCTTAAACATATCTATATCTCCCTCATCTACAAAGACTTCTTTATAATTGGGTACTTTACCTACAATATTCCTAAAATGTATATAACTTATTTTTCCTTGTTTACTATAAGAATCAGTTGCTTCATAAACATCTCCTTCAGTCATTTCTGCTATAGAACCTAAACAGAATTCTAGATTATTAGATGAACTTAGTTTCAGGTCTATTAATTTTTGATACATATCAGGTTGATAAACCAATCTTGGCGTATCCCTAACGTAAGGCATTGGTGGATCATCTGGATGTGCTGCTAATTTTACACCAGCTTCTTCAGCTACTGGCAAAAGCTCATTTAGAAAGTACTGAAGACGGCTCCAAAGTTCTTCATGATTTATTTTTGGCAAACTTCCTTCAGGAGCATTTTCATCATAAATCATATTCCAAACCATACCATTAGGTATAGGTGTATCATCACCCCCATTCATACCAACAGAAATTGCTTCTCCACGCGCATACGGCGCAATCGTACGTGACGACACGCCTGCCAACGAAAAATTATAACCGAATACAGGAATACCCGCCTTACCAACATTTCTGATAAGTTCTTTTAGATTGGCGATTTGCGCTTCTTTTTTAGGACCGTCGAGCAAAATATCATGCCAATGGGCAGGGTCAAAATTTTCTATGGCCTCTAATTCTAATCCATGATCATTAATTTCTTTTTTTATGCTTACCAATTCCTCGTAAGACCACAATTTATCTGGGTCTCCTGCCTTGCCCCAACCTTGCTTGCCGCCAATGGGCTGATCGGCCTTATCTTTATTATGTCCAAAATAATCCACCAAGTGAATCACCAAATGGGTCGCGCCACATTGCTTTGCAAAGTTAAAATGTGACGTATTAAGCATGTGCCTATATAAACCAAATCCTAGTTTCATTGTTTTGTTTTTATTATATTATCTGTCAACTTTTTAAAAAAACTCCTTTAGTATTTCATCTTCATGTTCATTAAGCAATGGTGCCGGTTTATATACTTTTTGTGGTGTATCGCTAAACCATACAGGGAAACCAGTAGTTTTTATTTTACCAATGGTTGGGTGTTCAATTTCAATAATCATCTCATTATGCTGAATCTGCGGATCTTTGACCATGTCATCAAATGAATTCACCTGTGAGCACCACACATCTTGTTCTAAAAGGATTGTCAACCAGTCTTCAGTTGATTTAGTCCGAAATATGGCATCAAAATCAAACCTTATTTCATCTCTACTTTCAATAATATTATTGGAAACATATGCATCAGTTGCATATTTTTTCAAGCCAATAATTTGAGCCAATTTTTGAACTGAATTCATTCCAATAGCTATATACCCATTACTTGTATTATAGAGTCCATAAGGCGCACCTAACCAGGGATTGGGAATACCACTTTCACTACGTTCAGGGTTTTCACCTTTATGAAGAAAAGCAGTGATTTCTTGTATATGAAAACCTACTACGGAGTTCAAAAGATTTGCTTCTATTTTTTGTCCTTTACCTGATTTAGATCTTGAAAAGATAGCCGCCAATATTGACTGATTAATGAACAAACTAGTTAACAAATCTGCTTGCCCTACAGCGGTTACCACCGGCATTTCTCCTTTTTTACCATTTAAAGCAGCCCCACCTGCAATTGACTGTGCCAATAAATCTTGACCAGCCCTATGCAGATATGGCCCAGATGAACCATAACCAGAACTGGAGCAATAGATAAGTTTTGGGTTTGTTTCCTTAATTTCATCATATCCAAGACCTAATCTTTCCATTACACCTGGACGAAAATTTTCCACAAGAATATCAGACTTCGCAATAATTTTTTTAGCAACTTCTATTCCTTCAGGGTCTTTTAGATTTAAGGCTATACTACGTTTGTTTCTATTGAAACTCAAAAATGAAATGCTTTCGCCGTTTGGGTATAGGTTACCGTAAGCGTAATGCCTCATCCAATCACCTTTTAAAGGTTCTATCTTAATAATATCGGCTCCCATATCACCCAACATTTGGGTAGCCCATGGCCCCTGTGCCAACTGTGTAAAATCAGCAACTACTAAACCGGACAATGGTCCTTGTTCTAAATTTTTATCTATCATATCTTATAACTAAATCGATTTAGTTTTTATTCATTTTTTTTAATGTTATACAGGATGGAGACAGAATTTCTTTGGTTCTATTAATTTCCAATAATCTTCCATCTTTTTTTATCGCATAAATAACTGTGTCATGAGAATTTTGATGACATGCAATTAACCAATTACCTTCTGGTGTAATATTAAACTCCCTTAACTCTTCGCCTTTTGTATACTGAATGTCAACAAGTTTTAATTTTCTATCATTAATTTTGAAAACGGTGATGCTTTCCACCTTTCTATTTGCTACATATAGAAATTTACCATTTGGGTGTATTCTAATTGCAGAAGAACTAGGAGTTCCTAAATACTCTTTCGGTAAAGATGTATAGCTATGAACCTCTTTAAACCAATCTTCGTGAAATTTTAAAACCGATACTGTACCAGTTAATTCATTGATTACGTAAGCTAAATCACCTTTTACATTAAAGACTAAATGTCTTGGCCCACTTCCTTCCGGGAGTTTACAATCCTTAATTGGATTAGGAATTAATACATTTTCTTCTAACTGGTAGGCTTTAATCATATCCGTACCTAAATCGCAAACAAAAACATCTTTTCCGTTTGGATGAACTACAACTTGATGTGCGTGTGGGCCTTCTTGTCTATCGGCATTTACACTTAAACCTTGATGTTTAAATTCAGTCATATTGTAATTCAATTCTCCATTTACCGTAGTGCTATATTGAATTATATTCCCTGAAACATAACAGGCAACAATGACGTTTTTTTCATGTGATATAATATGACATGGATACCCTCCCGGAATTAGTTGTTCATTTAAAAACGAAAGAGAAGAATCAGTATTTATTGCAAAACTTTTTACCATTGGATAATTTGATTCATCCAACTCAGATACAGCATATAAAAACCGATTATCATCGCTAATTGCCAAGTAACTCGGATTACGAGTTTTTATAGTATGCCGGACGGACAACTCTCCCGTATCCGTGTTCATTTCAACCGAATAAATACCATGGCCAATACCTCCAAAATCAGGTATTGGATACTCAGTATAGCTACCGATAAAAAATGTAATGTTCTTCATTATATTTTAAGTTTTATCTATAAATTTCTGAATAGCTTCTTTGGCTTCTTCCCCATAAAATAAATTTGTTACCGCAACTCCCTCTTCTGCCAATTTTTTTTCAAATGCAACAGGCTCTAAACTTAACTGAGCCAATCTTTTTAATTCTTTTACAGCGCTTGGAGATCGTCTTGCTAGTTTTTCTGCAAACTTCATTACTTCATCATCAAATTCATTTTGAATGTAAATTTCATTGACTATTCCCCATTTATATAATTTATCTGCTTCGTATTGGTTACCAAAAAATAACATCTCTTTAGCGCGGTTTAATCCTATCTTTTGAATTAAACGTTGTGTACCCCCACCACCAGGCACTAAACTTAAAAACACTTCTGGCAGACCCATTTTTGCATTTTCACTAGCCAATATCATATCACACGAAAGTGCTATTTCAAAACCTCCTCCTAACGCAAATCCATTTACCGCTGCTATCCAAGGTTTAGTTGCTTTTTCTATGCTTTTATAGAGTTGAATGCCACAATCTTGAAATGATTTAAACTGTTCTGGAGTTTGACCGCCATACTCCTTTATATCTGCACCAGCCATAAAAGCACGACCCTCACCGCGTATGATTGCAACAAATACAGAATCATCTTCATTAATAATATTAATACCATCAATAATCTCATTCATCATGTCACGATTCATTGCATTTAATTGTTCAGGACGATTAAAGCTCAATACTGCTACATTATTATGTATAGTGACCTTAATATTTTTATAGGTGGTTTTCATTTCTTTATAGATTGATAAAGGTGATTTAGCTCCTTCATAAGTTTTAAGGATGAGATGTTTTTCATTAAACCGTTGTGCAATAGCTCTGCCCCTTGTTCTTGAAATCCATTCCATCCCATATGTTGAGGTCGTACATATGCTTGCTGCATTGTATATAAAGTATTTGTGAAAAAATTACTACACAAAACATTGTTTACTTCATTTTTCCAAGCTTTTAAATTACCAGGCTGTCCGCCATTTAAAGTATACACACCGCTTTGAGTTTCTGATTTGGCTACATAGGAAATATATTCTACAGCTAATTCTTTGTTATTACAGCGTGCTGAAATTGCAAGTCCCACTCCGCCCAAAATAGTCGAAACATTCGTCTCTGGATTTTTAGGACTATTCCCAAAATCTATACTATATTTGGTGTAGTCAGCTCTCGAATAATTAGTATATCCAAATAAGAAAGGAGAATAAATTATTTCATTATTTTCCCCCATGTAATCTAAAATTTGAATAGGATTCCAATTCAAAGATTCAGGATGTAAATTTTCTATATGTCTTTTTAATTCATCTAATACCTGAGTACCTATGACGATATCTATACTTTGGTTTTTTATGAAATTACCATTCGAATCCTGAGCGCATAAGCTTAAAAAAGTACACCAAAGATCCGTTGCACATAATGCCCATGCTACTTTGTATGCACTTGGAACTTTCTTATAAAAATTAAGCAACTCATTTCTTGAATTTGGTAAGTCTAGATTTAATGACTCTATCAAATCCTTTCTATTGGCTGATACTAGAGCTGCCGCATCTACAGGTAGTGCATATTGATGACCATTGAATTCATAAGATTCAAAACTTGGCCCAACCGACTCATTTCTTAGTGTAGCTAAAGTATCTTTTGGCATATACTCTTCTAAAGGTAACAGCAAATTATTAGAATGCGCTTGCCCCATGTAGGGATGATCAATAGTAATTAAATCATAAGATTCTATAAGATCTTCTATAGGCATATCTCCAAATTCTTTTAATGAACGAATATCCCATTCAATAAGAACATCTGGATTCATTTTATTAAATGAATCTGACGTAGCCCTTAGAGGCTCATACCCTCTGGGGTGATCCCAAGCGATACCTTTTAATGTTATAATTTTAGACATACTATAGTAACATTATTTATTTTTTCTTTCAGGTCTAGGATCATATTGTATGGTATTGTTCATGTAAGCTCCATCAATATAAATATCTGTACCATTAATATAGCTAGCTAAATCACTTGCCATAAAAACAACAGTATTTGCTACATCAGAAACTTCACCTAATCGACCTTGAGGAATCCAGTTTTCAAATTTTTCTTTACCAAACTTTTTAATTTCCGCTCTATTCATATTAGTTTCGATTGCACCTGGCGCAATCGAAACCACCCTTATGTTTTTATCTGCCAATTCAATAGATAAACATTTTGAAAACATTTTTAGACCTGCCTTAGCTGAACAATAATGTATTAATCCTTTCCTAGGTACAACATCATGTATAGATGATATATTAATGATTACGCCACCTCCATTATTTTCCATTCTTAAAGCTGCCTGTTTTGAGCATAGAAAAGGGCCTTTAAGATTAATATTCAAAACCCTATCCCATTCTGCCTCCTCTAAATCCAATACATGCGAAATACTTTCGCTTCCTGCATTATTAATTAGAATGTCTATGCCACCAAAGACTTTATCAATGCTTTTGAACATATCAGCAACTTGTTTAGAATCTGCGACATTGGCAAAAGCACAAGCTGCTTTAACACCATACTCTTGTTCTATATTTTCAACTAATTTCTCAGCAATTTCCTTATTACTGAAATAGTTTATAAAAACATCTGCTCCACAACTGGCAAGCTGTTTACAAATTTCTGCACCAATACCCACACTCCCGCCAGTTACCAGAGCTCTTTTACCTTTTAAATCTATTGTCTTCATTAAATTATCTTTCATTTACAATCGACAATTTCAATTGTGTATTAACTAGATTATGTAACTCTTCCTTCTTTGAATTGGATAATGCCAAATGTTTAAAATCTGAAATATGTGTATTCGACTTCTCTGCAATAAATATTTCGCTACCTTCTTCCATGGCTATATTATGCCATACTCCTTTTGGTATATTATAGATAATGTTCAACATTAATTTTTCTACTTCAAAATGTGGTTCGTTATCAATAATCGTAGCCGCAATCAAAACTGCTTTTCCAGCAATGAGTATAAAAAGTTCATCAGTTTCTAGATGAACATCCAATTGCGTTATATTATCAATATGTTGTTCTTTCGTATAATTAAGTTTTGCTAATTGCCATCCTTCTTTAATAACAAAAGGGTGATATCCTTTTTCCTTAATATTATAATTTTCAACCATAAGCTGTGTAACCTAAATCCGTATTTAATTTTAAAATCTATCGGATTTCAATTCGTATTTCTAATTTTAGCCTTTAATTTTTCGCCAGTACATTTCTATTTCTTCCAAGGTCTTACCTTTAGTTTCAGGTACAACTTTCCAGATGAACCAAATTGCAGGTAATGTCAGTGAAGCATAAAGAAAAAATGTTCCTGAAACGTTAATCGTTTCTATTAAAATAGGATTAGTAAGTGTAATTATGAACCCTGTAACCATTAAGGAGAAACTACCTAAAGAAACTGCTAGACCTCGTATCCGAGTTGGAAAAATTTCACTGATAATTACCCAAACGATAGGTCCGAAAGAGAATGCGAAACTTGCTACATACATTAATAATGGTATTAGTACATATTGTGACCCCATAGCAAATAAAATACCTACACCCATTAAAGATAAAAAAGCTCCTATTACACCTATTAACAATAGTTTACGTCTTCCAAATTTTTCAATGTTTAGAATTGCCACAAAAGTAAAAGCACTATTCACCACACCAACTAAAACTGCACCTAGAAAAGAGCTTTCTACACTTTCAACAGATTCATTAATAATATTTGGGGCGAAATACATGATTGCTGCTATGCCGCTCAAATGAGAGAACATTGGAAGTAAAACGCCAATTATAAGAGGTACTCTTAAAAATGGTTTTAATAACTCTTTAAAACCTTTGCTTTCATCTGCTACTATTTTTTGTATTTCTAACATTTGAGCTTGTGCATATTCCTCACCATTGATTTTAATCATTATGGCCTCTGCCTCATCAAATCGTTCTTTAGTTATTAACCATCTTGGAGTTTCTGGTACTATAAAAAGTAATATTAAGAATAGTAATGCAATTGGAATTTCAGTACCAAACATACCTCGCCATAGCTCATCTACAAACAACCAATTCCAAAATCCATAAGATTCATTTGAAATGACACCGGCACTTTTTCCTGCATTAGTTAAAACAACCCAATCTATCAAAAAAGCTAAAAGAATTCCTAGCGTTATGGAAAGTTGGTACATTGAAACCATTCTTCCTCGATTTTTAGGCAAAGAAAGCTCTGAAATATATATGGGTGCAACTACTGAAGTAACACCTACTCCTATACCTCCTATTATACGGACAACTATTAAAAAGTTAAATGATGAATCAGCATCTGCTGTTATCCAAAATGCATCATCTAAATTCCCTAAAAATTGCGGTGGCAACATCGAGCCAAATGCAGATATTGTTAAACAAATAGCAGCTAATATCAATGTTTTTTTTCTACCTAATCTATCTGTGATTGATCCTGCAACAATGCACCCTAAAATAGTACCTAACAACGCCGATGATACTAGCCACCCAAGCTCTGCCGCAGATAGGTTAAAGTGTTGCTCTAAAAAAGTGTTACACCCAGATATTACAGCTGTATCATAACCAAAAAGGAAGCCCCCAATGGTAGAAACAAAGCTTATTCCCAACAAATAGTTAGATTTTTTAGTTTTCATATAACAATTTTGAGTTAGTTATTATGGTTACAAAAGATTACATTATTCCAAACTTTTTGAAAGCGTCTACCGTGCTCATACCTTCTTCTAAAGCTTTCTTTACTAATTGTTCACCTCTAGCTTTTTCTATCGCACCTATAAAAGCTTCAACTTCTACTTCCTTTGGAACTATTAAAACACCGTCTCTATCACCATAGATAATATCTCCTGGATTTATTCTTGTTCCGTTTATTTCTATAGGGACTCTATAGTCAATAACTTTACCTCTAGGTCCTTGGTCTTGGGCATAACCTCCGAAAGAAAATGTAGGAAAATTCAAATTTAAAACCTCATTTGTATCTCTTGAATAACCATTCATTATAGCCCCCGCAGCTTTTAATTTCATTGCCCTTGTGCTCATTAAACCTCCCCATAAAGCATATCGTGGTGAAGAACCTGTGCAGATATACACTTCATCTTTTTTTAGGCTATCCAATGCTTCGAACATAATGCCAAATGGTTTACTCATTAAAGGATTATTAGTATTCTTAACAGACTCTTCAAAAACGTCTGCTTCTAATACTGGCATAGCTCTACCAATAACAACAAAATCTGAATTTAACGGTTTAATGTTTGGTGGTAAAAATTGATGTTGAAAACCCAGTGTATCTAAAATATCACCCACCAATGCTACAAATAGCTCTGTTTTAGCTATTTTAAAAAGTTCGTCGTCGTTTTTCCAAATAGGCGTAATTGCTTCCATATTTATTTATTAAATTCCTTGTTAACTGCTTTATTTAAAAAATCTATTTCAATTTTCGTAAACATTCTTTTTTCTACTTTTAAAGGCTGTTCTTCGGGACTTTCAACACTAAAAAGTTCACAGCCATAATTCATAATAATTGTGTAGCCCAAATTTTCGTTGATGTAATATGACGACCCCGTTGCCATCGTTACTGTACTTATAGAACAAGATGCGCTATCTAGATTTTCCGTCACCAATATTGCCCGACCTTTTAATAATGTGATAGCCAGACCGCAATTTTGATTTACATACAAATGTTTGCTATTGTAAAGGTTATAATCTTCAGAATAATTGATTTTCACAACTCCCCATTCATCCTTATGCAATATGCTACTACAACCTAAGCTATTACTTGAAATTTTCTCAATGAGTCCCATAAATCAAATTAATTAGAAAAAAATAGTTTGTAGGTGTCTATGGCGTTATGACCTATATTCAATTTAAAATCAGTTCCAGATGCCGGCACCTTACCCTCTTCCTCTTCAATAAGGTTTGTTTTTACTAATTGTTTAATTGGCAACGCAAGTTCAACTTTAGGTTGCTTATCCTTACCTTCCATTTCAACCAATCTTAAAATAACATCATTACCCTTTTCGCTTTTTTTAATAGTACTTATACGCACCATCGGGTCGGAGACATTAAAGAAGCTCATTTCACTTGACAATTGCCCATTTGCATTTGCATTTCTTTTATAAATTGTTCTTAATGGATGATTAGACCCTGTGCCAAATTGAAAAGAAGAGCTATTATCTATTTCATGGGAAGACATAGAAAACTTAAAATGATGATTACCGGTTTGGTGATACCAGTTGCCTTCACCGTGACAGCTTTTATGAGAAGCCATTAAAATACCTTGTAATACGGTATAATCCACAGCTTCCCTCGTAGGGTCTATCCAATCTGCCAAAGCTACATCTGTTGCCATGGTCACTGTAAACTCATCATTTTCAGCAGCAATGAAGTTCATGACTTCACGAGGATGTATTGTTACAGGTTTTTGATCATATGTACCGCCCCATGCCCATCCACCTGGCGCATTTTTCATTTCAGTTTCTCCGACCTCGGCAATAGCCAACGGCACTTCATATTTAATTTTTGAATCTTCCATATTCAAAGGAAGTGCAAATCTAAACTCTCTATTATGCGTACCATCCCAGTCTAGTAAATCCACAAAAAAGTCAATTTTTTTTTCTTGATGAAATACTCTAATTCGCTGTTCTACCTTAGTATGCTTAAATTTTGCAGTATTCTTAAAATCGGTATAAATGGTACCATCGGCTACTATTTCCCAATTTGAATCGTGGTTGCTCATTTTATCATAATCTTCCATGTTTGGCTCGGTCATTTGAGTAAATTCTCCTGCACCGTTTCCATTATATCCCATAGACAATACATCTCCCCCAGAAAAACGTGTAGTGTTCATAATTTCTTTCCCCAAGGTTTCATCAAATAAATAACTGATACCACCTTTATTAAGATATAAAGTGTAAAAATCATTGGATAAAGAATTTGGGGTCACATTCTTATCTACCTTGGTATTCTTCTTTCCTTTTCTTAAATAATAAGTTTTATACCCAAGTGATGGGATATTAGATGCATAGAACTCAAGCTCATTTTTGTTTTGCTTGCTTTTTTGAGAAGGCACAACATTACCGTCTTCATCAATAACATAATAAGTATCTGCATTTTCGATACTAACAGTAGCAAGACCATTTCTTACCCACGATAAATCATTATAAACAACAACTCCGTTAGATTTACTAGTATTAATTTTATCAGATATTGAGTTTAGCGAAATTTGCAACATTTCGTCAGCTTCGTTTGCTGCAAATTCTAATTTATCTCTAAAAATACTATCGGTAATATGTCCGTTTTTACCTCCCCATCCATGATCAGGGTAAATAGATTCTTCAAAAGCTTTAGATAAACGACTAGCAGGGTAATCATCAAAATTTTTATTTAATAATGCATCTACAGTTCCAAAAATTTCAGCTGAAGGTAAAATTCTGCCTGCCTTTCTTGATGCCGTAATAGCCTTTTCATGACCTGGTCCATGTATATATGCCCAAATATTTGGACGATCACCCTCTAGTTTTTCAAATGAAGCTCCAGGTTTTTTAATTTCGGAAAGAAAACTAGTAACTGTTGAATGTCTTAGAGATGGTATTTTAAGACCTGTTTCTTCAACTATTTTATTCCATTCTTTAACAACATTACCATAATCTACTGGACCAGCAGCATCGTTACTAAGTACTATTGCAAAATGAGGTGGTAAATTATGTTTTCTATAATACTCGCCCCACATTTTAACCCTATTCTGAATTTTTTGTAAAGCAGTAATAGCATCATCATCAAATAATTTATAAAACATAGCTGCCCAGCCATAATTACCAGGAGTATAAGTTAATACAGAGGAACCATCTGGTGAATGCCAGTCGTAAAATCCTTCTCTCATTCTAGAAACAAAAAGATTTTCTACTCCTGATTTTGCTAAAATTTGAGGAAATTGTAAAGTTCTGCCAGGAACATCAGTATTAAAAGCGGTTTCTTCAATTACTCCATCAAAATTATCTTTTATCCAAAGTTTCCCAAAATACATTTCTCTTATAAGTTGCTCCCCCATCTGCATTCCCTCATACGGTTGATTATATGTTGCCCCCCAAGTAAAACGACCTTCTTTATATCGCTCTAAGACTTCACTCTTTCTTTCTGGATGTGCTTCTATAAATTCTTTTAGATTTAGGGACTGTTCCATTCCGAAATAATAATCCTTGTCTGACTTCATAATATCCAATGCTGGAGCAATTATATCGTTAACACGTTCGTGCATGCAATATTCTGGGGTATCCATCCATGCTATATCTTGATGTGACGAAGAAATGATATGAAATGTACCCTCATTGAAATATCCCCAATCAGAGGTAACCAATGGCGTAAATAATTGTTTTGCATCTAATTTTCTGTTAGTGCCTTTAATTTCTATTATTTCCGGTTCACCAATCACCGGAAGCCAAACCCAAGACTTTCCATTGCTATGCTCAACATCAATTCTCTTTCCATCTTTGAACTCGATTTTTTTAAACAACCTAGTATTCTCTCCAGATAAAGAAGCCTTAGCCAAAAGATTATTCCCTGCTCTTACATATTCATAAGGTTTGATATAGTCAAAAATAACAGTGCTTTGTTCCTGGGCAAATAGCGATCCATAAACGCATAACATGCTCAGCAATAATAATTTTATGTTCTTTTTCATTTTGTTTGAAATTTTTAAATAATATGTAGAATTCAATATTTTGATTTAGAAAAACAAGGGTGATTGAATCAAAAAAATCACCCCTGCTAACAAAAACTAAACTAACTCAACATTTTTAATTCATTATTCAACTTTATTAATCACCAAGATTTGGGTTAAGTATAACTTCATTCTGAGGTATTGGGAAATAGACATTATCACTTGTTATAATTTTTCCATTAGTCAAAGCAGTACCAACCAAATCACTAAAATTATTACCATTAAATATTTTATTGGTTCTTCTTTGATCAAACCAAAGTATACCAGCTTCTGCAGGAAATTCCCAATAACGTTGTCTCCATACTTCTTCTCTAAAATCCTCTTTACTCAAACCAGAAACATTTGGCAGCCCTGCCCTTGAACGAATTGCATTTAAAGAACTATATGCCAATGCATTTGCAGAAGCAGATTCATTTTGAGCTTCAGCATAAGTTAAGAGTACATCTGCATAACGTAATAAAGGAACATTTTTGCCGGACAATCCATTACCGTTTCTATATTCCTCGTAAAAATATTTAAATACAGAATTATTAAATGTTATGCCATCTACTTCATTGAAAAAGAAGCCTTGGTTCTGGGCTCTTAAATCATTGCTTTCGTAGGAATTAATAAAATCCATTTCTGGCTCCATACCACCAAAATGTAATGAAAGAGGGCTAATTGCCTCACCTCCTATTGGAGTAAAATAACTAGTGATTGACGATCCAATAGCTTCGTTATTATATTGAACCATAAAAATATTCTCCTCAATATTATCATATGCAGGGTTGTTCAATTTATTGAACCATGTTGTAGAACCATCGGATTGAAACAAATTATACCATTCCGCACTTATTACCTCATTTGCCTTATCCCTTGCAGCAATAAATTTATCAGTTTGATTTAAAGGACTACCTGCCATACTTAGGTATACTTTAGCCAATAAAGACTTAACTGCCCCCATTGTAATACGACCGCTTGATGATGTGTTTGGAAGACCAGAACCTTCAGCCGTCATCAAATCGGGAACTATAACAGTTTCATAAACCTCCTGTACAGTCGATTTTGGTAGTTGACCATCTTCAAAAGATGAAGATGGTGATATGTTCAATGGTATATCCCCAAAAATTTGAACCAATTGATAATAGTAATAAGCTCTTAAAAAATAAGCTTCACCTAATAAAGCCCTTCTATTATCTTCAGTTAACTCTGTATCAGTAATCGTCGGTATAGATGCTATGGCAACATTAGCAGCTTCTATTCCTCCATAATAAGTACTCCAAAAACTTGAAGCACTACCATTACTCGAACTATATATTAAATTATAAGCATCTTCCATATCGGTATCTTGAGTTCCAATCGCTGGTTTTAATGCCCCTGTACTTGCCTCAAGTATAGAATACACCATTTTGGCATAACCAGTTCTATTATATGGTGCTCTTAGGTAAGCATATATTCCATTTACTGACTCTTGAGCATCTAATAATGATGTACCTATAATGGTTTTCTCTGATTTTGGAACTTCATCCAAAAAATCTTCACATGAGAAAAACAGGCAACAAACAATTAATAATAAATTATATTTTTTCATGACTTTATATTTTGCGTTATAATGTTAATTTGAATCCTAGATTCATATTCATGGGTCTTGGATATCCATTAAGTTCAATACCCTCGGTAAATTGTCCACCAAAAGAACTTACTTCAGGATCGTAACCATGGTAATCAGTGCTTAAGAAAAAGTTTTGAAGATTCATGTAAACCTTTGCTGATTGTAGTCCGAGTTTGTCTAGTAAAGAATTATCAAAATTATACGTTAAACTTAGGTTCTGCCCTCTAATAAAACTGCCATCAAATACTTGACCAGAATCTACCCCATCGAATTTGTTAATATTCTTACGAACTCTAGGATACATTGTATTTTGGTTCTCAGGAGTCCACATTTGGTTAAAGAATTTTGTGTAAGTATTACCATACCCAACCCTGTCAACGTTTAAAATTATAGAATGGTCAAGAATATCATTCCCCTGATTAATTAATATATCCACACTCAAATCCCAATTTTTATATGAGAATGTATTTCCAATATTCATAGTGTAATCTGGTAAACCACTACCGATGATTTGTTGATCTTCAAAATTCAATATACCATCGTCATTTTTATCTTCTAATTTAATATCGCCTGGTATTCTATTATAACGAGCTGCCTCTGAAACTTCATTAGTTCCCCACGTTCCTAAACGGTTATAACCCCAAAATGAACCTGCAGCCTCACCAACTCTAAACACTTGTTGATTAAACCAAATTGGAGCTGTAAAAATATCAGCGTCCTCATTACCTAGAGAAAGTATTTCATTATTGTTTTTGGTGAAATTTACTGATGAACTCCAAGAAAAATTAGATGTTTCAATGTTTAAACTATTTACCAATAATTCGATACCAGTGTTTCGAATAGATCCTGCATTTGAAAGAATAGATGAATAGCCTGTGAACGATGCTAATGGTACATTGAATAATAAATCATTAGTTGTTCTTTCGTAATAATCTGCAGTTACATTCACTCTATTCGCAATTCCTAAATCTAAACCAATATTAAACTCTTCAGTAGTTTCCCATTTAAGATTGTCATTACCAATAGAACCTTGAGAAGAACCTATAGCTCTTTCATTATTAAAAATAACAGTTTGCACACCAGGACTAGCAATTCTTGCATAATTACCAATAGCATCATTACCAGTTTCACCATAACTGGCTCTTAATTTCAAATTAGAAACAATTTTAGAATTTTCCAGAAAGGACTCATTTGACATATTCCACCCTAAGGCTGCCGAAGGAAAGAATGAGTATTTATTATTGTCCCCAAATCGTGATGAACCGTCGTAACGACCAGTTACAGTTAACAAATATTTACTCTTATAATTATAATCAAAACGACCGAAGTAAGAATCAATAGAATACTTACCATAGTTACTGTTTACTTGTGGATCGGCAATACCCTGACCTACATTATAAAAACTATAAAAATCATCGAAGTCCTGCGCATTTAAATCAAAAGAAAAAGCTTCATTCTCTTGCCTTGTTGCTCCTATAATTACACCAAGATTATGATTATCATCTAAATATGGATTATAATTTAATGTATTTTCAAGAATAGTTTGTTGTCCATTTGAAGTACTTAAAGACGCAGAGTTTCTATTTACAAAAGTATCTAGCCTTCGGGCCGCAAAAATATTACCCTCTTGATTATTATCTTGTATAGAGTACGAGGTTCTTAATTTTAATTCATTCGTAAAATTAATTTCTGTATAAATATTACGAACAAACTGTCTATTCTTAACTACCCTGTCCAATAAATCTAATCTATCCTTTGGAGTTGCCCCATACCATACGTCCCAACCTCCACTAGAATTTTTTAAATCATCAGCATTTACTGCTGAACCATCTGGATATGCAGTAGGATAAATTGGTAGGTAAAATAACATTGCATAGGTAAGAGCATCAGCTCCAATTCTATAATCATCTACAATATTAGTTTCCGTGTCACTGTAAGCTAGGCTTCCTCCGATTTTCAACCAATCATTAATTTTAAAATCGCCATTAAATCGCATCGTGTTCTTCATAAAAAAAGTATTGTTCAATATTCCATCATCATCTTGAGTACCTGCTGAAAATGAAACATTAAAGTTTTCGCCCCCACCTCTTACATTTGCAAAATATTGCTGTGAATAGGTAGTTCTTGTAGATTCTTCGAACCAATCTGTATCATAAATTGGCTGCCCTGATTGAGTGCCATTATCTGTAAAAAATTCTGGATAATCTGCTGCATAGTTATTAACAAAAGCACCATCACCTGCTCCTAATGCCCTTTGATCAGCATCCAATCTGACTTTTAGGTCATTCCAGTATTGATCACTATTTAATACATCCGGTTTATTTGCAGCCCTACCTATTTGAAGGTTGGAGACAATATCAACCGTAAACTTGCCAGATTTCCCTTTTTTAGTAGATACTAAAATTACACCGTTTGCACCTCTTGCTCCATAAATTGCCGTAGCCGATGCATCTTTAAGTACAGATATGGATGCGATATCATTTGTATTTATTAAATCAATATCGACGCCAATAATACCATCAACAACATATAGAGGTTCATTATTTGCATTTAAAGAACCTTTACCACGAATTGTTACTCTAAACCCACCGCCAGGTCGACCAGAACTATTAAAAACGTTTAGACCGGCCACCTTACCTTGGAGGTTATCTAAGGGGTTAAGAGACACCCTGTCTTCAATTTTATCAGCACTTACAGTTGCTACAGAACCTGTTAAATCTGCTTTTTTCTGTGAGCCGTAACCAACGACTACAACTTCATCTAACTCTGAAGTATTTTGTATTAAATTAATATCAATATTTGTTTTTTGACCAACATTAATTTCCTGAGAATCATACCCTATATAAGAAACCAATAATATTGCATTAGCCTCTTCCAACTGTATAGAAAAATTACCATCAAAATCTGCCTGTACACCATTTGCAGTTCCCTTTTCAATAATATTTGCTCCTGGAAGTGGGGTACCATTTTCGTCCCTTACGGTTCCCTGTACCATTTGTTGTACTGAAAAATCATTTACAAGAAGTTCTTCTCTTGTATTTGAGATGTCAAGTTCCTTTGTTGTTTTCCTTGCATTCACCTGATTGATTGAGCAGATCAATGCTAATGAAAAGAAGATAGAAAACTCTCTTCTCAAGATTTGTTTCTTTTTTCTCATAATTCACATGTTTTTAAGTTGATTTTGATTAAACTAAATTGATTGTTTGGTCAGTATTTATTAAGTTAATACCCGAGTGCGACCTTTAAAACTAAAATATTCATATTACAACTAAACCGTTTTAGCTAAAATTTAAATTTTTGAACTTTATTTTTCATTTATTTCCAAGCTAAAAGTTTCTATAGCATACTCTCCAACATTTAATTCTGGTAGTATCTCTATAGGATTCTCTTCTATTATATTAGTTTTATTATACTTTAGGATTTTAAAATAAGACGATAAATTAATCGTTTCCTGAGTATCTTTAACATTATACATGCGTGCAATTATGTTATCACCATCTTCAGCTTTTTTAATTGTTGTAATAATTACATTGTCTGAATCAATTTCATAAAAACTGGTGGTTTCGGGTAAAGATGCATCTTCAACTGTATCAGGATTCAACACAACGAACAATGGTTCATTTTTCTGTTTTGCAATTCTTTGCCCTTCTACACTACCCGCTATATTAGATGTAAGAACATTGGTAAAATCATGATTACCTGCTTGTGAATACTCATTGCCCTCCCAATGACAAGAAGTTCTACTTGCCAATAATAAATGTTGTAGTACCGCTTGGTGAGATTCGTGGTCGGTTGGATCTACCCAATCTGCCGCGGCTACCGAAGAACTTATTGTAATAGAAAGTTCATCATCTGAAGCCGATATCCAATCTATTATTGCTCTTGGGTGTACATCTTTACACAATGGCGTATAACGTTCACCTGCTGTTTTAATTTCATCTTTCCCGACTCGTACACTACCAAACGGCACTTCGTGG
Organism: Maribacter sp. Hel_I_7; assembly: GCF_000688315.1. Classification (NCBI taxonomy): domain Bacteria; kingdom Pseudomonadati; phylum Bacteroidota; class Flavobacteriia; order Flavobacteriales; family Flavobacteriaceae; genus Maribacter; species Maribacter sp. Hel_I_7. The sequence goes on along the minus strand of NZ_JHZW01000003.1, from coordinate 548,903 downwards.
GCAATTTCCGGGTTATTCATATTTATAGGAAAGGCAGTTCTAAATTCTCTATATAATTCACCTGACCAGTTGCGTAAACTTGTATCAAAATAGATTCGTTTTAGGTTGTGATATAACGTTACATCTTGCCGAACAATAGAATGTAATATTTGCTGTTCCAGTCTATATTTTATGTAAACCGGTCCAGACTCGATTACTTGCCATTTGGTATTATGTAAGCTAACCTTATCAAAATCCATCATGCTAGGTTGTTGTACATCACCAAATTCACCGGCACCATTACCTATAGACTCCATAGTAAAGACATCACCTACTTTAAAATTATCATTTAAAAATAGTTCTCTTTTAAATTCCTTATCATATACTTGAGACAGTCCCCCATCCTCAAAATTGATTTTATAATATGAATTTTCATATTGTAAATTCTTCTCTATTTCAACACTTGTGTCATTTTTGTTCTCCTTAACATCTTGAACATAATAAGTCGCGTAGCCTATAGATGGTATATCTTCAGCTATGAAAGTGACATCAGTACTTTGTATACTACCATCATCGAAATAAGTTGTGTTACTTGTTTGTACTTGAATATTATCTTTATTGGAGCTCTTAATACCTAAATTTTTGATAGCTCCCTGAACAAATTTCATTGTTGTAGTTACAGGGTCTGAACGTTTCCATGAAAGGCTATTGAATAGAACTATTGGAATACCTTGTTTCTCTTGCTTTTTTATTCTCCGTGAAATAAAGCTAGTACCAACATTTAAGAGGCTCTGCCCTATTGTACGTGACTTAACTAAATTTTCTCTGAACAAATCATCGGTTATATCTCCGTCATGACCACCCCAACCATGGTCTGGATAAATTTTAGCTTGCCATGCTTCATCAAATTTTTCAAACGGATATTGAATTTTATGTGGCTCTAAAATATTTGCGACCGAAAGAAATTTTTCTGCAGCTGGCAATAATTTTGAAGCTTCTCTACTTGCTGTAAGAGCATCATGATGCCCTGGTCCATGAATGTAAACCCAAACATTTGGACGTTCACCCATAATTGTATCAACATTTACAGCGTTTTTTTCCGCTAAAGGCATAAACTCATCAACCGTTTTAAGCTCCATTTTAGGGAGAAATAATTTTTTGTTTTGTCCGTCCGTATCCACGATTGAATCGAAATTATTCCAATTTTCTATATAATCGGAGTAATCAATTGCGGGTAACATATCTTGACTTGATAATAAAGGCGTCTGTATTTCTCCTCCTGAAAAAGTATCTTTCCAATACAAGGTTTGATCTGCAGCATATTTCTTCTTATTGGTCATATCTCTAGATAGGTATAGCAGATCATTTCCATAATGTCCTGGTGAATATGTGAATACAGAACTACCATCTGGGCTCGCCCAATGAAACATGCCTTTTGCATGTCTACTTATTATCATATAATCAACACCAGCTTTTTTCAATATTTGCGGGGTTTGCAACGATCTACCAGGTACATCAACGTTCCAATACACTTTGGAATCGTACCCTCCAAAATTTTTCTTCACCCATTTTTTACCTAAATACAATTGTCTTACCTGATCTTCTGCATCATACATATCTTCATATGGGCAATTATATGTAGCTCCTACCGAAATCAACTTTTTATCCAACAAGGTAGTTATCTGTTCTTTAGATTCCGGATGACGATTTAAATACTCGCGTAGCATTAGACCATCTTCAATATCAAACCCATAATCATCTCTTATAAATGCATCTTTTAGAACAGGAGCTAGTAATAGTGTATCTCTTAATATAATACAAACCTCTGGTCTGTCTACCCAAGCAATATCTTGATGACTAGAGTTCATAACAGAAATCAATCCATTTTCATATCTCTTTTCAAAGAAATCATCGTAAGTCTCATTAAATTCGGGTTTGTATAATTTTGTCAACGAAGCATACCAATTACCCCCTTTATTCTTTGCTTGATGATGTAGTAAATAATTACCTATAATTTCAGTTTTTGAAATAGTTCCATCATCATTTTTGAATACGATATTTAGTTCTACTCCATCATAAACTAGAGTAAAATCTTTTTTAGGAGATTGTATATTGAAAGACACTTTAGAAAGTTCTCCCTGTGTCTTAAAAGATTTTATCTTGCTTTTTTTACCGTCGCTAATAGCGTATACTTTTTTTCCATTAAAAAAAGCAGGCGCATCCACATACAAAACACCACTTTGTTCTTTTATTACGAAAGCTGCTTCGCTTTTAATAGACTCTTTAATTCTAGAAACCGCATCATCTGCTTTAAAAATCATGACCCAACAGTTGGAGTTCTTTTTATGCCCATTAAATTTAATTTTCGCACTTTCTCCTTTTTTAACCCAATTGGTCGGTACAGTTAATCGGAACCCTCCTATTCCATCACCATTTGCATCCCTACTTACTAAAATATATTCTGCATTGCCTTTAGCAGGATTTTCAGTTATGGACAATGAACCATCATCATTGGTATTGAATGTTAATACATGCTTATTATTTACATGAATATCAAATGACTGATGTAAATTCAAATCTATATCACTTAACATAAAAAAAGTAACCGTGTCTTCATTATAATCAGAAGGAACCATACCGGTAAGAAACTCAAATCCCATTTTACCTGTAGTGGCTCGTGCAATCATGGAAACGTTAATATCTTCGCGTATAGATGGATACAAAAAGAATTCTGAACCTGAAATCATTTCTTTATAGCCTTCAATATCATTTTTTATATAACTCCATAGCTTATGATTTGTATTCAGTTCTTGAATATGACCATTACCATTCCCTTCATGAAAAAAGACATTAGTAGAATTATCTACTAAAACATTTCTCTCATTATCCCAGTTTGCATTAATATTATTTAACGCCACAGTTAAGTTTAAAAAACAAAGTATTCTTAATATAGGTTTAATTCGATGTTTCATTATTTTCCTTTTTATAGACTCTATGTTTTTTATTAATATTTGGTGAAACACAGCTATTTTCTTATTTAAAATTTTATTTTATTTAATTAACTAAACCGGTTTAGTTATGGCTTATTAAAAAATAATTTAGAAGGTTCCACATGATTTTCTTACCACCAGTTTAGAATCCAGTACCGTTTTTCGTACCATAATTTTATCTTTACCTTCTATCCTATTCACTAACATTTCAACAGATAAATTAGCTATATCCCTTACTGGTTGAATAACAGAGGTGATTGGCGGATCCACCAAATCGAATGCAGTTAATTCATCAAAACTTACTATCGCAACTTCTTGTGGAACTTTAACTTGTCTCCGTTTTAATTCCCTAAGTCCAACAGAAGTTAGATAATGGGTTACAAATACTACTGAGTCAACAGAATTAGGAAACTTCAACAAATCACCTATAGCTTTTGAAATTTCATCTTCATAATTTAAAGGGCTTAATTCTTTAACCAAATCTTTATTAAAATCAATTCCTGCCTCTATTAATGCACTTTTATAACCTAGATATCTTTGGTGTATTGCTTCTAATTTAGGCTCTAATGTTATAAAACCAATTTTTAGTCTACCTAGTTCAATTAAATGCTCTGTTACAATTTTTAAACCATTAAAATTATCAACCACTACTGCATTGGTTTCCATTTCAGGATAGTGCCTATCAATTAATACAAATGGAAATCCATCATCCTGTAATGCCTTAATCTCCTTTAAATTATTCTGCGTAGAGGCTATTATCAACCCCTCTACTTGTCTATTTAACATAGCCCTTATCAGCTCTGCTTCCTTTTTATTATCTTCATTAGAACTACTAAACAAAACAGAATATCCTAATTCCTTCGCCTTTAGTTCAACATATCCAGCAATCTTAGAATAAAAAGTATCTGAGATATTGGGGATTATTAATCCAATTGTTTCACTTTTACCCCTACTTAATCCACGAGCAAGTTGATTTGGTACATAATTATGTTTTTTAGCAAAACTAATTATCTTGTCTTGTGTATCCTTACTGATTTTATTCTCATCACCCTTTCCATTCAAAACTAATGAAACAGCAGTTTTAGAAATATTTAGACTTCTTGCAATATCTTTTAAAAATACTTTCTTCATTTAAATCAACTAAAACGGTTTAGCAATATTAAATAAAATTTTAGTAATACAAAATAATAATATGCATTTTTTGTTGAATCGACATTATTTACACACCAAAAAAATGGTATTAATAATTTTTAACTAATATGATTAATATATAATAAAAGAATAAACGGAAGCTACAAGAGTCATTAAGTCACTTAGTTAATTGATATTATTTATCAGTTAAATTGTTTTATCAGTGAATTCAAAATTTAGATTTATATTTTATAAATTGCTAACAAATAATTAATGATCAGAAAATTTAAACTGCATACGTTTTTGCATACGATTTCATAATTTAATAGCAGCTGAGGTCAATAAAACCATTGGTGATTTTACAAACCAAGAGTTCATAACCCGGAGGTCGGGGGATCGTGCCCCCCTCTCGCTACAGAAATAAAAGGCAGAATATAAACGGTTTAGCAAAAGCTAGACCGTTTTTTTATGCTCTAATTTCACCTAGGATTACTTTTTCTCACGAAAATGGACACGTTTTAGAACATGATTTGTCAACAAAAAGTAATTTCTCGGCTCCTAAAATCTAAACCGCAAAGGGTGATCTCTCCAAAAGATGGTACGTCTATTTTTCATTTAGAGACCCAATTACCAAAAAATTGGTGCGGATGAAGAATATTTATGGCAAAGCAAATAATTATAAGACCAAAGCTGATACACTTACTATTTTAACATCTTACAGAAAAAATTTACTGAAATTGCTCAAAGAGGGATATAGTCCTTTTGAAAAAAACGAAGAATTAAAAAAATCCAGTAGATTAGTAATCCTAAAAAAGAATGAACAAAATTCCAGTTGAAAAAAACGAAGAAGATGAACTTCCAATACCGCATATATGGAGACCAATCTTTAAAGCAATTGTAAATGCTTTTGTAAAGCAGGATTACAACCTAAATGGCGGAATAAAAAATGTAAGCTCTGTTTCAAACGAAACCGCCGAACAAATAAAGGAATATATTGAGGATTATGGAGAGGAACTAATTGAGCTTCCTGAAGGAACTTGGGACACATCTGTGTACATCTGTAACGGTGATTATTGGAATGTACTTATCGATTTATACACTAAAAATGAAGGACTAAGTGATTTAATACTTAACGCGGAAGTAAGGGAAAGTGAGGATGGTTATGTTGTCGATATTAATCTGGTTAATGTACCCTAAATTGGAATATAAAACGTGTGCTAACAAGGTGTATAATTTCCTAAAAATAAATTTTAAAATTATAATCTTATAAGTATTAGCAAGCATCTGAATATATTATTTAAGTATTTATCAGCCATTTCTTTCTACTATCTTTATAAAATAAATTATCTGAAACATCCCAAATAAAAATGAGATATAATTTATTTTCTATAATTATCATATTTATAATCCCGCAATGGATTTTAGGGCAAAACTTATTATCTCCTATTCAGAATTATAGTAGTTATGAATATAATGCTGCTAGCAAAAACTGGGGACTTGCTATAGATAATAATGGTGAATTATATGCTGCCAATAATAATGGATTGCTACATTTTAATGGTGAAAGTTGGAGTCTAAATAAATTACCTAATAAAACAATTGTTCGTTCCGTAGCATTTGTAAATGGAAAAATTTTTACTGGCTCTTATGAAGAATTCGGGTTCTGGGAGATGAATGAATACGGATCTTTAGCGTATACGTCATTAACCCATTTAATTAAAAATCATGAGTTTACAAATGAAGAGTTTTGGCAAATCATTCAACTTAATGATGCAATTATTTTTAGATCTTTTTCAACAGTTTACATTTATAAGGATAATGAAATAAAAATAGTAGATGCCCCATTTGTTGTTACCAATATAGCCAAGTATAAGGATCAAATTATAGTTGCAGGTGAACATCGAAGATTATATTGGATTAAAAACAATGCTCTAACATCTTTAAATTCACAAGAAATTTTAGAAGGTAAGACCATTGTTGATATGGTCCCTTTTGGAGATAACTTAATCATTGGCACTAAACTGAATGGATGTTTTTTACTTATTGATGGACAAGTAAAACTATTAGACGATTCCATTAACAACGAGTTAAAAGAACATCAATTAAATAAAGTTTTATCGCTAGATAAAAATACCATTGCATTTGGAACCATAAAAAACGGAGTCTACACTTATAATATTAAATCCAATTCTTTTAAAAATCTCAACAAGGCACTAGGGCTACAAAACAATACGGTCTTAGCTATGCTACAATATAAAGAACAACTATGGCTAGGTCTAGATAATGGTATAGATAAGATTCAACTAAATAATCCTATTACCTATTATACTGATTATACTGGAGTCCTAGGTACAGTGTATGACCTTGTGGATCATAAAGGTAATTTATACTTGGGAAGCAATACTGGTATTTATTATTTCAAAGATAACGTACTACACTTTGTACCTGGCTCACAAGGTCATGTTTGGGATTTGGCGGTTATTGGCGGTGATCTCTTTATTGGACATAATACTGGTACGTTCATATTGAAAAATGGTAAACTCAAAAAGCTATCTGATATTTCTGGAGGATACCAAATAGTCAAAGTCCCTGAAACCCAATCTTCTTATATTCAAGGTACATATACAGGTTTAGCCAATTTTGAGAAAGATGCTAACGGCAATTGGCTAACAAGTCGTGTTATTGGTATTGACTTTCCCGTTAAGCAATTATGCTTTGAAAATTCAAATACAATATGGGTGGCACATCCATACAAGGGTCTGTTCAAAATTAAAATGAATGAATTACACACCAAAGTACTGGACATAAAAGAAATAGAAACAGATGTAATTCCAAATACCTACAATATAAAGTTGTATAATATTAAAAATCAAATAATATTATCAAGTGAAGGTAATTGGTATAAATATGACCCGATTTCAGATGTAATTTCGAAATTTAAAGAATTCGAAGATTATAAAAATATGGACTTGGTAAATTACAATTCCACAAATTATTGGTTTTTCGATAATGATAATCAAAAGAAAATCATTCACACAGATCTTGGTGCTAATCAATTTACATTAGACGATGAGCAACTTAGAAAAAGATTAGCCATTGAAACAGAAACAATAGTAAATTACAATGATTCCATATATTATTTTACCCTTACCGATGGCTTTGGAAAACTTAACCTTAAAAGATTTGAGAAAGAGCTGCAAAATGTAGAATTACCCGCACCAAGAATAAGTTCTTTTGTTGATGAAAATGAAACCCATTCATTAAATGAAAATCTATTTAAAATACCATTTAATAAATCCAAAAACATTAAAATAGCAGTTTCTGCTGGTAGCTTTAAGCAGTATACTTATTATTATGAACTATCTGGTACCGTAAAACAAGCTAGTTATTTGGATTATGGCATTATTAATCTTCAAAATTTGCCTTTTGGATCTTATACTTTAAAAATATACACAGTAAGCATAGGTAATGAATTATCAAATCCTAAAATTATTGAATTTGAAATATTAAGACCATGGTACTTTTCTAATTGGAGTTTATTAGGATACTTATTTTTATTTATTGCAAGTATTCTTTTAGTGCGTTGGTATAACAGACAAAAATTAGCTAAAAAGCACAACCTTCTAAAAATTAAATTGCAAAGGGAGCAAGAAGAGCGTTTAGCTCTAATAGAGAAAGAGAAACTAGAGAAAGAAATTAAAAGAAAACAGACCGAACTTGCGAGAACAACCATGAGTGTAGCTAAGAAAAATGAATTAATTATTGAATTAAAAGAGCTTATCTCTTTAAACCAAGATGCATTTTCTAACAAACAACGTTACAGATCTTTATCTAAAAAACTTGATAATTCAATGAACGAAGATCAAGATTGGAAGCATTTTGAATTAAGTTTTAAAGAATTACATGAAGATTTCTTTGAAAACCTCCTAAAGAAATACCCAAAACTAAGTCCTAAGGATCTTAGATTATGTGCCTATTTGAAAATGAATCATACAACCAAAGAAATAGCTCCTTTAATGGGTATTTCTATTAGGGGTGTGGAAATACATCGATACCGTCTTCGTAAAAAATTAAACATTGATAGCTCTCAAAATCTGTCGAATTACCTAATTAAGTTCAAATAGTAGGTCTTATTGATTACTCTAAAACTCCCTCACATATTAATATCACGTTAATACTATACATCATTACTACATCAAAACGTTAAAAATTACTTTTTAATTAACACATCTACTACTGCAAAACCCTGTTTTTAAAGGTTTACAGGGTACTCATACCGTTGATGTACTTTTTATGTAGTTCAATAGATTTTAACGCGTAGTTGTTTTGATAACTTGCTATTAAAATTAACAACTTGATAATTTTACAACTCAATTTTTAAACAATTATGAAAATAGGAATCAAATTTTTAACATTCTGCATTTTACTAAGCCATTTGACGGTTTTTGCGCAAAATGGAATTTCGGTTTCGGGAACTGTCACCGACGATAGTGGGCAACCATTACCAGGTGCTAGTATTATCGTAAATGGTACTACTACAGGAACCCAAACTGATTTTGACGGTTTATATGCATTAAACGATGTACCCAACAATGGTACACTAGTAATTAGTTACATCGGTTACTCTACTCAAGAAATCGCGGTGAACGGCCAAACAACTATAGATGTATCTTTATCTGAAGATTCTCAAGCTTTAGACGAGGTTGTAGTCGTTGGTTATGGTACCCAGAAAAAAGCTGATCTTACGGGATCAATTACTACAATTAAAACTGAGGATATCACTAGAACTCCAACTAGTGCCGCAATGCAATCATTGCAAGGTAAAGTAGCGGGACTTCAAGTAGTAAGTAGCGGTGCACCAGGTACGGGACCAACAATTCGTGTTCGTGGTATCGGTTCTTATGTGGGTGGTGCCTCTGATCCTCTATATGTGGTCGACGGAACTTTCTTCGATGATATCGATTTTTTAAATACGGAAGACATTGAAACTATTTCCGTACTTAAAGATGCATCAGCTTCGGCAATTTACGGTGTTCGTGCCGCAAACGGGGTGGTGCTGATAGAAACCAAATCTGGTAAAATAAACCAGAAACCAGAAATCACCTATAATGGATACCAAGGTGTGCAGATTGCGCAAAACATTGTTAAACTATCTAACTCAGAACAGTTTGCAACCCTTGCAAGAGAATCTGGTTCTGATGCAGAAGCACAGTCTATAGATAATGCTATTCAACGTTATGGTAGAAGCAGAATTAACCCTAATGTACCCGATGTAAATACAGATTGGTACGATCTTATTTTACGTCACGCATTACAGCAGAACCATAGTATAGGTGTTGCCGGTGGTACAGAATCTGTAACTTATTCTTTAGGATTAAACTACTTTGAACAAGAAGGTATTTTGAAAATGAAGAATGATTACGAAAGATTCAATATTCGTTCTAAAATCAATGTTGATATTACTGATCGCTTAGATATTGGTATTTCAACTCTTTTTAGTAATGCAACAAGATACAGACCTGAAAGTACCGCATTTGCATTGGCATACTATGCCTCCCCTACCATGCCTGTTCTTGACCCTTCAAAAACAGATGCATATCCAAGACCTTATGCAAACGCACAAGATTTAGGTTACAGAGGTACCCAGAATCCGTTTCCAGTAATGGAAAATACAGAAAATCGAGACAAAATCAGAAATACGCTGACTACAGTTGATCTTAACTACCAGTTGGTGCCCGATAAATTGACTTTAAAAACTGCTTTTTATCACAACTTTGAAACTACCGAAACGAGAGAAGTACGTTTACCTTACTTTTTTGGAAACGGTAACGCATTTAGGGAAAATGCAGAATTGGTAAAAAGAAATGCAACGTTCTCAGAGCAAACTTGGGATAACACTTTAACCTATAATGACAGTTATGGCAAACACAATCTAACTGCATTGGTCGGTACTTCTTACAGGGATCGTTCTTATGAGCAATTAGAAGCTAAAGGTCTTAATTTTCCTAACGGACCAGGGATTGGAGATGAATCTTATTACCTGGACCTTGCCAACTCAATAGATATTGATGGTGTAGGTGATGACGGTGTTAGACAATACTTTTTCTCTTATTTTGGTCGTGTTGCTTATAACTATGACAGTAAATATCTTCTTTATGGTACGTTTAGAGCAGATGGTACTAGTAAATACCAAGAGAAATGGGGTTATTTCCCAACTGTTGGTGTCGGCTGGGTAGTTTCTGAGGAATCATTCTTAGAGAACAGCAACGTTATAAACTTTTTAAAGCTTAGAGCTAGTTGGGGTGAATTGGGTAATGCCAATGTAGACTCTAGTACTGGCGGGATTACGTCTGATGCGGTAGATGGTGCATTTGGTGATGTTCGCTACCCTGGTCTTGTAACTAGTAGTGATTTTGAAGCCCTAAAATGGGAAGTTACTGCCGAAACCAACGTAGGTTTAACTGCCAGATTATTCGATAATAAATTAACGATCGATTCTGACTACTACGTTAGAGAAACACGTGACGCAGTTATACCAGTGTCAAGATTATTAGTTCCTGGGGAAACCAGACAAAATGTTGGTATTATTAGAAACTCAGGTTTTGAAATTGTTGCCAACTGGAACCAAAAAGTATCAGATAATTTTAGCTTTAGCGTAGGCGGAAACTTCTCTACTTTAGATAATGAGGTACTTGATTTAGCGGGACAAGAGAATCTAACCTCTGGCGGTGACACTGCACAACGTACAGTTGTAGGTGGTACTATTAGTCCGTTCTTCGGGTTAAAAGTTGACGGAGTATATCAAACTGATGAGGAAATTCAATCTGACCCTGCTGCACAAGCAGCCATTGCAGACGGATTAACCGTTGCCCCTGGAGATTTAAAGTTTGTAGATCAAAATGGAGATATGGTGATTGATGCACAAGATAGAGTGGATCTTGGATCATACCTACCCACCTATTCTTTCGGATTCAATTTTGGAATGAATTACAAGGCATGGGATTTTAACCTGAATGTTATTGGGCAAGGTGGTAATGTTATAGCCAACCAAAAACGCTTTGCTATTCGCCAAACTCCTGATGCCAATATTGATAGGGATTTCGCAGTAAATAGATGGAACGGTGCCGGTAGCACCAATAGCTACCCATCGGCAAGGGGAATTAGAAACCCTTGGAGTAACCAGTTCTTGAACAGTTTCTTCGTAGAAAAAGGAGATTTTGTAAGACTACAGAATGTAACCTTGGGATATACGCTACCTAAGTTAAATGGAAAGTTCAATCCTGATATTAGATTCTACATCACTGCAGAACGTCCGTTGACATTTTTCAACTACAACGGTTTTACTCCTGAGGTTTCTGATGGTAGAGATACCCAAACCTATCCAATACCAGGTGTGTATACAGTTGGTGTAAATATTAAAATATAAAAATACAGCTATGAAATATATAAAAGTTAACAAATTAACAGTGCTTTTAGCCTTTCTAGGTACTGTACTTATTGGTTGTTCAGACGAACTAGACCAACCTGAATTAAACAATAATTTTGCCGGCGGAACAGATTTCTCTCAGACCGATGATATGATTTTATCACTAATAGGGGTTTACCAATCCGTTGCAGATAGAGGTTGGGAACAGCCATTGGTAGTTGCTACAAGAGGTGATGATGTTAATGCCGCAGGAGACCAACAAGGCCTAAAAAATCAAGATCGCTATGTGTATGACAATTCCTTCTTTGGTTCTAGAACCTTATGGGAAACGTATTATGGAGATATCATAGGTGCCCATACGGGTATGGAACAGATAGAAAGATATATGGAGTTTGCCGATGATGAAGGTATCGCCTTGGGCAATCAATATATCGCAGAAGCTAAAGTTTTAAGAGCCGTGCTTCTATTTCAATTATCACAGGTATATGGATCGGTATTTATTCCAACTTCATCGAATCTTAACGATTTTGCAGATGTAACATCGGTACCAAGTAAAGATGAAGTAATGCAACACATTTCTGATCAAATGGACGAAGCAATACCTTTCTTACTTGACCTAAGACCAAACGAACGTACAGATTTACCTGGTGGAGTAACTAAATACACTGCTTTAATGATAAAGGCGGAAGCAAATCAAGAACTGGAGAATTACCAAGCCGTTGCAGATGCTGCAGGTGAGATTATAGCTTCGGGAAAATTCACATTGTTTCCTGATTATTATGAGCTATTCAAAACTCCGGGTAAACTTAGTGATGAAAATTTATTCGAATTTCAATATTCTGATTTTGGAAATGGTGAAGGCGATAGAGTAAGTCATTTATATGCTCCTTATGGTCCAAACTCATGGAATCCAGAAGTTGATGGCTCAAGTAACGGATGGGGATTTTTTGAGCCTAGCTTAAAATATGTTGAATTTATGCTTGACAGAGGCGAAACCGAACGATTAGAAACTTCTGTTTTCTTTAGCCAAAAGGGTATTGATAGTTTAATTGCTTCTACACCTTACACCATAGAAACTTTACCCTCATTTGTTTCTCCAATTACAAGAGATGGGGATGAAAATACATCAACCGTGCGGTCCATATTTTCTAGCGGTAAACACTACTTACCCACCAATCAATTAATACCTGGCCGTACGGCTTATGGCAGTAACAAGAACAACATTGTTTTCCGTTACTCTGAAACATTGTTAATGTATGCCGAAGCTCTAGTTCAAGGTGCCAATAATTCTGTAATGACTGCAGATGAGGCGGTAAACCAAGTTAGAGCAAGAGCAAATATGGCACCTTTAAGCGGAGTAACACTTGACCAGATCGTAGATGAAAAGTATGCCGAACTTTCAATGGAATGGGGAAAACGCTTTTTTGATATGGTTAGATTGGGTAGATACGATGAACTAAGTTTTGATGGTAGAACATTTACTGAAGACAAGGCTTTTGTAACCTATCATCAAGATCAAATCGACGAGTTTCCAATATTAGGTGAAATAGCTAACTAAAAACGAACAACAATGAAACATTTTAAAAACATAATTACTTTTTTGTTGGCTACCTTTCTTTTGGTTGCCTGCGAAGATGGTATCGATTCACTTACCGAAGTTGATCCTGGTGCAGACGAAACGGCTCCTAGTATCACCATTACTTCACCTACAGAAGGATTAGCGGTAAAAGTGAACGAAGAACTAGCAACCATTACCATAAAATTTGAAGCTAAGGATGATATTGAGTTGGCTTCGGTCAATGTTGCTTTAGATGGAACTACTATTAAAAGCTATTCTAATTTTCTGGATTACAGAAGATTGGTTGTAGATGATTTGGTTTACGACCAACTAGCGGACGGTGATCATGTTCTTACCGTAACCGCAACTGACCTAGATGGTAAAACAACAAACGGCATGGTCAACTTTACAAAAGAACCTGCCTATGTTTCCAAATATCCAGGTGAAATTTTATACATGCCTTTTGATGGTTCCTATGTTGATTTAATCAGTTTTGAAGAAGCTGAAGAATTTGGAAGTCCATCCATAAGTGAAGATAATATTGCAGGCGATGGTTCATACCAAGGTGCTACGGATACTTATTTAACATTAGATTCCGAGCGTTTCAAAAATGCCGAATTCAGTGCTATTTTCTGGATGAAAATAAATAGCACCCCAGACCGTGCCGGTGTATTGACCTTGAGTCCGCCATTAATTAACGGCGCAGACAATGACCTTTCTAAAGGTTTTAGATTTTTCCGCGAAAATGCAAACGGCATGCAACGCTTTAAACTAAATGCAGGTACAGGTACAGATGGTACTTGGTTTGATGGCGGCGAGGCTGCAGATGTAGATCCTACTACTGGAGAATGGGTAAACTTCGCATTTACCATTTCAGGTTCTGAAGCTGTAGTTTATATAGACGGTCAAATTGCTAAAGAAGGAGCTTTCGCCGGTATTGACTGGACAGATGTTAATGTACTTTCCATTATGTCTGGCGCACCTAACTTTACAGCGTGGGGTCACTTGTCAGATGAAAGCTTATTGGACGAACTTCGTATTTTCAACAGAGCAATTTCTCAAGAAGAAGTTCAACAAATAATGGCTGACGATTCAGGTGAATTTGTTTCTTCCTACCCTCCTACTTTCGACGGTGAAATGTTCTATATGCCTTTTGATGGCACTTACAACGAACGTTTTAGAGACATTGACGCTACCGTTGTAGGTACACCTGGTTATGCCGGTGAAAGTGTAGAAGGTGATAATGCCTATGCCGGTGCAACAGATTCTTATTTAATGTTTCCAACGAATGAATCCGGAGCGCTTACTACAGAGGAATTTAGTGCCACTTTATGGTATAAATTGAATGCAGACCCAACAAGAGGTTCCATTTTAGTTATGGGTCCTGAGGATGTAGATAATGCTGGGTATCCTGATGTACAGAACAAACGCACAAACGGATTCAGATTCTTTAGGGAAGGTGATGAAACCAGACAGGTATTCAAATTGAATGTAGGTAATGGTGGCGGTGAATCTTGGTTTGACGGTGGCGATGCAGCTGCGTTAGACCCTACCGCTACAGAATGGGTTCACTTGGCATTTACTATCTCCGGTACCGAATGTGTAGTCTATTTTGACGGTGAAATAGTATCACAAGGTGATTTCACGGGCGTAGATTGGACAGGATGCGATATTTTATCCATCGGTTCAGGTGCACCACGTTTTACGGAATGGGGTCACGGCTTTGACCTAAGCTTCATCGATGAGCTTAGATTATATAACAAAGCGTTGAGCCAACAAGAAATTCAAGATATAAGACAAGCAGGTCTTTAAGCACAATAGTAGTTTAGTTTAATTCAGTTAATGCAGTTGATTTTTATGAGGTTATTTTTAATTTCAATGACCATTGCAACTTTGTTAGTGGGTTGTAATGGTCAATCCTCTAAGTCCAAACTTAGAGATCAAGACAAGCAAAAAGAAGATATAAAATTAACGGATGAACAATTATTAGATTCCGTTCAAAAACAGACGTTTAATTATTTTTGGGAAGGTGCCGAACCAACATCAGGGCTGGCAAGAGAAAGAATTCATTTAGATGATATTTACCCAACTCATGACAAGGATATTATCACCATTGGTGGTTCAGGTTTTGGTGTCATGGCAATTTTAGTAGGAATTGAAAGAGAATTCATAACGCGTGAAATGGGTCTTGAACGACTTGAAAAAGCGGTAGATTTTCTTGACAATGCCGATCGTTTTCATGGTGCTTGGCCACACTGGCTCACCCCAGATGGTAAAATGACGCCATTCAGTAAAAAAGATAACGGTGGTGATTTAGTTGAAACCGCATTCCTCATTGAAGGATTATTGACCGTGAAAGAATATTTCAAGGACGGAAATGATCGAGAGCAAGCATTGGCGCAACGTATACAAATACTATGGGAAGAAGTAGAATGGGATTGGTATACAAAAGGTGAAAATGTACTGTATTGGCACTGGTCTCCAGATTATGAGTGGGATATGAACTTTCCTGTTGGTGGTTACAACGAAGCATTGATTATGTACATTCTGGCAGCGGCATCTCCAACACATCCTATTTCCAAAGAAGTTTATGACCAAGGTTGGGCTAGAGATGGAGCAATCACAAAAGACACTACTTTTTATGGGTTACCAACTGTTCTAGACCATTATGAAAGTGATGCTTCACCCGTAGGTCCTATGTTCTGGGCTCACTATTCTTATACAGGTTTAAATCCGAAAGGATTAAAAGACCAATATGCAGATTATTGGGAGTTGAACTACAACCATACTATGATACAATACAAGTATGCCGTTGATAACCCTAAGAATTTCAAAGGATACGGAGAAGACCTTTGGGGGCTTACATCCAGCTATTCTATTAAAGGATATGACGGACATAGACCAGATAGGGATATCAGCGTTATTTCGCCAACTGCAGCTCTTTCTTCCATGCCATATGCACCTAAAGAGAGCATGGCATTTTTAAGAAACCTGTATACGAATCACGACACGCTGATTGGTAAATACGGTCCATATGATGCTTTCAGTTTAGAAGAAAATTGGGTATTGCCAAGGTATTTGGCTATCGACCAAGGTCCTATACCGGTAATGATTGAAAACCATAGAAGCGGACTATTCTGGATGCTATTTATGACCAATAAAGATGTAGTTAAGGGGTTAGATAAATTAGGATTTTCTGTAGCATCAACAAAATGAAGGGCATAAATCGACATAGGCATCAAAAGCAAATACTCCAAAAAGTGTTCGTAGTATTCTTAGGAATCTTAATGATGACGGTAATGGCGTGTTCCTCATCTGAACCCGATGCCCCAACGGGCGAATCTGAACTTCCGGAAACTCCGAACGTACCAGAACCTGAAGTACCAGAAATTTCAGATGAAGAACTTTTAGACCTTACACAACAAGAAACCTTCAAATACTTTTGGGATTATGCAGAAGCTAATTCGGGTGCAGCTCGTGAACGTTTTCATCCTAACGAACCATCAAACGACCCTAACACCGTAAGTATTGGTGGTACCGGTTTTGGTTTAATGGCTTTGATTGTAGGAGTAGAAAGAGGTTTTATAAGCAGAAACGAATCAGTAGAACGTATTGATCAAATCTTAAATTTTTTGGCATCTGCCGATCGTTTTCACGGTGCGTGGCCACACTGGTTAGATGGCACCAATGGTACCGTTAGACCTTTTAGCGAAATGGATAATGGTGGCGACCTTGTAGAAACCGCATTTTTGGCACAAGGCTTGATTTGTATTAAAGAATATTTTAAAGATGGTGACGAAACTGAAAAGTCATTAGCGAATAAAGCTGACACCCTTTGGAAAGGTGTTGAGTGGAACTGGTACACGCAAAATAAAAATAGCCTGTATTGGCATTGGAGTCCTAATTTTGGTTTTGATATCAATCTAGAATTGAAAGGATATAATGAAGTAATGATTACTTACGTAATGGCTGCCGCTTCACCAGATTTTTCTATTGAAAAAGAGGTATATACCAATGGCTGGGCATCTAACGGAGCTATTACAGATGCTACTAGTGCCTATACTATTCCGTTAATTGTGGATCATGCAGGAAACTCCCCTAATGGCGGACCATTATTTTTTTCGCACTACTCTTATTTAGGACTCAAGCCACAAAACTTGAACGATGAATTCGTCGATTATGGTGCTGCGGCCATCAACCATGCTAAAATCAATTATCTGTACTGCGTAGATAATCCTAAAAATTTCATCGATTATGGCGAAAATTGCTGGGGATTAACAGCCAGTTATTCTAGAAATACTGATGGTACCTTAGGGTATAACGCACATAGCCCAAGTAATGACATAGGTGTAATATCACCAACAGCGGCTATAAGTTCCATTCCTTACACTCCTGAAGAATCTCTAAAAGCGCTACGCTATTTTTATCAGCATAAAGATAAATTATTAGGTCCGGCAGGATTTTATGATGCTTTTAGTCCGCAAAACAACTTTTGGGTTGCTAAAGCTTATTTGGCGATTGACCAAGGACCTGAAATCATAATGATAGAAAATTACAGAAGTGGTCTACTTTGGAATCTTTTCATGCAGAATGAAGACATTCAAAACGGTCTTGACAAACTAGGTTTTACGTATGAAAAATAAACACTTACTTCTCGCCTTTATTTTTATATGCAGCTTTACAGCTTTCGCACAGGATACCAATTTATTTGAAAAGAAAGCATTGATTGTAAAAGGTGATACGTTGCCATATCGAATGCTATATCCTGAAAATTTTGACGCGCAAAAAACATATCCGTTAATCTTATTTTTACATGGTGCGGGTGAAAGAGGCAATGATAACGAAAAGCAATTAACACATGGTAGTTCCCTATTTCTTGACCAAAACAATAGAACCAAATTTCCTGCAATTGTGATTATGCCACAATGTCCTACAGATGATTATTGGGCACAGGTAAACGTAGATCGTAGTAACTACCCTATTCAATTAGATTTTCAATTTAAAAAAGGATCGACCACGGCAATGGATCTTGTGCTGCAATTATTGAGCAATTTTGAAAATGAAGACTTTGTAGATAAAAGCAAAACTTATGTCATGGGGCTTTCTATGGGCGGTATGGGCACCTATGAACTTTTGGCAAGGCAACCAGACCGTTTTGCTGCCGCAATAGCCATATGTGGCGCGGGCGATCCAACTTACGCAACAAATTACGCGAAGAATATTCCTCTATGGGCATTTCATGGTGCTCATGATAACGTTGTTGCCCCATTACAAACAATGGAAATGGTTAGTGCTTTACTACATGAGGGAGCGTTCCCCCGGCTTACCTTATATGACTTTGCCAACCATAATAGTTGGGACCCTGCTTTTGCAGAACCAGATTTATTACCATGGCTTTTCTCTAACTCTTTGAACAAAGAATAAAAGGTCACTAAACCCGATATTTATGACTCACACGTATAAATTACTACCATTACTACTATTGTCGTTTGCCATTTTTAAAATGTCTGCGCAAGAAACCATACCTGAAGTTGAAGCATTATTGAGCGAAATGACTTTAGATGAAAAAATAGGACAACTAAATCTATTGACACCTGGTGGCGGTATCGCCACAGGCTCTGTAGTAAGCGAAAATGTTGAGGCAAAAATTAAAGCCGGACAAGTAGGTGGTTTGTTTGGTGTATCAGGCCCAGAGAAAGTTAGGCAGGCTCAAGAAATAGCCATAAAAAATTCGAGATTAAAAATTCCGTTATTAATAGGTTCCGATATTATTCATGGTTATAAGACCACCTATCCTATTCCACTTGGTGTGGCTTCTAGTTGGAATATGGAGTTAATTGAAAGTGCCGCAAAAATGGCAGCAAAAGAAGCTACCGCAGATGGTATTAACTGGAATTTTTCGCCAATGGTAGATATATCCCGTGATGCCAGATGGGGAAGAATTTCTGAAGGCTCAGGTGAAGACCCATATTTAGGATCAGCTATTGCAACAGCAATGGTGAAAGGATACCAAGGTGACGATTTAAGTAAGTCGCACACCATGATGGCCACGGTAAAACACTTGGCTCTTTACGGTGCCGTAGAAGCTGGTCGCGATTATAATTCTGTTGATATGAGCAAGGTGAAAATGTACAATCAGTACCTACCACCGTACCAAGCGGCAGTAGATGCAGGTGTTGGTAGTGCCATGACATCGTTTAACGATATTGATGGTATACCCGCAACGGGAAACAAATGGTTGATTACAGACTTATTAAGAAAGCAATGGGGCTTTAAAGGTTTTGTTGTATCAGATTATACTTCTGTAAATGAAATGATGGCTCACGGATTGGGAGATTTACAAGCCGTTTCAGCTCAATCGCTGAATGCAGGACTAGATATGGATATGGTAGGCGAAGGTTTTTTGACCACACTCAAGAAATCTGTACAAGAAGGAAAAGTAACCGAAGAAGCCATCACCATTGCCTCTAGAAGGATTTTAACCGCAAAGCATCAATTGGGACTGTTTGATGACCCTTATAAATATTCGGATACCTCTAGACCGGAAAAAGACATTCTTACTGCTGAAAATAGATTAGCAGCGAGAAAAATTGCAACGCAATCTTTTGTACTGTTAAAGAACGAAAACAATGTTCTTCCATTACAAAAGGATGCCAAAATTGCATTAGTTGGTCCATTGGCGAACGACAAAAATAATATGTTGGGTACATGGGCTCCTACGGGTGACCCTCAATTATCAATTCCTGTGTTGGAAGGTTTAAAAAATGTAGCTCCTAATGCTCAAATAAGTTACGCCAAAGGCGCAAATATCACCAATGATACGGAGCTCGCCAAGCGTGCCAATGTTTTCGGATTACGAGTAGACATCGATACAAGAACTCCTGATACAATGCTTTCAGAAGTTTTGAGAAATAGTAAAGATGCAGATGTAATCGTTGCAGTCGTCGGGGAAGCTTCAGAATTTGCAGGGGAAGCTGCAAGCAGAACAGATATATCAATACCACAAAGCCAAAAGAAATTGATACATGCTTTAGTGGAAACCGGAAAACCGGTAATTCTAGTTTTATTTAGCGGTAGACCATTAACCATTTCCGAAGAATTTAACTTGCCAGTTAGCATTCTCCAGGTTTGGAACCCCGGTGTTGAAGCTGGAAATGCCATTGCCGATGTGCTTTTTGGAGATTACAATCCGTCAGGGAAACTTACGGCAAGTTGGCCTAGGAATGTTGGTCAAATTCCCATTTACCATAGTATGAAAAATACAGGTAGACCAGCACCCACACATCAATTCGAAAAATTTAAATCCAATTATCTCGATAGTGAAATTTCTCCTTTATTCCCATTTGGTTATGGTTTAAGCTATACCTCTTTTGAATACAGTGAAATTACTTTAGATAAGAACATCCTAAAACAAGGTGAGTCAATAAATGTTTCAGTTAAAGTGAAAAATACGGGAGACTTTGATGGAGAAGAAGTGGTACAACTATACCTAAAAGATGAGGTTCGTAGTATTACTGCACCCGTAAGACAACTAAAGGGATTCCAAAAAATATTTCTAAAAAAAGGAGCATCAAAAACTGTTACCATTACCTTATCGGCAAATGATTTAAAATTCTACAACAGCGAATTAAAATTTGTGGCTGAACCAGGGAAATTTAAGGTGTTCGTTGGTGGAAATTCCAATGCTGAGATGTCTGCTGAATTTGAACTGGAATAAATCTTCGATCCATCATTTAAAATGAAATTGAAATCAACTATGCGAATAGGTATTCTAACGCTTATAGGGTTATTGACCATTGCTTGTAACACCAAAATAAATACGAGTAAAAAGACTGCACAAAAACCCAATATCGTGTTTATTATGGCAGATGATCATGCCGTACAGGCAATTAGTGCCTATGGTCATCCCATCAGTAAATTAGCACCTACACCGAATATTGATAGACTTGCTAAAAATGGGGTACTATTCAATAATAGTTTCGTTACCAACTCAATTTGTGGTCCTAGTAGAGCAGTTATCCTAACTGGAAAACATAGCCATATAAACGGGTTTAGACAAAACGGAGATCACTTTAATGGCAGTCAGCCTACATTACCTAAAATGCTGCAGCAATCTGGTTATAACACCGCAGTGTTCGGTAAGTGGCATTTGCATGGTTACCCAGAAGGATTCGATCACTGGAAAATTATCGTTGACCAAGGAAACTATTATAATCCCGACTTTATTGAAAATGGAGATACTACACGTATAGAGGGTTATGCGACTGATATTATTACTGAAGATGCCTTGAATTGGTTAAAATATAATAGAACCGATTCTCTTCCTTTTTTCTTAATGGTACAGCATAAAGCTCCTCATAGAAATTGGATGCCAGCCTTACGTCATGTCAAATTGTATGATTCTGTACAATTTCCACTACCTGATAGTTATTTCCCTGAATTCAACAAACAATGGGCTGCGAAAGAACAACTTCAGACCATTTATAAAGATATGTATGAAGGTCATGATTTAAAAATGTCGACAGCTTATGGACAGACAGAACTTGCCAATAACCCATGGACAACTGACTTTGATAGAATGACATCTGAGCAACGATTGACTTGGGATGCAGCTTACTTAACGAAAAACAATGCTTTTCATAAAGCAAAATTAACTGGTAAAGAATTGGCTATTTGGAAAGGCCAACGCTATATACAGGACTACATGGCAACAATTGCTGCTGTTGATGAAGGAGTAGGTGAAATTCTTGATTATTTAGAAAAGAGTGGCTTAGATAAAAATACATTGGTTGTATATACTTCTGATCAAGGTTTTTGGATGGGCGAAAATGGCTGGTTTGATAAGCGTTTTATGTACGAAGAATCTTTTAAAACTCCTTTATTAATGCAACTACCTGGAACCATATTGCCTAGTACCAAAATTGATGCGATGGTTCAAAACTTAGATTTTGCACCAACCTTTTTAGACCTTACTGGGTTTGCAAATTTGAACTCAGAAATGCAAGGAGAATCTTTTTTAGGATTATTAAACGGCACTTTAAACGAACAAGATTTCAGAGACGTTGTTTATTATCATTACTATGACTACCCTGCTTTCCATATGGTAAAGAAACATTATGGAATTAGAACAAAACGCTACAAATTGATTCATTTTTATGATGATATAGATACTTGGGAACTATATGATTTGGAGAAAGACCCGAATGAAAAAAACAATGTAATTATCAACCCCAATTATAAAAATACACTATCGGTTATGCAGCATAAATTAGATAGTGTCCAAAAAGGATATGGCGTCACCAAAACTGAATTTATGAAAACATCTAAGGAAGAGGTGAATAAAGCATACAATCAATTTAAGAGATTAAGGGGTGTCCCTGCATTTCACTAAATATTCTATGATAATATCTATAAACCGGTATTCTTTAATCTTGCTTATAGTGTCATTAATTAATTGTTTCGTTTATAAGGCTAGAATAGATAGGTCATATTAGAATTTATTTCTTTAAAATATCATTTAAAACAGAACCTGGAATTCTAACCTCCAATAGTTAAAAGCTCTCCCCATTGTGTAGTAAATCTAGGGCTTCTATGTTCTTTTATCAATGCCCATTCTTTGCTACGATTACCCACGGTTGCTGTCTTAATTTTATTCTTACCGTACTTCCCGTTTAAATTATCCATTAGTTTTGTAATAGCATCGCTCTCACTTTTATGAGGATTATAGAATAGGTTTGTTTGCACCTCATTTTTATGAACCAAATGAGCTAGGTTCACCCCTACTTTCTTATAACGGTATCCCGGTTTAAATATCTGCTGTAAACCTTTTAAAGCTTCCTTCGTCAGCTTAATGGTACTATCGGTAGGCGTATCTAAATTTAAGATAATTTTGTTTCTGTATTGCTTATCAATAGCACTGTGTTGGTTAGTTTCCAATGAAATTTCAATTTGAGAAGCAAGACTTTGTTGTTGCCTTAATAAGTCCGCAACTTCAGCTACATAAAAACTGCAGGCTTCCTCAATAAGTGAATATTCGGTAAGTTTAAATCCAAATGATTTAGCAGTTCCAATACCTTTTTTAGCATTGGTAACGGTTTCCAATTCTAAACAGGGCACATTATTCAATTCTCTCCAAAGTCGCTCTCCTATTACCGTCATTTCTTTTCTTACCCAAGCAACGGGCATATTAGCAAAATCTAGAGCCGTATTTACATTTTTGTCTTGAAGACGAATAGCATGCTTCTTCCCTATTCCCCATATATCTTTCACTTTAAGATTTTTTAAAAGATACTGTCTCTTTTGTTCTGTATCTACCACGTAAACATTATTATTGGCTGCTATTTTTTTAGCGTACTTGTTCGCTAACTTAGAAAGTGATTTGGTCTTTGCTATACCTACACCTACCGGAATTCCTGTATTCTTTTCTACCGTATTTTTTATAGTATGTGCAATGGTATCATAGTTTGCGTTGTGCATACTACTTAAATCTACAAAGCTTTCATCTATGCTATATTCTTCAACTCTTGGAGAAAACATCATTAAGGTATCCATAACCCTCCTAGACATATCACTATACAAAGTATAATTAGACGAGAAATAGCTTACATTATTATCATCCAACAATTTTTTGATTTTAAATACGGGTTGGAACATGGGTATATCTGCCAATGCCTTGGCTTGTTTATTTGCTGCTATTATACAACCATCATTATTACTTAGAACTACTACCGGTTTGTTTATTAAATCTGGTCTAAATACTTGTTCGCAAGAAGCGTAAAAACTATTGCAATCTACTAGTGCTATCATAATACAGGTTTTATAATATAAGTTATTACTCCCCAAATATTCAGTTCAGTATTAGAAGCGCTATCTATTTTAATTATCTTAAAACTATCATCAACTGTAGCTACAACAAGTTGTCCGATTTTTGGCGACAAAGATTTATCTACAATCAGCACATCGTTGGTTAAAACATTATTCTCTTTAAAGGAATCATCAATAACCCTAATAAAGAATGTGGAAGATGAATTTGAAACAAGTACTTCATTCAAATCTATTCTTGGTTCACTATAATGTGTTGCAGGGCTAGAAAAACCCGTTTGAGTAGGTCTTTGTACCCTATGGTTATTTTCAGGTTTTTTTATTAAATGCTTATCTAATTCTATCATCAATTAGTTTTCTTTCTAAATTTATTTTCTTTCCCTTACCCAGTTATCAATTGGCACGTTCCAAAATCCAAGGACTGGCATTATATAGCAAATAATGCGCGATGGATATTTGTAATACAGGTTTACATCATGTGTGTCTGTTTCATATTCCACAAAAAAACCATCCATTGAAAGAGGTTTGCTTTCAAATAAGCCTACATCTTTTAAAGCACAATTATAGCGCTCTTTACCAATCTCTTTTAAGAGAGCCTTTATAACCTTAATATCATAATTTCTAAATACAGTTTTGGACATTTTCCAAATTTCAGGATATAATCCAAATAATATATGCTATTTTTGATAATATTATTAACAACTAATAATTTTAATAAAAAAAGCCATCTCGAGGTGAGATGGCTAACCAAACTTAATCAGTAAACCCTTCAATAAATACGAAGAGTAATCAGAAACTGACGTAATATCTACAATTTTAATTATTGCAATTAATGATAATGGATAAAATATTAACTGAAATAGGTTAAAGCTGAGATAGCTGGGATTGATTTAAAACATCATCATTACTCTTTACAGTCAATTTTAAAACAGTTTAGACAATTTATATTAGCAGATAGATTATAAATTACCGAAGCCCACTAAATTGGGTAAATGAACATAACTTCTTAATCCATGCAAAAGAATACAACCACCATTACAGAATCTGTAACACTATTTTACAATGATTTCATTGAACAATTACCAGGTATTGGAATGGGAATACTACTTGTAATTTTAGGACTACTTCTTGGGACTTGGATTGGCGGTTTCGTTAAAAGAAAACTATCAGCAAGGACCGGTGACCCATTAATGAGTAAATTTTTAGGACAAGCCATTAAATACATACTCGTTATTATTGCTGTAATGTTGGCATTGGAAGCTGCCGGTCTTGGTGCCATAGCTACTGGAATATTAACTGCTGCTGGTGCTAGCGCAGTAGTATTGGGATTTGCATTTAAAGATATTGGTCAAAACTTTATTGCAGGAATCATTATGGCATTTAGCAGACCTTTTGACGTTGATGATACCGTTCAAATAGATGACAATTTTGGAAAAGTAAAAGCTTTAGAATTCAGATATACTAAACTTAAATCTTTCGATGGTAAAGATGTTTATATACCTAATAGTGATGTATTGACAAAACCCGTTACAAATTACACAGAAGATGGTTTTTTTAGATGGGATTTTACAATTGGCATTGCTTATGAAGACAATATAGAAGGCGCAAAACAGACTATTTTAAAGGCTTTGAAGAAAGAACCAAATGTAATTGAAGATGAAGAACATGAAAATTTTGTGATTGAAGATGAGCTTGCTACTAGCACGGTTAATTTGAAAGTATTTTTTTGGGTAGATACCAAAGACTTTAGGAGAATGGCACTTATAACTAAAGGTAATGTTGTTCGTAATGTAAAAGAAGAATTAGAAGCAGCAGGTTATTACATGCCTGCAGATATTCAAGAGATAAAATTATATGGAAAAGAATCTGAATTTCCTCTTAGAATTAACTCCCAAAAGAATAAATCTTAATTCTCTTTATCAACGAGCTCAACTCTTTAAATAATGAAATTTTAAGTGCCTTTATGAATTTAGCTTTGTAATCCAAATCCAATTTAGTAATATATAATAACTATATTTAATAACACCCACCTATATTCCAATTAACTATGCTCGTAAGTTTTGACCAAAATATCAAAGATGTTCAATCAATAACCATATTACCTACAATTCTTGATGTAATTAGCCAAACTACAGGTTTAGGTTTTGTGGCAGTTGCAAGGGTAACTGCAGAAAGATGGATTACTTGTGGTGTGCTCGATAAATTAAACTTCGGATTGAAACCGGGCGACGAGTTACAAATTGAAACTACTTTTTGTAGGGAAGTTAGACAAAACGACAAATTAGTTGTTATTGATCATGTGGAACAAAGCCCTGAATATGTTAATCATCCCATACCTAAGCAATACGGGTTTCAAAGTTACATTTCTGTACCTATAATAACCAAAAGCGGTGAATTTTTTGGAACTTTATGTGCACTAGATCCACAACCTAATAAATTGAACAATTCCAAGATCATAGGAATGTTTACCATTTATGCAGAGCTAATATCCTTTCATTTAGATACGATTGAAAAATTACGCTTAAAGGATTTAGAAATTGAAAAAAAAGATTTTCAGTTAGAATCTTTTGATTTTGTATCCAGTCATGATCTTCAAGAACCTTTAAGAAAAATTCAAATGTTCACTAGTGTAATATTAGAAAAGAACAATTCTAGTCTCACAACTGATGTAACAAAATATTTAAAGAGTATTAAAAATGAATCGCAACGTATGCGCAACATACTAAATGATTTATTGGTGTTTTCTGAATTCAAGAAATCATCACAAAAATTCAAGAAAGTAAACTTAAACACTCTAGTTGAGAATATTCGTCAAAGACTTTTAAAAGAGTTCTCTAAATGTAATGGTACAATTATCGTAGAAGATTTACCTACAGTCTCGGTTATGCCTGATCAAATTGAACAACTTCTATACAACCTAATTATTAATGCTATAACTTTCAAATCCGACGATTGTAGTCTTAAAATATCCATTAGCAGTAGAATCGAGAAAAGCAAAAATCTAAAATTCGATAAACTAGATTTAAATACTTCATATTGCGAATTGACTATTTCTGATAATGGAACCGGCTTTGACCCAAGGTATAATGAAAAAATCTTTGGTATATTCAAACGCCTTGATTCAGAAAGGTATTCTGAATCAACAGGGATTGGATTAGCCATAGCAAGGAGAATTACAGAGAATCACAAGGGATTTATAATTGCAAATGGTATTGTGGGTAAGGGAGCTACTTTTAAGGTCTATTTGCCCATGAAGCAATAAGTAAACGTTTCATATATAACACTTTATGGGCAATTGCGATGATATCGTAAAATCAACTTCCTTATTTTTTTATGTAATTATTCAAGTTTAATATCCTCAACGAATGAATGCTACCAAAATTAATATTAACCCTATGTTTTGCCTTTATTTGGTCTAATTCATAGTTTTTTTAACAATATTAAATGCACATAAAAGAAGAACTTAATAAACAACAGTTGAAAGCGGTTGAATTTGCCGGTAAGCATCTTCTGGTACTTGCAGGTGCCGGTACTGGTAAAACACGTACAATTATAGCTAGAGCTGCATATTTGATAGAGAACGGTGCAAACCCATCAAAAATTCAAATACTTACGTTTACCAAGAAAGCTGCCAATGAAATAGTAGAACGCGTAAAAGCAAGTTTACCACAATCTAATGGGCGTTCATTGAGCGGCGCCACCTTTCACTCTTGGTGCAATCAATTGATTATTAAATACCCTAATTTATTTGGTGCTGCCAGCTATACTGTTATAGACCCAGATGACCAGTTAGGCTTAATGAAGATGGTTTCAGGAAGTCATAGTGATGTCTATAGTAAACTTAGAATAAAACCACAGCAACTATTAGATGTATATTCTTATGCGAGAAATACAAAAAAGAACTTGACCGAATCTATTCGTATTTTAATATATAAAGGCAAAGAAGATAAGGATACCGAATATGAGATAACGGCTATGAAACCTAGTGTAGAAATTTTACTTAGGGCATATCAAAAGAAAAAAATGGAACAACGCTATTTAGATTATGATGATCTGTTATTAGTGGTATCCACACAGTTGAAAACAAATCCCGAAGCTAGAAAACTATTATCTCAAGATCTAGATTATCTTTTGGTTGATGAAATGCAAGATACCAACCCTTTACAGTGGGAATTACTATCGCCCTTTATAGATATATGTAACTTATTCTGTGTTGGTGACGATGCACAATCAATCTATTCTTTTAGAGGAGCAGATTTTAAAAATGTTCATCAGTTTAAGGAACGTGTACCAAATTCTGAAGTATTTAAACTTGAAAAAAATTACCGCTCTACACAAGAGATATTAGACATTTCTAATTGGTTATTAGAAAAATCGCCAATAGATTATAAAAAAGAATTACAGTCCGTAAGAGGCGATGGTGAAATTCCTTTACTACTGAATGTAAGTGATGAGTGGCAAGAGGCGAATTGGGTTGCTGATGAGATTTTAAAAAATTATACAGATGAAGACCGTCGCTTTTCAGACCACCTTATTTTATCTCGTTCTCAATATTATACAAAGACATTACAGGCAGTTTTCATAAGAAGAAAAATACCCTATGTCACTTATGGTGGACGTAAATTTTTGCAAGCTGCACACATTAAAGATTTAGTGTCTTTACTTAGAATTGTCAATAACCCATATGATGAAATAGCTTGGGTAAGATTCCTGACTTTTTGGGAAGGTATAGGCGAAGTTAGAGCATCAAGAATTATGGCGGTTATAATTGCTGATGAAGGTAAAACGGATATCCCTACCCTTTTACAAGGAGCTATACCTGGTAAAGACGGAATCAAAATTGCCGAACTCTACAATGCTGTGCAAAAAGAAAAAGGAAAGGTTGGCAAAATGGTCGACATCGCTTATGATGCCATGTCATTAGGACTTGCGTTTAGATACCGAAAAGATTGGATTGAAAAGCGTAAAGGTGATTTCCCTGTTTTAAAACTTTTAGCGAATAGCTATTCAAGCTTAGGTGAATTTATTGGTGAAGGATTATTGGATAATGCAGAAAAAATGAACGGTGCACCTGTTCTAAGCGAGTCTCAATTAGAGACTGACGAAGAAAAAGATCATGTAATTATATCTACCATCCACTCCGCCAAAGGCTTGGAAGCTGATGTTTGTATCGTTTTGAATGTTTCTCCAAAATCATTTCCTTCTGCTTGGTCATTAGATGATGTAGATGCTATTGAAGAAGACCGTAGAGTTTTATATGTAGCATTAACGAGGGCAAAAAACAGATTGATTATCACTAGGAATACAGCTTCTATTGCGGCTATTCATAAAAAATCTATACCATCAAATAATGGTCAACAATCAGATGATGCAGAAACTTATTTTTTGACAGCCATACCCGACGGATTAGTAAAACAAGAAACTATAGGGCATGATTTCAAAACTGTAAAAGACGCACCAGAACCCAATAAAATAGACCTGTCTTCAGGAATGGACTTTAGCTAAAGGTTAGACATGCCAGAAAGAAAATTTGCCATAATCTCAATGACCACATTCGGTTATAAGCCAAATCCTTTAAGAATAGTACAATTAACTATTAGTAAGCTTAAAGGAAATTATTATGAACCTGTATTTAGCACCAACATAAATCCTGAAGAACGTATTCCTAATTACATTCAGCAAAAAACAGGTTTATCCGATAGCATTCTATTACAAGAACCTACATTCTCGGAAATCGCCAATACTATTCTTAAAGAACTAGAAGACCATATATTAGTGGGTCATAATGCATCATTTTTACATCATGCCCTACAGTCTGAGTTTAAATACTTGGGCTATTCATTTAAAATTCCTCAGCTATGCACATTACGCCTAGCTAAGAAGTTAATTCCTAATATGACCAATTATGAATTACCATATTTAACTAGTGTTTTAAACATTCCCTTTTTAGCTTCAAATGATATGAGTGATACTAATGTTTCAGTATCCATATTATTTCAAAGATTGATGGCGCTAGACGAGAACGAAATAGTCATCTCTAAATTTTTAGAGCCAAAGGTTGAGAAAGAGCATATAGCACCAAAAAATATTGAGTATCAAAAACTAAATGCATTACCCAATACTCCCGGTATTTATAAATTTCAAAATCAAGTTGGTGAAGTAATCTATGTGGGCAAGGCGAAGGATATTAAAAAAAGAGTGTTGAGTCATTTCTATAATTTTAGCGAGAAAGAAATAGCACTTTGCAACGCTACTTACCATGTAGATTATGAACCCACGGGAAGTGAATTGATAGCATTATTGCGTGAAGCGGATTTAATAGATAAGCTAGACCCTCCTTTCAATTATATACAAAAGAAGAGTTATATCACTTATCATATTACACCTCAAAAAAATAAAAAGGGCGTTCTTCAACTAAAAATCGAAAGAAGACCTTTTCAACACTCCCCTACCGAAATATTCTTAAAGAGAGGAGACGCAATAAAACGCTTAATTGAACTTACTAAAAAGTTTAGATTATGTCCGTTACAAACAGGTTTAAAGAGCAAATTAGGCAGATGTACCCATGATGAATACATGGAATGTGATGGTGTTTGCAGTGGAGAGGAAGAAATCGGGTTATATAACGTTAAGGTTGAAAAAGCTTTAGATTTTCTTAATAACGAAAATGACAATTATGTAGTTTTTGAAAAAGGTCGTTCTAAAGAAGAACGTAGTTTTGTTTTAATACTTCATGGTGTCTACCAAGGTTACGGTTTTCTTGACAATTCTCAATCTGTATCAAGTGTAGAAGATTTGAAAGATATGCTTGATCCGAAAAAACATTCTTACCATACTGCGATGATAATTTCAAGTTATACAAAACGAAATCCATGGAAAATAAAGCCCATAAACTCTTGACATTCTAACTAATTAAATTAAAGCTAGTTTATCAACAATAGTAGTTATAGTGAACTTCATGATCAAAAATCTGGAATAATTAGTACTTAGATTATTATATCTGGAAATTTAATTCATCTAAATAACTAACTTTTAAAATTGACCATATAATCATGTAAGTACAATAAAGTCATTGCGCTTTGTATTTACTTTAGACAACGAATCTAATAGCAATTTTTTTAGCTCTTTAAAAGAAGATGACTTTTTCAAAAATTGGTTAGCTCCATCTTGTTTGAGCTGGTTTACTTCCCTCTCCCTATATATTGATGAATAAGCGATGATATAAATATTCTTAAATTTCTTGAAATTTCTAATATCCATTAAACATTCAAATCCGTCCATAATGGGCATGTATAAATCTAAAAAGATGACTTCTGGCAATGTTTGATCAGAAAATAGCCTATCCATTAAATCTACTCCGTTATCAAAATGAGTCACTTGAGTACTTATAGGAATATCTTCTAAAGCTTCTTTAAAAAAGCTTAAATCATCTAAATCATCATCCGCTATATAAATATTTAAATCTTTCATCAGTTCTATTAAAACAAATACATCCTCTAAAATTATGAGGAAAACATTTAATAGTATTCGTCAATAAAATTGAATATTAACTCAAATGGTAACATATTCTAATATAGAATATATAGATTTTTATATACCTAGCTTTTAAGTGAATATAAATACTTGGAATAATTAACTATTTCACAAGCACGTATGAGAAATTCACCAACCTCAGCTACATAGCATAATAGTTATCAATTAAAAAAAGGATAAGTATGTTATTTTGTAATCGCTTGTATCATATTTCTAGATATAGGTTTTTCATAATACCCATCTATTGCTCTATGATTCTTAGCTCTTTCTCTGTCTTTCGCATTAGTAAATGCAGACATTATAAAAATTTTCATTTGGTCTAAACTGCCGTTATAGCTTTGTAACTCATCTATAAACTCCCAACCGGTCATTTCAGGCATTATTAAATCTAGTAAAATGTAGTCGGGTATAGGTTTGTTCTCGTCCTTTAATTCAGTTAATAAATTAAGGGCTTCTGTTGCACTTTCACAGACATAGATCTGGGCATCAAAATTAGATTGTTGCACAGCGTACCTAGCGGTAAATTGCGATACCATATCATCATCAATCACCAAAAATACTTTACCCATCAATTTGTTCTTTAACTATAATCACTTAAACTACTAATATTAAATATACGCTAATACAGTTATCAAATTAACTTTTACTATAAATTTCATCGATAATCAATTTCAATAGTATGCAATTATATTTAAAAAAGGGTTCCTTTAAAAAGGAACCCATTCTCAGTTGTATTAATCTAACACTAACCATTAACAACTAAACCATACAACTGATATTTTTAATCAACTTTCGTTAAGTTATAAAATTTAAAATATATTCTTTACTCCTTTCAAAGTAGATTTTAATCTAATTAAGAAACTTAATCTAAAACTCTGGAATTTTAATACTAAAAATTAAATCCTACACTAAACAGAAAACGATTAGCATCTCCTCCATGATAAAAACCTAGGTTTCCTGTCAATGCGCTAAAACCAGAAATCCAAACAGAACCACCAAAATCATTGTGCCACTTGGTAGAATTATCTTCATCTGTCCAAACACGACCATAATCAAAGCCTGCGCTAACACCCAACTGTATAGGTACGAAATTTGTTCTAAATCTGGTAACGCCTACTCTTAAATCTGTACTTTGATAAAAAGAAGACTTGCCATTAAACCGTTCGTTTCTATATGCTCGTAAACTTTGATTGCCCCCTATAACCGCACCATGGTAAAATTCGTAATTATCCCCAATAATAGCTTCACCAGCAATCTTAGTGGCTATAACAGCTATACCACTTGGGTGTAAAGGATAAGTTAATGACAGTGATGGTTTTACATATCCAAAGCTATTGTCATATCCATTAACAGTAGCTGTATACCCTGTTACAATATTTGCTTGCATAGCCCTATTTGGAAAAGCAGGATCATTTTCATTTTTGTACTTATACCCAACCTCAGCAGTAGCATATAATTGCTCTTCATATACATCATTATCTGAAGAAAAAGATTGACCAACAAAGCGTTCATCATCATTAGAAACATCAAAAGATTCTAGGGCTGACCTAAAATGGTAACTACTGCCAGCATTGGTATGGACCAAATAAGGAGAAACTTTCCACTGTCTAATGCGCACTCTATTAAAATCTCTATCTATTTCATTGTCATAAAAAGTATCATTACCCTCTCCAAAATAATTAGTTGTAAAATTTGGGCTAGCATATCTTAAATCGAAACCTAAATTCCAGTTATAAAAAACATGAGCAAATTCTGCATTATAATCAATTGCAAATCCGTTGGTGGCAAAGAAATACTCCCCTCCTATGGTATGTTGCGCCTTAAAAGGATTATTTGCCAAACCGTAAGTTGTAAAACGATTTTTTAATCCGATTCTAAATCCTGTGTCGCCATCGTAACCTAAACTTGGAAAAATTATATTTTCATTATACTTTCTCTTCGTATAATCATACGTATTGATGTCATATGAATCTGTTAACCATTTTTTAGATTTAGGATTAATAATAGTATTGTCCTTACTCTTATAATCATACAACTTTACTTTCTTTGTAGATTTAAAATCATAGATATCATCTTTCTTACCTCCTATAATTTTAATATCAATAAGCTTATCTCCTTCCCCGTTCACTGTAAACGTATCATTGCCATCTAAACCATAAACCCATATTTCTTTGGTTTCTTTAGAATTGTAGGTATTATTAAAGACTATAGAATCTTTTGAGATTGAGATATATGTATCTCCATTAGGTTTTCTAGTAATTAAGAATTCATCATCATCCTCCGTACCAATAACAACTTCAAAATTGTTTAGATAATCATAATATGTTCTTGCAATAGTTTGTAGTTTATCTCGTCTAGATTGCAAATTCCTTTTAATTTCCTCTATACTGTTATCTTGCGCAGCTTCAGGTAAAGATTTAAAGGCAACCTCTATATCTTCATCAGATAAATTTTCTTGAATATAGTCTACTTGTGCTTTCCAGTCATCCCAATCAGCATTTTTTATAAAAGCTTTATCTAAAGGATAGCCCGATAAATTAAACCACTTCTCATTCTTGATATCATCATCAAAAGTTTCCATTTTACGAAGCAATGGAAAAGCAAATTTCAACATACCAATTATTGGT
Source organism: Maribacter sp. Hel_I_7 (assembly GCF_000688315.1). Classification (NCBI taxonomy): domain Bacteria; kingdom Pseudomonadati; phylum Bacteroidota; class Flavobacteriia; order Flavobacteriales; family Flavobacteriaceae; genus Maribacter; species Maribacter sp. Hel_I_7. The sequence goes on along the minus strand of NZ_JHZW01000003.1, from coordinate 514,838 downwards.
CCGTCATATTTAGGAAAAGCTTGGTCCCAATCCCTAGGTATAGCTTCATATCTTTTTTTACCATCTTCAGTTTCAAACTGAGCCCAACGCCACTGATCTTGGTGTCTATCCCAATTACCCACTAACATATCAAACAAACGTGCACGAATAAAACTTGATTCGTCTACATATGAATCTTTAGATTCCAAAAGTTCTAAACGAAGGTCGGTAGTACTAATTATATCATCTGGACTACCAAAGGTTTCAAAGCTTTTGTTTTCGTCCCCAACATGTTCCTCTAACATAAAAAGCGCATCACCATAATCTTCATTATAAATACCTAAACCTTTTTGCTTTGGCACATAAAATATATTAGGATTTGCATGTAAAATATTAATGGATTCTGATAACTCGTTCATCGCAAATTGAGCATAAGGATGTGCTGTAGTATAAAAATCGAGCACATAACGCTCTGCGACGGTGTTTTTAAGATAATCTTCAACATAATGATGCTCTATAGCGTTTGTTTGTAAAAAACGTACTGCACTCTTGCGTAGCGCTCTTAATGTATATTCATGTTCATTATCATCTATTAGGCGAAGAGACCTTGATTGTGTTCCACCACCCTCTGAAATTGGTCTAACATTGTTGGGCAGTTCATCTATTTTCAAAACCGGTGCTTCAATTTCTTTACTGTAAAGGTCTCTAAAGTGATTACCCCATACCCATTTATAAAATCCGCTTTTATCTGTTTCTTCTTTGGTATATATAGACGCTCTAGCTGTTGACCCATCAAATTCCTTAGGAAAAGAAACCTCATCAATAGTTAGTCGTTCCCTTTTAATCTTTTTGGTAAAGGCAACTTTAGAATCTCCATTTTTTAATTCAATTAAATCAACTACAGAACTACCATCTTTATATACAGTCAGTTTTGCATAACCGTTATTGGTAGATTCAAAATGTTCTTCTTTAGGCGCCCTTGCCTTTTCAGTTTTACCAACAGCTCCACTAATAATTTGTGGAATACCATCATCTTCTAAATATTGTAGATTACGGTCTTTGCCAGATACAAATATGACATCTTCGAATTGACTGGCAATTGTCTCTAGCCTACCACGTAATATTCTATTCTCTTTATTCTGATAAGATTCTGGTGTAAATCCGCCCATTTTATTAATCATGGAAATTTTGGAATTACTCATTACAGGTTGGTATACCGCAACAATAACGGTTTTACCTTGACTATCCTTTAAATCATCTTTAAACTCTGCCAAAAACTGGTCTCTAGTTTTATGCTCACACTTTTCGTTAATATATGGGTGATCATCCCAATCTTCTAGATACCATTGAGAATCTACCATTTCTAATACCACATCATCATTAATAGTTTCCCGTTCAATAGGGCAACCATCATTTGGCCAAAATTTAGCTTTGCTATTATCCTGTAAAAAAGATTCTAAATCGTCTATACTCTGTGGTGCATCTTTTACCCATTCATTCTCCCCTGGCGTTAAAATGACATTACCATTAAACTCATCCCAAATACTCATTAAAGGTTCTAGGTAAGACTTTACTTTTTCTTGCTTTTCTTTGTTAGAAGAAAAACCATCTTTATTTATGACATTCCCTAGCAACAATAGTGTTGCCTCCTTATCATTTTTAGATGCTAAATTTATCTCTTCCAATATGTTCTTTGCATCAGAAAAAGAAACATCACCAACATTAGATGAAATATAGAATGAATGAGAAACCTCTTTTCCTATCTTTAAATTGTTAGCATCACTGTCTTGAGAAAAAATAATACTACAACAAAGAATAAAAGTATAGGTAAAGAATATTTTACGCATGTATTAGATTTTATATTACGTGTTGATGAATTTACAGGGATAGATTGTATTCTATTTTAACTGAAAAAATATAGTCACAAAGTTAGATATCTACTGCGCATTCATTTAACTCAATAGGTTTTTTAAATAACTATAAAAAGCAACTACTGTTACTCATAATTTTGCCAAAGGTTTATGTATTTTTGAAGCTTAATTTCTACCATTAAAAAATTAAAAAAATAGGATTAGAGGTTACACTTTTCAAATGCAGAATTTAAAAATCCATTACCATCCTGAGGTAGAGAATTTAGATAACAAATCTATTTTTACAAGGCTGGCAACCAGAAGTATTGCTATGCAAGAATCTAACATTTTGTTGCTTTATACAGAGAGATATCAAGACTATAGCTTGCCGGATGGCGGATTAGATTTAGGAGAGGATATAATTGAAGGTATGAAAAGGGAGCTTATAGAAGAAACTGGAGCCCAAGATATTAGAAACATTAAGCCCTTTGGTATCTATGAAGAATATAGGCCGTGGTCCAAACCCGATTTTGATGTGCAACATATGATTTCTTATTGTTACACATGCGAAATAAATACAGCGTTGGGTGCATCTAAAATGGAGCAATACGAGATTAAGAATGGAATGAAAGCCAAGTGGGTCAACATTAATGAAGCCATTGACCATAATAAGAAGACAATGTTGAATAGTGACAGAAAAGGGATGTCTATTGAAAGGGAGACTTTTATTTTAGAACTTTTAGCAGAAAGTATCGCTAGGAAATTAGAGGTGTAACTTTCCATTACAATAACCATAGTTTATCTCCCCAAAATCGTTTAACCATAAAGAAAAATGAAAAGTCGATTATTTGTATTCATGGTACTGTGTATATGCACACATACTATAATTGGACAAACGGAAAATCAAAAACAAAAGGCAGAAGCTTATCATCAAGACCAACAGTTTGTTAATCGCTATACCAACTCATGGTATTGGTTATTTGGTTCTTCTAATAGCAAATCGAATAATGATGAACCCCCGACAGTAAATTGGGAACTAGAAGATGGTGGTTGGTATACAGGGCAAGGTCGTAATAATGAGTATAGCGGTTTCGGAATACAGTACAAACCTAAAGACAATGCTTATATCTTTAGCAAGTGGGAGAATACGAGCCCTAATGGAATGACTTTATCTCAAAGTCTTGACTACAGTTTTTTAGGTACTTATGAAAAGAATGAAAAGAATGGTTTTGGTATTACCAAGTGGTCTAACTATAAGCCATTTTCTAATGAAAATTATAAAAACGTTATAAAATTTATTGGCGAATATAAAGATGGTGTGTGGTATGGCTATGGCATCATTTACTTTAGAAACGGCACCTATAAATCTGGAATCTTCATAAATAGCATATTAAGTAAAGAATTACCGAAAATTGAAGTTTTAGAGGCATTAGGGTTTTAATAAACTTAACCCAATTATAAAATCAAAAAAAAGGATAGCAATATAAAACTGCTACCCTTGAACTTAAAACAAACAAACATTACTCTATGCCTTGTGCATCACTAATAACACGATCAATAAAATCTATATTGATATATAAGAGCCTAGCCAAATTGTACAATACATTTACTTCGCTATCGTCTATATGCCCATCTGCATAAGATATAATAGATAAATCTCTAAGTATATTCAACTTCTGCATTACAGAAAGTACAATATGAAGATCATGCGTTAACTCCTGTACTTCACTTATCATTTCATCTTCTGTAAGCCCCTTAATGGTCATCATACAATTAGCAAAAATTTTAGGAGCAACAATACTACTTAATGCCTGTATTTCAGAATCATCTACAACACCATCCGCATTAGATATTAAATAACCACCTAAAAACATTAGGCGTTGTATTTTTTCTGAATGCTCGCCTTCTTCCTCTAAGTTTTCTGGCTCCATTAAAGACATAATACGTTTGATCTCCACCTCCATTGCTTCTTCTGTAATTTCACCGGTTATGGTATCATTAAAAGCCGCATAGGTTTCGCTTTTATTAAATAGCTCTAAAGCTTTAATTCGTAATGGACTAAAAGGGTGACTACTATACCAATCTGAAGGATCATGGTTGGCATCATTCAAAACTTCCTCTAAATCTACAAATTGTTCTATGTAAGAATTCAACTGAAAATCTAAAGAATCTGTGGTAACACCAGAAGATAACTTAAAGAACGTACGACCTACCGCTTCAAAATTTTGACAACATAATAGTCCTGCCCTATCTGCACTTATTTCTGCATTTCTGTTCCACGCATATAACTTCATTGCATGTATTGGCGCTAGTTCATTTTCTCCGGCATCTAGAATTTGTCTAACAGGATAATCAAAATGCTCAAATAGTACATGCCCTATCTCATGACCAACTACAAATGTTAATTCTTCTTTAGAAAAACGCTCTAAGATTCCAGATGATAGAATTATATATAATTTATTTTCATCTGGCGGATAACAGGATGCATTGAACATATCGCTCTGGTATACAAAAAACTCAATATCAGCTTTAAGCTTTAAAGTGTTCTTACAATGCTCTCCTATTTCATGAAGCATTGGCGCCAGTGTTTTTGTTAACCTTAAACTAGATTTTAACAAGTGTTTTCTAGATTTAAACTTACCGCTGTTCTTGTTTACCTTTTCTAGAGTACTTTGTATTAGTTCATCTTGCTGAAAAGCGATTACATAGTCCCTATCCCCGTCATACACCAATAGATTTAAATCTACATCTGCACGTTTGGTAGTATATATCTGAGGTTCATCGGCTACGGTAGCTTTATGATTCAAGGCATTTATTTCCTCAATTTTATTGGTGTATTCTTTTGCCAATTCCGTTGTTATATTTTGAAAAACAACACTGGCTTCTTGTATCTTTTCTAAATTACCAGATGCTTGCGCATCGTTTAATTCCGCTAGCATTTTTTCTTGAGCTGAATTTATAGCGGCTTGATGTTCTTTTTCTAAATCTGATAATGTTTGTGATGTATATGTTGACATAATTTTAAGCTTGTACGTTTAATTTTGAGTTAGAAATTTTCATTAGTCTGCCCTTTAGATCAAATATTCCTAAAATTTGATCTTCTCCATTTTTGGCCACTACGTTGTTACCAGGTAATTCTACTTCATACCCTTTGGCTTTTAGATAAAAGAACAAGCTGTATTTATGTGGAAATGTGTAATTAGCAGCTACCTGAGAAAAGTGAGAACAGATTAAAGCTGGTGATGTTCTAGCCTTACTATCTGCTTCTTCAGAAGTTATGGTTACATAAACTATTATACCTTTAAAAGTTAAAGGAACGTAGCAGCTTTCTCCTGTCATAACAGATGCAATGGTAGAGAAGAACACTCCAGGATCAGATTCAACCTCCATTTTAGGTGTCGTAAAATCTTCAACCTTATAAGCTTCGCCCAATGCTTTTACCGCTAAGGATGTTTGTAAAAATTTCTCTGGAATACCACTCTGTGTATTTGCCCAAGCCCACAACCAACTTTTTTCGTTTTCTGAGTAGGTACCAAGAATTTGAATATCAAAAACCTTATCTTCTCCAAAGGTTAATTTACCTTCTAGCATATCACAGCTCCAGCCTAAACCCTCTACCATCTCACTAAAAATCTCTTGCTTTTCTACAGAGGTCACAAAAGACTGGTTGTACAATTCATTTATATCTAGCGTATTTGGTGTGTCTGCAGTATTCTCATTAGCACTAGCAGATTCCGTAGTTGTCGTCTCACTTTTGTTTTCGGCAAAATCTTCTAACTTATCTTCTAGTAAAGACACTATTCTTGCTGTTCTATCTTCAACCTTATCGGCATTAATTACCGGACTGTGATTTATCTTAAGCACACCATCCTCAAAAGTAATAGCACGTTCTATATTATGCTCATCATTCTCATTAACAATCATTACTTTTTTTAATCCTGCCTTTAAAAGATCAACCCCCATGTCATCTACACAAATAACTTTAAAAGCTTCTATTAACGGTAGAAAATATATTTTCGGAAAGGTATCATTGTATAAATGAGAAAAGCGATCTTCCATTAAAGTATCCCACATAATATCCATTACCACAGTGTAACCTGCCGCTCCATAAATTTCTGTCTCTAATGCTGGATATAAATCGTTTTCAAATGCTTTAATTATTCTTTTTTCTTTAAGTCCCATACTGGTTTTATTTAAAAATTATGTTTTATTTATTTATAATATTCGAAGAAGTTTTTCTTCTAAAATTTCAGAAAGTTTTGCAGGCAAAGCCTTATCAATAGCTATTGAAATAGTCAATGTATTTTCTGAGATATTGAGCTGTAATGTGTCAGCTTGTTTTAAAACAACTTTATTAACAGCGCTCCAAGCTTCTTTGCCTAAATCGTCTTTAGTAACTGTACCAACTACACTCTTTAAAGCCAAAAAGACATCTTTAATGTTTAGTCTGTCATTTAGTTCTTCTGTAGAAATAGCTTCAATGTTAAAATCTAGAATTTGCTCTCCTAACGCAATTCTCTCGGCATTCAACCATCGTTTAAGCTGTAATACAGTTAGATTTTCATTGGCAGATGAAATTGGTCTGCTAATAGCCCCCTTGGATAGTTCAACAACCATTTTTTTAGGCTGCTTAATAGTAACAAGTGAAATAGTGTGCATATTGAAAAAATAAACTTGTTCTTCTAGAGATAACATGCATACAGATTTTTGGTGATCATTATCTTTAGTAATATCTAGAATTATACCTTCTAAATAATTGCCATTATTTAATGAAACCGCTATTAAAATGTCTTCTTCTTTTTTGAAAACAAGATGCAATACTTCCTCTGGCGTTTGAGCTACAAACGCTTTATAAAATGATTTTTCCATGATTTTAGGTGGTTTTAAGACTCTGCTATGAGATATTGATAATCTTCTGGCAATTGACTAATTAGGTACATATAAATACCATCTCTAGGTGTGGTTTTATAATCGTAATAGTTATAAGTTTCTAGCTCTAATTTGGGGTAATTCATTTTTACCAAACCCATTCCCACCCCTTTCGTTAAATTGACATTGCCCTCAGATTCTTTAAGGTGTTCATGTTTTTCAAAAGCGATATAAAAAGAGTCTAGTTGAGATTGATGTACCCAAATATTATGTAAGTAAGCAGGAGAATCTGTTTTTGAGAATTCCTTTTGAACAATAGCATCAATACGTTCAGCTTTTTCTGAACCATAATTATTAGTAATAATAGCATTGTGTCTATATCTAAATGAACCGCTACTATCATCTATTGTTCTAGGCTTTACAATAAGCTCATAGAACCCTTTTGTTTCTGCTATAAGTTTGAAATTAACATGAGCTTCTTGCATCCACGTTTCTGGATAACCAACCAATAAACTACATATTTTATCAGAAAAATATTGAAAATCCTTTAGCGTAGGTTCTGCCTTTAAACTTATATCTATGGTGTGGTTATAAACATTGACATCTAAATTATAAACATCGGCACGCAACAGCTCATGCAATTCTCTTTGTAATACAATTGCTTGCTTTTGATAACGTGTTAATGCTTCTATCCCCCTATCTCTACTACTGTGAAATGAAAAATGTAAATCTTTACTTTTTGCATTCCATTCAAAGTTGATAACAATATCCCTATTTTCTTTGAGCACTAACTCTACCCAATATAAATTTGGGTTCATGTTAGCTGCGTTAAAATTTCTCTTAAAAGTCAGTATATCATATTTGTTATGATGATACTTATTTAAATGCGCTACAAAATCTCTTTTTGCTTTGAAATTAGAAAAACCAAAACCAGCGACAAACAGTAAAATAATTATCAGGACAAAGTAAAAGATGAATTTGAACATATCAATATTTATAACCTATTACACTTTAGTTTAAACAATTGCTTATAGATTATTCTCTAATAATTCTACAAGAACACTTGTTCGTCTATCAACATCATCGGCATTGTTAATTGGGCTGTGATCAAACGTTAGAACACCATCTGTAAATGAATATGCATTACTAGGGTTATGGTGGTCTACTGTATTGGTAATATGAATTTCTTTAAGACTATCCTTCAGGGCTTCTTTACCCATATCATCTGAAGCGATTGATTTGAAAGCTTCTATAATTGGAAAGAAATATATTTTTGGGTACGAATCATTATAAAGGTGCATAAAGCGATCTTCAAATAATTTTTCCCATTCAATATTTAAAGGCACATCAAAACCGGCGGCTTCGTTTATTTGACCTTTTAATTGTGGAAATTGTTCTTCTTGAAAAGTTTTTGTGAATCGATTTTCTTTTAATCCCATGATCTTTAATTTTAAGGGTTATTTGTTTATTCACCTCAAAACTATAGCATGGTTAGCGTCATTTTAAAACCGTTTTAAATTTGCGGATTTCGTTTTGTATTTGCGCTTAAAGTGTTTCTAATATTTGTTTTAGATAGGTTTTCTTGCGGGTTGCAACAGGTATTGTTTCATCATTGGTTAGGCTAACCGTATTATTAGAATTCACTGTTTTAATATACTTAATGTTCACCAAATGAGATTGATGAACACGTACAAAAGTATGCTCACTTAAGATATTTTCATAATACTTTAAATTACGAGCACTCATGATTTTTTTATCTACGGTATGGAAGGTAGTATAAGCCCCGTCTGATTGGCAACGAACAATATCTGTTATTTGAAGAAAATATTGAGCATCTGCAGTTTTGATCAATAATGTTTTCTGACTCTCTTTTTCATTAATTTCAGAAACCTTCTCTATGGCGTTTTTATAAACTTGCTCTTTTTTAAAACGGACTCTAAACCTATCAATACAATTAGATAGCTCATCTGAATCTATAGGTTTTAATAAATAATCTACAGTGTCAAACTTTATAGCTTTTATAGCAAATTCATCATAAGCTGTCGTAAAGATGATTTTAAAAGCAATACTATCTAAAGCTTCTAGAATTTGAAATGCATTACCGCCAATTAGTTCAATATCTAAAAATACAAGATCAGGAGTATTCTCTTTTAAAAATGAAATAGCATCTTCAACATTATCTATCTTGGCAATGACCTCAATATCCTTTTGCGTGTAGGTTATAAGTTTATCTAAAGTATTAAGAGCATTAAACTCATCTTCTACTATTATTGCTTTAATCATTAAAGTTTCAATTTAAAAAATACTTTTGTTCCTATAGGGGTATTATTATCATCAAATAAATCTTCTATAACAAAAGACTTCTCTTCCCCTTTTTTTCTCATTTTTAAACGCTCTAAAAATATAGTTGTTGCATGCAACTCTTCCGTTAATTTTTCTTTTTTAGCTTTTGCAGACCTACCTAAACCATTGTCTAAAATCACGAACGATAACCCATCCGTATTACCCTCTATTTTCACGAGCAGCTCTCCTCCTACTTTCTTCTCTTTTAAACCATACTCAATGGCATTCTCAACAAAAGGCTGTAATAACATTGGGGGTACGTTTATAGCATGTACATCTAAAGAATCTTCTATTTCAATTTTATATGAAAAGATATTATTGAACCGTAATTGCTGCGTTTCTATATAATTAGAAATCATAGAAACCTCTTTGCTTAGTGTAATAGCTTCTTTTCTAACATAATCGAAATTTTGTCTAATTAGCTTAGAAAATTTGGCGATATAGTTTGATGATTTTATAGGGTTTCCTTCTAAGGTTATATTCTGAATAGCAGCTAGTGTATTGAATATGAAATGAGGATTCATTTGTACACGCAATAAACTTTGTTCTAATTTCGATGCTTTATTAACTGCTTTAAGTTTGGTGTTATAGATATAAAATGCTGTTGCAATAAATAAGAAAACGAAAACCATTATAGTACTAATTAAAAGTAACTGATTTCTATTATTGATTTCTTTTTGATGATTAATTTTGGTTTCCTTTTGTTTAACCTCATAGTTAACATTGGCGAAGTTCAAGAGCCTATCTTTTTCTAGGCTACTTACATATAATTGCAAGCTATCTCTAACTATTTGGTTATCTAAAGCCGTAGTGTAATCTCCAGACATAATGGCTAGTGCTACCAGTTTATCTCTTACCTCTATTTCTTCTTTAAAATTGCTATTGGCAATATAGATTTCTAATGCTTTCTTATAGTTTATTTCTGCTGAATCATTTTCAGCTTTCAATAGAAATAAATTACCCAATCCTTTGTACGGTGCAGCATTTATAGCTTTTATATTTTTATTTAAAGTAGATGAACCTCTTAGAAACTTTTCAGCACTTTCATAATCTCCAGCTTCAATATAAGTGTAGCCAATATTATTTAAAATACTGACCAATGTTTTAGGATCCCTTTGCGATTGACTTAGTGCCATAGCCTCAGAATAGCTAGACAAAGCCTTATTATATTCCTTTAGTTTTAAATACACACTGGCTTTATTTCCCTTTATTGCTATAATAGAAGTGGTATCTACACCTTTAGAAAACAAACTATCGGTTGCTGAAATATATTCTAAAGCATTATCATAGTCTTTTAATGTAAAATGAAGCTTAAAGAGTTGGTTATAGGCTTTACCTTCTATACGATTATCTCCAATTAATTGTGCCAGACTTAATGCTTTTAGGGCATATTTCTGTGCAGTTTCAATATCTCCCATATGCAGCGCTGCACCGCTTAAAGAAATTAAACTTCTGCTCTCGTTATAGGTATCGTTTAGTTCAGCAAATAATTCGTTACATTTTAAATGGGTATTGAATGCTTCTTGATACTTATCGTTCAGATATAAAGCTTCTCCTTTATTGAATAATAAAATGGCTGTTTCTAAGGTGGTTAAATGTTTACTTTTTTGTAATAAACTATCTAACTTTAATGTAGATTGTTCTGGTTGTGTTAGCGTTAAACTATCTATTGCTAACAAACTTTTCTCTAAACTTGGGCGAATTGTATCTTGTTTTGTACATGCAAAAAAAGTTAGAAAGATAAAAGCATAAAAACCTAATTGCTTTAGGCTTTTGTATTTTAAAATCATATAAGCTAAGATGGAAGTTGTTTGAATAGGCTAAAGTAAGGAATCATCTATATAAAATAAACGCGTTTAGCCTGCTCTTTTCTAGAAAAAGTGAAATTTAACGGTTTTAAATTTCTCGGTATTTGCCTACATATTTGTATTATAAATAGATACCTAAAAGAATAAACAATTGGTCTGTGTATCTTTAAAACTAAATATTAGAGAATAAAAAGATTATCATGAGTATACAGTTTTCAAAAATCCTAAGACCTGCAGTTGTTATACTATGTTTTGCATTTACAATTAGCAGTTGTAAAAACAAGTCAAAAACAACTATAACTACAACCGATGAAGAAGACGTTGTAACGTACCCAAGTGATGTAATCCCGTTTATGGATGAATGGAAAATTCTTTGCGGAGACGGTAAAAGTTTTAATGACTTGATTAACATAGAACATGACAATTTCTTCTATGTAGAAAATGAAGGCAATACAGACTGGGTAGTATATAAAGCGCCCAATTCTGGGGTGACTTCAAGAACATCTAGTAACACAAGAACAGAACTAGGGCAAAAAAAAGAATGGAAACCAGATACTGGCGGAAAGCTAACAGGCACCTTAAAAGTAAAGCATGTTTCTACCTCAGGTGATGCAAGAGTAGCTGCATCTTATGCGGTTGTAGTTGGTCAAATTCATGGTACTGAAGGTCATGAAAATGAACCTTTAAAAATCTTTTACAAAAAATTTCCTGGTCACACAAAGGGTTCTGTTTTTTGGAATTATGAAATAAATACAGAAGGCGATAACGCTAAAAGATGGGATTATTCAACTGCTGTTTGGGGATATGATATGTCAGTAATTGGAGATACCCCAACTACCTATCCAGCAGAACCAGAAGATGGCGTAGCCCTTGGAGAAGAATTTAGTTATGAAGTTAACGTATACAAGGGTGTCATGTACTTAACTTTTAAAAGCGAAGGTCATGAAACAAAAAAATTCACCAAGAGTTTAATTAAAACAGATTTTGCAAAATCAGCCGATATTCCCCAACAAATATTGTCGCTATACTCATCTATAGATCGTGATGGTGTAGAGCGTGAAAATGCATATGCTGGCGAGTTACAGAATTTTAAACAAGGAGCTTACAACCAAACCAATGGTAAAAATCCTGAAGAGAATATAGTATGGCATACCGGCTCAGAAACGTATAACGGTGATATTAAAAAACAATACGCTAACGGGTGCTATACAGAAGTTTGGTTTAAAGAAGCAACCGTTGGTGAAGGAACAGAACCTTTAAATTAATACACCATTTTACCCAACATCATTGTTAATTGATGGAAGATTTAAAATTCTATAAAAAACTTAAGCTGTCTAAAGAATCACTTGTTGATTTATTAGATAACGAGGAAGATTTTAAAAATGTTCCAGATAGTTGGTATGTAATAGTGGTTGATATTCAAAATTCAACGAATGCGGTAAAGGAGGGCAATCACCATCAAGTAAATTTAACTGCTACAGGTGCTATAATTTCTGTATTAAATACAATCAGAAAATTTCAAGGAAATATAGAAATACCATATTTTTTTGGTGGTGACGGAGCTACTTTTATAGTTCAATTTTCACTTTTAGATAAAATAGTTCAAGTACTGGATAATTATAGATTACATATAAAAAGAAAGACAAATCTTGTATTAAGAGTAGGTCAAATACACGTAAAAGAATTAGTTGAAAAGAATGTTCAACTTAAAATTGCAAAGCACCAATTAACCGAAAAACTCTCTATCCCTATAGTTTTGGGCAACGGTTTAAAGGTGGCAGAACACATAATAAAAACTTCGTTCAAAGAAAAGAACACTACATCTTTTGATGAATCCCTTTTAAATTTAGAAGGAATGGAATGTAGATGGGATGAAATAAGTCCGGATAAAAGCCAAGCAAAAGTGGTCTGTTTATTATTGGATGCTACAGTAGAAGCTACTCAAAGCGATATCTACAAGCAAGTTCTGTCCCAAATGGAAAAAGACTTTGGATCTTTCGAAAATAGACAACCTATAAAAAACACAAAGCTTAGGTTAGATGCAAACCCAAAAAAGGTTTTGGAAGAGATGAAAATAAGCCTTGTGTCTAATAATTGGATGTACTTCTTAAAAAGCTGGCTAAAAACTAATTTCGGCAAAATATACCTTAACCTAACTAGCAGCGGAAAACAATATCTTAAGCAAATAGGTCAACTATCACACACCTTTATGCTAGATGGTATGATCAATACCGTTTTCACCGCTGAGCAGAGTAAAATAGATAATTTCATAGCTTTTCTAGATAATTTAGAAGCAGACAACAAACTTATATATGGCATTCATGTAACCCATTCTTCTGTAATGTCTTGTTATGTATTGGACAGAAGAACAACTCATTCTCATTTTGTAGATGGCACAGAAGGCGGTTATACCTCTGCCGCAAAAATGTTTAAAATAAAGAAAAAGGCAGTTATCAAATAAATTAGCCTATTCAAACTATTCCATAGTTCTAAATCATAAATTTTATTAGGTCAATTAAAGTAAAAATAGAGCAACGCTATAATTGTTGGTCTTGTTACCTTGTTCTACAAGAATTAATATCTAATACAAAACAGATGATTACAGAAGATAAGAGTAATGTGAAATCAATGTCCTCAAATGAGTTTTCTAATGAAGACCAGAAGAATCAAGAATCTGCTCAGAAAAAAGATTCCAGCGAAGAAATAGGAAACCCTGTAAATAATGGCGGTGTTTCGGCTTCCAAAAATGATTTACATCTAGAAAAGCAATGGTTGGCCATACGAGATGAGTACTTGTCCAATTTCCCAGAAACGAAAGATATAGACATTGTTTATGAGCAGAACGATATAAAATCTCTAATTACGGATATCGCCGTTAGAAGGCAGAAAACAGACCAAGAGATTAAAGATGAAATTATAAACTGGACTCCAAAAAAGTAAGTATGAAAAAGATTATCTACATATTGATTATAGTACTTATTGTAAGCTGGGTATTGGGTTTTTTAGTTTTTAAAATTCTAGGAGCCTTAATTCACCTACTATTATTATTGGCTGTTGTATTATTGATTTATAATTGGTTAAGCAATAAAAAAAGCACATAATTAAAGTCCATTTTCATTTGAAGTTTTTAGAGATTATTCTACTAAAGCCACTATAAGTTTTTATTGCAGTTAGTAACAAGCATCATTTCTTATTACTAGTTTTGCATTTTTAAATTTATAGTATGATTTCAGTAGATAATTTAGCCGTAGAATTTAGTGGCACTACCCTTTTCAGTGATGTATCTTTTGTAATAAACCCAACCGATAAAATTGCCCTTATGGGTAAAAACGGAGCAGGTAAATCTACCATGATGAAAATCGTTGCAGGTGAGCAAAAAGGTACACGAGGTAATGTTAGGGTACCCAAAGATGCTGTAATTGCATATCTACCGCAACATTTACTTACAGAAGATAATTGTACTGTATTTGAAGAAGCTGCAAAAGCCTTTAAACACGTATTTTCTATGCGTGATGAAATGGAAAAGCTTAATAAAGAGTTAGAAACTAGAACAGATTATGAGAGTGATGCCTACATGTCAATCATTGAAAAAGTATCTGATTTAGGTGAAAAATATTATGCCTTAGATGAAGTAAACTATGATGCCGAAGTTGAAAAAGCTTTAAAGGGATTAGGGTTTAAGCAAGAGGATTTTACAAGACAAACCAACGAGTTTAGTGGTGGTTGGCGTATGCGTATAGAGTTGGCAAAAATTCTATTACAAAAACCAGATTTAATTTTGTTAGATGAACCTACCAATCACATTGATATAGAATCTGTTATTTGGCTAGAAGATTTCTTACTGAACAAAGCTAATGCTGTAATGGTGATTTCTCACGATAGAGCCTTTATTGACAATATTACCAACAGAACCATAGAGGTTACAATGGGGCGTATATATGATTATAAAGCTAATTACTCTCACTACCTACAATTACGTGAAGACCGTAGGTCTCATCAAATAAAGGCGTACCAAGAACAGCAGAAATTTATTGCCGATAACATGGCGTTTATAGAGCGATTTAAAGGCACTTATTCCAAAACAAATCAAGTTACGTCTAGAGAACGAATGTTAGAAAAGCTTGAAATTATCGAAATCGATGAAATTGATACATCTTCATTAAAACTACGTTTTCCACCTGCCCCACGTTCAGGAGATTATCCGGTTACGGTTAAAGATGTATCTAAATCATATGATGAACATATTGTTTTCAAAGATGCGAATATGTCCATCGCTCGTGGTGAAAAAGTCTCTTTTGTAGGTCGTAATGGTGAAGGTAAATCTACCATGATCAAGGCTATTTTAGGAGAGATACCCGTAGAAGGTACTTGCCAATTAGGGCACAATGTTAAGGTGGGCTATTTTGCACAGAATCAGGCATCTCTTTTAGACCCAGACCTCACTATTTTTCAAACTGTAGATGAAGTTGCATTTGGTGATATTCGTAATCAAATAAAGAATATTCTAGGGCGTTTTATGTTTAGTGGCGATGATATCGATAAAAAGGTAGGCATGCTTTCTGGTGGAGAAAAGACCAGACTTGCAATGGTGAGATTGTTGTTAGAACCTGTTAATCTTTTAATTCTGGATGAGCCTACCAATCACTTAGACCTAAAATCTAAAGATGTTCTAAAAGAAGCATTATCTACTTATGATGGTACGTTGATTTTGGTTTCTCACGACCGTGATTTTCTTCAAGGATTATCACAGAAGGTTTTTGAATTTAAAGAACAACGTGTTATTGAGCATTTTGAAACTATAGATGCCTTTTTAGAGCGAAATAGAATTAAGAGTATTTCCGAAATAAATTTGATGAAGTAGATAGAATAATACTAGGTGAATTCATTGTCGCATTTCTCATCTATTACCTGTAGCTATATCAAATAAAAAATCCCCAAATTTTCACTTGGGGATTTTTTATTTCAAATGAATCTGGAAATTATTTTCCGCCATCTAATTTATCTTGTAATGTTTTCAATTTATCCCAATCACCGTTATTGGCTAACTTAGCTTGTTTTGGCCATGAACCAGGTTTATGCATTGAATAACGAGGACCTGCTTCCTTTAAAATTCCTTCTAAAGATTTCACAGAAGCTTTACTTAACTCCGCAAAAGTTCCATAACCGTTCTCAGTTAAAATAGATGCAATTTTAGGACCAATTCCTTCAATTTTTTTAAATCATCTTTCTTAGCCTTTGCTGCAGGCTTTTTAGCCACTACTTTCTTTGCTACGGGTTTTTTAGCAGTTGCTTTCTTTACCGTTTTCGTTTTTTCTGGTAGCGATGTTAAATCTACAACGCTATTATCAATACCCGAATAAGGTGAAGGTACATAAGCATCTGCCGCATGATCATTAAACCACCCTTTGTCTACACTTAAATATCTAAACTCATAACGTTTACCGTTCTCAAGCTTTATACTCTTTTCAAATGTACCACCCTTCTTCTCCAT
Organism: Maribacter sp. Hel_I_7; assembly: GCF_000688315.1. NCBI lineage: Bacteria > Pseudomonadati > Bacteroidota > Flavobacteriia > Flavobacteriales > Flavobacteriaceae > Maribacter > Maribacter sp. Hel_I_7. Next base: position 498,498 of record NZ_JHZW01000003.1, on the reverse strand, counting down.
CTGGTAAGAGCTATTATTGGTTTGCCATTTATTGAAGTCTCCTAACAATAAAACGTCAGATGTGCTCGGTGCTTCATTCTTTCCTATTTTAAAGGTTACCACAGTATGCTTTCCCTTTGTTTCTTTTGCTAATGCCATTTTATATAGTGTTTTAATTCTAGATAAAAGTTACATAGAAATTACTCATTTTCAAAAGTTTGCATAAAGTAATTCTAATTTTAAAAGTAACAGTTAGTATTGTGTCTCATAAAATTTAAATATTATCATTAGAACATCATTATGTAAAATGTATAATACAGATATAATAAGAAATTTGGATTAATCTATCTAAACAGAGAATTCGTATACTATAGCAATCGAAATACTTTTTCATTTGTTCGCCTACCGGTAAGCATATAATCGCCCACATAATCAAGAAAATCTCCATTAGTATTCAACAGAACATAAAATTCAGAAGAAAAAAGAATATCCTCTTTAATTTCTTTGCACAGCTGACAAAGTCTTGCTCCCGTATTCAATACCGTACCGTGAAAGGCAATATCCCGTTTGTAATCGCCTACCTCAGCGATAGCAGCAGTACCAAAACTGACTCCGACCTTAAACTTAGGAACTACTCCAAATTCCTTTTCAAATTCAGGTGCTGCCTTTATGAGATTATCCCTAAACTCTGCGTATAAATCTATGCATTGTTTTGCTGCCTTGGCATCAGATTTACGCCATGTCAATACTGCTTCATCACCTACATATTGATAAACCTCCGCATCATAATTTTCAATATGATGCGTAAGCTTGATAAAACATTCTTGAATAAGCCTACTATATTTTAAATGACCAATCTCTTCCGCTATTGTGGTAGATTGGTTTAAATCTAGAAACATAAAAATACGCTGGGCTTCTTTTGGTCTAAAATACGTACCCATTATAATATCATAAAGATTGGTAGACCCAAATTTTCTAGAAATCTGGGCATAAAGGCTAAAGTGAAAACTAACAACAATGAAATAAGCAATATAGAAACCGTTAAGTGACGCTCCTAAATAGGCATAATGTGCATTAACGGCTGCATTGCTACTTAATGGCATTATCTCGGTAATTACATATGTCCCAATTAAATGAATGGCATATATAACCGCAAATTGCAAAACAGCCTTAATCAATACCACTACCGCAAATGGGTAATCACGAAGCATTGAACTTAAGAAATACACCTCGCTAATGCTTATTAAAAAACAATAAAAAATGATAATTGGTAAAACAGTTTTAAACGTATACTCAAAATAAGGAAGCCAATCCCCACTTTCAAAAACCTTTATATTCAACACTGCGTCAAATGCGATAATAGCAATAAACCACATTAAAGCCAGCGTCAATATTTTAAAAATCTGTTTCTTCTTCATATGACGCTGTAAGATTTAACCAATGCGGTCATCTTATTACATTAATAAATTTATAAAGTTTCTATTATAAAATATTACTCTTTTAAACTCTCTAATGAAGGTGCTACCAATTGATCCGTTTTGTACAAAAATGTAATCTCTTTATTTTCAAAATTGGTATAGGCATTTATTAGGTTGGACTGTGCATTCTGTGCCATTGCCTGAGCATCTAACAAATCTGTAACTCCGCTTAGACCACTATCGTAATTATCACGGTTTACCTTTAAATTCTCTTCAGCCAACTGTTTGTTCTCTAAAGCATAGGTTACTTGCTCATGAGCATTAACCAGATCGTACCAACTTTGTGTTATTGCCAGTTTTAGTTGATCAATACCATCTTTTCTATTGTTTTGGGCAATCTCTTCTTGAATTAGCTCTTGCTTCACTTTTTGCTTTCCGCTACCCCACCAATCTGAAATAGGAATACTTAATGTACCAAAAGCCAAACCTGTAAATTGATTACTTATAGAACTATCTATAGAACCAAATTCTTGTGCACTTACACCAACTGCAAAAGAAGGTAATAAACCTGCTTTTGCCATTTTTGTTTGTAAGCTACTGGCAGTAATAGACTTCTCTAGAAGCATGTAATTGCTATTCCCGTTCAGGTCTAAATCTGGTTCAGGATATTTTAATTCTGGCGGAGCTATATTTTCAAAATTTGCATCTGCCACCATATCCGGAGCATAGGCAACACCAACGTAAAGAGAGAAATCTAACAATGCCAATTTGCGCATGTTCTCCAACTTACTCTTATTCAAAAGCAATTCGCTACGGTTTACTTTTACCTGTAATAATTGATTTTTTGCAATTAAGCCAGCTTCCAACAAATCTTGTTGTTGCTTTAAAAGCTCATCTAAATAGGCTTCGTTCGTTTCTATAACCTTCTGTTGTTCTTGCAATTGTACCAATTGCCAAAACTTATTTTCAGTTACTACCAAAACAGAATCAACGGCTTGCTCTGCCCTAATCTGGGAAGTTTCTAGCTGTAAATCTGCCAAAGCATTAGAACTTCTGATTTTTCCACCGGCATAAATGACCTCTGTAGCAGTGGCACTGGCATTATACAAATTATCTATACCGTAAGGTAAAATTCCCTCAATAGGACTAATTAGATCGTTAGGGGCATAAAGACCGATGGCACTTGCCTCAACATTCGGAAAATAATTAGCTACCATTTCCTTTTTGAACGCTTCGGACTTCTCAATGGTCAATAGACCGTTCTTTATGGCATTACTATGTTTAAGCGCTGCCTTTTGGCTTTCCTCCAAAGTTATCTTTTGACCAAAAGAGCTATGGAATCCCAAAAGCATCATCCCGATTACGGAAAACAACTGCACGCTTTTAATACCTGTATTATGTGATTTTATATGTATCATTATTACTTTTCTACTATTAAACTTCAGCTTTAACGATTTCCCCATCAACCGTCTCATCATCTTCTTTTCTAAAGAACAACCAGTATAGTACCGGTAGTACAAAAAGAGTAAGTACCATAGAGAACATCAACCCGAATGCGATTACGGTTCCCAAAGGTCCCCAAAGACTAGAACGACTAACGATCATAGGTATTACCCCAACTGCGGCTGCAGAAGATGTCAAGAAAATAGGTCGCATACGTCTTTCCGCTGCAAGAATAGCCGCTTTCTTAACGCTATAATTATGTAGGTGGCGAAGTTCATCGGCATAATCGATCAAGATAATTCCGTTTCTTACTACAATACCACACAGTGCCAATAATCCTAAGAAAGAAGTAAACCCGAAAGGGTACTGCATTAACAACAGACCAACAGCGGCACCAAAAATACTTAACGGCATAGTAATGAAACTTAATACGGCATGCATAAAGCTCTTAAAGTGCCATAACAGAATTAAGAAAATCAATACTACACTTAGCATTAGAGAAAGCCCCATAGGCTTATTGTTTTCAATTTGAAGTTCATACTCTCCCCCATATTCTAAACGAAGGTTTTCAGGAAAATCAATAGCATCTATACTAGGTATCATTTCTGCCAATACCTCATTGGCAACGGCATCTTTATCAATATCTACACGAACCGTTAAACAGCGGGTACCATTCCTGTTTACAATAGTCTCTTGTGTCCATTCTGAAGACACATTCGCTACCTGACGCAACGGAATTGCTGCACCTTTCTTTGGTGAGATAATAGATAATTGTTCTAAATCAGATACATTTTGATTGTGCTGATTTTCACTTTTTATCTTCACATCAATAGGATAATCTTTATCCCATATTTCCGTTGCTTTTAAACCTGTAGTATTCACCGCAACGGCATTTGCAATATCTCTATTGTTTAAGCCTAATCTTGCGGCTTCGTTAAACTTAACGTCCATTTTAACCGCCTCTTTCATATCACCATAATCGGTTCTGCTCCAGATTGTTTTTGGCGTTGCACGTGCTATGTTGATAATGGTATCGCCATACTTTTTCAACTGATCAATATCATCACCATATATGCGCACTTCTATAGGAGCATTGGCTCCTGACATTTCTAATTGCTTCATTCTAAGGTATGCCTGCGGATACATATCCGCATATTTCTCATCATAGTCGCGCAATACCTCTGCTGTGGCATCATCAGAAATAGTAGTAACTAAAATCTGGGCATAATTTGTGGCAGGAAGGTTTGGAGCATATAGGGTGTGAAAACGTGGAGAACTCTGTCCAATAAAACTAGTGAAGTTCTCCACTCGGTCATCAACACTTAATACTTTCTCAAACTCGGTAACAACCTTGGCTGTTTCCTTTAAACTACTACCAGGAGCTACACTAATTTCTATGGAAAACTGGTTACGCTCTACTTTTGAGAATAACTCTTGACTAACACCACCAAACAAAATAACACCTACAACTATAGCTGCAATACCAGAGAATATAGTAATCTTATAATGAGCCATAGCCTTATTCACCGCAGCATCAAAAAAGGACTGCAAGCGATCAAGCATTGATTTTTTACCATCCTTATTTTTATTTGCTGGATCATCATGAAGTCCCTTTTTAATGAATATGGAATTAATCATAGGCACAATAAGAATCGATATCAATAATGATAAAGTCAATGCTATAATAATTACATATGGGAATGCACTAATAAAATCTGAAGCTACACCTTCCATAAAGAACAACAACGGATAAAAAGTAGCAGAAATAGCCAACGTAGCCGTAAATACTGATGGGAACAGTTCTTTTGCACTGCTTACCGCTGCCTCAGGTATAGACATACCTTCATCTAACTTCTCTACATAGTTGTCAATAATTACAATAGGATCATCTACCACAATACCTAACACCACAATTAGTGCAGCCAAGGTTACCGTATTCAGTTCAATGCCCATAAAGAACATAATACATAAGGTAGCTGCAATAGTAATAGGGATAGTAGCAGCAGCAACAGAAGCTACCCTAACCGGAAGTAAAATCAATGTAACTAAGATTACACCAATTAATGCAAACCCGAATTCTTTCATGAAGTGACTAATAGAATGGTCTACCACTTCTGGCTGATTGGCAATTTTGGTAATTTTAATATCAGCTGGCATTTCGCTAATGATTTTATCTAATCGCTCATCAATCTCATCACCAAACTGAACAATATTTCCCTTCTTAGCCATTTCTAGGGTAATGATCATACCCTTGGTGCCATTTATAGTCAAATATGAATCTGGATCATCATATTCACGAACCACACGAGCAACATCTCTTACTCTAATAATGTTACCGTTTTGTTCTGTTTTTATAACCTGACGCGCTATATCAGCTTCAGACTTTAAAGTAGTTTCAAGGTAAATAGGTCTTTCTCTAGTATTACTTTCTAATGTTCCAGAACCTACTACAGCACCCTGGTTTTGCAAACTCATGGTAATGGCTTGTGGCGTAATACCGTAATTAGCCAATTTATCTTGGTTTACATAAACAGCAATCTGTTCTGTTAGTCCGCCCGAATGCGATATTTTCGCCAAGTTATCAATCTGTCTAAACTCGTCTTCAATATCCTCTACATGTCGCTGAAGGTCTTTATAAGGTCTAGTTTCTGACTCTACACCTAAAACTAGGGCTGCAGTACTACCAAAGTCACTATTCACCAAAATACCTTGCACCTCGCGAGGTAATTCTAACTGCTGAAAAATTAAAACTTCCGACTTTAGTTTATTCCAAAACTGAGCTGTAGCATTATGATCTTCCTTATCCGATACTTCTACATAGATGAACATGAGTCCGTCTTTTGAATACGAATACGTTTTGGTTTTATCTACTTCATTATAGCTAAATAGAAACTCTTCTACCTTAGAAGTAAGTTCGGCCGCAACTTTTTCAGAAGACGCCCCAGGATAAGACCCTATAATTAATCCTTGACGTATAGTAAAGTCAGGAAATTCGTTTCTGGGCATGTTTAAAAGCCCATATATGCCCATAAGCACTAGCGACAATACTAGTACAAAAGGAAATGTTGCGTGTTTAAATGCCCAATCTATGACACCACTCTTTTTTTCTTTCATCTGGTGTATTATTTGGAATCATTAATTACTTCAACCTGTGTGCTCTGCGTAAGTTTGTGATACCCTGAAACAATCAGTTGATCACCTTTACTTAAGCCTTTGGTAATTGCAATGCCATTATCATATAGTTGACCTATATCTACATAGCGTCTTTCTGCATTGTTACCATTGGCTACATACACAAAACGTTTTCCGTCTTCTGTAACAGCGATACTTTCAGAAGGTATAATTATAGATTGATTTTCATTATTACCAGTTTTAGGCGACTGTTGAAAGGTTACCGCACAAGTCATACCTGGCTTAATTTTCTTACTTGTATTATTCAACGTTACATACGCAGTGTACACTGGTGATCCTTGGTTAGATTGAATGGAAACCTCATCAACAGTACCTGTTACATTCATATCTTTTAAAGAAGGAATATTTACCGTTGCGGTATCTCCTTTCGCAATGTTGTTGATTTCACTATCTGGAATAGGAAGTGCAGCTTTTACCGTATTGATGTTTACCAGCTCTACTACAGGCTGACCCGGTTGTGCCAAATCACCGGCATCCATCATCTTATTACTGATATAACCGTCCATTGGCGCATAAATCTTGGCATGACGCACATTCTGGTAGGTCATTTTTGCCGCTGCCTGAGCTTGCTCATATTGCGAACGAGCCTCTAACATTCTAATTTCAGCAATACTTCCTTTTTGAAACACCTTATTAATACGTTCAAAATTTTCTTTAGCCAAACGTTCTTGCGCTAATTGCTGTTCATATTGACTGGAGTAAACAGTGCCGTCTATTTGAGCGATTAATTGATTTTTCTTTACAAAATCTCCTATTTGTACAGGGATATTCAAAACCGTTCCCGAAACCTGAAAACTAGAATTGATGGCAACATCAGATTCTATAGTACCATTGTACTCAATGTTTGCATTAGAATTAGTGGTACTGCTACCAACATTTATAACGCGTACCTTAATTACTTTTGAGGTAGTAGTCTTCTCTTCACCACCACAACTAACGGCAACAAGAAATAACAAAACAATTGAAACACTTTTTAGTGTAAACCACAGGTGTTTATCTTTCATATTAGATTTAGATTTAAGTATCATTTTTAGGTATTCAATTTTAAGAGTGCAAAACTAAGTTAGTAATGAAGGTGAAAAATGGTAGCATTACTTATAATTATGGTATAATTTGAACATTATAAGTCTAAAAAGCACTTATTTGAGGAAAATTTGGTAGTTTTAAATAGAATTATACCATAATTATGGAACATATACCTCAATTAGGCTTATCTGATCTTCATAGAGAAACAGGAATAAAGGAGAATAAGAATCACCCTGGGTTTTTAATCTTTAAGGGCGAAAACATTTCCGATTTAATGAAAAGCGGAAATCCGTTTAGAAACATGAACTACGGACTTTCCTTTTTCATTGAGGGAGATGGTGAATTAAATGTAGATTTTAACACTTATGTACCCAGTTCAAATTCAGTATATTTTTGCAGTCCGGGGCAAGTATTTGCAGCAAAAGGAAATTTCAACAATGGTTTTGGAGTACTTTTTCAAAAAGATTTCTTGCTGAAACCCGGTGCGCAACAATGGGTTCAGTCATTACCTATATTCAGTAGATTTCTGAGCAGTCCCCTTTTAGAATTGACAGATGCAGAAAAACCCATGTTCCATGCCCTGTTAGAAGAGATGGAAAAGGAATACCATAGCGAGACCATATTAAAATATGATGCACTAGAAGCACTATTAACACTAATGTTGGTAAAGCTATCGCGACTTTATGAAAAAACGAAAGGAGAAAAGATTAGTGTAGAAGAGCAACACATCATCACTTTAGAATCGTTGATCAATAAACAATATAAAAGTAATAGAAGTGTAGTTGAATATGCATCTCAATTATATATGACTCCACAGAACTTAAATAGAATTACTAAAAAGGCGATCGGAAAAAGTGTGAGCGAGCTAATTAATGAAAAACTTATTATTGAGATCAAACGTTACTTGATCTATACCGATATGAGTAGTGAAGAAATTGCACATTTCTTTAATTTCTACGACAATTCTTACTTTACCAAAACATTTAAAAAGGCAGTAGGCGAAACTCCTAAAGCCTTTAGAAAGAAGTAGAAAGAGATACATCTTTCAACAATTTAGAATTCTTTCCCCTACCCTAAAACTATCAGCTAACATAAATTTAATGTTTAATTAGCATTGTATTTTAATATTATATCGTAATATTGCAATGAAACAATTAAGTTAAAGAATGGGATTAGCAAAAACAGAAATGTTTACTGATGAGCAGAACAAGATTTCTCTCTTCGCCAAAGTATTTGGTCACCCTGCGCGTGTTGCAATATTACAGTACTTATTTAAAATAGATACTTGCATATGCGGAGACTTGGTAAACGAAATTGGTTTGGCGCAACCAACCATTTCTCAACATTTAAAAGAATTGAAAAATTTAGGATTGATAAAAGGTAATGTAGAAGGCACCAGTGTTTGTTACTGTATAGATAAAGACAACTGGTCTAACATGAAAGATATTATGATTAAATTCTTGGATCAAGATATTCCGAATACCGATTGCTGTTAAAAAATTTTACATTCTTTTATCGCTTTATTACGATTAATAAATAAAAAGACAACATATAATTTAAAATCAAAATTATGAAACTATCAGAAATTAAAAATCACTTAGCAGAATTAGAAACTATAGCCTTTCAATTACCTAATGGCGAATTGGTACCTAACCATTTTCATGTAACCGAAGTTGGCAAGATTACCAAAAACTTCATTGACTGTGGTGGTACTGTTCGTAATGAGGAAGTAGTAAACTTTCAATTATGGAATGCCAATGACTATGACCATAGACTTCACCCAGAAAAACTAATCAACATTATTGAGCTTTCAGAAAAAGTATTGGGCATAGAAGATTTAGAAATAGAAGTTGAATACCAAGGACAAACCATAGAGAAATTTGGTCTTGATTTTGACGGTACAAATTTCATCTTAGCATCTAAGCAAACAGACTGCTTAGCAAAAGATAATTGTGGCATACCCACAGAGAAGCCAAAATTAAACCTTGCCGAGGTAAATAATGAACCTTGTTGTGCACCTGACGGAAACTGCTGTTAATTACCTATAAACATTAGAAAAAATGATAACTACAGAAACCAACATGTTACCAGAAATTGAGAATTTAATTAAAGCGTTACAGCCAAATTCAATTACGGCAGAACGTAAAGTTGTTTTACAGCCATTGGTAGATTTTATACAAGAGAAAACTACCCACGACCAAGAAATAAGAATCAACTTTATCTGTACGCATAATTCTAGAAGAAGTCACCTATCGCAAGTATGGGCACAGACTATGGCTACCTATTTTAATATTAAAAATGTGTACTGTTATTCTGGTGGTACAGAAGCTACGGCATTGTTTCCAATGGTTGCGGAGACATTAAAGAATCAAGGATTTCAGATTCAAAAATTATCGGACACCAGTAATCCTGTGTATGCCATTAAGTATTCTGAGAATGAGCATCCGGTAATTGGTTTCTCTAAATCTTATGAAGATTCATTTAATCCGGCTTCACAGTTTGCGGCGGTCATGACTTGTTCGCAAGCAGATGGTGGTTGTCCTTTTATTGCAGGTGCAGAAAAAAGAGTACCTATTACTTTCGAAGACCCAAAAGCGTTTGATAATACTCCACAGCAAGCAGAAAAATATGCTGAAAGAAGTATACAAATTGCAACGGAATTATTTTACATATTCTCACAAATCAGCAAATAAAAATGGCATCTAAAAAATTAAGTTTTCTAGATAAAAACCTAACCTGGTGGATATTTGCCGCAATGGCTCTTGGTGTTGGTATCGGATACTTTTTTCCAAGTTTTCCAGATATTATAAATAGCTTTAGTAGTGGTAGTACTAACATTCCTATTGCTATCGGTTTAATATTAATGATGTATCCGCCATTGGCTAAAGTGAACTATGCCTTATTACCAAAGGTTTTTAGAAACACAAAAATCTTATCTATCAGTCTTATCTTAAACTGGATTATTGGTCCCGTTTTAATGTTCATCTTGGCAATTACCTTTTTATCAGACTATCCAGAATACATGGTAGGTCTAATTCTTATTGGTTTGGCGCGTTGTATTGCCATGGTATTGGTTTGGAATGATCTTGCCGATGGTAGCAGCGAATATGGAGCAGGTTTAGTAGCACTGAACAGTATATTTCAAGTATTTGCATACAGTTTCTACGCTTGGATATTTATCACCGTGCTTCCTCCCTACTTCGGTTTTGAGGGTGCGATAGTTGATATATCAATTGGCACCATTGCAGAAAGTGTAGCCATTTATTTAGGGTTACCATTTTTAATGGGGATATTAAGTAGATTGATTTTAGTAAAACTTAAAGGCGAAGATTGGTATACGAACAAATTCATACCCACGATTTCACCAATGACTTTGATAGCCCTGTTATTTACCATTGTCATCATGTTCTCATTAAAAGGAGAGCTCATAGTAGAAATACCTATGGATGTGCTGATAATAGCAGTTCCATTATTAATCTATTTCACTTTAATGTTTATTATCGGATTCTTCTTTACTAAAGCCACAGGTGCAGAATATGATAAAACAGCATCAGTAGCATTTACTGCAGCCGGAAATAATTTTGAATTGGCAATAGCAGTTGCCATTGCAGTATTCGGACTCAATTCTGGTCAGGCATTTGCTGGGGTCATAGGTCCTTTAGTTGAAGTGCCTGCGCTTATATTTTTGGTACGGGTTTCATTTTGGTTGAAGAAGAAGTATTTTACCACAACTAAAGAACCAGCAGTATAAAAAATTTATATGCATTTAAAGACGTAAAAACAGAACATTAATACATAACGGGAAGTTCTAATAAATCAAAGCCTCTATCTACAAATTTTGTAAATAGAGGTTTATTTGTTTCATGATGTTACCTGAATAAGTACGATATGTAAAAAGTATTCAACATTCGGCAATTAGCATACAACTATCAGCACGTATCCCTTTAATTTTGTCAAAGTAAAACCGAATTATAGAATTTAAAAAATACTCATGAATAAAGTCGTATTAATTACAGGAGCTTCTTCTGGTATGGGAAAATCTACAGCCTACATTTTAAAAAATCAAGGGTATATTGTTTATGGAGCTGCAAGAAGAATGGAAGAAATGCAAGATTTAAAATCTCAAGGAATACACATTGTGCCTTTAGATTTAACCAAAGATGATTCCATTGTTTCATGTGTAAACACCATAATCGATAAAGAAGGTAGAATAGATATTTTAATTAACAATGCCGGTTATGGCTCTTACGGTACGGTAGAAGATGTATCTATAGCAGAGGCCAAAAGACAGTTTGAGGTGAATATATTTGGTTTGGCACGAATTACACAATTGATACTGCCAAAAATGCGAGAACACAATTATGGTAGAATTGTAAACATTTCGTCTATGGGCGGTAAGGTTTATTTGCCTTTAGGCGCATGGTATTTTGCCACTAAGCATGCTTTAGAAGGATGGAGCGATTGCTTACGTTTAGAAGTGAAGCCTTTTGGCATCGATGTGGTCATTGTAGAACCTGGCGGAATATAAACCCCTTGGGGCTTAATTGCCGCAGAAAGTTTGAGAGAAACTTCAGGTAAGGGAGCCTATGCAACATTTGCAAATTCAGTTGCAGACACCATAAAAAAAGATTTTACTAATGATCGCTTTACAGATGTGCAAGTATTAGGAAAAACGATAGCCAAAGCAGCCACAGTGAAAAATCCTAAAATCAGATACGTAAAAGGGTATTCTGCCAAGTTTGCCATAACAGTGCGTAAATGGTTCGGTGACCGTATATTTGACAAAGTGATTATGAGTCAATATAAATAGCATGATTAAAAGAATATTAAAAAAAATAATGATAACAACCTTAGTAATAATAGGTCTACTGGTTATCGCCATTCTGGCATTTACCAATTTTTATCCAAGTTTTGGGGGTAATAGCACCAAAGAGCAAAAACTTGCGTACTCAAAATCTCAACAATTTAGCAATGGTAAATTCCGTAATGTAAAACCGGTACCAGAAGACTTATCTTTTTCTGACAAGTTAAGTTTGGCATATACCTTTTTTACTACCAAAGTACCCAATGGGCGCCCCAAAGAAGATTTGGTGCCTAAAAAGTTAGACACCACACATATTGCAGATTATGATGGAGAGGCTAGATTAATCTGGTTTGGGCATTCCTCTTTTCTATTACAGATCGATAGAAAAAATATCTTAATAGACCCAATGTTCGGTGCCGTTGCAGCCCCTCACCCACTTTTAGGAGAAAAACGATTCAATAAAGAGTTCCCAATAGCCATTGAGCAATTACCACAAATTGATGCCGTAATCTTTTCTCATGATCATTATGACCACTTGGATTATGAATCTGTATTGAAGATAAAGGGTAAAACGAAACATTTTTATACGCCACTTGCCGTTGGTAATCACCTTAGATCTTGGGGAGTTTCAGATTCACAAATAACAGAATTGGATTGGTGGCAACAAACACAGTTAGGCTCCCTCAAATTTGTCTGCACGCCGGCACAGCATTTCTCTGGCAGAGGTTTAAATAACAACCAAAGTACTTTATGGAGTTCTTGGGTCATAACCTCAAAAAACGAAAATATCTTTTTTAGTGGTGATAGTGGCTATGCAGATCATTTTAAAGAAATAGGAAACAAGTATGGTCTTTTTGATCTTGCCTTGATGGAATGCGGTCAATACAACAAATTGTGGTCAGATATTCATATGATGCCTGAAGAAACAGCACAAGCCGGTATCGACGTTAAAGCAAAAAAGATAATGCCAATTCACTGGGCAGGTTTTAAATTAGCATTGCATGAATGGACTGATCCTATTAAAAGAGTTGAAGCTAAAGCAACTGAATTGAACTTACAGGTAATAGCACCACAAATTGGGCAAGAGATAATAGTGAAAGATTCAGTTTCGACCTACCCCAACTGGTGGCAAAACATTTAAGTTATTGGTTATGAAGGAAATTATTAAAATTAATAGTGTTGCAGAAGTTCATTCTTACTTTAGTTTAGAGAAACCAAAACACCCATTAATTTCCGTATTGAGAATTGGCGATAATTGGAACCAAATTGGTCTAGAAAATTTTAAATATTCCTTAGGTCTATATCATATCAGTTTAAAAGATAATTGTGCTTTTACCATTAAAAACTATGGTAGAAATTCATATGATTACCAAGAAGGCTCAATGATTTTTATGGCTCCTGATCAAATAATGGAGTTTGAAAAACAGAACATTAACACCACAGACCAAGGCTGGACGCTGATGTTTCATCCTGATTTAATTAGAAAATCTGAACTAGGTAAGAAAATAGACCTCTTTACTTTTTTTGAATACGCCTCTAACGAAGCACTACATTTATCAGATGACGAGAGAAAAACGGTGACTGAAATAGTACAAAAAATTGAAAAAGAATACAGCGGTAATATTGATACTCATAGTCAAACCATTATTATTTCTAATCTAGAATTGTTACTTAATTATTGTGTTAGGTTTTATGACAGACAATTTTACACACGAACCAATTTAAATAAAGATATAGCAGCTAATTTTAAAAAGCTACTCAAAGAATACTACAGTCAAAACAAACAAATTGAACTTGGTATACCAACGGTACAATATTGTGGAGAAGCATTGAATATTTCGGCTAAATACTTGAGTGATTTGCTTAGAAAAGAAACCGGACAAGGAACCCAAGATCACATTCACCAATACATCATAGAAAAAGCAAAGAACAAACTATTAAACTCAAAGAAAAGTGCTAGTGAAATAGCATATTCTTTGGGGTTTGAATATCCACAGTATTTTAGTAAAATTTTTAAAAAGAAAACTTCTATGAGTCCTAATGAGTATAGATTAAACTTAAATTAGAAATACTTTTGGTATCATTAACTTTCATTTTTTTTGACCAGTATTCTCTAAATACGTTTTTTACTTCAACCAAAAACAACAAATTATTTTCTAGTTAAGAATACGTTAAACATTATCAAAAACATTCTGCTCCGTATTTTATTAAGCATATTTACGATATGAAACAGTCTTTAAAATCTGAATTATCAAAACAACTCATACTCAATGAGGCGTTTAAACTTTTCTATGAAGATGGATTTAAGACTACTAGTATTGAAAAAATAATGAAGGCTACTACCATGACAAAAGGAGCTTTCTATCATCACTATGCAAATAAAAAAGAATTAGGCATAGAAATAATTACCCAAAAATTACAAAGTAGAGTTCAAAAAAGAATGGTATACCCACTATACCAAAACGGTAATGCATATGCTATTTTAGAAGATACTTTTTTAAACAGCCTTAAGTCTTTCACCATGTATGAAAAGAAACACGGTTGCCCCACAAATAATCTTATCAATGAAATTGGGGATAATGAAAAGGTATATCAAAGAGCGCTGAAAAACATTATTGAGGAGTGGAAAAGAGCTCTCATAGAGTTAATTGAACGAGGAAAGACAGAGAACTCTATTAAAAAAGAAATTTCAAGTGCTGCAGCTGCTATTTATTTAATTAGTGCTTTTGAAGGAATACGTGGAATTCGCAAAGTTTATGATGATGATAAGGTGATGGACGAATATTTAAACGGGCTATCTATTTACTTAAAACAAATAAAACAATAATTTTTTTATCCAAAAACATACCACTTAGAATGTTTTTAAAATTATAAATACTATGAACAAAGACAGAAGAAACTTCATTAAAAAATCGACCATCCTTGGTGCTGCCGGTGCAGCCATACCTGCCCTAGGGTTTGCTAACAAAAAAGAAGAATTATTTGAAAGACCGAAAGTACTTTTCTTTGATGTTAACGAAACCCTTTTAGATTTAACAGCTATGAAAGATAGCGTTGCTAAAGCGCTAAACGGCAGAAATGATTTGTTACCGCTATGGTTTACGACTATGTTGCAATATTCACTTGTGTCTACAGTTGCAAATCAATACAATGATTTTGCCATTATTGGTGCTGCAGCTTTGCAAATGGTTGCCGCAAACAACGGCATAACGCTAAGTCATGATGAAGCCAAAAAATCTATTGTAGACCCTATTCGTTCATTGCCTGCACACCCAGAAGTTCCATCTGCTTTACAATCTTTAAAAGACGCGGGTTACAAATTGGTTTCTTTTACCAACTCATCAAATAAAGGTGTTGAAACACAATTTATAAATTCCGGACTTACCAAATACTTTGACCAACGGTTAAGTATAGAGGATATGGGCAAGTTTAAACCACATGTTGATGCATATAATTGGGCAGCGAGAAAAATGAAGATACAACCACAAGAATGTTTGTTAGTAGCTGCACACGGGTGGGATATTTCTGGAGCACTTTGGGCTAATTGGAGAGGCGCATTTATAAGCAGACCTGGTGCTCAATTATACCCGTTATCGCCTACTCCAGAAATCAATGAGCCCAATCTTAAACTAATTGCAGATAAATTGATAAGCCTTTAATTTTCTAATACAGCAAGCAACTAAAAATAAACTCATGAAATTAAAAGACAAAGTGATATTAATCACTGGGGCATCTAGAGGTATAGGGCAAGAGATTGCATTTTTATTAGCCGAAAATGGCGCAAAAGTGGTAGTAAATCATTCTAAAAGTGATAAGGATGCGGAAGCAACGGTTGCAGAAATTGAGAAAAATGGCGGTAACGCAATTGCCATTAAAGCAGATGTCAGTGATAGAGATCAAGTAACCGAACTATTTAACCAAGCCATCAAGACTTTTGGAAAAATAGATGTATTGGTGAACAATGCAGGTGTCATGATTTCGAAAAAATTAAAAGATAACACTCAAGAAGATTTTAACAAACTGTTTGATGTGAATGTGAAGGGCGTCTTTAACACGTTGCAAGAGGCTGACAGTAAACTATCAGATAATGGTAACATTATTAATATATCTTCTAGTACGGTGAAACTAATGTTCCCTACTTACGCATTATATTCCGCCTCAAAAGCTGCTGTTGAACAAATGACAAGAGTATTTTCAAAAGAAATAGGCAGGGGAATCTCTGTCAATGCTTTAGCACCAGGAGCAACAGAAACTGAATTATTCTTAAATGGAAAATCTCAAGAGTTCATTGATAAATTAAGTTCAATGAATGCCTTTGACAGATTAGCAAAACCTATTGACATTGCTCGAATTGTACTATTCTTGGCCAGTGATGATTCTAAATGGATTTCTGGACAAACTATTGGTGCTAATGGAGCCTTAATATAATCTCACCTTCTAAATTAACCACAATGAAATTTAAAATTACCACCCTAATAGTTTTTAGCCTTTTAATAGCCTCTTGTAAAGGTAAAAAGTCAGTAGAAAAAGAAGAAATTTCTACTTCGTCCTTTAATAATAAAGGTCATGAACTAGTGTATAGCATGGTTCAAAAAGTTGGGAACTATAAAGCCCTTAGAAATAAGAAGGATGTTGTTTACACCTACATATATCAAACACCTGATGGCAAGACGGATATTTCAACAGAAAAATATCTTTTTAATGGTGAACTTTCCTCTGGAAAATACAGTCAACATGAAAGAACGCTAAGTAATCTTGAAGGAACCATAGAACAAGGGTACGACGGTCAAGAATTTTGGCTAAAACATAATGATCTGCTTGTTAACGATAGTATCGCTTTAAAAAAGGTGGCGTTTAATAGACCAACTAATTTCTACTGGTTTACCATGTTTCAGAAATTACTGGACAAAGGTGTTTTCTATGAATATATTGGAGAAGAGACCATAGATAGTCAAGCTTATGATATTGTAAAAGTTTCATTCAATTTCAATGACGCAAAACCAACAGATATTTATCAGCTATATATAAATAAAACCACATTACTTGTAGACCAATTTTTATTTACAGTAGCCGATTACGGATCCTTTGACACCCCTAATTTAATGAGGGTTGAATATGAAGAAGTAGATGGAATTTTACTCCCTACAAAACGTAAATACAAGAAATCTACATGGGATGCAAAAGTTAGTGATAAGCCTTGGGTTAAAGTAAATTGGAAAGACATTTCCTTCAATAATGGATTAGACAAAAATGATTTTAAAAGTCGAGATAAATTCTAATTGTGTAATGACCGTAATTCAAATCATCTGTTTGCATTAGTTTAAAGAAATTGAATAATAACAAATTTATCTAAAGGTTGTTGTTAAAATTAAATACATTGCATGCCTGTTTATTTATATAGCTAGTAGAAGTAAATCTGTAAATAGAACTAATATTTAATTTAAGAAACAACTTAACTACCAACTCAACTTATGTCCGCAACCAACGATTACAAAACATTTGAAAATCTAAATGAAGAACAATTACCAGTTGCAAAACATAAGTTACATGATTGGACTCATTTTGCCGGACTGTATGCAGCAGAACATGTAGCCGCAACGGAATTTGTTATTGGAGCTACATTTGTTGCCCTTGGAGCAAAAACAATGGATATAATTCTGGGTCTATTGATAGGGAATATTTTAGCGGTTCTAAGCTGGACATTTATTACTTCTCCGATAGCAGTAGAAACAAGATTAAGTTTATATACATACTTAAATAAAATTGCGGGAGATTCAATGACCAAGCTCTACAACTGGGCTAACGTTATCATATTTTCAGTAATCTCCGCGGCAATGATAACGGTATCTGCAACAGCAGTTCGTTTTGCTTTTGATATACCTGCCCAGCTCAACTGGTACCCTACCAATATGTGGTTTGTGGTAATCGTTTTCTGTGTTGGTCTTGTAGTAGTTTCTATTGCCTTGTATGGCTTTAATGCCGTATCTGAATTTTCTGGAATATGTGCACCGTGGTTATTTGTTATGTTTACAAGTGGCGCCATGGTACTGCTTCCTGCTTTGTCATTAGATGTTTTAGGAGTAACTATACCAAATGGATGGGATGACCTTATAACTCTCGGAGATCAGTCTATTTGGACGGGTCTTGACAGTTCTGGTAAACCTGGCATTGGCTTGGTTGAAGTAATTGGTTTTGCATGGGCTGCAAATACCATAACCCATTTCGGATTAATAGATATGGCTCTTTTACGATTTGCCAAAAAGAAATCTTACGGATTAGCTACTAGTACAGGTATGATGTTTGGGCATTATGTTGCTTGGATAGCTGCCGGTATTATGGGTGCAGGTGCAGCTGTAATTATTGGTAAATCTATTGTAGAATTAGACCCGGGTGATGTAGCATACTACGCACTAGGATGGTCTGGATTTGTGATTGTTATTGTAGCGGGATGGACTACTGCCATAACCAACTTATACCGTGCTGGATTAGCAGCACAGGCTATTTTCCACAAACATTCTAGAAAAAAGACGACAATTATCGTTGGTTTAATTACCATTGCAATTGCATGTTTTCCTTTTGTATTTTCTCAAATACTTCCACTATTAACTTACGCTGGCTTATTGGTAGTGCCGGTTGGTGCAATTGTATTTGCCGAGCATCAAATATTTCCAAGAATTGGTTACACACGTTACTGGTCTTCTTATAGCAACTTAACTTTTAGCACTCCTGCCATAGTTTCTTGGGGTCTAGGTTTGGTATTTGGGTTTGGCTTAAATGCTTTCAACGTAATGTCATTCTTTTACCTTTTTATACCTACATGGTTATTTACGATAGTCATTTACACACTATTAGCTGGTCGTTATGGTGCAAAAAACAAATATCCAGAAGCAGAGGAACAAGAAAAAATACGCAATGAAAAAATTGTAGCATTTCAAGAACAAAAAGGCAAATTAGAAACGAAACAAAAGAAAGACACCTCACTCTTGTCTAAGATATTAAAGGTCGTTTCAATTACAGCTCTGGTAATTACATTAGTATTGGCAGGCATCGTATTATTTGATAGTGCCGATGAAAATTTATATGTTGAAAATAGAGAGATTTTCTACAGATATGCATTTATTTGTACCATAATTTATTTCGTGACAGCCTACTGGGTTTTATTACGTGGAAAATCAAAAAAATTAAGCTAAAATAAAAAAGAGATGATGTTGAATAACAATAATTTAGCAGCAATAAATAAACAATTACCTACCCCAACCTATAAGAGAGATTCACTTAAAGTGGGAATTGTACACGTTGGTGTTGGTGGTTTTCACAGGGCGCACCTAGCATATTACACACATCTACTACAAGAGCAAGAGGATGCTTCTGAATGGGGAATTTGCGGTATTGGACTTAGAAAAGGAGATCAAAAAATTCATGATGTTCTTATAAAACAAGACGGACTTTACACCCTTATTGTAAAGCATCCTGATGGGAAAATAGATTCGCAAATAATAGGATCAATAATAGATTTTAAACTAGGGCACGAAAATGCTGATCCAGTTGTAAATCAAATGGCACATCCAGATACTAAAATTGTTTCATTAACTATAACTGAAGGAGGTTATAACTTTAATCCAGCAACGGGAGAATTCGACTTTGAGAATCCAGATGTTCAACACGAATTACAAAATCCTAATAGTCCTAAAACTATATACGGATTTCTAACGGCTGCTATAAAGAAAAGACGTGAAGCAGGCTTACCAGCTTTTACCGTAATGTCATGTGATAATATTCAGCATAATGGTGATGTTACAAGAGATATGTTACTTGCATTTGCAAAAGAACAAGACAAAGACTTAGCAACTTATATAGAAAAAGAAGTACGTTTTCCAAATAGTATGGTAGACCGTATAACACCTGTTACCACACCATCTGATATTGATTATTTAGAAACTACATATGACCTTAAAGATGAATGGCCTGTAACTTGTGAGCCTTTTATACAATGGGTTATCGAAGATGATTTCTCTAATGGTAGACCAGAGTTTGAAAAAGTAGGCGTACAATTTGTACCAAATGTAAAACCATACGAAAAAATGAAATTGCGTCTATTAAACGCAGGTCATTCAGTGTTAGGTATTTTAGGTGCTTTACATGGTCACCCAACTATTAATGCTTGTATGGAAGACGATATATTCGTTACCTATTTAAGAGCATTCATGGACCAAGAGGCAACTCCTATTTTAGATAAATTAGAAGGTATTGATCTAACCGCTTATAAGGATAGTTTACAAGAGCGTTTTGCAAATCCAAACATTAAAGATAGCGTAAGTCGTATTTGCTCAGAAAGTTCAGCGAAATTACCGAAATTCTTAATTGCTACCATTCAAGATAATTTAGCTAGCGGTGGCAGTATTGATTATGCTACCTTGGTAATTGCAGCTTGGTGTTATTATAGTGATAAGGGAATAGACAAAAATGGTCAAAAAATAGAAATTATAGATGCTATGCAAGATCAGTTACATGCTGCAGCAAGCAACACAAAAACTGACCCACTTGCCTTTATTAGACAAGAATCCCTATTTGGTAATCTAATCAATAACGAACGTTTTACAACAACATACAGTAACTTGGTTCAGAAAATTTATACAGATTTAGATATAAAGAAGCTCATGAATTAATTTTGAGCTAATAGTATATTTAATTTCCCTAAAAGTATTAATTCAGATTTGTTATTACCTGAGAATGAACTTGCAATAGCCTTGGCCGTTTTTTTGGTCAAGGTTTTTATTTTTTCTGAGAATGCATGTGGGTGCTCTTTATAAAAATCTACAAACTCCTGAAAACACTCCTTACTACTTATTGAAGAATCCATAAGAACATCAAAAACTATTTCAATTTGGTTTGCGGCATCAGTACCGTATCTATCTGTAAAATCATCTACCCATAACCAATCTTCTTTTACATATTCTTTGACCTTCTCCCATTCATTACTATGAACAGTACCATCGCTTATGGCTACGGCGTAAAATAGCTTACCTAAACTTTCATAAAGTCCATTCATGGTTTTTGCAGTATTCTCCATATTAAAATTTTTAAGTTAACTCATTAAAAATATAAAACCGTAGATTAGGAAAACATGACAAAAATCAGTGGTTATTTATATATTTGAAATATGCAGGATTTCCAAAAAAACAGTAATATTTTCAATTTACTTTCAGAAGGTGTTTCAGAGGGTATTATTGTAGTTAATTCAGAACAAAAAATAGTTGCCACCAACTCTTCATCCGAACAAATGTTTGGGTATATGAAAGATGAATTAATTGGTAAACCTTTAGATATTCTAATTCCAAAAAGATATCATTCTGGGCATGATGCACACGTAGATAAGTTTATTGCCAAAAGTGGCAAGCGTCAAATGGGTCATGGAAGAAATCTATATGGTATCTGTAAAAATGGAAAGGAATTTCCTGTAGAAGCTGGTTTAAATCCATTTGAATTTTACGGATCCACCTATGTAATGGCACTTGTTATAGATATAACAGAACGAAAAAGCCGCGAGGAAGAACTTAGTCATTGGGCACGTATTTTTGATGAATCACTTAATGAAATTTATGTTTTTGATGCCGAAACTTTCAAGTTTTTAAATGTCAATAAAGAAGCACAACGAAACATAGGTTATTCTATGGACGAAATGACTTCTATGACTCCTGTTGATATCAAACCAGATATAGACGATTTATATTTCAAAGAATTAATAGCACCATTAATAAATAGTGATACTGGCAAAGTAAAATTTGAAACCACCCATGCCAGAAAAGATGGCTCTACTTATCCTGTTGAAGTACATCTGCAACTATCTAATCTAGGGGAAAACAGAGTATATGTTGCCTTTATTTTAGATATAACAGAAAGAAGAGATTATACAGAAAATTTAGAAAATATTGTTGAAGAAAGAACACATCAACTTACAGAAGCATTAGCAGTAGAAAAAGAACTTAACGAGCTTAAAACACGTTTTTTATCCTTAGTATCACACGAATTTAAAACCCCTTTAAGCAGCATTTTAACATCTATTACGTTACTGGGTAAATATACAGAAACAGACCAACAGCCAAAAAGAGACAAACATGTAACTACCATAAAAAACAAGGTAAAATATCTAGATACTATCCTTAATGATTTTCTTTCTGTTGAACGCTTAGAATCTGGTAAAGTAAATTATAAGATTGAAGAATTTCCATTAAGTAAAACCGTTAACGAAGTAGTATACAACTGCAATATGCTTCTTAAATCTGGTCAAAAAATTCACTACCCAGAAAATATTGATGAAGTAAATATTAGGTTCGATGAGAAAACTTTAGAATTGGCATTATCGAATTTAATACACAATGCAATTAAATATTCCCCAGAAGATTCAACCATAGATATAATAGTTGAAATAAGGGATAAAGACTACGCTATTAAAGTAATAGATGAAGGAATAGGTATACCTGAAGAAGAGCAAAAACATATATTCAATCGTTATTTTAGAGCAGAGAATGCGCTATTAACACAAGGTACAGGTATAGGTTTAAACATTGCAAAACAACACATAGAGAATTTAGGAGGTAGCCTTGAGTTTTCAAGTACCGAAAAGAAAGGGTCTACTTTTATTCTTTATTTACCAAAATTAAATACCAACTAGAAGATGAAAAGAATTTTATTGATTGAGGATGATAAAGCCTTACGCGAGAATACTGAAGAACTTTTAGAACTTTGTGGATATAATGTAACTACAGCATCAAACGGTAGAATTGGTATTGAAGCCGCCATAGAAAATTTACCCGACATCATAATATGTGATATAATGATGCCAGAAGTAGATGGTTATGGAGTCTTAGAGAATCTTTCCAATAACGAAAAAACAAAACAAATACCTTTCATTTTTCTTTCTGCAAAAACAGAGCATAAAGAAATTAGAAAAGGCATGGACTTAGGTGCAGATGATTATTTAACCAAACCTTTTGAAGAAGAAGACCTTACTAGTGCTATAGAAAGCAGACTGGCAAAAGCTGAGCTTATAAAGCGTATGCAAGATGATACATCTAAAGAACACGGTGTTACAGAAAACGAAATACAATCCATTCATGAACTAAAGAATTTCTTTGATGATAATGGAGAATTAGCCAGTTTTAAACAAGGTGAAATAATATTTCAAGAAGGAGTACGCTCCAATAAAATTTATCTTATTCTAAAAGGATTGGTAAAATGTTACAGCATGGATTCTGATGGCAAAGAATTAATTACCTCTTTAAATAAGGCAGATGATTTTTTAGGTTTTACTTCCTTTTTAAATAACGTACCATATCAAGAGTCGGCAACGGCATTAGAAGCAGTAGAATTAGCGGGAATTTCAAAAGATAATTTAAAAGAAATATTAGGCGAGAATAACAATATTTCGCTAGAGTTAATGGAACTTTTGTCTCAGAATATCTCTAACATAAAAGCTCAATTATTACAGATGGCATACAGCTCTGTACGTAGAAAAACTGCACAGACCTTACTACAGTTCGCAGATATAATGAATACCAATAAAGATGAACCAATTAAAATTTCACGTAATGATTTAGCTAGTGTTGCCGGAATTGCCACTGAAAGTTTAATACGAACACTATCAGGCTTTAAAAAAGAAGGCTTAATTACTATTGAAGGACGAAATATTCAAATTAAAGAATTAAAAGCGCTGCAATATGTAAATTAGTTATATCTGATATTTATCATTTATTGACTGCCATCATGGATATAAATTTGCATTGTAAGTATCCATGAATGAAACACATTTTAATTCCCACAGATTTTTCCAATAATTCTTGGAATGCGCTTGAATATGCTGTTCAGTTATATAAAGGTGAATCATGCATTTTTTTTATTTTACATATTGATGAGCTAAGCAAGTCTTATGTAAAAGGTAATTCTTTTATGGCATTGACTAAGCCCAATCCATCAACAACAAAAGATAAATTGAATCATTTCTTTGAACAAATAGGAAGTTTACCAGCTAATATATTACATCAGTTTATAGCCTTAGAGGAGTATGGTAATTTTATTGATATAGTTAAAAAAATTGTCCAAGAAAAAAAGATAGACTTAATAGCATTGGGTACAAAAAATGTCTCCGGTTTTAAAGCTTCGGTATTTGGGAATAATGCAGGTAATGTGATCACTAAAGTACTTTGTAACGTTTTAATAATACCAGAAGAAACAGCACTAAAAACACCTGATAAAATTGCGTTTCCAACAGACTTTAATCTTTTCTACTCCTACCCTATATTAAATTCACTGACCGAAATACTTGAAATTTCTAAGGCGAACTTGGAAGTAGTTCACGTTAGTCAATCTCAGCCTAAATTTACAAATGCCCAAGTCAATAATAAAGAATATTTAGATGACTATTTAAACGAGCTTTTTTTTGGTTCTCATAGCTTTCAAAGTATTCTTGGAGCAAATATTAGGGATTCCATCATAAACTACATTTCAAGCAACAAAATTGATATGCTGATATTGGTTGCTAAAAACCTAAACTTATTTCAACATCTATTCTTTAACAACTCTATTCAACAATTAAGTTATCATACTTCCGTACCGCTAATGGTTATACATGAGTAAAGTTCACTATTTCTGATTTGGAGCAATAATTTAAGATTTTGAGCCTTTTCAAAGAATAGCATAACATTCGTAATTAGCACTCAAAATCGTACTTTTGCAACTTTGCTATGAATACATGATTAATTTTGAAGAAAATATAGAGGTTAAGGGCGCACGCGTGCATAACCTTAAAAATATAGATGTTACCATTCCCCGAGACAAACTTGTTGTAATAACTGGTTTATCTGGTAGTGGAAAATCATCATTGGCTTTTGATACTATTTATGCAGAGGGACAAAGGCGTTACATTGAAACGTTCTCTGCCTATGCTAGACAATTCTTAGGCGGTTTAGAGCGTCCAGATGTAGATAAAATAGATGGTCTATCTCCAGTAATTGCCATTGAACAGAAAACTACATCAAAATCACCGAGATCCACTGTAGGTACTATTACAGAAATTTATGATTTTTTAAGACTACTTTTTGCCCGTGCTGCTGATGCACACAGTTACAACACTGGCGAAAAGATGGTAAGTTATAGCGATGAACAGATTAAAAATTTGATCATTGAATCTTATGACGGAAAAAAAATTAACATTCTAGCACCCATAATTAAATCAAGAAAAGGACATTACCGTGAACTTTTTGAGCAGATAGCCAAACAAGGTTTTGTAAAAGTTCGTGTAGATGGTGAGGTCAAAGATATTGTTAAAGGCATGAAAGTGGATCGGTACAAGACCCACGATATTGAAATTGTCATTGACCGTTTAAAAGTGCTAGAAAGCGAAGATTTTCATAAACGCTTGTCAGAGACCATAAATACTGCCATGTATAGTGGTGATAATGTACTTATGGTACTTGAAGAAGGTACAGATGTACCTAGATATTTTAGTAGAGATTTAATGTGCCCAAGTACCGGCATTTCATATCCAAACCCTGAGCCAAATACATTTTCATTTAACTCTCCAAAAGGCATGTGCCCTAACTGTAGTGGTTTAGGTCATGTATACGAGGTCAATGAAAAGAAGATTTTTCCAAATAAAAAACTATCTATAAAAGGCGGCGGAATAGCTCCTTTAGGAGACTATAAAAAATCTTGGGCGTTTAAACAGATTGAGACCATAGCTGAGCGTTATAATTTTGAAATAACCGACCCTATTGAATCTTTACCTGTTGAGGCAATTGAAATTCTTTTAAATGGCGGTAAAGAAAGTTTTGAAGTAGACTCCAAAACTTTAGGAGTTAAACGCACCTACAAAATTGATTATGAAGGTATTTCAAATTTTATTAAAAATCAGTTTGAGGAAGCAGCTTCAACATCCATAAAGCGATGGGCAAAAGAATACATGGACAAAATTACATGTCCTACTTGTACTGGGTTTCGTTTAAGAAAAGAATCGCTCTATTTTAAAATTGAAGAAAAAAATATTGCTGAGCTAGCTAATTTGGATATTGTTGAGTTAGCGGAATTCTTTAATGGCTTAGACAAAAAACTAAGTGGTAATCAACTTAAAATTGCCGAAGAAATAATAAAGGAGATAAACACTAGAATTCAATTTCTTTTAGATGTTGGTTTAGATTACCTATCCTTAAATAGAAGCTCTAAATCCTTATCTGGTGGTGAAGCTCAAAGAATTAGACTAGCCACACAAATAGGATCACAGCTGGTAGGTGTTCTTTATATTTTAGATGAACCTAGTATTGGATTGCACCAGCGAGATAACGAGAGATTGATAAAATCTTTAGAAGCTTTAAGGGACATAGGCAATTCTGTAATTGTGGTTGAACATGATCGCGACATGATAGAACGTGCCGATCATGTAATTGATATTGGACCAAAAGCTGGTAAAAACGGAGGTCAAATTATTTCTGAAGGCACTCCAGAAGAATTAAAGAACGTACATACATTGACAGCCGATTACATGACCGGTGTCAAAAAAATAGAAGTACCAGAAAAGCGAAGAGCTGGTAATGGTAAGGAAATTGTGCTTTCTGGCTGTACGGGTAATAATTTAAAAAATGTCACTGTAAAATTCCCATTAGGTAAAATGATTGGGGTTACAGGAGTTTCAGGTAGTGGAAAATCTACACTAATAAACGAGACGCTTTACCCTATAATGAACGCCCATTATTTTAATGGAGTTAAAAAGCCAATGCCATATAAAAAAATTACAGGTCTTGAGCATATAGATAAAGTAATTGACATCAACCAATCGCCAATTGGTAGAACCCCAAGATCAAATCCAGCTACATATACAGGGGTTTTTAGCGAAATAAGGTCATTATTTGCTAAAACAACTGAAGCTTCAATAAGAGGTTACAAACCTGGCAGATTTAGTTTCAATGTTAAAGGCGGTCGTTGCGAAACTTGCCAAGGTGGTGGATTAAGAGTTATTGAAATGAATTTCTTGCCTGATGTTTATGTAGAATGCGAAACCTGTAACGGTAAAAGATTCAACAGAGAAACATTAGAAATACGGTATAAAGGCAAGTCAATTTCAGATGTTCTAGAGATGACTATTAACGAAGCTGTGTCATTTTTCGAACTTATTCCAAAAATACATCGTAAGTTAAAGACCATACAAGATGTTGGTTTAGGCTATATTTCACTTGGGCAGCAATCTACTACCCTATCCGGCGGTGAGGCTCAACGTATTAAACTAGCAACAGAACTATCTAAGAGAGATACCGGTAATACCTTTTATATTTTAGACGAACCTACCACAGGGTTACATTTTGAAGATATAAGGGTTTTGATGGAAGTTTTGAATAAATTAGCTGACAAAGGAAATACCGTATTAGTCATTGAACACAATATGGATGTAATTAAAATGGTAGATTACATTTTAGACATTGGTTACGAAGGCGGACGCTCTGGCGGCCAATTGGTTGCAAAAGGAACGCCTGAGCAAGTTGCAAAAGACAAGAAAAGCTACACGGCAAAGTTTTTAAAGAGAGAATTAAAATAAAATATTAGTTATTACATTTAACTATTAAGATTGTATTTAAAATATGAGATCAGAAAAACATCATAAAGGTTGGAACGAGATTAAGACAAATGACTCTTGGGCTATTTTCAAAATAATGGGCGAATTTGTTAATGGTTTTGAACGTATGAGCAAAATTGGGCCATGTGTTTCAATATTTGGGTCTGCAAGAACAAAAGAAGAAGACCCGTATTACAAACTAGCAGTATCTATAGCTAAATCTATAGCTGAGGCTGGTTATGGTGTTATTACTGGTGGTGGTCCAGGTATAATGGAAGCTGGTAACAGAGGTGCAAACCTTGCTGGTGGAACTTCAGTGGGTTTAAATATAGATTTACCTTTTGAGCAACATGACAATCCATATATTGACAATGATAAGAGTTTAGATTTCGACTATTTTTTCGTTAGAAAAGTTATGTTCGTAAAATACTCTCAAGGCTTTGTAGTAATGCCAGGAGGTTTTGGAACTTTAGATGAGCTTTTTGAGGCTATTACACTTATTCAAACACATAAAATTGGGAAATTTCCAATAATTCTGGTTGGCAGCGATTTCTGGACAGGTTTAATGGATTGGGTAAAAGGTACCATGCTTAAAATGGGTACTATCAGTCCCGAAGATTTAAATCTTATTAAAATTGTAGATACCGAAGATGAGGTAGTTGAGATTATTGATTCCTTTTACAAAGGGCACAGCATGAGTCCTAATTTTTAATCCCTACTTTGATACGTAACTTTTATTCATTTTTCTGTACTTGCATCTTACTTTTAGTCGCTAACGTCACTAATTGTTATGCTCAATATGAGACTAACCTAACGGTTAGTTTAAACGAGTATACCAAAGAATTAGATATACGACAAGAGTTCACTTATTATAACAACTCTAACTACAACCTTGGTGTTATATACTTCAATGATTGGGCAAACGCCTATTCTGATAAGAACACAGGTTTAGCGAAAAGATTTGCTCAAGAATTTAAGAAATCACTTCATTTGGCTAAAGCTGATGAACGTGGCAAAACAACCATAATTAGTGTGGTTGATGATTCCTATAATGGTCTTGAATGGAGCCGTACAGAGGGTAAAGATATTTTAAAGGTTACTTTAGGTGACATTTTACCACCAAATACGTCAACAAAAATCTTTATTACATATAAGGTGAAATTACCACCCAATAAGTACACCACTTATGGTTATGGAAATAGAGGTGATTATTATTTAAAAGATTGGTATTTAACGCCTGCGGTATACGATGGGCAATGGCATCTATATTCAAACAAAAATTTAGAGGATCTATATATGAATGTGACCAATACGGTCATAAACTTCAAATTTCCAGATAGTTTATATCTAGCCTCCAATTTTGATATTAAATCAGAATCTGCTTTTCCCAACGGGCAGTTCGCCAAACTAAAGGGAAATTTGCAGCGTGGTGGTGAAATAATTCTGAAAACACAAAAGGATTTTTATACGCACAGAACGCCTTACATGACTTTTTTAACGGACATAAAGGCACCAAGATACAGTCCGATTGGTCAAGGTCTATCCATAAATAAAGTTGCCAATTTCATACATAACAATCTTGGAGATTACCCTCACGAGAAAATATTGGTTAGTGAATTAGATTATAACAAAGACCCACTTTATGGTTTAAATCAACTCCCATCTTTTATACGCCCGTATGAAGAACAGTTTCAATTTGAAATGAAATTCTTAAAAACTGCCATAAACAGTATTTTAAGAGAGACCATGTTTTTAAACCCACGTAAAGAACAATGGCTAAATAGTGCTATCGCAAATTATTTAATGATTGCATATATAGAGGAAAATTACCCTGATCAAAAGTTAATGGGTAAACTCTCTAAAATATGGGGTTTTAGAAGCTTTGAGCTGGCTAAAATGGATTTTAATGACCAATATGCTTTTTTATATAACCTTACGGCCCGTAAAAATCTAGACCAGGCGCTGCAAACATCAAACGATTCGCTTATAAAGTTTAATCAAAAAATAGCGAATAAATATAAGGCTGGTTTGGGTCTTGCCTATTTAGCAGATTATATTGGTAAGGAGCATGTAGATGAAAGTATAAAAAGATTTTTTGAATACTATAAGCTAAACAATGTTAAGGTTCATGATTTTGAGTCTATTTTAAAACGCTCTACAAATCAAGATATTGATTGGTTTTTTAGAGATTACGTATCTACTGACCGAAAGATTGATTTTAAAATCAAAAGAGTAAAAAAAGACTCAGATTCTTTACAAGTAACCATAAAAAATAAAGAAGGTACTAACGTTCCTATTTCTGTTTTTGGACTTAAAAAAGATTCTATTGTTTCTGAATATTGGTTTAGCGATATTCAATTTGAAGAAACCTTTACCATACCTAATAATCAAGAAGACCGACTAGTTCTTAACTACGATCAAAAAATACCAGAATTTAACCAGAGAGACAATTGGAAATCTTTAAAGGGATTTTTATCAAGTAATAAAAAATTAAAATTTACATTTTTTAAGGATGCTGAAAATCCGTATTTCAATCAAGTTTTTTATGTACCAGTATTGAATTTTAATGTGTATGATGGTTGGGCTCCCGGGATGAGACTTTACAATAAAACTTTATTAGAAAGACCTTTTGTATATGACTTTGCTCCTTCCTATTCGTTTAGAGAAAAGGCTTTTGTTGGTTACGGAAAGTTCAATTATAGAAAATACCTTAGCAAGAGTGGATTGTATGTAGCAAATTATGGAATAGGAGCTTCTACTTCTCATTTTAATGAAAATTCTAGATACACCTCTATTACACCTTCTCTTAGTTTTGGGTTTAGACCAGCAGATTTACTATCCAACAAGAGAGAATTTCTTTCTTTTAGATATATTAATATTTTAAGAGACTTCGACACTTCATTACAGAACTTAGCCAATGATCCTGAAAATCCTGATTACAGTGTATTTAACGCTCGATACATCAATAGAAATAATGGTATTTTAGATTACAACTCCTGGTTTGTTGATTTTCAGTTGGCAGGTAATTTCAGTAAGCTATCCTTTGAATATGAATACCGAAAACTTTTTGAAAATAATAGACAACTGAACCTTAGATTCTTCGCCGGTAAATTTTTGAGTAATAAAACCCAAACAGATTTCTTCAGTTTTGCACTTGACCGCCCAACAGATTATCTTTTTGATTATGGCTATTTAGGTCGATCAGAAGATTCTGGTATATATAGTCAGCAGATAATTATCGCAGAAGGCGGATTTAAATCATTTTTAGACCAAAAATATAGATTCTCAAATGACTGGATGACAACGGTTAACGGAAGCTTCAACCTATGGAAATGGATTGAACTTTACGGTGATGCCGGTTTGGTTAAGAACAAAGGTATTGATGGTAAGTTCGTTTATGACTCTGGAGTTCGATTGAACTTGGTTACAGACTATTTTGAACTTTATTTACCTGTATATTCAAATAATGGTTGGGAAGTATCACAACCAAATTATGGTGAGAAAATTCGTTTTATCATCACAGTAAGTCCAAAAACCCTGACTGGATTATTCACAAGAAAATGGTTTTAAACTAACAATTTCGAATACCTCTAGTAAAATTTTTAGTTAAAATTCTGATATTTTCAACGTAATGTCAAATTTGTTGAAAAATATGGAATAAATTAACTCGTAACACCGTTGCTAAAAACTACTTGATTCGGTAATTTTGTATAAACTCGATAATACATGGATGTTTCTTCTAAAACCAGTAATGATATTTCTTTTGAAGATTTCAAAGAGCAAATTATCAATGACTACGAAATTGCTTTTCTAAGCAGAACATGTAGCTTATTGGGAAGAAAAGAGGTCCTTACCGGAAAAGCTAAATTTGGTATTTTCGGTGACGGTAAAGAATTACCGCAATTAGCCATGGCAAGGTCATTTAAGAATGGTGATTTTAGAAGTGGTTATTATAGGGATCAAACGTTTATGATGGCTCTAGGACTTCTACAACCTAAAGAGTTTTTTCACGCACTTTACGCTACAACGGATATTGAAAAGGAACCTATGAGTGCAGGTAGACAAATGGGTGGTCATTTTTTAACCCATAGTCTTAACGCAGATGGTAGCTGGAAAGATTTAACCAAACAAAAAAATAGTAGCGCAGATATATCCTGTACTGCGGGTCAAATGCCACGCCTTTTAGGATTGGCACAGGCATCTAAAGTATATAGAAACCAAAAAGGTTTAGATAGTGCTAAATTCTCGGTTAACGGAAACGAAATAGCTTGGGGAACCATTGGCAACGCAAGTACAAGTGAAGGCATGTTCTTCGAAACTATAAATGCTGCCGGTGTTTTACAAGTACCTATGGTTATAAGTATTTGGGATGATGAGTATGGTATTTCTGTCCCGGCAAAGTTTCACACTACGAAGGAAAACATTTCCGATGTTCTCTCTGGTTTTCAAAGAACCGAAGAACAAAAAGGTTATGAGATATTAAAGGTTAACGGTTGGGATTATACAGCACTAATGCATGTTTATGAAAATGCTGCGGATATTGCTCGACAAGAACATGTACCAGTTTTAATTCACGTTAACGAACTGACACAGCCACAAGGCCACTCTACTTCTGGTTCTCATGAGCGTTATAAAGATAATAAGCGATTAGAATGGGAACGTGACCATGATTGTAACAAACGCTTTAAAGAATGGATTTTAGAATCTGGCATAGCCACTTCTGAAGAATTAGAAACTATTGAAAAGCGAATAAAACGTACAGTTAGAGAGGCTAAAAAACAGGCTTGGGAAGAATACCTAAAAAACCTTCTTTCAGATAAGGCTGTATTAGTTGGTCTTCTTGATAAAGCCGCTGCCAAAAGTGCAAACAAAAATTTCTTAAATAAATTAAAGAACGATTTAATTGCTACTGAAGAGCCGGTTAGAAAAGATTTAGCAATTTCGGCCAGAAAATCATTAAGATATTTACTTGGAGAAAACACCCAAGAAAAGTCGGATTTAATCAACTGGACTGCTAATTTCTTAGCGGAATCCCAAGAGAAGTATAGTTCTCATTTATATAGCGAAAAAGACAATAAGGCTACCAACGTCACTGCAGTAAAACCGGAATATAATGATGATATTGAACAGGTAGATGGTAGAGTTATTTTAAGAGATAATTTTGACAAGCTATTTGAAAAATACCCAAATACACTAATATTTGGAGAAGATACTGGCGCAATTGGTGATGTAAATCAAGGGCTTGAAGGTATGCAAGAGAAGTACGGTAAAATTCGTGTTGCAGATACCGGTATCCGCGAGACCACTATTATTGGTCAAGGTTTAGGTATGGCTTTAAGAGGTCTAAGACCTATTGCAGAAATTCAATACTTAGATTACATTTTCTATGCAATGTCAACCTTAACGGATGATTTAGCTACACTTTTATATAGAACCGCCGGAAAACAAAAAGCCCCGTTAATCATTAGAACTAGAGGTCACAGACTAGAGGGCATATGGCACTCTGGATCAGAAATGGGTGGACTTATACATTTGCTTAGGGGAATGTATATTTTGGCACCTAGAAACATGACACAAGCTGCTGGTTTTTATAATACGTTATTAAAAAGTGATGAACCTGCCTTGGTTATTGAAAGTTTAAACGGCTATAGATTAAAAGAAAGAAAACCAAAAAACTTAGGTGAATTCTGTACTCCTATAGGTAAAGTTGAAACTATAAAAGAAGGAAAGGATATTACCATTGTTTCATATGGTTCAACGCTACGTATTGTTGAAAAAGCAGTTAAAGAATTAGTAGAAGTGGGTATTGATGCAGAAATAATTGATGCACAGACCTTACTCCCTTTTGACATAGAAAAAGATGTATTAGAGAGCGTAAAAAAGACAAACCGATTGTTGGTTGTAGATGAAGACGTACCAGGTGGATGCTCTGCTTACATATTAAACGAGATAATTGAAAAACAAGGAGCTTTTAAATATTTAGATAGCGCACCACAAACTTTAACGGCAAAAGCGCATAGACCTGCTTATGGTTCTGATGGTGATTATTTTTCAAAACCAAATAGAGAAGATATTTTTGAAAAAGTTTATATGATTATGCATGAGGTTAATCCTGGTGACTACCCGAAATTAAGATAGAAATACTTAACAAATAGTAAGAAAAATCCCATGTTAAGTGGGATTTTTTTATGCCTAAATTTCAGTCAAAAAATTAATTGAATAATTTAACAATATCACAAGTTCTCTTAACTTACTGAAAACTAAGCTACCTCTATTTTTTAATGAGATTTTTTTTTGATTAGCACATAACCAACTACAACATAATTAACAAAAACAAAAAAAAAAATGATACTTTTAAAGTAAATATTAGGCACAAATGAAAAACACCATATTAAAAGATATTGGCTTAGCTTTTTTTAGAATTGCGGTATCAGCAATGATGCTAACCCACGGACTTCCTAAATTTCAAAAACTTATTTCTGGAGATTTTCAATTTGCAGATCCAATTGGAATTGGTGAAACACCTTCACTATTTTTGGCTGTTATTGGAGAATTCATTTGTCCTATTTTAGTTATTATAGGTTTTAAAACGCGCTTATCGGCAATACCAACAGCAATTACAATGGCTATTGCTGCATTTTTAATTCATGGTGCAGATGATTTTGGCACTAAAGAGAAAGCGGTATTTTATTTAGTTTCTTTTGTGACAATTTCACTTCTTGGACCAGGTAAGTTTGGAATAGACAGAAAATAGTAATTAAACTATTTTATAAAGTAATTCTTTAAGTAAATCTATTTCTTTCATTGGTGTTGCCCCAACTCCTTTGCCTTTCAAATCCATTTCACGAAGACTAGATATAATCCCACTGACTTTTTTCATAGGGTAATTTCTAGCAGCTGTTTGTACTTCACTAACGAAATAAGGATTTATGCGTAAGGCACTTGCCACGTTTTTAGGGGAATGGTCACTTAGCCCATGATACTGCAATAACTGCGTAAAAAAGGAATGCAATAAGGTAATCGTTAGTATAAAAGGATTGTCTTTAGGGTTTTGGGCGAAGTAATTAATAATCTTAGTGGCCTTAACAATATCTCTATCCCCAATTGCTCTTTTCAACTCAAAATTATTATAATCTTTACTTATACCTATATGTTCCTCAATATGTTGAGGATTAATTTCTGTTTTTTGTGGTAAGGCTAATTTTAATTTTTCAAGTTCCTTACTGATTTTGCTCAAATCCGTTCCCAAATATTCTACCAATAATAAGACTGCTTTATGAGATATGGTATAACCACTACTTAACAAATGCTTTCTGAGCCAATCACTAACCTGATTTTCGTAAAGCTTCTTGCTTTCAAAAATTACTCCGTTTTTTTTAATGATTTTATGAAGTTTCTTACGCTTGTCTAGCTTCTTGTACTTGTAACAAATAACAAGAACTGTAGACTGCTGAGGGTTCTCTGCATAGGCACACAGATTTTCAATAGTACGAGATAAATGTTGTGCCTCCTTAACTATTACAACTTGGCGTTCTGCCATCATAGGGTAACGTTTTGCGTTACCAACAATGTCATCTATAGAAACATCTCTTCCATAAAGCACCATTTGATTAAAACCTTTCTCTTCCTCGGTCAAAACTTTAGCACCTATAAAATCAGATATTTTATCAATAAAATATGCTTCTTCTCCATACAAGAAATAAATGGGGCTAATCTGCCCTTTTTTAATTGTATTGACTATTTGTACAGCTTCATCCATTCAGAAAAATTCATCAACTTTGTATAATGCAGCGACTAAATTTCCCTAGCTACACTTTCAGGGTCAAAAATAGCGAAAATAGAACCTTAATTTTTGACGAAATACGTAAAAAATTTGTGGTCCTTACTCCAGAGGAATGGGTACGACAACATGTGCTACAATTTCTTATTCAAGAAAAGAACTATCCTATTAGCCATATTAACGTTGAAAAGCAGATTACACTTAACGGTTTAAAGAAAAGATATGACATCGTTGTCTTTGAACCTAATGGACAACTTAGCATACTCGTAGAGTGCAAAGCACCGGAAATTAAAATATCCCAAACAACATTTGATCAAATAGCACAGTATAATTTTAAATTGAATGCAACTTACTTAATGGTCACTAATGGACTATCTCATTTTTATTGTCAAACAGACTTAATTGCGGAAAAATATGAATTTATGCAAGAGATTCCTGATTTTAGCCGTTAATTTGCGATCGTTTTGAAGATAGCTGTAGTCATATTAAATTGGAATGGTGAAGTGCTTTTAGAAAGGTACCTACCTTCTGTTATCAATTATTCTCCTGATGCAGATATATACGTGGCAGATAATGCTTCCAAAGACGAGTCCGTAACATTTGTCACTACCAATTATCCAACAGTCAAGATTATTCAGAATTCAGAAAATGGTGGTTTCACCAAAGGTTATAATGATGCATTGAAACATGTTGATGCAGATATATTCTGTTTACTGAATTCAGATGTTGAAGTAACAGAGAACTGGTTAGCTCCTATTGAAAAAGCCTTTGTGAACATTCCTGACGCAGCCATTATTCAACCCAAAATTTTAGATTTACTTAAAAAAGATCATTTTGAATATGCCGGTGCTGCTGGTGGCTTCATTGATCAATTAGGATATCCATTTTGTAGAGGTCGAGTTTTTCAAACCTTAGAAAAAGACAATGGTCAATATAATGACATAAAAGAAATATTTTGGGCAACAGGTGCCTGTATGTTTATAAAGAAAAATGTATTCCATGAACTTAATGGTTTTGATGAGGACTATTTTGCACACCAAGAAGAGGTAGACTTATGCTGGCGTGCTAAAAACCATGGGTATAAAATCTATTATGTAGGTACATCAAGTGTTTACCATTTGGGTGGTTCTACTTTGAGTAACATGAATCCTAAAAAAACATATCTAAATTTTAGAAATACTTTATTTTCCATCACAAAAAATCTTCCTCGAAGAAAAGCGTTTATAATTATTTTTCTTAGATTATTGCTAGATGGTATTGCGGCAATGCGATTTCTTTTTCAGTTAAGATTTAAACACTTTTTTGCTATTTTTAGGGCACATTTAAGTTTTTATAGACAATTTAGAAAAATGTATAAAAAGAGAGAAAAAACGCAATTTCTCAGAAAATACTATGTTACGAAGTCCATTGTATGGTCTTACTTCGTACATAGAATAAGCAATTTTAACATTTTAGTAAAAGATTAACTAACATGGTATATAAGTAACTTCCTAATTACATAATTTTGGAGTCGCTTAGATGCGAAAATTGAAGTAAACCACTAAATTATAATTGAATAGAATTATGAAAAAAGTATTATTAGGATGTCTTGGAGTAACGCTATTACTTTCTTCTTGTGTTTCATCAAAGAAGTATGCAGATCTTGAAGCAAAACACAAAAATGCACAAGATTTATTGAACTCTGCAACGGTAAAGTTAAATGATTGTTTAGAAGAAAAAGCAACTGCTTCATCTAGATTACAAACTTTAGAAGATCAAAACTCATTCTTAAAGGCAAACAACCAAGAGTTGATTAACAACATGGGGAACTTGACAACTTTGACTACCAAAGGTGCTGAGAACTTAGAAAAATCATTAGAAAGCCTACAAGAAAAAGATTTAACTATTCGTAAGTTAAATGATGCTATTACACGTAGAGATTCTGTAAACCTTTCTTTGGTACAGAGCTTAAAAGGTGTTTTAGGAAATATGGATGATGAGGATATTGAAATCAGCGTTGAAAAAGGTGTTGTTTTCGTTTCTATTTCGGATAAATTATTATTTAGCAGCGGTAGCTACAATGTTACTAGTAGAGCAAAAGAAGTTCTTGGTAAAGTTGCTAAAGTTGTAAATAATAAGCCTGATTTTGAATTCATGGTAGAAGGTCATACTGACAACGTACCTTATAGAGGTAACGGTTCTTTATTAGATAACTGGGATTTAAGTGTTAAACGTGCTACTGCTGTAGTTCGTATTTTACAAAATGATTTCAATGTTGACCCTAAGAGAATGACTGCTGCTGGTAGATCTGAGTACATACCAGTTTCTACAACTGAAAAATCTAAAAACAGAAGAACTCGTATCGTTGTTCTTCCTAAAATTGATCAGTTCTATAGTATGATTGAAGAAGGAATGAAAGATCCTGCTATCAATAAATAATATCTGATTAGTATATAAAATTAAAGCGGCTCAATTGAGCCGCTTTTTTTATGCTTTATTTTCAGGGAAGTATAAAGAATAATTAGATAATATCTAAACTTCCTTTACCCTCTCTAATAACTTCTGGGCTTCCTGTAGAAACATCTATAATCGTAGAACCTACATTACCTCCATAACCGCCATCAATTACAATATCCACAAGGTTATCCCATTTCTCATATATTAATTCTGGGTCTGTAGTATATTCCAATACATCATCATCATCATGAATAGAAGTAGAAACAATAGGGTTACCCAACTCTTCTACCAGCGCTTTAACTATACTATTATCTGGCACACGAATACCAACAGTTTTTTTCTTTTTAAATTCCTTCGGCAAATTATTATTACCAGGTAAAATAAACGTGTAAGGACCAGGTAAGGCTCTTTTTAAAATTTTAAAGGTTGCCGTGTCTATTTGCCGAACATAGTCTGATAGGTTACTTAAATCGGTACAGATAAAAGACCAATTGGCTTTTGCCAGTTTAATACCTTTTATACGCGCAATTTTCTCAAGTGCTTTGGTATTTGTTATATCACAGCCCAAACCATAAACCGTATCGGTAGGATAAATAACCAAGCCACCTTTACGCAATACTTCCACTACCCTTTTAATTTCTTTAGGGTTAGGGTTCTCTTCGTAAATTCTTATAAACTCGGCCATAGTATTTTGGTTTAATTAAACCTTATATAAATATACCAATTCTATCCTAACACTTCCAATTTAGCAAAGCGCAGTAATAGTTTTTTAATATCTCCTTTATCGAACATGATTTCGGCTTTTCTATCATTGCCGGCACCTTCTATTTTTACAACTTTTCCTCGACCAAATCGAGTATGATTAATAAGAGAGCCTTCTTTTAAATTAGGGTCAATTGTATTTGTATTTCCAACTGGCTCTGATAATTGCGGTTTTATTTTGCGCAATTTTTTAAGCTGATTAGAATTTGGTTGCCCAACAATAGGTGGTGGTGTTCCCCTAACTGGTTTCTGTTGACGCAATCTACTCTTATCTACTTCTCCAAAAATATCAGCATTTATAAGCGACTTATAGCGATAACCACCATCAACAGGAGTTAAATTCTCTACATACTTCTCATCTATTTCTTCTAAGAATCTGCTAGGCTCGGCATCTATCAACTTACCCCATCTATATCGATTTTGAGTATAGGTTAAATAAGCTTGTTTTTCTGCTCTTGTTAGCGCAACATAAAACAGTCTTCGTTCCTCTTCCAACTCACTACGTGTACTCATACTCATTCCAGATGGAAATAGGTCTTCCTCCATTCCAACAATATACACGTATGGAAACTCCAGCCCTTTTGCCAAGTGTATGGTCATCAACGCTACCCTATCATCATCACCCGTATCATTATCCAAATCAGTAGCTAAAGCAACATCTTCTAAAAATTCACCAATATTACCGGTTGCCCCATCAATTTCTCTCTGGCCTTCAACAAAATCTTTAATACCATTTAAAAGTTCTTCAATGTTCTCCATTTTACCGATTCCCTCGGGAGTACCATCTTTTTTGAACTCTAGCAGAATACCCGTCTTTTTGGCAACATGTTCAGATAAGGCAAAAGCATCAGTAGTTTCATTCATAACCTGAAAGCTCTTGATCATGGCTACAAAGTCTGTCAACTTTCGCTTTGTTCCTGCATTAATCTTTAAATCGATTCGGTCGATATTCTCCATTACCTCAAAAATGGAGCGATTATAATGATTGGCTGCCACAATTAACCTATCTAGCGTAGTACCGCCAATTCCCCTTGCAGGAAAATTAATTACTCTTTTTAAGGCCTCTTCATCTTTTTGATTTATAACCAATCTTAGATAAGAGAGTACATCCTTAATCTCTTTTCGTTGATAGAAAGATAATCCGCCATAAATTCTATAAGGTATATCTCTTTTACGTAAAGCATCTTCAATAGCCCTAGATTGTGAATTGGTTCTATACAACACAGCAAATTGACCATTGCTCATTTGTTGTTGCATTCTATGCTCCCATATAGAATTGGCTACAAATCTACCTTCTTCAGCATCTGTAGTACTTCTATGAATCTTTATAGCAGCACCATCATCATTATCAGTCCAAACAACTTTTTCTATTTGGTTTTGATTCTTTCCTATAACGGAATTCGCAGCATTTACAATGTTTCTTGTAGAGCGATAATTCTGCTCTAAACGATACATCCCAACGTTATCGTAATCTTTTTGAAAGTTCAAAATGTTACTAATATTTGCCCCTCTAAAAGAGTAAATACTCTGTGCATCATCACCTACCACACATATATTTTGAAAACGGTCTGCTAATGCCTTTACTATCAAATACTGAGAATGGTTGGTATCTTGGTACTCATCAACCAAAATATATCTAAACCTATCTTGGTACTTCATCAATACATCTGGGAAACGAGTTAACAACTCATTTGTACGTAATAACAAATCATCAAAATCCATAGCACCTGCCTTAAAGCAGCGATCTACATAATTTTCATAAATATCTCCAGTTCTTGGTTTTTTGGCCATTGCATCCTGCTCAACCAAATCTGGATCATTACGATAGGCCTTAACTGTAATTAGGCTATTCTTAAATGAAGATATTCTATTTTGAATCTGTTTGTATTTATAGATATCCTTATCAAGTCCCATTTCCTTAATAATGGATGCGAGCAAACGTTGAGAATCTTGTGTATCGTAAATGGTGAAATTGGCTGGGTACCCCAGTTTATCACCATCTATACGTAATAATTTGGCAAAAACGGAGTGAAAAGTACCCATCCACAGGTTTTTTGCTTCGCTAGCACCTACAATAGTTGCAATACGCGCTTTCATTTCACGTGCGGCCTTGTTTGTAAATGTAAGAGACAAAATATTAAAAGAGTCAACACCTTGTGCCATTAGGTGTGCAATTCTATAGGTTAATACACGTGTTTTACCCGATCCTGCCCCAGCAATTACCATTAAAGGTCCGTCTTTATGTAAAACCGGAGCTTTTTGGGCCTCGTTCAATTCATCTATAAATGAGCTCAAATTTTCTTTTTTTTAGTGGCGTGAATTTAGCCATTATTGAGGGATACTAAAAGTGAACTCTTTTAGATTTATAAACAATAGATGGTATTTCTTTTCATTTTGAATATATTTAAACTTTAATTCCGCAGGGTACCTTTACTAGTTGATTCATTTTAGGCTTAATGACCAACTTTAAAATAGAGAACATTTTAATATTAAATACTGATTATGAGAAAACTAGGTTTATTGGCCCTCGTTCTTTTCGGATTTTCCGTTCAGGCACAAGGACCAAATCTTGAAAAAGACTACAAGGCTATAGAAAGTAAGGTAGTTGATTGGAGACGAGAAATTCATCAAAATCCAGAATTAGGAAATCGTGAATTTAAAACGGCGGAAAAAATCGCCAAACATTTAAAATCATTGGGTATCGAAGTACAAACCGGTGTTGCACATACTGGTGTTGTAGGTATCCTTAAAGGAGATTTACCTGGAAAAGTGGTTGCATTAAGGGCTGATATTGATGCCCTTCCTGTAACAGAAAGAAATGATTTGCCTTACAAATCTAATGTCACTACAGAATTTATGGGTGAAAAAGTAGGTGTTATGCATGCCTGTGGTCATGATACGCACACTGCTATTTTAATGGGCGTTGCAGAAGTAATGTCTAA
This sequence comes from Maribacter sp. Hel_I_7, assembly GCF_000688315.1. Classification (NCBI taxonomy): domain Bacteria; kingdom Pseudomonadati; phylum Bacteroidota; class Flavobacteriia; order Flavobacteriales; family Flavobacteriaceae; genus Maribacter; species Maribacter sp. Hel_I_7. The sequence goes on along the minus strand of NZ_JHZW01000003.1, from coordinate 457,118 downwards.
AAACAAGAATAAAATAAAAGGAACTGTTAAGTTTATCTTTCAACCAGCAGAAGAAGGACCACCGCAAGGAGAAGAAGGTGGTGCTCTTTTAATGGTAAAAGAAGGGGTTATGAATAGTCCAAAAGTAGATGCTATATTTGGATTGCATATTAACTCTCAAACACCAGTTGGAACTATTCGTTATAAACCCGGCGGTACTATGGCTGCTGCTCAGCAATTTGTAATTAACGTAAAAGGAAAGCAATCTCATGGTTCACAACCATGGTCTGGTGTTGATCCAATATTAATTAGCGCAAAAATTATTGATGGTCTACAAACTATAATCAGTAGAGAAACCGATCTTACCAACGAAGCGGCAGTAATAACCGTAGGTAAAATTAAGAGTGGTGTACGTTTTAATATCATACCTGAATCTGCAGAGATGATTGGTACTATCAGAACTTTGGATTATGACATGAAAGACAAGCTTAACAAACGTATGGTTGAAATGGTAAGTGATATTGCCAAGGCTTACGGTGGTGAAGCTACATGCGTAATAACAGATGCTACAGACATTACTTATAACAACCCAGAATTGGTAGAACAAATGCTACCTACTATGAAAAGAGTTGCTGGTGAAAATAATGTACTATTTCAAAAGGCAGTAACAGGTGCTGAAGATTTCTCATACTTTCAACGTGAAGCTCCAGGTTTTTTCTTTTTCTTAGGAGGAATGACACCTGGAACTACAGAATCTTACCCACACCATACTCCTGACTTTTTAATTGATGATAGTGGTTTGCTTTTAGGAGTGCGCACACTTACGGAAATGAGTATAGATTATTTAAACAGTGACGAAACTCCACTTTTAGATATTAAACCAAAAGGATAATTTTGATGAATGATTTCTTTGATAATATTCCAAGTCCGCCATGGTGGACTTGGATTTTTTTGTTTCTTTTCTTAGTTGCTATCTGGGATATTTTTATTCAAAAAAGGCATACCATTAAGCATAACTTCCCTGTGGTTGGTCACTTACGCTATTGGCTAGAAAGCATTGGACCAGAAATGCGTCAATATTTTGTTGCCAATAATAGAGAAGAACTACCCTTTAATAGAATAGAGCGAGGATGGATCTATGCTTCTGCTAAAAAAGAAAATAATTACGAAGGTTTTGGTTCTGACCGAGATTTATATGCGCACCAGCATATATTTATTAAAAATAGAATGATGGGTTTTGAAGTTCCATCAGGACACCCTAATGCAGCGGAACCAACCTTCATTCCTTGTGCAAAAGTTATGGGCCAACACAACAATCGCAGAAAACCTTTTAGACCAGCAAGTGTCGTAAATGTTTCTGCTATGAGTTTTGGTTCCTTATCAGCTGCAGCTGTTGAAGCTATGAACAAGGGAGTTAAAAAAGCTGGAGCATATCACAATACTGGTGAGGGCGGACTATCTCCTTACCATAAACATGGCGGCGATATCGTTTTTCATTTTGGTACCGGTTATTTTGGTGTAAGAACCGAAGACGGTAACTTCTCTATGGAGAAAATGAAAAAACTAGTAGAAAACAATCCGTGTATAAAAGCAATTGAAATTAAATTATCTCAAGGAGCCAAACCTGGTAAAGGTGGTGTTTTACCTGGAGCAAAAATTACTCCAGAGCTTGCAGAAATTAGAGGTGTTGAAGTTGGTAAAGATGTACTCTCACCTGCTACCCACAAAGCATTTTCTAATGTTACAGAGTTAATGGCACTTATAGAAGACATTGCCAATGAAACAGGCTTGCCTGTAGGTATTAAAGGAGCCATTGGAAAATTAGATCAGTGGGAAGAATTGGCAGATATCATGTTAGCCACCGGAAAAGGACCAGATTTCATTACCGTAGATGGAGGTGAAGGTGGTACTGGTGCCGCTCCTCCATCATTTGCCGATCATGTATCATTACCATGGGTTTATGGTTTTTCTAGTCTTTACAGAGTTTTCTTAAATAGAAATCTTACAGACCGTATCGTTTTTATTGGTTCTGGTAAACTAGGCTTCCCAGCAAAAGCAGCAATGGCATTTGCAATGGGAGTTGATTGTATAAATGTTGCTAGAGAAGCTATGATGAGTATTGGTTGCATCCAAGCGCAAGTCTGTCACACTAATACATGCCCAACTGGAATTGCAACGCAAAGTAAATGGTTGCAAAACGGTATAAATATTCCATTAAAATCTGATAGATTAGCGCAATATTTCAACACTTTCAGAAAAGAATTTTTAGAAATTACGCATGCTGCCGGATATGAACACCCAAGTCAATTTACAATGGATGATGTTCAAGTAAACGTTGATGATAACGACTTAAATAAAAGTTTGGCTTCTACATATGGGTACAATAAAGCAAAAGTACCTTTTACAGGAGTTCAAGATTTAAAAGACTGTTCGTACCTTGGCGGTAAAATTTAGATTAACCTATTTAATGCATATAACTATGATACGATTTTTTTTATGTTCAGCAATTTTCTTTGTTGGTTTAAGCAATGTACAGGCTCAGAAGAAAAGTGAACTTATAGAACAGAATCAAGATTTAAAATATAAACTAGATTCTATATCAAGAATGGTAAGCACTTCTCAACGAAATGAGAAATTGGCAAATCAGCGATCAGATGAATATCAATCTCAAGTAACAGAGCTACAAGACGCTAATGCTACATTGATGAAGAACCTAAATAGCTTCGCAGCATTGTCTAGTCAGAATTCCGAGAATATCAATAAAACGATGGATGCGCTAGAACGTAAAGAAAAACAACTGAAAGGGGTTACAGATGCTGTTGCTAGCAACGACTCTACTGCTGTAGTAATTTTGACCAATGCTAAACAAGTTTTAGGCGAAAATGCAAAAGTTGGTGTATCTGACGGTTCTGTAGTTATATCAGAGAAATTAGATTATTTTTTTACCGATGGTGTTGGAGTAAATCCTTCTAGTGAATCTAAAGGGTGGATTGAAAATGTAGCGAAGGTTGCAAACGCAAATCCTAAAAGTGTAATTACAATTGCTAGTTTAAATATTACCGGCGAAATGAACATTGCATTACAACAAGCCACTGCAATTGCCAGTATTCTTATAAAAGATTTTGGTGTAAATGGTGAACGAATTGTTGCAGTTGCACAAGATGGTGGCTTACGTGAATCGTTACAAATTAAGTTTCAACCAGATTATAAAGCTTTTTATGATATGGCCAAGGGAGATGTTAAAAATTAAATAAAGTGCATTTCATCGATAAAGCACTATACTAATTGAAAAATTTGGACGTTCTTATTTCATAATTAATAACTGATTAAAAAAATGAATTCCGACCAAATTTTTCAACTTTTCGCATATTTAATACCTTCAGTAGTTACGGGTGCTATTGCCTTCTATTTTTTTAGAATGCACACTAATAATGAAGAAGGGCGAAGACGCTTTCTTTTACACAAAGATTCTCAAAAAGACACCTTACCTGTTCGTTTACAAGCCTATGAAAGAATGGCATTGTTTTTAGAACGAATTGCAATACCCAGCTTAGTCGTTCGTGTTGCACCACAATCTAATGATAAAGGAGCTTACGAGAATTTATTGATTAAAAGTATTGAAACCGAATTTGACCATAATCTTTCGCAACAAATTTACATGACGGACGAATGTTGGAACATTATTAAAGCGGCAAAAAGCGCGACAATTCAAATGATCAGAAAAGCTGCCATGAGCAATACTGAGACAGCAGATAAATTACGAGAAGATATTTTAAATGAAACCATGGATAAAACTTCACCATCGGCCACTGCCCTATCTTTTGTTAAAAAGGAGATTGGTGACTTATGGTAGAAAATTTAACAGGTTACAACTTATTTAAATAAAAAAATGCTTTCAAATATGAAAGCATTTTTTGTATGCAGTAACATACGCTATTTTATAAGTTAAGACATATTACTCATTCTCATTTGGTTCTATTGGATTGGTTTCTTCATTTTTATTCTTGGCATATAAATACCCTCTTTTCCACCAAAGCGTCATTTTAGCCTTGTCGAATATCAAAGAATTAGTCGTTAATATTGTTGGTGTATAAAACAGGTTTATAATAGCATTCTTTTGATTGGCGACTAATTTCCCAATCCTGATATTTTGATATTCAATTCGATCCAAAATAAAACTCATCATAGTGGTAATCAGTTCAAATGGATTTCTTGATGCTACTCGGTTCAAATAATTGACCTCTGTATGTAAAACTACCACGTCTACTTCGGTAGCACCTCTTTTAATAGATTCCTCTATAGGTACAATACTACCTAAACCGCCATCAGCATATTCACAGCCATTTTTACGAACTAGACTCATAAAAGGTGTATAATTAGCTGATATCCAAATCCAATCGCAAAAATCTTGGTAGGTGCAATCTTTTATAGACTTATACTCAACTTGATTTAAAGATAAGTTAGATACGGTAATTATAACATCAGAATCTCCGTTCTTAAGGGTCTCAAATTCTTCAATCGTTAAACTATTTTCTATTAGCTTTCTGAGGTTTTCACTTTCACCGAAAGTCTTTTTTCCTACCAGAAAATTTCTAAGAACATTCCAATGATTTATGGAAATCTCTTCGTTGCCACGAATATTTTTCACAAGAAAAGGACAATTATTAAATATGCTTTTTTGATTAACATTAGAATAGATTTCTTTAATCTTATCTAATTTCCCCAAAGCCAAATGAGAAATTAAAAGACTTCCGGTAGAAGTACCAACAAAAATGTCATACTTTCTCCCCTCTTCTTGTATTAAGTATTGGGCAACACCACCTGCAAAGGCTCCTTTACTACCGCCACCAGAAATAACTAATGCTTTCATTTAAAATCTAATTTCGTTTTAAGATAACGTAAATCTGATGAATTTAGTTGTTTTGCTATCTTTTCAATTTCACTTTTCTGTTCTATATCTTCCAATAAAGAATCTAATAACTGCCTTGCATAATTTCTAAATTGCCAAGAATGATGATTACTGGCTTTTATTAAATTAACCAGCGCTTCATTATTCATTGCCTTTATTTCAAATAAGTATTGAAACGCTGTTTGCCTAACTTCTGGATTATAAATAGCACTCGTATAACCTACAAGCTCCTGATGATAATAAATATGTTCAGTAGGATTATAATCAGGAGTAAACAATGCCAAGGTAAGCCACAACAGGCGTACATTCTTATTGGGCAGCCCTATAATATCTTTCGTTTTTTCTAAGAAACTACTTCTATCATAATCAAAACTACTCCACAAATTATAAAGCATTATTTCATTAGTGATATAACTATCATCTAATAATAATGGCTCGACAAATTCTTTTGAAATCTCTGGAATCTCGCTTATTTTCTGAGCAGCATATTGTCGTATTCTTATATCATCACTTACAATTAAGGAAGAAAGTTCCAATTCAGGGATATCGCCTTTTAATTTAAATAATTCTAACTTCAACCGGGTAGTAAGTTCTGAATCTTTTAAAATTTCAGAAGAAACAAAAGAACTAGCATCATCGTGTTTTAAATCATAGAACATTCTAATTGAAGAGTTATTTTTCTTCAAAAATTCTTTAGCAGTCTCTTTAGGAAAATCCATCCCCTTCAACCAATCCTCCTCAAATTCATTCAAATCCTTCCCACTCACCTCTTCCATTTCACAAATAAAATCAGTAACAGTCACATTTTGATACTGATATTTATCTAAGTATGTTTTTATTCCCTCTTTAAATGCGGAGTCTCCTATTTTTTCTCTCAATACCGCTAAAGCCCAAGCCCCTTTTTCGTAAAAGGTAAGACTACTAGCCTTAGGGTTCAGCAAACTCTCCCCTTCTCCCTTTTCTGAAATATCATTTAATACTTTTGCCGTATCAAATAACTTCCAATAAAAATAATCGTCACCAAAAACTTCCTTTTCAGCCAAATAGGCATAATATGTAGCAAAACCCTCATGTAACCAATGGTGCTCGCTATTCTTTTCCGTGACCAAATTACCGAACCATTGATGCGCCAATTCATGCGCATTAATGTTTACATAATTTCTATCTATAAACGAAGTAGAATCAATAACATAAGCATCAGAGAAAATAGTAGCACTCGTATTTTCCATACCGGCATATAAAAAATCATGTACAGGAACCTGCTTATAATCTTGCCAAGGATACGCTACGCCAATTTCATTTTCTAAAAAATCAAATATCTTTTTAGTGTATCTATACGTAGGTTCAACTTTTAAACTATCATTAGGGTAAAAGTAATTTTCAATTGTTACACCGCTTTCAGATTTCAAAACTTGTTTATTGTAATTGCCTATGGCGAACGCCAACAAATAACTACTCATTGGTTTTTTCATATCGAATAACCAAATAGCATCTTCCTCATCATTATCAGTTTTTAGAAGTAGGTGACCATTCGCAATTACTTGATATTTTTTACCGGCTTCAATTGTAAGATCAAATTCTACCTTTTCTTCCATGTCATCAAAACTAGGAAGCCAATGGCTGGTGTATTTTCCTTGACCTTGCGTCCATATTTGTTCATTGCCTTCCACATCATCATCCCAACCAATAAAATAGACCGTTTGTTTAGGCTTGGCTATATATTCTATAATCAGTTTATGAGATTCGCCCTCTTTAAATTTATATTCAATAGAAATTGTCTTTTCTGTAGCAGTAAAACCTATCTTTTTCCCATCAAGTTCTACTTTTGAAAAATCCATATTCTTTGCATCAAAAAATACGGAATCAACATTTTGTAACACATTAAAACGATAAATCACTCCGCCTTGAATCTTTTTCTCTTTAGGTAATGGACCTAAGTAAACCTTCGCTTTTATAAAATCTACTTTATCTTGATGTTGACCATAAGAACTGAAACAAAAACAAAGAATAAAGGCTAGAACTATTTTTTTCATGCAAATTAATAAGCTAGTAGAAAATCAAATTTAATACTTTAGTTTGTCCCAATTCTACCTATAGCCTATTTTAGTACCATGAACGCAAATTACTTGCAAACTCCTGTGGTATACTTAAAAGGTGTTGGTCCAAACCGGGCTGAAACCTTAAAGTCGGAATTAGGAATTGAAACCTATCAAGATTTGCTAAATCTTTTCCCAAATCGATATATAGATAAAACCCAATATTATAAAATAAGTCAATTACAGCGCAGCAGTGCCGATGTTCAAATAATTGGTAAAGTTGTTCATATAAAAACTGTAGAACAAAAAAAAGGCTCGCGCTTAGTTGCTCGTTTTAAAGATGATACAGGCGAAATTGAGCTAGTTTGGTTTCGTGGTCAAAAGTGGTTACGAGAAAATCTTAAACTAAACGAACCTTATGTAATTTTCGGAAAATGCAATTGGTACAACGGCACTTTTTCAATGCCACACCCAGAAATGGAACCTTTAAAAGAACATGAGCAAGGAACCAAGGTATATATGCAACCAGTATACCCGTCTACAGAAAAGCTAAGTAACAAAGGTGTTACGAATAAGGTCATCAGTAAAATGATGCAACAACTTTTTATGGATGTTAACGGTAAGTTTTCTGAAAGCCTATCAGATAAACTACTATATGACCTTAAGCTCATAAGTAAGAGTGAAGCAATGTTCAATATTCATTTTCCTAAAAGTCAGGAATTATTGGCAAAAGCGCAATGGCGGTTAAAGTTTGAAGAACTCTTCTATATACAACTTCAGCTCATTGGCAAAAATGTTTCCCGAAAGAAAAAGATTAAAGGATTTCCTTTCAATGAAGTTGGTGAATATTTTAAAGATTTTTATTCTAATAAATTGCCGTTTGAGCTTACTGGAGCACAAAAACGAGTAATAAAAGAAATTAGAGCCGACCTTGGCAGTAATGCACAAATGAACCGTCTTCTACAAGGTGATGTCGGTTCGGGCAAAACTATTGTTGCAGTAATGACGATGTTGTTAGCGATAGATAACGGATTTCAAGCCTGCCTAATGGCACCTACAGAAATTCTAGCTAATCAGCATTTTCAAGGCATATCTGAACTTTTAGAAGGTACAGAAATTACCTGTGCCCTGTTAACAGGTTCAGTAAAAAAATCGGCACGAAAACCAATTCATGAGCAATTAAAAAGCGGAGAATTAAATATTCTTATTGGCACCCACGCCCTTTTAGAAGATAAAGTAAAATACAAGAATTTAGGAATAGCCATTATTGATGAGCAGCACCGTTTTGGAGTTGCCCAACGTTCTAAATTATGGCACAAAAATGAGTTTCCACCTCACATATTGGTAATGACGGCTACGCCAATACCTAGAACACTGGCCATGAGTTTATATGGTGATTTAGATATTTCGGTAATAGATGAATTGCCACCTGGTCGTAAACCCATTAAAACAGTTCACCGTTATGATGCCAATAGATTAAAGGTTTTTCGCTTTATACGTGATGAGATTGAAAAAGGGAGACAGATATATGTTGTATATCCTTTGATTCAAGAGTCTGAAGCTATGGACTATAAAGACTTAATGGATGGCTATGAGAGCATTGCTCGTGATTTCCCTCAACCAAAATATCAAATTTCTATTGTGCACGGTCAAATGAAACCAGCGGACAAAGAATTTGAAATGAACAGATTCGTTCGTGGAGAAACACAAATAATGGTCGCCACCACAGTTATTGAAGTTGGTGTTAATGTACCAAATGCATCAGTTATGATTATTGAAAGTGCTGAACGTTTCGGTCTTTCTCAATTACATCAGTTACGTGGACGCGTTGGGCGTGGAGCAGATCAAAGTTTTTGTATCCTTATGACAAGTCATAAATTATCCTCCGAAGCTAAAACTAGATTAGAAACTATGGTAGCTACAAATGACGGATTTGAAATTGCAGAAGTTGATCTAAAACTTCGCGGACCAGGAGATATTATGGGCACACAACAAAGCGGACTATTAAATTTAAAAATAGCAGATATTGTTAAAGATAACGACATCTTAAAATCGGCTCGCTACCACACATTACAATTGCTTAAAGAAGACCCTTCAATAAGTAAACCAGAGAATCTAATTATTAGACATATGTATGCCCAGTTGGTAAAGCATAAGAATATTTGGACTTATATTAGTTGATAATTTGAATGGGCAAAATAGGAATCTTTTGTTTATTTAAAATGTTACCTGCAAAATCAACTGTAAACACACCTTGTGATTTGAATTCTGCACCCAATTGATTCTCTACTCCTACAATAATTGTTTCAGTTTTAGCATCAACACTAAAGCATTTTATAAAGGGTCTCCAAGGTCCAATTTCATCATCTTCAAATTGAGTTGGCTCCTCACTAAACTGAATAATGGTAACTTGACCAGTTTTTAAATCTAAAACGACTGGAAGCGCTAGCTCTGCACTTGGGGCAGCAGGAGTAAAATATGAAATTACTTTATTGTTAACAACTATCTGATCATACCTTTGATTGGTAAATCCTAGGTCTAAATAATTTGATTCTCCAGGTATACTTAATTCTTCAAAAGAGTTAGAATTCAAATTATATTTATAATTAAAATCTTGCCCGAAAAGATAACAATCTTTTGAGCTGTCTATTATTAAATTGTACCTGTCAGATTTAAGGTTAGAACTGTTTTCATTAATTTGTAAACTATCAAGATTAATTGACACTAATGAAACCTTACCTTCATTGATAAAAAAATCTGGAAGTCTTAAAAAGTAAACAATGTTCCCAATTAATTCAACCTGAAATTTTCCATACTCAGCTGATAAAAATCTACCAACATTGATTTCAGATTCTTGGTTAGTTTCAAAGTTTATGATTTTCAATTTATAGTCTATTGAATCATCGTTGCTATCATAGGTAGAATCATCTCTATATAGAAAATAAAATGAACGTTCATAATGCCAATAAGACCATTCATTAGTTGGTATATGAGGCATATTTATTTTTAAAATTTGATTGTTTTCAAAATCTTTATAGTGAAAAGAGTTATCAACATTAAATTTATTCTCCCTTAAGGTTATACCATACTCATTAGCAAAATAATCTCTATAGTCTAAAATATTTATGCCAGTCTCAGAAATTAAATTAGAGTAGCTATCTGGGTCATAATCATTATCATAATTCTCATATTCATATAATTCTTGGCTTTCTGCTCCTCCGTTTATATTTAAATCATAATATCTTCCAATAACTCTGTAACCTGAATCAGAACTTGAAGAATTATTTTCAAAATCATCTACACTATCCTTATCACAAGAAATAAATAAAATGGCAAATACTAGTAAAGTCAGTTTTTTCATGTCAGAAATTTAGCACTAAAAAAAGAAGTATGAAATATGTTAAAAAATACTTTAGATAAAAAGCCATTTTACCAGTATCATTGGTTTAACAATACCGCAAAATATCACAACTTTATCGTTGAACATCGTAATTTTCAAGTATGTTAATTTCCACGAGACCCTTGTTTTTAATAGATTTGTTGTACTTACATTAGAAAGAATATGAGCGCAACTAAAACATTATTTGACAAAGTGTGGGATTCCCACGTAGTACATAAAATACAAGATGGTCCAGATGTTCTGTTTATTGACAGACACATGGTACACGAAGTAACTAGTCCTGTTGCTTTTCTAGGTATTAAGAATAGAAATATTCCAGTAATGCACCCAGAGAAAACATTTGCAACAGCTGACCATAATACACCAACTATAAACCAACATTTACCAGTTGCTGACCCACTTTCGGCAAATCAATTGAGAATGTTAGAAGAGAATGCCAATGAATATGGTATTTCTTATTGGGGATTAGGTCATGCAAAAAACGGTATTGTACACGTTGTAGGTCCTGAATATGGTATTACCCAACCAGGTGCTACTATTGTTTGTGGAGATTCACATACATCTACACACGGTGCTTTTGGAGCAATTGCTTTTGGTATTGGAACATCTGAAGTTGAAATGGTATTGGCAACACAATGCATTATGCAGCCAAAGCCTAAGAGAATGCGTATTAATATCAACGGTAAAATGAGTAGAGGGGTAACACCAAAAGATGTTGCCTTATTTATCATTTCTCAATTAACTACTTCTGGCGCAACCGGATACTTTGTAGAATATGCCGGTGAGATTTTTAGAGACATGAGTATGGAGGGTCGTATGACTGTTTGTAACTTAAGTATAGAAATGGGTGCCCGTGGTGGTATGATAGCTCCTGACGAGAAAACATTTGAATACGTAAAAGATCGTGAGTTTACACCAAAAGGTGCAGATTGGGATAAGGCAATGGCATATTGGGAAACTTTATACACAGATGAAGATGCCATTTTCGATAAAGAATTAACTTTTGATGGTTCTCTTATTGAACCAATGATTACATATGGTACCAACCCAGGTATGGGTATGGGAATTTCAAATGATATTCCTATGGCGAATGCCGTACAAGGTGGCGCCACTACCTATCAGAAATCATTGAAATATATGGATTTCAATGAAGGGGATAGTATGATGGGAAAATCAATTGATTTTGTATTCCTTGGAAGTTGTACTAATGGTCGAATAGAAGATTTTAGAGCCTTTGCCTCTATCGTAAAAGGTAGAAAGAAGGCAGATAATGTTACCGCTTGGTTAGTACCTGGTTCACATAAAGTAGAATCGGCAATTAAGGAAGAAGGTATACTTGATATTTTAACTGAAGCCGGATTTGAATTACGTGAACCTGGTTGTTCTGCTTGTTTAGCAATGAACGATGATAAAGTTCCTGCCGGTAAATTAGCCGTAAGTACTTCCAATAGAAACTTTGAAGGAAGACAAGGTCCCGGTTCAAGAACTTTATTAGCAAGTCCGTTAGTTGCTGCTGCAGCTGCTGTAACTGGTAAAGTAACCGACCCAAGAGAATTAATGGTTGAGCTTGTATAACAAGTTTTCCCTTAGCTATAGGCCTTAGGCTTATAGCAAAACAATAATGATAATAATACAAGCTAATGGTTAAAAGCCAGAGGCGAAAAGCTATAAAAAATGGCATACGATAAATTCGACATATTAACTTCAACTGCGGTTCCTTTACCAATAGAGAACGTAGATACAGATCAAATAATTCCTGCACGATTTTTAAAAGCAACTGAGCGTGTTGGTTTTGGAGATAACTTATTTAGAGATTGGCGTTACAACCAAGACAATACCTTAAAAGAAGACTTTGTACTGAATCAAGATAAATTCAGTGGTAAGATTTTAGTAGGTGGTAAAAACTTTGGATCAGGATCTTCTCGTGAGCATGCTGCTTGGGCAGTTTATGATTACGGATTTAGATGTGTTGTATCTAGTTTCTTTGCTGATATTTTTAGAGGTAACTGTTTAAACATAGGTGTTTTGCCTGTACAAGTAAGCGCTGATTTTTTACAGAAAATTTTTGACGCTACAGAAGCTGACCCATCCACCGAATTAGAAATTAATCTACCTGAACAGAAGATTACTTTGCTATCAACAGGTGAAAGTGAATCTTTTGATATCAACGATTACAAGAAAAATAACATGCTAAACGGTTTTGATGATATCGATTATTTATTGAACATCAAAAAAGACATTGAGACTTTCGCTGAAAATACACCATTATAATCCAAGTTTTCATTTAACGTAAGAACACTAATGAAAAGAAAATTGGAAATAATGGATACCACCCTTAGGGATGGTGAACAAACATCAGGTGTATCCTTTTCTGCATCCGAAAAACTCACTTTGGCAAAACTTCTATTAGATGAACTTAAGGTTGATCGTATAGAAATAGCATCGGCTCGCGTCTCTGACGGCGAGCTTGAAGCCGTTCAAAAAATTACGGAATGGGCTGCAACCAAAGGATATCTTGAGCGTGTAGAGGTTCTTACGTTTGTTGACGGTGGAATTTCTTTAGATTGGATGGAAGAATCTGGAGCCATTTCGCAAAACCTGTTGACTAAAGGTTCTTTAAATCATTTAGAGCATCAGTTAAAGAAAACTCCAAAACAACACTTTTCTGAAATTGCTGAAATTTTTAGTCAAGCTACAGAACGCGGTATAATTAACAATGTTTATTTAGAGGATTGGAGTAACGGGATGCGTAATTCAAAAGCATATGTTTTTGAATTTTTAGAATTCTTATCTACCCAAAATGTAAAAAGGATTTTATTACCTGACACATTAGGTATACTTACGCATACAGAAACGTATGCATACCTTTCTGAAATAGTACAAAAATTCCCGAAATTACATTTTGATTTTCACGGACATAATGATTACGACCTAGGCGTAGCCAATATTATGGAAGCTGTAAAAGCTGGCTGCCATGGTCTACACCTTACTGTAAACGGTATGGGTGAAAGAGCAGGTAATGCACCTATGGCAAGTGCCGTAGCCGTTATAAATGACTTTCTACCAGAAGTTGAAATCAATGTAAACGAAACATCCCTGTATAAGGTAAGTAAGTTGGTTTCTGCCTTTACAGGTTTTAGTATACCTGCCAACAAACCCATTGTTGGTGACAATGTATTTACCCAAACTGCCGGTATTCATGCTGATGGTGATAGTAAAAAAAACTTATATTTTAGCGACCTAATGCCCGAACGTTTTGGAAGAAAACGTAAGTATGCCTTAGGGAAAATGTCAGGTAAAGCTAATATTCAGAAAAATCTACAAGAACTTGGCTTAACTTTAAATAATGAAGAATTAAAAAAAGTTACAGCTCGTATTATAGAATTAGGTGATAAAAAGGAACGTGTTACAAAAGACGACCTCCCATTTATTATTTCTGATGTTTTGGATACTGCTGATTATAAGCAAAAAGTATTTGTAAAATCTTACGTTCTTACCCATGCCATGGGATTAATGCCTTCCACTACCCTATCTGTAGAGGTAGATGGTAAAACATATGAAGCACATGCTCAAGGTGACGGACAGTATGATGCTTTTATGAATGCATTAAAAAAAGTGTACATCGCAAAGAAAAAAGCATTACCAAAACTAACGGATTATGCTGTTAGAATACCACCAGGAAGTACATCTGATGCTCTTTGTGAAACCGTTATTACTTGGGAACTAGATGGAAAAGAATTTACCTCTAGAGGGCTAGATTCCGACCAAACTGTTAGCGCTATAAAAGCGACCGAGAAAATGTTGAATATTATATAGCGCTATGCGCATTACGCAAAGCGCCAAGCGCCAAGCGAAAAAACGTAAAATGTAAAGCGCTAATTGCTTTAAATGAGAGATTATAAAAAATATAACGTTTGGGAATTAGGGCATGAAGTTACCTTAGAAATATACAAGCTAACTAACACTTTCCCAAAAGACGAAAATTTTGGACTAACAAGTCAAATGAGAAGAGCATCATCATCCATACCAGCAAATATTGCAGAAGGTTGTGGGCGAGAATCTGATGCAGAATTTAAACGTTTTCTGATAATCTCGCAGGGTTCAGCTAGTGAATTAGAATATTTCACGATTTTAGCTAAAGATTTAGAATATATTTTGGAGAAAGATTTTAGAATTATTCATGATAGAGTAAATAAAGTTAGAAGAAGTTTAAATAAATTAATAAGTAAATTATAAATAGCTTAAACGCAGAACAATTAACCTACTGTGTTTAGCATGTAGCGAAAAGCGCAATGCGAAAAGCGAAAAGCGATTAACCCATGAAATTAAATATTGCCTTATTAGCCGGTGATGGTATCGGTCCTGAAGTTATTGACCAAGCAGTAAAAGTATGTGATGCCATTGCTAAGAAATACGAACATCATATTACTTGGAAGCCTGCTCTTACAGGTGCCGCTGCAATTGATGCCGTCGGAGAACCTTACCCAGATGAAACACATGAAATTTGTGCAAATGCCGATGCAGTTCTTTTCGGTGCTATAGGTCATCCACGTTTTGATAATGATCCTTCTGCAAAAGTTCGTCCAGAACAGGGATTATTGAAAATGAGACAAAAATTAGGTTTGTTCGCTAATGTTAGACCTACATTCACTTTTCCTTCGCTTATAGATAAATCTCCTTTAAAAAGAGATCGTATTGAAGGTACCGATTTAATTATTTTAAGAGAGTTAACAGGTGGTATCTATTTTGGCGAACGCGGAAGAAAAGATGATGGCAATACGGCTTTCGACACAATGACCTACCAACGTTTTGAAATAGAAAGATTAGCTAAAAAAGGCTTTGAATTTGCAATGAAACGTTCTAAAAAATTATGTTGTGTTGATAAAGCCAACGTTTTAGAATCTTCTAGACTTTGGAGAGAAACGGTACAGGCGATGGAAAAAGATTATCCAGAAGTAGAGGTTTCTTATGAATTTATTGACGCAGTTGCTATGCGTTTAATTCAGTGGCCTAAAGGATATGATGTAATCATTACTGCAAACTTATTCGGAGATATATTAACCGATGAGGCATCTGTAATTGCAGGTTCTATGGGACTAATGCCTTCTTCTTCTGTAGGAAGCAAAGTATCTTTATACGAGCCAATACACGGTTCATACCCACAAGCAGCAGGTAAAGACATCGCTAATCCATTAGCTACCGTTCTTTCTGCAGCTATGCTTTTCGAGGACATGAACATGACCCAAGAAGCAGAAGAAATCAGAAGAGTAGTAAACAAATCATTAGCGGAAGGTTACGTTACCGAAGACCTAGCAGATGGTGGTAAAAGCTATAAGACTAGTGAAGTTGGTGATTGGTTGGCCAGCAATATCTAAAACCCATACTAAAGTAAAAAGCCCTTTAATCTATGATTAAAGGGCTTTTTTTATATCTGAAATTCTCAATAGCATACTGTTTACATAGCTACTATATACTAGTTGCTATTTCAAGTTCTTGCTCGTAAATACTTTTAACAATCGCTCTTAAATCTGGAATTACTGTTTTTACCAATTTTGAAGGACCGTTGATCAGAACACAAATACCTAAATCAGAATCAGGAAAAAGTGCAATTTCATTTCTATAATTATTTACACTACCTCCGTGATGCCAGATAGTTTCTTCTAATGCTTTCTCATTTTCTTTCAAGGTATGTATTCTCCAACCAAATCCGTATGAGGATTTCACATGACCAGGCCATTTTTGATAATACTTACTATGCCCCTTTAATTCAATAAAAGGTTTAAAAGCTTGAGCCATGGCATCTTTAGACATCACTTCTGGGTTATGACCTAAAAGAAATCTCATCCATTTAGCCATATCCATAGAGTTGGCATTTATACCGCCCGCAGCAATGGCATTATAATAATTATCTCTTGGTAATACAGTTCTCCATCTATTTCCTCTTTTAATATGAGGTAAAGCAATATTCTCTGTGTTTATTAATGTTTTATGATCCATAGAAACAGAATTCATTCCTAATGGCTCAAAAAATTTATCGTTCAATAAAGTCTGAATATTTTTCCCTGTAGCCTTCAACATCACTTCTTGAGAAACTGAAAACATGGCATTTTGGTAACTGTATTGAGAACCAGGCGTACTAATAGGATTTACTTTATTGAATTTTTCACTTATAGATGACATATCAAGACCAGCTTCTACCAAATCTGTATAACTATGATAAGGTGTGCCTGTAGTATGAGAAAGTAAATGTGCTATTTCAATTTTTTGAGTATTCTGATTATCACCAAAATGAAAATTGGGTAAATAATCAGCTACTTTATCATCTAAGTGTAATTTGCCTTCACTTTCTAAGTTAGCCGCAAGAACTCCAGTAAAACCTTTCGAAATAGAACCTAATCTAAATAAGGTTTCTCCGTCAACAGTTTCTTTACCATTAAAACTTCTTTTTCCATATCCATCGGATAGAATAACAGAATCACCACTTACGATGCTTACACCAGCACCAACAATATCTCCAGATTTTATTGCCTTATTAAAATAGCTGGTTAAAGCTTCATTTAAAGCTTTTTGCCGTATGTTATATAGTTTAATTTCCCTTTTCTCCGCAAGAGTTTTAACAGGGTTAGGATCAGAGATAATCACCTTAGAATGTTCTGGCTTAAAAGAGGAAGCCGTTAGGACAAAAAGTAGTAGAACCATTATAATGGCTCCAAAAAATAGTTTGGTACGTGACACAGCTATGTAGGTTTTGGTTAACTAAGAACGGGATAAAAGGAATAAAATTACCGACGAACTACGTAATTTATAAAATTTAACATCAAAACCACTTGATTCTAAAGAAATAAGAAAAAATAAAAACTATCAGTAAACATTTTTTATTGAGCATAAAAAAAAGGAACTTATATTATAAGTTCCTTTCTAATCTATTGAAAAATTACAGACTAACAGCTCATCGCCATTTTTCTATATTTAATTTCTTTTCTCTTTCTAACAATTAAAATAGAAACTGCTATGGCAACACCAGAAAAAGCAAGCATTGCACCTACTAAACTAGAGTAAATAATACCGTAGCCAAATGCAATTGGCAATCCGGCCAAATAAGCGCCAGAAGCATTACCCATATTAAAGGCACTTTGATTCATAGAAGAACCCAACATTTCGGAACCTTTAGATGTATTGATTATGGCCATTTGAATGGGGGTTGCAACAGTAAAAGATATAGCTCCTATCACAAAGGTCAATATCATTAATAAATACGGATTGGATGCTATCACCATATTTAATAATAGAATACCGCACATAACGGATAAACTAATGATTACCGCTTTCAAAGGAGAAAACAGTTCTGCCATCTTCGCACCTAAAAAATTACCTACTACCATACCTAAACCAGCCAACATCATAGCATAGCCAACAAAATGGTTTGGCAACCCGGCAACATCTGTAATTAACGGAGCTACATAACTGTACCATGCAAAGAAACCTCCTGTACCAATGGTAGTCAACGCAATTAAGGCCCAAAGTTCAGTATTTTTCAATCCTTGAGAAACACTTATTTTCTCTTCGGTCTCATCAACTTCAATTTTTGGCATCCAAAGGTAAATGCTTCCTAAAGCCAATAAACCAACAAAACCTACCAAGTAAAAAGAAACACTCCAGCTAAACTGTTGACCTAAATAGGTGCCAATAGGTACTCCAATAACATTGGCTACCGTTAGACCTGAAAACATTATTGAAATCGCTTGAGCCCCTTTTCCTTTTTTAGCCAATTTTGTAGCAACAACAGCACCAATACCAAAAAACGCACCGTGAGGTATCCCAGATAAAAATCTCATGAACAACAAGCTCGTATAGCTCGTTGCTAGTCCAGATAAAGTATTAAATACCGTAAACCATATCATTAAAAGGAATAACATTTTTTTAGGTGTAAGCTTAGAGCCTAATCCTGTTAGTAATGGAGCCCCCACTACTACACCCAACGCATATGCTGCAATAAAATGACCTGCCTGAGGAATGGTTATACCCAATGACCCAGAAACTTCGGTCAAAATTCCCATGATAACAAACTCGGTAAGTCCTATTCCAAAACCACCAATTGCCAATGCAAATAGGGCTTTCTTATTTGATTTTATAGTATCCATAACTTATAAATTTTAAGTTCAACATATACACTATAGGTTCTCAATCAATTTTAAAAAGGCAAAGTTAAAACCATAATACCGGTTAAAACACGCATTAATTACCATATTTATGTTAATAATTAACCTTCTAAAATATCCCCTGATAGCTAATTTTCGCAATTCAGGATAACAATTCTACAATTGGGAAAACCATTTTATTTAAACTTTCATTTACGATTCATATTTGTGATATCAATCAAAAATATAATCAACAATGAAGACGCTATTATTCTTATTAATTACATTTTTCTGTTATAATTTATTTGCTCAATCCACTATTTCAGGTAAAGTCATTGACCAACAAGGGGTACCTATTATGGGTGCAAGCGTATATTTAGAAGGTACTTATGACGGTACGGCAACCAGTGAGGATGGACTATTCTCTTTTGAAACTAAAGAACAAGGTGAGCAGACATTAATAGTGTCTTCAATTTCCTTTGAAACTTATTCAAAATCATCCGATATTACCAATTTCAAGAATGTCACCATCAAATTAAAAGATGATGTAAATACCTTGGATGCCGTAACCGTTAACGCAGGAACTTTCAACGCCGGAGACAATGCCAAGGTAACCGCTTTAAAGCCTTTGGATATTGTAACAACAGCAGGTGCTCTTGG
The DNA here is from genome assembly GCF_000688315.1 of Maribacter sp. Hel_I_7. Lineage (NCBI taxonomy): Bacteria > Pseudomonadati > Bacteroidota > Flavobacteriia > Flavobacteriales > Flavobacteriaceae > Maribacter > Maribacter sp. Hel_I_7. The sequence continues at coordinate 437,996 of NZ_JHZW01000003.1, read as the reverse complement.
TGATTTTGTAGGCGCACTGCAAACCTTACCAGGCACTTCTAACGTTGCTGAAGATGGCAGATTATTCGTTAGAGGTGGTGATGCAGAAGAAACACAAATTTTCGTAGATGGCATGCGTGTATTTACACCCTACTCCCCTTCTGCCAACAATATCCCGTCAAGAGGAAGATTGTCTCCTTTCTTATTTAAAGGAATAACTTTTTCAACCGGAGGTTACTCAGCCGAATACGGGCAAGCATTATCAAGTGTTCTACTTTTAAATAGTATAAGTGAACCACAAGAAGAGAAAACAGAAATTTCTATAATGACCGTTGGGTTTGGATTAGGTAATACCCAAAAATGGAAAAAAAGCTCGCTTAGTTTAAATACATCTTACATTAATTTAGCACCATATCAAAAACTGTATCCTGATAATAATGAATGGCATAAGCCTATAGAATCTGTAGGTGGTGAAGCCGTCTATAGGTATAAATTCAATAACGACGGTTTACTAAAAGTCTATGGCGCATATAGTTCCGTAAATTTCGATTTAACACAAGAAGATATCAATGTGGCAGATGGTATACGTTTCGGGTTAAAGAATAGAAATCTTTACATCAACTCATCTTACCAAGATTTCTTAGAAAAAGACTGGAGCATAGCTACAGGTGTTAGTTTTGCCAATGACCGTTCTGAAATAAAATATAATGATGCTGATATTACAGATATTGAAAATTCGGCACATCTAAAAATCGCATTTAAAAAATTCTTTTCTAGTCGTTACAAACTCAACTTTGGAGCAGAATATTTCGTCACTAACTTTACAGAAAACTATCAAGATACTAGCTTTGAAAACGACTATGAGTTTGACAATAATCTTTTCAGCAGTTTTGTTGAGACTGATATTTTCTTCTCTAAAAAACTAGCTACCAAGATTGGTATAAGAGGTGAATATTCTGAGCTACTACAGGAGTTTAATCTATCACCAAGACTTTCATTAGCCTATAAGGCTGGTGCAAACTCCCAATTCTCATTGGCATACGGGGAGTTTTTTCAAAATCCGAAGAACGATTACTTAAAGTATAATTCTGATTTTACAGCGGAAAACACAACCCATTATATTGCCAACTATCAATATGTAAAAAACAAACAGATATTCAGGGCTGAAGCATATTACAAAAATTACGGAGACTTAGTAAAGTATGATACTCCGTTCGCGCTGCCAACATCTACCTATAATAGTAATGGAAGTGGATATGCTAAAGGATTGGACATATTTTGGAGAGATAATAAATCAATAAAAAATACAGAGTATTGGATGTCTTACTCCTACTTAGATACTGAAAGGGATTACCAAAATTATCTAACATCTGCTACTCCGGATTTTGCATCAAAACATAATGCATCTTTAGTGGTTAAACGCTGGATTGAAGATTGGAAAAGTCAAATAGGTCTCAGCTACAATTATGCTTCGGGTCGCAACTATACCGACCCAAATAAAGGAGGATTCTTAACGGAACAAGCAAAAAGCTTTAATTCGCTAAATGCCAACTATGCTTATTTAATTAGTCCGCAGAAAATATTATATCTATCTGTAAGTAACGTATTAGGAACCAAAAATGTGAACGGATATCAATACGCAAACCAAACCAATACAGATGGAGTGTTCGATAGAAGAACAATTACGCCTGCAGCAGACCGCTTCTTTTTCATTGGTTTCTTTTGGACGATAAGCGACAACAAAGATGACAATCAACTTGATAACCTTTAGAAATTACAATTCACTACAAAGAACCAACAACTGGGTCATCTATTTTATCAAAACCTATGGAATAGAAAGATATTTGAACAACAATAAATAACATTAAAAAACTATACATCATGAAATCAGTACTATTAATTGCAACACTAATTTTCACATTTAGCTTAAGTGCCCAAACACCTTATGAAAAAGGGATGAATGAAGCATTTGCATTATGGGAGCAACAAAAGAATACAGAAGCCGTACAACTGTTTGAAAGAATAGCATCTGCAGAAACCGATAATTGGTTACCGTCTTATTATGCCGGACTAATAGAAATCGTAAGTAGTTTTGGTTTAAAGGACGAAGCTTTATTGACATCGAAACTAACTAGAGCAAAAGGTTTTTTAGATAACGCAGCCTCTATCTCAGAGAACAATCCGGAAATATTAGTTTCTTATGCGTTATTAAATACAGCATACATTGCTTTTGACGGTCAAAAATATGGTATGAGCTTATCTGGAGAAAACGTAGCTCTTTATAAAAAAGCAGCGTCTATTGCACCTAACAATCCAAGAGTTTTATTAAGCAAAACAGAATGGGATATGGGTTCGGCAAAATTCTTTGGAAAATCAATAGCCCCGTATTGCAAAGATATTGATCAAGCAATTCTATTATTTGAAAAAGAAGAACAGACCATACCTTTCTACCCATATTCTGGTTTAGAAAGAGCAAAGGAAATTAGCAGTAGTTGTAAAAAAGAAACCTCCCCTAATTAATTAGGAGAGGTTTTTATTCTAGTCTTAATTTAAGGCTATTATAAAATATAGTCTGTACTCACAAAATTGGAAAGTTTAGCTTCCAATAAATGTTGAATAATATCTGTATTTAATTCATTGTCTTTAAATGCAACAAATGTTCTAATAGAGAACGAACGTAATGCATCATGTACACTTAATGTAGCTTGAGCAGAATCTTTTCTTCCCGTAAACGGATAAACATCAGGTCCTCTTTGACATGAACTGTTAAGATTAACACGACATACTAGATTCACTAAAGTATCAATTAATGGAGAAAGGGCATAAACGTCTTTTCCGAACAAACTTACTTGTTGACCATAATTGCTTTCGGCCATATCATCTAAAGGTTCTTCTATATCAGAAAAAGGTACAATAGGTATAATAGGTCCAAATTGCTCTTCTTGATAAACGCGCATATCTTTAGTAACAGGGTAAAGAACAGCTGGCCAGATATAATTATCAAAACGTTTACCGCCTTTTTTATTTAAAACTTTAGCTCCTTTAGATACCGCATCATCAATCAACTCTTGAATATAATCTGGTTTTCCCGGTTCTGGTAATGGAGTTAGTTTAACACCATTTTCCCAAGGATTTCCAAACTTAAGTTCATCAACTTTCTTTGCAAAGTCCTCATTGAACTTAGAACTGATATCTTCATGAACATAAACTACTTTCAATGCTGTACAACGTTGGCCATTAAATGATAAAGTACCTGCCAAGCATTCATTTATAGTTAAATCTAAATCAGCATCTGGTAAAATAATTGCAGGGTTCTTAGCTTCTAAACCTAAAACCAATCGCAATCTATTACTTTTAGGGTGCTGCTCTTGTAATGCATTTGCAGATTTGCTGTTACCTATCAATGCCAAAACATCCACTTTACCTGTTTGCATAATTGGTGCGGCAACAGTTCTACCACGACCAAAAAGTACATTTACTACCCCTTTAGGGAAACTTGTTTGAAAAGCTTCTAATAGCGGAGTAATTAATAAAACACCATGTTTTGCCGGTTTAAAAATTGTTGTATTCCCCATAATAATAGCGGGAATCAATAAAGCAAATGTCTCATTCAACGGATAGTTATATGGTCCAAGGCACAAAACAACACCTAGCGGTCCTCTTTTGATATGCGCATAAACTCCATCGTTCTTTGTAAATTTAGCTGCATCACGATCCAATTGTTTATAATCTTCAATAGTATCTTCAATATACTCAACCGTACGGTCAAATTCTTTTTGTGAATCTGGTAATGATTTACCTATTTCCCACATCAATAATTTTACAACCTCGTCACGCTTAGTTTTCATCTTTTTAACGAAAACCTCCATACACTCAATACGGTCCTTAACGTGCATGGTTGGCCAAACCCCTTTTCCTTTGTCATATGCCTTTAAAGCGCCATTTAATGCATCTAAAGCCTCTGCTTCTTGTAAATCTGGTATACTACCTAACAATGTAGGCTTGTATTCTTTTGTTGAAGAAATGGTTGAATATACCTCTGTAGTATCTCCTTTCCATTCTTTTAATTCTCCGTTGACCAAATAATGTTTTTGGTCTATAGTTGATGTAATCTGAAACTCTTCTGGAATCTTTATATCGCTCATTTCTTGTTTTCTATTTATACTATGATAGATGATATTTTATTATTGAGTTCTAATTATTTAGGGTAATTAAAACTTACTCATACTAAAAGTAGTTTAAACCAAATATTCAAACAAATCTGGTTTGTCATTTATATAATCTCCGTAAAAATTGTTAGTTTTCATTCTATCAATTAATGGCTGTAAGTCTTCAGGATGCTTAAGTTCAATACCCACAACAGCAGGTGCATTTTCCCTACTAGATTTCTTAGAATACTCAAAATGGGTAATATCATCCGTTGGTCCTAAAATATCTACTACAAACTCTTTTAATGCTCCTGGTCTTTGAGGGAATCTAATAATGAAATAATGTTTTAGTTTACCATATAAAAGTGCTCTCTCTTTAATTTCCGCAGTTCTGGTTATATCATTATTGCTACCACCAATAATACAAACTACATTTTTACCTTCTATCTCATTTTTATAATCATCTAACACCGCAATGGACAGTGCTCCCGCTGGCTCTACCACAATGGCATCTCTATTATAAAGATCAAGAATAGTCTGGCAAACCTTGCCCTCATCAACAGTAACCATACTATCGAGATAATAATTACAAATAGGGTATGTTAGATCACCTACTCTTTTTACCGCGGCACCATCAATAAATTTATCAATATTATCAAGAGCTACCACTTCACCAGAATCCATAGCCGTTTTCATAGAAGGAGCCCCCTTTGGCTCCACTCCTATTATCTTAGTATTTGGCGAAAGTTGACTAAAAACACTAATAAGTCCAGATGCTAGACCACCGCCACCAATACAAACAAAAAGATAATCTATTGGTGTTTTAGATTGTGATATTAATTCTAGACCAACTGTTGCTTGACCTTCAATTATTTTAGGATCATCAAAAGGATGTACGAAAATACTACCAGTTTTAGCACCAAAAGCACTAGCAGCTTGTGAAGCATCATCAAATGTATCTCCTTCCAAAACAATCTCTACCCACTCGCCACCAAACAATTTTGTTTGTTCTACCTTTTGCTTAGGCGTAACAGATGGCATATAAATAGTTCCTTTTATTTTTAAATGGAAACATGCAAATGCAACACCTTGCGCATGATTACCTGCACTGGCACAAATAATTCCCTTAGCTCTATCTTCTTCCGATAAAGACCTGATTTTATTAAAGGCACCTCTAATCTTATAAGATCTAACACGTTGTAAATCTTCTCGCTTTAATCGAACCTCACAATTAAATTGCTTTGACAATCTAATGCTTTCCGTTAGCGGAGTTACATCCGATATTTCAGAAATAACCTGAGCCGCTTCTATAACATCATCTAATTCTGGAAAATATGCTGGTTTTGTACCTCTCATATTATTTATTTAATGCTCTTGGGAATTTTTTAGTTGCTATAAAACCTAAATTGTCCGCTTAAGAACAGTTCTGTAAAGTATTACCAATCAATAATGATCAGCAACTTCTAGAATGCACCTAACCGGACAATCGGTATAACTATAAAAATTATAAATCTATACGATAGGCTTCATAGCAGTCATAGACTCACGTAAACGTGTACCTACAATTTCCACCGGATGCGTACGTAACGCCTTATTTATTGCTATTAATTGTGCATTATCTACATCATTATCAATATCGCCAGAGAAGTTTGTCCCAATTACGTCAGTATCAATACCCTTCATGAAATCAGTTAATAATGGCTTACACGCATGATCGAATAAATAACAACCATATTCAGCTGTATCAGAAATAACACGGTTCATTTCAAACAATTTCTTACGTGCAATTGTATTTGCTATTAATGGAGTTTCGTGTAAAGACTCATAGTAAGCAGATTCTGCAATAATACCAGACTCCGTCATTGCCTCAAAAGCCAATTCAACACCAGCTCTAACCATGGCTACCATTAAAACTCCGTTATCATAAAACTCTTGCTCAGTAATCTCTTGACTACCTGCAGGTGTTTTCTCGAAAGCAGTTTCACCTGTTGCAGCTCTCCACGTTAATAAGTTCTTATCATCATTAGCCCAATCTTCCATCATTGTTTTAGAAAAATGACCAGTCATAATATCATCCATATGCTTTTGAAACAATGGACGCATAATATCTTTTAATTCTTCCGAAAGTTCAAATGCCTTCACTTTTGAAGGATTTGAAAGACGATCCATCATGTGAGTGATTCCACCATATTTCATACCCTCAGTAATAGTTTCCCATCCGTACTGTATCAATTTAGAAGCATAACCTGCATCAATTCCCTTCTCAATCATTTTATCGAAACAAAGAATAGAACCCGTTTGTAACAAACCACAAAGAATAGTCTGCTCTCCCATTAAATCTGATTTTACTTCAGCAACAAAAGAAGACATCAACACACCTGCTCTATCGCCACCAGTACCGACAGCATAAGCTTTTGCTTGTTCCAATCCTTTACCTTGAGGGTCATTGTTTGGGTGAACCGCAATTAATGTAGGTACACCAAAACCTCTTTTATATTCTTCACGTACTTCTGATCCCGGACATTTTGGTGCAACCATAATAACCGTAATATCTTCACGAATTTGCATACCTTCTTCAACGATATTAAAACCGTGTGAGTAAGAAAGTGTAGCACCTTTTTTCATCAATGGCATAACCGCACCAACAACAGCAGTATGCTGCTTATCTGGCGTAAGGTTAATTACTACATCGGCAGTAGGAATCAACTCTTCATAGGTACCTACTGTAAATCCGTTTTCAGAGGCATTTACAAAAGATTGTCTTTTTTCTTTTATAGCAGCATCACGTAGTGTATAAGAAATATCCAAGCCAGAATCTCTCATGTTCAAACCTTGGTTTAAACCTTGTGCTCCACAACCTACGATTACAATTTTTTTACCTTTTAAAGCATTTACGCCATCTGCAAACTCAGACGAATCCATGAAACGACATTTTCCAAGTTGCGTTAATTTATCTCTTAATGATAGCGTATTAAAATAATTAGCCATTTTGTATTTACTTTATTTGATTATTGATATAATTCGTTATTAAAATTCTTTTAGTATCGCAGAAATTTTCATTTCGTCTTTAGTTACTGAAATTCGACCAGAACGTACAAACTGCATAATGCCGTATGGTTTTAACTGATCGTGCATTTCATCAATCTCATTTCTTCTTCCGCTTTTAGCAATTACAAAAAAGTCTCTTGAAACAGTGACTATTTGAGCATTGTTATCTTTTATGATATTCTGTATTTGACGTTCGTCAAATAACAGACCAGAAGCAATTTTAAACAAAGCCGATTCTTGATAAATAGTTTCTTCATCGGTATGATAATATGCCTTTATAACCTCTATTTGTTTTTCTATTTGACCGACAATATTATGCACCCACTTTTCTGTAGTATGTGCTACTATCGTAAATTTAGAAACATCGTCAATTTCTGACTTAGATACATTTAAACTTTCAATATTTATGTGTCTCTTTAAAAATATACCTGAAATCCTGTTCAGTAATCCAACATTATTTTCTGAATATACTGATATTGTAAACCATTGATTTTCCATAAGCTTTCATTACCTACTCCTTTTTAAAAAGGATTTTATGGTGTCATTATAATTATTCTATACTATTTCTTAACGGCCATTATTAAGCCTGTAGACCAATTCATTTTGGTCAATTGTAAATCTTCACGTTGTTCCAAATACGCTGTAAGAACTATCACATTATCCTCATGATTTTCTGGCCAATTAGGTTGCTTTGTCATATCATCGATAATGTAAAATCCTCCGACCTTTAGTAAATCAAGAACCTCATCAATCTCGCTGTACTTACCAGGCCATGCATCGGCAAAAATTAAATCGAACTTTGCTCCAGAATATTCCTTTATCCATTCTGTACCATCTTGGCAAATGAGTTCAACTCTATCATCTTCCCCAAAGTAACTTGAGGCAATTGATATCAATTCATCATCATTATCTACCGATACCAAACGAGCGTTAGCATCCATACCTTCTCTCATCCAAGAAAGGCTAAGACCAATACCTGTGCCAATTTCTAAAAACCTTCCTTTTGGTTTAGAAGCTATTAACGTTTTGAGAAAGCTACCAACATATAAATCTGACGGCATTGTAAAACCAATTTCTTCAGACTTTCTAGTAATTTCCGTATGTATTTTTGGAATATCCTGTATGTTAGTATCGTTCATGTTTTTGTTTTGTTATTTCAATCTAACGTCTGAAACAGATGCTCCAGAAGGTATCATAGGAAATACGTTATCTTCTTGTTCAACCTTTACTTCTAAGAAATATGGTTCTTTAGAAGCCATCATTTCCTGAATTGTAGATTTTAAATCTTTACGTTCAGAAATTCGTTTTGCTTCTATGCTATACCCTTCTGCAATTTTTACAAAATCTGGATTCACCATAACCGTTGAAGCATATCTTTTTTCAAAGAATAACTCTTGCCATTGACGCACCATACCTAAGTGTTCATTGTTCAAAACAACAATCTTAACAGGTACTTTGTGCTGAAATATTACACCAAGCTCTTGAATGGTCATTTGATAACCACCATCACCAATGATAGCAACCACTTCCCTTTCCATTGCTCCCATTTTAGCTCCAATAGCTGCAGGCAAAGCAAAGCCCATTGTACCCAATCCACCAGAAGTAATATTACTTTTAGATTGTGAAAACTTAGCGTACCTACACGCAATCATTTGATGTTGACCCACATCTGATACAATTACTGCTTTATTATTTGAAGCCAAGTTGATTTCCTCAATTACCTCACCCATCGTTAAACCTTCTTTGGTAGGGTGTATATCATTTTTGATAATCGTATCAAATTCAATTTTATATTTCTCTTTGAATAGATTATGCCAAGCTTCATGCTTGTTATTATTTAATAAAGGTAAAATTAGACCAAGTGTATCTTTAGAATTTCCTAATACAGCAACATCTGCATGAACATTCTTGTTCACTTCTGCTGGATCAATTTCAAAATGAATTACTTTGGCTTGTTTTGCATAAGAATCTAAATTACCGGTTACACGATCATCAAAACGCATACCTATGGCAATTAGTAAATCGCACTCGTTAGTCAATACATTAGGACCGTAATTACCATGCATACCAACCATACCAACATTTAATGGATGTGAAGTATCTAAAGCAGATGCCCCCATGATTGTCCATGCTGCAGGAATTCCAGTTTTCTCAACCAGTTCTTTAAGCTCGGCCTCTGCCTTACCAAGAATTACACCTTGACCCCAAACAATAAAAGGTTTTTTAGCGCTATTGATTAAATCAGCAGCTGCTTGAATTGCCGTTTTATTCGGTTTTGGTACAGGCTTATAACTACGTACGGCAGTACATTTCTCATAAGAGAAATCGAACTCATCTATTTGAGCATTTTTGGTAATATCGACCAAAACAGGACCCGGTCTACCAGATCTTGCTATATAGAAAGCTTTTGCCATTACTTCTGGAATTTCAGAAGCTTCTGTTATTTGATAGTTCCACTTTGTTACCGGAGTAGAAATACCAATAATATCAGTTTCTTGGAAAGCATCAGTACCCAACAGTTGTCTAGTTACCTGACCCGTAATACACACCATAGGTGTTGAATCTATTTGAGCATCTGCAAGACCGGTGACCAAATTGGTAGCTCCTGGACCAGACGTTGCTATTGCAACACCTACTTTACCGGAAACTCTAGCATAACCTTGAGCAGCATGCGTAGCACCCTGTTCATGTCTAGTAAGAATATGTGTTAATTTATCTTGAAACTTATATAGTTCATCATAGACGGGCATAATAGCGCCACCAGGGTAGCCATACATTGTTTCTACACCTTCAGCTAATAAACAATGAATTAATGCCTCTGCTCCAGAAATCTTTATAGTTTTCTTGGAATCCGTACCTTTTTTCTTCTCTTTTACTGTTTCCATAATTAATGATCAAATTCAAGCATCGCATTTAAGAGTTACAATTACCTGATATTATATATCCACCTAGAACTAATTAAAACCTAGCTGGTGTTATTTAAAACTCATCGGTAACACAACCTTTAGATGCAGATGAAACCGTACGGGCATATTTATATAAACTACCTCTCTTCACCTTTAATTCTGGCTGTTTCCAATTCTTTTTTCTTTCTGATAACTGCTCTTCTGTTAGATTAACCGAAATCTCATTTTTCTCTGCATCAATTGTAATAACATCACCATCTTCTAAAAGTCCGATAGCTCCGCCATCTTGAGCTTCAGGTGAAACGTGACCTACTACGAAGCCATGTGTACCACCAGAGAAACGACCATCTGTTATTAACGCCACATCTTTACCTAAACCTGCTCCCATAATAGCTGCAGTAGGTTTCAACATTTCTGGCATACCCGGACCTCCTTTAGGACCTTCATAACGTATAACAACTACATCACCTTTTTTTACTTCTCCTCTCCCAATACCGGCATTAGCCAAAAACTCATCATTATAAACTTTAGCCGGACCAGAGAAATACAAACCTTCCTTACCTGTAATCTTTGCAACAGCACCTTCAGTTGCAAGATTACCATAAAGAATACGTAAATGACCTGTCGCCTTAATAGGATTGCTCAATGGTTTAATAACTTGCTGATGCTCTAATAAACCTGGAAGCTCAGCTAAATTTTCCGCAATTGTTTTACCCGTAACAGTAAGACAATCGCCATGTAACATTCCGTTTTCAAGCATAAACTTCATAACGGCAGGTACACCACCCACACGATGAACGTCTTCCATCAAAAATTTACCACTGGGTTTTAAATCAGCTAAAAATGGAGTTGTATCACTAATTTTCTGAAAATCATCTAATGTAAAATCAACATCGGCAGCTTTGGCGATTGCCAAAAAGTGAAGTACCGCATTTGTTGAACCACCTAAAAGGGTGAGCAAACGTATAGCGTTCTCCATTGATTTACGAGTGATAATATCACTTGGCTTAATATCTTTCTCTAAAAGGTTTCTTAAAGCCTTACCAGAGTTTATAGCATCGTACTGCTTATCTTTTCCAATTGCAGGATTAGAAGAATTATAAGGCATTGCCATACCTAAAGCTTCAATAGCCGAAGCCATTGTATTAGCGGTATACATACCACCACAAGCACCTGCACCTGGGCAAGCGTTTTGAATTACACCTTTGTAATCCTCTTCATTCATTGTACCGGCAACCTTCTCTCCCCAAGCTTCAAATGCAGAAACTACATCTAATTTCTTATCCTTAAAACAACCAGAGGCAATTGTACCACCATATACCAAAACAGATGGTCTATCTAAACGTATCATTGCCATTAGCGCACCCGGCATGTTTTTATCACAGCCAACTACAGTAACCAAACCATCATAATTCATTGCTTGTACCACAGTTTCCATAGAATCTGCAATAATATCTCTTGAAGGAAGTGAATAACGCATACCATAAGTACCCATTGAAATTCCATCACTAACACCTATAGTATTAAAAACAAGACCAACCAATCCACTATCATTGACTCCTACTTTAACCTCTTGAGCCAAATCATTTAAGTGCATATTACAAGGATTACCCTCATAACCTGTGCTACCAATACCAATTAGCGGCTTCTTTAAATCTTCTTCAGTTAAACCAATAGCATAAAGCATTGCTTGTGCTGCCGGTTGTGTTGGATCTTGGGTTACATTTTTACTATGTTTGTTCAATTCCATAATGTAATTCTCGTATGCTTATCTTGATTTCTTAATACTGTTAAACCAAAGATAAAAGTTTATAAAAATTTCTAATTTTAACAATAATTGACAATACAAATCCACTTTAACAAAAAACAATCTAATTTACTGAAAATCAATTATTTAAATCCTTGTTATATACCATATTCAATACTTCAAAACAGACTATTATAAATCTAATTGCACAAAAAAACCTGTATCAAATAATTCTGATACAGGTTTTTCTACATATTGAAAAGCTATATCATTTCCTTTTAGGAATGACAATGACAACCTCAATATTAAAATTCGTTAGATTCATATTACAATAGTAGTGAAAAAATAAGTTATAATTACCCCCTTAACAAAATCGAATTAAAAAGTAATAAATTAAACCAATTTGAAACTTATAGTATCTCCTCCTCTTTTTTGTGCCAAAATACAAATTGCTTTATCTGTCAATTGAACAGCTCTAGGATAACCTCCTGTAGTTTGCCCATCCTTCATCAGTATAATTAATTTACCAGCAGGCGTCAATTGCACTGTACCAGGTATAGTTGCAGATGTTAGCATTGAAATAGAATGCTCGGTTATTGTTTCGGTTAATTGGTAAGCCATTCTATTATTCTCATGAGCTACCGTAAAGTCTTTAGAGAAAATGTCTTCTAGTTGTTTGTCATTTAACATATCAAACTCCGGTCCTTTACTCACCTCTAATATTCTAACGTCTAAAAAGGAATCCACTTTAATCTCCGAAATTTTAGGCTGAAATACATTTTGCGCAGAAAAAGGCACAACATCATTATCAGTCAACCTATTCACTTTGGTAATTGGTTTATAAAAAGATTTACTACCTAACACCTCTTTAGTAGTAAAACCTTCCTTAACACCTAAGTAAGAACGAAAACCTTTCTCCAAGCGCCCAAAGGATAGTATATCACCTACTTCAATTTGATAAACCTTATAATTCTGTATTGGGAGATTGTTTAGTGTTGCGGACATTTCTGCACCACCAAGTGCCATATACGTTTCTTCTTCAAACATGAGCGTTGGTCCGGTCATGGTAATTTCCAATACCGAAGCCGCCGGTTCATTTTCTAATAAGGAATTAATTTTAAATACAGACATTTCGTCCATAACACCAGAAACTGGCACTCCTTTATTTCTGAAATGAAACCTACCTACATCTTGCACCGTGGTATAAAAACCTGCTTTTAGAATTTTAAGCATCTATTTTAATTTTTTCAGGTTTATAAATTCCCACTTCAGCTTCTATCTTATGTAAATTATGCTCTGCCCTAGATATTTGATAAAATTCAATTTTATCACCAACACTTACAAAGCACGGGTTCTCTTTAGAAGCATCAAAAATTGGGACTGAACAGTTTCCTATTATATTCCAACCGCCAGGAGATTCTTGCGGATAAATACCCGCCTGCTTACCAGCAATGCCCACAGCACCTTTAATAACTTTTGATCTAGGAGTTGCTTTTCTAGGTAATTCTAATTCTTTATCAATGCCACCCAAGTACATAAAACCAGGTAAGAACCCAATTCCATAAACTGTATAAGTAGCTCCCGTATGCATCGCAATAATTTCTTCTTTCGTTTTATGAAGTTTATTGGCAACCTCTTCAAGGTCCAGACCGTATTCTAAATCATAATTAACAGGTAATCTCCACAAATATCTATCAGGCTTTGTAGACTCTCCTAATTGGGCATACCAAGTAATGATATCCTTAGATAATTTTTGAAAATCAATTTGTGCAGTTCTATTTATTAATAAGAGTGAATTATATGACGGTACCATCTCCCATTCCTGGTTTGTCAACAACTCATTCTTTAAAAAAGTTTCAAAATGTAATATTTTCTCAAGAATATGTTCACTTACCTGGTTTGGCCATTCAATTAAGACGGAATGTACTCCAAATGGTTTTATATTAATTTTAGGGGAGCTCACGATTTTAGTTGTAGATTATGTTCAGGTAAATGCTTTGTAATATACATCAAAATTTGCAATGCCGATGGAGTATCTCCGTGTATACAAAAGGTATTAGCCTCTATCTCAACTTTATCTCCAGTAATTGTTTTTACCATCTTTTCGTTATGCATACGTAGTAAATGGGTCAACACCTCATCACCCTTAGTAATTAAGGCATTATTCTCTTTCCTAGACACCAAACTTAAATCTTTATTATAATTTCTGTCTGCAAAAGCCTCCACAAGTACGGTAAAACCGTTTTTAATGGCTAATCTATGAATTACACTAGCATAGGGAACATATAACACCATACCTCTTTTAAAAACCTCAATCCCCTTTAAAAAAGTTGTAGCTAAGGTTTCATTTTTTGCAATGTCGTTATAGAGTGCTCCATGAGGTTTAATATGATGCAGTTTTATATCCATTTGTTCCCGTACAGCTTCAAACTGTTGCATTTGAGACTCAATAGTCTTGATTAAATCTTCTTGAGATATGTCAATAGAAATACGACCAAAATTTTCCTTGTCCGGATATGAAGGATGTGCACCTACTTTGACATTAAATTGTTTAGCCAATTCTAAACAATGTCTAATTGACTCTCTAGAACCCGCATGACCGCCACAGGCAATATTACAAGAACTGATCATAGGGAATAGCTCTTGCTCATTACCTACGCCTTCACCTACATCACAATTAATATCAATAGTTTTATTAACCATTTATAAAACACCTAATACCGTTAAAATACTTTTAGCACCTAATAAAACAGCCAATAGAATAATGATTACACCAAAAATATTCTGCTTCATGTTATTTTTATATTTACCCATAACCCCAGCCCTGTTAACCACCCACAATAGAAAGACGGCGATAATAGGCAATAATAACCCGTTGGTTATCTGAGCAAATTTTATAATCTCTATTGGTTTTATACCGAAGGATAAAAAGAATACTCCCAATGCTAGAATTATCATCCATATAAATCTAAATTTCGCATCCTTAAACCCAGCTTTCCAACCAAAACAGCTATTTGCAACATAAGCAGCAGCCAATGGTGCCGTTATTGCAGAAGTAATACCAGCAGCAAACATTCCTATTCCCAAAAAGTATAATGCCGCTGAACCGTATAAAGGCTCTAAGGCTTTTGCCATATCCATTACATTATTCACTTCGGTTGAATTTATGGCAGCAGCGGAAATAATTATACTCACAGAAACGAGACCTCCTAAAATTATAGATAACAAAGTATCTCTCTTTGCTAGTTTTAAATCATCTTTTGATTTCCATTTTTCACTTACTAAAGCTGCATGTAAGAAAAGGTTATAAGGAACCACCGTTGTCCCTACTAAAGCAATTATGGTTAGAATCCCCTTTTCTGGAATTGTTGGAACCAACAACCCTTTTATCAACTCCCAAATATCGGGTTTGGTCAAAATGGCTGTCATAACAAAGGATAGGCTCATAATTAAAACAAGCACTATAAATACCTTCTCTAATGCCTTATAACTTCCTAGATATAATAATATAAAAGCTAAACCACCTAAGACATAAGGATATAAATTGCTGTATTCCATACCAAATAAAGCTTCCATACCTAGGGTAGCCCCACCTATATTTCCTGCCTCATAAGACGCATTACCTATTATAATGGCAGAGAAGATTAATACTATTACTCCATTGCGTAACCATGGATTGTGTAGCTCTTGCTTTATCACATCTGCTAAACCTTTCTGTGTTACAATACCCAATCTTGCAGACATTTCTTGAAGAATATAGGTTGCTATAATAGATAACAACATGGCCCACAGCAAACTAAAGCCAAAATTAACCCCTGCTAATGTACAAGCGGTAACCGTTCCCGGACCTATAAATGCTGCGGCTACAAGAACACCCGGACCTAATTTCTTAAACATCTAGTAAAATTATCATTCTTGTAAATATAATTGGTAAATATGAATTTGCTCACCATACTCAGAATCATTTTCACCACAATTTTAACATTTCAAAATGCAGTTAATCTAAAAAAATGCAGTTCGTCTAAAACTTGGAGGTCATTCATCGAGGTTATATACTAATCCAAAAATAACTGGGTTATAGCTATCCCCAAACCTTAAACTTAACCTATTAATGATTTGTTTAGAATGTAAGAAAGAACTTGGTTACCTAGACCACAAAAATGCAATGGATAGCGCAGGCGTTGAGCTTTGCATGAAACACCATGAACGTATTGAGTTATTAATTAATAAACATAACACCCCTTTAGAAGCTATACAGCTCTATTATGCACTTAAAGAAGCAGGTGTTAACTCTATGCTAGAATGGTGGGATGGTAAAAAATCAATTGATATTGCCATTTCTCGTGTAAAACTAAATATTGAAATTGATTCTGCGTATGATAAACTTACAGAGCATGAAGCTATCAATAATTTAGAAGAAGCAATGCACTCTTTTAAAAATGGTTTTACAACCATTCGTATTCCACATATTGTAGTACGGTATTATTTAAATGAAACCGTAAATAATATTATAGGAATTATGGAAGGTCTAAAGGCCAACATTAAAGTAATTAACTAAAAAAACCAGATATGGAAAATTCTAAAAAAGCATTTAGAAATCCCATTAGGGCAGCGATAGCCACCCTTTTGATCGGATTGGTTATGCAAATACTTCATTGGCCTTATTCTGAAGGAATAATATTCATCTCCTTTGCCGCAATACTTGTATTATATGCAATGCGTTTTGCGAGAAAAGAAGAAAAAAAGACCGTCGATTTAATAAAAATGGTATTGGTTCTTTTTTGGACAACCAACGGACTATTAACAATTTTAGACTTTACCCATACCTTATTTTTTCAAATAGGTACTGCATTTACTTTTATTGCCTGGTTTGCAATGGAAGGCACCTCATATTTCATGTCTAAAGACGGAGATATAAAAAATAGTACAGCTGAAATAGTATGGAACTTTGTAATGGTAATAGGCGTGATAACCCTTATTTGTGGTGGTCTCATGCATTTGTTAAGTTGGACATACTCAATTCCTACTTTGACTCTTGGTCTTACCATTGTGACCAGCTACATATTAAAAGATATATTTACCGCACCAAAAAGAAAAGAAGACGATGTTAATAATGAGGAGCTTTTTTTATAAAATAAGCTCACTACCCATAATAAATATCTAAATGACATAGTCAGGTTTTTTTGTATCTTTTACCTAAAGGGTATACACATGAACAACATTGACCGAAGAAAATGGCTTAAAACCGCAGGACTATCAAGTGGTTTCACTCTTTTAGGAGGATTTAGCTCGATGGCTATGAATCTCCATACGCCCATAAACACCAAACTGAATGGTGTGGCCAAATTAAACTCTAACGAAAATCCATATGGTCCTTCAAAGGCCGTAAGGGAAGTAATCATAAATTCGTTGGACTACGCCTGCAGATATCCATCCATAATTTTTCATCCGTTGGTGGAACAGATAGCACGTAAAGAAGGGGTAACGAAAGACCATATAGTCGTAACCGGTGGTTCTACGGAAGGTCTAAAAACAGCTGGATTAACCTTTGGAATGAACGGAGGGGAAATCATTGCACCCGAACCAACTTTTCAATCCCTACTAACCTATGCCGAAAATAACGGTAGTTTTATTCATCGTGTACCTGTTGATGAGAAAATGGGTCATGACCTTAACGAAATGGAAAGGCGTATTACCGCAAAAACAGGCTTAGTTTTCATATGTAATCCGAACAATCCCACGGGAACATTAATTGATAAGGGTAAGCTAAGAGATTTCTGTTTATCTGTAAGTAATAGAACCATGGTTTTCAGCGATGAAGCCTACTATGATTTTATTACTGAACCTGATTACCCGTCTATGGTTGAGTTAGTGAAAGAAAACATGAATGTCATCGTTTCAAAAACCTTTTCTAAAGTTTACGGTCTCGCAGGTCTACGAATAGGCTATTTAGTTGCCCGACCTGATATTGCTACCAGATTAAAGAAAAATGTTATGGCAATGACCAATGTTTTGGCAATTGAAGCTGCGAAAGAAGCATTAAGAGATGATGAGTTTTATAAATTTAGTATTGCTAAAAATGTAGAAGCTAAAAATCAGATATACAAAACTCTAGATGATTTAAACCTAGAATACCAAAAGTCACATACTAATTTTATATTTTTCAAAACTGGAAAACCTATAACCGAAATGATGGCTGCAATGGAAAAAGAGAATGTTCTCATAGGCAGACCATTTCCACCATTTACTAATTGGGCAAGAATTAGTTCAGGTACAATAGAAGATATAAAACTATTTGATAAGGCACTTAGAAAAGTAATGACTTAAAAATATCGGCTATTACCAGAGTAAAAATGTAAGTAAACTTGAAGCTAAATGCGAATGTATGGGATAAGAATGTGACTGATATGCCATTAGCACTTAGCTAGCCATATTTTTACTACCATCTTTCAGTCTTACTATGTTTAGGAAACGAAATTGAACCTTATAATTATGTTGATCACATTTTTGAATAGTATGATTATTAGAGCAATTTTATAAAAATTAATAACAGAATTTTAGAATTCATTATTTATTCATCAATAAAATTTTGAAATTTATAATAAACGCAATAGGCAATAAATCGCTTGGTTTTTTTGGCTAAATTGTATTGGAATTCAGCTTGTTATAGACCATCAACCAACAAACCATTATGAAAAAAATACTCTACAGCCTTTTAGCTGTTGTCGTTCTTGTTCTTTGTATACTTTTATTCAATACGCTATCACTAACTTCAAAACAAGTTGACTCCGAACCGTTAGAAAAATTAGTGATTTCTGACGATGTTTACAAAAATTTATCTAAAGCCATTCAATACCCCACTATCTCTTTTAGTGAAGATGCCATACCTGATTCTACTGCTTTTTATGGTTTTCATCAATTCCTTCAAGACACATATCCATTAATTCATGAGCAACTGACTTTAGAAAAAGTAAATGAATATAGTTTATTATATACCTGGAAAGGGACTGATCAAAATAAAAAACCAATTATTCTTATGTCTCATCAAGATGTGGTACCTGTAGATGAACCCACCTTGAATGACTGGGAAGCAGGACCTTTTGAAGGAAAAATAACAGCCACAGATATTATAGGTAGAGGAACACTAGATGATAAAAGTTCCTTAATGGCACTCATGGAAGCTGTTGAGCTTTTATTAAAAGAATCATTTACCCCTAGCCAAACTATCTACTTAGCTTTTGGTCATGATGAAGAAGTAGGCGGTTCTAAAGGGGCTGCTAAAATTGCAGCTTTGTTAAAAGAGCGAGGAGTTGATGCATCTATGACCATAGATGAAGGCGGTTTTTTAGCAGATGGTCTAGTACCAGGTATTGATAACACTGTAGCTATAGTAAATTTAGCAGAAAAAGGATTTGCTTCTTTTAGACTTATTGTTGAAACCAATGGTGGGCACAGCTCGGCACCTCCAAAAGAAAATACCATAGGTATGCTGGCCAAGGCAATAGTAGATTTAGAAAACAATCAGTTACCTTATAAATTGGTTGAGCCTATCAATTATCAATTAGGATATATGGGCGCAGAATTACCTTTTATGAAAAAAGTTGCTTTCGCAAATCCTTGGTTATTCAAAAAACCAATTCTTGAAGCATTGAATGCACATACTACTACTGCCGCAACGATTATAGATGGTGGCATTAAAAATAATGTTATACCAACGGTTGCCGAAGCCACTATCAATTTCAGAATTTTACCAGGCGAAAATATTGAATCTGTTAAAGAACACATTGAAAATACTATTAGTAATAAAATAAGAGTTGAAAAGGTAGGTTTTTTGACGAATCCATCGCCTGTATCGAGCATTGATTCCGATGCTTATAAAACACTCGAAAAAACAATACGTTCTGTTTTCCCAGAGTCTGTAGTTGTTCCTGGTCTTGTAGGTGGAGGCACTGATGGTCGCTATTTTTATGAAATCTCAGACGATGTATATCGATTTTATCCAATTCGATTAGATCCTAATTCATTATCACGTTTTCACGGTATTGATGAAAAAATTAATAAAGAAAATTATAAGGAAATTATAGAATTTAGTTATCAACTGATTAAAAAATTCAACTAGGCTAGTTTAAATCCACTTTTAAAAATTAAAACAAGAGAAGTAAATTACCCCAACCAACCCTCTCTATCCAGTGAACGGTATTGAATGGCTTCTGAAATATGATCTCCATTCAATTCCTGCTCACCGGCTAAATCAGCGATAGTTCTAGCTACTTTCAAGATTCTATCATATGCACGAGCCGATAAATTTAATCGCTCCATCGCATTTTTCAATAACGCTTTAGAATTATCGTCTAATTTACAATATGCACGAATTTGCTTTGTGTTCATTTGAGCATTGTAATGCACATTTCCCAATCCTTCAAACCTAGCTGTTTGTATTTCTCTTCCTGCTGTAACACGTTTTCTAATTTCAACACTCCCTTCTCCTTTTCGTTCTTCGGATAGTTTTTCAAATGGAACCGGAGTTACCTCAATATGAATATCGATACGATCTAAAAGAGGACCAGATATTTTACTTAAATATCGTTGCATTTCTGCTGGTGATGAAGTTACCGGAGCATCAGGGTCGTTAAAATAACCACCCGGACTAGGGTTCATACTCGCCACCAACATAAAGCTACTTGGGTAAGTAACCGTAAAACGTGCACGAGAAATAGTTACCTCCCTATCCTCTAAGGGCTGTCGCATTACCTCTAAAACACCCCGTTTAAATTCTGGCAACTCGTCTAAGAACAATACTCCGTTATGAGAAAGTGAAATTTCCCCGGGTTGTGGATATGCACCTCCTCCGACCAAGGCCACATCCGAAATTGTATGATGTGGGCTTCTAAATGGTCTTTGACTCATTAATCCCATATTCTTTACCTTACCAACAACACTGTGAATTTTAGTCGTTTCCAAAGCTTCATGCAAAGTCATTGGAGGTAATATGGAAGGTAATCTTTTTGCCAACATAGTCTTACCTGCGCCTGGCGGACCTATCAATATTATATTATGACCGCCCGCCGCGGCAATTTCCATGCAACGTTTTATACTTTCCTGACCTTTTACATCAGAGAAATCAAATTCAGGAAAATCTAAACTTTTATAAAATTCTTCTCTTGTATCTATAATAGTCTGCTCTAACGGAATATCTTGATCAAAGAAATCTAAAACCTGCTTAATATTATCTATCCCATATACTTTTAAATCTCCAACTATTGCAGCTTCCTTTGCATTGGCTGTTGGCAAAATAAAACCTTCAAATCCTTCCTCTTGTGCTTTTATAGCTATGGGAAGTGCACCTTTTATAGGTTGAAGGCTACCATCTAACGATAACTCGCCCATGATGATATACTTCTCTATATTTTCAGATTTAATTTGGTTTGATGCCGCTAAAATTCCAATAGCTAGTGTGAGATCATAAGCAGAACCCTCTTTACGTAAATCTGCTGGTGCCATGTTAATAGTTATTTTCTTCCCAGGAATTTTATAACCATTATTTTGAAGTGCAGCCGCTATTCTATAATTACTTTCTTTAATTGCGTTATCGGGAAGCCCAACTAGATGATAGCCAATTCCCTTATCAATATTTACTTCTACTATAATAGTAGTAGCCTCAACGCCAAATACTGCACTCCCGTAAACTTTTGTAAGCATTTTTAATCCTTTGGCTTAAAAGTAAGGATTTCTTTACTCTTCTGAATTTCCTCTTTATTCATCATCATTTTACGAAACTCTCCGTTAACATACATTTCTGCTTGATCTCGGTAATGTTCACTAAAGGGATTACCAGATTGTCCTGTAGGCAGTATGCTGATACTATTCTCTACGTCATAGAAATCTATAATTCTTCTGGTTGAAGGTCCTGAAGTTGTTTTATAATAGCCAGTATCATCATATGAGAATGCTAAATTATTAATCACCTCTCTTGTACCATGCACTGGATAAGGACCAACATTAAAAAAAGAACGCAACGCTGCTATCTGTCCAATAGGATGACCATGTTCAATGGTATGCACCCTCTCCCACCGCCAATAATCTAGATTATTTCCGAAATCTTTTTCTAATGAAGCTACTGCCTCCATAAAAGATATATTTACTATATCAACCATAGATTCATTTACATCAGTTGTGGAAACATCATCCCACCATACAGAATCTTCATCCTTGGATAAAGGAGCAATTAGCCTTTTCATAAAATGAGTACTTAAAAATTGATTAAACAACTCATCACCCAATTCATCTTCAAAAGTGTTTTCTAAAAAATAGTAAATCCATCTATTGTAAATAGTAGCTTCTATTGAAGAAAGTTCATAATCCCCTCTCCACATTTTTAAACTATCTATAGCCATTAATCCATTTTCACTCAATAAAGAAACATCTAACAACTTTGCTAAATTGGTTATAATTTCTGGCTCTACAGATGATATAACATCTGTAATCATTTCACTGGCAGAAGTAATATCCCAGTCATTTTTAGGCGCTAATAACTCTACAATCCTCTTACCTCTATTCTCTGGCAAATAGTAGCCTGGGTATAACATACCAGCAATAGAATCTGGTTGGTTATTGGCAGAATACACATAATTACTTGGAGGATTAATAGCTTGAGGATTCTCTTTAAAATCAAGTAAATCTTTTTCTAAAGGTAGACCTTCACCAACTTCAAAAACCATTTTGGTATTTACAGAATCTGGAATCTGATAGAGTTGTGCTGTGGCGAACCAAGCTACATTACCTTCCTCATCACCATACATAATATTTAGACCAGGCGCATGTATTTTTGGTAAGGCGGTTTTAAACTCTTTAAGGTTATTAGAATGACTTAAACCATAAATTGCATCAATAACTTTATTTTCCATTTGGGTATATACCCATGACATTGCAATTGGCCTATCTCCTATTACCTGATCTGCAATACCGTTGAGAATTGGTCCGTGAATAGATTTTTTATAAGAAAATTGAACTTCAGAAGAGTCCTTTACTTTTATACTCTTATTTACAATTTCATAATCTACATAACCACTTTCAGTTAAATACTGATTTTCATTATCAGGATTATTTTGCTCAAAATAAAAATCAACATCATCATTCTCAAACATTGTAATACCATAAGCCAATTTTCTATTATGCCCTAGAAGAGGAAACGGAATACCTGCTATATGATAACCATATTTTGAATAGGTAGGTGTTTCCATATGAGCCTCATACCATACTGACGGTTGTGCAAACCCAATATGGGGGTCATTGGCAAAAATAACCTTACCATTTTTAGTTTTATCCGGAGCTATTACCCAGCTATTACTACCTTCAAATAAAGGAATGTCCAAAACACCCAAAGCCTTAATGACTGCTGCAGTAAGATTATTTTGTACAGAATCTGAACTAGCTGGATTATAATTCTTAATCCATTCCGTATCTACGGTAGACCCTACGTGTAAATCTTTTAAATAATTAGGACCTAATTTCGAATTTATAGTGGTAAGTAAGGGGTCTGTTTTGTGTGCCATTGCAAAACTGAATGCCATGTAACCAATAGTATTATAAACATCTTCTAGAACAAATGCTTTTTTCTCAATACCGGTAAAGTGAAATTCTATGGGCGTAGGTCCTTCGGTTATAAACTGATTTATACCATCTAAATATGCCTTTGCCAAAACAACACCTTCATCATTTTCAGCTAAACTGGCAGCAGTTAATTTTGAGGCATCTGCAATACCCAATGATAAGAAGAATTTATCCGTTCCTATTAAATCCGCACCAAAAACTTCTGAAAGACCTCCACTTGCAATACGGCGAAGTAATTCCATTTGCCATAAACGATCTTGAGCATGAACGTAGCCTAATGTTCTAAATGCATCTTTTTCATTTTCTCCGTAAATATGAGGAATACCGTAGTCGTCGTAATAGACTTTAACCTCTTGTTGAAGGTTAGCTAACTCTTTTTTCCCAGAGTAATCTGGTTTTAAAGTATACACAATAACTCCAACAATAATTATCAGGAGTGTAACAATAACCAACAGGATGGCTCCTATTTTTTTTAATAAGTTCATAGTTCAGTTTGGGGGATTAAGTCCCAAGTTAGAACTATTTTTTTACATTAGACTCCGCGTAGCTCTGCTTTTTATTGACAAGTAGTTAACATCTTACAATATCTATAAATCAATTATTATTTTTCAAACCCTCTAATAACCAATTTTTATATGTTGGTATGTCTGAATTTTGTATGGAAGTGTTAAGTACTTTTAAATCTGGAGACAACAAAACATAAAAAGGTTGAGAGATAGATTTAAAATTAACATCTTGGAAAGTTCCCCATTTCTGTGCAATGTTATTAATCTCTTTTACCCTACCACTATCAAATTGAAAATTAAATTTTTCGGCATCAGGCAGCTCTTCTCTATCATCGGTGTATAAAGATATAAGTACATAATTATTTTTAATGATTGGAAAAACTTCCGAATCGCTCCAGACATTTTCTTCCATCTTTCTACAGTTTACACATGCCCAACCTGTAAAATCTAAGAGTATAGGCTTATTAACTTCTTTGGCATATGCTAATCCTTCATCAAAATCCTTAAAGCAATCTATACCTAAAGGACAGTCGCTCTCTTGTTCGAAAACACTATAAAATTCTGGTGGAGGAAAACCACTTAATAATTTAAGATTTGTGATTTTGGTTACGCCCAATATCATGTAAATGGTAAAAGCAGCGCCAATAAAAGCAGTTAATTTTCGCCCAGCGGATAACTTTTTAACCGGACCATCATGTGGAAATTTATATAAACCAA
This sequence comes from Maribacter sp. Hel_I_7, assembly GCF_000688315.1. Classification (NCBI taxonomy): domain Bacteria; kingdom Pseudomonadati; phylum Bacteroidota; class Flavobacteriia; order Flavobacteriales; family Flavobacteriaceae; genus Maribacter; species Maribacter sp. Hel_I_7. The sequence goes on along the minus strand of NZ_JHZW01000003.1, from coordinate 413,335 downwards.
ATAGATAAAGCGTCATAGCTATACCTAATACAATCCAAATACCTAAAAACACCTCACGCTTCAATATTCCCCAATGTCCAACTAAGTCTGCGTTTGATAAAAACTTTAAAGCCAAACCAATCTCTAAAAATCCTAAGACCACTTTAACGGTTGTCATCCATCCGCCAGATTTTGGCAGGGAGTTCAACCAAGCAGGGAATAGCGCAAAGAGAGCAAATGGCAATGCCAAGGCAACTCCAAAACCGGTCATACCTGCTGTAAGGTTAGAGGCTACTTCACCTTCAGCCAAAGTAGTGCCGCCTAACAACCCGCCTAATATTGGACCCGTGCATGAAAAAGAAACAATGGCTAAGGTAACGGCCATGAAAAATATTCCTAAAACTCCACCTACTTTAGATGAAGCAGCATCCATCTTATTTGCCCAAGAGCTTGGCAATGTCAATTCATAATACCCAAAAAATGAAAAAGCAAAAAATATGAAAATCAAAAAGAACAATAGGTTCAACCAAACATTAGTTGCTATAGAGTTTAGAATTTGAGAATCCACAGAATCAAATAAATGGAAGGGTAAACTCAGCAAGAAATAGATAAGAATAATAAAAAACCCATAAAGCAATGCGTTGATAATTCCTTTAGATTTTTTTTGTGAATGTTTTGTAAAAAAAGAAACGGTTAAAGGTATCATTGGAAAAACACATGGTGTCAATAAAGCAATTAAGCCGCCAAGAAAACCTAATCCGAATATTACCCAAATATTAGTACTAGTAGCAATTGTATCTTGCCCCTGCGTCAATAATTCCCTGTTCTTTAAATCTAATCGTAATTTTTGACCTAAAGCTAAACTCCTATCATCAACGGTAGCAATAATTGCCTGGGCTTCAGAGCCATCTAGAGTAAAGATGAACTTTTTATCCATTGGTATACAAACTTCTTTACACACCTGAAAAAACAAATCAACATCAATCTGATTAATTTCAGCATCAACTACTTTAATACGTTGAGTAAATGTGGCATTATCTTTAAAATAAGTTTCTTCTACTTCAAAGATTTCACTGTATTCTTTTATGGTTTCACTTTCTGTTGTACCACCTACAAGTTCATAGACAGTACCGTGTCCATTATAAGTAAATTCACTAGGTAGAGATCCAAATTCAGATGTAAACTGAGAGTACATATGCCATCCGTCTAAAATCTTAGCCTTCATGACCAATTCATATTCCGTATCAGAGAGCTTTTTAACCTGCTGTTCCCAAACAACAGGATTATCTTCTGTTTGTGCAATAGTATTTAGCGGAAACGCAACAACAAAAAGTAGTAAATAAAAAAATCTTATCATGTAAATTCTATTTTTAAAATCTCTTGAGTTGTATCAACAACCCTAAAACGATTATCGGCACGCATACCAATAACCCATACAATTTGCTCACCCGAGCATAATAACCAAGTTTCATCTTTAGACAAAACATCTATTTTCTGGTCTTTAAAGAACTTTGCTAATTTCTTTTTGCCATTTAAACCTATAGGATAAAAGTAGTCGCCATTCTTCCATTTTCTTACCGTTAAGGGATATTTTAATACATTTTTTTGAACGAAAATTATTTTATCTGAATTATCGAGACGCTCAGGTACTACAGTAAACTCTAAGGATATTGGCAGGTTCAAAGGTACTTCTTCTTCAGTAATGAAAAACTCCTGGTTTTTTAATTCACTTTCAACAAGTGGCGTTAAAAGTAAAACATCACGATTCTTAGTCAAAACATGCGTGTTAGAAATCAATTGTTTACCACTAAGACCATCTAACAGCGTCTCTATATTGTCCATTTCTTTGAAACCGTAATCGCTAAATAATCCATATAAAAAAGTAGTAAGCGGATTAAGTTCTTTTAGCTTTGTAATCTCAATTTCAACCCTACTATTATTTTCAATAAAAATTTCTTCTTTTAAATGATGAAGATATGCCGAAGCAATAGTTTGGGTCTGATTTAAATAACTTAAAGTGTTTTTAAAATTATCTGAAAAAGTAGGATGTAATTCATTCAGTGCAGGAATAATTTCATGACGGATCTTATTTCGTAAATACTTTGTATCTGCATTACTTGCATCCTCCCTCCAATCCATTTCTTCTATATGGGCAAAATGCTCCAACTCTTCTCTAGAAAATGGCAATAAAGGTCTTCTTAAGTAATTTATCTTAGCAGGTATACCGGTTAAACCATCAATACCAGTGCCTCTAGATAAATTAATTATGAACGTTTCTAAAACATCATTAGCATGATGTGCCGTTAACAAATAAGATTTATTATTTTGAGAAAGCAATTGCTCAAACCAAGCATACCGAAGCTCTCTTGCCGCCATTTGAACAGAAACTTTGTGCTGATTCACATATCCGAGAGTATCAAAATGAGTAATAAAAACTTCCTTATTTAATTTTTCCGCTAAATCTCGCACAAATGTTTCATCGTCATCACTAGCTTCGCCACGTAATCTAAAATTACAATGTGCTATAGAAAATTGTAGTTGGGCTTGATGACAAAGTTCCGCAAGCACGGTACTATCTAAACCACCACTACATGCTATTATGAAATGGGAATTTAACAATTCCGGAAAAGAATCTTCAATATGTTTTTTGAATACTTTTAACACGCAATAAAGGTACGGAAGTCCCCTAACTTAATTGAGATGCTTAAGAATTATTTAACTAGACCAATGTAAAATACTTTTAAGAAATAGCCTTTACAAAAGAACTCACTTTTTCTGAATGAATTTTTGCCAAGTCGGCATTGGTTATTCCTGTATTTTCATCAAAATTATCTCCATATCTAGGCAATGAAAAGGTTTCAACCACTGTACCTTGGAACCTAGTAATCATTTTTTCTGCAACCTCTAAAGCACCAATTGCGCCACGACCACCGGTTGATGTTGACATGAGTAAAATTTTCTTATCGACCAAAAACTTAGAATCGAATCGAGACAACCAATCCATCGTATTTTTAAAGTAGGCAGAAGGGTAACTGTTATGTTCGCTTACAGCTATAATCAAGCCTTTTGCATTACTGATTTCGTTTTTGAATTCTACCAATGAATTTGAATATCCATTTTCTTTTTCAACATCATAACTATACATAGGAAATGGATACTTTGCCATGTTACGAAGTCGCACTTCTGTACCACTTATTAAAGAAGAAGTATACTTTACCAATTTATAATTAATGGAAATTAAAGAATTGCTACCTGCAAATGCTAAAACGTAATTCATAAGACTATTTTAATGTATGATTGCGAATTTAATTCAATTACAGTATACCTTAAATTATTTTATCTAATTTTGCCTCTTGAAACATCCAAACATACTGTTTTATAAGTATATAGGGTATAATTGTTATAATGAGCAACTCTAAGTCAAGATTGTTTTTTTTAGACGCCATAAGAGCCTGGGCTATCTTGATGATGTTACAGGGTCATTTCATTGATGGTTTATTAGATAATGCATTTAGAGACAACTCAAATATACTGTTCACTACATGGAAGTACTTTAGAGGAATTACAGCTCCCGTATTCTTTACCGTATCTGGATTCATTTTTACATTTTTATTAATTAGATCACCGCAAACTGGATGGAACAATCCACGTGTTAAAAAGGGAATTAAACGTGGACTAGAATTACTTGTAATAGCTTACTTATTAAGAATGAACATTTTTGGGTTGTTCAAAGGTGAAGTTTACGACTCTTTCTACTTAGTAGATGTACTGCATTGTATAGGTCTTTCATTACTGTTTATTATTGGTTTCTACATACTCACTTTCGCTAAGCAAAAATGGATTTTCCCAACAATATTAGTATCTACAACGTTGTTACTCTTTATTTTTGAACCCATTTACAAAGCATCTAGCTTTGAGTTTTTACCTCAGGTGTTCGCCAATTATCTTACAAAAGCAAATGGATCTGTTTTTACGATAATACCATGGTTAGGCTATGCTACAATTGGTAGTTTTATGTCTGTTTTATTTTCCAAGTATCAAGAAAGTAAAAACCTTTATCAATATGTTGTCCCTACTTATATCGCTATAGGATTAATTCTAATTTTTCTTTCTTCAGATTTTTTCCTTTCTATATATGAAGTTACAGGCATACAATTGTTTCAAGATATTTTCAATAACAATTATCTATTTATTAGGTTAGGTGATGTTCTAATTGTTTTTTCCATATTCATACTGCTAAGAAAATTCTTAATGAATGCAACTTGGTTAAGAATAGGACAAAGTACCCTATCTATTTACATTATTCATTTTATCATATTGTATGGTAGTTTTACGGGTGTTGGTCTGTACAGGTTTTTCCATCACTCCTTAAACCCGTTCATTGCAATTCCTGGTGCTATTTTGTTTATGATTGCCAGTACCTATTTGGCATTAAAATATGAAGACCATAAGGCAGACATTAAATCTAGCGTATTTACTTTCTTATCATCTACTAGAATTTACTTGGAACAAATTGCAATTATACTTTTTGAGGTCCTAAGAACTGTAACCGAAAAGGTTTTACGTCTTCTAGGTTTAATTAAAAACTAAACTGCATTAAAAGATTATAATTACTACAAAATAAAAAAAGCAGCCAATTGGCTGCTTTTTTTTATCACTATAATTTTAAATCATCTAGATATGTAATGCACGATCATCTGTGGCAGCTAGTGCAGCTTCCTTAACAGCTTCTGCATAAGTTGGGTGAGCATGGCTCATTCTTGAAATATCTTCAGCAGATGCTCTAAATTCCATAGCCGTTACAGCTTCTGCAATTAAATCGGCACAACGTGCGCCAACCATATGAACACCTAAAACTTCATCGGTCTTCTTATCTGCAAGAATTTTAACAAATCCATCAGTATCCATACTAGCTCTAGAACGTCCTAATGCACGCATAGGAAATTGACCTACCTTGTACTCTACTCCTGCTTCTTTTAATTCCTCTTCTGTTTTACCAACTGCTGCAACTTCTGGCCAAGTATAAACAACACCAGGAATTAAGTTATAATCTATATGTGGTTTTTGACCCGCTAATTGCTCAGCAACCAAAGTACCTTCTTCTTCAGCCTTATGAGCTAACATAGCACCTTTTATTACATCACCAATAGCGTAGATATTATCTACATTTGTTTTTAAGTAAGCATCAACTATTACCTTACCTCTATCATCAAGCTTTACACCAGCTGCATCAGCATTTAATCCGTCGGTATAAGGTTTTCTACCAACAGCAACTAAACAATAATCACCTTCAAAAACAACTTCTTGTCCTTTTTTGTCATCTGCTTTTACTATAACCTGGTCACCTTTTCTTTCAACAGACTTCACTTTATGAGATAAAGCAAATTTTACTTTTTGCTTTTTCATCACCTTAGTCAATTCCTTTGAAAGCGCAGCATCCATTCCAGGAATAATACGATCCATAAATTCAACTACGGTTACATCTGCACCTAGCCTTTTATAAACTTGACCTAATTCTAAACCAATTACACCACCACCAATAACAATCATATGTTTTGGAACTTCTTTAAGTTCTAAAGCTTCAGTAGATGTAATGATGCGTTCTTTATCTAATTTTATAAAAGGTAGGGTTGATGGCTTAGACCCAGTAGCTATTATAATATTTTTAGCTTCTATCTCTTCTGTTTTACCATCGTTCTTCTTTATGTTTACATGCGTTGCATCTTTAAAACTACCGACACCTTCATAAACGGTAATTTTGTTTTTATCCATTAAGAATTCTATTCCTTTAGTAGTTTGGTCAACAACACCTTGCTTACGAGCTATCATTTTTGCCAAATTCACTTTAATCTCACCAGGGATTTCAATACCGTGCTCATCAAAATGCTTAATAGCATCTTCATAATGATGTGAAGAATCTAACATCGCCTTAGAAGGAATACACCCAACATTTAAACATGTTCCGCCAAGGGTGGAATATTTTTCAATTATTGCTGTTTTCATTCCTAATTGAGCACAACGTATTGCTGCTACGTATCCTCCAGGTCCAGAGCCTATAATGGCTACATCATATTGATTCATAAAATTTTAGTTTTCTAATGTCCTACAAAATTAATACTATTTTTAGTTTTAAAGGGGTATAGCCGTAGAATGCTTTACCTCTTTTATGGTAAAAGAGCTTTGGGTACTACCAATATGATTCATGGTGGTTAATTTATTGACCATGAAATTTCGGTATGCATCCATATCTTGAACGTGAATTTTCAACAAATAATCATAATCTCCACTTAGGTGATGGCATTCTACAACTTCTTGAAGACGCATAACTTGAGCTTCAAATTGAGCAATATTTTCCTTTACATGCTGCACTAGTTTAACATGACAAAACACTGTAAAATTTCTATTTACTATTGTTTTATCTACCAAAGCAACATAATTTCTAATAGCCCCTATTCTTTCTAATCTTTTAATACGCTCATATATAGCTGTAGTAGACAGCCCCAGTTTTAAGGCATACTCTTTAGTGGTCTTTTTGCTATCTGCTTGCAATAGCTCTAATAAGTTATTATCAATTAAATCTAACTTCATAATGATTGTAATTCTATTACACCAAGTAAATTTAATGAATAACTGAATTAAAATCTAAACTTAAACTAATAATAGTTTCATATTCTAACAAATAAGGTTCGTGTTGACAATTTTACATATAAAAGCTATTTTTACTTAAAATAACAGCACATGAGCCACAAGAACAGTAACGACTTACAAGATTTACAATACTTTGGAGAATATGGAGGAGTAAATCCTTCCATTTCCGATTCTTCTACTTATACCTTTATATCAGCTAAAACCATGTTTGATACTTTTGAAGGAAATACAGAAGGTTGCTACCTATACAGTAGACACTCTTCTCCTTCAAATTTATATTTAGGCGAAGCTCTAGCAGCACTAGAAGGTACAGAAAGTGCAAATGTAACCGCAAGTGGCATGGGTGCAATTACAGCCGTAATTCTTCAACTTTGTAATTCAGGTGACCATATTATTAGCAGTAGAACTATTTATGGTGGCACTTATGCCTTCATGAAGAATTTCTTGATCAAATTTGGTATTAAAACTACATTTCTAGATATCACCGATCTTGATGCTGTTGCAAAAGCAATCACCCCTAATACAAAAATGATTTATTGCGAAAGTATAAGCAACCCGCTATTGGAAGTTGCAGATATTTCTGCGCTTTCTCGAATAGCAAAAAAGAACGAACTACCATTAGTAGTAGATAATACATTCTCACCCCTATCCGTATCTCCGGCAAAATTAGGCGCAGATGTTATAATTCACAGTCTTACAAAATTCATAAACGGAACCAGCGATTGTGTTGCCGGTGTAGTTTGTGGTACAACCGATTTTTGCCTTAGCCTAAAAGATGTAAACAATGGAGCAGGTATGCTTTTAGGAAGCACGTTAGATAGTTTACGGGCATCATCAATTTTAAAAAACATGCGTACCCTACATATACGTATGAAAAAGCATAGCGAAAATGCGCAATACCTAGCAGAAAATTTTGAAAAAGACGGACTCAGAGTTGTCTATCCTGGTCTACCATCACATCCAGGTCATTTAATAATGGAAGATCAAATGAATCCTGAATATGGATATGGAGGATTAATAACCATGGATGTGGGCACTATTGAAAATGCCAATGCACTTATGGAGTTAATGCAAGAAAGAAAATTGGGATATTTAGCGGTTAGCCTCGGGTTTTATAAAACACTATTTAGCGCTCCGGGAAGCTCTACATCTTCAGAAATTCCGCTAGAAGAACAAAAAGAAATGGGACTTGGAAATGGGCTAATACGATTTTCAATAGGATTAGATGATGATATTCAAAGAACCTATTCCTTAATGAAAAAATGTTTAATAGATCTTAATATACTGGATATCAAAAGCATTAACGCCTAAGATTTCAATTCTAAAACGGGTTTGCACATCCGTAACAGAAATCGTAATATTACGAAGTAACCAAACTTGATTTTAATGTCAGATCAAAATACCAATGAACACAGGGAAAACGAACATATCGTTGACAATAAAGAATTAAGCATATTTGCTGCTTTAATTCCTGTAGTAGCCCTAGTTGCCATGTTGGCCTACAATGTTTACGTATTTGGTGATGATGCCCTAAGTGGTTCTAATCAATTTATATTATTATTAGGTGGTGCCGTTGCTGCCATTGTTGGATTCTTTCATAAAGTTTCTTACAAACAAATGATTGCCGAAGTTGAAGAGAATATAAGATCTACTACAGGAGCTTTACTTATTTTACTAATGGTTGGTGCACTAGCTGGTACATGGCTGGTAAGCGGTATAATACCCGCTATGATTTATTACGGATTACAAATTCTAAATCCAACCATATTTTTAGCGGCATGTGTAATTATTTGTGCAATAATCTCAGTAGCTACAGGAAGCAGCTGGACCACTTCTGCAACAGTGGGTATAGCATTAATAGGTATTGGGGAAGCTTTGGGTATTTCTTTAGGAATGACAGCCGGCGCTGTATTATCGGGCGCTTATTTTGGCGATAAGTTATCACCCTTAAGTGACACCACTAATTTGGCTCCTGCAATGGCTGGTGGCGAGTTGTTCTCTCATATTAAGTATATGCTATGGACAACGGTGCCTACAATAACTGTTACACTAATCGTATTTTTAATAATAGGCTTTAGTTTAGAAACTAACGGGGAAGCTGACGTTGATGCTATTTTAGCATCTATAGATTCTTCTTTTGACATCAATGGATGGTTATTTCTTGTTCCTATAGCCGTAATAGCACTAATAGTTAAGAAAACACCTCCTTTAGCCGCCTTATTGATAGGTACGCTTTTAGCAGCTGTATTTGCGCTTATTTTTCAACCACAAATAGTTGCCGGTATAACCGGAGCAACAGAATTAAGTTTCCAATCTGGCTACCAAGGTATTTTAAAAGCAATAACGGTAAGTACAGATATACCAACCGATAATAAAGCTTTGAGCGATTTATTCTCATCTAAGGGAATGACAGGTATGCTTGGAACCATTTGGTTAATTATTTGCGCCATGTTCTTTGGCGGTATAATGGATGGTATTGGTGCATTGGCTAGAATTACAAAATCTCTACTTAGCATGGCCAAGTCTACATTCGGTCTATTTTTTAGTACCGGTATTAGCTGTATTGTTTTAAACGGGACAGCTTCTGATCAATATTTAGCTATTGTGGTACCTGGTAAAATGTTTGCAAAAGCGTTTAAAGATAGAGGCTTAGCTCCAGAGAACTTAAGTAGAACACTTGAAGATACTGGAACGGTAACTTCTGTATTAATACCTTATAACACCTGTGGCGCATATCATAGCGGTGTGTTAGGTGTTGGTGTAGCCGAGTATTTTGTGTATGCTATCTTTAATTGGTTGAGCCCAATTATGACTTTCATATTTGCGGGTTTTAATATTAAGATAAAAAGACTGACTTCAAAAAAATCCTAAATTTTAATTCTTTTGCCTTTTCACCTTTACACCTACTTCTTTGTTAATTTGACAATTTTGTAGGTGATAATTTATGTCATTCACACAAAATGTTGCGTAAACTAAACGCTATTCAAAATAGTTATTCTTCCATTGAAAATTCTAATTTAGAAAGTCTTTTAACCTCTTATCATGTCTTAATTTTGCTTTATAATTAATTATAAAACGAAAACATATTATGGCATTTGTAGGAAAAAAATTCCCAAATCTTAGTGTTAACGCGATGAACGACATGGGCGACACTTTTAAACTTAACGTATTAGAAGAAGCTCAAAAAAATAATAAAAAAGTGGTTCTTTTCTGGTATCCAAAAGATTTTACTTTTGTTTGCCCTACAGAATTACATGCATTTCAAGCTGCTATTGGTGAGTTCGAAAAAAGAAACACATTAGTAATCGGTGCATCTTGTGATACTCCTGAAGTACACTTTGCATGGTTAAGTACAAGTAAAGATAACGGCGGTATTGAAGGTGTAACTTACCCAATATTAGCAGATAGCAACCGTAACCTATCTAGCGTTTTAGGCATTTTAGATATCCAAAACGAAGTTTACGACGAAGAAACAGAAACAGTTCAAGTTGAAGGTGACAATGTTACTTACAGAGCTACATATATTATTGATGAAGAAGGTGTTGTACAACACGAAAGCATTAACAATATGCCTCTTGGTAGAAACGTTGGTGAGTATTTACGTTTAGTAGATGCCTTAATTCACGTTCAAGAAAAAGGTGAAGTTTGTCCAGCTAACTGGGAAGAAGGTAAAGAAGCAATGTCTGCAAATAGAGACGGTGTTGCTAGCTACCTTTCCACACACGCTAACTAATAAAATTATTGATGAACATGAGGTAATCTATCCCATGTTCATTTTATTAATCCTTAAATAACTTTAATTATGTTATTAGAATTAGAACAAGATAATTTACAGGAAATTATAGACAATAACCCTAATGTAGTTGTACAATATTCTGCATCATGGTGTGGTAACTGTAGAATTATGAAGCCAAAGTTTAAAAAAGAAGCTTCGCAAAATGAGAATATTACTTTTGTTTTAGCAGATGCAGAAAAATTTCCTGAATCTAGAAAGCTAGCAGACGTAAGTAACTTACCTACCTTCGCTTCTTTCGAGAAAGGGAAAATTAAAAATCAGGTTCAAACTAATAAGTATGACCTATTAAAAGATTTGATCAGTGAGATTACCCATAATTAAATTACTGACAGAGTTCATTGAAGAAAAAGATAGCGATTTCGTACTAGAGACTATTGAAACTCTAGAAGCACTAACAGAGTTACCTTCACTAAAAGATGAAGAGCTTGATGTAATTGGCGAATTAATTTCTAATATGTACGGTGCCATAGAGGTTGCGAACAGCATAGAGCAAGGCACACCAAAGAAAGATGCTATGAATCAATTTATGCAGCGTGTTTTAGGCTCTATAGATAAATAATAGCTTTAAAAAATTATAAAGTCCTTTCAAATTTGAAAGGACTTTTTTTTTACCCTATTCCCACTCATTTCAACTTTATATTTTATAATTTCACATTCTCAATTATAAAAAGACAAAAGTTATGGCTTCGGTTACACTAAAAGGAAACGAAATACACACAATAGGAACGCTACCAACCACAGGTGAAAAAGCTCCAGAATTTCAATTAACTAAGAATGACTTATCTACTGTTAAACTTTCAGACTATGAAGGTTCTAGAGTAGTATTAAATATTTTTCCAAGTGTAGATACAGGCACTTGCGCACAATCTGTTCGTCAATTTAATCAAGAAGCAGCAGAATTAGATAATACAATCGTATTATGTATTTCTAAAGATCTTCCTTTCGCACAAGCAAGATTTTGTGGTGCAGAGGGTATTGAAAATGTTGAAATGCTTTCTGATTTTAAAGATGGTAATTTTGGTAAAGGTTACAACGTAGCATTTTCAGACGGACCATTAGCTCCATTACTTTCAAGAGCGGTTGTTGTAGTTGATGAAAAAGGAAACGTATTATATACAGAGCAAGTAGCAGAAACTACAGAAGAGCCAAATTACAAAGCAGCTTTAGAGGCTTTAATGAACTAATAACAAATAACACACATGCCAAAAGAATCCTTTTTGGTCAATCGTATTAAAAGTGTTGGCTTCGCTTTCAAAGGAGCCATACTTTTAATACGTACTGAAGCAAGTATAAAAATTCAGGTTTTCATTGCCATTGTAATGACTGCTGCCGGCTTTTATTTTGAAATATCTCAAACAGAATGGATACTTCAAATTTTTGCCATCGCTATGGTTTTAGGTATTGAAGGTATGAATACTGCCGTAGAAAAGATTGCAGATTATATTCAACCTGAATTTGATGTCAAAATCGGATTTATTAAGGATATTTCTGCCGGGGCTGTTATGTTGGTTTCTATTGCTTCAACTATTATTGGCCTTATCATTTACCTACCAAAGATTCTTTAGGTTAGTTCTTGGTATAACGTAGCTCATCGTAAATTTGTAATTTAGCATCAGAATTAAGTTTTAATGGCAAAAAAGGCAACTAAATCAAAGCCAAAACCTACTAAAAAAGGAACATCATTTAAATTATCCAAACAGAATAAAATCATTTTGGGTAGTTTGTTAATGCTATTTAGTATTGCGCTTTTCTTTTCTTTTATATCCTTTTACTTTAACTGGCAAGATGATCAAAGCTTACTATCTGAATTTAAAGACCGCAATGAATTAGCAAAAAACCTACTGAATAAATTTGGTGCAAGTATTAGCCACTTTTTCATGTACAAAGGTTTTGGATTGGCATCTCTAATATTTCCATTTCTTGTTTGTATTACAGGTATATACCTATTTCTAGGTCTACCAATGAAAGCATTGTTTAAAAAATGGATTTGGGGCTTACTATTTGTTGTTTGGATTTCTATTGCGTTAGGCTTTTTTGCTACTAGCAGTCCTCTACTAGGCGGCTTAGTTGGTTTTGAAATGAATGACTTCTTACAAGATTATGCCGGTAAAATTGGTGTGCTTTTACTATTGGTATTCGGACTTATATTTATCTTGGTACGACTTTTTGAAGTTACCCCAGAGGGAATTTCATCTTTCTTTAAATCAAGAAAAGAAGCTATTTCGACAGAATTTAAAGCCAACCAAGAACGAAAAGCAAATAAGAAAAAAGAAGAGGAAGAATTAATTACCACTTCCCTAGAAGAGGAAGCTCCAGTGATTATTGATACCTACACTCATAAAGAAGAAATTCCTCATTTAGAAAAAGAGGAAAAAATCAAAGATTTTGAAATTACCACTCCAGAGCCCGAAGAAACTTTGGATATGGAAGTGGAACAAGTTATTGAAGAACCAGAAGAAATTGATATTCTTGCCAATAAACTTGTAGATGATTTTGGGGAGTTTGACCCTACTCTAGAATTGGGTAATTACAAATTCCCTACTCTTGATCTTTTAGACCAACATGGTGCTACAGGTGGTATTACCATTAATCAAGAAGAGTTAGAGGAAAACAAGAATAAAATTGTAGATACTCTAAAAAATTACAAAATAGGTATTGCTCAAATAAAAGCAACTATCGGTCCTACTGTAACATTATACGAGATAGTACCTGAAGCTGGCGTTAGAATATCTAAGATTAAGAATCTTGAAGACGATATAGCATTGTCATTGGCTGCGCTTGGTATTCGTATCATCGCCCCTATTCCTGGAAAAGGAACTATTGGTATAGAAGTACCAAATAAAAATTCATCTATCGTTTCTATGCGTTCTGTAATTGCTTCAAGCAAATTTCAGAAAGCAGAAATGGAATTACCAATTGCATTTGGTAAAACCATTAGTAATGAAACATTTGTGGTAGACTTAGCTAAGATGCCTCACTTGTTAATGGCTGGTGCTACAGGACAAGGTAAATCTGTTGGTTTAAATGCAGTATTAACTTCCCTGTTATACAAAAAGCATCCTGCTGAAGTGAAGTTTATTTTGGTAGATCCTAAAAAAGTTGAACTTACGCTGTACAATAAAATAGAACGTCATTTCCTGGCAAAACTTCCAGATTCGGAAGAAGCGATTATTACTGATAACACTAAAGTAATTCATACACTAAATTCACTGTGTATTGAGATGGATAACAGATACGAACTATTGAAATTAGCGATGGTCCGAAACTTAAAAGAATACAATACTAAATTCAAGGCAAGAAAACTGAACCCAAATGACGGGCACAAGTTTTTGCCCTATATAGTACTAGTTATAGATGAGTTTGCAGATTTAATTATGACCGCTGGCAAAGAGGTAGAAACGCCCGTCGCAAGGCTTGCGCAATTGGCAAGAGCAATTGGTATACATTTAATCATTGCAACCCAGAGACCATCTGTAAACGTTATTACAGGTATTATCAAAGCCAACTTCCCTGCGAGATTAGCTTTTAGGGTTACTTCTAAAATAGATTCAAGAACAATTTTAGATACAGCAGGTGCTGACCAATTAATTGGTAGAGGCGATATGTTGTTTACTCAGGGTAATGATGTTACCCGTATACAATGTGCCTTTGTAGACACACCAGAAGTTGCGAAAATTGTTGAATTTATAGGCGCTCAGAGAGCTTATCCAGATGCTCATGAACTACCGGAATATGTTGGTGAAGATTCTGGCACGAGTCTTGATAATAATGTGTCGGATAGGGATGCAAAGTTCCGTGAAGCTGCAGAAGTTATCGTAATTGCACAACAAGGTTCAGCCTCATTAATTCAACGTAAGTTGAAACTAGGTTATAATAGAGCCGGTAGAATTATTGATCAATTAGAAGCGGCAGGAATTGTTGGTCCATTTGAAGGTAGTAAAGCTAGACAGGTATATGTATCTGATATGGTTGCCCTTCAACAAATATTGGATAATGAATAATATTAAAAAAGAGATGAAGAAAATTATTATTGTATTAACGATTATGTTCACAGCAACTTTTGCAAATGCGCAAGGTTCTGACAAAGCAAAAGCTTTACTTGATGAAGTTTATAACAAAGTACAGGGTTATGATAACATCTTTGTTGACTTTAAATTCGATTTAAAGAATGCAGAAGCTGGTATTAACCAAGAAACAAGAGGAGACGTTACTCTTGCAGGCAATAAATATATGTTCAACTATTTAGGATCTCAACAAATTTTCGATGGTAACAAAGTATATACTATTGTACCTGAAAATGAAGAAGTAACTATTGAAGATAAGTCTGATGATGAAAATGCAATGACACCTTCTAAAATGTTGACTTTCTACAAAGAAGGACACAATTATGCTTGGGATATTTTACAAAATGTACAAGGTAGAAAAGTACAGTATGTAAAATTGACACCTATAGATTCTGATACTGAAATAAAATCTAGATTATTAGGTATTGATATGGGTACTAAACATATCTATAAACTTATTGAAACTGGTAAGAACGGTACTAAGACAACAATCACTGTTAATTCTTTTAAAACAGATCAAGATTTGTCCAAAACCTTATTTACTTTTGATGAAGCTAAATATAAGGATGAAGGTTATTTCATTCTAAGAAATTAGAACTATTGAGAATACTAGACCGATATATCCTATCCAGGTTCGTCTTTAATTTTATCAGCTCGTTTGTAATATTGATGTTCATATTCATATTTCAAACGATTTGGCTTTTTATTGATGACCTTGCGGGTAAAGGTCTAGATATAGTAATTATAGGTAAGTTTCTGTTTTATTTAATGCCAGACCTTACTGAAAAAGTACTTCCACTTACGGTGCTTTTGTCTTCCATACTTACGTTTGGTTCCATTGCAGAAAATTATGAATTCGCCGCTATGAAGGCGTCAGGTATTTCTTTGCAGCGCTCCATGCTAAGCTTAATTGTTTTTGTAACGATTTTAGGTGGGGTTACCTTCTTTTTTGCCAATAATGTAATTCCATTATCTCAACGAAAGATATATAATCTCCGTAGAAACATCGCAAAGGTTAAACCTGCAGCTGTAGTATCTGAAGGGGTTTTTAGTGATTTTGAAGGAATGAATATTAAGGTTGATGAGAAATATGGGGATAACGACCGTTTTCTTAAGAATGTTATCATTCATATCAAATCAAAAAACAACCTAAATACCACTGTTATCAAGTCTAAAACGGGAGAATTGATCAGTAGTGAAGAATCTGACATCATTCAATTGGTATTAAAAGATGGGCATTATTATGAGGATGTTACTTCTAAAAGTAATGACAGCAAAATGAAATTCCCTTTTGCCCAAGCAGATTTCGACACGTATACCATGAATATTGAGATACCTGAAATCAATAATGATGAATTAGAAGAAGAGCGCGACATCAGTACTGATAAAATGAAGAATATTTCGCGCCTTTCAAAAGATATTGATTCTTTACGAGGCGATAATTACAGAATAGTACGTGCATTTTCAAAGAATATTGAAAGTAGAACCGGTATGTTTACGCCCTTAGTGGTAGAAAACAATGATTCTACAAAGACCGATATGGTCAGAAAAAAAGACTCAATTATAGAAACTAAGGCGATTAAGTCTAAAGCCAATATTGCCTTTCAAGATTCCATAAAAGAGAACTTTCTTATTATATTTCCTGACTGGCAGCAAATACAGGTTTTAAGTAGTGCCAAAAATTCTACCAGTAGTATTCTAGGTTCTGTAACCGGAAAAAAAGAAGAATTACAAAAGCGATATAAAATATACAATATGCATATTCTTTCGCTTCACAATAAATATGCTTTGGCTTTCTCTTGTATCATCTTGTTTTTTGTTGGAGCTCCGTTGGGCGCTATTATAAGAAAAGGAGGTTTAGGACTGCCAATGGTTATCGCCATCGTATTATTTCTAATCTATTATTTTATAGGAGTTTTTGCCAGTAATTATGCAAAAGAAGGCAATATTCACCCAATGTTGGGCGCTTGGTTAGCTACACTAATAATGCTACCGTTAGGTGTTTATTTAACAAAAAGGGCTACAGAAGATAAAGGAATGATGGATTTCGGTTTTATTGCCGATTTCTTCAAAAAAATATTTAAGAAAAAAGATAAAGCTGATTCTTAACCATGACAGATCTTAGTAAAATACAATTGAATAGCATAGAGGAAGCGATTGAAGATATTCGCCAAGGTAAAGTAATAATTGTAGTAGATGATGAAAATCGTGAAAATGAAGGTGATTTTCTTGCTGCGGCAGAATTAGCAACTCCAGAAACAGTTAATTTTATGGCTACCCATGGTAGAGGGCTTATTTGTGCTCCTTTAACTGAAGGGCGTTGTAAAGATTTAGGATTACATATGATGGTCAGTACCAACACTGACCCATTAGAAACCGCTTTTACCGTATCTGTAGATTTAAGGGGAAAAGGTGTTACCACTGGTATTTCCGCTGGTGATAGGTCCAAAACCGTAATTGCATTAACAGAAAACGATACTAAACCGCACGATTTAGCAAGACCAGGACATATTTTTCCATTGGTAGCGAAGGAAGGTGGCGTTTTAAGAAGAACAGGGCATACAGAAGCCGCCATTGATTTTGCACGACTAGCAGGGTTACAACCTGCGGGTATTATTGTAGAAATAATGAATGAGGACGGTACTATGGCTCGTTTGCCACAATTGATGGAGGTTGCCAGAAAGTTCGATTTAAAAATTGTTTCCATTGAAGACCTTGTTGCCTATAGAATGGAACATGACAGTTTAATTGATAAAGAAACCGATTTTGAAATTACCACTCGTTTTGGCGAATTTAGATTAAGAGCTTATAAGCAAACTACAAACAATCATATTCATATTGCCTTAACAAAGGGTAACTGGTCAGCATCCGATAAAATATTGACCCGTATTAACTCCACCCTTATAAACAATGATATTTTAGGAACATTGACACATAACCCAGACGAGAAGTTAGAGGATATGTTCAATAAAATCAACGAAGAAGGAAAAGGAGCTATTGTTTTCATCAATCAAGATTCAGAATCACTTAATCTACTATCTAGATTAAAAGAACTGAAAGAATTACAAAAACAAGGCATTCACAAGGCACCTAAAATTGAAATGGATAATCGTGATTTTGGCATTGGCGCCCAAATATTACATGATTTAGGTATTCACAAAATGAAGCTCATGACCAATAGCACCCAAGCTAAACGGGTAGGTATCGTTGGTTACGGACTAGAAATTGTTGAATATGTTTCTTATTAATGCTCTAAATAAATTTTTCTAAGACATTTTTCGTTTTAGCGGCACGGTTAGCTACCTCCTCTTCTGTCCAACTTAATTTTATAAGACAAGAGATAGTTCTTCCTATCCATGCATCAGACTTTGAGAAATCAGATTTTGAATAATCAGGTAATTGATCTATAACTTCTTGTGGAAGTTTCCCAAGGGATTTCTTATGGGTTAAATGTTCCCACTTTTTGTAATAATGCCAATTGTTATCAAACCAATAAAAACAAGCATCAATACCCGCTTCTCCTAATGCGGTATGTGCTTCTTTTGCCAATTCTGTTGACGGTAAGAAAAAGGAAAGGAAAGAATAATTTTCTACTCCGCCAGTTGGTACCCTTCTAAAAGAAACATTAGAAAGTGGCTCTAACGAAGTTCTCATCTTACTATAATTCCTTTTCTGAATAGCTAAAAAGTCATCTAAACGTTCTATTTGTGCACACCCAACAGCAGCATTAAGCTCAGAAATTCTAAAATTATACCCTAAGAAAGGATGTGTTTCCGCTCCTCTATTATTACCAACATGATCATGACCATGATCGGAATAATGATCTGCATTCGTCTTATATTTTTCACTATTGGTAATGATTGCTCCGCCTTCGCCACAAGTTATGGTTTTGACATAATCAAAAGAGAAACAGCCCAAATCACCATAGCTTCCTAAAGGCTTACCATCATAGCTACCTCCTATTGCCTGGCAAGCATCTTCTAACAACAATAAATTATGTTTTGTGCAAATCTCTTTCAACGCTTTCAAATCTGCCATAGAACCGCACATATGTACCGGCATGACAACTTTTGTTTTACTGGTAATCGCATTTTCTACAGCTACTGGATCTAGTGTTAAGGTGTCATCAACATCTACCAAAATTGGCACTGCCCCTATGGCTAAAATAGATTCAAAACTAGCTACAAAGGTAAACGTTGGCATAATTACTTCATCCCCTGCTCCTATCCCAGCACTTGCTAATGCAACTGTCAATGCTGCGGTACCACTACTTACCAATTGAGTGTATTTCGATTCCATTCTTTTTGAAAGCGCTTTTTCAAGTTCTAAAGCTTTCCAATGATTATTACGCATTCCATCGAAACCATAACGCATTAACACACCAGAATCTAAAACATCTTGCACTTGCTTTTTCTCACTCTCCCCAAACATCTCGAAACCTGGCATTCTTTTTTATTTAAAATTGTATTACAAATCTTGTATTAAATATTGGTAAAAGCAAAGATTAACTCATTGTTTGAATCCGTACAAAATTATATACGTTCAGTCCTTATCATTAGTTAAAGATCAACTAGAAGTTTTCTAAAACAACCCCCTTATAACCAAAGGATTGCATTTGCCTAAACCCATCTTCTACTGTTTTTACGGGTAATTTACACGTATTATTCTGACATATATAAATGAAAGTTTCATCTTCAACAAAGCGATCTTTAAAAAGTGATATCTCACTTTCAACGGTAGAACCAACTAAAATAGAATTCACCAAATAAAACTTGTTCATTTCTGCAACAATATTTTTCGCATTGTCACCTACCACAACTATTTCGTAAAATGGAAATGCTTGTTGTTGCAAAAGTGTTCCCCATGCACCATAACTGACTGCATGCTTTTCAAAATCTTCAGTAACTAAAGAACTCATTATTTCAGCTTTATTAAGATATGCTGTATTATACTCTAAGTGTCCAATTTGTAAAAAGTTCTGGGCCATTATGGCATTTGCAGAAGGCACAACACCATCTGAAGTATTAATGATACTTGGCACCAAATGGTTAGAAACATTATAATAAAACAATTCAGAATCACTTTTATACTTTTCAACAGCTACATCCATTAATTCCTTAGTAAACTTTAGATATGCCTTATCTAGTGTTACTTCAAATAAACCAAATGTACTTTTGGCTAAAAAAGCATAATCCTCCAAAAACACTTCCTTTTGTTTACTATCCTTAGTATATGAATGCACTAGTTCGTTATTCTTATAGTTGTTCTCCTTTAAATAATTAAATATAGAGATTGCCTCACTTAAATATTCCTCAGTTCCAAAAGCTTTGTATGCTTCTAATAAGCCATCAATTAATAGAGCATTCCAAGAAGTCAGAACTTTATAATCTTTTGTTGGCTTTTCCCTTTTTTGTCGAGCTGTGTATAAAATTGATTTCCATTGCTGAAGCTTTTCTTTTAACTCTGCTTCATTTACAGAATATTTCTTTAAAAAATTGTCTGCTGAAATGGTATTGTTCAAAACAAAATTCCCATTCTCCCATTCTTGATTATCTTGAATGTTATAGTAAGTGGAAAACAATTCATAGTCTTCTTTTAGTAATGATTGCAATTCTTCTTTAGTCCACACGTAATAAGCACCTTCTTCACCACCAGTGTCGGCATCCATAGCACTAAAATATCCACCATCACTATTTCTCATTTCAGTTTGTAAAAACTTAAATGTCTCTTGAATTCTAATTTTATAATCTTCGTTACCGGTAAGTTTATATGCCTTAGACAATAAACTCAACATTTGGGCATTGTCATATAACATCTTTTCAAAATGGGGTACTTTCCATGTATGATCTGTACTATACCTAAAAAAACCACCATCAACGTGATCATAAATCCCGCCTTGCGTAATTTTTTCCAGCGTATTTAAAACATGATTTTTAGCATTATTATCTTGCTGTAAATCTGCATATTCCAATAACATGATCAAATTTGTTGGTAATATAAACTTTTGCTCACCTAGATTACCTCCCCATTCAGAATCCCACATTGTAGCCCATTCAGAAATACCATTGTCAATTTTTTCAGTGGTAATGGCATTTACCATTTGATTGGCAGGTTGTTCATAAACTTCTTGCACACCATCTGCTAGCATAGTTGCGTACTCCAGCATTTTTTCAGGATTCTTTTCATATTCCGTGCTAAATTTCACAAGAACATTCTTCCAATCTTCTTTTTCGTGATAAGTACCTAAATATACCGGGCTACCATTTGGCATAATAATCGCGTTCATTGGCCAACCACCTGTTCCGTTTACCAATTGCAAGGCAGTTTGATACACCATATCTAAATCTGGCCTCTCCTCTCTATCTACTTTTATACTAATAAACTTATCGTTCATCAATTTTGCAACCTCTACATCTTCAAAAGATTCCTCTTCCATAACATGGCACCAGTGGCAAGTTGAATATCCTACACTTAACACCACTAGTTTATTTTCATCAGCAGCTTTTTTGAAGGCATCATCTGACCATGGTTTCCATGCTACAGGATTGTGAGCATGTTGTAATAAATACGGACTAGTTTCATTAATTAAATCGTTAGTAAAATCATGATTCCCGAATTCCCCATTTATATCTTCAGTCTTATTCTGGTTTTTACAAGACCCTAAAATTAGTATGTAAGTAAAAACAAGAAACAAGCTATTAATTTTCATAAGTCTAAAATCTAAATTCAAAGATATATTTAATTTATAAATCCTATCAACTTAGAGATTCTTGACGGACAGATATACTTATGATCAAAAATTCAAAAACATATAAAAATAAATTTCACATTAAGAATTACCCATTTACCTATAGCAAAAAATAAGATTTTGACAATAATAAAGGATAATAATTGCCGTATTACCAATACTTAAACCCGAATTGCATCATTTTTACTAGTGTTCGCTTCATATGTTTTACTGCCAATATAAGCCTCCTTTTATATTTGTTGAGATAGAAAATAATAAATGTATTTTACACACATAATAAGCATAACTTATTATATTCTTAAAGATAACATTAGGACATTCTATCAAATAACAACTTAAAACTTAATTAATTATGACTAAACTCAAAATTACATTCATTGCAATTATTGCAATGTTGGGGCAATTTGCCTACTCACAAACAACTACCGTAACAGGTGTTGTTTCCGACGAGACCGGGGCACCTCTTCCAGGGGCTTCCGTTGTGGTTTCAGGGACCACAAATGGTACCCAAACAGATTTCGATGGAAATTTTACGTTAGCGAACGTGCCGTCTAATGGATCTATAAACATTAGTTACATTGGTTACGTTACCCAGCAAATTTCTGTCAACGGACAATCTTCTATCACGGTTTCTATGCAAATAGATGCCCAAGCACTTGATGAAGTTGTTGTTGTAGGTTATGGCGCTCAAAGTAGAGCTGCAGTAACCGGAGCAATTTCCAGTGTAAAATCTGAAGATCTTAATGCCGTACCCGTTGCTAATGCGACAGAAGCATTACAAGGTAGAGCTGCTGGTGTATCTGTAGTAAATACAGGCGCACCTGGAACAGAGCCTTCTATTACTATTAGAGGTCTTGGTACTTTTGGTAATAACTCACCTTTATTTGTTGTTGACGGTGTTATTGTCGGTAACCTTTCTGGTATCAACCAAAATGATATTGAAACCATAAACGTTTTAAAAGATGCATCTACTACAGCTGTATACGGTGCACAAGGTTCTAACGGGGTAATCATAGTTACTACTAAAAAAGGTAAAAGCGGTAAAACTCAATTATCGTTTAATGCGCATACTGGTTTTCAACAAAATACACAGCGATATGATGTATTGAATACCGAGCAATATTTACAATATGCCAATGAAGCTTTTGGTATTGTACCAAATACTCCATCATCTTCTTCTGGTCTTAACACAAACTGGCAAGATGAAATCTATACTACCGGACTTATTAGAAGTTACGATTTAGCTGCTTCTGGTGGAAGTGAAACTAGCAATTTTAGAATATCTGGTGGATATTTTGAAAGAGAAGGTATCATTATTGAAACCGGATTTCAGAGATATTCTTTTAGAGCTAATAGCGATTTTACTTTTGGTAAATTAAAGTTGGGACAAAACTTCTCTGTTAATTTTAACAAACAAAACCCTGACCCAACAGGTGGTGTTGGTGACCGTTCACTATTAGAGCACGCTATTAAAGCAGCACCGTATTTATCTGTATACAATTCTAATAACCTAGGTGGGTTTCAAGGACCTAACAGTGCTGCTGACGGACAAGATGCTGAAAACCCTGTTAGAATTTTAAAGCATGGTAATGCCGTTAATAATACTTTCGCATTAGTAGGAAACATTTTTGCTGAATATGATATCTTAGATGGTTTAAAATTTAAATCGCAAGTAGGTTTAGATTATTACAAGGGCACTAGTGATAGATTTGTACCATCTTACAATGATGATAGCTTAGGTGCTACACACCAACAGGCTTTTGCAACAATTACCAAGAATACTTCTGCAGGTCAAACTATAATTTATACGAACAGTTTAACATATAACAAAACGATAGCGGATGTTCATAATTTTGAAGCATTGTTATTAGCTGAGAAATTTGATAGCAAAGGTACTAGCTTGAATGCGAGCAGTAGAAACACTGTATCGGATAATATAGATGAGTTATCTAATGAAGATTCTAGTTTACAAAGTACTTCTTTCGAATACAACAGATTAGGTTTCTTAGGAAGATTAAACTACAACTATGATGATAAATATATTGCTGCGGTATCCTTAAGACGTGATGCTTCTTCTAAATTTGGTTCTAACAATCGCTGGGGATGGTTCTCTTCCTATGCTTTAGGTTGGAACATTGCAAAAGAAAACTTCTTGGTAGACACTAATGTAAGTACCTTGAAATTAAGAGGTAGTTTAGGGTATTCTGGAAATGATAGAATCGCTAATTACTTATATAGTGCAACATTGGTAAATAATTTCCTTTATCCTATAGCAGGATCAAATGCCGTGGGTACAACTGCATTTGGCTTGGCAAACCCAGATTTAAAATGGGAGGAAACAAGACAATTGAACGTTGGTATTGATTTAGGTTTCAACAACGATAAATTTACAGCTGCGCTTGAATACTATGAAAACCAAAGTGATGATTTATTAATTAGAGTCCCTACTTCTACATCCTTAGGTATTAACGAAGGTAGTCAAGTGAGAAATGTAGGTGCAGTAGAAACTACTGGTTTTGAATTAAGCTTAGGATACAATGATTTTGAAGGTGATTTCAAATGGTCTGCTAACTTAAACTTATCTACAAGCTCAAACGAAGCAATTTCTTTAGGTGGTGTTGATGAATTAAATGGCGGTAATTTTGAAAACCAAAATATTACAAGAATTACTGAAGGAGAATCATTATTTCACTTTTTCGGATTAGTTACCGATGGTATTTATCAAAACCAAGCTGAAGTAGATGCTGTATTTACAGCGAATCCTGGTCAAACTACAGTACAACCTGGTGATATTAGATTTAAAGATTTAAACAATGATGGTGATATTACCTCAGAGGATAGAGCTATCATAGGTAATCCTCTTCCAGACTTAACTTATGGTTTAAACTTAAGTGCAGATTATAAAAACTGGGATGTTAACATGTTCTGGACAGGTATCTATGGTAGAGATATTTATAATACCAATATTTATGATTTAGAAGGTATGCCTAGATTATTTAATGCAGGTGTCGCTGTATTGGATAGATGGACGCCAACTAACCCATCTAATACAGTTCCTAAAGCTGGTGGTGCACCACAAAACCTTCAACTATCTGATCGTTTTGTTGAAGATGGTTCTTTCTCAAGACTTAAAAACTTAACCATTGGGTACACGCTACCAAATGACGCTTTTGGTCAAGAATTATTCTCAAAATTCAGAATTTATGTTAGTGGTCAAAACTTGATTACCATTACAGATTACACTGGTTTAGACCCTGAAGTAGGAAATGGTGATTTATTCGAATATGGTATTGACAGAGGTGCCTATCCACAGCCTAAAACCTATTTAATGGGATTACAAGTATCATTTTAATTGCTAAAAAGAAAAGAAATATGAAAACAACAAAAATAATTTTTTCAATGTTTACGCTCTTCACCGCAATGGTGATCATAAATGGGTGTAGCGAAAATGACTTGGAGTTAGTTAATCCTAACGGATTATCTCCAGAGACATTTTTTAAGACAGAAGCACAAGTGCAGTCTGCCGTAAACGCAGCATATGCAAACTTACAAACAAGAGGTTTGTACTCTAGGCACATCTTCTTTTCTCAAGATAATATGTCTCATGAGAATGCAGGTAACCCACAATTGGAAGCAGACAAAAAACAATACCTAGATTTTTCTTTTGACTCAAGTCATGGGCCAATAGCAGATTATTGGGAGAGTTGCTATAGAGGGATCAATAAAGCAAATTTTGTTATCGGAAACGAAGAGAGAATCAATGCTATAGATGAATCTGTAGTAAGTCAAGCTACCAAACAAAAATTTTTAGGTGAAGCTAAATTTTTAAGGGCTTTATATAATTTTTTACTGGTAACTAGATTTGGTGATATGCCTTTGATTACAGAAATACCTACTACCACAGAAGGTATTGCTAAATCTTCTGCTGATGACGTTTACGCTTTGATCATTTCTGACTTACAGTCTGCATCTGCAAGTTTACTTGATAAGAGTGAAGAAGCTAACGGTAGGGCTACAAAAGGTGCGGCAATTGCACTTTTAGGTAAAGTATACCTTTATAGAGGCGAGCATGCACTTGCCTTAGCTGAATTTAAAAAATTAACTGGCTACGCGTTAGAGCCAGACTATTTCGATAATTTCAAAGAAGAGACTGAACACGGAATAGAATCAATTTTTGAAATTGAATATGATGATGCTTTAGGAGCTAGTGCAAAATGGGATTCTTCTGTAACAGGGGCAGGTCCTAATGAGGCAACATTTAGAGGTCAAGAATATGGTTTTAATGATTGGTTTAACGTCTACCCTTCTGATGATTTAAAAAATGAATTTGAAGACGGTGATTTAAGATATAATGGCAATTTTTATTATGAAGGTTCAGAATCTGCTATTGGCACTGTTAAAACGGGTCCAGCACCAAACGTAATACCTGAAGGTGAAGTTTACATTCCATTAGAAAGAGAAGTTGCTTGGAAAAAATATCAGAATTACTACAAAGATGCAAATGAAGACCAAGAGTCTGGCATTAACTTTAAATATTTACGATATGCCGATGTATTATTAATGATGGCTGAATGCGAAAATGAAGTAGGCACACAAGATAATGCTATTAATTTAATCAATGAAGTTCGTGAAAGAGCTAGTCTTGACGGTTTAGCTTACGGTCTATCTAAAACAGCTGTTTTTGAAGCTATCGTTCATGAAAGAAAAGTTGAGTTAGCTGGAGAGCAAGTTCGTTTCAACGATATTTTAAGATGGAACCTGACTTCTACAGAATTGGCAGGAACAAACTTCCAAGCTGGTAAAAACGAACTATGGCCAATACCAGATAGAGAAATAACATCTAACGAAAACTTAAGTGCAGCAGACCAAAATCCTGGGTACTAAAATTTTAATATTGAGTTAGTTTAGTTTGATTAAGGCAGCATGTGAAAGCATGCTGCTTTTTTAATTAATATTAAGTTTACTTTTTTTTAGAATCTAAAAACTAACATCTATGAAATTCATTTAAAAGATTTTGAAATACACTTCCAATTTTTTTGATAGCCAAGCAGAAAAAGTTATGGTTATTAATCAAACGTATTAGAATTACCCCACCATTTAATACCTAAACAATTACTTATTATAACGTACAAAGTGGAATTGACGAAAAGGTTATCGTAATTATTTTAAGGCTCTAATTTTAACAGCATTAAGCTCCTGCCCCTAGTGGTTTCACAACAAACAGCGATATCGATTTAATTACATGGTATTTACAAATGATCAACCAAATTGCTAGACCACATTGGCAAACTGCTTTTGAACAAAATAATTCTTAAGTTTAAAGGTAATGTGCCTAAAAACCAATAATTCATGAAACATAAAACCGTATTCATATTAATTTCCTTTTTAAGCCTTGTTGCCCAAAGTCAGAATCTTAATGATTACAAACTTTGGTTGAAATATAATAAAATAGAAAATCACGATTTATCACAAGCGTATTCAAAAACAACAAACGCAGTATATATAGCAAACATAGATGATGTAATTAAAAATGCTAAGAGAGAATTATCATTGGCATTACCTCAAATGTTAGGTACACAGGTAAACTATGAAAGTAGTATTACTAGCGAAACCACATTAATTATTGATGTATTCAATAATCTTCCAGAAGATTTAAAATTAGCCGTTAAAAAAAATATAGAAAACATAGATAAGGAAGGCTTTATAATACAATCAATTTCACGAAACAATACCCCACTTACCATAATAACTTCAAAAGAAGAGATTGGATTATTGTATGGAACATTTAGGTTTTTGCGGGAAATGCAAATGCATGAAAATATATCAGCCAAAACTATTGTGGATAGCCCTAAAATTCAGTTGAGAATGTTGAATCATTGGGACAATTTAGATCGTAGTGTTGAACGTGGTTATGCAGGATTTTCTTTATGGAATTGGCAGAAATTACCAGAATATATAGACCCGCGTTATATTGACTACGCCAGAGCCAATGCATCAATTGGCATAAATGCTACAGTACTTACTAATGTTAATGCGAATGCCTTGGTATTAACTCCTATGTATTTAGAAAAAGTTGAAGCTTTAGCCAATGTGTTTAGAAATTATGGCATACAGGTATATTTAACCGCTCGTTTTTCGGCCCCAATTGAAATAGGAAATTTAGAAACTGCCGATCCATTAGACAAGAACGTGCAAGAATGGTGGTCAAATAAAGCAGCTGAAATTTACAAGCGTATTCCTGATTTTGGTGGTTTCTTGGTCAAAGCAAATTCCGAAGGGCAACCTGGTCCGCAAAATTACGGGCGCAACCATGTAGATGGGGCCAATATGATGGCAACCGCTTTAAAGCCGTTTGGAGGAAATATAATTTGGCGTGCCTTTGTATATTCTGAACATGATGATACCGATAGAGCCAAACAAGCATATGACGAGTTCTTGCCCTATGATGGTAGTTTTAAGGACAATGTGATCGTTCAAGTTAAAAACGGACCAATAGATTTTCAACCTAGAGAGCCTTTTCATCCAATGTTTGGTGCTTACAAGAAAACCCCTCTAGCCATTGAATTCCAAATCACCCAAGAATATTTAGGGTTTAGTACACACCTAGTATTCTTACCTAAACTATTTGAAGAAATTTTAGATATAGATACCTATCAAAAAGGAACAGAATCCACTATTGCTAAAATTATAGATGGTAGCTTATACGGAAACAAACTTACCACTATGGCTGGTGTAGCGAATATTGGAACCGATTTAAATTGGACAGGCCACCCTTTTGCACAAGCTAATTGGTATGGTTTTGGACGTTTAGCATGGGACCCTAATCTAAACTCAGGGCAAATTGCAGATGAATGGATACGCACCACATATACTAATGACAAAGCCTTTGTTGAACCTATTAAAAAAATGATGTTAACATCTCGCGAGGCTGTTGTAAATTATATGAACCCCTTAGGACTGCATCACATTTTTGATACCGGTCACCATTACGGACCAGGACCTTGGGTAGATGATTTGGGTAGGCCAGATTGGAACCCTGTATACTATCATAATGCAGATAAAAACGGTATTGGTTTTGACCGTACTACTTCAGGTAGTAATGCTCTAGAACAATACGCTCCCTTTTTAGAAAAAGCGTATAGTAATACCAATACGATTCCTGAAGAATATTTGCTATGGTTTCATCATTTACCTTGGGATTACAAGCTGAATAATGGTGAAATTCTCTGGGACGGAATAGCTTTAAAATATCAAGAAGGAGTTGATCAAGTTGATGATATGATCAAAACTTGGGAAGCAGCAAAACCATTTTTAAATGAAGAACAATTTAATGAAGTTCATATGCTTCTACAAATTCAACTTAAGGAAGCTAAATGGTGGCGAGACGCCTGTTTATTATATTTTCAAACTTTTTCAAATTTACCATTACCTAAAGGTGTAGAAAAACCGGCCCATTCCTTAGAATATTATCAATCGCTTAAATTTCCATTTGCACCAGGTATTAAACCAAGTTGGAATTAAATAAAAGCATCTCTATAATATAAAGCATAAACTAGCACCTACTAGATAAACATTTTTAGTTTATTATGAAGTACACCTTACTCAACATATTAACTCTACTCCTATTCATAGCATTAACTTTTTCGGGTAATGCCCAAACGATATCGGATAGGTATAATTTTGTGACTATTGATGATGGCATCCCCAAAAGTGCCATCACGGAAATACTCCAAGATAACGATGGTTTAATATGGATAGCAACATATGGTGAAGGACTATATAATTATAATGGCACCGATTTAAAAGCCTTTAAACATAACCCGAACGATAGTACTTCAATTAATAGTTCTATAATCAACACCATCTTTTTAGATTCTAATAAAAATATTTGGGTAGGTACTCAAGAAGGATTAAACCGATACAATAGCACTCTTGATATATTTGAAAGAATTACAAGCGAAAAAGCTAATCCTACCATAGACAACGTACCTATATTTTCTATAAATGAAGACGGCAATGGTAATTTGTTTATTGGTACACAAGCCCATGGTTTATTTATTCTAGACGAAAAATCTTTAATAGCACAAGAAATCAAAGACGATTCTTCATCTAAAGGTTCTAAATCAGTAATAAACGCAATAATTCCCTTACCAGATGGTAATATGATGATTGGCTCTAATTTAGGGTTGTTCATCTATAATGCAGATAAAAAAGTATTAAGTAAGCAACAGATTAATACGGAGTTAAATAGTGACTCTTTTGCGATACAATCTTTATTAATAGATGCAGACAACACTATTTGGGCGGGAACTTATACCAAGGGACTTTTAAAACTCAAAAAACAAGAAGAAGGCTCGTATTATTCAGAGCAATTTGCATTTACCGATAAGCGAATATTTGATATCAAAAAACTAAAAGATGATACTATTATTTGCGCCACTGAAAATGATGGGGTTTTTGTTGTTGATAGTAATGGTAATACCATCTACAATTATACCTATGATAAGTTTGACCCCAATAGTATTCGTTCAAATTCCATTTGGTCCGTTTTTGTAGATGACCAAGAGAGAATATGGTTAGGGTATTATAATAAAGGTATTGGAGTCTTTGATAAGTTATATGATAAATTCTCGCATCTTCAAAGCTTGCCATATAGTGTAAACTCCCTCCAATCGCCATCTGTAACCGGAATAGTTCAAGACAATGAAAATAATTTTTGGATAGGTATTGATGGTGGCGGTATAGATAAATATAATCCCGAAACACAAGAATTTACCCATTTATCTAACGATAAAAACAAAAACTACAAGGCACTTGAAAATTTAGATATTCAAACCCTATTTATAGATAGAAATGAAAATATTTGGGCAGGAACATGGAGTTCAGGCATATACTATCTACCTAAAAACAGGTCCAAAATAATCAACTACAATATTGAGAATACACAAGGTGCGCTATCTTCTAACAGCGTTACTGGTTTTGCCGAAGATTCTAATGGTAATATATGGATATCAACTTTTTTTGGAGGATTACACTCTTTTGATCCTAAGTCTCAAATTATAAATAACCATGCCAATGCCACATTCAATAAGTCATTAGGCAAAGAAAGACATATACGTACTGTACTAATAGACCATAAAGATCATATTTGGATAGGCAGCCCTAACGGACTCATTAAAACGCACTTAAGTGAAAAAAACACATACAAAACAGAAGTTTTCAAGGAGATTATTACAAATTCAG
Source organism: Maribacter sp. Hel_I_7 (assembly GCF_000688315.1). Lineage (NCBI taxonomy): Bacteria > Pseudomonadati > Bacteroidota > Flavobacteriia > Flavobacteriales > Flavobacteriaceae > Maribacter > Maribacter sp. Hel_I_7. Next base: position 382,857 of record NZ_JHZW01000003.1, on the reverse strand, counting down.
ACGAAGTACAAAACAACATTAATTCTAGAGCTTTATTTGAAGATCACAATCACAATATTTGGCTTGGAACATATGGCAAGGGTATATGCAAAATAAACACCAATGCTAACAAGGTAAAATGGTTCAATACTGATAATGGTCTTAATCTAGAAAATATATCTTCAATTATAGAAGATGAGAACAACAATATTTGGGTAAGTGGAGATACAGGGTTATCCATGCTAAACACCGCTTCTTATGAAATTAACAATTACAATAAAAATGATGGCTTACTAGCAAACAACTTCAATTATAATGCTGTTACAAAAGATAAAGATGGAGTGTTATATTTTGGTAATTATGAGGGTATAGATTATTTCGACCCGAATAATATTATTAAAAATGAAAATAAACCTAAAGTTTATTTTACTGATTTTAAATTATTCAACAAATCAGTAAAACCAAATGAACAAGATTCTCCAATACAAAAGAACATTTCAGAAGTAGAACATGTAACGCTGAAACCAAATCAATATGTATTTACAATAGAATTTGCTGCCATAAATTACACTAGAGCAAATAACAATAATTATGCATACTATCTGGAAGGTTTAGAAAATAACTGGAACTATGTGGGTAATACAAGAACCGCCACCTATACCAATCTAAGTCCTGGTGATTATATTTTTCATGTAAAAGCCTCCAATAATGATGGTGTTTGGACAGAAAACTCATTAGAATTACCCATTACGATACTTGCGCCATGGTGGGCTACAACATGGGCAATAATTGGTTATATGATCGCATTTGTTAGTCTTATTTTATTAGTTAATTGGATACTGAGTAAGCGAAGAGAAGAAAGACAAATCATTCAGTTAGAAAGATCACAACGGCAACAAGAAGAAGTTTTAAACGAAAAGAAGATTCAATTTTTCACTAATATTTCACATGAATTCAGGACTCCCCTCACCCTTATCATGAATCCTATTATGGATATTATGGAGACTAATAGTTACAAACTAAATAAAGGGTTAAAAGAAAAGCATAGAATCATCTACAGAAATGCCCAAAGACTTAAAACCCTTATTGATGAATTAATGGATTTTAGAAAACTCCATATTCATAAAATGACATTAAATACTTCAAAAATAGATGCTTATAAATTTGTTAAGGAAATTGCCAAGCACTTTGAAGAAGAGGCTTTTGAAAAGAACATACTACTTACCACAGAAACAGATGACAATAACGAAATGGATTTTTGGGGAGATCCAGGATTATTGGAAAAAGTCATTTTCAACTTGTTGTCCAATTCATTTAAGGCAACACCAGAAAGTGGTGTAATCACGTTAGGAATTTATTCCCATAAAAACAAAGTAGTTTTCCCCTTACTAGATGATTCTAAAATGCATAACGCATTAGAAATTAGTATTGAAGACACAGGTTCAGGTATTAACAAAGATGATATTGAACATATTTTCAAAAGATTCTATCAAGCAACAAATAAAAGTCAGCATTATTTTGGCGGCTCAGGTACAGGTATTGGTCTTGAGTTGGTACAAAGTTTTGTACAGATGCATAAAGGCATCGTAGAAGTAAGTAGCGAAGTTAATCAAGGTACAAAATTTACATTGTTATTTCCATTGGGGAAAGACCATTTTCACTCTTCAGAAATATCCATTCCTTCAGGTAAAGTTTTAAACCTAGATATTAAAGAGGAACATCTAGAAGTAGACCAAAAAATCAATGCAATAAGTAATCTGGATATTGAAAACAAAAAGACCATTTTGGTAGTGGAAGACAATATTGAACTTAGAAATTATTTAAAAAATAAACTTAGAACAGATTATACTGTTGTAGAAGCTGAAAATGGGAAAACCGGTTTACAAATGGCACTTAAGGGAATTCCAGATTTAATAATTTCTGATGTTATTATGCCAGAAATGGATGGTTTTGAATTCTGTACCCATATTAAAGAAAATTTAAAAACGAGTCATATCCCTGTTTTAATGCTTACCGCTAAAGCAATGAGCAGCGATAAAATAAAAGGCATAGATTCTGGTGCAGACGCATATCTTAATAAGCCTTTTGAAATGAAATTATTAAGATCATATATAAAGCGATTAATAGAAACGCGACAACAATTTATAGAGAAGAATATTAATGAGGAAAATAAAATAACCCTTCTTGAAAACACAACCAGTTTAGATAAAACTTTTATGCAAAAAGTGCTAGATTATGTAAACGAAAATCTAGGGGAGCCAGATTTAAACGTTGAACATTTAGCTGATGACATGTCTTTAAGCAGAAGTCAATTGTATAGAAAAATAAAGGCCATTACTGGGATGACCGCCACTGAACTCATCAGAAAAATTAGACTTAAAAAAGCCAAACAAATGATAGAGAGCGGAAGTGAATCTATTAGTGAGGTTGGTTTTAAAGTTGGATTCTCATCCGCATCTTACTTTAGCAAATGTTTTAAGAATGAGTTTGGCATACTACCAACAGAATTAAAAGGGAATTCATAGCAAGTAAGAATATGATTTTCGCTTAGGCTATTAATTGTCAATTCCTTAATTTTTTAAAGCCGAATCTACTTAAAATTCAAATTAGACCACCGCACTATCCCATGATGCAACAAGATTCCTATCTAATGCATCAAATATTACAATGCAAACTAGTTCAAGATTGTATTTTTAAGCCCCTACTAAAATCAAAAAACAACAACAAAAATTATGAAAAGAAATTTAAGGTCTAAACATAAAACATGCATTAAATTTACTTTAATACTTGCCTCAATTTTAATGATTGGCTGTGGAGAAAAAAAGACAACTCCTGAGGTTCAAAAAGAACCCACACTTAAGGAGTCGTTTAAAAGTAATTTTTTAATTGGTAGCGCGGTTAACGACAATCTTGTATCAAAAAAAGATAGTCTTGGCGAACAAATTGTACTAACAGAATACAACACCATTACACCAGAAAATTCAATGAAGTGGATGTATATGGAACCAGAGCAGGGAAAGTTTGAATTTGAGACCGCAGATAAGTATATAGATTTTAGCACCAAAAATGATATTGCTTTTATAGGGCATAACCTTGTTTGGCATAGTCAACTTGCAGGCTGGGTGGAAAAAATAGAGTCAAAAGAAGAACTATCCGCTAGTTTAAAAAACCATGTTCAAACTGTTGCTGCTAGATACTCGGGGAAAATACATGGCTGGGATGTTGTAAACGAAGCGCTAAACGAAGATGGTACCTTAAGAAATTCATTATTTCTAAAACAACTAGGACCAGATTATTTGATCAATTCTTTCAAATGGGCAGAAGAAGCCGACCCTAAGGCGGAGCTCTATTACAATGATTATAACATGACCCGCCAAGAAAAAAGAGCAGGTGCAATTAAGTTGGTTAAGGACATACAAGCAAGCGGCGCTAGAATTGATGGTATTGGAATGCAAGCACATTGGGGTTTAGAAGATCCCACATTAGAGGAAATTGAAACAAGTATATTGGAGTATTCAGATTTAGGCATTCAAGTAATGATTACGGAATTTGATATCACGGTACTACCAAATCCATGGGACTTAGAAGGTGCCGAAGTAAGTCAGAACTTTGAAGGTAGCGAACACATGAATCCCTATACTAAAGAATTACCAGACTCTGTTAATACGCAATTAGCCCAACGTTATAAAGACATCTTCAGCTTATTTAAAAAACACAGCGATAAAATTAGCAGGGTTACTTTTTGGGGCATTAATGACGGTGTATCATGGTTAAACAGTTGGCCAATAGAAGAGAGAACTAATTACCCATTATTATTTGACCGGGAATATATCAGAAAACCAGCTTATTACAGCGTACTCGAAGTTGCAAAAGATAGTGCACTTTAATAAAACGAACCAAATACCACAAAATGAACAACGATCATAAAATATCTCTTAAGGAGAAAATAGGGTATTCTTTAGGAGACTTATCCGCCAATTTGGTCTTCCAGACCTTAGTTACCTACCTAGCTTATTTCTATACCGATATTTACGGTCTAGAAACCAACGACGCCTCGTTAATAATATTTGTTGTCGGTATGGTCGCTGCATTTGCCTTTAACCCTATTGTAGGTGCCTTGGCAGACAGAACCAGAAGTAAGTGGGGTAAATTTAGACCTTGGATTTTGTTTACATCCATTCCTTTAGGTGTTGTCGCTCTATTAGCTTTCAGTACTCCCAATTTTGACTATTCTGGCAAAGTAGTCTATGCTGCGGTAACCTATACCCTACTCTTATTATTATATGCTGCCAACAACTTACCGTATGCTGCTTTAAGTGGTGTAATTACAGGTAGTATGAAAGAGCGTAATAGTATTTCATCATACCGTTTTGTGGCGGTAATGTTCGCTCAATTCTTTGTACAAGTATTCATGTTGCCTATCATTCAATATGCAGGAGGCGGAGACAAAGCGGTAGGTATTGAAATTGTAATGACCTATTTGGCAATTATAGGAACGATAATGCTGTTAATCACCTTTTTTACAACCAAAGAGAGAGTCATACCCACCATAGAACAAAAATCTAGCTTCAAAGAAGATTTAGGTGATTTGGTAAAGAACAAGCCTTGGATCATCATGTTGGTATTAACCACTTTGGTTTTTATCACATTAGCGATGAAAGGTGGTTCTTATGTTTACTATTTTGAAAACTATGTAGATGCTACAAGTTTGGCAGAATTTATAGGTCCTATTTTAAATGGACTTAACAGTATAGGAGTAGATTTCTTTGGTGACAACCCAATTTCTGCAGGTTTTGGTCTGTTCAATGCCGGTGGTATAATATTTATGATCGTTGGTATATCCTTATCCAAAGGCTTGGCGGATAAATATGGTAAACGAGATGTTTTTGGTGCAGCGCTATTTGTCTCTACTATTTTCATTGCAATTTTTTACTTTTTTGCGCCAACCTCTGTAGAGCTAATGTTCTTATCTCAAATTTTACACGGGTTCTTTTACGGTATCACCATCCCATTACTATGGGCAATGATTGCAGATGTAGCAGATTACTCTGAATGGAAAAATAACAGACGCGCAACGGCAATTATATTTTCTGCAATGATGATAGGTCTTAAATTGGGCTTAACCATTGGTAGCTCTTTAGTTACTTGGATATTAGGAATCTATGACTATATACCTAAGAAATTTGCAGCTACAGATGCGATCATACAACCAGAAAGCGCCATACAAGGAACAAAAATGCTGGTAAGCATATATCCTGCAGTTTCCTTTTTCGTAGCAATAGCTTTATTATTTCTCTATGAAATAAATAAAAAAATGGAAACTCAAATAGAACAAGATTTAATAACTAGAAGAAAAGCTTAAGTATGCCAGAAGATAGCATTGACCACATTGATTTTGATAAACTGAACGAAAAGGCAGTTTCACAACCTTTAGTTAGCCATATTTATACCGCAGATCCTTCTGCACATTATTTTGACGGAAAAATTTATATATATCCTTCTCATGATATAGAATCTAATATTCCTTTTGATGATTTAGGAAGTCATTTCGCTATGGAAGATTATCATGTTATTTCCGTAGATAGCGAAAATGGTGAAGCCACAGACCATGGTGTTGCACTTCATGTAAAAGATGTTGCATGGGCAGAAAAACAGATGTGGGCTCCAGATGCCGCGCATAAAAACGGAAAATACTACTTATACTTTCCTGCTAAAAAAGCAGATGGAATTTTCCAAATAGGTGTCGCTGTTTCCGATAGTCCTACAGGACCATTTACCCCAGAATCAGAAGCTATAAAAGGAAGTTATACCATTGACCCAGCAGTTTTTGAAGATGAAGACGGAAGCTATTACATGTACTTTGGAGGCATTTGGGGCGGACAGTTACAGAAATACCGTAACAATGTATATAACTCAAATAACGAACTCCCAAAGCCTAATGAGCCTGCGCTATTACCTATCGTCGCAAAGATGACCGATGATTTACTGGAATTTTCAGAAGAACCCAAAGAAATCAAGATTCTTGATGAGAATGGCGAACTTTTATTAGAGGGCGATAATGACCGTAGATTCTTTGAAGCATCATGGATGCACAAGTATAATGGCAAATATTATTTTTCATATTCCACAGGCGATACGCATTTTATTTGCTATGCTATTGGCGACAACCCATACGGACCTTTTACTTACGGTGGTAGAATTTTAGAACCAGTAGTAGGTTGGACATCACATCACTCTATTTGCCAAGTAGAAGATAAATTCTATTTATTCTATCATGATAGTAGTCTTTCTAAAGGCGTAACCCATTTACGATCTGTAAAAATGGTGGAATTAGAGCACCAAGCAGACGGACATATTAAAACTATTTCTCCTTATAGTTTATAATTCATAAACACATCAATTTTCTTTTTAACACGAATAACAGAGTCCTAATGATTCCGATATTCGTGTTTCTTTTTACAATAAAACTAGTAATTTATACACTAATTTCGCCCTTTGAGATATAACAAATTGGAACTATTTAAGTTATACAGAAAAAAATAAACTTACGCCAACAGAAATGTTCAATAAAAAATATACCGTTTTAGGGGAGACTATACAAAAAGGCAAAGGCGCCCAATTAAATTTAGACATTGCAAAGTTACACACCAGAACCAAAATTGAAGTTCCGGTGATTGTACAGCGTGGTAAAAAGGATGGTCCTACCCTATTAATTACTGGTGGTATTCACGGTAATGAAATCAACGGTGTCGAAATTGTTAGGCAAATAGTATCCAAAAAATTCAACCGTCCAGAATGTGGTATGGTTATCTGTATTCCTGTTGTAAACATATTCGGGTTCTTGAACCAGACTCGTCAATTTCCAGATGGTCGAGATTTAAACAGAGTTTTCCCTGGCAGCTTAAGAGGATCGTTAGCAAGCCGCTTTGCATATCATTTGGTAAAAGATATCGCTCCAGTTATAGATTACTGTATAGATTACCATACAGGTGGTGACAGCCGTTTTAACGCACCACAGATTAGAATTGATAGTGATGATGTTGACGGATTAGCGTTAGCAAAAATATTTGGTGCAGAATTCATTGTAAAATCTGCCGGAAGAGAAAAATCGTTTCGTGAAACGCTACATCAACTTGATAAAAAGGTACTGTTATACGAGGGCGGAAAATCACTTCATATTGATAGCGAAATAACCGATACCGGTATAGTTGGTGCGCTGAGAATGATGCATCATTTAGGCATGCGAAATTTCGAAGAAGAACTTTCTCATTATGCATTAAAAGAAACGGTTCCTAAATTGGTTCATGCCTCTAAATGGGTTCGAGCAAAACATTCGGGTATGTTTCACCCAACAATCAAAATCGGTCAAGCAGTAAAAAAAGGAGAAATAATCGGAAGTATTTCTGGTCCGTTCGGGTATTTTGAAAAGAAAATAAAAGCCAAAGAAACCGGATATGTAATTTGCATCAACGAATCACCAATTGTGAATCAAGGCGACGCTATTTTCCATATTGCATACGATGTGGAATAGACTTCAAAACCATTTTATTTTTCAATAATTAAAGGTCAAAACGTTAAAGATCACCTGCAATTAAAATCCGCTATCTTACTGACTGAAGGATCATTAACCTTTCATCAAAAACCCAAACTACCAACTCGAAAATTGCAGCAACCACAGATAAAACACCTACATTTTTTAGTTAAAAAAATATTTAATTCACCGATTTTCTAACCGAAACTCCTTATTCTCGAAAATTGAATCCTCATCACCTTATTATTCGAATTTTCAGCACTTTATAACAAAAAATTGACCTCTATTCAGTAGACTAAATTGCTTAATTTAAAGTTAAAGATCCTCTCAAGTTGAAATCTTCTAAAACATTGATTACATTAGTGTTAAAGGTATTTTTAAACTACTTTTTTGCATGACTGAAATAGAAAAAACATTAGATAACAAAAGTGTACGCCCTACTGCAATGCGCATACTTATCTATAAATTTATGGCAGGTAAAAAAACTGCCGTCGCGTTAACCGATATTGAAAATGCTTTTGAAAAAGCGGAACGCACAACATTATATCGCACACTAAAAACATTTGAAGAAAAAGGTATTGTACATCAAATTGATGATGGTACAAATATTTCAAAATTCGCATTGTGTCAACCTGGTTGCAATTGCGAAATTGATCAAGATTTACACCTACATTTTCACTGTAGTCAATGTGACAAAACGATTTGCTTGACCGAACATAAAATTCCGCATATTAATTTACCATCAGGATATATCGCTGAAGATGCCAATTTGGTTATTAAAGGTATTTGCGATTTGTGCAGTGAGCATTAAATGCACTTCTGTTGCACTATTCATTTTCAGACCTTGCAGGTATTATGAAAAAGAATAAATTAGATTTAAAATCCCTTACCGCTTCCAAAAGCACTTGTGAACACTGCCATGATGACGATGGGCACAATCACAACGAAGCTGGCGAAAATTTCACCATCAATACATACTTACCTGCAATTATCAGTTTTATAATGCTGATGATTGGTATGGCTCTAGACTATTTTAAGTCGTTTCCATTCTTTGATGGTTACATACGTTTAACTTGGTACATCATAGCATATATTCCTGTAGGTTTACCTGTTTTAAAAGAAGGTTGGGAAAGCTTAAGAAAAGGATACTTTTTTACGGAATTCTTTCTAATGGGTATTGCAACTATAGGCGCTTTCGGTATTGGAGAATATCCTGAAGGAGTTGCCGTAATGCTCTTTTACGGTGTTGGTGAATTGTTCCAAAGTGCTGCTGTTAAGCGTGCTAAGGGCAATATTAAAGCTTTACTTGATCTACGACCGGATCAAGCTTTGGTTTACCGTGATCATAGCTTTGTTGCCGTATCTCCAGAAGAAGTAGAAATTGGCGAAAAAATACAAGTTAGAGTAGGTGAAAAAGTCCCGCTAGATGGCGTATTACGCTCAGAAAAAGGTTCTTTCAATACTGCTGCATTGACAGGTGAAAGCAAGCCTGATTCCCTTAAAAAAGGAGAATCCGTATATGCTGGTAGTATAAATCTAGACGGAGTTATAGAAATTGAAACGACCAAGGCTTTTAAGGACAGTTCCATTGCACGTATTCTTGATATGGTACAGAATGCCACTGCACGAAAATCTAAAACGGAACTGTTCATAAGAAAATTTGCCAAGGTATATACTCCTATTGTCACTTACCTAGCTATTGCACTCACTTTTCTTCCATACTTTATTGTAGAAAATTATGTGTTTCAAGACTGGTTGTACCGTGCCTTAATATTCTTGGTGATTTCTTGTCCATGTGCCCTAGTAATTTCTATTCCCTTGGGTTATTTTGGCGGATTAGGAGCTGCTTCTAGAAATGGTATTTTATTTAAAGGAGCATCCTTTTTAGATACGATGACCAAGGTAAATACAGTGGTCATGGACAAAACAGGTACCGTAACTAAAGGTGTTTTTAAGATAAAGGATCTTGTTAAAGATCAGATCTTTACCGAAGATGAATTCATGAAGTACTTGATCGCCATTGAAACGCAATCTACACACCCAATTGCCAAAGCTATTTTGGAATATAAACCAGAAGGCGAAGCATATAAAGCAACAGATGTATCTGAAATTGCAGGTAAAGGATTGAAAGGTATCGTAAATAGCAAAGTTGTCTTAGTAGGTAACAAAGCCTTAATGACGGCGAATCAAATTGAGGTACCTAAGGAAACTGACACCATTGTTGAATCTATTGTTTTGGTCGCGATAGATGGAAAATTTGCAGGTTATGTCACCATTGCAGATGAATTGAAAGAAGATGCGCAACAAGCAATTCGAAATATACGTGCTGCCGGAGTCACAAAAATTATTATGCTATCTGGGGATAAAGATTCCATCACACAAGAGGTTGCAAAACAATTGGGCATTGATTGGGCAAAAGGAGGATTGTTACCTGAAGAAAAATTAGAAGAAGTTGAGAAACTAAAGAAACTGCCTAATATGAAGATAACATTTGTAGGTGATGGAATAAACGATGCACCCGTACTTGCCGCAAGTGATGTAGGTATTGCTATGGGCGGACTAGGAAGCGATGTAGCTATTGAAACAGCCGATGTTATTATACAGAACGACCAACCTTCTAAAATCGCCACAGCTATTAAAATAGGTAATTCTACACGTAGTATTGTGTGGCAAAATATTGCTTTGGCTTTTGGGGTGAAAGTAATTGTTCTGGCCTTAGGAGCAGGAGGCTTAGCTACTATGTGGGAAGCTGTTTTTGCAGATGTGGGCGTAGCGCTATTGGCAATTTTGAATGCAGTTAGATTGCAAAAAATGAATTGGGATTAAATCTCATTACGAACGTAGTGAAGTAATCTGTCTCCTATTAACCTAAAACTAACTTGGTGTAGAAATTAGGCAGATTGCTTCGTCGCGAAAAACTCCTCGCAAGGACGGTGTCGATACAAAACGTCATTACGAACGTAGTGAAGTAATCTTTTTATTGGTAGCCGAGAACTCACATGCTGCCACTATTCAACAGATTGCTTGGTCATAAAAAACTCCTCGCAAGGACGGTTTCGATACAAAACGTCATTACGAACGTAGTGAAGTAATCTGTTTATTGATAGTCAAGAACTCACATGCTGCCACTATTCAGCAGATTGCTTCGTCTTGAAAAACTCCTCGCAATGACGGTTTCGATACAAAACGTCATTACGAACGTAGTGAAGTAATCTGTTTATTGATAGCCAAGAACTCACATACTGCCACTATTCAACAGATTGCTTCGTCATGAAAAACTCCTCGCAAGGACGACTAATAACAATCTGTCTTCAGCTGGTCGCTTTTTTCGAAAGCCTCAAAAGTTGTGAGTTCATTGTCTTGGAGCATGTTTTCGAATACATCAAGAACATCATGTTGCATTGCCAACGAACCACAAATCATAATGGTGCCACCAGTGTTAATTGTTTGTAGCACCAAATCTTTTTGCTCTTTAATAACATCTTGAACATATTGCTTTTCGCCTTCTCTAGAGAACGTTGAAAATATCTTGATGTTTTTATGATTTAATGTGTTTTTTTCTAAAATAGAATTATAAACATCCATAGAGGCTTTTTTACGCCCTCCCCAGAACAAAGAGATATTCTGAGTTGTATTTTTTGAAATCATTCCTAAAAACGGAGCTATACCAGTACCATTTGAGATAAGAATTACATTTTTTTCATTTTTGAGTAAATGAAAATGTTCATTACTATCAATAGCAGCTCTTATAGTTTCACCAACTTTTAATCCGAAGAGAAAATTAGAACCTCTTCCTAATTCATGTTTTTTAACACTTAACAGAATATCGTCTTCAATTCTAGCAATTGAATACTGCCTTACCGTTTCATCTCCATTTGGGAATACAGCCAACAAATCTCCAGATGTAAATTCAATATTAGTTTTTGGTTGTAACCTCAGCAAAAAAGTATCATCAATATTTAGCTCCGTTCGTTCTAAAACTTCAAAATCTACTTTCTTATATTTCTTTTTATTAACTACAGGACGCTCTATTGGAATATTAAATCCTACTTGATTACCAAATTGAATCATCCAAAGTTCAAAAGACTCAAAATCTGCTTTATTAATTTTAAATAAGGGCAATTGTCTATTAAAATCTAAAGCACCGGCAATTTGCTTATCAATATCAATTGCAAATTTGCAGTAATCCGGATAATCTAAAGAGCCAAAACCGATTACTGAAAAATCAATCGTATTCGGTTGTTTAATAGTGGAAAATATTGCTGGAAATTTACGGGCATTCGTTGGTGGTTCTCCTTCACCGTAAGTAGAAGTAAATACGATAATATTCGTCGCCTTAGCGTACGTGGTGTATGTATTAAGTTCCGTCAAATAAACGTTCTTTCCAACTTTTGTCAATCCGTTATACAATCGTTGCCCAAAGTCAAACGCAGTACCACTCTCCGACCCTACCAATATGACAAACTCACATTCATCCTTATTTGGCATTGTAGCAATTCGCTTACCTTTCTTTCTACGCTTTAGGGTCATTACAAAACCGGAATACATAAAAAATAATATAGACGCACTAGCAAGCAATAGAATGATAGACCAAAGTACACTGCCCTCACCAGTATGTAGCACTAAACTTAATCTCGAAGCTAAAGTCACAAAGGGATAGTCACCACTACTAACAATTTCACCTGTTTGCTGATTTACCTGAACCTCCTTATTCTGTAAGGCAATGAGGTAATATTCCTCTGGGTCATCGGAAAACGGAAATTCTACCTGACGAATTTCAGCTAAGGTTGTTTCCTTAAAAAAAGGAATATCACCAATGGTTTCATAAACCTCAGCGTTATCATTAATAACAGATTGTTGTTGCGTTACAACGGTATTAGGTAACAAGTTGAATTTCTCTGCAGATAAATAAACTCCCGTAAGTGCTAGGATTAAAATTGGAATAAAGAACCATTTACTTAAAACGACATGGTATCGCATTTCAAAGTAATCTTTCTGAACTTTTGAAAAAAGCTTTAGAAATCCGCCTTGTCTTTTCGCTAACAAAATTAAGCCTGTAACAGCTATAATGAATAAGAGTAATGAAATTAGACCTACAAAGAACCTACCTATACTTTTAAGAAAAAGAGATCGGTGTAAGTTGGTGGCGAATGTATAAATATAAGGTCGTTCTTCTACCTTGCCCAATTGCTCACCCGTTGCAGGATTCACGTACACATCTAAAGTCTCCATGTCCATGGTTAGCACAGAAGCTTTAACAAACCCAGATGATTCTACTTCCAACCCTAACACCTCATCATAAGAATTCTTTAGGGCATCTATGGTCGTTGCCAAGGAGACTTCTTCTAGATTTTCTACGGCATAGCCCTTAGCTTGGTGCGAAATTGGTTCTACGGCTAAAATGATGCCGGTAACAGAAGCAACTATCAAGAATAGCGAAGAAACTAAGGCAAGCGTAAGATGACTATAGCGCCAAATAGAAATCGTCATAAGTAGTACTGTAATTTTGTATTGCTATATACTTTAAAAAATTCCAGAACATCATAAAATGACATTCTGGAAATAACACTCTGATTGTAAAATAAACGTATTAACTAAAAATGTCATTACGAATACAATGAAGTAATCTACTTCTTGGTAACCAAAAAAACCACAAGCTACCTAAATTAAGAAGATTGCTTCGTCGCGAAAAGCTTCTCGCAAAGACGTCTTCTAGGACAATTTATTACTGAGGAAGCATGCGGACGTAACGAATGAATCCTTTGCCCTCTACTTTTGCTTTTAAATTCTCTGTAGTCAAAGCAAATTGAATATCATCTGCATAGTACCCTTGATCCTCAACTGAGGTTTCAAAACGTAGGTTATAACCTTTGTCGATTTTATCATTTGGGATTTGTAATACGGACAAAGCACGCTCGCCACCACTTATGGTTTCACCAGAAATAGCATCAATATTAGGGCGATTTTTACCATAGAATTTCCACCACTCTGTAATTTCACTATACCACTCACTGTCTTTACCTTGAACATATAAGGTTTCTACATATTCATTATCGGCATCAACTATGGATACAATAAGGTAGGCACCTTCACCAGAATAATTAGTTAATTGAATAAGACATTTTACCGCAGTTTTTTCTACGGGAGTAAATGCTGTTAGTAACACACCGATCAATACAATTGCCGGTATAAATTTTAATGTTCTTTTCATCTGTAATCTATTTTCTTACCAGATCATATTAAATGAACCAGGCAGGTTTCTTTATTGCTTTAAAAAATTTAATGACGTGTTTTCTTTCTGTAACAATTCGTTTTCACTTGCTAAATCGTACACGGTTTCTTCAAAATCGGTTTTACTCTTTGCATCTGCACCGTTAGCTATTAAAAACTTAAGCATCTTATCATTCTCTGCTTTCATTGCCGCTAAATGTAAAGCTGTTAAGCCCTCATCATTCTTAGCATTTACATCGATATCAAAAGTAGAAAGTCTTTTCAACAATTCTAAATCGTTCTTTCTAGCAGCGATATGGTACAGCGTATTTCCTTCTGATTGAACGGTATTGAATTTTAATCCCTTTGTTTTCAATACAGCAAGCTTAGCATCAAAAGCATCTGCATTTCTTTTACTGAAAGATTCTGCTAAGAAATAAGCAACTGTATTCCCCTTAGAATCTTGCGCATTAATGTCCGCGCCTTTTTCCAATAAAAACTCAACTACATCTACACTGTTATCATGGGCAGCAAGCATTAAAGCTGTTTCACCATCAGTATTAGCTGTATTGATATCCTTTACATCTTTAGATAATAATTGCACCATGGCAAGTTCATTTCTAGTAGCAGCATTTAAGAATGGCGTATTACCCTTTTCATCTGCCTGATTAACATCTGCGCCTGCATTCAAAAAAAGTTCAAATATGGCAGCATCTTTATTACTGAATGCTAAACGGTGTAATGGAGTACTTCCATTTTTCTCAACAATATTAGGTTCCAAACCTAGACCTTTTAAGTATGTATAGACCGGTAACCCATTACTGAATCCACGACCACCTTGTGATGCAAACATAAATGCATTACCTCCATTATTGTTCAGTGTTTTATAGTCCACCCCTTTCTCAACAAGTAATTTTAGAAAATCTATATTACCTTTTTTAGAAGCATAATTGAAAATTCCGTTACCATCATTGTCTTTACTATCTAAAGCCAAACCTTTGCCAGTAAAGAAATTTAATTCTTTTTCACTCTTTAATGAAGGTGCGGCCATTAGTAATAAATTGGCACCGTGGTCATTTTTCTCTTCAGCCAAATTCACGCCTTTTTTCTCAAAAGCAGAATAGATTGCAGGATTTGTAAGTCCGGCATTTGCTCCAAAAGCAAGAGGTGTAAAACGGTGGCTATCTAATGCGGTTACCGAAGCACCGTTATCTAATAAATACTGAACCAATTCGGCATCACCAGAATAACTTGCCCAGTGTAAATAAATACGGCTGTCATGGGTTTTCTTATCTACACCATTACCCTCTAAAGAAAGCAAGTATTTTATCACTTCGGTATCTGCCTTCGTGGTAATTGCCAATGCAGTAGCATCAAAAGCATTATCGTCAAACGAAGTAGGATCGTTTCCTTCTGCAATCTTTTGTTTTACGGCCGCAACATCTGGATTGCTTTTCCAAAATTTGCGATTTAATAATTCATTCTTTTGTTGTGCAATACCTGTGAAGCTTACAAACAACAGTGCGGTTAAGGCTATTAGTTTTACAGTTTTCATATTCTTATTTCTTTACAAATGATTCTATTACTTCTTCAATTTCCCCTTCTTGATCATAAGAATCATCAAAAAGGTATTTATACAATACTTTATTATCAACCTTCTCTTCTAAAGAAAGATCAGTGTTACGCCCGTATACATTATCCCATTTACTTCGTACAATTGCCCATTTATCAGTGTGTTCTTTCCACCAATTAGCAGCAGCCGCACATTTGCTATTATCAACCTTTACATAGGTATTATATCCTTTTTCCTTAGCAACGATAACATCTGGCTTACCATCTTCACGTATTACTTTGGTATTATCTTGATCATGCAACCAACCATAATCAGTAATCTCTTGTCTATTTCCACGAACGGTTAAATTATAATCGCTTCTTGTAGTATACTCACGTCTAGGCAACGGAGCATCGGCAGTATTCTCCCAATAGCTCTTACCATCTACATGAACCCAAGTAGAAGAACCTTCATATCTAGGACTGTCATCTACTTGATATACTTTTTGTGTCCACTGCCCTTTCACCTCATTTGCTGGCAATTTGGCAAATGTCCAACTGTTATTGGCATTGTAAGAGTATAGATCCGTGTTTTCAAATAACCAATCTTGCCTCCAGTGTTTAACTATATGTGGCTCTGCTGGGTTACCTACTTGTAATAAATGCTGAATAGAAATTTTATCATTCTCATCTGTTACCAATTCTGCCCATTCTAGACCTTTGTCTACTTTGGTTTTAGACGGTTTATACAAAGAATCTGAACTATAATTAAACGTCTCTGCAAAATTGAAGGTTACTTCATAACAACCACACATGCTTTTTATAGCCTCGCGGTCTTTTTTCTTTTTATCCTTTTGAGAAAAAGCACTCATTGAAACCAGTAGTGCCATTACTATAGTGATCGGTGTTCTCATTACTTGATGATTTAATTTTTAGGTTCGAGGCCAAAAATAACTATTTTTATTTATTCTAAATAAGAATTGTTTATATATTTGCTCCGTATTAAGAATAATTCTAAATAAGAATAATGCGATTTCAACTTACCACATGCTTACTATTTATAGGATCTTACTTTGCCATAGCACAGACCCGAGTTGAAAATCCGACTGATTCTATCCTTGCCCAGCAACTAGATGAAGTAATTATAACCGCAACAAGAACAGAACGCCAATTATCATCATTACCCCTACCAGTAACCTTAGTGGGTAAAAAACAAATTATAAAATCCGGTAGCATCCGTTTAAACGAAATATTGAATGAGCAGACCGGTATAATAACCGTAGCCGATGAAAGCGGGTTTCAAGGTGTACAGATTCAAGGTATCGCATCAGACTATATTCTTATTTTAATAGATGGTGTTCCCCTAGTTGGTAGAAGTGCCGGTAATTTTGATTTAAGTAGGCTTACCGTGGGCAACATCAAACAGATAGAAGTAGTAAAAGGTCCGTCTAGCAGTTTATATGGATCTGAAGCTTTAGGCGGAGTCATCAATATAATTACGGAAAAGCCAAAAACAGAAGCGTTGACCGGTAATGCATCTTACAGAATTGGAAGCTTTTCTCAGCAAGACATTAACCTAGATGTAAAACAAGCATTTAACAAATTTCGTTATGGGTTCTTTGCCAATAGGTTCTCTAGCAATGGGTATGATCTTAATGAAGATGTTGAAGGCAATACGGTAAATCCGTTTACGAACTACACCTTAAACGGGCGATTGTATTATGATTTTAATGACAATTTATCGCTGTTTGCCTCTGGGCGTTTTTATGATCAAAACCAAGATGCCGGTTTTACATTGGATAGCATTCAATACCAAGGCGATACTAAAGAACGAGAATGGAACGCGCATACCAGATTAGACCATAAATGGACCCCAAATCTTACCATGGCCTACGAGCTTTACTATACTAATTACATTGCTACAGAATTATTGGCGGATCCTATCTCTACAGCTATTTTAAGTGATAGTGATTTCAACCAGAAATTATTTAGACCAGAAGTTCGTGGTAGTTATACATTTTCATCTGAAAACAATACAGAGACAACGGGATTCCAAAATGGAACTTTAACTGCTGGTATTGGTCTTCAATTAGATGAATTGGATAGAACTTACTTTGATAAAACCGTAAACTTCAACTCCCAGTATGCCTACGCGCAATACGATTTTGACCCAATAGAAAACTTAAATGTTATTGCAGGCGCCCGGTTTGATAATCACTCTGAATACAACAATCAATTTAGTCCCAAACTGGCACTACGCTATCAATTAAACGACAACCTATCAATTAAAGGGTCTATAGGTTACGGTTTTAAAGCACCAGATTTTAGACAGCTGTATTTTGATTTTACAAACTCCGCCGTTGGTTATACGGTTTTAGGGTATAACGTAGCATTAGATAAACTGAAAGAACTAGAAGAGCAAGATCAAATTCTTAATGTGGTTGTGACCGAAGATGACCTAAGTAAACCCTTAGAAGCAGAAAGCTCTATTGGATATAACCTAGGCTTCAATCTAAAACACGGTCGTGGAAATACAGAAGTCAATTTCTTTAGAAACGATTTTAAAAACTTAATAGACACCCGCATTATTGCTAGAAAAACAAACGGACAAAATGTGTTTAGCTATGTCAATTTTGATGAAATATACACCACGGGTTTCGAAATTAATTCTGCCTACAAACTAACTAATGACCTAAACATAAGTGCTGGCTATCAATTATTGTATGCTTTTGACAAGCAGAAGAAACAAGATATAAAAGACAACCAAGTATTTGTACGCGACCCTAATAATGGGCAGACCATTGCCTTATCACAGACCGATTATTTTGGTTTGGTAAATAGATCTCGCCACAATGCCAATTTTAAGATCTACTATGATATACCCGCTGCACAAACAAATCTAAACATTCGCCTACTGTACCGAAGTAAGTATGCGCAGTTTGATACCAATGGCAACGGACTCATAGATAATTACGATAGCAGTTTTATAGATGGCTTTGTTACCGTAAATGCAGCAGCCAGTAAAACATTCTACAACAACTTTACACTACAGGTAGGTGCCAATAATCTTTTGGACTATACCGATAACAATATCCCGACGATGCCGGGAATTCAAGGATACCTAAAATTAAATTATCAATTCTAACCCACCTGACAATGAGCAGGTTTAAATTACAATTACCATGACGAAGAACATTTTAGCAGTAGCATTTTTAGCAGTGGCATTCGCCTCTTGCAGTAACGACGATGACAACACCCCAGCAGA
Organism: Maribacter sp. Hel_I_7; assembly: GCF_000688315.1. NCBI lineage: Bacteria > Pseudomonadati > Bacteroidota > Flavobacteriia > Flavobacteriales > Flavobacteriaceae > Maribacter > Maribacter sp. Hel_I_7. Next base: position 364,321 of record NZ_JHZW01000003.1, on the reverse strand, counting down.
ACCGATACAAACGGAAACTGTTAGCAACCTATATGCACCACAAACAGGTGGACAAGGAGAAGCTGTTGGTGGGGAGTTTGCAAAATTTGATTTTGAAACTGGCGCAATTACCACTAGCGATACAGATTGGGATATAGCCTTTAGAGGAACAACCATAGCCATAAACGGCGGCGCAGAAACCGGTACAGCAGATGAACCTGTACGCAACGGAGATGCAGGTGTAGCCATAGTAACAGGTACATTGGCAAGCGTAACTACAGCTGACGGACTATCTTTTAACCAAGATGCCGATGCTGCATTTGCCATACCTACAGGTAGTGACAATGGATGGTACAATTACGCCGGACCACCATCACACGTTATTACACCAATACCAGGTAAAATATTTGTAATTAGAACAACAGAAGGTAATTATGCCAAAGTAGAGATTATTAGCTACTATGAAAACGCCCCTGCCGAACCAGATGCGTTTGCAGATGCAACACCTTACTTCACCTTTAATTATGTATATAACCCTAATATAGGGGAAACTTCTTTTGAGTAGTTTGTTTTAATTTAAGTTGTTTATAAAAGCTCGTCTGTAAAGACGGGCTTTTTTTTGTTTTGTGAATACACATATTAATACAGTTTAAAACTAGTAGGAGTTTTCTTCAAATGTAATTTGGTATATTGCTGATATAAAAGATATATATAACATATGTTATATATATCTCATATTGGCAGGATATATAACATATGTTATATATTTAATTGTTAGCTGTAATTATAATCAACCTAAAGAACACTCTTGAATATTTGTAAAAAATGTCAAACGGAATTTAACGGGGATTTTTGCTCAAATTGCGGTTTCCCTTTTAAACTCAAACCTATAAATGGAAAATATATTTTTGATGAAACTAGGAGTGTATTTAATTTAGAAAAAGGGATTTTATTTACGGTTAAAAATTTATTCATAAGACCCGGACCGACAGTAAGAGAGTTCATAAATGAAGACAGGACCAAACTCGTTAAACCAATTTTGTTTTTAATATTATGTACTTTGGTTTTCACTTTAGCTCAACAATTTTTGGACTTTAAAAGTGAGTTTACAAATTTTCAAGGAGACTCAATCTTTAAAAAAATATTTGATTGGCTATCCAAAAATTATGGGTATTCAAATATTATAATGGCAGTTCCGATTGCTATATGGACAAAGATATTCTTCAGAAAACAAGACTACAATTACTATCAAATTTTCACTATTCTTTCTTATTACATTGGTGTTTCGGTACTAATTCAAACCATTTTTGGAATTGTTAATGGAATTACTCATCTTAAAGTTGTCCAAATTGGATTTATAATTGGGTCAATCTATGTTGCTTGGGCAATTGGACAGTTTTTTGAACGTCCGAAAAGATGGAATTACCTTAAAGGATTTTTAAGTTATTTCCTAGGTGCAATTACATTTGTGTTTTTGGTAATTTCGATTGGACATATTGCTATGAAAATATCGTAAAAACAACTACAGCTAACAATACCTATAGCAAATAGGGCATAAAGTACTATATTTAATGGCTTGGGCGTGTTTACTAAGTCCGCCAAATCTTTTGGATTTGGCATTTAAAATGAAAAAGATAAATACTAAACAAAAAGCTCTGGCTCGCAGACCAGACGGAAACGAAAAGTTTCCTTGCCTGCCCTACTTGCCATAGCCGAAACGTTGTGCAACATACCCAAAAAAATGAACTAACATTTGAAAGAATCGCTGAAAAACATATTTGACTTCTTAATCGAGAATCGAATTTACAATAAAGAACTACAAACCAGATATTATTCTGGAATTGTAAAACCTCAGAATAATAAAGCGGAAAAAATTGTATCATTATTGTATCGCACGGCAAATACGCAAAGTCAACCGAAAATTGACAATCTCGCAGAATTTTACAAAAAAATATACGAGAATATTGAATTACTAAATTCGTTTTCAGGATTTATGTCTGTAATAAGCTCAAACGGAATTGAAACGAATAGTTATAGCGGACTTTATAATGGAATGAAAAACCAAAATGGTTGGGGAGAAAAGACTTCTGCTCTATTTGTAAAATCAATTTTTCATTTGCATAATAATGAATATCCAAGTGAATTGAAAATATGGAATGATGCGCCAACCGATTTGAAGAATAACGACTGTTTTTATTTACCTGTTGATGCGGTAATTATTGCAATCTTCAAATACATCCAACCGAAAAATTGGAACTTTAAAAATGTAAACAAAATCATAGGAGAAAATTATAGCGGAAAAGATATTGAGGTTTGGGACGATTTATGGTTTTGGGGGTTTATATCTCAAATCGGAACTGGAGACGAAAGAAAAATGGGTTGGAACCTAAATAAATATTGGACTTTAAGAGAAAGTGATAAAAGCAAAAAAAAGATTATGGAAATTCAGACCAAAGCTGAGCAATTCCTGAACATATTGCGTGACAATACGTTGCACAACAATGTATAAAAAACATAGGGCTTTTGTGGCAACTCCGAAGTTCTGTGTTTATTTATAAAGTCGCAAAATCTTATGGATTTAGCTTTAGAATAAAAAAAATAAATCAAAACAATAAGCTTTAGCTTCGTGCTAAGACGGAAACGAAAAGTTTCCTTACTTCCGCACTATGCTTAGCTCAAGCGTTGTGCGTAAGCTGAAAAATGTAACAATCAACAAATTATCGCATCTTTAATAATGAACATTAACATCAAAATAATGCGACTACTATCAGTTACAATTCTCATTCTAATCACTACAATCACAAATGGACAAACTTCATTAAATGATATAAACCTAAATATCGGGAGTTATAATGTAGGATTTAAGCATTATAACACTACTGATAGTACAAGAACCTACACCAGAATTTACGATTATAATAATCAAAAAATTCCAAGACCAATTCCAATCAGTATTTGGTATCCTTCAAATCAAGATACAAATGGTAAAGAACAATTAAGTGTTCTGAACTATTTAGAAATTTTAAAACAGGAAGAGGAATGGGAACATCTGCCGAATGAACAAATTTTGAATTGGTTTTATTATCCGAATACACCTGAGAACCAAAGCCATCAAAAGGAATTGACAAATGCATACTCCGAATTAGAATATGCAAATGAGAAATTTCCTGTAATTGTATACGCCCCAAGCTATCAAGCTTCATCGATTGAAAACTTTGCTATGTGCGAGTATTTAGCTAGTCACGGCTATGTGGTAATATCTAGCCCAAGTCGAGGAACAGAAACCCGTTGGTTTAGCAATAACAATGCAAAAGAAATGGAAAATCAAGCGAGAGATGTAGAGTTTTTGATAAAAGAGGTTGGTAAATTTCCGAAAGCAAACTATAATCAAATTGCAATTATGGGTTTCAGTTTTGGTGGTTTGTCAAACGTGATTGCTCAAACAAGGAATGACAAAATAAGTGCGGTTGTTAGCCTTGACGGTACGGAAAGGTATCAATACAAATTATTAGAAAAATCACCTTTTTTTGAGCCAAGTAGAATTGATGTTCCTTACATTCATATGGGACAAAAAAATATACCTGACCAAGTTCTTAAAGAAGATAATATTCCTTCTGAACTAAATTCAAAATTTCAATTGTATGATAGCTTAACAAATAGTACTTCTTATAAATTAAAATTTAAGAATCTAACACATTCATATTTTAGTACGCTAGGCGTTCTTTTTCAACAAAGAGATAAAAGACAGGATAAAAGTGATTTTGAAATTATGGAATCCTATAAGTGGGTTTCAGTTTACACTTTAAACTTTTTAAACGCATATTTAAAAAATGATACAAATGCATTAAAACTTCTTAAAAACACTCCAAGTGTTAATGGTATCAAAGAAAGTCTATTGAAAAAGGAGTCAAAAAACGCCAGCAATCCAAAAATTACTTTCGAGGATTTTAATGAATTAGCCTTGAAACAAAACTATAAAGGTCTTTATGAATTATATGTTTCAACCAAAACAAAAAACCCTTCCTTAGAAATTCCAGAAGGCAACCTTAACACGGTTGGACTTCAACTCATTTTCAACCCAAATACTTCTGAACAAGGGATTAGTGTTTTTTTATTGGCTACAAAACTTTATCCAAAATCTGCAAACCTATTTGATAGTTTGGGAGAAGCATATTTATTTATTGATAATAAGAAAATGGCAATAGAGAGTTTTGAAAAATCTTTAAGCCTAAATTCAGAAAATCAAAATGCCATTGATAGATTAAAGCAACTTAAGCAATAAAGCCTACGCACAATCGAGTAGACGGGTCCGCCCCTAGTTAGGAACGGACTGCGCCTCTCACACCACCCAGCGTACGGGTCTCGTACTGGGCGGTTCGTTAATGATGCTTTACTTTCTTATAGTAATCCAATAGACTTAGATATCCTCGCTGCTTTAAGCGTGATACGGTTATGGTGGTACCCAGAATAGGACTCTGGGCTACTGCCCATCCTCCCATATTGGTTCTGCTCCATGCATAGGCTTGTCCTTGTTCAATACCTAAACGGATAAGGTTTTTACGCTTGCGCTCGGGTTTCTTCCAGTAATGCCAAATACAGTACCGTAATCGGTTTCGCAACCATTCATCCAGCTGCTTTAGCTTTGCTTGAATGTTCGCTAGTTTAAAGTAGTTTGTCCAACCACGTATCAACCTATTTATGCGCTGTATACGCTCATCAAAACTGGCAGGAACCGTCTTCTTGGTCAGGTACTTTAACTTTTGTTTCAGCACTTGCCATTTCGACTTTTCTACCACAAATTGATACCTGCCCCGTTCTCCTTTCTTATAGGTAGGAACAAATCCGTAGCCTAATAAATTGAAGTTGTAAGGGGTGCGTAATCCGCTCTTTTCTCGGTTGATGGGTAAGTCCAGCTTGTCTCGCAAAAACTTGAAAATGCTATTCCCTACCCTTTTGGCGGCTGGCTTACTGCGCAGGTAAATACTGAAATCATCGGCATAGCGTACAAACTCGTGACCACGCTTTTCTAACTCTTTATCTAGCTCATTGAGCAAGATATTCGACAGAAGTGGGCTTAAGGGCGAACCTTGCGGTACCCCTTTACTGCGTTTGTGCAAGCTGCCATTGATTTCAATAGGTGCACGTAAGAATTTGCGTAGCAACTTTAGCGTTAGTGGACACCTTACTTTGTCATGTATCAAGTTGAGAAGCACATCATGTCTTACCTCGTCAAAGAAGCTCTTTAAGTCGATGTCCACAATATACTTTCTGCCCGAGTTGATTTCTGATAGGCTCTTCGCTAACGCTTGATGCGTGTTACGCTGAGGACGAAAACCAAAACTATAAGCATGAAAATCTTTCTCGAACAAAGGTTCTAACACTTGATGTAGTGCTTGTTGAAATACCCTGTCTACTACGGTAGGTACGCCTAAAAGGCGCGTCTTTCCGTTTGATTTCGGTATCTCTATGCCCTTTATCGCTGAGGGATAATACGTGCCACTTGCTATTTGCAAGGCGTACTGTTCGCCATAGTGCCCAAAGTGGCGAGACAGTTCATGGACTTCCATGCCATCTACACCGCTTGCTCCACGGTTTCGGTAGACCTTTAAATAGGCGCGGTTTAGGTTTTCTTTGTTGATTAATTCCTTAATCATCGGTACTATAAAATTGTTTAGGTGTCTCGCTTGATTTAAGGCTATTTAACTGCTGGAAAACTATCTGTAACACAGCTAAACTCCTTAGTTCATTAAAGACCATTAACGTTCAGTCCTTCATTCAGTATCACAACTGAACTACTATGACCTCTGCTGACTTCTCCATATAGCTACTCGTAGCTTGGGAGACCTCCCCAGGTAAGGGCATCTTCTTTCCTCTGATCGCTGCCCAATCTACTACTTTGGTCTGCTTCCAATTGCTTGGAGTTTGGGGCGTCACAGTTATGTGCCTGCTTACCCGACCTTATAGCCTCATATCAGGTTCCTATTCGTCAGTACCAGAGTTTGTAGGCTCGCTTCCTTCAGTCCTAGCTTCGCAACTAGCAACCTTGCAACTTACTAATGGTTAAAGGCGTTACCCCTGTCCATAAGGGACTTGCACCCTCTAGATTAATCAACTACTTTTCTGTAGTTAAAAAAGATGCCCATGCTGGGCACACACACAACCTATAAACAATACGGCTTTGGGCTTAATCGTAGGGTTTGTGTATTTTTATAAAGTCCGCAAAATCTTTTGGATTTTGCTCTGGACAGGAAAAAATAAATCAAAACAAAAAGATTTCGCTATGTCCGTGGCGGAAAGCAAACGCTAGTTTGCTCCCGTACTGTTCATAGATCAACCGTTTGCAACATTTGGACTCTAACAAATTATAAAAACATTATGAAATTAACTTTCAAAACTTTACTTGTAGTATTTTTCACTTTTTACGCTGTAAATACATTTTCCCAAATTAAGAATGAACAGATTGATAGTATAATCAACAATACTGTTAAAACTGATGGTCCAGGAGCCATCGTTTTCATTAAACAGAAAGGAAAAGTACTTTACGAAAAAGCATTTGGCAAAGCCAATATCGAAAACAATGTTGATATGTCTGCTAATAATGCATTTAACATAGGAAGTGTCAGTAAAGAATTTACTGCCATGAGTGTACTTCAGTTACTAGAAAAAGGAAAACTATCTCTTGAAGATAATGTCAATAGCTATTTACCTAACTATTCTAATAATGGTGATAAAATAAAGATAAAACACCTCTTGTCTCATACCTCTGGACTTAAAAGTCATACTGATACCATATGGGCAAATACAGATGCTAGAAAATACTTTGATTCTAGTAAAGATGCCCTCTACTATTTTAAAAAAGATACTGTACAATTCGAGGCTGGTGAAAAACACGACTATTGTAATGTGAATTTTAATTTATTGGCATATATCATCGAAAAAGCTTCAGGAATGGAGTATGCTGACTATGTTAAAGAAAATATATTTAAACCATTGGAAATGACCAACTCATACATACCTGATGAAGGACAGTTGATTCCAAATTTGGCAACGGGTTACGAATTAAAAAATAATGAAATTGTATATGCAAGATACCATTCTTTCAATCAGACTAGAGGTTCGAGTTCGATACATACAACAGTAGAAGACCTTTCAAAATGGTATGAAGGATTAATGAACTCTAAAATTATCTCTAGAGAGAATTTGATAAAAGCTTGGACACCTTTTACCTTAAATAGTGGAGAAAAATCAACTTACGGATATGGTTTTTATAGTGACAGGAAATTTAACAAAACCTCTATATTTCATAACGGTTTTATATTCGGCTATTCGACGTCAGATATGTATTTCCCTAAAGATGACTTGCTCATCTTTGTGGTGTCCAATATCAGCGACATTAATGTCATTAACACAAATACAATAATATTTGATATTGCTTCAAGGATTTACAAAAGTGAAGTTCCTGAATTAACTGCTGACTTATTAGACAGCTATTTAGGAACATATATAATGAAACAAGGATTTAAAGCTGAAGTATCTAGAGAGGGAATGCAACTATTAATTGCTGTAGATGGAGGAAAAGTTGATAAATTATTTCCTGAAACAAAGACATTATTTATGGTCAAAGATTTTCCTGCTAAAGCCGAATTTATACCTTCGACCAACGGAGGTGAAATGGGTATTGTGCTATCTATGGGTCCAGACCGATTTGAAGGAATTAAGGAATAAAAACTGTTGCCAACAAAGAATAAAATTAATGGCTGGTTCTAGCTTATTTAGAAAATGCAGCAGCCAAATCCTAATTATATTTTAAGAAAATCTACATATTAGAAAACGATTTTGTAAAAATAAGCACTTTAGAAAGTTCACACTTTGAGTATTTATTAGAATATTCTATTAAAGAACCTGAATTGTGGAAATATAACTCTGGTGCAACAAATGGTTCAGATCATTTAAAAAAAATATACTTCAAACACTATCCAACAACGAGAAAACCGAAATGAATATCCTTTCATAGTAATTGATAAAAGAAAAAATAAATATGTTGGAAGTACTCGATTATATTCCTTTAATCAACTTAATAATACAGCAAACTTAGGATATACTTGGTACGGAAAAGAATCTCAAGGAAACGGAACTAATAAGAACTGTAAATATATGCTTCTGGAATTTGCGCTTGAGAAAATTGGAATTGAACGAGTTGGATTTGGGGCAAGTAACCTGAACGAAAAAAATATTAATGCTATGAAAAGTATTGGGTGCTAAGTTGATGGTGTTTTTTGAAACTATTGTTTTGATAATTATGGAAATAGAATAGACGCTATATTTTTAAGTATTTTAAGAACTGAATGGTTCGATAATGTAAAAGAAATTCTTAAAATCAAAATAGCACATTATTCCAAAGCTCAATAGAAATTGGTAAGCGTTACAACAATACAACTAAATATCATCAGTAGTTGTAATAATTAAACAAAGTAGTTAGTAACAAGGTTTAATATGAATCGTCTTATCTAAAAGTATTTAAAATAAAATTTATGAAGTATCTTTTCCTATTAATCTTTCTCTTATTAATAACAGGTTGCGAAAATATAAAAGAATCAAAAAATATTAATGAAAAACCTATTAAAGAGGTTTTAGTTAAACTTAAAGAATCTAATTTTCCTCTTGAAACCAACGTTTCTTTTTTAAGCAATTTAATTAATGCAAATAATAAAAATTATCTCGCATACGAATTAAATATTTTCAATAATTTTAAAACATCAATAACATTAAAAAAAGTTGAAATATTTGATTTATCATCAACCGAAGTACCTATTACTACTTTCGATTCTATTTACTTGAATAAGAACATTGAACGACCAAAATTAAGGGACGATAATGACTTAAAAATAATTTCTGCAAATCAATTTGGAGTTCTTAATTTAAACCTAGAATTTAAAGACGTTAAAAACATACCTAGAAAAATATTTCACAAACTTCATTTTAACATAAATAAAAGTGATGAAGAATCTATAGCATATTCTATAGAAACAACAATTTTAGATATTCCAAATAAAACAAAACTCACATTAGGGCTGCCATTTAACAAAAAAGGAAAATGGTTATATGAAGCAGAGGGACATAAAAACAGTAGATTTTTTTCAAATGGAAAAGTTATTTATCCGCAACGTTTTGCTCTTGATTGGATTTTTGTGAATGATGATGGGAAATTTGCAAAAAACAATATTAAACAAAATAAAAACTGGTATAGTTATGGTCTTGAAATTGTATCAGTTGCTGATGGAGTTGTTGTAGATATACAGGATAATATAATAGAAAATGAACCTCTATCAGAAGAAATGGCTGTACGTATTACTAGTAAAACAATCTCAGGTAATTACGTCATCATTGATATTGGGAATGACTTATATGCGCTTTATGGGCATTTAATACCAAATAGTCTTAAAGTAAATATAGGAGATAAAATCAAAAAAGGACAAATAATAGGCCTATTGGGCAACAGCGGAAATTCAGACTTACCACATTTACATTTTCATATAGAATCTAAAAGTAATGTTCCTATGGGTGGAGAAGGAATACCATATCATCTTAAAGAATTTATACAATTAAAAAACTATTCTCAAGAAGAAGTGTCGGGATTATTTCATAGCAACCACGTTCCATTAGATTCTTTAAGTCTTATTAAGAAAAATAATGAATTTCCTATTGGATTTGGATTAATTGAAATAAAATAACTATGCCAACATAATATATAAAACCGTTTTGTGTAATTAATAAAAACGATAATGAAAACACTTTTTAAGCCATTATTATTACTATTCTTGACTATTTCCAGTATGAAATCTTTTTCACAAAAAATGGTTGAATATTACGAACCAGTAAAAAATGACAGTATAAGAATTGGAAAATTGGAAAGCGATTTTCTAAAGTATATAGAAAAAGGATATACACTTGCCAAACCCGAGGATGAAAAAAATATTTCAGGAGTAATTATCTTTTTGGAAGACTCGGGATTTGAGAATAAAAATATGAGCGCAAAACAAATCTATTCTCAAGCGAATAAAGCTGGATTTGCTGTTTTATCTGTTTCAACAGAAATTCCATTGGACTTCTTTTTTTCCGAAAGCTCAATTATCGATGCACACAAAACAATCAAAAATGCATTCGAAAAAAATAATTTACCAAACAAAAATATATTCCTAATCGGAGTGGGTTTGTCCGGTCACCGAATATTAAGATACGTTGAATATACTAAGAAAAATCAACCCAAGTTTTCGTTAAATATTTCCGGACTAATAATTTGTGATGCACCTTTAGATTGGGTAAGACAGTATAATGAAGGAAAAAGAGACAGAAGAATAAATTTTGAAGAGGGAGCTGTGTGGGAAGGTACTTTCTCTAATTATGTTTTAGAAAATAATCTTAACGGGACACCAAAATCAAATCTTGAAAGTTATCTTGATTTTTCGACTTACAGCTATTCAGATGAAACAGATAGACACATTAAATATTTTCAGGAGTTTCCAATCCGAACTTATATAGAAATTGCCATAGAATACTGGTTAGAAAAGAAAAGAAAAACTACAATAGACAATAATGCTCCAGATATGGTTGGACTTATTGCTCAAATGAAACTAGCTGAAAATGAAAACGCTGAATTAAAAATTATTTATCCGCAAGACAGTAAAACAGAGAAAAAAAATACCGCTGCAACTTGGATTTCGGTGGATAAAGACGAACTAATGGAATGGATAAAGAAACAATCTGAATAAGAACTAAACACAACAATGCCTAAACGTAATACAGGTTTTTGAGCTAAATCGAATGGTCTGTGTATATTTATAAAGTCGCTAAATCTTTGGGATTTAGCTTAGACAAGAAAAATTAAAAACTAAACCAAAAACTTTAGCTTTGTGCTCAGACGGAAACGAAAAGTTACCTTGTCGTCGCACTACGCTTAGTTCAGGCGTTGGTAGCCATTAAGAACAAATCAGAATGAAAAAACTTTTTTTCACCTTAATTATATTATGTCTTTGCCTTTTTTCCCAATCTTGTAATGAGCGAAAAACTAATTTAGTCTTACTAGGAACCGTTCATCAACCTGTTGAGAATTTTAATTCGGATAGCTTATACAATATCCTGAAAAAAATTCGCCCAAATTTAATATTGTTCGAGGTAGATTCCTCTTTTTTCACTCAGGATTTCAAATTTAAAAAGACTTGGGAAAGCAATGAAAATATCGCCACGGTTAGATATATGAATGACTTTAATGCAGATGTTCGTCCTTATGATTTCACTGGTAGAAATGAATATAGAAGAAAAATCGGTTCTCGACCAACTGATACCAAGACCATAAAGTTAATTGACAGCCTCTATCAAAAAGACTTATTAAATAGTGAAGAAAAATCTATTTACCAAGATTTTCTACAAATAACGGACACTCTGAACTCATTCGGCTATCTAGGGATTAGTAATTTTAATAATGAGGTTACGGACAGTATAGCAAGGATTAGACAATATAATCAATATAAAAAGCTATTAGAGATTGTTGATAATAATAAAATATTCTCAAGCACCTTCTATAATAAGGAAGATGGGGATAGTATAAGCTACGCACTGGGTTTCAGACGAGCTGGAGAATTTTGGGATTTGAGAAATAAAACAATGGCTAAGCACATTTTGCATTTCACCAATGAGTATAAGGGAAAAAGAATAGTCGTTTTGAACGGTTACTTTCATAGGCACTATTTGGATTCTTTACTTGGACCTGAACAGAAGAAAAACAACTTTATTATAAGAGATTTGGATGAATATTAAACGGCTACCAACAATGTATATAGCTCATGAAAACTCACCATATACTAAACGTTGTGCCTCATGTAAACTGAACGCATTCTAATTATTGTAGAAATAAGAATATGAGAAAATTAATTTTAACTGTAGCAATTACAATGCTTGCTATGTTTCAAGCAAGGTCTCAACAATTAGCTTTCCCTACAGCCGAAGGATATGGTAAATATACTGTTGGTGGACGTGGTGGAGAAGTATTTGAAGTAACCAATCTCGATAACAGCGGAGAAGGTAGCCTGCGAGAAGCATTAGAAGCTGAAGGCCCCAGAACGATTGTCTTCCGAATTTCTGGTACAATAGAAGGTAATTTTAGTATTAAAAATGATAGTATAACTATTGCTGGTCAATCAGCACCTGGAGATGGTATATGTATTAAAGGAAACCTTACAGTTGGAGCTGATAATATTATCATTCGATATATTCGAGTAAGGTTTGACCCTGCCATGGGTGAAAATGACGGAATAGGTGGTAGGTATCATAAGAATATTATTTTTGACCATATTTCGGCAAGTTGGAGTACTGATGAAACCATGACACTTTATCATAATGAGAATACAACCGTTCAATGGTGTATTATTGCAGAAGCATGCCCCAAAGGCACTACTGATGAACATAGATTTGGGGGTATATGGGGAAATAACTATGGCACTTGGCATCATAACCTATTTGCACATAACTCTAGCAGAAACCCACGTTGGGCTTCTGGCAGCGGATTTAACGATTATAGAAATAATGTAATCTATAATTGGGCATATGCAAGTAGCTATGGTGGTGAAGCCCATCAGGTAGGAGATAGACGTAAGCCCCCAATTGAACATTCGACAATTAATATGATAGCTAATTATTACAAGTTAGGACCTGCAACTGAATCAAAAGTGAATAGTATTATAGTTGCTCCCTCTTCACGTGATGATGACGCAGATGCTGGTAAATGGTGGGTTTACGAAAATTTCGTTGAAGGAAGTCCAAATGTAACTCAAGATAATTTATTAGGTGTAACTCAAACAGGTTCAACCTACAGACTCAATGAGCCATGGCCTGCGATGAAAATTGAACAAGAAACTGCAAAAGAAGCCTTTCAATCTGTGCTCGACCATTCAGGTTGTTCTTTTCCTAAGCGTGATAAAGTAGATGCAGATATTATCGATGATGTTCTTCATGGAACAGCAAAATATGGAGATAAAGGTATTATTGATAAACCCAGTGATGTTGGTGGCTGGCCCGAGTTGAAAAGCTCTCCCGCCCCGATTGACACCGACCATGACGGAATTCCTGATTACTGGGAGATTGAAAACAAACTAGACAAACAAAACCCTGATGACCGCAATATAGTAGCTTCGGATGGATATACTATGTTGGAAAAATATTTAAACAATATAAATTAAAAGCACGTAGGCACAACAATGGTAACCGTTGCACTAGCCTATAATTAGAAATAATTACTATCGATATAAGCCTCTTCAAGGGGCTTTTTTTATGCTAAGCTAGAAGTTGAGCGTGAATTTTCGGTGCGCCGGAGAAGTGCTTTTCAGGTAATGAACCATGCTTTTTACGAAAACCGTAAAAGCAAGCCTTCCCGCCCCACTTTTGGAGCGTTTCTTTTCAAATTTCAGGTACTTTTTGAGGTTGTAGGCGATCGCCGAGAGGTGCATCACCTTGTTCGCCTGTGCGAGCCCGACGGTATTTATCTTCCTCAGTCCCATGAACTGGGTCAGGGTACCAAAAACGGGCTCTACCGTACTCTGTCGCTTGCCCTTCATATACCGCCCCAGTGGGCTCTCCACCCGTGCGATGTTACGAAAATATTCCGCCCGGTAATAGGTAACGCCGAACTTCTTCTCCTGTGCGCTTTTGCCCAGACAGCTACTGCGTATCGGGCACCCGGTGCAGATATGCTTTCTTGCCCGGTATTCCTTCTTTCTTGTTCCCGTGCGGTAATCCCTGAACTCCTTGGTGAACGGTATCGTTTTCCCTTGGGGACAGCGGTAGCTGTCCGTCCCCTGGTCATAAACGAAACCATCGGGACCTCCCTTGAACGTTCCGTGGGCGGGTATGAAGCTCTTCAGCCCCCTGCTTTCCAAAAAGGCATAGTTCTCGCCACTGCTATAGCCCGTATCGGCCACGCAGTTCTCAAAAACGAAGCCCTGCTGCCATAGGCGCCGCTGTAGGCGCTTTACGATATCCTGTAACTGCTGGTTGTCCTTGCCATCGGCATGGTACGCCCTGATATCGGTAATTACATGATGGGCGGTATCCACGCTCAACTGACTGAGGTAGTTCAGCTTTCTTGCCTTGCCCGGCTTTACGCTTATTCTGGCATCGGGGTCGGTAGGACTGTAATGGGTCTTGTTGCTCGTATACTTCGCTCCCTTGTTTCCGGCGCCAGGTCTTTGATCCTGGTCCTTCGCCCATTTTTTGTTCCTGCCCTTTATAGCACCAAGTTCCTTAGTGTTGGCACTGATGCTACGCTGCCCCTTATCCGACCTGTCGCCCTTGCTCTTGCGGTGTGGCACTTCCTTGTCCATGGCGCTGATAGCACGTACCTTCCGTAAATGCTCGTCAAGTTCCTCTTCGGGCACCTTCAGCTCCAATGTATCCATACTCGCATTAGCCTTTACCGGGGCAGAATCTATTGCTTGAGTATGACCGGAAACCATCCCTTTTTCTACACACATACTCAAGACATTGGTGAATACTTCTTCAAATACCGATTCAGGAAAAAGTTGACGGGTACGGCTTATGGTACTGTGCCAGGGAAGTTCCTCGTCAATGTCATAGCCTACGAAAAAAAGAATATCCAAGCGCATCGAACAATGGGCGATAAGCTTACGGTCGCTGATGATGTTCTCCAGGTAGCCCACAAGGCAAAGCTTGAAGAAGACCACGGGGTCTATGCTCTTTTGACCACTCTCACCGTAATAGCCTTTGGTCAGATTATAGAGTAAATCCAAGTCCAGAACCTCTTTTAAACGCCTGTAGAAATTGTTCTTAGGTATACGCTCGCTCAATTGGAAACGGGCGAACAATTTTTCCTGGTAATCCTTTTTTCCCTGCATAGCTAAAGTTAAGCAAAAACAGTATTTTTATCAAGGACTTGTGCAACAGGCACAATGGCTATAAGTAATAGCTTGCTCTCGCCTACTTTTAAAAATCTAAATGATCGAAAAATTTAAGGTAAACATACCTCAATCTGAACTTGATGATTTAAATGATAGAATCAAAAAAGTTAGGTGGCCAGATGAAATTAAAAACTCAGATTGGAAGTATGGCACAAGCCTTTCTTACATAAAAGAACTAGCTGACTATTGGCTAGAAGAGTTTGACTGGAGAATAATAGAAAAAGAAATAAATTCTTTTCCGAATTTTATTGCAGATGTTGATGGCAATCAAATCCATTTTCTTCATATAAAAAGTAATAAGAAAAATGCCATCCCAATAGTAATAACACACGGTTGGCCAGGTTCATTTCTTGAAATGCTCAAAATAATACCATATCTAACAGAGTCAGAAGAATCACCTTTTGATTTGGTTATACCTTCAATTATTGGATTCGGGTTCTCAAAAAAACCAACTGAAAATGGAAGTGATTATGGATTTAACGCAGAATTATGGCATAAACTTATGCTTAAACTTGGGTACAATAAATATGGAGTTCAAGGTGGTGATATTGGTGCAGGAATTAGTATAAAAATTGCTCAAAAATATCCTGAAAACATTATCGGATTACATTTAAATTACATATCTGATTCCTATAAACCATATTCTGAAGAAAACGAAAATATAAATACTCACATCGTGAAATTTCAAAAAGCTACTCAAATGTGGAATGAACGAGAAGGTGCTTATGCATCACTTCATAGCACAAAACCTTTGTCATTAGCTTATGGATTAAATGACTCCCCAATTGGACTTTGTGGTTGGATAATAGAAAAGTTTAACGCATGGAGTGACAATAACGGAGATATTGAAAATAGCTTTACAAAACAAGAATTACTGGCAAATGTCACTTTATATTGGTTAACTCAAACAATACATTCGTCCATTAGAATGTATCACGAGATTAGTAATAGTCCACTAAAATTTGAAAAAGATGATTTTGTAAAAATTCCAGTTGGTTTTGCAAAGTTTCCAAAAGAGATTTCTACACCACCAAGAGATTATATTGAAAAAGGCTTCAACGTAGTTCATTGGACAGAAATGCCTAAAGGAGGTCATTTTCCAGCTCTGGAACAACCTAAATTGTTAGCTGATGATATGATAAGGTTTTTCGAAAAATTGAAGTAAACTGTGTCGACGGAAACGAAAAGTCCTCTTACTTCCGCACAACGCTTAGCTCAAGCGTTAAAAACTTTTAAATTTACAATATGAAAAATATAATTTTACTAATCTGCTCAGTACTTATTTTGGGATGTAATTCTAAAAAGAAGAAAGAGGAAAATATTTCAATTTCTTCCGAAAAAAGTGATCTTAGTAATTCACCATTATTCAATACAGAAATTATTGAACCAACAAAATTATTTGATAATATTTACTATGTTGGTTATGGTGGCGTTGGAACATTTGTTGTAAATACTACACAAGGAATAATCTTAATTGACGCCATGTGGACTAACGATGATGCAAAAAATATTATTATTCCGGGCATGGAAAAATTAGGATTAAACCCTAAAGATATTAAGTATCTTTTGATTACTCATGAGCATGCTGATCATTATGGAGGCGCTAATTTTATTGAGAAAACCTATAATTCTAAAATACTAATGAGCGAAGTCGCTTGGAATGGAATACATAACCCTAATGCAACTGTTTTAGTAGATCCTTTTGGAAATAAATCAAATGATTTATCATTACCTAAATCATATCAAAAAGTGGATAATGAAGAAGTAGTAACTCTTGGAGAAACTAACATCAAGGTTTTTTTAACACCAGGACATACTAAAGGTGCTATTTCATTAATAATAAATACAACCGACAATAATATTGATCACGTTGTCTCTATTTGGGGAGGAACTGGTTTGCCAAATACATTAAAAGAAAATAAAAATTATCTTAAATCTCTCAATTATTTTGAGTCGTATGCCATTAAAAATAATGTCGATGCTCAAATTTCAAACCATCCCTTTGTTAATGACTTATTGAAAGATATGGAGATGTTAAGATTAAGGAAGCCAACAGAAGAAAATCCTCTAATTTTAACAACAGAACAGTTCAAAAGAAATATCGACACAACTTTACGAAAAAGTGTAATTGAAAAAATAAACGATTTTCAATAATTAAAAAAAAAATATTTATTGAAAAAATGTTTACAACTACGTGTTTAAAATATAGTAATTATAGGTTTTTACCTACTAACAAATATGCCATTTTTATATTTAGAAAAGAATAATGGACTCGTGCCTAACCCAAAATGCTAGCTTTTATTAATACGTTACGTTTCATACACAAGACCGACATCTTAAGGTTCAAAAATGATTAACTACAAAAAAATATTTCAGATTAGGGAATGTAATTCAAATAGACCATTTAGAGGGAAAATAGAGAACTTTAACTTTGCCACACCTGAAATTTCGAGAGGAGAAATAAGCTTGACTGAAATTGTTGCTGTCAAACATACCATGGGCAGAAAAACTCTTTACGATATTATTTGGACAACAAACGCATTCCCATTAATTGTGAGTAAAAGAGTAATTGAACTGTTTAAATCAAACGCAATAACTGGATGGAAGACTTATGATGTCAAAATTTACTCAAAAAAGGACGAGTTAATAGACAAAAATTATTTTGGGCTTATAATAACAGGTCGTTGCGGGTATAGGGACTATTCAACAAGCTCAATCGTTATGGACAAAATCGGAATTACAGCTGAACCTCATTTAAAAGGATATTATTTTAAAGATGACTTTTGGGACGGTTCGGATTTATTTATGTCTAACCCAGATAAAAAGGGAGAAGCACCTATGTATCGATTTTGTAGTGAAAGAGTAGTTCAGTTATTTAAAAAAGAGAAAATACAGAATATCGTATTTAAAGAAGTAACTGAATTTACAATGTCAATTTCTTCTTACGAAATTGGGTTATATGAAATTGGGTTAACTGAGAAACAGCAAATAGAAATTGAAAAGTTAAAAGCTAGCAGATAAAACCTCTTAAACGTAATCTGGGCTTTAAGGCTTAATCGAAAGGTCTGTGTCTATTTATAATGTCGCTATATCTTATGGATTTAGCTCTGAAAACAAAAAAAAACAAAACTAATTAATAAGCTTTAGATTCGTGTATAGACGGAAACGAAAAGTTTTTTTGCCTACGCCCAACGCTTAGCTCAAGCGTTGGGCATAATGTACAAATCCCTCGAATATGAAAGAGTTACTAATACAAAATATTTTAAACCATATTACGCTTTCTAAAAAAGAGTTAGATAGCTTTTGTAGCTTATTCAACCAAAAAGAAGTCCATAAAAAAAATTTCCTTTTGCGAGAAGGAGAAATTTGCAAGTTTGAAGGCTTTGTTATCAAAGGACTTTTCAGAGTATATCATATAGACAGTAATGGCTTTGAACAAGTACTCTATTTTGCTCAAGAAAGTTGGTGGATTACTGATATAGACAGTTTCACCAATGAAAAACCTTCACAACTTTACATTCAAGCATTAGAGGATAGTGAAGTATTATTAATTTCAAAAAAAGATAAAGAATTTGCTTATAATAACCTTCCCAAAATAGAAAAACTGTTTAGAGTCATGACTCAAAAAACGCATATCGCGTTACAACGAAGAATGATAGATAATTTGAGTAAAACTGCCGACCAACGCTATATGGACTTTATTGAAAAATATCCCAACCTCTTTCAACAATTAACCAACGTGCAGATAGCAGCTTACTTGGGCATAAGCCACGAATTTTTGAGTAAAATACGACGAAAAATCGCTAGTAAATAATTGTTAAGAATTCATTTATTGAACTTGTTCAATGTTTTGTGTTAGGTACCCATTGCATCTTTGTACCATCATTAAAAACAACACAAAAAATGAAATCGATTATTTCAACAGCATTATTCACAATTTTAATTTTATTCAAAATGAACGCACAAGAACAAAATTTTAAAACAATAGAAACTAACAAATTTAAACTTCAAGTTTACAACGCATCAGAAAATAGTTTTGGTGTGGCATCTGTAATTATCTCAGGTAAAAACGATGCGGTACTGATAGATGCACAATTTACGTTGGCAGAGGCAGAAAAAGTCACTCAAGAAATTAAAAACTCAGGAAAAACCTTAACTACTATTTATGTTTCTCATGGTGACCCTGATTTTTATTTCGGATTAGAAATATTCAAAAAATATTTCCCAGAAGTGACGGTTTATGCATCGCCTGCCACAGTAGAACATATTAAAGCGACCGCTCAAAAAAAATTGGAAGTTTGGGGCGAAAGATTAGGCGATAAAATCACATCTAATGTTATTTTACCTCAAGTTTTAAAAGGAAATTCTATTGAGTTAGAAGGCGAAAAATTAGAAATCATTGGATTAGACGAATTCCCAAAAAGAACCTTTTTATGGATTCCATCAATTAAAACAGCTTTAGGCGGAATTAATGTTTTTGGCACAACATTTAATATATGGATGGCAGATGCACAAACAACAGAGGCACGTAATAACTGGATATCAATCTTAAATATCATAAGTGATTTAAAACCTGAAATAGTAATTCCTGCACACGCAAATACAAATTCAGATTTTACTATTGATGCTGTAAACCATACGAAGAATTACATTCAATTTTATGAAGAAGCCTTAAAAAGCAACACAACTTCTGAAGCGTTAATAGCAACGATAAAATCAAAATACCCAAATTTAACTTTTGAAGCAGCTTTAATGCTAGGAGCAAAAGTGAACACTGGAGAAATGAAATGGTAAAACCTATAACAATTATCAACTTGACATTGCTTTTAGTAGTGTCAAGTTGTTCGTTTAAACAACAAGCTATGACAAATTTAGAAATAATAAAAAGTACCTATGAAGGTAAAACTTCAGAAGAAAACGGTAAAAATTTAGCCAAACATGTTGCTAAAAATATCAGTTGGACAGAAGCTAAAGGCTTTCCTTATGCAGGAACTTATATTGGTTTAGAAAGTGTTACCGAAAATGTTTTTAAGCGTTTAGGTAGCGAGTGGATTGATTATAAATTTTTGCCCGAAGATTATATTGCAAATGAAAACAAAGTAGTGGCCTATGGCACTTACTCGGGCACCTATAAAAAAACGAACAAGTATTTTGAAGCAAGAGTTGCCCATATTTGGAAACTAAACAATGGCAAAATTGTCAGT
This sequence comes from Maribacter sp. Hel_I_7, assembly GCF_000688315.1. Lineage (NCBI taxonomy): Bacteria > Pseudomonadati > Bacteroidota > Flavobacteriia > Flavobacteriales > Flavobacteriaceae > Maribacter > Maribacter sp. Hel_I_7. The sequence goes on along the minus strand of NZ_JHZW01000003.1, from coordinate 344,172 downwards.
TTTGAGCAGTTTGTGGACAGTAAATTGGTCGACGAAGTAATACGTTAAAACATTACACCTAACACCGTATGTAATTTATCAAATAAAACCGAACTTCTATGAGTATATGCAGCGTTGCTTACCAAGTATATTCAGGTGGTTGTATATTATTCATTCGAAGATATAAATTAGCTTTGGCCCTGTGGTTGGTTATATGATCTTGTACATAAAAAAAGGCAAATGCCCTACTCACAGTATTACCACTATGATACATTACACAAGACTCATCTAATTGTTCTTGTTCTATGGTGCCGATTACATTCGTAGTATAAGCAAACCCATTTTGTAACAATTCAATAATTTCAACCTTCGTCATCTTCGAAGCATCAGGTGTATTGGGTTTTACTTCCATTCCTTGCACATAACGTTTTGTAAGTAGCTCCACTGTATATCCAATATGTACCATTTGTTCGCCAAAAGACTTACTTACAGCTGTTGGTTTATACGAATACAGTTCTTCTGGCATTGCTTTAGCTACATCTAATGAGTGTTCACTAGCTGCAAGCCAAACAGCTAAATAGGTTTTAGTGAAGGGGGTTTTTGGAACAATTTCAGTTTGCCCATAAGTCATAACCGTACAAAAAATGACCACTATTATTAGAACTAAATTTTTCATAAGTAAAAAGAATTAAAGAATTCTACAAGATATATATAAGCTATTAAATAGCATATAAAAAATAGTATTTGAAGAATCAATTTTATGTAATAATGTTTTATAAAAACTACTTGAAACCATTGTTGCCGAATCGACAAAAATCGAAACTTTTCTTACTTTTAAAGAAAAAAACAAGCTAGGTTTTACGTTGCCACCGGGCGAATTTTCTTGATTTTTTCTAAAAGGCTTACCAATGGTAAAAGTTAAATGTAAAAACCAAACGAACACGTTCCGCCTTCGTACGTGCAACGGTTCATAGCAAATCCTCTTTATAGAAAATGAGTAAATTCAAATTTTTAGTTCTAATAACCCTTGTAAGTAATTCGCTTTTAGGACAAACGAACGATAATTATTCTGATGAATTACTATCCAGTTATTTTAACGCTTATTTGGAAGTTGATTATGAACTTGCCTACAATATGTTTCCATTTATAAAAAAAAAATTCTTAGAACATTTAAAAGACACTTCTAGCCTTGCCAACCCTTATGATTGCTTATCTAAACATATAGATATAAGAAAAACTTCAAATAACTTACTTAAGACCTATAGTTTGCCAGTACGAGATACTGGCTGCTGTCATCGTTCAGTAATTTATGCCCAATTTAAAACAGCATCAGGAGATATAAATTTTATAAATTTAAATGAAACAGATGGTGGAGATATTTTTATTACGGATTTAAAAATGATAGAAATCGATAATAAACCCTATTACCTAATTCTAGGCTGGGGCACTTGTTGCCAAGGAACACATTATGCAACAGCAAAAATTTATGAAATAAAAAATGGTTCTCTATATAAAACTGAAGCCATGTTCAATGATAAAGCTTACCTCTCCATAGGCGCAAACAGAGGTGCAAAAATTGATTTAAAATATTCGCCAGAGCAAAAAATACTATCATATAATAGCTATGGCGAAGGAAATGATTCTGGATTTTACGGACATGAGAAAAATGTTGTGAAATGGAAATTGAAAAATGAGGGATTTAAAAGGATTAACTAACGTTACCAAAGGCTATAATTTCAATAGTGTACCTAGTTTTTGAAATTATTGGAGAAAAGACTACTGTAGAAATCAATTCAAGAAAGAAAATGGTCCGTTTTGACATACCTAAGTCATATTAAACCTTTATTAAAATGTATGATTACGGAATAATAGCCGCCAATATTGAATAACTTAGAACCAGATAAAAACTTCTTCAAGAATAATTTTATTGAAGATATAGATGAGTCGAATTGAAAAAATGACATTCAGAAAAAGAACATAGATACAATTACATGAAAAAATTAAAAGAGTTAACTGACGCTAAAATTGAATCTGGAAGACAAAACAATCCAGAGTTCATGAATGGTGTTGATGCTATCATTGAACAAGAAAAAGCATTTGAAAAAGGAAAAGATGCTATAAAAATTGGACAGAAAGCTCCAGATTTTGAATTGCCTAATGCTGAGGGTAAATCAATTGTTTTAAAATCATTATTAGAGAAAGGTCCTGTTGTTATTACTTTTTATAGAGGTAATTGGTGTCCTTATTGCAACTTACAGCTTAGAGCATTGCAGGCAAGACTAGATGATATCCATGCATTAGGCGCTACATTAGTTGCCATTAGCCCACAAGTACCAGATGGGTCTTTGACAGAAGATGAAATTAGTAAGATGGACTTTATTGTTTTGTCTGACCAAGACGCAAAAGTTGCTTTACAATATGGTGTCGCTTGGCAAGTGCCAGAGTTTTTGGCAGAACATATGCGAGTAGATAGAAAGCTAGATTTAGAAAAAGTAAATAATGGTAACGGTAACGTATTACCAATTCCGGCAACATTTATATTAGGGCAAGATGGAGTAGTTACCTGGAACTATGTTAATGTTGATTATAGAACCCGTTCAGAACCAGAAGAAATTATTGAAGCCTTAAAAAATCTATCATAAAAATGTGCTAGTACTCAATTACTACGATTATTTATTCTCTTCAAAAGTTATTCAGCCTTCTGATTAGATTAATTATTTACCGAGGATTAGGATTAAATCATTTATATAAAATAGCAGTGAAGAGCATAATTCTAGAATTAGTCCTTTTCTGCTATTTTTGTTTACATCCAAAAATTGGCACTACATAAACTGTTATGTTTCAATCATAAAAAATTGAATATCAAATGAATAAAAAAATAGGTTTAAAAGAAGCTATTTCCATAGGAATTGGGGGTATGGTTGGCGGTGGTATTTTTGCGGTCCTTGGTCTTGCTGTATCCTTAGCAAAAGGTGGAACACCAATCGCTTTTCTATTTGCCGGTATTCTAGCATTAATAACATCTTACAGCTATGTTAAGCTATCAAAGAAATATCCGGACAGAGGAGGTACGGTTAAATTTATTAATCAGGGTTTCGGAAAAACAGTCTTTAGCGGTGCCATTAATAATCTTTTATGGATTAGTTATATCATCATGCTTTCTCTTTATGCTTCGGCATTTGGGTCTTATGCTCCAAATTTATTAGAGCTAACACAAGACAAAGTAATTGATTCTCATATTTATGCAAGCGCAATTATTGTTTTAGCAACAGCAATTAATTACTATAGCATTGCCGTTGTAGGCAAAATAGAATCTTACGCAGTAATTATTAAATTGGTAATTCTTATTTCCTTCATTTTTATTGGTGCTTATGGTTTAATTGGAAACCCCAACGTGGCTCAATTAGCAGTTTCTCAATGGGAAGCTCCTATCAAATTATTTGCTGGGGGCATGGTTATTTTCGTCGCTTATGAAGGTTTTGAACTCATTGCAAATGCAGCACCAGATATTATAAATCCTGAAAAAAATATACCAAGAGCCTATTACTATTCTGTAATTTTCGTTATTGTGTTATACATCGTAATCGCTTTTGTAACGGTAGGTTCACTCCCTTTTTCAAAAATTGCAACTGCACAAGATTATGTATTAGCAGAGGCGGCAAAACCAATGCTAGGAAAAATAGGATTTTCTATAATTACAGTCGCTGCCCTAATTTCCACTTTTTCTGCAATTAATGCCTCTCTTTACGGTGGAAGTAAGGTGAATTATGAAATAGCACAAGACGATGAATTACCACATCACTTTTTGGCAAAACTTTGGAATCAGCCCATAGGATTATTAATTACGGCAATTGCTACATTAATTTTGGTAAACGTTCTTCAATTAGAAAGCATATCAACAGCAGGTAGTGTTGGCTTTTTACTGATTTTTGCCGTTGTTAATTTAGTTGGATATCGATTATCTAAAGAAACAGGAAGCAATAAAACAATTCCAACAATAGGTTTTGTTTTATGTATGGTTGCTACAGTAATCTTAATTAATCAACATTACACTTCAAATTTTGTCGGTGTAATTATATCACTAGCTATTATAGTATTTTGCTTTATTGTTGAATGGATTTATAAGAAGGCAGAAAAGAAATAAAATCGATAGGGTAAACCAAATCTGAAATAATTCAATGATAGAAATAATACTATCAACATTAGCTGAATTTGGACTCATTCATGAAGATTATAAGCACAAAAAGCGCATTAGTACAATTGAAAAAGAAGATGGTAAAAAAAGACTTTTTCAAAAGTATCTATTACAACCTAGTGTAATCATAACTATTTGTTTAACATTCACTGTAAGCATTGGTGTTATTGCCTTTATTATTTATCAGCACACTTCTATTTATCCTGAAAAAACTAAAAAAGAATTAATAAAAATCACCGATTGGATAGAAAAGTGGAAAATAAAATACGACCACTACCCTACTGAACTAAATGAAATAATTGGCAATAATCCACAGCGTCAAGGTTGGAACACAGATGCTTGGGACAGACCATACAAATACACTCATCAAAACAATGGCATTGGCTTTTCCATTAAATCTGCCGGAAAAGACGGGCAATTTGAAACGAAAGATGATATTATTTTAAGATAAATCAGGCGTATTATAGGTAACCTCAATGAAATGCAAACTTTAAAGCTATTTAATAACACAAAGTCTTAGTTTCGTAGTGAAGCATAAACTAAAGATTTCTTTGTGCAAACATTATGCAAAACCATCTTTTAATAGATATCATTTTATCCAAAAAACTTTTACAACAAATTTTATGAATGCATTACAGAAAGAAATGATATTGCCCAGTGGCGTAATTCTAAGTAATAGAATTGCTAAATCTGCAATGAGTGAAAATTTATCGAATAAATATCATGAGCCAACCCTTACTTTGATTAATGCATATAAAGTATGGTCTAAAGGTGGAGCCGGATTATTAATTACCGGTAATATCATGATAGATTCAAATGCTATTGGTGAACCAAGAAATGTAGTTGTTGAAGATAGACAAAATCTTAATCTTCTTAAGGAATGGGCACAGAGCGTAGATGGTACCAATACACAATTATGGGCTCAAATAAATCATCCTGGCAGGCAGGCTATGGAGCTGATCAATAGCAATTTAAAAGCACCTTCTGCTATTCCTTTGAAGTCTGGAGGAAGAAAAAATGCTACAAAAAAAGTGCCTGAGGTTTTAACCGAAAAGGAAATTTTAGACATTATTGAAGCCTTTGCTAATACTTCTATCATCTTAAAAGAAGCTGGTTTTTCAGGAGTTCAGATTCACGGCGCACATGGTTATTTGGTTAGTCAGTTTTTATCGCCTTACACAAACATTAGAGAAGATAAATGGGGAGGATCCCTAGAAAATAGAGCTAGGTTTGTTGTTGAAGTTTATAGAAAAATAAGAGCATACGTTGGAGATGATTTTCCTATCGGAATTAAATTAAACTCAACAGATTTTCAAAAAGGAGGGTTTTCGGAAGAAGAATCTATGGAGGTTGTAAAAATACTTTCAAAGGAAGGAATAGATTTAATAGAAATATCTGGCGGAACCTACGAAGCTCCAGCTATGATGGGGAAGCGTAAAGCAAGTACATTAAAAAGAGAAGCGTATTTCATTGATTATATTGAAAAGGTTAGAAAGATAACAACCACTCCCTTAATGTTAACAGGAGGTTTTCGTACAACTTCGGTAATGAAAGATGCTGTTGCTTCTAATCAATTAGATATTATTGGAATTGCCAGACCTTTTGCAGTATACCCTAATATAGCAAATGAAATACTAAACGAAAGTCGTTTAGATTTTGTAACAAACATTAAAAAGTCGGGAGTAAAAGCAATTGATGGTATGATGAATATTATTTGGTATGAATCTCAAATAAAACATCTAGGACAAGGTAAAAAACCGAATCCTAATCTTAGTCCATGGACTGTCTTTTTTAACTATTTATGGTTAATTGTACAGCACAAACTAAAAAGTAAAAAATCAATACCTAGCAAAGGATAAAAACAACTCTCTGTTCGCCTAATAGTTTAGAAATAAATCGGTTAAAACGACATATTGAAATTCTGAAAAATGAAATTTAAAATAATTAACACAGTTCTGTTCATGGTATTTTCATTAATGCAGGGACATATTAATGCACAAGAGAACATGGAAAACATAGAAACACCCTTTGGGGATACTTTTACCTTATCCTCTACCAAAAAAAGTTTTACAATTGGAACCAATGAAGAAAATGTAAAAATTGAATTGTTAGATTTTATGGAGGAATGGGGTTATGATGCCCCGCCAGAAGATGAGAATAGAAATCATTATTCTGATGTTCAATATACTTTACAAGTTGATATCAAAGGCAACAAAAACACCTTTAATTTTTATAGCTCGCAGATTAAGCAAAATGATAATTTCACTATTGACCTTGAACACTACACATTCTTAATTCTATCGGATAATTACGCAAATACATCTGCATCTATTGAAATGAAAATCAATAGAAAAAATAAGGAATAAACAAAATCAGCTCATTATTTATAGGATACAAAGTATTTTGAAATTGAATAAGAAATCTAAAATTATTGAATCACTAATGCTAATAATTTATGGTTGTTTTTTAGCCCGTATTGCTTTACCACAAAGTTGGGACATCCAATTAATACAGCCATATACTTATTTGGATTTCTACTATCAATTGTAGCATGCATTTGGTAATAATCTTAATTGTTTCTAAAGATTAAATAAACAGTTTATTCTCTTAAATCCACTACAGATAATTTGGATAGAAAATACGTTACTAAAACAAGTAGTTAGATAATATTTATTCTGAATTATTACAGATTAACTAAACCAAATAGACAAACAATATTAACTTTGTAGAATACTATTTTTTACTGCCCCTTCTATACATAGTCTTAGTATTTATGTGTTAAATAAACTAAACATGAAAAGTATTCCTTTTTCAATAATCTAAATATAAAATAGTAGGATTGCCAAGTATATTTTTTGGCAGTTAATTAATTAAAAATATAATGTTCAGACATCAAGGCAAAAGCAGAAAATTAAAGCACAATCTGCAAATTGCCACCATTTTATCTTTTGTTGCGGGTATTGTAAACGTTACAGGCTTTTTGGCTTACAACCAACTAACTACTAATGTCACTGGACATTTTGCGTTGTTTATGAGCGATGTATTCAATTTCGAATTTTGGAAAGGAACAATTTACTTTCTATATATTATTTCATTTCTATTTGGTTCATTTCTATCCAGTTTTCTTATTGAAAAATATAAAGAAAATAAAAAAATGAATGTTTTTGTGCTACCTACAATCATTGAATGTCTTGTTCTAATAACTATTGCTGTCATTGGTGCTCTGGTGAAAATAAACTATTCTGATATAATTGTATGTGCTCTCTTATTTGCCATGGGACTTCAGAATTCTTTTGTGACTAAAATTTCTAATGCCGTAGTAAGAACTACTCACCTTACAGGATTATTTACAGATTTGGGAATTGAACTATCTCAATTATTTTTCCCAAAAAGACATCCAAATAGAGATAAATTAAAGTCTAATATTAAGCTCCGTTTATATATCATTTGCTTTTTCTTTCTCGGAGGAATCATAGGGGGTATAATCTATGTAAATCTCAATTTTAAATTACACACATTAATTCTAGCTGCAGCTATTTTACTGGTAAGTTTATTCTTCGATGATTTTAAATATAAATTAATACGTACCAAGAGAAAATACAATCAACGTAATTTATAATATCTATATAGTTATCATTCAAATTACCAGTCTTTTATAAATGGTTTACGTATTTTTAATAGGATTAAGCAAACCTTAATTTTCTCTAATTAGCACATAAAACCAGAACCCATGAAAAAACTACTCTCAGCATTAATTTTTAGCGGATTACTAATTTCTTGCAATACATCAGATAAATCAAAATCAGCTTCAACAGAAAACGTTGAAATTGAAGACACTAAAGAAGTTGTTTCAAAAATTGACAAGCAATTAAAGCCTATAGAAACAGATGAAGACCTTATTGCTACTGCATTAATGGCTGCTCCAACAGAAAGTAGGGCAACAAGTAAGGTCATAGGTTATAATATGGCTGGTGAATTTGTCACTTTAAAAGAAGGAGATAGTGAATATATTGTACTTGCAGATGACCCTAAAAAAGATGGTTTTAATGCTGCTTGTTATCATAAAGACTTAGAACCTTTTATGGCTAGAGGAAGAGCTTTAAGAGCAGAAGGAAAATCGGCAGATGAAATATTTGCTATTCGTGAAGCAGAAGTTAAATCTGGTAAAATAAAAATCACTCAAGGTTCTGCATTGCATATTTACTACGGCCCTAATACAAGTTACGACCCTGAGACCTCTAAAGTAGATGGCGCAAAGCTACGTTATGTTATATACACGCCATTTGCAACTTCAGCATCTATTGGATTACCAGAAACTCCGTCCGCACCCAATCACCCTTGGATCATGAATCCTGGTACGCACAGAGCTCATATTATGATTTCTCCGCTGGAAAATAAAGAAGAGTAATAACAAAGCAATTTAATACACCTTAATTTAATATGACTAAACGAATACTAAATTACCTTGGTTGGATTATTGTTGCAATCCTCTTAGGCTTTTTACATATGCGTATTGTACTTGGACCAGCTTCTACATCTGACAGCGGTGGAATTACATTTTTAAATAGTATTCATGATTTTGTGTTGTGGTATGTTGGTGCTATAATTGGCGCTATCATTGCCTTTGTCTTTATTTTATTAGATATTTTATATCTAAATAAAAAACTACAAGACCACAGTAAAGCAACTCTAATTCGTTTGTCTGTAATTATCGGATTAGCCATAATAATTGGGGCAACACATTATTTCCTAGAGGAAATTGCAGATGTCATTTAAGTACACATACGCTTTGATAAGAATACAAATTCTATCTTAGCATTATGAATACAATTGATATTAGAACAGTAGATGTTGTTCAATATTTACAGCCTTTACGAGAAGGTGGTTCTATGCCTGCCATCGTTAAAGCAGATGATGATTTTTTATATGTACTGAAATTTAGAGGATCGGGACAAGGAAAAAAATCGCTCATCTCTGAATTTATTGGTGGAGAATTGGCACGTGCCATTGGTTTAAAAGTACCTGAATTGGTCTTTATGAATTTAGAAGATTCTTTTAGACAGACCGAACCTGATGAAGAAATTCAAGATTTATTGAAATTTAGTGTTGGGCTTAATCTGGGTTTACATTTTCTATCGGGTGCCATTACATTTGATCCCTTAATTTCTAAAGCTGATCCCATGACCGCTTCAAAGGTTGTGGTTTTAGATAGTTTAATAAGTAATATAGATCGTACTGCTAAAAATGCCAATCTCTTGTACTGGCATAATGAACTATGGGTTATCGATAACGGAGCAAGCTTTTATTTTCATCATAATTGGGATACTTGGGAAAGTCACTTAACAAGAACGTTTCCATTTATAAAAGACCATGTACTATTGCAACAAGCAACTGCCCTACCCGATGCGGCTATTGAAATTCAAAAATTCATAACCCTTGAAAAAGTAACAGAAATTATATCTAAAATTCCTGAAGATTGGTTGACAAGTGAATCTGATAGTTTGGGTGCCGAAGCAAAAAGAGCAGCCTATATTCAATTTATAACCGCTAAGCTATCAATGATCGATGTATTAGTTAAAGAAGCTGAAGATGCAAGATAGACATACATTCAAATTTGCGATAGTAAGAATTGTACCCAAAGTAGAAAGAGAAGAATTCTTTAATGTAGGTGTGATTTTATTCTGTAAACGAACCAAGTTTTTAGACATCAAATATCATATTGACAAAGCCAAACTAAATGCTTTTACTCCAGAAATAGAATACGAAATTTTGAATGAATATTTAAAAGCTTGGAAACTGATTTGCGAAGGAAATACTGAAGGCGGACCTATAGGTAAATTAGATTTATCTGATCGTTTTGGATGGTTGACCGCTTGTAGAAGTACTGTTATACAAAGCTCAACTACACGATCAGGCATAAGTATCAATCCAGAAAAAGAACTAGAAGACATATTTAATAAGTATGTATTGTAAGGATACTTATAATTTTCTACTGATATAATTACGAATTTTAAACCAAACCTATTTGGCTGATTTTTTATTTAGATTTACAAAGTCTTAAAATAAAAAATAGAATAACTTTTATCAAAACATATTATATGCAATCAATTGAACTTCTAAAGATTATTCAAGGTATCCCTAAAGCAGAACTCCATTTGCATTTAGAGGGTAGTTTTGAACCAGAATTGATGTTTGAAATTGCTAAGAGAAACAAAATTACTTTACCCTATGATTCTATTGAATCTGTAAAACAGGCTTATAAGTTCAATAACCTACAAGAATTTTTGGACATTTATTATGCTGGTGCTCAAGTGTTATTACATGAGCAAGATTTCTTTGATTTAACCTGGGCATACTTAACAAAAGTTCATAGCCAGAATGTTGTGCATGTAGAAGTATTTTTTGATCCACAGACTCATACGGATAGAGGAGTATCATTTGATGTAGTCATTAAGGGAATTTATCGCGCTTTAGAAAAAGGAAAAAGTGTGTTAAATATTTCCTTTAAGCTTATTATGAGCTACTTAAGACACTTAAGCGAAGAGGCCGCTTTTGAGACCTTAGAAGCTTCACTACCATATAAAGATATTATAGATGGAGTAGGTTTAGATTCTTCAGAAATGGGAAATCCGCCAAGTAAATTTGAAAAAGTGTTTAAGGCATCTGCAGCACAAGGGTATAAATTAGTGGCTCACGCAGGAGAAGAAGGTCCGTCAGAATATATTTGGGAAGCATTAGATATTTTAAAAGTAGAACGCATAGATCACGGAAACCGCTGTTTAACCGATGAAGCTTTAGTTAAAAGATTGGTTGACGAGAAAATTGCTTTAACCCTGTGCCCTACAAGTAATGTCGCCTTAAAGGTGATACAGCACATGAACGAACATCCTGTAGCAAAAATGCTTGATAAAGGAATTATGGCAACCATACATTCTGACGATCCCGCTTATTTTGGAGGCTATATGAATGAAAACTATTATGAGACCGCTAAAGCTTTGAATTTAACTTTAGAGCAAATACAACAACTAGCCATTAATGGTTTTGAAGCAAGCTGGCTGAGTGAATCGTCTAAGAAAAAACATATTGGGGACGTAATAGAATATTTTAAATCGCTTGATCTGCAAGGGGAATGAAAATTTCAAAAGTAGCACCATTACCAAGTGAACTCTCTACTCTAATTTGTCCGTTATGGGTGGTTATGATTCTTTTTACAATGGCTAGTCCAATACCCGTACCTTGGTATTCTTCATCGCTATGCAAACGTTGAAATATTTCAAATACTTTTCTTTCATATTTCTGATCAAAACCAATACCGTTATCGGAGACCAGAATACGAGAATACCGTTTTTCTTCAGCCAATTGAAGCTCAGGGTAATCTGACCCTTCAACAATTTTACCGGAAACTTTTATAACAGGTTTGTCTTCTCTTTTAGAGAATTTAATAGCATTCGTAAATAGGTTAAACAACAACTGTTTAAATTGAATAGGTCTAACCGTAATCTCACAATCCTTTTGAACCCTAAGTACTGTTTTGTGCTCTTTTAATTCTTCGCTTAAAACATCTTTAACTTCATCAACAAGTTTTTTTAAGGAAACCGTAGTTAAACTATTGTCAATAGTTTCTGTAGAACCGTACGCTAAAAGGTCTTGGATAAGATTACGCATTCGGGCAGCAGATAAATCTATGCGTTCTAATTTATGTTTACCTTCTTCAGATAAATTATCAAATTCAGTATCACTTACTTGAGAGATAAACATTTGAATCTTTCGCAACGGTTCTTGCAAATCATGACTACAGATATGGTTAAATGACTCTAAATCATTATTAATCAATTCTAACTTGATTGTCTTTATCTCTAACTGATTGGTACGTTGAAAAACCTTTCGCTCTAATTTTTTAGAGAACTTTTTCAATTTTTTATGGGCCCGCTCTAATTCTAATTTGTTTTTTCTGAGTTCCAGTAAATTAATTACCTGTTCAGATAAAACATTAAGAGACTCTTTCTGACTCTCTGTTAATGTTCTGGGCTTATCATCTATGACACACAATGTACCTAATGGCAACCCATTTACATTTTTTAAAGGAATACCTGCATAGAAAACAATATTGGGTTCACCGGTCACTAAAGGATTTTTATGAAAACGATTGTCTTCTCGAGCATCTTTTGTGATAAAAATAGGATCATTCCCAGTTATAGCATGAGCACAAAAAGCATCTTCAATTGGTGTTTCTGAAACCTCTAAACCGTAATGAGATTTAAACCACTGTCTTTTATCGTCAAGTAATGTAATTAATGAAATAGGCGTTTGGCAAATTTCTGCTGCAAGCTTGGTAAGATTATCATAATCCTTTTCTGGCAGCGTATCTAAAATAGAATAAGATTGAAGAAGAGCAAGTCTTTCTTTTTCTCTTTCATGAATTTTAGCTTTTATCATAGTGTAATTAGGCGGAGGGTATTTATTACCTCAAATATAAGGAGCATTCAGCATTTAGAAAGGGTAATTTAAAAAATCCTAATAAAAAATAGCTTTAAATGGCAGGGCTGGCTAAGGTTACACGAATTATAACAACCAATATATAAAGCAATAAGGGACTCAAATTTCTCAAACCATTATAGATAAATAAGTCGAAAACAGGAGGAACTACAACAGAACCTTTCTCCCGTAAATTCTTGAAAAAATACTAAATATTAAACTTGTTCTAAAAGTAAAAAGCTCAACAATTTTCATTGTTGAGCTTTACTTTATGCGGAGAAAGAGGAACTATCCATAATCTACATTATCGCCTGTTTTCGGGCGATAAACAAACTCTTAATTTTAAGGTCCACCGAATTAGCCCCTTTTTAACAAAAATTTGGGTGTTTTGGGTTATCTGCCTTTAAATTAACGGCAAATAAGCTCATTTACGAAATTCTAATACGTAATCTACATTTCTAAAAAAGCAATATAATATCTTCTTTAAAATATAATACCATCCTTTATTTGAACTTTACTGTTTCGCTAATAAAGATACGATTAGAAATTATAGTTCCGAAAAAGGTTCGTTTTATGGAACTTCAATATAATCGGAACTCTGTTTATAGTATTTATCTGATTACTAATCAATAACACATTATTTTTCAGAACAATATCCACGCAACCTTATATAAGAATTTACATCTTTTTATAATAGAAGTCTAAATTTAACATAAGATTTTTCTTACCTAATAATTTTATTAAATTAATAACCATGAAAAAAAAAACACTCTTTTTCTTCTTCTTACTTCAATGTTTTATAAATCTTTCTTGTTCTAGTGACAATTATTCAGAAAGCTCGCAGGTTTTTGAAGATTTAACAGCAACGGTAAAAGGTCAGGTTTCATGCCAAACTATGAATGACGGATTTGTTTTTGAAATAGAATTGGATGAGCCGATAAACGTTTCTGCTCAGACAAGTTTGAAGTCTATTGGGATTACTAATCTTCCAGAGAATCTAAAAATGGAAGGCACAAAAATATTGATTAGTGTAAGACCAGCTGAATTTCCTAATGGCACATGTGTTACAACATTTTCCCCAGAGTATTTTTTTGAAAATACAAAAGCAAGTTTAACCCCTTAAATATTAACCTATGAAATGTAAGTTACTTCTATCAATCTGTTTTTCTCTTTTTCTCCTCAACGGTATTAACGCTCAAGAATATTATTGGTCAAGCCAAAAGAAAAACCCTTTGACTGTTGATTCAAAAAGGGCTGTATTACATTTAGTTGAAAATTCTGCTCTTGAAGCCAGGTTACGCACAAATAGTTCTTTTGAAAAGATTGAACGTATTAGCGAACACTCTGTTATGATTGTAATAAAGGATAATGGTAAACTATTATCTGACGAAATTACTGGAATTGCATCAAATAGTATTGCATCTTTTTTGGATAATAATGGAGAACCTATTATACCTACAGGTGAAATATTGTTTGAGCCGAAAAAAGGAGTTTCTATTAGCGAGGTAAACAAAGTTTGCGAAAATCAATTAACAGTATTAGACAAAGAATATTCAAATTACACAGTTCTAGTTAAAGATTATGCAAGAATATTTGAATTAGCTAATAAGTTGTACGAAAGTGGATTGGTAGAGTATTCCCACCCTAATTTTATTGGGACTCTGGTTAAATTTCAAAATGATCCACTTTATCCTCAACAATACTATTTAAATAATACAGGTCAGTTTGGTGGTACTGCTGGAATTGATATAAACGGACCACAGGCCTTAACTATTACTGAAGGACTTACTGACGTTAAAGTTGCTGTGATTGATGATGGAGTAGAAAATCATATTGATATTAACGGGAGGGTTTTGTCTGGTTATACGGTTGGAAATCCAAATGGTAACGGTTCACCAGCGGCGGGTGCGGCACACGGACAAGCCTGTGCGGGAATAATTGGAGCTTCTTTAAATAATAATGAGGGTATTACGGGTATTGCCCCCTGCACAGAAATTGTTCCAATAGATATTTTTTCAAATATAAATGCATCTGCAGGACAAATTAGGGATGCAATCGACTGGGCTTGGGATGAAGGAGAGGCAGACGTTTTAAGTAATTCTTGGGGTTATCCTGCTAGTGACGCAATTACACAAGCTATTGGAAGGGCAAGAACTCAAGGTAGAAATGGCAGAGGATCAGTAGTTGTTTTTGCATCCGGTAATAGCGGTGGTGCCGTTTCGTTTCCAGGTAATGTGTCTGGAGTTCTAACTGTTGGAGCTATTGATAGGAATGGTAATCTTTGGGCATATAGTAGCCGTGGCCCACAAATGGATGTGGTTGCACCGACTGGTAATGTTAATCTTTTAGGAGACGTTAGAACCACAGATCGACCAGGAATAAATGGTTATGTAAATGGCAATTACGTTGATACTTTTGGTGGCACTTCAGCTGCTTGCCCACAAGTGGCAGGGGTAGCTGCCTTAATGCTTTCTTTTGATCCCTTTATGACAGAATCCCAGGTAAAGAATATAATAAAATTCACGGCTACGGGTACTGGATTTAATAATAATGTCGGCCATGGTAGGTTAAATGCGCAAGCTGCATTACAACAAGTTACACCAAAGATTTTAGGTCCAAGCAAATTTTGTCCGTCTGGAGTGATGAAAGTCGGGGAAGTTTCTGGAGGAACTATTTCATGGTCTGTTAGTCCTTCAAATTCATTGAGTTTTACTCAAGGCGCTTCGACTAATACTTTTACCAGAATAGGTAGTTTTAGCGGAAGCGCTACGATAACAGCTACATTAAACCCAGCTTGCGGAACTACTAGAGTTATTACAAAAAATGTTACTGTCGGAGGAACAATTAATTTTACTTGGAGTGGCGTTGGCCCGTTTGGACAACTTGATGTCAATGTTACAAGCGGAACGGCTCCCTATAAAATTTACAGAGGGAGTACGCTATTATACTCTGGGTATTCTAACCCTCGAACGGTGAATTTTGGATGTAACGGAGGAGTACTTAAAGTAGAGGCAAATACAGCTTGTGGAATAGCCTCAAAAAGTGTTATTGTTCCGCAAGGTTGTGCGAGTTTTAGAGGTCAAAGTGCAATGGTCGTGTTCCCCAATCCCACTAGTTTTGAACTGAATATTGCTCAACTAGATGAATTTAAAGAGGCTAGGTCTGAGGATGATATTGGTTCCGGTGAACTTCAGTTATATGATTTTGACGGAAATAAAATAAAATCGCATAAATTCTCACGAATAGGTCACGATACAAAGATGAACTTAAGCGATTTAAAAAAAGGTGTCTATATACTTAGGATAATCGCTAAAGAGGTCGATGAAGTTCATCAAGTAATAGTCAGATAATTTTTCAAATTAATTATAGGTATGAAGGGGCTATTAAGCCCCTTCATTGTTTCGATTTATTATTAACAGGCTATTTCTTTTTGAATTTTATAAGTAAGGCTATAATAACTTGACATTTTTAGGGATTTTTAAATAAAATTTTAAAAAGTACAGTCATAGAATAGGGGAATGTTTTCTTCTATAAATAATATTTTAAAATGTGTACTTCTTCTCTAGATGGAGGCTGTATAATTTAAAAAAGATAAATCAAAGATGAGATTAATTTTATTAGTTTAAATAAATGGAGATAGGTTTATCTAAACTTTGAGAAGTTAAATACAGTCCCATAAAACGGCCGTTTTACGGTACTACCCTATTGTCAAAAATATAGAATGGTTCCCAGTTCCATTTGTCGTTCTTTTTAGTAGTTCCAGTAATTTACCTTTTACGGAACTAAAAATTATTGATTATTATAGAAGTGAGTTTTTGCCTTAATTAGAGGTAATAAGCTATCGTTTATTTGAACTTTTACTTAAGGTGTTTCGGAAAATCCATCATACCTCCGATCTGTACCGGGTGCCCGATACGCAGTAGCTGCCTGGGCAAAAGCGCACAGGAGAAGAAGTTCGGCGTTACCTATTACCGGGCGGAATATTTTCGTAACATCGCCCGGGTGGAGAGCCCCCAAGGACGCTATATGAAGGGTAAGCGACAGAGTACGGTAGAGCCCGTTTTTGGTACCCTGACCCAGTTCATGGGATTAAGGAAGATAAATACCATCGGACTTGCACAGGCGAACAAGGTCATGCACCTATCGGCGATCGCCTACAACCTCAAAAAGTACCTGAAATTTGAAAATAAACACCCGAAAAGTGGGACAGGAAAGCTTGCCTTGCCATCATTTGTAAAAAGCATGGTTCATTACTTGAAAAGCACTTCTCCAGTGCACGGAAAATTCACGTTCAACTTCTAGCTTAGCATAAAAAAAGCCCCTTAAAGAGGCTTATATCGATAGTAATTATTTCTAATTATAGGCTTGTGCAACGGTTACCGTTGTTGCCCACAGTACTTTTAGTTTTTCCAATTTTGAATTCGGTCAAGATATAAATAACTTTCCACGAATTTTTTATGTTCCGAACTCGTCATTTTCTCCAATAAATTCAATGCTGAAATATAACTTGCTAAATTTCCATTTGACGAACTGAATTTTCCGTCCTCAACGAAAGTTACCAAACTATCATTCTGTACTTTTAAATTCGGATAGTCTTTTTGTAACTGTTCTCCACCACCAATCCAAGTGACGATTTTATGTCCATCTGCAATTCCAGATTTTCCGATTAATTGAGCTCCAGCACAATTACTCACAATATATTCAGTTTCTTTATTTTTCTCTTTTATGAAGTTTACTATTTTTTCGTTGTGAACTTGTGCGTACATATCATAAGCACTCGGCACAAAAAGAGCTGTTAATTTTGGGCAATTTTCAAACGTAAAGTCAGGCAAAATTTTTATTCCTTCTTCGGTTGTGATTGGTTTTTCAGTTTCTGCAATCGTGATTACATTAAAGATTTGTTTTCCGCTTTCGGTTGGTTTTGCGAAAACATCAGAAGTAGCAATTACTTCGCTTTGTAAAACTCCGTTATACATCAAAAGTCCGATTGTTGGCAATTCCGATTTGAATGGTTTTAAGTGTTTTGTCAGAGTATCCGATTCAATTTCCTTTTGATTTAGATTCTCTTTATCGAGATTATTTTTCGATTTTTCAGAGTTGCAACTTATCAAAATAGTTGTGAAAATCATTATTGTTAAAACTCTAAATTTTGTCATTTCGTTCTGTTTTTCTCGTATTGTGGGCAACAATTAAATATATAACATATGTTATATATCCTTCCAATACGAGATATATATAACATATGTTATATATATTTTTTATAAAGTGCAAGTTAATAATTAATAGAAAAGTATATAACAAGGACATAAAATAATCCTTTATTTAGACTTTTATTTGCGAAAAAGTTTATTGAAATTTTTGAATTTTAATGCGTCAGCTATTTCCAGAAAGACGTCAAGTTTGATAGAGTAAGTATCTTGTTCCCATTCGCAAATACGTTCAGGGCGCCTATTAATCAATTTCCCCAAATCGACTTGTGACAGTTTTTTTTCCGTGCGCATCTGTCTAATATATTTGCCAGTCAAACGACCCTCTTTCATAGTTGAAAATTAATTAATTGTATAATCAGACTTTAGTTTTTCTGTTGGATTCTATAAAACCAAAACCTCCTATTATAATAGAACCCACTACGGTAGCCAATAACGATAATTTTGAATTTGTGTAAATGTTTCGTTTAACTACTGAGGAACTTATTCTACCAGTAGAAAAAGTTTTTCGTTCTTTTACATGTTCTGGATATATATAGAAAAAGCCAGTTAAACCTATTCCTATGGCTACCCATAAAACCAAAATATTTTTATAGTATCTAATAAATGTGTTCATGTGATAATTAAGTTTAGGTATTGAAAAAATGGGTTTTTATTTTGAGTACTATTTGCAGTATTCCTTAGTATGCTATTTTAATAGTTATTTACCTTTATTTGAACTTCGACGCCTCATTTATTTGTTGCACATAATGCTTTAACGACTACTAATTACTACTGCAATTTCTGTCGCAATTTCCTCCACAGTAAATGATGAAGTGTTTCTTGCTAATTTGTCTGCTAAAGATGGACTGTAATCGATAACTTCTTTTTTAGTCAGATTATGCCAAATCGGTAACATAACTTGTTCGTCAGAAACGGACTTTGTAATAATTCCGTCAAGTTCGTAATTTGTCCAACCTTTGCGAATAAAGTCTTTCGATAAAACAACTATTCCAAATCGACTGTTTGCTAATCCTTTGTCAATTTTTCTTCTCAAAGAGTCTCCAATTTTCATTTCAAATTCATCATACCATACTTTAAGTCCTTCTGATTTTAGAGCTAAGGCTAAAGGTCTAACAACTTCATCTTTATCCTCTGAAGCGTGTGAAATAAAAACATCATATTCTCTTACTTCGTTATCGTATTCTGGTGCTTTTTCTTTGTCCTGTACTAATGATGGAACTGTCGATAAAGAAGGTTGTCGCATTTCAGGTAATGCACTTGGCATCATTCTAATCGAACTTCTTGTCGTTCCTCTCAATCCTTGCATATCAACTGTAACATACCAATGTCCCGAATTAGGGATTTTTAATCGAATTGGGGACTTTTTCGCTAAACCTCCAATATAACTATGTCTTCTTCCATTTTTATAACTTTGAAAACTTGATGAATTCATTAGGCGCACATTGGCAGCACTTCCCTGTAATGTTATTTCAACCACATCACCTCTTTGTTTGTTTCCTAAATCATATTTGGTAAAGTTCATTCTATTCTTAATGTTTTTTGGGCATTATCTACAACATAAGTTTCTGTACAATAATATGTACTTATCTTAGAACTAAGATAAAAGATTTTTGATGTCTTTGAACGACCTGTTGGCCGCATGTGTCTTTCTTACAGTTGTTTTGGTCGAATTTTAACCTAGCATAAGCTGTATCTTTTATTTAAACCTTGCTTAGTTCTTGAATTAAGTTCTTATTCAATTTCACAAAAAACTTTTTTATTACATCAATGAAGGACTGTAAAAATTCAATATCACTAATAAATAATAGTGAAGAATTTTTAGAATAGGATATTCCTGGTTTAGTTTCAATGAACTTATTTAAATCACTTTTGACTTCTTTTATTTGCCCTTTGTTGTGTGCTATTGCATTTCTGATTAATTGAAATTTCTTGATTTCGGTCCATTCAATTTGGGATTCAATTAATTCTAAACCAATAACTTTTATCATAAATTTTCGGCATTGATTTATATACCCGCCATTTGAAGAAATATCAGTAACAAGAAGTTTGCTTTTAACTCTGTTTCCTGCCATATTACATAACCCCTTAAAATGATCTTCAAATACAGAATAAATTACTAAGAATATGGAATTGTTCAATAATTCAGGAAATCTTTTCTGATTTATAATCTCTTGTTCATAATAATCAAACGCCTCTGGCGATTCAGGGTGACTATGATACTTTTCATCCCATTCTTCAATTTTTAATCTTAGTTCTAATTCTTTGGCAGCTATCATACCTTTTGATTCATCTAAATATGCTAAAATTGGGTCAAATTTAAAATCTAACATTATTGAGCTGGCTTCAAACAACCACAACTTAGAACTACCGATTTTGTCAACTCTAGAATTATCTTTCATCCTTTATTTAGACTTTATTTCTTAAAATAAGGTTCTATCGTTTTATATATATCATCATAATCACCTTTCTTAAAAAAGAAAATAGTTTTCTCAATTATTACAGGTAGTTCTTCAAGTTTATGGAATTTAAACTCTGATAAAATAAAACTTTTAATATCAGATGATAAGTAGGGCGAATTTGAGGGACAGGTATTCACTGCAGAAATTAAAGTTTGTAATTGACTATTATATTTCAAGTAATTTTTATCCCTATATTTTTTAAAATCTATTTCCATCCTTTATTTGAACTTTAGTCTAGAAATCTAATAAGATCTCTCCCTCCATATAAAACTCTTACAATTCTTATTCGGTCTTTTAAAATTCTGTAAAAGATAATATGTGAAATGTAAGGAAGACTATATAGACCTTTTTTGATGTCATTCCGTGTCCTACCTATGTGATAATTAGCGCTCAACTTATCAAAGTGCTCTTCAAGTCCTATTAAATATTTAATGGCTTGGTCCTGTCCGAACTTAGCTTCACCAAATTCATAGATTTCATCTATATCGGCTTTAGTTTCTTCAGAAAGAACATATGGGTATTTCATGACTTCTTCTTGGATGCTATTATCTGGCTCATTGACAAATTACTGTCTGGTCCATCCCATCCTTTTTCAATTTCCTTCCTTAGATCCCGAATAACTTTTTCTCTATAGATACCATGCAACCGTAAGGCATCTCGTATCACTTCGCTATTGTTCTGATACTCGCCTGAAGCAACTTGCGCATTTATATATTCTTCCTGCTTTTTAGTGAAACTAACATTCATGCTTAAATCATTTACAACTAAATTAATAAAAAATGTCCAAATAAGATATATTTGGACATAATATTAAGATTTCGTCTATCCTTTATTTGAACTTTAATGAACTGGACTAGGGCTTTTCATAGGAGCCGTTGTTATGCAAAGTTATCTAATAATCCCTTTTCTAGCCCAAGATGGCCTAATTGAAATTATGTATTGTTTTTCTTCATCAGTTGGATTCTTTGGTAAATCTACATGATGTGGTCGAATATATTTCTCAGTATACTTACCCATGGAAAGAGCTGCAAATCTTCCAGAAACTATTGCGCTATCACCAAATTGTCTGTTCATTCTAAGAAGCCCTGCATCCATTAGGCCACCTACAACAGGATCATCATATGGCATTTCAATTGATCTTTGGCCAC
This sequence comes from Maribacter sp. Hel_I_7, assembly GCF_000688315.1. Taxonomy (NCBI): domain Bacteria; kingdom Pseudomonadati; phylum Bacteroidota; class Flavobacteriia; order Flavobacteriales; family Flavobacteriaceae; genus Maribacter; species Maribacter sp. Hel_I_7. The sequence goes on along the minus strand of NZ_JHZW01000003.1, from coordinate 322,706 downwards.
AAATCATAAATTCGCGAAATATTGCTTTTTCATGATCGTCTAATTCAGAAATTCTTTTTCTAAGTTTTCCTTTTGCCTGGAAAAAATGCCACTCGAAATTTATCTTTTTTCCAATCCAGATAAAAACATTTAAAAGAGTTAATCCAGCAGAAATTGCAAACACTAATCCAATAATGGGCCCATATGTATTTTTAATTGAATCTAATTGAATTTTTTCTAATAACAATTCATTTGCAAAAAGTATGAAGCCTGTAACTAAGGCAAATAAGACGAAGAATTTTGCTGGTAATTTAGATAAGTCAAATAATCCCTTAAACAGGTCCATATTGCTGTATTAATTTTTCATAACGGTTAGTATAAGAGCAGTAGCGGAATTAATGCACTTACCTTTCGGGTTTTAATATAATAATTTAAATGCAAAGCGGTTTGAGTTGAACCCCAAACCGCTATTGCTTTTATACCGTGTGTGTGCCCAGCATGGGCATCTTTTTAACTACAGAAAAGTAGTTGATTAATCTAGAGGGTGCAAGTCCCTTATGGACAGGGGTAACGCCTTTAACCATTAGTAAGTTGCAAGGTTGCTAGTTGCGAAGCTAGGACTGAAGGAAGCGAGCCTACAAACTCTGGTACTGACGAATAGGAACCTGATATGAGGCTATAAGGTCGGGTAAGCAGGCACATAACTGTGACGCCCCAAACTCCAAGCAATTGGAAGCAGACCAAAGTAGTAGATTGGGCAGCGATCAGAGGAAAGAAGATGCCCTTACCTGGGGAGGTCTCCCAAGCTACGAGTAGCTATATGGAGAAGTCAGCAGAGGTCATAGTAGTTCAGTTGTGATACTGAATGAAGGACTGAACGTTAATGGTCTTTAATGAACTAAGGAGTTTAGCTGTGTTACAGATAGTTTTCCAGCAGTTAAATAGCCTTAAATCAAGCGAGACACCTAAACAATTTTATAGTACCGATGATTAAGGAATTAATCAACAAAGAAAACCTAAACCGCGCCTATTTAAAGGTCTACCGAAACCGTGGAGCAAGCGGTGTAGATGGCATGGAAGTCCATGAACTGTCTCGCCACTTTGGGCACTATGGCGAACAGTACGCCTTGCAAATAGCAAGTGGCACGTATTATCCCTCAGCGATAAAGGGCATAGAGATACCGAAATCAAACGGAAAGACGCGCCTTTTAGGCGTACCTACCGTAGTAGACAGGGTATTTCAACAAGCACTACATCAAGTGTTAGAACCTTTGTTCGAGAAAGATTTTCATGCTTATAGTTTTGGTTTTCGTCCTCAGCGTAACACGCATCAAGCGTTAGCGAAGAGCCTATCAGAAATCAACTCGGGCAGAAAGTATATTGTGGACATCGACTTAAAGAGCTTCTTTGACGAGGTAAGACATGATGTGCTTCTCAACTTGATACATGACAAAGTAAGGTGTCCACTAACGCTAAAGTTGCTACGCAAATTCTTACGTGCACCTATTGAAATCAATGGCAGCTTGCACAAACGCAGTAAAGGGGTACCGCAAGGTTCGCCCTTAAGCCCACTTCTGTCGAATATCTTGCTCAATGAGCTAGATAAAGAGTTAGAAAAGCGTGGTCACGAGTTTGTACGCTATGCCGATGATTTCAGTATTTACCTGCGCAGTAAGCCAGCCGCCAAAAGGGTAGGGAATAGCATTTTCAAGTTTTTGCGAGACAAGCTGGACTTACCCATCAACCGAGAAAAGAGCGGATTACGCACCCCTTACAACTTCAATTTATTAGGCTACGGATTTGTTCCTACCTATAAGAAAGGAGAACGGGGCAGGTATCAATTTGTGGTAGAAAAGTCGAAATGGCAAGTGCTGAAACAAAAGTTAAAGTACCTGACCAAGAAGACGGTTCCTGCCAGTTTTGATGAGCGTATACAGCGCATAAATAGGTTGATACGTGGTTGGACAAACTACTTTAAACTAGCGAACATTCAAGCAAAGCTAAAGCAGCTGGATGAATGGTTGCGAAACCGATTACGGTACTGTATTTGGCATTACTGGAAGAAACCCGAGCGCAAGCGTAAAAACCTTATCCGTTTAGGTATTGAACAAGGACAAGCCTATGCATGGAGCAGAACCAATATGGGAGGATGGGCAGTAGCCCAGAGTCCTATTCTGGGTACCACCATAACCGTATCACGCTTAAAGCAGCGAGGATATCTAAGTCTATTGGATTACTATAAGAAAGTAAAGCATCATTAACGAACCGCCCAGTACGAGACCCGTACGCTGGGTGGTGTGAGAGGCGCAGTCCGTTCCTAACTAGGGGCGGACCCGTCTACTCGATTACCTGCTTTTTTTTTTTTTTTTTTTTTTTTTTTATCCAAATTTCACACTTGTCATAGTCAGTGAACCACCTAAAGCATTATCGTTAAAGATTGTGGTATTATCCTTTTCGTCTTTTAATCCTAATGTGTACAATAAAGGCAGATAATGCTCAGGCGTTGGAATCGCTAGGTTAAAAGCTTCTCCTTGCTTTTTAAACTCAATTAAATTTTGGTAATTTCCCTCCAAAATCCATTTCTTCATTTTACTATCTGCTTCTATTGCCCAATCATAGCCGTAGTTTTTATTAATTTTTCTAAAATCAACTTTTCTTAAATTATGGACAATATTACCGCTACCAACAATTAGTACGCCTTTTTCTCTTAATTTTTTTAATTGTTGTGCTAACTCGTAGTGTTGCTGTGGCGTCATTTTATAATCCAAGCTAAGTTGAATAACAGGCACATCTGCTTTTGGAAATAAATGTTTAACTACGGTCCAAGCTCCATGGTCCAATCCCCATTTATCATCTAAGTGAACGGTTCCTGCTGGGTTAATAAATTCTGAAATTTCTTTAGCCAGTTTTGGATGTCCAGGCGCTGGATATTGTACTTCGTAAAGTTCTTTAGGGAATCCGCCAAAATCATGAATTGTTCTTGGATTTTGCATGGCAGTGACAAAAGTTCCGTTTGTTTCCCAATGGGCTGAAACCACAATAATAGCATTGGGTTTATCCAATTGCTGCCCTTGTTTTTTAAACTCTCTAACAAACTCATTGTCTTCAATACCATTCATAGGCGAACCATGTCCTAAAAAAAGGACAGGCATTCGCTTAGAAGAATCAAAAGAATCTGTTATGTTTTCTAATTTATTTAATGCTGACATCATTGGAATACTTAATGCTGTTAGTCCGGCTATCTTTAAAAACTCTTTACGCTCCATTTTAAGCGTATATTTTGGTCAAAAATTCTTTAGCGGTTGTTGGTTTTCTACCTATAAGTTTCTCTAATGAATTGTCTGACATTTCTAATTCGCCATTGGCTTGTGCTACCGAAAATGCAGTGAATAATCCAATGTATTCATCAGGAATACCATAGGTTTTTAGTGTAGCCTGATATTCTTCAGGTGAAGGCGATTGATAGGTGATATCTTTACCACTTATTTGAGCAATTGATTCAGCTACTTCATTGTATGAAATCGCTTGATTATTTACTAATGGATACGTCTTATTTTCGTGCCCCTCAGAAGTCAATACTGCTGCTGCTGCTTCTGCCAATTCTTGTCTTAATACTAAACTGGATTTTCCGTTTTGTGCAGGTTGCATAATTACACCTGTTTCCAATACTTGTTCTCCTATAAACATAGGTAGCATGTCCAAATATGTGGCGTTCTGTAAAAATGTATATGTCATGCCACTTTCTTTTATCCAGTTTTCGGTTTTTAGATGTGAATCCTGTAAGAATGCGATAGCAGAATCATCTCTCTCCTGATTTCTCATAAATGAAGTATAGACAATATGCCTTACTCCAGTAGCTTTGGCTGCTTTAACCACATTTTGATGTTGTGCGGCACGATTTTCTATTTCACTACTAGAAACAAATAGTAATTTATCGACACCTTCAAAGGCTTTTACTAAAGAATCATAGTTGGTATAATCTCCTATTTTAACTGTAATTCCGTCTGCTTTAAAGATGTTTGCCTTTTTCTCACTTCTGGAAAGTACCGAAATACCTGATGTTTTTACATCTTTTTCTATTAGTTGCTTAACGACATGTTTACCAAATTCGCCTGTTGCTCCTGTTACTAAAATCATTTTTTTAATTCTTAATCATTAATAATGATACAAACTTACTATATTTGCTACTTAAAGTATAGTTAGTTATTAATAAGTATTGCTATACTTTTGTATAGTAAGAGTTTAAAATATTTGACAATGAATGATTTGCTAACTATTTCTGAGATAAAAAAATGTCCTGTACATTACGTTTTGGCGATTAATGATACTTTAAACGTGATAAGTGGTAAATGGAAGTTGCCTATACTTGCTTCTATTCTTTACGGTAATTATAGGTATAAAGACATACAGGCTAATATCGATAAAATTACGCCTAGAATGTTGTCTAAGGAGTTAAAAGAATTAGAGCTTAATGGTGTTATAACAAGGAACGTTTATGATTCAACGCCAGTTCGCATTGAATACAAAATGACCGAATCAGGTAAAAATATTCTCTCAGTTCTTGATGCAATGGTTGATTGGGGTGTTTCCCATAGAAAATCTACATTCAAACATTCAGATTAAAAGTGTTTTTTCGGCAAATTGCAGGTAACAATTAAATATATAACATATGTTATATATCCTTCCAATACGAGATATATATAACATATGTTAAATATATCTTTTATAAAGTTCAAGTTAATAATTAATAGAAAAGTATGTAACCAAGGATATTAAATAATCCTTTATTTGAACTTTTAAATTTTCCGAATATGCGATATTTTTAATTATTCTTAGAACGGGCTGCAGCTAATTTTGCGTCTTTTTTAGCCTGCCTTTTTAAAACTCTTTTAGAAACATAAATACTGATTTGATATAGCATCAGGATAGGTAAAGCAACAACAATTTGGCTGGTAACATCCGGGGGGTAATGACTGCGGATAAAATCAAAACAACAACTAAAGAGATTTTTCTATATTTTTTTAGTATTTCAGGCGTTACCAAACCTACCTTGGTTAAGAAGTAAACGATAATAGGAAGTTCAAAAATCAACCCACATGCAATTACAGATATTCTAACACTACCTATATATGATGCCAAATCGAATTCATTGGTAACTTCTTGACTAACTTGATAGGAACCCAAAAAGTTTATTGACAATGGGGCAACGATATAATAGCCAAACAAAACACCCATAAAAAACAACAAAGAAGCGGCAAAAATAAAACCCTTTGAATGTTTGCGTTCATTAGAATGAAGCGCTGGACTAATAAACTTCCACATTTCATAAACTACATATGGAAATCCGACGATAAAGCCCGCCCATATCGATGTCCAGATGTGCGCTGAAAACTGCCCTCCCATTAATCTACTTTGTATGGTAAAAGGAAGTTCATCAGCACAGAAATCAGAATCAATGCCTAAGAAATTGCCGACCTTACAAAAGAGCTTATAAGTAGGGAAGTCCATTTTTTTTGGACCGAACAAAATTGTGTCAAAAATGAACTCTTTCATCAAGAAAGCTACAATTCCAATACTGACTACGGCCAAAACAGAGCGTATCAAATGCCAACGTAATACTTCAAGATGGTCTAGAAAAGACATTTCATCAGGGGACTTGCGTGCTGCTTTTGCCATTATTTAAGAATTCTTTATTTGAACTTTAGCTAATTGGACTAAGGCTTTTCATGGAACACCACATTGTAGGTAGTTTCTGAAAGATAGCCTAATTCAACTAATTCACTTTTGTCATTGATTTCTTTTAAATATCCATTTTGCAAATAAAAAATATTATCTGCTAAATTGATTACATTTTCATAGTTATGGTCGGTAATAATATAACCTTTCGATGATTTCATTTTTTTGAAATACTCTATGATATAATCTCTGAAAATCGGACTTACTCCGTTGAAAGGCTCATCCAGTAAAATGTATTCTGCATTCGAATGAATAACTAATAATATTTCCACTATTCTTTTTTCTCCACCTGATAAATCTTGATTTTGTTTACTTAATAACGGCTTTATATTTTCGTTATCAAATAAAGTATCCCTAATTTCTTTGGGAAGAAAAAGTGTTATTAATGTTTTTATTTTTACATTATTTGGTAAGAAATTATCTTGAGGCAGATAATTAATCAAATTTCTACCGTCTGAAATATTACGGATTATTTTTTCACCTATTCTAACAAATTTTGATTCAGCCTTTACTGTCCCAAATACTATTTTTAGAAGGGTTGATTTTCCTGAACCATTTCTTCCAATCAAACCTGTTATTTCTCCCTTCTCACACGAAAGGAATATGTCGCTAAGTATTACTTTATTATCGTAAGATTTTGTCAAACTGTCAATATGTAGTTTTCTCATATTATGGATAATATCAACAGATTAATAAAAGCTATTAGAAGGGTAGAGCCCCATAATTCAAGACTGCCTAATCCTAAATTATAATAGAAGTAATATTCATTTTTATTTTTAATATCATAAACGTAGTATTGGACTAGAAGTGCAATTACTAAAAAGCAGAATCCGATAGTAGTGAATTTGCCTCCAAGCAAAATTCCAATTGCAATTGCAATCATATATGAGATAAAGAATATCTTCTTTTGAAATAATAGTATGTTTTTTAATGTTCTCAGATATCTGTTTTTTAATTACTCATATCGAAAAGAGCTCATCGTTTATTTGAATTTTAATTTAGCCAACGAATGTGCTTCAATGATTTTATTCCTCAAATCGGATGGCATTTCGTTATCAGGAATATGATTTAGTTCTGGAAGACTCATATCCACCCCTATTAAATATTGAATTATATTTTCTTCGTCAATTTTCATAGTAAGAACACATAAATTATCCATCTTAGAAAAGTTATATGTAATTACTCCTTCTTTAGGAGCTTCTATTTGAATTCCAAAAATTTTACAATTACTATTGACTTTCTCTGTATTAGTAGTAGAATATAGGCCATCGATTATTTCTCCGTCAATTTTATAACCTTCTATTTTTCCTTTGTTTGTTTCAATACCTATTTCCATATTTGATATCTTAATTTTTTGATTGAACCTTCTTGAAGGTAAGAATTTTTAAATTATACTTCTCGTTCCGCATATTTTGAGAATAAAGAAACTGGTGATTTTTTTTCAATGCTTCATTGGCAGTTAGCTGGTGCTGGTTGATTTTGATAACTATCTAGTGAAGACCTCCTGCTCTCTAATGGGAAGGTTTTTGGAATCCGTTTTTAACCTGAAGGAACAATATGACAAAGCACGGTTCGTCGAAAAAAGTACATATTAGGTAACTTTCGTCGAAAATTCAGCATAATTCTCTTTTTCTACCCGTTAGGGAATGATGCAAGCAACCTTTCAAAGGCACATAATGTTTTATTTACGAAGCGCGGAATCTGTCCGAACCTATCTTTTGCTCTTCTTTTTCCTACTTTGTGGCGCTATCCATGGACAAAGGATATCCATCGAGGTAGGCGAGTACAGTTCGGTACTGGTGGACCGGAAAGTTCCCATTTATTTTCTTGAGGATACGGTTCCGATGGTTGTTTTCGACGGTTGCCCGTTGGATGGTGTACATACGGAAATTATGGAGGGTATCCTTATCATCGACGTTCCCGATGTTGTCACCCATTATAAAGGTACCGTCGTAGTGCGCTATAAAGTGGAAACAGGACATCCTTCCAAGTGTTCGGCCCCTGCCATTGTATCCGGCGATAGGTACAGAATCATAGAACCGCCCAATGCGATAAGGTTCTAATATTTATAGCTCGGAATATTGAGGTGCATCAAGTCAAAAAGCTGATAATCAAAAGAATCCTTTAATTAAACTTCTTTGGTTAACACCTTGCCGAGACTTTGAACAATTTTTTCAGCCCTATCTCTAATATTTCTTTTGTCATCTTCGGTAATAGGATTTACTTCTGAACATTTATTTAATATGGCATATGCATAATTAAATACATTGGTAATTTTTTCTTGTTGTTCTTTGTTCATAATCATTTATTTGGACAAATATGGAGCATTATTTTTTAGAACGACTTCGATACTGGTAATCTGAAAATTTTATAGATCACTCAGCAGTCCCAATATCATCCTTTATTTGAACTTTACTAAAGATAAGATTTTGAATTATAAACAGTTAGGTTATAAGGGAAGCTTACAATTAATTGGTTTTTTTTGCGAGTATTTTTTGCCCACCCTGAAATATTTCTAAGCTCTCAACTTGTCGTTCTTTAATTTGAAAAGATAAATCATATCTATCTATAGGTTCAAAAAACTTGGTCTCGTTTTCCGGGTATAATTCCGATTTTTCTTGCCCTGTCACTTGGGCAAATAATTGTGAACCTTCCAATGTTATTGTAATTGTTAATGTGATTGAAAAATCAGATTCAACCTCATAAACTCCAATATATCTTTCGAGTATAGTCTCCGGTAATTCAATCGCATCACTTTTGAATTTTAAATCAGCTAAATCCGATTCGGGATCGAGTAACTTCAACCCAATGTCATCTGCGTCATTAGTTGAATTTGTGAGCAGTACCACTCCTTGCCCAGATTCATTTACAAATCCAGCAAAAGCTCTATATCCACCGGTACCTCCATTATGCCAAACAACATCACCGTTGGTGCCCTTCTTAATATGCCATGCCAGAGCAACCGACATTTCACCAGCTTTATGGTGTCTAACTTTATGAGTTAACTCCATTGATTTATTCAATTCACTATCTATATACCCAAGATTGGCAGAAATAAATTTAGCCATGTCAAAAGTTGAACTTCTTATTCCTCCTGCACCTGCCAACGTCGATATATCCCAATTTTCGACAATATGACCACCACTATGACCTAATGCCATATTGTTTTTCATTTTCTGCGTAAGTTCAACCCTGGTATCTTTCATTTCTAAAGGGTCAGCTATAGTCTCAACCATCAATTCTTCGTAAGTACTGTTTTTGTTTCGTGCTAGGAGATTACCTAAAAGCCCCTGAGCAAGATTTGAATATTCATATTCAGAACCGACTATTCTGATTGGTGTGTAGCTAGAGATGAACTCGTACATCTGTTCAACCGTATAATCTGAGTAAGGATTGTTCGGATTTACCGGTGCGAAGTTGGCGGGCATTCTTGGAAGCCCAGATGTATGGTCCGATAAATTTCCAAAAGTAATTTCGGTGTCCCCCATTACCGGAAGTTTTATACTATCTGGAAGAAATGTATTTACTTCGTCATCTAGTTTAAGGTCCTCATCCAAAACTTGTTGTGCTAGGAGTATTGCTGTAAAAACTTTTGAGATTGATCCTATTTCATAAATTGTGTTTTTATTGACCTCCATGCCGCCATCCGCGGTTTTACCAAAACTAAAGTATTGAACACCTGAGGAATCAATTAAAGCTAAAGATATACTGGGGTTTAAACCTTCTTCAATCCTTTTCTCAATGGCCTCAACTACTTTTACTGGTAAATTTTTATTGAATAACTGTTTTGATTTGTTCTGGCATTTGTAGTTAATAAATGCCAACAGAATAAACGCCAGAATGATTTTATATTTCCTCATAACTTTTATCAAAAAGCATTTTAACCAGTTCCAGAAAATCTAAAAGATGGTTGTAATTCAATCGTTTAATTAGACTTATATATTGTTTGTGGTTACTTTTCTATTTCCCAATCGTTTAGTCTTTTTTGTACATGCATTTTTACAATTAATGATTCGGCATATCCAATAATGTAAAATTGTTCGATATCGTTAACATCATTATCCTTGAATTTCTCTGCAACTCTTACTGCTTCCGTAAAAGATTTAAATTGACATGCAAAGTCAATATTCATGTCGAAATACTTTCGTTTTCCTAGTTTATTCAAATAATCAAGCCGAGTAAGAAATTCATATTGGCTTATTATATTTCCAGACTTAAGAATAAAATAAGGTGATTGATAATGTTTAGGGCAGCCATCTTGTATAGCTCTATTGAGCTCAGTTAAATCAGCTATGTGCTTAACATTTACCTCTAATTTCATAAAAATTTTTATTTATAATCAATCCTTTAAATGTACTTTACGAATTACGACATGGCGTCCTAACTCATCCTTTTTTTGAACTTTGTGAATAGCTATTTTATTCTAGGTTTCGTTTCAATTTTTGTTACTAAGAACTATATTTTTTTAGTTGATAGATTGAATAAAGACCAATTACTAACTCCGCAATGATTCCAAAGATATAGCCTCCTGTTGGCTGTCCATCAAATATCATACTCAACCCTCTACCAAATGCAAGAGAAAGCATAAACAATACGTTAAGTTCAGTAGCACTTTTCCAATATTTACTTTTACAAACTCCTAAAACCCACACAAACGAAATTCCAATATAAAGACACATTATTGCCTTAAGCATGTTTTTAAGATCAATTGTACCAACTTGGATATCTAAATGTTCAGGAAGAATTGATGGAGAACCATAAATTATTCCTGTTGGTAGAACTATTGCTATAGAAATTAAAAGATGTAAATTTTTAAAAACCCAACTTAATCTATTTATCATATACAGTTAAATGTAATCAATTATTAATTTAAACTTTATGACTTACGACAAAGTGTCTTAACTAATTCTTTTATTTAAACTCTGATAATTTTTTATTAATAATTTCATACCACTCTTTTTGCTTCTTATATGTTCTAGGTAATGGGTGGTAGAAAGCGTATTCATGACCGGGTTTATTCCATCCAATACTATTTTCATTCTTCGTCAATGCAATAGCTCTTTTTGCAAATTTCCTTAACCGGTAATTTACTCCCCAAGCATAAATAACTGGGATGCCGTTTATAAAATATTTATTGAATTCTTTTGCTCTATTCTCTGTAAATAAAGAATGATTGATACCATTTGAATCCATTGGGGCTATTTCTTTATAAAAACAAGAACTCTTAGGCTCACGCAAATCTGATAAATTTAGAACTCTGGCGTATTTATAGCCATTTAATTCCATTACTCTTATTATTTGTTTCTGCGTTACATCTGGCTTAGCCTCAGTTTCAAATCTTCCGTTATCATTTTCATTTATAGGGGATGAACTACCTGGATTCATCATTATAACCATTAAATCAGGTACACCACAACTATCCTTTATTGATTTGATATTCAAATATTTTCGAAAATTATATTCCCCAACGCTATAATAAAAACCTGTAATAGTATAATCATTTATATCAACACCCTTCAAATAAATTTTCGCTTTCGTCATGAGAATTACTATCATTTATTTGAACATTTTTAAGAGTACTGCCTTTATGCTATCAGAAGTATCCTTATTAAGAATAGTAAGCTTTTTACCAAGCCTAGTTTTGTCAATCGACCTAATTTGGTCGAGTGCTATCTCTCCTTTTTTCTTGTTAACTATAACCGATACCCTAGTTGGATAATTTTTAATTGTAGATGTTAAAGGAGCCACAATCAAAGTGTTTAAGTTCTGGTTCATTTCCTTTGGGGATATAACTACACAAGGGCGGGTTTTATTTATTTCGCTCCCCTTTGTTGGATTAAGGTCAATCCAGTAAACTTCGAATTGTTTCACCATGTCCAATCCTTCATATTTTCATCCTCAAAAACATCAGGAATCAAGATTTCTGAATCACCTTTGGAGTTAGCTTTTTCAAACAAATTATTCCAATCAGCCCTAAGCCCCTCCTTAGATGCCTCAATAACAAGCTTGTTATCCTCTACTCCAATTTTCACCTTGTCACTAAGTCCAATAAGTTTAAGAAACTTGGCAGGTATAATAATACCTTTAGAATTTCCAACCTTTATAATATTAGCTTCCATTATTATTCTAATTTTTAACTAAGTTAATACATTGTTATAACATAAACAAATAAATATTACTCCTGATGGTTAGTCTTTTTATAAGGTTTTACTTTCCCTTTAAGCCCTTTCAATTCAAGATATTTATAATATGTAGCTTTACTTACTTCTACCTTTTTTAATATGTTAGGAATGCTTAATATACCTTCGTTGAAATGATACGCACATAAAATTGCATTTTCTTCTCCTTTTATAGTTAGTCCTTTTCGCCTACCTAAAACTTTACCTCTCAATTTTGCAGATTCTAATCCAGCTTTTGTTCTCTCAATAATAATAATAATAATAATATCCTTTATTTGAACTTCTAAATACAAAGAGTTTCACATTAGTTCATCAGTAAAATGGCCACCATGTTTACCCTTCGCTAATTTATTAGTATTAAAATCTTTAGAGTTTCCTTTCACTATTGACAAGCTTTTCCAGTTTTGTCCTCTAATCATTCTTCCAATATAAACGATTTGTCCAATGTGATTTGCATAGTGCATCATTTGTCTATTTAATGCTTCTACTATTGAATGACTCTGATTCCTAATAAATATCTCTCTCTGAAAATTATCTTTGTTTACTGAGTTTAAAGCCTCAAAAAGACAATTCCACCCATCATGCCATTTTTCAAGTAATTCTGATTTTGATTTTATAATCGATTCAAATTCCAGATCTCGATTTCGCCATTCTTTTTCTCCATCCGAGGTAAAAAAATCTGTCCACCTAGATTTCATATTGCCCCAGAGGTGATTAACAATAACACCTATTGAATTGCTTTCTTCATTAAATTGCCAAAATAATTCATCCTCATTTAGTTGGTCAAATGTTTTTTCTCCAAGTGTTTTGTAATACTCAAATTGCAGTTTTACACTTTTTAAATAATTGTCTTCCATTTGACTTTAATTAAATAAGTTTTCATCCTTTATTTGAACTTTACAAATTACCAGAGGGTGTCCTAATTTATCATTTTTTTGAATGCTGATTTTTAAAATAAAGTATATGGTGTAAATGATTACTATAAAGCATGTCTACCATGTAATATATGTGAGAAACTGATAATGGTTATTTAACTGTTTTATCAAGCCTTAATGATTCTGTTCCATTAGTCACCATAATAACATAATCTCCTTTTGGTAAACCTAGAAAACAATAGTCTTCTTTGTATGAAACTTCAAAAATATCAACTGGTATGGCCTTATCTAAATCCTCTCCTTCTTTAAAAGCCATTACCAATATAGGGTATGAAATATCTAATGCGCTTAAATCAATTTTAACTTTGCGATTGTTGTTTGCGAAAATCCAATCCGGTCTATTGTTTATGTATTCGGTGTTGGGATGGAATATGGCAATATCCGACCAGGCTTCCTCCCTGGAGTATCGGTATGGTTTATTTTCTTTATCGATAAGGATAGTTGAACCGCTTGGGTTTATTGCTTTTAAAAACCGGTTATTGAATTTGGGGTCGCTTTTTTCACTATATACTACTTGATTTATTGTCAAAGGATCAATTCCGGTAAACTCTTTTAGTCTACCTGCCATTGCTTTCTCCCAAGATGCGTGTATTCCTTCTAGAGCGTGGTCAAACCCACAGTGTATCAAAAATTTTTCGCTTGGTTTTTGTTCGATTATCTCGGAAATATATTGGGCTTGCTCAATTTCACGTAACTTACCATTAGAGTCGGAAGTTTGTTCGTATGGGAAAACGTTGTAACCGATTTCAATAGCTTCTCTAACCAAATCTCCGAACTGTGGTTCGATAATATACCAGCCCGATTCTTGAATCGGATATTTTCTCTTTAATAGTAGTGTGTCTAAATATTCTCCGTTACCAAGTGCTTCAAGACCTAAATTGGTATACCCTAAACTGAATAGTTCCTTAAGAAGGGATTTGGTGAAAAATCTATAATGGGAGCTGTGATGGGCTTCGTTTATAATTATGACTTGTTCATCGATAGCTTTCTCCAAAATATACTCCCTAGCAGGTATTTTTCTATATAAAGTATTGATTGAATCTATTTGGGCCTGATCATAGTTTTTTTCTGCAGTACCCATGGCTAAATCCCAATGTTTCAGTGCATTTTTATAATCACCCTTCGAGGCATAATCTGCTGCGGACATTTGATATTTCCATGACACGGTATCATTTTCAACTTTGTCTTCAATTTCAGAAGCGAATTTATATTGTGTTTTATAATCGGTTTTTTCAATTATTGCTTTCCTTTCTGCACAGGAATTTAAAAATAGAACAAGGATTATTAAGTTATATGATGCCTTTATCATAGTTATTGCCAATGATTAAGTATTTTAATTTTTTATATCTCTACGACGTAAGCTAAGTTAATGAGATTAAGAAAAATGGATTCTGCGGCATTAATCAATACGTTATTTGAACTTTAGAGAAATGGACTAGGACTTTTCAAAGGAGGTTTTATAAAACGTACTTTTTATTTTCTATTCCACCAACCGTTGCGTTTTCTGATATATATTATTTGTCCAGTATGATAGGCATTATGAGCAGTCATAGTCAAAACGTCAGAAGCCCTTTCGGACAATTGCTTTTCGCTCGCTTTTGTGGTCATTTGTTCCAATTCCGTATGAATAATATCCAATTTAGAAACCACGTTTTTCCATTCTTCTTCCGAGTAAATTTTAAAAGTTATTTCATTATCCATATCGAAATCCGAAAAATCCTCTCCATTCAAACCTTTAAGATACATCTCATTCCAAAAAGTTAGATGAGAAACGAGTTCTCCTATTGAATGGTTTTCCGTGCTGTCTTTCCAATTTGATTGCTCGGCAGTAAGTCCTGTTATAGCTATTTTTGTTGGAACGAACCAATTTTCGTCGGTATGAGAGTATTTCAATTGTTCGGTTAATAATGGTTTCAATTCAGAAATTTTCTCTTTTTCCGAACAATTAAAAAAGAAAACCAAAAGCCCAAATAATATCAAATTTTGTTTCATTTTCTGTATTTGTTAGTATGAAGCAAAATAGTATCTGCTCTTATGTTATTTCAACGTTTATTTGGACTTAAATTAAGGTAATGATATTGAATTACGAACTATCCAGTTTAATAGGATGAGATAATTAGTTTAAGGCAAAAAGAAAATATTGATTAACATTAGATAATTGGACTATGACTTTTAATAGTATACGTTTTTTTAGGCAGTTATTATTCGCTATTAAACTGATTTACATCAATAATAAGGAGAAATCATTAGATAAATTATTACTCCAGTCAAACTCACGTATAACCAAATTGGCATAACCCACCTGGCTATTTTTCTATGCTTTTCTATTTTCATATTTAATCCCCTTGCTATGGAAATTAAAGCTAAAGGAACTATTAATGCAGCTAGTAGAATGTGTGTTATCAGGATTATTAAGTAGGTAGTCCTTAATAATCCAGTTCCTCCAAAACTTGTTGATGGTGTCGTAAAGTGATACAATAAATAGGAGCCTAAGAAAATTCCAGTAAATGATAGTGAGGCAAAAATGAAATTTCTATGAAAGATTATTTTCTTGTTTTTTATCGAGATTAATGCACCTAATAAACTTAAGAATGTCAGTCCATTTAGTGTTGCGTTTAATTTCGGAATGTATGAAAAATCATAAGTGTCAGAAAATGTCATTGTTGGAACAAAATAAGCAAGACCTATTAATAAGTTAATTCCTATGGATAAACTCCATATAGCTTTTGTATAATTTTTTTCTTTAAGGGTAATTTCATTCATTACAATCCTATTTTTAAAGTTGGCTACAGCTATAGGATATAACTATTGTTAATCTCCTAATTGTTTCTAAGTTAAGAATTAGTAGTAAAAAGACGCCTTAACCGACTTCAAATAATCCTTTATTTGAACTTTGGTTTTAGCTAAGCTAGCCGACATATTGGCCTAACCAGATTTTGATTTATTTACCTGCCTTCTCCTGTCTATTATCTTTCATGGCTATCACAGTCACTTTATCCTTATCAAAAACGTAATAAACAGTAGTGTTCTTATGAATGACAGCTCTCCGTAAGTTTTTCTGACTTTGTGGCTCAGGATATAAAGTAGGGAAATTAGAAACGGTCAATTCAAATTGTCTAAGAAGACTCTCAAATTTGGAAACCTCTTTTTTATTGAATTTTAATACCAGGTAATTTCTAATGGCAACGGCGTTCTGCAACGACCTCTTTGTCCATTCGACCTCATAAGGTTTATCCATTGGTCAAACCATTCCAGAATTCACCGGATTTCATAGTCTCACCTTGCTGATAATCCCTGATTCCACCAAGTATATTGACCCTATCACTCTCGGTAAGCCCTTCCCACCAGTCCGAGGACTTTCCATCACTGGACAACTTGACCGAACTTAACAGGCCTAATATGGAGTCATCGGTAAGGGATTGAATCCAACCTACAAGCTCCTTTTTAGTTTTATTCAATTCTGAAGTGCTCATACTATCTCTTTAAAGTAAAGTTACAAAAACCTTCCATTCTTGGATTAGCGTATAAATAGATTAATTTGAATCTCTATTTAGAGGTCAAACCTATTCTTGATCTTGAACCTCTAGCATTAGGTCAATGTCTCCTAAATCATCCTTTATTTGAACTTTACATTTTCAATTTTAAAGTTCATTACAGTAGCCTTAAGATTTTCAGGTGTCAAGTTATCTGGAAATAAAGAAAATGTCGCTTCGCTAAATATTGTATTTAACTTGTACTTAGTGTAATCTGAACCCATTTTATTGAACATCGGAAGGAATGCAAGACAGAACAATCTTTTCGATTCAAAAAACTCGGTTTCGCTTGAAATAGTTAGGGCTATTTTATTCATTGATAAAATAACGAAACATTGTGTATTTTCTTACATTACAAAACCTATCACTTAAATTTTACGAATCGAAACCAAGTGTCCTCTCCTATCCTTAATTTGAAAGCTTATCAACATAGTCGGTGTTTCAATATTGACATCCTTAGTTTATTCTCCATTCATACAAAATCTTTGGATATAATCATTGGTATATCGTTAAGATGAGTTTCAAATGCCTCTGATTCCACCAATGTCGTGAAGTAGCTCAGAACCTCTATTGTTACATACTGCTATTTGATACAATGCGGATTTCCGTTTTCAGCTCCGTTTCCGATATATGCATTTTATCGATATCCTTTACTTTAAATTTAGTTCGGCTAGTTCAATTAACTTCCATTAGCGTTTGCCAATAAATTGCCATATCGATGCAGATGACTATAAATTGATTAGATCAATGCTTTTCAAGTGATTGAACCCTCGCCAGATTTTGTAGAAATAAGACCACTCTCTCTTGGTACTCGTCCGGAATCCTCCCACCGATTATCCATACGTTCAGAGCATATTTACGACTATCAAGCATAAATTCTTCCTTGAAAAACAAAAGCGCCTTCTCTCGATTATCATTATCTAGATCCTTGAACAATCTTCTAATATTTCCTATCATAAAATAAAAAAAAATAAATATAAGATATTTACCTAATCATGATTCTAAAATTTCTGGTGGTATGAATTAAATAATATAATATAATTTTCCATACTGAACGAGCGTCTATAAGTTTCTAACAACGTTCTTGAATTTTGTAAAATGAAATGGTTATTCCTAGAATTAGAATCGCAAAGATTTTCTATTATGGCTTGGGATACTTGATAAAGTTTTCTCAGAAACTTATTCCATCATTTTTGAACTTAAGGTTCCACCTCTAACTATTATGAAAACAAATAATCAATTCAAAAAGACCCTAGACCGGAGCGGTCATCCAAAAGTTTTCGAACTGTACCCCAAAACGATGCCAAAGAACCCGAAGAAATGGATGTAAGCTCGCCTAAAAGCAATAGATTTTGAATAAAAAGCTTTTCACCACTATCGGTAGGCAAAGTTTTCGACCTTTGGCAATAGGCCATACCCCAATTGGGGAAATATCTTTCCTTTACATTACCCTCCCATAAAAGTTGTATTGTATGGTGCCTATGATCAAGCTTGATTTTATTATATAATTTCAGCACCCCTTGTTTATCACCTTCCAATATCTGTACAAAATTATTTTTGTAGTACACCACGCATCCGGTAAGGTTCTTTTTCAGATTCCTATTTCTGGACTCCTCAAAAATTTGATCAAGATGCTCCTCTTTAATTCCAGGTGCGGAAGTGGAGCGATAGGTCAGTTGGTACATATAAGACTTGGTTACTAAATGTTCAAAGTTAAACTTTTATTTAAGTTTTACAACTTGCGATATTGTACAATAACCCATCCTTTATTTGAACTTTCAAGAAATGGACTAAGGCTTTTCATAGGAGGTTTTGTTGTAGTTTGTTTTTCTACAGTTCTATTATTACCAAAAATTGAAGTGATGACATTTCCGTAAGTTCTATAGTTTCTTCTTTAAAAGTAACGCTAGAAGGAATAAAATAGGTAATGTCACAAGGTATTCTTGTTAGCTCTGCCTCAAAATCTAGATCAATAGCCTCAAAACCATCTAAATAGATAGTATAATGAAATGATGATTCATTAGGAATGGACAGGTTCAAGGAGTTATCGAACTCTTTAATGTCAGCGTCAGGAACGGCAAACACACTTGCTGGAATAAATTGAAATCCTGCATTTGGAAAGTCTCCTTCAACGGTTATATTGTTAGGGTCAATATTTTCATTTTCGATTAGGTTAGCACCAGTAGCGTCAACTATTCTGATAAACAAAGATGGGAATGCAGGGTCAAAAATCTCACAGTCAATTCCGTCGTCGTCACTCGTACAACTTGGAAATAAGAATCCGATAATAATAATTACGAAAACTTTTTTCATAATTCGATTTTCAAATAAATATTAAAATTGTCCTTTTTTTGCCAAACTGTAGACGTCTCCGATTGAATTGGTTAATGTCAGGGTATCCTTAGCAAATTTAAAATCCCAAGTGTCACTCAGTATTAAGCTCCAATCAAATTCGGCGGTCCAAGGGCATTGATTTTCAAACTTTATAGTCCTGTCTGAAATTGAGTAATTACCATTACAAATAGCAGGAAATTTCATGATTTCGCTTTCTCCAGAAAAAGTGGCATCGTTTAATGATAGTTCCACATTTGAGATATTCTCTCCTCTTTGAAAAGTCCCGATGTATTGCCCATCAATATCTCTTTGGACATCATCATTATCACAACCGAATATTATCAAAACCCCGATAAACAAAATCAAGATATTTGCTTTCATTTTTTCCTTTTTCAATTAGATGAAACTAATCCTAAAAGGTTGCTTCAAAATGCACTACAACGTAAGGATATGTGTACTCTTACATATACTGTATTAATATTACTGGATTATAATTTCATCCTTTATTTGAACTTTATAACTTTAACATCTCTTTCATTTCATTAAAACTCATAACGTCGATTTTACCTTTTGTGGGAATCATATTTTGCCAAACCCAGTTGTAATGTGCAATAACCTGTTTTGATGTCAAATTAGGTCTTTCCCCTGTTGTGTGACCATCAGAAATGACTGTTATATCAAAATCCTTTGTCAATCCAGACTGGATTGTAGATTCCACGCAAAAATCAGTTGCACATCCAGTAATAATTAATTCGTCTACATACCTTTCTTCCAAACTTGACTGTAGTTTAGAATTATAGAAAACATCATTAGCGTATTTGTCAATCAAAATATCGGTTGGTTTGGTTTCCAGATCATCCAATAATTCCCAACCCCATTTATGCTTTTCAAATTCTCCTGAGCCGGTTCCATCATGCTGAATAAAAATTACCGGGAAATCCATTTTTCTGAATATGGAAGAAAGTCCATTAATTCGATTTACAACTCCCTCGGTATCATATCTAGGAGTCACCTCCGTAAAGGAACCCTTCTGCATATCAATTACCAATAAGGCTTTATTCATTTTATCCTTTATTTGAACTTTTCAATAAGTTTATTATATTTTCCAGAGACCTAAATAGAGTGATTTCCAAAATCACTTACCACCTTGAATTTTATATTGTTATTAGTTAGAAATGTACTTACTCTTTCAAGCTCTTCAGGGGAACCTGATATTTCAATTTTAGCCATGAGAATCTTTTGATTGGATATTTAGTTTTAAGCAAATAGTGTATTTAATCATCCTTTATTTGAACTTTAAAATTAAGTATGTTATCAATAAAATAAAGCAGATGGACACAATTACATTTCTTGACCAATTAATTTTTGCCTGCTCTAGCTCAAGTTTTGTTCTTCCAAGTTTGACAACTCCCCACCAAATCAAACCTCCAATATCTCTAAATACTCTCCACATTTAAAATCCTTTATTTGAACTTCAATTTAATTCCCCAATACTTACTAGATGGCGAAATATAAGTTTATCCACCTCTGATATTCTATCTGTATCGTTTGAATCCAACCACCTGATTTCCTCAATTTCCATATTAGGATGAAACGTTCCATTATACTGTGCTTTATAACAAGTCATTTTAACCATTACACCTTCTTTGGCACCATCAGACTGCGCCCTAAATGTTCCAACATATTCAATAGTATCAGGGATAATATTAACTGTAAGCTCTTCAGATACTTCACGAACCAAAGTTTGTTTATCTGACTCGCCCATTTCTCTTTTTCCTCCTGGTATGTAATATTTGAACTTGCCTTTAGATTTCGTGCTCAATATTTTGCGCCCTTGGATTTCTATAAATGCAATTTTGTCTATTTCGGTCATTTCATTTATCCTTTATTTGAACTTTACGAATTACGACATGATGTCTTAACTCATTCTTTATTTGAACCTGACTATTAATCCAAGCGGTTCCGACCATATTTCTTGATTAAATTTTTAGCAGCTTTCACCATTAGTGTTTCAGCACTACTATGAAAAGAAGGAACTCTATTTTCATTATCAAAATGAGAATTTTCCTCGGTAGCTTTTCCAAATGCCTGGGATGAAGAAATAATTATGCCGCTTTTCAAATCATAAATTAAAATAAATACGGAAGATTGATTACTGGCACTGTAAAACCCATCTCCAGAATTGTATGATAATGTTCCTGCCCCATTACTAACTATACTGCCCCGAATATTTATTAGGTAGTCACATTCGGATTCTTTTCCAATTTGTTGTAGTTCCTTCTCATTAAGTTCAAATCCGATCTTTGGAGAAATTAATTTGTTTGCCCTTAAGGTATTTAACTCAAATAAAGAATCGCCAATTATTTCTTTAAATTCATTGTAAGCAGTGGTATTCAATTCTTGGTCGAAGACCTTGGAATTTGATTCTGTCCTGTTTAAAATCCATTTTCCCTGGCTGAAGTCCAACTCCTTACCTGTATCAAACAGATAGTTGTATTTTCCTCCTGCACACGAACAAAAGGAGACAGTAATAAAAATTATAAATATCTTCTTCATCCTTTAACTATACTTTATATTTCCAATGGAATATTCTCTACCGTAAGTACAACTTCAATCCTAAAATTCGATGGCATTGTATCTTCTGTTTTTTCAATATGTCTAGTATTAAGATCCACGGGTGCAAATTCTAAATGGATATTTTTAACCATAAGAGTATGTTCATTTAGTTGGATTTTATCTCCAATTTCTATGAACTCCATGTCATCATTAATATCTTTAATCCCGCTCAATTTTGAGTATAAGTCCTCTCTTTCCATGAAGTACCCGAAATTTCCACCATCTTCACTTTCTATTCTTATGTTAGTTTTTATACGACTCATCCTTTATTTAGACTTTTATTTGCGAAAAAGTTTGTTGAAATTTTTGAATTTTAATGCGTCAGCTATTTCCAGAAACACGTCAAGTTTGATAGAGTAAGTATCTTGTTCCCATTCGCAAATACGTTCAGGGCGCCTATTAATCAATTTCCCCAAATCGACTTGTGACAGTTTTTTTTCCGTGCGCATCTGTCTAATATATTTGCCAGTCAAACGACCCTCTTTCATAGTTGGAAATTAATTAATCCTTTATTTGAACTTTCAAGAAATGGACTAAGGCTTTTCATAGGAGGTTTTGTTGTAGTTTGTTTTTCTACAGTTCTATTATTACCAAAAATTGAAGTGATGACATTTCCGTAAGTTCTATAGTTTCTTCTTTAAAAGTAACGCTAGAAGGAATAAAATAGGTAATGTCACAAGGTATTCTTGTTAGCTCTGCCTCAAAATCTAGATCAATAGCCTCAAAACCATCTAAATAGATAGTATAATGAAATGATGATTCATTAGGAATGGACAGGTTCAAGGAGTTATCGAACTCTTTAATGTCAGCGTCAGGAACGGCAAACACACTTGCTGGAATAAATTGAAATCCTGCATTTGGAAAGTCTCCTTCAACGGTTATATTGTTAGGGTCAATATTTTCATTTTCGATTAGGTTAGCACCAGTAGCGTCAACTATTCTGATAAACAAAGATGGGAATGCAGGGTCAAAAATCTCACAGTCAATTCCGTCGTCGTCACTCGTACAACTTGGAAATAAGAATCCGATAATAATAATTACGAAAACTTTTTTCATAATTCGATTTTCAAATAAATATTAAAATTGTCCTTTTTTTGCCAAACTGTAGACGTCTCCGATTGAATTGGTTAATGTCAGGGTATCCTTAGCAAATTTAAAATCCCAAGTGTCACTCAGTATTAAGCTCCAATCAAATTCGGCGGTCCAAGGGCATTGATTTTCAAACTTTATAGTCCTGTCTGAAATTGAGTAATTACCATTACAAATAGCAGGAAATTTCATGATTTCGCTTTCTCCAGAAAAAGTGGCATCGTTTAATGATAGTTCCACATTTGAGATATTCTCTCCTCTTTGAAAAGTCCCGATGTATTGCCCATCAATATCTCTTTGGACATCATCATTATCACAACCGAATATTATCAAAACCCCGATAAACAAAATCAAGATATTTGCTTTCATTTTTTCCTTTTTCAATTAGATGAAGCTAATCCTAAAAGGTTGCTTCAAAATGCACTACAACGTAAGGATATGTGTACTCTTACATATACTGTATTAATATTACTGGATTATAATTTCATCCTTTATTTAAACTTTAAGGATTACAACATGGAATCCCAATTCTTCATTTATTCTTAATCTAATTTTATATTATTAGACTTTTACGATTATTCTGTGATTGGTAGCAATCATATTTTGCCAAACTCGATAATACATCATTTTACCGTCATTAATATTTCATGGATCTTTTCAAATTTGACCGGCTTTGTGATATACTCTTTAATTTCCTTGATTTCCTCGGCATTTTGCATATCATTAGGGTTTATCGATGAGGAACACATGTAAATCTCCGCTATTTTCTCAAGTTTATCCATTAAACCTTTATATTCAATCATGAATTGAAACCCGTCCATCAAGGGCATATTGATATCAAGGAAAATGACATCTGGAAGTTCTCCGCCTTCCATTATTCGCCTATTATAAAAGTCGATAGCTTCCACACCATTAGAAAATTCTATGATACCTAAGTCATTAATTTCCAGCTTTCTTAGCATTCTTCTGAGCGCATACTTATAAAGCTCATCATCATCTATAATACTTATCAATAATTTTGACATATGTTCTCTTTTTAAAATTCGGCCCCGAAATATCTTTCCTTATTTGGTATTCCCAAAGGCAAGGATACTTCCTGCCAGCGTCTCCACGTATGACGGTACTATAAAAATAACATACCTTCGAAAACGGTATCACAACGGGATAATTAGCTTGGACTAAGGGTTAGTTACCATGTATACCCACATCCAATTCCATTCCAATAGGCAGATGTTAAAATAATTCTTTTCTTTTTGTTCATCGATCTTGGATATTCTCAATAGATGTATAAGACCGAAACATTTATACTATCGCTCATCAGGTTCTGTAGAATAATATCAAGTTATAATTATTAAACATCAGGCCCTTTTCTATTTTATAAATAAGGTCGAACCTATTTTTAAAGAGATACAAGGTATTCCCCTTACATAAATATATACTAAAATTCGTACATTCTAAAAAATAAGTATATTACAAATTCTAAATTGCAATGTGCAGTAGTTTTATTGGAAGATTTATATGAAATCGGTAACTTTCAATCATAACATATGCAATTTGAATGAATTCTATGCATTTAATTATTTGGCTCATTATTCAATGATTCCGTTCAATATTAAAATAACCACCTGATTTTAAACGCTATAATAACTTAAAAGCTATAGCGTTCTATAATTAATATCTCACAATACCCTCGCAAGTATGAAATCCCCCCCCTTATGCATTAAGGCATGTTTCTTGCTTTTATTTATACTCAGTGCATTATTTGCTCGAACTCAAACCGTCCAGGAACTACAATATTCCATTTCTCGACCCGAGCTTACCGAAAAAGAGCGGATCAATACCTTATATACCCTGAGCCGGGAATTGACCTACGTCGACAATATCAAATCACTGGAATACGCCGAAGAGGCTCTTACACTGGCGACCGATATCAACGATATCGATGGTATAGCCTATAGCTATAGGATTTTATCGAGCATCTATGCTTTGAACGAT
This sequence comes from Maribacter sp. Hel_I_7, assembly GCF_000688315.1. Taxonomy (NCBI): domain Bacteria; kingdom Pseudomonadati; phylum Bacteroidota; class Flavobacteriia; order Flavobacteriales; family Flavobacteriaceae; genus Maribacter; species Maribacter sp. Hel_I_7. The sequence goes on along the minus strand of NZ_JHZW01000003.1, from coordinate 298,310 downwards.
AATTATTTTATGGGCATGGAATATATACAAAAGTCCATCAATATTTTTGAAGATCGTGGGGATAAAAAAGGATTGGCAAATTGCTACATATCGTTGGGACATATATATCGCAGCCTGAACAATCGTGAACAGGAAATAGAATATCATAAAAAATCCTTTGAAGCCTTTACCCTGCAGGGTATAAAGGAACGTATCGGGGTCAGTGCACATAATCTCGGGGAAAGTTATTATAACAACAAAGAATTTATAAAGGCAGAACAACTTACCAGGTTGGCTATACAGATCAACGATTCAATTGCCAATCTCCCCGTACTGTCAAGTTGTTACAAGGTAATGGGACTGATAAAAGAAAATGAAGGCCAACTTGACTCTGCCGGTCATTATTTTAATAAGGTCATAAAAATCTCGGATAAACTCGGGGACAACGCTCAAAAAGTAGCTACGGCAGAAGCTTTTATACACTTGGCCACCATGGCGGGATCTGCAAAAAATGATGCCCTTGAATTTGAATATCTGGCAAATGCAGAAGCCTTTTGCAGAAAATACAATTTAAATAAATTCTTGCTTCGGGTATATCGCGAAATGCAAACGTTCTACTTAAAGCGGAACAATATAGAGAAAACAGGGTTATACCTCAATGAATACGATGAAATTTCCCAGGACCTGCAAAGAGTCCAACTTGAGGATCGGAACAGGCTCACGAAAAGTATGGCCTCTATTCATAATCTTAACAAAACCACCGATAAGCTCCTTAAAGAAAATCTGGCACAGGCCTCTAGTATATTTAATCGGAATGTAAGTTTACTGATCGGCTCTTTATTCCTGATCACGTTGGTCGTAGTACTTGGAAAGGTGAAAAACACCAATGGAAAACTTAAATCTCGAAACGCAACTATAAATCAACAGAAAGCCGAGTTGCAGGAACTTAATGCAACTAAAAATAAGTTCTTCAGTATTGTCGCACATGATCTGAGAAGCCCATTGACCTCCCTTAAATCCTTTAGCTCTGTTCTGGTCGAACATATCGATTTCATAAGCAAGGAGCAAATACAGGATATGGGCAAAGAACTTGGCAAATCCTTGGACAATACCCTGAAAATGGCGGACAACCTTATCATATGGGCACAAAGTCAGATGAATGTGATAAAGGATAAAAAAGAAGCGATATCTCTTAAAGTGACCGTATATGAGATTTGCGAGATATTCTCGGTAATTGCGAATAACAAGGAGGTAGAGTTGACAGCTTTGGTTACCGGCGACCCCCATATTATCGGGGATAGGGATCAGGTTGAATTCGTTATCCGCAATCTGGTCAACAATGCCATTAAGTTTACCCCAAGAAAAGGCTCGGTCAAGGTAACCGTAGTCCAAACTTTAGACCGCATTATAATAACCGTGTCCGATACGGGCGTTGGAATGTCGCACGAAATCAGTGAAAGTCTTTTTTCAGTTCAAAAACCGAAAGGCATTAATGGAACGGAGGGCGAAAAAGGAAGTGGGCTTGGCCTTATATTAAGTTATGAGTTCATTAAAAGAAACGGAGGTGAAATCCATGTTGCCAGTGAAGAAAATAAAGGTACCGACATTACGGTAACTTTTCCCCTTGGGCATAAGTTGCCTGATATATAATTCTACATTTAAAGAACTATTGCAGTAAAGAGGCTCCGATGATTGATGGCTTCCTCAGCTATTGAATGAATACTTTAGATGAATTTTACAAATTATGCCTTAGTGTCCCAACCTATCCTTTATTTATACTTAACGAATTACGAGATGGTGTCTTAACTCATCGTTTATTTGAACTATAGGATTACCTAAATACTCGATTATCAATGTTGATTAAGAAAGAATCATCTGAACCTTTATAAATAAACCCTAAAAATTTTATTTTCACCAGATCTCTTACTCTTTTGTCTCTAAAGTCTTGTAGTCTAATTTTTGGATTATATCCTTTTGCTGGTACTACAATTGTGACTTGCTCACTGTTCTTTCCGTCAGAATTTTTTAAATCAAAAAGAAAATCGACTAAAGTATTCTTCAACATAATGGTATTCTCTTGAAGAAGAATTTCAGACAAATGGTTCTTTCGTCTCTCCCCAATCCTAACTACATCAAATTTCACATCCATATCGTATCCTTTATTTGAACTTTTGCATGTTTAGGAAATTTTCTAAGTCCATATTGAGATTATTCTTTGGTCCAGGTGGACACTCTTTTTGATATTGTTCAACACAGAGTTTGCAAAGTATATTGTATGTCATTTCTAGTAATGGTAATAAGTCACTCAATAGAGGTCTTGGGATAAGATAATTATCAAAATCATCATGCGCCACTAATTTATCTCTGATGGTCTTAAATGTTTTAATGTTGTCTTTATTCTTCAACAAAGAACTTTCAATTTCGTTCAAAGTATTGGCAGAAATATTGATGTTTCCGACAAATTTTTTATTCTTAATCCTATTCACTAAGTTCCAGAAACTATAATGATTATTTTGCCCTTCAGTTATCAATTTAGAAATTTCTAATACACAAGTTCTGGCGCATACTATTCTTATAAATTTTAATGACATTGAATTGGATACAATTCTCATTTCTTCACCTCTATCTTTATGAAATAAGTAGTCAGCGTGATGATAGGCCGTCAAAGCAAGTTCATAGATTCGCCATGTCAATTCCAACTCATGTTCCAAAACTCCATATATATTAAGAATTGATTTTTTTTGAGTCCTATCCAACAAAATGTCGCCATTGTCATATTCTTCAGGCGCAAGTAAATGCAAAAGAGACCAAATTGGGCTTGTAATATGTGTAATACCATATGGTCTCAATGCAGATGGTCCTAGATTAAATAATTCTGGATTCAATTTGAATGCTTCAATTCCTACAATGATTTTTTTAAAGGGTATTGAAGTTTCTTGACCATTTTCGCGCTTTACATACACGTAATTACTGGTCTCACGTAAATACTCAAAACTATTGAACCCTTCTACTCTTGAGATTCCACTATCACAAAAGCGCTGCAAAATTTTACCTAGTAATATATTAGAGTTCATTGTTTAATTATACTTTTCAAATTACGACATAGTGTCCTAACTCATCCTTTATTTAAACTTTAATTTTTCCTCAGTTTTTTGTTAGCAAGCGTTTTTATTTCAAATCAATGCTTAGTCGATTGAATTTATCAAAATAATCAACATTTAACTCTTCAAGTTCTTCATAAGTTACAACCTCAATTCCATTGTACATTCGATTGAGGTCACTGGAAAATTTTTCTTTCATTTCAAGCTTTTCTTCTTTTCTTCCTGCTAGTAAAATATGGTCAAAGTTTTCTGTCCGATAACCCAACTTAGATTCTATTTCTGGTTCATTTTCTTTTTTACCTGAATACTTCCTATATCTCCAAACCTGTTCTAAATGAGCTAAATAGTTACTGCTCAATTGAGGTCTCTTGGTTTTCTTTTTGACATAAAAAGTTACATCTTCCTTTTTAACCTCGAAAAATGTTGTTTTTAAAAACTCTGGGAACTCTGTTTTAAGTATATAATCACATTCTTCATTAGTTTTCTCATTCAAATCATATAAGTTTTTCTCGTATTCAAAATCAATAAAAGCGTCTCTTAAAAGAATCATTTTATTCTGATTGAAAAAATCATGTAAAATAGTACGCTCATTATTTTTTCTATCATATTTGATATGATTATTGTAGGTAGAATTAAATTCTAAAATAGATTGTTCAATTTCTCTTCTATTTATTATTAGCCAATCGTAAACTAACGGTGTTGGTAGCTTAATGAATTCTTCCGATACGATTAAGGTTTTAAGTAAGAAGTAACTTTCAGAATTTTTAGTTACTCGATTCTTGTAATGAGTTTTATAAAAAGTTGATTCTTGAAAATTTTGAATGTTCTTATTTAAAATTCCTAAATTTTCTAAATCGGTTACTAATCCTTTTCGCCAAGTCCTTATAGCATTTTCAAATTCAGCAATAAATTTATCGTGTTGTCCTTCCTTATTTTTTTTAAGAATGGCTTGCCAATTATCCGCTGAAATTGTTCCTCTTGTTTCTATGTCAGTATATAGTATAACTGGGATAGAACTAATCCTAAAATTACCTTTTGAATAAGAAGTGTTAAATCCATTTCTTAATCTTAAAATTTTGGACGCTTGCAAACTATCAATACTTTCTGCCGATGATTCATTAGTAATTATTACATCAATATGCAGTTTCTTATTTTCTAACTGTTCAATTATAAAGGATTTGGTTTTCTCGAATGAATTACAGAAAATTAATTCATTTTCTTCGTAGCCATAATTTTTGAAAATATTTTTATAGGTATCTTCTGCAGTTTTAAAGTCGTTTATTAATATTTTCATTTTTTGCTCAAATGCTTGCTAATAATTAATAGAAAAATATGTAACCAAGGACTATGAATAATCCTTTTATTAAACTTTGATGCCTCAGTTCTTTGTTGCCTGCTGGCTTTCTTTCTTTTTAGTTCGTTCAGCGATGGCATTTATTCTATTTTAGTTTAATTCTTTTCGTTTTTGTGTCGTATTCGTAATGCACGATATTTTCGTTCAAAATCAGTTGGATGGCTTCCTCAATGACCTCAAAAGGAGCGACAAACCATTCTCTCGGATTTAGTCTTTGTCCATTTTCATTAAACAAGTCAATGTCTAGACAAGCCTTTGCGAAAAATCTATGTAAGAGGTTTTCCAGTTTGTCAGCATTTCTATTATAGACTTTATAAGTTGCAATTTTCTTTACATCAGCAAATAAGTAAGTCGCTTCATTCTTAGCATTCTTTATTCTATCATCAACAGAGTTACTAGCAAATCCAATCTTATATAAATCTGTAATGTCCGTTAGTTCTTTTTTAGTTGATTTAGTTTTCAAAACGTAAATCCAACCCGATTGAACATCTTCCTCTTCTACAACTCCTGAATTGACAAATAAGTCTTGTTCAATTTTATCGTAGGTATTGGTTATTAATTTCCCGTCTTTTTGGATTTGCTTACCTAAGGATCTAAAAAGCATATTGCTGAAAGTGCCGTTTTCAAAAACCGTTCTAGTCCGGCCTTCAGTTCTTACCCTATTACCTGAACCAAGGTCAACTTCATCTTTTTTTAAATTGGCAGATTCTAAATACAGCATAATACCATTCATTAGATAAAAATCCCCAACGTGCAGGTTCTTTTCGGTGTTTTTAAATGTTTTTATTTTTCGCTTTCCTTCCTTAATTTCTTTGTGGACCTGTAAAAACAGTTTCTCGTACTTCTCAAAGTCCTTTTCTTTCATTGGTTTTCTTTGAGCAACAAAATCCGCGTCTGCTCGGTCTTCCGGTCTTGGTGTGTGTTTGAATTTGAAAATGTCTAAATCCTTATCAGGTTCTAATAAACCCAAATCATCATCATTCAGAATATCGTCAATGGATTGTTTTTCCATTTTTACGTGACCTAATAAATTATGCCTATCAAAAGGTTTAAGGATTCTTTTCTGCCCTTCATTTTCTCTGAAGTTTTTTAGTTTTGCTAACAAGCCATATTCTGACATACTGGATTTACTTGGCTCTCTCTCATTTTTATCTATGAATACATTGATTTCTTCAAACGAGTCAATTAATCTTTCTTCATCTGTTTTCACAGTTGAAGCCTTGACTTTTGAATCTAACAATCCAAAATCGTCATCTTCAAAAATGTCGTCTATTGTTAGTTTCTTCTTAGCCATTTTCTAGTGATTTTTTACGTTTCAACTCTCTTAAAAACACTAAAGCTTCTGCCATTCTTTTTTCTTTATGGTCAAATGCCTGAATACTCGGTTGCTCGCCTTTATTGTTTTTTACCCATTCTTTGATTTTTGGCCATAATAGAATGGCTTCTTCTTCAGTCATTTCAATTTTGGTGGATTGAATATGCTCGTCAATCAATTTTAGAACCTGAGTTGTTACCGATTTGGATAGGATTTCAAAAGCCTTTTGGAACGGATTCACTTGGTCAATCAAATCAATGTGGATATCATCTATATTCACAAAGCTACCCGCCATTCTGATAAATTTTTTGTCGCCTTGTTCCTCAATCGTACTGTTTTTAATTACTGAATCGACTACTACGTGTTGTCTAACAGCTTCAAGATCATCATCACTTAAATCAGGATAAACTTCTCGGATGATTTTAGGGATTAAAACCGTATTGATAACCTCTGGCTCAATATTGCCAGGCATTGCTTTGAGCATTTGAGGGTCTTGCAGGATTTTGGCTTTCAAATCATTCAAATCTGTATCAATAATGTCTTTGGCTCTTTGAGAAGTAGGTAATTTGAATCCCCTTATTTTAATGGTTTTGTCGTCTTCATCTTCGTCATTGTCATCTTCTTCTTTTTTGATTTTAAACTTCCAATTTGGAGCCAACACTTGTTCCATTAATAAGGAAGCTGTTATGGCTTTAAGCATATTGTTTACTGATAATTTTACTTCCTCACCTTCGGCATCAGGATTAGCAATGAGATTGGTAAATTGTGCGTGTGTTTTGTTGTTGCTGTCTCTTGTTGCCCTTCCTATTATTTGAATGATTTCTGTTAATGAACCTCTGTAACCAATGGTTAATGCGTGTTGACAATATGGCCAATCAAACCCTTCTTTAGCCATGCCCAAAGCAATAATGATGTCCATATCCTCTGGGGAATTTATATTACGCAAATAGGCACTTATTTTATCTCTTGACTTTGGGTTGTCATTAACCAAATCGGCAACCTTTAAAATCTTGCCAGTTTTGTGGCTTTTGACGTGTAAAACACCCGTAGTTTCATCTTGATATTCTAATTCGCCCAAAACGTCAATAATGTGGTTGACTTCCTCATATTTCTCTTTGGATGATTCAGCTGAATTTACACTTGGAATGTGGATGATGGTTTTTTGATTTTCATCTAAAATCTCTGCCAAAGCCGACATTTCCTTTTCTGGATGTTTCTTGAAGTATTTACCCGTGTAAAAATGGTAGCCAATACCTAACGATTTTAAAAACTCATAGCCGTTCAACTGTTGGTAGTAGGTGTAGGTTACTTTGGTAAATTTTGCTTCATCTTCGGGCATTAACACAGGAACACTATCTCCTCTAAAATAGGAGCCTGTCATTGCAACAATATGGGCGGTAGAATTGTGCATAATGCTTTTCAATACCTGACCTAGAATATTGTCTCCTTCGGCTGAAACGTGGTGAAATTCATCTATTGCCACCAAAGTATCATCTAATTTTTTGGGATCTAAACCATCAAAGGCAAAACGCAAAGTGGCGTGGGTACAAACTAAAATTTGCTCGGCAGATTCTAAAAAGTTTAAGAATGCAGTTACTTTACTTTTTTCTTCGCCTGGCGTACAGAGGTTGTATTTTGGATTTGGGTTCCAATCTGCGAAAAAGCCAAACTTTTTGAGTTCAGTTGAGCCAAAAGATGCTCCAATAGATTTTTCAGGCACTGCAACAATGACCTTTTTAACGCCTTGATTTTTGAGTTTGTCTAAAGCTATAAACATTAAAGCTCTTGATTTGCCTGATGCTGGTGGTGCTTTCAACAATAAATATTGTGCTGTTCTGCCTTCGTATGCCTTTTCTTGCATTTCTCGCATTCCTAGAGCATTAGTGCTTTTGCTCTTTCCCGTTTGGTCGTATTCAACGTGTACTAAATTTGGCATTGGCTATTTCTTTAATTTTTTAGGAGTAGAATCTATCTGCTTTATGAAATCCTTTTCTGCTTTTGAAAGGTCATTTTTGGTCTGCTCTTTATATTTTTCATACTCTTTATGAGCCTTATCTAAGGCTTTTTGGTGGCTGATGCTTCCTGCATTGGTTAAGATGTCATTTCCTGTCATTGTTAGAAAGTCATCTAAACGGTTTATCCAATCTTTCATATACATTGGCTTTCTGTTCAGGGCTTGTAGTTCTGCCAATTCCAAATAAGCGGTTACCATTCTGTTGAGCACGTCTAATTCTTTTTCGTTCAGATAGTTTTTGGCAACTTCAGTTTCTTTTTTGATTGGCTTTTCGCCTTTAAAATTGGTTAAACCTAAATTGGGTTTGCTGGCATCAATACGCTTGTAAATGGTTTCCGCAGCCGTTTGTCCGTGTGCAGCCCAATGCATTTTATTTTGTACCGTTTTAAAAAACAAAATGGATTCTTCGGCTTTTCCGTCATAATCAATGCTGGTTGCATAAATGTCGAGTACTTTACGCCAAAATACTTTTTCAGATGAACGTATATCCCTGATACGGGCCAACAGTTCATCAAAGTAATTGCCTCCGCCTGCTTCTTTTAGCAATTCATCATTCATTGCAAAGCCCTTTACAATGTACTCTCGTAAACGTTGTGTTGCCCAAATACGGAATTGTGTACCTCTGTGCGATTTTACTCGATAGCCTACCGATATGATAACATCAAGATTGTAGAACTTTACAGGCTTGTCTGAACCACTAATGTGCAAATTTTGCACATTGCTTTTTTCTTCCAATTCACCTTCTTTGAAAATATTACCGATATGCTTGGTAATTACGCTTCTATCTCTTTGGAAAAGCTCCGCCATTTGCTCCTGATTCAACCAAACGGTTTCATTTTCTAATCGGGTTTGGATTTTAGTTTGTCCATCCTCTGTGTTATATATGATTATTTCTGAACTCATTTTACTTTCTTCTTCGTTTTTCGATTTCTTTTTTGTACTCTTCTAAAACTTTCAAGTCAGCAAGAAACTCATCAGAGTCAGGCATCTCTTCAATCAAAGTTCCTGCTGTATCGTGTCCCGTAAAGTAAGTAGAGCATTTACTCATATTGGCATCAACTAATTTGTAATCATCATCTGTTAAGTCAATAATTTTTGATAACCGTTTTGTTTGAACTGCTCTACCAAAACGTTGAATTGCACCATTTAAAAAGACTTCCTCTATAAAGCGTTCCCAAGTTTCTCGCAGCTTACCATAGAGATTTTTAGCACGTTCTTTATATACTTCCTCTGTTTCAGTTCTTTCAATTTTCTCTAGTTGTTGGTACTCATTTTTCAAAATACCAATACGTTTACTAACAGATAAAGCATCCCAAGGCGGGTTAGTGGCTACTATTCCTGTTTCTATTGGCTTCCTTGTAAGGCTCTTTATAACTAAAACACAATTTAGGCTCTCCGAGTGTTCTTGAATCATTAGAAGAAAGGTAATATCGTGTGTAAAAACTATTACTTGTCTTTCAAGTGCCTCCTCTGTAATTCTTTTTGATATTTTATTTCGCCATTTATGGTCAAGTGAAGAAACTGGGTCATCAAAAATAATTGCACTTTTATGTTCTGAAATTGATAACTCAGACAAGAATGTAGCTAAAGAGATACATCTATGTTCTCCCTCGCTTAAAATGTCTTTTAAAGCAACATTATTAGAGTTGTCTTCATCGAGTTTTAAATAATGATATTGTTTTCCTCTTTGTCCTTTTGTTTCAGTTTTTATTTTTATGTTTTTAAAACCGAGTTTTTTTAATTCCGATTTAAAATTTTGCTTAAGATTTTGATTTACATAATGTGTTGTAAGTTCATTGCTTAATGTGGTTATTGCTCTAGTATTGCATTTGCTGATGCATTGATTAAGCAAGTCAACTTTTTTTTGTCTATAAATTTCACGACCTAATTTTGGTTTATGTTCGTGAATTTTCTTCTCACCATTTAATTGATTTAGTTCTTTTAATAAAGGCTTTAAATCATCGTCAATTGATTGAACTTTCAATTTTTCATTTACTTCTAATAAGGAATTTTTTAAATCTTGAATTAAAGTCTTTGGCGTGTTGTCAACCTCAATTGCATTAATGTTTTCAATGGTTTTCATTGAATTAAATAATCCAACTATATACTCCTTTTGCTGTGAAAGTAAGTTTAAGTAATCTACTTGCTTTTCCGAATAGTTTTCAATTAGTTCATTTAATTCAAGAGAAATAGGGACTTGTTCTTCAAAGTTAAAATCAAGTCTTTTCAAATTTTCTATTGCTAAATCATACTTTTCTTTAGCTTCGTCAAATGTTTTTTGAATATCATTTTTTACAAAATCTTCAAATTTTGTAAACCTTTCTCGTGCCTGTTCTTCTAAACCTTGAAGACAAAGTGGACAATTACTATTATCTGACACATTTGGAAAACTTTCTGTTTGGGTGCTTTCGTTGTAAAATTTTCTTGCACTTTCCCATAAAATTTTCCAAGCATTATTTCCAACACCTTGTATTGGTAAATCTGAAAATGCTGTATTTGAGGATTCCTCTAGTGCTTTTTTAGCTGTACAAAAATCATTTAAAATCAGCTTAAGATTGTTTAGATATTGACCTGTTAAGTTATTCTCTAAATTTTGATATTTATTTATCAAAATTTCAAATCGATTGATTTTCTCCTCGTTAGCTTTTAAGTTTTTATTCGGGTCAGCTGCTTTTAATTTATCTATCTCCTTAACAAGAGTTTCAACTCTTTCGCTTTTTGTAGCATTCCATTTTGATTCAGCTCTTAATTCATCTAAAGTTGAGTTTGCATTTAGGTTGTCAAGAAATAATTTTGCGGTTGTTTCTACTGGAACTTCTAACAGTTCGTAGTTAAACTTTTGCATTGATGGACTGGAAAGCTCTAGGGTTAATTGTGCTTCAACATTTTTTACAGCTTCTGCCAATTTTTCCACAATAGATAAACCTTGAGGTATAAAAGCTATTTCATCTTCACCCTCAATGTAATGGTTTGCACTAAATGTGTCGAATACATCAATTTTTTTTAAAGTGTTTTCACTTACTTTTTCATTGATAAGATTGACAGTTGTGAAGTTTATTCCATCAGAAGTATATTCGACATCTGCTTTTTTATCATTTCCTGCACTAGTTGGGTCATATAAATTGGCATTTATTTTAGGTTTCAGACCTCTCGTGTTACAAGAATGCTTTAAAATACTTACGTAACTAGATTTTCCTGAACCATTATCTCCATAAACAATAGTTAGTCCATTTGGTGCAAACTCTAATTCACTTGACTTAGATAAAGCATTTATGTTATCTATGTTAGTGATTTTGGAAAGTAGGATATTATCATCATTTGCAGAGCTATCGGCAAAATCTCTTAAATCATCAAAATCAACGGCATCAAACTCAAAATCAGAAAGCCCAAAATCAACCTTACAAATTTCCTTTAATTCAGAAATGTCGGTTTCAGAAAGTTGACTGTTTCTAATTAAACGGTCAACAGCTACTTGCCAAAAGGAAGGCTTGTTTGCTACCCAATCTATTATGTCATTCAGTATTGGCATATCTTATTTTTTGACGGTCTTTTTTCTTGATTTCTTCTGCTTCGCAAACAGCGTATCCTTCTGTACCATTTCTTCATATTGCTTAAACAAATACTCTAAGCGCTCGGTATCGTTTTTAAAAGGTTGCAAACGGTAACATTGCTCTATGGCAGTATCGAGTGCTTGATGCGCTTGTAGCAAACCTTTGGGCATTGTGGTTGGGTTGTACAAAGTTGCCATTGTTTTGCTCGGGTGTTTGGCTCGCTCATCCAAAATATCAAAGACATATTGATTAAGGTTCTCCTTTTGTTTGGGGGTGATTTCTGGAAAGGGGAAGGTGTTGTAGCACAATTGAGCTGAATACCTATAATCCGTTTTTAATTTTCCACTAATTGCCCTTACCCAAACCATATGCATTCTTGAATGAATTAACCCAAAAATCCAAGGCTCTGCATCATAAACAATATTGGTAGCATCCGATACGATAGTGACACTATTGAGATAAGCTAATGGAATATACGTTCTACTTTCTGATGAAACACGGGGAACAATAATCCCATCTGTTTCTCGGTAAGAAATCTGCCTAAAACGAAAATCATATTTAGCATAATCTCTTGTTGATTTTGCTTTGCTTTCTAAGCGAAATTTGTAAAGCTTAATTGTTCTTTCTTTTATAAGAGGGATTTCCTTCGCTACTTTCTCGTCTTTTGGCTCTATCCATAAACAATATCTAGAATGCCCATTTAAAAAATCCCCTGCACTAGTATATTCTTTAATGTATTTTTTACTGCTGGGATATTTCGAAATTAACTCCTCAGCCTCTTGCTTACTTAAAATCAAATTACCATCATCAGCTGGTTTATTTCCCATAACTAATGGTGGAAATCCTTTAGGCGGTTTTGATTTTGGGAGTACAATCACGTTTGTATTTTTAATTAGATATGGACCGATACTTTTTACCGTTTCAACATAATTGTTTTCAAATAGTAGTATCCTATCGACTTTTGAATGCGAAATGCCAATTATGGCTACTGTAACACCTGCATTTCCTTTGGCATTATTTGTCCATTTAAATGATTTTACTGCAAAATGTATGAATACGTCCAATGCAAATATTTTGCTCCACAAAATCGGTACTTGCACTCCTTGTGTTATAGAGTTTGTTGTAACAAATGCTGCTTTTGAACTTGTGTTGGATATATAGTTTGCAGCGAGCAAAAACCAAGTACCTATATAATCAAGTCGATTAAGATTATCGGTTTTGAAGATTCTATGCATATCTTCACGCTGTTCATCTGAATGTAAGTTGCTTCCCAAATAAGGCGGATTTCCAATTACATACACTTCGTCCTTATCCGTAATTGGACAAACTTCTTTCCAATTTCTTCTAGTGGCATTTCCTTGTTGTATTTGTCCTGCTTCTTTGAGTGGTAAAATCGGCTTGCTTTTACCGTAATCAAAAAGCATTTCTTCAAAAACACGGTTCATTTGGTGTTCTGCTAACCAAAGCGAAAGAATTGCCATTTCGTGGGCAAAGTCGTCTATCTCAATGCCGTAAAACTGTGAGAGATTTACAGAAGTCCATTTAAAGGTGGGGTTGGGTTCTAAATCGGTGATTTTTTGCAAAATCTTAATTTCCAACAAACGAATTTCCTTGTAGGTAATAATCAAGAAATTTCCACTACCACAGGCTGGGTCAAAGAATTTTATTTTAGAAATGCGTTGAATCAATGCATTGAGCTGTTTTACGGTTGTTGCATTTTCAAACTCCTCATACAATTCGTCTAAAAAGAGCGGTTTAATGAGTTTCAGAATGTTTTCTACCGAGGTATAGTGCATTCCCAAATCACTGCGGTAATCTTTGTCAACCACCGCCTGTATCATAGAGCCAAAAATGTCTGGATTGATGTCTTTCCAGTTCAAATCGCCCAATTCAATTAAAATTTGTCTGGCTTTCTTATTGAATTTAGGTGAACTTATTTTTTGCCCAAATAAGCCACCATTTACATATGGGAATTTGGCTAAAAAGTCTGGATAATCTTTACCACTTTTACTGTCTAAACGGTCAAATAATTCATCTAAAAATGTATGGGTGTCCTTTCCGTTTTCTGCGGTGTGTTGAGCCAATGTATTTGTAAAAATACTGTCCTGCTCAAATATTTCTGTGTCTTCAGCAAAAAAGCAAAACAACAATCGAGACAAGAAGATATTGAGGTTGTGAACGCTCTGTTTTGAATTGTAGATGTTTGGATTTTCCTCAATCAACAAATCGTACAAAGAAGCCATTTTATAAGAAGCGTTTCTATCGGCTTCATTGTTATTGCTTGCATTATAAACCTCACTGCCTGCCAACGGAAAAAAGAAGTCGAAATAGTTTGGTAGCTCCTTTACTTTGATATCTAGGTTTTTGCCTTTTTGAAGGTCTTTGGCAACTATTTGTTTATAGTCGGTAACAATTGCAAATCTTGGTTTGTGTTTTAAGATTCGCTCTTCTTTTGTAATGGTGTCAATACTGCTAAACAGTTTGTCAGTCGCTTCAACTTTGAAAAAGATTTTGTTCTTGTAAAGTATTTCGCCATCTACATTGGATAAGTTGTAATCTCCTTTTTTTAGTCGAGTTACAGAAGTTTTTGAAATGCCGTAGGCAACCAACAAGTCAAAGACAAATTCATCTTTCGAGAAGTTGTCAATCAGGTTCTGAACGCTATGTTGTATTTCATTTGATTTCATTAGTTGTCTTGTTCAGGTTTGTTAGAAACTAGCAATTCTTTAATGTCTACATTTAGGATTTCTGCAATCTTGTATAGGTCGTCTATGCTTGGTTGTCTTTTGTTTTGAGCATAAGAGTGAACCATATTGTAGCTCTTTCCCAATTGCTCAGCTAACCAAATTTGCTTAATTCCTTTCCTATCCAAAACCTCTTTAATTCGGTTCATTTTGAATCTTTTTATTCATTCCATCAATATAGAAAAGTTTTTATGAATACTCACTTAATGAGTATAAAAATTATCACTTTGTTTGGGTATCGGTGGGGAAGGCCAAGCTCTTTTGGTTTTTTAGCTTTGGATTTGCGTGTCGTCAAAAACCAAATATGCTTGACTGTACGGTGGCTTTTTTTTAGCTTACAGGTAACTTACCGGCTAAGCTTAGTACAGTGGCATAGAAACATCTCGTTTCCGTCCAGTTCCGAATAGCTTTTGGTTATGTTGTGTATTTCTCAAGGTAAATATTTTCTAAAGTTCGTAATAATCTATTCTTCGATTCTCTTTGTAATTCGAAGAAACCTTTAATTATTGCTTTGTCTATAGTTGCAACCATAACTATTAAAATCCCTATCCCAATTGCAAAATTTTTATAAAGTTCGAGAAATTGGTCGATGTCTTTGCTGTAGTTAGCCTGTCCACTTAGAAAACCTCCAAAAAGAACACTAACCAATATTATTAGCGAATTCCATAAAAAATTGAATCTGTATTTATTCTGACTGTGATATTTAACGGTGTCGATTAAAAAAAGTAAATTGTCTTTTTTTAGTAAATCTTTATTGTCCAATATTTTTGTAAGCTCTTTCTTTCGGATTTTAAGAATTGTTTTTGCGTCCCAACGCTTTTTTTTTGAGTGCGTAACTATAATACTTTTCAATAACTTTTTGCGTAGCATATTGGTTAAGCGCTGAGGACAAAATTGCTGTAATAAATATTGGTATTAAGAGTAATAAATAATATACATTTCGTTCTGGTATTGATTTTTAAATCAGTATTCCAAAAAGTAATATGGCTATTAAAACTGGAAGAACGGAAAGTATTTTTGCTGTTCTACTGTATCTATTAAAGATTAGGACACGATTTGATAGCACTTTATTTAAAAATAAAATTTCTTCTATATATTTCACTTAGCAATAATTATTTTTTTGGAACCATTGAAAACAAAGTAAGGATATAGATAATATAATCTATATGTCCTTTATGTCAGTAATTTAATCAAAACCCTTGTGCTATCAACAATTGCTAATATTAAGCGGTATAATATCCGATTGTAAACGATTCCGATTATAATACATAGTCCTTGTATATGAATTTTTAGCTTCTTTTTTGATTCAACCACAAGGTGTCCTATCTCTTGACCGTATCCATAAATATGGAATAATTCCAAAATATGGATGATATGTTATTATTAGAGTTACCACTAAATGTCCTAGCTTATGATTTCAGCAAACTGATTGCAAATTATAGCTTTTTGCTCATTCTTTTTACTGATTTCTGTAATCATCACCGTATTTTCAAATGTCGTTTGCAATATGCATCTTCCATTTCCTGCTCTTGATCCCAAAACACGACTCCACATTCTTTGCAGTTTCGTCTACCCTGGATCGCAAGATATTTATATAAGGTGGGTTTGGATTTTATCCCCACCAATTTCATAATATCAACAATAGGTAATTTGTTCTCTTGGTAATATGATGCGGCCAACATCGCCTTTTGCTTTGCTTCTTTCCCAAGTCCCTTTTTACGCCCTAGTTGTATTCCCCTTCTTCTAGCGCTTTTAAGACCGGCCGTTGTGCGCTCAATAATAATGTCCCTTTCTAATTGGGCCACGGCCCCGAACAATGTAATTATAAATTTACCGTGTGCGGATGTCGTATCTATGAACGGGTCATTGATACTTTTGAACTTAACGCCAAGCTTTTCAAATTGTTCTACCAATTTTAATAGGTGGGAAATACTTCTGGCTATTCGGTCCAGTTTCCAAACGATAACCGTATCTCCTTCTCGAAGTTTAGAGATCATCAAATCTAGATCGTGGCGCTCGGCCTTGGCACCTGAAGAAACATCCCGGTAGATGTTTTTCTCGGTGACACCTTCTTTTAAAAGGGCGTCGATCTGTAAGCCGGGGTTTTGGGTCTTAGTACTGACCCTTACATAACCAAATAGCATAATGAGTATAATTATAGCTCTAAAAATAAACTAATAAATTATACCGATAAAATGAACCGCTATTTATTTGAAATGTTTAAAGAATAAAAAAGTTCAATAAAACGGTCGTTTGTTTATACTTTTTTAGTTCCGTAAAACGTGAATTACCAGAACTTTTAAAAAGAACGACAAATGGAACTGGATAAGGATTTGTTTGACGCGAATATCGATAGTCCCATAAAACGGCCGTTTTATGGGACCCAGAATTCTGCACTTATCTTCAAATAACTAATGAAAATAAACAATTTGTCATACCCATATAATCGATTTCTAAAATCCATTTGAAATTCTGCCCAGAT
The DNA here is from genome assembly GCF_000688315.1 of Maribacter sp. Hel_I_7. NCBI lineage: Bacteria > Pseudomonadati > Bacteroidota > Flavobacteriia > Flavobacteriales > Flavobacteriaceae > Maribacter > Maribacter sp. Hel_I_7. The sequence continues at coordinate 281,770 of NZ_JHZW01000003.1, read as the reverse complement.
AAATCCATATCTGAAATTGCTATGCAATATATTCTAGCGAATCTTAAACCAATAAGATTGTTTCAGCTTTCCCTACTTGTCCATTAGGTAAATGTAAATTTCTTAAGGTTTTAATAGTATAAATTTATTCCTTGATTATTTTGTGGGTTTCCTTTATCTTATCCGAAACAATTTCCAGTATGTACAACCCTTTTTTAAGAGCTGTTATATCTAAATCAAACTTCTCGTTATTAAAAGTTCCCTTACCATTCATAACCTCAATGTTGTTTAAATCAATAAGTTGGTAGCCAAAAACATCACTATTCCCAATTTCCGCTGATTTAAAGTCTCCAAATGTGGCACTCTCCTTGGAGATAGTAATTGTTGTACTTGCGGGATTAGGACTTATACGATAATAACCGTATCGCCCAGGTATTGGTCCTGTAAAGAAAGCTGAAACTTGACCAGTACCACAGGTATTCTGATTTCTCACCTCAATACGGATACTATTCTCCGTATAATAAAATGTTGTTGTTCTTCCAGTAGTTGTACGTGAAAAAGAATTGTTAACATACCAATCATAAGGGCTATTACCGCTACCACCGTTTATGGTCACATCAATATAGTTGCTACTTGAACTGTATATACTAATGGACATCGGTGTTTGTCCCTCAACCTGATTTACGTTTAAACGTTCCGTAAATGTGGATCCATTGTTGGAAGTTGCCCTTAACCACCCACTTCCAGATGTTGATGCATTAGATGCCCTTATTATAGCAGAAGTATTGTTTTGTGATACTATTTGTATGTTTCCCGATGCAGTCCATGTTATATTTCCGGTTCCATTCTGCAAAGTATACGTGCTGTTGGTATTACAGACCAAATTATTCCCAGTGATATCAGGTAATTGTAAATTGTTACTTATCCAGCCCCTATAATTGAACAGTCTTGTATATATGGTCGGTTTATTATCTTTTGGAGATTCGCCCCAGCTGCTACAACCAGTAAGAAATCGTTGACTGCTTTTTAGAACGGTTGCCGGCCCTCCGCTATCCCCTCGGGACACGCCTGAATTTACCAACCTTAACGCAAACATATTATTTGAAACAGTAACGTTTCCAGTATTAAGGTTGTTCGCAGAGTTATTAGATATAATGGGCATATCCAGTGTCTGCAAAATATTTGATGGAGTAGTTGCGGTTCCATCCAAAGTATTTCCCCATCCGGTCACCCTAGCCATTCCCCCGGGCAGTGCATCAAAAGCGCTATCAGTTAGTTGAATTGGCAATACGTCGTTGTTATAGTTAAGCGGAGCGGTAATCCTAATAAGGGCAACATCGTTTTCTTGGGTTGCCGGATTGTAATTGGGATGCCTAATAATCTGCGCCACATTTCTATATTGTCCGGTAATGAGGTCATTTCGTTGTGTTATCCCTGCGGATATCGTTATTTCATTTACTCCGATTACATTACCCGTGTTGAAATTTGTTATACAATGGGCTGCGGTCAATATCCATTCCGGAGTTAAGATAGAACCCCCGCAAATATGTTGATTTCGTGCAGCCAATATATGGTATGTACCTGATCCTCGCATTGATATTTGCCAAGGATTCTGGTCTATTGTAGTATTATTGCCTCCAATTATACGCTGTTGGGCATAAGTAGCCGCAAACATTAAGGACATCAGGATTAGTAGGAATTTTTTTTTCATAGTTTTTATATTTATGACTATTCTTCGAGAAGGGTGAAACCTTTGTAATCGTTCGTCACAAGTCCATGCGCTCCAGTAAGACACGATATTAATTTTCCTGTTATTTCAACATCTGAACCTTCATCTGACTTAATTTTTTTTACTGGGAAAATCCTTATGGTCTTTTCTCCATTGATTTCGAACAACGAGGGCAGATGTGTTTCAGCATCCACTTCATAATAGGTCTTGATACCGTTGAAGAAAGGCTGACCATCTTCCACAACTCTTACTTTTGCCGGAATGGCTTCGGTCAGCTCAATAAGTATGTCAGGCTCTATACATAGAGCATTAAGGTCGACATCTTCATTTTCTTGACCATTGGAACAGGACATCATCATTGAGATGCAAAGAAAAATCATCGTTTTGATCAATACTTTTGATTTCATAAAGATAAATTTAGTTAATATTAATTAAAGTAGGAAAATACTTAGATTAAAGTCGATAAACAGTTCATCCGACAAAGATTTCTTTTAAGATGTGGAAAAGTCGAAAGAGTTGCTTAGTCTCCGACGCTTTATGACTCTGTTTCATGTGTTTTTATACAAGAATCGACCCCTATCCAATCTGCCTGCTGAAGATTTAATTTCCTTTACTCCTTTATTTCTTTTATCTCCGGTATGGTATCCGTTTTTCATTAGGCTTTCGTCTTTGGGCATAAAAGAGGAATATGACAGTTTAAAAGAAGCGTTTGGGAGCCGTTCTGTAATGTCATCTCAGCATATCAATTTGCACTTGGAATATGATTTCAAGAGAAAAAGCAAGGAATACCACTTTGATATGGACAGAATGGAATCATTGATAATCCCTTGATTTTATCACTAATGAACATTTCATCCCAATTTTGGATGAAGGCCAAGTAGAAATTTTGATAGTTCTCTAAAAAGGAACCTTTTACGGCACTACAATTTATCTCTGACGTTCAAATAAACCTGTTTCCATTTAATTAGACGAGTATGTTTAATCCCAGGTTTATTTAGAATTAGATAAATCTAAGATTATAATTTAGATAATTGACAAATAGGATCACTCAGCACATTCCCTTTCATTTTGCGAAAAGCTCCATTGCAGGAGAAAGCGCTTCACTACAAAAGGTCTTGAACACAATCCTGAATTTTGACTTTCTATTACGCCTGCCAGTCAATTTTCTTCTTTCCGTTGTGCTGGAAAGAGACACTACTTTCCCGAGCTAAAATTCAGGATTACGTTCGCCAGAACAAATACCACGTTGACACTTTCCTGCACAAAGAATTAAAATTTGAGTTGGGACGAACTGCATAATCATTCGCACGCTCACTTTTATAAGTTCTTACCCAATCTAATTTTAGGTAGGGTTACAGAAAAGGTAACGGCGATGGCGCTATGGGAAGTAACTGATTAAAACTGGAATGAATGGTAATCCGTATTATTTTGCTATAAAAAATAGCGGTAACTAACTGGAAATATAGCATTCCATATCAAAAGAAAAGGAATACGCTCAAGATATAATAAGTAGCTGATCTTAAAGGAAAATGAATGTCAAAATAAAGCAATAGAAACCATGCAAAATGAATTCGAAAAGTATCGCAAATATCTAATTGTCAATCAATTAAAATTGAATAACTTCTGTTTATTACTAAAAAATATTGATATTCCAAGCGTATAAAATAGCTTTTCAAAAGTAGTTGGAAAGTATGAAGATCCTGAAATGAAATGAAGGAATCGAATAGCAAGAGGGTAACACGCTAAAGCTATGTTTCGTTTATTCGATTTTGCCATAAACCTAACGTTTATATGGGTTAACAGGGTTTATTCAATATTTTGAATCTATGGATTATCGCTGCTTTTTAGTAAAAACAATCGTTAACCGCCGTGAATAGGCATCAATTTTACTAAAAACTATGGATAAGGGATATGAAAAAGAAGAATTTGAAACACTAAAGATTAAAAGTTCAGTAGCCGGTCATTTTAGAAAATTTAGTAAAATGTTATCAAGGTCCCAGTCGATGACATTACTCCTGATGATGGACTTTTTTGAAGAAAATGGAATTTCACCGACAGAGAATTTAGGACCACGGATGGAGACCTTGGAAAACAGGATTTCTTTGCTGATAAAGAAACGCATGAACGGAATGATCGCGATACTGAAGGATATCGAAAAATCCCAGACCAAACCTACGGCGGCAATGCTGTATGCCCTCTTTGAACAAACCGAACCGGTCAAAAAGCCAATGATGGTAGAGAAAAAGTACTTCAAAGAAAAAAAGCAGGTACGGTACCAAGAAAGAAATAACGATAACAAAATCACGGGAATGTGATGGAAAAAGTGAACTACATCGCTCACCTGAATGCCGTCTTCGAAAAATTAAACGAGGACGATAGGGTCAAACAAGGGCACATTACCTTGTACCTGGCGTTCTTCCAGAAATGGAACAGGGAGTACTTTAAAAAGACCTTGACCATAAATAGGACAGCCATAATGAAAAGGGCAAAGTTCAAATCAAAAACGACTTACCACAATTATCTGAAGGATTTGAACGACTGGGGATATCTAGTTTACTTTCCCTCCTTTCATCCGGCAAGGGGCTCAAGAGTAAGGCTTCCCATTTTCGGGACAAGTAGTGGTACAACCTCTGGGACACTTCCACGTCAAAATTTGGCCAGCAGCGTACCGGAACCTGGCCAAAATCTGGTACCTTCTTTTAAACATAAAACAAAAGAAAACTTAAATAAACTGGAAAGACCAAAAAATGGCCGGGCTGTTTTAATTTTTTTTAGAGAGAATAATTGGCAGGAAACGGAAGGTAGAAAATTCTATGCCTACTATGAATCAAAAAATTGGAAACTACGAGGAGGTCTAAACATCAAAAACTGGAAAGCGCAAGCTAAAAAGTTTGTAGAGAAGGGTATTGAAGGTAAACAAGAATTGACCACGCCAATTTCTGGCTATCTAAAAAAACTTCAGAGTAGGGTTGAAAGAAATTTTGAAGACCCACTTTAAAGATTTACATAAACTTATTTCTTAAAACTGCCATGTCTTTTCCTACTTTCATATCCAAAATCTTGGCGTAATGTTGCGTGGTTCGCAAATTCGTATGACCGAGCATTTTACTAACGGATTCTATAGGAACCCCATTTGTAAGCGTCACCGTTGTTGCAAAGGTGTGCCTGGCTAAGTGGAAAGTCAAGTTCTTCACAATACCACAGCAATCTGCAATTTCTTTAATATACGAATTCATTTTTTGATTGCTCAGTACGGGCAGAACCAAATCTTTTTCTTTCAAAAGCTCATCATCTTCGTATTTTTCAATGATAGCCAGGGCAATGGGTAAGATAGGAATATTACTTCTAGTATCGGTTTTGGTCCGTCTGGTTTTAATCCATTTCTCGCCGTCTGAACCTATTACGATATCGGCATTGGTCAGTTTCTTAACATCTGCATAGGCTAGGCCTGTGAAACAACAAAAGACAAAGATGTCTCGTACTTGATCTAAGCGTTTTATCTTAAATTTTAAATCGATAATACGTTGAATCTCCCCTTCGGTTAAAAATTCACGCTCAACAATTTTCAGCTTTCCCTTCCAATTTACAAAAGGGTCTTTATCGATCCAATCATTCGCATAAGCTATGCGAATGATTTTTTTAAAATTGGTAATATATTTAATTGCGGAGTTATGCGCACACTTACGGGTCATTTTAAGGTAGTATTCGAAGCCTGTAATGAACTTGTGGTCCACATCTTGGACCGGAATATCATTTTTCTTGTACTTCTTCCTAATATATTCCGTGACGTGTTTTTTACAGGTGCGATAGCGTTCCGCTGTACCAGGGGAGAAACCCTTGCCTATAAGACTTTCGACTTCATCATTATGTTCCTGGAATATTTCTAGGAGCATTTTTTTTATTTTGTCCTTGCCCAATAGTACATCGCGCATATCAGAAGCGGAATAAGAAGCTTTGTCCTGTTCAAAATTCCTCTGAATCGAATAAATTCTATTTTTTATATCGCTTAAATGTCTATTGATTTCTTGAGCATCAGCAGAGTTTCCCATCACTAGTTGGGTTCGAGAGTTCCACAAGTCAAGGTGGACTTTTCGGTGGACGCTAAATTCTGACCGACGGCTGTCAAGTGTTATTCTCAGGAAAATCGTAGTCTTACCTGCAGAATTTACTTTACTTTTTTTGATGAAAAATAGAAGGGAAAGTGGACGTGACATAATTTTGAGCTTAAATTTGCTTTAATTTAATCAAAAAATCACAATTAATAATTATTGTAAGAAACTTATTATCAGTTATTTATGAATATCTGGTGGACCTTTTTGGATTTACTCAACCTCCACCGAATTAGCCCCTTTTAGAATGATATTATTTGATATTAAATGAAATCAATAAAAATGAAAAACCCTGTAAATCAACGATTTACAGGGTTTTTGGTGCCTTTTAAAGGACTTTTCGCGGAGAAAGAGGGATTCGAACCCCCGGAGGTGTGACCCTCAACAGTTTTCAAGACTGCCGCATTCGACCACTCTGCCATTTCTCCTGAGTGCCTCATCAGGTATTCCCTGAATGCGGGGGCAAATATATAAAGGATTTCTTATCTAATAAAGCCTTTTCTTATTTATTTTTAAACTCTTTATTTCTGTCGAATAAAGAATCATTTGAAAAGATTGAATTTCAGTTATTTATTACCTTTCCGCCATGGTAAATTCGTTAGTAAGCATACTAATCCCTTTTAAAGATGTTGAAGATTATTTGGAAGAATGTCTCAATTCTATTCAAAACCAGACCTATAAAAATTGGGAAGTGATTGCCGTTAACGATGGTTCTGTAGACAATAGCCTGGCAATTGCCACTAAATTTGCAACTTTAGACAAACGTTTTAAAGTCTTATCTAATGATGAGTCTGGTATTATAACCGCACTTAGAAAAGCTTATAAACATTGTAAAGGTGAATACATATCCCGAATGGATGCCGATGACCATATGACTCCAGACAGAATACAAATAATGGTACATTCTTTAATAGATAATGGAAAAGGTAGTCTTGCCGTTGGAAAAGTTAAGTATTTTTCAAAACATGGCGTTAACGATGGTTATGACAGATATGAAAAATGGCTAAACAAATTAACGGAAACTGGCACAAACTTTCAAGAAATATATAAAGAATGTGTTATACCATCTCCATGTTGGATGGTTCATAAATCTGATTTTGATAACTGTGGCGCGTTTACCCCAGATAGATACCCAGAAGATTACGATCTTGCATTTCGCTTTTACGAAAAGGAACTAACATGTATACCTTGCACCTCTACCCTACACTATTGGCGAGATTATGATAACCGAACCTCAAGAACAAGTGAGCACTACGCTCAAAATTATTTTCTGGATATAAAATTACACTACTTCCTAAAATTAGAATACCAATCCACTAACGAAATTGTAGTTTGGGGTGCAGGTAAAAAAGGCAAAAAAATAGCCAATACTTTAGTCCAAAAAAAGATTCCTTTTCATTGGGTTTGTGACAATCCCAAAAAAATAGGAAAAGACATTTATGGAGTACAGTTAAAACACTTCTCGATATTGAAAGATATTAAGAATTCAAAAACAATAATTACCGTGGCCAATGAAGAAGAACAGTTAAGTATTCACTCATTTTTTACAGAATTAAATAACACTTCAGCTAAAGATTATTTCTTTTTCTGCTAGCGATTATCTTAGTTTTAAAACGCTTTAAAAATCAAATAAATAATAGTTCAATTCTCGTAAGCTTCTAAATTCAAAATAATTATCTTTGCCCTAATCACAACAAGGAATGCAATTTAAATATCCAGAACTACTTTGGGGTCTTTTACTACTACTCATTCCTATATTAATTCACCTTTTTCAATTACGTCGATTTAAGAAAACGCCTTTTACAAATGTAAAGTTCTTAAAACAAGTTGTTTCAGAGTCAAGAAAAAGTAGCTCCCTAAAAAAGTGGCTATTACTATTTACTAGAATGGGTTTGTTAGCTGCGCTGGTTTTTACTTTTGCACAACCGTTTATAGCAAATGATACCGCACTTCAAGAAAAAGAAACTGTTTTTTATTTAGACGATTCTTTTAGTATGAACGGGCAAATTGAAAATGTAAATCTTTTCAAAAACACCATTCAAGATTTCATCAAATACATACCTAATGAGCAAAGGTTTACTTTGTTTACTAATAAACAAGTGTATAAAGATGTTGAAGTAAAAGACATTCAAAACGAATTACTGAATCTTTCTGTAGCCGCAGAGCAATTAGCAATTGCTGAAATTGTTTTAAAAGCTAATACATACTTTTCAGATAATGCAGCATCACAAAAAAACTTGGTGATCATATCTGATTTTCAGCAACGTATGGGTAATCCAGCAGCTATCGACTCCACCAAATACATTAATATTAGTTTTATAAAACCATCAAACACCATACTGCTCAATACCGCTATTGATTCTGTTTTCATTGCAGAACGAAATAATGAAAATATAGAACTTGTGGCGTTATTGTCAACAAATTCTGAAGAAGAAACCATACCGGTTTCTTTATTCAACAATGATAAACTTATAGCAAAAACAGCAGCAAAGTTTGATGTCACTAAAAATTCTGAAGTTCGCTTTACCATAAATACGAACGAGGTTATTTTAGGGAAAGTAGCGATTAGCGATACAGGGTTGGACTATGACAACCAATTCTATTTTAACATTGATGAGAAATCAAAAATCAAAATTTTGGTCATCGGTAATTCATCATCAGATTTTTTAAAACGTATTTATACCGAAGACGAATTTGATTTCTCTACAAGCACCTTAGCGCAATTAAACTACAGTACTATTGAGAATCAAGACTTAGTAATTCTTAACGAGGTTCAAAAACTTCCTGCTTCTTTAATAACAGCTATTAAAACTTTGAGCAACAATGGTGGCAGTTTTGTTTTAATCCCATCTACTGATGGTGAAATTGAATCCTATAACGAATTGGCTTCATCATTCTATAGTAGCCAATATGTAAACGAAGTCTCTCAAAAAATGTCAATTGCTACTGTAAAAACTGAGCATCCATTATTTGTAAATGTATTTGACAAGAAGGTCACAGATTTTCAATTCCCATCGGTAAACCAACGTTTTAAATTTAAAACTAAAGCGCCAATAGCTTTAGAATTTCAAAATAAAGAACCTTTCTTGTTAGGCGGTAAAAATGCTTTCTTTTTTGCCGCTGCAATCAATAATGATAATTCTAATTTTAAGAATTCACCACTCATAGTTCCTGCTTTTTATAATATGGGAATGAATAGTTTAAAACTTCCCCCATTGTATGTTACAATTGGAAGTGATGTAGAAATTGAGCTACCGGTTACCTTGCAGCAAGATGATATTATAAAAATAGCAGACAAGGAAAATGAATTTATACCACAACAACGAGTTCTTCCTAAAAAAGTACAGATAAATTTTACTGAAAACCCCAAATCAGCTGGTATTTACAGAGTGAAGCATAATGAGCAAACTTTAAGACACATTAGTTTTAATAATAATAGAAAGGAGAGCGAATTACTTTATGCTCAACTTCCAGAAAACAACAATCAAACGTCATTATCAGATTTCTTTTTAGAAAGTCAAAAAAACAATGCTATAAACGAGTTTTGGAAATGGTTTGCTATTTTAGCATTCGCATTTGTTTTAATTGAGACGGCACTTCAAAGATTCTTAAAATAAGCTAATAACGAACCACCCGTAAACCTATGAACACACTCTTAAAATCAGTAACTATAGTAAATGGGAATACAAAAAACCTTCATTTAAAAAAGAGGGATATTCTTATTAAAAACGGAGTTATAGATGCTATTGAAACAAACATTGAGCCTACAGGTAAAACAAAAGTAATAGACATAAAAAATCTACATGTTTCAATTGGTTGGTTTGATAGTGGTGTTAGTTTTGGAGAACCGGGCTATGAAGAAAGAGAAACTATAGAAAACGGATTGCTAACAGCTGCGAAAAGCGGATTTACAGATATTATTTTAAATACCAGTAGCCACCCAACTCCAGACTCATCTTCAGATATAGTTTACTTAAAAAATGCTGCAAAAGAACAACTAACAAATTTACACCCACTTGGAAACCTTACTGTAAAAGGCGAAGGAGAAATACTTGCCGAGTTGTACGACATGCAAAATGCCGGAGCTAAAGGTTTTTATGACTTTAAGTACCCAATGTCTAATGCCAATCTTTTGAAAATAGCCTTACAGTACGCTCAAAATTTTGGAGGATTAATATTTTCTTTTCCGTTGGATAAAAGTATATCTGGTAAAGGAATTGTGAATGAAGGCATTACAAGTACTAAACTAGGTTTAAAAGGAATACCAGCCCTAGCTGAAGAATTACAGGTTGCAAGAGATTTATTCATCTTAGAATATACAGGTGGCAAACTTTTTATACCCACAATTTCTACTGCAAACTCTGTGAAGCTAATTGCAGATGCCAAGAAAAAAGGGCTACAAGTTTTTTGCAGTGTAGCAGCACATAATCTTTTAATTACAGATGATGCGCTAGAAGATTTTGATACACAATATAAAGTAATGCCGCCATTAAGGACTGCAGCGGATTTAAAGGCTTTGCAAAAAGGGGTTAAGAATGGTACTATAGACTTAGTAACGTCTGACCACACCCCTTTAAATGTTGAACTAAAACATGTTGAATTTGACAATGCCGATTTTGGTTCAATAGGTTTAGAAAGCATATTCGGAATTCTTAATAATCTATTAGGATTTGAAGAATCCGTTTTATTACTGACCAAAGGAAGGTCCATTTTTGGTATGGAAGAAATAAATTTAGAGGTTGGTCAAGAAGCTAATCTTACTCTTTTTACTACAGAGGAATCTTTCGAATTCTCAGAACAACATATTATTAGCACCAGCAAAAATGCCATTGCAATAGGTGAAAAAATGAAAGGAAAAGTAGTTGGAACTATTGCAAACAATCAATTAGTATTAAATAATTAACAATGGAGAAATCTCCCGACATACCAGGAAAAACTACGGCTATCATAGCCTATTTGACCATTATTGGTGCAATTATAGCGCTTTCAATGAACAATGAGCCACAGTATCGTTTTGCAAGAATACACACACGCCAAGCTTTTGGTCTACACTTGATGTTTCATGGCTTTGCTTTATTTTCAAGTGTTTGGTTCAATCAATACGCCCTTTATGGGTTATACCTTTGTTACATAGTATTATGGATATATGGTTTTATTGGCGCCTTAAGCAACAAAGAACAAATAGTACCAATAGTAGGTCCATCTTTTCAAAAATGGTTCACTTTTATTAAATAAACAATGACAACAGCTCCCCTATCTTTAGAACACATTATTAGACCTTCTAGCCTAACCGATAAAAAACCACCAGTACTTTTTATGCTGCATGGTTACGGTAGTAATGAAGAAGATCTTTTTTCTTTTGCTCCAGAATTACCAGAAGAATTATGCATTATAGCGGTACGCGCACCTTATATATTGCAACCTTACGGTTATGCATGGTATGCAATTAACTTTGATGATGAAAAAGGCAAATGGAGTGATGATGAGCAAGCCATTGAATCTCGTGATAAAATCAAAAATTTTATTGGTGAAGCATGCTCCACATATGGCTTGGATGAAAGTAACGTAAACCTTTTAGGTTTTAGCCAAGGCACAATTCTTAGTTATGCAGTTGCATTATCTTATCCTGACAAAGTAAAGAATGTAATTGCGCTAAGTGGATATATCAATGAAAAAATACTGGTAGATTCATATGAGGAAAACAATTTCGACAGCCTAAATTTCTATTGTTCGCATGGTGATATGGACCAGGTGATACCGGTAGATTGGGCTAGAAAAGCACCAGAGCTTTTAAAGAATTTGGGTGTAAAACATGTCTATGAAGAATTTCCTGCAGGACATGGAGTTGCTCCGCAGAATTTCTATTCACTTAAAAAATGGATTTCAGATAAAATCTAATTACTACGCGTATACAATAGGTGGTCTATTAAGGTAAAATCTACCCCTAGATCATCTTTTACTTCGTATTTTATTAATAATTCTCCCCAATATTTTCCGTCAGAGAAATCGGTTAAAATCCATTTATGGTTTAGAACTTTAATTTTATTGATTTTAAAATCATTCTGCATTCCCTCATAAGGTACTAACGGGTTACCCCCCTTTTGAGCATTGGTCTCCAATAATTTATCCGCAACATAAGCCGCAGGGTTTTGTAAGTTCAATTCCTCAAAATAAGCAAGGGCATCATCATTATTTTCCAAAGAGAAATATTGCATATCCAGAACCTTTAGAGAAGATTTTTGGACTGAATCTTTTAATTCTTCTACCTGATTTTCTAATCTTTTAATTTTTTCTGTTTTAGCTTCAGCTTTTTGAGAATAAGCTTTAGCCATATTACTACTACTAACCATTAAATACAGGCATATTAAGGATACAAATAAAAATAGGTAAAGAAATATTTTACTCTTCATAATTAAATGGTGATTGTTAAATTATCGTATGCCAAATGTACATTATTCGGCAGCATAATTTCTACTTCGTCATGAAAACCAAGTAAATGACTAATATGGGTAAAATATGCTTTTTCTGGATTTACTTCTTTTATAAAGGCAAGAGCCTCGTCTAAATTGAAATGAGAGATATGTGGTTCTATTCGTAATGCATTTACTACTACAACTTTAGAGCCCTTAATTTTTTTTAATTCTATTGGATCTATAGATTTTACATCAGTTAAATATGTAAAGTCCCCCACCCTGTAACCAAATACCTGTAGTTTATTATGCAAGACATTAATTGGAGTAACTATTTCATTACCAATAAGAAAGGGTTCATTATTCTCAACAAAATTTATATCAACTGATGGAGCTCCGGGATATCTATTTTTCTCCTCAAAAATATAATCAAATCGTTTTATTAAAGACTTTACAACCCTTTTATGGGCATAAATTGGAATATTACCTTGTCTAAAGAAAAAGGGGCGAATATCATCTAAACCAGCAGTATGATCTGAATGTTCATGTGTATATAAAATGCCGTCGAGGTGTTTTACATTGTGCCTAAGCATTTGCTGACGAAAATCTGGTCCGCAATCAATAACATAGTTAAATTCTTTCCAAGAAAGTAAAACTGATACCCTAAGCCTTTTGTCTTTTGGGTTATCGCTTAAACATACCGGGTGTGTGCTTCCAATAATTGGAATACCTTGAGAAGTTCCCGTTCCTAAAAAAGTGACACGTAAATTATTAATCATGTGTTACAAATTTAATTCCTTTTTAATAAAATAGGTGGCTGAAAATTATAAGATCACTCTAATTAAAAGGGAATAAAAACAATAACCGAAACTTATGCCATTTTTTTGCCGCTATTGCCCTTTGTAACAACCATTCTTTATAACTTTGTTAAAAGATAAACAGGTAAAAAATGGCATCGGTATTAAAACGAGATAGTGTCTTTGAAAACATTCCCTCTATAAAAGCAAAAACCCTACGTATAAATCTGAACCCAGATATATATGGAACCTTCGCTGAAATTGGCGCCGGTCAAGAAACTGCCCGTCACTTCTTTAGATCTGGTGGTGCATCTGGTACAATTGCTAAAGCAATGAGTGCTTATGACAAAGATTTTAGTGATGCTATTTATGGTGTTGAGACGGATGGGCGATATGTAACCCAAGCGAGACTTAAAACCATGCTTGACTATGAAATGCAATTGATGGAGGAGCGCATTAGTCGCGATAACCACCCAGACAGGTTGTTCTTTTCATATGCAAACACAGTTGCTACCATTGATTTTTCTAAACGTTACAAAGGTCATGGTTGGATCGGCATTAGATATCAATTAGACCCAAAGCAGAAAGATTATGATGAAATAATCCTTCATATTCGTTTTAAGCAAAATGAAGCAAGGTTACAACAAGAAACGCTAGGTATTCTTGGTGTTAACTTAATTTATGGCGCTTTTTACAAGTACCATAAACCTAAGAAAATGTTGAAATATCTGTATGACCATATAGATAAGGATACACTAGAGATTGATATGATCAATTTCTCTGGGCCAAACTTTAAAGAAGTAGATAACCGTTTGATGAGTCTTCAACTTATTAAAAATGACATGACAGATGCTGTTATGTTCGGTCCTGATGGAAATAATCTTTTACCTGCAGCAGTTCTTTATAAAAAGAATATTTTGGCATTACGTGGTAGTTTTAGACCGGTAACCAAAGTAAACTTAGATATGTTTGAAAAATCTTATGATATTTTCATTCGTGATAAAGGCGTTGATCAAAACAACACTATTGTTATTTTTGAAATAACACTATCTAATCTAAAAGCCTCTGGAGAAATAGATGAGCAAGATTTTATGGATAGGGCAGAATTACTTTGTTCATTAGGACATTCTGTAATGATTTCTAAATTTCAAGAGTATTACAAACTAGTAGAGTATTTTAATAATTATACTAAAAATAGAATTGGTCTTACCATGGGTGTAAACAACCTTGTAGACATATTCGATGAAAAATACTATCGTCATTTGAGTGGTGGTATACTTGAAGCTTTTGGTAAGCTTTTCTTTAAAGATTTACAAGTGTATCTATACCCAATGAAAAACCCAGATACCGGTCAAATAATGACTAGTAATAACGTTAAGGTTCACCCACGTATGAAAGAATTGTACAAATTCTTTAAGTACAACGGCAAGGTCATGGACATCATAGATTACGAACCAGATGTTATGCATATTTTCTCTAGAGATGTTCTTAAAAAATTAATGAACAATGATGAAGGATGGGAAAAAATGCTTCCTGAGGGAATTGCTGAAATTATTAAACAAAAGCAATTGTTCACAAGAAAAAACGAAGAGCAAGAGACTGAATAATCTGTTGACCGCTATAGTATAAAACAAAAAAAACGTCCATTTTTAATGGACGTTTTTTATTTACAATTTATTCAATATCAGCCTAATAACTGAGCAGCATGGTCTTTTGTCTTAACCTTATCTATTACTTTAGTTACGATTCCTTCACCATCAACCACAAAAGTTTTTCTATGAATACCATCATATTCGCGACCCATAAATTTCTTTAGTCCCCAAACACCAAATGCATTAACTACTGTATGATCTTCATCTGCTAATAATGGAAATGGAAATTCATATTTCTCTTTAAATTTCGCCTGTCTTTTTTCAGAATCTGCACTAACCCCTAAAAGTTCATAGCCTTCAGATTGTAATTCTTTATAATTATCCCTTAAATTACATGCCTCAGCAGTGCAACCCGGTGTACTTGCCTTAGGATAGAAAAAAACAATAAGTTTTTTTCCTTGATAGTCCTTTAAACTAACTGTATTTCCATCTTGATCTTTAACAGAAAATGGAGGGACTTTATCACCAACTTTTAACGTATTCATAAATGAAGTTTTATAAATTTGTGTTTAAATATTTTCAATCAAAATTAAACAATTAATGACGAAAGCCGAAAAAATAGCTTTTACAATTTCTAAGCTTCAAGAACTATATCCAGAAATTCCTGTGCCTCTGGATCATAAAGATCCATATACTTTATTAATTGCAGTTTTAATGTCAGCACAAAGTACAGATGTTAGGGTTAATAAAATTACTCCCCTTCTATTTGCCAGGGCAGACAACCCTTATGATATGATTAAATTGAGTGTAGATGAAATAAGGGAAATTATTAAGCCCGTTGGGTTATCACCAATGAAAGCAAAAGGAATTCATGGGTTGTCACAAATATTAATAGATAAACATAATGGCGAAGTACCCAAAGAACTTGAATATTTAGAGGAACTTCCTGCCGTAGGTCATAAAACTGCTAGCGTAGTTGTATCACAAGCTTTTGGTATACCGGCATTTCCTGTAGATACCCATATTCATAGATTGTTATATAGATGGGGATTTACAAATGGCAAAAACGTAGTGCAAACAGAAAAGGATGCTAAGAGATTATTCCCAAAAGAAATTTGGAACGATCTTCATTTACAAATAATATGGTATGGTAGAGAATATTCCCCTGCAAGAGGGTGGGATTTAGAGAAAGATATTATCACAAAGACAATTGGAAGAAAAACCGTACTTAATAATTACTATAAAAAGAATAAAGCCCGCTAAAAGCGGGCTTTATTACTAATTCAAAAATGTTTCGAATTCTAAATCTTCGTATTCAAACTCAAATAAAGCTTGTGAATAGCTCAATAAGAAGTTGATTGTCTTCGGACAAACTTTGTTAAATCCGGTCTGTTCTTGGTAATTTGAGTAAATTTTTTCCATACTTCCTACATTGTTACACTAAAATAACGACGCAAATTTGGAAATATTGTTTACTCTGCTCTCTACCCTAAATTAATTCGTAAGAACTATATTGTTTTTTTCAATGATTTTTCTAAGATTAATTAAAGCATAACGCATTCTCCCTAATGCAGTATTTATGCTAACCCCAGTGTTTTCAGAGATTTCTTTGAAACTCATATCTTTATAGATACGCATTAAAAGAACTTCTTTTTGATCATCTGGTAATTCTTCAACCAATTGTCTTAAATCAGTATCTATTTGATTTTTTATTAATTGTTTCTCGGCATTTAACTTATCATCTCCAATTACAGAGAAAATATTAAAGTCATCGCTGCCTTCAAACATTGGCATTCTTTTGTTTCTTCTGAAGTGATCTATTATAAGGTTATGAGAAATTCTCATTACCCATGGTAAAAATTTTCCTTCCTCACTATACTTACCTCTTTTTAAGGTTTTAATTACCTTAATAAAAGTGTCTTGAAAAATATCTTCTGTGATATCCCTATCTAAAACCTTAGAATAGATAAAACTAGTAATACGTTGATTGTGTCTGTTAATTAAAATTTCAAGGGCCCCTTCGTTACCGCTGATATAATCTTTAACTAATTCTGAGTCTTCAATTTGTAGTTTCATACGAGTTACTTTCTTTAATTGGTTAAGATTGGGAAAATCTTTTTAGTTAATTGGTTTGTTTTTTATTTCTGATATAAAACTAGAGAAAAGGGGGGCTGCTAAAAAAAGTATGTTGTCAAACTGCGTATTTATGATGTGAAACATCGAAAAAGTATATTTCCACACAATAAAAAGAATTTCAGATAGTTCCGTTGAAAAATTGTAGGAAAGGATAAAACCACCCAGAATCCGCCAAATGCCCTTAAATATTGACACTACAATAGAATACCTATATATATAATGGTATTAAAAACCATCTTATCCTACAATAAATAAAGTGTAAACAAACTAAAATTAGTAGAACCAATCTCGGTTGAAACGAAAAAACCCTTAGGCAATGCCTAAGGGTTTATATATTGGTAAACATTCTATTAGTTTAAATTACTCTCAAACTGCAATCCTTCTGCTTCTGTGATATTCAAAGATTTAGAATAAGAAAGTAAAAACTGAATTGTTTCAGGTTTTGCTTTTACTAATGTGTTCTTACTTTTATTCTTCGTGTATAATTTTTCCATGTTACTAGTTGTTTAGGTTCATCTAAAGAACGACACATGTATGAAGATAGTAGATCCACTCGACCTGTAACCAATTAATTCGTTAAAACTATACTATTGGCTTCTACAAGCTTTCTTAGGTTAATTAAAGCGTAGCGCATTCTACCTAAAGCAGTATTAATACTCACACCAGTATTATCAGAAATTTCTTTAAAACTCATATCCTTATATATACGCATTTCTAAAACCTCTTGCTGATCTTCTGGTAACTCTTTGATCATACGTAGCAAATCTGAATCTATTTGCTCTTTAATCAATTGTTTTTCAGCATTTAAGCGATCATCACCTAGTAATGAAAATATATTATAGCTTTCTTTACTATTATACATTGGCATTCTATTATGCTTTCTAAAATGATCAATGACCAAATTATGGGCAATACGCATAACCCAAGGTAAAAATTTACCTTCTTCATTATAGGCACCTCTTTTTAAGGTACGTATCACTTTCATAAATGTATCTTGAAAAATATCTTCGGTTAGTTCACGGTCACCTACTTTAGAGTAGATAAAACCTGTTAAACGAGAATTATGACGGTTGATTAGGGCTTCAATCGCTCTTTCGTCTCCTTGAATGTATTGTTTTACTAATTGGGAATCTTCAACTTGTACTACCATAACGTTACTTATAGGGTTAAAATGCAGCCCCAAATTCAATGAATAAGGGTCCAGTGGTTAAATTCTAACTTAAAAAAGTAATGTTGCGTTATAGGCGAATTGAATTTTAATGAGATTCCAAAGATATAAAAAAATAAATAGTCTTATAAAAATGTGAAAGTTTCTTACACAATATTTAGATAAGCTTCATTTTTTAGTTCAGAAAAAAGGCAAAGCGTATCTTTGTAATCATAGATATTTGTATGCCTACATTAGCCGAAGTAAATCCGAAAGAAAACATAATAATTAAGGGTGCAAAACTGCACAATCTTAAAAATATAGATGTCGTTATCCCTAGAAATAAACTCGTAGTAATTACAGGTTTATCTGGTTCTGGTAAATCTAGCTTAGCTTTTGACACACTATATGCAGAAGGTCAAAGACGCTATGTAGAAAGTCTTTCTTCTTACGCAAGACAGTTTTTAGGAAAATTAGACAAACCAAAGGTCGATTATATAAAAGGTATTGCCCCGGCAATTGCCATAGAGCAAAAGGTTAACTCTACCAATCCTAGATCTACAGTTGGTACCACTACCGAGATATATGATTATATAAAATTATTATACGCTCGTATTGGTAAGACCTTCTCTCCTATTTCTGGGAAAGAAGTAAAAAAACATACTGTTACAGATGTAGTAAATCATGTAAAAACATATGATGAGCAGACTAAGCTTTTACTTTTGGCACCTATTACCATACGCGAAGATAGAGATGCATTAAAATCATTAGAACTTTTTTCTAAACAAGGTTATGCTCGAATTAAGTATAAGGGCAAAGTTTTACGTATTGATCAGGTTCCAGAAGATATTGGTAAAAATTTTGACCTGGTTATTGACAGAATAATAACCAAAGACGATGAAGATTTTTATAATCGTTTAGCAAATGCAGTAGATACAGCATTCTTTGAAGGTAAAGGAGAATGTATTATTGAGCAATTAGAAGACGGCAAACAAACTCCTTTCAGTAATAAATTTGAGTTGGACGGCATGTCTTTTCTTGAGCCAAATGTTCACCTTTTTAGTTTTAACAATCCTTATGGTGCTTGCCCTAAGTGTGAGGGCTATGGTGATGTTATAGGTATTGATGAAGATTTAGTAGTACCCAATACAGCGTTATCGGTATACGAGAATGCTATTTTTCCTTGGCGTGGCGAGAGCATGAGTTTTTACCGTGATCAGTTGGTAAACTCTGCTTACAAATATGATTTCCCAATTCATAAACCTTGGTATGAACTTACTGAAGAACAGCAGCAACTAGTATGGGATGGAAATGCCCATTTTATAGGGCTACATAAATTCTTTGGAATGCTAGAAGAGAAAAGCTATAAAATACAGAACAGGGTGATGCTTTCTAGATATAGAGGCAAAACCAAATGTAATGTTTGTAACGGTAAACGTTTACGTCCAGAAACAGATTATATAAAAGTAGGTGGTGCATCAATCTCTTCTTTGGTAGGTTTATCTATAGAAAAACTAATTGTTTTCTTTAATGACCTTAAACTAAATGATAATGACGCTACTATAGCAGCAAGGCTTTTAGTAGAAATAAATACTCGATTAGGATTTTTAGATAAAGTTGGTTTAAACTATTTAACAATTAATCGTAAATCTAACACCTTATCTGGTGGGGAAAGTCAACGAATTAATTTGGCAACATCTTTAGGCAGTAGCTTAGTAGGCTCTATGTACATATTAGATGAACCAAGTATTGGTTTACACCCAAGAGATACAGAAAATCTTATTGAAGTTTTAATATCCTTAAGAAACTTAGGTAATACCGTAATTGTAGTAGAACATGACGAAGATATCATGAAGGCTGCAGATGTAGTTATTGACATAGGTCCTGAAGCTGGTACACATGGTGGTGAGGTAGTTGCTCAAGGAACACTTAAGGAGATATTAAAATCTAATTCTTTAACTGCGCAATACTTAAATGGTAAAATGGAGATTAGGGTTCCAAAAGAGCGTAGAACTTCTAAAAACCATATTACAATAAAAGGTGTTCGCGAGCATAACCTTAAAAATATAAATGTAACCTTTCCTTTAGATATGCTAACGGTGGTTACAGGAGTATCTGGTAGTGGTAAGAGTACCTTGGTTAAAAAGCTCTTATATCCTATTATCTTAAAAGAAACAGGAGGATACGGAGAAAAAGCAGGTCAACACTCCGCTGTAGAAGGAAAATTTAAGCATATAAAACATGTAGAATTTGTTGATCAAAACCCAATTGGTAGATCCTCTCGTTCTAATCCTGTTACGTATATAAAAGCATATGATGATATTAGAAACCTATATGCCAATCAAAAATTAAGCAAAATAAGAAACTATCAAGCCAAGCATTTTTCTTTTAATGTAGATGGTGGGCGTTGCGAGAAATGTAAAGGTGAAGGTGAAATTACTGTAGAAATGCAGTTCATGGCAGATGTACATTTAGAATGTGAAACCTGTGGTGGTAAACGATTTAAAAAGGAAGTACTTGAAGTAACCTTTAATAATGCAAATATTGATGATGTTCTTAATATGACTATTGATGATGCCATTCAGTTTTTTGAAACTGGAGAGCAAACCAAGATAGTTACTAAACTAAAACCGTTACAAGATGTAGGTTTAGGCTATGTAACCTTAGGTCAGTCATCTTCTACCCTATCTGGTGGAGAAGCCCAACGTATTAAATTGGCATCCTTCTTAATTAAAGGAAGCACAAAAGACAAAGCGCTTTTTATTTTTGATGAACCAACTACTGGTTTACATTTTCATGATATTCAAAAATTATTAAAGTCATTTAATGCCCTAATTAAAAAAGGACATTCTATTGTTGTAATAGAACATAATATAGAATTAATAAAATGTGCCGATTATATAATTGACCTGGGACCAGGTGGTGGAGAAAATGGCGGTCAATTATTAGCGGAAGGTACTCCAGAAGAGGTCATAAAAAATAAAAAATCATATACCGCTAGTTACTTAAAAGAGAAACTAATGTAATTTAAACACCCACAAAAAATACACAACCCATTGATTATTAATAATTTAATCAATGGGTATTTTTTTTGGCACGCTGTTTGTAATACACTAAGGGAATGTAAATATTTACATTTAGAACAACTGCTCAAGGGGCAGATTTAAACCTTATATTATGAAAAACTTAGTACTACTTTTTACAGCGATGATTTTAGGCACCACAGGTGTTTTCGCCTCAGGTATTAGCGAAGATAAGGTTGCAAATAGCAATACTTATAGATACGATAACTCTTTTATTTTTATAGAAAGCGGAATTACTTTTTCTGTTTATCCAGATGGTGAATTTGATTTCTATATCGAAAACCAAGTAACCGGTAGAAAAAATGGAGTAACATTTAATTCTGGTTATGATTATAGTCCATTTGCTCAATACGATGATTATGGAGCAGTAATTCAAGTAGAGAATGTGCCTATTTTTTATGACTATTATGGTCGTGTAAGCGAAATTGGTGATGTTGATATTAATTACTCAAATAATAGAGTACGTAGTGTAGGTAATATGCATGTATACTACAATAACAATGGCTTCTATGATTACCATACAGGATATATTAATGTATATAATAGAAATTATGTATACCGTCCTTTTCACAGATGGTTTGTTAGACCGGCAATAGGATTTAGTTTCGTATATAACAGTCCTTACAGAAGATATTATACACCTGTTAGATATTCTTATTACAGTCCTTATAGAAACAATTATAGAAAATCTTATGTATCAGTTGGCAAGCAACATAGATATAATAAAATTAGAAATAACAGATCTACCATTTACAGAAACGATAAACGTGTAGCCGTAAGAAACAATTCTTATAGAAGTAACAGAAGTGTAGCAAAAAGAAATAATGCTATAAAAAATAATAGAACAATTGCTTCTAATAATAAGACAAGAACTAATAGAAGTTCTACTGTCAACAGGTCTACAACAGTAAGACGTAGTAACGCCAATAGCGGTAGATCTACACAAAGCAGAACAGTAACTAGAAGTTCATCTAACAATGGCACGGTTAAACGTGGTAACAGCTCGGCAGTTCGTAGCACACCAAGTAGAACGGTTACTAAAAGAGAGGTAACAAAAACACCAAGAAGTACAACTGTAAAAAGAAGTACTACAACATATAAGAAACCAGTTAGCAGAAGTTCAAATACAAGAACTGCAACGAATACAAGAACGCAACGTAGTAGTACCGCTAGAACAGCGACTAAAAGTCCATCTAGAAGTACAAGTACGGTAAGTAGAAGTTCAAGTTCTAGAAAGGTTAGTAAAGCTCCATCTAGAAGCTCAAGCTCTAGAACAAGTACTGCTACTAGAAGTAGTAGAAGAAATTAAAAATAGTTTTTAGGTTGGTTAGTTGTTTAGCGCCGTAATGAATACGTTCATTACGGCGCTTTCTTTGCACTAATCATTTATCCTTTTTAGGGAATAGTTTTTTAAACTTTTTAGGAAGTTCTAAAACAACGTGCAAGTTTTCATTAGTTACAGGATGGTTAAACTCAATGGATTGTGCATGTAAATACAAGCCCTTTCCTTTTAATTGAAGACCTTCTAAAAAATAGGTAGCATCACCTAATATAGGGTTTCCTATACCCAACAAATGTTTTCTTAATTGATGACGTCTACCAGTTTGTGGGTTCAATCTAACTAAGTTGAGAAAAGTAAATCGTTCAGATTTTACCGTTTCAACAACTTCAAAAGTAGAAATTGCGGGTTTACCATCTATATCCAAATCTATTGTTCCGCTAGTATTCATAGCTCCTATAGTAATCGCATAATAGGTTTTACTAATATTCTTATGCTCAAATAGTCTATTTAAATCAGTAATTACACTACTCGTTTTTCCCACCAAAAGCAATCCAGTAGTGGCATAATCCAAACGATGTGCTGGTTGGGGATCTACAGCATCTTTAGCCAAGCTATACTTTAAATTTTGGGCTAAAGCATTTGCAACGGTTTTGAATCCATTTCCACTAACAAGTATACCTGCAGGCTTATTAATCACTGCCAAATAATCATCTTCGTATACTATTTCTAGCTTTAATAATAAACGCGTATTTCTTTCTTTTTCTAACGGATGGTGATACTCAATAACCTCACCTCCTGTAATTAATGTAGCCGTTGTAGCAATTGAACCATTTACAAAAAGCAAGTTTTTTTTTATCGCTTTTTTTAAAGCCGATTTAGTAGAAATCTGTTGAAATACCCCTACTCCATATTCTTGCAACCTTACAGGGCTTGTATTCTTCTTAGAAATATGGGTTTCTTTTAATTGCATAATAGTTATGTATAAGAATAGAAGGGTTGCGAACCATACGGATATAGATAAGCTATATTTCTAAATCTTACTACTTATTTTAATTTTGGAAGATTGTCAAATTTAAATATTTGATGATTTTATTACCAATAGTTTATTTCGCAATCCAGTTAAGGAATAATTTAATAGGCCTCGTAAGAATAGCAAAAATAATGTCCATTAGAAAACCAAAAATTGGCAAAATTATATATACCCACCATTTGAATTTAAACTTTGTGGCAATTCCGACATTTAAACTTTTCCATGCAATTATAATTTTGTCTTTATAATATAATAATATTATCAAATCAGATAAAATCATTCCGCAAATTCTTATTGGAAGCGCAAAGCCTAGTACACCAGTTGTAAAAGCAATATCTATAATTAAAATTTGAGTTAAAATTGATAAAACTAATAAAGCTCCAATTAATACAGTTCTATTAAAAATCAGCAACAATCCACCTATAATTTCTAAAACACCCGTTGAAATATTAAAAAATGTACTTCTTCCATAGAGATGCCACGCTACATAAAAACTATCAATATCTTTAATGGGTTGTTCTAATATTGATGCGTCGTAGACTCCAAACTGACTTAAAGTCAATTTACTCCAACCATAATTAATCATATAAAAAACCAAATACCAGCGTAAAGCTAATATTCCGAAATCAATAATTTCATCTTTTTTCAATATTGTAATATTTTTTTCAAATTAATCACATTGTGCCACGTAACAGTTGATCTATAGTGCATTGTCCATTTGCCTAAACCAATTTAAAAGTACAATTGTCAAATTTTTAGATTTAAGAATCTATCGAAGAATTTTCTTTAAAATTTTTCTTTTTCTTATCGTTTTCTTTTTTAAAAAATCCAACAATCCAGATTCCAATTCCAACTAAGCTTACCAGAGTAACATCAGATAATATTTCGTTGGTTTCGCCATATAAAAATTTACCAATAAGTCTTACTGACCATGAAACTATGATTATTACTATTCCTATTTTTTGAAGAAGGTTACTATTTTTCATAGAACAATATTTATAGACTTCCTATTAGTGTATATGAATAATAAATTGTTACAAGAAGCAGAAATTATTTTTCTAAAAAAAATAGCAACAATGGAATAAAGTTAATCAGTATTTAACAGAAATCTACAAGATATATTTTTGGACTACTAATATACCCAAGTGAGTTAATCCCCCTGGGTTTATAAACCTAATTTTCGTCCAATTCTTGAATTCTCTTCAAAATACATTTATGAAAAAAATAAATCATAAAATACTAAGGCAACTAATTATACTGACATTGATAATTTTTCTTGGAGGGCTAATTATTAAGTATATGCTTCCTTATATTTCTGGTGTTTTAGGAGCATTAACTTTATATGTAGTTCTTAGAAAGTGGATGCTAAAACTTATAAACAAAGGGGTTAAAAGAACATGGGCTTCAATGCTATTGATTTTTGCTTCCTTCGTTGGCATTTTTGTTCCAATAACAGGTGCCGCATTTATGCTAAGCTCACAACTAGATAATTTTACCGATAAATCTGAGCAAGTAACCAAAGCTTTTAAAGAACAATTATTTCAACTAGAAAAATATGTTCAATACGATATCTCATCTGCTATTGACCCAGAACAAGCTTCTGGTTGGTTAACAGATAACTTACAAGGTTTTGCAAGTGGTACTTTCAACATTTTAATCTCTTTAGGGATTTTATTATTTCTGCTTTATTACATGCTAAAAAGTCCAAAACAATTAAAAGAATCGCTTTTAGAATACATTCCATTAAGTAATAAAAATTTGGTTACATTAGGTAAAGAAATAGACAATGTTGTTCGTTCAAATGCCATTGCAATACCCTTAGTTGCTGTAGCTCAAGGTTTCATAGCTCTTATAGGATTTTATATTTTCGGAATTGAAAATCCGCTTTTTTGGTTTGTAATCGTAACCATAGGATCAATGATTCCATTCATTGGTACATTCATTGGCATATTTCCAGTATTTGTATTGAGCCTTGCAAGTGGCGAAGATTTTCAAGCATGGGGAATATTACTCTATGGCATCCTTGTAGTGGGCATGACCGATAATGTAATTCGTTTATTTGTACTAAAAAAACTAGATAGCACACATCCGCTAATTACATTAATTGGAGTATTAATTGGTATCCCTTTGTTTGGATTTGTTGGACTTATTTTTGGTCCGCTGATTATAAACCTATTTTTAATAATCGTTAAAATTTACAAGCAACAATACGGTCTTCAAAAAGCACCACAAAAAAGTGCGAATCAAATGTAATTAGCGATTTAGAAATTTATTCAAAACACCATACACGTCTTCTGATATTTTAAAACGATACAGAATACCTACGTACAAAACAATCATTAATATACTTTTTAGACCAATGTTTATAATGGGATGAAATGGGAATGAAACAAAAGAAAATATAGCACCAACTACTATAAGCAATGCCAGAACTTTAAATGTTTCATTGGTAAATGGAAGTATTTTAAACTTAAGTTTTACATACCCTAATTTTAGAGTATTGTAAATAAAGAAAGCGCTAAAACTAGCAATAGCCGCACCATTGATGCCATAATTAGGAATTAACCAAAGATTAAAAACAATTGCTAAAGCAGCCAATAATACGCCGAAAAAAAGGATAGAACGGTAATAATCAGAATTGAATAAAATAGAATTATTATTACCTAAAAGTGCATCATACACCTTAACCAACCCTACCCAAAATACAATCATAAATCCACCAGAATATTTTTGAGGAAGTAACTCATAAAGTTCATTTAGGTTCAATAAAATAAGTAGGAAAAGAATCCCCGAGACAATAAATAGTGTCAATGAACTTTTTTGATATAGCTCCTTAAGGGCAGACTTATTTTTCTCATTCAAGTATTTAGCTGTAAGTGGATAGGTAATTTGATGCATCGCTTTTGTTGGCACAGCTATAGTTGAAGCAATAAAACCGGCAACAGCATAAAATGCCACATTTTCCAGTTCTAAAAAATTATTCAACATTACCTTATCGACCTCCATTAAAACGATTGCTGTGGATCCACCAAGAATTATTAACCCACTGTATTTTACAATAGTTACCCAATTAGAAGGCAGTTTAAAATTTAGATGTGGTTTCCGTAAACTATAAGCATAGATTTTCATAATTATGGTACGTACTAAATAAAAGCCTACCAATGCATTTATAAAAAAATCAATATCGATTACCTTAACCCATAGAAGTATCAATAATATAGTTTGACCAACTCTACAAAAAATCTCTTTCATAAAATTACCAAACATCGATTTCATTCTAATTCTAGCCCAGGCATAAAACACTTCAAAATATGCCATAGCCATACCTACTAAAAAAATATGCCAAACATAATCACGGACAATAGCATTCTGCCTTGAAAGTAAGTTACCTATAGCATCATTTGCTATATAGCTTACAATTGCAATAGGTATAATAAGAATCAAAGGAAGTAAAACCATTAATATCAAAAATGAATCTTGACGCTCCTCGTTTTTAAAATTCGAATAAAATTTAACCAAGCTATTTGGAACACCAAAAGCCAAAATTGGTGTTAAAACTGCAGACACAGATAAGATAACCTGTATTAATCCATAATTATCTGGTTGCATAAAATTGGTGTATAAAAACAAGGTATTGGCAGCACCTATTGCAAAACCTATATAGGTTACAATAGTGTTGTTCAAAGACTGTTTTAGTACGATCCCCATTAAATATATTCAGCTAATTTTCGGGTGAGCTCCCTTCTACTATATTGCTCAATAGCATTTGAGTCTATTTGCAACTTACCCACTTGAAATTGTTCAAACCATTTTAAAAGTACGTTTTTCAAAGCAATATCATTAGAATGGTCAAATATGTGTCCAGTTTTAGTTTCTTCAACTATACTAGCCACTTCCCAGTTTTTAGGACCAATACCTAAAATTGGTCGTTTCGCTGCCATGTATTCAAATAACTTACCGGGAATTATACCAATGGTATCTTGCGAATCTATTTCAACTAATAATAATATTTGAGAAGTTTTTTGATAAGCTAATGCCTCTTGATGAGAAACATAGCCCTCAATTTCAATAAACTCATACAAACCCAAATCTTTCAAAGTAGCCAGTATTTCATTACTAACTACGCCAACAAACCGAATACAAAGCTTATTCTTAAAATCAGTATTACTTCTTACCAATTCAGATAAGACTTTCCATAGCTTAATAGGGTTTCTACCACTTAATAAGGAACCTATATGTGAAATAGTAAATTTGGAATCAAGCTTAAAATTGGTCTCTTCAACGTTGTCAAATCCATTAGTTATCACCTGTATTGGCTGACAAGTTATATTTTGAAATTCTTGTTTTGTAGTCTTACTAGTAACAATAATTTTATCCGCAGCATTTAAAACATTAGACTCTAATTTTTTATGTTTCTTTTCAGAAGATGTAGTCAGTTTAAGTTTTTTATGATAACCTATGGTTGTCCATGGATCTCTGAAATCGGCAATCCAGTTTAATGACCGAGCTTGTTTTAAATAATAACCAATTAGATGTACACTATGTGGCGGCCCTGTAGTGATAATGGTATCTATTTTTTCTTTATCTAAAACCTTCTTTAAAAAATTAACCGAAGGTTTCACCCAAAATTTCCGTGCATCGGGTATAAAAAGATTTCCACGTACCCACAATAAAAGCTTTTCAAGAAAAGACTGATTTTTACTCTGAATAATTCCTGAACTAATACGCTTTGTTTTCTTACTTGAAAACAAGGAAGCTATACGGTATGGCTCCGTTATTTTATGTCTATAAATAATTAAATCAGAAGGAATTTCTTGCAAAAAAGATTCATCCAATAAAGGATAATGTGGGTTATCAGGAATATAAAGAACAGGCTCAATACC
The DNA here is from genome assembly GCF_000688315.1 of Maribacter sp. Hel_I_7. Lineage (NCBI taxonomy): Bacteria > Pseudomonadati > Bacteroidota > Flavobacteriia > Flavobacteriales > Flavobacteriaceae > Maribacter > Maribacter sp. Hel_I_7. The sequence continues at coordinate 253,593 of NZ_JHZW01000003.1, read as the reverse complement.
GAAGTCTCTAAGGTATTTAACAAATTTGAGCCAACGTTGAACTCCCGGTCCGCCAGCAGGCGGCCAATAATAAGTAATGACCAGAACCTTTCTCATTATACTTCTTCTTCTTTTTTAGACCTCCAAAAAGAAAAACCTAATCCGCCGACTATAACAAGACCTAATAAAATAGTACTAGCTAAGGTAATTTTACTACCTACAACAACTACATTAGGTTCAAACTTAAACTCAATTTTATGCTCTCCAGAAGGAACATTAAGTGCTCTTAGTACATAATTGACTTTGAAATAATCACTTTGTTTTCCATCTATATAAGCGTTCCATCCATTTTTATAATACATTTCAGAAAAAACTGCCACGCCTTCGTTGCTATTTTTAGATGAATATGTCAAGTGATTTGGTTCATAGTCTACCAAAGAAATAGACGCCGTTGAATCTACCTGATATTCGAACGGTGAAATATCTTTAAAGTTAGAAGAATTAATAACCGCAACATTTTTGGTATCCAAACTGTCTAAAGCCATAATTTCCGCATCCGCATTGACCACCGGTTTCAATTGTGAAATAAACCAAGCGTTTCCATTAGCATTAGGATTTTCAATCGGAAAAGAATTCCCCTCCTGATCTTTTCTGATGACATATTTAATATTCATCATATTTAGAATAGACATGTTACCATTATATACATGAAAATCGAAAAGGTCTTGCATACCCGCTGGCTTAGCCGCATGGTAGCCTGTTATACTTTGATGAAAATAAGCTGTTTTTGCAGAATCAAAACCATCTGTCTGATCAAAGACACGAAACACACCATTATCTTTAGCTATTATTTTATCTGCTGCAGATTCTTGAAAAGGCTCTAACATTTTACGTTTAGACACAAAATTGTCATTATTAACGTATCGTAAATCTACCCCAACTAAATCCACCACCACTAAAACCCCGATGGCAATAATCAAGAAATTCATTTTCAATTTCTCTTTCAGATACAACCAAATCAACAATGCAGTACCTAGCGCAAAAGCTAACGAACGTAATAAATCGCTAGTATAAACACTCTTACGATCCAAGCGAAGCATTTCTGGCAACTGCTCCAGACCGGTCATTCGCAAATTATCATCAGCAGCGCCTACAAAATGAAAAGCACCTTTAAAAATGAACAACACAACACCTAGACCTAAAATTATTGCGGCAGACAAAGTCAAAGACCTCATTTTATCAGCTTGTGGCACTTTATCTTTAAACAACTTTTTCAAGGCAAGAATAGCCAAAATTGGCACACATAGTTCTAAGACAATCTGTATAGAAGATACTGCCCTAAACTTATCGTACAAAGGAAAATAGTCGATCATAAAATCAGTAAGAATACTAAAATTTTTACCCCACGATAATACCAATGAAAGTAGAGACCCAAATAACAACCACCATTTATGTTTTCCCTTCACCAAGAATAAACCTAAAATAAACAGGAAGAATATTACGGCTCCTAAATATGCAGGTCCAGAGGTACCTGGTTGTTCACCCCAGTATAAAGGTAGCCCGCTTACAAAATCTAAAGCACTAGATCTTGGCAAACCTTTATCAATTAAATAATTAAAAGACTTAGAATTCTCGCCTAAATTTTCTTGGCTTCCTCCACCAAACAAACGAGGAACAAATAAATTCAATGATTCTGTAATACCATAACTCCAATTGGTAATGTACCCTTTACTTAAACCACCGGTATCTTCCTTTGGTGAACCATCTGGATTAATTGTTAATTCACTTTTACCACGTGTACTCCAATCGGCATATTCCTTAGTAGCCATTAACCCTGTAGCATTGGCTGCAATACCTAAAGTTACTGCTAACAATAAAATACCAACTGAGATAAAAAAATGTTTTAGCTGTTTCTCCTTTATAGCATAAATTAGATAAACTACACCTAACACTAATACTAAAAGCATGAAATAATATGTCATCTGATAATGGTTGGCCGTAATTTCTAAAGCCATGGCCAATGCAGTCAACACAAACCCCCAGAGATATTTTTTCCTAAAAACTAACACAATACCCGCTAACAGAACAGGTAAATATGCCAGAGCATGTGCCTTGGCATTATGCCCAGCACCTAAAATTATAATAAGATAGGTAGAAAACCCAAAAGCTAAAGCTCCTACTATTGCTAGTTTATAATCAACTTTTAAGCAACAGAGTAAAATATAAAAACCTATGAAGTACAGAAATAGGTAATCTGCCGGTCTTGGTAAAAAACGAATGACACGGTCTAATTTTTTAATATAGTTATGTGGATAATTTGCCCCTAATTGATAAGTTGGCATACCGCCAAAGGCACTATTTGTCCAGTATGGTTCTTGGTCTTTAGATTTTCTAAAATCATTTTGTTCTTTCGCCATTCCCGTATACTGGGCAATGTCATGCTGATACATCACTTTCCCTTGAAGAACAGGACTAAAGTATGCCAATGCAGCAATGATAAAAAATACGACAACAAAAAAATGGATGAAAAAGAATTTTAAGCCTTGCTTCATTTGCTAAATAAGTAGTGTTTTTACAAAGATAACTAGTCTAGCTCTTCAAAATCAATGTATTCACCTACTTTTTCAGAATCTGCCTTTTTTCTTGATGGTTTTTTATTGATAATAACACTCTCTTCTTCTTGTTCTTCAAAAGGGCGTTGATTATCAAACGCTTGCCTAAAATGCGATTCGGTTTTCTTTGCTGCGTAATTCAATATTTTCGGCGCAAATAACTTTGCCAAAAATTTTAGCAAGTAATACACCAAAAGAATAATTAATATAGTTTTTAAAAAAGCCATTTATTACAACTTATATATATCAAAAATACAATTATCACGTTGTATATAAAGAATCATACTATTAAAATAAATATAAAATCGTGTTCATGAATAGTCTTTTTGCCTACACTAAATCATATCAATACGTATTAAGCTTCATCTTTCTTCTACCTCTGGTAGGTATTTCTCAATATACTGATGTTATAAATTCTAATAGACCAGGAATTTCTGTTAGTGCTTATGCCGTTGGAAAAAATGTAGTACAGGCAGAAATGGGCTTATTTTACGAACAACAAGATCATAGTCTATTAAACACCCAATCTGATATTTGGGGCACCGATATTTCGTTACGCTACGGACTTTTGTTTGAAAAATTAGAATTGAATTATGAAGGCACATTCCAAGACCAAAACATCACCTATTCCAATTTTGATTTACTAGCCAAAAGAAGAGATTTCTCAAGAAATCGATTAGGACTAAAGTTTCTTGTTTATGACCCTTTCAAAAACCCTGAAGCCAACAAACCAAATCTTTATAGCTGGAGAGCTAATAATAAATTCCAGTTTAAAAATCTTTTACCAGCCGTTTCTCTTTACGGAGGTGTAAATTTTGTGCTAGGAGACAATCCTTTCTTTATTGGAGAACCAACACTGTCTTACCGAGGTATGATCGCTACCCAAAGTCGTTTAACTCCAAGATTTGTTTTAATTACAAACACTGCTTATGATAGAATAAGTACCGATGATCCAGAATTGAGTTACACCATTTCATTATCACATGCATTTAGAAATCCAAAATGGAGTGTTTTTGTTGAGCACCAAGGCATTCAAAGCGATCGTTATGCAGATTTATTAATACGTGGTGGTATAGCGCATTTACTTAAAGAAAATTTGCAGTTAGATTTTAATATGGGTGCCAGTTTAAAAAACACACCTTCTCGTATATTCTTTGGATTAGGTGGATCTTACCGTATGGATTTCCACAAGGATAGTCTTAAACCAATTGAAGACCAGGAAGCTGATCAAAATGGCGGAGCTATAGATAAGAAGGCCATGAAAAAGAAAAAGAAGGCTGACAAAGAAAAAGGTAACGGAGCTGAAGATATTGACTTAGGTCCTTCAAAAAAACAACTTAAGAAATTAAAAAAAGCAGAAAAGAAGAAAAAGAAAGATAGTAGCGAGATAGACTTTTAACTCAAAGCTTTCACATTCTATTTTTCACATTCAACTACTTTACTTTGTTGATTAATATTACTAATATTGGCACTTCTAAAGAAGTTCAATGATCACACTACATGAAGCCAAAACAAAGCAAGATTTAAAACGCTTTGTAACCTTTCCTTTCTCCCTATACAAAAATAACAAGTATTGGGTACCTCCTATCATCAATGATGAATTAGAGAGCTTTGACAGGGATAAAAACCCAGTATTTAAAGATGCTGAAGCATGGTTTTTTCTTGCCATGGATGAGGGCAAAATAGTTGGTCGTGTAGCTGCGGTAATTAACCACCTAGAAATAAATCAGCAAAATGTAAAAAAAATGCGTTTTGGTTGGTTCGATTTTATTGATAATCCAGAAGTTTCAAAAACTTTATTGGACAAAGTTGCTGAAATAGGCAAAAAACACAACCTAGAATATATGGAAGGGCCCGTAGGCTTTTCTAACCTGGACAAAGTAGGTGTTCTCGTGGAAGGTTTTGACCATATTGGTACTATGATTACATGGTACAACCACGCTTACTATAAAGATCATTATGAAAATTTAGGCTTTGTAAAGGAAAAGGAATACATGGAAAATAAGTTTCCGGCTAAAAATGCAGACCCTAAACTTTTTACAAAATTGAATGATTTGGTAAAAAGACGTTACGGACTCAAAGAAGTAAACTTTACCAAAACAAAAGAGGTGATGCCTATGGCAGACGAGATGTTCGATCTTTTTAATGCAACATACGCAAACCTTTCTTCATTCGTACCTATTACAGAAATACAAAAAGCTTATTTTAAGAAGAAATACATAAGCTTTATAAATCCTGAGTATATAAAGTTTGTAAAGGATAAAGAAGATAAATTAATTGCATTTGCCATTGTTATGCCTGCATTTTCTGAAGCATTACAGAAAGCTAAAGGTAAATTATTTCCGTTCGGGTTATTCCATTTACTACAAGCCAAGAAAAATAGCAAAGATGTTATTTTCTACCTTATCGGCATAGACCCAGAATACCAAAACAAAGGAGTAACAGCTGTTATTTTCAATGAGTACCACAAAACCTTTACGGATAAAGGAATTGATATGTGCTACAGAACACCAGAGCTAGAAGAAAATATTGCTATAAAACAAATGTGGAAGCACTTTGACCCTGTGGTTTACAAACGAAGAAGAACCTATAGAAAATCACTTTAATAAAGCATAAATAAAAAGCCCGGAATCTAAAATTTGATTCCGGGCTTTTTATTATAATATCATGGAGCTTTTATTCTCCCATTGCAGCAGCTACAGCCGCAGACAATCTTTTGTATGTACCGTTTTGTAAACGCTCACGAATAGAAGAGAATGCTGTTAACGTTTCTTCCACATCTTGCAAAGTATGTGTTGCCGTTGGTATTAAACGTAAAAGAATTAATCCTTTAGGTATAACTGGGTAAACTACGATAGAACAGAAAATACCATGATTTTCACGTAAATCTTTTACCAAAGCCATAGCTTCTGGAATACTACCATTTAAATAAACTGGTGTAACACAGCTTGTAGTAGTACCAATATCAAAACCTTTTTCTTTTAATCCGTTTTGCAACGCATTTACGTTTTCCCAAAGTTTAGCTTTAAGCTCTGGTTGGGTACGTAACATATCAAGACGCTTCAATGCTCCCTTCACATAAACCATTGGTAAAGACTTAGCGAACATTTGCGAACGTAAATTATATTTTAAGTAATCTATGATTTCTTGATCAGCAGCAACAAATGCACCAATACTTGCCATAGACTTAGCAAACGTAGCTAAGTAAACGTCAATACCATCTTGTACACCTTGTTCTTGACCTGCTCCTGCACCCGTTGCACCTAAAGTACCAAAACCGTGGGCATCATCAACTAACAATCTAAAAGTAAACTTATCTTTTAAAGCTACAATCTCTTTTAATATGCCTTGTTCGCCACGCATACCAAAAACACCTTCAGAGATAACTAATATACCCCCACCAGTTTGTTCTGCCATTTTGGTAGCACGCTCAAGGTTTTTTTCTAGACTTTCAACATTATTATGAACAAAGGTAAAACGCTTACCCATATGCAAACGCACACCATCAATAATACAAGCATGACAATCTACATCGTAAACTATAATATCATCTTTAGTAACAAGGGCGTCAATAACAGACATAAAACCTTGGTACCCGAAATTCAGTAAATAAGAAGCTTCTTTATCAACAAAAGCGGCACACTCTTGCTCTAATTGCTCATGAAACTCCGTATGACCACTCATCATTCTTGCACCCATTGGGTATGCAGAACCATATTCAGCAGCCGCCTCTCCATCAACCTTCTTAATTTCAGGAAGATTCGCCAAGCCTAAATAATCGTTGATACTCCAGGTGATAACATCTTTTCCCTGAAATTTCATTCTATTAGAAATAGGACCTTCCAATTTAGGGAAAACAAAATATCCCTCTGCTTGTGAAGCCCATTTACCTAAAGGGCCTTTATTCGCTAAAATTCTATCAAATAAGTCTTTCATTGTTTAATTTGGATCTGTCTGCAAAAGTAAATAAATTTGATAAAAATTCATAAATTATTTACAATGCAAAAAAGTGGGCTATAAACCCACTTTTTTTATATAATATTTTGAATACTAATTATTTTATGTATTGAATTTCCTGCGTCTCCTCAACTGTATTATTATTCAAGAAACCTTGATCTTCCATCCATTGATCACTGTAAATTTTACTCATATAACGTGAGCCATGATCTGGAAAAATACACACAACATTACTATCCTTGTTAAATGTATTTAATTCATCTAATTGTTTAATAGCTTGCATTACCGCACCACTTGTATAACCAACAAAAATACCTTCTGTTTTAGAAATTTCTCTTGCGGTATGTGCACTTTCAGCATCGGTGACTTTGATAAACTCATCTATAGCACTGAAATCTGTAGCACCAGGAATCAAGTTTTTACCTAACCCTTCTATTCTATAAGGATAAATTTCATTGGTATCCAACTTTCCTGTTTCATGATATTTTTTCAATACAGAACCAAAAGCATCAACACCAATAACTTTAATATTAGGGTTTTGTTCTTTTAGAAAACGAGCAGTACCTGAAATTGTACCACCTGTACCACTACAAGCAATTAAATGTGTTATTTGCCCACCTGTTTGTTCCCAAATTTCAGGACCTGTAGATTTATAGTGTGCCTCCATATTCAGTTTATTAAAATACTGATTTATGTAAATGGAGCCTTTTGTTTCTTTATGTAATCTCTTAGCCACCTCATAATAAGATCTTGGATCATCTGCACTTACATGCGCTGGGCAAACATATACTTTAGCGCCCATAGAGCGGAGCATATCTATTTTGTCTGGTGATGATTTAGAGCTAACCGCCAAAATGCAATCGTACCCTTTTATGATACTAGCCATTGCAATACTAAAACCGGTATTACCTGAAGTTGTTTCTATTACCGTACTGCCTTCGGACAGTAAACCCGCCCTCTCTGCCTGCTCAATAATATGAATCGCAATTCTATCTTTAGAAGAGTGACCTGGATTGAATGCTTCTACCTTGGCGTAAAAATTACCTGTAAGGTTTTCTGCTATTCTATTTAATTTAACTAATGGAGTATTACCAACTAGTTCTAAAATATTGTTGTAAGCCCTGATCTCATTTTTCATAAGGGGGATCAATGTTTAGTTATTTTTAAAATCGAAATTTGTTAAAATTTCCGAGGCAAAGTTACCATTTTTTTTCCACTATGCGATTTTTCCTTCCAAATCTAAAAGAAAGGCATATTCCTTTGCTACCTCTCGCAAAGATTCAAATCTACCCGAAGCACCGCCATGACCTGCTTCCATATTGGTATTTAATAACAATAGATGGTTATCCGTTTTTAACTCCCTTAATTTAGCTACCCACTTTGCAGGCTCAAAATATTGCACTTGAGAATCATGCAAACCTGTTGTAACTAACATGTTAGGGTATTCTTGAGCAATAACATTGTCATAGGGAGAATAGGACTTCATATAATCGTAATATTCTTTCTCGTTTGGGTTGCCCCACTCATCATACTCGCCAGTAGTAAGCGGAATAGAATCATCTAACATCGTAGTTACAACATCCACAAACGGCACTGCAGCAATTATTCCATTATAAATATCTGGCTGCATATTTATAATTGCGCCCATTAATAAACCACCGGCAGAACCACCCATAGCGTATAAATGATTTGCACTCGTCATATTTTGTTCTATCAAATATTTAGAACAATCTATAAAGTCTGTAAATGTATTTTTCTTTTTAAGTAATTTACCAGTCTCGTACCATCTACGACCTAAATATTCGCCTCCTCTAATATGTGCAATAGCAAATACAAAACCTCTATCTAACAAGCTTAATCTAACAGTAGAGAAATAAGGGTCTATAGTAGAACCGTATGATCCGTAGGCATATTGCAAAATAGGAGTATCCTTATTTAATATCGTATCTTTTCTATAAACGACCGACATTGGTATTTTTTCTCCATCTCTAGCAGTTGCCCATAAACGAAGTTCTTTATAATTTTCTTTATCAAATTTACCACCAAGAACTTCTTGCTCCTTTTTAACTTCCTTCGCTTTAGTTCTCATGTTAAAATCAATAACAGAACTTGGCGTTGTCATCGAGTTGTAAGAATACCTTAAAATCTCTGTATCAAAATCAGGATTACTACCAACATAAGCAGTATAAGTTTCACTTTTAAATGGTAAAAAATATTCTTCAGCACCATCCCACCTAACAATTCTAATTTTATTGAGTCCGTTTTCACGTTCAGATAATACGTAGTACTCTTTAAAAATATCGATATCTTCTAGAAGCACTTCTTGACGATGGGGAATAAACTCTATCCAATGTTCAGAATATGTTTTCTCTTCTGATGTGCGCATCAACTTAAAATTCTCTGCTTTATCCTTATTCGTTAAGATGTAAAAACTATCCTCATAATGAAAAATAGTATACTCTAAACCTCTTACCCTGGAAGAGAAAACCTCAAACTTACCATCAGGATTATCAGTAGATAGTATCTGAAATTCAGAAGTTAATGTACTAAAAGAACCAATTACCAAATATTTTTTAGATTTAGTACGGTAAATAAATGTACTAAACGTATCATCCTTTTCATGAAAAATCAACACATCATCAGAGGTTGGTGTTCCTAATTTATGTTTATAAATTTTATCTGAACGTAGCGTTACTGGATCTTTTCTGGTATAAAATAAAGTTTCATTATCATTCGCCCAAACGCCACCACCAGTTGTATTCTCAATTTTATCTTCTAAAATTGCACCTGTTTCAAGATTCTTGATTTGTAAGGTGTATTGTCTTCTAGAAACAGTGTCTACACCAAAAGCCGCAAGTTTGTTATCTGGGCTTATTGCGATACCACCAAGACTAAAATAATCATGCCCTTTTGCCATATCATTGCAATTAAACATAATTTCCTCAGTAGCTTCTAAACTATGCTTAAATCTAGAATAAAGAGGATACTCCCCTCCTATTACATAACGAGTACTGTACCAATAATCATTCAATTTATAAGGAACAGAAGAATCATCCTCTTTAATTCTCCCTTTCATTTCTTGAAAAAGAGATTCTTGAAAATCTTTAGTATGTCCTGTTAAAGCATCATAGTAATCGTTCTCTGCCTCTAAATATGAGATAACATCTTTGTTTTCCTTTTCATTTAGCCAATAATAATCATCTACCCGAACATCATTATGAATAACTAATTCTTTCGGGATTTTTTTCGCCTTTGGCGGATGTTTAATACTCATACAAACTTCATTATAAAATAAGAAAGCAAAAATAAGCTTAATTCATAGACCCCCATTTTATTGGAAGCAAAAACTGAAATACTCGTATTTTTAGTATTTTTACATCCTAAATTTAAAATGAAATTATGTTTGGAGATATGATGGGCATGATGGGAAAACTCAAAGAGACCCAACAAAAAGTTGAAGCAACAAAAAAAAGATTAGATACGGTAACACTAGAAGAAAAATCTAATGATGGTTTAGTTGCTGTGACTATTACTGCCAACAGAGAAATAAAGAAAATAGCAATAGATGACAGTCTTTTACAAGATAAAGAGCAATTAGAAGACTACTTAATCTTAACTTTAAACAAAGCCATACAAAACGCAACTAGAGTTAATGAAACTGAACTTGGAGCCGTTGCAAATGAAGGCATGCCCAATATTCCAGGAATGGACTCGTTATTTAAGTAAGATTGGCAGGTTATTTGCAATTAACCTTTAAAATAATGATTATGAAGTACTTTGTTTTTTTTCTGATGATCCCGTTATTAGCTTCTGCACAAGCAGATTCTAATACCGTAGATGATTCTAAATGGCTTACTAATTATGATACTGCTATTTCAAAAGCAAAAAAACAGCATAAAAATGTACTCGTTTATTTTACAGGGAGCGATTGGTGCCCACCTTGTAAAATGCTTAAAACTGATTTGTTTGACACAAGTGAGTTTCAAGAATTATCAAGCAATTACATTCTTCTTTATATTGATGTTCCAAGAAACAGAGACTTGTTGACTGAAAAGCAAATGACCCATAACAAGGAATTGCTTAACAAATTAAATAAGAAAAAAGTTTTTCCTTTGCTAAAGGTTATTGATGATAAAGGAAAAGAGTTAGATCAACTATCGGGCTATAGTATGAACGGTGTTATTGATTCACATATTAAACTACTAGAAAAGAATAAATAGACTAGTTTAGTTTAACGAATAAAAAGAGGGCTTACAATAGGTAAGCCCTCTTTTTGATTTAGAGTTTTATTTCTAAAAATTTAACTGATTATAATTCATTCAAACTGTAATTAAAACCATGTACCAATGCATAATTCATAATATGCCTAAACTACGTTTAATACTACTATTTGTTCCATATAAACAGTAACCAGCTAATAACAACATCACTTTTGTAAAAGATGTGCTTTATAAGCCATGACATTTCCCCGCTAGAATAGCTATCATTACATTATTATTAATCAATAGGATCAAGTATATAGAACAAGAAGACTAATGTCTTAATCTTACACAATAATTGATTACCATTTAAAACATGTGCACATAAAAAGAGCTTACTTATGTAAGCCCTTTATAATTTCAATATACTAAATACTAGTTGTTGATTAATCTAAATTGAGTTCTTCTGTTTACTGCATGCTCTCTTGCTGTACAAGAAACACCATCTTTACATCTGTTTAATAATTTAGTTTCACCGTAACCATTTGCTACTAAAAGACTAGAGTTAACACCTTTAGTAATTAAGTAATCTGCAACTGCTTTAGCTCTTCTTTCTGAAAGATCTTGGTTAGAAGCTGCACCACCTTGAGAATCTGTATGAGAAGCTAATTCAACTTTTACCCCAGGGTTTTGAGCCAATACCGGCAACAATCTGTTATCGATTAAGTTTCTAGCTTCTGCAGTTAACGTTGCGCTACCAGACTCCCAGTTAATAGGTAAAGCTTGGTACTCAACTAAAGCACATTCTACTTCTTTCCAAGTAGTTAAACCACCTTTTTCTTTTAAAACTTCTTTAGAGATAGTAGTAGTTTTTGCAGGAACTAATTCCTCAACTGTGTAAGCATCTTTATCTAAAACTGTTTTAGTAATTTCTCTGTATTCAGCAGGAATAATTTTTTCAACTACAGTAGCAGGAGAAATTAATACTGATTTAGTATACGAACCATTTTTAGAACCTAATGGAGTACTAGTTGTAGAAGCGGCACTTGCAAGAACTTGAGTTGAAACTGTTTCAAATTGTGCAGGATAACCTTTGTAACACCAGTATCTACAATCATCTGGATTACCTGACTCACAATCAGGAGCTGCAACACCCAATTCCCATTGTGCGTAAGCCGGCTTAATTTCTAAAGTTTGTGTACTTGGAGAAAAAGAAGCAGGTATAACCTGTAAAGAGTTTCCTCCACCTTTAGATACATAAGTTACAGTTTCAGTACCCCACTTTGCAGGAACAACTGTAAGAACTTTTTCTTCTGGTCTTACTAGTACACGCTCTGTAACCGTTTTAAAAGTAGCAGGAACCGTCTTTAAAACTTTATAAGAAGGATTAGTTGTAACGGTAGTTACTTCATTTACATAAACATCAGGAGTGGTACAACGTACATAACATTTACCTGGTTCTGGGTTTGATGGCAAATCTTGTGCCATTGCAAAAGAAGCTGTGAATGCAACTGCTAGAAATAATACTTTTTTCATTTTGATAGTGTTTAAAATTAATAATTGGTTATTTATATTTATTTGTTTGAACATTTGAGTTTGTCGTTTCAGCCAAGAGATAAAGTTTATTTTGAAACCTCAACAACTGCCTCAATGATTAAGACACAGTATTAATTGAAAAGTCACTAAAAAGCAGAGAAATAATTAATTATCTTTAATGATATGATTAAAATCAATAAAAAAGAGGGAGGGTCATTTCAGTTTATGCTGAAGTCTAATAATGGTAAAACTTTATTGGAAAGTATAACCTTTACAAGTGAAAATGAGCTAGATAAGACTTTAAAAGATATTAAGGCGCTAAAAGATTCCAACGGAAAATTCTTTGAACGCAGAACAAACACCGATGGTAAGTTTCTTGTAGAATTAAAAAATTCTTTTGGAAAAATAATAGGCTCCAGTGGATTGTACTCCTCTGAAGCCGGTATGGAAAATGGAATTTTAAATATTTCTAATAGTATTGATAAAGTAACAAAACTAGATAGACAGTAATTGTTTTAATAATTCTTCATGCATATCATCTGTATAATCTAAATGAGTAACCATTCTTAGTTTACCTTGCCCCATTCCAATAATCAGAATATCTTTTTCCTTCAATTTATTTACGAACTGATCACTTGTCATAAAAGTTTCATCTATCTCAAATATGACAATATTCGTTTCAATAGGTTCTACCTTTTTTATAAATGATTTAGCAGCTAGCGTTTTTCCAATTTCTTTCGCTTTTTTATGATCTTTTGCCAATCTATCTACGTGATTATCTAACGCATAAATTGCAGCTGCAGCTAAAAATCCAGATTGGCGCATACCACCACCAAATATTTTACGAATACGAATAGCTTTATCCATTTGCTCTTTACTTCCTAAAAGCAGTGAACCTACAGGACAACCTAATCCTTTACTCAAGCAAACACTAATTGTATCGAAAAGTTGGCCGTATTGCAGTGCTGTTTCATTTTTTTCGACCATGGCATTCCACAAACGAGCACCATCTAAATGGTACCCTAATTTATGCTCGTTACAAATTTTTCTAATATTTTTAAGCTCATTAAAATCCCAACATGTACCACCTCCTTTATTGGCAGTATTTTCAACACATACCAAAGTTGTTAATGGACTATGATAAAAATCTGGAGGATTGATTACAGACGCAACTTGAGATGCAGTCATTGTACCTCTATCACCATCTACAAGCCTACAAGAAACTCCGCTATTAAAACTAACTCCGCCACCTTCATAATTATAGATATGTGCATACTTATCGCAAATTAACTGCTCGCCAGGCTGGGTGTGCAATTTAATTGCAGTTTGGTTGGTCATGGTACCACTAGGAAAAAATAACGCAGATTCCATTCCAAATAGTTTAGCTGCTTTTTCCTCTAAAGCATTAACTGTTGGATCTTCTTTAAAAACATCATCACCAACAACAGCCGACATCATTGCGTCTAGCATACCTGCAGTAGGTTTAGTTACCGTATCACTGATAAGATTAATTTGCATAGATAAACTGTAAAAATTGAATTAATGGAAACAACTCATTCCAATTGGCGAACCATCAGGAATCTTAGGCGAAGGTATTACTTTGAACAATTCTGGATGCTCTCTAAATGTTTTAATTCTTTTAACCATTTCTGCACTAATTGCATTTGAGCCAGAATCTTTAATCAATTGAATATTCAACTCATTTAATTTTTGAGATGCAATCGCATTTACCTGAGGATGAACGTTTGTATGCCCTGCCAAATTCATAATATGAAATAACACTCTAAAATTAATAATGGTCTGGGCTTCACTTAAATAAGCATCTTTCTGCTTCTTATTTATAGTGGCTGCAATCAATTTATCTAAAACCTCATCTAAACCAACATTATCTATAGCAATTGCTTTTTGTTGAATTAGTCTTGATGCTTTCTCTGGATGTAATAAAAACGTCAACGTCATATCTGAGGCAGTTTCAACGGCAGAAAGCGCATCAAAAGAAACTCCAGTTTTACCATTAATAGATTCTCTTGTTCTAGGCGTACCAAAAGCACGTGGTGGAAACAAGTTTAATTTATCCTTAGGTATTGCGATTTCATTGGCATCTAACGTCTTTAGAACAACTTTTAGGGCTTCTTCTTGCATTGCTTTATCTGCAATAGCAACAACTTCTTGTCCACCCCCTTTTATGGCATAGTTATATTCTAACCCTCCTATAACCTTCGCTACACCTTCCGTCTGGTACCTATGAAAGAAATAAAGTGGTACAAATACATCTTCTAAAACTGAATATGGCGTACCATCTTGAATATTATCAACAGAGAAATTATTTATAGCCACTTTACGCAGCTTTAACATATCATCTAATTCTTTACTAACATCAGTTCCATTATCCCATAAATGAGCCAATACATGGGCACTACCTTGTGGCCGTGCATCTTGATCTGTAATATATCGTAGTCCATCAGCCTTGGCTTTATCCAAAATTTTGTTCAGACCTTCTTTTTCATTTTCACCGTCATTAAAATTCTGATATGAATAAGCCACTGTAACCTTATCCCAATCCCCTATTCCTACTTCATAGGCTTTTGCAAAATCAACTTCACCATTTATTAATGAAAACTGCGGATGCGGATAATCCATAACCGATGACTTATCAGTCGTACTCGCCGCATAATTATGTGCAAAACCCAAAGTATGTCCGATTTCATGAGCTGACAGCTGACGAATACGGGCAATTGCCATTTCTAACATTGGCTGATAGTTATCATCTCGCTCAGCAAAAGGCTTGTTCATTAATGCTTGGGCAATTAAGAAATCTTGACGAATTCTTAAACTACCTAAACTTACATGACCTTTCATAATCTCGCCAGTTCTTGGGTCGGTTATACTACTACCATAGCTCCATCCTCTGGTTGAACGGTGTACCCATTGAATAACATTATAACGAACATCTAAAGGATCAGCATCGTCTGGTAACATTTTTAATTGAAAGGCATCTTTATAGCCAATTGCTTCGAAAGCTTGGTTCCACCAACGACCACCTTCTAAAAGTGCAGAACGTACAGGTTCGGGCGTACCATTATCTAAATAATAAATAATTGGCTCAACCGCTTCACTAATTGCTGCTGTTGGATCTTTTTTCTCTAAACGGTGTCTTCTAATAAATTGCTTTAAAATATTAGATTCTACCGGCGTTGCGTAATCGTAATAATTAAAGGGAGAAGAACCTGATCTTGGGTCAAACACACGTTTTTCATATTTATCATCTGGCAACTCTATAAAAGAATGGTGTTCAGCTACAGTAACCAAATTAGCATTTGGGGATACACTTCTTATATAAGCTCCTTTTGCTTCACCCTTAAAAGTCATGGTAACATCAAATTCCACGTTTTTAGGAAATGCTTTAGTTCTATCTAATGCAAATGCACTTTTAGATTTATCTAAGCTATACGAACCTTGCTCTGTTCTTTTTAAACGGTTAGACACACCGTGAGCATCTTGCATTAAAAAATCGGTAATATCAATAACATACGTACTGCCTTTCTCTTCTACAATAGGAAAACCGAATAAAACTGATTTAGCAAAAGCTTGCTCTACAGATTTACGTTCTAATACATTATCTGTAATCGCCCTATATTTCATATTCGGTTGAACCAACAATAGTTTGTTACCAGCTTTCTTAAAAAATACTACTTGCTCATCTCCTAATTGACCTCGATCTAAGCCTATATCATTACTACCAATACCACTACTTAAAGAGTATACGTATAAAAATTCTTTGTTTAAATTATCGACTTCAAGATAAATCTTGTCCGTATCCTCATCATAGTAAAAGTCATAAAGTCCCTCATACTTTACAAAATCTTTCTTCTTATCGCTGAACTGAGCGGATAACATATTAAAGGACAGTATTACCAACCCAACTAGAAGTACATAATTCTTTCTCATTCTCTATTAGTTTTCCCTAAAAGTATAGAAAAACTAACGAATGAAAAACAGTAACCATGAACTAAATTATAAATACCATACTTGTTAAAAAAGCTATTGAATTATTATAGAATAAAGAAAAATACTACCGATTATTGTAAAAATGACATTTGTTTATTGGTTTTTATCATGTACCTTTTAACAAAAGAATATCTATGACCAACATTGAAAATCAAATATTTTCTTCTTATCAAAGAAATCCAGATTTATTTGACGAAATCTATGATAAGAATGGAAAAATAAAGGAGGTATATCAAAAGCTATTCAACCTTTACGGCGAACATTCAATCAATGACTATGTTTCATTAAACAATAAAGCCAAATCTTCTTTTTTCAATCAAGGAATTACTTTTCAAGTGTATGGAGAAAACAATGTGCAGGAAAAGATTTTTCCGTTCGATTTATTCCCTCGAATAATTGATCAAGAGGAATGGGATATTATAGAAAGAGGATCTATACAAAGAAGTAAAGCACTTAATTTATTTCTTTGGGATATTTATCATGACAAGAAAATTCTCAAAGATAAGGTTGTACCTATAGATTTAATTACGTCTTCTGCAAATTACTTAGATCAAATGAACGGTGTAAATCCGCCAGGTGGCATTTATAACCATATTTCTGGCACAGACGTCATAAAACACAAAGACGGCAAGTATTACGTTCTTGAAGATAATATAAGGTGCCCATCTGGAGTAAGTTATGTTATTTGTAATCGTACTGCGCTTAAAAAAGCACTCTTCGGTGTATTTAATCACTACCAAACCCATACAGTAACTAATTATGCCGAAAACTTATTAGAGCTATTGGAATCTGTTAAGCCTAAAGGTGTAGATATACCAACCGTTGTAGTTATTACACCAGGTATGTACAATTCCGCTTTCTACGAACATTCTTATTTAGCCAAAACTATGGGTGTAGAACTTGTAGAAGGTCGTGATCTATTTGTAGAGAATGATTTCGTTTATATGAAAACCATAAAAGGACCAGAAAAAGTAGATGTTATTTACAGAAGGGTTGACGACCAATTTATTGACCCGTTAGAATTTAATCCAGATTCCGTTCTTGGAGTCCCTGGATTGTTCGCCGCATATAAAAAAGGAAATGTTACCTTGGCCAATGCACCAGGTACAGGTGTAGCAGATGATAAAGCTGTTTATACCTATATGCCACAAATTATCAAATATTATTTAGACGAAGAACCAATACTTAATAATGTTCATACCTACCATTGTAGTAGACCAGATGAGTTGAAATACGTACTAGAGCATATTCATGAACTTGTTATTAAACCAGTTGATGAAGCTGGAGGTTATGGAATTTCCATAGGAAATATTCTTACCAAGGCTGAAATAGAAAAAGTAAAAGCTGAAATTAAGGAAAGTCCAAGAAAATATGTTGCACAACCCATAATGTCCTTATCGGTGCACCCTACGTATATAGACGACACCGAATCTTTTGAACAACGACATGTTGATTTAAGAACATTTACGGTTCTAGGAAAGGATAAAGAATTTGTTTTAAAGGGTGGATTGACACGTGTAGCCTTAAAAAGGGGAAATTTAATTGTAAACTCATCTCAAGGAGGCGGATCTAAAGATACTTGGGTCCTAAAAAAATAAAGAAATTATATGTTAGCAAGAGTAGCAAATAACCTATTTTGGATGGGACGTTATATAGAACGTTCAGAACACGTAGCAAGATATTTAAACGTAAATTATTTCTCTTCTTTAGACGCACCCAATCTTAAATCTCAAGACCGACAATTTGTTCTAAGGTCTATGCTATTTATGGTAGGAGATCCAGAAGAAGATGCGGATAAATTTTTAAAAGAAGAAGACGTACTTTATAAAATTGGGTTGGACCCAACCTATGGCGCATCAATTATCAACAATATTAAATTCGCAAGGGAAAATGCCAATAGTGCTCGAGATTTAATTTCAACAGAACTCTATGAGGCCATCAACAAGTTTTATCATTTCGTAATCAATTACAATAAAGACGTTTTTGTTAAGAACGGATTGCATGATTTCACCACCCATGTAGCTGAAATGACAGATATCTTAAGAGGAAAAATACGCGGAACATTGTTACATGATGCTACATATGCTGTAATTTCAATGGGCATAAATATTGAGCGCGCCACTCAAATTACAAGAATGATCAATGCTAAATTCAATGATGCATTGCTTTCTCAAGGAGAGGAAAATGATAGATTCAGTAAGAGTTTCGAATGGACAACATTATTAAAATGTGCAGAGTCTTATGATATGATGCGTAGATATTATAAAAAAACCCCAACAAGCATTTCTACCTTAGAATTTCTAATTCTTAATCCAAATTGCCCGCGATCTGTAATGAACTCTTTAAATCAGGTTAACCAGCATGTAAAGATGCTTAACCCCGAAAAGCGATATAATAAAGATTCAACTGCTTTTTTAATTGGCAGAGTCAGGTCTGAATATGAGTTTAAATACATTGAAGAAATAGACAAGGATATTAAGTCATTTATAGAGAATATTCTTAAAAGTCTTGTGGACATTAGTGACAAGGTAGATGAGGAGTTTTTTAACTATTAGACAAGTTAAAAAAGGTATCTTTGAAGACTATGCCAAGAGATTTTGAAGTAACGTATAAGGCCGAAAATATTTATGACGATTGGGTACATGATGCACATTGGCAATTTTTAATAATTCCCTTTGAAAACGAGAGTCAACATGAGGTGCAAATTGAATTTTCCAATTCACTTTATGCCAATACTGAATTCTCTATTAACGGGTTTGGCTTTAAGACCTTAAGAGTTCATCCGAAGAAAAAATTCAAGCAAATTTCTTTTGAAGCGAAATTCAAATTCAAGAAGGAAGAAATTGATCCTTATGATTTTAATATAAATTCAGACTTATCAATTGAATACAATGAACTAGGGCATTTCGACTTTAAGATAACTCACGAGCGTTTTTTAAAACAAACTATATATACCAAATTAAATAGCACCCAAGACCTGCTTTATAAATTCGATACTACTGTTTCTATTTTTCAAAATCTTGAAAATTTAAATCATTGGATTTATAAATTCATTCAATTTAAAACCGGCGTTACCAAAGTAGGCACACTATTAAAAGATTTGCTATTGAATAAACAAGGGGTTTGCCAAGATTTTGCACATTTATTCTGTGCGTTGGCAAGAACAAACGGTATACCCACAAGATATGTATCTGGTTATCTAGATCAAAACAGTGGTTATATGGGCGACTCTCAAATGCATGCTTGGGTAGAGTGCTATATTCCTGGTATTGGCTGGAAAGGTTTTGACCCAACCAATAATATTTTGGCAAACACAAATCATATTAAAGTATGCCATGGAAAAGATTATAATGATTGCTCACCCTTAAAGGGTATTATACATACTGGAGGACAAAATAAAACCACGCACACAGTTATGGTTCAAAGTCAGCAATAGGGATTCCCAAATTAACTTCTCAAAGTATTCAAAAGAGTATTATTTTTACCTAAAATAGAATTGTATGAACATTAATATAGACCATTACAAAGGTCTTATAGATCGCCTTGGTGCGTTAAGGAGGTATCTTTGACATTGATGCCAAATTAATAGAAATAGAGAACGAACAAGAAAAAACCTTGGCACCAGATTTTTGGGACAATCCTCAAGAAGCTCAAGCTCATATGAAGTTTATCCAGTCTAAAAAACAATGGGTAGACGACTATAATGCTGCCCAAATTTTAGTTGCGGAGCTAGAAGTTCTTATAGAGTTTCAGCAAGAAGGGGAAGTTTCCGAAGCCGAAGTAGAGAGTCAATATGAGAAAGCGGTAAGTACTCTTGAAAAAATGGAGTTCAAGAACATGCTTTCAGAGGAAGGTGATGAATTACCCGCTGTACTGCAGATTACAGCAGGTGCAGGTGGCACCGAAAGTTGTGACTGGGCAGCCATGCTTATGCGCATGTATATGATGTGGGCAGAAAAGAATGGGTACAAAATCAAAGAACTTAACTACCAAGAAGGTGATGTTGCGGGTATTAAAACTGTTACATTAGAAATCGATGGTGAGTTTGCCTTCGGTTGGTTAAAAGGTGAAAATGGCGTGCATAGACTGGTACGTATTTCACCATTTGATAGTAATGCAAAACGTCATACATCATTTGTGTCCGTATATGTATATCCTCTGGTAGATGATAGTATAGAAGTAGATGTAAACCCTGCGGATATTACCATTACTACAGCAAGGTCTAGTGGCGCTGGTGGACAGAACGTAAACAAAGTAGAAACGAAAGTTCAATTGACACACCACCCTTCTGGAATTCAAATTTCATGTTCAGACAGTAGAAGTCAACATGACAATAGAGCTACAGCTATGAAAATGCTAAAGTCTCAATTGTATGAGATTGAACTTCGGAAAAAAATGGAAGCCCGTCAAGAAATTGAATCTTCTAAAATGAAAATTGAATGGGGCTCACAGATTAGAAATTATGTAATGCACCCATACAAATTAGTAAAAGATGTTAGAACAGGTCAAGAAACGGGTAATGTGGATAACGTTATGGACGGAGACATTGATCAGTTTTTAAAAGCTTTTCTAATGATGATGGGACAGAAAGAAGAAGAATAAAACAAGACATTCCTACTCATGAATATTCATGAGTAGGAATGTCTATATGTAAAACAAAAACATATCATGATTAAAATATATCATAATTCTAGATGTAGCAAATCTAGAGAAGGACTTAAAGTACTTGAAAATTCTGGCAAGAAATTTGAAGTAGTAAATTATTTAGAAGATATACCTACAAAAGATGAGTTAAGAAATGTAATAAGTTGTCTTGACATTAAACCAATAAATCTAGTTCGTAAATCTGAAGCAATTTGGAAAGAAAAATTCAAAAATTCACCGTTAACTGATGAGGAATTAATTGATGCAATGATTACTTATCCTAAGTTAATTGAAAGACCAATTATAATTAACGGAAATAGCGCTGTGATAGGGAGACCTGCATCAAACATAAATTCTTTATTAAAGTAGAATTTATTATAATTTCCTTATAATTATCTTAACAAAGAATTAACCATTTACAGTTAAACCATAGTATAACTTTATAATCTAATCATATGAAAAAAGTAATAAAATATAGCGGTCTAAAGTTTTTAGTACTGCTATTAATTCTATTAGGAAGTTCTGAAATTTATGCACAATATGGTTATGGGAATAACGGATATGGATCTAGAGGTGGCTACGGTTACGGCAGTAGACAAAGAAGTTCTATTCCAGATGCCCAAACACCAGCTGAAGAACCTAAACCAAAAACCGCAGAGGAACTGGTTGATGGCGAAATGCCTAGAATTACCGAAGCGCTTGCATTAAATGATTTTGAACAAGCTGTATTAAGCTCTGTTTTAAAGAAGTATGTGCAAGAGCGAATAGAAGCTCAAATATTAAAACTTCCACCAGAAAAAATGGCTGAAGTTTATGAGAATATTACAAAAAGGCAAGATGTTGAATTAAAAGCAGGTCTGCCAATAGAAAAGTACGAAGCATTTGTAGCACTTCAAAAAGATGGTGTTGCAAAAACTTTGAAGAAGAATAAAAAGAAGAAAAAAGAAAAACGAAAGAAATCCAAAAACTGACTTAATGAAACAACTTTTCCCTTTACTCCTACTCCTAGCACTATCATTTAATTACGTAAATAGTCAAAGACCGGGAGGAGACCGGGAAAGAGGTCCAATTGTTATTACCGGAAAGGTTTTAGATAAAGATGATAACCTTCCCTTGGAATACGCAACATTAGTTCTACAAAGTGTAAGCAATCCTGATCAAATTACAGGTGGTATTACTGATATAGATGGAAATTTTGAAGTTGAAGCAAAAGCTGGCAAATACAATATCTCCATTGAATACATCTCATACAAAACATATAAATTACCTAATCAAACTCTAAGTGAGTCTACAGATTTAGGTACCATAAAACTTGCTTTAGATGTTGCTCAGCTAGAAGCTGTAGAAGTTGTTGGCGAAAAAACTACCGTAGAAGTTAGGTTAGATAAGAAAATCTATAACATTGGTAAAGATTTAACCAATAGTGGAGCAACGATTACAGATGCGCTAAACAATGTACCCTCTGTTGATGTAGATGTTGAAGGAGCTATTAGCTTACGTGGTAACGAAAATGTTAGAATATTAATAAATGGTAAACCATCAGCACTTGCAGGGTTTGGATCAACAGATGCCCTTACGCAACTACCAGCAGATGCAATTGAAAAAGTTGAAGTTATTACTAGTCCTTCTGCACGTTATGATGCTGAAGGTACTGCTGGTATTTTGAACATTATACTTAAAAAAGAAAAAACTCTCGGTTTTAATGGATCTGTAAATACAACTATTGGCTATCCTGTTAATAGTGGCATTTCTGTTAACGCAAATTTGCGTACAGATAAATTCAACTTATTTAATACTACAGGATACAGCTACAGAGATGCCCCTGGAAATGCCTTTTTCGATAACACTTATTCTTCAGGTTCTTTTGACAGAATTTTTGAAGATAGAGAATACAGTAGATTACGTAAAGGATTCAACACCAACTTAGGTTTAGAATATTTCCTCACCGAACAGTCTTCCTTAACAGGAAGTGTTTTTTATAGAACATCTAAAAGTGAAGATGGTACCGAAAACACCAACAAGAGATTTATTAGTAATTCTCTAAATAGCGAGACCTTTAGAACTGAAGATGAGAATGAAGATGATGATAATTATCAATTTTCACTTAACTACGTTAATAATTTAAATGACGATGGTCAGAAATTAACGGTAGACCTTCAATACTCTAAGGGAGAAGAGACAAAAACATCTATCATTGAGGAAAACAATACTATCCCTAATGAGAACTTAATTGTTTTAGAGAATGTATTTGAAACTGAATTACAAAATGAGTACTTAGTTCAAGCAGATTATGTATTGCCTATGGGAGATGCCCAATTTGAAATAGGTTACAGAGGCACATTTGAAGAAGAGGTTACGGACTATAGATTAGATTCTTTAAACCAAGCTACAGGTCAATTTAACATCAATGAAGACTTGACCAATAAATTCACTTACAATGAAAATGTAAATGCTTTATATACCCAATACGGAAACAAAATTGGAAAGTTTTCATTTTTACTTGGACTTAGATTAGAAAATACGCAATTAAAAGGTCAATTAGATTCTGAGTTTGATACCAGTCAACTTGAAGAACAATTAGGCGTTGATGTTGATGTCAATTTTGACAAGAACTATTTAGGTTTATTCCCTACCGTTAATTTTATATATGAATTAGCCGAAAATGAGAATATTTCATTGGGTTATAACAGAAGGATAAACAGACCAAGAGGTTGGTTCATAAATCCTTTTCCGTCAAGGTCAAGTAGAACAAACATCTTTCAAGGTAATCCAGATTTAAATCCTGCATTTTCCAATGCCTTTGATTTAGGATATTTAAAAAGATGGGATAAAATAACCCTAACCTCATCAATCTACTACCAAAGAGAAACAGACTCTTTTGAGCGTGTACAGGAAGAGACAGGTCAAACTACTACTGATGGTATTGAAATCATTAGAACCATTCCTATTAACCTTTCTACTAACAACAGAATTGGTGCAGAAGCTGGTATGATGTACAGTCCTACTAAATGGTTACGATTAAATTCCAGTTTCAACTTTTTCAGGTTTTCAACAGAAGGCATATTTAACGATGTAGATTATGGAACTACAAATAACAGCTGGTTTGCAAGGTTCAGCTCTAAGGTATCTTTACCAGAAAAGATAGATTGGCAAACGAATGCTTTTTATAGAGGTCCGTCATCAACTGCACAGACCGAAAATAGTGGTATATTCTCTTTAAACTTAGCTTTCAGTAAAGATATAATGAAAGACAATGGAACACTGTCGTTAAACGTAAGTGACTTATTGAACTCTAGAAAAAGAAGCTCTTATACAGAAACAGAATTTTTTACTTCAGATAGTGAGTTTCAATGGAGAAGACGACAAATAACCATGGGCTTTGTATATCGTTTCAACCAACCAAAAGAACGTAATAAAGGTTCTAGAGGAAATGGCGGAGATGAAGGTGGCGAAGAAATTGAAGGATAGAAATAATTAAAACAAGACATAAAAAAAGAAGCCAATTGGCTTCTTTTTTTATACTTATCTTTTTCTATACTTCTCGTGCAGCTTTTTTCTTGTCGCGTCTTTCTTTCAATAATTCTATAATGTTACCACCTAACCAGTAAGGGACAACAAATAATAACAAAAACATCATTAACCAA
This sequence comes from Maribacter sp. Hel_I_7, assembly GCF_000688315.1. Classification (NCBI taxonomy): domain Bacteria; kingdom Pseudomonadati; phylum Bacteroidota; class Flavobacteriia; order Flavobacteriales; family Flavobacteriaceae; genus Maribacter; species Maribacter sp. Hel_I_7. The sequence continues at coordinate 229,014 of NZ_JHZW01000003.1, read as the reverse complement.
AAACCGATGGTTAAAATGGTTAAAAACGCTAAAAATCCTAAATATTGGTCAAAATCAAACATATCCTTTTACTTATATATTACAAAGATACCATAAACGAATTATTTTTTGCAAACGTTCTGCAAAATTAATTTTACTTTTCACAACAAAGTTGTCACAATAAAAATAAATGTAAACCTTATTTTTGAGGCAATATTAATAAGTTAACTTAAGATTCATATAAATTATAAGATTATGGAGTTCAGAATCGAAAAAGATACCATGGGTAATGTTGAAGTACCTAAAGACAAATACTGGGGAGCACAAACAGAACGTTCGCGTAATAATTTTAAAATTGGTCCTTCTGCATCAATGCCTTTAGATATCGTCTACGGCTTTGCTTATTTAAAAAAATCTGCAGCTTATGCAAATTGCGAGCTTGGTGTGTTGGCTGAAGAGAAAAGAGATTTAATTGCACAAGTTTGTGATGAAATCTTAGAAGGCAAACTTGATGATCAATTTCCATTGGTAATTTGGCAAACAGGTTCTGGTACACAAAGTAACATGAACGTTAATGAAGTTGTTGCTAATAGAGCCCATGAAATAGCTGGTAAAGTAATTGGCGAAGGTGAAAAGACCATACAACCAAATGATGATGTAAACAAATCACAATCATCAAACGACACATTTCCTACTGGAATGCACATTGCTGCCTATAAAAAAATAGTAGAAGTTACTATACCAGGTGTTACTCAACTAAGAGACACACTTAATAGAAAAGTTGCAGAATTTAAAAATGTTGTTAAGATAGGTCGTACCCATTTAATGGACGCTACTCCCCTAACCTTAGGTCAAGAATTTTCTGGCTATGTATCGCAACTAGATCACGGATTAAAAGCACTTAACAATACACTGGCACATTTAAGTGAATTGGCTCTTGGTGGTACAGCAGTTGGTACAGGTTTAAATACACCAGAAGGCTATGATGTATTGGTTGCTAAATATATTGCTGAATTTACAGGGTTACCCTTTATTACAGCAGAAAATAAATTTGAAGCATTAGCTGCCCATGATGCAATTGTTGAAAGTCACGGTGCATTAAAACAATTGGCAGTTTCTTTGAACAAGATTGCAAATGACATAAGAATGATGGCTTCTGGTCCACGTTCTGGTATTGGCGAAATCATTATCCCTGCAAACGAACCAGGTAGTTCAATTATGCCAGGAAAAGTTAACCCTACACAATGTGAAGCTCTTACCATGGTATGTGCTCAAGTAATGGGTAACGATGTTGCTATAAGCGTTGGGGGTACTCAAGGACACTACGAGCTGAACGTATTCAAGCCGATGATGGCCGCTAACATTTTACAATCGGCTCAATTAATTGGAGATGCTTGTGTAAGTTTTGAGGAACATTGCGCTGCTGGTATAGAACCAAATCATGAAGTTATTAAACAATTATTGAATAACTCATTAATGCTGGTTACCGCGTTGAATACCAAAATAGGGTATTACAAGGCTGCTGAAATTGCAAACACTGCTCATAAAAATGGTACAACCTTAAAAGTAGAAGCTGTTAATCTAGGCTATGTTACTGCTGAAGATTATGATGAATGGGTTAAACCGGAAAATATGGTAGGTAGTTTAAAAGACTAAAGCCAAAATAATAGAAATGAAAAATGGCGACCAATTGGTCGCCATTTTTTTTATATGTAATAAGGTAATCTTACTTCAACATGAATTTAGAAGTACCCAATAATTTTAATTGATCATCATAAACGTTAACCATGTAGTTACCATCTTTGAAATCTCCAGAAGGCTTACTAATATAATCACATACATCTAAAGACTTGTTCTCATAGTAGAAACCAGTTTGCTTACTGTAAGTAATAGAAGCTCCATTATCATTTGTCATAGAATTACTACCACCAAGTACATTTCCTTGAGGATCTAAAACTTCTAAGAAAAATTCTCTATCACCAGCTTGTGCAATTACGTTGTCAGCAACAGTAAAACAAATTTTAAACTTGTCAGTTGCCTTAGCACGTTGTGTAGAAACTAATTTACCACTGTTACGCTCTTTTACAGCATCAACATTAAACTTAGATAAGTTTAAAGCAGAACCTTTTTCAACTACCTGAGCTAAGTTTGTATTTTGTACTACTAATGAATCATTAAAAACAGTTTGCTTTTCTAATTCAACATAAGTACTATCACGTTGCATAGCGATCATAGAGTTAGAACGAGTTAAAGAATCAACTTGTTTCAATAACTGCTCTCTTTCAGCTTTAAGAACACCAACTTGTCTTCTGTATCTTGATAAAGATCCAATGTCAGCTTTCATCGTTTTTACAGAGTCAATATATTTTGCAATATTATCTCTTGCACTTACCAACTCTTCGTTAGTTGCATTGCTTTCCAAAATAGCTTTATCATATTCAGATTTTAAGCTATTTAAATCTTCAACTACCAATTCTTTCTCCTTAGAAAGAACAACTTCAGTCTTCTTTTTATCTTGGTAAAGACTTACTGTATAAATGATAGTTCCTAAAAGCACAACACCTAAAAGAGCGGTCAAAACTTTTAAACCATTGTTGTTTTTTGTTTCAGTCATAATTTTAAATTTAATAAAGTGTCTGTTTGTTCAGTTTATATACGTGGTAATTCAAATTTTAGATTTCTTGGTGTTAAAATAAATAATTGATCATAGTAAATACTATATAATATGATATAATTTAGGAGTCACTAATATATCAAATATAACTCATGCTTACTATCGTACCTTTTGAGACTAAATATACTCAGAACTTTAAAGATCTTAATATAGCTTGGATTACCAAATACTTTATAGTTGAAGATAAAGATCGAGAGCTGTTAGAAACTAGCCAATATTCTATTATTGATAAAGGAGGCTATATTTTTATGGGATTATGGAAGAATGAACCCGTAGGGTGCTTTGCTTTAATCAAAAAAACCGATATGCGTTTTGAATTAGGAAAAATGGCAGTCAACAAATCTCATCACGGTTTACAAATCGGTCAAAAATTATTAATGTACGCCATTGATTTTGCAAAAAACAAAAATTGGGATACCCTTGAATTATATTCGAGCACTAAACTTGACACCGCACTGCATATATATAAGAAATACGGATTTATTAATGTTCCACTAGAGGATAATTTAGAGTATCTTAGATCAGATATTAAAATGGAACTAACACTTTAAACATACTATAATGAAAATAAAAGAATTACTTGTTTTACTATTCATAGGTGCACTATCTTTTTCTTGTAAAGAGGAAAAGAAATCTGACAGTGATATGAATACTTCAACAGAAACTGAGGAAAATATGTCAGCGACAAGTATGAAGAACCAACGCAAGACAGATGGTGTTGTAATTAAACCAATTGAACATGCGACGGCAGTTATTGAATGGAATGATGTTGTAATATACATAGACCCAACCGGCGGAAAAGCAGCTTTTGAAGGGCAAAAGACACCTAGCTTAATTTTAATAACAGATATTCATGGCGACCATTTAAATGTTGAAACCCTAGATGCTCTAGACACCTCTAATGCCACATTTGTAGTACCACAGGCTGTTGCAGAAGAGTTACCAGAAAAATATTCCAAACAATTAGAGATTATGGAAAATGGCACAAGTAAAGAATTGAGCGATATTACCATTGAAGCCATACCAATGTATAATTTAAGAAATGAAGCCCTTAAATTTCATGAGAAAGGTCGAGGTAACGGATATGTCTTAAACATTGATGATCAACGCATTTATTTTTCTGGTGATACCGAAGATATTCCAGAAATGCGTTCTTTAAAAAATATTGACAAAGCTTTTGTTTGTATGAACCTACCTTACACAATGACAGTTGAAAGCGCTGCCTCTGCTGTTTTAGATTTTAAACCAAAGCAAGTATACCCATATCACTATAGAGGTAAACCAGATGTAAGTGATGTCGCTAAATTTAAACAACTGGTAGATGCTGGTAATCAAGACATTGAAGTAATACAATTAGATTGGTATCCTAATGATGAATATTAATGTTAGCTGTTAGCTGTTAGCTGTTAGCTGTTAGCTGTTAGCTGTTAGCTGTTAGCTGTTAGCTGTTAGCTGTTAGCTGTTAGCTGTTAGCTGAAAATAAAAAAGCCCGCAATTGCGGGCTTTTATTATATAATTAAATTTCTTATCTAATTAACTTCTTATACTTAATTCGTTTCGGCATTAAGTCTCCGCCCAATCGTTTCTTCTTATTCTCCTCATAATCAGAGAAAGAACCTTCAAAGAAATAAACTTGAGAATCACCTTCAAAAGCTAAAATGTGTGTACAAATACGATCCAAGAACCATCTATCATGCGAAATAACTACGGCACATCCTGCAAAATTCTCTAAACCTTCTTCCAAGGCTCTTAAAGTATTTACATCCAAGTCATTGGTAGGTTCATCTAATAATAGAACGTTTCCTTCTTCTTTCAATGTCATGGCCAAATGTAAACGGTTACGCTCACCACCAGACAGCATGTTTACTTTTTTATTTTGCTCACTACCTGTAAAATTGAATCTACTTAAATAAGCACGAGAGTTTACCTGCTTACCGCCCATCATCACCATTTCTTGTTCATCACTGAAATTCTGCCAAATGGTTTTTTCAGGATCGATATTAGAGTGACTTTGATCTACGTAAGCAATTTTAGCTGTTTCACCAGTTTCAAACTCTCCTTTATCAGGAGTTTCTTCACCCATGATCATTCTAAAAATAGTTGTCTTACCAGCACCGTTTGGTCCTATAATACCAACTATACCTGCTTGTGGCAATTTAAAGTTCAAGTCTTCGTAAAGCAATTTATCATCAAAAGCCTTACTAACTCCTTTTGCTTCAATTACATTGATACCCAAACGAGGTCCGTTAGGAATATAAATCTCCAGCTTTTCATCAAGTTGCTTTTGATCTTGACTCATTAACTTATCGTAATTCTTAAGACGTGCTTTCTGCTTGGTCTGTCTTCCTTTTGCACCCTGACGTACCCATTCAAGCTCTCGCTCTAAAGTTTTCTGTCTTTTAGAAGCCGTTTTACTCTCTTGGGCCATACGTTTAGATTTCTGGTCTAGCCAAGAAGAATAATTTCCTTTCCAAGGAATACCTTCTCCCCTGTCCAATTCAAGAATCCAACCGGCAACATTATCTAAGAAGTATCTATCGTGTGTTACGGCAATTACCGTTCCTTTATATTGTGCTAAATGATGTTCTAACCAATGTACAGATTCTGCATCTAAGTGGTTAGTAGGTTCATCTAATAATAAAATTTCTGGTTCTTGAAGCAACAGTCTACACAATGCAACCCTTCTTCTTTCACCACCAGACAATACTGAAATTTTCTTGTCAGGATCTGGCGTACGAAGTGCATCCATCGCAATTTCTAACTTGGTATCTAATTCCCAAGCATTTGCAGCATCAATTTTATCTTGCAAAAGAGCTTGTTGATCCATCAACTTCTGCATTTTATCAGGGTTCTCATAAACCTCTGGAAGACCAAACATGTCGTTTATTTTATTGTACTCATCAAGAATAGCAACAGTCTCCGCTACACCTTCCTTTACAATTTCTAAAACTGTTTTGTTTTCATCTAATTCAGGTTCCTGTTCTAGGTAACCAACATTATAACCTGGAGAAAAAACAACATCACCTTGAAAGTTTTTATCAACACCCGCAATGATTTTCAACAAAGTAGATTTACCAGAACCGTTTAAACCTAAGATTCCAATTTTGGCACCATAGAAAAAACTTAAGTATATATTCTTTAAAACTGGGGTATTCGCATTTTTATAGGTTTTCGTAACTCCTGACATGGAGAAGATTACCTTCTTATCGTCTGACATAAAATTATAGTGTTAAGTGAAATATTAAAGCATACCAGAAGAATTCACTGGTGGCAATAAAATATATTATACTCTACCTTTAAGTGCGTTAAACACCCAAGCAATAGCAAAAAAGCCAATACCTACAGATGCAAAACCCCAACCGGCAACATCATCATAGCGAAAAGCACCTAAAGCAATAAGCGCCAGACCTACAAAGATCATTATAAACGTAGCCCAAGAGAGCACAGTATTCTTATTCATTTTCTAGTCAATTAAAATTTTAGCGAACTTCAAATATCGTAAAATTTAAGATATTTGTCCACTATTAACCCTGCTATTATTCAAAAGGAAACACAATACCTGTTAATTTACGAACAGAATCCATAATCTCTATTAAATCTAAACTATTTTGATGACTCCAAAGATCACTCTGCTTCTTCCCAGAAGCTAAACAATCTTGTACTTCTTCAATCTCATGCACATAACCTTTACCCCTTTTACCAACCTCATTAGAAGTTGATTCGCCATCTTTTTCTATAGTATACCCTGTAGTTTCATGCCATCTTGGATGTATAAATATAGATCCTTCGCTACCAGCAATTTCAGCTTTCTTTTCGGAATTAGAATTGAGTCCGCTATACAGAATAGCCTGAGCATTATCATAATTAAAAATCATACTGCACTGTACCTCAACCCCCGTTTTATAAAAATTTGCTGAGGCTTTTATATCCTTTGGCTTCCCTAACATTAAGTAAGCCAGAAATATAGGATAGATTCCGATATCTAACAGCGAACCACCAGCAAGATCAGGATTCAACAACCTACCGTTTTCATCTCTATCTAAAGCATAAAAAGCAAAATCAGCGTGTAAATAACCAATATCTCCAATGGTACCGTTATCCACTAATTCTTTTACCTTTTTAATAGTTGGGTTAAAACGTGTCCATAATGCTTCCATCAGAAAAACATTATTCTCTTTGGCTACAGCAACCATTTGCTCTACTTCGCTTTTATTGACACCCATTGGCTTTTCACAAAGTACAGCATTACCAGCTTTCATTGCAGCAATACTTAAATCTGCATGAGAAGTGTGTGGTGTAGCTAAATAAATAACATCTACGGTATTACTATTAAACAACTCTTCATAACTGCCATATGCATTTGGCGCACCATATTCACCTGCAAAATCTTGTGCTTTCTCTAAACTTCTTGAAGCAACGGAAACCAATTTAGCACCATTTACCAAGGCTAGGTCTTTAGAAAAACTATGTGCAATGTTACCTGCCCCTACTATACCCCACTTTATCATACTTTTTATTTTTGTTGCATGAACACCAAAATTAACTCCTTATCTTTATCCAAAGAAAAGAAATTATATAGAATGGATTTAAAATTCAATCAAAACGAAGATAGGAATAAGTTGTTATTATCAGACCTTAGAAGAAAGCTTAATGAGGTTTATTTAGGCGGAGGAAAAGCCAAAATAGCCAAGCAGCACGACCAAGGTAAAATGACAGCTAGAGAACGTGTTGATTATCTTTTAGACCCAAAATCTGAACAAATAGAAGTTGGTGCTTTTGTAGGTGACGGCATGTACAAAGAGCATGGCGGATGCCCATCTGGCGGAGTAGTTATAAAAATTGGATATGTTCAAGGCAAGCAATGTATTGTTGTAGCCAATGATGCTACGGTTAAAGCCGGTGCATGGTTTCCTATTACCGCAAAGAAAAATTTAAGAGCACAAGAAATAGCTATTGAAAATAAACTTCCTATTATTTACTTAGTAGATAGTGCAGGTGTGTATTTACCGCTGCAAGATGAAATTTTCCCTGACAAGGAACACTTTGGTCGTATTTTCAGAAACAATGCAGTAATGAGCAGCATGGGTATTACCCAAATATCTGCGGTTATGGGCAGTTGTGTGGCCGGTGGTGCCTACTTGCCAATTATGAGTGACGAAGCATTAATTGTAGATAAAACCGCTAGCATCTTTTTAGCAGGTAGTTATTTAGTAAAAGCTGCCATTGGAGAGAGCATAGATAACGAAACATTAGGTGGCGCTACTACGCATTGCGAAATTAGCGGTGTAACAGATTATAAGTCGAAAGATGATGCAGCTGCTTTAGATACCATTAAAAATATAATGGACAAAATTGGCGATTACCCTAAAGCGGGATACAACCGTAAGAAGGGTGTGAAGCCAAAAGAAAATCCTGAAGATATATATGGCATTCTACCAAGCTCTAGAGCTGAACAGTATGACATGATGGAAATCATTAAACGATTAGTTGATGATTCTGATTTTGAAGAATATAAAGCTGGCTACGGACAAACGATTCTTACCGGTTATGCACGTATTGATGGATGGGCAGTTGGTATCGTTGCCAACCAAAGAAAAGTAGTAAAAACTGCAAAAGGTGAAATGCAATTTGGCGGAGTAATCTACTCTGACTCTGCAGATAAGGCAACCAGATTTATAGCTAACTGTAACCAGAAAAAAATTCCGTTAGTCTTTTTACAAGACGTTACCGGTTTTATGGTAGGCAGTAAGAGTGAACATGGCGGTATCATTAAAGATGGTGCAAAAATGGTAAATGCGGTAAGTAATTCCGTAGTGCCAAAATTCACGATTATAATAGGCAATAGCTACGGTGCAGGAAATTATGCCATGTGCGGTAAAGCTTATGACCCAAGATTAATTGTTGCTTGGCCAAGTGCAGAACTTGCTGTAATGGGCGGTAACTCTGCTGCAAAGGTATTATTACAGATTGAAAAGGCATCTTTAAAAAAGAAGGGTGAAACCATTACCGAAGAAAAAGAGAAGGAGCTTTATGATAAGATTAAGCAGCGATATGACGATCAAGTGTCTCCGTATTACGCAGCCTCTAGATTATGGACAGATGCTATTATAGACCCAAAGGACACCCGTAAGTGGATATCAATGGGTATTGAAGCTGCAGACCATGCGCCTATCGAGAAGCCTTTTAATATGGGGGTTTTGCAGGTTTAATGCGAACTAATATATTAGAGAGATTATTACAATATAGATTTATAAAAATAAACAGTTATATTTTTTGCCTAGAAAAGTAAACTGGGGTTAATTAGCAACCATACTTACAGCATTTGATACTGAAAACAATTGCTGATTTACATTACGTAGACCAAGTTTAAATACCTTTGTTTCTTTTCGTTGCGATGCACTACCGTAATTATAATAGACAGTGGCTTTCAAATATGTAGGAGTCAAACTTTTATTACCTAAATACGTAGCATTAACCAACCAATTACCACGAAGCGTATCATCTATTAAATATTCTTCACTAGAGAAACCTGAACGTTTTTCGCTTTGAATTCTCTCAGCATTTGCAACTAATGAATGCTTACTTTTATAGTATCTCTTTTCTGGGTTTACAAATTGTAATTCAAATTCTGCCTCACTATCACTCCATTCAAAAACCAAGCGTGTTCCTTTAAAATCATCATCAAGTTTAATTTCATTCACCCTATCTGTTGAAACTAAATCAGCGCCTTTTAAGGATATTAAATTATTTAAATCTCGATCCATAATGGTTTTCACTTGTTCTTCTTTTTCCAATAATTCTTCTGCCAATAAATAATCATAACGCATGTACATTGCTGCAGCTTTCTGATTTAAACCTAATTCTCTATAACTATTTGCCAAGTCTAAATAAGATTGTGCATATTCTGCTCTGAGTGTATATACATCTTCATATAATTTATTTGCCTTTTTAAACTGTCCCTGTGCTTGATAAATATATGCAAGAGATTTTAAAGCTATAGGATTACTACTTATAATGCTTTTATTATCCTCAACAATCATATCAGCAAAATCTTGATTATTCCATCTATTAGAAAAATAATCGTAGGCATCTAAAACATAGTAAAAAGAGCTACTATATTTTTTAATTTGTTTAGCATAAATAGCCTTAGCATCTTCTTCCGTACCAGCTCCTAAAAGCTCAATTAAATAGTTTGGTCTCCCTTCGTTAAAATCAACAGTGTTTAGCGCTGAATTATCATATTTATTATTTTTAACTTTTGCATAATCAATAGGTTTACCATCTACCGTTCTAGAATATGCACTAGCTTTAGTGTTAATCACAATAACGCCTCCAGCTCCTATAGACCCATATCGTGTAGTCATAGCTAGATTATTTAAAACAGCCAATCGTTGAATAGCAGCGGGTGCTATCCAAGTAGGAGTTTGAGTCAATACCTGTCCATCAACATCATAAACCGCAGGTGGTGCTTGACTAACGGAATTTAACCCTCTAATATATATTAGACCTCCATATACGCAATCACCTACAACGTTTACTCCTGGAAACTCATTTTTCATTAAGTCAAGAATACAAATACCAACATCATTAATTTGATTTTCTTGTAAAAATCTAATTTTGCCTGGTGCAGTCTCGCTATCTAGAATACCATATGCCGTTTTTATAAGATTTGGGTTATAACTATACTCTTGTTGTAGCTCATTCTGTGATTTTCTATTGCTACCTTTTACAGTAACCTCATCTAGTTGATGTATCTCCTGACTCATTTCTATATTCAATATACGCGTAACGTCTTCAACTAGAATTTGAACATCATTTAGACCAGGATAAGTATATTGAATGACATCTCTTGGCTCAGCTGATATCTGGTAAAACCCGTTTGCATCTGTCTTGGTCGCAGTTTCTGAATCTATTATAGAAATCTGAACATTCGACAAGGGACTATCCATTTGTGTAACCTTACCTTTCACAGTATTACTTTGTGCTTGAATATTCGTGACAAAAGTTACTAGGACTAGAAGAATCAGAATATTTTTCATAGAAATATTATTAACGATTACATTAATTTATAGTATCAAAAATTAAACCATATTAAAGTTTTATGAAATAAAAACATCAAGAATATATTAATTCAACTTATCCACCCCTAAAGTCGGTAAATAAAATAGGTTTTGATTCACATTTTTTAAAGACAACCTATAAATTCTAATAGTACTTTCTTCATTATCTGTACCGTAGCCAGAGAAAGCAGTCACTTTTAAATAAGTAGGCAAGCCGCTTTTATTCCCCTTATAATTTATATTTATAATCCACTCTCCTTTAATATCACTTTCAAGGAAGAACTCTTTACTAGATGAATATTCTGGCTTACCAAAATATTCATTTTGATTGTTTAACGATGTACTAGAAACAAAATAACGATTTTCTGGATTTACGAACTGAAGGTCAAACTCAGCCTCATCATCGTTCCATTCAAAAAGAAGACGGGTATCTGTACCTTCGCGCATAGCCGCCATTTCTTTTAAATCTTCTGAACTTATGGTATAATCGGTTTTATGCTCTAAAAAGTGATTGAACTCAGTTGTAATTACGGGATGTAATCCTATTGTATCTGCCACTAGAAAAGAATCGTTCAATAATTTGGTGTACCTACTATAAAGATTAGCTGCCTTTTGTACCTCATTTACCTCAACATAGCTATTCGCCATATCCCGATACGATTGCGCATAATTAGGTCTTTTTACAAAAATGCTGGTATATAGTTTGTTTGCTTTTTCAAATTCACCTTCTCGCTGATGAGCATATGCCAATGCCTTCATTTCATTGATGTTATTCTCAAATAACGATTGATGATTGGAAATGATATCATTATTGAATTTTTCTTGCTCCCAATTGGCAGTAAAATAAATATAGGCATCAAGAAAAAACGAAGCAGAACTACTATAAAGCTTCTCATTTTTTTGGTATAATTTTTTAGCCGCTTCAAAACTATTACTAGCAAAAAGAGCTTGAAGGTAGCTTGGTAAATTTTTATTCACCTGCTCTTTACTTATAGCATCGTGTTCATAAACATTATTTCGAATTTTAGCTTGATCTATATTTTCTGCACTCCGCTTTCTAGAGTAAACGGCCGCTTTAGTTCTGATTGCTACAATTCCCCCTGCAGCAACTTGTCCGTATCTAGTAGCAGCTGCCAAACCTGGTATTACTGCCACCCTATCAATTGCTGCAACATCTAAAAAATAAGGCACCTCTTCGTAAATTATACCATCAACTTCAAAAATTGCTTTTCGGTTATTGTTAATTGAACTGAAACTACGAATAAAAACATACTTTTCACGATAAGTTTCCCATAATACACGCAGTCCAGGCACCTTTCCATCTATAGCGTCTAAAATATTTGCCCCAGCCAAGTTTAAATCTTTACCGTTTACAATAGTTATAGCATTGCCTGTTGTTTTCTTATCAATAGTACCAAAACCTGTTTTAGCAAATTGATCACTAGTTAAATACTCAGAGAACATTTCTGCCTCGGTTTTCTTTAAACGCGCTCTTTCAGTAACAGTAACACCTGCTAGTTCTTCAACCATCACATTCATGGTGACGTTGATATTATGTATGGTCTCCAATACGGTACGTTCCACTTTTTCGAAACCCAAATAATCAAAACTAATGACATCACCTATTTGTGCCATAATGGTATACCTACCATAGGCGTCTGTTTGGGTCTGTTTTAAAGACGCTGTTATTTGAACGGTAGCATTTTCAACAGGCTTACCATTATTAAAAACAAAACCTGTAATTGATCTATGCGTTTTAATAGGGTTGGTATTTATTATTGGAGTTTTAAAAGAACTTTGAAGAGTTTTGTTTCTGGAATAATTTGATATTTGAGAAATGTCACCATCACTCAAAGTAGAAGTATTTACATAAAAAGTCATTGCATCTCCCCTGAACGTTTTCCATTGTCCTTGACTCACATATCTTCTGTAAGATGTGCTTGGTCTATAATCCGCAGCCAAAACCAAGCCCACACGTTTACCATATACTTTCAATAATTCTAGACCAATACTAAAATCTTCATCTACAATAAGGTTGTACGGCTTTAAATCTACGGTTACCTTTCCAGAAGATTTGCCTATCATTTTGGTAACGTTCTTTTTCAATAATTTATCTTCAGGATAGATGGTGCCACCTTTATATACATTAATGCGCAACAATACACTATCAGAATAATTTTCGTTTACATAAAAATGAAAATCTTTTAAGTAGTGCTTCTTCTTATCTACGCTTATTCTTGTTACCAATTCAGCACCCAATGAACCATCACCTTTCCAATACCCGTACTTGTTTTTACTGGGATAGGAAAAACCAACGACATCATCTTTTTTACTTTTTAAAAATTTAGCTGATACAATCGCCTCATTTAATTGCATTGCTTCAGGTTGCATAACAATTTTTTGAAACAGGGCATTATTAAAATTTACTTCTGAAATTTTGAACTGTACGGTTTTATAACCTACAGATGAAAATTGTAGTATATCATAATTAGAAAAATTAGTTTTATCTATCTCTAGATTAAATTTACCATCAAAATTACTTACGGTACCTACGCCTTTATTTACAATACCAATATTTACAAATGGAAGCGTCTCTTTCGTATCAGAATCAATTACAACTCCTCTTACCTGATCTTGAGCAAATACACTAAAATTTAATGCACATAAAAAATAGAAGAAATAGAGATATTTATAGCGTTTTAATTCAAGAACCATAGACAAATGTAATTAGCTGTTATTCAGACACCTTTTTAAAGATATGAATAACAGCTAATTAAATAATACTATCTTAAAAATAAATAAGAATTTTATTACATAAGCAATAAACAAACCTACATATCAAAAATCAATTACCTTGATACCCTTTTACACGTGGAATTAATAAAAGTTCTGTCTGTCGCCCATTAACATATCTAAACCCATCTTCACCATAAAAACCAGCTTCTTCAAGCATAATTCTGATATCTCTATTCCATTCAGGTATAGTAATAGTAGTATTCAATTCTATAGCATAAACCGTATTAGGATTTAATGGATAGTTTTCACCATCGTCACGCATTACGCCACCTTGAGAATCCCACATTCCAATAGTAGTACCTGCAGAATGACCGTACATACCTAACGGGTGGGTATAAATGGAAGGCTTTAATCCTGCCCCTTTAGCCTCACTCAGTGATTTAGCTAGAATCTCGTTCCCGGTCCTTCCCGTTATCATATTATTGGTAAGAAAATCTTGCACTTTATTCCCGTCTTTTAAACCGTTAACCAAAAATGCAGGTGCAGATGTTTCTTCTGGTTTTAAGACATAGGCTAACTCTTGGCAATCGGTATTTAAACGTAAATAAGTGATACCAAAATCGCAATGTACCAAGTCCCCTGGCAGAATTACCGTATCCTCAGGTCTACCTGAGAATGAATATAAATGACTTACCAATTCCTCTTTACTTCGTTGCACATCGATTGTTGGATGAAACCAAGTTTCAAGCCCTAAGTCAGTTACCTTTTGACGCATCCACCATTCTACATCAGAAGTTGTTGTAACACCAGGTGTAATTACCTTTTCAGAAAAAGCTTCTGCAATAATATCATGTGTAATATCTACTAATTGGTCATATATAACCATTTCGCGTTCAGATCTTGTTTCGATCCAACGAACAGCAAGTTCTTGTGCAGAAACTACTTTAGATGAATATTTTTTTGGAAGATTAGCCATGAACTCTTCATAATCTGTCTTTACCAAACCATCAGCTATATTGTGATCTGCGGAATAATTAAGTCCGATTTTCTTCGGATTTCTTTCGGATATCAACTGCATTAATCTTTTCCACTGATTTGGCTCTTTCTCCTTATCCCATGCAGAAACAATATTCTTACCGACATTATAACGAGCTACGGCTAGCTTTTCAATACTATTTTTTGCCTTATCCCTATAAAACAATAAGATTGTTCTTCTACGCGCATTTAACCACGTAGCGGGAAGCATAGTTTTAATTACAGGATCTTCGTTATACTCTCTTGAAATAACCACCCACATATCTAAATCTGCGGCATCCATAAGTTCAGGCAACAAATTATTGAAACGGTCGTCTAATATTTCATCAATCACCTGCGCTCTTTCTTTTTCATTTAGAATTTGCTGAGCATTAATTTCCCCTATAAAAATTAGGCATACAAAAAGGAATAGTTTTTTCATGAGTGTTGTTTGGTTTAAGCCTTGAAAATACAAAATAACACACATTAGAAATACCCTATTCCTTTAAAATCAAAAGAATTTTACATTCTAGTTAAATTCAATAGTTGTCTGTTACCAATTTCTCATTTATACTTTTAACCAACCTGATAAATTCAGCTCTATACCCGTTTTTATCAACACCTCTACCGTTCTCTGCTAATACAATGACATCATTTAATGAAGCTTTATTATTAAATGCTGACTTTCGTAATTGTTGACCGAATAAAGCAACAGCTGCAGAGAATTGAAAATCTTTTGACATTTCTTGAGTATTCGAATTTTGGACATGAACCAACTCTATACTCTTATTACCTTCAGGTTTTTTGTATCTAAATTTTACAGTGAACAACTCATCGGAAAACTTATCTCCTGATACAACCTCTGTATACCTTAAGTCATGTGTTTCTTTAACATAGTCAGATGCCACACCTGCTTCTACTATCTCGTACAACGCAGTTACCTTATGTCCACTACCCAACTCTCCTGCATCTTTGGTATCATCAATAAAATCTTCATCAGCCAACAATCTGTTTTCATATCCAATCAATCGATACGATTTCACTTTTGCAGGATTAAACTCTACCTGTAATTTTACATCTTTTGCAATGGTAAATAAAGTACCTCCAAATTCCTTCCCGAATAACTTTTGAGCTTCTTGCATGGTATCTATGTAACCATGATTTCCGTTCCCTTTATCTGCCAAAGTTTCTAATTTGGAATCTTTATAATTCCCCATACCAAAACCTAGTACAGAAAGAAACACTCCCGATTCTCTTTTCTCTGTAATCAAATCTTCCATGTCTTTGTCACTAGACAGTCCGACATTAAAATCACCATCGGTTGCCAATATCACTCTATTATTACCACTCTTCTTAAAATGTTTCTCTGCCAATTTGTACGCTAATTGAATACCTTCTCCACCAGCTGTAGAACCGCCAGCCTCTAAGTTATTTAAAGCGCTCATGATTTTCTCTTTATTGTTACCAGATGTAGGCTCTAATACTACACCGGCTGCACCAGCATAAACAACAATGGAAACCCTATCTTTTTCTCTTAACTGATTTACTAATAATTTAAATGCAGATTTCAATAATGGTAATTTATTATCACCAGACATAGACCCAGAAACATCTATAAGGAAGGTTAGATTAGATGCTGGTAATTCTTCATTCAAGTATTCTTTACCCTGCAAACCAATACGCACTAATTTTGTATCTACATTCCAAGGAGTTTGTGCTACCTCGGTGTTTACAGAAAAAGGATGCTCATTTATTGGTTGTGGATAGTCATAATCAAAGTAATTAATCATTTCCTCAATTTTGACTGCATCTACCGGAACTTCTTTTCCGTTATTTATAAACCTCCTAACATTACTATATGCTGCTTTATCAACATCTATAGAAAAAGTTGACAACGGATTTATGTCGACATTTTGAAACTGATTTTCTGTAATTCGCGCATAATTTTCATCCTCTTCTATAACATAGTTACCTTTTACGGTTTGTAATATTATACAACCATACTTTGCACGTGGTCCATATAAATTTTCTGCATCGGAAACCTTTAGTTCTTTTCTGTTTTTAATATTTTTATTATCTAGACTTTCAACAATACCATTGTATTGCTTTTGAATGGGTATACCATCTACAATGTATAAAGGGCTTTTTACTTGATTTCCTTTACTTCTCTCTACTTCTGAACCCATACTGCGTATTTGTACACCACTTACCTTGCCTTGCAAAATGCTACTAATATTTTTGGTTGGAGTTCGTTTAATTTGGTTACCACTGACCATAGAAACCGAACCAGTTATTGATTTATAATTTCTAGTGCCGTACCCTAATACAACTACTTCTTGTAAAGCTTCATAGTCCTCCTCAAGCGAAACATTGATAACTGCAATATCCCTTATTATTATAGCTTGTGATCTATAACCAATATAAGAAAATGTCAATTCAGCACCTTTTTGAACCGTTAATTCATAATTACCATCAAAATCGGTTTGGGTACCATTATTAGTCCCTTTTTCTACTACAGTTGCACCAGGTAAAGGATAACCTGCGTGATCAGAAACAGTACCACTAATTTTAACTTGTTGCGAAGACAACAGCATACTACTAAGCAGAAAGAATAGGAAAGTTGCATTTTTCATAATAATTGATTTAAAGTTTGAGCAATAAACCTATTAAGAAAGAAGATTTTAAAAAACGAAAAATGAGTGAAGCCTACTTTAGAATGAGGGAAGTTATGACTTCAATAAGGTCATGGTTTCTTTCCGCTTAACCTTTCCACTATCCGTACGTAGGAATACAGGAATAGTTTTAATTTGACGTGGCACTTCGTACTTAGATAAAAGAGTACTTGAAGCAATTTTCTGCAATACATCTTTCTCTTTCACGGTACCTTCTAAAACCAAGACTAACTGCTCCCCTAGTTTTGTATCTGGTAAAGAAGCAATAAAAAAAGGCTGGTCTATACTATTTGAAAGTTTAGACTCTATCTGCTCCGGACTAAGTTTAATTCCGCCAGAATTAATTACATTATCAATTCTTCCTAACCATTTAAAATCAGTTTCAGAAACTAATTCAACGACATCATTAGTAACTACAGTTTCATCTGAAATCTTTGGCGCATTAATCACCAAACACGCTCTGTTATCTTTAGATATTTCAACGTCTGGTAAAATAGAAAAAGGTGCATCTTCTGCTACACCATTATTCAAGGGCTTAACTGCAATATGCGTTATGGTCTCTGTCATACCATAGGTCTCATAACTAGCATTGGATATACTTTTCATTTCCTTTCTCAATGAGGTAGCAATAGGAGCACCACCAACAATCAACTTGTGCAACAATGAAAGCTTAGGTAGTGAATTAGCAACTTGAAAGGGAACCATTGCTCCAAAATCAAAAGACCTATTTATATCTTCTAACGGATTTGAAGTAGGTTCAACAAAATGAATATCTAAGCCCAAAACCATAGCCCTAACCAACATCATTTTACCAGCAATATAAGTAGCAGGCAAACATAATAAGGCAGAAGATTTTGGTGATAGATTAAAATAGCTGCCTGTTGCCAAAGCACTATTCTCCATTTGTACTTTCTTTAAAACAATGGTTTTTGGAGTACCCGTAGACCCGGAGGTTTGCACTGAAATAGTTGGAGAGTCATCTATCCAATCTAAAATAAACTCACCAATATGCTTTTCAAACTGTTCACCTTCTTTTATAAAACTGTAACTAAGCTCTGTTAAATCGTTTAGAGAAAGAACTTTACCATGAATAGCAAAACTAGGGTGTAAAGAAGATTTACCCATTGTCTAGATTTTCAAGCTTGAAAAATTCTTCTTTCGAAAGCACCTTACCGGTTAATTTATCTTTCCAATTGGTCCAGACATACTTTTTAGAAAAAACTAATAAGAGTATCGGAAAAACCACAAAAACAGGAACTAGCATATCCCAGCCTAAAACTGGTTCTGAAACATCTCTATATAACGAATCTACACTAAACGCAGTCCAATCTGCAGTCACCAATAACGCTGCCGTTAAGTTGTTTGCCGCATGAAAACCTAATGCAAGTTCTAAGCCTTCATCCATCAATGTAATGATACCTAAAAAGAGCCCTGTTCCAATGTAGAAAATTAATATACCATACCCCAACTTATCTACTTCAGGGTTCATGATATGCAACATACCAAACAATAATGATGTAAATAATAAAGGAAACCACCTATTCTTAGTAATTATGCCTAAGCCCTGCATCATATAACCTCTCATTAGATATTCTTCCATACTGGTTTGTAGAGGAATCATTGCTATTGCAATAACCGCTAAAACTAAAAATGGAACTAGCTGAAAGTTAAATTCATAGTCTTCTGGCGATAAATAAATATCTAAAAATATGAAGGCTACAGAAATTGTAGCCCAGAGTATAAATGAAAAAGAAACTCTTTTCCAATCTATTTTTTTTCTTGATGTAGTTAAACTCTTTAGTGATTGTTTATGAATAAATTTTACTACTAAAAAAACAGCTATCAATCCAAACACAAAAGTTAAAAGCATGAAGAACAAAAATGTATTTGAGCCCAGCACATTAGACATTTCTGTAATATTGCCGCTAATCATAGCAGACATACCTCCTTCTTTAGTCGCCAAGGCAGCCAATAATGGAAATGCCCCTAAAAATTGCCAAACTATTACAATGCCAACAATTCCCAAAATATACCGCCAACTATCAATTAGGCCTTTATACGCTTGTTCTATATACATAAACTTTCAATTAAATTCTTATTCCATTTTTTAGAGCTGTTATAAAACAAGCCTCCATTATCAACTTCTAACGGACTCTCTATATTATTTGTAAAAAGAGATCCGGTGCCTAACCCTTGCGGCATTTCATTATGTAGTGTAGCTGTCCACTGCGCAATAGCATTTAAACCAATATTACTTTCTAATGCACTCGTTACCCACCACCCTATATTATTCTTTTCTGCAATAGAAATCCATTCACTGCTTCCTGCAAAACCACCAACCAAACTTGGTTTTAAAATAATAAATTGCGGCTGTATAGTTTGTAGTAGTTCTGCCTTTTTTGTTACATCTACAATACCAATAAGTTCTTCGTCTAAAGCAATCGGCAGAGGTGTATTGCTACAAAGCTTTTTCATTTCTTCTATTTGCCCTTGCTTAATAGGCTGTTCAATAGAATGTAAATCTAGTTTAGATAAAACATCTAGCTTAGATAAAGCTTCTTGTGGAGAAAATGCTCCGTTAGCATCTACCCGTAATTCAATAGCTTCTTTTGAATAACGTTGTCTAATAGATTTTAACAATGCTATTTCAGTATCGAAATCTATTGCTCCAATTTTCATTTTTATACAAGAGAAACCATCATTTAGTTTATCCTCTATTTGTTGATGCATAAATTCTTTATCACCCATCCAAACCAATCCGTTTATAGAAATTGGCTCTTGATGATTTATAAAAGAAGATTCAAAAAGGTGAAAAGAATCTTGTGAGCGAAGTGATAAAAAAGCTTGCTCCACTCCAAATTGAATACTTGGAAAATTTTGCAACTGCTTTAGTAATTCAACTTTACCTAAATCAAGATTATTGCTAACCCAAGTGCACTTTTCTTCAAATTCAGGAACATCGTCAAAACTTAGCCCCCTAAATAATCCACATTCACCAACACCCCATGCTCCCGCTTCTTCCAAAAAAAGAAAATAGGTCTCCTTAGTACGCAAAACACCTCTAGATGTGCCACTCGGATTTTTAAAATTTAGGAGATACTTTTTAAATGTAGCCTTCATATAATCCTTCAAATTTAACTATATTTTGAGTTTAATAACGATTGAATGACAAGTATGAAGAATAAGGTGATTTGGATAACGGGGGCATCCTCTGGAATTGGAGAAGCATTGGCATATCAATTAAATAATCTAGGAGCAAAAATAATCCTTTCCGCTAGACGGGAAGATGCATTATTAAAAGTCAAAAGTAACTGTAAATTTGCTGAAAATGCAATCGTTCTACCTTTAGACCTAGCCCAATTTAACACACTAGAGAGTATTACTGAAAACGCGCATTCTATTTATGGGAAAATTGACATTTTAGTTAATAACGGCGGACTTAGCCAACGTTCTCTTATTATTAACACCAAATTTGAAGTATATCAGCAAATGATAGATGTTAATTATCTGGGTACTATTAAATTGACCAAACACCTCTTACCTTATTTTATCGCGCAAAAAAGTGGACATTTCGTTACCATTACTAGCTTAATGGGCAAATTTGCTTCGCCATACCGCTCAGGATACTGTGGTGCTAAACATGCACTACATGGTTTCTTTGATGCATTAAGAATGGAGCATGAAAAGGATAATGTTAATGTATCTATAATTTGCCCAGGATTTATACAAACCAATGTGGCTAAAAATGCACTTACCGGTGACGGTTCCGCTTTACAGAAAGAAGATGCCGCAACCGAAAATGGTATGCCCGTAGAAAAATGTGCTGCACAAATTATTACCGCAATTAAAATGAACCGCTTTGAAACTTACATTGGTGGTAAAGAAAAGTTTGGTATTTACTTGAAAAGATTCTTCCCAAAATTATTACATAAAGTGGTTTTAAAAAGTAAGGTTAGGTAACCCTATTTAAAATTAAACCAAAAACGAACTCCATCTTGCGTTTTATCTGTATTCAATGAAGTCTGGAGTTGATTTGCCAATCTACTCATAAGACGTATTCCCATTGAAGAATTAGCACGCTCTTCTGAATCCTCAGGTAAACCAATGCCATTATCGGTATATTCAAAAAAGCCTTCTTGACCTAAAATTTTACGTAAGTGAATATAGATTTTGCCATCGCTATCATCATCTGGAAATGCATATTTAAATGAGTTGGAAACGAGCTCGTTTAATATAAGACCAAATGGAATTGCTCTATCGATATCTAGCTCAACGCCTTCCGCATCAATAGTAATACTAATATTATGCCCGCCTTTTTTATAAACAGATTGTATACTATTAATTAAGCTTTCAATATACCCTTGCATTTCAATAACAGATAAATCGTCATTTTGATATAATTTCTGGTGAATTAAAGCCATAGCTTTCACCCTACTTTTCCCTTCCTCTAATGCTTCTATTGCGGCTTTACTGCGTGTATTCTTAGTTTGTAAGCTCAGCAAACTAGAAACCATTTGTAAGTTGTTTTTAACCCTATGATGAATTTCTTTAAGTAATGAATCTTTCTCTACCAATGAATTTTCAATGATGAACTTCTGCTCTGCTATTAAACGTTGATTCTTTATACTTTTTAAGTATGCATAAACTAAACCAGCAAAACCAATCAGTGTAAATATCAAGGAAACAAACACCAAACTAATTTTATCATCTCTTGCTTTAATATCTTTTCTAGATTCTTCTAACTGAGCCTTTTGTTGCTCCATCATTTTTCTAGAATTCTCTAAATCTTGTGCAACAACAGATGTTAATTGTTGGTTTTTAATATTCGATGCTAACGCATCAATAGAGTCTCTAATTCTTATATTCTTTTTTAAGTAAACCGTTGAATTTTTAAAATCTCCTGTTTTAAAATAGTAATCCGCATAAATTCTATTTCGTTTTAAAATGTTATCAGATTTAATAGGATTAAGGTCGTCACTTAAATAGTCAGTGGCTTTGGCGTAATTATCTAATTTCAAATAACATTCCGCTAAAGCTAAAGTGTTCTCAATAATATCTGATGAAAATTTACTCTTATTATATTTTTTGATAATTTCCCTACTCTCTTCTAGAAACGGAATTGCCTTTTCATATTCTCCTAACTGAACATGACACTTACCAATATTACCAATTATAATACCATTTAGAATTCTACCATCAGCAATTTCTTTATCAGAATGCTGATTAGTTACATCACTTAAGAAAACCTTTATTAATCCTTCGGCTTTTTTAAAATAACTAAGAGATGTAGGTGTAGATTTATCTAATCTTAAGTAATTACCAATAGTATTATTATAAATAGCTTGACCGTAGTAATCATCTTCTTTTAATTCTTTTTTCTCCTCGGTCATATAATCACGCATAGCTTTTCTATACTGACCAAGACTTGCATAAATGTCATAAAAGGCGACATCGTTAGTCAAGCCTAACTCACGCTTAACTCTTCTTATCTCAATTTGCTTATCGTACAATTGTAACATAGCATAATTGCTATCCAAAATACCGAGAATTGTTTGCTTAGATTCTATATCTAATTTTTCTAGATCTTCATACAGAGGTCTAGCAATGCCCAAACTCTTCTCATAATTCCCCAAATCATAATAAATTTGAGACTCTATAAGCTGATAATTACGAATTGAAACTGAATCTTTAGTCTTCTCAGAACTGTTTAGATAAACTTTCACGGTATCTAACCAATCGTAAGGGGAGTTCTGATTGTAACGGTTTGGTGTATTAAAAAAGAAGAATGAACGTAATTCACCATTCTCTAAATCTTGAAATTGCTTGTAGTAATCTTCATTCTGAGTCTGCACATTATCTTGCGCAATTACAAGGCACGTAAAAGCACTAAAAAAGACAGTGCATATAAATCTCAAAATAATATGTTTTTTCATATCTCAATAAAAGCAGAATCAAACTTAAACCTAATACCTGATACTACTAATTTTTTGTTGTGAGCTATTATTAATTGACCATCAACTAACAATAAGTTCAAAAAGCGTGTTCTACGTACTTTTTAATAATTCTATAAAAATTGTGGTCAATCCCTATTTTAAAAACACATTTAGGGATAAAAACGCTTCAATTCCTATTACCTCAAAATTATAAATAAGCCATAGGAACTCGCATTATTTGTTGTGTAACTATCAATAATTGTGGTGAAACGATTTTTACCTTTACAAATACGTCATACAACGGCAAAAAGATACCTTTTAACGATGAATAAACACCTTTTATCTAAACTTAATTCAAAAAAAAACACCTTAAAAAGGTGTTTTTATATGTTATAAATCTTAGCTTATGAATTCATAGCTGAAATAATAAATTCTTTAAAATCTTTAGAAATTGGTATCAACGTATTGTTAATCATGATATCTTTAGAATTAATAGCATCAATATGATCTACATTTACAATGTAAGATTTATGTGCTCTGTAGAATTTGTTCTGCGGTAATTTCTCTAAATAATCTTTTAAAGGCGAACGTACCAAAAACTTCTTATCAATCGTATTTACTTCTAAGTATACATTATCGGCTTTAATAAATTGAATATCCCCGAATTGTATTCTATAGTATAAATGCTGTTTTTTAACAAAAATTGAATCTTTCAAGATTGAATTTGACAACGGCACATCTTCGGTATTATCTTGTGGAGCATTACTATTACTAGCATTTTGCTTTCCATATATAAAATTAGATAATGCTATTTCTATAGAAGTATATAAATCTTGCTGCTCAAAAGGTTTTACCAAATATCCATTCGGCTTTACAGTTTTAGCATTCTCAACCGTAGCACGGTCTGAGTTAGATGTTACAAAAATGAAAGGAATATCGTAATTCTCTCTAATATGCTTACCTAAGTCAATACCCGTTTTATCTGAAGCTAAAATGATATCAATAAGAACTAGATCTACCTGTTGGGTTTTTAAAACTTCAACAGCCTGTTCATAAACAATTACGTTATCAACAATTTCATATCCTATTTCCTCTAGCATAGATTGCATATCATCTGCTATGATGACATTATCCTCAACAATTAGAATTTTTATGGGTTGTTCCAAGGCTTAAAATGGTTTGTGGGTTATACTCAAAATTACAAAAAATAATAATAACTAATAAAAAACAATAGTGCGATCAAAAAGGTGCTTAATGCCAATTTTTTAAGCTCAGGATCAAGTTCTGCCTCGTTTAAAGTTACCGCTACTTTTCTCATATGAAAGAACACTGGCACATAGCCAATAAGACTTACATAACGTAACAGCGATGCATTTGTTGTAAATACATACCAAAACAGGCATAATACTGAGATTATCAACAACGAATAATGGTATTTTTTTGCTTTAGACAATCCCATTTTTACTACCATAGTATTTTTACCTACTGTGGTATCAGATTTTATATCTCTCATATTGTTGAGATTAAGAACCCCAACACTTAATAGCCCTATTGCGATTGCCGGCAAAATTGAGTTAAAAGGAATAGATTTCAGAAACAAAAATATTGAACCTAAAACACTTACTAATCCAAAGAATATAAAAACAAAAATATCACCTAAACCATTATAGCCATATGCAGATTTGCCAACTGTATATTTAATTGCCGCCCAAATAGCAAAACCACCAAGACCTAAGAATAAAATAGGGTATAAAATATCATCTAATCCAAAAGATGTAAGAATTAACAGAATAATTAAAATAGCATTAATAACAATACTGATATATATGCCACTTTTTAACTGCTTAGCGGTTAAAAGTCCGCTTTGCATTGCTCGTTTTGGTCCTACCCTATCGTCACCGTCAGTACCTTTGACCCCATCACCATAATCGTTGGCAAAATTGGAAGTTACCTGTAAACCAATAGTCGTGAGAATGGCAAGAATAAAAATGCTAACATTAGTAGCATTATGAAATGCTGCAATAGCAGTACCTACAAGAATACCTGAAATTGATAAAGGAAGCGTTCTAAGTCTTGCTGCGTTAAGCCAAGCTTTAACTGTAGTCACTAAAAAGGATCTTCTATTTGAATTCTCTTACCGTCTTGATAAGAAGCAACAAAGGCATCACCAAAGCCAATATCTACCAACTGTTTTCTAAAAGATTGAGCTTCTTCTAAAGTTTCAAAGTTTCCTAAAGAGTAGGAATAAAAAGGATTGGTTTTAACAAATAGTGTATTGGTAAGTGCTTCAGAAGCTAAAGTTACATTATTATCAACAAAGGATTTAACCTGTACTGAATAAATTTTCTCTTTTTGTAAAAACTCTTTAGCCAAGTAAAATTCCTTTACCAAGCTTAATTCCTCATTCTGTTCTTTTAAGTTTTCTAAACGAGTTCTAATAGCATCTACACTATCGATAGATGTCAATACTAAATCGTTAGAAGCTTTTCTATTGAATCCTCCTGAACTTGACAAGCCTGCTGTAAAAGATGTAAAAGCCAAACCACCTATTAAGAATAGACCAGTAATACCAGCTAAAATATTACGCTGTATCTTACTCTTCTTTAATTCTTTGTTCTTGAACTTTATCTGATCTAATAAACGCTCATTAATAATTTGTGCTTTATCGACGTCTTTATGTAATTCTAATAAATCGCTTTCTTCTATAAAAGGCATATACAGGGGTAATTTTTAAGCTTAAAACCTAAATGTAAGTCAAAAATTGTTAATAACTTTTCAATTCATACAAAAATAAAATTAAAAGTAATTTATCGCAATAATCACGATATTTTTTTAAGATATTCGGTTGAAAATCAAATATCTAAGAATTTTCTTACTTTTAGTTATTTATTCATCCAACAAACTGATACCGTCAGATTCAATCTTAATTTTTCTTTCTTTATATAGAGTACCTAATCCTTTTTTAAAGGTCTTTTTACTCATTTGAAAAACATCTCTAATCTCCTCTGGAGCAGATTTATCGTGCAAACCTAAAAAGCCACCACTCTCTACCAAAACTTCATAAATTTTATTAGCAGCAGGTTCTAAAACCTTAGCACCTAAAGGTTGTAACGAGATATCTAATTTATTGTCTTTCCTAATGGTTTTAATACAACCAGGTATTACATCGCCAATATTAATTGGTTTAAATACTTCATTAAAATAAACTAGACCTTTATGTTTTTCGTTTACAATTACTTCCCAACCTAAATCGGTTTGTCTTGTAACCACCAAATCTACCTGCTCCCATTCTTTAAGGTCAATGGTATCATTACTTAAAAATCTATCTAATTTGTTTGAAGCCACTAATCTACCTGAACGGTCATCTAAATAACAGTGTACCACGTACCACTGTCCTTCTTTCATCTTTACACGTTGTTCTCTAAAAGGAACTAAAAGATGCTTTTCTAGACCCCATTGCATAAAGGCACCGAATTCATTTACTTCAGCCACCTGTAACAACCTAAATTCACCCAACATAATGTCTGGTTCTAAGGTAGTTGCAACTGGTCTTTCATCATAATCCAAATAACAAAAAACTGTTATTTTAGCTCCTATTTCATATTCGGCAGGAACATATTTATTTGGTAACAAAACATCATTTCCTTCTTCATCACCTAAAAAAAGACCAACACTGGTATCTCTTAATATCTCAAGATTATTTTTACGTCCTAATTCTATCATGTTGCAAAATTACATTTTTAAATATTAAAAATCTTCACGTAAAAAAAAAAGACCGTTACCAATGGTAACGGTCTTTAAAATATTTGACATCTGACTATTTATCGTAAACGGATGCTTTATTGAAATGTTGACAAAGCTTGTAATAGATAACTGCTCTATGCTTATTTCTGTTAGAAGAACCGTACTTGTCCATAACAGTTTTTATAGCGTCATCTAATTTAGAATCATCGGCAAGACCTAATTTTTTGATCAAGTAATTGTTCTTTACAGTATCCAATTCTTTTTGATCACTACCAGATACTTTTGAAGCATCGATATTGTAAATAGATGGTCCTAAACCAACGGTTACTTTTTTAAGCAAGTCCATATCTGCATTTTCACCAAATTTATCTTTGATGTCCGCAGCATACTTTTCGATTAAATCGTCTCTTTTACTCATGTTAAATGTATAATTAATGGTTAATACACCCCTAAGATATGAAACGAAAATAATCAATCAAAATTTTATCGTTCTTTAATGCAGGCGTAGTAATTTCCAGTAATTGCGGACGAGCCGATTCTTTGAAAAAGTAACTTAATTCATCCTGGAGTTCTTGAGTTGATTTTGCCTTTCTATAACCCAACCCATACATACTACAAAGATGCTCTGCAGTTAAAGTGTGCCTAGTCTCAAAATAAGTTTCAAAAACATCTGAGTTTTCTTTTCCAGGTAGTATTCTAAAAATACCACCTCCATTATTATTTATTACAATGATTCTAAAATTACTTTTGATATAGTTGTTCCATAATGCATTGCTATCATAGAAAAAACTAAGATCACCCGTAATAAAAAGTGTTGGAGAGTTATTACCTATAGATGCCCCTATAGCTGTAGATGTACTACCGTCAATACCACTTGTACCTCTGTTACAAAAGACTTTTAAAGTGGTATTGAAATTAAATAACTGGGTATATCTAATTGTAGAACTATTAGCCAACTGAAGCATATACTCATTGGGTACAGATTTCAATATTGCACTGAAAGCCAAGAAATCTGAAAAAGGAATCTCTTTTAAATATAAATCTCTTTTTTGTTCAAACTTCTGTTTTACTTGATTCCATTTTTCAAAATAATCACTCTTTAATACAATTGAATCTGCATACATCTTATCAAAAAAAGTATTTACAGAAACTTTGATATGCTCTTCTAGACAGAAAAAAGTATCATTAGCTTGTTGACCACCAATATGCCAATGATGTTCTGGCTTATATTTTCTTAAAAATGCTTTTACTTTTTTAGAAACAATTAAACCACCAAAAGTTACCAATACATCAGGTTGCAATTGATTGAATTGCTCAATTTTATTGTCATGCATCTCAATAGGTGCAATCAGCGAATCTATACTGTTGAAAAAATTAGGATGATGTATGTTTGATGTAGTCTCGGTCAAAACCAAAACGCTTGGATCATTTGCCAAATGTTCTAAAATATAATCTTTAACAGTACAAGGAGTGCTCACTCCTACTAGAATCATTTTTCGAACAGCAATATTCCAAATATTTTTATGATACTCTATATTCGGCTGAGTAACTTCCCCAACTTTAATAGCATCTATTCTTGGTGTAATTATATTTTCAGTTAACGTATTATATAAGGGCTCTTCAAAAGGAGCATTTATATGAACTGGTTGGTTTAAATTGATTGCTATTTCAAAAGCATGATTTAGCTCAACATCATTATAGCTTTGAACTTTCTGCTGAACCTCACTAACATTCTCATCTATAATCCATTCTGGTTTATAATGTAAAACCTTTTCTGTAGCATGACTTACATCTTGTTTTAAATTAGCCGAATATCCAATATGATTCTTAAATACGTTCTGCTGATTAATAGTTTGCCCATCCCCTATTCCTAGTTTATAAATAGGCCTATCTGCAGAAATAACTACAAGAGGAATGTTGCTGAAATAAGCTTCTGCCACAGCAGGATAATAATTTAAAAGCGCACTACCAGATGTACATAACACTACTACGGGAACCTGTAATTGTTGCGCCAAACCTAATGCAAAAAATGCAGCACAACGCTCATCTACAATACTGTAACAGTTAAAAAACGGGTTCTCTGCAAAGGCAATTGTTAATGGTGCATTTCTTGAACCTGGCGATATAACAATATTAGAAATATTCTTTGCCTGGCAATGTTGAACAATAGATTGTGCGGTAGGTATAGCGGAGTATTTCATGTAGTTCAAAAATACGACCAATGCTTGTTATTACCCAAAAGTTGAATACTTAATTACTACCTAAGACACGTAACATGGTATTACTTTTCAAAGAGGTTTCATGCCATTCACTTTCAGGTATAGAATCACTTGTAATTCCTCCACCCACATAAATAGAAACTTTATTTTTATGTAATTGCATGCAACGTAGATTTACAAAAAGCTCTGAGGTATTTGTAACACTTCGGTAAGCGCTATTCTCTTGGTTTCTTCGGTTTCTATTTCTTGGTAATTCAGATTTCACATTTAATTCTCCTAAAAACCCTGTGTAAAAAGAACGGTCATAAAGCTCATTGTCCAAAATAAACTCTTTAGCTTTCTGTAACGGACTTCCACATACTGCCGGTGTTGGGTGTAATGCCTTTAAAACATTACCAAATTGATTAGGAGAAAATGTACCTTTCAACTCTGTTCTAAGATGCCAAAGCATACCAGCTTTTATAGATTCGCGTTCCAAAGCTCGTATAGATACAACCTTCTCTGTTAGAGCATCTACAATATAATCGGTTACCAATTGTTGCTCGTTTATTTCTTTTTTAGACCATTGAGGTTTTTCTGAACCTGCTGAATTCTGTGTCCCAGCCAAAGACATTGTAGTAAATTGTGAACCATTGGTTTTAACCAATATTTCTGGTGTCGCACCCATCCAAGTACCAATTTTAGGATGATGCCAGAAATAACAAAAAGCTTTTGGGTATTGTTTTAAAAGTCTTTTAAAGGTTTCACTGTAATCATCTTTATAATCAACTTCAATTTTCCTTGATAAAACAACCTTATTAATTTCTCCGTCGTTTATTTTATCTAAAGCATTCCCTATCAATTTAAGATATTTAGATTTCTCAACAGCATCAAGAGGTTTAGAACCCATCTCCTTAGCCACCACACTATCAACAATTGAATTCGACTCCTTTTGAATACTATCCATCTTTAAAAGAATAGCATCTGATTTTAAATTGAAGGGAGCAAATACGAATCCTTTTTCTGTAAAATCCTTAATCTTATGCACCTCATCATTATTCTGAAAAACACCGGTCAACTCAATTTCATTTGGTTTTCTATACAGAACAAAGGGTAACTGCTCTTTCAAGCATGTTGCAGCACGATTAAAAAGTTCTTGCATCATACTAACTTCTTGGTAAAGCGATTGTTGTTAGTTTACAAAGAGAAATAAGTTCGTCTGCTTCGTTAGTAATTTTTATTTCCCATAACTGAGTTGTTCTACCTTTGTGCAATATTACAGCCTTGGCATAAACAAAACCATCTTTGACGCTTTTTACATGGTTTGCTGAAATTTCAATACCTCTTACAAAAAACTTGCTAGCATCTAAAAAAATATAGGATGCCGCACTACCAACACTCTCTGCCAAAGCTACCATTGCACCACCATGTAGAACTCCATCGGGTTGATGCACTTTTGCAGTTACCGGCATTTTGGCCAACAAGAAATCCTCACCAACATCTATATAGTCTATTTCTAAGGTTTCCATTAAGGTATTCTTAGAAGTTTCGTTACAAATCTTTAGAATTTTTTCTTTGTAGTCGTTCATCCTTTTTTTTGTAAAATTAAGCATTACATTACCAACTGAAAAGCTTGATTGAATTGTACATACTATGGAAAACCAAATAAAAAATGTCACTTATAAAACCACTAACACCTATGAGACTTTAAATGAAATAAATAGCAACACAAAACGCGTGTGGTTAGTATTCCATGGCATCGGTTTTTTAAGTCGATTTTTTTTGAAATATTTTAATGAATTACCTAAAGAAGAAAATTACATACTTGCACCACAGGCACCTTCTAAATATTATCTGAAAAATGAATATAAACATGTAGGTGCAAGTTGGTTGACGAAAGAGAATACTGCAATAGAAACAGAAAATCTATTTAACTATTTAGATGCTGTTTTAGAAAATGAAAAGTTACCTACTGACTGTGAAATCATTGTTTTTGGTTTTTCACAAGGAGTATCCATAGCATTGCGCTACTTGACATACTCTAAACTACAATGCTCAAAATTAATTATTTACGCAGGCGGAATTCCAAAAGAACTAAATAAGACCGATTTCAACTATTTTGAAAATAAAACAGAAATAGTATCTATAATTGGTGATCATGACGAATACCTTACTCCAAAACGATTAGAGGAAGAGAATAGAAAGCTTAACTCACTCTTTGGAGATAGTATTAGGCATATAAATTTTAAGGGCGCACACGAAGTAAAAAAAGAAATTATTAATCAATTGGCTATATGAAAAACGATATTACGCTAGAGAATGAAAGGGTAAAATTAAGTCCTCTCACATTAGATAATTTTGAGCATCTTATCTCTATTGCCTCACAAAAGAAATTGGTTCAATTTTCACCTTCAGACATAGAAACGCCAAGTAGTTTAAAAAGCTACGTAGAAACTGCAATACAGCAATTAGAAGCAGGTACCAGTATACCGTTTCTTGTATATGACAAGCTTCATGAAAAATATGCAGGTTGTACCCGTTATATGAATATAAATCATAAGCACAAAGTTCTACATATTGGGTCTACTTGGATTGGCAAAGAATTTCAAAGCACTGGGTTAAATTCCCAAATGAAAAAATTAATGCTTGATTTTGCCTTTAACAATTTGAATTTTGAAAAAGTGGAGTTTCGTATAGACGAACGCAATATAGCTTCAAGAAAAGCTGTAGAGAAATTAGGATGTACTTTAGAAGGTATTCTCCGTAAAGATGTTTATTTATTAAATGGTTTCAAAAGAAACACTTGCTGCTATGGATTACTACGTGAAGAATGGCTTGATAAGAATCAATAGAATTATTCCTTAATAACTTTAGTTTCTTTAGGGTAATAAGTAATTTTTCTAGTTGTATATGTATTGTCTGGAGTAACTATCTGTTTAATCCAATTACCTTCTACTGCTTTATCATATTGGTAAACATACTCTTTCTTGATAATACCAGCACCTCTTTTAGCTACCTCAGCTATTAGCATACCTTTATCATCATACTCATAACTAGTACGTGTAGTAGGCTCAAACTTTTTTGTTTGAATATTGAATTCAAACTCTTGCTGTGCCATTAACTTTCCGTCCAAGCTAAAGACTTCTTCAAAGGCGTAACTTTCCTCCCCTTTTAAGTACTCTTTTGTCAATACAATCTTTTGAGCTGGTTTATTTTTTGGTTTTTGAGTTGACGTACGAATGGACTTTAGTGGCACTTCATTAATCATATAAGTAACCGTATTCTCACCTTTAAACTTCTTGTGTTCAATTAATGTAATATCTGTACCGTCATTATTAGTTCTTTTAATACTAATTAAATCACCGAACTCATCATAACCGTAAATATATTCATCTAAAAACTCTTTATCGTATGAAAAAATTCGCTCTTCTATTTTGATATTATCAGTAGAATCAATTTCATAAAAATGAGCTATTGACGTACTAGAATCAAACGCATTATTTCTATAAGATTCTGAACGTTTTTCAATTAATTCACCGTTGCTATACTTATAATGTACAACATCATAGTCTTGGGCATTATATCTGGTAACAGCCTTTGTTAAAAATCCTTTTTTATTAAAATCATATTCCTCTTTACCATAATCAGTACTTACCAAACAGAATTTGACTTCTCCCTTTAAATCAAAATCATCAAGGGTAAAAATCTGAATTTCTTGCCCTTGCATAGTTCCTACGGCTACTACTAAAGTCAAAAAAATTGTCTGTAAGTATTTATTAATCATACTGCAAAATTACTTTAATAATACTGGGTTAGAAAAAAATTACCGTAAAAGTAAAAAGGGACGGTAAATACCGTCCCTTTTCTATAACAAATTAGAGTTATATTATTTAACCTCTTCGAAGTCTACGTCTTCAACGTTATCTCCTTCAGAAGCTCCACCGTCAGCAGTAGGCTCTCCTTGAGGAGCACCACCTTGTGCCTCAGCTTGTGCTTTGTACATTTCTTCAGATGCTACTTTCCAAGCTTCATTGATTTTATCTAAAGCTGGAGAAATAACTGCAAGGTCTTTACTTTCGTAAGCTGCCTTTAATTCTGCCAAAGCATCTTCAATTGGTTTTTTCTTATCATCAGATAATTTATCACCAAATTCAGTTAATTGCTTTTCAGTTTGGAAAATCATTCCATCTGCCTCATTCAACTTATCAGCAGTCTCTTTCGCTTTTTTATCAGACTCTGCATTAGCTTCTGCCTCTGCTTTCATCTTCTTGATTTCTTCCTCGGTTAAACCTGAAGAAGCTTCAATACGAATATCTTGCGATTTGTTAGTTGCTTTATCTGTAGCAGATACTTTAATAATACCATTTGCATCAATATCGAAAGTAACTTCAATTTGAGGAGTACCTCTTTGTGCTGGTGGAATACCATCTAAATGGAATCTACCAATAGTTTTATTATCATTTGCCATTGGTCTTTCTCCTTGCAATACGTGAATTTCAACCGATGGTTGGTTATCAGCAGCGGTAGAGAATACCTGAGACTTTTTAGTTGGTATAGTAGTGTTGGCCTCTATTAATTTGGTCATTACACTTCCCATTGTTTCAATACCTAAAGAAAGAGGAGTAACGTCTAATAATAATACATCTTTTACATCTCCAGTTAATACACCACCTTGTATTGCAGCACCTATCGCTACAACCTCATCTGGATTAACTCCTTTTGAAGGCTTCTTACCAAAGAATTTCTCAACAGCTTCTTGTACCGCTGGTATTCTAGTAGAACCACCAACCAAGATAATTTCATCAATATCGCTATTTGTGAGACCTGCAGATTTCATTGCGCTTGCACATGGCTCTATTGTTCTTTTAACCAAATCAGCAATTAATTGCTCGAATTTTGATCTTGTCAAAGTTCTTACTAAGTGCTTTGGTCCAGAAGCAGTTGCCGTTACATATGGCAAGTTAATTTCTGTTTGAGCAGAAGATGATAATTCGATTTTAGCTTTTTCAGCAGCCTCACGTAAACGTTGAAGTGCCATAGAATCTTTTCTAAGATCCATATCTTCTTCAGATTTGAACTCATCAGCCAACCAATCAATAATCTTTTGATCAACATCATCACCACCTAAGTGAGTATCACCATCAGTAGCTAATACTTCAAATACACCATCTCCTAATTCTAAGATAGAAACATCATGTGTACCACCACCAAAATCAAATACTACAATTTTTTGCTCGGTATCTTTCTTATCCATACCGTACGCCAAAGATGCAGATGTAGGTTCGTTGATAATACGCTCAACAGTTAAACCTGCAATCTCACCAGCTTCTTTAGTCGCTTGTCTTTGAGAATCGTTAAAGTAAGCTGGTACTGTAATTACCGCACGAGTTACTTCTTGTCCTAAATAATCTTCAGCAGTTTTCTTCATTTTCTGAAGAATCATAGCTGATAATTCTTGTGGAGAATATAAACGACCATCAATATCTACTCTTGGTGTATCGTTATCTCCTTTTACTACTTTATAAGGTACTCTTTCAGCTTCTTTACTTGACTCTGAATATTTGTTACCCATAAACCTTTTAATAGAATAAATGGTTTTTTCTGGGTTAGTAACAGCTTGTCTTTTTGCTGGGTCACCTACCTTGATCTCACCACCTTCAACGAAAGCAATCACTGATGGTGTTGTTCTTTTTCCTTCTGCATTCGGAATTACTACTGGCTCGTTACCTTCCATAACAGAAACACAGGAGTTGGTAGTACCCAAATCTATTCCTATAATCTTACTCATTATTATATGTTTTAAATTAAGTGCTTTATTTTACAATCGATTTGTAAATGACAAACAATATGCCAAGCAAGAAAAACTGACATGATGTCATTATTATCATTAATCCCTCTAGATATATGCCAATTTTGTTTGATAAAAGGTTAGTGAAACATTGTACCTTAGCCTACAAAATACATAAGGTTTGGAGATAGAAAGTATTAGTGTTTTTGATATGTTAAAGATTGGCGTGGGTCCTTCTAGTTCACATACTCTTGGACCATGGCGTGCTGCCGAAAGATGGTTGGCGCGTTTAAATTCTAAAAACAATCTTGAAAAAGTTGAAGAAGTAGAAGTTCACCTATATGGCTCTCTATCATTAACAGGTAAAGGTCATGCCACTGATTATGCGGTAATGTTAGGCTTATTGGGCGCCGATCCAGAATTAATACCAATAGACTCCATTGATTCTTTAATCAACACTATAAAGAATGAGCATGTGCTACATTTAGATGGTACTTATAAGATTACTTTCGATCCGAAAAAACATATTGTTTTCAATAGAAAATTTCTTCCCTTCCATGCCAACGGATTAAAGTTTCAAGCAATACTAAAATCCGGTAAAAAGATTTCTAAAACTTATTATTCCATTGGTGGCGGATTTGTTATTAGTGAAGAACGAAAAAATGCCAAACGCAAAGTTGACATGTTCAACAAGTTTCCTTTTCCTGTACAAAAAGGAACCGAACTTTTAGATTTCTGTAAAAAAGAAGGCTTAATGATTTCGGAACTAGTCCTGGAAAATGAAAAGTCATTACGAGACGATAAGACAATTGACCATGAGCTAGAGAGAATATGGAACACCATGCTAGAATGCATGTATACGGGTTGCCATACAGAAGGAACTTTACCGGGTGGATTAAATGTTAAGCGCAGGGCTTTTGAAATGCACAACAAATTAAAAAGTGACATCCCCTACACTACCCCTGAAGAATGGTTACAGACCATTCGCCAAACCGAAGTGAAATTTAGACAGATTTTACAATGGGTAAGTTGTTTTGCCCTTAGTGTCAATGAAGTGAACGCATCGTTGGGTCGTGTAGTAACCGCACCTACAAATGGTAGTGCAGGTGTAATACCGGCCGTATTAATGTATTATATGGTTATTGAAAATCATGCAGGAAATTTTGAGCATGTAAAACAATTTCTACTTGTTGCCGGAGAGATTGGCAGTATTTTTAAAAAAGGAGCTACAATTTCTGCCGCCATGGGTGGATGCCAAGCTGAAATTGGCGTATCATCGGCAATGGCAGCGGGCGCTCTTACAGAACTATTGGGCGGTACACCAGAACAAGTACTTATGGCAGCAGAAATTGCCATGGAACATCACTTAGGGCTTACCTGTGATCCTATTGGCGGATTAGTTCAGATACCCTGTATTGAAAGAAATTCTATGGGTGCCATAAAAGCAATAAACGCCGCAGAATTAGCTTTAGGTTCAGACCCTTCCGCAGCGAAAGTACCTCTAGATAAGGTGGTGCAAACCATGTGGGAAACCGCAAAAGATATGAGCTCTAAATACAAAGAAACTTCTGAAGGCGGATTAGCGGTTGGTGTTTTTCTAAGTGATTGCTAAATACACTTTATCTTATAATAACCTTATATATTATAGTCATTTATAGAATCGCCTTTTTAATAAACTATAGTTTCGCTAAATTTAATTTATGAAAAACTTGATTTCTGAAAGGGTAGCCGATTTTATTAAAAATTACCCCCCTTTTAATGTTCTGGATAGTAAATCTTTATTTCAGTTAGCAGAGCAAGTCCTTATCGTTTATAAGGAAAAAAACAGTATTATATTTTCGGTAGATGAAAGTCAGCATTCTCACTTCTACTTAGTACATAAAGGAGCTGTAACATTAAACAATCCTGCCACTTCTAACATTCTCGATTTTTGTGACGAGGGAGATATTTTTGGTCTACGCCCCTTATTTGCCAATGAAAACTACAAGTTAGAAGCTAGAGCCCATGAAGAATCTATTCTGTACGGCA
Organism: Maribacter sp. Hel_I_7; assembly: GCF_000688315.1. NCBI lineage: Bacteria > Pseudomonadati > Bacteroidota > Flavobacteriia > Flavobacteriales > Flavobacteriaceae > Maribacter > Maribacter sp. Hel_I_7. Next base: position 192,188 of record NZ_JHZW01000003.1, on the reverse strand, counting down.
TACCTATAGATATTTTTAGACCTATAGCTAAGCAGAACGAAGAAGTAACTGTTTTTCTAATGGAGAGTTTTGCTTCAAACACTCGTAACCCATATGCGAAAAATCAAAAAGGACAACTCTATGAAAGTGAAGGTGAAGAAACTGCTAGTAGCGAGGTAATAATCCCAGATTTACAATTAGCCAGCTATTCAAAAAAACTAGTGACATGTTCTACCAGAACAACCATACAGAAAGCTGCTGAAATAATGACCAAGAGACAAATTGGGTCTATTTTAGTAATCAAAAAAGATTTACCAGTAGGTATTATAACAGATAAAGATTTTAGAAACAAAGTAATATCTGGTAAGCAACCAATTACTGCCACGGTCAAATCTATAATGACTACGCCTGTAATTACCTATCCAAAGAATCTAACAATTACGCAGGCACAAATGGCAATGATGAAAAGTAACATTAGTCATTTGGTCATCACAGAAGATGGCACGCCTAATTCTGCTGCCTTAGGTATTTTATCCAAGCATGATGTTATGGTTTCATTGGGTGACAACCCAGCCGTATTGGTAAAAGCTATTAAACGTACTTCAAAAATTAAAAAAATAAAGCAGCTCAGAAAAAGTGTAATGGTACTTTTAACGGGGTATTTGGAACAAAATATTCCTTTGAGATTAATAGCCAAAATTATCTCTGAACTGAACGACACTTGTATTAAGCAAGTTGTTGAAATCTCCATCGCAAAAATGGACTCTCCACCGCCTGCAAAGTTTGCATGGTTAGCATTAGGTAGCCAAGGTAGAAGTGAGCAACTTTTGCACACAGATCAAGATAATGCACTAGTTTTTGAAGATGTTCCCGAAGAAGATTTACCCAAGACCACTACTTACTTTTTAGATCTTGCAAAGCACATAACTAAAGGACTAAATACAATAGGATACGAATATTGCCCGGCAGATATGATGGCTTCCAATCCAAAATGGTGCTTGAGCTTACAAGAATGGAAAAACAAATTATCGTATTGGATTAGTAACCCAGGACCTAATGAGGTATTAATGTCTTCCATCTTTTTTGATTATAGTCTGGCATATGGTGAACGTAGCTTATTGGACAACATGTCTGAACATATATTTAGAACCGTTGAAAAATACCCTATTTTCTTAGTGCATTTGGCAAACGGGGCATTACAAAGCCCTTCACCAACAGGATTTTTTAGACAATTTGTTGTGGAGCAAGATGGACAACACAAAGATTCTTTTGACCTAAAAAGTAGAGCACTAAGACCATTAATTGATGCTGCTAGAGTTTTGATACTATCGCATTCTGTTAAGGCTATCAGCAATACTTGGGAAAGATATGAGAAGCTTGCGGAAATTGAACCCAATAATCAAGAGTTGTATTTGGCTTGTTCTTATGCCACTAAAGCTTTATTAAAATTTAGAACACGTCAAGGGTTAGCCAATCATGATTCAGGAAGGTTTATTCAACTAGATCAATTGACAAAACAAGAAAAAATGAAATTAAAGCGAACGTTCAAAGCTATTAAGGAAATTCAAGAATTAATTACACTTCGCTTTAAGGTTACTAATATTTTAGGGTAATGGGACTATTTAAAAAAGCACCTAAGAATTTACCGGAATATTGGTTGAAATATGAGAGCCTTTTTAAGGACTCGCAGAGCAAAAACATCGATGATTTAATTTTTGTTGTTCTTGATACAGAAACAACAGGTTTTAGTTTTGAGGATGATAGAGTACTATCTATTGGAGCTGTAAAAATCAAAAAAGAGACTATTTCCGTACAGGAGGTTTTTGATATTTATTTAGAACAAGAAAAGTTTAATAAAGACACCGTGCATGTACACGGTCTATTAAAAAACGGTCAGCGAGAATGCATCAGTGAAATTTTAGCCTTAGAAAAATTTTTAGATTATGTTGGCAATGCCATTATAGTTGCCCACCATGCGGGGTTTGATATGGGAATGCTCAATACCGCACTTATAAGACATGGATTGCCTAAATTAAAAAACACTGTATTAGACACAAGTGTTATTTATAAAAAAACGCTGATAAAATCTTATTTAGTACAACCTAAACCTAGCTATACTTTAGATGAATTGGCAGAGAAGTTTTCCATCTCTAAAAAAGATAGGCACACAGCTTTGGGAGATGCCTATATTACTGCAGTAGCATTCTTAAAAATTATATCAAGATTAAAGGAGAAGAAAAACTTCTCCCTTAAATCTTTAATTAGGTAAGTTCTTAAAGGCTTTCCAGGTAATTTAAAACGTTTCTATTGATACGGTCATTTATATGGGTAGTATCCGCTTTTACAAAAGGTTCGCCTGTAATGTGTTCATATAGCTCAATGTATCGCTCAGAAACAGATTCAATATACTCATCAGTCATATGAGGTACGGTCTGTCCTTCTAATCCTTGAAAATCATTTGCGATTAACCATTGCCTTACAAACTCTTTAGAAAGTTGTTTTTGTGGTTCATTGGCATCCTGCCTTTCTTGATATCCTTCAGAATAAAAATATCTAGAGGAATCAGGAGTATGTATTTCGTCTATCAATACAATTTTACCGTCTTTCGTTTTTCCGAATTCATATTTTGTATCAACTAAAATCAATCCTCTTTTTGCAGCTATTTCTGTACCTCTTTCAAATAGTGCGTAAGTATATTTTTCAAGAATAGCATAATCTTCAGCAGATACAATGCCTTTGCTTAAAATGTCTTGTTTAGAAATATCCTCATCATGATCCCCCATTTCTGCTTTAGTTGCTGGAGTAATAATTGGAGTCGGAAATTTATCATTTTCCTTCATTCCCTCGGGCATAGTAACTCCGCAAAGCATTCTTTTCCCAGCTTTATATTCCCTAGCCGCGTGACCAGACATATAACCACGTATAACCATTTCAATTTTAAAAGGTTCACAAGCAACCCCTACAGCTACATTTGGATCGGGAGTGGCAGTTAACCAATTAGGAACAATGTCTTCTGTAGAAGCCATCATTTGCGTTGCAATCTGATTTAGAATTTGACCTTTATAAGGAATTCCTTTTGGCATTACTACATCAAAAGCAGATAACCTATCTGTAGCCACCATCACCAACATATCGTTATCAAGTGTATATACAGACCTTACTTTGCCTTTGTAGACATTCTTTTGACCTGGGAAATTGAATTCGGTTTCGTAAATAGTATTGTTAGACATGTATTTTATTAATTGTGGTGTTCAATAGTTTTATAAGCTTCAATTACTTTCTTAACAAGCTTATGGCGAATTACATCTTTATCATCAAGGTAGATGACTTCTATACCTTCAACATTCTGCAAAATCAACAAAGCCTCCTTTAATCCTGATACTGTTCTTCTAGGTAAATCGATCTGACCAGGGTCACCGGTTATTAAAAATCTAGCATTTCTTCCCATTCTGGTAAGAAACATTTTCATTTGTGCGTGGGTTGTATTCTGTGCCTCATCTAAAATAACAAAGGCATTATCTAACGTTCTACCGCGCATAAATGCCATAGGGGCAATTTGTATAGTTCCGTTCTCAATGTAATGCACCAATTTCTCAGCGGGTATCATATCCCTTAACGCATCATAAAGAGGTTGCATATAAGGATCAAGCTTCTCCTTTAAATCACCTGGTAAAAACCCTAAATTCTCACCAGCTTCAACAGCAGGTCTTGTTAATATAATTTTCTTTACTTGCTTCTCCTTTAATGCTTTTACAGCAAGAGCTACACCTGTATAGGTTTTACCTGTACCAGCTGGCCCTATGGCAAAAACCATATCGTTCTTTTTAGAAGCATCAACCAAACGTCTTTGGTTTGCAGTTTGGGCTTTAATTAACCTACCACTTACACCATGGACTAAAGTTTCGCCGCTGTTCTTTGATGATTTTGATTCATCTTCCTCAGAACTTGTCAATATCCTTTCAATGCTGTTTTCGTCCAGCTTATTAAATTTTATGTAATGTTGGGTAAGCATATCGAATCGTTTTTCAAACTCTTCCAAAAGCTCTTCATCTCCAAAAACTTTGATTTTACTGCCACGGGCAACAATTTTTAGTTTTGGAAAATACTTTTTCAATAAATCAATATGTTCATTTTGCTGCCCAAAAAACTCTCTCGGGCTAATTTCGGTAAGTTCTAGAATTATCTCGTTCAAACAGTCAGTTTTATAATGATTTATAGTTAGCGAAGATTAATTTCTAATCGCTGTTTTTTTGTTTAATTTTGTATATCAAATTTAAGCAAATTTTAAGTTTGACTAACCAAAAACATATCAACATTGCTGTATGGCAATCATCACCCTAACAACAGATTTCGGATTAAAAGATCACTTTGTTGCCGTATTAAAAGGTTCCATATATAGTGAATTGCCCGATGCTAAGATTGTTGATATTTCGCATGACATCATGCCCTTCAACATTCAAGAGTGCGCATATATTCTTTCTAATTCTTATAAAAGCTTCCCAAAAGGAACTATACATATTGTAGGCGTAGATTCTGAAGAAACGCCCGACAATAAGCATGTAGTAGCTCTAGTTAACGGCCATTATTTTATTAGTGCAAACACTGGTGTCATTGGGCTTATCACCTCAGAAATGACTCCTGATAAAGTAGTGGAAATTAACTTACCAGACTCCATCGCCAATTCTTTTCCTGTCTTAAATGTGTTCATTCAAGTTGCATGTCATATTGCGCGTGGCGGCACCTTAGAAATTGTTGGTAAGCCATTCACAGCATTGAATGATTTGAGAGAATTTGCACCTAGAATTGCAGAAGATGGTAAAAAGATTATTGGTAGTGTTATCTATATTGATAACTATGGTAATGTCATTACTAATATTCGTAAAAACCTGTTTGATGCTTACCGTAAAGACCGAAATTATACACTATTAGTTCGCAATCACAAGATTACGACCATTCATAAAGCATATAACGAATTTATAGATTATAGTTTAGAAAAGAACCAACGTAAAAGTGCAGGTGATCTTTTAGCCATATTCAATTCTTCTGACTATATTGAGCTGGCTATTTATAAAAGTAATCTGACTACCGTAGGTGGTGCATCTACCCTATTAGGATTAGATTATAGAGACACCATTATGGTCGATTTTGAATAAATTAAAAAAGTATATTATTCAGTTTATAAATTGAATCTATAGTTTGGCAAAAGAAAACAAAAGTTAATAACTATTTTTAAGAACTAATATTGATGGGGTTTAACTAGTAAAACCTAGTATTACACATCACCTTTAGCACATAGAAACTGTTAATAAGTTTGTTTCCTTAAAAAGACCAATTAAAATATCTTTGTTGGTAACTAAAACTGCCAACGATTAGGAGTTTAAACCTATTGTTCTTGATTAATTCAAGAATAATATCAATAAAATTAAAAGAATGAAATTTATAGTTTCAAGTACCTATTTGCTAAAACAACTTCAAATTTTAGGAGGTGTTATCAATAACAGTAATACGTTACCAATTTTAGATAATTTCCTATTCGATTTGCAAAAGGATAAACTAACAGTATCCGCCTCTGACTTGGAAACAACCATGAGTTCGGTTATTAAAGTTGATTCTGACAACGAAGGTACCATAGCCGTACCGGCAAGATTGCTTTTAGAAACTTTGAAAACTTTTCCTGAGCAACCACTTACATTTGTTGTGGAGGATAACAATACAGTAGAGATTAGTTCTAACCATGGTAAATATGCGCTTGCGTATGCAGATGGTGCAGAATTTCCAAAAGCGGTTGAATTATCTAGCCCAAGTTCCACAACCTTACTTGGAGATATTTTAGCCACTGCTATCAACAAAACAATTTTTGCTGCTGGTAACGATGATTTGAGACCCGTAATGAGCGGAGTCTTTTTTCAATTTTCTCCAGAGAACTTAACGTTTGTTGCTACAGATGCACATAAATTGGTAAAATACCAACGTACAGATGTTAGGGCTTCTCAAGTAGCGGAATTCATTATGCCCAAAAAACCTTTGACATTATTAAAAGGGATATTGGCAGGTAGTGAGTCTGATGTACTTATAGAATACAACGAGAGCAATGCTAAATTCAGCTTTGAAGAAACTGAATTAATTTGTAGACTAATTGATGGCAAGTATCCTAATTATGAAGCAGTAATACCAAAAGAGAATCCTAATAAGCTTACAATAGCTAGAAATCAGTTTTTAAGTTCAGTTAGAAGGGTTTCTATTTTCTCTAACAAGACAACACATCAAATACGTTTAAAAATAGCGGGTGCTGAATTGAACATTTCTGCAGAAGATATAGATTACTCAAACAAAGCAGAAGAACGTTTAACTTGTTCATACCAAGGTGATGATATGCAAATAGGTTTCAACTCAAGATTCTTGACAGAAATGTTAAACAATTTGGGTTCTAATGAAGTTTCATTAGAAATGAGCTTACCAAACCGCGCAGGTATCCTTACTCCTACAGATGGTTTAGATGAAGGCGAATATGTTACTATGTTGGTAATGCCTGTTATGCTTAACAGTTAATAAAAACTAGATAAAACTAAAAAGGGTCAGTTAAATAACTGACCCTTTTTTTATTACTATATTTTTCTATGAGATAAAACGTATAGTTCCAAAATAACTTGGCGATTCTCCATTGCTAGCTTTTATGGCATTTACTGCGGGCATTACTATGGATAACACACCTGCAAATATTAATAATAAAATACCGAGTCCGAATAACAAAATACCAGGTATACCTATTAATAGGTACAAGATTAAAGTAAGCTGAAAGTTAATGACAGATTTACCATGTTCTTCCATACCTATAACCGAATCTTTAGTTGTTAACCAAATTACCAACGGTACAACCAGTCCGCCAAATCCTGTAATAAAGTCTAAATATTGAGATAAATGTGTAATGACCAAAAGATTTCGATCTTCACGAATTACTACTGCGTTTTTATTTACTAGTTCCATTTTTGATTGATTTTAGATGAATACTATAAATATGACGCAGAAATCCTTTAAATGTTACACATTAAAGCAGTTATAATTTTCTGTTCAATTTCTTTAACTTCTCCTGCTCTTTCATAACCTTCATTTGACTTTTAGCAACTTTATCCTCAATCTTCTGTATATCTACTGGAGAAAGGGTTCCTTTTAATTTCCCTTTTTCAAGCTGATTTTTTAGCTTATCAATTTGTTTTTCCTCCTTAGAAATAGATTTTTCTTTTGAGTTGATTTGTTTCTTCAGCTTTTCTTCTTTCTTTTTCTCGGCAGCTACCTTCTTTTCTTTTTTAGCTTCAGCTTCAGCTTTTTCAACCTGTTTCCTTACCTGCTCCATTTCCTTTTCTTGCTCAATGGTAACCTCACTTGAAGTTTCTTGAGTATCACTTTGAGCACTACCAAATGAACAAACAAACATAAACACTACCAACAAAACTATTTTTTTCATTTTTTGATTACATTTTATAACATGCGAAATTACTATATAATTGTATACTGAAAACAAAATGCATTTAAATTAAGAAAACTACAACAGTTAATAATTGATTATTTTTGCACGATGAATCAAACAGATACCATAATAGCTTTAGCAACTCCAGCAGGCGCTGGAGCCATTGCAATTATTAGACTCTCTGGACCAGAGGCTATTTCCATAGCTTCTAACCATTTTGAGTCAGTCTCTGGTAAAGTTCTTAAAAATCAAAAAAGCCATACTATTCATTTAGGATATATTAAGGATGGAAAAAATGTACTAGATCAAGCATTAATATCAATTTTTAAAGATCCGCATTCGTATACTGGAGAAAACGTGATTGAAATATCTTGCCACGGCTCTCCATATATTCAACAACAAATCATTCAATTATTTTTAAGGAATGGATGTAGAACAGCCGATGCAGGAGAATTTACATTAAGAGCATTTCTAAATGGAAAAATGGATCTTAGTCAAGCCGAAGCTGTAGCCGATTTAATCTCTAGTGATAATGCCGCTAGCCACCAAATTGCAGTACAACAAATGCGTGGGGGGTTTAGTAATGAAATAAAACAATTACGTACCGAACTATTAAACTTTGCTTCTTTAATTGAACTGGAACTCGATTTTTCTGAAGAAGATGTAGAATTTGCCGATCGCACCCAATTCAAAGAACTCTTAACACGAATTCAAAAAGTATTACAGAGCTTAATTGACTCGTTTGCCGTTGGTAATGTAATTAAAAATGGAATACCTGTAGCTATTGTAGGCGAACCCAACGTTGGAAAATCAACGCTACTAAATGCGTTTTTAAATGAGGAGCGTGCATTGGTTTCAGATATTGCAGGCACAACCCGTGACACTATTGAAGATGAGATTTCTATTGGCGGAATTGGTTTCAGGTTTATAGACACAGCCGGTATTCGTGAAACAAAGGATGTCGTTGAAGGAATGGGCATAAAACGAACTTTTGAGAAAATTGAACAGGCTCAAGTAGTCCTTCTGCTAGTTGATGGCTCAAAGCTTCTAAACGATGATCAGAAACTTAAGAACATTGTAATAGATTTCGAAAAAATAAAGAATCAAAATCCTCAGAAACCTTTAGTTCTTTTGGTAAATAAATCAGATACGCTTTCAGAATTAGATAAAGATAAGATAGGAAAGCACTTAGATAGCGTTAAATACCTTTCTGCAAAAACAGGGGAAGGAGTAGAAGAATTACAAAATAGCCTTTTAGAATTTGTAAATACAGGCGCACTTCGTAACAACGAAACTATTGTCACAAATACTAGACATTATGATTCTTTACTTAAATCACTTGAAGAAATAGAAAAAGTGCAATTTGGTATGAAAGAAAATATTTCTAGTGACTTAATGGCTATTGATGTTAAGGAAGCGCTTTACCATTTAGGAGAAATCACAGGACAAGTAACCAATGATGAGTTGCTAGGGAATATTTTTGCAAATTTTTGTATCGGCAAATAAAACTAAGCAACAAAATATCAGCCGTGTATGGTTTCATCTTTTCCGTAGTTCTTAATTACTTCTGATTCAAATTCTACTAATTCTTTCCAGCGTTTATCTACATCAACATCTTGACCATATTTACGGGCAAAACCAATAAATGTGGTGTAATGACCTGCTTCGCTAATCATTAAATCCTTATAAAACTTAGATAATTCTGGATCTTGAATTTCCTCTGAAAGTAATTTAAAGCGTTCGCAACTTCTTGCTTCTATCATAGCAGAAAATAAAAGTCTATCTACCATAGATTGTAACCTATTACCACCTTTGTTCATAAACTTATAAAGTTCGTTTACATAACTGTCCTTTCGCTCTCTACCTAGTGTAAACCCACGCTCTTTAATAATTTCATGAACCATTTGAAAGTGAACCAATTCTTCTTGAGCTAGAAGAAGCAAATCTGTCACTAAATCCGGGTATTCAGAATTTAGAGTAATAATAGTAATAGCATTAGTAGCTGCCTTTTGTTCACACCATGCATGATCAGTTAGTATCTCTTCTATGTTCTTTTCAACGATATTCACCCATCTTGGGTCTGTGGCAAGTTTTAAATGAAGCATGACTATTTATTTTACCGTAAAAATAGGTGTATATCTATCATAATAGCTTAAATTTTATAAATAAGCATAATTCACAATCATCTAAGGCATTAAGCCATAAGGACAAAAGTTTTATGGTGTTGCAAATAGATTCGTTGAAAAACACCAAACAATTATGATAAGAAAATTTAGTTATATCTCTATATAATCAAAGACGAATAGTTAATTTCGTACAGAGCTATCCTATAAACGCTAATTTCTATGCAATTTCCGGCACTTTTTTTTGTGCTTGTAAATAACAAAAATCTAATTCTTACTTATGTTTAATTTTTTCTCCAAGAAACATTTTTTAATAGATCATTTAGAAGGTTTTATAGATGTTCATAACCATTTATTACCAGGTATAGATGATGGTGCAAAGACTGTTGAAGATTCCATTGAACTGATTAAAGGTTTTAGTGAATTTGGAGTGACAGATTTTATCTGTACCCCTCATATTATGGAGAATTATTATCCCAATACACCATTAACTATCAATAGCTCCCTATCAATACTTAAGAATGCTCTAAATATGAATAATTTAGAGCACGTAAATGTTGATATAGCAGCAGAACATATGATTGATTCTGGCTTTGAAAAACTAGTTGACGAGAAAAATATAATGCCTTTAACCAAAAGCTACCTTCTAATTGAGATGTCGTATTTACAGGCTTCTATTAATTTTGATAGTGCAGTTCAAAAAATTAAGAGTTCCGGGTTGTTTCCAATCTTTGCGCATCCAGAACGGTATGCGTATTTACATAAAAATCTTAGAAATTATACGCAATATAAAGATGAAGGATTATTATTTCAATTGAATATATTGTCTTTAAGTGATTATTACGGAAAAGAAGTAAATAAGACAGCCCTGTGGTTACTTAAAAATAATTTAATAGATTTTATGGCGAGCGACGTTCACAAAATCTCTCAACTAAATTATTTAAAAAAAATAAGCATCAATGAAAAAACACTGATGCTTATAAAACCTGTAATAGAAAAAACTATTTATAATTTTAAATAAGGTAGATTAAAATTTCCACCATTTTTTACTTGTCTTACTATAACCGTAACCATATTTACCGCCATAGCCCAATTCGTCTAAAGTTACATCATTTACTACAAAAGATATTCCTTTCAACTTACCTTCATCACGAAGACTTAATGGAAACTTAACAGCAGTTTCATCCGTAACCCCTGCTCTAGTTACGTAAATAATATGATCTGCATAAGGTGCTATCATTAGGGTATCACTTACAACCATCATTGGCGCTGTATCTACAATTACATAATCATACATTTCAGACACTTCCTTCAATAAATCATTCACTTTAGTACTCATTAATAGCTCCGCAGGATTTGGCGGGATTTTACCTGAATATATAACATCAATAGTATTATGATGTACCAACATTGGTCTAATAATATCTTTAACTTGAATAGTATCGTCTAGTAAAAATTCCGTTAAACCTGCATCCTTATTTCTAGAAGGAGTTTTAAGTTTATCGACCGCATCTCCAGAAAAGAAAGAATATAATTTAGGATTTCTAATATCTGCACCTACTAAAAGAACTTTTTTATCAGTACTTGCTAATATCATTGATAAATTAGAAGAAACAAACGTTTTTCCTTCACCAGGTGTACTAGAGGTAACATATATTATATTGTTCTTATTTCTATCGTTAGCGTGTTTAGTTTTAATTAAAAAATCTAAATTAGCCCTTATAATACGTAAAGCTTCTGCTAAAACCGATCGATCATCATTAATAATAATCTTACTATCCTTTTTCGACAGTCTAGGTAATTCACCTAATACTGGTACTTCATTTGTAAATTTCTCTAAACTATGTTTGTTATGAATTTTAGTATCCAATAAATCTTTAGCGTAAATGAATCCAAAAGGTACTAATAGCCCTAATATCAGCGATGATAAATAAACCAACCCATTTTTAGGCTTAACTGGTTCTTGCTGCACAAGATGAGCACTATCTATAACCTTGGATTTAGGTGAACTTGAAGCCATGGCAATCTGAGACTCTTCACGCTTTTGAAGAAGATAAAGAAATAATGACTCCGTAGTCTGCTGTTGTCTTTCAATATCTCTAAGCTGTCTTGAATTACTGGGGGCAGAGTAGATTTTTGAATTTATACGAGATAATTGTCCACTCAAATTATTCACTTGCATTCCTAAATTCCTCTCCATACCGGACAAACTGCTCTTAATATTACCTTTTAAACCAGCTAATTGTTCATCTAGATTAACAATAATAGGATTTTGTTCATCTGCACTTTTCAATAAACGCTTACGTTCTAAAGCAAGTTCATTATATTTAGCTGTAGTATTTGCAATACTAGGGTCAGAAAGACCAACGTTTGAAGGGATAACATCAAATCCATTCTCATCAGAAAGAATCTGGTTCATTCCGTTAGCTATATTTAATTGTGTTTTAGCATTCTCCAGTTCTTGTCTATTGGCTGCACTTAAATTTAGAGCAATATTAGATTCATTGGCAATATCAGTAACCCCTTTTGAAGTTTTAAAATCTTGTGCATCTTGATCCACCGAAGTCAAATCACCTGAAATTTCTTTAATTCTATCGTCAATAAAATTCGAAGTCCTATCAGCTATTATTTTTTTATCAAGAATCCCATTTTCATTATATTCATTAATCAAACCATTTAGAATATCTATACTCTTTTGAGGTATTGGATCCGTTAATTCGATATTAATTATATTAGATTTTTCACCTATAGCACTTATCAAGGTATTAAGTTGGTAAGCTTCTGCCACAGTAAAAATTGGCATAATTTCAATAAATATTCTCTTTCCTGAAAATTGTTTAAGAAATTCAGTATTTGGAGTTAGTACTATATCCCCAATTGGTGTTTCAATATTCTTACCATAAGAATAAATTTTAACAGGTCCATCTTCCAAAAGATTAAATCCAAAATTATTAGAATCTTGAATATCAACATAAAATGTCAATTGAGAATTATTGATAATAGAATCATTAGCAATAAAATTTATGTTAAAAGGTCTTTTTCTATATACCTCAGATGTTTTTACATTACCGAGTACATTATATCTAATATTTAATTTTAAATCTTTAACAACTTCAATAAAATTTGACCTTGAGTTTAATATTTCAATTTCGTCTTCAACTTTATTCGTTCCACCCACACCCAAAATATCTAAATCGCTAAAAGCAGCTAATTCTGACGAGGCATTTTTTTCTTCAATAATATGAATTTTAGCTTGCCCTGCATATTGAGGAGTAGCATACCTTAAATAAATTGTGGCCAACAAAATGGCTATTATTGCACCCACTACAAACCATTTCCATTTTTTTGTATAAACCTTAAGTGTTTCACTTAAGGTTTGATTTGTATTTACAGTTTCACTCATGAAAATATATTATTATATTGATATAATTTATAACTACTTAATTTCTAGTTAAAATTAAAACGGAAGAAGTGATTAAAACAGAAGCTATAGATACCAAAATGGTAGCTCTATTATCCAATGATGAAGCAGTAATCGCTGATTTATTAGGTTCCACATATACTACATCATTTTGTGTCAAATAATATACTGGAGAGTCAAGAGCTTCTTTACTTGTCAAATTAATGCGATGATAAACCTTAGTACCATCAAAATCACGAATTACTAAAACATTATCTCTTTTACCCTTTATAGTTAAATCATTTGCCAAGCCTAAAGCTTCCAGAATAGTTATTTGTTCACCAATAACAGGATAAGTTCCTGGAGATTTTACTTCTCCTAATATTGTAACAGTAAAATTCTTTAAACGAATATTTATAATTGGATCCTTCAAATAGTTACTTAATTTTTCCTTTAATAATTCTTTAGTCTTTTCTGCTGTTAAACCAGCAATTTTCACTTGACCAACAACCGGAAAATCTATATTCCCACTTTTATCTATAATGTAATCTAATTGTTCTGCTCTTAAACTACTTTCATCCATACCTTTAACTAAATTAAATGGCATACTCGCTTGGGGATCCAAAGTAGATACATTTATAGAAACAACATCATCTACCTTGAATGTCTGAGAATGATTATTCTCACCAACATTTGTTTCATAATCTCCAACACCTTGAAAATACACAACATCTTTATGAGAAGCACACGAGTGCAATAAAAATATTGTACTCAAAAAAAGAAATGTTTTTGATTTAATTACAGATAAACGATTCATTTAATTTTAATTTTAGATTGATTTTAAGATTTTACTATTTTAAGCTTTTGTTCCGAGTCTTTCTTTGACTCATCTTTATCAAAGTCACACAAATCAGAATTTTTCGATATATATTCAGGTACAATCTCCTTCATCAATTTTACTGTATTACCGCTGAAAAACATATTGGTAATACACAATTCATCAATTTTTGACCTTACTTTAGCATATTCTACCTCTCGAACCTTGCTAATCTTTATCTTTTGATGATATGTAGGCAAGGTATTTTCTCCATTTGCCAAAAGTTCTTCATATAGCTTTTCACCCGGTCGCAAACCTGTAATCTTAATATCAATATCTTCTGGATAACGTAAACCGGATAATTTAATCATGTTTTTAGCCAAGTCAAATATCTTAACCGATTCACCCATATCAAAAATAAAAATCTCACCTCCTTCTCCCATTGCCCCTGCCTCTAAAACTAGCTGTGAAGCTTCTGGTATGGTCATGAAATATCTCGTTATATCTTTATGTGTCAGAGTTAAAGGTCCACCTTTCTCTATTTGTTTTCTAAATAGTGGAATAACTGAACCGTTAGAACCTAAAACATTTCCAAATCTGGTAGTAATAAATTTGGTTTTATTTTCCTTTTGCATACAACTAATATAAATTTCTGCAATTCTCTTAGTTGCTCCCATTACATTAGTTGGGTTTACAGCTTTATCCGTAGAAACAAAAACAAATTTTTCTACTCCATGTAAAACAGATAAATCTGCAACATTTTTAGTTCCTCCAATATTAATTTTTATGGCTTCATAAGAATTGTATTCCATCAATGGAACATGTTTATATGCCGCAGCATGAAAAACAATATTTGGCCTATGTTCTCCAAAAAGAGCATTCATCCTATTTTTATCTCGAATATCTGTGACAATCGGTATAAAATTATGAAAACCATTTTGTTTTAATTCTTGTTGTAAATCATATAATGCTGATTCAGCGGAATCAATAATAATCAACGATTTATAACCATAATTACAAATCTGTCGAACAATTTCACTACCTATAGACCCTGCTCCACCTGTTACCATTATAGTTTTATTCATCAACTCCATTGCAATTTTACTATTCTTAATAGTAATTGGCGCTCGATCTAATAAATCTTCAATTTGAACTTGCTTTATTTGAGAAACTTTCAACTCTCCGTTAATCCAATCTTCAATAGGTGGAACAATTTTAACAACAATAGGTAAATCAACTAAGCCTTCCACTGTTTTTCTCAATTTGACTGAATCGATATTTTGTATTGAAAAAATAATTTCAGAAATATTATTCTTAACTATAAAAGCCTCAGTTAATGTTCTTCTAGCAAATACAGGTACTCCATTAATATTCTTACCTATTTTTTTGGCATCTCTATCAATATATCCAATAACTTTATAACGACTTTTACTGTTATTTCCAATCGCACCATGTGTTAACACTCCAGAATCTCCAGCACCATAAATCAAGATATTCTTAGTCACTTTTATAGTGCTATTCATTTTGTTATAAAATGATTTAAAAACAAAACGAGAAGCGGCTAGACCTATAAAAGCAATTAAACTATTTATAATAATGATAGATAGCGGTATTGTAAACTGACTTAAAATATCCATCTGCCTATTAATCATTACAATAAAAATGACCAATATACTAAAGAAACATACTGCGTTAAAAATATTATATACATCTTTAACCCCTGTATGCCGAACAACTCCCTTATAAGACCCTACAATTAAGAAAGCCATTAATGCTGCTACAGCTACCAAAGGTATTTGAACCAAAAAATTATGAACATCAAAATTTAAGGTTAAATTAAATCGAATAAAATAAGATAATATAAAAGCGAAAACTACCGTTAGTAGGTCAATGCATAACACAAGCCATTTAGAGGCATAACGTTGCGCATTATAATTTAGATATTTTTGTATCATGATAAAACGTTTTTGATAGTTGTTACAACTCGTTCTAATTCTTCATTTAACAAATTAGAACCGCTAGGCAAACAGAGACCTTTCTCGAACAATGATGCTGAGGTACCATCTACAAACTGCTTTGAAGTTTTAAAAATCGGCTGTAAGTGTAGTGGCTTCCATAATGGTCTAGACTCAACATTAACTTCAAGAAGAGCTAACCTTAGTTTTTCTCTTATTTCATAAGATGGTGTTAAGATACAACTTAACCATCTATTTGAAAAATACCCTTCAGGCTCAGAAAGAAATTTAATTTCTTTAAATTGATCCAAAGACTCCATATAAAACTGATGATTGGCTCTACGGGCATTTACTCGGTTTTTTAAAACCTCCATTTGCCCACGACCTATACCGGCCAATACATTACTCATCCTATAATTATAGCCTATATTAGAGTGTTGATAATGGGGTGCATCATCTCTTGCTTGTGTAGCTAAAAATATAGCCCTTTCGATATAATTCTTATTTTTAGAGACTAAGGCTCCACCACCGGAAGTAGTTATTATTTTATTTCCATTAAAAGACAAAACTCCAATATCGCCAAAAGTTCCGCATGCATTGTTGTTAAAAAAGCTGCCAAGGGCTTCTGCACTATCTTCTAAAATAGGTATTTCAAATTCATCCGCTAAGGCTCTAATTTCAGCAACTTTATAAGGCATTCCATATAAATGGACAGCAATAATTGCCTTTGGCTTTTTACCTTCTTTGATTCCGCTTTCTATAGCCTTTCTTAAAAGTTTTGGAGATATATTCCATGTATCGGTTTCACTATCTACAAATACTGGTTCAGCACCTAAATAAGAAATCGGATTGGCAGAAGCAGAAAATGTAAAACTTTGACAAATGACATCATCACCCTTCCCTACACCTAATAACTCAAGGCCTAAATGTATGGCTGCAGTCCCCGAACTTAAAGCGGCAACATGAACAGCGTTGCCTAACTCATCTTTAATTGCCTTTTCAAAAGCATTAACATTCGGTCCTAATGGAGCAATCCAATTAGTATCAAAGGCTTCATTAACATAATTTTGCTCTGTTCCTCCCATATGCGGAGAAGAAAGCCATACTTTGGTTAGGTTTGAAACGGTTTTCAATAGTTGTCAATTTAGGATTACAAATATAAGGCTCAAAATTAACTATAGATTTAATCAAAACAGTGAAATAACATTATATTTCGTTTAATATGTGTAAATTATCGGTTAAAGGAAATACTATATACCATTTACCGTCTTCTCAGACTTTTAAACCCAGTAAATAACGACTTCATCTAAAATATATTTTCTAATCGAACGTTATTTTTTAATCTTTGCTTTTTTAAATCCTATTTAAATAAAATGAAAAAAATTACAAAAATTTGCTGTATTGGTGCTGGTTACGTAGGTGGCCCAACAATGTCGGTTATTGCAAAACAATGTCCAGAAATACAAGTAACAGTAGTAGACATTAATCAAGATCGTATCGATCAATGGAATACTGTTAATTTAGATGAACTCCCTATATATGAACCAGGTTTAAAAGAAATTGTTGGTGAAACACGAGGAAAGAATTTATTCTTCTCTACCGAAGTAGATAAAGCCATCGATGAAGCTCAAATGATATTTATTTCTGTAAACACCCCTACTAAAACATATGGAAAAGGTAAAGGGCAAGCTGCAGATTTAAAATTTATAGAACTTTGTGCCCGCAACATAGCCAAAGTTGCTAAAGATGATAAGATAGTAGTTGAAAAATCTACACTTCCGGTAAGAACAGCCCAGGCAATTCAAAATATTTTGGATAATACTGGCAACTCTGTTAAGTTTGAAATTTTATCAAACCCAGAGTTTTTAGCTGAAGGTACTGCCATTGAAGATTTAATTCATGCAGACCGTGTATTAATTGGTGGAAATGACACGCCTAGTGGACAAGCAGCCAAAGACGCATTAAGTGCTGTTTATGAGCATTGGCTACCAAAAGAACGTATTTTACAGACGAATGTTTGGTCTTCAGAATTATCAAAATTAGTTGCTAATGCTTTTTTAGCGCAACGTGTTTCGTCTATCAATACCATATCGGCTCTCTGCGAAAAAACAGATGCCAATATTCAAGAAATTTCTAGAGCCATTGGTTTTGATAGTAGAATAGGATCAAAATTTTTAAATGCATCCGTTGGTTTTGGTGGGTCTTGTTTTCAAAAAGACATATTAAACTTAGTATATATTGCACGGTCATACGGTTTAAATGAAGTAGCCGATTATTGGGAGCAGGTAATTATAGCTAATGATTATCAAAAAAGTCGCTTTGCTGAAAATATTATAACTAATCTTTATAATACCATTTCAGGTAAAAAAATTGTTATGTATGGTTGGGCGTTTAAAAAAGACACGAATGACACCCGAGAATCTGCCGCTATTGCAGTTGCCGATGCTTTGTTAGAAGAACGTGCTGAAATAATAGTATATGACCCTAAGGTATCAGAAGAACGCATTTATGCCGATTTAGACTACCTAAATACAAGATCACCAGAAGAGAATAGAAGATTATTAAAGGTGACAAAAGAACCTATTGAAGTTACGAAAGATGCGCATGCAATTGCAATTTTAACCGAATGGGATGAATTTAAAACCTATGATTGGGAAACAATTTATAAGCAAATGCTTAAACCTGCTTTTGTGTTTGATGGTAGACGTTTATTAGAAACTGACACTATGAAAGGTATTGGCTTTAATTATTACAAAATAGGGCAATCATGAAAATTTTAGTAACCGGTGCCGCTGGTTTTATTGGCTTTTTCGTTTCAAAAAAATTAATTGAGAAAGGTCATGACGTTGTCGGTTTGGACAATATCAACGACTATTATGATGTAAATCTTAAATATGCGAGATTAAATCAACTTGGTATAGAAAGAGATGATGCCGAACAATTTAATATTTTAATTGAAAGTACTACAAAAGCCCCTTTTTCATTTATAAGGTTGGCACTAGAAGACCGTGAAAATTTACCCATTTTATTCAAGCAACAGAATTTTGATGTAGTTTGTAATTTAGCTGCGCAGGCAGGTGTTCGTTATAGTTTAGAAAACCCAGAAGCCTATGTAGATAGTAATCTAGTTGGTTTTTTAAACGTTTTAGAATGTTGCCGTATCAATAAAATCAAACACCTAGTATATGCTAGTAGTTCTAGTGTATATGGATTAAATGACAAAGTACCTTTTAAAACTACCGACCCGGTAGATCATCCCGTTAGCCTATATGCTGCTACCAAAAAAAGTAATGAGCTAATGGCACATACCTATAGCCATCTTTATAAATTCCAATGCACAGGACTTCGGTTTTTCACTGTCTATGGTCCATGGGGCAGACCCGATATGGCCTATTTTTCATTTACTAAAAATATTTTAGCAAATAAGCCTATTAATGTTTATAACAATGGAGAATTAGCAAGGGACTTTACATATATTGATGATATAGTTAACGGAATCTGTTTGATTATAGAAAAAGGCTTCATACCCAATTCAAATTCTAAAAGCAATGCGGCTATATATAATATTGGCAGAGGAAAATCAGTAAAACTGATGGATTTTATAAATACGATAGAGATAAATTTGAATAAAGAGGCAAATTTAATAATGAAGCCAATGCAAGACGGTGATGTTTTTAAAACATGGGCAGACACCACAGAACTCACCGAAAATTACAATTATTCCCCTAAGATAAATTTAAATGATGGTGTTAAAATGTTTATAAACTGGTATCTAACATCCAAATAACCAACTTTGATAGTTAAATTCACGTAAATTATTATATTAAAAATCGTGGCAATTTAACCTTTTATAGATATTTAAATATGAAAATAGGAATTATAGGTTTGGGGTATGTTGGTTTGCCTTTGGCAGCATTATTTGCTAAAAAGTACTCAGTAATAGGTTATGACATTAATATAAAGAGAGTACAAGAAATTAACCTTGGAAAAGATACAACCTTAGAACTGTCAGATCTTGATTTGGACAATGTACTCAAAAAAACATCTAATATTGATAATTATGGATTGTTTTGTACTGCGAATATTGATGAATTAAAAGATTGTGATTATTATATTGTTACTGTACCAACTCCTGTTGATGACACTAAAAGACCAGTATTTACTCCATTAATTAAAGCAAGTGAAACAGTAGGTAAAGTTTTAAAAGAAGGCAACATTGTTATTTACGAATCCACAGTATACCCAGGCGCTACTGAAGAAATTTGCGTTCCAGAATTAGAAAAATCTAGTGGATTGACTTTTAATAAAAATTTCTACGTCGGGTATTCTCCAGAAAGAATTAATCCGGGTGATAAGGAACATACAGTTGAAAAAATACTAAAAGTGACTGCCGGGTCTACTCCAGAAACCGCTAAACTAGTAGATGATTTATATTCCTCAGTTATAACTGCCGGCACACATTTAGCCCCCACCATTAAAGTAGCTGAAGCATCTAAAGTTATAGAGAACACACAACGAGATATCAATATTGCATTTATGAATGAATTAGCAAAAATATTTCATTTATTAGATATCGACACGAATGATGTCCTAAAAGCTGCCGGTACTAAATGGAACTTTCTTCCTTTTAAACCAGGTTTAGTTGGCGGACACTGTATAGGTGTAGACCCATATTACTTAGCTCAAAAAGCTCAAGAAAACGGCTATAATCCTGACTTAATATTAGCTAGTAGACGAATAAATGATGGTATGGGTGAGTATCTAAGTTTACAAATAATTAAATTAATGCTCAAACATGATTTAATGGTTAAAGATTCAAAAATTTTAATCATGGGCATCACATTTAAAGAGGATTGTCCAGATATACGAAATACCAAAGTTGTTGATATGATTAAAAGCTTAAATGATTACAAAGTACATACGACGATTTATGATCCATGGGCAGAGCCTCAAGAAGTCCTAAAAGAATATGGAATAACAACAACGCAAGAAATGCCACGAGATACTTATGATGTAGTAATATCCGCTGTAGCTCACAAAAAATTTCAAACTATAAATATTGCTGATCTTTTAAATGTAAACGGTATAATTTATGACGTGAAAGGAACACTTCCTGGTAAAGTTCATGGAAGGTTATAATAAACTTAAATATTAATATTTTTAAACTTTTAATTCCTAATTAGAAGTTAAGAAGCTATTTCGTTAAAAATAAAAGGGGATGATTAGAATTCTAATCATCCCCTTTTATTGCTTTTGAACTAGTTTTTACTATTGTATTAAAATTACTACATAGCTTTACTGTAAATTTTAATAACTTATAATTTTTAATGAAAATTTGAGTTTTAATAATACGAGTGAAATCTATTCATTAAATAAAAATAAACTTCAAACTAATGAGCTATACAAAATCATCAGATACTCTTAAAATAAAACCATCTGAAGCTGCTAAAGATATTTACAATATCGCACTTGCAAACAGAGAACTAAGCGAAAATTCCAGAAAACTTGCACCTGAAATAATAGAGAAGCTTACTGATTATGAGTTATTTAGAATGGCATTACCTAAACACTTAGGCGGTATTGAAGATAATCCAGTAGAAACATTAAAAACTTACGAGACCCTAGCCAGCGCAGAAACTTCTGTAGCTTGGATTGTTTGGAACAACCATCTAGCATGTACTTTTGGTAAATTTCTAAATAAAACAAGCATTAATGAGATTTATAAGAATAAAACTGATATATATGCAAATTCTACTAGACCAGAAGGGTTTGCTAAAATTGTTCCTGACGGATATATGGTTTCTGGACGTTGGACTTTAGTTTCAGGTTGTGAACTAGCTGATTGGTTTGTTTTACGTTGTTTGGTTACTGGAGGAGACTTACCTACCAATTTAGGACCTGGAGCAAAATTAAAGTTAATGTATGTTCCTAAAAAATTCGTAAAAATTATAGATACATGGAATGTTGGTGGTTTACGAGGCACAGGAAGCCATGATATTGAAATCGAAGAGGCTTTTGTACAAGAAAGTTATGCTGTAGATTTTGAAAGTACTGTAGAAAATAATACTGCTTATAATAGACTTCCCATAGGAGCTATAAATGCTTCTGGTTGTGCTGCAATGTCATTAGGCTTGCTTAAAGGTGCCATTGATGAGTTGACCAAAATGTGTTTAGATAGGGTAACACCAGGGAAAAATCCCGATTTACGTGATAGATTAACAGTACAAACTGTATTAGCCAAAGCTAATTCAGCTTTAGCAGCAAATAGAGCTCAATTACATAGCTCTGTATCTACGCTATGGGAAGAATCTGTAAATGAAAACATTTATACGGACGTTCAACTAGCTGATGTATGGGCAGCATCTTGTGAAGCAGCTACAGCAGCTAGATTTTTAATATCTGAAATCTACGCAGTTGCGGGCACTTCATCTTTATATACAAAATTTAGAATTGAAAGAATACATAGAGATGTTCATGCGGTACTTCAGCACGGAATTATTCAACCACATTGGATGAATCAAGCTGGTATGGCTTATGTTGGCCTAAAACCAACAGCGGCGATGTTTAGAATTTAAATATATTGAAAATATAAAAATTGGTTATAAATTAAATTTGATAGAATTCAAATTATAATAGAATTAGAAAAATTTAGTAAACCAGAATAATAAATAAAATAGGTATTTAGTTATACTTAATAATACAATTTTACATCTTATGATTGAGACAATTAAACAAAAAGAAGAATGGGTAAAACAATTAGAATTAATTGGTAATACAGATTTTTATTTTACGTATGATTATCACCAATTATCTAAAAATGATGATGAAAACCCTGTTTTATTAAAGTATAACGAAGGGAACTCCACCATCTTATTGCCTCTTTTATTAAGAAATATAAAGGGAACATCATATATTGATGCAACTTCAGTATATGGATATGCTGGTGTATTATCAAATATAAATGACAATTCTTTTGAGAAATCTAAATTTCAAGAGATTCTTCATAGCTATTTAATGGATAACAAAATTATCTCTGTCTTCTCAAGATTACATCCGTTTTTAGATAATCAAGAATCGTTGCTCTCAGGTTTAGGTGAAATTTCAGATCAAGGAATGGTTGTATATCTAGATTTATCCCTACCGATTGAAATACAACGTGCAAATTTCAACAGACGCTTAAAAACCTACCTAAATAAAGCGCGAAAGGTATGCACTGTTTCGGAAGGTAATCATCAAGAGGACTTGAAAAGCTTTATCGAATTATATCACGAAAATATGAGGCGCGTAGATGCTACTGATAGTTATTTTTTCGATCAAACATACTTTGAACGCATTATGGCAAGCAAAGACTACAATCCACAATTAATGATATGTAGAGATAATGATAGTCAGAAAATAATTGGTGCTGCAATTTTTATAAAAAAAGATAATATTGTTCAATACCACCTATCAGGTTTAGATGCCGATTTTTACGAATTAAACCCTATAAAACTTATTATTGACGAAATGCGCCTTATAAGTACGGCTGAAGGGTACCAATTATTAAATCTTGGTGGCGGTAGAGGCGGCAGTAACGAAGATTCTTTATTTCGTTTTAAAAGTGGGTTTTCAAAAGAATTTAAAAATTTCAGACTTTGGAAATATATTGTTAACCATGACATATATAACAAACTAACAAATGAAAAATTCAACCAATATCCTGAGGTAGATAAAAATCAAATAAGTTTCTTTCCACAATACCGCGCAACTTTAACCAAGAAAATGGATACGTTAGAGATTTAGTCACTTATTGCAAATTATATTTTGAAGGTGTTGTTATTCTATAAATTTGGATAACAACACCTTTTGTTTTGAAAGAATTTTATAAAACAACTATTGTAGTTCTAAAATAATATTATAACAAATGTATCGTTATTTACAATCATCTTCAATTAATGTGTAAAGTCCAGGCATTTAATATTTCTCCAATTATAGTAAGGTTTTAAACCTTGCTTGTTAAAATATTATTAAACACCAAGACTTTAAAAACGAACAGTTACTCTGTAATTAGAGGTAAAATGTTAAAGAAAACAGTATTTTATCGAAAAAAGATTTTTTTTTAATCCAAAACGTAATTTCAATACGTAATAATAAAGTTGATATAAAGTAGTTCATCGAATAAACCATTTATTTCATCGTTATTTTAAAAAAAAGAAATATTTTTAAATTCCTAAATCTTAAGTAATTAAACAATTTTACCCCATGATGCGAAACCTACAAAACCCTACACGCATGGCAGTCTTTTTATGTCTTCTATTTATTTTCCAATCCTGCAGTAAAGATTCTGATTTATTATCGGAATATGTAATATCAAAAGACAATAGTATTGAAATACAAAATTATGTAGTCAATGATATATTTTATCTTTCAAGTTCCAATAATATAATTTTGGATGTTTTAAACAATGATAATTTCACCGACTTAAGTAATGTAAATATCACGGAAACCTCTGTGGCTCAAAACGGTTCTATTGTTATTAATAATGACAATACATTAACATATACACCACAAGAAGAAATTATTGAAACAGAAGATTTTACCGACACATTCACTTATACAGCAGAAGAAGTAGATGAAGAAGGTACCGTAACTGAAGAAGAGGCTACTGTAACAATTACTAATGACGATTCTTTTATAGATGAAGAGACAAGTTCCTCTGAAAATACACACAGAGGTCCAAATGAAATAAGTGAAAGAGTTAAGGAATGGCAAGAAAAATTTGATGCAGAATGGTTAGATATTGATCAACAAACCGACTCCGCAGATGCATTATCACGAGCAAAAAGTAATAATATTAATCAAGAATATTATTTTCTCGGTTATTACATCGATGGATTAGTGAAAATGTGGCAAGCTACCGGGGATAATAGTTATTTAGACGAAGCTTTAAAATTAATAAATATTACTATGACCGATGCTGTAAATGTCGGGAATGGTTATTTAGGCTGGCCAAATAATGACAATGATGGTCATCCATTATGGGATAGTTTTTATTGGAGATATGTTGCAACTTTAACTAGAATAATGCACCAATCCCCAAACTTAAGAGCAACCGGAAACTATCAACAGCAATATGAAAATCTTTTGGCTTTTTCCGAAAAAAACATATGGGAAAGATATGAGGCACAAGGTCTTAATAATTTTTATAGAATCAACACCCACATGACTACACATTGGGCTAGAATTGGTATGGAACTTTACATTATTACTGGTAAGGAAAAGTACAATACAGTTTTTGAAAATGTATCTTTTGGCACTATGGTGGGGCGTCCTTCTAACCTAAGAAATCAATTAAAACCTAACAACAAAGTTCCTTCTGCTGTTACGTGGAGTCAACGTTGGGATATTGATCAAATTCAAGACACAAGTCATGCAGGGGCCATAGTAAGTTTCATTGTCACTGCCTATGAGAATAATATGTATTGGACTGAGGCAGATATAACAGCTTTAACATCTACTGTAAACAATGTAATATGGAAAAAAGAATATGGTAGTTTTTTTATGTATAATGTAGATGGAACAGGTGATTATGACCTACATGGCAGATTACACGATTGGTTAAATTTGGGACGATATGATGAAAGTTTACAACAAAGAATTAAGGAAGATTATATTGGTAAAAACCTAACCTTTTATGGAATTCAACCATTAGGGATTGCTGCATTAAATGCTAAAATTTTAGAAGATGGTTATCCCGTTTATCCGGAGCAATAAATTTCACAAAAAAAAAGCCCATTTAAATGGGCTTTTTTTTTTGTGAAATTTTATATTTTTTTGATAGATGACGTTGAAAATAATAAAAACAACGAATTATTCTTACTCAATTTCTTTGTTTAGCTATTTTAGCCTCATTGGAAATAAATAAAAAATAAGAGTAAAAAAACTGCATACGCAAACTTTTATTATTACCATTCCTTTTAATATAATTACAATCATTTTAAGTAAATAATTGATATTTTTATTACAATTCAAAATCACATTTCCTTATGAACAGACCTTAAATTAATACATTTAACATACAAAATTCTTTTAAAAATAGGGTGCTAATCTATATACAGGTATCAAAGATAGTTTGTGTAAGACTATTATTCTCAATTATAATTAAGTTATTCAAAATAAACATTTCGCATCCACTATATTTAAAACTTTAACGTATACTTGAACCTTTGCTTATCCCTATTTTTACCAATAAATATAATCAGGCATTACCCAAATTAACTTTAGTAGCTTAGCGAAATGAAAAAAAAAAAACAGCCAAAAATATTACTCGGAATTTTCATAATTTTTGTAATTATTTTTTTAAATGCACTTGGCCCATATTTTCAACTACAACAAATAGCTACATTGGGACTTTTACCTCTTTTAGCGGTCATAGCATTCTTTTACGACGCAAAACATTCACATTCAAACAAAAAAGAATTTTTCATATTTCTGATGATTTTTCTTTTAAGTTTTACCACCATATATTATTACAAGGGATTTGATGAATTTAAAATAACATTGAGCCTTTTATTTGGGGCGATTATATCTGCTTATATAGTAATTGGATTGACAAGTAAAATTAACTTTAGCAGCTTCTTTCATATAGGATACATACTTACTATCATTATCCTTTTTGTTATTATGATTTTAAATGGCAACATTAGTGTAAATTTTGCCTCCGCCATAGATTTTAGGGATAGATTCATGTTAAATGCCAATGCTTACTCTTACTATTGCATATTCGCTAATTTCTCTTTATTTTATTTATACCTAAAATATAGAAGTAAGCCAGTTTTTTTAATGCTTCTTATTCTTCCTATCTTATTTTTAATAATAGCTTTCACCACTCAATCTAGAGCTGGTTTATTCTTGATAGTTGTTATAAATTTAGGTTTTTGGTTATTTGTAAATAAACCAAAAGAACCTTCTAAAATAGCTAAGTTGGTCCGTAAATTATTTATAACTTCTGTAATAGTGCTCTTGACATTTCAATTTATAAAAATATATGAGGGATCAAGGATTAAAAATAGAGTGGTACAAACTGCAAATAGACAAGATTCCAGAGAAGTTTTAATTGAAGAAGGAATAGAAGTTTTTAAACAAAATCCAATCCTAGGAGTTGGTTTAGGCCAGTTTCCTTTTTATAGTAAATACCGGTTATTCACACATAATTCCTATATAGAAATACTAGCGGAACAAGGAATAATTGGTGGAGTCTTACTTTTCTCGCTTTTTCTTATCCCAACTTTTAAAAGTATTAAAAACTACAGATCAGATAAAAACAATCCTTTATATAAATTCTATTTTCTTTTCTTTATTACTTTTTTAATTTACAATAATTTTTATGTCTTTTACAAATTTCCCTTTTCTATGATGTACTTTTTTCTAATTATAAGTCTTCAAAAAAGAGACACCATATCCGAAAAAATTGGGTAAAACACAAAATATCAAGAACTTTATAATTAAAATTCTGTGTCATTAAAACAAAAAGCAATTAAAGGCTTTAGCTGGACGATATTTGAGGGTATTTTTAGCCAAGGCGCAATATTCATCGTCGGAATTATTTTAGCAAGACTTTTAACACCTGAAGATTTTGGTGTTGTGGGTATCATAACCGCCATTATAACAGTCACCAATTCAGTAGTAGAAGCAGGTTTTGGAAGCGCATTAATACGTAAAGTACATGCTACTGAAAAAGACTATAATACTGTTTTCTATACCAATATAATTACTGCTGTTTTACTATATCTTTTACTATGGGCAGTCGCAAATAATATTGCTACATTTTTTAATACGCCAATACTAACCAACCTAATAAAGGTTTCTGGAACTATTCTCGTTATTAACGGCTTAGTTATTATACAACGAACAATTTTAACGAAACAGCTAGATTTTAAAAAATTAGGCATTTTTGCTGTTATTTCATCTTTATTGGCTGGCAGTATAGCCATTGCTATGGCTTATAGAGATTATGGTGTCTGGAGTTTAATTGCTTTTTCTGTCCTAAGACCTTTCTTAAATAGTATTATGCTATGGTTAAGCTCTAACTGGAAACCTAAACTTGAGTTTTCTAAGAATAGCTTTAAAGAATTATTTAATTTCGGTTATAAACTTTTAATCACCAATTTAGTTAATACCGCATATAAAAACGTGTATTATTTTGTTATCGGGAAATATTTTTCACCAACATCATTAGGGTTTTATACTAGAGCAGATCAATTTCAAACCCCATTTTCTACCAATATAACATTCGCTATTAGAAGGATTAGTTTTCCAATATTATCAAATTACCAAAATGACAAAAAAAACCTAAAAATAAAGTTCATACAATTCATTCGTTTTAGCATGTTTTTAAATTTTATAATAATGCTTGCTATTGCCGCGATTGCTAAACCATTAATTTTAATTACTATAGGAGAAAAATGGGAAACTTCAATTTTCTACTTACAGTTGTTATGTATTCCGGGTATGTTATATCCCCTGCAGATTCTACATTTGAATCTTTTACTTATTAAAGGCTATTCTAACCTAAACCTTAAGTTGGAAATTATTAAGAAAGTTATCTTAATTCCAATTATTTTAATTACCGTAAATTTTGGTATTGATTATATGATTTATGGGCTTATATTTTTCTCTATACTTGAATATTTTATCAATAGTTTTTATACTAAAAAAATTATCGATTACAATCTTAAAGACCAATTTAAAGATTTTTTACCTTTTTTCTTAATATCGGTTTTAACATTTATTTCAATGCTAGGGGTAACATTTGCAGCTATAAATTTATTTTTAATGATCTCTGCACAACTTATCATAGGCATTACCGTTTTTATTCTTGCAAATGAACTTTTAAAACAAAATGAATATTTGACAGGCAAAAACAAGCTATTGTCACTTATCAAAAAATATTATTAATGAACAGTAAGTTAAAAGTTGGATTCCTCTTAAGTATTATAACTGAAAGAGGAGGTATAGGTAGGGTTACTTCTATAATTTCAAAGGAATTAAATCTTAATCCTAATTTTGACATTCATATTATTAGCTATGCTAAAAAGAAACAAAATTCTTACGATTGGAATAATAATCTACCATATCACTATTTATTAGAAGATCAAATACCTATGAAGAAAGGTATTTTCACTGCTTCCAAGAAATTACGTAAAATAATTGCCGACAATGAAATTGATATTCTAATATCTTGTGGCGCTATAGTTGGTCCACTAGGAGTTCTTGCCACTCTTTTTAAAAATACTAAGTTAATATACTGGTCTCATTCAAGTTTTAAGGGCACTTCTAATAAACAGTTTAGAATGTTCAACGAACATTTTACAGCATACTTTGCTGATTGTTTAATAAGCCTTACCAAAACAGATGAATTTAATTACAAAAATGAAACCAAGGCTAAAAACGTAGTCCAAATCTATAACCCAATAGACAAAAGTTTACAACACAACAATATAACATACAATACTGAATCTAAAAAAATTATAAGTGTAGGCAGACTAACTGCTCAGAAAAATTTTGAAACGCTAATTGATGTTGCGGATATTGTTTTAAATAAACACCATGATTTTACATGGGATATCTATGGTTCTGGGGAAGAAGAAGAAATGCTTAAGAAGAAAATTGAAGAAAAAAAATTAATCGGCAGAGTAAACCTAATGGGGCAAAGTAGCAATTTGTATAATTTATATAATGATTACGCTATGATGGTAATGACTTCTAGATATGAAGGTTTTCCTATGAGCTTAATTGAAGGCTTAGCATGTAAGTTACCGTTAGTAAGTTTTGATATTCCTACAGGACCAAACGAAATTATAAATGATGGTCTCAATGGCTTTTTAATAGTTCCTTTTGATATTAATGCAATGGCAAGTAGCATAGAAACATTAGTTAAAAATAAAGATATTAGAATTACATTTTCCAAAAACAATCCAAAATTCATACAAGAATTTAATCTTTCAAATATCATTCAAAAATGGACTAGTTTGTTAAATACTTTATAAGTATTTAACAAACTAGTCCATTTTTTTTAAGAAAATTTAAACTACCAAAATTTATAATAATAAAAAAATCACCCAATAAAACAAACTATAAATGAGAATCACCAAACTTGATGGATTAAGGGGTATCTTTAGTTTAATGATTGTATTTTTTCATTATAGAGAAATCTTTCTTCCACCATACTTACATCAATTTTTTTTTATTAGAGAAGCATATACATTTGTAGATTTTTTCTTTGTACTTTCTGGATATGTAATTGCATATAATTATCATTCATTAAATACTTTTGACGAATTTAAAATTTATTTAAAGAAAAGATTTATAAGACTGTTCCCTTTACTTCTATTTACTGCTACAGCGGCATTAATATTTGACATCATTGGAAATTATTTTTTCCCTTTAATGGTGGACAACGTAGATTCATTGCCAGTATTATTATTGAGATATTTGGATACTTTACTCTTTACTAATTCTTGCCCTATCTTAGGCTCAACTTCCGGAATGAATGGTGTTTCCTGGTCTATATCTTCTGAAATGATATCATATATTGTTTTTGGATTAACATCTATTCTAGCTACGAAGAATTTTAATAGAGGATTTCTACTTGGGATTATTATTTTGTTATCCATATTTTTTGCTATTTACAATGGCAGTTATATAAATACCGGAGATTATGGTTTCATCAGAGGTTTAATCTCTTTTAATTTAGGATATTTTGTATGGAAAATTTCAAAATTAAATTTTAAAATTTCAAATATATTTGAATATTTAATCCCAATTTTTTTATTATTAATATTTTATATATTAAATAAAAAATTATTTGGATTTCAAAAGGAAATGTTTACACTTGCTATTGTACCAGTGTTTTTTGCCACTTCTATACTTATACTACTTAAAACAGATGGATACTTAAGTAAGGTGTTAAGTTCAAAATCTCTTGTATTTTTAGGTGATATTTCCTATTCCGTATATCTAAACCACTTTCTCTTAGTGCTTATAATACCAAGATTATTCTTTGGGATGTTTAAAGTTCCCGAAAATGAGTTCACTCAACTAGGACTATTTATTTTAATTATAATATTAGTTATTGCTATCAGTAATCTGACTTATTCATATATAGAAAAAAGAGGAAGCAAGTATTTACGAAAAATAATATTAAAGTAATATTATCACAGTCAATTAACTTGGAAATTAAATAATAATTTAAAATGAACATTCTCCATATTTGCAATGATTATTTTGGAAGTAAAGTACATAGAAACCTTTTTCAATCTTTAGACCAATCAAATATTAATCAAACAATTTATTGTCCTGTAAAGAATTCAACTTTAGTCAGATCTAATTTAATACAATACAAATTTTCAAAAATCATCATATCCAAACCGATGAGAAAAAATCATCGTATATTATTTAGGAAAAAAATAAATTTTTTATATCAAGATTTAATAAACAATATTGAACTATCTAATATAAATATAAGCCATGCTACAAATCTTTTTAGCGATGGAGCTATTGCTTATAAGTTATTTAAAGAAAAAGGCATTCCTTATATAATTGCAGTTCGTTCAACAGATATCGAAGTGTTTTTAAATTACAGACCTGATTTAATTAATATTGCTTTAAAAATTCTTAATAACTCGAGTAAAATTATTTTTATTAGCGCCGCACTTAAAGATAATTTTCTTAAACACTACCTTATTCGCAAAAAGACAGATTTATTTTCAAATAAATGTATTATTCAATGCAATGGTATTGAAGATTTCTGGCTTGACAATAAAATCCCTCAGAAAAATATTATTCCAACAGAAATCTTATACGTTGGTAGTTTACTAAAGCGTAAAAATGTTTTAGCTGTTGCGAATGCAGTTATCGCTTTAAATAAATTAAACATTACATGTAGATTTAATATTGTTGGAAAAAACGGGGACCAGGAAAAACAAATTATAGAATTATCATTAAAAATGCCCGAATATATTAACTATATCGGTCCTATATATAATAAGCAAAAGTTAAAAACCATTCATAATAATAATCATATATTCGCTATGCCATCTAAAGGAGAAACCTTTGGTTTAGTATATATAGAAGCATTAAGTCAAGGGCTACCATTATTATATTCTAAAAATGATGGAATTTATGGTGTTTTTGATGAAAATATTGGTGAAAGCTGTAATCCTAATGATGAAAAAGATATAATTGAAGCTCTAAAAAAAGTTATAACTAATTACAAAACATACGAAATTAACAAAATAGATTTTGAGAAATTTCGTTGGAGCAATATCGCTTTAAATTACAAAAATCTTTACACTACATTAAAGAATTAAGTATATACTTCATGAACATACTATATTTACATCAATACTTTACAACACCTGATCAACCGGGAGGTACTCGTTCTTATTGGAATAGTCTAGAATTATTAAAAAATGGGCATAAGGTTACCGTAATATCTTTGGGTAAAAACAATAAAAAACGATTTGAACGAAAAAAAATTGATGGAATTGATATAATTTATGTAAGAGTACCATATTCCCAAACCATGAGTATTGCATCTAGACTAAAATCATTTTTGCATTTTATGTTCTACTCTACATATTTAGCGTTAAAAGAAAAAAATATAGATTTTGTAATTGCCACCTCTACCCCATTAACAATTGGATTTCCGGCTTTAGTTTTAAAAAAGTTTAAAAAAATTCCTTACTTATTTGAGGTAAGAGATTTATGGCCGGAGGTTCCTATTCAAATGGGGGGTCTTACTAATAAGACTGCTATTAAGCTTGCTAAATGGTTTGAACGAAGTATTTACAAAAATGCATCTCATATCATTGCCCTATCGCCAGGAATGCAAGATGGAGTTTTAAAAGTAGGCACGCCAAATAGTAAAGTTAGTATGATACCTAATATGGCTAAAATTGACGCATTTTGGTCTAGAGAACATAATATGGCTCTCATGCAGGAATTAAATATAAGTGAGGTAACCTTTAAAGTTATTTACTTTGGTGCTTTAGGGCAAGCTAATGCTATAGAATACATTTTAGAAACAGCTCATCTTTTAAAAGAAAATAAAACAATTGAGTTTTTATTTATAGGCAGTGGTCCTGGTAAAGAATTAATTCAAAATTACCAAGCTAAAGAAAGTTGTAACAATGTAACTTACTTAGGTTTTTTTAATATGGAGAAAACCTCTGAAATTGTAAATTTCTGTGATATATCATTGGTGACTTTTAGTAATATACCGATACTAGGCACTAACTCACCTAACAAATTATTCGATTCTTTATCTGCCGAAAAACCTATTATTGTTAATTCTAATGGATGGACAAAAGATTTGGTAGAAAAGCATAATTGTGGTGTTTATGTTGATCCAGAATCGCCTAAAGAATTTGCTGAAAAGTTAATTGCATTACAAAAAGAGCCAGAAAAACTAAAGGTTATGGGCAAAAACTCAAGAAAGTTAGCAGAGACAGTTTACGATAAATCTCTGCTTTGCAAACAATTTGCCGCCGTCATAGATTCAATTAAAATTTAGTGATTTTATAATTCTTAAAATTAAAAATTAAAAATGTACCCAATTCTTAAACGTTTATTTGATATTATTTTATCATTAATAGGTCTTTTACTATTATTTCCGATTTTAATGATAGTTGCCATCATCTTAACCATAGATTTCAAGGACACCCCATTTTTCACTCAAAAAAGACCAGGTAAAAATGAGAAAATATTTAAGGTTTTAAAATTTAAAACTATGAATAACAAAAAGGATAAAAACGGTGAACTACTTCCTGATACTATTAGGTTAACGCCTCTTGGTATATTTATTCGTAAAACTTCTATAGATGAGCTTCCTCAATTAATTAATGTACTTAAAGGTGATATGAGCCTTATTGGTCCAAGACCATTATTGGTAAAATACTTACCCTATTACAAGGCTGAGGAAAGAATTCGATTTTCTGTTAGACCCGGTATTACTGGATTAGCACAAATTTCAGGTCGTAATTACATGAGCTGGGATGAAAAATTTACAAAAGACATTTATTATGTTGAACACTTAGGTTTTGTGCAAGACGTGCAAATATTCTATAAAACTTTAATTAAAGTATTTAAAACCTCGGATGTGGAATTGGATCAAAGTTCTTACATGGCGGACCTTGATATTGAAAGAAAAGATTTATTCAATTGAAATTGTATAAAGAAATAGTATTTTTGATTATTATGTTAAAATAAACTTAAAAATTATATGTTTTTATTAACCCCCACACTATTTATATCAAATAAATTAGCCCAGACAAACTAGTAAAATGAACAATATTTTAATTACCTCAGTAGGTCGAAGGGTGTCTTTGGTCAGATTTTTTAAAAAAGAATTAAAAGCAATATTTCCAGAAGCTAAAGTATACGGTTCCGATATGAACCCCGAACTATCTGCGGGATGCATGGTTGCAGATGGATTTTTTAAAGTTCCAAATGTAAAACATGAAGACTACATTAAAGTCATATTAGAACAATGCAAAAAATTAGGGATTACTTTAATTGTTCCTACAATTGACCCATCATTATTACCATTATCAGAAAACAAAGAATTGTTTTTGGAAAATAATATTAGGGTTGTGGTACCAGATACCGATTTTGTACATAAATGTAGAGACAAAAGGATGATACACGACTTCTTTGAGTCTAAAGGTATTCAAGTAGCTGAAGAATATTGTAAGAACACATTTCAGCTTCCTCTATATATTAAACCCTATGACGGTAGTAGTAGTGTAGATAACTATGTTATTAAAAACAAAGATGAAATGACAGAGTATCACTTTGAAAACAAGAGATTAATGTTTTTAGAATATTTAGACCATGATTTCTATGATGAGTTCACTTGTGATTTATATTACACAAAAAATGGGTATTTAAAATGTGTTGTACCTAGACAACGACTATTTGTAAGGGCTGGGGAAGTAAATAAAGGGCTTATCAAAAAAAATGAATTGGTACCTTTTATTAAAAAACAATTAAATAAAATAGATGGAGTAAGGGGATGTTTAACCGTGCAATTCTTTATGCATAAAGAAACCAAAGATATATATGGTATTGAGGTTAACCCAAGATTTGGAGGAGGTTATCCTTTAACACATAGCTCTGGTGCTAATTATGTACAATGGATTTTAAAAGAGTACCTTCTTGGTGAAGATTTATCTAATAATTACTATGAAGATTGGGCAGAAGATTTACTTATGTTACGTTATGATGGTGAAGTTTTAGTACATGGATATAAAGATTGATAAACATACCGCGCTAGTATTTGATTTAGATGATACGTTGTATAACGAACTAGAGTTTTTAAAATCTGCATACTGGGAAATTTGCTTTAATTTGAAACCCAAGGATGTTTATACGCTTTTTAACTTCGTATTTTCGTTGTACAGAAATGGTGAAAATCCGTTTCTGTACCTTTCGGAAACTTTTTGTGTTCCTATTGAGCAATTATTAAATTCTTACCGTACCCATACCCCTAAAATAAAACCTTTTCCAGGTGTTCTAAACGTCATTAAAGAGGTTAAGAAAAAAAACGGGAAACTTGGTATTATAACAGATGGTCGTATAATTACTCAATCTAACAAACTAAAATCTTTGGGTATTTGGGAAGACATAGATTGCTGCATTATTTCTGAAAGTATAGGTAGTGAGAAACCAAATTTGAAAAATTTTAAATTGGTTGAAGAAGACCTGAAATTAAATACTTACTATTATTTTGGTGATAATTTCAAAAAAGACTTTATTGCTCCTTTAGTATTGGGCTGGCATACAGTCGGTGTCATGGACAACGGAATGAACATACACCCTAATAGTTGTGATTTTCAATTAAACGTACCTGAATGCCTTATTCGCTCTTTTGAAGAAGTAAGTATTATCTAATTCTTAAAGAAATAGATAATACTTACTGTAGAGCAATATACTATCTAATATATTTATAAAAAAAGTCAACTACGAATTATAATTCGTAGTTGACTTTTTTATTAGGTAATTAAATCTTTACTAAAGATTCGTTTCTTAATAGACCTGTTAACTTTTATATAGTAGTATGTACTACTAACCATCCAACCTAACCACGCAAGTTTTTTATCATATAAAAGTGGTTTTAGTTTTACTAGGTATCTAAAAGTTTTTTCCGGACTCCATAAAAACTCCTTAACCAACTGTGCTTTAGTCTGGGAAAGTTGACTTGGATCATACACCATACCTACTTTATTACCTCCTACATTTTGATAAAAACCTCTAGAAATTAATTGAATGAATTTTAATTTCTTCCTATTTGTAAACAATCCTAATCTAAGAGCCATAGCCGTTAAATAATCCTGAACCATAATTTCAGTATAGGAAAGCCCGTTTAAGCCATTACACAATTCATCAAATTGCCCATTCATAAAATTTTGTATAGAAGATATGAATTCATCAAAAACTCTTTTCTCATTTGGTTCATGATATTCAATTGTTGGCGAACTGGGGTCTCCATTATAACCTAAAGTACTTCCATGAGGAGCGGCCAATAATTGTTCATATAACTGACCGTTAGCTTGTAGAATATAATCAGAATATCCTTTCTTGGGATAAACTGTAAAGTTTAAACCATATCTTCTTGTCTTATCTTTTATATTATATATTTCACGTAATCCAATGTAATAACCTGTTACAGGTACATTACCTCCTAAATACTCATAGATACATTCTTGCATAGTACCTCCCCAACCCACATCTACTAAAACCATACCGTCAGATTTAAAATCTACGTTAAATGAATTTAGGTAATTATTAAATGCATTGCGTTGTCCAATCCTATGAGACTCATAAGCTACACTAAATTTTTTATTATTCTTAAGTTTCAATAATACACTGGAAGTACTGAAATTTTCAATTTCTAAATCCTTATCAATATCTAATTCATTGGCAATGTTTAAAATAGAATCTTCATTTAAATTAAAGGATGATAAAAATTGACCAGTAGTCATTACATCATAGTTCTTTTTTATAGGCGCAAATTTCTCTTCTTCAATAGGCTTAAGGGACACTTGTTTGGCAGAATGCCTAGATGCCTTGAAATAATGAGTTTTTATATAATCCTCATCATTTAAACCATTAAACTTTTGATAAGTATCAA
The DNA here is from genome assembly GCF_000688315.1 of Maribacter sp. Hel_I_7. Lineage (NCBI taxonomy): Bacteria > Pseudomonadati > Bacteroidota > Flavobacteriia > Flavobacteriales > Flavobacteriaceae > Maribacter > Maribacter sp. Hel_I_7. The sequence continues at coordinate 155,277 of NZ_JHZW01000003.1, read as the reverse complement.
ATAACTGTTTTAAATAATGACCTTCTCTTGCCAGAAAGAATAAATCTTTTATTCCTTTCCTTTTAGCTTCGGTATATAGCCTTTCCGTAAAAAAATAAAAATGAATAATATATTCACTAAAAGGGAAATCACTTTTTCTACAATTTTGTTCTATTTCTTTACATGCCTTATTAAATTCTTTCTCCACACTGCCAAATAAATTCTTTTTATTTCTGAATTTATGAGAATAATGTTTTAAAAAATAACCATGAAGACCATGCTTTGAAGAGTTTATAACATCACTAATTTTATTATCTCCCATCATCGCCGTATGTTCTGCCAATGAACCAGTCTTTTCTAGTACAAATGGATACAAACTACCATCACTCTCTTTACTCCTTTTTAAATCACAAGAAATAAATACATCATTAAAAATAGAAGATATACCATGAAATTCTAATAACCTCATTATAACATCCTTAGATAAATGATAATCAGATACAATAAAGATTTTATAATTTTCGGACTTCAATGTTTTAAGCCCTTCTACCAAAGAAGTATTAATATACTGAACAGAAGTTTCACTTCTATAATCTGATTCTTTGCTTATTTTCTGAAATGTACTCCACTCAACCCCATTTAAATTATCTGAATTGACTAGCCTCTTATAAACCTCTTTCATTACAAATTCATAAGGTACCTCTACCTTATTAAGTTTCATATCTGATGCTAACTTGGTTGTTGCGTTTGCCCTAATTTTAAATAAGGCATTAATATCTATAGTAAGCCCTAATTCTCTAATAAGAAATTTAGCCCAAATTCTATATACATAATTTGGGTGAACCCCTCTATGAATCAAGGTGTCAAATAAGTCGGTAAAAACAACTTTTACTGCTGAATTATTCTTGATATTTTGTATTGTGTTGTTCAATTTGAATTGTTTTAATGGCTACTAATAAATATAATCTAAAAAGCTGGTTAAGTTCTAAACATTAATACCTATGCCTGCTGACAAATTAAACCCTAAATAATAAGTTTTATTATAATTATTCGATAAAACTATATAATTAATAGCATAACATGATTTAAACAAGAAAGTCGTGCTAAAGTAAAAATCTTTAACACGACTTAAATTATGAAACAAATTTTACCTTCTTAAAATTAGTCTTTTAGAAACAGGTTCATCATTATTCAATACAACAGTAACAACATATACATCTGCGGTTAAAATTTCTAATGATATTCTATAAATGCCACTAACAAAAATTTCATTCGGGGTGTACTGCTTAATTAATCTACCAGCGGAATCATGGAGCATAAAACCGATGATATCTTCATCATCAACAATACCATTTAAAGTTATTTCAACAAAATCTACAGAAGGATTAGGTGATAATACCATATCCAATGCTACTTCTTCAAGTACTTCATTTTCTTCTACCACAATTGACAATGAAGTTGAATCCGTTAAACCTTCCCCATCTGTTACCGTTAAAACAACTTCATATGTACCAGCTGCTTCAAACTCAAATTCAGTATCAGCCTCAAATACTATGTTACCATCACCAAAATTCCATTCATATGAAACAATACCGTTATCATCAATTGAATTACTTCCTGTAAATGATACCGTGAGCGGAGCTTCACCTGTAACCACATCTGAGCTAGCCACAGCAACTGGTGCTTCGTTGAATTCATTTTCAACAACCACTGTGATCACTAGGGATGCTTCATCTGTTAAGCCTTCATCATCGGTCACGGTCAATACCACTGTAAACTCACCTGCAGTCTCAAAAACATGCTCAGGATCGGCTTCAATAGAAGTACCACCATCACCAAAGTTCCATGAATAAGTAGCAATACTATTATCATCGGTAGAATTACCCCCTACAAAGGATACTAAAAGCGGTGCTTCACCTGATATGATATCTGCGTTAGCTATTGCAACTGGTGCTTCATTTACAACCATGCCCTCTTCAACCGTTATGGTCAGCGTTGTGGTATTGGACAATCCTTCTTCATCTGTAACGGTTAAGGCTACGTCATATACACCCGCAGTTTCAAATACATGCTCTGGATCTGCTACGTTTGATGTTCCTCCATCAATAAAATCCCATGTATAGCTAGCTATACCCACATCATCTGTTGAGTTACTACCTACAAAAGACACAGTAAGTGGCGCTTCACCAGAAACAATATCTGAACTAGCTATGGCGACTGGTGCCACATTTGGTTCATTTACGGTAATGGTTAATGAAGTACTATGAGTTTGACCTTCAGCGTCGCTTACCGTTAATATCACCTCATAAACATTAGCTTCATCAAAAGTATATACAGGATTTATTTCATTTGAAGTTTCTCCATTTCCAAAATCCCATAAATAGGATGCAACACCATTATCATCAGAAGACCCACTACCATTAAAGGAAACCGTTAGCGGAGCATCACCTTCCAATACATCTGCGGTAGCAAGCGCTATAGGAATACCATTACCAGCCACAGAAATATTAGCGGCAGAAGTATCTACTTTACCATCTGCATCCGTAACCGTTAAGGAAACATTATAGGTGTCAGAGGCAGCGTATACATGAATTGGATTTGGTTCGTCAGAAGTGTTTCCATCTCCAAAATCCCAGAAATAGGATACAATTCCGTTATCATCCGTACTAGACGAAGAATCAAAACTTACTTGAAGTTCATCTATGGTATAATCAAAAGCACTTTCAGGTGCAGTGGTATCTGGCAAATATTGTATTAATGTAGCTTTTGTTTCCGTTGCGCTATCATCTACAGAATTTGACACGCCACCTCTTCCACGTAAATGAATACTTACCAAATCATTAATTCCATCACTATAGACTTGAACCCTTAATCCGTCCATTTCTATTGGAGTTTGTTCTTCACTACCCCATTCGAATATACCTGCATCAATCCAGCCACCTGCTCCTTCATCCAAAATAATCCAATCATTACCAACACGATAACTTATTCTCCAAAGTGAATTTGGTTGTGGCTGATTAGCATAAACTCCACCAAAGGTGATATAATTCACTAATTTACGTGAAGCCCAATCAACTTGCCATCTAAAACCATTATCAGCATCTGGTGTGCCCAAATTAGCGCCAAACTGTTCGCCATACTCATTATAATCTGTACGTACAAAATAATCATCTCTAGAAGGGTCGTACAATATAGATTGAACAGTTCCTCTTGGGTTCGTGGCAGATCCAGTTACTGTTGCATCTGGTAATAATCCAATATTAATACCTGCATTTGGTACATTGTCCGGTTGGTCACTGGTTACAACAATGTCCACTGAAACCTGATCGGTCAACCCTTGTTCATCCGTTACTGTTAAGGTCGCTGTATAATTACCAGGTTGGGTGTAAATATATGATGGATCTGCCTCTGTAGAAGTATTACCATCACCAAAATTCCAATTATAAGATACTACGGCTACGTCGTCTGTTGAGTTACTACCGATAAAATCTTCAGTAAGTGGTGCCGTCCCGGTAATTAAACTTGTTTCGATAATAGCAACTGGCGCTTCATTATCCGGCGCACCCAAATTAATAACCTGAGTTGAAGTATCGCTTATACCGTCCGTATCCGTTACCGTTAACATAACACTGTAAGAACCTGAATTTGCAAACACATTACTTGGGTTTTGTTCAGTTGACGTATTTCCATCTCCAAAATCCCATTCATAAGATACAATACCATCATCGTCAGTGCTAGAAGTAGCATCAAAATCAACTTCTAAATCATTAATGACATAATCGAAATTGCTTTCGGGAGCCCCGGTATCTGGCAAATATTGGATCAACGTTGCCTTTGTTTCCGTTGCACTATCATTTACTTTATTAGATACACCACCTCTACCTCTTAAATGAACACTAATTAAATCATTTACACCGTCACTATAAACTTGCACACGAAGTCCATCAATAGCTATTGGTGCCTGAGTTTGACCACCCCATTCAAATATACCAGCATCGATCCAACCTCCTATACCTTCTTCTAAGATAGTCCAGCTATTTCCAACTCTATAACTAACTCTCCATAATGAATTTGGTTGTGGTTGGTTATCAAAAACACCACCAATCGTAATGTAATTAACATTCTTTCTATTGGCCCAATCTACCTGCCATACGAATCCATTATCAACATCAGGTGTACCAAGGTTTTCACCTTTTGCAATCCCATACTCATTGAAATCAGTTATTTCATAGTAATTATTTCTTGATGGGTCAAAAAGAATAGCTTGCGGTGTTCCTCTACCATTTAAAACAGATCCATTTAATACTGCATCTGGAAGTAATGCCAAATTTAAACCGGCATTCGGATTGTTGTCCACAGCTCCTCCATTAGCTAAAATATTAAGTTCGTCTATATTGGTGTTACCATCTGCATCGGTAACCGTTAAAGTAACAGTATAGTTACCAGATACCAAGTAAGTATAATTTGGGTTCGCCACATTAGCAGTTTCTCCATTTCCAAAATCCCACAAATAAGAGACCACACCAACATCATCACTAGAATCACTACCTGTAAACTGTACATTTAATGGTGCAGGACCTACGGACACATCTGAAGTAGCAATCGCCACTGGTATAGAATTATCTTCCATTACAGTAATTTCTTGAACTGAAATATCACTTAAGCCATTGCCATCCGTAACCGTTAAAGTAACATCATATGTACCAGAAGTTTCGTAAGTATGTACAGGATTTGCACTGGTAGAACCGTTACCATCTCCAAAATCCCATGTATAGGAAACAATTCCAACATTATCTGTACTTTCAGAAGAATCAAAAGTTACTTCTAAATTATTTATAGTGTAATCAAAAGCACTTTCTGGTGCACCGGTATCTGGTAAAAATTGTATTAAGGTAGCTTTTGTTAGGGTATCACTATCATCCAACCTATTAGAAATACCACCTCGACCTCTTAGATGAATACTTACCACTTCATTTACACCATTACTATACACTTGAACCCTAAGACCGTCCATCTGAATTGGTGTTGTAGTTGCACCACCCCATTCAAAGATGCCAGCATCAATCCACCCACCAGTTCCTTCTTCTAAGATAGTCCAATCATTACCAATTCTATAACTAATTTTCCATTCAGAATTTGGTTGTGGTTGATTAGGATATACTCCACCAAAGGTGATATAATTCACTTCCTTTCTATTGGCCCAATCTACCTGCCATTTAAAACCGTTATCTACATCTGGGGTTCCTAAGTTTTCACCATTAGCAACACCATATTCATTAAAATCAGTTACAACAAAGTAATTTTCCTGTAATGGATCATATAATATAGCTTCAGGTGTACCTCGACCATTTTCTACCGAACCGCTTAACACAGCATCTGACAATAAAGCTAAATTCACATTAGCGTTTGCATTATTATCCACAGCACCTCCATTTGCAACAATTTTGATTGTTGATTCATCAGCGTTACCATCTGCATCGGTAACCGTTAATGTAGCATTATAAGTACCAGGTACCGTATATTCATACATTGGATCTTCTTCCGAAGAAGTAGAGCCATCTCCAAAATCCCAAACATATGATACTATGCCAACGTCATCTGTAGAACCACTGCCCGTGAACTCAACAGTCAAAGGCGCAGGACCCGATTGAACATTGGAAGAAGCATTGGCTAACGGTATAACAGGAACACCATCAACAGTTATACTTTGAGTAAAACTATCGCTTAATCCATCTGCATCAGTAACCGTTAAAGTAACATCATAAGTTCCTGGACCTACAAAATCATAAACTGGATTCTGTTCATCAGACGTCTCACCATCTCCAAAGTCCCAATCAAAGGTAACAATACCAACATCATCAGTACTTTCGGTAGTATCAAAAGTTACCTCCAGATCATTAGTCGCATAATCAAATCTTGCCGTTGGAGCACCATCATCTTCCAAATATTGAAACAAGGTTGCTTTTATAGGTTGGTCAGTGTCGTCAATTCTTAAAGAATTACCTCCTCGTGCCCTTAAATGCGTACTTTCAATATCATTTACGCCATCACTATATAATTGCATACGGAAAGCATCAGCTTCAACTGGATCTTGATTTTTACCTCCCCATTCATAAATTCCCGAATCTATCCAACCACCAATACCTTCTTCAATTACTATCCAGTTATCACCTTGACGATAACTAAGTCTCCAAGCTGTATTGGGTTGAGCTTGGTTTTCATAAGCCCCCCCAAAAGTGATATAGTTAACTAACTTTTTATTCAACCAATCTACTCTCCAAGTAATGGCCTCATCTACGGGCAATGTACCTGCATCATGGTAACGAAGGACTCCAAATTCATTCCAATCCGTAGCAACAACGTAGTCATTTATTGAAGGGTCATATAAAATGTCTTGAGCTACACCACGCCCCTCTTCTCCATGGATTTGACTAGATAATATAGCATCACCAGCCAAAGCTATATTTATATTTTCATCTGCAACATTATCAATAGCACCACCAGTAACAGTAATCTCAATTGATTTTGATTCTGTCTGACCATCATTATCAGTAACCGCCAAAGTAGCGGTATAGATACCAGGTACTGTATACGTATGACTAGGATCCATCTCTGTAGATGTCCCACCATCACCAAAAGTCCAATCATACGAATCTATAGATTCGTCATCTGAAGATTCATTACCCGTAAAATTAACTATCAAGTCTATATTACCAAGTGATTTATCAGCCGTAATTACCGGGGTAGGTGGAATTGATAAATTATTAATCCATTCCTCCAATAAGGCTACACCTGCTTCATCTACTTGACCTTTGGCTAACCATGGCATCATTACACCTGGTGTAATGCTATTTGCTCTATGGTAAATTTGAGATTTAGATGCATCACCAACAAAAATAATTTGCTGATCAGTTGACATTTCTTCAACTGGCTCTGCTATTGAAGCAGCTAATAAATTAGTTTCTATCAAGCTATTTGCTAGCCTTAAATCAAAGTCTGCACGAAGATTATTATCTGATCGATGACAATAGGCACAATTTAAATCTAAGTAAGATCTTGCCTTATCATCTATACTAGCATTTAAATCATTAATGGAAGCATGAGTTAAGAAATTTTGTGTGTCGCCATCAGTTATGGTCTCTTCTATAAAACCAAGCTCACTTAATGTCACTAATTGATTGCCCACAACACCACCAACTTCAGCGTAATCAAATTCACTGTTCAGGTATCTAGTTCTTGGTCCTAAAGTACCTTTTGATATTTCATTGTGGCAACTTAAACATTCACTAGTTGATGGATACTGCCAAGTTATTGTTTTGCTACCTCCCCCTTCTAAAATAACTTGAACATCTTGTTCATCACCAGTACTCATATCAATTAGTGTTGCTTCAGTTTGAGCAGCATTCCATTTATATGATAAGAAAGTCCAATTTCCATTACTATTTTTTATAGAAAATCTGGTTTCTACTTTTTGGGTAATATTAGGATTATTCTCATCAATAGGATAATCAAAATGTTTAATCATTACAGAACCAACAGGAAATTCCCAAATACCATTTTCAGAATAATTAATTTGTTCAGTAGCCGAATCTGGATTACCATCATTTGGTATAGCCATCCAACGCTTTTTCAATGCTCCATCTGACCAGAAAGGGTCAATTAGTTCGTACGGTAAAAAACCATCTTTAACCACCAAATTTTCAACATCGGTAAAAGCTCCTGTTGCTGTCAAGGTTTGGGGTACACCAGTAACAACTCCTGGTTCCACAAATCTCAGTAATTGTATATTATTACCTGCAGTAAGGTAAAATATGTCTCCATCAGAATCTTCTCCAAATGAAATAGCTCTTCTAGGCATAGAACCCAATGTGGAAACCTCTCCCGATGATATATCAACAGACAATATCTTTTCAGTAATGTAGTCCGCTGTAATATACTTACCATTAAAAGACGTGAATTCTGAACCTCTATATACATGACCGCCAATAATAGAACCAGCATCCTCCCTAGAGAATGCAGTTAATGGTTCTTGATGCTCCATATCATTCAATAAAGTAACAATTCCACAACCATTTTCTGGACCTTGAGCCATTCCTTCATATACAGGCCAACCATAATTTCCTCCATATGAAAGTACATTTATTTCATCATGAGTACTTAGCCCAACATCACCTATATATATTAAACCAGTGTCAGAGTCTTTACTCATACGGTGAGGACTCCTTATTCCTATGGCATAAAATTCTTCAAAATTTTCACCTGTAGCATCTAAAAAAGGATTATCATTAGGGATAAAATAGTTCTGCCCTGTAACTTCTTCTGCAGCTCCTATGTCTTCAGGCATTTTTCTTATTGCCGGATGACTTTTAGTAATGTCCATATCCACATCTATACGTAAAATACTTCCATCTATATTCTCAGATATATCTTGAGAGCTAATAGCACGTCCTTGTTCCCCTATTGCTACATATAAAAAACCATCATCTCCAAATACCAAAGCCCCACCACGGTGTGCAGTGTTTAACATTCTACGTCTTATTAGCCTGGTTCTAGAACCTTCAACAAAGGAAAGATCAACAGGGTCAATTTCAAAACGCTCTAAATGAATGTAATTTCCATGAAAATTATTGAAATCACATCCGAAGGTACCATTTCCTCCATCATTTAAGGTATCGTCACCTGTTTCTGATTCTGTTGTATAATAAATAAATACATAATTATTACTACCTGTCCCAAAATCAGGATGTAATTCTAGTCCTAATAGACCACCGTCCCAAACTTCAATATTTCCATCAGTTCTAGTACCCGCAGCAGAGCCGACTTCTTCAGAAAAATCAACAATTAAGTTTTTAACATTTGCATTTTGATCATCTTGAAACCAAAAAATCTCCCCGTTTAGTTGACCAACTATAATACGATTTTGAGTTGGTACAGGATTAAATGTTAAAGGATAATCAAAAGTTAAATTTTCAAATGCAACTTCATAAGGCTGAGTACTAATATTAAGATCTGGAAAGTTGGTATCCGAAAATGCTAAATAAGGAGTAGCCTCAGTTAAACCAGGTCCAAAAAACATTGGACTGAAACTCATAAAAACCGCTACTGAACCTACAACACTTGTTGCTAACAGTAATTTTTTTACATTACGAAAAGATGAAGTAATTTTTTTAATCATAATTCTAATTAATATAGAGATGGGTATAATTATAAAACAAAAAAAAAGCAATAATAACGAACACTCGATTAATATCGTTCAACGCCATATAAAAACGTTTAATTTCAATATATATAGCTTATTTAAGGGGATTTAAAAACAACGATTTAACCGAATAATTCTTACAATAAATTTACATTTATCTACTATTGTTTACAAGTCAACAACTACTATATGAACTAGTTACTTGCAACTTTGTCAAAATATACATTGATTACTTATTTTCTTTGAATTAGTTAAACCATTTAAATCAATTAACATGAAATAGTTACATTTACAATCAATACTTAGAGCGTTGAACATATAATCTTTAATTTTAGACTTTTTGCACTTTTACCAACTCCACACTCGATTGATTAAAATGAGAAAAACAACAATAATCTTCATATTCTTAGTTTTACTTGGAATATATTCATGTGGTGTTGATACTGAAGTTCTTGAATACCAAAAAAATAGCATTAAATTATTATATCCAGAAGACAATTCTGAGGTTGACGAAGGAATTATACTTACAGATTCAACCAATTCACTTGAATTCAAATGGGAATCTTCAACTGAAGATGAGAATCAAATATTTTACCTAGAGCTGATCAACCTCGATAACAAAATTGTTCAAGTGTATGAAAATACTGGTAATAAAGCTTCAATTCCACTTAAACGAAACAACTCTTATTCATGGTCAGTAAGTGATTCTATGAATCACGGAAGTTCCCTTTGGACTTTTAAAAATATAGGTCCTTGGGGTACATCAACAGCCCCTTTGGCTGCAATTGCAATATCACCAGTATCAGGAGCATCAATATCGCAAACCAGTACCACCGTAAATTTAATATGGAAGGGCGAAGATGAAGACAATGACATATTGAACTATGATTTATATTTTGGTGAATCTGAGATTCCCGAACTTTTTACCGAGAATATTGAAACAACTAGATATAACGATATTCCCGTTGAGACCGGTAATACATATTATTGGAATATAGTAACAAGAGACTATGTTGGAAATGAAACTTCCTCATCGGTTTTCAATTTCAATGTTGGAAATTAAATTCTCTCTTAAAATATTCTTAATGAGAGGATATAATGTATTTAATTAAATATACATTTACTATATAATCTTACTCTTTGTAATCATAGATTAAACTTACTTCAATGAGATTACATGAAGAATTCCGATAAAGTAAAATGGGCATTATTGTGTAGCGGAAAAGGTAATAATGTATATGACATCATTAATTATTATCAAAAAAATCCTCATCAAAACTCCTTCTATATTTCTTTAATCATTTACGAATCAAGCGATTTTAGTGCGATTGAAATAGCAAAGAGTAACCATATTGATGTTTTGCAAATATCAAGAAACACTTTTAAAGATTCTATTAAACATCAAAAAAAACTAATCCACGAAATACTATCGAGAAGAATAGATTTTATATTTCTCCTGAACTATAAATACTTAATTAAACAAGAAATGTTAAGTACGTTTCCAAACAGAATAATAAATATTCATCCGTCTCTATTTCCTAGCTTTTTAGGAACAAAGACTGCTATTCAAGATGCTTTGGCATATGGAGTAAAAATTACAGGAATTACCACTCACATCATAAACCATGAATATGACAAAGGAATCATATTAAATCAAGTAGCTATTAAAATAAATGACAATGATAATTTTGAATTACTTTACACAAAATTTCGTAAAAAAGGATTCAAAATAATTGTCAAAACAATTATTAAAATCACTGATGAATTTCAAGCCATTAAAAATAAATAATGAAATCCAACACTTTTAAAGTTTTCAATATAGACACACCAAAGAACTTTAGTTCTTACCTAAAAGAATGTGCAAAAATTAACGATGACAACCCTTTTTTCAAATTTGATTTAAACCTTAACAATAAATTTTCAAAAAACTCAATCCATTATTTTGTATTGCATAAAGCCAACAATCCCATAATCCTAATGCCAATAGTTCTTCGGCCTATTACAATCAATAATAAACAAACAACATTTAATGACGTTATTAGTCCATATGGATATAGCGGTCCACTAATATCAAAAGAGACCAACGAAAAAGACATGAATGAGTTTTGGCAACTTGCTGACCTGTGGTATAAGGAAAATAATGTTATTACAGAATTTATAAGGTTTAGCCTTAACAATAACACCTTAGGCTATAATGGTAAAATAATACCGACCTTAAAAAATGTTTGTGGGGAACTCACAGATCCAAATACCATATGGAATAAGTTTGATAAAAAGGTTCGAAATAACTACAGAAAGTCTGTAGAAAATCAATTAACATTTCATATATATTCAGGTAACATGGAACCTAAAATCGTTTCTCAATTTTATGACATATACAAAAACACAATGATTAGACGCAATGCGGATATTGATTTATACTTTTCTTTAAACTATTTCCAAAATTATGTAAAATTGAATCCACAACATTGCGCTATCGCTATAGTTTCTAAAAGTAACACCCCTATTTCCGCGGAATTTTTATTATTATCAAGAGATACAATATACTCTTACCTTGGCGGTACCAATGCAGATTTCTTTAATTGTCGTCCAAATGATTTTTTAAAAGTAAATATTATTAATTGGGCAATAGAAAACGGCTATAAAACCTATGTTCTAGGTGGTGGAAGAATGGACAATGACAATCTTTATGCTTATAAAAAATCATTTTTCCCAAAAGAAAATGATATTACATTCTATACCGGAAGAAAAATCGTTAACCAAGAAATATACAAGTATTTAAATGAAGAAATTAAAAATTCACTTACAATGAGCTCCATTAATTATTCAGACCCAAATACAAACGATTTTTTCCCTATGTATAGAAAACCGATTAATTCAATTTCTATATAAAACAGAAATGTATATAAAACACGGACAACAGCTATTTAGATTAACATTTAAAACTCTAAAATAACAAACTCAGAACGTCTATTTACCGCATGTTTCTCTTCTGGACAATAGGTATTGTCATCACATTCATTTAATAACATAGATTCCCCATATGCCTCTGTAGTTAATTTATCTTCAGAAACACCTTTAGAAATCATGTAAGCCTTGGTTTTATCAACTCTTCGTTGAGATAACCAATCATTATACTTCGAGCTTCCTCGAGAATCTGTATGTGAAGTTATCTTTAATTTTAATGTTGGTATCTCTTCTAATACTTGAGCCAAAGAATCTAATATTTTTTTAGATGACGTACTCACTACAGATGAATTTAAACCAAAATATACGTTTCCTAAATTCTCAATTCTAGACTTAATTTCTGATTTACGCTTATTAATAGCATCTACTTTTGCTTTCTCAGCAGCAGCCAATGCATCTTCTTCTTGTTGTTTTTTGAGTCTTTCTGCCAATAAAGCTTCATCTTTTAAACGATTAACTTCGTTTATAGAATCATTTTGACGTCGTTTTTCCTTTTCTATAGCGGCTAATAGCTCTAATTTCTCTTCTCCTCGTTTAGAAAGGCCTTTTTCGATTCCGAATTGATAAACCACTCCCGCTGCATGTTGTATATGATTTGTAGCGCCGTCACTTTGACTCATAGCCCATTTTCCTGTTGAACTAAAATCTAATCCCCATCTATCTGAAAACCATGTTCTAAAGCCTACGACAGCATTATAAGTTCCCCTACCTAAGTTATTAGCATCGGTATAACCTGCTCCAACACCCACATATGGATCAAACCAACCAGTTTGTCCAATTATTTTATTAATATCATAAGTAACCCTACCATCAAAACCAAAATAACTTACATTTTCTGTAATTACTTTTGCATCAATAATATTCCCTTCTTTGTATTGATTATAAGTACCAATAGCTTCCAAACCTAAGCCACTTTTAAAGTATCTACCAATACTTACACGTGACGGATAAGGAACAATATTCCATTCTTGACCTACATTAAAGATTCCGTCAAAAACATTACCTGAATCATCGACAGCATTTAAGCCAACTCCGAAAATCCAAGAGCTCTGTACTATACTATCCTTTGCCATTATTTGAAGTTCATCTTGGGCAAATGCTATAGACGATACCATGAGAAATAATAATAAACTAAAGATTTTAGCCTTTTTCATAATATAAAATTTGGGTTACAAAATGTAAAATTAATTGAAGAAGAGATAGTTAACAAATAATTACTGTATACAGCAATTAAAACCGATTGATAGTTGAATGTAGAATATTCATCGATTAATTACTTTTCAATTTTTAAGTCTTTAGAGTTAAATGGTAATTTATAAATACTAAAAGGACTTACTACTAAATTAGATTTGTCTTTAGATTTTTTAGAATTAATTTTTTGCACTTGTAAAAAATCATCATTTTCGTTCAGTTCTAAACTAGCATAATTTGAAGCAGAACTATCTCCACACCAAACTAAAATCATTTCGGTAGTAAAATCTATGATTGGTGGTGTTAATCCCGGTTTTCTTGTTCGGTTAATTTTACCGTAGAAAGCATTTAATTGTTTTTGATTTTTAATTAGAATATACTCTTCTTGTTCAAAACCACTGTAGTTTTCATTTAAGATTAGCTCCATGCCCATATCGTTAGAATCTTGTAAATTACTTTGAGCTATACTCTTACAAGAATTTAATTGAACTACTACTAATAGAAAAAAACAAATAAAATATTTAAACATTTTTAAATCTTCCTTTATAGGCTCTTTCATAAACTTCTTCATAAAGCGGAACAACCTTTTGAATATCAAAACGTTGCGCCTCTTTCAAAGCATTAAGCTTAAACCTTTCTAAAACTTTATCATTTTTTAATATAGTAATTGCCTTAGCTGCCATATCATTAATATCACCAACATCACTTAAGAAACCACTTACTCCTTCTGTATTAACTTCTGGAATTCCGCCTGCATTACTAGAAATAACCGGTACTTTATTAATCATAGCTTCTAATGCTGCAAGCCCAAAACTTTCTGACTCTGAGGGTAAAAGGAAGAGATCCGAGAAGCATAAAATCTTATCAATCTCATTACTATTACCCAAGAATATAACCTTATTGGATATACCTAATTCTTCGCACAAACGCTCTGCTCCTTCTTTTTCCGGTCCTTCACCGACCATTATAAGTTTTGATGGAATTTCTAGCTGAATTTTACTAAAAATCTTAATTACATCAGGTATGCGTTTTACCTTTCTAAAGTTACTAATATGGGTAACAATGCGCTCATCTTCAGTTGCCATATTAGAACGCTGACAATCGGTAAAAGATGTACTATATTTTTTTGCGTCTATAAAGTTAGGAATAACCTCTATTTCCCCATGAATATCAAAAATATCTAATGTTCCTTGTTTTAAACTCTCTGATACCGATGTAACCACATCAGATTGATTAATACTAAAAGTAACCGCTGGTTTATAAAATGGATGTTTTCCAACTAACGTAATATCAGTACCGTGTAATGTTGTAATCATTGGCACATAAATTCCCTCTTCCTCCAACATTTTTTTTGCCATATAACCAGCATAAGCATGAGGTATGGCATAATGCACATGTAATAAATCTATTTTATGAAGCTTTATAGTATCTACCAATTTACTAGACAAAGCAAGCTCATAAGGCTGATAGTGAAAGAGTGGATATTCTGGCACATGAACTTCATGAAAGAATATTTTATTGCTCAGCAACTCTAATCTTACAGGTTGCTTATACGTTATAAAATGAATTTCATGACCTCTATTAGCCAATGCTATTCCTAATTCTGTTGCGACAACACCACTACCACCAAAGGTAGGGTAACATACTATTGCTATTTTCATCACAACAAAACTAACTTTTTTAATTCAGAATTGAATCGTAAATAGCCTGTTGAATTCTAGTTCTTAACCCAGATTTAACTAAAAGTGTGTTTGATGCAGATGGATATGTTCTATTAGATAAAAACACATAAACAATTTCTTCTTCTGGATCGGCCCAAGTATATGTACCTGTAAAACCACTATGACCAAAACTTTTTCTTGAAACACAACCACAAGTGGGTCCGCTATGCTGTAATTGAGGTTTATCAAAACCTACTCCTCTACGCACATTGTTTTCACAAAAGTAACAGGTATTAAATTTCTTTACTGTTCTAGAATCAAAAAATTTAGTTCCGCCATAATATCCATCTTGAAGATACATTTGCATAATCTTAGCTATATCATTTGAGTTACTAAAGAGTCCGGCATGACCACCTACTCCTGCTTGCATTGCGGCACCCATATCATGCACATAACCTTGTACAGTTCCATATCTATAATAATCATCCTCCTCAGAAGGTACAATCATCTTTTTCTCGAACTTTTCCAACGGATTGTAAGATGTATGATTCGCACCTAATCTACTATACAGAAAACTATTTGCCAAACCATCTAACCTTTGATTATAGCTATCTTCAATCACTTTTTTCATTACGTAATACGGTACATCGCTATAACGGTATCTGTTAGATTTCAAATCTTGTCTTCCAATTCTATTATATATAGAATCTTGGTATGCATCGGTTAAGTACAAGTTATCATACACTTTGGTAGAAAAACCTGGTAAAGGAGAATTTCTATAAAATTCGCCAGATGGTTTTTTATTCTCATCTAACGTTCTAATGTAAAAAGGAATCCATGCTGGTAACCGTCCATAATGAGACAACGCTTTTAAAACAGTTACGTTCTTAATTTCTGTATTTGAATAATTTGGAACCAGTTCCTCAAAAGTATTATTGAGTCCAATTCTACCTTCTTCCTCCATCTTCATAACCATAGGCAATGTGGCTAATATCTTTGTTAGAGAAGCTAAATCATATATATAATCGTTGGTGATTTTTTCTTTTGAATGATATGTAGGCTTCCCAAAACCTTTCTGGTAAATAACCTTTCCTTTTCTAGCTACCAAAACTTGAGCTCCAGGAAACATTAAACTATCTAGACCATTACCCATTAATTCATCTATTCGCTCTAATCCTTTAGAACTCATACCAACACGTTCTGGTATGCTATATCCTAATCTACTTAAAGATTTCACCTGAACACCCGTCTGTACAGGAAAATCTGGGTGGGCACTTACAGGTAATTTGCCTTTTGCACTTACTGCACCAAATAAAATTTCGGCAGTTTTCTCTTGTGCAATCGCACTGTTTTGGTAAGACATAACTACAGCATCTATATTACTGAAAGAAGTTACATCTGATAAAGCATAAGGTTTTGCGAATACACATAGGATTAGGTTAGAGGTTCTCTCATTACCAATTTCTTGCAACCAATTTAATTCTTTGGTAGAGAATTTATACGATTTCCAAGGACTCTCATTACTGGTGTGATGACCTACAATAACTAGATTGAATTCTTTTAATTTTATTTTCAGTGAATTAATATCATTTGCCTCAACCACAGTGACATTTGCGTAGTTTTTTAAACCATTTACAAATGCTTCATTGTCAGAACTACCCATTTTCACATAAGCAATTTTTTTATTGTCAAGATTTTTAATAGATAGTAAATCAAGTTTATTCTTTACAACTGTAATGGCATTCTCTATAGCTTGTTCATATATAATATCATCTTCAAGACTATTTAAATCCTCATATAAATTCTCTAAAGGAATAGGCTTATACTTGTGTAAACCTGCCTTGTATTTTGCCATTAATATTTTCTTGACCGAATACGCCAAGCGCTCTTCAGACAACTTACCCTTCTCATACGCTTTAGTCAACTTTTCTTTGGCACTAACAATATTCTCTGGCATTAATAACATATCGTTACCTGCCATGAACGCTGCAAGTTCTACACTACCATCTTTACCTGTAGTAGAAACACCTTTCATATTAAGGGCATCAGTAAATATTAAACCCTCGTAACCTAAATCTTCTTTTAAGATTCCGGTTATAATTTGTTCTGATAATGAAGATGGCAAACCTTTCTTCATTTCAAGAGATGGCACTTCTAAATGAGCTACCATAATACTACTTAAACCAGAACTAATTAATTTCTTAAATGGATATAGCTCTAAACTATCTAACCTTTGTCTTGAGAAAGGAATTACAGGCAAATTATGATGAGAATCTACCTCTGTATCGCCATGACCTGGAAAATGTTTACCATTTGCCAAAACACCAGCACTTTCCATTCCTCTAGCAAAGGCTGTACCTTTATCCACTACATTGTCTCTATTTTCACCAAAAGAACGATTACCAATTATAGGATTCTTCGGATTGGTATTAATATCTAAATCTGGAGCAAAATTAATGTGAACACCCAATCGTTTTGCATGCTTACCTATTTGATAGCCTACTTTTTCAACAATTGAATTATCTTGAATGGCGCCTAAGGTCATATTCCAAGGAAACGCGTAAGTTGAATCTAACCGCATGGAAAGTCCCCACTCAGCGTCCATTCCAATTAACAAAGGAATTTTTGATGCTGCTTGATAGTTGTTCGTAAGCTTAGCCTGCTTTACAGGGCCACCTTTAGAAAATATTACACCACCTAAATTCTCTTTAACTATAAGGTTTTTGATTTGATCGGTAGCCTGCTTGCTTTGATTAGAAGCTACGCTAACCATAAATAGCTGGCCAAGCTTTTGATCTAAGCTCATTTGAGCATATTGACCATCTACCCACGCTTGTTGGGCAATACTGTCTTTGGTCACTAAAGGGTTTTGAGCAAATGCATTTGAATAGCAAAATAACCCACAAATAAGAATAAAAATATAGCGCATAAAAATATATGTACTGAGATAACTATTACGGATTGAAATTATTGCATTTCATCGATAAAACCCAATAAATTCTGATACTTAAGAAGAATTTATGTTAAAGAAAACGAGCATGCCAACTCTCAGAAGCAGGAACTTCCCAGTGCTCAAGATACTCCCCTTTATTGGTAACCAGATTGTTGAACACAATTGTATTCTTAGAAACTGCTTTTTGCTTTGCCATAGCCTTAAAATCCAATAAACTTTTATAGGCAACAAATTCACCTTGTTTATAGGAAACATTCATTTTATCTAATAAAAGTACATTGTATTTCTTTTCAAGAGCTTGTATAAAATGTACCGAAGCATCTATAGAACAACCTGTAGCTCCTTGGGTAGTTTGATCAAGTGCAATAACAATAAAACGCTTATACTTTATTTCATACCCAGCATTTAAATCATTACCATGTGCGGTCCATGATGTTAGAAAAGTATCAAGATCTAAACTTATTTCTTCCATTTCACTTTCAGAAAATGAACGGCTACATTGATAGATCCAAACTCTTGCGGTTTCGGGTAATGTATTAAATTCTACTAGCAAATTTTATTGTTTTAGTATTATAAATCTTCTGCAGTTGCAATCATTTCAGCAATATCCATTACTTCAACAGCATCTTCCTTTTCTTTGTTCTTAACCCCATCTGTCATCATTGTATTACAAAAAGGACAACCTGCGGCAATAATATCCGGTTTAGTTTCTAAAGCTTGTTCCGTACGTTCTATATTAACATCCTTATCACCTTTCTCTGGTTCCTTGAACATTTGCGCACCACCAGCACCACAACATAGACCTTTTTGCTTACAGTTTTTCATTTCCACAAGCTCTGCGTCCAGTTTTCTAATTAAGTCCCTAGGAGCTTCATATACACCGTTTGCTCTACCTAAATAACATGGATCATGAAATGTAATGCGCTTACCCTTAAAGGTACCGCCTTCCATTGATATTCTTCCTTCGGTAAGTAACTGTTTTAAGAATTGTGTATGGTGAACTACTTCATAATTCCCACCCAACCCAGGATACTCGTTTTTAATCGTATTAAAACAATGTGGACAAGCTGTAACAATCTTCTTTATTTCATAGGCATTTAAAACCTCTATATTTGTTACCGCCTGCATCTGAAACAAGAATTCATTTCCCGCGCGTTTTGCAGGATCTCCGGTACAACTTTCCTCAGTCCCAAGAACTGCAAAAGATACATTTGCCTTGTTCAAAATCTTAACAAAAGCTTTCGTTATCTTCTTTGCTCTATCATCAAAACTACCAGCACAACCTACCCAAAACAAAACTTCTGGTACAGTTCCCGACGCAAAAAACTCTGCCATTGTAGGCACTTTTAATTCACTTGCCATATTTATCTTTAAGATTCTTTACTCCAATTTAAACGGTCCATTTGGTTAAATGGCCAAGGTGCTCCATTATTCTCAATATTACCCATCATGTTATTCAAATCTGTAGGAGCAGCAGATTGTTCCATCACCAAATATTGTCTCATATCCATAATAATAGATAATGGATCAATACTGATTGGGCAAGCTTCAACACAGGCATTACAAGATGTACATGCCCACAATTCTTCTGGAGAGATATAATCGTTTAATAATTGTTTGCCATCATCTTTAAACTCGCCATTATTCTCATCAATTATTTTACCTACTTCCTCTAATCGATCACGTGTATCCATCATTATCTTTCGAGGAGATAATTTTTTTCCAGTTTGATTTGCAGGACACTCACTAGTACAACGACCACATTCGGTACACGTATAGGCGTTCATAAGTTGTATCCAACTCAAATCTTGTACATCAGACGCACCAAACTTATCTGGAACTGCCGCATCTTCCGCAGGTTCAGCATATGGGTCTGCATCAGGATCCATCATCATACGAACTTCATCCGTTACAGATTGTAAATTTTTAAACTGTCCTTTTGGTGTTAGTCTTCCATAGTATGTATTTGGAAACGCCAATAGAATATGTAAATGCTTTGAGTAATATAAGTAGTTTAGAAAAAACAAAATTCCGGCAATATGTGCCCACCATGCTGTACGTTCTATTATTATCAATGTAGATACAGATACGTTCTCAAAAATTGGAGCGATAAAACTACTTATAGGAAATGACCCAGCAGCTACATAATGATCCGCCCCCATTTGTTGCAACTGATAATCTGCCGCATTCATAGTTAAGAACAATAACATTAATACCAATTCTATATAAAGAATTAGATTTCCGTCTTTTTTAGGCCATCCTTCCATTTCTGGCTTAAAGAAACGTTTCAGTTTAATTACGTTTCTTCTAATCCAAAAAATTACAACAGCAACAATAACTAGAAAAGCCAAAATTTCAAAAGATCCTATTAAAAAACTATAGACAGGACCTAAAACAGCAAATAACCTATGGGTTCCAAAAATACCGTCTAAAATTATTTCTAGAACTTCAATATTAATAATGACAAAACCAATATATACTATAATATGTAATGCACCGGCAATTGGGCGTACAACCATTTTAGATTGCCCAAGAGCAATCTTTGCCATGTTTTTCCAACGCTGTGGCTTATTATCAGTTAATGAGGCTTCTTTACCTAAAAATATATTGCGTCTTAACTTTGAAATATTTTTTACAAAAAAACCAACACCTACTATAAGTAGGATTATGAAAATAATATTAGGGAGATATTGCATATAAATTAATCTTCTTTATTCTCTATAGAACTTGCAGCAGGATCATCTTCTGGAACTTCATATTCTTTTTGCTTTTTACCAAAAACTGAAACATTTACATATCTCTTTGGATTTAAACGGAAATCTTGAAGCAGTAAGTCTAATTCTCGTGATGCATTATTTAAATTAGTATACATTTCCTTATCGTTCATTAGTAACCCTAATGTTCCATCACCATTCTCAATTTTCTCTGTTACATTATCTAAACTTGCCATTGTAGATTCTAGACTTGCCAAAGTTCTTCCAAGACCTGCAGAATTTAATGAATCTGAAAGTTTGGTAAAATTAGCAGTAAGCTTTTCAAAATTTTCAAATGAGCTATCTAGCTTTTCCTTATTATTTCCTAAAACGGTATTTAAGGATAAGGCCGTGTTATTTAAATTTGATATTAGAACATTTAAACCTCCAATAACCTCTTTAAGTTCTTTTTTAGTTTTTTCGTCTAAAACAGAGTTAACGTTTACTAGTACAGAATCTGCACCTGAAATGGCAGATTCTACCTTACGGACTAATGGATTTAACTTTTGTTGAGCCAAATCTGTAATACCAGGTCTTGTTTCTGTTCGCAGAGTATCGCCAGATTGAGCCTCTACTTGATCAAAAACAGGTTTAATCTGTAAGCCTTTACCTCCTATAATACCTGTATCGTATAATTCAACGGTACTGCCTTTTGAAAATTTAAAGTCATTGCCAACAGTAAATGTCACCAACAAATTCCCTTTTTTATCTAAAAACTTAATATCGTTTACCTTACCAACACTAAAACCGTTAATAGAAACGGTTGTACCAGATTGTAATCCGCCAACATTTGGGTAAATAGCATAGAACGTTTTACTGTTATCAAAAATTGGGGTCGACTTCAAATAACTGAATCCCATGATGAACAGTAATATGCCACCAATAACAATAATACCTGTTTTTAATTCTCTAGATAGTTTCAAGAAATTATATTTTTAGTATACTCAAAATTATGAATAATATTTACACTTTATGGAGTAAATTCAGAAACCTCGTCTATTGCTACTTGAATTGGAATTCTCTCACCTAATTTATAAGCCACAATATATGCTGACGAGTAACCTTTTTCTTTTGCCTGAGTTTGCATCATTTTAGCCTCTCTAAATGATCTTGTCTCACCATACATATAGCGATATAGATTTTTATATGGTTCTTGAGAAAGATTAGAAAGTCCTTTAAAATTACTTGGATTAAGAGCTACATTTTTACTACTAGCCATTAATTGAATTTTAAAAACAATAGATTTCGCTACTTCATTAGCATCTATAGCTTCTTTCACCTTAACCGCTGGCACTTCCACTACTTCCTTTGCTTCTTCAACTTTAGGCGGAGTATTAGTAACCTCCGGCTTTTTTACTTCAGCAACTTTTTCTTCAACTGCCTCTGTTATCATTTCTTTTTTCTCTTCTTCTTTTTCTACAATTTCTTCCTTAACTGTTGGTGCCTTTGGCTTGGCAACTTTAGTTTCTACATTCTTTATAGTTGGTTTAACACCTTCCTTATAATGTAAAATTGCTTTCGCAATGGCATCGCCCATATCATTCTGCCCTTTTGTAGAATTTAAATAAGCTCCTTCATCTTTATTCGTTAAAAATCCAGTTTCCACTAGTACACTTGGCATAAAAGTTTGATGTAAAACTATAAAACCTGCTTGCTTAACTTTTCTATCCGTTCTTTTAAGTTTGTTTGAAAAATTATCTTGGATCATCGTCGCCAACGCAACACTTTGATCTAAAAACTCCTCCTGCATAATAGTTAGTCCGATAACAGATTCTGGTGAATTAATATCATAATCCGCATATCTGTTTTCGTAATTATCCTCTAAATAGATAACGGAGTTTTCTTTCTTCGCTATCTCAAAATTTTGTTTGTTAGCATGAAGTCCTAATACAAAAGTACCGGCTCCATGAGCATCGGAGGTATGAGAATCGCAATGCACAGAAACGAACAAATCTGCATTTGCTTTATTAGCTACCTCTCCCCTAACGTATAAATCTATGAAAGTATCATCTTTACGTGTATAGATTACTTTAATATCCTTGTTTTTAGAAAGAATCTCACCAACCTTCAAAACTATATTAAGAGCTATTTTTTTCTCTAAATAACCATTACCTAAGTTTCCTGGATCATGACCACCATGCCCCGCATCTAATACAACAATAAAAGGATCATCTGATTTCACTTCTTGTTCAGAAACCGAAAAAGACAGTAGTAATAACGCTGTTATTGAAACTAATGCAATGCTAAAGACTTTTATTTTCATATGTGTTAGGGATTATATCGCCCTTATTATGGTTAAATTTATTGTAAGACCCTATATAGAGATTAAAAAATATATGTAAGTTTGACATCTTAAACAACGGCTCATTGGACCGCCAAACCTTTACAAAAATAGGATATATAGCCTTGCAATCAAACAAACATTACTTACTTTTCCTATTCATGGTTCTTGCCGGTGCTTTTTCTGCTATCGGTCAAGAAGGTAAAATTACGCCTCTTAAAATAACTGCTGAAAGAGATTCAATAATCGCGCCATTATTCCCACCAGAGGCATTAAAAGACTCAACAGCAACAGATTCGCTAGCATCAGATTCTCTCAATCAAAAACAACCTTTGCTATTAGATAAAATTACATATAAAGCAAAGGATTACGTTAAACTAAGCCAGAAAGAAAATAAAATATATCTATACAACGAAGCAGAAATCTATTATCAAGATACCGAACTTAAAGCTGGCATCATCATCATGGACTACATTAAAAATGAAGTTTATGCTGGTAGAATGGTAGATTCTCTAGGTAATTATTCCCAATTACCTTATTTCAAACAAGGTTCAAACATTGTTATTCCAGATTCTATACGATTTAATTTCGATACACAAAAAGCCTTAATTTGGAATTCAAGAACGGAACAACAAGCTGCCGCAGGTGCTTTAGGCAGTGATGCCATGAAGGTATATGCAGAGATTACCAAAAAAGAAAATGATTCTGTTTATTTCTTAAGCGAAGGTAAACTTACCACATCGACAGATACTATAAACCCGGATTATTACATTAGGGTAAGAAAGGCCAAATTCGTACCTAAGAAAAAGGTTATTGCGGGATTCAGTAATTTATATATTGCAGATGTACCTACCCCTATTGCAATGCCTTTTGCTTATTTCCCTCTTTCACAAGGTAGATCTGCTGGTATTTTAATGCCCTCTTTTGGTAACGACCCAGACACTGGCTATTTTCTACAAGATATGGGCTACTATGTACCATTGGGCGATTATGCCGATGTTACACTTTCAGGAGATTTTTATACAAATGGTAGTTATGCCTTCAGAACAGCTTCTATTTATACAAAACGATATAAATATCGAGGTAATGTAAACTTACGATTCGAAAATCAAGTTAACAGTCAAAAAGGTTTTAGCGATTATAGTTTATCGCGTAATTATAATATTCAATTTTCGCATTCACAGGATACTAAATCAAGTCCTAATTCAAGATTTTCAGCATCTGTAAACTTAGGTAGTAGTGAGTATTATAGAAATTCTTTACAACAACGAAATTTACCTAACACACAGAATAATACTTTATCATCTTCAATTTCATACTCAAAAACATTCCCTAATTATCCGTCGGTGAATATGAGTTTAACCGCTACACATTCGCAACTGACTTCAGCAACAGCTACAGAGTCTGACACAGATAATATTACCATGACCTTACCTACTTTTCAAGCAAGTGTAGAGCGTATTTACCCTTTCGTAAAGCGTGATGGCATAAAAAAGGGAATTATAGACAACATCAATTTTCAGTATAGCGTAAATGCCCAAAACAGGCTTACCACCAATGATGAAGATTTTTTAACCAGTAAAATGTTTGATAATGCTCGTGCTGGTGTTAGCCACAGTATACCAGTAGCTACAAACTTTAAAGTAGCTAAATTTTTCAGTGTAAGTGTCGGTGGTAATTATGAAGAGGTTTGGGCTTTAGAGACCTACAACAGAAGTTATGACAATGATTTGGAAGAGGTGGTTATAGATTCCATTAGTGGATTTGACCGTTACAACACCTATAATTTTAGCGCAAGTATTGGTACCACACTGTACGGAACTTTTAACCTCGGAGAAGATAAAAAAATTCAAGCCATAAGGCACACCATGAGACCATCTATAAGCTATGGTTACGCCCCATCTTTTGAACAGTTTTATGATGAGTATTTAGATGAAGATGGAGTTGAAGTACAATACAGTCGTTTTCAAGGGACATTAAATGGAGCGCCATCTTTAGGCAAATCTAACAGCTTAAGTTTTTCATTGGCAAATACTTTAGAAGCAAAGGTAAAAGACAAGGATTCCACTAAAACAGAACCTAAGAAAATATCATTATTAAGCAATTTCAATATTTCAACTGGGTATAATTTTGAATCTGATTCCCTACGCTTAAACCCTTTAAGCATTAATGGTGGTACCAATATTCTTGACAATAAAATGTCGATTAACTTTTCTGCTGGCTTAGACCCTTATGCTATTGATAACAATGGAACCAGAATAAATACTTTCAACATAGATAATGGCGGTAGCCTCTTTAGACTTACAAGAGCAAATGCAAACGTTTCGTACTCTATAAGCAGTGAAATGTTCGGTAAGAAAGATGATAAGAATAGAGACGAAGAAGAAGAGGACCCTTTTGATTATGTAGCTCAAAGTGGTGGTAGAGATGATGATCTTTTTGGTAGGGCAGATGATTTCAATTCTAACCCTGTTAAAAGAGACGAAAAAGATTCTGATGTAGAAAACCCCATTTTCGGAACAAAAATCCCTTGGAACTTTAGATTGGCATATTCAGCAAACTACAGTAACTCTGCGCGACAAAATGAATTTAGCAGTCATTCCCTAATGTTTTCTGGTGATATTGAATTAGCACCAAGATGGTCTGTAGGTGGTTCTTCTGGTTACGATTTTAAAAATCAAGGTTTTACATTAACCCAGCTACGTTTTCAAAGAGATCTAAAAAGTTTTACCATGCGTTTTAACTGGACACCATTTGGAACTTATAAAAGATGGTATTTCTTTATTGGTATAGATTCTTCTATTCTTAAAGATCTTAAATGGGAAAACAGAAGTCAAAACTAATCCCTAAATTTTAAACAACATGAAAAAAGTAATAAATACAGAGAATGCTCCTGCTCCAATAGGACCGTATAATCAAGCAATTTTAAGCAATGGGACTTTATATATTTCAGGTCAAATTCCTTTGAATCCTAAAAGTGGCGAATTAGTTTCTGGAGACATCAAGCTTGAGACCAAACAATCTATGGAAAATTTAAAGGCCATTTTAACCGAAGCTGAAATGACCTTTGAAAATGTTGTTAAGTCGTCTATCTTTCTTAGTGACATGAATCAGTTCACTGAAGTAAACGAAATATATGCTTCTTATTTTAATGCTGAAACAGCACCTGCAAGAGAAACAGTAGAGGTTGCAAATTTACCAAAATTTGTAAATGTTGAAATCTCAATGATCGCTGTAAAATAAGATTTACATGTTGGCACGGTGAAAATCTACAAGACCTTCAATAGGTCTTTGTCTAATAACACCCACTATTAAATCATTTCTAAGTAATACAGATGTTAATTCATCTCTTAGATAATGCGCAATACTACCCACAAAATTGATTGGAACTTTAGTTGCCAATTCAAATTGCATAACATAGTTATTTATAAACTGTTGAAAACCTTTATCAATAACACCTTTAGCATAAGGATGCTCTTTGTTTTCAATCAGAAATCTAGCAAATGTTGCCAAATAAGTATTTGGGTTTGGCTGCTTGTATAAGTTCTCTTTTATAACATCGGCATCCAAATCGTGTTGCTTTGCAAATTTATGAGCTAAATCTGCAGGCATTTTATGGAAATAATAATCACGTATTAATTTACGTCCAAAGAAGTTACCACTACCATCATCCATAGGTATATATCCTAATGATGTAACTTTCTGAAAAAGTTGATTTCCATCATAATAACTACAGTTAGAACCTGTACCTAAAATACAAACGATACCTTGATGACCAACTTTTGTTGTAGCAAATATGGCAGCATAAGTATCTTCTTTAACATCTGCTTTTGCGTTAGGAAAAAAGTCTTTGAAAATGCCTTTCAAAAACAATTTCATACGATCGGTTCCACAACCTGCACCATAAAAGTAAAGGTGAGATACCTTATCTCTATTTTTAGAAAGCTCAAAATTATTTGCAAGGCGATCTTCGATAACATCTTTTGTCAACACTTCTGGACTCAAACCTAAAGTTTGTGTCAAAAAAAGTTGTTCGCCATTTTCATTCAAAGCAATCCAATCTGACTTGGTTGCACCACTATCTACTATTAAAATCATATACCGAATGTCTTTAAAAAATAAACCTGAAAATAAGGAAAAAAAGCCTCATTTTCAGGTATTATCTATGTTATACTAAAATGAAGGTTATAACGTGTTAACGTGCTGAATTAGGTCTACCATTTTATTAGAGAAACCAGCTTCATTATCGTACCAAGAAATTAACTTGAAGAAACTAGAGTTCAATTCGATACAAGCACCAGCATCAAAAATACTAGTTCTAGGGTCACCAATAAAATCTTGAGAAACAACGCTCTCTTCAGTATAACCTAATACACCTTTTAATTCACCCTCAGAAGCTGCTTTAAAAGCTTTTTTAATCTCTTCTAAAGATGTTTCTTTTTTAACTTTTACTGTTAAATCTACTACAGAAACATCTGCAGTTGGCACTCTAAAAGCCATACCAGTAAGTTTTCCTTTCAATGCAGGTATTACTTTAGTTACTGCAACCGCAGCACCTGTAGATGCAGGTATAATATTCAACATTGCACTTCTACCACCTCTCCAGTCTTTTCTAGAAGGACCATCAACTGTCATTTGCGTTGCAGTAGTCGCATGAACTGTTGTCATTAACGCTTCTTCAATACCAAAGTTATCATTAACAACTTTAGCTAAAGGCGCTAAACAGTTTGTAGTACAAGAAGCATTAGAAACGATAGTATCCGTTGCTTTAACATCTTTATGGTTTACACCCACTACGAACATTGGAGCATCTTTAGAAGGAGCAGAAATTACAACTTTTTTAGTACCACCATCAATATGATATTGAGCAGTTTCTAAAGTTGTAAAAATACCAGTACATTCAGCAACAGTATCAGCACCAACTTCATCCCACTTACAGTTCTTAGGATCTCTCTCAGCAGTAATACGAACAATTTTACCGTTTACGATTAAGTGACCATCTTTTACCTCAACAGTACCATCGAACTTACCGTGAACTGAATCATATTTCAATAAGTAAGCTAAGTGCTCAACATCTAATAAATCGTTGATAGCTACTACATCAACATCACCACGTTTTACCGTTGTTCTGAAGACCAATCTACCTATTCTACCGAATCCGTTTATTCCTATTTTCAAATTTGACATTTTCTCTATTTTTATTATTTAATATTATGTAGTCATTATTTCTGAAACTCTAATAAGTTCCTTATCAATCTTAGTATGTCCTTTGATAGCTTTATTAATAGGCGTCAATGTCAGTTTGTTGTCTTGGATACCAACCATTAAGTTAGTTTTCCCCTCTAACAAAGCTTCCACAGCCTTCACTCCCATTCTACTAGCTAGTACACGATCATAACAAGAAGGAGCTCCTCCTCTTTGCATATGCCCTAATACAGATACACGAACATCATAAATTGGTAAATGTTCTTCAACGTATTCTTTAAGTTCAAATACGTTCTTACCAGATTTATCACCTTCCGCAACGATTACGATACTAGAAGACTTACCAGATTCCTTACTTCTCTTCAAAGATTCAAGCAATCTATCTAAACCTAAGTTCTCTTCCGGAATCAGAATTTCTTCCGCACCAGCACCAACACCTGCATTTAATGCAATATGGCCAACATCCCTACCCATAACTTCCACAAAGAAAAGTCTGTTATGAGAACTAGCTGTATCTCTAATTTTATCGATACACTCTACTACCGTATTTAAAGCGGTATCAAAACCTAAGGTAAACGTGGTTCCGAATATATCGTTATCAATAGTACCAGGTATACCTATTACGGGGAAATTGTATTCTCTATTGAATATCATGGCACCAGTAAAACTACCGTCACCTCCAATTACAACAAACGCATCTATACCAGCTTTAAGTAACTGCTCATGCGCTGTTTTTCTACCTTCTGGAGTTCTAAAATCATCGCAACGGGCAGACTTAAGTATAGTACCACCTTTATTAATTATATTATTTACACTACGGGCGTCCATTGGTTTAAAATCGCCCTCTATCATACCTTGATACCCTCTATAGACTCCAACGCAATCCACTTTTAAGTAGGCACATGTACGAACTACTGATCTTATGGCAGCATTCATGCCGGGAGAATCACCTCCTGAAGTCAGTACCGCTATTTTTTTTATTTCTGAAGACATTGAAAAATTTAAGCCAACGAAAGTAAGAAATCTTATGCTAAAAAGGAATAAAGATGAGACTCATTTTAAGAAAAAATCAACGAAAAGGATTTCGTGTTAACACATTCTAACCTAAACTCTTAAAGTTGTTTATTAATTAACAATAATCATGAAATAACCTACTGATTCAATGATTTTGGTTTATCGTAAAAACGAATTAAACTATCATTGCCCATTACAGAAGATGGGGTTTCAATTTCTTTTACAGGTAAGGGCTCCACTTTTTCAATTGGTTTTGTTCCTAATATTTTTTGAAAAAGCTCTCTAAAATTATTAAAATCTACTTCGTAAGACAAACCAGCACCTTGTGTAGACCCTTGCTGATCGGATAAATATGCTTGAATCTCGCTTTGTCTACTAAAGAAATTCGCACTTAAGGTACCTTCTTCATTCAACAAAACTTGTATTTCAAAATCACCTGCAACCAATGTTTCGCTAGATGCACCTACCGGAACCCCTACTTTACCGTTGAATAAAATTCTATCTGAAATCTGTGTTGACACTGTAACACCTATACGGTCATCGGTTTCTATATCTGCAGACCTATCTAGTATTCCCTGTTCATAAGACAATCCAAGATTGAATTTATCATTACCACCACTTAAAATAGAATTTAAGATACTGGAAGCACTTTGCACCAAATTACCCGTAATTGCTTGTTGATTAATTCCACTTTGAGAATTCACGAACGTACCTTGTGCTAATAGAAAAATGGCATTCTTTTCTTCTACTGTTGGATCTTGTAATCTATACTCCAATTCTGATTTCACAATTGAGTTAGTTCCGGGAAAATCAATTCCAAAATCAATATCTGGACTTTGAAGTTGCCCTGTTAAACTTATAATTACATCTGTTGGAATTCTACGTGTAAAACCGGCATCATCAAGTAACGGTGCAGGATTGGCATTTAAAGAATAAACCGCTTCCATATCAAGAATGGCTTCTAAGGGCTTTTGATCCCAATTAATAGTTCCACCAGGTTCCACCTTAAACTTCTTATCTATTATACCACCAAATTTATAATTGAACTCTCCCGTAACAACAACATAATCTCCATACATCTCAAACTTACCGTTGGTATTGATCTGTATCAAAATAATACCAACACCCGTACCTTTTAATGCGCTACCGGTTTTAGTATCTGTTACAATTTCAATTTCAGCATCTGGTGTAACATCAAGGTTAAATTCTAGCTCAAGCCCTTGATAATCTTTTAATTGACGCTGACCTTCAATTCTTTTCTCATCATTCTTTTCTATAAAATTGATAAATGAATAGTCCCCTAAACTAGCCACATCACTTAAAGGAATTTTCAATGAAGTTCCTTTAGCAGTAGCACCATCAACAGTAATATTTAAGGCCGTAGTAGGACCATAAATACGCCCTGTTCCGTTTAAATAACCAGTGCCATAATATAAATCTCCCTCTTTAAATTCGGTATTAAGAATTAAGAATCGATCATTTTTAGTGTCCACATTTAAGTCTAATACCCAATCCTTAAAAAAACTGTGGGTAATGGTTCCGTCTAAATTTGCTCTTGTACCTTTAGCTACATCTTCTAAAGCAATGTTTTCAAAGTCGAATGTCTGATCTTTAAGTATTACCCTAGACCTTGGCGCAAAACCATAATCCACATTCAGATAAGGCACTGCAATACCGGCATTGTCTAAAGTAAGGAGTCCGTTAAAACTAGGGTTATCCACATTACCCTGTATACTTACCCTACCATCTATATCACCTCTAATCCGATCAATAACACCCTCCCCTAATGGGCTAAAGGGTTCTAATCCGAAGTTATTAAAATTGGCAATTAAATTTGCCCTAGGCACGTCTCCTTTATTCTCTACACTACCAACTACACTAAATTTTTCAAGCCCATTGTCTGACAATTGAGAATTAACTTGAAACTCTGACAAATCCTTATTACCAATGATACTTATGGCTAAATCTCCAAGAGGAATATCATTGATGCCAAACTTTTCTATATTCAGATTAGAGGAAGGCAAATATATACCGTCTTTCTGCAAAACATTTAAAGTACCATTGACCTCACCTTGTAGCTTAAGGCTATCAATAACTGGTGTTATTTTATCTAAAGAGACTATTTTAAATTGCAATTGAAGGTCTTTATAGGTGGAATCTGCCAACTGACCTTTCAACCGAATTTGTTCTTTTTCTTCATTATTCATTACAATTTCCTGAATTGTAATACTGTCTAATGCCCTATTTAAAATAACCTTGTTCTTAGTATCACCATCCTTATTTAATACCCATTTATTACCCTTAAAATTAACGTCTGACGTTTTAAGACCAATAACAGACTTGTTGTCTTTATTGAATGTATGGTAGAAATTTAGGTTATAAGAATCATTAAAATTACTACCTCCTTTAAACTCAGATCTAAAGAATAGCGTATCTTTTAAAGTAGTGTTGATAAGGTTAAAATCTTTGAAATTATAATATGGCGTATCTAACTCACCAACAGAAACGAATGTATTAAACAGCGGATTCTTATTATCTATTCTAACCTCAATATTATCTGCGGCAGTACCAAAAGCTTCTATGCTTGGAGATTCGAAATTTAACTTAAAGTCCCCTTCATCAGCAACAATATTTCCTTTTATAAAAGTATTTGGATCGAACCGTACCTCTGGAAAAAATACATCTACGATTTTGTTATAAATTTTAAAATTAAAGGAAAGGCTTTGACCGTCTGAAATTTGAAAAGGCCTATAGTTTGTATAAATACTACCCAATGAGTTTTGCACAAGTTTACCCAATTCGCGTACTTTAAAATTACCTTTCATAAAACCGGTAATTATATCAGGAGAATTAATATTAATTGTCCGTGCACGTTCACTATCAAAACTAGAGGTTACGGCAAAATCTTCAAAATAATAAGTATCATTTACGTTTTGATAACTAGTTTGGGTAAAATTGATATCACCCACAATATTATCTAGCGTAGTACCCGTAATGTCCATACTAACATTTCCTTTAAACACAGAAACGCTATCTTTAATAAAATTCAATTTTTTTAAATCGGCATAATCTACAGATGCAATAAAGTTGAAGTTATTTCTGGCTTCGGCAACATTTGCCAACCCTTTAAAATCGAATTTGAAATTCTCTTCATTACTCACTAAAGAACCATCAAACAACTGGTCTTTAATTATACCAGAAACCCGTAAATCTTGATAATTATAATTATTAAATTCTATAGAGTATATCTGTCCGATTACTTCCGTATTCAACTTCTCTTTAATGAAACCCTTACCTTCTACATTAAAATCTAAAGTAGTTTTTCCTAAATTTTTATTCTCTGTAAAATCACCTAAATCGAAATCTATTAAAGAAATAAAACCTTTGTACGTTGCATTATCAATGTTGTTAAAATCACTCAAAACAATATCGGCATAACTACTACCAACCGCAGTATTCAAGTTTACTTTGGCATCTACAGAAGAGTTTGTTATAAAAGCATTACCACGGATAGTAAACTGCCCTAACTTACTGAAAGAAGATGGCAGTGAATTACCTATTAAGTTAGGTAACAAGGCATTTAATTGATAGTAACTACTGGTTACGTTTTTCATTTCAGCATTTAAGCTGAATGGCTTTTGTTTGCTGAATAAATTTTTAAAATTAAAATCTCCACGTATACCTGTATCATCAGAAAACAAAAAGAGATTATCGGTATTCAAATCATTTAATACTCCGTTTACATTCGCATTAAAAGTTACTTCTTTTCCTTTACCAAATTCATTATAAAGCAAGTTGATTTCGTCAAATGCTACCTTAGACTCCTTAAAATCTGCTACAACATTTACCTTATTCAAAAAGTCTTTAAAATCTTCACGGTTGTAATTAAATACCAGATTACCATCTAAAGCTGAAAGTGGCGTTTTTATCTTCAGAGAATCAAAACGCATTTGCTGTTTCGTGTACTTAAAATTAGTAGCTAACCTATCTACTTTTAGTCCACGGTTACTAAAAAATGACATTTCTTGAATATCTGTTGAAACTTCTGGTCCAAGTATTAAAAAATCTGCGGCATTAATATTTAGACTATCAAAATTTAAAACATTCGTCTTTTCTAAATTCTCATCGATATATTTGAACCTACTTTTTTTAATATCTACATAGGAAGAAGATAATCTAAAAGGCGGAGTACCAGGTGCCCTTGGCTTACCATCATCAAGTTTATCTACAAAGACCTCTAAATTGGTATTCTTTTCTCCAAAATAGGTTTTTAGTTTAAAGTTCAATTCATCTACAGAAATATCACCAAACTCCAAATTACCTTGGGCTAAATTTCCAATACTTAAAATGGAAGTTTTAAGCTCATTTACATAGAAGAGCGTGTCTTTTTTATAATCTTCTATAAAAACACCTTCTAAACCTGTGTTCCAAGAAATTAATGAAACTTTTAAACGGTCTATATTAATATGAGTACCATATTGATCGTTAATTTTTTTCGTAGCAAACTGTGCCAATAAGGTTTGT
Organism: Maribacter sp. Hel_I_7; assembly: GCF_000688315.1. Taxonomy (NCBI): domain Bacteria; kingdom Pseudomonadati; phylum Bacteroidota; class Flavobacteriia; order Flavobacteriales; family Flavobacteriaceae; genus Maribacter; species Maribacter sp. Hel_I_7. The sequence goes on along the minus strand of NZ_JHZW01000003.1, from coordinate 121,550 downwards.
ACCATTGGCAATGAAAAAATGATGGTACCTAAAACACATATCAGCAAAAGCACCAATAATGTTCTAACCAATATTTTTCTCAGTTTTTTGATAGGTCTTTATGTTTTACCTTTGTTATTCAAATTTTATTCCAAAAATGTTGGAACACGAAACAATATATATACTTGCTATAGAATCTTCTTGCGATGACACTTCTGCGGCAATTTTGATGAACGATAAAGTGCTCAGTAATGTTGTGGCTACCCAGGCTATTCATAAAGAATATGGAGGGGTCGTCCCTGAACTGGCTTCAAGAGCACATCAGCAAAATATAGTCCCTGTCGTTCATCAAGCCATAGCCAAAGCAAATATCGATAAAAAACAATTATCAGCCATAGCATTTACTCGCGGACCTGGACTAATGGGATCTTTATTGGTAGGTACTTCATTTGCAAAATCTTTATCGTTAGGTTTAGGCATACCTCTTATTGAAGTTAACCATATGAAAGCCCATATTTTGGCTCATTTTATAAATGATGAAACCATGAAGGCACCTGCATTTCCTTTTTTAGCTTTGACCATTAGTGGTGGGCATACACAAATTGTTCAAGTGAACGATTTCTTTGATATGAAAATCATAGGACAAACCTTAGATGATGCCGTTGGCGAAGCTTTTGACAAGAGCGCAAAAATTTTAGGGCTACCCTACCCTGGCGGACCATTAATAGATAAATATGCCGCAAACGGAGACCCTTTTAAATTTGAGTTTCCTATACCTAATGTCAAAGAATTAGATTTTAGTTTTAGCGGATTAAAAACTAATATTCTTTATTTTATTCAAAGAAACACAAAGGAAAACCCTGATTTTGTCAAAAACAATTTAGAGGATATTTGTGCATCAATTCAATACACCATTATTACCATTTTGATGAAAAAGCTCAAAAAAGCAGTCAAACAAACTGGTATAAAAGAAATTGCAATTGGTGGTGGTGTTTCTGCTAATTCTGGCATTAGAAAAACACTAATAGAAGCCCAGACCAAATATGGTTGGAAAACATACATACCCAAATTTGAATACTGTACAGATAATGCTGCTATGATAGGTATTGTAGGGTATCACAAGTACAAAAACGAATCTTTTTCCGATCAAGATATTACGGCAAAAGCCAGATATGTAATTTCTTGATTTAAACGAAAAATTCTATGCAACTATTTTACAACCCTAACATACAAGCCACCGATACTTCATTCACTTTTGACAGCAATGAAAGTAAGCACATTATTAAAGTACTAAGAAAAAAAAATGGTGATGAATTGTGGATCACCAATGGTAACGGCTATTTGTTTGAAGCTAAAATAATTGATGACCATATAAAGAAGTGTAAGGTTGAGCTCATTTCTTCAAAAAAAACGTATGCTAAATCTCATTGGCTACATATGGTTGTTGCTCCTACAAAAATGAACGATCGTTTTGAATGGTTTTTAGAAAAAGCAACCGAAATAGGTGTAGACGAAATAACTCCTATAATTTGTGATAGGTCTGAGCGTAAAGTATTAAAGTTAGAACGCATGCACAGGGTTTTAGAATCTGCCATGAAACAATCTCTGCAAACATATTTACCCAAATTAAATGAACCAATTAACCTCTCTGATTTTTTAGATAAGCCAGTTACTGGGCTGCAATTTATAGCTCATTGCGAAGATAGCGAGCGTCATGAGTTAAAAAGAAGGGTTGCCGCAGATAAAGATGTCACAATTTTAATTGGTCCGGAAGGTGATTTTTCACCGAATGAAATTAAAAATGCCCTAGCAAAAGGTTATGCACCTGTAGCTATGGGAACTACAAGATTAAGAACAGAAACGGCAGCAATTGTCGCTTGCACAATAGTTGCTTCAATTAATAATGGGTAATCCAAATATGGCATCTATTATTGAACAAATAATCCTTTCTTTTTAAGACCGTCTAATTTTGTAGATTTGACTATGAAAAAAATTGTTTCAACTTTCATCTTTTTCATAGTACTATCAAACTTGCCTATTAAAGCGCAAGAAATAGCAATCTTGAAATATCAAGGTGGCGGTGATTGGTATGCCAACCCTACAGCTTTACCCAATTTAATAAAGTACTGCAATAACAATATTGGCACAACCTTATCCCCTAAACCCGAAACTGTAGAAGTTGGTAATAGCTCAATTTTTCAATACCCGTTTTTACATATGACAGGTCATGGTAATGTTGTGTTCTCAGATGAAGAGTTAGAGAACTTGAGAAACTATCTTCTTTCTGGCGGTTTTTTACACATCGATGATAATTATGGCATGAAACCATATATTACCCGAGAAATAAAAAGACTATTTCCTGAAATAACTTTAGAAGAGTTAGGAGCTGAGCACCCCATTTTTAAAAATAATTATTCTTTCCCAAAGGGATTACCAAAAATTCATGAGCATGATGGCCAACGCCCGCAGGCATTTGCCATTTCCCATAACAATAGAATTGTATTATTATTCACCTCTGAATCGGATTTAGGTGATGGATGGGAAGATCCTACCGTACATAACGACACTCCTGAAATTAGGGAGAAAGCATTACAAATGGGTGCAAATATTATAACCTACGCCTTTAAAAATTAACCAATGACTTCAAAGACAATTTCACAAGGCATTTTACGAGCCATAGGGGTAATAGTAGGTATTGTTATCTTAATTTATTTTCTCTACACCATACAGTCCGTTTTGGCTTATTTAGCCATCGCAGCTGTCGTTGCTTTAATAGGAAGTCCGTTAGTCCGTTTTTTTAGGTTAAAACTTAAATTACCTAATATACTTGCCGTCATCATTACAATGCTTTTAATGGTGGGAATTTTAGCCGGTATTGTCGCACTATTTATTCCATTGTTATCCGAGCAAAGTAAAAATTTATCCTTATTAGACATTGATGAATTACAAACAAGCTTAAACACATTGTATCATCAAATCACTAACTATTTAGGGCTTTCATCACATATTGTTGAAGACGTTATTGATGATGCCGGTCTTGAAAAGAATATTTTAGAAGGATTGGATATTGGTTTTATACCCAACTTTTTAAATTCCTTCTTGAATGTACTAAGTACAGCGAGTATTAGCTTGTTTTCAGTTCTCTTTATCTCATTTTTCTTCTTAAAAGACAGCAAGTTATTTGAACATGGACTTTTAATTTTTATTCCTAAAACAAAAAAGAAAGGAACCACCAATTCTTTAATAAAAATCAATGGACTGCTATCTAGGTATTTTGTTGGTCTGTTGCTTCAAATTTTCATCTTGTTTGTAATCTATACTATTGTGCTTTTAATTGTAGGTATAGAAAATGCGGTTGTAATCGCTTTTCTCTGCGCCCTATTCAACATCATACCGTACATAGGTCCAATTATTGGAGGTGTTATTATGCTAACTCTTACAATGACCAGTAACTTAGGTTCAAACTTCAGTGAAGTTATTCTTCCTAAAACAGGTTATGTTTTTTTAGGTCTTTTATTCGGACAATTGGTAGATAATTTTTTCTCGCAACCATTCATATTCTCTAATAGTGTAAAATCTCATCCTTTAGAAATATTCTTAGTAATTATAATAGCCGGTTTATTGTTTGGTGTTGTAGGTATGATTGTTGCCGTACCTGGTTACACAGCTATTAAGGTGATATTAAAGGAATTTTTATCAGATAACCAGATAGTAAAATCTTTGACCCATAATCTTTAGAGCATTGGTAAATTTTGAAATACTCTCTAGTGAAGTGCAACAGTTTATCGATGATAATCTTAATACGGACATTCATAAAATTCTTTTATCTAAATCGAAATTTACTGATGTATCTTCTAAAGAATTAGTAGAACAAATTGAATCTAAAGTAAAATCGAAATCCAAACTTCCCACTTGGTTTGCCTCAGATAATATATATTACCCCAACAAGCTTAATCTTTCTCAAACTTCCTCTGAGATAACAGCAAATTACAAAGCATCACTTGTAATCGGTAAAACCCTAATTGATATTACCGCTGGTTTTGGTGTTGATTGCTTTGCCTTCAGCAAAAAATTAGATTATGTATTTCATATTGAAAAAAATGATGACTTATCTAAAATCGCCGCTCATAACTTTAAACAGTTGAAAAGAGAAAATATAGAATGTTATTCTTCCGATGGTTTATCATTTCTAAAAAAGAGCAATAGAACTTTTGATTGGATATATATTGATCCGTCTAGAAGAGATAAGGATAATAAAAAAGTATTCTACCTATCTGACTGCGAACCAGATGTTACAACTCATTTGGATTTTTTATTTTCGAAAACTTTAAATATTCTCATTAAAACCGGTCCTTTATTAGATTTAAAAGTGGGTTTAAGAGAATTAAAGAATGTAAAAGAAATTCATATTGTTGCTATTAACAATGACGTAAAGGAAGTTCTTTGGGTAATAGAAAAGGAATATGCCTTAGAACCCATAATTAAAACACTTAATTATAAATCCGACACAGTACAGCAATTCAGTTTTAAATTAAGCGAAGAACAAAATGCCTTAGTTTCTTATTCTCAACCACTGACCTATATATATGAACCAAATGCTGTTATTTTAAAATCTGGCTCTTTTCAATATTTGGGCACAAATTATAATCTTCACAAAATACACCCAAATTCGCACCTTTATACTTCTGATCAATTAATTGATTTTCCTGGACGCATTTTCAAAATGAAAAATACATATGACTATTCTAAGAAATCCTTCAAAAAATCAGGTATAAAAAAAGCAAATGTTACAACTAGAAATTTCCCTGATTCCGTTATTAATATTAGAAAAAAATTAGGTATTAAAGACGGTGGCGAGAACTACCTATTTTGCACTACAAATATTAATGATAATTATGTGATTATTTCTTGTTCGCAAATCTTTTAAACCCTAAAAAAGACCCTTTTAAATCAAAAAACATCTTGCTTTTTTCAAATTTTCGAAAGGAAAAAATCAAATACTACAACGTTATATATTACCTTTTAACGTAATTTTTATCTACATAATCAACTAAAGTTGTTAAAATTTTAACTTGACAATTTGAAAATTTCAATAGCCCTAAATTATTGATACCTTAATGATTACGTATATAAACACAGATTATAACATTTACAATGATCCACAATAGTATTATTAGCTTCATAATTTAACGCTATTGAATTATCGGTATTTGAACTAAAATTGCTATTATTATACCGGATTTTGATTTTTTTAACATTTAACTATTACAATACTAAATTTTAAAAGGTCAAATTCTACACAATTAATTTAAACTAACAAACAACAATGATTATGAGTCAAAAACGTGATTACACGTTGATGAAATCCAGAAAAAGGTCTTCCTTTATTAAGTCTGGGGTTTTATCAATGCTTGTTTGCTTAGGAGCCCAACTGGCCCAAGCAAATGAAGACACAAGTACTTCAAACGAAGTTGAAGTAAAAATGCTTCAATCTACTATTACCGGAACCGTTCTTGATGAGTCTGGACAACCATTACCTGGTGCCAACGTCGTAGAAAAAGGTACTACTAATGGTACACAAACAGATTTTGATGGTAACTATAGCTTAAATGTAAATGATGGTGCTACATTAATTTTCAGCTATATAGGATTTAAAAGCACTGAAATTGCCGTAAACGGCCAATCAAGCGTTAATGCAACTTTAGCTGAAGATGCTGCTGCACTTGATGAAGTTATTGTAACAGGATATTCAACACAAACTAGAGGTGACCTAACTGGTTCTGTAGGTAGTGTAGATGTTTCTGAAGCAACAAAAGCTCCTATCGTAAATGCTGCTGAAGCATTACAAGGTAGAGTTTCGGGTGTAACAATTACAAATAACGGTTCTCCAGGTGCATCTCCTGTAGTAAGAATTAGAGGTTATGGAACAGGTAACAGTAATGACCCATTATATATTATTGATGGTGTACAAACTGATGATGCCAGTATCCTAAATTCTATTAACCCTGCAGATATCGATCAAATGAACGTTTTGAAAGATGGTGCTGCAGCAATATATGGAGCAAGAGCATCTAATGGTGTTGTTATTATTACAACTAAAAGTGGTGGATACAATATGGATTCTGCTAGAGTATCAGTAGATATGTATACTGGATTCTCTCAAGCTACCAATGTTCCTGAACTTTTAAATACTGAGCAACACGGTGAAATGATTTTTCAAAGTTTAAGAAACGACGGTGCTGTACCATCTCACGCTCAATATGGTGATGGTCCAACTCCTGTAGTTCCTGCAACTTTACAAAGAGCTCCTGTTAGCGCTACGGTAAAACCAGGCGGTGGAACAGATTGGTTAGATGAAATTTACAGAACAGCTATTACCCAAAATGCTTCTATTACATTAGAAAATGGTAACGAGCAATCTAAATTTCTTTTCTCTGCTAGTTATTTAAACAGACAAGGTATTCAAATTGCAACTGGTTTTAAAAGAGGTTCTATTCGTTTAAACTCTGAATTTAAAATTGGTGACAAAATCAAAATTGGTGAACACACAAATATTTCTTTTGATAGAAGAAGCGGTGGTCAATCTTGGTTCAACTTTGCAACTAGAATGTCTCCTTTAGTACCTGTTTATGATGATGAAGGAAACTATGCAGGTAACTACAGTAATGATACTGGACTTTCTAATCCAAACAACCCAGTAGCTGAAGCAAACAGACAAGCAGATGATTTCAACAAAACCCTAAGAGTTTTTGGTGATATTTATGCGACTTTAGACATCATTGAAGGTTTACAATTTAAAACATCAATTGGTGGATCTATTAGAGCTTATAATGACAGACGTTTCAGAGCTCTTATTCCAGAATCTTCAGAGCCACTTTCAATAAACACTTTAAGGGAAGCTGATCAAGATTCTTACGAGTGGGTTTGGTCTAACACTTTAAGCTATAACAAGTCTTTTGGCGACCATAACATTAATGCATTGGTAGGTGTTGAAGCAGTTAATGTAACAGGTAAAGGAAAAGAAATAACTAGAACTGATTACTTCTTTGAAACTCCTGAATATTACTTGCTAAGTAATGGTGGTGGTGCTCCAAACGTAGCATATGCTTATGATAACGCATCATCTTTATTTTCATTATTTGGTACTGTAAACTATAACTATAATGGTAAATACTTATTAACTGCAACAGTAAGACAAGATGAGTCTTCTAGATTCTTAGGTGACAACAAGAGTGACATCTTCCCTTCTTTCAGTGCTGGTTGGGTAGTAAGTAATGAAAACTTTTGGCCTACCGATGGCGTAGTTAGCCGTTTAAAGTTTAAAGGATCTTGGGGTCAATTAGGTAACCAAACATTACCTGTAAACAATCCTACAACTAACATCTCTGTTTTGAGTGAACAATATGGTAACTACGGATTTAATGGTAGTGGCGGTGTTTCACAAGGAGCTGTATTAAATGCTGTAGGTAACCCAGATTTAAAATGGGAAACTAGTGAAACAACCAACTTTGGTGTAGAACTTGGTTTCTTTAACAACAAATTAAATCTTGAAGCAGAATACTTTGTTATAAACACTAAAGATTTAATTAACCAAGATGGTAGCTTAATTAGCTCAACTGCAATTGATGCTGCTCCACCTTATGTTAACCTTGGATCAATACAAAACAAAGGTATTGATGCTACTTTAAGTTTCGCAGACCAAACTGAATCAGGTTTTAGATATGGTATTGATGTTAACTTCTCTAGTTATAAAAATGAAGTTACTGAGTTGATTAATGCTTTCCAACCAGGTTTTGGTGGATTTAGAACTACCGGTACAGTAACAAGAACTCAAGAAGGTGAGCCACTTTCTTCTTTCTACGGTAGAGTTGTTGAAGGAATTTTCGCAACAGAAGCTGAAGTTAGTGCTAGTGCTGATCAAGGATTTGCAACTGCAGCTGACGGTGTAGGTAGATTCAAATACAGTGACATCAATGGTGATAACGTTATTAATGATGACGATAGAACTTTCATAGGAAGTCCACACCCAGATTTCACTTATGGTTTCAACTTAACTATGGGCTATAAAGGTTTTGATATGTCTGCCTTCTTACAAGGTTCTCAAGGAAATGAAATCTTTAACAATGATAAAGTTTATACAGATTTTCCAACATTCTTTAATGCTAACAGAAGTACAAGAGTATTAGATTCTTGGACTCCAGATAACTTAGATGCATCTTTACCTGCACTAAGTGCTAGTATTACTAACAACGAAGGAAACTCTAACTCTTTCTTCGTAGAAGATGGTTCTTACATGAGATTAAAAAACCTTCAAATTGGTTATACTTTTGATGAGCAAGTTTCTGCTTTATTAGGTATGGATAGTGTTCGTTTTTATCTTCAAGGAACCAACTTGCTTACTATAACTGGTTATGATGGGGTTGACCCAGAATTACAACCAAGATTTAGTGATAATGGAGCAATAGACAACTTAACAATAGGTGTATCTGATAACAACTATCCTTTAGCCTCAATTTACTCTTTAGGAGTTAATTTAAAATTTTAAAAAAATGAAAAAGAAATTAATTTATTCAACTATACTCACATGCATGATGCTAGGTGCATGTAGTGATGACTTTACCGAAATTGCTCCAACAGGAGCTCTTTCAGATGAAGCATTACAAAATGCCACTGGTGTTGACTTAAAATTAACCGCTGCTTATTCTGTATTGGATGGAGAACGTATTAACCGTCAAGGTGAAGCTGTTTCTGCAGGTGGTGATAACTGGTGGACCGATGTAATTGCAGATGATGCACATAGAGGTAGTACCGATAGTGATAATACTGAACTGTTTCAATTAGAAACTTTAGATTGGCAAACAGGTAATAGCTGGTTTTTAGGTAGATGGAGTGCTCTTTTTGGGGGTGTAAACAGATGTAATGCTGTTCTTGAATTAATCAGTCAGATTCCTGATGGAGATTTTTCACAACAAAGAGGTGAAGCACTTTTCTTAAGAGGTTATTATAATTTTGAACTTCAGAAATTTTATGGAAACGTTCCATTTATTTCAGTTGAAAATTTAACCAATAAAGAATTTAATCAACCAAATCCAGGTCCTATTTGGGCTCAGATTGAAGCTGATTTCCAAGAAGCAATGAGCTTATTAAGTTCTGATGTTGTAAACGGTAGAGCTAACTCATGGATTGCTGAGGCGTTTCTTGGTAAAGCTTACTTATATCAAGAAAAATGGGATGATGCATTTACATTGTTAAACAATGTAGCTTCTGAAGGTCCATATTCTTTGAACCCAGAATTTGTTAATAATTTCAACTTTGCTGGAGAAAACAGTTCTGAATCTATGTTCGCTATTCAGTTTGTATCAGATGACGGTCGTTCTTTCAATGGTAACGGTGCCGGTACATTAAACTTTCCTGGCGGTGGACCATTAGGTACTTGTTGTGGTTTCTACCAACCAACACAAGATTTGGTAAACATTTACCAAACAGATGGTACTGGACTTCCTTTATTGAATAACTACTATGACACAGATGTTACCAGTGATTATGGCTTGGCTTCATTTGAAGAAGATGGTGAAACACCAACAGATTTTACTCCTTTTGAAGGTCCTTTAGATCCACGATTAGATTATACGGTTTCTAGAAGAGGAATAGATTATAACGGATTTGGTCTTAACCCAGGTAAAGAATGGATTAGAGCTGGTTTTACAGATATATCTGGACCATACCTTCCTAAGAAGAATATTTATCAAGCTGATGAAGTAGATGCCAACCGTGGTACGGGTGGTTGGGGATCAGACTGGTCTGGTATCAATTACAACGTAATGCGTTTTGCAGATGTTCTCTTAATGGCTGCAGAAGCTGCTGTTGAAAAATCTACTCCAGATTTACCATTAGCTTTAAGTTATGTAAACCAAGTTAGAGAAAGAGCAAAAAGTATGTCTTATGTTCAAAACGAAGCTGGAGATGCTGCTGCCGCTAACTATCAAATAGAGCCTTATGGCACTTTTGCTACTCAAGAATTCGCACGTGACGCTGTTCGTTTTGAGCGTCGTTTAGAATTTGGTATGGAAGGTCATAGACTTTTTGACTTAAGAAGATGGGGTATAGCTCAAGAAACTATCAATGCTTATATAGCAAGAGAGGCTGAAGATATTTCTCAGTCTAACTACGGTCGTTTTGGAACTTATACTGAAAAATTTGATTTATTCCCTATTCCAATCAACGCGATTGATCAAAGTGGTGGAGTTTTAACTCAAAATCCTGGATATTAATTAAAAAAAATGTTCAATTATTCTTAGTACAAAGAAAGAGGCTGTTTCAACAAACAGCCTCTTTTTTATTATCTTTAAGCCTATCAAAATCAACAAAACAAATCACTTTTTATTTGTCTATAATTTATAGTCCAATAAAGTATTTAACTACCACTCTTCCCTATCAGCATGAAAAATATTTTATCACTTTCGTTACTCGTTTTAATAACACTCTCTTCTTGCAACAAAACAGATTCTAAACTATTTTCTAAAGTTGATTCTGACGACTCAGGCATAACTTTCAATAACAAAATAGTAGAGACAGATAGTTTTAATATTCTTACAAGTGAATATATATTTAATGGTGGCGGTGTTGCCATTGGTGATTTTAACAATGATGATAAACCAGATTTGTTTTTTACAGGAAATCAAGTCAGTAATAAACTTTATCTAAATAAAGGTGATCTAAAATTTGACGATGTAACAGAAAAAAGTGGAACGTCCGCAAAAAGTAAATGGAAAACCGGTGTAGCTGTAGTAGATATAAATAATGATGGCTTTTTAGATATCTATATATGTGCAGCCATGTATCCATCGGAGCAAGACAAAGCTAATATGCTCTTTGTAAACCAAGGACTAGACGAAAACGGAGTTCCTGTTTTTAAAGAATTAGCTAAAGAATACGGTATCGCAGATACGGGCAATAGTATGAACGCTACTTTCTTTGATTATGATAAAGATGGACTATTAGACCTTTATGTATTAAATAACGTTGACGTACATGTTCTCCCTTCTAATTACAGAAAGAAAATTACAGATGGTACTGCATTAAGTAATGACCGTTTATATCACAACAACGGAGACAACACATTTACAGATGTAACCATTGAAGCAGGCATAACCATAGAAGGTTATGGTTTAGGTATTGCCATATCTGATATTAACAATGATGGTTGGTCAGATATTTATGTGAGTAATGATTACCTCACCAATGACATCTTATATATTAATAACCAAGACGGAACTTTTAACAATAATATTGATGATTTAATAAAGCATCAAAGTAAATTTTCTATGGGTAATGATATTTCCGATTTTAACAATGACGGATATTTAGATATCATTACTTTAGATATGTTAGGAGAAACAAATTACAGATTAAAAACTACCATACGAGACACAAAATATAATGACTATGTCATGAACAAAAGGTATGGTTACAGCCACCAATATATGCGTAACATGTTACAAGTTGGCCAAGGACCAAATGTACCATATAGTGAAATAGGTTTATTAGCCGGAGTATCCAGAACAGATTGGAGCTGGTCTCCCCTATTTTTTGATGCAGACAATGATGGTTACAAGGATTTATTCATTACCAACGGATTTCCAAGAGACATTACCGACTTAGATTTTGGAGAGTTTAATTTTAACGTACGTAGATTTTTAAGTCCAAGTCAAATACTTGATTCTATTCCGGTAGTTAAAATTCCAAACTATTCATTTCAGAATACTAAAAAGGGCACTTTCAATGATTCAAGCAATGACTGGGGCTTAGATATACCTTCATTTTCTAATGGTGCAGCGTATTGTGATTTTGATAATGATGGTGATTTAGATTATGTGGTCAACAACATAAATGACGAAGCATTTCTTTTCCAAAACAATACTAATAGTGCAGAGAAGACAAATTCACACTTTTTAAAAGTAAAGCTTAGTGGTTTAAATCATAATAAAAATGGAATTGGCTCTAAAATAGTATTAAGAACAAATGAAGTGGAATTTCAATACCATGAGCAATATCTTACCAGAGGATACATGTCTAGTATAGATGATGTTATTCATTTTGGGTTGAATGATAAAAACCAAGTTGCATCTTTAGAAATAGTATGGCCAGATGGTAAGTATCAAAAAATAGATCAATTAAGTATAGACACAACCATTAACTTAGATTATAATAATGCAAGCGAAATAACTTCAAATACATTAGTTTTTCCCCTAGCGAAAAAGGAGTATTCTCCAATTTTTGAAGAAATATCAAATGATATTGGTATTGCTTATGCTCATGATGAACTGGATATGGTTGATTTTAATGTTCAGCGAATTTTACCTAAAAAGCTAACCCAAAACGGTCCATGTGTTGTAAAGGGTGACATTAATGGTGATGGTTATGAAGATTTTATAATTGGAAGCTCTTCTGGTACCTCTCCGCAACTATTTACACAAGATAAAGCTGGAATTTTTTCTAACACTCCTCTATTTACTGATGTTTATAATAAAACGTTTGAAGAAGAAAGTATGGTTTTATTTGACCTTGACAACGATGGTGATTTAGACCTTTACTTAGTATCTGGAAGTAATGAGTTCATGAAAGGATTAGAATTTTACACTGATCGCCTACTGATCAATGATGGAAAAGGTAACTTTAAATTGAGCAAAGACAAAATGCCAGTTATACAAGCTAGTGGATCTATTGTAACGGCAGGTGATTTCAATAATGATGGATATACAGATTTATTTATTGGAGGTAGAACCCCATTTGCAAAATTTCCAATTGCAGAAAAAAGTTTCTTATTGGTTAATGAAAAAGGAGTTTTAAAAGACGTAACAGACACGTTAGCTCCAGAATTAAGGCATATTGGAATGTTAACGGATGCGGTTTGGCTAGATTTTGATAATGATGACAGGTTAGACTTAATAGTAGTAGGAGAATATATGCCTATTACATTCTTTAAAAATGAAGAGAGTGGGTTTAAAATTGTTAAAGAAACAGGGCTTGATCATTTATTTGGATGGTGGCAAAATATTAAAGCTCATGATTTTGACAATGATGGAGACATAGATTTTATAGTAGGAAATCTAGGAAACAACAATATTTTCCAGCCAAATAAAAACAGACCCGTAGATGTGCTTTATAAGGATTTTGACAAGAATGGAACTGTAGACCCAATAGCTTTTGCATACTTGAAAAAAAACTACTCTGATACCACATATATCTCTGCTCCTGTTAATTTTGGTGGAGACCTATTTGGGCAAAGTCCATTATTTAGATCAAAATTTAATTTATATAAAGATTATGCAAATACAACACAAACGACACTATTTACAGAGGAAGAATTAGACGGAGTTGAAAAACTGACTATCAATTTCGATAAAAGTATATATATCGAAAACCTTGGTGGTGGAAAATTTAATTACAAACTACTTCCAATAGAAGCACAAGTTGCTCCAATCAACGGAATTGCAATATTAGATTATAACGATGACGGCAAAGAAGATATCTTATTAGTTGGTAACGATTTTGGAAATGAAGTTTTTATAGGACGATATGACGCATTCAACGGCCTATTATTAGGAAATGATGGCAAAGGTGATTTTAAAACGATACCTACTCTAGATAGCGGATTTTTAGTACCAGGCGATTCAAAAAGTATAGCTACCGTTAAAAGCAACAAAGAAAATTATCCATACTATGTCGTTACTCAGAATAGAGACTCTGTTCGGGTATTTCAGAAGAACTAAAAGTTGCAATTAAATTAAAGAAATCGGCTAGTATATTTTAAAATATACTAGCCGATTTCTTTTCATCAAAATTTCCTCCTAGCTAAAAAAATTCCGGATCCTATAATTACAAAAGCAAAATATTTTAACACAAATACCTCTAATTGCATATTTTAAGATACCAAAAAAGATGAAAAGTGCAATAGGATACTTACAATACTAACGACAGACAACACCTCCAAATCGATAAGTAACACTTTTCAACACATAAGTGTATTTTTATTAAAAATTTAGCATTTATATTGGTTATTTGATATAATATTAACTAATATTATATCAATATTATGTAATTCTTAACATAAATTAAGAATTAATAATAATTCAACAATTAACTAAACAACCACTTATTATGAATCAAAAATTAGATTTTAAATCAGTGAAATCCAAAGGACGCTCATCATTCCTAAGCAACGGATTTCTACTGATTTTAGCTTGTATTTGCACGCAAGAAATCGTTGCAAATGAGAAATTAACAACTTCCGAGGAAGTTAAACTAACAATTGTTCAAAATACCGTTACAGGAACGGTTTCAGATGAAATGGGTCCCTTGCCAGGGGCTAGTGTACTTGTAAAAGGTACAACTAACGGTACCCAAACCGATTTTGATGGGAATTATACTATTGACGCACCAAGTAATGCGACACTAGTAATTAGCTATATTGGCTTTAAAACCATGGAGGTTGCTATTGACAATCAAACAACTATTAGCGTTACTCTTCAAGAAGATGCCAGTAAGTTAGATGAAGTAGTAGTAACTGGCTACGGCACTCAAGCGAAAAAAGACTTGACCGGTGCAGTAACTGTTGTTGATACGGATGACCTTTTAGCTATTCCGGCAACAACCTTCGCCCAACAACTTCAAGGTAGGGCTGCTGGTGTAAATATTGTTAACGACGCAAGAGCTGGTGGTGAAGCTACCGTGCGTATTAGAGGTTTTGGTACCTAAGGAAACAATGACCCATTATATATTATTGATGGGGTTCCTTCTCAGACACAATCTAACCTAAACCCAAATGATATAGAATCATTACAGGTTTTAAAAGATGCCTCTGCCGCATCTATTTACGGTTCTAGAGCTGCTAATGGGGTAATCATCATTACCACAAAAAAAGGTAAAATGGGCAAACCACAAATTACCTACAATACCTTTTATGGAATACAATCTGCGGCAGAGGATGTTGACGCTTTAAACGCTGCAGATTTGGGTGAATATTTATATTTAGCTGACTTATACGCTGGTGTAACACCTAGTCACGGTCAATATAGCTATGGACCAAATGGAGAAGTAACTATTCCAGATTTTGTTTTTCCAAGTGGAGCAAATGCTGGTGATGATGGTACTGACCCAAGTTTATATTCTTTGACACCAGATAATATCTATGCAATCACAGAATCGGCAGATACAAATTGGTGGGATGCCATAACACGTTCTGCTCCAATAATGAGTCATAATCTTTCTGCCTCAGGTGCTACTGAAAATGCACGATATGCTTTTAGTTTAAACTATTTTGAGCAATCAGAAATTATTAAATTTTCTGATTACAATAGAGTATCTATTAGAGCAAATACAGAATTTAAAGCTCTAAGCCAAAAATTAACTTTAGGTGAAAATTTTACCGCTTCTTTTGAAAACAAAAAAGGCGTTGTAAATAATTTTGATGAACAAGGTCCTGTACAAGGGTCGTATAAACATCATCCTCTATTACCTATTTATGATATTGCCGGTAACTTTGCAGGAAGTAGAGGTGCTAACTTGGGTAACAATTTCAATCCTTTTGCAAGCTTATCTAGAAACCAGGACGATCGTACATATGGATTACGTTTATTAGGGAATGTTTTTGCAAATTATGACATTACACCTAACATTAGTGTTCGTTCTAGTTTTGGTTTAGATAGTAGAGTGGAAAGAAATAGAGATATTGGAAGACCACAACCAGAATATGTAGAAGGTAACTTTATCAATAGTTCTACAGCTCGTGAGCAATATGAATATCAATGGACATGGACCAATACGGTAAGTTATTCTAAAACATTTAATGAAAAGCATAATTTCGCTGCCTATGTTGGGGTTGAATCTATTCAACAATTTGAGGAGCGTTTTGAAGCATCTCGTCAACGTTTCAAATTTGAAACCAATAATATTATAAGTTATTTAGACTTAGGAGATGCAACCACATCAAGTAACCGTGGTTATGTATGGCAAGATTATTCTTTATGGTCACAATTCGGAAAATTAAACTATGATTATGATGGTAAATACCTTGCACAAGTTACATTAAGAAATGACTCTTCATCCAGATTTCAACAAGCAGCAAATAGTGCAGTTTTTCCAGCATTTAGTTTAGGTTGGAGAGCATCTGACGAGAGCTTTATGGATAGCGTTGAATGGATAAATGACTTAAAACTTAGATATGGTTGGGGACAAACAGGTAACCAACAAATTGGAGATTATAATGCCTATACGACCTTCCGTTCAGATATTAATACTGGTGGCTACCCAATAGACGGCAGTACAGGTTCACCAACTATAGGGTTCTCTACTCAAGCCTTCGGTAACCCAAATGCTAAATGGGAAACTACAACTCAAGGTAACTTTGGTATAGATGCCGTTATGTTTGATAACAAGGTGAATTTCAACTTGGACATTTACAGTCGTACAACCTCTGATATGTTGATTGAGGTTCCACCAACATATACTGCAGGTCAAGCAACCGTACCTTCTTTTAACGTTGGTGAATTGGTAAATAAAGGTCTTGATTTAGGATTAGGTTATAGTGATGATAAAGGTGATTTTGGTTATAGTGTAAATGTAAACTGGTCAACTTATGATAATGAAGTAACTGAATTAGGTGGTGAGAACATTCGTATTTTTGGACGAAGTGAAAGAATTCCTGCTTTATCAATAACACAAGAAGGCTTACCAGTTTCTTCCTTTTATGGATTTAAGACTTTAGGTCTTTTCCAATCTCAGGCAGAAGCAGATGCATGGGCTCCTTACGGAGATTACAACGCTCCTGGTAAATTTAAAGTTGAAGATGTAAATAATGATGGAGTAATCAATGATGACGACCGTACGGTAATAGGTACACCTCACCCAGACTTCACTTATGGCATAAACATAAACCTTACTTATAAAAACCTAGCGCTTAATGTGTTCGGTAATGGATCTCAAGGTAATGATGTCTTTAACTATACTCGTTATTTTGCGGATTTCAATACCTTTCAAGGTAATAAATCAGCAAGAGCACTTTATGATGCATGGCAACCAACAAATCCACAATCCGACCCTTCAACTTGGGTAGCGGCTAATCCAAATGCTACTACTCCAATAATGGATAGAAACGATGCTGTTAGTAGTCGTCCTTCATCTTACTTCATTGAAGATGCTTCGTTTTTCCGTTTGAAAAACATACAGCTTACTTATAATTTTGATCAAAATTTATTAGAATCAATTGGCGGTATTGCTAATGCTAATATTTATGTTCAAGGTCAAAATTTGGTAACGTTTACTAAGTACACAGGGCTTAACCCAGAAGTACAATTAAGTAATACTGATGATTCAAGAAGAAATCTAACGTTAGGTTATGATGGTGGTGGTTTACCTGTAGCCCGTACATTTACTTTAGGTTTAAATGTAACTTTAAAATAATTTGAAAATGCTAATTAAATATATCATGAAAAAGAGAAATTGGATTTATATATCCTCATTAATTACAGCACTCCTTTTTGTCGTTGCATGTAGTGATGAGTTTTTAGACAGACAGCCCGAAGGTCAATTTAGTGAGGCAGACGTGGCAACTCCAGATGGTGTTGAAAACTTACTTATAGGTACTTATAACATGGTGCCAGGTGGTGGTCTTGAAGGACAAACATGGCATAATGATATTCATAGTTGGGTATTCAATATAGCTTCTGATGATGCTTTAAAAGGTACAGATGCTGGGGATCAACCAGAACAATCATTCATAGAAGCTTATGACTTTCAGTCATTTAACGTTCACATACGTGATAAGTGGAGAGGTTTATACAAGGGTGTAGCAAATGCTAATATTACATTAACCACACTTGCATCGGTAGAAGAAGGTATATCTGAAGAAAGAAGAGCTCAAATAATTGCTGAAGCTAGATTTTTAAGAGGATTATTTCATTTTGAGGCTAGAAAAATGTGGAGATCACCTGTATATGTTGATGACACAAATTTTCAATTAAATGATCTTGAAAGCACCAAAATACCTAATGACAGAGAAATTTGGCCACTAATTGAAGCTGATTTTGAGGCAGCGGTAGCCACATTACCAACCACACAAAGTGACGTTGGTAGACCAACAAAATGGGCAGCAAAAGCATTTTTAGCAAAAGCAAAAATGTACCAAGGATGGGATGAAGCAGGTAACGCAAACACCACAAAATTGGGTGAAGCAAAGGTTATTCTAGATGATATAATTGACAATGGTTCGTTTATATTAATGGATAAATTTGAAGATAATTTCAAAGTTGGAACACGAAACAATACAGAATCAATTTTTGAAGTACAGTACGCAATTAGTAGTGCTGCAGATGGTGCTTCTAATAGAGGTATTGGGTTAGCTCATCCATACACTGATCCTTGGGGCTGCTGTGGATTCTACCAAGCTTCACAGAACTTAGTTAATGCATACAAAACGGAAAATGGATTACCAATGTTGGATACTTTCAATGATTCTAACGTTCCGTTTGAAACTGATGAAACTACCACGCTATCTACCTATACAGGCACATTAGATCCTAGACTAGATCATTCAGTTGGTAGACCAGGTATATTATACAAAGGTTTCAAAATTTACCAAACTGATTTTGTACGTGATTTAACGTATGCAGGACCTTTCTTTTCAATGAAGCATGTGGCAGAGCCAGAAGCTTTTGGTCAAGGTGGCTGGGGTAATCTTTCTGCCAATAATTATAGAATCATGAGGTTAGATATGATTTATTTATGGTTAGCTGAAGCTGAAGTTGAATTAGGTGACTTAGAAAGAGCTAGAGAATTAGTAAATGAAATACGATCAAGAGCTGCTAACCCTGCTGGTTTTGTACCAAGGGCAACACAAGGCGCAGAACGTAATGACTTTACAATTGTTGAAGGAACTCCTGCCGCTAATTATGAAATAGCAACGTATGACGATGCATGGACAGATCCAGCAGTAGCAAGAAAAGCAGTACGATTTGAAACTCGATTAGAGTTTGCATTAGAAGGACACCGTTTATTTGATCTTCAACGTTGGGGAATCGCTGCAGAAACACTTAATGCTTATATCGCAAGTGAATCTCAATTGAGAAGTTATTTACAAGGTAGATCATTTGTAGAGGGCAAGAATGAGTTTTTCCCTATTCCTATTGAGGCTATTGACAGATCAGCTATTGACGGGCAACCTACATTAACACAAGATCCAGCTTATTAAAGTATAAATAGTATTGTTAATTGTTAGTTGCATAAAGAGTGGTTAAAACAGTTTTAACCACTCTTTATATTTTTATATACTACTAGAATCATTCATAAATACCAATAAGGTGTGTTCTTATATAAACAGGTATCTCATTTATTCCATCTTCTGCTTTTAACTTCATAACTTCAGAAGGCACTAAAGGCATATGACAGCTAATACAATTTTGAGACGCAGTATGTTCTTGCCCCTCAACCTCCTTATTTATAGTATTAACTTCATGGCACGATAAACACCTGGCATTAAACACACTAGCATTACCCCTCTGATTTTCATGAGGATTATGACATGTAATACAGTCCATTTTCGCGGAATTTACAAAGCATGAACTTTCACTCAACAGTCCCATTTGATTTCCATGAACGTCTAGTTTAGTATTTGAATTTACATTTCTATAATTTTTGGAATATAAAGACAAGGTGTCTCCTGCAATGAATGAAAATGGATTTCCTTTTATCTGTTGAGCCTGTAAACCAGAATGACAAACTGCACAAGCATCTAAGCGTTGCTGTCTATTATATTTCTTGAAGTCATCTATAAACTTCCCAACTAAAACATCTGGGTTTTGGCGATGATATTTTACGTGATTCTCTGCAGGACCGTGACAACGTTCACAATCTATACCTAAAATTATTCTTTCTCTATCATAAGATTTACTCTCGCTAGTTTCATCTTTATGCTGAGCAAAGGTTACATGGCATTTTAAACAATTATCATCAACCTTTCTATTCAATGCACTTTCTGGAAAATTAGGACTATTTACCCAAGAGTCCGTGGGTTGAAAATAAGAAGCCTGTAATTGATATAAATCATTCCCTTTCCAATTAAGGTGGCTTTGTCCTTTTACACCTGAGCCAATTACAATATCAATTTTAGACTTTACTACTTTCTTAGTTTTATACTTAACATTTGACAGTTGAAAATAGTCTTCTTCATCTGCAACCATTTTTAATCGAACACTCCCTAAATCCAACTCGTTTGAATCTGGACTAAAATTTCCTTTAATCGAGCCCTCTTTAGGATAAAATGAAGTATTAAAATGAGCAGTTTCTAAATGCGTTTTATAAATATCTGCATGACACTCATAGCAAGTTTGTGACCCTACATAATTAGTACCATTATAATGAGTGGCTACTATTTTGGGCTCAAGGTATTCTGAAATCTCAACAGCATTTTTTACATACCAAAAAAGATAAATCAATAATAACCCAAGAATACTTAATATAATATATTTTACATTCTTGCTATTATTAATTTTAAACCCTATTATTATTTCAATTCTTGATTCATGAACCAATCATATAAAGCATCAGTTTCATAAGCCTTTATCCATGCATTGTGCCCAACATTCGGATACTTTGTAAAGATAACCTCGTAACCCATTTCCTCTAATTTGGCGACCATAGTTTCCGATTCAGAAATAGGAATAGATTTATCTTTCTCCCCATGAAATACCCATATAGGCATATTTCTATTGATCCAAGAAGCATAAGGCAAAGGTGTCATACCACAGACTACCGCCATTGCTGCAAAAGTTTCTGGATATTGCACTGCCAATTCCCATGCGGCACCACCTCCCCTACTCAATCCTGTTAAATATATTCTACGTTTGTCTATTCTATTATTGTCAACAATAGAATCTAACAATTGTTTTACAGCCCTAGTATTCCACCATTTTTTTGCATTCGGATTTTGAGGTGCCAGTATTAAAAAAGGAAATTTTTTGCCTTGTACAATAAGCTTTGGCGGTCCATTTCTTTTCACGGTAACCAAACTATCGCCAGATTCACCGCCACCATGCAAAAACAATAAGATTGGAAAATCTTTCTCTGGTTCTTCTTGATAATCTTCTGGGTAGTACAAGTAATAGGCAAGATTTTCTTTTACATTGGTTTCCATTTCTGAATCTATCAGAATTGGTTTTACCTGAGATGCGCAACTTTGAAAAATAACTAGTAAAATAATATAAATAATAGACCTCATCATTGACAGCAAAATTTTCAACCAAATGTACCCTAAAAACAAGTTCTTTTGAAGTTAAAGTATCTTTAGATCAATTCCTGATTAAAAAGTTAAACATATAAGAATTTAGTAAAACAAAAAAGGAGATGCAAATTGCATCTCCTTTTTCAAAATTATATTCCTTCTTTATCTGTATAACGTAAAGTGACCTACATACTTAATTGCATCACTATTTGCATTAACTACATACCAGTAATCTCCTGTTGGCACTTCTTTACCTTCGTAGGTACCGTCCCAACCGCTTACTTCATCTAATACAGCAACTACTCTACCATAACGGTCATAAATTCTCACCTCAACACCATCAAAAAGATCTCTGTTTTTAGGTGACCAAATATCATTTAAATTATCACCATCCGGAGTAAAGAAATTAGGGAATTCTAACATTCCTGTAAATTCAAATGGTACACTAAGTTCTAACTCACAACCTCTAGCATCTCTTACACGTACATTTACTAATCCACTTTCATTGGTAGTAAAGATAGTCTCGTCTCCAAAAGATCGACCATTGAAAAAGAATTCATATTCTCCATAACCACCTGCCGCAGAAGCAGAAACTTCATTAGGTCCTGTTTTATCTACGACCAAACTCAAAGGTTCATATCCTTCTACACTAAATTCTACCATATTCGTACAACCATTTTCATGATAGATGTACACAATATGATCACCTGCCGGTAAATCTCCCCAAACATACTCATCTGTGGCATTTGCCGTAATAGCATCGGTTGGATCAATTGGATCAATTGCAAACATTAACTCAGGCAACAAATTACCATTTGCCAATTGAATAGTTGTGGTACTGGTAGGGAAAATACCTTCGCAACCATATTGTACTTGTGGGTTTGCAGTTAAATCAACTCCTATATCTATTGTGAACAATTCTGAAGCAGTACACATATTAACATCTTGTATATAAATAATATAAGATGCACCTCCTTGTAAATCTTCAAGAATTTCTCCAGTATAAGGAGCAAATGTAGCTGTACCTGTCTCATCTACGGGATCAACCATTTCAACTTTATACTCAAAATATGGTGTAGGGTTTACAGTCACATCATCAAAAGGAGTACCACCAACAACCTCAAAAACAACAGTACCATTGTTTGCACCAATACATAATTCATCGGTAGTTTCAATGTTTATAACTTGAATTTGATCAGGCTCTTCAACGGTGATAAAATCTTTCTCAAAACAACCGTTATCATCCTTAATTAATATTTCATAAGTACCTGCCGCCAAGTCTTCAAAAGTATATGTACCCGGATTATCAGAATCATTAAAGAAATCATTAAAGTTTGGTGCTATTGCAAACTGAATTAATCCTTCGCCACCAGCACTTACAGAAACCGTAATAGTACCGTCTTCTTCACCATTACAAGTAACGTTGGTGGGTACAGCATCAAATATAATTGGATCAGGTCTTACGATTTCAAACGGACCACCTATACTCATACAAGTAGACCCACTAGTTACAGCGATATAATATTGTGTTTCTTCTGGAAGACCTTCAAAAGTACCATTATCCTGAGGACCTCTTACTAGGGTTGCCGTAGCTGCAGGATTAAATGCATCTACAGGATCACCTATATATAAGTAGAATAAATCTTCACCTACACCACCACCAACAAATGATTCTATTCTACCATCCAATTCTGAAGCACATGAAATATCATCTATTAAGTTTGTAAACAAGGTAACATCCGTAGCATCTGTCATGGTAATACCATTAGAACGAATTGCCGGACAAGCACCTGCTGAGTTCACCTTTCTAACATCAAATTGATACGTTATACCCTGAACACCTGTAATAGTTACCGAGTTTCCTGTCATTGGAACATAAGTACCAATAGTTACTCCGTTTTCAACCCTTAAGTATTCATACGTAAACAAAGGATCAGGATTCTCTACCGTCATTCTCATTTCACCATCGCCACCACAACCAGGTACTCTTGTCTGTACCAATACTGGCTGAATTGGTGGTGGAGGATCTACAAAATAAGCATCGGTAACAAATGAACATCCAAAACTAGAAGACACCTCAATAGCGTACCAACCTGAACTTATATATCCACCACTATCGCCAATGAAAGTAGGTGTATTCTGTAATCCACTCTGCGAAACAACGGCTGTATTATCGTCACCACTTAAATACAATAGTGTATAGTTATAACCTGCACCTGCAAAACCTCCACTTGCTCCAGCTGTAGCTGTAATAGCATCTCCAGATGTAGTATCATAAGCTTCAAGCACCGCATTGTTACCATTTGGACAATCTAGACTTTGTGGCTCTCTAATACCTGCTATTATTTGTGGAACTTCTTCCAACTCAATTTCTACAGTACTTGTACAACCTTCAACATCTCTAACCTCAACTTCATAGAAACCAAAAGATAAGCCGGTAAATTCATTATCAACCGAGAATGCTGCAACTTCAGATGTATAACTTGCACCACCATCGGTACTCATTAACAATCTATATTCATATGGTGTGGTATCCCAACCGCCTGTACCTATAGCAACAATTTCTCCAGTATCGTTTGTACAACTAACATTTCCTATAGAATCCGCTGTCACTACTAATGGACCATTTGGAGTTCTAATATTGGTAACATTACTAGTTCCTGAACAAAACGGTGTATCAACAGAAACAACATCAACAACTAAATTACCACCAGGTAAATTATTTATACGTGCTTCGTCGCCATTAATATCTGGAAAATCAGTTGTATTAAACGTACCCGAAGCCAATGGTGTAGACCTAGTGTCATCAGTTGCTTCATAGACAACATAGTTAAACTCACCTACATAATCACCAACGGTTATAAACAATGCCCCATCATTTCCCGGAACCGCACAACTAACGGGTTTTGCTTCACTAATTAAAGCTGTAGGCGCAATTGGTGCATTTACCGTGTGTACAGGCATTGGATAGGTACAACCAACCGTATTATCTGTTATTTCAAATAAGTAATCGCCCTCATCAGGCAAGTAAACATCTACATAGTTATTACCAGAAGAATTAGAAACAGAAGACACAGGAATAACAGAAACAGTATTTACCGTAAAATCGCTAGTACCACTAACCTCTATACGTACACGCTCATCATCTCTACAGTTTAAAATATCAACCTCAACAATGGTAGGTATAACATCTGTTGGCTCATTAATTGTTGGAACATTAAAAGTGGCCTGACAACCATTGCCATCTATTGCGTAAACCGTAATGTTTTGAGGTGAACCGTTATCAATTATTTCAAATGTATTTCCTGTTTGATAATTTTCAAATCCGGTAATACTATACTGATAACCAGAACCACTTGTTCCTGTATCAACAACATTTACAGTGATAATTGTTGAACTATAACGATTTGCACCAGGTTCACAAGCAAAATCTGGAGCACTAGCAGTAATACTAAAAGCATCAGGATTATCGATTGTTTGAACAGCAGATAAAACTTCACAATTACGAGCAGTTACTACTTGAACTTGGTAGTCACCTGCAGGCAATCCAGAAAATGCACCTGTTGTGTTTCTGTCCTGCTCTGTAGCTGTCGTTAAATTATTTAAAATATACGTTAATGGTGTATCCTGTGATGTAAATGGAACAGCTGCATTAGCCGGACCAACAACGACCTCTATAGAACCATCATTGTCATCTCTACAACTAATATCAATTGCTTCTTCAGAAATAATAACTGGTTGTGCAGCTTGATTTAAAATGATGTTTGATACCGTTGTTTCACAAAAATTAGTACCATCAAACATGATATTATCGACTATCCTAACTTCATATGTTCCAGGAGTTAGTCCTGTAAATATATGAGAGTCAGTGTTACTGGATTGTGTTATTGGTCCTATCGAATTTGAATTGTAATCAGTACCCGTTAATTCAAAAGTAAAATCACCACTACCACCGTTAGTACTCATTGTTATAACGCCATCTGCATCATTACAAGTACTGTCTGTAGAAAACTCTCCTGTAGCAGATAAAAAGTCATAAACTGTGGCAGTACCTTGACTAGTACAGCCATTAGCATCGACCACATCAACTACATAATTCCCAGGGCTACTAACTATGTACGTGTAAGACCATAAATCAGGATCAGAACCTGAAGCAGGAATAAACGTAGGTAACTGTTCATCTCCACCCAAAGTAAACCTAGGCGTATTTACAGAACCAGGAACAGTTACTGTAATATCAAAAGAAGTAGATAAAGGATTACACTGATTTACTACTGCAAATGTAGGCACTGGTAAATCTGGATCTAAAGATATAATAGTAGCTATATCAAAAGAAGTACAACCACTTGCATCTCTTACATACACATCATAATTACCATCTGGTGCAGAGAATGTAGTGTCCGTAGTCCAATCTGAAGCAGTTGGTGAAATACCATTGTCCATAAAGGCAAAATCATATGGTCCTCCAGAACCTCCTCTACCTTGAACGGTTACTTGACCAAATGCATTACAGTTGGCAGGAACTTCTTGTAAAATATCTATGTCCGGTAAATTTTGAAGGACTAAAACCGAATCTGCCGCTGTACAAGTATCTGTTATATTAGTAACTAATATTTGATAATCACCTGGTAACTCTGGATAATCTCCATTATAAGTTGAGCCTGTAGTTAAAACTGAATTCTCAAGTATAATACTTGACCCATCTTCATTGTTTATCAATTCTATTCTTAATAAATCACCAATATTATAACCTGTAATGTCATAAGTTATTTCTCCGTTCCTATTAGTATCACAAGCGCCAGGTGTAGATTCTGCTATAACACCTAAAGCAGAAAAACCGTCTATTGGTGGTATTTCTTGTTCATAAGTACAACCTGTACCTACATCTAAAACAACTACGGTATAAGCTACACCATATTGAATACCGTCCGAAACATTACTGAATGTATGATCATCAGTGGTCGGTGTATTATTTAAGTTATAAAAAGCAGGTTGATCTAACAACTTTATTTGATAAGGACCAGTACCTCCACTAACAGAAACAGCATAAGTAAAAGCTGTATCATCACAATCAACTGGTGCTGGCGGTGGTATAGGTGTTATCACAACTTCATTAGAAGTAATGGTAACAGTATCTATATCTGTACAACCATTAGAATCTACTGTAATTACCGTATAGTTACCTGTTACTAAGCCTGCATCTAATATTTGTAATGGTAATGCAGAAGGATCAACATCTTCTCTACGTGTAATTTCTACGCCTGTATTATCTTCAATAATAAAATCAAAATTTGGGGTACCTTGGGTGACATCCACTGTTATACCCCCACTTACCGGACCACTACCACCACAAGTAGCCTGAATTTCAGAAACAATTGTTGCTGGCGGTGGAGTAGTATCCAAAACAATATCAAAAGTATCTACAATCGTTTCACACCCCCTTGCATCTCTTACCAAGTATGAATATGTACCAACGGTTAAATTTGAAAATACAGTTTCTGAACCCCATCCATTCCCATTAAAATTAACTTCATATGGTGGTACGCCACTTGTTGCATCAGGAATGATTGTAACAGCACCATTATTTGTAGAACTACAACTTACAGGTCTAGCTACGTAAGATGCAGCAGCAATATTCTGTGGCGGGTTTAAAGTAATAGAAACAGATTGTGCTATACAACCACTGCTGGTAGTATTATTATCTGTAATTCTGAAAACATAATCTCCAGGTATATTTGTATCATAATCAAAAGTATCTGAAGTAAGTGGTATTGCAGTACCAAAAGTAGCACCTCCATCTGAACTAACTTCATATTGCTTTGCACCAGCACCAGAAGTATAACCTCCGTTTACACTTACACTAATTCTTCCATCAGCTCCACCACAAGGTATTTCAGTAGTAATACTTGTATTTACCCTTAATTGAGGTGCTATTGTAATTGGTAGACTATCTGAACAGTCATTACCATCTACCACTTCAATCGTATAATTACCAGGTGCAAGACCTGTAAAAGAAGCGCCAGCCTGTAATGTTCCTCCGTTAATTCTATATTGGTGCGTTCCAATAGCTGCAGTACCTGCACTAGAAGTTACTGCTACCGTAGCACCAACACCTGCAACAAAACAGAAATCAGAAGCTGGACCATCTAATGAAATACTTGGCGCATCAATAGGATTTAAATCGAATGAAAACGTATCTGTACATCCTTCTGCATCTTCAACAGTTAATGTGTATGTTCCTGCTGCAGAAAGATTACTAAATGTTCTTCCAGATTTAGGACCAACTTGTGGACCTACCGGTGGAGTTAAAGTATATCTGAATGCACCCCAGCCGCCGGTTGCATTTGCTCTAACAGCACCTAAATTGCCATTTGCACAGCTCATATCTGTAACCGTACTTGTAGACAAATCTAAAACTGGTGCATCTTGAATATCAAATGAAGTGGTATCCGTACAACCTGTATCAGCATCTGTTACGGTAATCGTATACGTACCAACACCCGATGAAGGTAAAACTACTTCACTTGCACTTTGAGGTCCGCCTGTGAATAAACCTCCATTTATATCATAGGTATAGTTATTAGCAAATCCGTCAATAATAAAAGTACCTGTACCATCTGTTTCACCATTACAAACTCTTAAATCTCCGCCAGACTTTACACGAACACGAATAGAACTAATTACTACAGGTCTAAATCCTTCAGTATAAGTACACCCGTTTACATCTGTAATTTGGAAAATATATGCTTGAGAAGCATCAAGATCATCGAAAGTGTCATTACCAAAATTATCATGAACTTCAGAAGCTGGACTAATTATGCTATAGTTAGCAATAGAAGCGTTACTTGTAGTTAATAATTGTACATCTACCGTATTATTACCACAATTACTATCTGATGTTACAAAATCTATATCTGTTGGTGGATCTGTGTCTAAAATTTCTATAGCAGTAAGTTCTAAACGACACCCACCTGCATCACGAATTATTGGTGTATATGTACCAGCTGCTAGGTCTGTATATGATGTAGTAGTCGTAAAATTAACTCCGTCAATACTAAAAACATAACCACTACCAGAACCACCAGAAAATGGACCAACAAAATCAATTTGTCCGCCATTAGTACCAGCACCTGTACAAGTAACATCAGTAACTTTAGTTGCACTACCTGTTAATGAGCCAACCGTATCTACCGTTACAGAAGCCAAATCTAAAGTACATTCAAATCCGCCTTGTTGGTATCTTACTTCAATATCATTATAAGTTCCTGCAGCTACTGAAATCTGCGGAGTACTTACCCATGGTTCAGAAGCACTTTCTCTATACGATATATTATAACCTCTACCGTTATTTATAGTAAATTCTAATTTTGCACCACCATTACTACAAGTACCATCTATACCTGCAACAGTAATATCTGGTGGTAATAAATCCTCAACATCAGAAGAAGCATTAATAATACAACCGTTACTATCTGTAATAACAAAATCATATGTTCCTGCAGATGATACCGTATATGTTGTTGTACCAGAATCTGTAGCCGCATCTCCAAATGAAGGTTGCACACTACCACCGTTAACCGTAAAAGTATATGGGGCAGAACCACCAGTAGTATTTAAAGTAATATCTACGCTAGAAATATTTGAACATCCAAAACTGCTATTTACTTCAGTTGAGGCATCTAAGGCAGAAGCCCCAGCACCTATTGTTAAAGGATTTCCACTGGTATCTACCGTTTGTCTTGGAGCACTAATTCCGTTTAAAGGGTCTCCCTTACATTGTTGTGTTTCTACTTGTACTGTATATGTACCAAACCCTACAGCCGAAAAAGTATAAGGATTTGTTGCTATGTAAGCTGTAAATTCTTGCGCAACACCACTAGAATTTAATAGAGTATATTTATAAGGACCAGGAACGTTTGAAGCAGTAACTGTTATACTTCCTGTATCACCACTACATAAGGCATCGGTAAAAGTTGCTTCGATTTCGATCTCCTTCTCCTCTATTACAATAGGCTCATAAGGATACTCACATGTATTAGCTGTATTTCTTAATCTTGCCTTAACGTTATACGTACCAGGAGCTAGACCAGAGAATATTGCACCCTGCCAAGTTGTACCACCATCAATACTAAACTCGTAGGCACTAGATAAGTTGGTTATTTGAATTCTACCATCTACTCCACAGATGTAATCTTGTTTTACATAGGTTTGGGTAATTGTACTTTTCTTTACTTTAAAGTAATATGGTTGACCGTCTACAACAACTCGGTATTCGCCACCTGTTGTTGAAGAGACCGAACTAGCATCTAACGAAAATGTTTGTCCATTATGAACTTCAGTATAACAAGAACCGGTATTTGGACATTCAGTATTTACATTCGGTGAACAAGAACCTCCCAATACTTGCCATGAAACTGAAGTATGACTACCACCGGATAAACTTATAATACGATCATCATAATCTCCACATAAATTGAATCGTGCAATTGTGAATCCGTTATCGTTACAAGTCTCAGTAGCGTCTGCACCTACAATAATTGTTGAATACATTGCTGAAGCAGCTAAATTAGACTTTCGTGTAACTATGACTTCTTTTTCTGAATTGGGTTGGTTTTTGGTAGAAATCGAAACAGCCTTTTCGATTACAAGAGCCACCTCTTCGTATAAAGTAGTTACTTTAGAGTTGGCTAGTGCCGTAGTACCTATAACTGATATAACAATCAGTAAAAGTACATACAGCGCATACCGCTGTTGTTTTGGGAGCATAGGTTAAGTTTCGTTTTTAAGAACAATACCGATTTGGGATCTATAAAGTTCTTTGGTGTAATTTTTATACTTATATTTTATCTTTTAAATAATCATGTGTTCTCTAACATATTTCTAACGCCTGTATATGAAAAATAGTATCACCATAGCACTTTTATTCGTTGTATCGCTAAATTATTCTTGCGCACAAAATACTGAAAACAAAGTAATTACACCAAAAGAGCCTGTTTTTTCTACTGAGCTGTTCGTCGATGAGCTACAGATACCATGGGGGTTTACCTTCCTTCCAGACAAAAGTATTTTAATTACTGAAAAAGAAGGAAAATTGATTCATTTTAGAAATGGAAAAAAGACGATTATCAGCAATGTTCCAGAAGTATATAATCGAGGTCAAGGCGGATTATTAGATATTGAAATTCACCCTAATTATCAGGAAAACGGATTTATTTACCTTTCCTATGCATCAACTGAAGGAAATGAAAAAGGAGGACATACCGCAATAATGAGAGCAAAATTGAAAAATAATGCTTTAATCGAAAAAGAGGTATTGTACAAAGCAATACCAAATACGACTAAAGGGCAACATTTTGGATCAAGAATTGTCTTTGATAATGACGGTTATCTTTATTTCTCCATCGGTGAACGTGGAGACAGGGATATTAACCCGCAAGACTTAAAGAGAGACGGCGGTAAAATATATCGTTTACACGATGATGGTCGCATTCCAAAAGACAATCCGTTTGTAGATGTAAACGGTGCCAAGACTGCTATTTACAGCTATGGACACCGAAACCCTCAAGGACTAATTAAACACCCCTTAACCGGAGAAATCTGGGATAATGAACACGGACCACGTGGAGGTGATGAAATTAATATTATAAAAAAAGGAGGCAATTATGGATGGCCATTGGTTACATATGGAATTAATTATGGAGGCACACCTATCACCGATAAAACAGAAATGAAAGGGATGGAACAGCCAATTCATTTTTGGGTACCCTCTATAGCTCCAAGCGGAATGACATATGTTACTGGGAACAATTATAAAAATTGGAAAGGAAGCCTATTGGTAGGCTCATTGGCTTTTCAATATTTAGAAAGATTAGTATTAGATGGCAACAAAGTTATAGCTCGCGAAAAATTAATGGATGGTTTAGGAAGAGTACGTGCCGTAAAGGAAGGTCCAGATGGTATTATTTACATAGCCGTTGAAGGAAAAGGAATTTATAAATTAATTCCTAAAAAGTAAACTATAAAAAAACGCCTGTTCCTATAAATACTGGGGCTTCAGGCGTTTTTTATTCAAAATTTATTATAAAAAAACCTCAACTTAGGCCTTACCGGCATCTATTGCTAATTTTACAGAGCCGTGTTTTTTCAACAACTTTTCAGCTTCGGTATAATCTATATTCAAACCTTCCATAATATAGCGGGTACCTCTATCTACCAACTTATCATTGCTTAATTGCATATTAACCATCTTATTTCCTTTCACTCTGCCAATCTTAATCATTAAAGCAGTAGAAATCATATTTAGCACCAATTTTTGCGACGTACCACTTTTCATTCTAGTACTGCCGGTAAGAAATTCTGGTCCGACATTAATTTCTATAGGAATATCAGCAATTCTGGCAATAGGCGCGCCAGGGTTATTTGTTATTGCAGCAGTTAAAATACCCGCTTTCTTGGCATCTTCTAAACCACCAATAACATATGGTGTACTACCCGATGCCGCAATACCCACAACAACATCGTTATCATTTATATCATGAGCTTTCAAATCAACCCAAGCTTGTGCTGTGGCATCTTCAGCATTTTCAACTGCCTTTCTAATAGCGGTATCACCACCTGCAATTAAACCAATTACACGTTCATGAGGCATACCAAAGGTTGGCGGAATTTCTGAGGCATCTAGAATACCCAATCGACCACTTGTACCTGCGCCAATATAAAACAATCTTCCTCCTTTATTAAATCGCTCTGCCAATCCATCAACAAGTTTAGTCACCTGCGGAATAGTTTTTTCTACTGCATCAGCTACTTTTTTATCCTCCTCATTCATTTTTTGCAGAATGGTTTGGGTATCCATCAACTCTAAATTGTCATGATTAGACGGAGTTTCTGTAATTTTCTTATAATCCATTTTTCACTATATAATTTTAATATCTAGATTTTTAAAAGCTTTCAGTAATTGATTATCGGGGTTTAATTCGGTAATCATTGTATTAATAGAATTTATATCACATGTTTTGTATCGATGTTGAGAATTGAGCTTTTCAGAAATAGACAAAAGCACGGTTTTTTTTGAAGCTTTTATTACCGCTTTTTTTATTTGAACAATATCCCAATCAAACTCCGTTAAGCCAAAAGTAGCATCAACATAACCAGTACCAATAAAACTATAGTCGAAACGTATTTCAGATATATGGTGAATGGCATTTGCACCAATAGAAATTTGAGCCTCTTTTGAAATTTGCCCTCCAATAGAAATAACATTGATATTGGCTTTATGAGAAAGTTCCATTGCCACAGGTAAACTAATAGTAAAACACGTAAGGTTTAAATTTTCTGGTATAATTCTGGCAAGTTCCATACACGTTGTACCACCATCAAGAAAAATTACGGCACCATCTCTCAACATACTTATCGCCTTTAGTGCAATAGCGGCTTTATCTTCTAATTTATATATATTGGTATTTCTGGCACTATTGGTCATGTACCCCATTGAAATAGCACCACCATGAACTTTACGAAGTTTATTCTCTGCATCTAACTCTTTTACATCTCTCCTAATAGTGTCTATAGATACGTCTAAAGCTTCCGCAATATCAGTAATAAGAATTCTATTGTGCAAATCAACTTCGTTTAATATCGTCTGTTGACGTTCTTCCTTTAACATTTAAAAGCAACTTTTATACTTGTGAATAACACAAAGATAGCGAATTTTATCACATGCCGTTTTATGACGTTAATGTAATGTAAACATAAATTAAAGTTTAATTAACAGCATAATACAGCATTATTTCTTGCAAAAAACAGCAAATATTTAAAATAACGCATATATTTGCATGAATTAAAAACCTAAAATTTCATCATAGACTTATGAAAAATGCCGTAAAAGACTCCAAAATCGACATCACCCACAAACCCATTGGTCAGTTTGAAGAAACAAGATTCGAAAAAATTCACAATGTAATTTTTCAAGATTCCAATGAAGCTTCCATTCAAGTTGCTCATGAAATAGCTGCCTTAATTAAAAAGAGACAAGGTCAAAAAAGAAATTGTGTCTTAGGTTTAGCTACTGGATCTTCACCAATTAGAGTCTATGAAGAATTGGTACGCATGCACAAAGAAGAAGGTCTGAGCTTTAAAAATGTAATTACCTTTAATTTAGATGAGTATTTACCAATGGAGCCAAATAACATTCAAAGTTATTTCTACTTTATGCATGAACATCTTTTTAATCATGTAGATATTCCTGAAAAAAATATACATATACCAGACGGTACCGTAAGTATTGACAAAACTACGGCCTATTGTTTAAGTTATGAACGAAAAATTAAAGAACACGGCGGACTAGATTTTCAATTATTAGGAATTGGTAGAACAGGTCACGTAGGTTTCAATGAACCAGGTTCACACTTTAATTCAGGAACAAGAGTAATTACGTTAGATCATATTACTCGTGTAGATGCCGCTCCGTCATTTTTAGGAATAGATAATGTACCTAGAAAAGCGATTACCATGGGTATTTCTACAGTAAGAAAAGCTAAGCGTATTGTTTTATTAGGCTGGGGTCAAAATAAAGCGGACATTATAAAGAAAACAATTGAAGGTGAAATTTCTTCACATGTACCTGCAACTTATTTACAAGAACATGACAACTGTACTTTTGTATTGGACACAGGTGCAGGAAGCGAATTAACAAGAAACAAAACTCCGTGGTTAGTTGATGCATGTAAATGGACCGAAGAATTAAGATCAAAAGCCATAGTTTGGCTTTGTGAAAATACTGGTAAAACCATTTTAAGCTTAACCGATAAGGATTATAATGACAATGGAATGGCAGATCTTCTGGCAACGGAAGACGCTTATGATTTGAACATAAAAATGTTCAATAAACTACAGCATACCATTACCGGATGGCCAGGCGGCAAGCCAAATGCCGATGATACGCATAGACCGGAAAGAGCCAAACCTGCCAAAAAACGTGTAATCATATTTAGTCCTCACCCAGATGATGATGTAATATCTATGGGCGGTACTTTTGACAGGTTAGTTGAACAAGGTCATGATGTACATATCGTTTACCAGACTTCTGGAAATATTGCGGTTTCTGATACAGACGCTAGAAAATATGCGGAAATAGCGATGCAGATAAATCCATCCGATGCGGCTAAAAACATCATTGAATCAATTTCTGATAAAAACGAAACCCGAATAGATTCACCAGAAGTTAGAAATTTAAAAGGGAAAATTAGACGTGGAGAGTCATATGCAGCTACAAGATATATGGGGCTACAAGATGAAAATGTACATTTCTTAGACTTGCCTTTCTACGAAACTGGTACTATCAAGAAAAAGAATTTATCTGATGAGGATATAGCAATTGTAATAGACATCATCAAGGAGATTAAACCCCATCAAATTTATGCAGCAGGAGATTTGGCAGATCCACACGGTACGCACAAAGTGTGTTTAGATGCTATTTTCGCTGCATGTGATAAGATAAAATTAGAAGATTTCATGAAAGATTGCTGGTTATGGTTGTATAGAGGTGCATGGCACGAGTGGGATATCAATGAAATTGAAATGGCCGTACCGATGAGTCCAGGGCAAGTTCTGAAAAAACGGTATGCTATTTTCTGTCACCAATCTCAAAAAGATGGTGTAATGTTTCAAGGAGACGATTCTAGAGAATTTTGGATGCGAGCAGAAGAAAGAAATCGCGATACTGCCAATAAATATAAAGCTATGGGCTTATCCTCATATGCTGCAATCGAGGCCTTTGTAAGACATAAATTTAACTAACAACTAAATTGAATTAAAAGGCCTATTTTTAATAATAAAATAGGCCTTTTTACTATTTATGACAAAACAACTCGCCCTTCTAGCTCTAATACTACTTTTTAATTCTTGCGGAATTTTCAAATCTTACGAAAAACATCCTAAAAGAGAATTTAGAGGTGTATGGATTGCTACCGTGGTCAATATAGATTGGCCTAAAAACGGTAATGACACTTCTGAAAAACAAAAAGCAGATTATCTTAAAATTCTAGATTTTTATGAAAAGGAAAATTACAACGCAGTAATTGTACAAGTTCGTGCTGCCGGTGATGCTTTTTATGATTCTGAGTATGCACCATGGTCCAGATTTTTAACCGGAGAAGAAGGTACTCCTCCAAAATGGAATACAGATGTTCTAGAATGGATGATATCTGAAGCTCACCAAAGAGGCATGGAGTTTCACGCATGGTTGAATCCTTACCGGGCTACTTTTGATGAGAATTTTGAGGTGCTGGCAGAAACCCATGATTATTGCACACATCCAGAATGGATAGTACATTATGGCAAAAAGAATTATTACAACCCAGGGTTACCCCAGGTGCAAAAACATTTTTCGAACATTATAACTGAATTAGTATCCAACTACGATGTAGATGCAATACATTTTGATGATTACTTCTATCCGTACAAAATAAAAGATGCCATTTTCAATGATTCATTAGCATTTGAAACTTATGCTCAAAACAATCAAAGTATTGATGATTGGCGACGAAGCAATATTGATTCATTGGTAAAACAATCTCATGAAACTATTAAAGCTATCAAACCATGGGTACAGTTTGGTATTAGTCCGTTCGGAGTTTGGAAAAATAATTCAACAGACCCAAAAGGTTCAGATACCAAAGCAGGACAAACCACCTATGAAGATTTATACGCAGACCCATTGTTCTGGATGGAAAAAGGTTGGATAGATTACTTGGCTCCACAGGTCTATTGGAGTATGGATTTACCTGTTGCTTCACATAGAAAAATTGTAGACTGGTGGTCAAAAAACAATTTTAACACCAACCTCTATGTTGGCAATGGTCCTTACAAAATTAGAAATAACAGCGACGAAGCTTGGAATGACAGTAAAGAGTTACCAATGCAGTTAGAACTTGCTCGAGAAACACCACAGATTCAAGGTAACATTATGTTCAGTGCAAAATCTTTAATGACCGAAAAAGATGACGTTGTAGAATACATAAACAAGAAATATTACAAACTACCTGCGCTGAACCCTATATCATCTTTAGCTAAAAATCATAGTATTAATAAACCTCAACTTATAAATACGACTAAAGAAGGCGATGAAGTAATATTTGAGTTCGATGATTTAAAAAGTATGCGTTACATGCTCATCTATTCATCTGGCAGAAAGGTGAAGGAAGAATATCCCATTAAAAAACTAGTGACTAAAGTTTTAATAAACTCCAACTCAAATTCAATTCGCATACCTAAATCAGATTTCAAAAAGACATATTACAGTATTAGCTTTATTGATTTGTATGCTGCGGAAACAATACCAACTGTAATTAACTTAAAGAATATTCCTTAAAATGGTTCAAAAAGATAAAGGAGCTTGGGCTTGGGTGCCTGTTCTATACTTTACACAAGGCTTACCTTATGTACTGGTTGTCACGGTATCTGTAATTATGTACAAGAAACTAGGCGTCAGCAACGAAGACATTGGTCTTTATACCAGTCTTTTGTATTTACCTTGGGTTTTAAAACCTTTATGGAGTCCGTTCGTAGATTTAAAAAGCACCAAACGGAAATGGTTTTTAGCAATGCAATTGTTAATCGCTATTTCACTATTAGGTGTTGGCTTAACACTGCCAACCAATATGTTTTTTATATCATCATTAGCCTGTTTTTGGATGGCTGCTTTCGCCTCTGCAACCAATGATATAGCATCAGACGGATATTATATGTTAGGTCTTACAGAAAAGAAGCAATCTTTCTTCGTTGGTATGCGAAGTACTTTCTACAGACTGGCAATGGTTACAGGCGAAGGATTAATTGTTGTATTGGCCGGTTTCCTAGAAAATAAATACGGAGACAATACCAAGGCTTGGAGCATAACCATGTCAGCAGCAGCTTTTCTAATGTTGATAATGACTGTAGCCAACTTTTTTGTTACTCCAAAATACGAATCTGAAA
This sequence comes from Maribacter sp. Hel_I_7, assembly GCF_000688315.1. Classification (NCBI taxonomy): domain Bacteria; kingdom Pseudomonadati; phylum Bacteroidota; class Flavobacteriia; order Flavobacteriales; family Flavobacteriaceae; genus Maribacter; species Maribacter sp. Hel_I_7. Next base: position 84,322 of record NZ_JHZW01000003.1, on the reverse strand, counting down.
ATATTGAGAATAAGGAAAAACCAGCTGGATTTCTTGAAGTGTTTTCTTCATTTTTCAAAAAGCCAGGTATTGGTATTGCCCTAGCCTTTATTTTAACCTACCGATTAGGGGAATCACAATTAGTAAAGATGGCATCACCATTTCTTTTGGATACACCCGATAAAGGAGGATTAGGGTATTCAACAGAACAGTTAGGAACTATATTTGGTACAGCGGGAGTAATTTTCCTTTCAATTGGAGGTATTTTAGGAGGTATTTTAATTTCAAGGGACGGACTAAAAAAATGGATGCTACCCATGGTTCTTTCGCTGAATTTACCCAATATTCTATACGCAGTGTTAGCAGCCACAGATACCACCAATATTTATGCGGTTACAGCAACCGTCATATTTGAGAAATTTGGATATGGATTTGGCTTTGCAGCTTTTTTAATGTACCTCATTTACATAGCAGATGGTAAATCTAAAACATCACATTATGCTATTGCAACTGGTTTTATGGCATTAGGTATGATGCTACCAGGCATGATCAGTGGTTACATACAACAATGGCTAGGCTATGATGGCTTTTTTGTTTGGGTAGTTATTGCTGCCTTACCTGCTTTATTATTATTAAAATTCATTTCTTATCCGGCAGATTTCGGTAAAAAAACAACAGTACCTAATGAGTAATAGTATATCTACTAAAGAAGCTATAGAAACACTTTCCCTATCCGAAAAGGTTGGACAACTTTTTATGCCAGCAGCCTTTATCAATGATACGGAAGAGGAAATACAACAACTTGAAAAACTGATTTCAGAACAACATGTTGGCGGACTCTGTTTTTTTCATTCCAGAGCAAGTGCGGCAACCAATTTTGAAGGCAAGAAAAAAATCGTTGTCAACGAAAACAGTTTTGATACATTAAAAAATCTTATTAAGAGATACCAAAAATCGGCTACCTACCCCCTACTTATTTCCATTGATGCTGAATGGGGATTAGCCATGCGAATAGAAAACACACCACAATATCCTTATGCTATTACTTTAGGAGCAAATACTAAGAATATTGATTTAGTATATGAAGTTGGGAAACAAATAGCCAAAGATTGTAAGGCAGCAGGTATACACTGGAATCTCGCTCCTGTTGTCGACATCAATATAAATCCGAATAATCCTGTTATTGGCTATCGCTCTTTTGGTGATGACAAGCACAATGTGGTCGCTATGGCAACTGCATTTGTAAAAGGTACACAAAGCGAAGGTGTACTTACAAGCATAAAACATTTTCCCGGTCATGGAGATACGGCTACAGATTCTCATTTAGGGCTACCGGTTATTGAAAAAAGCAAAGCAGAACTTTTAGAAAATGAATTATATCCTTTTCAAAAATTAGTTGAAGAAGGTGTTGATTCTGTTATGGCAGGACACCTTTCTGTACCCTCATTAACAACTGACTCCAAATTGCCATCAAGTATCAATAAAGATATTATTACCGGAGTTTTACGAAATGAAATGGGCTTTGACGGAGTAGTTATTTCCGATGCTTTAAATATGCATGCCGTTTCTAAAAATTACCCTATTAAAGGAGAATTAGAATGGCTGGCATTTAATGCAGGAAACGATGTTTTATGCTTTGCAGAGCATATTGAAGAAGGTATTCAGATGATTTTAAAAAATGCCTCAGAAACCCAAATCAATAAAAGTCTCGAGCGCATCTGGAAGTTAAAAGAAAAAGCCTTTAACGAAGAAAGTACAATTCAAGAATTGACAGACCCGAGTGCTCTGAACAGAAAAATTGCGGAACGTACACTTACTTTACATCATGGCACTGCGGCCGATATTTCAAAATTCAAAGCTACTAATTTCTGCACCTTAACAATAAAGCGTTTTGGAACCAATCAAACCAACCAAGAAATTTTAGATAACATTTTTGAAATGAGAAATGAAGTTAAAGGTGAGACTGAAATATTACTACTTTTAACTCCTCCTCAAATAAAACCAACTAATAAATTTGGCTTTCTTCAAGAAGAAATAGACTTTATTAATGAGCTTATAACTTCTAAAAATGTCGTTTTCTATCACTTTGGTAACCCGTATGCATTAAAATATTTCAATACAGATAAAACAACCGCTACTGTAATTGCTTATCAGAATTTCAAAGAATTTCAAGATGTGGCAACTGAGCATTTTTTAGGAAACTTCGAAGCAAAAGGAGAATTACCATTTAAACTTGAGAACAGTATATGAATCATTCGGGCTGGTTGAGAGTAATTGCTATTATATTTCCCTATTTTATTTTAGTAGGGTTGTTTCAATTTGCTGGAGCAGTAATTGCCGAGGTACCCTTTAGTAATCCGGAATTTCAGGAATCTACCACTCAGCATTTAATCATGATTACTTTTTCCTTTTTAGGAACCATGTTGCTAATATGGCTATTCATGAAATTTGTTGACAAAGAACCTTTCATAGAAGTAGGCTTACAAATAAAGAATAAAGGAAAGGATATTGTAATTGGCACCATCTTTGGCTTAACAATAATGTTTTTAGCATATTTAGGACTATCGTTAACAAATGAAATTGTTTTTGATAAACTGAATTTTAACTTTTCTGAATTATTTTATACCACCTTGCTTTTTGTACTTGTAGCTGTTTTAGAAGAAGTATTATTTAGAGGCTATATTTTAAAAAACTTGATGCTATCCTTCAATAAGTATTTAGCATTAACAATATCTGCTACCCTATTTGCTCTAATGCATGGAGCCAACCCAAACATTAGTTGGTTCAGTTTACTAGGTCTGTTTTTGGCGGGCATGGCATTGGGCGCCTCTTACATATACACCAAGAATTTATGGTACCCTATTGCCTTTCATTTCAGCTGGAACCTATTTCAATCATTATTCGGGTTTAACGTAAGTGGTCAAGATATTTACTCTATTATTGAGTTTACTATACCAGTAACCAATAAAATTAACGGTGGTGAATTTGGCTTTGAAGGATCAATTTTTTCACTAGTTACAGAATTGTCATTAGTGTTTTTAGTCATGTATTACTATCAAGTACAAAAGAAAAAACAACCTATCACAAATGAAAATATATAAAATTATTGGTTTAATGTCCGGCACATCTTTAGATGGTCTAGACCTGGCCTACTGTCACATTTGGGAAAAGAAAGGCATATGGGAATTTGAAATCAAAGAAACCAAAAGCGTAGGCTATTCTTCAGAAATGATGAATACTTTGAAAAATGCTATTGACCTATCTGCTGAAAAACTAATTGAACTTCACAATACCTATGGCACATGGCTTGGAGAACAAGCTCTGAACTTTATAATCGATAATAAATTAGAAGTAGACTTTATTGCTAGTCATGGCCACACTACGCACCACCGTCCAGAAATGGGACTTACTTTCCAAGTAGGATCAGGACAACATTTAGCAAATGTAAGTGGCATAAAAGTAATTGCTGATTTCAGAACAAATGATATTGCCCTTGGGGGGCAAGGTGCACCCTTAGTTCCTATAGGTGACCGCATATTTTTTAATGAGTATGATTACTGCTTAAATCTTGGTGGTATTAGCAATATATCTTTTGACGTAAAAGACAAAAGAATAGCCTATGATATTGGTTTAGCTAACATGATACTCAACTACATCACCAGAAAAGTTGATTTAGAGTATGATGAAGATGGTAATCTTGCCCGAAGTGGCCAGGTAAATGCTGAAATGCTTAAAGAATTAAATGGTCTTCAATATTATTTATTACCACATCCTAAATCTATTGGTTACGAATGGTTTTTAGCTGAGGTTGTTCCTATTGTTGAGAATACTGATGATTCTATTGAAAATTTACTTCATACTAGCATTCACCATATATGTGATAAAATAGCACAACAAATTCAACTAAATTTTAAACATAACAAACAACAATTACTAGTAACCGGCGGCGGTGCACTAAACTCTTTCTTGATAGAAACATTACAGCAAAAATTGGGTGACACCACTAAAATAGTAATACCAGAAAAAATCATCATAGAATTTAAAGAAGCCTTGGTATTCGCTTTAATGGGCGTTTTAAGATCGGAGCAATTAACAAATGTACTTTCATCTGTTACGGGAGCAAAGAAAGATTCTTCTAGCGGAGTATTGTTCATACCCAATTGAACTTTTTTACCTAATTTACTTGATAATCGAAATTTAGCATCCAGAGGTTTCCCTCTTTTTTAAATTAATATTTATCTGAAATTATCCTTGGTTCGTACTAAGAATATTCTCTTAATTAAAATAGCATTAAAAATGTCAGAAAAACAAAAGAAAGCAACGGCTTACTGGAAAGAAAATGTAAGGTATCTTTTTATACTATTAACGATTTGGTTCGTAGTATCGTTTGGTGCAGGCATTCTTTTTAAAGATGCTTTAGACTCTATTAGAATTGGAGGTTTTAAACTAGGCTTCTGGTTTGCACAACAAGGGTCTATTTATGTTTTTGTTATTTTAATTTTCGTTTATGTAAGGCTCATGAACAAACTTGATAAGAAATATAACTACAACGAATAACACCAAATATACCAACCATCAAAAAACCAAAACATGAGTGTTCAAACTTGGACTTATATTTTAGTAGGGGTAACTTTTGCCCTATATATCGGAATTGCGATTTGGTCTAGGGCCGGATCAACAAAAGATTTTTATGTTGCCGGCGGCGGTGTGTCACCACTAGCAAATGGCATGGCTACAGCAGCCGATTGGATGTCTGCAGCATCATTCATTTCAATGGCTGGTATAATTTCTTTTGCTGGCTATGACGGCTCTGTATACCTTATGGGCTGGACAGGAGGTTATGTGCTATTGGCACTTTTGCTTGCCCCATACTTACGTAAATTTGGCAAGTTCACCGTACCCGATTTTATTGGTGATCGTTACTATTCTAAGACAGCACGTATAGTTGCTGTTATTTGCGCATTGATTGTATCTTTTACATACGTTGCAGGACAAATGCGTGGCGTAGGTGTGGTCTTCTCCAGATTCCTTCAAGTAGACATAAATACAGGAGTAATAATAGGGATGATTATTGTATTATTCTATGCTGTTTTAGGGGGAATGAAAGGCATCACCTATACACAAGTTGCTCAATATTGCGTATTGATTTTTGCTTTTATGGTACCGGCCATATTTATTTCTATACAAATGACCGGAAACCCTATTCCACAGTTAGGCATGGGCTCAACCCTTAATGATGGCTCTGGCACTTTTCTATTAGATAAATTGGACGGACTATCTACAGAATTAGGATTCAATGAGTATACCGATGGCTCAAAATCTATTACAGATGTTTTCGCCATTACACTCGCTTTAATGGTTGGCACAGCGGGTTTACCACATGTTATCGTTAGATTCTTTACCGTTAAAAAAGTTAAGGATGCTCGTAAATCTGCCGGGCTAGCGTTACTGTTAATCGCTATTTTATATACCACCGCGCCAGCTGTTTCTGTATTTGCAAAAACCAATTTAATTAATACCGTTAGTAACGAAGAATACTCAAACATGCCCGTTTGGTTTAAAAATTGGGAAGAAACGGGATTATTATCTTTTGATGACAAAAATGAGGATGGTAAAATTCAATATGTAGCTGATAAAAACAAGAATGAACTTACCATTGATAATGACATTATGGTATTGGCCAATCCAGAAATTGCTGATTTACCAGCTTGGGTAATAGCACTAGTAGCAGCAGGCGGACTTGCGGCAGCGCTTTCTACCGCAGCCGGACTTCTATTGGTAATTTCCGCATCAGTTTCTCATGATTTGGTAAAGAAAGTTTTTAAACCTAATATTTCAGATAAAGCAGAGCTATGGGTAGCTAGAGGTGCTGCAACAGTTGCCGTAGTTATTGCAGGCTATTTTGGTATTAATCCGCCAGGCTTTGTCGCAGCGGTTGTGGCATTGGCATTTGGCTTAGCAGCAGCATCATTTTTCCCTGCCATAGTTCTAGGTATATTTTATAAGAAAATGAATAAGGAAGGAGCAATAAGTGGAATGGTAGTAGGTATTATACTTATGCTATTCTACATGACCAAATTTAAATTTGGTTGGTTTGGTGGCGGTACCGCTACAGATTGGTGGTTTGGTATTTCTCCGGAAGGGTTTGGTAGTATCGCCATGATCGCTAACTTTATAGTAGCAATTATTGTATTGCAATTTACCCCAGAGCCACCAGAAGATGTTCAAGAAATTGTAGAAAATATAAGAATACCTAGTGGTGCCGGTGAAGCCACAGGACATTAACACAAACAAATCAACATTTAACAACAACCAAAAGGCAGCAACACCTTTTGCATATTAAATTAACGCATACCATGAGTAATTACCACATTAAACATTTGGAGGAGTATTATCAAGTCTACCGAAAATCGGTTCGTAATCCTGAAGCGTTTTGGGAAGAAATTGCCGAAGAACATTTCGTATGGCGTAAGCGGTGGGACAATGTTCTAAGTTGGGATTTTAAGAAACCTGAAATAAAATGGTTTGAAGGTGCTAAACTAAATATTACCGAAAATTGTTTAGATCGCCATTTACCAACAAGGGGAGACAAAACAGCAATTATATTTGAACCGAACAATCCAAAAGAAGAAGCACTTCATATAACGTATAGGCAGTTGCACGAGCGAGTTTGTCGTATGGCAAATGTGCTATTGGATCATGGCGTAAAGAAAGGTGACCGTGTTTGCATTTACCTTCCAATGATTCCTGAACTTTCTGTAGCCCTATTGGCATGTGCCCGTATTGGCGCTATACATTCCGTAGTATTTGCAGGGTTTTCTTCACACGCCTTAGCAACACGTATCAATGATTCTGATTGTAAACTTGTAATTACATCAGATGGTTCGTTTCGTGGTAGCAAATCAATTGACCTTAAAGGAATTGTAGACAAAGCTTTGGAAGGATGCCCAGAAGTTGCAAATGTTTTAGTGGTAAAACGTACGGGAACCGAAATTAATATGGAGCAAGCTAGAGATAAATGGCTACAACCATTGTTAGATGAAGCCTATGCAGATTGTGTTGCCGAAATTATGGATGCTGAAGATCCTTTATTTATTCTATATACTTCAGGTTCTACAGGCACACCTAAAGGGATGGTACATACTACTGCAGGTTATATGGTATATACCGCCTATACCTTCAAAAACGTATTTCAATATAGAGAACATGATGTTTATTGGTGTACAGCAGATATTGGGTGGATAACCGGTCATTCTTATATTGTTTACGGACCGTTAGCTAATGGAGCAACTACATTGATGTTTGAAGGCGTGCCTTCTTATCCAGATTTTGGTCGCTTTTGGGATGTCATTGAAAAACATAAAGTAAATCAGTTTTACACTGCACCAACCGCTATTAGAGCATTAGCTAAGGAAAAGTTAGAATACCTTGAAAAACATGACCTTTCTAGCCTAAAAGTTTTGGGTTCTGTAGGTGAACCTATTAATGAAGAAGCTTGGCATTGGTACAATAACAATGTAGGTAAAAAGAATAGCCCAATTGTTGATACATGGTGGCAAACAGAAACTGGTGGAATTATGATTACACCAATTCCTTACGTTACCCCAACTACCCCAACATACGCTACATTACCTTTTATAGGAATACAACCTGTTCTAATGGATGAAAATGCAAAAGAAATAAAAGGGAATCAAGTAGATGGTCGCTTATGTATTAAATTTCCATGGCCATCTATCGCAAGAACTATTTGGGGCAATCATGACCGCTATAGAGACACGTATTTTACCGCATATGAGAATATGTATTTTACGGGTGATGGTGCCCTAAGAGACGCAGTGGGTTATTATAGAATTACCGGTCGTGTTGATGATGTCATTATTGTATCCGGCCACAACTTAGGAACTGCCCCAATTGAGGACTCTATAAATGAACACCCAGCAGTAGCAGAATCTGCCATTGTCGGTTTTCCACATGACGTTAAAGGAAATGCCCTTTACGGATATGTTATTTTAAAAGAAGTAGGAGAAAGCAGAGATAGAGAAAATCTAAGAAAAGAAATCAACCAACAGATTACCGAACATGTTGGTCCTATTGCCAAGCTAGATAAAATTCAGTTTGTAACCGGATTACCAAAAACACGTAGTGGTAAAATTATGCGTAGAATTCTACGTAAAATTGCCAGTAATGACACGAGTAATTTAGGTGATACAAGCACATTATTGAATCCGGAGATTGTTCAAGAAATTATGGATAACGCACTATAGTTTATCCTTCGATAAAAAAATATTTGTAATTAATAAAATTCGCCAAGTCCGAAACATCTAGAACTTGGTGAATTTTTATTTTATGGCTTTTATTCTTTAATAAATATTTCTAAATCGTTAAAATTTAAACCAATATTAAAGTAAATGACCAAATCTTATGTTTGATTAGAAAACGCATGATTATTGGCAAATAAAGGTCTCGTTTTAAAGATCATAAATAATACAACCGAAATAAGACCACAGACCCCTAAACCTGCAAAGAGTGCCCAAACGGAATCCTCAATAAAACTACCCACAAAAATAGAAATTGGGATAGATAAGATGGTGGAGATAAAACCAGTTATGGCAGCACCTATACCCGCAATATGACCAATAGGTTCCATTGCAATAGATCGCATATTTCCCCAAATAAATCCTAAACACAAAAACTGCAGTGAAAGAAATAGTAATAAGATAGTAATACTAGGATCTTTAGAATTAAGAAATAACAAACTATAGGATAAAGCAATTATTGTAAATGCCACAAGTGCAGCAAAAGATAAGTTGCGCATCCCAAAACGCAATACCAAAGTACCGTTCATTAAAGTTGAAAAACCAACCGACAGTGCTAGCCCCGCAAATACATAAGGAAATGTTTCTGTTAAGCCATAAAGTTCTTCAAACACATGTTGTGCTGAACTTAAGTAGACCAAAAAAGAACCTGTAATTAACCCTGATATCATTGTACAAGAAACAGTTTCCTTGTACCTGAAAATTTCCTTTGTTCCTTTAATAAAGACATTGAAAGAAAAGGGTACCTTATATTCTGGCTTTAATGTTTCTACTTGTCTTTTATAAAACCAAATACCTACCACCAAGGCAAAAAATAATTGCATATAAAAGATACCCTGCCAACCTGTAATACCCATAACAGCTTTGCCAATAGCAGGCGCAACCACCGGAACCAGAATAAAGAACGCTGTAACAAAAGACATTATTTTTGCCATATAATCGCCCTTATATGTATCGCGAATAATGGAAATACTTATTGTTCTAGGCGCAGATAGTCCAATACCTTGCAAGACACGCCCAACAAGCATTATTTCAAGATTCGGAGCAAATAAACAAATTATACTAGCTACTAAAAAGACAGTAAAACCTAAGTAAACAATTGGTTTTCTACCAAGACTATCTGACAGCGGACCAAAAAACAATTGCCCTACGCCCAAGCCTAAAAAAATCATGGTAACAAGTAACTGATTTTTAGTGGGATCCAAGCTGTTTATAGCTATACCAATATCTGCCATTGCTGGTAAAATAGCGTCAATTGTTAAGGCTACAATAGACATTAATGATGCCATTAAGGCTACAAATTCAAAGTTAGGCTTTACCTGTTCATTCTGCATCCTGCAAAAATAAGGCTTAACAATTCAAGCCATGTTATTAAAAGTTGATTTTTGAGATTATGCTTTTTGAAATTCAAATATGTACTTTTGCAATAAATTGTAATGTATGCTGATTATAGGTATTGCCGGTGGAACTGGTTGTGGAAAAACTACAGTAGTAAATCAAATTATCAATGAATTACCAAATGAAGAAGTTGGGGTAATTTCACAAGATTCTTACTATAACGATCTTTCGCACTTATCTTTAGAAGAAAGAAGAAAAACCAATTTTGACCACCCAAGTTCTATTGATTTTGCTTTACTTGAAAAACACTTGATAGCTCTTAAAAACGGAGAATCTATAGAACAACCCGTTTATTCTTTTTTGGAATGCAATAGAACGGCAAAAACAGTTTTAACGCATCCAACCAAAGTAATAATAGTAGAAGGCATTCTTATCATGACCAACTCTGCCATTAGAAAAATGTTCGATATTAAAATTTTCGTGCATGCAGATACAGATGAAAGACTTATTAGAAGACTTAAAAGAGATGTTAACGAAAGAGGTTGGGATTTAGATGAAACTATAGAAAAATACCAATCTATCATAAAGCCAATGCATGAACAATTCATTGAGCCTACTAAAGAATATGCAGATATTATAATACCTAACAATAAATATAACACAGTTGCAGTTGAGATAGTTAAGAGTATTATCAACGAAAAACTAATGCAAGAATAATGGCCTTCAAAGATTTGAAACAAAAGAAATGGTTTAAAATCATGACCAATATGTATGTATTGGTCTTGTCCGTTTTTGTTGTGTGGATGCTGTTTTTTGACACTAACTCTTTATTAATTCATTTGGAACTTAGAAAAGAGATAAAAAAACTTGAAAAAACTCAAGATTTCTTAAAAGAGGAGATTGCACGGGATAAAAAAATTATTGAAAAATTGTCTGATGAAGATGAGTTAGAACGTTTTGCCCGTGAAGAATATTACCTCAAGAAAAAGAATGAAGAAATCTATCTTATTGAATACGAAGACAGTTTAAAACTCAAGAACAAAGAATAGTTTTCATATCCTTTTAATAAGTTTATCACTTTTATTATACTACGTTATAAATGTTCTTCTAACCATTTAATAACTAAAAGTTTAACGCTTTATTAATGAAAACTCAAGGCTTATTCACTTAGTGTTAACAAAAAGCTTTCATTAGCCTCATAAATAATTGTATTTTTACCACCTAACTTACTTTGAACATGGGCAAGATTATTGCTATAGCCAATCAAAAAGGCGGTGTAGGTAAAACTACAACTTCGGTCAACTTAGCAGCCTCGCTAGGTGTATTGGAAAAAAAGGTATTATTAATAGATGCAGACCCACAGGCAAATGCTACTTCTGGGTTAGGTATAGATGTCGATGGTGTTGAATTAGGTTCCTACCAACTTATGGAACATACTAAAACTGCTAGAGAGACAATTATATCTACAACATCGCCTAATGTAGACCTTATTCCTGCACATATTGACCTTGTTGCCATTGAAATTGAATTGGTAGATAAGGATGAGCGTGAGTACATGATGAAAAAGGCGATTATAGACCTTAAAAACGATTATGATTATATCTTAATCGATTGTGCACCATCCTTAGGGCTACTGACCTTAAATGCTCTAACTGCAGCAGATTCAGTAATTATCCCAATCCAATGTGAATATTTTGCACTAGAAGGATTAGGTAAATTATTAAATACGATAAAAAGTGTACAGAAATTACATAATGCCGAATTAGATATTGAGGGCATGTTATTAACTATGTACGACTCTAGGTTACGCCTATCTAACCAAGTAGTTGATGAGGTAAGAAAGCATTTTGGAGATATGGTTTTTGACACTGTAATTCAACGTAATGTTAGATTAAGTGAAGCTCCAAGTTATGGAGAAAGCATTATCAAGTATGATGCTGCCAGCAAAGGGGCAACAAACTATTTGAACATGGCTAATGAAATAGTCAAAAAAAATAAGCAGACGGTTTAAGTATGGCAAAAGCGACAAAAAAACAAGCTTTAGGTAGAGGACTTTCGGCTCTTTTAAAAGATCCGGAAAATGATATAAACACAGCATCTGATAAAAATGCAGATAAAGTTGTTGGTAATATAATTGAACTGGATCTAGACCATATAGAAGTTAATCCATTTCAACCACGTTCCAATTTCAATGATGAACACATAAAAGAATTAGCCACCTCTATTAGAGAACTTGGGGTAATTCAACCTATTACTGTTAGAAAATTAGGTTTTAACGAATTTCAACTTGTTTCTGGTGAAAGAAGGTATCGTGCCTCTAAATTATTAGGTTTAGACACCATACCTGCATATATACGTATAGCCAACGACCAAGAGTCATTAGAAATGGCGTTGGTTGAAAATATACAAAGACAAGATTTAGACCCTATTGAAATTGCGCTTTCATACCAACGTCTAATAGATGAAATAAATCTTACTCAAGAAAAACTGAGTGAGCGTGTGGGTAAAAAAAGATCTACAATCGCGAACTATTTACGTTTGTTAAAATTAGATCCAATTATCCAAACCGGCATGCGTGATGGCTTTTTGAGCATGGGGCATGGTAGAGCCTTGGTAAACATTGATAAAAAACAAGACCAAATTTCTCTCTACGAAAAAATTATTTTCGACAATCTTTCTGTTAGAGATACTGAAAGTGCCGTAAAAGCATATCATGCAGATGATGTACCTACAGAGGAAATAACAAAACCTGTTCAAAAAGAAGCTTCTGTTTTTGTTCGTAAGGGTATAAAAGAATTAACCGACGCCTTATCCGTAAAAGTGGATATAAAATCTGCGGATAATGCCAGAGGAAAAATAACCATACCATTTAAGTCTCAAGAGGAATTTGACCGTATCAAAAAATTGATAACAGGTGCGTAGCTATCTTACATTATTTAGTTCACTATTATTATTTATAAATATTACTTTTTCTCAAGAGGAACAGGATTCTATACCTAAAACTGAAAAAGATAGTATACAAAGTGATCTTGCTAAAAAAGGTGTTGTAATTAAAGACTCGGTTTCATTTAAAAAAGCTAAAGAAGAATTTAACCCTTTAGCTCCAAGTAAAGCCGCTTTCTATTCTGCAATTTTACCCGGCATGGGTCAGATATACAATAAACGATACTGGAAAGCTCCAATTGCTTGGGGACTTGTTGGTGGTAGTGCTTACATGTACGCCTGGAACAACAATCAATATCAAACCTTCAGAACCGCTTTTAAAAGAAGACAAGCTGGTTTTACCGATGATGAATACTATGACATTGATGGTAACAATGCTGTTGGCGATGACCCAGATTTAGATACAGATGATTTGGAGTATCAACAAGAACGTTATCAAAGTGATCGTGATCTTTGGCTTGTTGTAGCAATAGGTATGTATGCACTAAACATAGTTGATGCAAATGTGGATGCCCACCTAAAGCAATTCAATATTGACGATGATCTTAGCATAGATTTTGAACCTTACTTTGATTACAACCAAATAACCAATAGCCCAAACTACGGCATGGCATTAACCATTAAATTTTAAGAATGAGAATTGCACTTTTCGGATACGGAAAAATGGGACAGATGATTGAGCAAATTGCAATAAATCGAGGTCATGAAATTGTAGCCAAAATTGACGAGAACACCCAAGATATTGATTTCAATTCAATGGATGTAGCCATAGATTTTAGTATGCCAGAGGCAGCTTTCGGGAATATAACAAAATGTTTCAACCATAATGTACCTGTAATTTCAGGAACTACTGGTTGGTTAGATAAATATGAAGATGCAATTACTTTATGTAATGATAAAAAAGGTGCATTTATTTACGCCTCTAATTTTAGCTTAGGAGTAAATATCTTTTTTGAATTAAACAATTACTTAGCAAAGATGATGCAGAATCTTCCAGAATATAAAGTTTCACTAGAAGAAATTCATCATACCCAAAAATTAGATGCCCCTAGTGGAACGGCTATTACATTAGCAGAAGGTGTTATTGCTAATTCTAATTACAGCGAATGGAAATTAGATAATTCATCGGATACTATTTTACCAATAACCTCTAAAAGAATTGGCAAAGTACCAGGAACACATACCGTTGATTATGAAAGCGTTGTTGATAGCATTTCCATAAAACATACCGCTCATAATAGAGAGGGGTTTGCTTTAGGAGCAGTTACTGCTGCTGAATGGATTATTGGTAAATCGGGAGTTTTCACAATGCGCGATGTGTTAAACCTAGGTTAAAAGCGTAACAAATAGCAATCTAAAAGACTGATGGACTATTGATGTGATGTTTACCATCAAAAATTCATTCTATTTCAATAAAAATTAAAGAACATGAACGGCACTCAATGGATTATTTTTATTCTCATTGTTCAAGTAATACATTTTTTAGGTACTTGGAAACTTTACGTAAAAGCAGGCAGAAAAGCTTGGGAAGCTGCTATACCTGTTTACAACGCTATAGTTTTAATGCAAATAATCAATAGACCAAAATGGTGGACAATACTGTTGTTTATACCTATAATTAATTTATTGATGTTTCCAGTAATATGGGTTGAAACTATAAGAAGTTTTGGAAGAAATAGCAGACTAGAAACCTGGATAGTTGTAATAACCTTAGGTTTTTACATCTATTACGTAAATTATGCTTTAGAAGTAAAATATATTGAAGACCGCTCTCTACACCCTAAAACAGCTACTGGAGAATGGGTTAGTTCTATTTTATTTGCAGTGGTTGCCGCAACATTGGTACATACTTATTTCATACAACCTTATGTAATACCAACTGGGTCATTAGAGCGTACTTTAAGAGTGGGAGATTTTCTTTTTGTTAGTAAGTTTCATTACGGAGCTAGAACACCAATGACAACAGTTGCCGCTCCTATGGTACATGATACATTACCTGTGCTTGGAGTTCCATCTTATTTAAAAAAACCGCAACTACCCTATTTTAGATTACCTGGTTTCACTAAAGTAGAAAGAAATGATATTGTTGTTTTTAGCTGGCCGGCAGATACGGTTCGCGTATTCTTCAAGAAGGAAAAAGGTGTAGACAAACCAATTGACAAAAAATCAAACTACGTTAAACGATGTGTAGGTGTTCCTGGAGATTCATTGGAAGTACGTGATGGTTATGTATTCATAAATGGTAAGCAATTAGAATTACCAAAAAGTGCAAAACCACAATTAGACTATACTGTTTATAGTTCAAAAGGTGTATCATCCAGAACTTTTGAAGATTTGGGTATAACCGATTACACTAGAAAATATTTATCAAGCCCTTTAAATCAAGAACAAGTAAATGGTATTAGAAGTTACATTTTAGGTTTTAATCAGACAGAAAATGGTCAGATTGAGTTATTTACTAAAGGAAGTGGAATTCCTGCAATAATGATTTCTAGATATAGATTAGCATTAAAAGAAATTACAGATCGCCAACGAACTGTTCCTTTGACTGCAGACATGGTCAATGCACTTAGAAATAATCCAAGTATTGATTCTGTAGTACAAAATGTTGCAGAAAAAGGAAGAAGAGGAATCAATCTATTTCCTCAAAGTCCAGACTACCCATGGAACTATAGTCAAATGGGACCTATTTACATTCCTCAGAAAGGGGCCACCGTAGACTTGAATCTTAAAGTTTTGCCACTTTATAAAAAGATTATAAGAGAATACGAAAAGAATGAAATTTCAGTATCAGGTAATCAAATTAGTATAAATGGAAAACCTGCAACTAGCTACACTTTTAAGCAAGATTATTTCTGGATGATGGGTGACAACAGAGATCACTCAGAAGACAGTAGAGCTTGGGGCTACGTACCTGAAAACCACATTGTAGGAACCCCTATTTTTATATGGATGAGTTTTGACAACTTTACTGACGGCATTAGCAATTGGAGACCTAGATGGGATAGAATTTTCACTACGGTAAATGGTGATGGTGAACCACAATCTTATTTCAAGTACTTCCTAATACTTCTTGGAGCATATTTCATTGGCAACTATTTCTGGAAGCGCAAAAAAGAAAAAAAGTAAACCGATGAAACTAATTCATCCCTCTTATTTTCCGAATATAACTACGTTCAGCTATATTCTACACCACCCCATTTGTTGGGAGGTGCATGACAATTATCAGAAACAAACTTTTAGAAACAGAACTTACATTTCTAATGATAGAGGCAAGCATATTTTAAGCATACCAATAATTCATGTTGGCAAAGCCAACGGAAGGCAAAAATATGAAGATGTCTTAATAGATAATTCGTATCCTTGGCAAAGACAGCATTGGCGTACTTTACAAACTGCATATAGGACATCTCCTTATTTTGAATTTTATGAAGACGATATAAAACATCTTTATAACAAGCCCTACGAAAAATTGTTAGAATTCAATTTAAAGACTATAGAAACCATTTTTGAATGTTTACAAATGGAAATGCCTTTAACAAAATCGACTCATTTTGAAGTCAAGCCGGAAGATAATGAGGATTTCAGATTTTTAATAAGTGCGAAATTAAAGCATCAATTAAATATAGAACCATACATACAAGTATTTGGAGACCGTCATGGCTTTATTCCCAATTTGAGCATATTAGATTTACTTTTTAATCTTGGTCCGAATACTATTGATTTTTTAAACCACGAGTTTATTAACCCTTCTAATGGTTAGATTTATTGCACATTATGGGATACACTTTGTCGTTCCCATTATCATTGCATATTATTTCTATAAAGAGAATAGACTTTGGGCAGCGATAATACTTTTATCAGGAATTATAATTGATTTGGACCATCTATTAGCCATACCATTGTTTGACCCTAACCGATGTAGCATAAATTTCCACCCGCTCCATACCTATTGGGCAATCGCTGTTTATGCCCTATTATTTTCAGTTAAAAGAACTAGGATATTCGGATTGGCATTACTCATTCACATTTTAGCAGATACTATTGATTGTTGGTTTATTCCTGGGACACCTTAAAAGTGGCCATTATGGGCTCGTGGTCAGATATATTTATCTTGTAGTTGTTATGGGATAAGAAAGTAAAACTAGGATCTGCTAAAATCATATCAATTCTAAAAGGAAATTTCCAAAACTTAATGGTTTCCCCATATCCATGTCCAGATTCTAAAAAGCTATCGTTTAAATCTCCCTTAATATTAAAATACACTTTAGAAAATTGGGTGTTATTAAAATCACCCCCGACAATAACAGGATAAGGACTTGTCTTAATATGCTCTCTAACAATATCAGATTGTCTTTCCTGCTTATCAAAAGAATCCCTAAGCCTAACAAACAGCTTATCTGACCGCTCTCTTTTAAAATAATTTGGTCTTATACTTAAAGATTCCAGGTGCAGATTATAGAAACGAATAGTATCTTTCTTAAATACAATATCCGCATAAACACCACCATTAAAAGTATTAGGAAAATCAAGTTCTCCATTATTAATAATCTTAAATTTTGAAAATATAGCTAAATTTTTACTTGACTCGCCGTTTTTAATTTCAAATTTATTTGCTTTAAAAGGATAATTTTTCAACATATCGCCCTTGACATTATGAGGCTCAAATTCTTGAAAATAGATTATATCCGGGTTTTCCCCTTCTACAAATTCTATAACCTCGGGGCTTGTTATATTATCCCAATCTCCATGATATTTACTATGAAAACCTAATGCATTATAACTTAATAAAGAAATGGTGTTAGGATCAGAAATACTGTTTGATCGACCATTAAAGGCAATAAATGAACCAAGTGTAAAGTAACCAAAAACTAATATAGCAAAAGATAATAATAGATATATCTTTTTGCCAACTAACCAATACAAGAAAAATAGCATGTTGACAATTACCAGTGCAGGTACTGTTAAACTGATAAATGCTAAACTAGCTATAGATGTATATGGAACAATGCACGCCAAAAACAAACTAAAAGCTACAATTACATTTAAGAACAACATGAGCTTTTTAAAAAAAGACATTCTTTTCATGCTTAATTTTCTTTACCCGCTTTAAATAAAAAGTCTTTTTCTGCCTTTGACAAACTTTCATAACCAGACTTACTTATTTTATCCAAAATAGCATCAATCTTTTTCTGATGTGTTTTTCTATCATAATCAGCGGTAGAACTAGCTGCGTTAGATTTCGCTTTATTCTTATAAACCGTTTTCATCGGTGCCTTCTTTTCCGAGCCTTTAAAAAGGTTTGCTATGCTATCCATAAACTTTGAAAAACCAGAACCTATGTCATTTCCTTTGGTCAATTGACTTGCATATAAATATCCTAAAAAGGCACCTCCTAAATGAGCTAAGTGTCCGCCAGAATTACTTAATGGCAATTGTATTAAATCGCTAAGCACAAGTACAGCACCAACAATCCAAAGTTTTACATTAAAAAAAACGACCCTAACTTCTTGATTAGGTAAATACGTACAAATAAAAATCAAAACTGCACTAGCTCCGGCTGATGCTCCAATTAAATAGGCACTTGTATTAAAGAAAGCAGGAAAAATATTGTAACCTAAAACAAAGAATAATCCGCCTAATATTACTCCCAGTATATATACATTTAAAAATCGTTTCGCATCAAATAGATTTAAAAAAATACGTCCAACAAAATATATCATTAACATATTCCAGAATAAATGACCAACTCCACCATGAAAAAATGAATAGGTGATAATTGACCAAGGTTGAAATGCAATATCTACGATATCATTTGGTAATTCAAACCACTGTACAATACTGTTCTTAGGTATGCCCAATAAAAAAGGAACCAACGCATTAATGATAAAAACCACCACATTTACTGCGATTAGCTTCTCTGCTATATTTAACCTACTAAATTGATATTTTAAATCTGGTTGAGCCATATTTTAGTTCCACCTATTTTTATTAAATTGATTTTTTTTCCAGTACCACATCATTAAGAAACCGAAAAGTGCCCCACCTACGTGTGCAAAATGTGCAATTCCTTGTCCAAACAAACTATAACCCGTTACTCCTGAAAACAAATCTAACGCTATTAAAACCGGTATAAAGAATTTTGCCTTAATTGGGACAGGTAAGAAAATTAGAAACAATTCGCTCTCCGGATAAGACATTCCATAAGCCACTAGTATACCATAAATAGCACCAGAGGCACCAACAACCGGCGTATTGAAAGCTGCTAAAAAATTATCAATGGTAGACTGACCAGCAATCTTGTACCATTCTGTATTATACTGTCCGCCGTTTATAATTTCAAGAATATTACTCTCAGACAACCCCGCATCCAATAAAGCGCTCATTCCTGCATTATAATAGTAATAATTTACTCCAATATGAATTAAAGCTGCACCAAGCCCTGCTGAGATGTAGAAAAACAAAAACTTATTTCTACCCCACATACGTTCTAATGGAGTTCCAAAAGCCCACAATGCATACATATTAAAAAGTATATGCATAAACCCACCGTGCATGAACATATGGGTTAAAATTTGCCAAAGCTGAAAATGGTCGTTTTTTGGAAAGTAGAGGGAAAACCACTCGTACATTTGCTCGCCGTACATTTGCGTAGCTACAAAAAACAGCACATTTATTATAAGTAAGTGCTTGATAGTTTCTGTTAATCTTCCCATTTAAATAAATTTTCGTTCAATATCATTTTCAGTAATGGTAATGTATACTTTTTTGTTAAACGGGCTCAAGGTAGTTTCCTTACAGGCAAATAAGTCATTTACCAACTTCACTTGAGAAAACTCGTCTAAGGACTCTCCTGTCTTCACAGACAAGGTTTTTGCCAATGTCTTAGCCAACATATCACTTTGAGAGAAACTATCGCCAGGCACCTCTTGTTGAAAATCTGATATTAATTGCTCCATAATCATTTGCACTTCACTCTCCGCAACTAAAACAGGTACTCCTTTAATTTCTACGCCTTCTTCTGTCAACTCTCCAAAGACAAAACCTACCGTGCATAGATTTTCTTTAATCTCCTTTAAGATATGTATTTCACTAGGTGAAAAAGATAACGTTAGCGGAAAAAGGAGTTGCTGACTTACAGCCTCTTTAATAGTAATGTTTTTTAAGAAATTTTCATAGAGTACACGTTGATGTGCCCTACTCTGATTAATTACTACCATCCCAGATTTTATCGTAGTAATAATATATTTTTTTCGCAACTGAAAAGTAGTAGTGGTATGATCTACTGCTTCCTTCTCACCATCAAAAATACTACTATTTACAACCTCCGACTCAAACTCTAAGTGACTTGCATTAGTATCACTTGAAGTCTCTAATCCAGAATACATGCTTTCCCAACCATCTACTTTTGGTTTTGAATAACTACCTCCCGAATTACCTTTTGGTGGCTGGGTAGTCTCAAAAGGATTGAAAGAAGAGTCCACCACAACTTGTGGAATACCTACCGCTTTATTTTTATAAGAATAAGGCGTATCTAAATTCTGATCTTGTTCAAAATCTAAAGCTGGTACCACATTGAATTGTCCTAAACTATGTTTTACAGTTGATTTAAGCATAGCATATAATGTATGCTCATCATCAAACTTTACTTCTGTTTTGGTTGGATGTATATTAATATCAATGGTTGCAGGGTCAACTTCTAAGTTTAAGAAATAACCAGGATGTGTTCCTGGACGTATCACCCCCTCAAAAGCCCCAAGTATGGCATGATGTAAATATGGACTTTTTATAAATCTATTATTGGCGAAGAAAAACTGTTCACCCCTACTCTTTTTTGCGAATTCCGGTTTTTGAATATACCCCGAAATTTTCACAACCTGAGTTTCCTCTTCAACAGGAACTAATTTCTCATCTGTCTTTCTACCAAAAATATGTACAATGCGTTTTCTAAAGTCATTCGCCGGTAATTGAAAAACGTCACTGCCGTTATTATAAAAATTAAAAGCTACCTGCGGATGTGCCAATGAGATTCTATGAAACTCATCTGCAATATGGCGGTATTCTACTTGATCAGATTTTAAGAAATTACGTCTTGCAGGGATATTAAAAAATAGATTTTTAACAAGCATAGAAGTCCCTTTAGGAGCAACAACAACTTCTTGAGTAACAATTTTACTCCCTTCTATTTTAATTTTAGTTCCAATATCATCATCTTCGGTTTTTGTCAGCATTTCTACATGGGCAATTGCCGCAATAGAAGCAAGAGCTTCACCTCTAAAACCTTTAGTATGTAAATTGAATAAATCTTCTGCTTTCTGAATTTTGGAAGTTGCATGGCGTTCAAAGCTCAACCTTGCATCGGTACCGCTCATGCCCTTACCATTATCAACTACTTGAATAAGTGTTTTACCACCATCTTTGATAATAAGTTGTATTTCAGTTGCACCAGCATCAATGGCGTTCTCCATTAATTCTTTTACAACAGATGATGGGCGCTGTACCACTTCGCCCGCAGCAATTTGATTTGCTACATGGTCAGGTAATAATCTAATAATATCGGCCATTATGAAGTAAAGAAAATTGAGAGGTCAAAATCAATAATGTAAAGAAAAATAAGAACCAAAATGGCAACTATAACTATCATTCTAATCTTTAAGTTGCGATCTCCTTTCCTTTTAGTGTCTTCTATAGCACTATTAAGTTTTCTTTTTAAACCTCGAGATGTATTTAGAGTGCTACGAAATTGGTCAAACTTAGGTTCCATTTTAAATGGATTACCTTTTCCCTTGCCATCATAATATCTAGGATTATATTCAAATGACCTATTTTTTCGTAACCGTGTTATTTTGCTTAACATCCCCATAACTCCAAAGTTACTTAAAATAGAAAAATAGGGCATGTTACGAATGCCAAAATTTGTTAACAGCTTAAATTACCAACCCGGAATTTAAGCTTTAAGATAAAAATGGATAAGTTAAAAAGAAGGTTAGCTACCTAAAACCGCCATTTTAATAGCAGCAATTGCGGCTTCAGTACCTTTATTACCATGCTTACCGCCACTACGGTCAATAGATTGCTGTATATTGTTGTCAGTTAATACACAGAATATAACAGGCACGTTTGTAATAACATTCAAATCTTTTATACCTTGAGCTGTAGCCTCACATACAAAATCAAAATGCTTTGTTTCCCCCTGTATAACGCTACCAATAGCTATTACAGCGTCAATCTTATGAGTTTCAATCATTTTCTTTGCACCAAAAGTAAGTTCAAAACTACCAGGCACATTCCACCTTACAATGTCGGCTTCTTGAGCTCCACAATCTAATAACGCATCAATTGCTCCGGAATACAAACCCTCAGTTATTTCAGAATTCCATTCTGAAACAACAATCCCAAACCGAAGTCCGTTCGCGTTTGGGATTGTTGTTTTATCGTAAGCCGATAAATTTTTATTTTTTGTCGCCATTATTCACCACTTTTAGCCATTCCTATAAAAGCATCTATAGAAGCAGCATTTTCTGATTTTGGAAACTCATCTTTAATTCTCCGGAAAAAATCTAATGCTTTATCCTTATCTCCCATTTCCAAAGCAGTAATTCCTGCCTTATATAAAAATTTGGGAGCAGTATATTCATTACCACTGTGCTTTACCGCAGCTTCATAGTACCCTAAGGCATCAGACGCTTGACCTAATTGCATAAAAGCATCACCTAGACCACCTTTAGCCAAAGCACCAAGAACTGCATCATCAGAACTAAAATCTTCTAGATAGGTAATAGCTTCTTGATAGTTATTCATATTCAAATATGACATACCAGCACCATAGTTTGCTAAATTAGCAGCCTTAGTACCGCTATACTCTTCAATAATGTCTAAAAAGCCATATTTACCTTCAGCTCCTTCCAAAGCCAAAGTAAATAATGAGTCTTTAGCCGTTGTAGTAGCTAAAGCTTGGTCAAAATATTGTTGCGGGTAGTACATTTCGTTTGCTGCACTAGCTTCCTTTGGTTTTTCTACAAATTGATTATACGCTAAATAGCCTAAAACGCTGATAGCTATAACCCCAATGGCACCTAAAATGTAATTCTGATTCTTAGAAACCCACTCTTCTGACCTAGAAGCGCCTTCGTCTAAAGAACTAAACACCTCAGCTGTTGTGCTTTCTTGTTCTTCAAATTCTTGCTTTTCAGCCTTTGTTTCAGGTTTAAATCCTCTTTTCTTATATGTTGCCATTTCTAAATTTATTGATCGCGCAAAAATAATGGTTTTATTGAAATCGCAAAGTGTATTTATTCGTTATTTTTGGATATTTTAAGGTAGTTACCATCCTACCCAATCCAAAATCCAATATTTTTAATGCTGCTGAGACAATTATCATTGATTAATTACAAAAATTTTGAGTCTAAAGAACTTACGTTCGATGCAAAGATAAATTGTTTTGTTGGCGATAACGGAATTGGAAAAACAAACATTTTAGACTCCATTTATCACTTATCCTTCGGCAAAAGCTATTTTAACCCAGTATCATCTCAAAACATTCGACATGGATCGGACTTTTTTGTAATAGATGGCACATTTGAAAAAGAAGATAGGGAAGAAAAAATTGTTTGTAGCTTAAAAAAACACAACAAGAAGATTATTAAACGAAACGGAAAAGCATATGACCGTTTTGCCGACCATATAGGTCTTTTACCACTGGTAATTATTTCTCCTGCAGACAGAGACCTTATTATTGAAGGAAGTGAAACTCGTAGAAAATTTATTGACGGTGTAATTTCCCAATCCGACAAAAGTTATTTGCAAAACCTTATCAATTACAACAAGGTTGTTTCTCAAAGAAACGCGCTTTTAAAATACTTTGCAGCTAATAGAACTTTCAATAAAGATACTTTAGCTGTTTATAATGAGCAGATGAATACCTACGGAACTGAAATTTTCAACAAAAGGACTTCTTTCCTAGAAGCTTTTATTCCCATTTTTCAGGAACAGTATAAATCCATCACTGGTAATACAGAAAATGTCTCTCTCTCTTACGATAGCAAATTGAAAGATTTTGACCTAATAACCCTTTTAAATAAAAATCTAGATAAAGACCGAGCTTTACAATACACAAGTGTAGGTGTACATAAAGATGACTTAAGTTTTGAAATCAGTAATTACCCTATAAAGAAATTTGGTAGTCAGGGTCAGCAAAAATCATTTTTAATTGCTTTGAAATTTGCTCAGTTTCATTTTATGAAATCGCAAAGCGGCATTACCCCAATTTTAATTTTAGATGATATTTTTGACAAGTTAGATGAGCATCGGGTATCGCACATTATAACCTTAGTGAACAATGAAAATTTTGGACAAATTTTCATTAGTGACACACATGCAGAAAGAACGGAAAGTATTGTTAAAAAGATTCATCAATCCTATAAAATATTTAAATTGTAATGATGAAAAAGATTTTTATAATCTGCTCTATATTTCTTATTTCTTGCAACTTAAAGATTGACAAGAAACAATTACACATTTTAAATGGTTATTGGGAAATAAAAGAAGTAACTTTTAAAGATGGAGCAAAAAAAGAGTACTCAGTAAATAGTACTGTTGATTACATTAAACTGGATTCCTTAACCGGATTCAGAAAAAAAGTAGATCCTAAATTCAATGGTACTTTTGAAACATCGAATGATGCGGAACCATTTCGAATAAGAATTTCGAATGATTCTATATACATGAGTTACAACAATGATAATAATACTTGGGAAGAAGTGCTGATCAAACTCTCTGAAGAAAGTTTTTCAGTCAAAAACAGCCAAGGTTTAATTTATCAATATAACAGATTTGAACCTATAAATATAAATCCATAATGGCAAGCAGAGGCAACGATAACACTTCAATGAAAGAGGCACTTTCTGCATTTATTCAAAAGAATAAATTAGAAAAAGGCATGGATAAAGTAGATGCAAGAGCTGCATGGGCTAAACTTATGGGCAACGGAGTAAACAATTACACGACAGAAATTGAATTAAAATTCGACACCCTTTACGTATCATTAAGCTCTTCTGTACTACGCGAAGAATTAAGTTTAGGGAAATCAAAAATTGTACGAATGATCAATGAAGAAATAGGAAAGGAAGTAGTTAAAAAACTAGTTTTGAGATAAACTATATTACTATTGAAACAAAAAAAAAGCCAGTTCTAAAGAACTGGCTTTTTTAATATAGTATAAAAAGTCTTAATAGATTTCTCTACCTGCAAAATGGAATGAACCTTCAATAGCCGCATTCTCATCGCTATCAGAACCATGTACTGCATTCTCACCAATACTAGTAGCAAACATTTTACGAATAGTACCTTCAGCTGCGTCTGCAGGGTTGGTAGCACCGATTAATGCTCTAAAATCTTCAACAGCATTTTCTTTCTCTAAGATAGCCGCTACAATTGTACCGCTTGTCATGAATTCAACTAGCTCCCCAAAGAAAGGACGCTCTCTATGTACACCATAAAACTCTTGTGCATCTCTTAAGCTCAATTGTGTATATTTCATCGCTACGATTTTAAAACCAGCAGCAGTAATTTTTTCTAAAATAGCCCCAATATGTCCGTTTTTAACGGCATCTGGTTTAATCATTGTAAACGTTCTATTCGTACTCATATCTTAATTTTTGCGCAAAAATACGTTTTTATACATATCTCACAACTATTCGTAGACTTGTTCTAGTTTCTCTAACACTATTCCGTTATCTCCAACTATTTTAAAATCAACCTTTTTAGCGCTAAAATTAAATTCTAGAATCCCGAAACTTTCGGTAAAAATCACCTCGCCTACTCTATATTTATTTGGCTCTCCACTAAAACCATTATACGCATGCGTAAGTCCGCTACTAGTAAAATCTATTAAAGGATAATTCATCCTCTTTAAATTAGTTTTAGAAAACTCAGAAATATGGCGATCTCCAGACAATACAATTACACCGTTTGCATTAGAACTTTCTATGATGGTTGCCAGCTTATCTACTTCATGCGGGAAATTACCCCAACCCTCAAATCCGTGTTCATTAGACAAATATTGAACACTACTTACAATGATATTAAAATCTGATTTTGATGTATTTAGTTCATTTTCTAACCAAGTCCATTGTACATCACCTAAAATAGTTCCTTCTCCGTAATCATTTGGTTTAATTCGCTTACTGGTTTCATTGTCAGGAGTCAACTGTGTTCTAAAATATCTTGTATCTAGAATTATAATAGTAATGGAATGTTTTCCCACACTATACTTCTTTGAATTGTAAACTCCTTGTCTATTACGTAACGGACTATCTACTGGTACATTCATAAAATTCAAGAATTCTTGTTGACTAGCATCTTTAGCTTCAAATTCCACTCCACCATCATTCAAGCCGTAATCATGATCATCCCAAGTACCTAAAATATCAGTAGTTTCTACTAACTTTTTATATTCCGTTTGCTCCTTCTGCTTATTATACATCGCTCTTAAAGCCACCATATCATCGGTATCGGCATAAATATTATCGCCGCCCCATACCCATACATCGGGCTTGGAATCCAAAATATCATCCCAAAGAAGATTAGGCAAATCTATTCTATTACAAGAGCCGAAAGCCAAGGTAAAATCGGGCATGGCAGATTCATTTTCAATTAGTTTTTTATTTAAAGAACACCCCACCAATAAGAATGTTGCTATAAAAAAGTACGTAATTTTCATATGAGATAGTTAAGTCTGGGTAAAATTAAGGCTTTCGTTTTAAAGCCTATATTATTAAATTGTATCTTTGCCGCCATGAATTTAGAGCACCTAAACGAGCTTAAAAAGCTACTTTCTTCACCAAAGAAAATAGCGATTATACCACATAAGAATCCCGATGGAGATGCTATTGGATCAACATTGGCACTTTGGCATTATTTGGTTAATACCGGTCATACTGCTAGTATTGTTGCACCGAACGACTATCCGAAGTTTTTAAAATGGATGCCAGGCTCAGACCAAATCTTGAATTTTGAAAAAGAAAATTCTCAGTCCAAATCATGCATTAATAATGCTGATATCATATTTACATTAGATTTTAACCACCTAGGTCGTGTTGGTCAAATGAGCGAGATATTAGAATCTGCAAAGGCTACTTTTGTAATGGTAGACCATCACCAAGAGCCATCAGATTACGCTAAAATCATGTACTCAGATGTAAAAATGAGCTCTACCTGCGAGATGGTGTATGTACTTATCAATCAATTAGGTGATGAAAACAGTATTACCCCAGAAATGGCGAATTGTATTTATACCGGTATTATGACCGACACTGGTTCTTTTAAATTTGCCGCTACAACAAGTAATACACATAGAGTTATTGCCGACCTAATGGACAAAGGTGCAGAAGGCACAGAAATTCATCATCGTATTTACGACACCAATTCTCCAAGCAGATTGCATTTATTAGGTTGCGCGCTAAAGAACATGGTCATTTTAGAGGATTACTCCACCGCATACATCACATTAAGCCAAGACGAATTAGACACCTATAATTATCAAAAAGGCGATACAGAAGGATTTGTAAATTATGGCTTAACCTTAGACGGAATTAAATTTGCAGTTATATTCATAGAAAACAAAGAAGAAGGTATTTTTAAAATATCATTTAGGTCTGTTGGGAAATTTTCTGTTAATGATTTTGCAAGGAAGCATTTTCATGGTGGCGGACACACAAATGCTGCTGGCGGAAAAAGTGATGACAATAAAGAAGAGACAATTGCATACTTCACTTCATTATTACCTTTGTACAAGAATCAATTACAATCATGAGATTAGTTTTATTTTTATTTCTAGCGGTATTCATAACAAGCTGTGACGGACCTGAGCCAAGAAAACCTATTCAAACAAAAAGTGGTAGTTTTTTTAAAGCGTCTATTGAAAGGAGCCGTAAACTTCTAGAAGCAGAAGAAAATAAAATTCAGGCAATTATAGAATTAGATTCTTTAAAACATTACGCACACAGTAATTCTGGTTCGTGGTACCATTATTTAACGGTTAACGAGGATAGTGATTATACGCCTAAAACAGATGATTTAGTAGTATTCAATTACGATATTTTAACCTTAGATAATGATACTATCTATTCTAAAGAAGATATTGGCGTTGTTACTTATAAAGTGGACAAGCAAGAAATTTTCCTTGGGCTTCGCGATGCTATCAAGATGCTGAAAGTAAATGAACGTGCCACTTTTCTTTTTCCTTCATCAATAGCCTTTGGCTATCATGGAGACGAAAATAAGATTGGAAGCAATGTTCCTCTTAAATCCACCATTACAATTTTACAAATAGAAAAACAAGAAGAGAATACAGTAAATTAAAATGACCATTATGATTAAAAAAATGTACTTGCTTGCAGTTATCGGTTTACTAATAACCAGCTGTAAAACTAGCAAAAGAGCCGATTTAGGAGACGGTTTATTCGCCGATATAAAAACATCTAAAGGCGACATTATAGTTCGTTTAGAGCAAGATAAGACTCCGGTTACTGTGGCTAACTTTATTTCTTTGGCAGAAGGAACAAATACTTTTGTTAGTGAAGAATACAAAGGAAAAAAATATTACGACGGATTAACATTCCACAGAATTATGAAAGATTTCATGATTCAAGGTGGAGATCCTTTGGGACAGGGAACTGGAAACCCTGGTTATAAATTCATGGATGAGTTTAATGATTCTTTGGTACATGATAAAAAAGGTATTCTTTCTATGGCCAATTCTGGACCAACCACTAATGGTAGTCAGTTCTTTATTACTCATAAAGAAACACCTTGGTTAAATAATAAGCACACTGTTTTTGGTGAAGTAGTCGAAGGTATGGATGTGGTAGATTCTATAGCAAATGTTGCTGTAGGCGCAGGTAACAAACCTGTGGAACCAGTAATTATGAATACTGTTGAGATTATCAGAAACGGTAAAGAGGCTCGTAAATTTGATGCTGTTCAGATTATGACAGATTATTTTGACGGCGAAGAAGATAGACTTGCTGCCATTGAAAAAGAGAAAGCTGAAAAATTGGCTGAAGTTCAAAAAATAAAAGCTGAATTTGCCTCTTCTATTGAAGCTCAAAAAGCAAAAGCTACTACTTTACCTTCTGGACTTAAAGTACTAACTTTAGAAAACGGAGACGGTGAAAAACCTAAGGTTGGTCAAAAAGTCAATGTTATGTATGCAGGCTATTTAATGGACGGTACTTTATTTGACAGTAACTATGAAGAAGTTGCTCAAAAATACGGTATGTTCGATATTAAAAGACAACAAGGTGGTGGCTACATGCCAGTACCAATGGATTACACTCCGGAATCTCGTTTAATAGCAGGTTTTAGAGAAGGACTTTTAACAATGAAAGTTGGCGATAAAGTTCGTTTATTCATACCTTCTCATTTAGGTTATGGTCCACAAGGTGGAGGTCCAATTCCTCCAGATGCAGATTTAGTTTTCGATTTAGAAATTACAGGTCTTACTCAATAAAATAACTATGTAAAACTATAATCGTTAACCTTAAAAAAACAATGTTATGTTTAAAAAATATGAGGTAACGATTATAGTTTTTCTTTTATCTATTATCTTACTTTCTTGTGGTTCTTCAAATACAGAAAGTACGAGTCCGGTAATAGTAACAGAAACTTCGGTTGAAGAAACTCCTACTACCCCAACAGTTCCCACAGACCCTAATACAGAAGACACCGTTGTATCCCTACACGGGCAATTGCATATTGAGGGCACTAAAATTCTAGACCAAAATAATAATGAAGTTCAATTAAGAGGAATGTCCTTTTTTTGGAGCCAATGGATCGGTGAATTTTATACACCCCAAACGGTTCGTTGGTTAAAAGAAGATTGGCAATGTACTATCGTACGTGCAGCTATGGCTGTTGAAGATTCTGAAGGTTACATCACCAATCCTGAAACGGAAAAGAATAAAGTATTTACCGTTATTGATGCTGCAATCGCAGAGGGCATATATGTTATTGTAGATTGGCATAGTCATCATGCAGAAGATTACGAAGAACAAGCTACAACGTTTTTCTCTGAAGTAGCACAGAAGTACGGAGATCGACCAAACATTATTTATGAAATCTATAACGAGCCTTTAGATGTTTCATGGGATAATGTGCTAAAACCATATCATGAAGCTGTGCTAGCGGAAATAAGAAAATATGATCCAGATAATATAGTTGTTTGTGGAACCAGAAACTGGTCTCAAAATGTAGATGATGTTATTGGCAACGAAATTGATGATGAAAATGTAGCCTATACGCTGCACTATTACGCTACTACACATAAACAAGAATTACGTGATACCGCACAAGAAGCTTTAGATAATAACATTGCCCTATTTGTCACTGAATTCGGTACTACAGATGCCTCTGGCGATGGTTTTATTGATATTCAAGAAGCCAACACGTGGTGGGAATTTTTAGATGAGAACAAAATATCTTGGTGTAACTGGTCTATAGCGGATAAAGATGAAAGTTCTGCAGCACTTTTACCAAACTCTAGCACAACAGGCAACTGGAATGCTAGCGACCTAACCCAAAGCGGAACCATGGTTCGAGAAGAGCTTAAAAGTAAAAATCCCCAGTTTTAATACTGAGGATTCTAAATTTAAATGAGCTTTTTATCTTAATTGGTATTCTTTAAAATCTCTAAAAGTAAATTCCAAAATTTTTGAACCGATGAAATACTTACACGTTCATCTGGTGAATGTGCCCCTAAGATTGTAGGTCCAAAACTTACCATATCAATATCCGGATAGTTCTGTCCTAATATACCGCACTCCAAACCTGCATGACAGGCAACTACTCTTGGTTCTTCCTTAAATAAGTCTGTGTAGGTATTCTTAACAATAGTAAGTATCTCAGAATTAGGGTTAGGGTTCCACCCAGGGTAAGCACCACTAAACTCTACATCAAATCCACTTAATTCAAACGCAGAACGCAAAGAATTCGCCAAATCTAATTTAGCGGTATCTACAGATGACCTGGTTAAACAACCCACAGAAATTTTTCCATTTTCCACTTCAACCTTAGCTACATTATTAGAAGTCTCCACTAAATCATCAATTGCACCGCTCATAGCGTAAACACCATTATGAGCTGCATAAACTGCTTTAATAAATTTCTCTTGGGCACCAAGTCCCATAACTTTTTTTGCCGGCTTAACATCGGTCAACTCAATTATTAAATTAGGCTCTTGAACACTTAATTCTGCTTTTATCTGTTCAGAAAGCTTATTGACTTTCTTCATGAATTTATCGGCATGCTTTCTACCAACATTCAATTTACATACACTTTCTCTAGGTATAGCGTTACGTAAGCTACCCCCATTCAAGGAACTAATACGCACATTATAGTCCAGACCTAAGAAAAGTAAGCGATTCATGATTTTATTGGCATTACCCCTTCCTCTATGAATATCCATACCACTGTGCCCGCCAGTTAATCCTTTTACGGTAATCTCAATTCCTGCATCACCATGGCTTCCATCTTTTTCATTGTACTTTCTAGTAGCTGTTACATCTATACCGCCGGCACAACCTATATCTATTTCATCATCCTCTTCTGTATCTAAATTTAAAAGTATCTCCCCTTTTAAAACACCAGCTTTTAATTCAAAAGCTCCTGTCATACCAGTTTCTTCATCTATGGTAAACAAAGCTTCAAGCGCAGGGTGAGAAATAGAATCACTTTCTAAAAGTGCCATTATAGCGGCTACTCCCATACCATTATCCGCACCTAATGTGGTGCCTTTGGCTTTTACCCAATCTTCATCAACGAACATTTCTATTCCTTGAGTATCAAAATTAAAAACAGTATCTGCATTTTTTTGATGAACCATATCTAAATGACTCTGAAGTGTTATCATTTTTTTACTTTCCATGCCTTTTGTAGCAGGCTTTCTTATGATAACATTACCTATTTCATCAGAAAAAGTTTCTAACCCAAGTTTATTTCCAAACTCTAGCATAAAACTAATTACCCTTTCTTCTTTTTTAGAAGGTCTAGGTACCGCATTAAGTTTAGAGAAATTTGACCAAACCGGTGTTGGCTCTAATGTATTAATATCCATTCTATTCTTTTCAAGGTTAGTGTCTACAAAAATACTGATAGAAAAAGGATTTCGCTATTTTTGAGATAATGAAGATATCTTTTAAAAACGCCATTGCTATATCCTTAATTCCCCAAATTATAATTGTGAAATGGTTGGGCACGCGTACCGATTTAGTTGAACAATATTACAGTACAGGAATATACCCTGTTATATCAAAGTTTTTTAGATTCCTTTTTGGCTGGGTACCTTTCTCTATTGGCGATATTATTTACTTCATATTAATTTCCCTTGCCTTTGGTTATTTAATAATAAAACGGAAAAATATCTGGCAGCACAAACTTCAATTCTTACAAAACATAGTGGTGATACTTTCTGTCGCCTATTTTACATTTCATTTAATGTGGGGAATGAATTATTACAGAGAGCCTTTATCTCTAAAATTGGCATTAGTACCAAATAAAGATTATCAAGACTTACTAGAATTCACGCAACGGTTGATTCAAAAAACAAACGAATCACAAGTAATCATTACAAAAGACTCTACATTACCCGTAAAAATACCATACTCTCAAAAGGAAATTTTTAATAAAACGATTCAAGGATACGACCATCTAAAAACTATTCACCCTTTCTTGGCTTACGAACGACCAAGTATAAAAAAATCATTATTCAGTACTGGATTAACATATATGGGTTACGCAGGATATTTAAATCCTTTTACCAATGAAGCTCAAGTAAATGACCTACTACCAAATTTTAGGTTTCCTTTTGTTGCAGGTCATGAAATAGGTCATCAATTAGGATACTCAGCAGAAAATGAAACAAACTTTATAGGCTACCTAGTTACTTCTAATAATAAAGACCCATATTTTAAATACGCGGCTTATGCATACGCATTAGGTTATTGTTTAAATGATATACGACGCGCAAATACAGAAGATTTTGATCAAATAATGCTAAAATTAAATTCTGGTGTAAAAAGTAACTTTCAGGAAATGGCAATTTTTTGGAATTCGTATGAGAATCCAATGGAGCCAGTTTTTAAATCTATGTTCGACACATTTCTTAAAGCCAATAACCAAACCGAGGGCATAAGAAGTTACAATGCCGTTGTTTTATTTTTAGTTGCTTACCATAAAGATCACCCTTTATAAAAGATTAGAACTTCGTGATCCAAATAAGATAATTCACACCTTCTTTTAAAATTTTAAGAAAAAAATGACTATTCTTAATTACTACATTAAGAACTGTTAAACAAAAGTGAAATAGACCTATTTTACTGTGGATTCCCAGTATTTTTAAAAGACTAATTCAAACCAAACATAATGAAAAAACTATTTTTTGCGCTATACCTACTTGGGTGTGGCACATTCTTAACTGCACAAGACTATTTCCCTGAAAACGCAGGAGTAAAAGTCAACAACAATAATTATACGGCATTTACTAATGCTAAAATCTTTGTAACCCCTACTCAAATTATTGAAAAGGGTACTTTATTAATTCAACACGGTAAAGTTGTTAGCGCATCTAACTCGGTAAACCTACCTAAAAATGCTGTTGTTATTGATTTGCAAGGTAAATCTATCTATCCATCTTTTATTGATGTGTACTCCAAATTTGGTGTAGAACAAGCTAAAAAGAAACCAGGTAGAGGCAGGTCTACCGAATATGAACCATCTAGAGAAGGTTATTATTGGAACGACCATATTATGCCTGAAACCAAGGCTATTGAAAAATTCACTTATGATGATAAAGAAGCAAAGGTTTTACGTGAAGCAGGTTTTGGCGTTGTAAATTCACACCTACAAGACGGTATTGCCAGAGGCACAGGAGTTTTAATTGCACTAAATGGAAACGGAACCAATGCAAACAGAATATTAGACGATCGTTCTGCCCAATACTTTTCACTGACCAGAAGTATTGCAAAAGGACAATCTTACCCAGGTTCATTAATGGGAACATTAGCACTATTAAGACAGATGTATAGTGATGCCGATTGGTATGGAAAAGGTAACGCCACCACTACAGATTTATCTTTAGAAGCTTTGAACGCAAACAAGGATTTAGTTCAAATATTTGAAGCTAAAGATAAATCTCATGATTTACGTGCAGATAAAATTGGTGATGCAAATGGTATTCAATACACAATCTTAGGTGGAGGAAATGAATTTGAACGTATAGAAGAAATAAAAGCTACGAATGCAAAATACATATTACCTCTTAACTTCCCAGATGCATATGATGTATCTAATCCTTATGCGGTTGGTTATGTATCCCTACAAGATATGCGCTACTGGAACCAAGCCCCTTCTAACCCAAAAGTATTGGCTGAAAATGGAATTCAGTTTTCCCTTACTACACATGATTTAAAATCTCCTGCCAAATTCAAGGAGAAATTAATGAAAGCCATTGAATACGGACTTCCATCTACTAAAGCATTAGAAGCATTGACCACGGTTCCTGCTCAAATCTTAGGGAAATCTAACGAAATTGGGTCTTTAAAATCTGGTTCAATTGCCAACTTCTTAATTACTTCTGGTGATGTTTTTGACAAAGAGACCACGCTTTATGAAAACTGGGTTCAAGGAGCAAAAAGTGTAGTTAATTCAATGGATGCGAAAGACATTAGAGGAGATTATAATTTAACCGTACAAGGCAAAACATATGATGTTTCTATTACAGGCGAAATTTCAAAACCAGCTATCGAAGTAAAACAAGATACTACAAAATTAAGCTCTAAAATTACTTACGATGCTAATTGGGTTACCATGTCTTTTGCGACGGATAAAGGTGAGAAAACCTATAGAATGATAGGTGCTGTAACCAAAACATCAGACAACTTAACTGGTCGTTTGGTATTGCCAGATGGTACAGAATCTCAATTTACTGCTACCAAGTCCAAATCATTCACTAAAAAAGAAGACGAAAAAGACAAATCCAATGAAGGCGTTAAAATAATGCCCGTTACTTTTCCTAATGTGGGTTATGGTTTTGCAGCTAAACCAAAAGCAGAAAATACATTATTTAAAAATGCTACGGTATGGACAAGTGAAGATGCAGGTGTTTTAGAAAATACCGATGTTCTTGTTAAAAACGGAAAGATTGTTAAAATAGGAAAAGACTTAAGTGCTGGTGGTGCAACAGTAATTGATGCTACAGGCAAACACTTAACAGCGGGTATTATTGACGAACATAGTCACATTGCAGCTTTAGCCGTAAACGAAGCTGGTCAAAATAGCTCTGCAGAAGTAAAAATGGAAGATGTTGTTGACCCAGAACACATGGGTATTTACAGGTCTCTTGCAGGTGGTGTTACATCTTTACAATTATTACATGGTTCTGCAAACCCAATAGGTGGTAGATCTGCCATATTAAAATTAAAATGGGGTGAGGAAGCAGACGGATTAATTTATGAAAACTCTCCAAAGTTTATAAAATTCGCCCTTGGCGAAAATGTAAAACAAAGTAACTGGGGCAGCTTCTCACGTTTTCCGCAAACACGTATGGGTGTTGAACAGATGTACATGAACTATTTCCAAAGAGCTAAGGAATATGACACTAAAAAGAAAATCGGTGAGCCTTACCGTTATGATGAAGAAATGGAAGTTTTGGCAGAAATCTTAAATGGAGAGCGCTTTATTTCTTGTCACTCTTATGTTCAGAGCGAAATCAATATGATGATGAAAGTTGCAGAACATTTCGGGTTCAGAATTAATACGTTCACTCATATTCTAGAAGGTTATAAAGTTGCCGATAAAATGGTAGAACATGGTGTGGGTGCTGGTACGTTTAGTGACTGGTGGGCATATAAATTTGAGGTTAATGATGCAATACCCTACAATGCTGCCATTATGCAAAAGCAAGGTGTTGTCACCGCAATTAATAGTGATGACCGTGAAATGATCAGAAGATTGAATCAAGAAGCTGCAAAAACCATAAAATATGGTGGCATGTCAGAATTAGAAGCTTGGAAAATGGTAACTATCAACCCCGCTAAACTATTACATTTAGATAATCGTGTAGGTAGTATTAAAGAAGGTAAAGATGCCGACTTGGTTTTATGGTCCGGTAGTCCATTATCTATATATTCAAAAGCTGAAAAAACAATGATTGAAGGTGTTACTTATTTTGATTTAGAAACAGATAAGAAAAACCGTGAGACCATAAAAAAAGAAAGAAACGAGTTGGTTACCATGATGCTTAAAGAAAAAAGCGGTGGCAAAAAAACTCAAGGACCAAAGCAAAGTGTAAAAAGAGATTTCACTTGCGAAAGCCTTTAATCTCATAATCAACGCTACATATCAAAATATATAAAACAATTAAAATGAAAAAATTAATAACCTTAGTTATAGCCATTGGTTTTATTATACCAAGCATAGGGCAACAAACACCAGGACCTAAGCAAACAGAGGCGATTACCATAGAAGGCGCAACTGCACATTTGGGTAACGGAGAAGTAATAGAAAGTTCCCTAATTATGTTCGAAGATGGGAAAATCACTTTCGTAGGTGATTCAAAAATGAGAATTGCCAGAAAAGGAAAGGTAATAGATGCAACAGGAAAGCATGTTTATCCAGGATTTATTGCTCCTGCTAAAACGTTAGGATTGGTAGAAATCGATGCTGTAAGAGCATCCAATGATGAAGATGAAATAGGTGATTTTATTCCACATGTAAGAAGTTTAATCGCTTATAATGCTGAATCTAAAGTTGTAGAAAGTATGCGACCTAATGGAGTGTTAATCGCTCAAATCGCCCCAACTGGTGGTCGTATTTCAGGTACATCAAGCATTGTACAGTTTGATGCTTGGAACTGGGAAGATGCAGCTATTAAAGTTGATGATGGAGTTCATTTAAATTGGCCAACTACTTTTAAGCAAGGTCGCTGGTGGGCTGGTGAAGACCCAGGAT
Organism: Maribacter sp. Hel_I_7; assembly: GCF_000688315.1. NCBI lineage: Bacteria > Pseudomonadati > Bacteroidota > Flavobacteriia > Flavobacteriales > Flavobacteriaceae > Maribacter > Maribacter sp. Hel_I_7. The sequence continues at coordinate 47,744 of NZ_JHZW01000003.1, read as the reverse complement.
ATCAACCAAATAAAGATTACAGCAAGCAAATTGAAGAAGTAACTTCATTCTTTAAAAATGCGTCAGCATACGGCAAATCTACTCCTAAAGAGGTAAACCCTGCATATGCAGCAATGCAAGGTGTATTTGATGGTAGTCAAAAATTATATGTACATGCAGATGATGAAAAACAAATTATCGATGCTATCAACACTTTAAAGTCTAATGGCGCCAAAGAAGTTGTATTAATTGGTGGTTACCATGCATATAAAATCCCAGAATTTTTAAAGAGTAACAACATTCCTGTTTTAGTACAGTATACACATAACTTACCTGTTTTTGATGATGATGATTATGACCTACCTTATAAGTTACCAAAATTATTGGTGGATGCTGGTTTATTAGTTGGTATACAAAATTCAGATGCAGAAAACTTTCAAACTAGAAATTTACCATTCTATGCTGGTCAAGCAGCACAGCAAGGTTTAGATAAAGAAACTGCAGTACAATTATTAACTGGTAACACTGCCAAAATATTAGGTATAGATGACCTTTATGGTACTTTAGAAAATGGAAAAAGTGCTACATTATTTATTTCTGAAGGTGATGCGCTTGAAATGTCAGGAAATCAATTAACACATGTATTCATTGACGGAAGGTTAGTTTCTTTAGAAACGCACCAAACAGAACTATGGAAACGTTATATGGGTAAATACGAAGGAAAATAAAAACAGGAATTTATATATAAAAAGAGGCTGTTCACAAATGTAGACAGCCTCTTTTTATTTTTTTAACTTATTTACTTTTTTGCTAATAAAAAACCAAGATATGCCATGGGCATATACGCTACAATTATGTCCAAAGCTGTGAACCACATTGGTCCGCCAAGCAATACAATATTAATAGTACCTCCTATTAAGAAAAATAAACCTATTATTAATGCCATGAGCATTTTTCTAGATGCCGCAATTTTAGCAGCTACAAAAGCACCTACCAAAGTTCCTAAGGCATGAGCTAGAAAAGGAAAAATAAAATTTTGGGGTTCAAATAAATGCATAGTAGCCTTTAACCCTTCCATTGTTGTTATATCTCCGCCTTCTGGTGGCGGAATAATGGAACCACTTACCATAATAATTAGCATATTTACAACACTACCTATAATTAGTCCGGCTACGACTGCCAAAATATTCTTTACTATCGGATTCATATAGAAAAATTTTATTGGTTATTATCTAGTCTTTATAAATGGTACACTTTCACCCACTTCATAAATATCCTCTCTAGGTTCTAAGCATATAAAACCATCAGCTTTTGTTAAACTGGTTAAATCGCCAGAGCCATTCTCATTAACTGGAACAGCCCAAATTATACCATCTTTTACTATTGTACTCACTTGAATAAATCTGGTTAAGGGTTGTGTAATTGTAAATGCTACGAACAGTTTAATATACGATTTATCTATTAAAATTCCCCAAGAGGTGTGTAGCCAAGGCAAAAAATACAAATGGTAATTAGCAAACGTCGAAACGGGATTTCCTGGAAAAGAGAAAATAACTGTTTTCAGTTTTGGGTGAATACCAAACCAAAATGGTTTACCCGGTCTTTGAGCAACTCTATGAAATACCTTTTCTACCCCTAAAGATTCCATGACTTCTGGAATAAAATCGAACTTACCTTTAGATACACCTCCGCTTAGCAAAAGCACATCGTTCTCTTTAAGTGCTATCTCCAATTCATGTTTAATAACATCCTTATCATCTAATAGATGTAGTGTACTAGCTTTAATTGAAGCATTGAACAAAGCCGCTTCGATAGTTAACATATTAGATTTACGTATTTGATGTGGCTGGGGCAAAGTATTAACTTCTACTAATTCGTTACCTGTAGCTATTGTACACACTTTTGGATTGCTCTTAACCTTTACCATTGCTTTCCCAACCGTAGCCATCACCCCTATTTCTGCTGGAGTAATTTTTGTACCCTTAGAAAGCAGCAATGCCCCCAAATTCTCATCGCTACCTTGGTAATGTATATTCTGACCTTTAGTAACTTCCTTATTTAATGTAGCTATTCCGTTTTCAATAGAAATATGCTCATACATAATCACAGTATCACAATTTTCAGGCACAACTGCACCGGTCATTACCTCCAGACAATGGCGCTTGCTGCTTAAAACTTGTTGCTCAACACCAGCAGGAGCCTCGCCTTCTATAAAAAAATTATGTTCTGTGTTAACTAAATCTGAAAATTGCACAGCTATACCATCTTTAGTGGCTCGATTAAAAGGCGGAAAGTCTCGATCGGCGTAAATATCTTCTGCCAATATTCTATTTAAGCTATCCATAAGTGAAACGACCTCTATACCTAAGTCTAGAGGATAATCTAATACTTTTTGAAATGCTTCTTTAAATGTTATCATAGATTTAAAGGTAAAACTATTATAAACTTTACTCTTGAAGATTTGTAGCAATATTAATTTGAAATTTTAAAACAATCCCAAACCATTAACCAATAATACTCGAATACCTACTACAAATACCAATAAAGCAGTAACCCTTTTAATCCCATTTGCCGATAGTTTTTTAAGACTGATGCGAATACCTAACTGTCCGCCAAGAAGAACCGCTATAACCAAGCAAATAGTCTCTCGCCACGGTAATGAAAATGAATCGCTTGTTATCAATCCAAATAAACCAGACACTGAATTTACTAAAATAAAAAAACTGGCAAGCGCCGCAATTCTTATGGCTTTATTCCATCGTAAGTGATTTAGAACGGGAGCTAAAAATATACCTCCACCGATGCCTACTAATCCTGATAAGAATCCGATTCCCGCCCCCAACACATAACTTAAATAGTTAGGGTAATCTTTCACTTCTTTTTTTGATTTATCAATTTCAACCGTCTGAACAGCCAAAAACAATGCGGAAAGAATAAGTGAGCATCCTAAAATTATAAAAAAAACGCTTTCTTTTAATCGGAATGTTGCGCCTATGTAGGCTAACGGAATACTCGCCAAAACAAAAGGAAGAAAATCTTTTAGTTTTGCATGACTATTTTTAAAATAGAGATACGTACTACCTGAAACTACCACCAAATTACAAACCAATGCAATAGACCGGATGGCAAAAAAACTAGTCAATACAAGTGTCAATAATGCCAAATAGCTAGAGCCACCACCAAAACCTACAGAAGAATACAAGGTGGCAATGATAAAAAAACCAATGCATAAAAACACCAATTGCTCAATAGGTATCAACATAATTTTTCATCTGGTTCATACCTCCGCTAACATTGACAAAGTCTTTACCTGGGAATAATTCTTGCATCTTGATAATTGCCTTTTTACTTCGTATACCAGATTGGCAAATAACATAAACCGTCGTTTCTAAATCAACCTCAGCCACTCTATTGGTTAGTTCACCTAAAGGAATATGTTTGGCTTCTTTTAAATGTTTTCTTTGAAATTCTTTTACTGTGCGCACATCAATTAGCTCAACAGCATGTTCCATCAGAATAGTATTAAATTCTTCAGCTTTTACTGATTTCAAAGGAAGCTCACAGTCAAACTCGTAGCTAGTTTCGAGTGTTTTAATTTCATTGTTACCTGGTTGCAACTTGAACTTCATTCGTTGTGTTCGTTGAGTAAGCGTATCAAACAGCAATAGAACACCCGATAGCACCTCTCCAATTTCTGCAATAATCTTTACTACTTCTAAAGCTTGTAGATTACCAATAATACCAGGCAAAATACCTAATACGCCATTTTCATTACAATTAGGCACTGCATCTGCTTGTGGCATTGTGGGGAACAAACAACGATATGTTGGTCCGCCTTGATAATTAAACACACTTACCTGACCTTCAAAAGCATGTAATGCCCCATATACAAATGGTTTATTCTCAATTACACAAGCATCATTAATTAAATATCTAGTTGGAAAATTATCTGTAGCATCAACAATTACATCATATTCTTTGATAATATCAAGAGCATTAGCGACCGTTAAATAGGTTTGATAAGTTTCTATTTGAGTATTAGAATTTTGACGCAACAATTGATCTTTAGCGGCTAATACCTTAGAAGTACCAACCACATCTTCCGTATACAATACCTGACGATGTAAATTAGATAAGGAAACCACGTCAGCATCTACGATACCTAAAGTACCCACACCCATAGCATTTAAATAGGTTAAAACAGGAACTCCTAATCCGCCTGCCCCAACTACCAATACTTTGGCATTACCAAGCTTTTGTTGACCCTGAGTTCCAAAACCTGCTAAAGTTGTTTGTCTTAGGTAACGTTCCTTGTTCATGGTGCAATTTTAAGTAGCGCTTCTTCATACTCTGCTCTAGAGTTAGCATTTAACAACACTTCTTTTTGTTGTGGAAACACCAAATTCACATCGGCATTAATCAAAAATTTTCTAGGGCAAGAACCATTGCCTGCTTCTAAATAAGCTATAGATTGCTTAAGCGCTTCTGGTTCCCAAATTGCGCAAAGTGGCTCAGGTAATGGGTTAGTTGCATCTGCAAATGCGCTAGCTATCTTCTCCGTATTTCTAGCAGCGATTAATTCTTGCAGTGCCTTTTTATCCATTAACGGTAAATCGCACGCTAACACTAACCAAGCCGCTTCCGGATGTGCAATATGCGCGGATAATAAGCCATTGTATGGACCTCTAAAATCATCCTTATCAATTATGGTATTAAAAGTATTTGGAATTTCTTTCTCTTGATCTTTTCGAATACTTAGAAATGTTTGCTCGCAAACTTCGTTCAACAAATAATATAAATGTTCACGTTGTGGTAAATCATGATAAGTTATTAACCCCTTATCCTCCCCCATTCTTGTACTTTTTCCTCCAGAAAGCACTAATCCGTATAACTTAGCGTTGGAAATCATTTTTCCCTCCTGTTTTTTGTTCTAATTGAATTGCTCCTATCACGATATCTTGAGAAAGAGCTTTGCACATATCATAAATTGTTAATGCTGCTATTGAAACTCCAGTTAAAGCTTCCATCTCCACACCAGTTTTCTCATTACATTTTACAGTACATATAATTTGAAAAGAATCTATACTTGGTTCAATTTCTACATTAATTTTAGACAAGTTTATTTGGTGACATAAAGGAATTAATTCTGAAGTTTTCTTTACCCCTTGTATACCGGCAATAACAGCGGTTTGTACTATACTTCCCTTTTTACCAACAAAATCTTGATCAGACAACGATTTAAATACTTCTGATGGAAATTTAATAGTTCCACTAGCAATGGCAGTGCGAACTGAAGCTACCTTTTTAGAAACATCTACCATGGTAGCATTACCCGATTCATCTATATGTGATAATTTTTTCTGCATTACCCTCCTATTGAAGTCATTGAATTACTGAATACGTCTTTATATTTTTCTTGAGCTTCAAAACCTGTTTTAGCCCTACTACCTACAGCCTTTAAAATTTGTTCTTTGATATTTTCAGTTACATCATCACCTCTCATTATATCTCTTAAATTCATACTTACTTTAGCATATAAGCAAGTGATAACATCCCCTGTAGCCGAAATTCGTAACCGGTTACAGCTTCCGCAAAAAGTTCTGCTAAAAGATGGAATTACCCCAAAAGTCCCTTTAAAACCGGGAATTTTATAATTTAATGATGTGGATGTCTTTGGGGATTCTAATTTATAATACTCAGGATGTGTATTTCTAATATGTTCAAGAATTGTCTTAAAATCCCATTTTATAGTTTGGAATTTTTTAGACCCGCCGTTAAAAGGCATTTCTTCAAGAAAACGCACAGATACATCATAATGCTTTGTAAGCTCTAACATCGGAATTATATCTTCTGTGTTCTGACCTTCTAATGCTATGAAATTAATACGAACATTAAAGCCTTCTGTAATTAAACGAATGATATTATTATACACCACATCATATTCATTACGTCGTGTAATACGTTCAAAAGTCTCACGATTAATAGCATCCATACTTACGTTGATATTCTTAATACCCAACTCCTTCAATTCATTAATATGCGGACCTATAAGCGTTGCATTCGTAGTAACCGATATATCATTTAGCCCATCTAGTTTTGATAAACTACGCAACAGCACCATAAGATCTTTACGAACAAAAGGTTCTCCACCCGTAATTCTTATTTTGTCTATGCCCTGAGCAACTACAATTTCACTTAACCTTACCAACTCATCGATGGTAAACAACTTGTCATTTTTCGCAAAATTTATTCCCTCCTCAGGCATACAATAATTACAACGCAGATTACAACGATCTGTAACCGCCAACCGCAGGTAATTAATTGCTCTATTATGATTATCTACTAACATTTTTTTTCTTCAAATTCAATTTCAAAAATCGCTACTCATTTTTATCCAATAAGAAAGCAGTATTTTATTTATGGATGTGCAGAAACCCAAACAGATTTATTTTTAAACTTCTCTTTCTTCCAAATTGGAACGGTTTCCTTCAAGGTATCAATTAAAAACCGACAGGCTTCAAAACAAGCATCCCGGTGTGCAGATGATGCCCCTACAATAACTACAGGTTCTTCAACACTTTTTTCCCCCACGGCATGTCTTATAACCACTTTATTTAAACCCCATTTTGCTAAAGCTGTATCAGCAATTTTACCCATTTCTTTCAGAGCCATAGCTTCGTATGTTTCAAATTCTAAGGCAACAACCTCTTCATTATTTGTAAACTCACGAACAGCACCAACGAAAACACAAATTCCGCCACTATTAGCATCGCTTAATTCAGCATACACCTTTGCGGTATCTATTACATCAACTATCTCTATTACTTTCTTCATTAGCCTCCGCTTACTGGTGGTATTATTGCTATTTCTTCATTACCGTTTAATAGTACACTATCATCAGCATACTCACTATTGACCGCTACCGCTAATGAATTTAATTTTGAAAATTCAGGATAACTTTCAATAAGTCGCTTCTTTAATGAAGCAACGCTAGTAGGTTTTAACTCATTAGAAAAACTGATTTCTGAACTACCTACGATATCTTTTGTAATGCCAAAAAAAAGTACATTCATAATCATCTAAAATTAGATTAATTCCAAGTTACTTATAAAAAACAAGGTGCCATAAAAATGGCACCTATTTTAAAATAATTATATGATTTTGAAAATACTTCTACTCTACAATTACTGCATTCTCAGGCTTAGAATAAAAATCCATTGGCATCGCTTCTTTAGACAATCTAGCATTTTCAAAATTTACTGTTTTTACAGCTCCTTTTAAAACACCTTCTTCAACTTTATGCCATGTAATAGCTTTAGGTAACAATATATCATTGACCTTTACCCATTCTCCATAATTTATCCAATTAATTTTTGTTGAAGGCTCTCCACTGAAATATGTCATAGTATAACCTAACCATTTCATCTCATACGTTTTTGCATCATAATGAATATAATATTCATCTGTAGAAGAAGCACCTACTCCGCTGTTATAAGTGATTTTATAACCAGGATATGCAACACCGTCATATTCTAATGCACTAACTTCTTCATATTTAATACCGTCATCTGATAATACAAATGGCATAGCATAGAAGTAAAACATTAAGTTGTGGTAGAACTTTGGCTTACCTTCATAATCACCTGTATTATCTAACAACCAAACATCACTACCATTATAACCTAGCGTATATGTTGGAGTAGAAATTTTATCAAATCTTTTACGAAGATCTATGGTTTGTACTTCGTTAAACTCGGTATTAGGCATTTCAAAATTTAAGGTTTGGTAGCCTTTCCAGGTGTTTAATCCTCCGTGGGCTTCAAATACCTTATTTAATTCCGCTGGATATTTATCTAAATTCACCTGTGCTACAACTTCCTCAGCAGCTTCAGTTATCATTTCTTTTTTAGGAGCATCTTTACATGAAAAAATAGCCAGAGCTAAAACTAAAAGGTAAAACTTGTTCATAATTTAAATTACTTATTTATTATTTTTTGAAACCGCTTAGTCGAGAAACTATATGAGACTTACTAATTTGACTTATTTTTGCACTACATGCAAGTAACGAAACATATAAGCAGTACACAAAACCCTCTAATAAAGAAGGTTTTACTATTAAAAGAAAAATCTAGAGAACGTAAAAAAACGGGTTTTTTTGTTCTGGAAGGTTTACGTGAATTGCAAATTGCTTTTAATAGTTTATATGAGATAGAAACAGTTTTCTACTGTGATGACATCATAGAAAATTCTGAAAGCAATACTATTTTAAAATCTTTCAACATAAACAAACTTATATCTGTTAGCTTAGATGTATATAAGAAGATAGCATACCGAGATACCACAGAGGGAGTTATAGCTATAGTAAAAGGTAAAGACCATCAACTTGCAAGTGTAAGTTTTGACACTAAAAATCCTTTAATTTTAATAGCCGAAGCACCAGAAAAACCTGGCAATATCGGAGCTTTATTACGAACTGCAGATGCTGCCAATTTAGATGCTGTTTTCATTGCCAACCCAAAAACGGATTTATATAACCCCAATATAATTCGCTCTAGTGTGGGCTGTATTTTTTCCAGAACCATTAAAATGGGAAGTACAACGGAAATTATTTCCTATTTAAAAAAAGAAGGGTTTAATATATTTTGCGCAGCACTTTCCGCTTCTAAAGATTATACTACTGTAGATTTTAAAGAGCCAACTGCAATAGTAGTAGGCACCGAGCATTCTGGCTTAAGTGATGAGTGGCTACAAAATGCTACCCAAAACATAATTATACCAATGGAAGGTGAAATAGATTCTATGAATGTTTCGGTATCTGCGGCAATACTTATCTTTGAAGCCAAACGCCAGCGTAAATTAAACAACTAATACATATACTTTTTTTATTGAAATTTCCGTTTGGAACAACACTATATGGATAAATCACTAGTTTTCTATTGCATTCTTTTTATTCTAATTGGGGAGTTCATACTTGCAACGGTAATGAACTACTTAAACGCAAAACGTTTTAAAGACCCAATACCAAAAGACCTTAGCGATGTTTACAATACAGAAGAATATGCAAAATCTCAAGATTACAAACTAACCAATTATAAGTTTGGCATTTTCACGTCGATCTTTTCATTGACACTAATACTTTTATTTTTATTTTTTGGCGGATTTGCTTGGGTAGATAACATAGCCCAGAGCCAAAGTGAAAACATTATTATTCAAGCACTAATTTTCTTTGGTATTATTATGATTGGAAGTGATATTCTAAACATTCCATTTTCATATTACCAGACTTTTATAATCGAGGAAAAATTCGGTTTTAATAAAACATCTAAAGCCACCTTTTTTGTAGACAAACTAAAGCAATGGGCAATGACGGTTGTTGTTGGCGGGTGCATTTTATCCATGGTTATTTGGTTTTTTCAATGGGCAGGAACAAACTTTTGGCTTTACACTTGGGCACTTGTTGCAGTCTTTACTTTATTCATGAATTTATTCTATAGCAAGTTGATTGTACCGTTATTCAACAAGCAAGAACCTTTAGAAGCAGGTAGCCTAAAAGAAAAGATTGAAAATTATGCAGCTCAAGTAGGTTTTGATCTTCAAAACATTTTTGTCATTAATGGATCTAAACGCTCTACAAAAGCCAATGCCTATTTTTCAGGATTTGGAAAAGAAAAAAGAGTGACATTGTATGACACTTTGATTAATGATTTAGAAGAAGAAGAAATTGTTGCAGTTTTAGCCCATGAAATAGGTCACTATAAGAAAAAGCACATTATTTTTAATTTGGCTACTTCAATTCTGTTAACCGGTCTAATGCTATTAATTCTATCCTTATTTATTAATAACCCAGAAGTTTCATTGGCTATCGGTGTAAATAGACCTAGTTTTCATGCGGCATTAATAGGCTTTGGTATACTATATAGTCCTATTTCAGAAATTACCGGACTATTAATGAACCATTTTTCTAGAAAATTTGAATACCAAGCAGATGATTATGCAAAGCATACTTATGCAGCATTACCATTGGTAACATCTTTGAAGAAGCTATCAAAAAACAGTCTTAGCAACTTAACTCCACATCCGGCATATGTTTTCATGCATTATTCCCATCCACCGTTAATAGACCGCATACGTAATTTAAAGGCATAATTTTTGTTGCTCATCATATAAGATTATCTTATTTTTAATCTAGTATGACACAGGCAGCAATAGAAGAAGAAAATAAGCTTATAGCTCACGAGTACAAAGAATTATTGCGTATTAGCTACCAAACCCTAACGGATGAGGATAAAAAACTAATACGTAGTGCTTTTGAGATAGCTGTTGATGCGCACAAAAATCAACGTAGAAAATCTGGAGAAGCCTATATTTTTCACCCTATAGCGGTTGCAAAAATAGTAGCATCAGAAATTGGTTTAGATGCAGTATCTATTGCATCTGCCTTACTACATGATGTCGTAGAAGATACAGAGTACACTTTAGATGATATTGACCGTATGTTCGGTGAAACCGTGGCACGTATTGTTGACGGACTCACAAAAATATCCCATTTAAAGAAAGACATGAATATCTCCCAACAAGCGGAGAACTTCAGAAAAATGTTGTTGACTTTAAATGATGATGTACGTGTAATCATTATTAAAATTGCCGATCGGTATCACAACATGCTTACCATGGACTCCATGCCAGAGCATAAGCAAGTTAAAATTGCTTCTGAGACCTTATACATTTATGCCCCTTTAGCACACAGAATAGGTCTTTACAATATTAAATCAGAGCTAGAAGATTTAAGTTTAAAATATACGGAACCTGAAGTCTATAATTCCATAAAGGATAAAATAGAGGACAGCAAAGAAGAGCAACAAGCCTATATTGATGCTTTCTCTGGAACCATTGATAATTCTCTAAAAAAGGAAGGACTCAATTATATTATTAAAGGGAGGATGAAATCTATCTTCTCGATGCGTAAAAAGATGATTGCCCAAAATGTCACTTTTGAGGAAATCTATGACAAATTCGCAATAAGAATTATCTATAAATCTGATGTACAGAATGAAAAGTTTCTTGCATGGAAGATTTACTCTATAGTAACAGATCACTTCACCCCTAACCCAGTTAGATTACGTGATTGGATTTCCTCTCCAAAATCTACCGGTTATGAAGCCTTGCATATTACCGTAATGGGACCTAAAGGAAAATGGGTAGAAGTACAAATTAGAAGTGAACGTATGCATGAAATAGCCGAAAAAGGTTATGCTGCACACTTTAAATACAAACATGGAGATCAAAAAGAACAAGGTATAGAGGTTTGGCTAAACAAACTTCAAGAAGCTTTGGAAAATGCTAATACCAATGCAGTTGACTTTGTTGAAGAGTTTAAGCTGAATTTATATTCAAAAGAAATATTTGTATTTACACCAAAAGGAGAATTAAAATCTTTACCCAAAGGCGCTACACCGTTAGATTTTGCATTTAATATCCATACTGAAGTAGGTATGCGAACCAGAGGTGCAAAAGTCAATGGAAAACTGGTTCCTTTAAATACGACACTTTCTAGTGGAGACCAAGTAGAAATTATTACATCTGATCAAGCAAAACCAAATCAAAACTGGTTAGATTATGCAACTACGGCCAGAGCAAGAGCTAAAATTAAATCCGTTTTAAGGGAGGAGAAGAAATCTGTTGCCGAAGATGGAAAGGAAATATTACGAAGAAAACTTAAGTCACAAAAAATTTCGCTTAACGAAGATTCCATTAATAAAATGGTATCCTTCTTTAAACTAAAAACAAGTTTAGACTTATTTTATAGAGTGGGCATTGGCTCTATCGATAATACCATGCTCAAAGATTTCGCATCTTCTTATAGTAACGCTTTCATTAGCTTCTTTAAGAACAGAATGCGAAAATCGCCTACGCAAGAAGATATCAATAAGGATGAAATTACATCTAAATATGATATGCTTGTTTTTGGTAAAGAAGAAGAAAAATTAGAATATAAACTTTCTCAATGTTGCAACCCTATTCCTGGGGACGATGTCTTTGGTTTTGTTAGTGTATCTGAAGGAATTAAAGTTCATAAGAAAAATTGCCCTAATGCAATTTCATTACAATCTAATTATGCCTATCGTATTATAAGTGCTAAATGGATAGATTCTTCGCAACAAGAATACCAAGCGGACATTGTATTGACGGGTATTGACAACTTAGGACTAGTAAGTGATATCACAGAGGTTATATCTGATATTATGCATGTTAATATGCGAAATTTAAATTTCAGTACCGATGGTGGAACTTTTAAAGGAAAAATTACCGTAGTGGTCAAAAATAAAGCTGTATTAAAAAAGCTGACCGATAATCTTATGAACATCAACGGTATTGATAAAGTTACACGTATTTAGAAAAAGGAAATTAAAATTTAACTGTACCTTTGTGTATTAATAAGTAAATATGTCTTCTGATAAAAATCAAGAAATTGTAAAAAACGTCTTCACAGCCTTTTTGGAGGACAAAGGACATAGAAAAACACCTGAACGCTACGCTATTCTTCAAGAAATTTACGAGAGTGACGAGCATTTTGATATAGAATCACTTTATATTAAAATGAAGAATAAAAATTATCGCGTTAGTAGGGCTACACTTTACAACACAATAGAGCTTCTTTTAGATTGTAAATTGGTTCGCAAGCACCAGTTTGGTAAAAATCAGGCGCAATATGAAAAATCTTATTTTGATCGCCAACACGATCACGTAATTTTAACAGATACGGGTGAGGTAATGGAATTTTGTGATCCGCGTATACAATCTATAAAGCAAACAATAGAAGAGGTTTTTGATATTACAATCAACACACACTCCCTTTATTTTTATGGGACTAAAAATACTCCTGCTAAAGACGCAGGCAAAAAAGAAATTAAATAGAACTAACCAAGTATATAATATTTAGATGGCAGTAGATTTATTGTTAGGCCTACAATGGGGTGACGAAGGAAAAGGGAAAATTGTTGATGTATTAACTCAAGATTACGACATTATTGCTCGTTTTCAAGGTGGACCAAATGCTGGACACACTTTGGAATTCGACGGAATAAAACATGTTCTACACACTATCCCTTCAGGAATTTTTCATGAAAATGCAGTGAACGTAGTTGGTAACGGTGTGGTTATAGACCCAGTTATTTTCCAAAAAGAATTAGATGCATTAAAGAAATTTAATTTAGATATAAAGTCTAAATTATTCATTTCAAGAAAGGCACATTTAATTTTACCTACACACAGATTATTAGATGCCGCTTCAGAAGCATCTAAAGGAAAAGCTAAAATAGGTTCTACGTTAAAAGGTATTGGTCCAACTTACATGGACAAAACCGGCAGAAACGGTATGCGTATTGGAGATTTAGAATTAAGCGATTGGAAAGAAAAATATCGCAGTTTAGCCAATAAGCATGAAGCTATGATCAGTTTCTATGATGTGGACATTCAATATGATCTTGCCGAACTAGAGGCTGACTTTTTTAAAGCTGTAGATGAATTAAAGCAATTAACTTTTATTGATAGTGAAGAATATTTATACCAAGCTCAAAAAGCAGGAAAAAAAATATTGGCAGAAGGCGCCCAAGGTTCTTTATTAGATATTGATTTTGGAACATATCCATTTGTAACCTCATCTAATACAACTGCCGCTGGTGCTTGTACAGGCTTAGGGGTAGCACCAAATCAAATTGGAGATGTAAAAGGTATTTTCAAGGCGTATACCACAAGAGTTGGTAGCGGTCCTTTCCCTACAGAGCTATTTGATGAAGATGGTGAGACTATGGGTCGTGTAGGTAATGAATTTGGCGCTACTACCGGTAGACCAAGACGTTGCGGATGGTTAGATTTAGTTGCTTTAAAATACGCAGTTCGTGTAAACGGAGTAACGGAATTAATGATGATGAAAGGTGATGTACTTAGCGGATTCAAAAAACTTAAGGTTTGTACCGCTTATAACTACAAAGGAGAACAAATAGAGCATTTCCCTTTTAATATTGAAGCGGAAAATGTAACTCCTGTGTATTCAGAAATGGATGGTTGGAAAGAAGATTTAACAAAAATGACTTCTGCTGATCAGTTACCAAAAGCACTTAATGAATATATAGATTTTCTAGAAAAAGAATTAGAAGTGCCAATTAAAATTGTTTCTGTAGGACCAGACAGAACTCAAACAATTCTAAGGTAGACATTTAGCGACCAGAACAGGTTGTTCAACTTACAAGAATGGCGATATAGGGAAATACCTTTATCGCCATTCTTTTTTTTTGTATTTTCCATACTGTGCAAAATTTACATTTTCACAATTCAACAACAACTTATATACAAATCAACTAATGAAAAAAACAACCTACACTATGCTTCTTTTATTTCTTGTTTTAGCTACGGCATGCAAAACAGAAAAAAAAGAAAAAGTTGAAGAGCAGGTCGCTAAAGAACAAAAATCTGAAGGGGAATGGATAACCTTATTCGATGGCGAAACTACGAAAGGCTGGCGCGCGTACAACGGAAAAGAATTACCCCTGGGTGGATTGCAAAAGACGGTGAACTACAATTTGACACAGAGTTAGGAAAAGAACAAGATTATACCGGCGGTACGGACATTATATATGGCGATGAGGAATTTGAAAATTTTGAACTGTATGTAGAATGGAAATTACCAAAGGGTGGCAATAGCGGTATTTTCTACCATTTAAAAGAGGGTTACGACAATCCACCAGAAGTATCTCCAGAATATCAATTGATCGATGATGAAAACTATGCAAGTATTCATGATTTAACCGATTACAACTTAAGCTTAGGATATACTGATAAACCGGAAGAGCTTAAACCTTTACAACAAACTGCTTCTGACTATGCCATGCATGCTGCAGACCCAGAAGGTAAAATATTACACCCTGTAGGTGAATGGAACACTACTAGAATCATATTTACACCAGAGCAAGTTGAGCACTGGTTAAATGGTAAAAAAGTAGTTTCATTTGTTCCTTGGGACGATGCATGGTACGAAAAAAAGAATTCGGACAAATGGAAGAACAGCGAAGATTATGGCAAGTTCAAAACTGGATACATTGGTTTTCAAGATCATTCCAGTCCTATCTGGTTCCGCAACATAAAAATTAAAAAACTATAATCACCACACCAATGAATAAAAGAGATTTTATAAAAAACGCAGCCGCATTGTCCACATTCGTATTATTACCCTCTGGACTTTGGTCATGTAAGAAAGAGGAAAAAAAACTAACCAGACTTCGTACGGCACATATTGGTGTTGGCAACATGGGAGCGGAAGATTTGAAAGCAATTTCATCTCATGCTAAAGTTGATGTAACTGTATTATGTGATGTAGATGCAAATAATTTGGCCGCAGCAAAAGAGCTACATCCAAATGCAAAAACATATACAGATTATAGGGTGATGTTAAAAGAAATGGGCGATGAAATAGATGCTGTTGTAGTTTCTACACCAGACCATACCCATGCACCAGCTTCAATGATGGCAATGGAAATGGACAAACCGGTTTATTGTCAAAAACCACTTACCCATTATGTATCTGAAGCTAGAGCAATGAACAAGCTAGCAGAAGAAAAAAGTTTGGTTACCCAAATGGGAATTCAAGTACATTCATTTTATGATTATAAACTTGCTACCTTACTAATACAATCAGGCATCATTGGAAAAGTACATACCGTACGTGCATGGTCTCCAAAAGATTGGGGATATGACGGAACTGAGCCAACAGGATCAGATCCCATTCCAGAATCATTAGATTGGAATTTATGGTTGGGGACTTCTGCAGAAAGACCATATAAAGAAGGTTTCTATCATCCCGGAAACTGGAGAAAACTTGTAGACTATGGTTGTGGAACCTTAGGGGATATGGGCGTTCATATATTTGATACACCATACAATGCTTTAAACCTACAAGTTCCAAAAACCATTAAAAATGAATGTAGAGAACCAAACGGTTTTGGTTTTCCGCAGAAAAATGTAGTAACCTATGAATTTCCACAGACTGAATATACTGCAGAAACTTTAAAATGGGTGTGGTATGACGGCCCTGGCGCTCCGGAAGATCATGAAGATTTAATATTACCAGGCGCAAAGAGCACGACTTCTACCGAAGATACTTCAAAAGAATCAATGGAAGATAAAATGTCTCTAGATACCAAGGAAGCTGGTGAAGGAACGTTACCAGACCAAGGGGCTATGTTCATTGGCGAGAAGGGTAGATTATTACTTCCTCACTTTATGCAACTACCTAAGAAAATAGTAGATGGTGAATATGTAGATATATCTGCAGAAATAGAAGCTGTAGAAAAAGCCAATAATATGGGCAAACCTATCCGTAACTATGATACTGAAGGACCTAAACATTATCATCAATTTGTAGATGCATGTTTGGGCACCGATAAAACCACCGCACCTTTTTCATATGCATCTAGACTAACGGAAACTATTTTGTTAGGTGTAATTGCCGGCAGATTCCCAAATCAAGTTTTACATTGGGACAGTGAAAATGCCAAGTTCGCTGAAGAAGAAGCCAATGCTTTTCTAGAAGGTGATTATAGAAATTTCTAAATCATACTGTAAAATAACAAAAACCACTTTCGAGTGGTTTTTTTATATCTATATTTAAAGGTACCAACCTCAAACAACATACTCAATAATGACAAAAATCTTTACCTTACCTTTTAGATTAGCCTTGCTATTCATTAGTATTCTAATGATTTACAGTTGTACCGAAAACAAAGAACCGCTAGTACAGATAACACCTCATTCTTCCATTGTTTTAATAGGAAACAATTTAGGCTCTAGAATGCTAAATTATGGCAGTCTAGAGACTGAATTACAACTTCGGCACCCAAACGATTCACTTATAATTAGAAACATGTGCGATGGTGGTGACACACCTGGTTTTAGACCACATTCAGGTCGTGTTTCTCCTTGGGCTTTTCCCGGAGCAGAAAAATTTCAGTCAGAACTAGCACAAAATTCTGGCAGCGAAGGAGTTTTTGAAACTCCAGATGAATGGCTATCACGATTAGAAGCTGATATAATCTTAGCCTTTTTCGGCTACAATGAATCTTTTGAAGGTGCTGCTGGCTTAGAAAATTATAAGACGGAATTAGATGCATTTATAAAACACTCCCTAAGTCAGAAATATAATGGTTCTACCACTCCACAATTGGTAATCGTTTCGCCTATTGCTTTTGAAAATATATCAGACCATGTAAATGTACCAAATGGTGATTTAGAAAATGAAAATCTCAAATTATATGCAGATGCAATGAAAGCAATATCTGCAAGTAATAATATTCCATTTATAGACGTATACAATCCTTCGAAAAAATGGTTTGAAAACCCTGAAACTGATTTCACTATAGATGGTTCTCAATTAAACGAAGAAGGATATAATAAGCTCGCTGAATTCTTAGCCGATGAACTTACCGGGAATAAAGCTATAAAATCAGAAGAAAAAAGAGTAGCGGTAAACGATGCTGTTAAAGAAAAAAATTTCCATTGGCACAACGATTATAAAATTCCAAATGGCGTTCATGTTTTTGGTAGACGACATGCACCTTATGGTCCAGATAATTATCCATTTGAAATAAAGAAAACAAGAGAACTTACTACAATTAGAGATTCATCTATTTGGGCAACCGCAGTGGGGAATACCTATGATATAAAATCAGCTGATGCACTCACAAGCAAACTACCTCTTGTAGAAACCAATTACAACTTAGGCAACGGAGAAGACATTACTCATTATAAATATGGTGAAGAAGCCATAGAAACCTTAACGGTACCTAAAGGTTATAAAGTAGAACTATTCGCTTCAGAAAAAGAATTTCCAAATCTGGCCAATCCTGCACAGATATCTTTTGATAATAAAGGTAGATTATGGGTCGCTACCCTACCCTCTTACCCGCATTACAAACCTGGTGACCCAAAGCCAGATGACAAGATCATCATATTAGAAGATACCGACAATGATGGTAAGGCAGATAAAGAAACTGTCTTTGCCAATAAATTACATTTACCCATAGGCTTTGAATTTACTCCTGAAGGAGTTTATGTAAGTCAAGGCACCAATTTAAAACTTTACACAGACACCGATGGTGATGACAAGGCAGATAAAGTAGAAATAGTATTAAGTGGATTTGACGACCACGACACACACCATGCTATTTCAGCATTTTGTGCAGACCCTTCAGGTGCATTTTACATGTCTGAAGGAGTTTTTCTCCATACGAATGTTGAAACCTCATACGGACCAGTTAGAGCTACCAATGGTGGATTTTACAGATACAATCCACAGAGAAAACACTTAGAACGCACACTACAGGTTCCAATACCAAATCCATGGGGAATTGCATTTGACGAATGGGGACAAGATTTCTTTTTACACACCTCAGGCCCCAAAGTAAACTGGATGATGCCAAGCTCGCTAAAACCAATTTATGGTATTGCATCTCCATTGACTGAAGAATTGGTTGAAGAAGCACATCGGGTTAGACCAACTTCTGGAATGGAATTTATATCTAGCAGCCATTTCCCTGACGAAGTTCAAGGAGATATGTTATTAGCAAATTCTATCGGTTTCTTAGGTTTAAAGCAACATCAAATGATGGAAGATGGTACAGGCTACACATCTAAACACAGACAAGATTTAATAACTAGTACCGATCCAAATTTTAGACCTGTTGAAATGGAATTTGCACCAGATGGGTCATTATATGTAGTTGATTGGCACAATGTATTAATAGGTCATATGCAGCATAATGCCCGTGATCCATTAAGAGATCATGCACATGGTAGAATTTATAGAATTACCTACCCTTCTAGACCTTTGGTTGAACCCGCTAAAATTGACGGAGCTTCAATAGCGCAATTATTTGAAAATTTAAAATTACCTGAATACAGAACTCGTTATAGAACCCGTCGTGAATTACGAGGAAGAAATACAGATGAAGTGCTTGGTTATTTAAATACTTGGGTGAACAACTTAGACAAAGACGATTCTAATTACGACCATAATCGTTTAGAAGCTTTATGGGTTTCATGGGGATTAAATAAAGTAGATGCACCACTTTTAGAAGCCTTATTAAAATCTGATGACCACAGAGTTCGCGCTGCCGTTGTTAGGGTAATTCGATATATGGGGCATCAATTGAACAATTCTCAAGATTTATTGAAAATTGCCGCAACAGATAAACATGGAAGGGTTCGTTTAGAGGCTATTACAGCTGCATCATGGTTGCCAAAATCTGAAGGGATGGAAATATTAGAAGTTGCTAGAAAGTATCCATTAGATGAATGGATGCAAGACTCTTTTAATTTTGCCGAAACTAGGTTAACCGGTAATTTTTTAGAAGAGGCTTCAGAAAAAATACTTGCCTCCCACCTAAAAGGCGATGATTTAGAAGTTTTCGCAAAGGGAAAGAAAATTTATGAAACCGAAGGCTATTGTATAACCTGCCACCAAGAAGCGGGTACGGGTTTACAAAAAGCCGGCTACCCAACTTTAGTAGGGCAAGAATGGGTTCTAGGAGATGAAGAACGGCTGATAAAATTAGCATTGCACGGACTTTACGGCCCAATGAATATAATGGGTAATCATTATGAAGGTCAAGTGCCTATGATGGCTTTCAAAGGACTTTTAAAAGATGATGAAATTGCAGCAGTTCTTACTTATGTTAGAAATTCTTTTGGTAACAAGGCATCAGTTATTGACCCCAATAAAGTGAAAGAGGTCAGAGCAGCAACTATGGATCGTAACAGTTTTTATACACCAGATGAGTTGCTTAAAGAACATCCAATGAAATAAATAATCATAAAATTAATCCTATGAAATTGAAATATATAGCACTACTTTTTTTAAGTATACTAACAGCATGCGGCGAAAAAGCGAAAGAAAGCAAAGAGACTAATTTGAGAGATGAAGTTAAGCCTCCTCACATTGTATTTGTTACAGGAGAAGAAGAGTATCGTTCAGAAGAATCTTTCCCAATGTTAGCCAGATTGGCAAAAAGAGAATTGGGAGCTAAGGTTACAGTTGTCTATTCTGTAGATAGTTTGGGTTATATTGACCCTAATAGAACAGACCATATTGCTGGGTTAGAAGCATTAGAAACTGCAGATTTAATGGTAGTATTTATGCGTTTTAGAAATCTTCCTAAAACCGAGCGTGATTATATCACCAACTATGTAGAATCTGGCAAGCCTATGGTTGGTTTTAGAACCACTTCACATGCTTTTAAATATGACAATGATTCTACATTAATTGAATTTAATAATGCTTGGCCCGCAAAAGTTTTTGGTCAACAATGGATTACCCACCATGGTCATTTTGATGATGGCAAGTACCCGGTGACAAATATATCTATCAAAGAAGGTCATGAAAACAACCCAATATTAAATGGCTTTTATGAATTTGAAGCTTATTCATGGCTATATCATGTAGACGGTGGGGATTGGAAATTACAAGGAGATAGTGAACCAATTTTAATGGGGCATTCAACAAAATCTCAACATGAAATAAATGGTAAGTTAGATGAGTATTCTTTGGACAACCCTGTAGCATGGACCAAAAGTTATACGGGAACATCAGGCAAAAAGGCTAGAGTTTTCTTTACCACCCTTGGGCATCCTTATGATTTAAAATTACCGGTTACGCGAAAAATAGTAATGAACGGAATTTATTGGGCTTTAGGTAAAGAAGATAGCATACCCAAAGATGGCATTAATATCACTTTAGATGAACCGTTTCTACCTAACAATTCTGGATTCGGTCAAAAATTTAAAAAGAATCGTAAACCAGAGCCTATATTATAGCACTTTACTAAATGTATGCTAATAGTTTTATGCGCTCTTTTAAAATGTTCTATTTTTGAAAAAAAAGTAGATTGAAAAACTTTTGCGTATCCATCTTATTATTTTTCACTTTCTCAATATTAGGTATAGCCCAAGAAGAGAAAGCTGAAGAAGGACCGAAACAAATTAATATTGTCTACGGTGCCAATTTCACTAAAAACGAGGTTGAATACCCAGGTGCATCTATCTTTAGTAAAGATGATCGCCAAGTACAATTTGAACACCAAGGTGCTGATTTATGGTGCGATGTAGCCATTTATTACCAATTAGAAAACCGTTTAGAAGCTATTGGAAATGTCATTTTAAAACAAGGCGATTCCGTAGAAATGACAAGTAAAAAAATCAATTATTTAGGTGATGTAAAATTGGCAAAAGCTTGGGGTAATGTTGTGTTAACAAATTCTGACATGACCTTAAGAACAGACACTTTACGTTTAGATCGAGAAAGGCAAGAAGCATTTTACCAAGATAATGGCACGGTGGTAGATTCTGCAAATACATTGACGAGTAAGATTGGCAAGTATTTCATGGAACTTAAAAAGTATCAATTTTTAGATAGCGTACATGTTCAAAACCCTAAATACACGGTAGATTCTGAACAATTAGATTATTACACGAACTCTAAAAATTTTTACATGTACGGTCCTTCTACCATTAATGGCGAGTCATATAAAATATATTGCGAGAGAGGTTTTTACGATACTAAAATTGAAAGCGGCTACGGAATTAAAAACACCAGAATAGATTACAATAATAGAATTATAGAAGGTGATAGCGTCTATTTTAATAAGGCAAAAGAGTTTGCTTCCGCTACCAATAATATTACCGTTACAGATACCATAAACAACGGAATAATTAGAGCTCATTATGCCGAAGTATTCAAAGCCAAAGATTCCGTTTTTGCTACTAGAAGAGCCGTTTCGATTTCTGTACAAGAAAAAGATTCTTTATTTGTACATGGTGATACACTAATGGTAACCGGGAAACCAGAAGATAGAGTTTTAAGAGCATTTAGAAATGCAAAATTCTACAAGACAGATTTAAGTGGCAAATGTGATAGCATACATTCTGAGCAGAAAACAGGTATTACGCAATTGATAAGAAATCCTATAATTTGGAACGGTGCCAACCAAATGACAGGTGATAGCATACATTTAAAATCAAATTTAGAAACCGAAAAATTAGACTCCTTAAAGGTGCTGAAAAATGCATTCATTATTTCTCTTGATAGTGTTAGCATGACGGGCTATAATCAAGCAAAGGGAATTAATCTCTTTGGTAAGTTTATTGAAAATGAACTTAAACTAATTGACCTAGTTCAAAATACTGAAGTTGTATATTATATGTACAATGATGATGACGAATTAATAGGTATTGACAAAACTGTTTGCAGTAAGATTCGTATTACTATGGTAGATAACGATATAGAAGACCTTACTTTCTATACAAACCCTGATGGAGATATTTTCCCTGAAAAAGATTTACCCAAAAACAGTAGAATTTTAAAAGGATTTGTATGGCGCGGCG
Source organism: Maribacter sp. Hel_I_7 (assembly GCF_000688315.1). Taxonomy (NCBI): domain Bacteria; kingdom Pseudomonadati; phylum Bacteroidota; class Flavobacteriia; order Flavobacteriales; family Flavobacteriaceae; genus Maribacter; species Maribacter sp. Hel_I_7. Next base: position 25,337 of record NZ_JHZW01000003.1, on the reverse strand, counting down.
ATGAACGCATATTGACTAAAGAAGATATTTTTGATGAAGATGATAATAACCTAGAGCTAGTTATTATTAATGGAATTGACAACCCTATAGATATTGATGCCGAAGAAATGCAGCGAAGTCAAAATGAATCTGACCCCGTAAATAATATCCCTACACAAGATAAAGCTACAGACCCTAAAAAATCTGTAAAGCCTAAAAAAGTGAAATAGAGATTTCACATGAACAAAGACTTTATAAAATACCAAGCACAAACCTCTCCTTATCCATTAGGAATGGAGGTATCGCACGCTAGCGGAAGTTATATCTATGACACCGATGGCAATGCCCATTTAGATTTTGTAGCAGGTGTATCTGCATGTACACTAGGCCATTGTCATCCTAACGTGGTTTCTGCAATAAAAGAACAAGTAGAAAAATATATGCATGTTATGGTGTACGGAGAATATGCCCAATCTCCTGCAACTACGTATACAAAATTATTGGCTGCTAATTTACCAGAACCTTTAGAGGTTACTTATTTGGTAAACTCAGGTACCGAAGCTATAGAGGGTGCTTTAAAATTGGCACGAAGATATACAGGACGTTCAGAAATTATAGCGGCAAAATCCGCATATCATGGTAATACTATGGGCAGCTTAAGTCTTATGGATTTTGAAGAACGCAAAAGTGTATTTAGACCTTTACTTCCAGATATCTATCATATAGAATTCAATAATGAAGAAGATTTAGAAAAGATAACACATAAAACTGCTTGTGTAATACTTGAAACTATTCAAGGTGGCGCTGGTTTTATTCTTCCCAAAAATGGGTACCTAAAGAAAGTGAAGGATCGTTGTAAAGAAATCGGTGCATTATTAATTCTTGATGAAATACAGCCAGGTTTTGGCAGAACAGGTAAGTTATTTGCTTTTGAACACTTTGATTGTATTCCAGATATATTGGTGATTGGAAAGGGAATGGCATCCGGTTTACCGGTTGGTGCCTTTACATCTAGCAGAGAAATAATGCACACCTTGAGTGAAAATCCAAAAATGGGTCATATTACTACGTTTGGAGGAAATCCTGTAATTGCCGCTTCAAGTTTAGCCACCTTAAATGTGTTATTAAATTCCTCTTTAATTGAGGACACTTTAAAAAAAGAATTACTTTTTAAGAAGCTATTAAAACATCCGAAGATAAAAGAAATTAGAGGTAGAGGTTTAATGTTGGCCCTTATTATGGATTCCCCAGAAACAGCCAATCAGTTAGTGCTACAAGCCAAAGAAAAACACCTAATCTTGTTTTGGTTATTATTTGAAAATAGGGCTGTTCGTATATCGCCACCATTAACTATAACAAAAAAAGAGATTCAAGAAGGATGTGAGATTATTTTAGCACTTCTTAATTCTTTGTAAATCAATGTTGTTAACTAATTTGTTAATAATATAGCTGATTACAATGGCTTAACCCCCGTACAAACACTTACTTTTAAATTATCTAGTAAACCCAAAAAGTTTCTATGGCGTTAGAATCTAACGAGAGACCGGACAAGCCAATAACAAAATTCGAATCAATGTTAAAGACAGATGATGTCTATTTCTTTGATGCCGAAGATTTTGAAGATATTGTACACCATTATTTAAATCATGGTAAAATTTCTTTGGCTAAAAAAGGAATTAAGATTGGTCTGCAACAACACCCCGGCTCCATTGAGTTAAAATTACTTCAAGTTGAAGTCATGGTTTTTGAAAACCAAATGGATAAAGCTGAAGCGCTTTTAGATGAACTTCAACTTTTAGACAACCATAATGAAGAAATTTATATTCAACGCGCAAATATTTATTCTAAACTAGACAACCATGAAGGTGCAATAGCACTTCTTCAAAAGGCGTTAAGCATCACCAATAACAGTTTTGACATTTATAGCCTTTTAGGCATGGAGTATTTGTTCATGGACAACTTCAACAATGCCAAAGAAAGTTTTATGAAGTGCGTAGAGTTCGACGAGCAAGATTACTCATCATTATATAATGTTATTTATTGCTTTGAGTTTCTTGAAGATTATGAGGGCGCAATTATTTATTTAAACGGATATTTAGAGAAGAATCCTTATTGTGAGGTAGCTTGGCACCAACTAGGTAAACAATACTACTATAAAGAAATGTTTAATGAAGCACTATCTGCTTTTGATTTTGCTATTATCTCAGATGATACCTTTATAGGGGCCTATTTTGAAAAAGGAAAAGTACTTGAAAAATTAGGCAGACATAAAGAGGCTATCGAAAATTACGAGACAACTATCTCTATTGAAGACCCTACATCTCATGCATTTTTAAGAATAGGAAAATGTTATGAAAAGTTGAAGGATACCGAAATGGCAAAATACTATTTCTACCAAACTGTACACGAGGATCCTCAATTAGATAAGGGTTGGTTGGCCATTACAAATCTTTATTACAACAAGAAGGATTATGAAAAGGCTGTGTTTTATATTAATAAGGCACTGAATATAGATGGAGAAAATCCTCAATATTGGAAAAAGTGTGCCAAAATTCATATGGCTCTTAAAAATTATGACCAAGCCAATTTCGCATTCAAACAAGCAGTAGATTTAGGAAATTACGAATTAGAAACGTGGCTAAGTTGGGCTGAGGTAGTGCATAATAATGGGGAACCTGCGGCAGCTGTGGAGATTTTATCTCAAGGAAGAGAATTTTACCCAGAGAGCTTAAAATTACTATACCGATCTGTTGGCTATCTTTTATTTGCAGAAGATCCTATTAACGCACGTATAATGTTAATGGATGCATTGAAAATTGATAAAAAGCAGAAAAAACTACATTTGTTCACAGAAAATTTTCCAAAATTTGGCAAGTCTGAATGGACACAAGAAATTGTAAAAAAATACAATAAAACCTCATAGAAAGGGTTCTAAAGTTCATGGAGAATAGAAAACTTAAAGATTATACTTTCATATCATTAAAAGGTATGGGAATGGGTATTGCAGAATTGGTACCTGGTGTATCTGGAGGAACAATAGCCTTTGTTACAGGTATTTACGAAGAATTCATTACTTCAATAAACAATGTAAACCTAACCACCTTAAAAGTACTTAAGGAAGAAGGCTTTAAAATGTTTTGGAAAAAACTGAACGGTAATTTCCTTTTGGCTTTGCTCATTGGAATGATGATTAGTATTTTCTCTTTATCAAAATTAATTGCGTGGCTTTTAGAAGATCACCCAATACCAACTTGGTCTTTCTTTTTTGGACTAGTATTGGCAAGTGTCATTTTTGTAGCTAAGTCTATAAAAAAGTGGAACGTATTAGCAATATTATTATTCATTATAGGCACAGCAAGTGCATTTTACATAACTACCCTACCCCCATCGGCTAGTTCTGGTAGTTTGCCTTTTATTTTCTTCTCTGGTGCCATAGCAATTTGTGCAATGGTTCTACCAGGTATATCCGGCTCATTTATTTTGGTTTTATTGGGGTCTTACAAAACAGTTCTAGAAGCCGTTAATGAAAAGGATTTTGGAATTATAATCACCTTTGCCTTTGGTGCCGCATTTGGTATATTAAGTTTTGCGAGAGTTTTAAAGTGGATGTTCACCAATTATAAAGATGCAACCCTTGCCGTATTAACAGGTTTTATTCTTGGTTCATTGAATAAAATTTGGCCTTGGAAGAATATAATCGAGATCATTCAAATTGGAAAAAAAGAAATTATAATAGACGAAAATATCTCTCCGTTCGCTTTTTCTGGAGATAATCAATTAACCTTTGCCATTGTTGCCGCTATCATCGGTTTTTCTCTTATTTTTATATTAGAAAAATCAGCTTCTAAGAAGTAAGCGAAAACATACATGAACCAACCCCGATCCCTTACCGATAAATTTTTCTTGGTCATTAAGGGTCTTTGCATGGGCGCGGCCAATAAAGTTCCAGGAGTATCAGGCGGAATTGTTGCCTTTGTGGGCGGTTTTTACGAAGAGTTTATATATTCACTTCAAAAAGTAAATGCAAAAGCTTTTAAACTCCTAATTAATGGCAGGTTTAAAAGTTTCTACCGATATATTAATGGCTCTTTTTTGACCCTTCTTATATTTGGTATGCTGGTTAGTTATTTCAGCATATCAAAAGTATTAGACTATTTTTTAGTTAAACGAGAACTATTTGTTTGGGCTACCTTTTTTGGGATGATTCTGGGATCTATATATTATATAGGTAAGGATTTCGATTACTGGAAAAAGAAAACATTTACTGCTGCAATTATTGGATTAAGTGTTGGGGTCGCTATTAGTTTTCTAAGCCCAGCAAAAGAAAACGACAACCTGTTATTTATTTTTCTATGCGGAATGATCAGTGTATCTGGCATGACCTTACCCGGACTTTCAGGTTCTTTTATTTTAATATTATTAGGAAATTATGTACTACTACTTGTAGATTCTGTAAATGCCCTATATGATACATTTTCAGAGGTATTAGTAGGTGATTTCAGTTTCACTTCTAACCAAGAAAGACTACATACCCTTAAAATTCTAGCCGTTTTTACGTTGGGGTCAGCTACAGGTCTGGTTACCTTATCGCATTTATTAACTTATGTATTGAAACATTACAAGCATGTTACAACTGCAATTATATTAGGGTTTATTACTGGATCCTTAGGTGTGGTGTGGCCATGGAAGAAAACTATTTTTAAAACTGGATTAGACGGTGAATTGATTTTAGACACTAACGGAAAAAAAATTATAATGAATTACGAACGGTTTCTTCCAGATTTAACCACCGTAGAAAACTGGACAGCGATATTCTTTATTATAATAGGTATTAGTATTTTACTACTTTTAGATTGGTATGGAAAAAACAGAAAGACAGAAAGCTAATTTCGGCTTAGTAGGAAAAGATATTTCCTATTCATTTTCACGAGGATATTTTAAAAAGAAGTTTGAAGATATGGGGTTGAACAACCACTCATATCAAAATTTCGATTTGCAAAGCATTTCTGAATTACCCTCTATTTTAAAAAATACATCAGATGTAAAAGGTCTAAATGTAACCATCCCATATAAAGAAGAAGTAATTCCATTTTTAAATGAAATAGATATTGCTGCCAAAAAAATTGGAGCTGTTAACACTATAAAAGTTTCTGAAAATGGTTTAATTGGTTTCAATACTGATGCTTATGGTTTTAAAAAGTCTCTAGAACCTCACTTGAAAAAGCATCATAAAAAGGCATTAATCTTAGGTACAGGTGGTGCGTCAAAAGCCATTGCCTTTATTCTTCAAGAATTGGAAATAGATTTTAGTTTTGTTTCCAGAAGTGGAAAAAATAATGGTTACAACTACCAAGAATTAACAGATGATATTATAATTAACCACACTTTAATAATCAACAGTTCACCTGTTGGCACATTTCCTAATATTAAAGATAAGCCAGCAATACCTTATACGAAAATCAATAAAGAACATCTTTTATTCGACCTTATCTACAATCCAGAAGTAACTGCATTTCTAGCAGCCGGAAAAGCAAATGGAGCCACTATTTGTAACGGGCATAAGATGCTAGAATTTCAAGCTGAAAAATCTTGGGAAATCTGGAATCAATAGTAGACATATTTAATTTCTATTTTACAACAGTCATCGCAAATTATAGGTTTCAGCAAGCTTAATACTTTTTACAATAACTAAAAAGAACAATCAATTCTTTGCTAGTCTTGGGGTTGTCACTATCTTGTAAACATATAATTTAGGATTATGTCTGAGGATAAAAAACAAGAACTACCAGAAAGTTCAATTGATGAAAAAGCTGTAACAGAAACTACTGAAAACACAGTTGATTCTCCAGAAATCTCAAAAGAAGTACAGCCAGAAGAATCTACTGATTCAAAAGAGGCTGTAGTGGAAGCCGATGTCATGGTTGAAATTGACGATTCTAATGCTGAAGATGCTGAGGATACCGATACGGAAAAGAGACATGAAATTCCCATGCCAGATTACCATGAAATGAACATGGAAAATTTAGTAGGCGAATTACAACGCTTGGTGAAGAACGAGAAAGTTCAGGCAATAAGAAAACACGTAGACGCTATAAAAGACGAATTCAACCAAAAGTTTGATGAGTTTTTAGAAGAAAAAAAGGAAGAGTTCATAGCTAACGGTGGTAATGAAATTGATTTTAGATATAATTCTGTCGACAAAAGACAGTTTACCGAAGTTTATTCCGAGTATAGAGACAAAAGAAATCAACATTACAAAAGCTTAGAAAAAAGTCATAAAGAAAACCTAGCATATAGGTTAGACCTTATAGAACAGTTAAAAGCGTTGGTAAACGTTGAAGAAGATATAAATACTACGTACAATAATTTCAAGGATATACAGGCAAAATGGCGTCATGCTGGTCCTATACCTCGAGCAGATTATAACAATGTATGGAAGACTTACCACCATCACATTGAAATTTTCTATGATTTCTTAAATATCAACAGAGATTTAAGAGATTTAGACTTTAAACATAATTTAGAAGAGAAAGGTAAAATAGTTGCTAGAGCAGAAGAGTTGTCTAAAGAGCCAGACTTAAATAGAGCATTTAGAGAGTTACAGGTTTTACATAAAATTTGGAAAGAAGATTTAGGTCCTGTAGGCAAAGATCATAGAGAAGAAATTTGGGATCGTTTTAGCGCTGCAACCAAAATAATACACGAAAGAAGACAAGATTATTTTAAAAATCTTGATAAAATAAAAGAGGAAAATTTAGAGCGCAAGCATGCTATTATTGCTGAAATAAACACACTTAGCGAAAATGTATCTAGTAACCATGGTACGCTTCAACAACAGATTAAAAAATTAGAGGAGCTTAGGGAAGCTTTTTTTAAAGCCGGTCAAGTACCGCAAAAAGTAAATTCTAAAACGTGGAATAGTTTTAAGGCCGCGGTACGAGCATTTAATCAAAACAAAAATGCTTTCTATAAGAACCTTAAAAAAGAGCAACAAGAAAACCTTGATAAAAAAAGGGCTTTATTAGAGATTGCTGTTTCTATAAAAGACAGTGATGATTTTGATGCTGCCACTTCAGAAATGAAGCGAATTCAAGGACAGTGGAAAAAAATTGGTCATGTTCCAAGAAAATACTCCGACAAGTTATGGAAAGAGTTTAAAACAGCATGTAATCACTATTTTGACAGGTTAAACGCTCTTAAAAATGATGCTTTTAAAGAGGAAGAAGCGAATTTTAAACTAAAAGAAGATTGTATTGATCGACTTAAAGCATTTGAACTAAGCGGAGATAAAACCAAAGATTTAGCTTCCATTAAAAAGTTCTCTGAAGAATGGAAAACTTACGGTAGAGTTCCTTTTAAAAAGAAGAACATCAATCAGAAATTCGATAAAATTATAGATGCCCTTTATCAAAAATTAGGCATCAGCAAACAAGAATCTGAATTACTTAAATATGGTAACAAGATTCAACAGCTCACTAATAATGACAACCAAGAACGTGCTATACAGAATGAGCGATCTTTCATTAGAAAAAAGATAGAAGAAAGCAAAGATGAAATTAGACAGTTAGAAAATAACCTACAATTTTTCTCAAATGCTTCTGAAAGCAATCCATTGGTACAAGACGTTATTAAAAGAGTTAATCAACATAAAGAATCATTGACTGCTTGGAAGGCAAAATTGAAAAAACTGAACATCTTAAAAAACAATTTGGTTAAAGATGAAGAGGGTGAAAATGCTGAAGAACCTGAAGCCGATGAGTAATCTTCATGATTAGTAAAAAGTTTAGAAAATAAAATGATTCGGTTAAAATATCGAGTCATTTTATTGAACATACAACATATATAACAATAGTATACTTTGTACGTTATTTAAGTAAGAAAATACTTACTTCTATAGAGTAGGTATATTAGTCATACCTAATATATGTTAAAACCAGAAATACCAATAAACGAACATCAAAGACTAAAGGCGTTAAAAAGTTTTAATATTCTTGACACTTTAGAAGAACAAGAATACGATGCCATTACCCGTATCGCCGCAGATATCTGCAATACACCTATGGCGTTGGTTTCTTTGATAGATGAAGATAGACAATGGTTTAAATCTCACCATGGTATAGATGCTACCGAGACCCCTAGAGATTTAGCATTTTGCGCACACGCCATTAACACACCAGACTCCTTATTATTGGTACATGACGCCAATAAAGATGAACGCTTCTTTGATAACCCTTTAGTAACTGGTGGGCCAAAAGTACAATTTTATGCTGGTGCACCTTTAAATACCAAAGAGGGAGAATCTATTGGAACCTTATGTGTTATTGACACAAAACCTAGAGCTAAATTCTCAGAAAAACAGCAAGCTAGTTTAAAAGATTTAGCGAATCAGGTTATGGCGCAATTTGAACTTAGGCGGCAAAATATTCATCAAAGGCTAATCAATGAAGAATTACGTATTAAAAATAATCAACTAAAACATCTGTCATACCGCTTAGCACATGATATGAAAATGCCACTCTTGGGTATTAGTTCTATTGTTGGCTTTATAAAAGAAGATTATTCAGAATTTTTCAAGGAGACAGAAATACCCAATTATTTAGGTATCATAAATAACAGGGTAGAATATATGGAATCCTTAATTAATGGAATCATTAATTATAATGCTATTACCAATGCAGATATAAATTTAGAGGATTTTGAAATCTCAAAAGAGATACAGACCATACATGGACAACTGTGCGAAAGTAGCTCGACAGACTTACAGCTAATTAATTGCTCACATAGCATCAAGCATTCTTTAAATAGTTTTCGTCAAATATTTAGAGACTTAATATCTAATAGTATAAAATTTTCCAATAAATCTAATACTGAAATCATAATCTCATTTCGAGAAGATGAAGACTTCTATTACTTCACCTATGAAGATAATGGTCCCGGAATACCTGAACGTTATTGGGAGAAAGTATTTGCCCTTTTCGAAAAACTTGGAACCGAAGGTGCTAGCGATACTGGTATAGGTTTAACCACTATTAAAGCATTAATAGATAAACTTGGCGGTGAAATTAAAATTGGGAATAGAAAAGAAAATAAAGACGGGGTAAATTTCAATTTCACACTTTCTAAAAACCTTGTTTAATTAGGATTGCGCTTATGAGGCTAATACTATTGATCATTTTAGCTGTTTTTGATTTATCACTTAAACCTTCATATATGAAATTTGAAGGTTTGAATCATCAGATAAATAATACGAAACAGGATGCATTTTCAGTATTAAATAAGAAATGTAATTATTGTCATTTAGATAAGAAGAATCGTTCTGTTTTTACTTTAGAAAATATGAATATTTTTGCTGAAGTAATAGAACACCAAGTATTTGTAAAGAAGAAAATGCCAAAAGGCAGAAAAAACAAACTGACACTAACTGAAGAGAAAATGCTAAGAACATGGATTGAATCTCTTGATAAAACATAAAAAAGCCCTCTATTAATAGAAGGCTTTTTTATTATAACATAGAAGATAAGTTACTTAGCTACATTGACAGCTCTTGTCTCACGTATAACTGTAACCTTCACTTGACCAGGATAAGTCATATCTGTTTGAATTTTCTGAGAAATTTCAAAAGATAACTGTGCTGCTCTATCATCATTTACTTTTTCGCTTTCTACAATAACACGAAGCTCTCTACCTGCTTGAATTGCATAAGCCTTCTGTACACCACTAAATCCAAAAGCAACCTCTTCAAGGTCTTTTAAACGCTGAATATAAGAATCTAATACCTGTCTTCTTGCACCAGGTCTAGCACCACTAATAGCATCACATACCTGAACGATAGGAGCAATTAATGTTTTCATTTCAATTTCATCGTGGTGAGCACCAATGGCATTACAAACTTCCTCTTTTTCACCAAACTTTTCAGCCCATTGCATTCCTAAGATTGCGTGTGGGGTTTCTACTTCATTTTCAGTATTTGGTACTTTTCCTATATCATGTAAAAGACCTGCACGTTTTGCTATCTTAGGATTGAGTCCTAACTCAGCAGCCATAACGCCACAAAGTTTTGCTACTTCTCTTGAGTGTTGCAAAAGATTTTGTCCGTAAGAAGAACGGTATTTCATTCTACCAACTGCACGTATTAGTTCTGGGTGTAACCCATGAATACCTAAGTCTATAACAGTACGCTTACCTATCTCTACAATTTCTGCTTCAATCTGCTTTTCTGTTTTCTTAACTATTTCTTCAATTCTTGCTGGGTGAATTCTACCGTCTGTCACTAATTTATGAAGTGAAAGTCTTGCAACCTCTCTTCTAACCGAATCAAAACAAGAAAGAATAATTGCTTCTGGTGTATCATCAACAATAATTTCAACACCTGTAGCCGCTTCTAATGCTCTAATATTTCTACCCTCTCTACCAATGATACGTCCTTTTACATCGTCAGATTCAATATTAAAAACAGATACACAGTTTTCAACAGCTTCTTCCGTACCAATTCTCTGAATAGTATTAATGATTATTTTACGTGCCTCTTGTTGTGCGGTAAGTTTAGATTCTTCTACAGTTGACTGAATATATGCCATGGCATCAGACTTTGCAGTTTCCTTTAAGCTCTCTACCAATTGGTTTTTAGCATCGTCTGCTGATAATCCAGAAATTACTTCTAATTGCTGAATTTGGCTTTTATGCATTTTGTCCAACTCCTCATGACGTTTTTCAAAAAGTTCTTTTTTCTGTTCTACATCTTTCAGCTTATTATCTAATTGAGAGTTCATGTTCTTGTTTTTCGCAAGCTCACTACTAACTTGAGACTCTTTATCTCTCGTTCTCTTCTCTGCTTCGTTTATCTTTCTGTCTTTACTATTGATGACCTTTTCATGCTCAGCTTTTAGTTCTAAAAACTTCTCTTTCGCTTGTAAAATCTTTTCCTTTTTAATACTCTCTCCTTCTGCATTTGCATCTTTTAATATACGTTCAGCGTCTTTCTTTGCATTTATTATGGTCTTAGAGGCTTTCCCTTTTTCCAAAAATTTTGCTATTGCAAAACCGATTGCCAGCCCAACTATTGCGGCAATAATTATCATTGTACTATCCATAGTGTAATTTATTAATAAAAAAAAGCCCACATTGGAGAAGTTTTGATCAAACTCCGGTAAACAGGTTTAGGGCTAACAGACTGATCAAGGATCCCTATACGAGTAGGGCCTGCTTTTACAATCTAAACTCACCCTTTTTAAAAAAAATAAATGTTGAGTTTGTCAAAAGGTATTACCAATGTGGGCAGTAACTTAATGTTTTTATAAGAACGTTTTTATTTCATAGCTAATTTAGAGCTCACCAAATCTTCAAGCGCTTTTAAACGCTCTTCGGCTTCTTTGGTTCCTTCCGTTTGCTCTATGCCATTCTGCTCAATTTTAGAGGCAAACTGCAAGGCACACATGGCCAATACATCTTGTTTGTCCCTAACAGCATAATTTTGCTCAAATTTCTTAGCCAACTGTTCTATATTCTTGGCCGCTTTACGCAAGCCTTCTTCCTGAGCAGGATCAATAGTCAATGGGTAGACCCTATCAGCAATAGAAAGTTTTATTTTGAGCTTATCTGACATATTATTATAAACATTACTCCGATAATTGAGCTATACAATGGTCCAACTCTCGTATTAATGTATTTATTTTAAGCTTAGCTTCTGTTTTATTGGTATTACTGCCAAGCATTGAATTTGCAAGTTTGAGAGAATTATATTTTTCTTCCCATTCTGAAACCGTCTTACTAGCGTTTTCTTGTGAAGATTTTATATTCCTTAATTCTTTTTCCAATTCAACATTAGCATTGTTCAAAACCTCAAGTTTATGCAACAATTTGCTAATTTTATTTTCTAAAGAATCAACGATTTTAATTAACTCGCTCATACATTACAGTCAATGCGATTTACACAAAGTTAACATACATTATATGACTTAGCAATAGTTTTGTGAAATATTCGCAAATCAATAGTTCTTATATAATAATACACTAGGTTAAACGCTTTATAATAACTTTAGCGTAACCAACTTCTTGGAATTGTTATTGATTAATTATTTTCGCAGTATTGCTATCTACCTATGAGAAAAATATCCCTAAGCCTGTTATTGTTATTTTGCTTTACACTTTTTGCACAAGAAGATTATCCTAAAGACGCATTTGCACCTCCAATGGATATACCCATTATTTTAGCGGGTACTTTTGGTGAGTTACGTTCAAATCATTTTCATTCTGGCGTTGATATTAAAACGCAACAACGAGAAGGTGTACCAGTTAATTCTATTGGTGATGGTACAATTACAAGAATAAAAGTTTCGTTATGGGGTTATGGCAAGGTTCTGTATATAGCGCATCCAAACGGGTATACTTCTGTATATGGGCATCTACAAAAATTCTCACCTTCTATTGAAGCCTACATTAAAAAGCTACAGTACAATAAAAAGTCTTTTGAGGTGGAGGTATTTCCAGACTATGGTGAACTAAAAGTTTCCAAAGGCGAGCTTATTGCTTATAGTGGAAATACAGGAGGCTCTGCTGGTCCACATTTACATTTTGAAATTAGAAGTAGTATTTCAGAAAAGCCGACCAATCCTTTATTATATGGTATGGATGTCGCCGACGCTACAAATCCTATTCTAGAAAAATTATTCGTGTATCCGTTGACAGACAAATCTCATGTTAACAACAATTACGAAAGAACACAGGTGAATTTCAGCAAACAAAGTGATGGTACTTACTTAGCTGACAAGGTTACCGCACTTGGCGAAATTGGCATAGGTTTTATAGGATTTGACAGACTAGATATGGCTGCGAACAAAAACGGAGTGTATAGTGTTGAGCTTAGCGTAAATGGTAAAACATACTCATTATACGACTTTGAATCTTTCTCTTTTGGTGAAACTAGATATATAAATACACTTGTAGATTATGAATATTACGGAAGAAATAGACAGCGTATTCAAAAGAGCTTTAAATCTGCCGGAAACAATCTAAGCATCTATAAAGAACTATATAATAATGGAAAAATTGATATAAACGAAGGTCTTAGTTATACTGCCAAATTATTGATTAAAGATTATGCCGGTAATAAAGTTGAATTGAATATTCCGGTTGATGGTGTAAAAAACTTACTGGGTAACAAGAAAGAAAAGAAAACAACAGACAATTATGTTATCGCTAAAAAACCGAATAATTTTGATTTGGGCGGTGCTAAGGTCTACTTCCCAACCAATACCTTTTATGAGGATTTTTATATTGAATTAAAAAAAGGCAAAGACACTGTAACCATACATAATAACACAGTACCTGCTCATAGAAATTTCACTATTACTTTCGATGTCTCTAAATATTCAAAAGAAGTACAAAAACAATTATTTATTGCTCGGTTAGATTCTAAACTTAGACCTAACCATGCAAATACATATAAACGAGGTAATGAATTTACCACCCGCACGCGAAACTTAGGCACATATACTCTTGCACGAGACACTGTTGCTCCTACAATTAGAACAAAAAATTTCAAGGAAAAACAATGGCTTAACAATTATAAATACCTGAGTGTGCAAATAGCAGATGATTTAAGTGGTGTAGACACCTACTCTGCAACTTTAAATGGCGAATGGATCTTAATGGAATATGAGCCAAAACGTAATACTTTAACTTATAATTTTGATGACAAGATAGCTGACCAAACGCAATGTGTTCTTAAAGTTACCGTTACAGATAATGTAGGAAATACAAATACTCTAACCACCTCTTTTTATAGAAAATAATATAGTTGAAACTACATAATGTACTAAGCCTTATAATATTGCTGTGCGGCACCTTTGGTCTTGCTCAAAATGCTACTATTTCGGGTATAGTATTAGGTAGTGAAAATGAGCCTTTATCAAATGTAAATATCACTGCAAATGGTTTAGGCACAACAACGGATCCTGACGGCTTTTACCTTTTAGAAATAACTTCTGACAAAGAAACCACTATAATTTTCTCCCATATCGCATACAAAGATGTGATTTTAGAAAAATTAATATTAACAACTAACGAAACTTTTGAGTTTAATCCTATATTAAAAAGTGAGGTTACGCAAATAGATGGGGTTACCGTTTCCGCTACTGGCGAAAAAACTGTAAATGGTATTTTAACCATATCTCCAGAAAGTATACGGAAAATTCCGGGAGCTAATTCTGGCGTAGAAACAATACTAAAACTATTGCCAGGCGTATCTTCTAATAACGAATTAAGTACACAATACGCTGTACGTGGTGGCAACTATGATGAAAACTTAGTGTATGTAAATGAAATTGAAGTCTACAGACCTTTCTTAATACGTTCTGCTCAACAGGAAGGATTAAGTTTTGTAAACAGTGATTTGGTTCAAGATGTTAAGTTTTCCGCTGGTGGATTTCAGGCTAAATATGGCGATAAATTGGCATCTGTTCTAGATATTAAATACAAGACTCCTACGCTATTTTCATTACGCGCAGATTTAAGTTTTTTAGGTGCAAGTGCAAGTTTAGAAACAGTATCCAAAAACAAAAAATTAAGTTCTGTTTCTGGAATTCGCTATAGGAATAATTCTTTGTTGGTAAATAGCCAACAAACTCAAAGTAATTTTAACCCTGCATTCACAGATGTTCAAAGCTATTTATCGTATCATATATCTCCAAAGTTTCAACTTAACTTTCTAGGGAACATAGCAGTTAATGATTACAATAACGAGCCATTAAATAGGCAAACAAATTTTGGTACAATAGATAATCCGCAAGCGTTGGTTGTGTATTATGAAGGTCAAGAAACAAACAAATACACTACTGCACTAGGTGCTTTAAAAGGTAGCTATTTTTTAAATGAAAACACCACATTAAAACTTATTTCATCCATCTACCACACCACCGAGGAAGAATATTCTGATGTAGTCGCGGCATACGAACTTGGCGAAGTAGACAGCAATCTAGGTAGTGATACGGCTGGCGAGGTATTAACGTCTCGTGGCATTGGCTCACAATTTAACCGTACAAGAAATGATTTAGACGCCCTTATCTTTAATCTAGAACATAAAGGAACCCATGTCATGAACAGTTCTGTTTTAGAATGGGGAGCAAAATATACGCATGAAGATATAAGGGATCAGTTACGGGAATCTGAATTTATAGACTCTGCCGGATTCTCTATTCGACCACCAAGGCCTGAGTTTGTGAACAACCAACCTTCAGAACCATTTACAGCCCCATTAATAGCTTATAACGGGTTAAATGCATTGAATTTTGTAAAAACGAATAGATTTTCTGGCTACACTCAAATAGGAACACACAAAACATGGAACAATGCAGATGTATATTATAATGTAGGTGTACGTGCTCATCATTGGACGGTTAGCGGTACTGACATAGAAAAGGTATCACAAACAGTATTTAGTCCAAGAGCCCAATTTGCAATAAAACCAGAATGGGAGAAAGATATGTTATTTAGAGTATCTACAGGATTGTATCACCAACCTCCATTTTATAGAGAATTAAGAGATAGTACAGGTACAATTCAACCAAATGTAAAAGCTCAAAAATCATTTCACCTTGTTGCCGGTAATGAATATAGTTTCTTATTATGGGAACGCCCGTTCACATTAATTAGTGAAGCGTATTACAAAAAACTGGATAATGTAAATCCGTATACTCTAGAAGATGTTAGAATACGTTATGCTGCAAATAATACTACAGAAGCTTATGTATATGGTGCGGAAGTTAGAATGAACGGTGCTTTTGTACCCGGTACAGAATCTTGGGTAAGTCTTGGCTATTTAAAAACAGAAGAGAACAGAGATAATAAAGGGTATATACCTAGACCAACAGATCAAAGAATAAAATTTGCAATACTTTTTCAAGATTATATACCCACAATACCAGATTTGAAAATGTATTTGAATTTAGTTTATCAAACAGGTGTTCCTGGTGGATCTCCCAGTTATGCTGACCCATACATTTTTCAGAATAGATTAAGAGATTATAAACGTGCTGATTTAGGAATTTCCTATATTTTTGCAAATAAGGACAAACAATATCCAAAAACACATTGGCTTCACAATTTTAAAGAGTTGAGTTTAGGTTTTGAAATATTCAATTTATTCAATAATCAAAATTCAATTACCAATACTTGGGTAAGGGATGCGGACAGTAAAAATGAATACGCTGTGCCAAATTACCTTACATCAAGAGTATTAAATTTAAGATTAGGAATTCGCTTATAAACAACACAGATGAAAAGAATACTTTTCTTAATTACACTAATTTCTTCCTTTGCCGTCGTAGCTCAAAAAAACATTTACGAAAGCCCAAGCTTTGATGCATTAAGTGCAGACCACAACGTATTGGCTATAATACCTTTTTTAACCAATTTAGACCTCAATGAAAAAATATCTAAATCTGAGCAAAAAAGACTAGAAGAAAATGAAGGCTATGCAGTACAAAATGCTTTAGAAACTTATTTTTCCAAACGCAGTAAAAAGAAAAATTTACCTGTTACTTTTCAAAACATTGAAAATACCGCTGCCATTTTAGCTAAAGAAAACATCAGCTATGAAAATATTGATGTTTACACTACTAAAGAGTTAAGTGAAATACTGGGTGTAGATGGCATTATAAGTGGCACTTTAGATTTAAATATTTTATTATCAAATGGTATACCTACAGAATTTAGTTTTACAGATTATTTCTCTGGTGGCGCCAATTATGGTAGAATAGGAATTAAAATAAGTGATGGCGATTCTGGTAAACTTCTTTGGAAATACGAGAAAGAAATAAATAAGAAGACTGGTAAAAACACTACAGACCTTATTGACCGAATGATGAAATTAGCCATTAGAAAATTCCCATACGAAAGAGAAAGAAAACGCGATCGTAATAAAAATTAATTACGCTTCTATAATATCTTTTATAACCCCAATAGTATAATCAATATCTTCTTTTGTATTATATGTTGAGAATGAAAAACGAACAGATGGCTTTTTCATATCTTCAGCAGATAGTATTTGCGTAAGTACGTGTGAACCGGCATCGCTACCAGACTGGCATGCACTACCCTTAGAACAAGCAATTCCTTTCATATCAAGATTAAACAAAAGTAGCATAGCTTTATCTTCTGTAATTGGCAAACATACATTTACTAGAGTGTAAGTACTTTTATCCATATCACCAGAATGCCCATTAAATTTAGCATTGGGGATAGTTGACTTTACTTGCGCTATGAAATAAGACTTAAGCTCTTCAACATATTTCTTTTCAGCTTCTAAGTTCTCATACGCATGTATAAAAGCTTCTTCTAAACCAACAATGTTATGGAATGATTCTGTACCAGCTCTTAGCCCTCGTTCTTGCGAACCACCAGAAATCATACAGCTTAATCCAGAGTTTTTACGAATAAAAGCAAAACCAATGCCTTTAGGACCGTGAAATTTATGAGCGGCAGCAGCTAAAAAGTCAATAGGAAATGCTTTTACATCCCAATTATAATGACCTAATGATTGAACGGTATCTGAATGAACCAGTGCGCCGTATTTTTTTGACAAAAGAGTAATTTCTTCTAAATCAATTTTATTTCCTATTTCATTATTGACATGCATTAAGCTTACCAATTTTTTAGAATCATCTTTTTGTAAAAGTATTTCTAAATGTGCCAAATCTGGATTACCATATTCATCCAAATCAACATATAATAATTGAATTGCAGCTTTTTGCTCTAATTCTTCTACAGTATGCAAAACTGCATGATGCTCAATTCTAGAAGTAATTATAGTCTTTACACCCAAATCACGTACGGCACATCTAATAATCATATTATCTGCCTCTGTACCACCAGAAGTAAAAATAATTTCTGACGGTTGCGCATTAATATATTTAGCGATTGTTTTACGCGCACTTTCAATAGCAGTTTTAGCCGTTCTTCCAAAACTATGTGTAGAAGAAGGGTTTCCGTAAGTACCTAAGGCATCTTGCATTTTAGCAATTACATTAGGGTGAACTTGTGTAGTGGCGGCATTATCTAAATATACATGTTTCATATAAGCATACTCTAAAAATAAATAAAGCACAAAAATAGTTAATTAACCCATAAATGACTGTGATGCTACAGACAGATTTCCAAATTTTAAATTAAATTTGAATTATGAAAAAATACCTTTTAATTGGTTGTTCAATTTTGCTCTTTGGATGTAATGATGGTGAATTACAAATAGAAACCGTAGATTTTGATAGTATAGAAACCGTTCAAA
Source organism: Maribacter sp. Hel_I_7 (assembly GCF_000688315.1). NCBI lineage: Bacteria > Pseudomonadati > Bacteroidota > Flavobacteriia > Flavobacteriales > Flavobacteriaceae > Maribacter > Maribacter sp. Hel_I_7. The sequence continues at coordinate 7,078 of NZ_JHZW01000003.1, read as the reverse complement.
GTTGTGATACAGTATCTGTCTCAACCGAAAATGTATTGTTTAAAATAAATGGTGATGAAGCTTTAATAGTAACATTGCCTAGTGGGCTTTTAAAAAATGAAGTTAGTACTACAGAATTAACTAGTGCTGTTCCTGGCAGCTCTCAAATAAGCTACCGTATATTTTCAGAGACAGTAACCAGTACTTATTTCTGTGATTCGCCACCACCACTTACACCAACAGTTTTAGAAGAAATTGAAGCAGAAGGCGGAAGTATTACTATCACCACTACTACTGAAGATAGCATAACATTCACCCATACTATTCAACTAAGTGGAATTACATTTTTAAACGAAAACGGAAGTAGAATTACCGATTTGCAAGTGAGTGAATTTGGTACCGTTACTACTACAGCCGGTTAATTTAAAAATTTTGAAAGACGTAAACCTCTGTTGCCCCTAGCCCATATTTTTGGTAGTCCGCATCATAGTACTTAACGTTATCATACTTTCTAAAAAGATAACCCAACTCTTCTTTCAGCACCCCCTCACCTACGCCATGTATAAAAACAATTTTCTGAATTCTCTTACTAATAGCAAAATCTAGTTGTCTTTTTGCACTATCTAACTGTAAATTCAACATATCAAATTTGCTAATCGCTTTTGGATTTTTCACTAATTGATTAATGTGTAAATCAACCTCCATTTTAGGAGCAGTACGCTCCTTTGTTCTTAAAACAGTAGTTTTTCTTCTTTTAGGAATTTCTTTTTCTTTCTTGATTTTGGCAATTTCATAGTTGGAAACATGAATATCGTCAGAAATTAAAACCAACTCCTTAAAATCAAAAGTTAACGGAAAACCATCATCACTTAAAATGGTGACACTGCGATCATTTATAGACTTAACTACGCCTTTTATGACATCGTCAATTGTTTCTACGGTATCGCCAATCTTAAAATGAGACATGTTTTTGTTTTGAATACACAAAAATAATGGTAATTTTCGGACTATTAATTTATTTAAAGATGCGCCTTAAGGCATTAATTATTTTTTTGGGATTAGAAAGTTTTATGCTTCCCTGTTTTACAAAACAGATATTAGGCGTTGATTGCCCCGGCTGTGGGTTACAACGATCATTGCTATTTTTAATAAAAGGCGAGTTTGTTTCTGCTTTTTTAATGTACCCAGCTATTTACCCTATGTTACTACTTTTTGGTTTTTTAGGGCTCAATAAAATTTATTCCTTTAAACATTCAAATACAATTACGATTACACTTATGGTAAGTACCGTAGGTTTTATATTGACCAATTACATTTTAAAATTCATTTAACTAAACCTTTAAATTATGGAACAACAAAAATTACCTAATGTAACTATCGCTCTTATCTTAAGTATCGTATCTTTTTTATGCTGCTGTGTAAGTGCTGGTATTGGAGGTGTTATTTTGTCTGGTATTGCATTAATTTTAGTAAACAAAGACACTAAAACTTATCAGGAAAATCCTCAAGAATATTCCAATTTTAGTACTCTTAAGACAACTAAAATTGTTGCTATAATAGGACTAGTCTTGGGAGTACTTTCTCTAGTATGGACGGTATACTCAATAGTTTCTATGGGTGGTTGGGATGCATATATAGAACAAACCTCTGAAATTTATGAACAACTTGGAATACCAATGGAATAAATGAACAATTCAGAATATCAACAAATACCAGGTTCTAGTAACGCTTTAACTTTTGGAATTTTATCCATTGTTTTATCCATTTTCTGTTGTGGTCCTTTTGGCGCCATATTCAGTATCATTGGTTTAAATAATGCGAAGAAGGCACAAAGGTTTTATGAAAATAACCCTGGTAATTATAGAGGATATGAAAATATAAATACTGGCAGGATTTTATCTTACATTGGTCTTGCAATAGCTATTATCCTTTTAATTCTTTCTATAGTCTATTTCGGTTTAATTATAGCAATATTTGCATCAGCCGATTTTCAATAGAAGAAAAATTACAAACAAAAAAAATCCCCGATTTACATCGGGGATTTTTTATTTCTATTGTTTAAACTCTTTCAGTGTTTTAATAATGATTGAAACACAATCTAGTAGCTCTTCTTTAGTCATTACCAAAGGTGGTGCAAAACGAATTATATTACCATGTGTTGGTTTCGCCAACAATCCATTCTCCTTTAATGCCATACATATATCCCAAGCTGTAGAGCTCTCTTCACTGTCATTAATAAGAATTGCATTTAATAGACCTTTACCACGAACACTGTTTACTAAATCTGTAGTTGGTATGAATTTATTCAACTCTGATCTAAAAAGTTCACCTAATACAAATGCATTTTCTGCAAGCTTTTCATTTTTTACCACTTCTAGAGCAGCCATACCAACAGCAGCAGCAATTGGGTTACCACCAAAGGTACTACCATGGTTTCCTGGTCGTATAACATTCATAATAGCATCATTTGCCAAAACTGCTGAAACTGGATAAGCACCACCGGACAAAGCTTTTCCTAAAATTAAAATATCTGGCTTAATTTCTGGAGTTCCACTACAGTGTTTATCTGAACAAGAGCAATTACCACAAGTAGCTAATAAACGACCTGTTCTAGCAATACCTGTTTGTACTTCGTCTGCAATAAACAATACATTATACTTTTCACATAATGCTTTTGCTCCGCTTAAATAACCTTCAGAAGGTACGTAAACCCCTGCCTCACCTTGTATTGGCTCAACTAAGAAACCTGCAACATTTGAGTTTGATTTTAAAACCTCTTCTAAAGCCGTTAAATTATCATACGCTATTTTAATGAATCCGTCAGTATATGGTCCAAAATTCTTACGGGCAACAGGATCGTTAGAAAAAGAAATTATAGTTGTAGTACGACCGTGAAAATTATTTTCACAAACAACTATTTCCGCATTATTCTCAGCTATCCCTTTCTTTTCATAAGCCCACTTTCTACAAATCTTCAGTGCAGTTTCTACAGCCTCTGCACCAGTATTCATTGGTAAAAGCTTATCGAAATGAAAAGTTTCAGTAGCATATTTCTCATACTTGCCTAGCATATCATTATAAAATGCTCTAGACGTCAATGACAAAGTTTTTGCTTGTTCTGTCATTGCATCAACAATTTTTGGATGGCAATGACCTTGGTTTACTGCAGAATATGCAGAAAGAAAATCATAATATTTTTTTCCTTCAACGTCCCAAACAAATACACCTTCACCTTTACTTAATACTACAGGTAGTGGGTGATAATTGTGGGCTCCGTGTTTTTCTTCTAATGCGATAGCATCCTTAGAAGAGATGTTTTCTAAAATTGACATGGTAAAAATTACTTTAAATAAAACTTTAGCAATTCCTTCTATACCTTTTTCCTTTCGAAGAGTCGAAAATTCAGCGTGGGAGAGAAATCATCCTTGTAGAGTTACAAACTTAACAAATATTTTTTTTGAATCACCTTAAAATCGAAAAATCCCTATGAAGTACTGTAAAATGTGACTTTTAACAAAAATTTGTGTCCTACTTAATACAACCAATTTATTATATAAAAAAACACTATGAATTATTTAGAGAACATGATGTCTAGCCTTTCAAATTCAGTTGGCGATTTTTTACCGAGTACGATCGGTGCAATATTGATACTGATAATTGGATGGTTTATTGCAGGGTTTGTAAAAAGACTAATTACCAAATTAATTAAAAGAACCAATATTGACAGTAAACTAGGGTCAGGCAAAATTGAACTCTCCTCATTTATCGGTAAACTAGTTTACTTTTTTATAATGATTTTTGTTTTTATGCTAGCCTTAGAAAAACTAGGTATGACCAGTGTTCTAGATCCTGTAAAAAATCTACTTAATGGATTTACAGGCTACATACCTAATATTGTAGGTGCTGGTTTAGTAGGTTACATAGGTTATATGCTAGCTACTATAGTTTCTGAGCTAGTCGGGCTCTCTGGGGAAACAATACAGAGTTTTGTGCCTAAATTAAAACTACCAGAAAATTTAGATTTAGTCAACATTCTTAAAAAGGTAGTTTTTATTTTCATATTTATACCCTTGTTAATTACTGCTTTGAATATATTGAATATGGATGCTATTTCTGTACCGGCAACTCATATGCTAGAACAATTTTTCAATGCCATCCCTAAAATTGTAGTAGCTGTTCTTATACTTTTAATCTTTGTAATTGGAGGTAAATTTGTTTCTGGGTTAGTTACTGATTTATTAGAAAGCTTAAATTTAGATGGTATTATTAACAGGATGAATTTAGGTAGCGTTTCTTCTAATACCAACCTACCTAAATTAATAGGAAATATTGTCTACTTCTTCATAGTACTTTTTGGTATTACTACAGCTTTAGAAAAATTAGAATTCCAAAAATTAACAGAAGTGCTTGATACGTTAGTGGGTGTTTCTGGTAATATTCTTTTTGGATTAGTCATCTTAATTATAGGAAATTGGATTGCATCTATTGCGCATAAAACAATGGCTAAAGATGAAAATAATCTTTTTGTTGCATCAATCGTAAGAATGTGCATTTTAGCAATATTCTTGGCTATGGGACTTAAAACAATGGGAATCGGAGATGATATTATAAACATGGCATTTGGTATTACCTTGGGTACAATCGCCGTTACAATAGCCCTTTCTTTTGGTCTTGGCGGTAGAGAAGCTGCAGGAAAACAGATGGAAAGAATTTTGAATAAATTCAACAAAAATAAATAGTAAAAAACACAATTACCTTTATCCTAAAAGTCAAGAAACCTTAATTTAAGGTGTCTTGACTTTTTTAATTTCTATTGTAAATAACAATCTATAGTCAAATAAACTAAGTCATATTTAACTAAAATTAATAGACCCAAGTGTATGTAATTGTTATAATAAATGCAAACGGATGCTTACTTTTGCGCTATGCGAAAAAAGACAAAGCGACTAGTTTTTGAAAACGTTACCGTTACAGATGCAGCAGCAAAAGGTAAAACTATTGGTAAAGCACCTGACGGAAGAGTTATCTTTTTAACTAACACCGTACCAGGCGATGTGGTTGATGTACAAACGACCAAAAAACGTAAAGCATATTTTGAGGGAATCGCAACAAATTTCCACTCCCTTTCAGACAAGCGTGTAGAACCTGTTTGCCAACATTTCAATATATGTGGCGGTTGCAAATGGCAAGATATGGGCTATGAGCACCAATTGTTTTACAAACAAAAAGAAGTAGAAAATAATTTAAAAAGGATAGGTCATTTAGATTTACCAGAATTAACCCCTATTCTCGGTTCAGAAAAGCAATATTTCTATAGAAATAAGATGGAATTTTCTTTTTCAGATAGTCGCTGGTTAACTTTAGATGAAATAAAGTCTGACAATCAAATAGAAGATAAAAATGCATTAGGATTTCATATTCCTGGAATGTGGGATAAAATTTTGGACATAGAAAAATGTCATTTACAAAAGACCCATCAAATGCTATTCGACTAGAAACAAAAAAATTTGCTACTGCAAACGGGTTGACTTTTTTTAATCCAAGAAATCAGCACGGCATGTTGCGTACCTTAATGATACGTACCACATCAACCGGTGAAATTATGGTATTGGTTCAGTTTTTTGAAAATGATAAAGAAAAGAGAGAATTACTTTTAAATCATCTTTCAAAAACATTTCCTGAAATTACATCCTTATTATATGTGATTAACCCAAAACAGAATGATACTATTTATGATCAAGAAATCATTTGTTTTGCTGGTAGGGACCATATCTTTGAAGAAATGGAGGGGTTGAAGTTTAAAAATTAATGCAAAATCCTTTTACCAAACTAATTCTGAACAAGCTTACGAATTATACAAAATAACTAGAAATTTTGCCGATTTAAAAGGTGATGAATTGGTATATGACCTTTACACAGGTACCGGTACTATAGCACAATTTGTTTCCAAAAAGGCTAAAAAGGTGGTCGGTATAGAATCTGTTCCTGAAGCTATTTTAGATGCAAAAGCAAATGCAGTCCGTAATAATATCGAGAATGTAGATTTCTTTGTTGGTGATATGAAAAATGTATTCAACGAACAATTTATTACTCAAAATGGTGTGCCAGATGTAATTATTACTGACCCTCCACGAGATGGTATGCATAAAGACGTTGTTCAGCAAATACTAAACATCGCTCCTAAAAAAGTAGTTTATGTTAGTTGTAATAGCGCTACGCAGGCTAGAGATTTAGAATTAATGAAAGAGATGTATACAATTACTAAAGTTCAGCCAGTAGACATGTTTCCACAGACTCATCACGTAGAAAATGTTGTACTTTTAGAAAAGAAAGTTTAAAATGAGAAGATTTCAAATCGGATTATTAATTTTCCTAGGTATTATCTTCGCATCATCATGTGAGAAAGATGATATCTGTGTTGAGGGAGATACTCCTCTTTTGGTTATAGAATTTTACGATGTTACAGATACTTCTGCTTTAAAAGAAGTTACCACTTTAAGAGCTGTAGGTGTTGGACAAAATGTTACTGTCAATACTGTAACAGATAGAAGTACGGTAAGTACAAAATCCATTCCTTTAAAAACAGATGAAGAAGCTACAAGTTTTATATTGATTAGCAGTTCTGCTGAAAATGAGGATGGCACAGAAACTGGAAACGTTGATACCATTACTTTTTCCTATAACCGTTTAGAAGATTTTCTATCTCGCGGATGTGGTTTTGTTGTCAATTATGATGAATTACAAGGAAGCCTTACTGCCGATGATAATAACTGGATTCAAGATATTGAAATAAACCAATCCCTAGTCACAAACTCAGATTCTACACATGTCAAGATTTTTCATTAATCTTTTATTTCTACTATGTTCTTGTTTAGCACTTAGTCAAAGTAAGCCCATAGATTTAAATCCAAAGGATACGTTAGAGTATAAACAATCTTATGGTCTAGGGTTAGGTATAGATTTAAGTAGAATCATTACTGGTGCTTTAGATGATAATTATAAAGGTTTTGAAATAGTTGCGGATTACAGATTAAATCAGAATTTATATCTAGCTGCTGAACTTGGAAATGAAGAAAAAACCAGACAAGAAGATCTTTAC